>NZ_BMFK01000001.1:0-263104 GCF_014638355.1 Priestia taiwanensis
GGCCAAACGTTCTATTACCACTACAATTCCCACGGCGATGTCATTGCGATGACGGACCAACAAGGAAAAGTAGTCGCAAGCTACGAGTACGATGCATGGGGGAACGTCTTAAAGAGCGAAGCAACAGGACCAGCAGGGGACAATCCATTTGGTTATGCAGGTTATATGTATGACAAAGAGATTGGGATGTATTATCTAATTGCTCGTTATTACCAACCAGAACATGGTGTGTTCTTATCAGTAGACCCAGATCCAGGTGATGCGGATGATCCGATAACACAGAATGGGTATACGTATGCAGGGAATAATCCAGTGATGCATGTTGATCCAGATGGAAATTGGTTCTGGGCTGTGGTGAATGTTGTATCAGCAGTTGTAAGTGCAGTAAAGACGTATCAATCTGGTGGAAGTTTTGGAGACGTTGTAAGTGCAGCGGCATATGAAATGGTTAGTGGACCACTTAAAGCATATAAGGCTGTTAAGAAAGTGGCTAGTTTAGTTTGGAAGAAGCCTAAGCCAAAGAAGATGCCTTTAAAAATGGATTTGCAGATGTTTGCACATAAAAACCGAGTTAAAAAGCCCTTTGTACCTGCTGAATATTGGACTAGAAAAGCTCCATATCATTCTACTCCAAGTTCGAAGGTAACCCATTATAGGTATTATAATGGAAAAAAAGAAAAATCAACTGTGATATATGATAAATTTGGTAGACAAAAATATCGAATTGATCATTCGAATCACAGTATGCCAAAGAACCACTCAGTTCCACATTTACATGAATATAAATATGGACGTGGATATGGGCCGAAAGGAAAAGAATATAGATATAATTTTTGGAGGAAAAAATAATGAAAAAATGGTATGAAGGAACAGAAATAGAAAAGAAAATACCTGATTTTAAATCAATTTATATTAGATATATTACAAATCTTTATTACTACATTGATTATAATTCTCATTATGATCAAATCTCATTCTTAGAAATAACATTCTTATTAGAGGTAGATATAAAAAAGTTTACTTTGAATATAAAATTTAGTGATGTTTCTTCTTTTGATTTAACAGGGTTCGGAAATAGTTTCAACCAATTAGTAGGTTTTGAAATAAGCAATTTAAATAACAATGGGTTTGAAAAGAATAATAAGTACTTAGTGGAAGATTATGAGGACGGGAGTATTAAATTTTATTGCGCAAGCATAGAAATAGTATCCCTAGATGAAGTTTAACTTTTACAAGGGATAGTGATACATCGCCATTAAGGGGTTACGCCACATCGCTATCAAGCTAAGAGCGCCAAGAGAGTATATGCGAGTGTGTTTCTTTGAAATTTCTATGACTCTATTAAAGATGCGCATAACAAATAAACCTATTAATTAGGTGTTAAAAAAACATTATGCAACTTTGTAACTTTTTGACATCGTATAATCATACACAATACCTAAGATATCAAAGACGGTTTTCTTTTCGTACCGATGAGATTTTCTCCCGTTTTTCTCTAAAAGGTAAAACAAACGCAGCAAAACTTTTAATAATTTATCGGTTCCATTCTGTATTCCCCCATAAAACAATAGATAATAATTCTTTATCATATAGATGGATTTGTATTCACTTAACTCTTTCTTTTTCTTGTCTAAAAGTAACTGACGCATTTTGAACATCGTCGATGAACAGAGTAAAATGCTAATGAGTTGCCCGTATAAATGGCATTCTAAGCGTTCTTTTTTGATTTCTTTACACTTGTCAATTTGAAAGAAAGATTTCCATGTTTTGAACAAAATTTCAATTTGCCAGCGTAAGGAATATAGGTCATGGATATGTTCCGTTGGAACATTTTCTACAGAAAGATTTGTAATATATACGTTGATCCCACTTAATCGTTTACTTCGTTCTTTGTAGATAATACCTTTCTTCTTTTCCTTTTTAGCTTGTTCTTTTAGTCTTTTCTCTGTTTGCTCTTTTGTTAATCGATGAATAATAACACGAGATGGTAATTTTTGATACTGTCCAATGTATGCTTCCGAAATCTCCATTGTTTGACCAGGAGACAATTGATTCATAAGTTCTTCCATATCTAACTGAATATAGAGTGTTCCTTTCTTCACAGTCCCATTTTGAAAATACTCTGGCTTCTCATTCTTGCGATAGATTCGGGAATTTAATTTCAGACGTGAGATATAGTAGGCCCCTTTATCATGGATACCCTGTAAGTCATGTAAATCGAAATAGCCTAAATCTCTTATATACAAGTCTTTTGATCGAATGGTCTGTAGGGTTGTGGAACCAAAGGTTTTATCATTTTCTCTTCCTTCTCCTACATAAACGTGCAGGAACTTCCCACTCAATAGATAATACTCTAATTGAATTTTGACTCCTGCCGTATGGCTACTTCCACCTGAACCTTGGTAATGTGAAGAAAACGTATCTGGAAGCTGAAATGTTGTAGAATCTAGAACCCGAATGTTCTTAAAGGTCGTGGAATATTGATGAATTATTTCTTTTGTGGAATAAATTCTTTGAGTTAAAAGATTAGCTAGAACCTGTTCGAGAAACTGTACTGCGGAAGCATTAAATCGTTGGTTAAGCCCTTCAGGGCTGATAAGAACACCTGTAGATGCTTCAAGATAGCTACATAATTGTGTGAGTGATGTACTTGCAACCTGCTGGCTGAGCCATACACATAAACCAACTAACTCCTTTGCCTGATATTTACTCTTTCGCTGAACAAATCCTTTTTCTTTAGCTAGGTGTTCTAGGACGTCAGGGGACATATATCGTTGTAATTCTTCAGCAATTGGTTGAAGTTCGTCAAGAATCGAAAGATTCATAAAAAACGCCATCCTTTCTTATAATTCTATAGAAAGGATAACGTTTTATTTACTTGATGAATAGTGAATAATCTTAGCTTGATGGGGATGTGACGTGACCCCTAGAATGTTGCGTTATGTTACCTAAGAATGTATGGGATATTCATTAATTAGTACAGACATAAAAGTGATTAGAAAATACATCATAATATATTGTTTTACAAATATTTACACTTTTTTCAAAAGATGTGCTAAAATTTATTATGAAATTATTCTAAATATTTGAATAATAAATTTTAAGGGGGAAGGGAAAGAAATGAAAAAAATAATAATATCTATGCTATCTTTATCTTTTGGGTTAGTTAGCATAGCGCCATTAAGTGCAAATGCAACTACACCTATTGAAACTAATAAAAAGGAAATATCTGTGGAAGAATTAGGAATAAAAGGAGCAGTGGATAAGTATTTTAAGTGGTATTTTGAATCTGTTAATGATCTTTCTAAAAGTAATATCGCAGAGTTAGACAAGATTATTAAAAATGATAATCTAAAAGAGTTTCAATTAGTTAAGGCTAAACTTAAAAATGAATGGTATAAAGAATTTAATAACGCTTTAGCAAGTTATGATGTTTCTATTAATTATGATAATGTTGATATAAACGGTAATGAAGCTAATGTTTCTGTTCGTGTAGGAAATAGTGTAAGGGATAAAAATAATTTAGATGTGTTACAAGAAGAAGGTCTTCTCGATCATAAGTTATTGTTAATTAAAGATAGTGGTAACTGGTATGTAAAGGATGATTATTTTACAGATAGTTCATTTGATTACAACTTTGATGAAAAAACTATGAAAGAGACTTCCGATCAACCGTTAGTTACTCGTACAAAAGAGTTAAAGGAAAACTTAGTAAATATAGAAATGGATTTTAAAAATTATAAGAAGACACTAGAAATAACACAAGCAGAGCAAGAAAAACGTCTTATGCCACGTTTTTATGGTGGATATAATGGACAAGCAGCGGCAAATTATGCTTTAAGGTGGGCAGAAGGCCAAAATCCTGCTTACAATTTTTATCCTAATGTAGATTGTACTAACTTTGTCTCTCAAGCATTAGTTGCAGGAGGAGTAAGACAAGATGGTACTTGGTTTTCAAAAGGCGTAGGCAAAGCTGATAGTAATGCCTGGGTAAGAGTTCTTGAATTAAGAAATTGGTTAGTAAACAAAGGATATGCGAAAGAAACAATTCGACATGGTAATGGAAAAGTAGGTAATCTTGTTCAACTTTTTAGTACGAAGAAAAATAGATATAGTCATACAGTAATAATTACGGCTTCAAACCCACGTAGCGGAGAAATTTTTGTATCCGCACATTCTGATCCTAAGCGTAATGCGCCTTTAAGTAGTTATTATATGAATTTCTCTACCGAAAGGCATTTAGATTTATATTAATTAAGGAATATTTATTAAAGAGAATGGGGGCTCGTCATGAAAAAAAATATTATACTAGCTATCTTATTTATCATGTTTGGGGTTTTCATTGGATGTACAAAAGAAAGTGACAAACAGGTAGTTAAGAAAGATTTAGTGAATCAGAATCCTCAACAAGTAATAGAAGATTATTTTAAATATATGAATGAAAAAAATGAGAAAAAATTAAATTCGCTATATTATGAAAAAATAAGCGATTTTCATTCTGATAATGTAGAAGAGATTAAACTTGTTAGTATTAAAGAAGATACGACAAATAACAGGACAGATTCGTATTTGATATACGGTCCTGGAAAAAAACAAGGTATAAAAAAAGAAAATATAAAAGCATACGATGTAACATATGAAGTTAAATTTAAAGAAAATATTGGACCTTTAACGAGTGGTATACATGATACATCTTTTATAATTATCCGTGATAGTGAGGATAGCCCATGGTTAATTGGCTCACAAGGACAATAAATAAACTATTAGGCAAAGAAAGAGTTTAAGAAGAAAGGACTTATCATTGATAGGTTCTTTTTTTGTTATGGGGGTCCCGCCACATCGCCATCAAGCTAAATGTTTATTACACCCCCAGAACGAAATTTTTAGGATTTCTTGTAACGAAAAAGCCTATTTATCGTTTTGGGGGTGGCTTGTTTTCTTAGGTTGATGGCGATGGGGTTACGCCAACAAAACGCGAATTTCGTACGCTAAGCAAATTTCGACACGAAAAAACTGATTTTGGTGTACGCTAAGGATTTTTAGATGGTGTAATAGAAATGGTCGTTTTTGTTACGTGGTAAAGCCATTAATATCAAGCTTTTTTCCTTAGCGTACAAAATTGTCAAAATGTTGGTGCGACTGGTTACAAAGTATGGATATACAACGGAAAAGACTATGAACCATTTGATGTCGGAAATGTAACTACATGGACAACTCAGAATCAGAATATTCGGCCTACGGAAGCGGAGATTACATCTGATGGGAAATACACGTACAAATGGAAGGTTTGCTGCAGAAATATGGGAGAAGACTCATGTCCTTCGTGTTAATGCTAAGCAAATAAAAAAGATGGGTAAGCCGTTTCATTCACGTCCATAAATGATATTGAAGAGAGGTGGAACATATGCCGATTATAAAAAATATCGATTTATTTAATCCGCATGACAGAGAAAAAAATAGGAAGTTTTATTTAGAAACAAGGTGTATGTCGTTATTATATCGTCGTTTACTTCCTACGTTAAAAACAGAGGAATATAGAGGTGTGTTCATTAATTGTCTTTCGAGCATAGATGAAATAGATGATCCCTATGATGATTTATATTTAATGTTCGATCATTTGACGATATTTATAGAGAGAGACATGAATGAATATTCATGTCTCTCTACGAACATAGAGAAAAAAACGTATATGTTAGATGCAATTCAAGAAGGCATGGAAAAAGCTGCAGATCAACTTAAATGGGACAAAGAAATATTATATAAGGTTTACCAACAAGTTGTCGATTTTAATTATGTAAACGAATATATTTATACAAAGAAAAGTAGCCCGAATCGAAAGTATGTATGTAGTATCATATGTGAACATGATGTTTCACATATTGATGTTTATATACAAGTGAAAAAGAGATACGGTAAAAAAGTAATTGGAAAAGAAAAAATTTATCGGACGCGTTATACAGATGAAGAATATCTTTTTTTTTCATTTTGGAAAAGTAGAATGGACAAGCGATAATTCAGTGGTATTTTCGCATAAGTGGATGCCAAGAAAGTGTATGGTAACATTTGTAGAGAAAGAGAATTCTAAAGAAATATACTGGGAATTGGAAAAAATTAAAAGTTAGATGATATAACTAGTGATTTAGCCAAACGAGTAATACGGTATTTAATTGAGAAGGTAGCTAATTTTAAGAAAGTCCCTAAAGTTAAAAAGGCATCTCGACCAAAGTATGTGCCTACGGATGCTAAGGGGAAAAACTAGGATTGCCAAGAAATAAAGGCGGAAAACTAGTGAATGGTACTTCTCATATACCAACTTCTATGTATCCACACTCTCAGATTGGAATTAAAGAGGGAGGCCGATTTGACGGACAGATTGGACAGATCACGATAGAAGGGATCATAAAAATCCTCATTCCCATCGAGCTATATTTAAGAGTGGCTCATGGAGTTTTAAAGAATAATTCTAAGAGGGGATGGGCTTATATATTTGAAAAAAATGAATTTTATTTTAAGACTACGTGGAAATGATTTTTTTAACGATGAACTTTCTTGTTTAGGTTGGCAATTTACCGAAATATTAATGTGCCTAAAGGATTATATGAAAAGCTATGACTGGTATATTTTTGATGTATTAGGTACTAGTAAATTATCTCTTTTCGAATTGTTTCCAAAGAATTCTATGGAACTATGTATTATTTCTTCAATTGAAGAATTAATTGATAAAGTGAAAGAGGTAGTTCAATTTGAGTCAGGGGTTTTTATTGCTATCAAAAAAGGGATAGCAGTAGAGTGGGATCACAATTATTTACCTGAAACAGAAGAAGATGAGGGATTACAACACTCATTCGCGGATTTAGAGATTCGTCTTTTTGATTATTCTTTTTTCGAAATATATGGTAACGATAGAAAGGTGAAAAAAAGAATATTAAGTCATTTTGAGAGAAAGATAAGTAGATAGTTAGTATATAAGTTCATCTAATATAATCGACATGATTGTGGATATACAAAGTAAATCAATACACAACTAATATGATATTTCCATGTCGAAACAATGAGCTTAACTTATATAGTATAGCAATTTCTTAGATAAAGAATAATTTAGCTTGATTTCTTTTTATAAAGATTAAAAGTGAATTCATAGACACGAATAATAAAAGAGGAGATGAATAAGATGGCGGCAGAGAAAGCAGATGTTTTCACATTAGCAAGATTTGGTGATTATGAATCATTTAAAAAAAGGTTTGTGTTAGAAGAAATCAATAATAAGGATGAATTTGGAGGAGGCCTCTTACATGACGCAATCGCAGGAGAAAATTTTGATATTGCGTTGTTCTTGATAGAAAGTGGTTTTAATGTAAATATGACAGATGAAGATGGTAATACAGCGCTACATTTAATTGGTGAACACCCTAATTTGGAGGTAGCTAGACTGATTCTAAATAGAGGTGGAGATTTGAATATTAAGGATAAATATGGAAACAATGCATTGTGGGTAGCGGTTTTTAATTGTAAGAGTCGATATTATGATTTGGTTGAGTTGTTTATGCAGTATAATCCAGATACAACGTCAAAAAATAAAGCAGGTAGGTCTCCAATAGATTTCGCAAAACAGGTAGGGGACGATAAATTAGTTGAAATGTTAGAGAAGTGATGGGGTAAGAAGAAGGGTAAATCAGTTGTTAGTAGAAGATGTTGGGAATGAAATTGTATATGCTAGATTCCTTGGTACGTTGAAATGGGAGAATGAAAACCATATTGTAGTAGCATCTAAAACAAGTAGTTAGATGGCGGAAGTACACCTAGAGTAACTATCTCTTAAATAGATTCCTTTCTTTATTGTAGATTACATCAGTGATTTTATGATACGGAGGGATATTGTTTATGATGGAAACACTTGAAACGAGAAAAATTCGTGAAGAACTAGATGTAGAAACTCTTTTGGAATTATAGAAGTTTGTTTTAATCTCTATCGAGGATTAACAAGGAGAAATAGCTTCCTACACGAAACATACAAGTACGATACCAACAGTAATCGTACAAAAGGCAGTAAAACAGAAGAAATTGCATATGAATTATGATTCGATTAATCAGCTAACCGTACATCCAACGGCAAATACACCTATAAGTGGAATGCGGTAGATCAACTAACGGCCACTACTATGCAAATCGTGTTGATGAGGACTATCCATTATCATCATGCTAGATATGTGGAAACGGATAGTATAGTGCATAACAATTATGCATTACCGCGTATTTCCTTTAAATGAATACCTATCTAGACATAAAAAGCAAGAAGAACCTTTTTCGTTCTTCTTGCTTTTTTTAGTATGAAATGTGTTGGACGTGCATATGGTTGTACAAATGGAAATATAAGTTGAAGTAGGTGATGAAGTGAAGAGTTGGCTGTCGACAATTGAAACAACTGTTTTATCAATGGCCGTGCTACGACTCATTGGTGGAAGTTTGGAAGTAACGATAGCGCTGTTGATGCTGTTCTTTAATGATCCGAAGAAATCATTAGCGCTCAACAGCATCTTAGCAATGGTTGGACCGTTCATTCTCCTTTCGACAATTGCGATTGGAGTTGCGGGAGTTGCGCAGGAGTTGTCTTTCTCAAAGCTTGTCTTTGTCGGAATAGGTGTGACATGTATCTTAATTGGTGTATTCAAGTAAGGGGGAAGCGTAGATGATTGAAGTATTTGATGTGTTGCCATCATCTATTCAAACGATTGTCCACACTATGATGAAGAAGCATAACTGTAGCGTAGATGAAATAGAAGAAATTCGTGTTCGAGTCAACCGTCCACTTGAGCTGATGATGCGAGGGGCACCTTATTTCTCAACATATGTTGTACATAAGGAAGACGGAGTTCATTTGTTAAATCAACTTAGTCATTATTCGTTGTATACGATGGAGGAAGAGCTTCGGAGAGGATACATCACAATTAAAGGTGGTCATCGAGTCGGACTAGCAGGGCGAGTTGTGACGGAAAAAGGGAATGTCAAGATGATTAAAGAAGTGACGTCTTTTAATATTCGAATTGCGAAAGAGCAGGTTGGTATTGCAGAAAGGCTTATTCCGCATATATACCGAGGGCGCTGGCAAAATATGATGATTATTGGTCCACCGCAAACAGGAAAAACAACTTTATTACGAGACTTGGCTCGTATTGTGAGTATTGGAGATCGAGATAGAAAGATTCCTTCATACAAAGTAGGGATTGTGGATGAGCGTTCTGAAATCGCAGGAAGTGTGAAAGGGATTCCGCAATATTCTTTTGGGACGAGAGTAGATGTGTTAGATGCGTGTCCAAAGGCAGAAGGAATGATGATGCTTATTCGTTCGATGAGTCCAGAAGTAATTGTTGTAGATGAAATTGGTAGAGAAGAAGACACGGAGGCAATTATTGAAGCTGTAAACGCAGGTGTGCAACTAATGGTGACTGTTCACGGATATGAATACCACGATTTAATGAAACGACCTTCAATGAAGGAAATTATAGAAGCAAATGTCTTCCAGCGCTTTATTATTTTATCTCGGGATCAAGGTCCGGGTACGATTAAGCGTATTTGTGATAGTGAGGGGAAGGAACTACCGTTACGAGTAGGAGGCGGCGTATGGTTAAGTTAATTGGTGCCATTCTTATCGTAGCTGTCACGACATGGATAGGTTTCGAACTAGCGAAGAAATATAGTGATCGTCCGAAGCAACTTAGGCAGTTGAAGGCTGCCTTGCAGTCATTGGAAGCAGAAATTATGTATGGTCATACACCTCTGTATGAAGCGATGGAGAGCATCGCTCATTTATCGAAGGCTCCGTTAAGTGTATTCTTTCAATCATTTAGTAAGCGACTGCAAGAAGGTGCTTCGTCTGTAAAAGATGCATGGAAAAGTAGTTTGGATGAAGTATGGCCTCAAACGGCTCTTCGCAAGGAAGAGTATGAAATATTAAGGCAATTTGGGGAAACATTAGGACAACATGACCGTGAATCACAACAGAAGTATATTAAACTAGCCATTCATCATTTAGAGAAAGAAGAGAAAGATGCACGGGATAATCAACATAAATACGAGAAGATGATGAGAAGCTTAGGTTTCTTGTTAGGACTACTACTTATTATTCTGCTTGTGTAGGAGTGAAAAGGGATGGGATTAGATTTTGGATTAGTATTCCAAATAGCTGGCATAGGAATTATCATTGCATTTTTGCAAATCATTTTGAAACAGATGGGGCGAGATGATTTCGCCAATTGGGTAATCTTCGCGGGGTTTGCGGTTATTTTGTTCCGTGTGGCAATCGTTGTCAGTGATTTGTTTGACAAAGTTAAATCCGTCTTTCTATTTCAGAGTTAGAAGGGGGTTTTGACGATTGATATTTTGCAAATAGTAGGGCTTGGTCTTGTAGCAACGTTTTTGGCATTAATTTTGAATCAACATAAATCTAGTTATACGATGCTTCTCGTCGTATTCGTAGGAAGTGTCATGTTTCTTCTACTTGTCGATCAAATTGCTTCGCTCCTACGTATGGTTGAAAAAATAGCAAGTAATGCGAATGTAAATATGGTGTACGTGGAAACACTCTTAAAAATAATTGGGATTGCCTATATTGCCGAGTTTGGAGCCCAAATTACGAAAGATGCTGGTCAAGGGACTATAGCTTCTAAGATTGAATTAGGAGGGAAAGTGTTAATTATGGCGATGGCAATTCCAATTATTACGGTAGTAATTGAAACAATCTTAGGGTTTCTTCCAGGTACGTAAGTGAAAAGATAGAAAGGAGTCGCGTATGTCTCCCGTAAAGCGCTTCATACTTATTAGTTTCTTTTTTGCTCTTTTTTTCTCGCCGAAAGTAGTACAAGCTACTATATCCACTCCACAAGAACCACCGAAAAGTAACGTAACAGATGGACAGTTTCAGTCGTTAGGATTACAAGAGGTTCAAAACTTTTGGGAAGATGTTGTGACAAAGTACGGTGGATATTTACCAGAGAGTCAAAAAGGAAGTTTCTTAGAGTTTGTGAAGGGAGAGAAAGAGTTCTCTCTGAAAGAATGGTTCGTCGGATTTCTGAAGTTCATCTTTCATGAAATATTAGCGAATGGGAAATTGCTTGGCATGCTTGTCTTGTTAACGATTTTGAGTGCGTTGTTGCAGTCGTTACAGTCAGCATTTGATAAAAGTAACATTAGTAAAATTGCAGATGCGGTTATTTACTTAGTATTAATTGTTGTTGCATTAAATAGCTTCTATGTTGCGGCATCGTATGCGCAAGAGGCGATTCAACAAATGATTAATTTCGTCATTGCGCTTTTACCGATTTTATTAGCACTTATTGCTGCAACAGGAGGAGTAATCTCTGCCTCTTTCTTTCATCCAATTGTGATGCTACTGATGAGTACGAGTGGCATGTTTATTAAATTTTTCGTTCTGCCACTTTTGTTTTTGGCAACAATCTTGAGCATTGTTAGTACAATTAGTGATCAATATAAAGTAACGAAACTAGCAAACTTATTACGAAATATAAGTGTTGGAGCACTTGGTATTTTCTTAACTATTTTCCTAGGGGTATTATCCGTGCAAGGAACAGCAACTGCCATTTCAGACGGAATTGCGATTAAGACTGCGAAGTTCGTAACGGGAAACTTCATCCCTGTTATCGGTAGAGTGTTCACAGATGCGGCGGATACAGTGTTAAGTGCATCTGCTCTACTAAAGAACACAATTGGTATTGCAGGTGTCGTGATGTTGTTGTTAATCGTTGCGTTTCCAGCTATTAAAATCCTCTCTATCGCCCTTATTTATAAAGTAGCGGCCGCAATCCTTCAACCACTAGGAAGTAATCCTGTTATTTCTTGTTTAGATACGATTGGAAAATGTGTCATTTATGTATTTGCTTCGTTAGGAATTGTTTCACTTATGTTCTTCTTGACGATTACCGTCATCATAACAGCTGGGAATATTACGTTGATGTTCAGGTAGATTAGATAGAAGAGGGAGGAGGGGACAGCGTGCAGTTTTTGACCGAATGGGTGAATACAATTGTTGTATTTATTTTACTAGCGACAATTATTACGATGTTGTTACCGAATTCAGCGCTTCAAAAATATGTAAAGATGGTCATTAGCTTAATGTTAATTGTCATTATTTTGAACCCATTATTTAAACTATTAAAGACAGATGTGAACGCAATCTTGTATTCATTCGATGCAGACACCTATTTGGCATCAAATGGACTAGAAAATCAACTAGATTCGAAGAAAAAAGAAATACAAGAGAAAGGACGTGCATATATTTTAGAAGAGATGGCTGTCCGACTCAAAAAACAAGTGAAAGAGGAGATGCTAAAGAAGTATGGTGTAGAACTAGTATCTGTTCAATTAGAAGCGAATGAAGGAACAACAGAAGTGAAATCGCATGAAGATATTCAGCATATACGTGTTGTCGTGAAGCCACTCAAAATGAAAGAAGGGGATTCTGTACAAACAGTCAAAGAGATTGTTATCGATACAGAGAAACCACTAGAGAAAGAAAAACAACAGCAAGTATCTCCTGAAGTAACAACATTTTTGGCAACTAAGTGGGAAGTGGCAGAAGAACAAATTCTCATTTCAGAAGAGAGGGTGAAACGTTAATTGTTATGGGAGAAAAAAAGAAAGGATTAGCAGCCTTTTTCGATAAGTTAACACGACAACAAAAAGAAGATGGACCTAAAAATCAGAAGAAACTGCCTCCAATATATTTAGTTTTATTATTAATCGTTGGTGTGTTCTTCATGGTTGCCGGAAATTTATTTACAAATAGAGAACCGCCGACAGCGGAGACAGTCGCACCGAATATGAATGAATCGAATGATAAAGAGGCGATTGAAACATTCGGAAGAAGCAAAGACGGGGCAAAGTCGATAGGTGAGTATGAAGCAGAGTATGAGGCAAGACTGAAGACGGCACTAGAGACAGTATCTGGTGTGAAGAATGTTGAAATCATGATTAATTTAGAAGCAAGTGAGACGAAAGTGTATCATAAGAACTCCGTTACGCATACACAACGAACAGATGAGAAAGACAAGCAAGGTGGAGAAAGAACAACAGAAGAGAGTTCGGTGGATGAACAGTTAGTGATGACACGTAAAGGAGATGGAGACAGCCCTGTCGTTGTCCAAACGAAAAAACCGGATATTCGTGGTGTTTTAATTGTAGCAAATGGAGTAGACAATGTGCATGTAAAGAAGAGAGTGATTGAAGCGGTGACAAGAGTACTTGATGTACCAAGTCATAAAGTATCGGTTCAACCGAAGAAAAAGTAAAATTTGAGGGGGAAGTATTATGTTGAGAAAACAAACAATTTGGTTATTAACCATGTTAAGCTTGGTCATTGTATTGTCTGTTTATTATGTGACACAACCGGATGTAGCGCCTACAACGAAGCAGGTAGATAATAAGAATGGAGATAAAGCGACGGATGCAGGTAATGGAGATGCCGACGTAGAAACGACGGATAATGAAGGGTTTGTTGCGAAACGCTTAGAATTAGAGCAAGACAGAAGTCGTTTGAAGGAAAATTTAGAAACAGCTGCTGGTGATACAAAAGTTTCAGCAGAAGATAGAAGCAAAGCGAAAGATAAAATAGATGAGCTTGATCGAATGGGACAAAAAGAACAGAAATTAGAGATAGATATTAAGGCAGCAGAAGGATATAAAGATGTACTTGTACATGCAGATGGTGCAAAAGTGAAAGTGACGGTAGTGGCAGAGAAATTAACAGCAGAGCAAGTAAATAAAATTATGCAGTTAACGAAAAAAGAATTAGGTGTTTCAGCTCAACACGTAACCGTTTCGCATGTAACAAAGTAATAGAAAAAGCTAGGTATCTATAAAGATATCCTAGCTTTTTCTATTTTTTGTAGATGGATTATTCCAAATTTTGATCTGATAAATACATAAAAAGTGGTTGCAAAAACATTATTTTAGTAGTAAGTTTTAGTAGTAAGTTATAAAGTGTGATAGAAAAAGTTGAAATTTTAGGAATAGAAACGTAAGATGAGAGTATAGGGAAAAAAAGCAACAACTTTTAGGGAGTGACACGTAGATATGAGAATACAGGAAGTGCGTGAATTAATTCGCTTAATTGACCAATCAAATATTGATGAATTTGAATATGAATATGAAGGTGCAGTTGTAAAAATAAAGAAAAATAGCGACAGTGTTGTTGTGAATCGTGGAGTTGTACAAGCTGATACGTACCAACCAGTAGAGCAAGTAGCACCTATCGCAGAGCCGATTGCCGTACAACAAGTGGTGAAAGAGGAAGTAGCGAAAGTAGATGACGCTAATCTAGTAAAAGTAACATCACCAATGGTAGGTACATTCTATGCATCGCCAACACCAGATGCTGATGCGTATGTTTCTGTAGGACAGAAAGTATCATCGAATACGGTTGTATGTATTGTAGAAGCAATGAAATTATTCAATGAAATTGAAGCAGAGGTAGACGGCGAAGTTGTTGAAATTCTAGTTAAAGATGGCCAATTAGTAGAATATGGTCAACCACTATTTCTTGTAAAGAAATAACAAAGGGGTAGCGTATGATTAAGAAAATATTAATAGCTAATCGTGGAGAAATTGCAGTACGTATTATTCGTGCTTGCAAAGAATTAGATATTGAAACAGTAGCTATTTACTCAGAAGCAGATAAGGAAGCGCTTCATGTACAATTAGCAGATGAAGCGTATTGTGTAGGTCCGACTCTGTCAAAAGACAGCTATTTGAATTTAACGAATATTATGAGCGTTGCAAAGTTAACAGAATGTCAGGCTATTCATCCGGGATATGGTTTTTTAGCGGAGAACAGTGATTTTGCAGAGCTTTGCCGAGAGTGTAACTTAATCTTTATCGGTCCATCGCCAGAAGCAATTTCGAAGATGGGTACGAAAGATGTTGCACGAGAAACGATGAAAGAAGCAAGTGTGCCAATCGTTCCAGGTTCACAAGGAATTATTGAGGATACTGATCAGGCAATTTCACTTGCAAGTGAAATTGGTTATCCACTTATCATTAAAGCAACAGCTGGTGGTGGCGGAAAAGGTATTCGTGTTGCACACAATGAACAAGAATTAATAAAAGGTATCCAAATTACACAGCAAGAAGCTGCGACAGCTTTCGGTAACGCGGGTGTATATATTGAGAAATATATTACGGACTTCCGTCACGTTGAAATTCAAGTAATGGCAGATAATTATGGGAATGTCGTTCACTTAGGCGAGCGTGATTGTACCATTCAACGTCGCTTGCAGAAGTTAATTGAAGAAACGCCATCACCTGTATTAGATGAAGAAATTCGTGAAATGATGGGTGACGCAGCGGTAAAAGCAGCGGCTGCGGTAAATTATACTGGAGCAGGAACAGTCGAATTCATTTATGAACACAAGACGAAGAGTTTCTACTTCATGGAAATGAATACACGTATTCAAGTAGAACATCCTGTTACAGAAATGGTAACAGGTATTGATTTAATTAAAGAGCAAATTCATGTTGCGAACGGAAAAGAGTTGTCTTTTAGACAAGAAGATGTACAATTAAAGGGTTGGGCGATGGAATGTCGCATTAATGCTGAAAATCCATCGAAAAACTTTATGCCGTCGCCAGGAAAAATCGATATGTATTTGCCACCAGGTGGATATGGGGTTAGAATTGACTCAGCGGCATACCCTGGCTATACGATCCCGCCGTATTACGATTCAATGATTGCAAAAGTCATTACATATGGCGAGACGAGGGAAGAAGCCATTGCAAAGATGAAACGAGCATTACAAGAATTTGTTATTGAAGGAATTCATACGACGATTCCGTTTCATTTGCAAGTATTAGAACATGAGAAATTCATTTCAGGAGAGTACAATACAAAGTTTCTTGAGAAATATGAATTTGTTAAATAAAAAGGAGGCTTTCAAATGAGTGAATTCAATATGCTAGATATGGGAGAAGCATCATTAGGAAAAGTGGAGATTGCTCCAGAAGTTATTGAAGTTATTGCAGGTATTGCGGCTTCAGAAGTAGAAGGCGTTGTAGCAATGCGCGGCAACTTCGCTAGTGGTGTTGTAGAGAAATTAGGAATCAAAAACCACGGCAAAGGCGTAAAAGTTGAATTATCAGAAGATGGTATTGTATTAGATATTTACGTAACAGTAGCATTTGGTGAAGCAATCCCAACTGTAGCTGGAAACGTTCAAGATAACGTGCGCCAAGCATTATTTACGATGACAGGCTTAGAAACAACAGAAGTTAATATTCATGTTGTAGGCATTTCGTTTGATAAACAAGGAAATGAGCCGGAGTTAGCGTAACAACGAAGAAGGGGGACTCTCCTTCTTTTTTTATTTCATTTTGCTCAGTCGTGTCGATGTGTATTTAGTATGCGAAATAGCAATAATATGGATGAGTAGTTTTATTTCCGATGCCTTCTTTTCTTACATAAAGTATGGTATTATCAGTTTGGAATATGGAAAAGCATTTGTCAAAGACCCTCGCTTACATAGTGAATACGTATGAAACGGGTTTTTTCCAGAGAACGATTAAAGGAGTTTTTTTACAGATGAAACGTAGAACGGCACGCGAACGAGCGTTACAAGCTTTATATCAAATTGATTTGGCACAAATCGAGCCAAAAGAAGCAATTATGAATGTGTTAGAAGAAAACAATGAAAAGGGTTCGGAGTTTTTAGAGTCTCTTGTTTTTGGCTATATCGAACATAAAGAAGAAATCGATACAATCATTCGTCAAAACTTAGCAAAATGGAAGTTAGAGCGAATTGGGTCTATTGATCGTAATATTTTACGAGTGGCTGTTTGTGAAATGAAATTCATTGAAGATGTTCCAACGACAGTATCATTGAATGAAGCCATTGAAGTAGCGAAAGTATATGGTGATGAAGAATCAAAACGTTTCATCAACGCTGTATTAGAGAAAGTAAAAGCATCAATGAATTAATTAGTTCCGTCGCTTCGTATGTTTAGCATAAGAAGAAGGGACTATGGTATGATGATAGAAAAGCCATCCCCTCCCAAAGTTGGGCTATGCCCTATAGTTATCTTATGGAAGGGGATTTCTTTCAAACATACGATATGGGAAGAGAGAGTATAGCGTATTCATTGCTACGCAAAGCGCTACATACATAGATTTTTTTGCACGAGAAAGAGTAATTATTATTTTGTCTGGGGGAATGTGTCATGGTAAAAGCGGAAATTATTTCAGGTAAAGAAGTAGCAGCAGAGAAACGAGCTAGTCTAAAAGAAGAGGTCCGTGTTCTACAAGAAACAGAGGGTATTATACCAGGACTAACAGTCATTTTAGTTGGTGATCATCCAGCTTCACGTTCTTACGTAACAGCCAAACATAAAGCATGTGCAGAGATTGGTATGCACTCTGAAATTATTGAATTAGAAGAGAGTGTATCAGAAGCGGCATTACTTGCTGAAATTAGTCGTTTAAATGAAGATGACACTGTCCACGGTATCCTTGTACAGTTACCATTACCAGGCCATATCGACGAACAAAAAGTTATTACAGCCATTTCTCCAGAGAAAGATGTGGATGGGTTCCATCCAATTAATATCGGTAAGATGATGACAAATCAAGAAACACTTCTACCGTGCACACCATTTGGAATTGTTGAAATGGTGAAATCAAAGGGAATTGATATAAAAGGAAAACATGTTGTTGTTATAGGGCGTAGCAATATTGTCGGGAAGCCAGTTGGTCAACTTTTCTTAAATGAAGATGCAACGGTGACATATTGCCATTCGCGTACTGTGAATATGCAACAATTAACGCTTCAAGCAGACATTCTGATTGTAGCAGTTGGAAGAGCTAATTTTATTTCAGCAGAGTACATAAAAGAAGGAGCGGTTATAATTGACGTTGGTGTGAACCGCCTTCCGTCAGGGAAATTGTGTGGGGACGTTGTGTTTGAAGATGCCTTGCAAAAAGCAAGTTATGTGACACCTGTACCTGGTGGTGTAGGTCCGATGACAATTACGATGTTACTTCATAATACAGTACAAGCTGCGAAGAATGTACGCAAAGGAGTTTAATCCTAAGTATGGATGAAAAAAGGTATTTAACAGTAACAGCTTTAACGAAGTATATGAAGGCAAAAATCGAACGCGATAGACACTTGCAAAGCTTGTTGTTAAAAGGAGAAATATCTAACTTTAAATATCATAGTAGAGGGCATATGTATTTCACGTTAAAGGATGAGAATGCACGTATCGCTGCTGTTATGTTTGCTGGTTATAATCGCGGGATTGGTTTCGTACCAGAAGATGGAATGAAAGTACTCGTACAGGGAGAAGTCTCTCTGTACGAGCCTGCTGGGTCGTATCAATTGTATGTGAAAGAGATGCAACCAGATGGTATCGGAAATCTTCATCTAGCATATGAGCAATTAAAGAGGAAACTAGAAGGAGAGGGGTTATTCTCTCCGTTATACAAGCAAGAGATTCCAAAGTACCCAACTACGATAGGAGTTATTACATCTCCTACGGGTGCGGCTGTTCGAGATGTTCTGACAACGATTGAGCGTCGTTATCCGGTTGCGAAAGTAGTTGTAATTCCAACACTTGTTCAAGGTGGATTCGCTGCTCCCTCAATTGTTCAATCTATCCAAAAGGCAAATGAACGAGGAGAGTTTGATGTTCTTATTGTTGGACGTGGTGGCGGATCGATTGAAGAATTATGGGCATTTAATGAGGAAATTGTCGCAAGAGCAATAGCAGATTCGAAGATTCCAATTATTTCAGCGGTTGGACATGAAACAGATTTTACAATTGCAGACTTTGTAGCGGACTTACGTGCGCCGACACCGACTGCTGCGGCGGAAATGGCTGTTCCAAGTATCGGTGATGTATTGGAAAGAATTGAGCAACGTACACTTCGTTTGCAGCGTGCGATGAACGAGAAATTACAAGAGGGTAAGAATCGTTTGAAGCAAGCGGAACAATCATATGCATTCCGTTATCCGAAGCAATTATACGAGCAGAAGGAACAACAATTAGACCGCTTGTTAGAAGATTTAACAAAGGCAATCAATCACGTCTATGATCAAAAGAAGAAGATGTATGAGCAACATGCGCTTCGACTTGACAAACACCATCCGCATCAACAAGTTGAGCACATGAAGAGTAGGTTCGCTAATTTGGAAAAGAACCTTCAACAAGAGGTACATAAGATTCTTGAGAAGAAGCAACAACAATTTTCGTCTGCTGTTTCACGACTTGAAGTGTTAAATCCGCTTCATATCATGAATAGAGGATATAGTGTGGCCTATAATGAGGAAGGTAGTGTTGTGAAATCTGTGAAAGACATTCGCCTTGGTGAATCATTAAAAGTTCAAATGCAAGACGGCCATGTAGATTGCCATGTACAGGGTATTGAGGAGCGTGAATTAACAAATGAGTGAAAAGAATAAGAGTTTTGAAGAAGCATTAGCAGAGTTAGAAGAAATTGTTGCGAAGCTAGAACAAGGGGATGTCCCGTTAGAAGAAGCAATTGATTATTATAAAGACGGCATGAATCTTTCGAAAGTGTGTCATGATAAATTAAAGAATATAGAGAAAAAAATGAGTATGATTTTAGGTGAGGATGGTCAAGTTCGTCCATTTTCTGTTGGAGGAGAGGAATAATAGTGACGATCCCGTCATTTTCAACATTTGCTAAGAAAAGTAAACAACTTATTGAACAACAGTTACATACGTATGTTGGAGTGCTAGAATCGCCTACAGTCTTGAAAGAGTCAATGGAATATTCCTTGCAAGCAGGTGGCAAACGAATCCGTCCGCTCTTATTATTTGCAACATTAGATGCTTTCTCAAAGGATATCGAGCGTGGATTGCCTGTTGCATGTGCATTAGAGATGATTCATACATATTCTTTAATTCATGATGATTTACCATGTATGGATGATGATGACTTAAGAAGAGGGAAACCTACGAATCACAAGGTGTTCGGTGAAGATATCGCTACACTTGCTGGTGATGCATTACTTACGTATGCATTTCAAGTCATTGCCACAATGAATCATAAAGAGGTAACGTCAGAGCAGAAAGTTGCATTACTTGCAGAGTTAGCAACATCAGCTGGTGCAGAAGGAATGATTGCTGGCCAAGTTGCAGATATGCAAGCAGAAGGGAAAGAGCTCAAAAAGGAAGAACTGGAGTATATTCACCGTAATAAAACGGGTAAACTGTTAGTATTTCCTGTTGTGGCAGGAGCCATTCTTGCAGGTGCCACACAAAAAGAGATTGCAACATTGAAAGAATTCTCTGAGCTGTTAGGTTTAGCTTTTCAGATTAAAGATGATATTCTAGATGTTGAAGGAACAGAAGAACAAATTGGGAAGCGAGTAGGAAGTGATGAAACGAACGAGAAGAGCACGTACGTTTCTTTACATTCATTAGCTGGAGCGAAAGAGATTTTGGCAACGACTTTAGTCAAGGCGAAAGAATCACTGAATTCGTTACAAGTGGATGCTCGTTACTTATATGATATTTGTGAGCTTGTTGGCAATCGAGAAAATTAAATCTCAATTGTACATTTCAAATAAGTATGATACATTAATGTGTACTATAACAAACGTGTGGAACGATGGAACCGCTTCAATAGATTGTTCCAGAAAGAATTCGAATAATGCCGCCAACACGCTTGTGTTAGCGGCTGTTTTTCATGTTATGTAAGGAAACGAAAAGGAAGCTGTTTTTGTAGAAAAGATAAATTGGATGAAAGTGAGTGGTCCGAATGGATCTAACGAAAATTAAAGACCCTAGCTTTTTAAAGAACATGTCAATCGCTGAGCTAGAGGCGTTAAGCGAAGATGTTAGACAATTTCTTATTCAAAAGCTGTCTGTAACTGGTGGACACATTGCACCAAACTTAGGGGTAGTGGAATTAACTATTGCATTGCACAAAGTATTTAATAGTCCAAAAGACAAATTTATTTGGGATGTTGGACATCAATCATACGTTCATAAAATTTTGACAGGTCGTGCAGATCAATTTGATACATTAAGACAATATAAAGGACTGTGTGGTTTCCCGAAGATGCGAGAAAGTGAGCATGACGTATGGGAGACAGGACATAGCTCTACATCGTTGTCTGCGGCAATGGGAATGGCAATTGCGCGCGATTTAAAGGGAACAGATGATCATATCGTTCCAATTATTGGGGACGGTGCATTAACTGGTGGAATGGCATTCGAAGCATTGAATCACATTGGTCATGAGAAGAAAGACATGATTGTTATTTTAAATGACAATGAGATGTCAATTGCACCAAACGTAGGGGCACTCCACAATGTATTAGGACGCCTACGCACAATGGATCATTACCAGAAGACAAAAGACGAGCTAGAAGCGTTATTGAAGAAGATTCCGGCTGTTGGTGGCACATTAGCAACAGCAGCAGAACGTGTGAAAGATAGCTTGAAGTATTTATTCGTTTCAGGCGTTTTCTTCGAGGAATTAGGATTTACGTACCTAGGTCCTGTTGATGGTCATGACTATCACGATTTATTTGAGAATTTACACTATGCGAAGCGAATGAAAGGTCCTGTCCTTATTCACGTCTTAACGAAAAAAGGAAAAGGATACAAGCCAGCAGAATCAGATGTTGTTGGAACATGGCATGGTACAGGTCCGTATAAAATCGAATCAGGTGATTTTGTAAAGCCAAAAGCGACAGCTCCTGCGTGGAGTAAGTTAGTAAGTGATACAGCGCTTAAATTGGCAAAAGAAGATGAGCGAATTGTTGCGATTACACCAGCGATGCCTGTTGGATCGAAGTTAGAGAAGTTTGCTGAGGAATTGCCAGATCGCATGTTTGATGTGGGAATTGCAGAGCAACATGCAGTGACAGTGGCAGCAGGATTAGCAACACAAGGATATAAGCCGTTCTTAGCTATTTATTCGACGTTCTTACAACGAGCATATGATCAAGTTGTACACGATATTTGCCGCCAAAACTTAAATGTATTCATCGGAATTGACCGTGCTGGTTTAGTTGGTGCGGACGGTGAGACGCATAATGGAGTATTTGATATTGCTTTCTTACGTCATGTGCCTAACTTAGTTCTTATGATGCCAAAAGACGAGAACGAGGGACAGCATATGGTGTACACATCGTTCAAATACGACGATGGTCCAATTGCAATGCGTTTCCCACGTGGAAATGGTATTGGTGTAGAGATGGACGAACAATTAAAAGAAATCCCAATTGGTACGTGGGAAGTGTTACGAGACGGAAGAGATGTAGCAATCTTGACGTTTGGTACAACGATTCCAATGGCGATGCAAGCAGCAGAACAGTTAGAAAAAGAAAACATTTCTGTGAAAGTAGTCAACGCACGCTTCATCAAACCAATGGATGAAAATATGTTGCATACGATTTTAGGTAGCAATATGAATGTTGTAACAATTGAAGAAGCGCAAGTACAAGGTGGCTTTGGAAGTGCTGTCCTTGAATTTGCACATAATCATGGTTATACACCTCACATCCAATGTATGGGTATACCAGATGAATTCATTGAGCATGGAAGTGTGAATGAATTATTAGAAGAAATTGGATTAACGGTAAATGGTGTTATTGCAACAGTGCATAGTATGCTTCCAAGTAAACAAAAAAGGGCGTAAGTAGTGAGTATGAGTACAAAAAAAGAACGTATAGACGTATTATTAGTAGAACGTGGCTTAGCAGAGACACGTGAAAAAGCGAAGCGATCTATTATGGCTGGCCTTGTTTACTCAAATGAGTTACGTATGGACAAGCCAGGTGAGAAAATTCAAATAGATGCACCGCTTCAAATTAAAGGGCAGGTAATGCCTTATGTGAGCCGTGGCGGATACAAGTTAGAGAAGGCACTGCAAGTATTCGATATGTCTGTACAAGACAAAGTCATGATTGATATTGGTTCATCCACAGGTGGATTTACCGATTGTGCATTGCAGAATGGGGCAAAATTATCGTATGCATTAGACGTTGGATATAACCAACTTGCATGGAAATTGCGCCAAGATGAGCGTGTGGTTGTGATGGAGCGTACGAATTTCCGTTATGTGACGCCAAGTGACTTAATGGAAGGGATGCCGCAAATAGCAACGATTGATGTTTCCTTCATCTCGCTACGCTTAATTCTTCCAGTGTTAAAGACACTTCTTGTTTCTAATAGTGATGTTGCTGCGTTAATTAAACCGCAGTTTGAAGCTGGGAAGGATCAAGTAGGGAAGAAAGGAATCGTTCGTGATAAGAAAGTACATGAGCAAGTAATAGAATCTATTCTTGAATTTGCGATGAAGGAAGGATACGATGTGCAAGATGTGACGTTCTCTCCAATTACAGGAGGAGAAGGGAATATTGAGTTCCTAGCGCACTTTAAATGGCATGGTGAGAAAGAACAAGGAACAAACCATTCAGAGAAGACAGTGATGCAAATTGTCGAGGAAGCGCACGCGCAGTTAAAGAAATAAGAGGGAATGGAGGGATAACAGCCGTTGTTCCTCTTTTTTCTTTTATATGCTTTTTCCGTCACAAAAGCATGTATATATATAGAAAAATATGTACAACTGTTGCATTATGTTTTAACATTAGTTTGTACAATTGTTTTAAAGAAGGGAAGACTAAATCTATCGGGGTTTTGTCTATATATACACGTTATTATTTCCTATGAATGTAGATTATATATAAGGAGAGCTAATGAAGTGAATAAAGGTCAACGTCATATTAAAATTAGAGAAATTATTTCAAGTAAAGATATTGAGACACAAGATGAATTAGTAGATATTCTACGAAACGAGGGCTTTAATGTTACACAAGCAACTGTTTCACGTGATATTAAAGAACTGCACTTAGTGAAAGTTCCTTTAACAGATGGTAGATATAAGTATAGCTTACCGGCAGATCAACGCTTTAATCCATTGCAAAAGCTAAAGAAATCATTAATTGATGCATTTGTAAAAATCGATTCAGCAGGTCATCTTATTGTCTTAAAAACATTGCCAGGAAATGCAAGTGCTATTGGTGCACTAATTGATCATTTGGATTGGCATGAAATTGTCGGAACAATTTGCGGAGACGATACAATTTTAATTGTGTGCCGTACGCCAGAAGATACAGAAGGAATTTCTGAACGTTTTATTCGCATGTTGTAGAAGATATAACATATAAGAGGTGAAAGAAGTTTGTTATCGGAATTATCAATTAAGAACTTTGCAATTATTGAAGAGGTTTCCATCTCTTTTGAAAAAGGATTAACTGTATTAAGTGGAGAAACGGGTGCGGGGAAATCCATTATTATTGATGCAATTGGACTATTAGTAGGTGGAAGAGGATCCTCTGAATTTGTCCGTTACGGTACGGAGAAAGCAGAAATTGAAGGACTATTTTATTTAGATGAGAAACATCCGTGCTTTAGCAAATGTGAGGAACTTGGCATTGAGCTAGAAGAGGATATGATTATCTTAAAGCGGGACATTACACATACGGGAAAAGGTGTGTGCCGTATTAACGGGAAACTAGTGACGACAACGACGCTTAAAGAAATTGGTAAGACGTTAGTTGATATACATGGCCAGCATGAACATCAAGATTTAATGACTCCCGAACGTCACTTACATATGTTAGATCAGTTTGATGCAGAGAATATGTGGAATCAACTTGAATCATATCGCCAAGTATACACACAGTACGAACGTGTGAAGAAGCAGTTGAAGCAACTAACGGAAAATGAACAACAAATGGCTCATCGACTAGATTTGATTCAATTTCAGTTAGATGAAATTCGCTCTGCTAATTTAAAAGTGGATGAAGATACGCTATTGCAAGAAGAACGCATTAAAATAGCGAACTTCGAGAAAATATATAAAGCATTAACAGACGCATACCAAGCGCTTAGTGGCGATTCACAAGGACTTGATCAAGTACGTAGTGCAATGTATGGTGTTGAAACAGTAACAAGTATTGATCAGTCATTAACAGATATCTCCGAAGCAATTGCAAATAGCTTTTATGTACTAGAAGAAGCTGCGTATGGTTTACGAGAAAAGATTGATTTAATGGAGTATGATCCGAAGCGTCTGGATTTTATTGAATCACGCTTAAATGAAATTAATATGTTAAAGCGTAAGTATGGTCAGTCTGTTGAAGAGATTCTACACTATGCAGAACAAATTGCAGAAGAATTAGATACGATTGAAAATAAAGACGTACACATCGAGAAGACAAAGAAAGAATTAGATATACTGATAATTAAGGTAATCGACGAAGGACTTCGCTTATCAGCGATGAGAAAGGCATTAGCAGCGCATTTAACAGATGCCATCCATCAAGAGTTGAAAGAATTGTATATGGATAAGACGAAGTTTGAAGTACGCATTGTGAGGAACGAGGGAACAGAAGGTGATCCGCTTGTTGATGGAATCCCAGTTAGATTAATGGCTGATGGCTTAGATGAAGTCGAGTTCTATATTTCAACGAACCCTGGAGAGCCGTTAAAGCCACTTGCGAAAGTTGCCTCAGGTGGAGAGTTATCTCGTATTATTCTTGCGCTTAAGAGTATTTTCTCGAAGCATCAAGGTGTGACATCCATTATTTTCGATGAGGTAGATACAGGAGTAAGCGGACGAGTAGCACAAGCAATTGCAGAGAAAATCCAACGTGTGTCAGCTGATTCTCAAGTACTATGTATTACGCATCTTCCACAAGTTGCCTCGATGGCAGATACACATTTGTTTATCACAAAGGAAATTGTAGAAGATCGAACAAAGACAAATGTAAATGTATTAAACCATGAAGAGAAAATTATGGAAATTGCTCGTATGATTTCAGGTGCAGAAATTACAGGTGTGACGCACGAACATGCGAAGGAATTACTTGAACAAGCTAAAAATATTAAAGCAACGTATGCATAAGAAGATGAATCAGTCGATTCATCTTCTTTTTTTACAGATAAACGTTGAAAAATGTACTTTATTTTATTTGCCAGTTATAAATCGTTTCGACAAAGGAGAAAGTAATGATAAGGTCGCAAAACAGTGGCTGAATGTGGGTTAGGAGCGAGGAGAGTGAAGGAATGAAAAGGCGTATAAGAAATTTGATAGGTGCATTTCTCCTTGTTTCAATAGTATTCATTTGTTTAAATAAACAAATTCATCATTACTTAGAGATACCAAAAGAAGTTGTTTTATTTGAAGGGCAACAATCTGAATTAGCTTCGATCCCAGCTTTAGGAAATGTGAAATCATCGAATCCAAACGTTGTAACGGTTGGGAAGGACGATAAACAAGTGTCTGTCGATGCTCATCAGACTGGGGAAGCAGATGTTATTTTACAAATGGCTGGTTTTCCAATTAAGAAAGTAAATGTGAAAGTATTAAAAGATTTCAAAGTAATTCCGGGTGGTCAATCAATTGGTGTCAAGCTAAACACGAAAGGTGTGTTAGTAGTAGGACATCACCTTATTCAAACAAAAGAAGGAAAGAAATCACCAGGTGAAATTGCAGGAATCAAAGTTGGAGATATGATTATGAATATAAATGGGAAACCAATTCAGAAGATGAATGATGTTGCCCCATTTATTCAAGATTCAGGGAAAACTGGTGCATCACTTAAGATTGTTGTTTTACGAGAAGGGAAAACATTTGAAACAAAGTTGACACCTTTAAAAAACAAAGATGAAGAATCATATCGTATTGGTTTATATATTCGTGATTCAGCAGCAGGAATTGGAACGATGACGTTTATTCACCCTGGCACGATGAAATACGGAGCATTAGGGCATGTCATAACAGACAATGATACGAAAAAGCCAATTCAAGTACAAAACGGGCAAATTATGCGTTCAACGGTTACGTCTATCCAAAAAGGAAGCGACGGTGACCCAGGAGAGAAATTAGCACGGTTTGCACCGGATAACGAAGTAATAGGTAACATCGTAACGAATAGCTCGTTTGGTATTTTTGGTACACTGCGTACAACTATTCCGAATGGTATCATGGATAAAGAATTGCCAATTGCACTATCCCACCAAGTGAAAGAGGGACCAGCAAAAATTCTTACTGTTATTAACCAAGACAAAGTAGAAGAATTTGATGTAGAAGTTGTAACATCAATACCACAGAAGTTTCCTGCGACAAAAGGAATGGTTATCAAGATTACGGATAAGCGTCTTCTTGAGCATACAGGTGGTATTGTCCAAGGAATGAGCGGAAGCCCAATTATTCAAGATGGCAAATTAATTGGCGCAGTAACTCACGTCTTTGTGAATGATCCGACTTCTGGTTATGGTGTCCATATTGAATGGATGTTAAACGAAGCGGGCATTAATATTTATGATTCTCACCAATTAAACAAGAAAGAAGCGAGCTAATGACGCTCGCTTCTTTTTCGTCAAAAAATGATTATTCATAGGTCTATAAGAGAAGAAAGTACGTTTTTATTTACTTTTTTGTAAAAAGAAAGGGTTTTCTTATAGAAAAGTTCATAAAAAATGATTTCTTGTCTTATAAGTTGTTTTCATTATGTAAATTGTCGTGTAAAATAGAATTGTATTATAACAGGAGAAAGCGAATTTTCGTGTTATTTAGACTTTTTTAAGAAAAGAACGAAAAATACCTTGAAAAGTGTCGAACACTTTTACATAAATAAAATGGAGAAATAAAAGGAAACAACGTGTCGTTGTCGAATTTTTCTTTTTAGAAAATACATTAATAGCACATATAGACGAGATAACGGGTAAATACGAGCAAGTTCAGATGACGTGAGGGAGGAAACAAAATGTTAGAAAAAATTAAAGTGTTTCTTGCAGATGATAATAAAGAGTTAATCACGATGGTTGAGAATTATTTAGCACAGCAATCAGATATCGAGGTTGTAGGAGTTGCTTACAATGGACAAGATTGCTTGAAGCAGATTGAAGAGAAAAAACCAGATGTAATTGTATTGGATATTATTATGCCTTACTTAGATGGTCTAGTTGTTCTAGAGAAGATTAGAGAAGTTAGTAGGGAGAAGCTTCCGAACGTTATCATGTTAACAGCTTTCGGTCAAGAAGATGTAACGAAGAAAGCTGTTGATTTAGGTGCATCTTATTTTATTTTGAAACCGTTTGATATGGAAAACTTAGCTAATCATATTCGCCAAGTAAGTGGCAAACCAAGTGGATTAGTAAAGAAAGAATCTTCAATGTTCCGTCAGCAATCCGAAGTGAAGCCAAAGAGCTTAGATGCCAATATTACAAGTATTATTCATGAAATTGGCGTACCAGCACATATCAAAGGATACTTATATTTACGTGAAGCAATTTCAATGGTGTACAATGATATCGAGCTATTAGGCTCGATTACAAAAGTGTTATATCCAGATATCGCGAAGAAATACAACACAACTGCGTCACGTGTAGAGCGTGCAATTCGCCATGCGATCGAAGTTGCATGGAGTCGTGGAAATATCGATTCTATTTCGTCGTTATTCGGTTATACTGTTTCTATTTCAAAAGCAAAACCAACAAATTCGGAGTTCATCGCAATGGTCGCTGATAAGTTACGATTAGAGAGTAAAGTGAGTTAAGTAGTGTTCGTACGATAATGTCATACTACTAATTACCAGCAATAATACTATGTTATATATACCGTCTTTTATTGGTTTGTCATTTTACAGGCTAATGAACGGCGGTATTTTCTTTGGGAGAAGGAATATCAACTATAGAAAGGAGGGGGAGCTTGAAAAAAGTTATTGTAATGGCATCTGCTACAATTATAGCTCTCTTTGCTTTTACGTTGTACTCGGCATTTTATGGAAACCCTATTAGCGAATATATGATGAAGCAAGATACAGGAGGATACTTGATTGGAAAGGGATATAAAGAAGAAGATATCTTATCAATCAAACCAACCTACAATTCGAAAAGAAATACGGATAGGGTGAAAGGAACGATATCGTATGTTGTATTTGCAGATGAACCAAAAGAAAAGTATGTATATATTCAATGGAGAGCGTCAGGAGAGATTCAACAGCACTGTGAGTACTACGATGAAGATTTAAACACATATAGAACGGAATTTACAGAAGAGCGAAAGCATATGGAAACAAATTGTACTATAAAATATTAGTATGGTTCCTGCGAGAAATCACTCCCAGGGGCTTTTTTGTTTTCTTATGTATATTCTCTTCATTCTCTGCATATAAACGTAACTTGAAGGGTGGCTGAATAGGAAGAAACCACCTTGTACACTTTGGCAGGTGGTCCTTGTCGGAATCTATTATGTGTTAAGCGTTGTTGAAACAGTAACACCGTTTGTAGATGTGGACGTAGAAGTTGTGCCAGAGAAGTTAACAATCTCTAAGGTAACCGGCACTCCTACTAAAACTGCTGCGTTAATAACAAGGTCGTTGTTTGTTAATGTAGACAAACCACTTTGTTGTAGTACACCGTTGATTTGTACTGTGTAGTATGAGTTTGCGTTAATTGTTGGCAGTCCACCAGAGCTAAGTGCTGTTCCTGTGTCATCCAGAAAGCTTGTTGCAGGAATTGTTGTGACGCCACCACTAATCATTCCGGCTGTAACATTCGCTACGTAGCGAGTTGTAACAGGAGCAACATTTGTTGTTGTTGTAGTGGTAATAGAACCGCCAACTGTGTTATCCGCTGTTATTACTAACTTTACGAGTGAAGCAGGCATGTACAATCCTCTCCTTAATAAATACTAATAAATTGTAATGTAATCGGGACACCTTGTTGTGGGAGATTGTTGCTTAATAAAATTAGTTCTCCCTCTCCTACTTGATAGTTAACCTGTGGTTGAAGTACTCCATTGATGAATAAGTTAATGTACGAGACATCATTAGGAGAAACTATTCTCATCGGACCGTATTCCGTCAATCCATCCTCATTATGATAAATTCTTTTGTTTCCTTTTGCTACGGTAATAAATTCGGTGCATGTTGTTTGACGAGGGGTGTTGGAGGAGGGAGGAATTACTGGAAAAGCGATACACGATATCGAATATTTTTGAAGGAAAGAAGAAAATTGTTCTTTCTGTTTATTTCGAGAACGCATAGAATTTCCTCTCTCTTTATAATAATGATGTTATAAGTATATGAAGTAGGAAAGAAGAGTGTGAAATGAAAAAGGAAAGTTCTTAGTTTGAACTTTCCTTCTCTGATAATTCCATCATTTTTTGGATTAAAATATGTTGTGGCATATGCATAAGCTGTTCAAGAGGGATATTTAATTCCTTCGCAAGCTTAATAGCTGTTTCAGGAGATAGTTGTAAAGGTTTCATGTGTTTCCTCCTTTGTTCTCTGTTTTTCTGTCCATTTATTATACCAAAAGACAGCGAATAAAGTAACGAAAAGATGGAAAGGAAGGATAGTATGGTGCAAGTATTTGCGCATCGAGGGGCGGCAGGAACGTATCCAGAAAATACGATGGTTGCCTTCAAAAAAGCAAAGCGTCTTGGGGCTGATGGACTTGAATTGGATGTTCAGTTAACGAAAGATGACCAATTAGTCGTTATTCATGATGAGACGTTAGATCGTACAACGGACGGAAGAGGATTTGTTCATGATTATACGTATGAGGAACTAAGACGCTACAACGCAAATTATAAATTCGGAGCTAAGATTGATTTTTGTGAAATTCCATTATTAGAAGATGTCTTTAAGTGGTGTAAGGACAATACGTTAAAAATTAATATTGAGTTGAAAAATAATTTTATCCCTTATTATGGGATGGAGGAAGAAGTAATCTCGTTAATTCGTTCTCATCGTCTTAGTAAGCGTGTTATTCTGTCTTCTTTCAATGATGAGAGTTTAGTGAAATGTAAACAAATTGCCCCGAGCATTGAAACAGCCATTTTGTATAATACCCGTATCATGCACCCGTGGTATTATGCAGAACATCTAGGGGTAGATGCGATTCATCCGAGCTACCGTCTTATTGATAGGTATATTGTAGAAGAATGTAAGAAACGGAATATTGCGGTGAGACCGTATACGATTAATAATGTACCATTAATGAAGCAAATAATAGAGGATGGGTGCGATGCAATCATTACAGATTATCCAGAAAGGGCGAAATCCTTGCTTAAGAAATAAAAAAAGAAGACATAGGGTCTATGTCTTCTTTTCTTATGGTCGTTTAAATCGTTGTTGTACTTTATTTCGTTTTCGATCACGGTGCAAAATGAAGCTACCGATTAAATATAATCCGATACCAAATGATAAGGCCCCGAGCAGGAATTGTAGTGATAATGAGGAAATAGGTAGTACGGAGATTCCAAATAACGTATCGCGCATAAGTTTAATGCCGAACATAGCAAAGAAAATTGGAACTAAAACAATCAATAGTGCAAATAAACGCATATGTAGCCACTCCTTAAATATAAATGTAGGTATTTATGATAGTAATATACTTTATGGATGTTTATTAAATAGTAATATGTGTAGCGTAATAATTACCTTTATAGAGACATTTTAGCATTGGAGCGTTATTTAAGATAGTGATAACTACTCGAGTCGAAGAAAGGTTGCTGTACAAGTGTTTGTGGAAAGGATGAGAGAAGAAAGGATAATCAGTGTACTAGTTTTATGTTTTCGTTGAATGTGAGTTCGATTGTCTTATCAAATGTTTTTTTATATAGAAGAATAAAAAATTGTAAAATAATGTAGGAAGCAGTAAGATGGAAGTGGGAGGAGTGGGGTAATGAAGCAAAAAGTAATGATTATTGGTGCTGGGAATGGGGGAACAGCTTTAATCCGGCTTTTTCATTCGTCTGATGTATCGGAAGTGGTAGCGGTAGTAGACCGAAATTCACAAGCGAAAGGGATAGAGCTTGCGAATTCATTGCATATTCCAGTATCAACAGAGGTAGAAGCATTTTTGTTAGAACGTACGGATGTCATTATTAATGCGACTGGCGATGAGGAATTAAATGCAGCATTACAAGTTAGGAAGAAGAAAAATTCTGTATTAATTCCAGGGGCAGTAGCAAAAATAATTTTTCGCTTATTAGAAGAAAAAGAAAATCTTATTCTACAACAAGAAGTACAATCTCAAACATTATTAGAAGCGATAATCCACTCATCTGAAGAAGCGATTTCTGTTGTTGATGAACAAGGAAGAGGGATTTTGATTAATCCCGCATATACGAGAATTACAGGCTTAACAAAAGAAGAAGTGATTGGCAAACCAGCAACTGCAGATATTGTAGAAGGAGAAAGTATGCATATGAAAGTACTGCAAACAAGAAAGGCAGTACGCGGTGTACGGATGAAAGTAGGTAGCAATAATCGAGATGTACTTGTAAATGTAGCTCCTGTAATTGTAAGCGGTGTCATAAAGGGGAGCGTAGGAGTTATCCATGATGTTTCTGAAATTGAAAAATTAACGAATGAATTAAAGCGAGCAAGACAAATTATTCGAACGTTGGAGACGAAGTACTCGTTTGAAGATATTATTGGATCTTCGAAAGAAATGATGGTTGCGATTCAGCAAGCACGTTTGGCAGCGAAAACCCCAGCGACAGTACTATTACGAGGGGAATCAGGTACAGGGAAGGAATTATTCGCGCATGCGATTCATGATGGTAGTGAGCGAAAGTTTAATAAATTTGTACGTGTTAACTGTGCATCGCTAACGGAATCGCTTCTTGAGAGTGAGTTGTTTGGATATGAAGATGGTGCTTTCTCGGGAGCAAGAAGAGGCGGGAAGAAAGGGTTGTTCGAGGAATCGAATAACGGAAGTATTTTCCTTGATGAAATTGGGGAGCTTTCGCCGAATATGCAAGCAAAGTTACTTCGAGTCTTACAAGAAAACGAGATTGTGAGAGTTGGAGGAACGAAAGCAATTCCGATTAACACACGTGTCATTGCAGCAACTCATGTGAATTTAGAAAAGGCAATGGTAGACGGGACATTTCGAGAAGATTTGTATTACCGTTTGAATAAACTACCAATTCATATTCCGCCATTACGTGCGCGAAAAGAAGATATTGGTGCTATTTGTTTACGATTAATTGGGAAAATCAATCAAGATTATGGGCGAATTGTTCATTCTATTTCGCGAGAAGCGATTGAATATTTACAGGAATATGATTATCCAGGGAATGTGCGTGAACTAGAAAACGTGTTAGCACGTGCAATTATTTTCATGCATTATCAAGATAGGATTATTGAAGTAGAGCATTTGCCACCGTTGCATCATGCGAAAGTGTCTGAAGTGGCAGTTATAGGTATAGAGGAAAAGAAAAGTCTAGACGAACGAGTTATGACATATGAGAAGAAAATCATTGAAGAAGTATTAAATAAACACAAGGGAAATAAGACAAAAACGGCAAAAGAGTTGGGAATCTCCATCAGGAGTTTATATTATAAATTAGAGCGTTCTTAGTGTGCAATATTTTGCATGCAATAAATGTAGTGTATGAAAAGTATTGCATATTTTAGTACTTGATATTAATATTAGGTTACATAAAGGTGTTTATAAAAAGAATGGCTTATAGAGCGAAAAAACAGAAAGATAAAATTATTTTTGCTATTTTGTAAAAGTTGGCATGCTAATTGCAGTATAGAGATGATGAAAAGGTTTTCAAGAAAGGCTGGAATCATAGATGAAACTAGACATGCTTATTGAACAAGCCAAAGCAAAAGAAGCAATGACAGTTGCAGTTGCAGCCGCGCATGATGAAGATGTGTTAAAAGCTGTATGTGAGGCCATTCATCATAAACTAGCATCTTTTGCATTATTCGGTGATGAAGAGAAAATTCATCACATATTGGAAGGGATAGATGCCTCCATCGTTTCGCATGAACAACTTACGATATATCATTGCGAAACCGAACAAAGCGCAGTCGAAGAAGCTGTGAAAGCCGTATCGGCGAAAGAAGCGAATATTTTAATGAAAGGGCATGTGGAAACAGCGATGTTGCTAAAATCCGTCCTAAATAAAGAATACGGACTAAGAAAAGAAAAAGTCCTATCACATGCCGCTCTCTTTGAAATACCTACTTTCGATCGTTTGTTATTTGTGACAGACGCAGCGATGAATATTCAACCAGATTTAGAACAGAAAACAGCGATCATTAATAATACAGTTCGCATTGCGAATAAAATCGGCATGACAAATCCGAAAGTAGCCCCACTAGCAGCCGTAGAAGCAGTGAATACGGCGATGAGTGCAACGACGGATGCAGCGATTTTGACGCAAATGAACCGAAGAGGACAAATAAAAGATTGTGTGGTTGATGGACCACTAGCGTTAGATAATGCTATTTCACTTGTTGCTGCAAAGCATAAACATATTGAAAGTGAAGTAGCTGGTATGGCAGATATTCTTGTTGTACCGACCATAGAAGTAGGCAATGTATTGTATAAATCACTCGTTTATTTCGCACAAGCTGAAGTGGCGGCGGTGATCGCGGGAGCGAGAGCACCAATTGTATTAACATCTCGAGCTGATGATGCAAAAACAAAGCTGTATTCATTAGCATTAGCTGTATGTACTGCATAACTAAGGAGGAACTTACAATGGAAATTTTCAAATACATGGAGAAATATGATTACGAACAATTAGTATTTTGTCAAGATAAGCAATCTGGCTTAAAAGCGATTATCGCTATTCATGATACAACTCTTGGACCTGCTCTTGGAGGAACAAGAATGTGGACGTATGAGTCAGAAGAAGCAGCCATTGAAGATGCACTTCGCTTAGCGAAGGGAATGACTTACAAAAATGCAGCAGCGGGGTTAAATCTTGGTGGCGGTAAAACGGTAATTATCGGAGACCCACGTAAAGACAAGAACGAAGAAATGTTCCGTGCATTTGGTCGTTACATTCAAGGATTAAATGGTCGTTACATTACAGCAGAAGATGTTGGAACAACAGTAGCTGATATGGATATTATTCATGAGGAAACAGACTATGTAACTGGTATTTCACCATCATTCGGTTCATCAGGAAATCCATCTCCTGTAACAGCATATGGCGTATACCGAGGAATGAAAGCAGCAGCGAAAGAAGCATTCGGAACAGATAGCTTAGAAGGAAAGGTAATTGCTGTTCAAGGTGTTGGTAACGTTGCGTACAACTTATGCAAATACTTGCATGAAGAAGGAGCACAATTAATCGTTACAGACATTAACAAAGACTCGGTAAAACGTGCAGTAGAAGAGTTTGGTGCAAAAGCTGTAGATCCAGATGACATCTACAGCGTAGAGTGTGATATTTATGCACCGTGTGCGTTAGGAGCAACAATTAACGATGCAACAATTCCGAAGTTAAAAGCACGTGTTATTGCAGGTGCTGCAAATAACCAATTAAAAGAAACACGTCACGGTAACCTGATCCATGAATTAGGTATCGTATATGCACCAGACTATGTAATTAACGCAGGTGGGGTAATTAACGTAGCGGATGAATTATATGGATATAACCGTGAACGTGCAATGAAGAAAGTAGAAGGTATTTACGATAACATCGCAAAAGTAATCGAAATTTCAAAACGTGATGGTATCCCAACATACGTTGCAGCAGACCGCTTAGCAGAAGAACGTATTGCACGCATTCAACGTTCAAGAAGCAAGTTCTTACAAAATGGACATCACATTTTAAGTCGCCAAATGCGATAAAAGTAGATTTATCATGAAAGCGCCACTCGGAGTGAAGTGCTGTCATGTCTTATAAAAGTAAGAATCCTTCCTGGCAGTTTATCTATGAAAAATTGCCAGGGAGTTTCATAGATAAGAATAATAGTAGCAATAAGTTGGAGGGAGAACCTTGTCGTACCGAATATTAACGATTAATCCAGGAAGTACTTCTACGAAAATAGGGGTTTTTCATGAAGAATATATGATTTTTGAAGAAACAATTCGACATAGTGCAGAAGAGATAGGGAAATTCTCCAGCATTATTGAGCAGTACGAATTTCGAAAGAATACGATTCTCCATGCATTAGACAAAGAAGGTATTAACTTGTCAAAGCTAAGTGCTATTTGCGGAAGAGGTGGATTACTTCGCCCAATCGAAGGTGGCACATATGAAGTGAACGATGAGATGATAAGTGATTTACGAGCTGGCTTAAGTGGACATCATGCTTCTAATTTAGGTGGTATCCTCGCAAATGAAATTGCAAAAGGTTTGAACATTCCAGCGTATATCGTCGATCCAGTTGTTGTAGACGAATTAGAGCCAATTGCGAGAATTAGTGGGATTAGTGAAATAGAGAGAAAAAGTATTTTTCATGCATTAAATCAAAAAGCAGTTGCGAGAAAAACAGCTACAAATCAAGGGAAGAAATATGAAGAAGTCAATTATGTTGTTGCTCATATGGGCGGAGGTATTACAGTAGGAGCTCATAAAGAGGGGCGCGTTATAGATGTGAACAACGGTTTATATGGAACAGGCCCATTCAGTCCAGAGCGTGCAGGTACAGTACCGGCAGGCGACTTAGTGAATATGTGCTTCTCTGGTGAATATTACCGTGATGAAATCATGAAGAAGCTTGTTGGCCAAGGAGGTCTTGTAAGTTATCTTGGCGTGAACGATGCACGAGAAGTAGAAGCAATGGTTGAAGCAGGCGATGAACAAGCGAAGTTAGTCTATGATGCGATGGCATACGGTGTGGCGAAAGAAATTGGTTCAGCAAGCGCTGTACTAAAAGGAAAAGTAGACGCTGTTATTTTGACAGGTGGATTGGCATATAGCCGTATGCTTGTTGACATGATTACAAAGCACGTATGCTGGATTGCCGATGTAATTGTACATCCAGGTGAAGATGAATTACAAGCCTTAGCAGAAGGTGCACTACGTGTTTTAAAAGGAAGCGAACAAGCGAAGCAGTACGGAGCAGGAGTATTAGTAGAGCAACGTTAATATAGACGAGGTGATTGTAATGGCAAAAGAATATGATTTAGTAATAATTGGCGGCGGTCCAGGTGGATATGTAGCGGCTGTACGTGCAACACAACTAGGAATGAAAGTAGCAATTGTCGAGAAGAACAAGTTAGGTGGCACATGTTTACATGCTGGATGTATTCCAACGAAATCACTACTACGTTCGGCAGAAGTATACCGTGAAACAGTAGAAGGATTAAAATATGGTGTTATTGCAAATGACGTAGCAATTGATTTCACGAAAGTACAAGATCGCAAGAATGGTATTACAGACCAACTTCATAACGGCATTATTCACTTAATGAAAAAAGGAAAAATCGATGTGTATGAAGGATACGGACGTATTCTTGGACCTTCTATTTTCTCACCAATGCCAGGCACCGTTTCTGTGGAAATGAATAATGGTGAAGAAAGTGAGATGTTAATTCCAAAGAATGTTCTAATCGCAACAGGTTCAAGGCCGAAAACGCTTCCGAACTTACCGATTGACGGGGAATATGTAGTAACATCAGACGAAGCATTACAACTAGAAAACTTACCAGAATCTATTATTATCGTTGGTGGCGGCGTAATTGGAGTTGAGTGGGCTTCTATCTTATCAGACTTTGGTGTAGATGTAACAATTATTGAATATGCGGATCGAATTCTACCACTAGAAGATAAAGATATTTCAAAAGAAATTACACGCCTATTCAAGAAGAAGAAAATCAAAGTTGTAACGAGTGCACAAGTATTAGGTGAAACGTTACATGTTGATGGAAATGTAACAATTACAGCTCTTCAAAAAGAACAAGAAAAAACATTCACAGCAAATAAAATGCTCGTGTCCATTGGACGACAAGCAAACATTGAAAATATCGGCTTAGAAAATACAGATATCGTTGTAGATAAAGGTGTTATTAATGCGAACGAATTTTGCCAAACGAAAGAGTCACACATTTATGCAATTGGAGATGTTATTGGAGGCTTACAACTAGCGCATGTGGCATCGCATGAAGGTATTATTGCCGTTGAGCATATGGCTGGTGAAAATCCTACTCCAATGAAGCAAGATACAGTGCCAAAATGTGTATATAGCCATCCAGAAGTAGCTTCAGTAGGGCTTACAGAGCAAGAAGCAGTTGAACAGGGATATGAAGTGAAAGTCGGCAAGTTCTCATTCCGCGGTATTGGAAAGGCACTTGTGCATGGTGATGTAGATGGTTTTGTCAAAATGATTGTTGATTCTAAGACGGAAGATTTATTAGGAGTTCATATGATTGGGCCACATGTAACGGAAATGATTTCCGAAGCAACATTAGCAAAAGTACTAGACGCTACCGCTTGGGAAATCTCAAAAACAATTCATCCGCATCCTGCGTTATCAGAAGCGATGGGAGAAGTAGCTTTAGCGGTTGAAGGAAAGGCGTTGCATGGGTGATTTCGATGGGGGGATTAGCAGTGTTAGAGAAAATTAGAACAGAGAATCGTCATGTAGAGCTTGGATTAAGTGATAGCGATGTATTAAGTATGTATGAAACGATGTTACTTTCACGAAAGTTAGATGAGCGTATGTGGTTATTAAACCGTGCTGGCAAAATTCCATTCGTTGTTCCTGGTCAAGGGCAAGAAGGGACGCAAGTCGGAGCTGCATTTGCGTTAGATAGAACGAAAGATTATGTTTTACCATATTACCGTGATATGGCGGTTGTATTAGCATGTGGGATGACACCAAAAGAGCTTATGTTATCCGCATTCGGTAAAGCAGAAGATCCAAACTCTGGTGGCCGTCAAATGCCTGGTCACTTCGGTCAGAAGAAAAACCGTATTGTAACAGGTTCTTCTCCGGTAACAACGCAAGTACCACACGCGGTTGGCTTTGCGTTAGCAGCGAAAATGGAAGGGAAAGATTTCGTTTCATTTGTAACGTTCGGAGAGGGATCATCGAATCAAGGTGATTTCCATGAAGGATTAAACTTCGCTGGCGTACACAAATTACCAGTTATTTTCATGTGCGAGAATAACAAATATGCGATTTCTGTACCAATTGAAAAGCAGCTAGCGTGTGCGAATGTATCAGATCGTGCTGCTGGTTATGGTATGCCTGGTTATACAGTAGACGGAACAGATCCATTAACAGTATACAAAGTAATGAAAGAAGCCGTAGAGCGTGCAAGAAGAGGCGAAGGGCCAACACTTATTGAAGCTGTGTCAGAACGTTTAACAGCGCATACAAGTGATGATGACGAGCGTCTATACCGTTCGCAAGAAGAAATTGATGAGGCAAAAGCGAAAGATCCAGTGAAGCTATTTGCTACGTATTTAAAAGACTTAGAATTATTAACAGATGACACAGATAAAGCGTTACACGATAAATTACAGCGTATTGTAAATGAAGCGACAGAATATGGAGAAAATGCACCGTACGCAGCGCCAGAAGATGCATTGTTGCACGTATACGGGGAATAGAGGGGGATTTCAACATGGCAGTAATTTCGTACATTGATGCTGTTACGATGGCACTTCGAGAAGAAATGGAACGTGACCCAAAAGTATTCGTACTAGGAGAAGATGTAGGGTTAAAAGGTGGCGTATTTAAAGCGACACAAGGCTTATATGACCAATTCGGTGCAAGTCGTGTGTTGGATACACCACTTACAGAATCAGCTATTGCAGGAGTTGGAATTGGAGCTGCAATGTATGGATTACGTCCAGTTGCAGAAATGCAATTCGCGGACTTCATCATGCCTGCTGTGAACCAAATTATTTCGGAAGCGGCACGTATTCGCTACCGTTCAAATAACGATTGGCAGTGTCCAATTACAATTCGTGCTCCATACGGCGGCGGTGTACACGGTGCATTATATCATTCACAATCGGTTGAAGCAGTATTTGCAAACCAACCAGGACTGAAAATTGTTATGCCTTCTACACCATATGATGTAAAAGGCTTACTAAAGGCGGCAATTCGTGATGAGGACCCAGTATTATTCTTTGAGCATAAGCGTGCATATCGTTTAATCAAAGGAGAAGTACCGGATGATGATTACGTATTACCGATTGGAAAAGCAGACGTAAAGCGCGAAGGAGAAGACATTACAGTTATCACATATGGTCTATGCGTTCATTTTGCTCTTCAAGCAGCAGAAAAACTAGCAAAAGAAGGTATTTCGGCGCACGTACTAGATTTACGTACTGTGTATCCATTAGACAAAGAAGCAATCATTGAAGCAGCTTCTAAGACTGGTAAAGTATTATTAGTAACAGAAGATAACAAAGAAGGAAGTATCATTGGGGAAGTAGCGGCAATTATTGCAGAGAACTGCTTGTTTGACCTAGATGCACCAATTAAGCGTTTAGCTGGTCCAGATGTCCCAGCGATGCCTTACGCTCCTACAATGGAGAAATTCTTCATGATTAATCCAGATAAAGTAGAAAAGGCAATGCGCGAGTTAGCAGAATTTTAATAGAACAATTGTGAACGTGCACGCTTTGTAGCCTCTGCACGTTCAATTATGGTGAATACAGGATTTTTTTCATTTCGAGGAGGAACTAGAGATGGCGTTAGAGAACATTGTCATGCCTCAACTTGGGGAAAGCGTAACAGAAGGAACAATCACGAAATGGTTTATTTCTGTAGGAGATACGATTAATAAGTACGATCCGATTGCAGAAGTAATGACAGATAAAGTAAATGCAGAAGTACCATCTTCTTTCACAGGAGTAATTAAAGAGATTATTGCCGAAGAAGGAGAAACACTTGAAGTAGGAAAGACAATTTGTGTCGTAGCGGTTGAAGGCGGCGTAGAAGTAGCCGCTACTGTTACAGCAGAGTCAGAAACAACAGTAGAGGAAGCAGTAACAGAACAATCATCTGCAAAAGCACGTTATTCACCAGCAGTAGTACGTCTAGCTGGCGAACATAACATTCCACTTGATGCAGTGAAAGGCACAGGTGCGAACGGCCGTATTACGAGAAAAGATATAGTAGCGCTTATTGAATCTGGAAACATTCCAACTGCGGCGCCGACATCAGCACCAGTAGCGGTAGAAACGAAGCCAGCACCAGTAGTAGAGGCTGCTCTTGTACATGAAGAAGTGAAGGCACCAGTAGCACCAGCGGCTCCAGTTATTCCAACAGCAGCAGGTGACATTGAAATCCCTGTGACAGGTGTACGTAAAGCAATCGCAGCGAACATGCTACGTAGCAAGCACGAAGCACCTCATGCATGGATGACAGTAGAAGTAGATGTAACGAATCTAGTAAACTATCGCAACGCCCTTAAGAATGACTTTAAGACGAAAGAAGGATTTAACTTAACATTCTTCGCTTTCTTCGTAAAAGCAGTAGCACAAGCGTTGAAAGAATTCCCACAAGTGAACTCAATGTGGGCTGGAGATAAAATCATTCAGAAGAAAGATATTAATTTATCAATTGCAGTAGCGACGGAAGATTCATTATTTGTACCTGTTATCAAACATGCTGATGAGAAATCAATTAAAGGCATTGCCCGTGAAATTTCGGACTTAGCAACGAAAGTTCGTACTGGTAAGTTAACAGCTGCGGAGATGCAAGGTGGAACATTTACAGTGAATAACACAGGTTCATTCGGATCCATCCAATCAATGGGTATCATCAACTATCCACAAGCAGCGATTCTTCAAGTGGAATCGATTGTAAAGCGTCCAGTTGTGATGGAAAACAATATGTTTGGTATTCGTGATATGGTAAATCTATGCTTATCACTTGATCATCGTGTATTAGATGGTTTAATTTGCGGTAAGTTCTTAGCACGTGTGAAGGAAATTCTAGAAAATACATCAAAAGAAACGACGTCTATTTATTAAAATTTGTAGCCTTTTCTCTCTGTGAGGAAAGGCTTTTCTTTCATCTAAAAAGGTATAAATCTTCTTTTTGCTTGTACAATGATAAGAGAGTATAAACGAATGAATGGGGGAAATAACGATGAAGAAGCATCTTTTTATAAATGGTGAATGGGTAGAAGGAACGACGTACAATGACTTATTGTCTCCGTACAACGGTGAAAAAATCGCAGAAGTACCCGTGGCAACACGTGATGAAGTAGATCATGCAATAATGGCAGCACACGGGGCAGTACCTATGATGACGGCTTTACCGTTACATAAACGAGCACACATATTAGAGAGGGTATGCCAGTTGCTTGAAGAAAGGAAAGAAGAAGCCGCAATGATTATCGCGACAGAAGCGGCGAAACCTATTGCGACGGCACGAGAAGAAGTAATCCGTACGTACCAAACGTATAAGTTCGCAGCGGAAGAAGCGAAGCGTATTCACGGGGAAATAATACCGATGGGTGCAGTACCGAATGGAGATGGGCGAATCGCATATACGTTACGTGAGCCGATAGGTGTTATCGGGGCCATTACACCGTTTAACTTCCCGATGAACTTAGTCGCGCATAAAGTGGGACCGGCGATTGCAGCAGGAAATACTGTTGTGTTAAAACCAGCAAGGCAAACACCACTTTCTGCTTTGTTTATAGCGAAGTTATTTGAAGAAGCTGGTTTACCAAAAGGGGCATTAAATGTTGTCACAGGAAATGGGAACACAATTGGTACACGTATTGTGAAAGATCCACGTGTACAGATGGTGACATTCACTGGTAGCCCAGCAGTAGGGAAGAGTATTCATCATCTAGCAGGGTTGAAGAAAGTAACATTGGAACTTGGATCCAATTCTGGCGTTATCATTGATCGAGATGTCGATATATCCAACATCATTACACGGTGTGTAACAGGTGCATTTTCTTATCAAGGGCAAGTATGTATTTCGTTGCAACGTATATATGTACACAAAGAAGTGTATGACGCATTTGTGGAACGTTTCGTAGAAGAAACGAAGAAGCTGAAAATTGGGAATCCATTGGATGCAGATGTACATCTTTCAGCTCTTATTTCTACAAAAGATGTGGAACGTTCATTGGAATGGATAGAAGAAGCCAAATCTCACGGTGCGAAGGTAGTAGCTGGTGGCTATGCAGAAGGGAATATGTTATATCCAACGGTATTGGTAGACGTTCCATCACAAGCAAAAGTTTCTTGCCAAGAAGCATTTGCCCCAATCGTACTTATTAACCGAGTATCATCCATTGAAGATGCAATTCAATGTGTGAATGATTCTCAGTTTGGCTTACAGGCAGGAATTTATACGAATAATATACGTACAGCCATGAATGCGGCAAATGAGCTGAAAGTCGGTGGTGTGATGATTAACGATATTCCGACGTATCGAGTGGACCATATGCCGTATGGTGGAGTGAAAGAAAGCGGAACAGGAAGAGAAGGTGTGAAATACGCAATTGAAGAAATGACGGAAATGAAGCTTATTGTCATTAATAATAATTACTGATACTGTTGTAAAACGACAATAAAGTTATTTAATTTTAAAAGTTCAAACAAGCATATCCCTGCTCTAAATTTAGAACGGGGATAAAACTATAGTTGTTTAATCTTGATGTAAGGTACTTCACTACACTGAAAAATATAACAATAAAGTCGTTTAAAAGTCTAAGTGCTATTCAACAATAGCGCCCGTTAGTGGAAGAAATAATAAGATTACTTATCACTACGATACCAGCTCTTTCGCAACTTCCGTATATAAACGATTTGACCAATATGATAGGCGTTATGTGTAATAGCATTTCCGAGTAAATCATACCATTTAGCTGGTACAGGGAATCCGTTTACATCACTTTCGAGTTGTTTCTCAGTTAGCAGATCTTGCCATTGTAATAGTACCTCTAATAGTTCTTCTCTTAATTCATTAAACATTTTGTGTGCTGGAATAATAAAACTTTTATTGTTATCTTCAATAGACAGAACAGCTTTAAAATCAGATTTTTGATATCTTATTTGCCATGTTTCATTCCAGTAAATTAGATGCTGTACAATTTCAGCGATACTATGGCTATCTTCAGTAGGTCTCCAAAATGCTTCTTCCTCTGATAAATTTTGAACTGTTTCTGCAAATGAAAGATACCAGCTAGGATCATTGGCATTTGCTAAGAACTGATCTAATATAACATCTTGAACATGCGATATGATTTTCATCTCCTTCATAAATATAGGTACAGAGAACTTATGAGTAGCTTCACTACATTTATTCAATCTGACTTACTAACTTCTATTTATCTCATTAAAGTTCCTCTCTTTATGTCATAATTTTCTACGATTGTTGAATACAACGATTGGCGTTTTTTTAAAAATTTTTATTATTTAACAAATACACAAAAATACTTTAATACTTTTTTATCTGAAATAGGCGAAAATACCCCTTCCTCAAGGAACGTGAAGGGCGTAGTCCAGTGAGTAGGTGGGGATAGTTCAAGTGTTGAAATAAAGGCTTATCAGCAAATGATATAGTTGATTCTTTCAAGAAGGAAGGACATTTCAGCCACTCGTAGTGCAGTGTGTAGGTTATTGGCATCTTTCCATGAAGAACAACTATTTTCATTTATATTTGCTCATTGTAAGTAATTGCTGAAAGACATAGGAATTGGTGCGAATCTATTGTATTTTATGAGCCACTATTGGTAAGATAGAAGTAGTCAGCTTGACAGACTATAGGAGGTAATATAGATGGATTTCAATTTATTTATGAATGATGTAGTAAAAGTAGCACGCCAAGAAATGGTGTCTTCTGGTTACACACAATTACATACAGCAGAAGAGGTAGAAGAAGCATTTACGCAGCCTGGTGTGACACTAGTAATGGTTAACTCAGTATGTGGATGTGCAGGTGGAATTGCAAGACCAGCTGCTTACCATAGTGTGCATTACGATAAGCGTCCAAATAATTTAGTGACAGTATTTGCAGGTCAAGATAAAGAAGCGACTGCGAAAGCACGTGAATACTTCGAAGGATATCCACCTTCTTCTCCGTCATTTGCATTATTAAAAGACGGTCAAATCTTAACAATGGTAGAGCGTCATGAAATTGAAGGACATTCACCAATGGAAGTAATCGAGAAGTTACAAGGATACTTCGAAGAATATTGCGAAGAAGTATAAGCGAAGAAAAGCAGAAATTCACATTGGTGGATTTCTGCTTTTTTTATTAGTTAAGTCCTCGTTCTTTGAAGACACCTTCTAAATAACGTTGGTTATGAATAATAGATGGATTTGTAGGATTATAAGAGGCAGCGAGATCGTTGTGCTTTTTCGCTTCGTGGAACTTCTCCAACCTGCTGTAGCATAAGCAAAGCTGTAAGTTTGGTAACCATGTATAGCACGCATAATTAATGAATGGGCTCTTATTTTCTGGCACTTCAAGTCGAGTTGCTACGTCATACCAAAATATTGCTCTGTCGAGTAAATTAAGATCTAAGTAAATAAAGCCTAAGCGACAACAAATTTCTCCACGTGGTGTATCGTATTTAAAGGAATTAATACAAGATTGTATTGCTTTTGGGACCTCTTTTTTAGCAGAGTAAGCATCCGATAGTTTGCCGCATGCTTGAATATTATCTTCACTCCAACCAAATCCATCATCTAAAAATTTTGTATATAGTTCAATCGCTTTGTCAACATGACCATGATCAGCACATTCATTCGCATAATAATACGTGTCGCGTGGAGAAAATGTTTTTCCGGCTGCTTCTGCGGCTTTGTATAGCTGAAGATTACGATCGGTATATGTTTTTTCTTTTTTATGTTTAATACCAATGTCACTTTGTTTTATATTTCCGTATACCTCTAAGTATTCATGTACGTACCCGTGCCACTTGAAGTTTCTTTCTCTCTTGACGAGCCTATTTCTTCGTAGGCTAAAGTTCGGATTACCATTTGTATCGAATGTCAAATGGTAAAACATTGACACAGCATCGACGTCGAATGTTAAGGAGCTTTTTAATTCTATGAATTTTTGCTGATTTTCTTCATCAATAATATCGTCTGCATCAAGCCAAAGAATATAGTCTTTTGTAGCGTTAGAGAATGCGAAGTTACGAGCGGCAGCAAAGTCATTAATCCATTCGAATTCGTAGAGGGAATCAGTGAAGGTTTGGACAATCTCTTTCGTTTTGTCTGTAGATCCTGTATCAACAATGACTATTTCATCTACAAATTGTTGTACGCATTCTAAGCATCTACCTATTGTTTCTTCTTCATTTTTGACAATCATACAAAGGCTTATTGTTGGGCATTTGTTATCTTTCATATTTTCACCTCATTACTAATCGTATGTATATGGATGTGAAAAGTGCCCGCTTAAATCAAAAATAATGTAGTAGAAAATGAGTGTATATATTCATACATTAGTTTAGAAGGAAAAAAGACACATAGAGAAGAGAAAAAATAATATAGCTTTTCCTTTGGTGTCATTTTCTAGGTAGGAGCATATATTAATAGTGCTTTTTTGATTCAAAAACGAGAGGAGAGACATATGTGGGGATTTTTAACGTAAACGATTCATTATTTCCATTCATATACTTAAGTCCGTTCATTCCAGGCCCACCAGGTCCACAAGGTCCAACAGGTCCAGCGGGTCCGCCAGGCCCACCGGGGGCAGAAGGGGCATTTGGTCCACCAGGCCCACCAGGCCCGCCAGGTCCAAGTGGTCCAGCAGGCCCGCCAGGCCCGCCTGGTCCAAGTGGAGCAACAGGTCCAGCAGGTCCACCAGGCCCACCAGGTCCAAGCGGGGCAACTGGGGCAACGGGAGCAACCGGAGCAACGGGAGCAACCGGAGCAACTGGGGCAACTGGTCCGACTGGCCCAACCGGCCCGACAGGAGAAACTGGTCCAACAGGCCCAAGCGGTCCATCGGGGGCCGGGTTAGCATCTGCATTATATGCAACAAATGATGCAGGATTACTTGGTATTGTAATTGCAGCTGGAAGTCCTGTACCATTTAATACACCAGGAGATTCGTTTGGGACTAATATTACACAAATGGATGTAGACACATTCCTTGTAACAGGTCCAGGAACATTTAGTGTGACGTATATTATTTCGACGACACTCCTATCTCTACTTGGTGGCGCAGAAGTGCAAGTGGATGGTACAGCAGTGGGTGGATTTACGACATTAGTTTCAGTAGGTGCACCGCTCATAGGGCAAGCGATTTTCACAGTAGGAGCAGGTAGTCATACAGTAGAAGTAGTTGTAGCCGGCTTGGCATTAACGATAGCTTCAGGCCAAAGCGCGAGCATTATTATCGAGCAATTAGCTTAATAACCATTGATAGAAGATACTTGATGTATCTTCTATTTTTTATTCTAATATAATTTTAAATATTTATACAAAATTATTGCATGAATATAAAATTGTGCTACAATGATATTAAATAAAAATACACAAAGTTGAATATTTTTTCACAAAGAGAGGGATATGAGATGAAGAAATTATTGATGTTAGTAGTAGTAAGTATCGTGTTCGTAGTGGTAGCAACGGGGTGTGGAAAGAAGGAAGAAGCAGCAGGGAATGCAAAGGATGGAAAAGTATTAACGGTAGGAACATCAGCGGATTTCCAACCATTTGAGTATATTGATACAGCAAAAAGTGATGAAATTATTGGATTCGATGTGGATTTAATTAATCATATTGCGAAAGAATTGGGATATAAAGTACAGATGAAGGATATGCCGTTTGAATCTTTAGTTACATCTGTTAAATCAGGAACGCTTGATGTTGCGTTAGCTGGGATATCAGTTGATGAAGAACGTTTGAAGGAAGTAGACTTCACGGATGTATATTTCCATGCGAATAATCTATTAATTGTGAATAAAGAGAGTGGCATAAAAAAACCAGAGGATTTAAAAGGAAAGAAGGTAGGAGCACAAACGGGTTCTGTCCAAGAAACGAAGGGGAAAGAGCTAAAAGAAACAATTGATTTCACATTAGAAACGCGTGATAGAGTACCAGATCTTATTCAAGAATTAAAATCAGATCGTCTAGATGCAGTTATTCTAGAGGAAGTAGCATCAGGTGGATATTTAAAGAAATTCGCTGAGCTAGAAGGAAACATTATTTCAGAGAAAGATGAGTCAGGTTTTGCGATTGCATTACCAAAAGGCGATGACAAAATTCAAGAGTTTAATAGAGTACTAAAGAAAATGAAAGAAGATGGAACATATGACAAATTAGTAGAGAAATGGTTTAACTCGTAATTGAAAGGGTGTCGTACTTATGGATATATCAAAAATCACTCCGTCTATGCCTTATATTCTAGAAGGTTTAGGCATAACATTAAAAATTGTCAGTCTAGCAATTATTTTAGGACTAGTTCTCGGAGTAGTACTAGCATTATGTAAAATTAGTAGATATAAAGTATTAGCGTATATAGCTGATTTTTATACATCCATTTTCCGTGGGACACCGCTTATTTTACAATTAATGATTATTTACTTCGGTGCACCGCAATTGTTCGACTACAAAATCGAAGGGGATGTTGCGGCAATACTTGCTTTCGGATTGAATTCTTCTGCCTATGTGTCGGAAATTTTCCGAGCTGGTATTCAAGCAGTGGATAAAGGGCAAAAGGAGGCTGCGATGGCGCTCGGTATTCCGTACCGTAAAATGATGTGGAACATTATTTTGCCGCAAGCACTCAAAAATATTTTGCCTGCATTAATGAATGAATTTATTACATTAACAAAGGAATCAGCAGTCGTGACAGCTATTGGTGTTACTGATATTATGCGACGTGCTTATATTGTAGGAGCTGATACATTCAACTACATGGAAGCATTATTATTCGCCGGCTTTATCTATTACGTACTCGTTATGCTTTTAACGTTAGTAGGTAAATTGCTTGAAAGGAGATTACGTAGCAATGATTAATGTCACGAATTTGCATAAAACATTTGGTAAAGTAGAGGTATTAAAAGGTATCACAACTACAATTGAAACTGGTTCGGTTGTGGCCGTTATTGGTCCGTCTGGTTCAGGTAAATCGACGTTCCTTCGTTGTATGAATTTGTTGGAAACACCTACAAAAGGTGATATTACAATTGGAAATCAGAAAATTACAGATACAACGACAGACATTATGAAGATACGCCAAGGTGTAGGGATGGTATTTCAACATTTTCATCTATTCCCACATATGACGGTGCTAGATAATATTACATACGCACCAATTCATGTGAAATCTATGTCGAAGCAAGAAGCAGAGAAAAAGGGAAAAGAATTATTGGAAAAAGTAGGATTGTTAGACAAAGCAGTGGCATACCCAGCGAAATTATCTGGTGGTCAGAAGCAACGTGTAGCAATTGCACGTGCACTAGCAATGGAACCGGAAGTGATGTTGTTTGATGAACCTACTTCAGCGCTTGATCCAGAAATGGTGAAAGAGGTATTAGAAGTAATGAAGTCACTTGCTAATACAGGGATGACGATGGTCATTGTTACGCACGAAATGGGCTTCGCGAAAGAGGTCGCAGATCGTGTCTTGTTCTTAGATGATGGTCGATTAGTAGAAGATGCTAATCCACAGACATTTTTCCAAGCGCCAACAAGTCAACGTGCGAAAGAATTTTTGGAGAAGATATTGTAATTAAAATTAGATAGGTTCATAATAATGAATAGGATGACAGTTGTATTGTCATCCTTTTTCTTATGAGAGAAATTGTGTGAGTTGTACCGTTAACGTATGTAAAAGGATAGGAAATTATTCAATATTGCATCAAGAACTAGGACATAGGATGAAGTTGAGGTTAGAAGGATGTATAAGATAGGTTATCGAACAATTAAAACAGCAATCGGAGCGACAATTGCTGTTATTATTGCACAAGCTTTAGGGTTACAGTTTGCAACTTCTGCTGCGATTTTGACAATTCTTTGTATCCAAAATACAAAGAAAAAGTCCGTGCAGTCGTCTATTGATCGTTTTTCGGCATGTATGATTTCAATGGTGTTTGCTTATTTGTTATTTGAAGGAGTTAGCTATCATCCAATTATGATAGGTGTATTACTGCTATTATTTATTCCACTAACAGTGCAATTACGTATTGAAGAAGGCATTGTGACAAGTAGTGTTATCGTAATGCACTTGTATAGCGAGCATCATATTACATGGAGTGTCATTGTTAACGAATTACTAATGATTTCAGTTGGTATTGGTGTAGCATTAGTAGTTAACTTATATATGCCAAGTGTCGAGAATGAATTGAAAGAATATCAAGATAAGGTAGAGGCGCGTTTCCGCAAAGTTTTTCTTGAGTTTGCTTGTCATTTAAAGCGTGGGGAAAGCTATTTAGATGAAGAAGAAATGGAGAAAATCGAATTGCTTCTTCATAAAGGAAAACAAATTGCTATCCGTGAAATGGAGAATCGCTCCACCAATGAGGAAGAGTGTCTATATCGGTATTTTGCGATGCGAGAGAAACAATTTTATATCATGAAACGGATGATTCCAATTGTTTCATCTATCTCTGCACATTATGATCAAACATATATGATTGCGGATTATATTGATAGCCTTGCACGTGCATTGCGACCAGAAGGGACAGGGAAAATACCGTTGTTTCGTTTAGAAGAAATGAAACAACAATTCCGTGATATGCCACTTCCAGAAACACGTGAAGAGTTTGAAACAAGGGCATATTTATTCCAGTTTCTGTATGAGGTGGAACAATATTTATTAATCAAAAAGAAATTCAGAGGGGAAAATATACCTGTATCGCATTCTTAACGAATGAGGTAACTAGTAGACGATGTGAGGCGATTCCGCTATGATGTCTTACATTTTATCTCTTCTCTTATTTATATCACCAATTTGGCCGCTTGGAGACAATCCGAGAGTAGGCGATCCCTATCTTATTATTAACAAGGCAAATAATAAAATAGCATATATTGATAATGGGAAGATTCAAGGTATCTATCCAGTTGCAACGGGTAAATCACCTACATTAACGCCAGAAGGTGAGTTCAATATAACGGTCAAAGCGAAAAATCCGTATTATCGGAAGAAGAACATTCCGGGTGGAGATCCGCGAAACCCCCTTGGGACGAGGTGGATTGGCTTCGATGCTCTTGATACAGATGGACGTATATATGGTGTGCACGGAACGAATAATCCGAGTTCAATCGGCAAATATATTACAGAAGGCTGTGTCAGGATGAGGAAGAAGGACGTCGAGTATTTGTATGATCAAATCCCACTTGGTGCGAAAGTGTTAATTGTGAAATCTCCGAAATCATTCGAGCAGTTAGCAAGAGAAAAAGGAGCAATACAATAAGTGGGTATAGATAAATAAAAGGGTCAATTCATGTAGGTGAATTGACCTTTTTTTACAATTTTATGGTAAAATATGTATAAGTATGAAGTGGAGGGATAAGCGGTGAAGTACGAAGATAATGGTTATGCCTTACATACAGATTTGTATCAAATTAATATGATGATGACGTATTTCCGAGAGGGAATACACGAGCGAAAGGCGCGATTCGAAGTATTCTTTCGTAAAAATCCATTTGGAAGTGGCTATGCAGTGTTTGCTGGTTTGCAGCGGATTATTCAGTATATTAAGCAATTGAAATTTAGTGAAAACGATCTTGCTTATTTGAAGGAACTTGGCTATCCAGAAGATTTTCTTTCGTATTTATCAACGTTCTCGTTTACAGGAAGTATTCAATCTGTACATGAAGGAGAAATTGTCTTCGCAAACGAGCCGATTATTCAAATTGAAGGAAAGTTAGCAGAGTGCCAATTAATAGAAACTGCGTTACTTAATATTGTGAACTTCCAAACACTTATTGCGACGAAAGCAGCCCGGATTCGTTATGCGGTCGGGAATGGTGGACAGCTTATTAGTGAATTTGGGACAAGAAGAGCACATGAATTGGATGCAGCATTATGGGGCACACGTGCAGCTTACATAGCAGGATTTGATACAACATCAAATGTTCGTGCCGGTAAGTTATTCGGAATTCCAATTTCTGGGACGCATGCACATGCAATGGTGCAAGTGTATGGAGATGAATATGCGGCATTTACTGCATATGCAAAGACGCATAAGCGAGTAGTATTCTTAGTAGACACGTATGATACGTTAAAATCAGGTGTACCAACAGCAATTAAAGTAGCGAAAGAATTTGGTGATAAGATAGACTTCTATGGCATTCGTTTAGATAGTGGAAAGATGGCGTATTTATCACAAGAAGCAAGAAAAATGCTTGATGAAGCTGGATTTCCAGAAACGAAAATCTTTGCCTCGAATGATTTAGATGAGCATACAATTATTCAGCTAAAGAAACAAGGTGCGAAAATTGATGCGTGGGGTGTCGGTACAAAACTTATTACTGCTTACGATCAACCAGCGCTTGGTGCTGTGTACAAAGTTGTTGCAATTGAAAATGAGCATGGTGAAATGGAAGATACGATTAAGTTATCAGAAAATCCAGAGAAAGTAACAACACCAGGTTGTAAAAATGTGTATCGTATCATCAATAATGGAAACGGTATGTGGGAAGGGGACTATATTACGCTTGAAAAAGAGATAATTGATGAATCTGCACCACTTACGATGTTCCACCCAGTCTATACGTACATTCGTAAGTATGTAACGAACTTTAAAGCAGAGTTATTGCTACAGCCAGTATTTACAGGCGGGGAATTAGTGTATGAAGAACGTTCTGTAGAGGAGAGCCGTATTTATTGTGAACAGCGATTAGAGCATTTATGGGATGATTATAAGCATGAGACAACAGAGGCTGAATATCCTGTCGATTTAAGCCAAACATGTTGGGATAATAAGATGGATTTCATTCATGATTTGCGTGAAAAAATTCAAAAAAGAAGCTAAGTCTCTTTATGACTTAGCTTCTTGCTTTGGACTTCGAGAGAACCAGTGATAGATTTGCTTCACATCGTTTTTCTCCATATCTTCTAATGATAAAGATGTATCTGATTCGGAAGAAAGGATATGCACAACAAGTGTCCGAAGGTCCTTACGATTTTGGAAATAGCTTTCTTTATATCCAAGTGATTGAATATTTTTCTTTTGAATAATTGACGTCCGTTTTGCAAGCACTCGTTTGGATAATTGCAGTAGCTTCGTTGATAAGGCGAAGCTACTCGAACGATACATAATGTAACTATATATACCACCAAGTAGTGCTAGTGATAGGATGAAGATAGTTACAATGGAGAAAGTAGGAAGAGATAAGAACGCAGCAATCTCTTGTGTCACTTCTGTAAAGTATGTAAGTGGTAAGGCAATTGCTGCACCGAGAATCATCATAGTAGCTGTACCATGAAAAATCCAGCGATCGCATGTCCGTTTTGGTAAAGCTGTCGTTTTTGGTGTATAGATGAACGACGGAGTCATTTCATTTAAGAAATGAGTTAACTTACTTTTGTGGATGAACGGATGAATCAAAATTTTCTTGTCTTTATCGTCTCCACTCGTTCCAACTGCTTCTATGTATACGCTCATATAGCCAAATGGCTGTCGTAATAACCCTTCAACAAGTGTAATACCTTGAATACGGTGTTGTTTAATGGATGTCTCTTTTTTCTCTAAAATGCCTCGTACTATATGTAATTCATCGTTATGTTTCGTAATAGAGAAGTTACCGTAGCTAAGTGCAAAATAGCTAATGGAAATAATCCATGCGACAATTAAAGCAATGAACACTACTATGACTAACACCATAATGGATACTTCCCCAAACAAGCTAGAAGCATAATTGAATGCATAATCAAATGCTTCGTCTGGAATTACTTCATGTAACTTGCCGATAATGGCTAACATCGCCGAAAATAATAAACCAATTCCACCAGATGTCATACCGCCAATCAGTACTTCCTTTGGTTGTAGTGTAAAGGTTGTTTTTGGTTCTTCTATATTTTCTTGTTGTTGCTCAGTTGTTCCTTCTAGTTGTTCGGCTGCATCGTTGTCTTTTTTTAAGGCCATACGAATTGCAAGAGCATCTTCTTGTGTAATTGCTTGTAATTCTACTTCAGGCTCTTTTCCACCAGCCGTTTCAATTGTTAACTTTTCTAAGTTGAATAATTGTTGAAGAATACCTGCTTGTGTAGTAATTGATTGGACACGGCTACGCTTGATGAATTTTTCTTTTTTGAATAGCCAACCAGATTTTACATGTAGCTCGTCATCTGTAATGCTATATATCGTTTTACACCACGTAATGAAGCCGTCATATAACGAAAATAATAGAATGGCTCCGAGAATGCCAAATTGTAGCCAGCTCCCGGCATTACCTGAAAGAATGAATACAGGTATAAGCGGAATAATCGCAGACTTTAAATTGCCTAGAAATTTGCTAACAATGACAATTGGATGTTGACGTTTGTTATACATCTTCATCACTTACCTTTGCTAATTGTGCAATTTTTTGGCGAAGTTCTGTTGCTGTTTCAACTGCAAGCCCTTTTACTTCATGTTTTGTAGCAGCGGTCGAAATATGTAAAGATGCTAAGTTGTATTTCTTCATAATGGGACCTTGCTCAGTCTCGATGTTTTGAATACGAACCATTGGAATAATCATGCGTTTCACAACGAATACTCCGTGCTGAATTTCTACTTCGTCATCACGAATTTCATATCCGTAGTGACGGTATTTAATTGGTGGAATGGTCCACCTTTCAATGACGAATCCAATTGGTAAGAGTACTAGCATAATATATAGAGGCAGCATCCACCAGTTGAAGAAGTATACACAAGCACCGTAACCGGCAACGACAGCTAGTTCAATTGCAAGTCCGATATACGTGTTAAACTTCCACACGTGAAAAATATTTTTGTCTAATTTTCCAGTTAGTTCTTCTCCCATGATTTCCCCTCCTTCATAAAGAAAGTACTCTAACTCAAGCTAGAGTACTTAGATTACATAAACATAGTGATGCCAGAAATAAGTGTTGTAAACACCATTATGAACAACATGAGGTAAATAAAGATTTTTTGCATTTTCTTTTGTTTCATTCTGTATGTTCCTCCCACGGGTTAGCATATGTTTATTTTACCGATAATATAGTGGACAAACAACTACAAATTGGTTACAGATTCTCTCAAATTTTCCAGTCGTTAAAAAGAGGGGCACCAATAAAGAAAACATGATAATATAGTACTATATATTTTTTTACATAACTTAAAGAAATAAAGGAGCTGTCGTCAGTGGTTAATCAAGAGCGTTTAGTAAATGAATTTTTAGAATTAGTGCAAGTTGATTCAGAAACAAAATACGAAGCAGAAATTGCAAAAGTATTAAAAGAAAAATTCGAAGCACTAGGTGTGGAAGTATTCGAAGATGATACGACGGCTATTACTGGTCACGGTGCTGGAAACTTAATTTGCACATTAAAAGGTACAAAAGAAGGCGTAGATACAATTTATTTTACGTCTCATATGGATACAGTTGTACCAGGCAAAGGAGTTAAACCTTCAATCGTTGATGATGTAATCGTAACGGACGGTACAACAATTTTAGGAGCGGATGACAAAACAGGTCTTTCTGCTTTACTTGAAGCGGTAAAAGTATTAAAAGAAAAGAACATTGAGCATGGTGATATTCAGTTCATTATTACAGTTGGGGAAGAGTCTGGTTTAGTAGGTGCGAAAGCATTAGATTCAAGCTTAGTAACAGCAAAATTTGGCTACGCGTTGGATAGTACTGGAGATGTAGGCGAAATCGTTGTAGCAGCTCCAACACAAGCGAAAATTATCGCGAAAATTTACGGTAAAACAGCTCATGCTGGTGTAGCGCCAGAGCGCGGGGTATCTGCAATTACAATGGCAGCGAAAGCAATTGCGAAGATGCCATTAGGTCGTATTGACGAAGAAACAACTGCAAACATCGGTCGTTTCCAAGGTGGACAAGCGACAAATATCGTATGTGATTACGTAGAAATCTTAGCAGAAGCACGTTCATTAATAAATGAGAAGATGGAAGTACAAGCTGCGAAGATGAAAGAAGCATTCGAGTCTGTTGCGAAGGAAATGGGCGGACGTGCAGAAGTAGACGTAGAAGTAATGTACCCAGGTTTCAAATTTGCTGATGGTGATCATGTTGTAGAAGTAGCAAAACGCGCGATGGAAAAAATCGGTCGCACGCCAAGCCTTCACCATAGTGGTGGTGGAAGTGACGCGAATGTAATTGCTGGATTTGGTGTACCGACTGTTAACTTAGCAGTTGGATACGAAGATATCCACACAACAAGTGAAAAAATGCCTATTTCAGAGTTAGTGAAAACAGCAGAAGCAGTTGTGGCAATTATTGAAGAAGTAGCGAAATAATGAATAGAGGAAGCTCGTCTAATGGTTCATATTATGGACTGTTGGACGGGCTTTTTTGTGCTGGATCATTATAATACTGACAATAGGTAACCTTTTTCATATATGTAAGGGAGAATGTTGGCTTCTTTCGTGAGGAATCTTTTTTGTTTGTCATTTCAAAAGGAAAAAGGACAAACTTAGCGAATTCAATGGTATACGTATACATTGGAGGAAGTAAATATGAACACACAAGATTTATTTATGGGTGAAAAAGTCATTTTAACGACACTAGAGAAAGAAGATGCAAAGGAAATTTCTACGTGGCATAATAATGCTCAGTTTGGCAGATTGTTATCATCACTACCAGCAACACCACAATCTGTGACTCAAATAGAGAAGTGGCTTGAGGAAGAGATGGATGACAGTACAAACTATTTATTTGGTATTCGTACAAGAAGTGAGCACCAATTAGTTGGGTATGTGGAATTAGAGAGAGTAGAACTTTCAAATGGTAATGCGTGGCTGGCGATTGCACTTAGTCCAGAACATTGGAAGAAAGGGTACGGTATGGAAGCGATGAAGAAAGTGCTGACGTATGCCTTTGGTGAACTATGCTTACACCGTGTTCAGCTAACCGTGTTTAGTTATAATACAGGAGCTATTTCATTATATGAAAAACTAGGTTTTGTGAGAGAAGGGGCGTACCGTGAATACATTCATCGTAATGACGAACGATATGATATGTATTTATATGGATTACTTAAGACAGAATGGAAAGGATGAAACATCACTAGCAGTCACCTATTCGATATGATAAAATATGTATAGAATATACGTTCGTATTAGTAGGTGGTGAATGATGGTACAGACAATGTATCCGAAAAATGGTCGTGTAATTTTGCACGTCGATATGAATAGTTTTTACGCATCAGTGGAGGTGGCGCATGACCCGACATTGAAAGGAAAGCCTTTAGCGGTTGCAGGAAACGAAAAAGAGCGAAAAGGTATTATCATTACGTGTAGTTATGAAGCGAGGGCGTTTGGTATTAAGACGACGATGCCATTGTGGGAAGCGAAGCGACTATGCAGAGATTTACTTATCCGAAAGCCAAATTTTGATTTGTACAGAGAAGCTTCGATGAATATGTTCCAATATTTATATACGATTACACCACTCGTTCAGCCTGTCTCAATCGATGAAGGATATATGGATATTACCGATTGTCAACATCTCGGTTCGCCATTAGAAATTGCTGAGCGAATCCAAAAGGACTTGCTTGAGCAATTCCAGCTTCCGTGTAGCATAGGAATTGCACCGAATAAATTCTTGGCAAAAATGGCGTCAGATATGAAGAAACCATTAGGTATTACTGTTCTGAGAAAACGTGATGTACAACATGTGCTATGGCCACAAGAAGTAGGTATTATGCACGGAGTTGGAAAGGCAACTGCAACTAAACTGAATGAATTACATATTGTCACAGTAGAAGATTTAGCAAAGGCGAATGAAGGTTTACTACGAGAAGAAATAGGAATAAGTGGTGCTGCGTTAAAAGAACGTGCAAATGGTATCGATAATCGTCCCGTCGATCCAGAAGCTATTTATCAATTTAAAACAATCGGTAACTCCTCGACGTTCCCACAAGATATGACGGAAGAGGCTATTATTTTTCAAAAGCTAGAAGCATTAGCTTTATCGGTTAGTAATAGGTTGAAGAAAAAAGGATATATGACGCACAATGTTCAAGTAATGATTCGCTATGATAATCGTGCGCTTGTCACAAGAAGTAGGAAACTCGTGAATCCAATTGTGGCGAAGGAAGATATTTTCTCTGCAGCAACATTTCTATGGAGAAAACATTGGAATGGAAATCCTGTGCGTCTTGTCGGAATAACGGCACATGACTTAACGGAACGAAAAGAAGCGGTGAAACAATTAGACTTGTTCTCATTTCAGGAAGATGTGAAAGAAGAACCGTTGTTACATGTGATGGAAAAGTTAAAAGAGAAGTATGGTGATCATATTATTTCGAAAGGGAAGTAAGCGAAATGGAAACAGAGCGATTAGTATTACGTCCATATGAAGAGGATGATTTTGATTTTTATGTATCTCTTTGGCGAGATCCAGAGATGGTGAAGTACATTGGTATTGGTAGAACGCGTAATCGTGATGAGTGCCGCGAGCGTTTTCATCAGTTACGAAAGATTCACCAAACAAAAGGTGGTACAGGATTACTCGTCGCAATGGATAAACAATCAGGTGAGTATATCGGTCATGCGGGATTAATTCCACAAATAATTGACCGTAAAGTAGAAATGGAAATTGGTTACTGGATGACGAAGTCACATTGGGGAAAAGGATATGCATCTGAGTTAGCTTTGTATCTACGTGATTATGGTTTTGATACATTGTCCGAGAAACGACTTGTATCAATTATTAAATTTGACAATAAAGCATCGATTGCCGTTGCGAAAAAGACAGGGTTAACGTTTGAACGAGAGGTGCATTTCGGACTTATTGATTGTGCTTTATATAGTATGGTGCGTTAACTTCGTGTTTTCTTGTTATGAATAATCATGTATGATGAACAAAGACATGTTAGAGAGACAAGAGGTGTAATAAAAAGTGGAATTTGTTTTTTTAGGAACGGGTGCTGGCATACCGTCGAAAGGACGTAACGTATCAGCAATTGCTCTTCATTTATTAGAAGAAAGAGGGACGACGTGGTTATTTGATTGTGGAGAAGCAACGCAACATCAAGTACTACATACGAACGTTCGTTTACGAAAAGTGGAGAAGATTTTCATTAGTCATTTGCACGGTGATCATATTTTTGGACTACCTGGATTGTTAGGGAGCCGTTCTTTCCAAGGTGGAGAAGACGAGTTAACAGTGTACGGACCAAAAGGGTTGAAGGATTTTATCGAGGTGTCATTGCGAGTAAGTAATACACATATTAAATATCCATTACATATTGTCGAAATCGAAGAAGGCGTTATTTTTGAAGATGACCATATCCGTGTAGAGGTACGGAAGTTAGAGCATGGTATTCCTTCTTATGGTTATCGTTTAGTAGAACGTGATGTACCTGGTGCATTGTTAGTTGATAAATTACAGGCATTAGGAATTAAGCCAGGACCGTTGTACAAAAAGATTAAAGACGGTGAAGTGGTGGAACTAGTGGATGGTTCGATCATTAACGGCAAAGACTTTATTGGTCCGCCACAACAAGGGAAAATCATTGCGATTTTAGGTGATACGCGCATTTGTAGTAATAATTATGTATTAGCGGAAGGTGCAGACGTTCTTGTGCATGAGGCGACATTTGCAGCGGAAGAAGAAGCAAATGCATATGAGTTTTATCACTCAACAACAGCAGGAGCAGCAAACGTTGCGAAAAAGGCAGGAGTAGGGCAGCTTATTTTGACGCATGTGAGCTCTCGTTATCAAGGTGCAGATTGTGCGATGCTAGTACAAGAAGCACAAGACATCTTTCCAAATACAGTATTAGCAGAAGACTTCACACGTATAGTGGTGAAGAAGGCAAGGTTTTAAAAACTGAAGGTAAAACGTCCCTTAATTGTTAGCTCGAATCTAACAATTAAGGGACGTTTTTTAGATTGTATTAATCGATTTCATATATTGATAGATTATCTACTTCAAATGAAAATATGTTAGATTCTCACTAATAAGCCGTTTATTTTTCTTTCGAATACACTTCTCCCATTTCTTTGGAACGCTTCGTTGCATTTTTGATGCAGGCAATCATTGCTTCTTCATAGTTGTATTGTTGTAACGTCGCGATACCAGCTTCAGTTGTGCCACCTTGGCTTGTTACTTCTTTTCGTAAGATAGAAGGGTGTTTTTGGCTATGTTTTAACATTTCAGCTGCACCAATAATTGTTTGAAGGATGAGGGGTTTTGCTGTTTGATGGTCTAGTCCAATTTCTTGTGCTGCTTTTTCCATTGCTTCAACTAAATAGTACACGTATGCTGGACCACTTCCGGATAAGCCTGTTACAGCGTCTAAGTCATTCTCTTCAACTGTTTGTACAACTCCAATGGTAGTAAATAATGTATGGGCCAGTGCCACATGTTCTTCATTTGCGTGAAGGGATGCTGAGATAGCAGTAGCTGATTTGCCGATTGTCGCAGATGTGTTTGGCATCACTCGGATGATTGGATTATTTTTGCCAAGTAGCTGGGTGATGTAAGAAGTTGGGATACCTGCCATCACAGAAATAATAAGTTGATGTTCTTGTACATATTCACAAATAGATGATACGCCACTACTTGCATCTTTAGGCTTACAGGCGAGAACGATGATATCGGCATCTTGAATGAAGTCACGTTTGTTTCGTGTTGTGTTAATGCCATATGTTTCGTGTAAATACATTAATTGTTCATCATTCGAGCGGTTGGTGGCAACAATGCCTTCTTTCGTGCATATTTGAGCTTGTAGTAGGCCGGAAATCATTGCTTCTGCCATCGATCCAGCGCCGAGAAAAGAGATTTTTTTCATAGAAAGCTCAACTCCTTTTTATAAATATTTATCATAATAACAAAAAAATTATGAAATTAAAAGCTGCATCATGACAAATGAGGTACTTCCATGTAAAATGAATATAAAATGAATGTTCATTCAGTGTTTGTTGGACAATTAGGAGGACTAACATGGGAATTGAGGGAATCTATCGTATCTCATTACCTGTACCATATGCAATTGGCAATGTGAATGTGTATCTCATTGAAGGAGAAACGTTAACACTTGTTGATACAGGGACGAAGACGGAGAAGTGCCGAGATGCATTAGAGAGTGAACTGAGTAAACTTGGTTATGCATTTGACGATATTAAAACAGTTGTGATTACACATCATCACCCAGATCATTGTGGTATGCTAGATTATTTTGCAGACGATGTGACGATTGTCGGCCATCCTCGTAATGAGCCATGGATAACACAAGAGCCAACTTTTATGAAAGCCTATGAAGGGTATTTTCAGACGTTCGCACGTCAAATGGGAGTACCAGTACAAATAGCAGCAAAAGGTCCGGATGTTAAGCGCACGCTCATTCACTCATGCCATCGTCCGTTAACAAAAGAAGTTCGAGAAGGAGATATAATTGAGGCATTGCCAGAGTTTGTGGTGATAGAAACACCTGGTCATGCTTCTACACATATTTCCTTATATCGTGAGCGAGATGGGTTGTTAATTGGTGGAGATTTATTGTTGGCGCACGTGTCGTCTAATCCACTCCTTGAACCACCTATGTATGACGAAATAGAGCGTCCGAAAGTAATTTTACAGTATAACGAATCGTTACGACGTTTGGCTGAGATGAATATTTCGCGTATTCTCACAGGGCACGGAGAAGATGTAATAAATGTGAAAGAGCTTGTGAAAGAAAGACTAGGAAAACAACGATTACGAGCAGAAAAAGTATATGACATGTTACAAGTACGACCGATGACAGCATTTGAAGTGTGTATGAAGTTGTTTCCAACTTTATATTTAAAGCAAGGTTCATTAACCTTGTCAGAAACAGTAGGGCAATTAGATTATTTAGAATATCATAATCGAATTGTGATTGATACATCGAAAGAACAATGGTTATTTTACGCAAAATAGAGGTGTAGAGTTGAAAGAGTTAACAAATAAAGTAGTAATGATTACAGGTGCATCAAGTGGAATTGGCGAAGAGATGGCATATGAAGTAGCTAAGTGGGGAGGTACTCCAATCCTTGTAGCACGTAGACATCAAAAGTTAGTGAATATACAAGAGAAGATTACAAGTACGTATGGTAGGCAGTCTTATGTATATCCATTAGACGTGTGTGATGAACAGCAAGTAAAAGTAGTATTTGAGAATATCGTGCAAGAAGTTGGACGTATTGATGTTCTTATTAATAATGCAGGATTTGGTGTTTTTACGTCTGTAGATGAAGCCGATTTAACAGAAGTGAAGGAAATGTTTGATGTGAATGTTATTGGGTTGATTGCGTGTACACAAGCTGTCCTTCCGTATATGAAGGAACGAAATGAAGGGCATATTATTCAAATTGCGTCGCTTGCTGGGAAGATTGCAACGCCTAAATCAAGTGCATACGCCGCAACGAAGCATGCTGTATTAGGATTTACGAATGCACTTCGTATGGAGCTAGCAAATACGAATATTCATGTGACAGCGATTAATCCAGGACCAATCAAAACAAATTTCTTCGATCGTGCTGATACGACAGGGAATTATGTAAAAAGTGTAGAGAAATATATGTTAGAGCCGTCTACTGTAGCGAAAAAGGTAGTTAGTGTAATTGGCAAACGAAAGCGAGAAATAAATCTCCCATTTTGGATGGGATTTGGCCCGACTTTCTATGCACTATTCCCATCTGTATTTGAGTTTTTCGCAAAAGGAAGCTTAAACAAAAAATAGGTTAGGACATTGTCCTAACCTATTTTTTCTCTACTTGTAATGCAACTAAACCACTTACCATTTCATCAGCTAGTAATTTATATCCTTTATCGTTTGGATGTACTTCGTCAAATGCCCACGACTTACGTGTATCGGCTGTTAAAAGTTTGCTTGTTTCCATAACAGTAGCTGGTCCATATTTCACTGATAGATTGAATAGTTCATCGTTCCAATCGCCAATGAACGAATCAGCTATACTTGCTAAGTTATTATCTAACTGGATTGGATTGTACAGTTCAGATAATACAATGACAGCATCTTCATTTTCTTGACGGATAATCTCTAATATTTGTTCCAAGTTACTTACGTAGTTTTCGCGTGTTTGTTTTAAGACATTCATACCTTCCATGATTCCAAGGCTTCTGTCTAACTTTAAAATATCGTTTCCACCAATGCTAATTGTAATAAGAGAAGCTTTCTGGATTTTTTGGCGTGTTTTAGGTTTTTGAACAGATTTCAATAGTTGATTACTTGTCATACCATTCATTGCTAGATTTTCTAGCTTGAACTGTTTTTGGTGTTCTTTATTTAATGTATTTGTAGCCATGGAAACAAAACCTTTTTGTTGAGAGCCTGTTCCATATGCGACGGAATCTCCTAAGACAAGATGGTTAAGTGGTGCATTGGGTAATGTTTCGAGCCATGGTGTTGCTAGCTCCTCTGGAATTATTTCTTTTTCTAGCTTCTCAACAGAAGGGAAGAAGTGCTTATATGCGTAATAGCCAGCTCCTCCTAACAGAGCGACGAATAGTAGTAAAATAGTGAAAAATTTCTTCATAGGTGCCTCCTTTTCTTGAAGTTTATTTATGATAATACAATGATTTGTCTTTCGTGTGTACTAGCAGAAATATTTTCTACAAATAGGAAAATATTTTCTTTGTGGATTCATCATTAAATTATATTGGTAATTTAATGATGAAAATGATGCTTATTCACGGAACGGAGAGTGGCGACTCCTGCCGAGGAGGCTCGTTCTCGCCCGCGGAAAGCGTCCACTCGGAGTGCAGTGCATATGATACGCCCGTCTTTTGGTGAAAAACCTCTTTTTATTATTTGTTATAGCCAATATGTAAGTGGTCGAAACATTCTGATTGTCATAAATATTGCTTCGAAGATAGAAAAAGAGATTGTCGATGTGACAATCTCTCGCTTTCTTACTCTTCTTCTTTCGGTGCTTGCACAACAGATTCGAATTTGCCCTTATGATTGCCGTCACAGTATGGCATACTTGCCGATAGCCCACATCGACATAAGGAGAAAGCTTTTTTCTCTGGAAATGCATTGCCCTCTGCATCTACCAGCTTAACAGGTCCAGTCACACGAAACGACCCGTTATTATTTACCTTAATAATTACTTCTTCAGACATACAAAATCCTCCCTTTGAATTGTTGTCTACGTCTAGTATTGTTCTATAAGAGGGGTGAAAATCCCTTTTGAAGAATACATGTATTATGTATAATGAGAGTAATAGACGTAGCCTTATGATAGACGATTGTATATTTGTTGTCTAGCATGTTTGAAGGGAAGGGATGAAACAATGGCAAAGAAGAGAAAACAGCCACAATTACCGAAACAAGAAAAGGAAACGATTAGCTTAGGCGATCAGTTAAATAGTGCACTTCTACAACAGTTAAAAGAAAAGAAAAAGCAATTAGTCGACGTAGAAGAGAAGCGTCAAGAACAAGCGATTGCACGCAAAAAAGAAGAAGCACGTCAACGCGAGAAGAATAAGTCATTCGAAGAGCTATTTAACGAAAGTAGCTTATCGTGGAAAGAATTTAAATAAACGAAAGCAGGCATGAGATGGTGATTCTCGTGCCTGCTTTTCTTTATGCATAGACAGCTTCTTTCGTTTCGGCTAATTGATGGATAATATCTCGTGCAATCCATACACCACATGCACTTGCTTGTGCTAAGCCACGTGTAATACCTGCGCCGTCACCACCAACATATAGCCCTGAAATTTCTGTTTCGAATTTATCATTTAGTTTTGGGCGAGCGGAGTAGAACTTCGCTTCGACACCATAAAATAACGTATGTTCAGATGCGATTCCAGGTGTGACATGGTCTAACGCTTCAACCATTTCAATTAAGCTCTTCATCGTATTGAATGGAAGAACAAGGCCTAAGTCACCAGGAACAGCTTCTTCTAATGTAGGAGAGAGGAATCCTTCTTTCAAGCGCTTTTCTGTTGTACGTCGTCCACGTAAAATATCTCCGTATTTCTGAACGATAACACTTCCACTTGATAGTTTGTTTGCAAGACGAGATACCTCATGTGCATATTCGTTTGGTTGGTCGAACGGTTCTGAAAATTGATGTGATACAAGTAAGGCAAAGTTCGTGTTTTCACTACCGAGTGCAGGATCTTTGTATGCATGACCATTTGCAGTCATAATACCTGAATGGTTTTCGACAACAACATGACCAGAAGGGTTGCTACAGAATGTACGAACTTTCGTCCCAACAGACGTATTGAAAACGAACTTTCCTTCGTATAAATGTTTATTAATTTCTTCCATCACGACATTTGATGTTTCAACACGTACACCAACATCTACTTGGTTCGCAGTCATTTTGAGACGGCGTTTCTTTAAGATTTGTGATAACCAATGTGAACCGTCACGACCTGGTACAATCACAACTTTCTTCGCATGGATTTCTTCGCCTTTTTTCAGAACGATACCGTTAATTGCGTAGCCTTCATCTGTTTTTTCTGTCAGTAAGTCAGCTACTTCTGCTTTGTACATCATCGTAATACGCGTTTTTAAGTATTCATAAATGCTTTTTAAAATTTCGAGGTTTTGTTCTGTACCTAAGTGACGTACTTGTGCACGTAGTAACTTCAAACCTGCTGCATAACCACGCTTCTCAATTTGGCGAACTTCCTCTGTTAGTGGATCCGTAATAGATTGTGTTGCACCATGCTCAAGGTTAATTTCATCTACGTATTGAATTAGGTCTAATACTGTACGATTCGGTAAATAATCGGTCATCCAACCACCAAATTCTGTTGTGATATTAAATTTACCATCTGAATACGCACCAGCTCCGCCAAATCCATTTGTAATTGAACATGCTGGAACACACCCTGCAAAATCTTTGCGTCCTGATGAAGGTGGACACTTTTGAATTTTCTTTTGTAAAATCGGACATCTACGTAAATATATATCATGGCCTTTATCGACTAATAGAATGTTCGCTTCTGGCATCTTGCGTGTTAATTCATAACAAGTAAAAATCCCTGCTGGACCTGCCCCTACTACAATTACATCATACATATTTGTCATTTTCGTTCCTCCAAAACAATAAATTCAACTCATAACCCATAGAAAGAGTAGCATAGGAAAAGCTTGGGAGTCAACATAAAATATGAACGTTAATTATTTTTTTTAAAAAAATGTTCGTGTTTTTAAGGGTTTTTAATTCGTTTTTTCACTGATAAGGTTCATGGTTATCACTATTTATGTGTCGGATTAAGTGGGTGTAATTTTCTGAAAATAATCATTTGACTATTCACGTTTTTATGATACAATCATATCAATAGTGTAACAATGTTATGTTACGTCAGTTGGGAGGAGGATAAGATGGACAGTAGTTATATTTCGAAGAAAGATTTATTGATGGAGACAGGGATTACGTACGGACAATTGTATCGTTGGAAGCGGAAGAACTTAATTCCGGAAGAATGGTTTATTAAGAAATCAAGCTTTACCGGGCAAGAGACGTATTTCCCGAAAGAAAAAATATTATCACGTATACAGCGAATTATTGATTTGAAAGACGATTTATCATTGGATGATATTGCAGAGGCATTCTCTCCAACACTCGCACCAATAAAATTAACGAAAGAAATTATTTTAGAGCGAAACATTGTTTCAGAGGATGTCTTATCGTTATGTGAGCCATTTTTCGCGATGAAAGAGGAATTGTCATTCTTTGATATATTGTCTATGTATGTATTCGAATCTGTATTGAAGTCCAATGAAGTAAGCTTGGCAGAGAGTAAGGAGATGTTACAGTTTTTAATTCAACATCATGAACAAATTGAACAAGAGCAGTTAGAACTTCTATTTATACGTCAACTTGGTGTAGGCTTCTGGTTATTGAAAAAAGAAAGTGACACAGTCTATTTGCAGCCGGGAACAAAGAAAGTCATTCAATTATCATTGTCGCGTTCTATTGAAGTTATTAAAACAAAATTAACGTAGGAGGATGAAGGAAATGGAAAAAGAGAATATGACGAATGGAAATGTCCAAACGGGTGGTACAACTGTGAAAAAGGGAAGCATCAAAATGGCAGGCGCTGGTCAAGCTGGCGGTGGAGATTATGATGAGGTGAAAATTGCAGGAAGTGGAAAAATTGTTGGAGATGTCACGTGTAATGAATTATCAAGTAGCGGGTCTGGAAAAGTAGAAGGCGATGTTACAGCAGAGAAAGTATCGATTAGTGGATCGGGAAGAGTGCTTGGGAATGTAAACGCTAAGTATTTCAAAGTGAGCGGTAGTACGAAAGTTGACAAAACATTAACAGCAGAAGAAGCGAAAGCAAGCGGAGCGTTGAAAATTGAGGGAGATGCGAAAGTTAAACAGTTACATGTAAGCGGAAGTATTCATGTTGTAGGTGGTGTGTACGGAGAACTAGTAGATTGTAGTGGGGATTTAAAAATAGGTGGAAATGCAGAAGTGGAGAAGTTAGACGTAAATGGTGCGCTTCGCATTGATGGCTCGTTAAATGTTGGGGAATTAAATATTCGCGTAAATGGTAACAGTCGTGTGAAAGAAATTGGCGGCGAGAAAATTACGATTAAACAAGGTTCTGTAATTGGTAATTTTGTTATGAGAATGGTGAAATCTTTCTTCCCAACTACGAATACATTTACAGCAGAAATGATTGAAGGTGATGAAATTTACTTAGAAGATACGACAGCACAAATTGTACGTGGAAACAAAATTTTCATCGGTAAAGGCTGTTCAATTGGTACGGTTGAATACAAAGATTCTCTTGAAGTAGTAGACGGTGGAAAAGTGGAGAAAGAGACGAAGTTATAAGGAAGAGACAAATCAGCGGAGAATACTCGCTGATTTTTTTGTATGTTCTACTTACCAATGTGAAAAATAAGTAATAGTGAGGTAGGTGAACATATGGAGCAAGTGGAAATAATCCCATACGAGAAAAGATGGGAGCGGTTATTTCAAGAGGAAGCGAAGTTAATTAAGGATACAGTAGAAAAGCAATATCGTATTTATCATATAGGAAGTACATCTATTCCAGGTATGCCATCAACACCAATTATTGATTTGTTGATGGTCGTTGAGAACTTGGATGACATGTGTGACGGGAAGAATAGGCTTGCACGTATTGGGTATGAGGCATTAGGCGAACGGAATGGACAAGGGCGTTGTTTCTTCATGAAAGACGGTGGGAACTGTAGTTATCATTTGCACATCTTCCAACAAGGAAATAAACAAATCGAGCGCCATCTAATATTTCGAGAATTTATGATTGCGAACCGAGAGGAAGCAGAGCGTTATGCTTGCCAAAAAGAAGAATTAGCAGAGAGATATCAGCAAGATAGACAGAAGTATACGGAAGAGAAAAAAGTATTGCTTAACAAGATTGATCGAAAAGTAGAACAATGGACGAAAGAAGCAGATAAGCCGTGAGGACATTATCTGCTTCTTTCGTATTAACTCATGAACTTTTCTTGAACGCTTTTAATAACAGAGTCGGTCATTGTTTTATCATGAAGGAATTTATCTTTCATTGTGTGGTGTACTTCTTTTACTTTCGCTTCGAAGTCTGGTGTATCTTTTGGTGGTAGTGCACTGCGAAGGGATATTACTAAGTCTTGTACATAAGCAGAGCGTGGTCCCCATACTGCTAGTTCTGTTCCTTCGTTATCCATGAAGATGAAGATTGGAATGGCGCGTGCTGTCCCGTTTGTTAAATATTGATCCATCAACTCTAAATTCTCATCACGAATAAGTAGTCGCATGTCTGTTGCTGTTGCTTCCATGATACGTTTCATAACAGGGATACATAATAATGCATCGCCGCACCAATCGGCAGCCAATACAATTACTTTTGTTGGTTTGTTTGTTAATCCTACAAAAAAGGCGTGTTCTTCTTCTGTTAACGCTGTTTGATTATAAATTGTTAACAGTTCCTCTTTGTTTACTTCCATTTTCTCTACATACTGTTCAAACGTCATTCCTTTTTCAAACCAGTTTTGTAACATATTTATTTCCTCCTTTTATATGATTAGGTTGTTTATATTCACTGCACTCCGAGTGGACGCTTTTCGCGGACGAGAGCGAGCCTCCAGGGCAAGTCTATGAGGTCTCTCTTCCTCACTATTCCCGTAGGAGTTATGTGTATGAACGACCCTTCTTCTTCAAAAAACTAACTTAACGGTGTGTTGTATATGTATCTTGCTTCGTGATTGCTTGAATACGTTCGTATGTCCCTTTGTGTAGTGGATGAGTAGTGGCCTGTACGTTCGCGATGATTTGTTCATTACGACTTGCACCAGCAATTACTGTTCCGACAACGTTGTTTGCTAAGCAATAATTAATTGCTGTTTCTTCTAGTGGGCGTTCTTCTTGTACGTGTGTTAAGGCATGAACTATTTCTGCTAACTCCTCTGGCGTGTATGTTAAGTATCCTTTTTCTTGTACAGATGGCTTCATCTTTTGTTTACTTGTTAGTAGCCCTTTGGCAAGTGCCCCTCTTGCGATAATGCTTACGTTATGTTGTTCGAACAGAGGGAATAATTCTTCTGGACGGCGGTCTAACATGTTGTATTGCATCATGACAGATACAATGGAAGAACGTTTCATATATTCACGAATAACATTAGGACGAATAGATGAAATGCCGTAATAACGAATGATTCCTTCTTTCGTTAATTCTTCAAATGCTTCAATTGTTTCGTCGATGTTATCGTCAAGTGTACCACCGTGTAGTTGATATAAGTCGATATAGTCTGTTTGTAAGCGACGTAAGCTACTCTTTACGGCTTCTTTTAAATAGCGTTTCGAAGAATCCCATGACCAGCCGTCTTGTACTTCTGTCCAGCGGTTTCCACCTTTTGTTGCTAGAATAATGTCGTGGCGTTTATGTTTGATTGCTTCTCCGACAAATTCTTCATTTAAGCCGTAATCGTATAAATCCGCTGTATCTAAATAGTTAATTCCTTGGTCAAGTGCTGTATCGATAATCGAAATTGCCTTTTCTTTCTCTGTACCAAGTGACATCGTACCAAGGCTAATTTCGCTGATGAATAAGTCAGAATGTCCTAGTTTGCGTTTTTGCATAAAAAACACCTCCTTCTCTCATTGTAACGTGAGAGAGAAGGAGGTGCAATTTACGTCTCCTTCTTCTTCGTATTAAGTAAAGCCTGTACAGTTGTATGTTGTTTTCCGTATTCTTTTAACGCAAGTTTAATTTCCCACGCTTTGCCAACTAATGTCATGCTTTTTTCAAAAAGATATATTTTCATCCGAATTCCTCCACATGTATTTGTGGTAGAATGTATGAAGAAAGTAGATTCTTTAGAACGCGAGGTTTTGTTCTCATGAAAAAATTTGAAGAAAAAACAATAGCAACGACACCGATTTTTACTGGAAGAGTGATTTCATTGCAAGTAGATGAAGTAGAACTTCCAGATGGAAAGAAAGGAAAGCGTGAAATTGTAAAGCATCCCGGTGCAGTAGCGATTATTGCGATGACAGATGAAGGGAAGTTAGTGCTTGTAGAACAGTTCCGTAAAGCAATGGAGCGCACGCTAATGGAAATTCCAGCTGGGAAGTTAGAACCAGGAGAAGAGCCGATTGTAACAGCTGGTCGCGAATTAGAAGAAGAAACAGGGTACGTATGTGAAGAAATGGAGCATGTAACATCGTTTTATACGTCACCAGGTTTCGCAGATGAATACATTCATATTTTTGAGGCGAAGGGGTTACGTAAGAAAGAAAATGCAGCTTCGCTTGATGAAGATGAGTTTGTAGAGTTATTAGAAGTAACATTAGAAGAAGCAGCAGTGTTAATGAAAGAGGGAAAGATTCACGATGCGAAGACAGTCTATGCGCTTCAGTATCTGCTCTTAAAAAATAGGTAGTTTTATCAAAATAATAAAAGGGCTACACCTTTTCTACTTGTCCGAATAAGATAGATAGGGAGAAGAGGTTGATTCTTCTCAAACCCCCTTTCTATATTGGCACACATGCATATTGAGGGACGATGCCTACGTGAAATAAAGCTAAAGATGCAATGTCTTTAGCTTTATTTTTGTTATTTATCAAGCGGTTTTTCCATGTAATATTGATCTTTCATAATCAGTGAATGTTTTTTATACTTTCTATTTTGAAGCCTATTTTTGTGTAAAGAGCTAATGCCGCTTCATTATTTACTAGACATATGAATGTAGTAGACGTGTCTTTCTCTAGCGCATCTTGTATATCTACTAGTTGTTCTTCAAGGGTTGTTTTTCTTTCGGTAGGTTCAAACATTATATATGTAGATGCTTTGTCTAGTTTATAGCATCGTTCAAGAAAATGTTGTGCGTCTGTTAGTTTTATGTTGATATCAATCGTTATTGTTTTAGTATGTGAGTAATTGTATGATTAGGGGCTAAAAATATATTAGATATTTCGCTTGATTTGGAGAGTATAGCTGGGACGGAAAAGAAAAGACTTACCCCGAATATCGAAAAATTATAAGGGAGTTTTTGGTTTTCAAGAAAGTATGCGTACAGACAATGAGCGTTTTAAATATGGTTGGAAGGACAAGTTCCCACGTTAATTTTAAAGTGGGGGATTTCAAAAATTAAAAGGTTTTCTCTTGATAAATAAAACCTAATCCATTGACAATTGATTTTTTAAGTTCTATAATAAATCTCGAATTCAAGATTATTTTTCTTATATATCTCAAACTCGAGAATATTTAATTAAAGATTAAATACGATTATATGTATTTAATCATGTTAGAAATACAAAATTAAGTAGTAGATTATTTAAGATTTATATTCCATTAGATAAACAAAAACACATAGAGGAGTGCGCAAAATGAGTAAAAAAACAATGGGGATTCATCATATTACAGCAATCGTAGGTCATCCACAAGAGAATGTCGATTTTTATGCAGGGGTTTTAGGGCTACGTTTAGTTAAACAAACGGTTAACTTTGATGATCCAGAAACGTATCACCTTTACTTTGGCGATGGGGGAGGAAAACCAGGAACAATTATCACTTTCTTCCCGGAGGCAGGTGCTCGTCAAGGAATCATTGGAGATGGTCAAGTAGGAGTAACTTCTTATGTTGTTCCGAAAGGAGCTATGGGATTTTGGGAAAAGAGATTAGGAACGTTTAATATTGCATATACAAAAATGACTCGCTTTGGAGAACAGTACTTAGAGTTTGATGATCCTCACGGTTTGCATTTAGAAATTGTTGAGAGAGAAGAAGGGGAATTAAATACTTGGAGTTTTGGTGAAGTAACCCCTAACGTAGCGATTAAAGGATTTGGTGGAGCCGTTCTTTTATCTGCACAACCTAGCAAAACTGCAGAGTTGTTAGAACAGGTCATGGGGTTAGAGCGAATTGAAGAAGAAGGAGATTTTGTTCGCTTCCGTTCTTCAGCTGAGATTGGAAATGTTATTGATCTAAAATTAACTTCTATTGGTCGTGGACAGATGGGTGTAGGTACCGTTCACCATATTGCATGGCGCGCTAGCGATGATCAAGATCAATTAGATTGGAAAGAACATGTTTCACGTTATGGATACGGTGTTACTCCTGTACAAGACAGAAATTATTTTAATGCTATTTATTTTAGAGAGCATGGGGAAATTTTGTTTGAAATTGCAACTGATCCTCCGGGATTCGCACATGATGAATCCAAAGAAACTATGGGTGAGAAATTAATGTTACCTAAACAATATGAGTCAAATAGAAAACAGATTGAACGCGTATTACTATCATTTGAAGTAAAAGAGTTAGATTAATTTCAAGAAAGGAATGATTTCTTTGCTATCGATAAATCCATTAGAAAATACTGAAAGAGAAAATTATAAACTCCTAATTGGAAGTATTATTCCAAGACCAATTGCTTTTGTTACTACCATCTCAGGGGAACATGTTTTAAATGGTGCACCTTTTAGTTATTTTAATATTGTTTCCTCTAATCCCCCAATGATTTCGCTAGCAATTCAACGGTCAGAGGGTAGACAAAAAGATACAGCAAAAAATATTCTCGCTAGTAAGGAATTTGTCGTTCATGTTGTCGATGAACAAAATGTAGAAATGGTGAATAAAACGGCAGCTAATTTGCCTTCTAATCAAAGTGAAGTTGAGTTGGCGAATTTTACAATTGTAGAGAGTGAACGGATTTCTGTACCAGGGGTACAAGAGGCTAAAGTTCGAATGGAGTGTGTATTAGAGCACTCCTTAGAATTAGGAGGTTCGGATTCTCCTGGGTGTGATTTGATTATAGGAAAAGTAATTCAATTTCATATTGATAATGAGATTTATGAAAAGGGAAGAATCGATCCGAAAAGATTGGGAGCAGTGAGCCGGTTGGCAGGTCATCATTATGCGAAAATAGGTGAGATGTTTTCTATTGAAAGACCGAAATAAAGGAACTGAGCAAAAAGTTTATGTTACCATCGTGGTTAGAATCAAAAAGGGAAGAATTAGAAGAAATCCTACCTCCTATTGAGGTTAGAGTTTTGGAAGGGGATAAATAATGAAACATATTTTTCATAAAGGGAAAGATTTATCGAGACCAACATTATTATTACTTCATGGTACAGGTGGGAATGAACTAGATTTATTACCACTTGCGGGTAGAATTGATGATGAAGCATCTATATTAAGCGTTCGTGGAAGTATATTAGAAAATGGAATGCCTCGTTTTTTCCGAAGATTAGCAGAAGGTATTTTTGATGAAGAGGATCTTATTTTTCGTACAAAAGAATTAAATGAATTTCTTGATGAAGCAGCAGTAACATATGGTTTTGATAGAGGGAATATAGTAGCTATTGGTTATTCAAATGGAGCAAATATAGCAGCAAGTTTATTATTCCATTATCAACATGCATTAAAGGGTGCTATTCTTCATCATCCTATGGTACCAAGAAGAGGAATTGAACTTCCTGATTTATCTGGTAAATCTGTGTTTATTGCAGCTGGAACCAATGATCCAATTTGTTCATCTATGGAATCTAAGGAGTTACAAACGTTATTAGAAAAGGTAAATGCAAATGTAGCAATGCATTGGGAAGATAGTGGGCATCAACTGACTGTGAGTGAAGTAGAAGCAGCGACTCAGTGGTATCGTACGTTTCTAAATGTGTGATAAAAAAGATTTTATATAGAAAGAAATTTAGCTTGGAAAGCTCAGATTGAAGCGAATTTTAGATACAATAGGTAAATTGTGATTCAACGGGAAATTTGTAAATAAAGTTGTGAGTGCAATAACTTCTGTACAAAATCCTTCTGGGGTTCACGTAGCAACAATGCTATCATTTTCTTTTTATTTTTCCCCCTACTTCTAAATGAAATGAAAGTAGGGGGAGTGCAACTGTCTAATTACTCTCCTTTTATACTACAATTTCGGGTGTATCTGCTAGTTTTGCATAGATGCATGTATGGCGGAGTTCGCTTTTGTCTGCGGATAAACTATCGTGATAGAGGATGCCTTCTAAAGTGAATTCTAGTCGTTTTGCTACGTTTCTACTTGCAGTATTAGTAGAATCACAGCGGATTTCTAGCCGCTTCGCTTGTAATTTCGAGAAAGCAAATGTGCAAAGTCCTTCAACGGCTTCTGTCATATATCCTTTGTTTCGATAGGCAGAGTGAATCCAGTATCCAATCTCAAACTTCGGAATATCCCAGTTAATACGGTGAAGGCCGGTCGAACCGATGAAATGCCCAGTTTCCTTGTCAAAAATAAGGAAGCATAGATCTTCACGACGTAAAAATTTTGCATGTGCCTCGCGAAATTTAGCTTCTGTTTCTTCTACTTCAGGAATATTTTGTGCAAATGGTAACCATGGCTTTAAGTCATCAATAGAAGCCCGGATAGCTGCGTTAATTTCTTCTCCATCACCTGGAAACGGCTTGCGAATACGTAAGCGTTTCGTGTCAAAAGAACTTGGGAAATCTAGTAGAATAGGATTCATTATGTTAATCTCCTTCCTTCCATTTATTACACATTATTTTATCATATTTCCTCTTTTTTACTCATAGAATCTACTAATAGATTTAATAGGAGGAACCAAACATGGGGAGAAGAATAGGATTGAAAGATAGAATAACGCTACATATAAGAGAACATTCTTCGATTTATTTGTTTGTGAGTGTATTGTTGTTAATGGGCGTAGTATTCGGTGCCATTATTGTAAATAGTATTCACTTGAATCAGAAAAAAGAGTTGTTTTCTTATTTAGAACAGTTCTTTGGACAAGTATCACAAGGGAAATTAGGAGATCCGATGGAGATATTTAAGCAGAGTTACTTCTCACATCTTAAATATATTGCACTTATTTGGTTACTTGGTATTTCTGTAATTGGCTTACCAGTTATTCTAATCCTTGTATTTACAAAAGGGATTGTCGTTGGTTTCACAGTTGGTTTTCTTGTTGATCAGTTAGGGTGGGAAGGATTCATGTTGTCATTTGTGTCGGTATTACCACAAAATTTATTAATTATCCCGCTCTATATTATTGTAAGTACGCTTGCGGTAAGTTGTTCGATGAAATTAATTCGCCAACATTTTATTAATCGAAAGTCTGTGTCCTTTCTTCCTTTCTTAATGAGATATACGGCTGTATTTACATTAGTCGGTGTGTTTCTTCTGTGTGCATCGTTATTTGAAGCATTTGCTTCTCCGTATTTTATGAAAGGGGTCTTCGATATTATAAAAGAATAAATATTAAGTAGTAACAATTATTTTCTTTTGCAAGCGACGCTTCTTTTGGTATAATAGTAAAATAAGCGACGTGGGAGGAGTGAAGACTAAAATGGAGAAGCGAATAGAAGCAATTAAGAAGCATTTACAAACAGCTAGTTATAAATTAACACCACAGCGCGAGGCAACTGTTCGAGTGCTTCTTGAGCACGAAGAAGATCATTTAAGTGCGGAAGATGTGTACCTCCTTGTGAAAGAAAAGTCGCCAGAGATTGGCTTGGCAACTGTTTATCGAACACTTGAGTTATTAACAGAATTGAAAATAGTAGATAAAATTAACTTCGGTGATGGCGTATCCCGTTATGATTTACGCCATGAAGGAGCAACTCATTTCCATCATCATTTAATTTGTACAGAGTGCGGAGCTGTGGATGAAGTTGAAGAATACTTGCTTTCTGACGTGGAGAAAGCTGTTGAAACGACATGGAAATTCCAAGTGAAGGACCATCGACTAACATTCTATGGTATATGCCATCGTTGTCAAGAAGATGACGGACAAAAATAACCTTTTCCATTTTAACGGGAGAGGTTTTTCTATTTTTTCTAGGTACATAAACTTTCTCTTCGTATACGTATAAAATGCCATTTTGTTGGCATATGTTGTAGTAACAAGTAGTCCCATATGAAAGGGATGCGTTATACTATATGAAGAGAAAGTTGGAATGAATAAATGAAAAAAAAGAGAAGTCTATTAATAGAAGGACTGAAGGTCGTTTTGTTGTTCACTGGATGTACGATTTTGTTTTATATTAGCATTTCATGGATACATCAAGAATACCAAAATTATCGTCGATATGATGAACCGAATCAATCGTCTATTAAGGCGAGTACTAGTATGGATGAAGGAGTGGATTTTGTTCATCGTATGATGTTCTTTTATGAAAAGGGAGAGTAGTGGTTGAATGGAGAATGAGTTAAAAGATTTTATCCATTATATCATGGTAGAGAGAGGTCTAGCGGAGAACACGATTGTTTCGTATGAACGTGATTTGAAGAAGTATACGATGTACTTGCAGAATATAGAGAGTATAACGGCGTGGAAAGATGTGACGAGATTCTCGATTTTGCATTATTTGAAATATTTAAAGGAGCAAGGCCATTCTGCGAAGACGCTAGCAAGACATATTGCATCGGTTCGTTCGTTCCATCATTTTCTGTTACGTGAGCAAGTAGTGACAACCGATCCAACTGTGCATATTGAAACACCGCAAGGAGAAAGGCAGCTTCCTAAAGTATTGAATATAGAAGAAGTAGAGGCGTTACTACAAGCTCCGAAAGATACAGGTGGATTTGGGATGCGCGATAAGGCGATGTTAGAGTTATTATATGCAACAGGCTTACGAGTATCGGAGCTTATTAATTTAGATTTATCTGATATACATACAACAATGGGATTTGTTCGCTGCTTAGGTAAAGGGAAGAAAGAACGTATTATCCCGATTGGGAGATTAGCGACAGAAGCAGTAGAGAAATATTTACAGCATGGACGACGTGAGCTACTTGGTAAAAAGACGAATGATGCATTGTTTTTAAATCACCATGGCAATCGTTTATCTAGGCAAGGGTTTTGGAAAATATTAAAGAAACTCACGAAGGAAGCGAAGATTGAAAAAGAATTAACACCGCATACGTTGCGCCATTCGTTTGCGACGCACTTGTTAGAGAACGGTGCTGACTTACGTGCTGTGCAAGAAATGCTTGGTCACGCGGATATTTCGACGACGCAAATCTATACACATGTATCAAAAGCAAGACTTAGTGATGTATACAAACAATTTCATCCGAGAGCGTAATAATATTCGGAGTTATTACCACATGTCTAGTTAAGTATGATATAGTAAAGGCTCGGCAAAAAGATACATTTCTCAAAGATGTGAACAAAAAGAAAACGCTTAAAATTTATTAAAACGAATTTTTGTAAAACGCTTGCAAAACTATCTTTGCGGGCGTATACTCTAGTTGTCAGACATCATACGTAATGTTTCTCATTTGAGATGTAATAGTATAATAACGAATTGTCGATAATATAAAAATAGAAAACAGCTGTGATGTAATGGAGGGATACGTATGAGCAAGTATTCATACAAACGTGTATTTTTAATCGTAATGGATTCAGTAGGAATTGGTGAAGCACCAGATGCCGATAAGTACGGCGACAAAGGTTCAGATACATTAGGACATATTGCAGACCATATGAATGGCCTACACATGCCAAACATGGCGAAGTTAGGTTTAAGTAACATTCGTGAAATTAAAGGAATTGAAAAAGCAAACAAGCCAATGGCTTACTATACAAAAATGCAAGAAGTATCAGCAGGTAAAGATACAATGACAGGACACTGGGAGATCATGGGCTTACGCATTGATCAACCATTCCAAGCATTCCCAGAAGGGTTCCCAGATGAGTTAATTAACGAATTTGAAGCTCGTACTGGTCGCAAAGTAATTGGAAACAAGCCAGCATCAGGAACAGAAATTTTAGATGAGTTAGGCGAAGAGCATGTGAAGACAGGCGCGTTAATCGTCTACACATCAGCAGACTCTGTATTCCAAATTGCAGCACATGAAGATGTTGTATCAATTGACGAATTATACGAGTACTGCAAAATCGCTCGTGAGTTAACGTTAGATCCGAAATATATGGTAGGTCGTGTTATCGCCCGTCCATTCCTTGGCGAAGCAGGAAATTGGAAGCGTACAGCTAACCGTCATGACTACGCATTAAAGCCATTCGGTCATACAGTAATGAATGAGTTACAAGATAACAACTTAGACGTTATCGCAATCGGTAAAATCTCAGACATCTATGATGGTGAAGGTGTAACGAAGTCACTTCGTACAGTATCGAACATGGATGGAATGGATAAGTTAAACGAGACATTAGACATGGACTTCACAGGTCTTAGCTTCGTAAACTTAGTTGACTTCGATGCACTTTACGGACATCGTCGTGACCCACAAGGGTACGGGGAAGCATTACAAGAGTATGATGTACGCCTTGCGGAAGTAGTAGAGAAATTACAAGAAGATGATTTATTAATCATTACAGCAGACCACGGTAATGATCCTGTTCATCCAGGTACAGACCATACACGTGAGTATGTGCCGTTACTTGTATATAGTCCAAGTATGGCAGAAGGAAAAGAATTATCACTTCGTGAAACATTTGCAGATATCGGCGCAACAATCGCAGATAACTTCAACGTTTCGTTACCAAAACATGGAAAGAGTTTCTTAGGGGAATTAAAGTAGGAGGGGAAACGAATGAACATTCAACAATCAGCGAAATTTTTACAAGAAAAAGTATCAATTAAACCAGAAATCGGTTTAATCTTAGGATCAGGCTTAGGGGTATTAGTAGAGGAAATTGAAAATCAAGTATGCATTCCATATAACGAAATTCCAGAATTTCCTGTATCAACAGTTGAAGGTCACGCAGGCCAGCTAGTATTCGGAACTATTAAAGGAGTTCCTGTAGTAGCGATGCAAGGGCGTTTCCACTTCTACGAAGGATACGATATGAACAAAGTAACGTTCCCTGTTCGTGTAATGAAGGAATTAGGTGTGGAGAAAATCGTTGTAACAAACGCAGCAGGTGGCGTACAGACCGACTTCGTACCTGGTGATTTAATGTTAATTACGGACCACATCAACTTCATGGGAACAAATCCACTAATCGGACCAAATGATAACACAATGGGTGTTCGCTTCCCTGACATGTCAGAAGCGTATTCTAAGCGTTTAGGTGAAGTGGCGAAAGGTGTAGCAACGAAACTGGGTTTAGATTTAAAAGAAGGCGTATACTTCGGTGTAACAGGACCTTCTTATGAAACTCCAGCAGAAATCCGTATGATTCGTACAGTAGGAGGGGACGCTGTTGGTATGTCAACAGTTCCTGAAGTAATCGTTGCACGTCATGCTGGTATGGAAGTACTAGGTATTTCATGTATCACGAACATGGCAGCTGGTATTTTAGATCAACCATTAAACCATGAAGAAGTAATTGAAACAACAGAAAAAGTAAAAGCAAACTTCTTAGCGTTAGTAAAAGAAATCGTTAGCGAAATGTAATAGAGGGAGAGGGCGACTGGAATCAGTCGTTTCTCTCTTACTATATTTATCGGAGGATGATTAATATGAGAATGGTAGATTTAATCGAGAAAAAACGTGACGGACATGTATTAACAACAGAAGAAATTAACTTCATTGTAGATGGTTTCACAAATGGTTCTATTCCAGACTATCAAATGAGTGCGCTTTCAATGGCAATCTTCTTCAAAGGTATGACAGAGCAAGAACGTGCAGACTTAACAATGGCAATGGTTAACTCAGGTGACACAATTGATTTAGCTGATATCGAAGGAATCAAAGTAGACAAGCATTCAACTGGCGGTGTAGGTGATACAACGACATTAGTATTAGGCCCATTAGTAGCGGCTGTTGACGTACCAGTTGCGAAAATGTCAGGCCGTGGATTAGGTCATACAGGTGGTACAATCGATAAATTAGAAGCAATCGAAGGCTTCCACGTAGAAATCGACAACCAAGAGTTCATCGACTTAGTAAACAAAAATAAAATTGCTGTTATCGGTCAAAGTGGAAACTTAACGCCAGCTGACAAGAAGTTATATGCACTTCGTGACGTAACAGCGACAGTAGATTCAATTCCACTTATCGCAAGCTCAATCATGAGTAAGAAAATCGCTGCAGGTGCAGATGCAATTGTTCTTGATGTAAAAACAGGAGCAGGCGCATTCATGAAGAGTTTTGATGATGCGAAAGAATTAGCAGGCGCAATGGTTCGCATCGGAAACAACGTAGGCCGTAACACGATGGCTGTTATTTCAGATATGAGCCAACCACTAGGATATGCAATTGGTAACGCACTAGAAGTACAAGAAGCGATCGATACACTTCAAGGAAAAGGTCCAAAAGACTTAGAAGAGTTATGCTTAGTATTAGGTAGCCAAATGGTATTCCTAGCTGGTAAAGCAGAATCACTTGAAGATGCACGTGAGAAATTAATCGAAGTAATGAATAACGGTAAAGCGTTAGAGAAGTTCAAAGTATTCCTTGAGGCACAAGGTGGAGACGGTTCAATCGTACATGATCCTTCTAAATTACCACAAGCGAAATACGTAATTGAAGTAGAAGCGAAAGAAGACGGTTACGTAAGCGAAATCGTTGCTGACGAAATTGGAACAGCAGCAATGATCTTAGGTGCAGGACGCGCGACGAAAGAATCAGAAATCGATTTAGCTGTTGGTTTAATGTTACGCAAAAAAGTAGGCGACAAAGTTGCTAAAGGCGAGTCTTTAGTAACAATGTATACAAACACAGAAGACGTAGAGAAAGTAAAAGAAATTATCTACGCAAACATGAAAATCAGCAAAGAAGAAGTTGCTGAACCAGTATTAGTACACGGTGTAATTACTGAATAATGCATGAAAGCCCGAACTCTCCTGGCATGTGAGAGTTCGGGCTTTTTGATGTTGCTTCTTTTGTAGCAGCTTTCTCCACGAAATAGACGAAAAATAAAAAGAATAGATAACTAATTAAAAATACAACACTGTTATAGTAAAAATGAAATGTAAATGTACAGGGTAGGATGCTTAAACTAAGCGATTTCCATCTATATGTCGTAAAGAATCCACATGCTATTGCTTGTAGAACAAACATCGATGGAAAGTAAAGAAATAGCGAATTAATTATAGATAGCTTTGATGTCCATTGGCCCATAGTTAAATATATTATGTTCTAAGGCAGCATAGCAAAGTGAGAAGGCGATTGCTGTAACAACTTTTATGATGTTTTTGTAAGAGCTTTTATTCGTGTCTCCTTTTTACAAATTTCTTTGCTACAAAGTATGCAATGCTATACAAAATCATGTAAAACACGACGTAAGGGAGAGCGCTATCGTTATAATAGACTAGCATACAAATAGTAGCAGCTATCACAGATACACCTAGTGGTATGAAAATAGGTAACTTCAAAAATGCATTCGTAATTCCTTGTAGAATAAACAAGATTGGAATGTAGATAAGAAGTACTCCAAAATAGAAACCCTTCAGTTGCATGTCATTGTATTGTAGAAGATTCTCCTTCATGATGCTACAAATTGTAAACATAAGAATAGCTGGTAAGATGACTGTTATCCCTTTTGTTATGTTCATATTCTAGCACTCCTTTTCCTTAGTAAAGAAGGGTGAATAAATTACCCTTTTTCTCATGTTGACTGTTGACTAAGAAACCTTGAGTTTCTTTTGAATAGTAATCGCAAAATAAAGAACATAACGATTCCAAATCCAAAGAAATAGAGGAAGTATAAGTACGAGCTTCCATTTGATAATGCTCCTCCAACTAGTGCGACAATAACGGTAATAAGGGCAATATAAAATGGCTCTAGCTTCTTAAAGAGAAGGAATTGACCGTTACGCTCTAGCTTATTACGTGAGAAAATAAATGAACCAATGAATATACTTAATCCGGTAATGATAGTTGCTGCGATCAGTGTGTCATATGATGGGTATTCTACTTTGAAGTATGAGAGTGGATCAGTAGGATTAGATCCATCATAGGTAGACGTATTCCAAAAGTGATACTCATACATCATGGTTGGTAAAGTTGTAATATTAATAAGGTGGAAAGAATCAATATAAAATTCAGGATCAGGCTTTTGCAGTAGTACTTGAATAAATGGTCTTATTAACATAACAGCAGTTTGCCCGATGAATAAAAGCAAGAAACTAAGCAATACTTGTGAAATAATACGTCCCGTAAATGTCCCTACGAATAGGCAAACAGAGTAAATACCAACATAAGCAAAACTAGCAAATAAGAAATACATTGGCCAATGAGAGATATCTTCATAGTTCCGAATAAAGGACGTTTGAATAGTGATAATTGTTATAATGATATTACCAATTAAAGCAAGTAAAATATGCACGGCACCGAAAAACCACTTTGCTAAAAACAATTCCTTACGTGAAAACGGCAAAGAAAATTGAAACTTTAAGCTACCGTTATTACGTTTCCCGTTGAGTAAGAAGGCGGCAAATAAAGCAAGGACAATCGTAATCGCAAGTGGGGCAATAAGGCTAAACCCTTTACCGTAATAGATTGGATCCATGAATCCATCAGCACGCTGTTCATAATTACGAGTAACTAGTGTTAAATAATCAAATGGTATCGAGAAAAAGATTACAATCCACATTGCTAAGATGGCAAACTTCGATTGTTTCCAGTTGTGCAACCATAATACTTTATGAAACATGTCCATTCCCCCCTAAATTATATTCGAATAAGTCTTCTAAGGTCATCGGAAGTTCATCTAATAAGAGAGGGGTTTCTTTTGTAAATTTATATAATGTTTCTTCAGCGTTTCCTCGTATTAATACAATATGAACACGTCCAGTTGTTTCTAGAATACTGACGTTTGACAATGCTTCAAGCTTTTGTGGGAATGATTTCTCGAAAGCAACTTGTATTTTCATATAATCATTTTTCATATCACCTAATGAAGTAATACTGTCTACTTTTCCTTTTTTCAGCATAACAACGGTATCAGCAATTTTCTCAATTTCATCAAGGTGATGGGTAGAGATAAGAACAGATACGTTACGCGCAGAAACTTCTTCAATAATGAATTGTAGAACGCGCTTTTTAATAAACGGATCAAGACCATTTGTCGGCTCATCAAGCAAGACAACCTCTGCTCGTGTAGAGAAAGCAAGTAAGATTTGAATGAGTGCTTTCATGCCTTTGGAGTAGTTCGCCATTTTTCCAGTAGGTAAGGAGAACCGTTCTACTAATGTATAAAAATATGCTTCATCGAATGTGGTGTAGATCATTTTATAGATGTTGACGATTTCTTTCACTGTGTAGTTTTTTAACATGGAGGTAGAGTCTGGACTAAAGACAATTTTTTGTTTAATAGCTGGGTTGTTATGAATATTCATATCGTTGTATGTCACTTCTCCGGCGTCTTGGTCTAGGATACCAATCATCGTCTCCATAAGCGTAGACTTACCAACGCCGTTACGTCCAACAAGACCTGTAACGGAACCTGGTGGAATAGAAAATGTGACATCTTCTAAAATACTTCGGTCATCAATTTTTTTTGATAGGTTTTTTACTTGTAGCATCGCTTTCGCCCCCTAAATCGTTCATAATATCTTCTATCCATGTACGAAACAACTCTTCTGTTACACCTATACAGCTTGCTTCAATAAGAAGTTTCTTTAATGCTTTTTTTATTTCTAGTTGTTGTTCTTCGTTGCCAGTGGGATGGAACTTCTCGGATATGAATGTTCCTCTTCCTCGGATTGTTTCGACGATTCCTTGTCGTTCTAGATATTGATACGCTTTACCAACTGTATTTGGATTGACGATAATCATTGATGATAATTCTAAGATAGAAGGTAGTTTTTCGTTCGGCAAAAGAACACCTTTAATGATAAATTCTTTTATTTGCTGCACAATTTGTTCCCATACAGGTACACTTCCTCGTGGATTAATGTGGATCTTCATAGAAGCCCTCCTTCCTCAAAAAGGTACATAATCACAAAACACTAAGTGTACTAGTGTGTATAGTGTACTATGATTATATGTTAATTATTAGGAAAAAGAAACGATTGTTTTAAAAAAATTCATAATTTTGTAAATGTGTTTCTTTAGGGATGCAAAAAAAGCAAGTAGCTAAGCTACTTGCTTTCGGCGAAATATCCATTGTAAAAGGAAATATGTGACAAGGCCGCAAAAGATGAGGAGGATATAGTTAATAAATAAGTATCCAGGAGCAGAGTCAAAAAATCCACCTACTAAAGCAACACAAATGGATGTACAAATAATGAACGGTTGGTGTAGAGATGGAAATAGTAATGCTTTGTATCCATTCTCACTTTTTGTATGTGTACATGCTTGTTGGCCAAAATAAAGGCAAATAGCAATGATAATTGCTGACGATAAGAACAAATAAGGTGTTGGCATCATGACATCAAATGATACGGGTAGATAATCAGGATCGTTATAAGACGTACCATAACCAGGACTATTAGTAATGCTATACTCTGCTAACATAATTGGTAATGTAAATGATTTAATTGCATCATGTGCCTCGTAAAATGTGAAATTCTGGCTCCATGTGTGTGCGTATAGGATGCGTTCTACTAGGAGAATACAGCCGTGTGTAAAAAAGAGGAGGATGCCTGTTAGTGTAAAGTGGGCAACTACATGTCCTGTAATGGTGCCGATAAATAATGCTAGCGCGTAAATCGCGACGAATGTGGCGCTCGCTAATAAAAAGAACATTCCCCAATGTGCATATGCATTTGTCTCATACTGATGAATAACTGTTGTTTGGATAATAATTAATGTTAATGCAATATTCACTGCTAAAGCTACGATAATATGTATCGCTCCATAAACGAATTTTGAAAAAAAGATATCTTTTCTTGAAAAAGGTAAGGACAAATGGAAGTCACTATTTTCATTATGGTATTCCATTGTTGTTAACATGATTGCTAAACAAAGAATTAGTATTGTTACAGTGATAGTAGGATATGCGATATCAAAATAATGTTGATATTCAAATGTCCCATTTCTTTTTTCATAATTATAGTTATCGGATAACGCTTGTAAATAATATATAGGAATTGTTACAAAAAGGATGATCCAAAGTGTATATATCACGTATTTTGAGTTTTTCCAGTTTTGTAGCCACAGTGCTTTATTCCACATGTTCTCACCTCATTTGTGATTTCAATTTCAATGTTATGATTTTTCTTAGGAAGAAGAACGTTCCAATTCCAGCGCCAATAAAGCCAATATAGTAACTAATTAACGTACTATTAAATAAGGTTGCGATGAAATATCCTCCGAATAATGCAAAGCAAATGACCGTACATACAATAAAGGGAAGGTGTAGCACAGGAAATAACAATGCTTTACCGTTGTTTTCACTTTTTGTTCGTGTATATAGCAGCATTCCTACTAGAAAGCTGAAGATAATGACGCAAACGGGCACCATAAGATAGTACAAATCTAGTGAATATACCGAAAAGTCGCTATATTCATCGTAAGCTACTATATACTCCTGTAATATATAGGTTGGTTGTAAATGCGTTATGATTGTGGAGAATATCTCTGTTTGTGTAACTAGCCCGTATACACGGTCAACATGTATACGTTGTGCCACTTCCATTAACGCCGTTAGTCCATGAGCAAAAATTAATGTTACAAAACTCAAGACTAGTTGTAAAACGATATTGCCTGTAATTGTACCAAGGAACAAGGCGAATGAGAAAATAGCAGTTAACACAACAACAGCAATGAGATAGAATAGTAGCCAATGATTTGACCTTTCATACATGTTAATCATCGTTGTTTCTGCTAATGCAATAACAATTAGTATATTTATTCCGAGTCCGATAACGATATGACCCACACCGAAAAGCCATTTCGAGAGGAAGAGATCTTTTCTTGAAAAAGGTAAGGAGAAATGAAAATCACTTGAATCGTTTGTTCGTTCTCTACCTATTAAGCTTCCTGCCAAAATAATCAGGATGGCTGCCCCGTATAAAGCAAGCCCGTCTCCATTAAAATAATTTCTGTAATTTATTGCTTGGTTATAATTTACAGCAATATACATAGCATTCCATAGTTTACTCAAATAATGAAACGGCAAGAAATAAAACATTGCAATCCAAAACGCAACCACAACATACTTCGATTGCTTCCAGTTTCGTAACCAAAGTGCTTTATGAAACATCTTTCTTTCCTCCTAACGAATGGACGAAGACGTCTTCTAATGTCGTTGGGATTTCCTCTAGGAAAATAGGAGTTTCTTGTCTGAACTTATGCAATGTTTCTTCTACATTCCCTTTGATAAGTACGGTGTGTACACGGCCGATTTGTTCTAGTATCGTCACATTTGATAATGCTTCTAGCTTTTGCGGGAACGAACGTTCAAAGATAGCGTGTACTTTCACGTAGTTTCCTTTCATGTCTTCAAGAGATGTGATGCCTTCCATCTGTCCGTTATTTAGCATAATGACAGTATCAGCGATTTTCTCAATTTCTTCTAAGTGATGCGTCGAGATTAAGAGAGATAATTCTCGTTCTGATACTTCTTCAATCATAAATTGTAAGATTTGTTTCTTGATAATTGGATCAAGCCCGTTCGTTGGTTCATCGAGTAAGATGTAGGTCGCTTTCGTAGAGAAAGCAAGAATGATATGAAGTAATGCTTTCATTCCTTTTGAATAACGGCTAATCTTTTGTTCGTGTAACGAGAAGCGACCTATTAGTTCATAGAAATATGCTTCATCGAATTTTTCATAGATTGCTTTGTATAACGTAACAAGCTCCTTCACTTTGTATTTCTCAATGACAGTAGGCGAGTCTGGAACGAACATAATTGTTTGTTTAATAGACGGTTGTTGATGGATGTCCACATCGTCTACTAATACTCGTCCTTCTTCTGGATCAAGAATGCCAATCATTGTGCGCATTAATGTCGTCTTTCCGACACCGTTTCGACCTAGTAATCCTGTGATCGAACCAGGTGGGATCGTGAAGGTAATATCTTTGAGAACAGTTTTGTTATCAATTGTTTTCGTCACGTTTTGTACGCTCAGCATGTGTTTCTCCCCCTAACTCTTCCATAATTTCTTCAATCCATTGGTGTAGCATTTGTTGGTCTACTCCAGCATATTTCGCTTCAATAATCATTTTCTTTAGTGATTCTTTCATCATTGTTAATTGTTGTTTGTCTGCTTTTGGCTCGAAATGAGCAGAGACAAACGTCCCCCTTCCACGTATTGTTTCAATAACCCCTTGGCGCTCTAATTCTTGATACGCTTTACTTACTGTGTTCGGATTGACGACCAAAATAGAGGATAATTCCCGAACCGAGGGGAGTTTATCGTTTGGAGTCATATATCCTTTGACAATTGATTCCTTCACTTGTTGAACAATTTGTTCCCATATCGAGGTACTACTCCTCGAATCGATATATATGTGCATATACACCATCCTTTTAAAAGTGTATTGAGTGTATTAAGTGTACTACTTTAACTAATACACTTGAATTGTAGAATATTTTGGTAATAAAAGCAAGTAGTTACAAGTTAAAAAATGTAAACTTTTTTCAAATCTTCGTTTTAACCCGTATAAAAAAAGAGTGTATGGAAAAAATAGGTATGGTATAGAAAAGCTACCACTCGTGGGTTAGATTCCCTTAAATAGTGAATAGCGAAGTTTAGCGTGGGATAAAGAATGGAGGGTTATGAGTATGAAACGTTTAATTGGGGCATTTGTTGTACTTCTTCTAGTAATGCCACCAACTTATTCAACGGTTTCTGCGAATAAGTCGAAGGAAGAGAGTACAAGTACAGACTTAGTTCCAGGTGCTTCATCTGCGGTTGTAATCGAGCAGGATACTGGGAATATTTTGTATGAGAAGAATAGCAATCAAGCATTACCACCAGCTAGTATGACGAAAATCATGACGATGCTTCTTATTATGGATCAAATCGAGAGTGGGAAGTTAACACTTGAGGAGAAAGTTCGCGCAAGTGAGTATGCAGCTTCGATGGGTGGTTCGCAAATCTTCTTAGAAGTAGGCGAAGAGATGACAGTCGATGAGTTGCTGCGTGGAATCGCAATTGCGTCTGGAAATGATGCTTCAATGGCGATGGCAGAACGAATTGCTGGTTCAGAAGAAGCGTTCGTGAAGATGATGAATGAGAAGGCACAGGAGTTAGGGTTGAAAAATACGAAGTTCCAAAACCCAACAGGACTTCCAGCGAAAGATCATTATTCATCGGCGTACGACATGGCTATCATGGGAAGAGAGTTATTGAAATATCCGCTTATTACGAAGTACACAGGTACATATGAAGGTTATCTTCGAGAAAATACGGATCGTAAGTTTTGGCTTGTGAACACGAATAAGCTAGTGAAATTTTACCCAGGTGTAGATGGATTGAAGACAGGTTTCACTGGTGAGGCGAAATATTGCTTAACTGCTACAGCGAAAAAAGGTAACATGCGTGTTATTTCTGTTGTGATGGGCGCTCAAACGTCGAAAGAACGAAATGCACAAGTATCAAAGTTACTCGATTTTGCATTTAACACATATGAAACGAAGCAATTATATGAAAAAGGACAATTAGTCCAGAAGATAAAGGTAAGCAAGGGAGAGAAAGAAGAACTTCCACTTGTTGCCGAGTATAACGTATCTCTTTTATTACGTAAAGGTGAAAAGGGAGAGCATTTAACACAAGAAGTGAAGAAAAAAGATAGTGTGCGAGCACCTGTGAAAAAGGGTGACGAATTAGGTACACTTGTCGTGAAGAACAAAAACAAAGTTGTATCTGAAATTCCACTTATCGCAAGTGAAGATGTACAAGAAGCAAGCTGGTGGCAAATTTTCAAACGTACGATGGGTTCATTTACACGATTTAACTAATCGTATCGAATTTACACTAGTTTTGTCAGGTGGAAGGATTTCAGGAGAGACTCAGCGAAACAAATCCTTATGCATATAAGAAGGAGGAAGGATCAATGAGTCTTTCGATTAACTTAGAAGTAAAGCAAGACGTGCTTTGTATCCGACTTGATGGAGAGTTAGACCACCATACGGCAGAACAGTTACGTATGAAGGTGACAACAGTTCTTGAACATAAGCCAATTCAGCACATTATTTTGAATTTAGAAGGATTAGCGTTTATGGACAGCTCGGGCTTAGGTGTGATATTAGGACGCTATAAGTATATTAAAGGCAAAGGCGGAGAAATGGTTGTTTGTTCCATTTCACCAGCTGTGAAGCGCTTGTTTGAAATGTCTGGTTTGTTTAAAATCATTCGATTAGAAGAGAATGAAGCACATGCGCTTTACACGTTGGGGGTGGCATAATGAGAAATGAAATGCACCTTCAATTTTCGGCGTTAAGTCAAAATGAATCATTTGCACGTGTGGCTGTTGCAGCATTCGTCGCACAATTAGATCCAACTTTAGATGAATTAACAGAGATTAAAACAGTTGTATCAGAAGCCGTAACTAATTCTATTATTCACGGTTATGAAGGAAATCCAAATGGTATTGTTTATATTTCGATTGTATTAGAGGATGGAATGGTTCATTTATCGATTCGTGATGAAGGGATTGGTATTCACGATGTTGAGGAAGCACGTCAGCCATTATTTACAACGAAACCAGAACTTGAGCGTTCAGGTATGGGCTTTACGATTATGGAGAACTTCATGGACAAATGTGAAGTAGAATCGAACGAATTATCTGGCACAACCATTCATCTCTCAAAATATTTATCAAAAAGCAATGCGTTGTGTAATTAAGGAGATATAGCCTATGGATGTGGAGGTTAGAAAAGACCAGAAGAAGGCAGGTTTGAAAGATGCTGACATAAAAGAACTCATTAAGCAGAGCCAAGAAGGTAATCAAGAAGCACGGAATACAATCGTGCAAAATAACCTCCGGCTCGTATGGTCTGTTGTGCAGCGTTTTATAAATCGGGGATATGACCCAGAAGATTTATTCCAAATTGGATGTATAGGTTTGTTGAAATCCGTTGATAAATTCGATTTGTCGTTTGACGTAAAATTCTCGACATATGCAGTTCCGATGATTATCGGGGAGATTCAACGTTTCTTACGCGATGATGGTACCGTAAAAGTAAGTCGTTCTCTGAAAGAAACAGGGAACAAAATACGAAAAGTAAAAGACGAACTATCGAAGAAGTTAGGGCGTATGCCAACGATTTCAGAAATTGCTGAGCATATGGAGATGACAGTAGAGGATATCGTGCTAGCACAAGAAGCAAGCCGTACGCCATCATCTATCCATGAGACAGTGTATGAGAATGATGGCGATCCAATTACATTGTTAGATCAAATTGCTGATCAAAGCGAAGCAAAATGGTTTGACAAAATCGCATTGAAAGAAGCAATCCGTGAATTAGATGAGCGAGAGCGACTCATCGTATATTTACGTTATTACAAAGATCAAACTCAGTCTGAAGTGGCCGAACGGCTTGGCATTTCACAAGTACAAGTATCGCGACTGGAAAAGAAAATATTAGCTCAAATGAAAGATCGAATAGGCGAGTAGCCATTCGGTCTTTTTTTATTTTTATAGGAGAGGATGATTAGGAATGGAAATGTGTTGATAGCCGTAATATAAGTGGGTAACACTAGCAGAAAAGGTGAAAGTATCACTCAAAATCCATTCATTTTCTGTGCATGAAAATAAAGACAATACTCATACTACTCATAAAAGGATGTGGGGATGTGAGTCAAATGTTGTATATACGACTACGGCATCGTTTGCTTGTAGACCCTGCTCATCCAATCAAACTCAAGGATATAGCGGAATTGATTGGAGAGGTAGAAATTGTACATGCATTGCAGGACATTATCATTTACGAAATAAGTAAGAAGGACAAAACACATGTTGTTCTCGATATTATGTTTGTACTAGACGCTATCAAAAAGCATGTTCCACATGTGGAGTGCAACGTCATTGGTCCGACACAAACACTTGTTGAGATTAATGTGAGAAAGAAGAAGATTAATCCATTTTTTCTTATAGTCACTTGGTTGTTGTTGTTTGTTGGTGCTGGACTAGCCATTATTTACTTCCATGAAGATGTGAGTATGCAACAAGTACATCAACGTATTTATTACATGATTACTGGGGAAGTAAAGGAAAAGCCACTTGTATTTCAAATTCCGTACTCTATTGGACTCGGGGTGGGAATGATTTTGTTCTTTAATCATGTGTTTCAAAAGCGTATTAACGAAGAGCCAAGCCCGCTCGAAGTAGAAATGTTTCAATATCAGCAATCACTTGATCAATATGTGATTCATCATGACGAGAAGGAACAGCAGAAGGATATTGATCGTTCTTAAGTATTGTTTCGTCGTCTTTACAGGTTTTGCGGGCGGCATTGCAGTTGGAAGTGGGTTTGTCGCATTTTTGACTGTGCTTGGTGTCATTCCACGATTAGCACAGTTAGCAAAAGCAAATAAGTATGTTCATTATTTGCAGTGGGCAGTTGTTTTAGGAGCCGTAGTGAATGGATGGATGAGCTTACAAGATGCGGCATTTACGTTATCTGTGTACGTGTTGATTCCGATTGGCTTAGCGTGTGGCGTGTTCGTGGGCATGTTAGCGGCAGCGTTAACAGAGATATTGAACGTGTTTCCTATTTTAACGAAGCGAGTAGGGTTAGAAACGAAAATCATTTATTTACTAATGGCAATTGCGCTTGGAAAGATTGTAGGATCGTTATTCCATTGGATTTATTTCATTGAGTAAGAAGGAGACAACTATGAGCAAAAAGCTAAAAGATAATTACAAAGAAGACGTAAAAGGGTATCAACCACAAATCCCTTATTTCAAAAACTGTGTGAAAGCATTTCTTGTTGGTGGTACGATTTGTGTCATTGGTCAGCTTATTTCAAACTTCTATATTACATATTTTGATTTCACAAAAGAAACAGCAGGTGATCCAACAGTTGGAACGCTTGTCTTAATTTCGGCTATTTTAACAGGATTAGGTGTATACGATAAGCTTGGTCAATTTGCCGGGGCAGGTTCTGCTGTACCGGTGACGGGATTTGCGAACTCGATGGCGAGTGCTGCAATTGAATATCGTAGTGAAGGCATTGTGCTTGGAGTTGCGACGAATATGTTTAAGTTAGCGGGTAGTGTCATTGTATTCGGTGTTGTTGCAGCATATATACTCGGAATGATTCGTTATGCGGTAAGTATTTGGATGTGAAGGGAGAAAAACAATGCGTCTTACTGGAAAACAAACATGGGTATTTGAAAATGATGTATATGTGAATGAAACAGGGACAGCTGTTGGGCCGGATGAGGCACAAGGTCCGCTTGCAAGTAAATTCGATAAAACATATGAAGATTTATATTGTGGCGAAGATAGCTGGGAACTGGCAGAACGAACATTGATGAGGGATGCGGTTAATCATTGTTTGCAAAAGGCGAATGTCACCATTGATGATGTAGACGTTATGCTAGCAGGTGATTTATTAAATCAAAACGTCACAGCGAATTACCTTGCGAGAGAAATGCAAGTACCATTTCTTTGTATGTTCGGGGCATGCTCGACCTCAATGGAAACGTTGGCGGTTGCCTCGGCTTTAATTGATGCTGGCTTTGCCAAAAAAGCTATTGCTGCAACAAGTAGCCATAATGCAACGGCTGAACGACAATTCCGTTACCCGACGGAGTATGGTGGACAAAAGCCAGACAGTGCAACGTTTACTGTATCTGGTTCGGGTGCCGCACTTGTCAGTACAGAAAAAAGTGCAATCAAGGTGACATCCGCAACAATTGGAAAAGTACAAGACTTGGGCTTAACAGATCCGTTCGATATGGGTTCGGCAATGGCTCCAGCTGCTGCTGATACAATTAAGCAACACTTTGAGGACTTAGATCGTAAGCCAAGTGACTATGATCTAATTGTGACAGGAGACTTATCGAAAGTAGGCCAACCAATCTGTAAACGTATGTTACAAGATGAGGGATATGATATGGGCGACCGCTATACGGATTGTGGGTTATTAATTTATAACCCAGATCAAGAAGTATTTGCTGGTGGTAGTGGTTGTGCATGTTGTGCGGTTGTCACATACGCTCATTTAATCGATGAGATGAAGAAAGGAACATATAACCGTGTTCTTGTTGTTGCAACAGGTGCACTACTGAGCCCAACAATGATTCAACAGAAAGAAACGATTCCAACGATTGCACATGGTGTTGTGTTGGAACGAGTGAAAGGGGTGTAGAGGATGCAATTTGTATGGGCCTTTATTGTAGGTGGATTAATCTGTGTAATTGGTCAATTGTTGTTAGATAAGGCGAAATTCACGCCTGCACATTTAATGGCAACATTTGTTGTGAGTGGTGCACTGTTAGATACATTTCATTTGTATGATGACTTAATTGAATTTGCTGGTGCAGGTGCAACGGTACCGATTACGAGCTTTGGCCATTCACTTTTACACGGAGCATTGGAGAAGGCCTCGGAACATGGGTTTGTCGGAATAGGCATGGGGATTTTCTCATTAACGTCGTCTGGTATTTCCGCTGCAATTATTTTTGGGTTTTTAGCTGCATTAATTTTTAAACCGAAAGGATAGACACGATGAGACGAAGGATTGTTTTGGTAACAGATGGTGATGAATATGCGTTTCGGACAATTTCCTTTTTGGCGAAAGAATATGGGGGACGTTGTATTTCGCAATCTCAAGGCAATCCGTCGAAGCTAAGTGGTAGCAAAATTGTTGAATTAATTCTTCAAACTCCCCACGATCCAGTTTTTGTAATGTTTGATGACAGTGGTTTCATTGGAGAAGGTCCGGGTGAACGGGCAATGAAGTATGTTGCCAATCATCGGAATATTGATGTAGTAGGAGTGTTAGCAGTCGCATCAAATACGCATCATTGGGAGTGGACACGCGTGGATGTGAGTATCGATGCATTCGGAGAATTGACAGAGTACGGTGTTGATAAATTTGGCATTCAGGAGATGGATATTGGTCGGATTAATGGTGATACGATTTATTGTTTGGATCAACTAAATGTACCTATTATTATCGGCATCGGAGATATCGGGAAAATGGGCGGAAAGGACGATATTAAGTTAGGTTCGCCTATCACAAAAAAAGCAATTGATATTATCTTTGAGAGGAGTGGCTTCAATGAGCAACACGGATACTTCCGTTAGTATTCCGGTGTCGTCTTTCATTGGTGATAATGCGAACTATTTGAAAGAAAGACTTGGAATAGGCATTACATTTGATATTGATTCACGTACTATTCATGTAGCTGGTACAGAAGTACAAGCTTATTATGTAAATGGGTTATGTGATTCTACGTTAATTGTTCAACTATTAGAAGAATTAATTGATACGCCTAATGAAACAGCACAAAATAGCAAAAGTATATTTGATTTAGTCGAATCGAGAATCATTCATCAACAAGTGAGTACGCTGCAAGCATTTGAAGATATTGTAGAACAATTATTATGTGGTTTATTTATCATCTTTGTTGATGGCGAAGCAAAAGCATTAAGTATCGATTTACGTTCTTATCCAGGACGAAATCCAGAAGAACCACAAGCAGAGAAAATTATATCAGGTTCAAAGGATGGCTTTGTTGAAAATGTTATCGTAAACACGGCATTAATTCGTCGACGTATTCGTGATGAGCGTCTACGTAATGAAGTAATCAAGGTCGGTGTCCGTTCGAAGACGGATATCGTGATCTCGTACATACAAGATGTGGCGAATCCAGAACTAATTAACATTATTAAACAAGAGTTAACGAATATTAATATCGATGGTCTACCGATGGCTGAGAAAATGGTAGAAGAATTTCTACTTAATCAAGGCTTTAATCCATTTCCACAAACAAAGGTAACGGAGCGACCTGACATTGCAGCGACGCATTTATTAGAGGGGCATGTGCTAATTCTTGTTGATACGTCACCTAGTGCACTTATCACACCAGCGACGTTCTTCCATCACTTGCAACATGCGGAAGAGTACCGAACTGCAACATTGCAAGGGACGATGGTGCGTTTATTCCGGTTTATGGCAGTATTTGCATCTGTTTTATTACTACCTTTATGGTTCGTATTTGTATTAGAGCCACAGTTATTGCCACCACAACTAAGTTATATCGGCCCAGCAGAACATTCAAATATGCCAGTAGTTGCACAAATTCTTCTTGCGATTCTCGCCTTAGAGTTCTTACGGATGGCAGCTCTTCATACACCGAATGCAATTATTACCGCGATGGGACTAGTCGCAGCCACCTTAATTGGTCAAATTGCGATTGAAGTAGGGTTGTTCTTACCAGAAGTCGTATTATATTCTGCAGTTGCAATGCTTGGTACATTTGCGACGCCGAGTCATGAACTTGGAGGTGCGAATCGGATAGTAGGATTATTTTTAGTGATCCTTGTATATTTCTTCCATGAAGAAGGATTTGTCGTTGGAGTTACGTTCGTCATTCTTTATTTAGCGTCCAAAAAGCCATTGCAAACACCGTATTTATGGCCGCTTATCCCGTTTAATCCAGGAGCATTCTTACAAATTTTCCTTCGTCCTCCGATGGCAAGTGATCGGAAGCGTCCAAGCGGAATTCATCCAATGCAAATGAAACGTCAGTCTTAAACAAAAACTATTGCGCATTTATAGTATGTGTGATAAATTAATCTAAATATTCCAATAAAAACAGTAAATAGAGGCATATTTACTGTTTTTGTAGTATAAGCATTTCGAAAATACGAACATATAATAGAGTAGAACAGTTCGGCTAGTCTACATTGGATGAGGGGAGATAGGGTAGTGTACTTGCATGGAACGAGCGCGGTAAATGAACGAGGGAATTTAACAATTGGTGGAATGGATACGACAGAGTTAGTCAAGCAATACGGTACACCATTGTATGTATATGACGTTTCTCTTATACGTCAAAAAGCGAGGGGATTTGTTGATACTTTTGCGAAACATGGAATGAAGGCGCAAGTTGCTTATGCAAGTAAAGCATTTTGTACAGTTGCAATGCTTCAAGTAGTAGAAGAAGAAGGATTAAGTTTAGATGTTGTATCTGGAGGCGAATTATATACAGCACTACAAGCGAATTTCCCGACAGAACGTATTCATTTCCACGGAAATAACAAAAGTAGAGAAGAGTTGGAGATGGCCTTGCGTGCCAATATAGGATGTATAGTTGTCGATAACTTCTATGAACTAGAGTTGTTAAAAGAGTTAACGGAACAATATGAACAGCGTATGCCAATTTTATTACGTGTGACACCAGGTGTAGAAGCGCATACGCATGAATATATTTTGACAGGGCAAGAAGATTCGAAGTTTGGTTTTGATTTGCAAAGTGGCGGGGCAACAGAAGCTGTGCGACGCGCACTAGAAGCACCGTATCTCTCTTTGTTAGGTGTACATTTCCATATTGGATCGCAAATATTTGATATGACATCGTTTCACTTAGCTGCAGAAAAAGTATTCCAATGTCTCGTGCAGTGGCGTGATGAGTTTGAATTTATCTCAACAGTCTTGAACTTTGGTGGAGGATTCGGTATTCGTTATACCGATGAAGATATTCCTGCATCGCCAGCGGTATGTGTGGAACATATTATTTCGGTAGCGAAGCATTTTACACATATTCATGGTATGGTGTTACCGGAAATTTGGATTGAGCCAGGAAGGGCTTTAGCTGGTGACGCAGGAACAACATTGTACAAAGTTGGTTCGACGAAGTATATTCCGAACGTACGTAATTACGTATCTGTAGACGGTGGAATGAGTGATAACATTCGTACAGCTCTATATGATGCGAAATATGAAGCGGCTTTGGCGAATCGGATGAAGGAAGAGAAGACAGAGCTTGTCTCTGTAGCAGGGAAATGCTGTGAAACAGGGGATATGCTTATCTGGGATGTGACATTGCCTTCACCGAAAGCAGAAGATATACTTGCTATTTCATGTACAGGTGCATATTGCTACTCGATGGCAAGTAACTATAATCGTTTGCCACGACCAGCTGTAGTTTTTGTTGAGAATGAGGAAGCACAGGTTGTTGTGGAACGTGAGACGTATGAGGATATTATAAAGTTTGATAAAGCCTATAAATCGGTCGTAAGAAATAATGAACGATAGGAGAAGAAGGTTCGTACGTGAGTGCGAGCCTTCTTTTTAATTTTGGGATAAGTGGATGTATAATTTCTTCCCATGTTGGGTAACTTGATTAAATACGTAAATGGAGCGGCTAGTAAGGGTGGTGGAGGCTTTCCTTTTTGGGAGGAGTAGGGAAGTGATAGAATGGAGGTGTGGAGACAAAATAAGGGAGAAGAAAGAATGAAATTAGAAAACTATTTAGCTGAAACATTTCCTAATCTTGTGTTACGTTCCGCTGTTTTTTATAGCTGGGAAGTAGGGGTTCGTTACGAATTAGGTGTTATGAAAGAGAATGATACGACGATAACGTATTTACAAGGTGTATATAACAGGGCTATTGCATTGTTTCATGCATTGCATCTATTGGATGATGAAGTGTATATTGTTATCGACGTTAATGATTATGCGGATGGAAAAACGTTCAAACGTAAATTAAATATTTTTGCGCCGTATGTGAAGAAGAAAGAAGATTTATATCGCGTACATCATCAAACAATTCCATATGTGTATCCGGAAGATAATGAAGAGGGTCTATATAAAACACATCGCTTTACATTACGTTGTCGTCCTTCTGATATACGTTACGTGCAGATGATACAAGCGATTTGTAATCAAGATATGGGGATGCGTCCGAAGCTGTATCATTGTGTGTATTTTATTAATAGGAAGAATGATACGATTTTTCATGTGTATGATGATCGAGGATGTGATGTTATTGCGACTTCAACGGAAACAATTCGCTATGTATATGATACATATAACGAATGGATATTAGACTACGACCGACCAGCAATCGATAACGTATTTAATAGATAAATAGAAACAGGACAGCCTACGTGGACTGTCCTGTTGTCGTCTTAACTAAATAATGTTTTGAAGAATGCGCCGATTGCATCGAATAGGCGGCTGAAGAAATCACCGATTGCTGCGAAGAATGATTTACCTTCTTCTGATTCTAAGAAGCCTGTTACTTGGCCTTTAATGTTGTTAAGACCTTCGCCGACTGCTTTCCAATCAATGTTGATATCCTTCATAGAATTGAATAAATCTACTAAGCTCTTTAACTGTTCATCAGATAATGTTAGATTGAATTGTTCTGCTAGTCGTTGGATTAGCGATTGAACTTCTTCTTTTGTTTGCGGTTGTTCTGCCGCAATCTCTTTCTTTACTTCTGAGATGAACTGAACTGCTTGGTCATTACCGATTGATTCACCAAGCTCTGCCGTTGTTACCATTTCTTTGTTTGCGACGATTTTAACTTCATCGTCAATTTTTGTATTTGTTGATGTTTCGTATGCTTTCATAATACCTGTTAAAGCAGCTGTTCCCGAAACAGGGAATGGTGATGTGATGTAGATTTCTGCATCTTTCAGACCAGCTGTAACTAAGGCACTCGCATACATGTTATCTTCTACCCAGTTAATGTTGTTCGTCTTTACGACAACACCTGTACCTTTTTTCGTATACGTAATCATGGCAGAAGAAATTGCTCTTGTGCCGATTTGAGATTTCGGGATAACATCTCCTAGATATTTATGTTCTTCTTGGTTTGATACCGTAATTGTTTGAACACCTTGTGGGGCATTCATGTCTTTTAAGACTTGATTTTTTTGTTCAGTAGATAAATTTTCGCCTAATGTAACGATCGATTCGCCTACTACTACGTCTGCAAGCGCTGGTAGTGGTAATAGCGTAATGCACACCGCTAGGGCTAAAGCTGTTAATTTTTTAAACAAAGGTAACACCCTCCTTGAATATCTTGAATAGTACAGGGCAGTGAGTTCATTATAGTACATTTTTGAGATTTGTCACGTTTTTTCTAAATAAGTGGAATTATTATCCATTTATGGAGTTTGTCCAAAATGAGAAAAATGACCGTCAGTAGAAGGATTTAAGTAGTTTTTAGTCGAATGAATGTCATGATAGAATAAGAGGCAAAGGAGGGGATGGGAATGCTTGATTATCCTGCTATGCTTCAGTTAGAAGGAAAGCGTGTTGTCATTGTTGGTGGGGGAAAGATCGGCCTAAGAAAAGCACAAGGATTTGCTGGGACGGGTGCAGAAGTGATAGTAATTAGCCCGGAAATTGTAGAGAGATTCAATGAACTTACTTTTATAACGTGGGAGAAGAAGTACTTCGAGCCAGAGGATATAAAGGAGGCACACCTTATCTTTGCGGCAACGGATGATAAGGAAGTGAATCGTCTCGTGAAAGCTTGTGCGAATGATTTCCAGTGGGTGGATGTGGTGAGTGAACAATCAGAATCCTCGTTTCACGTTCCGGCTGTTGTAAGGAGAGGCAAGTTGACGTTGACTGTCTCTACTTCAGGCGCAAGTCCAGTTCTAGCGAAAGAGATTAAGCAACAATTAGCTAAGCAATACGATGAGAGATATGCTTCTATTGTAGAAGAGTACAAAGCGAAGCGGAAGCAAGAAAAAGCATAAGGAGCTTTGTTCATTTCAATTGTTTTGTGGTATGATATATCAGATACAAAATTAGGAGGTACATATCTTATGAAAAAAGCAAGTATTGAATTCGAAAATGGCGAGAAAATCATCATTGAATTATATGCGGAGCATGCTCCAGGAACAGTAGAAAACTTCGAGAAGTTAATCCGTCAAGGTTTCTATAATGGTTTAACATTCCACCGTGTTATCCCTGGTTTCGTAGCACAAGGCGGATGCCCATACGGAACAGGTACTGGTGGTCCAGGATACGAAATCGACTGTGAAACAGCAGGCAACCCACACCGTCACGTAGCAGGTGCATTATCAATGGCACATGCTGGCCGTAACACAGGTGGAAGCCAGTTCTTCATCGTTCATGAGCCACAACCACATTTAGATGGCGTACATACAGTATTCGGTCAAGTAATCGAAGGCCTGGACTCTGTTTACCGCATTCATCAAGGCGATGTAATGAAAGAAGTAACAGTTTGGGATGAAGAGTAATATACTATTTGACGTGGACGTAATATAACGTATACACTAGTTCTTGGTGAAAATAGGGTAATGATAATCTTACTATTCTTAGGGCTTTTGTACAAAGCGCTGTTATGGTTATTTTGTGAGTCATTCATGAGTAAGGAGTTGTATCATGTTAATACGGTATAAAAAGCATTATGAAAAGATTGCAATGGGATTGTTGTCATTTATGCCTAAAGAAAAGAACTTGAACAATTTACGTGCGACGATGAAGAAGTATGAGGCAGATCCGAACTACAAATTGTATCTTTGGAAACATGAAGAAGATATGATTGGTATTATTGGAATATACGTGCAAGGTGATAGTATTCAAATTGAGCATGTATGTGTTAATCCATCTCATCGGCAGCAAGGAATTGGAAAACAAATAGTAAAAGCATTAAGCGCAGAATATCCGACAAAGAATATAACAGCGAGTGAAGATACAATGAATTTTTATGACAAATGTTTTTGTACAATAGAAAATAGTGTAGAGCAGAGATAATTATCTCTGCTTTTTTTGTATGGGGGTATGTGGAATGAAGACGGAAAAAGAAAAAATGTTAGCTGGAGAATTGTATCAAGCAGGTGATGCTCAATTAATGAAAGAAAGAGTACATGCAAGACGGCTAACAAGATTGTTTAACGAAAGTCTAGAGACAGATGAGAGCGAACGAACAGAACTACTCAAAGAACTGTTTGGTTCTACAGGAGACAATCTATACATAGAACCAACATTCCGTTGTGATTATGGTTATAACATACATATCGGTGAGAATTTCTTTGCTAATTTTGATTGTGTGTTTTTAGATGTTTGTGAGATTCGAATAGGAGATAACTGCTTCATCGCACCAGGTGTACATATATACACTGCAACGCATCCACTGAATGCAATGGAAAGAATATCTGGCGCAGAATATGGCGTACCAGTAACGGTTGGTGACAACGTTTGGATTGGTGGAAGAGCTATTATTAATCCAGGTGTTACAATAGGAAATAACGTAGTGGTTGCTTCGGGAGCTGTCGTGACGAAAGACGTGCCGGATAATGTTGTCGTTGGAGGAAATCCTGCGAGGGTATTAAAGCAGATTAAAAACAAGTAGGGAGAAGAGGGGATAGAGCTCGAGCCTTATGAAGATAGTATTGAATTTGTGAAAGCGCTATATCGTTAAATGTGTATAAAAGAAAAACAACAAGCTAGAAGGCTCATCGCTTGTTGTTTTTCTTTTTGAGTACCAATTGCTTCTCACGTTCTTCAATTACATCCGAGCGGTCGCGAAGCATATGCTTATGTACAATGTGCTCGTCCGGGATATAAGAACTATCGGCAAATATGAATCCACGATCATGACAATGTTCGGTACATGTTGTCAGTAAGTTTGCATCACAAATCGGTAAGTTGAGATGCGTGTATGGTTCATGCTGGCGAATTAGTTCTAAGCGAGTACGTATACGCGACAGAAGTTCTAGTGCGTCTAAGCCGAGTGCTTCGATTGGTTCTTGATTCGCTGTAAGAATACGTTCGCTACTTGCTAACATCTTCTCGGCGCCGCGGAAGTTTCCTCGTCGTTGATGGTATAAGGAGACTGCAATTTGAATAAGCCCAACCCAGTGGATTTTTCGTTCGCCTCGCTCATCTTCTTTCCAATGTTCTTCTAATAGCTCGTGGCATTCGAAATAGTCACGATCACCGTGAAAGTGACTAAGAAATTCAATATATGCATGTGCGTACATGGATTTCGTCCTCGTTTCTTTTGTTTTTCTACTATATATACTACAACGTCACCCGTACATAAGGAAAGTGCCTAGAATGAATTCTAGACACTTCGGATGATTTTAGTAGATCCAGCTTGCACCTATGATTATTAATAAAATGAATAGTACAACGATTAGCGCAAATCCATTGTGAAATCCACCGTAACCTTGACCCATTTTGTAATCCCCCTTACCATTTGTACTATGAAACTACACTGTTATCATATGTCACTTGTAATCTAATGTATGGGTATCCGCCTATTTTTTGGATAAATTGAAAAAGTTATTGGTTTGTGCCCTAAAAACGTCTATACTTATACTGTTATAGAAAAGAATAGCGTGGTGGAAAAGTGTGCAATACAATGTAAAAGTAGATGCGTTTGAAGGACCATTAGATTTATTACTACATTTAATTAACCGATATGAAATTGATATATATGATATTCCCGTTGCACAAATTACGGAACAATATTTATTGTATGTTCGTGCAATGCAGGAATTACAGCTTGATGTAGCGAGCGAATATTTAGTTATCGCTGCAACATTACTAGCGATTAAAAGTAAAATGCTTCTTCCAAAACAAGAGGACGAGCTGTTAGACGACGAACTATCGATGGATTATGAAGAAGATCCTCGTGAAGAATTAATAATGCGCCTAATTGAGTATAAGAAGTTCAAAGAAGCCGCGACACAGCTACAAGAACGAGAAGAAGACCGCTCGCAGTTATTCTCGAAACCCCCAATGGTGATGGACGTATCAGCAGTGGAAGTAGAAGAGGATAAGAATGCATCACTGAACGTATCGCTCTATGATATGTTAGCGGCATTCCAAAAGTTAATGAAACGTAAAAAATTACAAAAGCCACTCCAAACGAAAGTGGCACGACAAGAAATATCAATTGAGCAACGAATGAGCGACATCATGACGGAATTACGAAGCTTTACAGGACGCCGAAGCTTCTATGATTTATTCCCGTTCAAAGAACGTGAAGCAATTGTCGTTACGTTCCTAGCAATCTTAGAATTAATGAAACAGAACTTAGTACAAGTAGAGCAAGAAGGAAACTTCGATGAAATTTACCTTCAAGCAAGTGAAAGTGCGTAAGAAAGAAGGCGATTTTTGGTGGCAGATAGACAAGAACATAAAGCAGTGATCGAAGGATTATTATTCGTAGCTGGAGATGAGGGAATTGAACCTCATCAAATTGGTCATGTGCTAGATATCCCGTTAGATGCGGTACATGCATTAATTGATGAATTAAAGAACGACTATGCAGAACAGAAGCGTGGACTAGATATTGTTCAGTACGGCAAAGTATTTCAATTATCAACACGAAAAGAACACGCCTCTTATTATAAGAAACTATGGGAAAACCCAAACAACTCATCTCTATCACAAGCAGCATTAGAGGCGTTAGCGATTATCTCATATAGACAACCAATTACACGAACAGAAATTGAAGAAATTCGCGGTGTGAAGTCAGAGCGCCCAATCCAAACACTTGTGTCGAAGCTTCTTATTAAAGAAGTAGGACGAGCAGAAGGAACAGGACGTGCCATTCTGTACGGTACAACGAAAGAATTCTTAAATCATTTCGGCTTACGTTCGCTTGAAGAGTTACCACCATTAGCGGAAGAAATCGAAGTAGACTCGGAACAACAAGAAGCGGACTTATTCTTCAGCAAATTTACAGAAGCGACGAATGAATAGTAGAGGGATATCCCTCTGCTTTTTTTGAAATAGGAATTTCAGGCTGGATATAGAAAGGAGTAAGTAGATGAACAAGGTAGATGAAACTCGAGAGCTTATTATTCGAACATCCTTAGCATTATTTAATAAAAAAGGGTATAGCCAAACATCGATACAAGATATTATGGAAGTCGCGGGGTTACCTAAAGGAGCAATCTATAGACGATTTGAGAATAAAAACGACATCGCTATTGCATCATTTGAGCGTGCGAGTAGTATTCTTTGGGAAAGTTTCTTAGACGCTGTGGAATCAAAAGGAACAGCGACAGATAAATTAATGGCGCTATTTCATGTGTATGAGGATGCTGTTCATCACCCTCCTATTGCTGGTGGATGCCCATTACTGAATACAGCTGTAGAAGTTGATTTTGGTTTTCCAGAACTTCGTGAGAAAGCAGCTCAGTCGCACGAACATCTGATGCATTTCATCCAATCTATTATCAATGAAGGGATTTCTTCGAGTGAATTTCGTCAAGATATCGATTCGAATTCATTGGCATCTTTCTTAATTTCGACGATTGAAGGAGCTATTATGGCGAGTCGTGTATCTCTAAACAATGAACATATGCAGCATAGTGTAAAGCAAATACATACTCTTTTACAGTATTATTCAGTAAAGAACCACGGATAGATTCATTCGTATCCTTGGTTCTTTTTTGTTTGTTCACGAAATTATCACAATTAAATACTGGAAATAAATGCTATCTCTATGTACAATATACTTATCGGACCGAACCGTTCGGTCCGATAACCAATAAGTAAGGATGGGAGAATGATTCATGCATATTCAAATTGTTCTATTCGATGGTTTTGATTTACTGGATGTTACAGGCCCTTATGAGGTGTTTGTAACTGCTTCCATCTATTCAAACGAGAAAGTAACAGTTGAATTTGTCAGCGCAGAAGGAGAACGAAACGTTACAAGTGGAGTGCAGCAATTTCAGATTCCAACGAGTGGAAAGGTTGATGTATCTCGCAGCGGGATTATCCTAATCCCAGGAGCATTTGGCTCCATGAATGAAGAGGAAGAAGATTCAATTCCGTCACGCTTAAAGCAAGCTAGTCAAACAGAACTCGGCAGGCTATTAAAAGAGGCAATTCAAACACCAGATATCATTCTAGCAACAGTATGTAGTGGTTCGCTTATTTTGGCAATGAATGATTTGCTAGAGAATCGTCATGCAGTAACGCATCCATTAGGTATGGATGTATTGAAGGCGAAAAAAGCTATTCCAATTAATGCTCGTATTGTGGATGATGGTGATCTTGTAACTAGTGGGATACCGTGTGGACTAGATATTTCTCTTTATTTAGTTGAAAGAGAGTTAGGCCCACAAATAGCACATGCAGTGGAACAGTTATTACAGTATGAACGAAGAGGAACAGTTTGGCAAAAAGTCGGGGATACACCTAAGGAACTATAAAGGGAAAACAAGGGGGAAAAGGTATGACAATTATTATTCCAGATAGTAGAGTGGCGAAAGAAGCTTCGAAGTTAGTGTATGAGATTTCTCCAGAATTTCTGTATAATCATTGTTTACGAACGTATGCGTTTGGTGATGCATTAGGAAGAACGTATGGATTCAAATATGATAGAGAACTATTCTATCTTGGAGCAGTCTTGCATGATGTTGGTTTTACAGATCATGTATGTCGTAAATGTTCATTTGAATATGAAGGTGCGGACCATGCGGAAACGTTCCTTCGTTCTCATAACCTTCCACAAGAGAAAATTGATATCGTACGTGAAGCAATTATGTTGCATACATCCGAGCTTGCAGGAGAAAAACAGCCAGAAATTGCATTAGTCCATTTCGGTGCGGCAATGGATGTTGTAGGTGCACGGATAGAAGACATTTCAGAAGAAGCGTTCCATTTTATCCTTGAAGCGTATCCTAGATTAGGGTTCAAGCAGGCTTTTGTTGAATTAGTGAAATACGACGCACAATTAAAACACGGGCAAGACCCAAATAATTTGAGTTCTTCGATGCTTCGTAGAGGATTTGTTGATTGGGTTACGAATGCACCGTTTAGTGAATAGAGAAACATAGTGTTTGAAAGCTATCCTTCTGAAAGGATGGCTTTTTCTGTTTAATAATTAGAACATTCAAATCATTGTGTGCTAAAATAAAAACACATATTGAAACAATGAGGTGATGTTGGTGATTATTTCAAACTTTGCAGGGTACGAACTCGAAAAAGCACAACCAAATACGTCAGAAGACTTCTTTAACCGCTCGGAAGTAACATATACACTAGATGGAGTGGAGAAAACGTTATACGTCTTATACGTTCGCTTCTTTGACGAGAAACTAACAGAATTCACACCATTTACAGAAAATCCACTGTTTACACTAGGAGAAAAAGAAGTAACATTCAAAGACGTTGTAGCGCTTATTTGTTTACTAAAAGATCCACGTCTTACAGAAAGAAAACGCATATACATAAGCGAACAAGACGAATTCACACCGTATTTCGAGAATGTTTCACTAGAAGAATTGAAGGGAATTGCGGAACAAATCTTGAATATAGGAACGTATGAAGCGAAAACACCAACCTTCAAATAAGGGGGAGATTACATGTCCAATTCAATCGTATATTCACAAACACAACACGTAGAAGCTTTTCTCCAAGACGTCGTTGTTAAGGTGAGAGATTACTTGAACGAAACGAACATTAAGATGTTGACAGAAGAAGGAACAGAAGAACATAAAGCATATTACGAAGGATTACTTGGTAGCTTACGACGTATGCTCGTATTTTGTGAAGAAGGCTTAGACGCTTCTCGCATTCTATTAAAAAGCAATCCGTTCCGTAAGTCCGCAGCGGAAAATACATTATACGCAATCTATCATCAATGTATTGCTGAATTCTTCGCACCGAAATCAGACCTTTGGTACGAAAATTCACGTTCTGCTTATACAGGCAAGAATGCTATCACGTTCACAACAGAACCACCTGCATCACTTAAACAGCTCATCGCATCACTAGAAGGACAATTCCAAGCGATGCGTGAGGACTTAGAATATTACGAGACAGACTATCGTACGAAAATGATGCAGTCAAAATAATACGATACGAAAAGAAGAGAACGATTTAATCGTTTCTCTTTTTTTGTCGGCTACAAAAGGAGGGATAGGCATGGAGAAGTTAATCAACGAACATCTTGGATATATCAAACAGACAACCGAAATCACAAAAGGGTTCTCATTTGATAAGAAGTACGTTATCGAACTAACAGACGGGACGAAATACTTCATCAAAGTATGTGATATCAAGGAGGCAACGCGAAAAGAAACCGAAATGAATTATATGAAGCAATTAGAAGAAAGAGGTGTCATCATGGCTAGCCCAGTCACATTTTTACGTGATGATAAGAAGTGCATCCAAGTGTTCCGCCATATCGAAGGACAAGATGGTCGAGACATTTTACATACACTACCGGAACATACACAATACACTATCGGCTACGAGGCGGGAAAGATATTACGCCGTATTCATACACTTACTATCGCTAATACCGAAAAAACATGGGAAGAAATGTTCTGGACGAAACACGAACGCTATCGGCTTTTGCTAGAAGAGGTCCCGCCACATCCAATCGACATGGACACTGTCCTATCATTCATCTATGAACATAGACATTTATTACAAGACCGACCAATCGTCTTCCAACACGACGACTATCATCCAGCGAACATCATGATTCATCACGAACAATTCGAAGCTGTTATCGATTTCGGACGATTCGACATCGGCGATGCCTATCAAGAATTTTACAAAGTAGCTCTATTCACACGAAATGATAGTGTCCCATTCGCGGTCGGCCAAATCAATGGTTACTTCTACGACGAAGGAGAAGTACCAATGAATTTCTGGCAATTATATACCTTGTACGCCGCAATGAGCTTAGCGCCGGATATTGTGTGGACGAATAAAGTAGTGCCGGATAGGATAGAGGATAGTTATAAGAGGCTTCAAACTATTTACGATGATCATAAAGGATTCACAGAATATGTGCCGGGTTGGTATAGGGAGTACAGGATTAAGACATAGAATAGTATAAAAATAAGAAGACATCTATAAAAGATGCCTTCTTATTTTTTAGTAAGTAAATGTAATTGTCGCTAGTGAATATCCATCTTGTGCGTTGTAAGGTGCTACTTGGTAAGATACTCGCTTTGCACCTTTGGGCCAAGAAATTTCATTTAATACTTTCTTGATGTCTTGCATTGTTCCATCCATCGATTGTTTATAACGAATCTCTACTTTCGTTGGTTTGGATGCAAATTGCTGTTGTAATTTTGTTTTTAACTCGCTGTAATTAGTTGCCCCGTATTGTTCAGATAAGTAAATAAGACCTGTATCCTTCAGCATTTGTTCATACGTTACTTTTTTTGGACTTCCAGCTTTTATCTTAGTCGTTAGTTCATTATAGTAGTTTGTTGTTGCTGATGGATATTTACTACGATCCCATTGATGGTCTTTGCTTAATTGTTCATCCGACATATTAAAGTAAGAATACGTCACGCGCCCTTGCTTGTCTGGAAGTGGATCATTGAATGTTGTATCAAGGTGATACCATTTTCCTTCTATCTTCACTAGATTCCAAGCATGAGGCTGTCCATTTCCAGTGCCTGTTACGATATGAGATTGTAGTCCTGCCTCTTGTAGTAATTGATAGGTTAATAATGTATACCCTTGGCAAACTGCTGAACGATTCGCTAATGCTTCATATGCCGTATACGCTTTGTATGACGTATCATACGAAACATGTTTCACTACGTAGTCGTTAATGGCTTTTACTTTTTCATGCTCATCCATTCCGGCTTTAATAATAGAGTTCACAATTAATTTTGCCTGTGCCTTTACATAATCCGTCTGTTGTTTCGATTCACGGTATGTAATATTCATTGTGAATGTATAGTTTCCTGGAATACCACGAATCGAATACTTTGTACTAGCTACGTTGTATTTCAAGTATTCATCTGAATCTACTACTTTGTTATACTCGCCAACAAGTGTATTCATTACTTCTTTAATATTGCTGCTTTTTGTTTTGTACGAAACCGTAATGTTCTCTTGACGGTTATCAACTTGCTTTTTTATTTCTTGGCGAAATGCTTGTAACAGTGCTGCGTCTCCTTGTGAAGCGGTAACTGTTTGACTGGTCGCTGCATACGAAACAGCTGGGATTTGTAATCCTCCAATCAGAATCGTCGAACAAAGTGCGACCGTTGCTATGTACTTGTTTTTCTTTTTCATCTTGTCACATCCTATTATTCAAAATTATACAAACTAAGTATATACCAGCTTTTTGTATGAAAAATATGCAATTGTGCATACGTGTAGGTGATTGAGAGGGTGGGGAGTGTAGCAGGATTAAAGGATGATATGTAGAATTCAGTTTTTATGGGCATAAATTATGAAAGGTTAAAGGTAGTATAAGCCAATCTTTGAGGAGGTAGTGGAATGAACTATCCTTTTAGAAACTTAGTATTTGAAGGCGGAGGAATAAAAGGAATTGGATATGTGGGAGCACTAGAATACATAGAAAATAAACAAAACATCTTACCAAATATTCAAAGGTTTGGAGGTACGTCTGTTGGTGCAGTGACAGCACTAATTTTAGGACTAGGTTATTCCATTAGTGAACTGAAGGAAAAGCTAGAGAAGATACAATTCGAAGAGTTCAAAGACGATGATTCATGGATTATAAAAGATGCGTTCCGACTATTAGTGAGTGGCTATGGAAGATATAAGGGAGATAAGTTTCTAGAATGGATACGAAAAGACATTATTCACCCTAAGGTTGCAGAGTGGATGGAGAAAGGAATAATGGAAGAAGGAAGACAAAATAGTGATTTGACCTTTGAAGAATTAGTACAAATAACAGGAAAAGCAGTATATTTCCAAGGAACGAATGTCTCAACGAGGCAAAGTGTGACATTCTCGCACGAATCAACTCCAACGATGTCCGTTGCAGAAGCTGTACGAATCTCGATGTCTATCCCTTTATTCTTCGAACCAGTCGTTTGGAGAGGCAACTATTACGTAGACGGAGGTGTTCTAAATAACTACCCAATTCGCTTATTCGACCAAAAAAAGTACGTGTCAGACGAAAATTATTGTGAAATGACACCCTACTACGAAAAAGTAACAGAACTAATTACACAAACATCGGAAGAAAGAATAAGCTCTGTATACCAAGACATGCAAGTCTACAATAAAGAAACGCTCGGATTTCGCCTTGATTCCCAAACGGAAATAGACGTCATGCGAAATATCGCTGCACCTGTATGTCATGAAATCGATAGCTTCTTCGACTTCGCATGGAACTTAGTAGGAACAGTTATAAAAGGACAAGACAGTATGCATTTACATAAAGATGACGCCGCACGAACAATCTATATTAACACACTAGGAGTAACCGCCATCGACTTCAACATCTCAAACGAAAAGCAACTTCAGTTAATTGCTTCTGGATATAAGGGAGCGGAGGAGTTTTTTGAGGGGGATGGTGATTTGAGTTAGTCAATTCAACGAATCATCTGCATAGTGGAAAAATAAGAGCAGGAAGAGGCACCTTGATTCATGGTGCCTTTTTACTTTGGATGAAAATCAATTGTAGTCAGTACAGGTGAATCCCTTTTCTTGCATGAACAATTCTAGTGAAATTATTCTATTAAAAGAATAAATGTGGTTTATTGGTTGTATATCCCAATAAGTTAGAAGTGATAAAAGGAGAAGAGTATGTTCATTTAAAGGGGAAGAAGTTGTGTCAGTTTTTTTCAATTACGAATATAGAAGAATCGAATTTCAATAAGATTCTAGAGAGGTTTTATAACCTTGGGATTGCGGGGTTAGCTCGTGAAAATACCCAGAATAGTTTAGGCTGGATATTATCGATGAGCTACAAGTATCGAAAGTAATGAAAGCAAAAATAACTAACCGAGATGATTTAGGGAAAGACGAACGTATTGGCCGCAGAGTTATTTTTGAATTCAACAAAAGCTATCCAATTATCATGTCGTTAATGCTAGAGAAAGAGGATTTAAAAGAGTTATTTGTGCAGTATTTGGGGTATTATTATGATGTTAGGGAGTTACAGTTAGTCTGTAGCAATTCGTAGGGGAAATGCTAGTATGATTCGTTGATGTAAATTATGTTAGCATTTTTTATTTACATTTAAATAGCCTTTGGATAATAATTGAAATAACGTTTACCTAGTAATATTAATGAATGAGCTTGGTGTTTGTGCAATAGATGGGGATGTTATTAACTAGTGGGTATGGAGGCCAGGATGCTAACCTATATAATATTTGAACTTGCTAAGGTTACGAAACAATTAAATAGAGTTGATACTCTTGATCCATTTCATGTAGTTGAAATGGATCAGAGTAGGGTATATGTAGAATCTAACGTATTAGATGAAGAAGGTATGAGTGGGGAAAGGAACCCTTCACATTTTATTGTGAGATTTGAAGATTTACAATATGCTTTAGAGTGCTTATTATATGATCGCTTATTAAAGGACGATGACCTTGAAGGAAGCAAAGAGTATACGATTTTCATTTTATCTTTTTTGGCCCAGCTGCCTTTCATTAACATGGAACAACAAAATGACAATTATATTTTGTCATTAAAAGAGTTTCAAACAGATAAGCTACCTTGTGAGCAATATACAAACATAATGAAATTATTACATGATACAATGAACGGGGAGTTCGATCCGGCCAATATAAGTCAAGAATTTCACGGGAGTCAGTACACAGTTAAATCACGTGGAAGACAGGATTTAAGGTTACTAGGCTTCATAAATGAAGTAAACGAAATGTTTATAGCTAACTATCGTCAAGCAACGGATAAAGTAAGAGAGATTCAACAATGTTTACTTGACCAAGACTATTTTAGAATTTCGCTTTACATACTGGACCTTTTACAAAATTATTCAAAGTCAGAGAAGAAAGAAATTCTACTGAATATAGGAATGAGTATTGTTCGGAACTCGCGTGGAGATAACTATCAGTGGCGAAGAAACGAACACATAATGTAATTATGTGGCTTGAAAATACGAAGTTAATTAATGAAGATTGGATTCCTTTGGATAGGTACATACATATGAATACTAAAAATTACATGACATACAATTTGCATACTGGGTTTTTACGGATAATGAGAGAATATACGAAGGCAAGAAGTGAAGCTCTTGCAAGCAATGAATTAGCTAGATTTGTAAGAAATGATATGAAGCAAATATTTCTTAATTTACCTTGTATAGATAGCAATGAATACAATATAACAGGTTCTGTAGGACAAGGGAATTGGGCAGCTGTTCCATGGATTGCTATTATGCACAAGAATATTACAACGTCTACTCAAAGAGGATATTATATCGTTTATTTATTTAGTGAAGACATGAAGAGAGTATATTTAACATTAGCACAAGGTGTAACAGAAACATCTAAGGAAGAGTTGATAAGGATTAAACAAGAGATTCGTCAACATATAAAGATGTCGAATAATGTGAAAAAAGACGATGATATTTTTCTCGGTAATAGCTCTAAAGCAGTGGGATATGCAAATTCTACGGCAGCTTATATTCCTTATGAGCTTGATAAAATACCAAGTGAAGAAGAATTAGTACATGATTTAGAAGAGATGCTTTCTTATTATGAACAATATATTGTGTTGAAAGAGAAGGAGATGAAAGGTGAGATGGAAGATAAGAATACGATTATAGACATGAATCAGTGTACAATGATAGAACATGTATCGTCGTATATCCGAAGTAAGGGATTTTATTACGATGATAAAGAACTTATTAACTTCTATCTCTCACTTAAAACAAAACCGTTTGTCATTTTATCAGGGATATCAGGGACGGGGAAAACGAAAATTATACACTGGTATGCGGAAAGCCTAGGAGCAACAGAAGAAAATGGACAGTTTACACTTATACCTGTTCGCCCTGACTGGAGTGATAGTTCTGATCTGCTTGGGTACGTTAATATTCAAGGAGAATTTCAATCAAGACCATTAATTAATGTATTGAAAAATGCAACAGAAAATCCAGATAAGCCGTATTTTGTTGTACTAGATGAAATGAACTTGGCGCGTGTAGAATATTATTTTAGTGATTTCTTAAGCGTGATAGAGAGCCGTAGATGGGAGAATGGGAAAATTATAACTTCTTCTGTTATATCTGAATCTATCGTTGGAGAAAGGATAACTATTCCAGCGAATGTTTATATCATTGGGACAATTAATATGGATGAAACGACTCACCCACTCAGTAAAAAAGTACTCGATCGAGCGAACACACTTGAGTTTAACGAAGTGAAATTGGATTTCTTTGATTTCTTAAAGGATCAAGGTGAGGTAGAGCCGAAGAATGTTTCAAATCGTATATTAACAGCGGAGTATCTTCATTTAAAGGGTTGCTTTATAGAACATGAAGAGCTTGTTAAAACAGTCTCTAATAGTTTGATTGAGATTAATACTATTCTTGAACCGATTGGTGCACAGGTTGGATACCGTGTACGTGATGAGATTTGTTTTTATGTAGCATACAACAAGCAAGGGGACTTATTAGAGTTTGATGAGGCATTAGATTATCAAATTTGCCAAAAGATTTTACCACGTATTGCAGGAAGCGATGGGAGAACAGAAGAAGCGTTGAAGAAATTATATGCTCTGTGCTGTAATCAGGAGTTTGATAGAGATGAAATCAGTTCAGAAGATGTATCTCAGGCTAAATATGTACGATCTGCTAAGAAACTGCACCAGATGTTGAGGAGGTTTGAGTATGACGGCTTTACCTCTTTCTGGGTCTAATAATGAGATAGAGCTTGTCAAAGTTGAGACTAAGGATTTATCGTTAATTATTAAAGGAAATCCTTACCATGGGAAATTTGAAAGTTTAAAATCACATCACACTGTTGAAGTAGATGAAATGATGTATTTTCATGTTGCCGGAGAGATGGAATCCGTTTTAGTATATGATACCCGGGAAAATAAGCTTGTTCTTTGTAAGGAGCATCCTCCTATTTTCTTCGAAAATAGGAGTTATCAGGTTGTGGTTATACCTAAAAAAGATCAAAAACTGTCTTTTTATCATGAACACCCATTGCTCAGAAAGGCGATAAGTCCTAGCCAGTTAGGCGCATTGAATCTATTAATGGGGAATATTTCATTCCCGAACGAGGTAGGTCATTCAACGTTTGAGATAAGAAGCGAGGGAATGACTTTATTAGCGATAACAATCGAAGTATTCCCATCAAAAATTGATTATAAGGCTGACTACCGAGTACTTTTGGAAGAAGTAAATGATGAAATATATAATTTGGCATTTCATATATTAAAGAGGACCTATTTAGGAGCATCTACTATGTATGCAAATAATCCTTCAAAGGCGGAATTTTACCGCATATTGAAGGAATCCTTTCATAAATTTATGAAAGCTATTGCGTATATTAAGAGACAACCACATCATGTGCTTGCTACTCAACATAGGCTTGTTCCCGGAGAAAAAATTCGTAGGCTTGATTCTGTTGGAATGAATTATTTGAGACAAAGACCCTATCTTTTTCAAGGAACTGAAACCAATAAAATACCGATTAAAGGAATTACGGCATATAAAGAAATTTCATATGATACAGTAGAAAATCGTTTTATTAAGTGGATGATTGAAAGAATATCACATAAAATAGATGACTTACAGCAAAGTTTTCAAAGAAATAAAATAGATAAAGCTTTTATGGAACATGTAAACCAAATGACGTTTCGAATAAAGAGTGAGTTACAGGATCCGTTTTGGAGAAATATTGGCAAAATGGATCGCTCTGTCTTTTCACTTGTTATTCAGATGGGAGCTGGTTATCGAGAAGCATATCAAATATTTTTAATGCTATCGAGAGGATTAACGTTAAGAGGTCAAATATTTAAAATGTCTGTAAAAGATGTGGCGAGATTATATGAATATTGGACTTACTTAAAGTTAGGCCAATTATTATCTAAAAAATATACAACTGTCCATCAAGATATTGTTATAATTCGTCAAGATGGCTTGTATGTAGCATTAGATGAGAGTAGTACTGCAAAGCGAAAATTTCTTCATCCCGAAACGAAAGAGGTAATAGAGCTTTATTTCCAAAAAAGAAATAGGTCTTTGCCAACAGTAGCCCAAAAACCTGATACTATGTTAGCAATAGAGAAAAAGGGAAAGGGTTATCAATACCAGTACATCTTTGATGCAAAATATCGAATCGACTTTGCAGAAGAAGGCTCCTTTTATAAAAGGGAGTATGGTAGTCCAGGTCCTATGGAAGAAGATATTAATACAATGCATCGTTATAGAGATGCATTAGTAGCGGATAATAACGGCCCATTTGAGCGCACTGCTTATGGCGCATATGTTTTGTTTCCTTGGAACCAAGAGGAAGTGTATGAAACACATCCTTTCTATAATAGTATAGAGAAAGTGAATATTGGTGGTTTTCCATTTTTGCCAAATGCAACAAGGTTAGTGGAGGAATTCCTTGATCATCTCATCGGAAAAAATCCAGATCAAATTATAGAAGAAGGAATTTTACCACGTGGGGTAAAAGAAGAATGGACCTCTTCTATAGATGAAAAGGTGTTAGTTGGAGTTGTGAAAAATGAAAAGAACTATATGACACATAAAAGAGAAGGGTTCTATCATATACCGCTCTCTCGATTGAAACCTGGGTGGCAAGAGGCAAAGTATGTGGCATTATATGCCCCGAAAAAATGGTACAAAGAAAAAGGCGGCATTAGATATGTAGCTAAAATCAAAAGTGTTCAAGTGAAGAAACGTAATAAAATACATGAGTTACCTAGCAACAAAGTAGAGGATTATGTGTATTTTGAATTATTTTCATGGCAAAAGCTAGATCATTTAATTCATCCAGTAGCGTATGGGATTCAAGTGTATACGATGACTAACCTAGCATTATTGAAGGAAGTCCAAGAACTTCCGGAGTTATTCATGAAATCAAGAGAAGAACGTATTCTATGGAAAATTCTGCGTAGATTTACGAAGAAAGTAAGAATTGAATTGGATCATACGTATCTCGACCATGCTTTGGCTATATCTTATTACTCTATTCAAGGTGTATTAATCAAAATTGATTATGAACGAAGAATTGTAAGGATTGGGAAAGAACCAATCTTTACAGAGTTAACATTAGATACATTGACTCAGAATTCTTCGTTAGTATTTAAAGCCGTACTGCAGGAATTAGATAGGAATAATGTTATAGGTAAAGGAGGAACGGATTAGATAGTATAGTCCTCCTTAACGACAAAAGACATTCGGGTTATACATATCTGAATGTCTTTTGTACTTTATTTCCATACAATTGATGTATGAAGAAAATTATAATGGAAATATACGAGGAAGTTAGAGGGGATTTTTTATCTATAAGTTAAAATGTTTTAACTGACGCTTATAGTACCGGTATATGTTGTAAGATAATAACTAGTATGGTATTTAACTGGAGATTAGTTAAGGGATAGCTCTGTTATGGAGCAGGCATATATATTATAATTGTAAGTAATAAAATATAGGGTGATGAGAGATGAGCACAAATCTTATAGCTGAAGAACAGCAATATTTAGATAAAACAATGAAAGTCATTGATACTTTATTAGAACAATCTAGTAATCAGTTGCCAAAAGAGATTACTTCTCAAGTAGAAGCCAGTTTGCATGAAGTGAAGCAGAACCAAATTAAGAAACTTCATGAAGCAAAGAAGAGTCCGTATTTTGGAAGATTAGACTTTGAAGATGATTATGGTGAAGAGACAATATACATAGGTAAAAAAGGAATTGATGATGACAGTGAACTTGTTGTTGTTGATTGGAGAACAGATCTTGGAAAGCTTTATAATGCATACCAAGGAGTGAAAGGTACCTTTCATATAGGAAATGATACTAGCAAACCGGTTAGTATTCATGGGAAGAGAGGTATCATTATCCAGGATGGTACAATTACGAATGTGAATGAAATCGGTCACAGTGGCATCGTAGAAGAGGAAGATGGCCAGCAAGTCAAATATATGGATGAATATTTAAATGAAATTTTATCTAATACTGGTGACGCCCATCAGTTAAGAGATATTGTTTCAAGTATTCAAGCGGAGCAAGATGAGATTATTCGTTTGCCATTAAAAGATACAATTATTGTTCAAGGGGCTGCAGGGAGTGGTAAATCGACGATTGCCTTACACCGTATTTCTTATCTTTTGTATCAATATCATGAACAAGTAAAGGCACAAGATATTTTAATTTTGGCACCGAATGAAATTTTCTTATCTTATATTAAAGATATTGTTCCTGAAATCGAAGTAGAAGGAATCGAGCAACGTACATTCTATGATTGGGCTTCTACGTACTTCACGGATGTTAATAGTATTCCTGAATTACATGATCGATATGTGAAGGTGTATGCTTCATCGAATAAAGAAGACTTGATTCAAGTTTCGAAATATAAGGGGTCACTTCGCTTTAAGAAACTATTAGATGATTTTGTAGAGTACATCGGAAGCACGATGATTCCACATGGACATATTATCATCGGATCAGACGTTATGCTTCAAAAAGGGGAGATCGAAAGTTTTTATGCAACGAAGGAACATTTACCACTGAATGTTCGAATGAAGAGAGTGAAAGAGTTCATCACGAGTTGGAGTAGCAAAGAAACAAAGAAGAAGTTACAGAGAATCGAAGAAGAATTTGAAGATGCTTATCAGAAATGGGTCATTACGCTTCCAGAAGGTGTGGAACGTAAAGCTGTATATGAAGCATTGGAAAAGGCAAAAGAGTTACGGGTAAAAGTATTCAAAGAGAAAATGGAGCAAGAAATTGAATTGTATGTAAAGAAAATGCAGCATATTTCTGCCGTTCTTATGTATAAGTCGGTGTTCCAAAAGAAAGTATTCGATAAATTCCAACCAACGATGGAACAGGAATTACTTAGCTTATTGCTGACGAATGGAAAACAAGTAAAGCAAGAGAAATTCACGTATGAAGATATTGCACCGTTAATTTATTTAGATGCGAAAATCAATGGGAAGAAATTAGAGTATGAGCATATCTTCATTGATGAAGCACAAGACTATAGCCCGTTCCAATTGGCAATTATGAAAGACTATGCAAAGTCTATGACGATATTAGGTGATATTGGACAAGGGATTTTCTCTTTCTATGGTTTAGATCGTTGGGAAGAGATTGAATCATATGTCTTTAAAGAGAAAGAGTATAAGCGTCTGCATTTACAGACAAGTTATCGTTCGACAAGACAAGTAATGGATATGGCCAATCGTGTCTTATTAAATAGTAACTATGATTTTCCCCTGGTTATACCTGTGAATCGTCCGGGCGCTGTACCTTCTATTCAGCATGTAGCTAGCACTGGTGAATTGTATGACGAGATGGTACAAACGATCGAATCGTTCGTAGGTAAAGATCATAAAACGATTGCGATTTTAACAGATACGAAACAAACAGCCATTGATACATGTGATGAGTTAAAGCGTCGACATGTAGAGAGTGTGCAAGTTATTAGCGAAGGTAGAGAAGCATTAACAGAGAAAATAATCATCATTCCATCTTATTTAGTAAAAGGTCTAGAGTTTGATGCGGTTATTATGCACGATGTTAGCGAAAATACCTTTAAAGACGAGACATTACACGCTAAAATGTTATATATGTCTATTACGCGTGCGCATCATGACTTGCATATGTTCTATCGAGGTAATATTTCTCCTTTATTAGAAGATCGTGATCCGAATGCACCTCCAAAACCGAGAAAATCATTCGAAGCATGGTTAATGACAGATATTACAGATCCAAACGTTGAACCACAAGTAGAGAAACAAAAAGCGATAGAACAAGAAGATACGTTACGATTATTTGAAGATGACGAAGATGAAGTTGTGATTGAGACGTTTGAAGAAGATCGTGAGCGTTATTATGATTTCTATGCATGGTTAAAAGTGTGGCATCGCTGGGCAGAATTAAAGAAGAAGTTACAGGAATAGAAATTGAAGGATTGTGATAATAAATGAAAGTATATTCCGGAGGATTTACAGCGGAACACTTGTATAGAAATGAATTAAAGATAGTAGCAAGTCTACAGCTTCAAGGGATGTCGAAGCAAGCTATTAAAGAGAAAGTATTCGAAGAGAATATCTTTCATTGTCGCAGTGAAGCGGCAATGAAAGATATTTTCCCTCGTGTGTACAGACGTTCTGAAAAGCTAGATGATGTATTACGAACAATGTTAGTAAATGGTTCTCGTTCGGATAATAATGCTATCTTGTTATACGTATTTCTAAAGCACTTTAAGTTTCCACGTGATTTCGTATTGGAAGTGATTCATTATAATAAGAATCGTTTCAAGCAGACAATAACAGATGGCAATGTACATACGTTCTTTGAAGAGAAGGAACAACAATATGAAGAAGTTAGAAAGTGGACGGCACAAACGAAAGCAAAACTAAAGCAAGTGACATTGAAAATTTTAGTAGACGGGGAATTACTCGTGAAGAATGGAAATGAATATGAAATGAAGTCCATTCCGTTAAGTAAAGAGCTGAGAGAGTATGTCGAAAGAAACCCTCAATATAGCGATTTACTTACTCTTACATTAAATGACTGATGGTGGTATAAGTGGAAATCGAAAAAAAGCTAGAACATTTCTTTGAAGAAGTGAAAAAAGACGAGTTTATTCAAATGCGAGGGCTTGGTAATGAAGTTCCTTATTTCATCTTTGATTATAATCCTCACTATGAACTAATGGTCCGAAACTCGGTAAAGTATCATGCAGATAAGATGCATGTGAATGTAAAAGTATTAAACTTATTTGATATGATTATTGATTTATTCGAGGACATCGGTGGAGTAGAAGGGTTAAAACAATTCGAGGAAGAACAAGGAACGGAAGAATTATTTGAGGCGATCCTACCGACATTGGAAGAAGAACAATTAGTAGAGCGAATTGGAGAAGAGTCGGAAGATGCACAAATTGTGTTCGTTACAGGAATAGGAAGTGTATTCAAACTTGTTAGTACACATGAGTTGTTAAATCAATTACATGCTAGAGTAACAAATACACCAGTTATTATTTTTTATCCAGGAGAATATACAGGTCAAGGATTGAAGTTGTTTAATCTTTTTGAATCAAATGGGTATTACCGTGCATTTTCGATATAGAGGCTAAGGGAGCGAGAGAAGGATGTTACAAGATTCTTTTACAATTAAAGAATTATTTAAAAAAGACATAGATCGTGAAATTAATGGTGTTGTTCAGGCGGAACAACGCGATGAAAAAGTTATTCAAGATGAATTAGAAGAATACGTAATGACGAAAGAAATTAGTGAGAATATGGCTTATTTCTTTAAGAACTACTCATACAGCTTTGATAATGAGACAACAAAGATGGGCGCTTGGATTTCTGGTTTCTTCGGATCCGGTAAATCACATTTCTTAAAAATTCTATCGTATCTGCTAAACAATGAAACAGTGTACGGCAAACGTGCAGTGGACTTTTTCTTAGATAAAACGGCTGATCAAGAATTGTTAGATCATATGCAACAATCTGCAAGTTACAACAGCGAAGCAATCTTATTTAATGTAGATTCTAAATCTGCCGGTGGCAAGAAAGAGAAAGCGACGATTGTAGATGTTTTCTTAAAAGTGTTTAATGAACACTTAGGTTATTCTTCTACACCATGGATTGCGAACCTTGAAAGACAACTTGTAGAGGAAGGTGTATATAGCCAGTTCGTGGAACGCTTTGAAGAGATTGATGGTACGAAGTGGATCGATAGTCGTGCACGTTTACTATTTAAGAAAAAATCATTCGTTGAAGCGCTAGTACAATTAGATTACACACAAGATACAGCAGAGTCTGTATTAGCCGCTGCAAATAAGAATTTTGAAATGAGTCTAGATGACTTTGCGAAATTAGTGGCAGAACATGTACATAAACAAGGTGAAAATTATCGTCTTGCGTTTTTAGTTGATGAAATTGGACAATACATTGGTGATAACACAGACTTAATGTTAAATCTTCAAACATTAACGGAAAATTTAGGGAAACAATGTCTTGGAAAAGTATGGGTTATCGTTACATCCCAAGAACAAATTGATGCTGTTACAAAAATTAAAGGAACAGAAGAGTTCTCGAAAATCCAAGGGCGCTTTGCGACGAAAATTCATCTTACGAGCTCAAATACAGATGAAGTTATTAAACGTCGTCTGTTAGAGAAAACAGCAGCAACAGCAGATCGCTTACAAATTGACTTTGATCAAATTGGACAAAGCTTAAATAACACATTAACGTTTGAAAAAGAAAAAAGTGTTTTACAAAATGGTTTCAAGAATGCAGAAGAATATGCATCTATTTATCCATTTGTTCCGTATCAAGTAGAGTTATTACAACGTGTATTCAATAAAGTTCGTCGCCAAGGTGAAGCAGGAGCCCACTTATCGCAAGGGGAACGTTCACTACTAAATGCGTTCCAAGAAGTTGCGATTCAATTGAAAGAGGAAGATACGAATCAATTAGCAAGATTCTCGCAATTTTATGAAACAGTAAAGCGTTTCTTAAGTACATCTGTTTCATCGACTATTACAGATGCAGCAAAACGTGAGGGGATTGAAGAGTTCGATATCGAAGTATTGAAAGTACTCTTTATGATTAAAGGGATCGATGAAGTAAAGGCTACTGTAGACAACATTACGACATTACTTGTCGATAGTGTTGATTGTATTAAGAACGACTTAAAGAGGCAAGTAACGCAATCATTAATTAATTTACGACGAAAGCTACTTATTGCTGAAAATGCAGATAGAACATTTGTATTCTTAAGTGATGATGAGCAAGAAATTAATCGTGAAATTCAAAATGAAAGTGTTAATGAAGCGAACGTAATAGATGCATTAGGCAAAATGTTCTATGAAGAAATTGTACAAATGAAATCGTACCGCTATCAGAAAACACATGACTTCGAATTCAACAAAGCATTTGATACATATAATCGTGGTGGAAAAACAAATGCACTAACACTTCATGTATATATCGGCGATGACGCGGAATCGGGAGCACGTGCAGCAGCAAACTCTGGAAACATGATTATGTATATTCCAGATAACTACATGGAGAAATTTTATGAACCGATGCAATATGCAAAGAAGATTGAAGCCTTTGCGAATAAAAAGTTCTCTACAAGCTTAACAGAAAAGCAAAAGAGAATATTAGAAGAAAAGCGCCAACAAATTAGTGACTTTGAAATGAAGGCGAAAGAAGCATTAGCTGAAGCAGCAACGAATGCGATGTACTTCATTCAAGGGCAAGATTATGGATTTAAAGGGACGTTGGAGGCTCAACTACAAAGTGCATTTGAGATTCTTGTGCGAAATACGTATAGTTACTTATCGTATATTGATGAACCAGTACCGGTGAAAAATGCAAATGAAGTAATCTATGAATGGGCGACGAAAGGTTTACCAGCAAGACTAGATGGTACATTTGCTAATCACTTAGCATACGATACAGTCGTTCGCTTCTTAGAAGAGAGTCGTGGTAGACAAATTGTCACAGTGAAAGTATTGGTTGATAAATTTAAAGACGTACCATACGGATGGAGCGACCATGATGTTGCAGGTATCGTTGGTGCAATGTTGTATAACAAAAAGCTGAAATTGACATATGCAAGTGAAAGCTTCGACGCAACGCATGCCCAATTTGTTGCACGCATTACAAAAGCGTCTGAAAGAGAAAAAGTAGTGCTAGAAGCGCAAATCGGTATTCCATCTCGTGTACGTAAAGACGTTGTTGAAGTAATGCGTGAGCTATTCAATTTCTATGATATTGGTGAAACGTACGATGAAGTAGCGAAAAGCATTCGTGAACAACTGAAGAAACACTTCATTGAGCCAATTGAAGATATGCAACGTACGAAACAACGTGAAGATCAGCAATATCCGTATCCAGGAGGTATTGCGCTTTCTAAAATGAAGAATAGTGTCACTGACTTAACATCTATTACGAAGCAAGAAAGTTTTGTGGAAGAATTCATTGAATTAGATGAAGATTTAGAAGAATGGTTAGAAGATGTACAGCATTTAGATTCATTCTACCGAGGTAATGCGCTTCGCCATTTTGATGAAAGCGTTCGTGTATTGAAGGATCGTCGTGATGATTTAGAGGTCGCACAGAACGATATAGAAGTACAAAAAGTAAAAAATAATATCATATCCATTTTAACAAGCGATAATCCATATAAACAAATTCCGAACTTACCAATCTTGAATGATGAGTTGAAGAAAGGTCTTTCTGCATTTGTCAAACGAGAAATTGGTACACAATTAGAACAAATGGAAGCTATTCGCCGTGATATGGAAAATTTACAATCACGTTATGAAAATATCGATTCTATTAAAGCTGTAGTACAAGGGAAATTAGCTGACCTACAGCAACGTATCGAACAGATGCAAGACATCGAAAGTATTTCTCGTGTGTACACGTATACGCAAATGGCAACTACTGATTATCGTCGCTTAGAAGATAAGGTTCAAGAGTTGTATGAGGAGTATATAGCTGGTGAAGATGGCGGAATCGAGGTTGAAGTTGAAATAGTGGAAATGAATGCTTCACAGTTAATTTCAGCTTCATTACCAACTGGTCAGTTCGAAATCAAAAATAGCCAAGACCTAAAACAATGGTTAAGCAAGCTTGAAGTAGAAATAAGTAAAGAGTTAAACCAACGAAAAACAGTAATGATTAAGAAATAAAAGGAGACGAAATGCGATGAACAAAAAAGTATTAAAAGAATTTGCAGTCTATGCCCGCAACGAACTTCGCGAACAAATCGCATTACGAGCACAAGCCTTTGGAATCACTTCCAAAGGCTCTCCTGTGCTTGTAACAGGGACGGACTATGTAGAAATTAACGGAAAGAAGTATCCAGCTACATATAGCAACAGCATTCAAAAGCTAGTAAAAGAAATCGAAATAAAAGGTTATGACAATGTAATTGAAGAAGTAGCATACACATGGTTTAACCGTCTAATTGCCATTCGTTATATGGAAGTACATAATTACCTGCCATCAAAGATACGTGTCCTTTCTAGTGAGACAAAAGGGAAAGTAGACCCGGATATTTTAACAGAATATCAATATGCAGACTTGCCAGTGAACACAGAAGAAGTGTCTACTCTACTAGCGCAAGGAAAGCGTGAAGAAGCATTCCGTAAGCTATTAGTAGCACAGTGTAACGAATTAAATGAGATCATGCCATTTTTATTTGAAAAAGTATCGGATTATACAGAGCTTCTATTACCAGAGTCTTTATTGCATGCTGATTCGTTGATTAATAAGTTAGGAAAAGAAGTAGAAGATGAGAACTTTGAACATGTAGAAGTAATTGGTTGGTTATATCAATACTATATTTCTGAGAAGAAAGATGAAGTGTTCGCAGGATTAAAGAAAAACAAGAAAATCACAAAAGAAAACATTCCAGCTGCTACTCAGTTATTTACACCGCATTGGATTGTACGTTATATGGTAGAGAACTCTCTTGGCCATATGTGGTTAGAATCTCATCCAGAATCAGAATTAAAAACAGACATGAAATACTATGTAGAGCCAGCAGAACAAGAAGCAGAAGTACAGGCGAAATTAGAAGAGTTGCGTAATCCGAATCTGTCTCCAGAGGAAATTACTATTATGGACCCGGCATGTGGTTCAGGGCATATTTTAGTATATGCGTTTGACGTATTATACAAGATTTATGAAGAACGTGGATATCCAACAAAGGAAATTCCAGCATTGATTTTAGAGAAGAATTTGTACGGAATAGATATTGACGATCGTGCAGCACAATTAGCTTCATTTGCATTAATGATGAAAGCACGTGAGAAGACAAAACGTATTTTCCGTAATGTTCCGAAGTTGAATGTAATTTCTATTCAAGAATCGAATGGAATCTTAATTGAACAAGCAGCAGATTTAATTGGCGAAACTGAGGATGAGAAAAAAGGGGCAAAAGAGCTACTTACTACTTTTATTGATGCGAAAAGTCTGGGTTCAATTCTTCAACCTGAGAAAGTGGAATTTGATAAGTATCTTAATAGAATTCGGGAACTACAGGAAACCGGAGAGCGTGATTTGGAGAATTTTGAGGTTTATGAGCAGTTAGAACAAATTAGTAAATTTATTATTCAAGCTAAAATACTTGCTGGTGAATATGATGTGGTTATTACAAATCCACCATATATGGGTTTTAAAGGGATGGATGCTAAATTATCTGAATATGTAAAAAGAAATTTTAGTGATTCGAAAGCAGACCTGTTTTCTGTTTTTATGGAAAGAGGAAATATTTTCACTAAGTATCTTGGTTATCATTGTGAGATAAATCAGCAATCATGGATGTTTTTAGGTAGTTATAAGGGGATTCGTAGTAAATTATTATCAACGATGTTTCTTCAATCTATGTTACATTTAGGACCTAGGACCTTTGAAGAAATTGGTGGAGAAGTTGTTCAAAGTACAGCATTTATATTAAGAAAAAATGATATAAAAAGTCAATATGGTAAATATTATCGTTTAATTGATTATAATCATACTGAATTAAAAGAGGAGGCTTTTTTAAATAAAAATAATGAATATTTAGTAAAACAAGATAAATTTAGTATTATTTCAGGATCTCCTATATCTTATTGGGCAACTGATCAAATATATTCATTATTTCTGAATAAGGAAAAATTATCCGAGTATGCTTCTGCAAAAAAAGGTTCTTTTACTGGTGATAATGATAAGTTTTTACGTTTATGGTACGAAACAGATATTAGAAGTATAGGTTTTAATTTTAAGAATAGAGATGAAGCAAAAAAATCTACTAAACATTGGTTTCCATATAATAAAGGAGGAGGGTTTAGGCGTTGGTATGGAAATTTTGAATATGTGATTAACTGGTATAATGATGGAGAAGAATTATTTAAATTTGATAAATCTGGTATACGAAACCCAGATTATTTCTTTAAAGAGTGTATTACATGGTCTGATTTGTCTACTAACTTATTTAGTGGTAGGTATGTTCCAGAGGGTTTTATATTTGATTCAACAGGACCAAGTATGTTTTTATATGAATTGAAAAATAAGTATAGCTTACTAGCATGTGTTAATAGTAGACCGTTTCAATATTTAACTGATTTTGTTCTAACAGGTTTGCATTATACAAGTGGTGTGCTTAATGATATTCCGATATATCTTTCGGAGGATATTAATCATATTAACTTGAGTAAACAAAATAAATCGATTTCTAAAAATGAATGGGATTCTTATGAAGTGTCTTGGGAGTTTAAAGGGCATCCGTTTCTGGAATATAGTAAAGAAAGTTTATTAGAGAATTGTTATAAAATGTGGGAGGAATATGCCGAAAGTAAATTCCGCCAACTCCAACAAAACGAAGAAAAACTAAACAAAATCTTCATTGAATTATATGGCTTACAAGATGAACTAACACCAGAAGTACCTGATAAAGAAGTAACAATTCGTCGTGCTGATCGAGTTCGTGATGCGAAATCATTCTTATCTTACTGCATCGGTCTAATGATGGGGCGTTATTCGTTAGATGTAGAAGGCTTAGCTTATGCTGGTGGCGAGTGGGATGAGAGTAAATATAAGACGTTCCAGCCTGATCATGATGGAATTATTCCATTAACGGATACGGAGTATTTTGAAGATGATGTTGTAAGTCGCTTGCAAGATCTGTTAGTGCTTATGTTTGGACAAGATACACTTGCAGAGAACCTTCGTTGGTTAGCAGAATCATTAACAATGAAGAATAATGAAACACCTGTTGAGCGTTTACGTCGTTATTTCTTTGATGAGTTTTATGCAGATCATTGTAAGATTTATCAAAAGCGTCCGATTTATTGGATGGCTGATTCCGGTAAGAAGAAAGGTTTCCGTGCATTATTCTACTTACACCGCTATACGCCAGAAACATTAGCGACAATGCGTTTCTCGTATGTACAGAACTTACAAGAGAAATTAAGCCAAGAGAAAAAGCGTCTTGAGCAAGATCTTACAAATCCAGAGTTAACAACTACGATGAAAAAACGTTATGAAAAACAGTTAACAGCAATTAAAGCACAGCAAGAAGAGCTAATCGACTTCGATAAAAATTTAGCAGAGCTTGCGAATCAGCGTATTGCCCTTGATTTAGATGACGGGGTAGTTGTAAACTACAAGAAGTTAGAAGATGTGCTTGCAAAGATTAAATAATTGTTAGAATGGATAGGGTGTATACTCTATCCATTTTTACTACATGTTGTTTACAATCATCTGCTTCTCTTATATTCTAAGAGTGGATAATAAGTTTAGTGAGGTTTGATAATAGATGAATATTATAGAGGAGTTACGTCGGCTGTTTTCTAAGCAGCAAGAAGAGAATAATGGAGCGACTCGTTCTTTAGTGTTTTGGTATGATGCACAGAGTAATGATCGTAATATACTTGAAATAGAAGAGGTATTGAAGCAAGAGGATATTTCTATCCATTATTTAGATAAAGACAATGCTTTCCGTACGAAGGTTTTATTAGAGAAGGAAGATACGGATCATTCTTATTTAATTTATGCGCCGTTTGCGAAGCCAGCAGATCGTGAGAACTTTTTATTAGATATGTTGTTGTATAGTGGTGATTATGGGGAGTTCCAAGCGGATGAGATTGCAATTCGTATGAAGGAGTTGCGTTTAGATCATCTGGCGATTCGTTCTTTCTTAGAAGAACATACAAAGTTCTTTGAGAATAAGCAACGTGTTACGAAGTTTCAAAAGTTATTGCCGAACAAGGCAACGATGGAGCAAGTGCAACAAACGATGTTGGCTGTATTATGTCATGCGAAAAGCATCACGCCACAAGATATACTAAAAAGCGTTGTAGTAAGTGGAAATCTTTCTGATGCGAATGAAGTTCTTAGTCAAGTTGATAAGTATTTAGATAGAGGTGTATTTTATACATTTGTTGAAGAATATTTCGGCATTTCTCCGAAAGAGGAGCATCGCTTAGCTAACATTATTGAGACAATTATTTTCCAACATTATGTTGCGTATGTAGATGAGAAAATACTTACGCATACACATAAGTCTACAGTTCCAAATACGTGTAAGGTATTTGTAGAGGATTGGCTAAAGTCTGAGGATCGAGGTTCGTTAGAGAAAATATTAGATATGCTGGGGCAAAAATGGAATGTGGCGCAAGTAATCGATCAGCATACATATGAAGCATTCCTTCGTTGTGATACGTTTGCGGTAATAGAGCGTACGATTTTACATGTCTTGCATGAACTTCTGTTGAAGGAGACGGTTGTTGTTGCGGAATGGAAGAGTATTTTATCAGAACGCAGTAAGAGTTACTGGTATAAGACGCGTTTTCATAAAGAGTACGAATTAATAGAGAAGGCGTTGCGTGTATATGAGTGGAGAGAAGTGTTTGAGCGTGATGGTGCACCGAAAGATGAAAAAACATGGATTACAGCTTATACAGATAAGTACTATAACATCGATCAGGCATATCGCCATTTCTACTTGTATTTTATAAGCGAACCGTCATTAGATACGTATCGTGAGTTAATGGAAAGATTAACATTTTGGTACGAAAATCACTATTTAGTCGAGTTAAGTCGTTACACGGATGAAATAGTAGAGACGAAGTTAAAGGGAAATTGGGCTATTTCTGATGTAATGCAGCAGAAGAATTTCTATCGTTATATGATTCGTCCTTTAGTAGAGGGATCAAGAGAGCGTATTTTTGTCATTATTTCAGATGCGCTTCGTTATGAAATAGGACAAGAACTGACAAACAGTTTTAGTCAACGTTTGAATACAGAAGTGACTTTAAGGCCAATGCAAGCTTCACTTCCGACTTATACGCAATTAGGGATGGCATCTTTGTTACCAGGTAAGGTCACTGATATTGCAGAAGATGGTACGGTATATGTTAATGAGCTTTCTACGAAAGGGTTAAAAAATCGTAATAAGGTTTTACAGTTTGCCGAGCCGGATGCTGTGACACTGAAAATGGATGAGTTTATTGGATTAAGTAAAGAAGATGGATTAAGTTTCGTTAAAGGGAAACGTGTTGTGTACTTATATCATGATAATATTGATGCGATTGGTGATTCTAGCAAGACAGAGAATTATACATACGAAGCGGTAGCAAGTACGATAGAGCATGTGAAGAATGCAGTTCGTAAGTTAACTGGAACGTATGAGGCTGGGCGAATCTTCATTACGAGTGATCATGGTTTCTTATATCAGTCTTCACAAGTAGAGAAGTATCAAAAGGTAGATAGTATGCAAGGAAACATATTCGATAGTAATCGTCGTTTTGCGATAGGAAAGAATTTAATGGTACCAGATGGGACGGTTAACGTGTCTCTTAACTATGTAGGATTAGAATATGAAGCTGTTATCGCGAAAGGTTTGAATCGTTTTACTGCAGGTGGTGGCATGCGATTTGTTCATGGCGGTGCGATGCCACAGGAATGTATCGTTCCTCTTATTGAATATCGTCAAGCAAAAGGGAAAGCAAGGAAAACAGAAAAAGAGCTTGTACATGTTCGTGTAGCTTCTATTCAAAAGGCAATTACGAGTTATCAATTTACGGTGCCGTTCTTCCAAGAGGAGAAAGTGTCGAAGGAAGTATATGCAAGAACATTACGAGCGGCATTTTATCGTAATAATGAGCGTATTTCAAATGAATTAACAATTACATTTGATTCACAAGGGGAGGTAGCAGAGCGTCAAACGGATGCTGTGTTCCATCTTCTTGAAGATCGTTATAAAACGGGTGATGTATGTATTCTACGTTTAGAAGATGTGTCAGGCCGTACGACAGAAATGTATAAAGAAGAAGAGTTTGAATTGAAGTTATATAGTATTTAATAGGAGATAGGCTGTCCAGTTGTTTTTGTATTGGAGAGCCTTTTCCTTTTGCTATAATGAAAGAAGTATGATCGCTAGGAGGAGTTAGATGTTACAAGTTGGCGACGTTGTGAAAGGGCCGTTATGGCCAGAAATAGTTGAAATAAAAAAGTGTGAAGATATTCAAGGTAGTATGTACCGTGTGGAGGCATTTGGGAAAGACAGTAATCAGTATTATCAAGTTATTGTACTACCGGAGCAATTGCAGTCGATCGAAAGATTAAATGCTTCTCAAAAGAGATATTTATCGCCAAATCAACTACAGCGATACATGTTGTATAAGGAATTGTTAATTGATCGGAAGTTTTCCAAGTCGCGTGCACTTGGAAATAAAAATGTACTTCCTTTGCCGCACCAAATTGAAGCAGTATACGGTAGGATGTTGCAAGTACCAACTGTACGTTTTTTACTTGCGGATGATCCAGGAGCAGGGAAAACAATTATGGCAGGTATGCTTATTCGCGAATTAAAAGCGAGGAGAAGTGCAGATCGAATTTTAATTCTCGTTCCGCCTCTCGTATTAAAGCAATGGCAGCAAGAATTATATGAGAAATTTGGAGAGGAATTTACGATTGTTACGCGCCATACGTTGAAAGAATATAGTGGCAGAAATCCATTCATTGAACAAAACTGTATTCTAACCTCTCTTTACTGGGCGGCACGAGATGAGATTAAGAGTCTTATTATGGAGGCTGATTTTGATTTAGTAATTGTCGACGAAGCACATAAGATGGCTGCTTATACAACAGGAAGTAAACAGAAGAAGACAAAACGAACGAAAATATATCAGCTAGGAGAAGCGATTCTTCGTCATAGTGAACATGCACTACTATTAACGGCAACACCTCATAAAGGAGATGTAGAAAATTTCCGTCACTTAATGAAGTTGATTGACCCTGATATTTTTTCTTCGATTGGAATAAAAGAAACACTGCGTGATAAGGCAAACCCATTTATTATTCGTCGTTTAAAAGAGGGCTTGAAACATTTTGATGGTACACCGTTATTCCCAAAGCGTACGACGCAAACAATTAAGTATGATTTGTCATCGAAAGAATTAGAGCTATATGAGGCTGTCACAGAATATGTGAAAGTTCATTTTAACCGAGCGAAGAATCGAGGGAATAATAGTACTGCTTTTGCGATGATGCTGTTGCAGCGTCGTTTGAGTTCTTCTATCGAAGCAGTGTACTTGTCATTAGTTCGCCGTCATGAAAGGCTTGTAGCATTGTTGGAAGAAATGAAGTTGAAACAGCCGAGTGAATTTGAGGATATAGATGACTATGAAGAATCTACGTTAGAAGAACAAGAGCTGTATGAGGAAAATAGTGAGCATAGTATAGATGCTATTGATCCACACGAACTAGAAGTGGAAATTATGGAGCTAGAACAGCTAATTAGTTTTTCTAGTTATATTCGACAAAACTATGTTGAACGAAAATATATAGAGTTAGAAAATACGTTGTTTGGTTCAGATGGATTATTACAAAAAGGAGAAAAGATCCTTATTTTTACGGAATCTACAGATACATTGAATTATTTGGAAGAACGTCTAGCAGCACATGGATTACAACTTGCAAAAATTGTAGGAAAGTATTCGATGGATGAGAGAAGAAGACAAGTAGAGCTGTTCCGAAACGAATATCCAATCATGCTTGCGACAGATGCAGGTGGTGAATCAATCAACTTGCAATTTTGTAATCAAATGGTGAACTACGATATTCCGTGGAATCCAAATAAGCTAGAGCAACGCATGGGACGTATTCACCGTATTGGCCAGCAAAACGAAGTGTTTGTATTTAACTTAGTTGCTGGGAATACACGTGAAGGAGATGTACTGTATACACTTTTAGCTAAGATGGGGAAAATGAAAGATGACTTAGGCCATGATCTTGTATATGACTTTATAGGTGACCGCTTAGAAGATCGAATGACGGATTTACCAACGCTTATGCAACATGCTGTTCTTCATCGTGAGCGATTGGAAGATATAAAGAGAGATATGGATCAGACGCTATCCGAGGAGTACCAAGAGTTACTTCGAATAGCGCAAGAAGAACGTCTCGCCATGGATAGTATTGATTTACCTGGTATGCAGAGAGAACAATATGAAATGACGCTTCAAAAGGTCCCTGCACGTGTATATGCAGAGTTTGTGGCAGGAACATTGAGTGATCATCGAGTGAGAGTCCATACATCACAACATGATGAGATGTATCGGATTGAACGTATTCCAAAGTCTATTCGAGAATTCGCTAGGTCGAATCGTATTACATTGAAAAACAAGGAAGACTCGTATCGTTTCACAAGTAAGGAACAACGAGTAGATGATACAGCAGCGTTAATGTTAAATGATCATCCTTTGTTTACGTTATCATTGCACCTTATGAAGGAGGAAACAGCAGGATTAACAGTTCCTACATATGAGGTTTTATTCCCTATACAAGAGCGTTTAGAAGTGGATGGATACGAGGTTGGACTAACAGATGGAACTGGAAGAGAGTTAGAGAAAGACCTTGTTTATTTTGCAAAGCGTGAAAACGGCGAAGTGGTGGAGTTAGATTCTTATTGGTTATATGGTTCTTCATTTGATACGGTACAACAAAAAGGTCAGGCAAATGAAAGTACCTTTATGCACGCAATGACTAGTAGTATAAAGAAGCGAGAAACATTTGCATTAATGAATGAGTCACAGTTAACGAAGAAAATTCAATTTTTGAGAAGGGCATTTGACTCTCAATATGAAACGACAATGAATAAGCTAGACACATATCGCAATGAGAATATAGATAATCGAAATTCAATCCTCATTAATCAGATGAAGTCACAGCTAGTAGATATTGAAGATCGTCGTCAAAGGCGCCTTCAAGAGGTAGAACGCGAGAGAAGTATTAATATTATGCCGCCTCAGCAAGTTGTAAGTATAACTCTTCTACCAAATGGAGCATGTGAAACGCGTCTTCTTGCTAGTGATTATATGGATATGCTCCGAACATATGAAGAGATAAAAGGTCGGAGAAATGTAAAGATGTATCCTAACTTATCATTAGTAGATTTTATTAGTGAAGAGAGTGATGGGAATCCTCGTTGTATCTTGCTGTATTCTCATGAAAATATCGCATTAGCTACTAAACATAGGGCTGATCTAGAAGAATTGCCATTCGATGTGTATGCATATATCATAGAAGATAAGCAAGTACTAAAAGAGTATAAATTAGTGTAAATAACTATTTGAAAAAGAGGACGAATACGTTCTCTTTTTCAAATTCATCTACATCGGAGGCACCACATGAGCAAACTAAGCAACATCCTCCGCATGATCGAACTCCTTCATGCGAGAGGCAAAATGAAGATTAGCGAGTTAGCAGAAGAGTTAGAAGTGAAAGAGCGAATGATTCGTATTTACCGTGATGACTTGGAGAAGGCGGGTATTTTCGTTGAGGGTGAGAAAGGGAGAAGTGGTGGTTATTCTATTGTCAACAAATCTTTCTTCCCAATTCGAAATATGTCATCGGAAGAGATGCGAGCACTTGTATTTGCAGTTGAGAAGTTAGTTTCAAAAGGTAATGTGTTGCATGCAGGAGATGCACAAGCAGCGTTAGATAAATTAAATGCCGTGCAAAAAGTTGAAATGGACAAAGATCGTTATGTGTATTTCGTCCAACGTTCGAGACCGAATTATGATGTATCAGATGAGAATCGTAAGTACGCTCAGTTACAGGAGGCATTTTCGTTAAAGAAGAAAGTAGAGATTGTGTACGAGACGAGTTCAGGGAGAGAGTCAACACGTACTATTGAGCCATATGGTTTCGTTCATTATAATGAGTTTTTCTATTGTACAGGTCTTTGTACGAATCGGAAGGCGATGCGTACATTTAAGTTATCGCGTATGAAACGTATTCAATTAATGAATGAAATGTATACAGTGCCTGAAGATTTCAACATTCAAACGGAGTTTCCGAAGCTAGGTATTATGAAAGAGCAGCTGGACATAGAGTTAATCATTTATCCACCGTTTTCTTTATCTGTACCCGAGTCGATTTGGGGTGAGAATCAGACGATTGAATATCTTCCAGACAAAAGTATTCGCTACCGAGCAACGATGAGTGGAAAAGAATCGGCAAAGAAGTGGATTCTTGGCATGGGGGCCTCTGTGAAAGTTATGGAGCCAATTGCACTTCGAGATGAAATAATGGAAGAAGGACGTAGATTGCTGGAGTTGTATGATACGTTTTGATGTCAAAGTAGTCATTTATAATGATGTATAAGAAGCCGTCAATTGATTGCATTACAACAATTGACGGCTGTTTTTAATAGAAAAAATATAATGTGACGCTTATAGTGCCGTAATAGTTGTTATGCTAGTCATATGAAGAGATAGAGGGGAACGGTGAAGATATGGCAGAAGCGATAAATTATGGTGGGAGAGCTCATTTGCACGGAGTATCTTTTCATTCGAGTGATGTTACGGTCACTGCAAAAAGGATAGATGGGGAAATTATTGTTGAAGACGATGCAGATTTAGAAGAGTATGAGTATTATATAGAAGATAAAATTAGCTTTATGGAGAGGTTACGTTATATTCCATTTATAAGAGGTTTTATAAACTTTTTTCAGTTTTTCTCGCAATTTTGGAAGTTCTTTGTGATAGCATTAGCCATCTCACTTCCGATCGTATTGCTTGTAGAAGCGAGAAATGGTGAAGAACCTGTGCTCACGGACGAAACGAATGTATACATTAGAATAGCGACACTGATAGTGATAATAGCTCAAATGAAATTTTTAAATATAGGAAAATATCATGCGGCGGAGCATATGATAGCTAATTGTTACGACAAAGGACTGTCTGTAACAATAGAAAATGCCATGAAACAGTCGCGTGTACATAAAGAGTGTGGTTCAATCTTTTATATCTATTATAGTGTGAATGTTCTTTTGTTACACATATTACCTTGGATAAATGAATTACATACACTGTTTATCTTAATACTTGCTTGGTCTATTGCTTATGAAATGTTTGGAACAGATATTAAATTTATTGATATATTACTAAGGCCATTACTTTATGTTGGATGTGTACTGCAGTATATATTCCTTACATCTAAACCGACGGAAGAACATGTCCAAGTGGCACTTGCAGCATTTACAAGATTACTTGAAATAGAAGAACAGATCGAAAAGCAACTAAATGAACAAGAGATCGAAACAAAGGAAGTCTAATGAAGGCTTCCTATTTCATATGCTTTATAAAATGAGCTACTTTTTCTATTGTGTTATAATATGGAAAAAAGGAGCCCTTACCATGCCAACCTACAACAAACTAATCCGTGACCGAATCCCAGAAATTATCCAACAAAATGGAAAACACCCAACAACAAGAATCCTCATCGAATCAGAATACATAGAAGAACTATGCAAGAAAGTAAGCGAAGAACTAACAGAGTACCGAGAGGCTAAGACGATGGAACATAAAGTAGAAGAATTAGCGGACTTACTAGAGTTAGTAAATGCCTTAGCCGAGTATGAAGGCGTTACGTTAAAAGAAGTCGAGAATGTCCGCCGTGAGAAAGCTGCGAAGCGTGGTGGTTTCCGAGACCGAATCTTTTTGATTGATGTGAAGGAAGAGTGATTTCTCTATTTCTTTGAAGAGGAATAAATGAGAGGGTGTGTTGGTGGTGTGAGAAATGTCGTCATATACGTACTAGTGAATATAGTAGGGGGATAGACGATGATTAATCGAAGTTTTGTTGCGATGTGGTTGTCTAGTTTGAGTGCGATATTGAGTGGTAGATTGAAAGAGTTGGTAATCCCGCTTCTTGTATTAGGGATGACGAGTTCACCACTTGCGGCTGGCTTAGTGGTGCTTTCTCAGCAACTTGGTGTTATTTTGTTTTCGATGCCGCTGGGGACGTGGATGGAGGAGCGGAATAAGTGGCGAGTAGCTGTTGTGACGAAAGGATTGACGGCACTTTGTATGTTCGTACTTTCGTTTGGGGTATTTCAAGAGGCGTTAAGTAGTTTGTCGATTGCGTTTTTACTGTTCGTACTCGGTATTTTAGGATTAATGACGAATACAGCGTTTCATGTAATGATTCCAGCAGTGGCAGGACGTAAGAATTTAGTTGATGCTCATACGAATTTAGAAGGGGCAGATGCGATTAGTACGTTCGTTGGTCCAATGTTAGCTGGTATGTTGCTTGTGTATATAGGGGATGCTTCGACGTTGTTTGTATGTGGTGTTCTTGCGTTGTTGTCGATGGTATTCATGTACGGGATGAAGTATGAGGAGAAGCGTAGTGATAGACGGACGGAAACGAAGCGGTCTTTCTTTTCTCGTGTAAGAGAAGGATTTGCGTACTTATTCATCAATAAATATCAGAGTATTTGTACAGTTTGTGTGTGCGTGTTAAGTTTCATTACGGTGTTTGTATCGTTAACTATTGTTATTCATGCGGAGCAGACGTTAAGCTTGTCGCCACAGTTCATTGGTATTGTGTTGTCGTGTGCGGGCATAGGGAACATTATTGGGATTTTCTTATTGAAAAAGTTCAACAATCCGAGTTGGATTCCGTTTCTTAGTATGCTTTTATTCGTGTCGGGATTTGGTGTGTTCTTAATGGTTGTAACAGATATGTTTTGGCTTGTTTGTGTAGGGATGCTTGTCTTTGACGGGGCATTGTCGATGGCGTTCGTTATTCACGCGTCTGTGCATCAAGGGATTACACCAGATGAAGTGCTAGCTCGAATGAGAAGTGCGACGTATGTGCTCGGCGGAGTGTGTGGAATGTTAGGTTCTTTCTTAGCTGGGGTATTATCGCAATATTTTTCGTCAACTGTGGCGTTAAGTGTTGGAGTAGGTGTATTATTGTTAGCTGGCTTGTATGTTGTGATATATCGGGATGATAGTGTTGTGATGAAGGAGATTGAGCCGATGTATGTGGAATAGAGGAGAGGTTATTACATAGTGCGATAGCCTTTCATTGTGTACGAAATGAGTTCTGGAAAAGAGTCGACACGTACTATTGAGCCGTATGGTTTTCTTCATTACAATGAGTTTTTCTATTGTACAGGTCTTTGTGCGAATCGGAAGGCTATGCGTATAGTTAAGTTATCGCGTATGAAACGTATTCAATTAGTGAATGAGATATATACAGTACCTGAAGATTTCAACATTCAAATGGAGTTTCCGAAGCTATGTATCATATGAAGGAACAAATCGAAAAACAAATAAATGAGCAAGAAATCGAAGAAAAGGAAGTCTAACGAAGGCTTCTTTTTTTCACGTATCTTATAAAAAAGTTACTCTTCATGTCGTGTTATACTATGGAAAAAAGAGTTCGCATACGTGAACCTACAACAAACTAATTCGTGACCGCATCCCAGAAATTGTTCTCTAAAATGGTAAAAGTCTAGAAACAAGAATTTTATCACAATTAGAATACATAGAAGATATCTAAAAGAAAGTAAGCGGAAGAGGCAATGGAGTATCGGGAAGCTCTGACAGTGGAAGGAGAATATTTTTTAGTCCTTCCAACTAATTAATGTATAAATTGACATCTATATCCTAGTTATGCTAGTTTTTAAATGTAATAATATGTAAAACGAAATGATTTACCTCAAGTAATAGTTGATGGGGTTTTATGGGGAATCTACTAATTATGAAAGATTATTAGTGCTCACATGAAACTTAAACTTTTTGATTGCTCATTATAGAAATGAGTTTTTTTCATTTTAGCACATGGAACAGATAGGTATAACTTTTTAATGAAACGGAGGAAGATAATCACATGGATGTGCGTTATAAGCATGGACCGTGGCAAGAAATGAAGGAATCGATAATAAGGCTAAAACGCGATTCAGAACGAACATTCCTTCAAATGGATGATCTACTAGGCAGTATCGAACGGAAAATTGACCGACTAGACTCTGATCGAAGTATTTCGTTTCATCATACGAGTAAGAAAATAACGATTAACCATCTATTTGATGACTATGATCAACTAGTAAACTATTGTCATCGTGTCGGAGAAACTGTATCTAGACACATCGACGAACCATTCTATCATAAAATGGACGAATTCGCAGGCAAGATGCGAGACCTCTCCATCCGCAACTACACCACAGAAAACCGTATTGGTTCCACAGAATACAAAGCAATGCCAACCGCTCATTCATACGGGAGGCTAGAAACATCCAGCGTACAAAAAGACACCATCACCATCGATGATATTTTCAAAGACTCCGTCGCATTCGATGAAATACTCAACCTACAATATGAAGAAATGAAGCGAAACAACCCAGAAGCAAAGTTAGACTACAATGAATATCGGAAACTCATTCCATCCATGCGCGGATTTGAATACGAGACAATGGAAGAAGCACAACAAGATTTAGAAATGTGGCGAGACCTTGCGATTGCAGCTGGGATTATCGTCGCAGCTGTTGTATGTCCACCAGTAGCCATCGCAGCGACTGCCGTATTCACAGGAATCGAAGTGAAAAGTGTTGTGACCGGTGAAGACTGGGGAACAGGAAGGAAGTTAAGTATAGGCGAACAAATAGAGCGAGGTGCATTCAGTGTTCTTGGTGTTATTCCAGGTGTCAAAGGAGTGCGGCAAGCCTTTCGAGGGACAGACGATCTCATCTCCTTAACGAAGCAATCCATCGCTCAAAACCTAGCTAAGTTTAATCCAAATACCGGAAAAAATGTGGTACAATCATTAAAAGATAGCAACACATACTGGACCCAAAAGCTCCGATTAGAAGGGTTGAAAGCGACAGATAAATTAAATGATATGAACTACGCCATCAAAGGCGCATTTGCCCGTTCTCTTGATAACATGAATAACCTAGCAGCGCAAAGTATAGACGTCACAGCTGGCGGAGCAGCTTTAGGCCGAGGCGGATCAAACGTTGAAGATGTAGTCAAAGCAAGCCATCTAGAGAGCAAAGGGATTATTCAGAGTAAGATAGAGAAGGTCGAGGGTAGTATTAAGGGTACGGTTAAGGATAAACCATTTGGTAAGTATTCAACAGCTATTGATGATAAAGTAAAAGTCATTGAAAAAGTAGATTTAGCAGATTGGATAAGTGAGTCATTTACTGACGGTAACTACAGAACTGTGGTTACAGAAGAAAATATCACATTCTATAGGACTTATGGTGGTGGTGCAAAAGCAAGTGGAGCATTTGTCACTACTAGCCAAGCTGGAAATAGAATAAATGCAAAAATAAGTACAGCATTAGTGCCTGATTGGAAAAATTCTAGGCAATATGAAGCGGTTATAGAAGTACCAAAAGGACAAATTTTAAATATAGGTAGAGTGGAGAAACAGTATACAAAAACTGGAGCATTACTAGAAGGCGATGGAGACCAAATATTACTACCGCAAGGATGGCCCTCTGAATGGATAAAAGAGACACGAGAGGTTCCGAGTAGATAGGAGAATATAATGGATAAGAAAAAGCAGTTAACTGACCAAATAAAAGTTGTGATAAATAAATTTGAGGAAGAGTATGCTAAAGATATAAATAGTGGTGTTTTACAGCTTATATACAAAAGATATAAGAAGGCATTAGAAATATTAGAAAATAATGAGGATGTTAAGGGTATAAATATTTTAGGTGGCGTGCGTGCATATATGGATAGTTACAATGACTATCAAAATACAATATTAGGGGAATTGCATAAGGCTGAAAAGCTGATTAAAGAATTATGATGAAAGTATTTATTGATGTTTTGTAAAGATCGCCAAGATGCTCATGGCTTTGTATAAAGAGAATAACAAAGCTCATAGCAATTAACTGAAACCATGTATAAATAATTGAAAAGCAAAATATATGTGAAGTGTACAAAAAAAGAAAAGGTCATTTTTTCGACATAACTTCATGATGGTTAACCATCATAGGCTCTCGTTTGAACCCCTGTCTCTTGAAACGATAAAATACGACACACGAGCTTAGGCGAGATGACATTTTACTGTATGTCGGGTACAAAGACATGGAATGTATAGTAAACTAACGAATGCACACAAGCTCGTACGTTTTAAAGGTATTATTTGTCGTGAGACACAAAAGGTGTCATAAGGTTTTAACGACGTAATAAAATGCACAAATTTAGAACCAACCATGAAAACGTAGAAAATACATGAACGTAAAGCACTTGATTGTCACCAATGGCAACGGGTGCTTTTTTGTGTTTAAACGCAGAAATAAGTTGGTATACATCTAATTTATAAGTGTACTAAGTGTTAAATTTATAGACTGTAATTGGCTTTATACAGTGTACGAGACTACTAGAGAGAAAACAATATAAAAATTAAGGGTTGTAATACTTTTTGAAGTCGTCGTACAGTACGTTTTAACGGATTTACGTTACGAACACGTTATCCGCAAAAAACGGGTAAACGTTACAGGGACTGTAATTACTGTAACGGGAAGGGACTACTATGGAAGAGAAAGTAGTTGGTTACGTACGAGTTTCAACAGAAGGACAAGTACGTGATGGATATAGTCTAGCGTATCAAGTAGAAGAGATTGAACGGTACTGTATGGAGAATAATTTACAACTGCTGCAAATTTACAAAGATAGAGGATTAAGTGGAGCGACAGTTGATGAAGATGGATTAACGGTTGAACGTGAAGGACTACAAGAACTATTGTCAGATATGGTATATCACCAAGTGAGTCACGTTATAGTATTGAACACATCAAGGTTGTGGCGTTCAGACATGGCGAAAGTATTGATACAACGAGAACTAAAGAAACATGAAGTAGATATAAAAGCAATTGAACAACCGATTTACAGTATTTACACACATGAGCCAAACGACTTTTTGGTAAATGGCATGTTAGAACTACTAGACCAATACCAACGACTTGAAATTGCATTGAAACTAAGTAGAGGTAGAAAGAAAAAGGCGGAACAAGGTGGATATGCAGGTGGAGGTGTACTGTTTGGATACAAGGCAGTAAGGGGACAAAAGGTGTTAGAAGTAGATACAGAGAAAGCAGTAGTTGTACGTAGACTATTTGAATTACGGCACTTTTTTCAGCATTGGTCACTTACTCAACTAGCAGAACGACTTAATATAGAAGGTTACTGCACAGAGAAAGGTAAGCAGTTTACAAAAGTACAAGTGAAACGCATGTTAGATAGAGAAAGTTTTTATCGTGGCATATACGCATATGGTCAAATACAAACAAAAGGTAAACATTTTGCGATTATTTAACGAACTTACTTAAAAAAATCGGTTCATTTTAGTATATGTACTCATATCGTGGCGTGTATACATACGATCACATACAAGGCAAAAGGTAAATATTTTGCAATTATTTAACGAACTCACTTAAAAAACTCGCACATTTTACTATACGTACTACTAGAGTAATGAAAATGGATAGGCTTTCGTACCAATGCGCACAGAAATGTGAACGCTCGAACTAAGGTTGCCGGCATTTTTAATTACTACTAGACAATTGAATAGAGGTATGAAGTATGCGTAATAGACAGAACTACTTGTACATAGGAGTAGATTTACATAAGCAACATCACACGGCAGTTGTGATAAACTGTTGGCAAGAGAAACTAGGCGAGATAAAGTTTAATAATAAACCGTCTGCATTTGCGAAGTTTTTGTTAGAGGTAGATGCATACAACACGGAAGGTTTAACACTTGCGTTTGGTTTAGAAGATGTAGGTGGATATGGCAGAGCACTAGCGAAGTATTTAGTGGATCATGGGCAGATAGTGAAAGAAGTGAATCCTGCACTTTCATACGCTGAACGAAAAAGCCAAATGACGACACACAAGAGTGATAGTTGGGATGCTGAATGTGTTGCACGTATACTTGTAAGCAAACTAGACCAGTTGCCAGACGCACGACCAACTGACTTATTGTGGACGATACAACAACTAGTGACGAGAAGAAGTGCATTGGTTAAAGTACAAGGTGGATTGAAAAATCAATTACATGTACAACTAAACCACCACTATCCAAGCTATAAGAAGTTTTACTCGCAAATAGATGGGAAAACAGCGTTAGCGTTTTGGAAGAAGTATCCGTCACCATCGTGTTTGGAAGGCGTTAGTGTAGAGGAATTAACGGATTTTTTACGAGAAACGAGTAGTAATACTTGTTCAACGGACAAGGCAAGTACTATATTGAGTCTAGTAGAAGAAGACGGAGATACAACGAAAGAACATCAAGAAGCGAGAAACTTGTTAGTACGAAATATTGTACAGGACATTGTATGTAACAAGGGGCTAGTTAAGGAGACTGAGAGCGAATTAAAGCAACTAATGAAGTTACTAGGCTATCAGCTAGAGACAATGCCGGGTATTGACCTCGTAACGGCATCAGCATTAGTTGCAGAAATTGGTGATGTAAGACGTTTTAGTAATGCCAACAAATTAGCACGCTTTGCTGGTATTGCGCCAGTGTATTTTGGCTCTGGTGGAAAAGGTAAGATACACAAAAGCAAACAAGGAAACAGGGTGCTACACGGTTTATTTTACAATTTAGCGGTACAGCAAGTACAAGTGGCACGAGAAAGCAAAAAGAAACGTAACTCATTGTTTCATGCATACTACCAAAGTAAGTTAAAAGAAGGCAAAACAAAAGGACAAGCACTTGTATGCATTATGCGACGATTAGTAAATATCATATATGGCATGATGAAGAATAAAACGGAGTATAAAGCACCGAAAGTAGAAGAAAGTACAGTAGTTTAGTAGGCTTGTAAGTGGCGTACTTTTATGTTGAAAGAGTTTAAGATTACAACATAGGGTACGGATAAGGATAGTAAATTAAATGTAGAAGTTCCACCTGCCTTTAGACAAACTGAATTTGCTAGTTCGTATGAGTCAAGAATTAATCAAACACCTGCACCAATTAACCCGAAAATTGAATTTGAAGGAATTAGGGGAGAATCTTTAAGTACGCTTAAACCGCCACCAGATCCTAAATTACAAAGTATATTAGATGAAGCTGGCATTAAAGGTATTCAATATAAGAATGGAGTTCCTGATTTTGCGCCAGTATCAAAAGCACAAATTGAAATTGACTATATGCTAGGTGGAAAAGGTGGTTTTGGAGGGAAAGCTAGACGAGCTAATTTTGTTCAATCAGATCAAAAATTAGCTGATAAACTCAATAGTTCACCTGAATTAGCAAGTCGATTTGGTATGGAATCTGGTAATATTAATGTAAGAGATATAAAGAAGTATAGGGAAGAAAATAAGTTAACGTGGCATGAATTAAATGATGTTAAAACAATGCAACTCGTGCCAACAGTTATAAATGGTGAATTTGGCCATCTTGGTGGTGTAGGAGAGATAAACGCAGGAGCGTTTAAGCCAGGAGGGTTTGCTAATAGACATAAGGAGGAGTTTGTAAAATGATTTTAAATGATTCGGTCTTCGGTGAACTTGAATATGAGTATGGTTGGATTAAGGATACTACAATTCGTTTTTTGGGAAAAGAAACGGGGATAACTTTAATGATAGATGGGGAAGAGGATGGCAATTTTGATGAGGAACAATATGTAGCATATACTTCATTTATGCAAAATTGGGAATACTTACAACAGAGCTTTGTACAATCAATATTAGACTATTACAAACAAAGAAGGCATGAATTAGGTTATGATATTGAAGTGAATGAAAATTATCCATTAGTTGAAACAATTGATAAAATATTAGAAATGGTAGATTTAGATGGTATTGTTGTTCCTTATGGGGATATGTGTGAAGGTAGAGATATTAGATTTACACTTAATTGTACATGGGATACAGAGAATGGGCTAGGAATTCGTATGTTAAATGAGATAGTAACTGAAGTAGGTCACCAGGATATTGCGATTTAAGTGTAACTATTCATTAATAATATACAAGGATTAGAATTTATTAGCATATATAAATGTGGACTGATAAAACAAACTTTATTTGAAGTGTACAGTAAAAGAAAAGGTAATTTTTTCGACATGACTCTATGATGGTTAACCATCATAGGCTCTTTGTTGGAACACCATCTCTTGAGAGAATAAAATAAGACACACGAGCTTAGGCGAGATGACATTTTACTGTATGTCGGGTACAAAGACATGGAATGTATAGTAAAGTAACGAATGTACACAAGCTCGTACGTTTTAAGGGTATTATTTGTCATGATACACAAAAGGTGTCATACTGTTTTTACAATGCTACAAAACTTAAAGCTAACCATGAAAGCATAGAAAATAGATAAACGTAAAGCACTTGATTGTCAACGATGGCAACGAGTGTTTTTTGTGTTTTAACGTAGAAGTAAGCTGATACACATATAATTTTATAAGTGTTAAATCTATAGACTGTAATTGTCTTTGTACCGTGTATGACACTACTAGGGAAAAAACGATATAAAAAGTAAGGGGTGTGTTATTTTTTCAAGTCGTCGTACAGTACGTTTTAACGGATTTACGTTACGAACACGTTATCCGCAAAAAACGGGTAAACGTTACAGGGACTACAATTACTGTAACGGGAAGGGACTACTATGGAAGAGAAAGTAGTTGGTTATGTACGAGTTTCAACAGAAGGACAAGTACGTGACGGATATAGTCTAGCGTATCAAGTAGAAGAGATTGAGCGTTACTGTATGGAAAATAACTTACAGCTACTTCAAATTTACGAAGATAGAGGACTGAGTGGCGCAACAGTTGATGAAGATGGATTAACGGTTGAACGTGAAGGACTACAGGAGCTATTATCGGATATGGCGTATCACCAAGTAAGTCACTTTATCGTATTGAATACCTCACGACTGTGGCGCTCTGACCTGGCAAAAGTGTTGATACAACGAGAGTGAGAGAAACATGAAGTAGATATAAAAGCAATTGAACAACCGAGTTACAGTATTTACACACATGAGCCAAACGATTTTTTAGTGAATAGATATTGGAGTTGTTAGACCAATACCAACGAATTGAAATTGTATTGAAACTACCTAGAGGCAGGAAGAGATAATACATAATAAGTGATTTTCCTTGTTACTGCTATTAACAATATTTCTTTTTTAGTATGTATTTGTTATTCTTTCTTTTGTGTTCTTTCTTTAATAAGTCCTGATTTTCAACAGTTGAACTTCAATTGTTGAAAATCAGCAATTGAAAATGAACACGTGAATGTATATTATTCTTTCATTGGTAAATAAATCTCAATCACACTATCTTCTTGATCCAGAGAATGTACATCCGCCCAATATTCGAAGTCAAACGGGCGAGTGCTACAAATAGCTTGTTCCTGAATGGCATGATACGTTTCTGTAAGTGTTGATTCTGGCCCATGATGAGTGACTTTTGTATATGTTCTAGTTGGGAGTGTATGTTGAATAAATTCGTTAGGGATATCGGAAAACTCGTGGACTTCAACGGCGAGAATATGGACAAAAGGCACATCTGGTGTCCATTCGCAGTCTGAATATCGTTGGACTAAATACATGCTAGTGTTATCTAGTTGATGTGGGATGTTGTGGCGAGTGTTCATTAGCTTGTCTCGTAAACGTACAATAATGTTAGCTTCTACATCTTCATTGACAGAGGCTGTGACTGTGTAGCCAACTAATTTCTTTTCGTCGCTTGAAAGTGTTTGGATATGAACCATTGTTAATCACTCCTTTTCATGTTCATTATACGAAAAGGAGTGATGGACTTGTACTAATTTGTTTGTTATTTATATGTTACAAATTCTCTTACGGGCTTACGGTAACCTCTTGGGCGTCTACTTGCTACCTTTTCCTTGCCAATAACAATCATCATGACAATTTCTTCTTCTTCAGGAATATGTAATAAGTCTCGGATCTGATTGGCATCGAAACCAATCATTGGGCATGTATCCCATCCTTTTGCTTTTGCAGCGAGCATAAATTGCATCGCGCTTAGGGATGCGTTACGAATGGCTTCTTCTTTCTCGAATTCTTCGCCACGGTTTACATAGAAGTTTGTTACTTCTTCTACTTGTTTGTCATATTCTTGTTTGCTTAAGATACCTAGATGGAGTAGTCCTTCATATAGGCTGCCAACATTCTTATATGCTTTCTTATCTCCAAGAACGAGAATAACGGCAGATGCCGAAGAGACTTTGTATTGTCCGTAAGCAGCTTCTCTTACTTGTTCTTTTAACACGTCGTCTTGAACAACAACATATTTTGTATGTTGTAAGTTAAATGCAGAAGGTGCTAGCTTTACTAGGTTAAATATGTCAGTTAGTTCTTCTTTGGAGATATGTACATCTTTCATAAAATTATTTGCGGAGCGTCTTGCTTGTAGTAATTGTTCGAAATCCATTGGATACAGCCTTCTTTCTGAGGTTTTGTCTTCAAATGAAGAATCTTTAATTCGAGATATATGTTATAGGACTTTGCTAGTAATGTCAAATATTTCTTTTACTAGGGAAGGAGAGTGTGCTAAAAAATGTATTCTTTAGCACACTGTTTCTACTAGTTTAGTATGTGATAATAAGCCTGCATTGCAGGGATTCTCGTATGTACCTATACCTATATTATGGGTTTGTTTCGATCAAGATACGCTATTTTTTATTGGTCTATTCGTAAGCCATTCAATGTAATAGATAGGCTGTGTAATGCTTTCTCTAGCGTTGCTTCTGTTTCTTCTGCATTCGCAATCCAGAAGGTAGCGTTCATGAGGCCACCGTTTAGAAGGCGGGCTAATGATTCACAGTCTGTCTGATGGATGATGTGTTGGTCCATTAATTGCTTCAGCATGTGGCCCATCGTTGCGAGACATTGGGACTGAGAAGTATCGGCGTATGTATTACCTAGAATAGACGGGGCATCACGAAGGATGATGCGTTGTATCTCGGGTTCTAGTGCCATTGCGAGGTATGCTTCACATCGACCGACAAATCCATCCCATGTGCTTTCGGCTGTATCAGAAATAGTCGTTAATCGTCGATCCATTTCGGCATCGATTTCTTGTACGACAGCTGCGAGTAAGCCTTTCTTGTCGCCGAAGTGATGATACAAAGCGCCGCGTGTTAAGCCAACAGAAGCAGTGAAATCGTCCATCGAGGTGTCTGCATAGCCGATTGTACCGAATGCTTGGCGTGCCGCGCTAATTAATTTGGCGCGTGTTTCAATAATCATTTCCGAGCGTGTTTTTCGTACCATACTTTCTCCTTCTTTCTCTACATTTGTACGTTATGTTCATTGTACTGGACTTCGTGTTTCTTCATCAAAATATTTCTCTTTTTGATGAGGAGAAAATGTTTTTAATTGACATACGTGTTGTATGTGAATAGTATAAAATACATACGCGGCGTATGTCAATTTTTTCTAGAGTTACTTTGTTTGAACAAATAATGCGTGAGATGGGAAGGGGAAGGTTATGTTTCATTCATATCGTAAAATATTTGAGGCACCTGGTTCGAAAGGGTTTTCGGCAGCGGGTTTTGTAGCGAGAATGCCGATGTCAATGATGGGTATTGGGATTGTGACGATGTTATCGCAGTTGAGCGGGGAGTATTGGTTGGCTGGGGCCATTGCGGCGACGTTTGCATTAGCTTCTGCCTTAATAGCTCCGCATATTGCGAGGTTAGCAGACAGATTAGGGCAGTCGCGTGTGTTACCACTTGCGACTATAGTGAGTGTGTTAGCGGTTATTGTTATGTTACTTTGCACACGGTACAAGGCACCGGCTTGGACGCTGTTTGCTTCGGCGTTAGCTGCGGGTGGAATGCCGAATATGTCGGCGATGGTACGTGCGCGCTGGGCAGAATTGTATCGTGGATCGCATAAGTTAAATACGGCGTTTGCGTTTGAGTCGGTTGTAGATGAACTTTGCTTTATTGTCGGTCCAGTTTTGTCGGTTAGTGTTAGTGTGATGTGGTTTCCAGAGGCAGGTCCACTACTGTCATCTATTTGCCTTGCGATAGGGGTGTTTCTCTTTACAATGCAAAAGAGTACAGAACCTCCTGTCTATCCGCTTTCGACAACAACTAAAGGTAGCATTGTCAAAATTGGTTCATTGCGGGTATTAGTCTTTACATTAATGGCCATTGGTACAATCTTTGGTACAATTGACGTCGTGAGTGTTGCATTTGCGGAGGATCAAGGAAATACAGTTGCAGCAAGTATTGTATTATCCGTGTATGCGGTTGGTTCTTGTTTAGCTGGTTTAGTATTTGGGACACTTCGAATCAAAACACCGTTATATCGCCAGTTTTTGTACGCTGTTTCAATTTCAGCGATTACGATGATTCCGCTGTTCTTTATAGATAGTATAACGAAGCTTACGATTTCGGTCTTCTTTGCGGGGATGTCCGTTGCGCCGACAATGATTATTACGATGGGATTAGTAGAAAAGATTGTCCCGGAATCTCAAGTAACAGAAGGAATGACATGGGCTATTACGGGATTAGGTATTGGCGTGGCGATTGGTTCAGCAATTGCGGGATGGGTCGTGGATGGATTCGGAGCACGTACAGGATTTAGTGTTGCGATTATCGCAGGATTCGTGGCATTCGTTATGATGCTTGCAGGTTACAAATCGCTTCAGTTAGCGTATAAGCGAGCGGTGAAGGGGGACGAATGTGCGGAAGTAGAACAAACACAATGTATGTGAAGGGAAAGGCTACCGCATGATACGGTGGCCTGTTATCCTTCATCAATAGCGACTGTTGTACCCTCATATAAGTATTAGAAATTTGTAATAGGCAAATGTTTTTCTTCTTCGTATACCTCGCTTTTTCAGTAAATGACTTGTATAATGGTGGGAACTAATGTTCTTTTGTGGAAAATATAGAATGAGGTGGCGGCATGGCAGAAGCGTTAAAAGATATATACGATGTAGAGTTTGTCGGCAAGTTGGCGAAAGAAATTCAGTGTGTGTACGAAGAGTTTGATGAAAAAGGATTCATTCAATCAATCTTTGTTGATGATTGGGAAGAGAAGGCGTTGAAAAGTAGGATGAGACACATTACGACGTGTTTACATACGTTTCTTCCGTCTGATTATGAGGAAGCGATTGGCATATTGAAAAAGGTTGCACCGCAGCTTGCTAATGATTCATTAGCAAGTATTATTTTCCCTGACTTTGTAGAGGTATATGGATTGGACAAATGGGATGTATCGATTCCTGCGTTAGAGTGGTTCACTCAGTATTCGACATCTGAATATGGGGTGCGTCCTTTTATCCAACAAGATCCAGAGCGAATGGTTGCACAAATGCTAGAGTGGAGTGAACATCCTAATCATCATGTACGAAGATTGGCGAGTGAAGGGATTCGTCCGAGATTACCGTGGGGGATGGCGTTAGGGGAGTTTAAAGCAAATCCGTTGCCTATTCTTCCGATAGTAGAGCGCTTGAAAGAGGATGAATCATTGTACGTTAGAAAGAGCGTGGCGAATAACTTGAATGATATTTCGAAGGATCATCCAGAACTTATCTTGAATCTTGCGAAGGAATGGTTAGGCAAGCATCCAGATACAGATTGGATTGTGAAGCATGCATGTCGTGGGTTATTGAAGAAGGGACATCCAGAAGCGTTGGCGTTGTTTGGATTCCATGGAACACTGGCTGTACATGTCGAGAATTTCACGGTAGATAAAATGACACTTTCGATTGGAGAGAAGATAGCCTTTTCGTTTCACGTAAAAGGAGAGGAATCTACAAAGGTTCGAATTGAGTATGCAGTTGATTTCGTGAAGGAAAATGGAAATAGATCGAGACGTGTCTTCAAAGTGAGCGAGAATATATTATCTGCTGGAGACATGTTATCGTATCATAAATCGCATTCGTTTAAAGACTTAACAACACGAAAGCATTACAACGGGATGCATACGTTGTCTATTCTTATAAACGGGGAAGAGAAAGCTAGTCTTGATTTTCATTTAGAATAAAAAAGGTAAGGATATAGTGGGCATGCTCGCTATATCCTTACCTTTTATTTATTTTCAGCTTCCTCTTTAATGATGACCTCACCGTTAGGATATCGATATTTAATGTATTCTCCGCCCCATTCACAAAGTACTTGTAAGACTTCTCTTAGCGATTCGCCGTATTCTGTAAGGGAATATTCTACTTTTGGTGGTACTTGATTATACACTTTTCTAGAAACCAATCCATCGTTTTCTAGTTCGCGTAATTGTTCAGTCAGCATCTTTTGTGTAATCCCTGTTACTAATCGTTTTAATTCACCTGTGCGTATAGGTCCATTCGTTAAATGATATAAAATATGTGCCTTCCATTTCCCTCCAATGACTCCTAATACTACTTCCATTCGGTTGTTGTACTCTTTTCTCATATCGAACTCCTCTATTTATCTAATAGGCACTTTTTCGTACCTATGTTACAAAAAGGTATCTATAGCACAAAAAAGTGCGTACTTTTTTTTATATCTGTACTATACCATAATAGGATTTGTTAGCAAGTTACATGTGAAAATATCAAATTTTAATGAAAAATAATGGGGGATATAAAAATGAAAAAAGAAAACCGTACTGCAAATTTTTATGATGTGATCCGTGAGCGTCGTTCTGTTCGCTTCTATGATGCTTCTTATAAAATGATGGACGAGGAAATTAAAGAAATTCTGGAGGAAGCAATGCTTGCACCGAGCGGAGTAAATTTAAATCCGTGGCGCTTCATGGTCTTCACAGATCAAGAGCTAAAGGATAAATTACTTCCGATGGCATCAGGTCAGCCACAAGTAGCTGATGCGTCTGCGGTTATTGTTGTATTAGGAGACATGGATGCTTACACAGTAGAGAATGCAGATACGATTAACCAACGTGCTGTTGATGCTGGATTCATGACAGAAGAAATTAAAAACAGAATTAATAGCAGTGTACAAGAATTTTACGGTTCTGTAAGTGACGAAGATAAAAAAGAATGGCAAATGCTTGATGGTGGGCTTCTAGCGATGCAATTAATGTTAGCGGCGAAAGCAAGAGGATACGATACAGTGCCGATGCTTGGCTACAACGTGGAAGAATTCCGTAAAGAGTTCAATGTTCCAGATAACTTAGTGAATATCTTAATGATTACAGTTGGTAAAGCAGCACAACCAGGATTCCCAACTGTACGATTAGGCGTAGATGAAGTTACTTCTTGGAATGGAAATAAGTAATGGTTGTAAGTGGGGAATCGTTGTGATGAAAGATTCCCCGCATACTTACTTGAATGATGGATATTCATTATCGATATTAACGACGAAAGAAGGAGAAAAGAATGAAATTAAGTGTGTTAGATCAAACACCAACACCAAATGGACAAACGTCTCAAGAAACATTGCAACATACAATTGAATTAGCAAAAGTAGTAGATGACTTAGGGTACAACAGAATATGGTATTCAGAGCATCATGGTTCACCGAACTTAGCGAGCGCTTCACCTGAGATTATGATTTCTCATATTGCCTCCACTACGAAACGTATTCGTGTCGGATCTGGTGGGATTATGTTGATGCATTATTCCCCGCTCAAAATGGCAGAAGTATTTAAAACGTTATCAACATTACATCCAGGAAGAATTGATTTCGGTGTAGGTCGTGCACCTGGTGGAGATCGCTTCTCAACGCTTGCATTGCATGAAGGAAGACATCCGAATGTGTTGAATTCCTACGATAAATTAATGGAGACGATGATGTTTATGACGGAAACAATGCCTGAGGATCATGTGTATAGTCGTACGCTAGCGGCACCAGTAGGAGCCCCATTACCAGAAGTGTGGTTATTAGGTTCTAGTGGAAGCAGTGCTGCTCAAGCAGGAAGATTTGGTATTGGGTACTCGTTCGCTCAGTTCATCAGTGGTGACTTATCATCTTCCATGCTGGATGCATATCGTAAGAACTTTACACCGTCGGAATTCATGGAGAAACCTCAGATTAACGTAGGGTACTTTGCGATGGCAGCAGAAACAGAGGAAGAAGCAGAGTATCATGCAGCTAGCTTAGATTTAAATTTATTATTTTTAGATAAAGGAATGCCGTTCCAAATTCTCACGCCAGAAGAGGCTCTGAATTATTCGTATACGGAAATAGATAAAATGCAAATCGAAAACAATCGTAAACGATTCCTTGTCGGAAGTGCCAAACAGGTTGCACATACATTGCGTGAACATGAAGAGAAATTCGGTATAAGTGAGGCAATGATTGGAACAATTAGTCATAGTCATGAAGCGAGAGTACAATCGTATCAATTATTAGCAAAAGAACTTTTATAAGTAGAAAGGTGGAAAAAACAATGATTCCAATTTTAGATCGTATTAACGTATTAGCGAGAAAACAACGTGCAGAAGGGTTAACAGAAGAGGAGAAAAGAGAGCAACAACAACTCCGTAAAGAGTATATTCAAATTTTCCGGGGTCAATTAGTACAAACATTTTCAGGATTAACAATATTAGATCCGCTAGGTAATGACGTGACACCAGAAAAGCTGAGAAAAGAACAACAAAAATTAAAAGAGCATGCTGGCGCATGAAAATGACAGCTGGTGTGGAACAAGCCGTATATGCGTTGTTGTTGCTGAATCGATTGCCTAAGCATGCGATGGTATCAGGTGAATCACTCAGCAAACAACTGCAAGTTTCTCCAACGTATCTTCAAAAGCTCATGAGAAAACTTGTACAAGCAGGGCTTGTTTCATCCGTGTCAGGGGTAAAAGGAGGATTTCAATTATTAGTTAATGCCAAGGATATTCGAATATATGACGTATATATTGCGGTAGAAGGTGTGGAATCTCTGTATCGTTCAAACGGAATTTTTCATACAATCTTCCATTTGAAAGAGAATACGACTTGTTTATTGTCAGATGTCATGCGAGAAGCAGAAGATGCTTGGCAATCTATCTTAAAAGGAACAACCATTGCGTCTTTACATGAAGCGCTTAACAATAATGCTTCATATGAGGAGCTGATGAAAGTGGATGCCTTTTTACGAGAAAAAATGGTGATATGAAAATAATAGTGGAGGTAATACAATGTTTGTTCGAGTCGTAACATTGAATAGCAAAGAAGGCAAGGAAGAAGAAGTACGTCAATTGGGACGAAATATGCTTGTGCCAATTAACAAAAAAGCAGGGTGTGTAGATGTGCATTTCTTAGAGCCTACTACAGCGAATGATTCATCATTTGGTGTCATTAGTATGTGGGAAGACCAACAAGCGCTGAATGAGATGAAAGAAAGTGATGGATATTGTACGCTTATTCAACAGATGCAACCGCTACTGAAATCCGTGACAGATTGTGTATATTGGACAGATTAAGCGTTGATGCGTGAATATGCAGAAATAAGACAACAATAAAAGGTCATTGTGCGGACATATATCCAAACAATGACCTTTTTTGATGTGTATATAGAGTACAATCTATGTTGCTGGATAAATACCCTTCCTTTGGTAACGATAAAAAGTGAAATGGAGGTGGCATAGCTTGGTTTTTGTGAATATATTGATGGTCGTATTGTTAATTATTTTCACTGCTTTCTTCGTCGCGGCAGAATTTGCGATGGTGAAAGTGAGAAGTACGAAAATTGATCAGTTCGTGTTAGAAGGTAGAAAAGGAGCCGTTGCAGCTAAGAAGGTAACGTCGAATTTAGATGAGTATTTATCAGCTTGTCAATTAGGAATTACCGTTACGGCAATGGGATTAGGGTGGTTAGGTGAACCAACGATTGAGAGGTTGTTACACCCGTTATTTCATAGCTGGAATATTAATTCGCATCTAGCTAGTGTACTGTCCTTAGCAATTGCATTTCTTATTATGACTTATTTACATGTAGTAGTAGGAGAATTAGCACCGAAAACATTTGCCATCCAAAAAGCAGAAAAAGTAACGCTATTGCTGTCCCAACCACTTATTTGGTTTTATAAAATGATGTATCCGTTCATTCGCTTGTTAAATGGTTCGGCGCGTTTCTTAACACGCCTCTTTGGATTGAAGCCAGTATCTGAACATGAGATGGCACATTCGGAGGAGGAGTTACGTCTCATCCTTTCAGAGAGTTATCAACGTGGGGAAATTAATCAAGCGGAATTTAAATATGTAAATAATATCTTTGAATTTGATAATCGTCTTGCAAAAGAAATTATGGTACCTCGTACAGAAGTTATTGGTCTACATAAGGAGGCTTCGTTGAAGGAACATATTCGAACAATTCAACGAGAGCAATATACACGTTATCCTGTATTTGGCGAAGATAAGGATGAGATTATAGGAATGGTTAATGTGAAGGATTTTTTTATTCGTTATCTGAAGAAGCGAGGAGAAGCATTGCATACAATCAATTCTTACATACGTCCTGTTATTCAAGTAATAGAGACGATTCCGATTCGTGCTTTGTTAGTAGAGATGCAGAAGAAACGTAGTCCGATGGCTGTATTATATGACGAGTACGGTGGAACGGCTGGAATTGTGACAATAGAAGATATTCTTGAGGAAATAGTAGGGGAGATACGAGATGAGTATGATGAGGATGAACATGCTCCAATTCAACATATTAGCGATACGCACAAAATTGTAGACGGAAAAGTACTGATATATGAAATAAATGTGTTGCTAGATTTGCACTTGGATGACAAGGGGATAGATACGATTAGTGGGTGGATAATGGCTCAGAACTATCATCTCCAAGAGGGGGAATCTCTTGAAGTGGAAGGGTATGAATTCAAGGTACTATCTAGAGGATTACATTATATGAAGCAAATAGAAATTAAAGAGAAGAAGGAATAGATGGATAGGTAGTCGGCTTGTTCTGGAGTAGGTTTTCTTTTAGAAAGCCTACTTTTTTGTGACGCATTATTTCGATAAAAATATGCATTTATGCATAAAGTTTGAAAGCGTTTTCTTTCTATGTTACCATTTGACTGAAATATGACATATTTCGACAAAAATAAAGGGGGAATGTTTTATGAAACGTACAAAAACATGTTTAACGTATTTATCTTTATCTACTATTCTAGTAAGTAGTGCTTTTGTGTATTCTATACCGTCCGCATATGCGCAAACGGTTTCGCAAGTGGTGACGGATATTGGGAAAGAGGCAAAGACGTATACAAGCTATAATACGTTTAACAATGAACAAGCGGATAATATGACAATGTCATTGAAGGTTACATTTATCGATGATCCTAGTAGCGATAAGCAAATTGCTGTTTTGAATACAACAGGTAGCTTTATCGATGCAAATACTTCTATTAGTGATAAACCTGTTGATGGGTATCCTTTTCCAGGGGCAAGTGCAACGCTTCGTTATCCATCCGAATATGATGTTTCGATGAATCTTCAAGATACTAGTGCGAAATTCTTTAACGTAGCACCGACAAATGCAGTAGAAGAAACAACAGTAACTTCAGGTGTATCTTATCAACTTGGGGGTGCAATTAAGGTTACAGATAAAGGCGGAGAAGTTAGCGCAACTGGTGGAATGACATGGACTGATACAGTAAGTTATAAACAAACAAGCTATAAAACAAACTTAGTAGATCAAACAAATAAAAACGTAAAGTGGAATGTGTTCTTCAACGGGTATAACAACCAAAACTACGGAATATATACACGTGATTCTTACAATACAATGTATGGCAATCAATTATTCATGTATTCTCGTACATATCCATATGAAACGGATGCAAGAGGAAATCTAGTACCGATGGATCAGCTACCAGCATTAACAAATAGCGGATTTTCTCCTGGTATGATTGCGGTTGTTATTGCAGAGAAGAACATAGAGAAATCAGATGTTCAAGTCGCGTATACAAAGCATTCTGATGACTATGCGCTTCGTCCAGGATTTACATTTGGAGTAGCAAACTGGGTAGGAAATAATATCAAATATGTTGATAAAGATACGTTTGATAAATCATTTACGCTAGATTGGAAGAATAAGAAGTTACAAGAGAAATAAGTAAAAAATAAGCCATCATGATCATATAGGTCACGATGGCTTATTCCTATTATTTGTTCACTTTCTTAAATGTAAATGGTTTGTCGTTAAATAAAACAACGGAGTGGACTTGAATTTCATGCAATGTTCCTGCTGCGTTCATTTGGTAAGCGAGCAAAATTTTCATTTCAATGTGCATCCAGTCAAATGTGGATGAGAAGACATCATAATGATAATGAGTGAGTGGTGCTTCTACATCTAAAAACTTAAAGTAGAGTTCATTGTTTTTCTCATAGACCTCAAGTGTTCCATAAGCAGGATGCTCGAATGTTCCAGTGAAGTCTTGTACAGGATGAGATGGATTTGTGTCTTTTACTTGTTTCGGAAGTAGGTCATTAAATTGGTTCATCATTTCTTTAAACTTGCCACTATCTTCAACCGCGCGCTTATGCCAATCGATAGGAGATAAGTCAAGTAGTTCGTCGTACATGTGATGAGCCATGTACAGAGGAAGTAGGGACCCACTTACGTTTGTTAAAATAACAATACCGATATTTTCGGTTGGCATAAAGGAAGCGAAGGCAGAGAATCCGTCAATATTCCCTCCGTGATGAACCATTTTGTATCCACGGTAGGAACTAATGAACCAGCCAAGACCATAACTATTTACTGGCGATTCAGGGACAGTAAGTAATGGTTGGTCAGGAACTTGGTTGTGTGGTGTATACAGTTGCTGTAGTAATGCAGTGTCAAGAATCTGGTGGTCATTCATTTTACCTTGATTAAGGTGTAGTAGAAGCCATTTTGCCATATCTTCGACGGTAGAGTTAATACATCCAGCAGCTCCGACTGTATCAATGTTGCGGAATGGTATTTCGATGATGTCGCCATCTTTCTCTATGTAAGGAAGCGCAGCGTTATCGTTACGCTTAGAGTCATTCACAGAGAAATTCGTATTATCCATTTGGAGAGGTTGTAGAATATGGTCAGTAGTATATTGCTCCCACGTCTGATTTGTAATACTTTCAACCATATAGCTCATCGTAGCGTACATTAAATTGTTATATAAGAAAGTCGTACGAAGTGGTGCATCTAGTGGCAAGTGCTTAAGTTTGTCGACAATGCCTTTCCTACTTAATGCAGAGTTGTACCATACCATATCATGACGACTTACGCCAGAACGATGAGCAGCAAGGTCACGTGCTGTAAGTTGTGTACTAGCTACTTTGTCTAATAAAGAGAAAGAAGGGACGTAATCTTGAACCGGTGCATCCCAGTCGAATTTCTTCTGTTGAGCAAGTAAACTTAAGGAGAACGCACCAAATGCCTTTGAAGAAGAACCGATGGCGAAAAGTGTTTGCGGTGTAACGCGTTCTTTCTTTTCAAGATTACGGTATCCAAATCCTTGTGAGAGAATAACTTTACCGTCTTTTACAATTGCGACAGCAGCACCTGGTACGTGCAAATCTTGCATCATTTTTTCAAACGTTGTTTCGAGGGCAGTTTCTATTTTCGTCATTATTTGAACCTCCAACTAGTATTTTTTCGTGCATACAAGTAGTTCTCTACTTCGATTGGAAAATCCTTGAAAAATTTTAAAAATTATTAAATTCTTCACAATGTGTTGACTTCCTTTTTCGTTGTAACTATAATTGTTACAACGAGGTGATACTTATCAAAATTAGTAGTCGTTTTACGATTGCGGTTCATATTTTGTCGCTTATACATAGTAGTCCGGCACCTATTTGTACGTCGGAATATATGGCGGGAAGTGTGAATACGAATCCAGTTATTATTCGCAAAGTACTAGCTTATTTGAAGAAAGCTAATCTTGTGTACGTGAAGCGTGGTACAGGTGGTGCATATCTTATGAAAGAGCTGAGTGATATAACGTTACTTGATGTGTATCGAGCGGTCGATGTCGTGGAAGAGGAGAAGTTATTCCATTTTCACGAGAAGCCAAATCCTGATTGTCCAATTGGTGCTAACCTCCAACTTGTGTTAGAAGTACTTCTCGTACAAGCACAAGAAGCAATGGAAGCTGTGTTGAACAGCGTAACGATGGAGCAATTACTTGCATCATTAGATAAGCAAATACATGCGAACTAGTGCCTACTTTACTAGGCACCTATTTTATAGATGTGTTGTAACTATAAAGGTTACAACGAAGGGGAGGAAATAAATATGTCAGTAAAAGTGAAAGTATATTCCGATTTTGTTTGTCCATTTTGTTTCGTAGGAAAAGGTCCGTTAGATGAGGTAATGAAAGAGAAAGATATCGAAGTAGAGTGGATGCCGTTTGAACTTCGTCCGAGTCCAACACCAAAAATTGATCCGTGGAATGAGCCAGATAAAGTGAATGCATGGAATGCTTTTATCGCTCCAACAGCGAAGAAGTTTGGTGTAGATATGGTGTTGCCACGTATGTCTCCGCATCCGTACACACATCTTGCATTTGAAGGTTGTCACTTTGCGAAAGAGCATGGAAAAGGAAATGCCTTCTATGAGAGGGTGTTCACAGCATTTTTCCAAGAGGAACAAAACATTGAAGAGATCGACGTGTTAACGAAGTTAGCGGAAGAAGTTGGCTTGCAAGCAGAAGCCTTTAAAGAAGCATTAGTAACACGCAAGTATAAAGACGTACAAGCTGCGGCATTGAAGCATGCGTATGAAGAAGCACGTATTACAGCCGTTCCAACGTTTGTAATTGGTGACCAAGTAATTCAAGGGCTAGCGAGTAAAGAAAGGTTAGCAGAGGCAATTGATAAAGCTACGGAAAAAGGAAGTACGACAGGGATGCAATGTGACATTGACGGAAATTGTTAACTAGAAGAAGCCTACTTTTTGAGGAAGTAGGCTTCTTTTTTTAGAAAGTGACTGGTAAGCTTGCGAGAGAGCGGAATTTACTATAGTTGTAGATTAGTTTTTCTGGTTCAATTGCTAGATCGAGGTTAGGGAATCGTTGAAGTAATGTACCAAATGCAATTTCTCCTTCTAAACGTGCAAGAGGTGCTCCTAGACAGTGATGAATACCACTACCGAACGCTAAATGATTGTTTTCTTCGCGGGTAATATTTAATGTCTCAGGATTCTCAAATTTTCGTGGATCGATATTGGCAGCTGCGAGAGAGAATAATACCATTTCGCCCTTTTTAATTGTCTTTCCGTGCATGACTACGTCTTCACTCGCAAAACGATGAGCAATCATAATTGGACCAGCATAGCGCAGTAGTTCCTCAATAGCTGAAGGTAGCAAGGATGGATTGTCACGCAGCATTTTCATTTGTTCAGGGTGTTGAAGCAATGCAAGCATGCCGTTACCAATTAAGTTGACCGTCGTTTCATGGCCAGCGATAAAGAGAAGCCAGATGGTTGAAAGGAGTTCATTCTTACTTAATTTATCTTCTTGCTCTTGTGCTTGAATGAGAGCACTCATTAAGTCATCACAAGGGCTTATGCGTTTTTCATCCAGAAGTACTTCAATATAGTGAATAAATTGATCAAGTGTGTTTGTAACGGTAGCTACTTGACGAGGATCCAAAGCAGCACTCATCAATGTATGTGTCCATTCACGAAATTGCTGTTGATTCTCCGTTGGAATTCCGAGCATTTCGGAAATAACAATGATAGGTAAAGGATTAGCGAAATCAGCGATAACATCCATCTTTCCTTTTTCCTTCACGTTATCTAGAAGTTCGTTTGTAATTTGTTGAATACGAGGACGGAGGTTTTCAATCATACGCGGGGAAAATGCTTTCGATACTAGTCGGCGTAAGCGGGTGTGATCAGGTGGATCAACCGTTAGGAGATTGGGCATATTCATCATCCATTCAAACAATTTGTCGACGGTTGTAGTTTCTTCGCTTGCTTCCTTTTTCTCTTTCTGTGGTAGAAAGTTACGCACATCTTTAATGAAACGCGAGTCTTTCAATATCATGACAGCATCGTCATAGCCTAAGGTGACCAATGCTCCTCCCATACCGTAGAAGTCATCAAGGTGGAAAATCGCTTCTTCTTGCGCCATAAGCTGCTTATAAAAAATAATTGGATTATGCATCGTTTCTGGTGAACTGAAATCGTTAAACGAAACTTTCTTCATTTGTTTCCTCCTTATTAGTACAATTCAAATGAACTCCTTGTAACTATGTCTACGGATTTGTTTGTTAAAATATACCACTTATGTTTTGAGATACACGTGGGGGATTGATAAAAGAAGGTAATATAAAAAGCGTTATCTAATAATGATAGATAACGTTTTCATTTCTTTTTATAAGTTAAGGAAATTTCTTAAGGTGTATATTCACTAGTGTGAGTATATTTTCCCTTTGCGCTAAACCAATTCTCTTTAACTCGAATAACTTTTCCATTCTTTTTCTTGTAATATACTTTTGCGTAAGTACCATTTGGTAGTTTCTTCGTATGGTCATATACAAAGCCACTACCAGGGTCTGGCTGAACAACTTTTGCTCCTACAGTCATAGTCTCGCCTACTCCAAGAGAAGTGCTAAGAGAAGCTGATAAAACGATTGATGCCATTACTTTTTTTGTCAGTTTCATAGAATTCCCTCCTAATAGTATGACTCTTTAAAGAAAGTGAATATTAACTTTGTTTACATAAAATTACAACATTATATAGTATATTTATTAGTTTTGTAATGGTTTTTATCAAAATATGCATAATTGCATATTTTAAGGAAGGTTTTTTAAGATAATTTAATTTCGGTAATGATGTGGTCTTTATCTATTTTTTTCGTTTTATAAAATATATTAAAATATAAATAAGAAGTTGGTAGCCGCATTCCTAGGCCCATGGTCCCTTTACGCTCAAAAACACCCATGCTTATAATGGAGTCCGTAATAGAAAAGTTGAATGGTCGCCATTTAACTTTTTTATTACGGCGCGCGTACGAGAAAGATGATGTCATTCTTGCCATTCGAATGGAGAGATAAGTGAATTTATATGAAAACGCTTACTTTTTTTGTTGAGAGATTGAAGGGGGAAGTAATGTGAAGAAAACATTGATTGCAAGTCTAGTAGTATCAGCTGTATCTGCTAGTTACTTGATGCCTCAAGGGGTATTAGCAGAAGAAATGAAACCGAAGCAAGTTAGTGCACATAATGTTATAAATACGAAGGTACTATCGAATTCAATTCGAACACTAGGATCACAGTCACCGTTAATTCAAGCATATGGATTAGTGATTCTACAGCAACCAGATGTACAAGTGAAGGCGATGAGTAGCTTAACGAATCACCAAAAGATTGCTAGAAATAACGTAAAAGAATGGTTAGATGAATATAATCCAAGGTTAATAGATGTAAATGAAGACATGATGCGATTTAGCACAAGGTTCAATAGCTATTATAATAAATTATACGAATTAGCTGGCAAAGTAAACGAAGATGAGCAAGCGAAAGCGGATTTCTTACAAGCATTTAGTCGACTGCATACGCAAGTACGAACAGTGCAAGAGAAGATGACACAAACATCTCATGATTTGGCTAGTTATCAGACGTTATTGCTCACAGATAACAAGACATTCTCAGAGCGAGCAGAAATGGCGATTCAATCGTTACAAGGAACAAATGGGGAAGTAATACAACTACGAGCTGATATTAAGAAACTCCAAGATGAAATTCAGACAGAGTTGACGAATATTTTAAATAGCCCAAATGATATTGTAAAAGGTTCCATCAAGATTGGAAAGACGCTATCAACAATAGCGAAGAATGGTGCAGAAACTCAGACGTTAGACATCGTATCTGTTGAACAGCTTGGCGGCGATATTGTAAGTACAGCGAATAACCAAGCGAGTAAGTCTGCAGCAATTATTGCAGAGAAACAAAAAGCACTATTACCGCTTGTGAAGAAATTATCGGAAATTGAACTAGAAGTAACAGGTATTACTCTTATTGAAGATCAAGTAGATGGTTTTACAGAAATGATTAATCGCCAAACTACGGTGTTTGGTCATGTGATGAAAGATTGGAAGTCTATCAATGAGACGATGGAACAAATTGAAATGGATTTCGAAGCTGGTCTGGTGAATGGTACGTCACTGCAGAAACAAGTGATGATGCTGAAGAAGATGAGCGACGAAATCAATAAACAAACGAATCAATATCAAGATTTCGTAACAAATATTGAAGTGAAGTAAGTGATAGGAGAGGAAGAGTATGACAAAGAAACCGTATAAAGTAATGGCAATGTCCGCATTAGTTGCGACTATTGCAGTGAATAGTGTGCTTCCAATGCAGACGTTTGCATCAGAACGTACAGTGGCATCAGTATCTGCAAGTACAACAGATAAGTATGCAGAATATACATTAGGACCAGAAGGACTACGCGAGGCAATGGAGCGAACTGGTTCGAACGCATTGGTAATGGACTTATATGCATTAACGATTTTAAAGCAACCGAATGCGGATTTTACAAAAGTCAGCGCAATTGATGAAACGTTACAAGGCAAAATTATCACACATCAAAACATTGCTCGTGGCAACGCGAAACAATGGTTAGATGTACTAAAGCCACAGCTTATCTCAACGAATCAAAATATTATTAACTATAATACGAAGTTCGAGAACTATTACAACACATTAGTAGCGGCTGTAGATGCAGGTAACAAAACAACGTTAGCGAAAGGCTTAACAAGATTGTCTAGCAGTATCGCAGAGAACAAGCAAGAAGTAGATAAGTTAGTAGAAGACTTAACGAAGTTTAGAAATAAATTAACGGCAGATACACAGAATTTTAAAGGACATTCAAATCAAATTACAACGATTCTTGCAAGTCAAGATGCAGGTATCCCGCTTCTTCAAAAGCAAATCGGCTCTTACTATGATGCAATTAACAAGTATAACAGCATCATTATCGGCTCATCTGTTGCAACAGCGCTGGGACCAATTGCAATTGTTGGTGGTTCAGTAATGATTGCCACTGGCGCAGGTACACCGCTAGGTATCGGCTTAATCGCAGGTGGTGTTGGGGCGACTGGTACTGGTATTACCGGTATTGTGTTAGCGAAGCAAGGTATGAACGAGGCAGAAGCAGAAATTAAAAAGTTAACAGGAAGCGTAACTGATGCACAAGTGCAAATGGCAGGGTTAACAGCAATTAAGAAGCAAACAGAGTACTTAACGAATACCATTGACACAGCTATTACCGCTCTGCAAAATATTTCGAATCAATGGCATACAATGGGTTACAAATACAATTCATTAATTAAAAATGTAGAATTCATTAGTCCAGAAGATCTTTTCTTCATTAAGGAAGATTTAAATGTAGCAAAAGATAGCTGGAAAGACATCAAAGAATACGCAGAGAAAATCTACGCGGAAGATATTAAAGTTGTAGATAACGAGGCATAATATATAAGAAATCTCTTGTTCCTTATGGGGCAAGAGATTTCTTAAGGAGTAGGTGAAGAGGATGAAGAAGAACTGGGTGAAGGGTGTCATCGTCGCAATGATTACGTCCCTTCTTGTACCGATGTATGCTTCTGCGACGACAAATTCACTCGGCCCTGCTGAACTCCAAAGGGTTACAGCGGATGTTGCGGCTAATACAATTGTTATCGATGCATATGCGAATACGATACGAGATACGGTATTACCAGATGTTCCAAGTGTGCATACCGAACTACGATCAGCGGTGCAGAAGCATGGACAAACTGCGAAGGCGAATGCCAAAGAGTGGCTATATACAATTAAGCCGCAACTGGCTAAAACGAACGAAGCAATTATTGCGTATAACGATACATTCCAACAGCATTATGACACGTTACGATCAGCAGTGGAGAAAGAAGATGTACCGCAAATCGAAAAGGAAGTAAAGCAACTATATGAAAGTGTGTTACAGAACAAAGGGGAAGTAGAAGCGGTCGTTGAGAAGATTACAGCATTCCGTAATAAGCTAGCCGAGGATACGAAGAATTTCAAAGAGAGTGCGAATCAGCTAACATCCGTATTAGCAAGTACAAATGCGAGTATCCCAGCCCTGCAACGGGAAATTGAACAACAAAATGCCATCATTAAATCAGGAAATATCCTCATCGGGACAGGTTCAGCACTATGTGCACTTATCGTTGGATGTATCGCTGGAGGACCAATGATTGCAGATGGCGTTAACAAAAAGAAAGAAGCTAATGCGGCAATCGAGAAAATAAAAAATAGAATTTCAATTACTGAAAGGGAAGTAGTTCTATTAACAGACTTGAAACAAAAATTAACAGATATGACAGCAATGATAGATGCCGCCATTACATCGCTCCAAAATGTAGCGAACAATTGGCACACAATTGGAGCAAAGTACCACACACTTTTGAAAAACATTCACGTCATTAGCCCAGAGGAACTTCTTTTTATAAAAGAAGACTTACAGACGGCGAAGGATAGCTGGTATGAATTGAAAAAGTATGCGGAGCAGGTACAAGGATAAGGGGAATAATGTGCATTCTTTTTTACATAGCATCGAAGTCTTTATTATGAAAAAAATTTAAAACATACATTTCCATGTGTATAATAGAGAGATGTCTATAAATAAAGAGGTGTTAAGAAAGAAATGTTGATTTTTTTAGGGACTATTACCATTCTTTTGCTCGCGATTTTTCTAGGATTTTATATAAAAGAACCTAGAAGAGTAATCAATGGTTTATTGTTCAATTTATTCTTTGGTTCGTTTAGTGTGTTCCTTATTGCATTAGTATTGAGCACAGGTAATTCTGCTCTTATGATTCTTGTACTTATTCCAATTATTATTGTATTGTTCGGATTTAGTTTTGGATTTGTTGCGTTGATGGTTGCGATGTTTATGAACGCCAAGGTTCTACTTAAAAAAGAAGGAAGGCGTTTTGCTAACTGTTTAACACTCTTTTTTGGGATGTTTCTTTTGGCCATTATTATTTTAAATATGATTAGCTTAGGTCAGTTCTTATCAGACGGGTTTCAAACAGTATACGTTGGAGTAAATATGGTTGTTGTGTATTTGTTCTTCAATGCATTTAATTTCTTAACGGCATATTTCTTGTATCAATTTAATAGACCGAAATCCAATCAAGACTTTATTATCGTACTTGGAAGTGGTCTTGTGAATGACAAAGTACCACCGCTTTTAGGAAGCCGAATTGATAAGGCGATTGAGTTCTATTGGAAGCAAGCGAAAGTTACGGCGCCTCCTACAATTATTTTATCCGGAGGCCAAGGTCCTGACGAGAACCTTCCAGAAGCAGAGGCGATGCAACAGTATGCGCTTGAGAAGGGAATCCCTGAGGAGCATACGTTAAGAGAGGATAAGTCTACGACGACGTATGAAAATATGCTATTCTCCAAAAGAATCATGGATTCATTAAAAGGAGAAGCGTATAAAAGTATTTTCACAACGAACAATTTCCACCTGTTCCGTGCTGGCTTATATGCGAAGGAAGCAGGATTAAATAGCCAAGGAATTGGATCAAAGACAGCTCGGTACTATTGGCCAAATGCGATGATTCGTGAGTACATTGCTGTGTTTGTGATGAACCGTAAGCGTCACAGTATCGTTATCGGAATTATATTGGGAGGAACAAGTGCATTAGCTGGACTGTTGTATTTGTTATCTTAAAGGGAAGCTCGAATTTTCTTCGAGCTTTTTTATTTTGCCTTCTTGTGTATATAATTGGAAAAACGCTTCTGTGAGAATGTATGTTCGTGTATAATGGGAGAGAAAGGGGATGATGAATGTGATAAATGGAGTAAGAGACTTATATGAGTACAATGTATGGGCGAATACGCAGATTTTCAATAAATTAAGGGAACTTCCTAGTGATGTATATCGTCAAGAGATAGAAAGTGTATTTCCGTCTATAGCTAGTGTGTTATCTCACATGTACCTTGCAGATTTATGCTGGTTTGATGTGTTATCTGGGCAACGTTTTCAAGAAGCGATGAAGAAAACGTGGGAGATGCAAGAAGAAATAGAAGCGAAGAGTTTTGAAGAGGTAGAATTATTATTTGGAGAAATGGTAAAGAAATATGAAGTGTTTCTAAGTAATTCAGAGAATATTGACAAGTTACTTATAGTAGAGCATCCATTAGATGATGAATTATTACATGGGAGTGTAAGAGAATTGCTCTCGCATGTGGTGAACCATGGCACGTACCACCGTGGTAACGTTGCTGCGATGTTACATCAACTTGGTTATCGTTCTGTCATGACAGATTATATCGTGTATTTGTATGCGAAGAAGAAAGAAGTAGGGGAAAGTAATGTTGAGAAGTGGGAATAAATAAAACACCCGAAATGGCGTCATTTCGGGTGTTAGTTTATTTATTTCTTCATCGACCATTCTTCAACGTTCCACGTCTTTGTTACCCAATCTTCATAGAATTCAGGTTCGTGACATACTAATAGAATTGTTCCTTTATATGCTTTTAGGGCACGTTGCAGTTCTTCTTTTGCTGATACGTCTAAGTGGTTTGTCGGCTCATCGAATAGAATCCAGTTAGATTCGTTGTTCATTAGCTTCGCTAGACGTACTTTTGCTTGTTCTCCACCACTTAGCATGCTTAGTGGACGAGTGATGTGTTCGTTCTTCAGACCGCAACGAGCTAGCATTGCGCGTACTTGGTGTTGGTCAAGTCCTGGGAACTCGTTCCAAATCTCATCAAGTGGTGTTGAGTTTCCTGCTTTTACTTCTTGTTCGAAGTATGCTGGGAATAGGAAGTCACCGCGCTCTAACTTACCGCTAATTGCTGGGATTTTGCCCATGATTGTTTTTAGTAATGTCGATTTACCGACACCGTTACAACCTACGATTGCAATCTTGTCACCGCGTTCGATTTCCATTGACATCTTTGGAAGAAGGGCGTGTGTGTATCCAATTTCGAAGTCTTTCCCTTCGAATACGAAACGACTACTTGCGCGAGATTCTTTGAATTCGAACTCAGGCTTGACCGCTTCCATTGGGCGGTCAATTCGATCGATACGCTCAAGTTGTTTTTGACGTGATTTCGCACGTCCACTTGTTGAGTAACGGGCTTTGTTTCGTGCGATGAAATCTTCTTGTTGCTTAATGAATTCTTGTTGTTTCTCATATGCCGCAACATGTTGGTTCTTGTTGATTTCGGCCATTTCTAAGAATTTATCGTAACTTCCAGTGTAGCGAGTTAATTTACTAAATTCTAAGTGGAAAATAACGTCTACAACTTTGTTCATGAATTCTGTATCATGCGAGATTAACATGAATGCGAATGGGTATTCTTTTAAGTAGTTCGCTAACCAGTTAATGTGTTCTACGTCTAAGTAGTTCGTAGGCTCGTCCAGTAGTAATACTTCTGGCTTCTCTAATAAAAGCTTCGCAAGTAATACTTTCGTACGTTGTCCACCACTTAGTGCCGTTACGTCACGGTCAAGACCGACTGCATCAAGACCTAAACCACGTGCTGTTTCTTCTACTTTCACATCGATCATGTAGAAGTCACCAGCGTCTAGTTTTTCTTGAATATTACCCATTTTCTCTAATAATACTTCTAATTCTTCAGGTGATGCAGTTGCCATCTGCTCAGTAACTTTGTTCATTTCTGCTTCTTGTTCGAATAAAGGTAAGAATGCGTCCTTTAGAACGTCACGAATTGTCTTTCCTGGTGTTAAGACAGTGTGCTGATCTAAGTAACCGTAGTTAACACGTGGAGTCCATTCTACTTTCCCAGTATCTCGAACAAGTTGTCCTGTAATAATATTCATCATCGTTGATTTACCAACGCCGTTTGCACCAACTAGCCCAACATGTTCGCCAGCTAATAAACGGAAAGATGCGTCTTCGAATAAGACACGATCGCCAAATGTATGGGATAAATTTTCAACAGTTAATAATGCCATGATTTTTGCCTCCTACTAATAATCCTTTCCTTACTATACATGAACTTTGCAAAAAGAGAAATGGTTTTGTTGCAAGGATAATTTTCCTACCTATGTATTGTTTCACATTGGACATTTATATTTAAATTTTTCCGCTCATATAGTAGAAGGAAAACTGTTTTGGAGGTGGATAATGTCATCGTTTGAACAAGTAAACGAGTATTTTAGTGAAGTACGAAAATGGTGCGGTCAACTGCTACAAGCATTGTACAAACGAGGAGAAGATGAATTCGACAAACACGACTTGGCAGACAAAGTACAGGCGTTAGTTAATCGAATTGGTGCGAATGAAGCACATTATGATTTAGCCTTTACATATGAAGTGAAGGCGGAAGTAGAGGACATTCAAGAAGAATGGGAAATGCTAAGGCAGAAGCAAGGAGAAGAGTTGGAGCGGGCATACGATGATATACGGGTAGGGATAGGAGAGCATCAGTTACCTCCATTGCCTTATCCATATCATGCATTAGAGCCGTACATTGCGAAAGAAATTATGGTGCTCCATCATGATGTGCACCATAAAAGTTACGTTGATGGATTGAATAAAGCAGAGCGAAAGATGCAAGAGGCGAGGGTGCAAGGGAATTACGAGTTGTTGAAACATTGGGAGCGAGAAGCTGCATTTCACGGCTCTGGTCATTACTTGCATACAATTTTCTGGAATAACATGAGTAGAAATGGTGGAGGCAAGCCAAAAGGTGCGTTGTTAGAACGGATTCGTCGTGACTTTGGGAGTTTTGGGCATTTTAAGCAACATTTCACCGAAGCAGCGAATCAAGTGGAAGGTGTTGGATGGGCATTATTAGTATGGTCCCCACGTGCGCATCGGTTAGAAATTTTGCAGACGGAGAAGCATCAGCTATTTACCCAGTGGGATACGATTCCACTTCTCGTCTTAGATGTGTGGGAGCATGCATACTACTTACAGTATCAAACGAAGCGAGCGGAATACGTGAAGAATTGGTGGAATATCGTGAATTGGCGTGATGTGGAGGACAGGTACTATCAGGCGAGTCAGTTGAAGTGGAAGAGTTATTAGGAACCATTGTGAATGAATATCATTGGTCTTTCATAATAGGAAAAGGAGTTGTCACCAATGTAACAACTCCTTTTTTAGAAGGTTTATCGATAATTTAGGGGATTATCGATTGGATGCAACCATTTAGTTGGTACATCGAAAATATTGCGACTAGCAAGCAATTAGCGTTTGCTTTAGTGCGTTGTCAGCCGCTGTAATACATATATCGGTCATTTTTTCACTTTTATCAGTTATTTTTGAAAATTTATTCATTATTTTTGGAAAAAATCAGTCATTTTACTTTATTATCAATCATTTTCCTATCTTATCCCCTTGAAAGTTCTTCAATTTGTTCCTTCACGTTTGTATTGGACAATCCCCCGTGGTAACCAATAACTCTTTCGATATCAAAATTTCGTAATTTCTGGAGAGAGTTCTTTGCTATTTCCATTTATATTGTACCGGTTTAAATAGACATATAGAAGATGGGATTTCAAATTAATGTTAGTAATGAGAGGAAATGTTATATAATGTAGGAGAAGAGGTGGTTTTACATGGAGAGGACAGACAAGAAAAATTTTAAATGGGGAGCGATAGGGGCAGTAGCATTGCTCGTTCTATCAAAATTTAAATGGGTATTAGTAGCCTTAAAGTTTCTAAAAATCCCAACAGCGATTAGTATGCTTATTTCCTTATTCGCTTATGGATATGTATATGGTTGGTTATTCGCAGTTGCACTTATTTATCTCGTATTTGTGCATGAAATGGGACACTTATGGGCAGCGAAGCGTATTGGGTTGAAGACGTCTCCGGCGATTTTCATTCCATTTGTCGGTGCATTTGTCGGAATGAAGGAGTTTCCGAAAAATGCGAAAGATGAAGCATTTGTTGGATATATGGGGCCGTTGTTTGGATTGTTTTCGATTTTGCCAGCAATCGTTCTGTATTATATGACAGATGAGCCATTCTTTGGACTAGTAATTGCGTTGGGGGCGGTTATTAATCTATTTAACTTAATGCCAGTATCTCCACTTGATGGGGGGCGTATCCTTTCGGTTGTGTCGACGAAATTGTGGATTATCGGATTGATTATGCTCGGTGTGTATACATATATGAGTGGTTCGTTGCTGTTAATCTTCATCTTGTTCATTGGTATTATGACGTGGTGGAGACGTGTGACGGAAGAGAAACGTATGAATAAGTTGCAGATAGAAATTGATTTTTACGAGAAGTATCTTCAATCATATCACGAGCATTTTCAAATGGAAGAAGAGAGAAGAATGCCGTTCGTGTACGTTGGAATGGATGTGAAGAGACGTTATCTATACTTTAAGGAAGAAAATACATCGCCTACGAAAGAGGAAAAAATAGAAGCAAGTGTTGTCTATACAATACACGACGTTTTTCACGGAAGAGGAAAGACGGACGAAGAATTAGAAGCAACATATAGAAAACAATGTGAAAAGCTTCAAGAACTAAAAAATGAAAAAGAACATACAAAGCATTACTATGTGGCAGATCCGAAAGTAAAGTGGACGTATTTCCTTGCGTACGTATTGTTAGTAGCTGTTCTTGGTGCACTGCACCTGTATGGACAGGAGATTATTGATTTAAAAGGATTTGTTGAAGAAAATAGGTAAATGGAACAAAAGGTGATTTCTTCATGAAGGAGTCACCTTTTTCCTTTTTATCCCTTTTCGTCATGTATAATAGAGGTAGATAGAGGGAGGGATTGGATGGAAACAGTAGAGAAAAAAACAGAGAAGAAACTAAAATGGGGAACAGTTGGTGTCATTGGGGTGCTTGTTTTAACGAAGTTGAAATGGGTGCTTAGTATCTTGAAGTTTCTGAAAATACCAACTACTATTAGTATGATTCTTTCCTTATTCGCGTACGGATTGGTATATGGATGGATGTTTGCGGTTGCGATTATTTATCTACTATTTGTACATGAAATGGGGCATTTATGGGCGACGAAGCGAATTGGACTAAAGACGTCGTCGGCAATTTTTATTCCATTTGTCGGTGCGTTTATTGGGTTAAAAGAAATGCCGAAAAATGCAAAGGATGAGGCATTCGTTGGCTATATGGGACCTCTCTTTGGGTTGTTTTCGATCTTGCCAGCCATTATATTGTATCTCATTACAGATGAGCCGTTCTTTGGGTTAGTTATTGCGTTAGGAGCGCTTATTAATTTATTTAATTTAATGCCAGTATCTCCGCTTGATGGCGGACGTATCATCTCTGTCGTATCGACGAAACTGTGGATTATCGGGTTGATGATGCTTGGCGTGTATACATATATGACGGGTTCGGGATTTTTAGTGTTTATTTTGATTATTGGTGCGATGACGTGGTGGGAGCGGGTGACCGAAGAAAAGCGATTGGGACGTTTGCAAGTACAGATTGATGTTCATGAGAAGTACATACAGCCGTACCGTGAGTATTTTGAATCAAAGGAAGAGTGGAGAATGCCGTTCGTCTATGTTGGAGTAGAGGTGAAGAGACGTCACAATTACTTCTTGGAAGAGAAAATTTTTCCAGTTAAAGAAGAGAGAGTAGAAGAGATTGTTGTGAATTTGTTTTATGACGCGTTTCATCGAAGTGCAAAGACGGAAGAAGAGTTAGAAGAGGCATATGGGAAACGCTGTAAGGAGTTGCAAGAGTTAAAAGACGAAAAAGACCGTACCAAGCATTATTACGTTGCCACACCGAAAGTAAGATGGACGTACTTCTTGGCATATGTGTTGTTAGTAGCAACGCTTGGTGGACTTCATTTATACGGACAAGAAATTATTGATTTAGATATGTTTATTGAAGAAAATCGTTGAGCGATGTATGACGGAGGCGAGTATAGTGCGGGGTAGAAAAGCGATGATAGATGTAGGGATAGGCTTTGCACGAAGCTGTGAGTTAATAAGAATCTTTACGTTAGAAGGTTCATTAACGAATAAAAACATTCCAACAGATAAGTTCCAAGACTATGACTTTAGTTACTTTGTAACAGACATAGAGTATTTCAAGAAGAGTGATGATTGGCTAGACTATTTTGGCAAAAGGTTAATGCTTCAAAAACCCGAGGCGATGGAGTTATTTCCATCAGAGCTCGGAAGTTGGTTCTCGTATATCATCATTTTTGAAGATGGTGTCAAAATGGATCTAACTCTTATTCCGCTTCATGAATATGAGGAGTATTTCAAAAATAGCGACGGGCTAGTAGAGGTGTTGTTAGATAAAGATAATATAATCCAGCATCCTGTCATTGCGACAGATAAGATGTATCACATTCAAAAACCAAGTAGTCAATCATTTGATGATTGTTGTAATGAGTTTTGGATGTCGGCTACATATGTGACAAAGGGTCTTATGAGAAGAGAACTATTAGTTGCGGCAGAGATGATGAACAGTGTATGTCGCCCGCAGTTACTTACGATGCTTCGTTGGAAAGTTGGGATTGAGACGGATTTCTCCTTAAGTGTTGGTAAGTCGGATAAGTTTCTACAAAAGTATGTTTCAGGGGAAACGTGGACTGCATTGGTAGCGACGTATAAAATGAGTTCGTATGAAGATATGTGGGAAGGATTATATACTAGTTTCGCCTTGTTTAGAGAAACGTCGCACGTCGTGTCTAACATATTGAATTATTCTTATCCTAATTACGATGAAAAAGGTAGTAAGTATATAGAATGGATTAGACAAACAGATATATAGTGTTGTATAAGAGAATAGATAAATAGAAGAATGAAATAGACTTATGAACAACTAGATACAATCCCCAAGTCATATTTGCTTGTACAACGTGCATACACTTGTACAAAAACAGCAAAAAGGACGTGGGGATTTGTTATGCGTATAAGAAAGATTGTGCTTCTCATCATGATAGCAGTACTATGCGTTAGTAGCTACGGGGCGTCATATACATATGCCGAAATAAATACGGATGTGAGTGCATATAGTGCAGTCTTAATGGAACAAGATTCAGGACGAGTATTATATGGAAAGAAGCTACATGAGAAAAGGCGGATTGCAAGTATTACAAAAATCATGACGGCTGTACTTGCGGTAGAATCTGGTAAGTTAGATGAGATGGTAACGATAAGTGATACGGCAGTAAGGACAGAAGGTTCATCTATTTATTTAGCACCCGGACAAAAGATTAAGTTAAGGGATTTAGTATATGGACTCATGCTTCGTTCTGGAAATGACGCAGCGCAGGCAATTGCAGAAACAGTTGGTGGAAGTATTGAAGGGTTCGTCTACATGATGAATGAGAAAGCAGCAGAAATTGGTATGTTAAATACACAATTCATTAATCCACATGGCTTAGATGGAAAAGGATTTGAACATTATTCCACTGCGTATGACATGGCTATATTAGCTCGTTATGCAATGCAACATGAAGATTATCGCGAAATTGCGGGAACAAAGTTTCATAAAGCACCAAATACAGAGCAATCGTGGGATTATGCATGGAAAAATAAAAACAAGCTATTAACAGGTCTATATGAATTTAGTACAGGTGGAAAGACTGGATTCACGAAGCAAGCTGGACGTACGCTCGTATCCACAGCTTCCAAAGAAAAGGAGAATTTAATTTGCGTTACAATTACAGCTGGTGATGATTGGAATGATCATATTTCGCTCTTTAATAAGGGATTTGACCAATATGACTTAGTGAAATTAATTAAAAAAGGCCCTGTTGGAGAGGTACCAAAGGAATTGAAAGGCCATGTATATACGAAAGATGCCTATAAGTACCCATTAACGACGGAAGAGCAGGGTGAAGTTGACATACGATATGAGATTGAAGAAGGAAAGGAATTTAAAAACGGGGACAAAGTAGGTCTTGCTTCTATTTATATAGGCGAGAAAAAAGTCGGCGAGAAGGCTCTGTTCTATAGTTCGAGTAAGCTGAAATTACAAGCATCGTATTGGCTTGATGGAATAAAGGAAGTGTTCTCGATGATGGTTGGTGAAGAAGTGGATGGTTAATCTTATTTGGGTTGGAATGATTATTATTGGCATTATCTTTGGGATTGTGAACGGGACGATGGATGAGGTGAACAAAGCTGTCTTCGAAGGTGGAAAAAGTGCTGTTACGATTTGTATTGGCCTGGTGAGCGTGCTTGTGTTCTGGATAGGACTAATGAAGATTGCAGAAGAGGCAGGATTGTTGAAGAAGTTAGCAATGTTGTTTATGCCACTTATCCGTCGGTTATTCCCAGAAGTGCCAAAAGATCATCCAGCCTTTGGTTTCATCTTATCAAATATGATTGCGAACGTATTTGGTTTAGGGAATGCGGCAACACCGATGGGAATTAAGGCGATGGAACAATTGAAGATACTAAACGGCAATAGTGATACAGCGAGCCGATCGATGATTACATTTTTGACGCTTAATACATCCGCTATTACATTAATTCCAACGACCGTTATAGCGATTCGAATGACGTACAATTCAGCGAATCCAACGGAAATTGTTGGTGTCACTATTTTAGCACAGTGTGTATCTATGATGTGTGCATTAATGATAGACCGCTTTTATTATTATCGTAGTGTGAAAAAAGGAGGAAAGAAATGAGTGCTGTAAATACGATTTCTCTGTGGCTTATTCCTTTTCTCATTGGATTTATTTTGTTGTACGGGACAATAAAGAAAGTTCCGACGTATGAAGTATTTGTGGAAGGTGGCAAAGAAGGGGTGAAAATAGCGGTGCAACTCATTCCTTTCCTCGTTGGAATGATTGTTGCGATTAGTATTTTCCGAGCTTCTGGGGCGCTTGATTATTTTGTTAACTTAATCAAACCATTTCTCCATATGGTAGGTGTGCCGTCGGAAATTGTTCCGTTGTCGTTCATTCGTCCAATATCGGGTTCAGCTGGACTTAGTATTACGACCGACTTGATTGCGACGTATGGACCTGATTCGTTCATTGGTCGCTTAGCGTCAACGATACAAGGGAGTACGGATACGACATTATATATTTTGACTGTTTACTTCGGCGCAGTTGGTATTAAGAAGATGCGTTACGCGCTAAAGGTCGGACTGTGGGCAGATTTCATTGGTATTGTATGTTCTATTGTGTTCGTGTCTATTTTCTTTGCAGGAAAATAAGAAAAAGCATGGGGAGCAACCATGCTTGTTTTCTTATTAGCGGAGTTTGGCGATGTTGAAATTGTTGCGGAGTAGTACCCAGTTTTGTGGGAATGGTAAGCCTAATTTCCAATAACTAATGCCACGTAGTCCTTCCGATTTAATTAAATTGAATTTCTGCTGAACAGAGCGAGCATCTTCAAACCATACTTCATGCTGTCGACCTTGTGCATCATAATATTTGAAGGTTGGTGCTTGTTCTTTTGAATCATATTTAATTGCGACGTTGTTTTGTCTCGCGAGATCGACTGCTCCTTTGGCGCTTAATGCTTTCGCTGGCGGATTGCCTGGTTTGAACGGGAGTGTCCAATCGAACCCGTATAAATTTTGTCCGAGGAGGATTTTTCGTGCGGGCATTTGTGTTTTTGCATACTTAATTACGTCCCGTACTGGTCCAATTGGTGATACGGCGCGAGGTGGACCTCCTTGCCAACCCCAGTCGTATGTCATGATAACAACGAAGTCGACGATTTCTCCGTGTGCTTTGTAATCTTGTGCTGCATGTGTACCTGTTTGGGTTGAAGTTGTTTTCGGTGCGAGTGTTGTACTTAACATGAAACCTTCAGGGAGACGAGCTTTCACTTTGCGTAAGAACGCATTGTACGGATAGCGATCGCTAGGCGCAAGATTTTCAAGATCAAAGTTAACGTCACCCATGTTGTATTTCCGAGCCGTTTGGATGATGTTTGTAATAAGTTTATCTTGCACGGCTGCACTACTTAATACAGATGTGGCAAGTGAACGACTGAAGCTACCGTTCTCAATATTCGTTACAACAAGCATCGGAACGACTCTGTTTTGTTCGGCAATTGGAATAACTGGTTCGATTGGCGGTTCTTTTAATGTGCCGTCTCGTTTCATTTCAAAGCTAAATGGTGCGATGTACGTTAAATCTCTACTGTTATCACGTGCGGCATTCAGTAGCGCTTGACTAATAGGGTCGCTCGTTGGTTGTAAGTAACCAACAGATTCAATGGAACGTTTCTGTCCGACTGGGACGTATAGACGCTGTCCGATATTGAGTTGAGAGTTCGGGGATAAACCGTTCGCACTCGCTAATTGTTGTAGGCTAATATTATATGTTTGGCTAATTTTATATAAAGAGTCGCCAGGTTGAACATAGTAACGATTATCTGGAGTGTTGACAACGAGCGTTTGCCCTTCTACTAAAGATGTACCGGGGTCTAGTTCATTTAAGGAACGAACAGACTGGGCAGATGTTCCGTATTTTTGTGCGACGGAATTGATTGTTTCTCCTTTTGATACAACGACTGTTTGTATCATATCAATTGCGCCTCCTTTATGAAAAAATCTTATCGTTGCTATTTTATTTGCGCACAAAGAGAAATATGATAATGTCCGAGCACGTCAAGGTGAAACTTTGTAGAGAAGAACTTATTACTCATGTGTAAATAGTGTAAATATTGGCACGAGTGGATTTGTCAAGTTAGAGGAGCCGAGCTGACGAAATAAAAATATAGAAATTGAAGGAATTGTGAAAAATGTCGTTTTTTCCACTGTAAATGAGTGACTTCACTTGTTTTGAGTTACATTACAGAGTAAGATAGGTGAGAGGTGAATGACAAACATGGAAAGATTGCAGAAAGTAATTGCGCAAGCAGGTATTGCCTCTCGTAGAAAAGCAGAGGAATTAATAAAAGAGGGACAGGTAAAAGTAAACGGCAAAGTCGTAACAGAGTTAGGGACGAAAGTTACTCGATCTGACAAGGTTGAAGTGAACGGCGTTCGTATCGAAGGCGAAGAGCCAGTTTATTACTTACTATATAAACCAACAGGTGTTATTTCGAGTGTGAGCGATGATAAAGGAAGAAAAGTGGTAACGGACTTCTTCCCGTTATTAAAACAACGTGTTTATCCAATCGGTCGCTTAGATTATGATACATCAGGTATTTTATTATTAACGAACGATGGTGATTTCGCGAACTTACTAATGCACCCGAAATACGAGGTGGACAAAGTATACGTAGCGAAAGTGAAAGGCATTCCACTTCGTGAGAAAACGCGTGAATTAGAGCGTGGAATTCAATTAGAAGATGGTAAGACAGCTCCTGCAAAGGTAAAAGTATTATCAGTGGATAAGAAGAAAGGAACAGCTATTGTTCAATTAATTATTCATGAAGGCCGTAACCGTCAAGTTCGTCGCATGCTTGAAGCTATTGGTCACCAAGTATTAAAGTTAAAACGTGAACGCTTCGGGTTCTTAGGAGTAGAAGGACTGCGCCCAGGAGAAGCGCGTGCACTTTCTCCACATGAAGTGAAGCAATTGCGTCATCTAGCAGCTCATAAGAAATAACAAGCCTTAGGCTTGTTATTTCTTGCGGATGAAAAAGGGGGAATTTTCATGAAGAAGAACCGACTTATTTTCCGAACAATTATCTTACTTGTACTTGTCGGTGCGGTTGGGTATACGCTGTATCAGAACTTCTATACGAAGAAGGAAGAAACATTCACAATGGGAGAGGTGGCTCCTAATTTCGTATTGAAAGATTTGAATGAGAAGGAAATTAGTTTAGAAGATTACAAGGGCAAAGGGGTAGTACTTAATTTCTGGGGTTCGTGGTGTCCACCATGTAAAGAAGAAATGCCAGCTCTCAATAACTTACATAAGAAGTACAAAGATAAAGGTGTAGAAGTACTTGGTGTTAATGCGGGCGATACACCATTAGTTGCACAAACATTCGCAGAGAAGATGGACTTGGAATTTCCAAGTGTCATGGATACAAAAGGTGATGTACAGCGCGCATATAAAGTTGTACCACTTCCAACGACGTTCTTAATCGATTCAGATGGAAAAGTAGTGAGGATGATTACAGGCATCAAGACAGAAGCTGAATTTGAGGAATATTTTAAAGAAATCATGCCGTCATAGTTTTCCATATTTATAGAATTAATATGTAATTGGGGTGGAAGGAATGAAAGAAGTTAAATGTTCATGTGGACATATTAATCACGTTGGAACAGCTTTTTGTGAAGCTTGTGGCAAACCATTTCAAAATGAAGATAGTAATGAACTATTAGATATGAGGTATGAAGGGTCTGCACGACGCTCTATCGTTTATAAGAAGACGATTATTGATAAAGTGTGGAACTTCTTCTCATCTGTGAAAGTCGGCGTATGGCTAATTTTGCTTACATTGATTGCATCAGCAGTAGGGACGATTTTTCCTCAGAAGATGTATATTCCGCCAACAATTGATCCGAGTGAGTATTACTATCTACAATACGGCACGTTCGGTGAGTTGTATTACCAGCTAGGATTCCATGATTTATATAGTTCATGGTGGTATTTACTACTTATCGCCTTAATTGGTGTGTCGCTTGTTATTTGTAGTATTGACCGTGTTGTACCTTTATATAAGGCATTGAAGAACCAAGGTGTTACTCGCCATGAGCGCTTCATGAAGCGTCAACGTTTATATAGTATAACGAAAGATGTGACGGATGAAGAGTTAGCAAGAGTAACAAAACAATTAGAAAGTAAGCGCTACAATATCCGTATGGAAAATGGCAACATTTTAGCGGAGAAAGGACGTTTCTCACGTTGGGGTCCATATGTGAACCACGTGGGGTTAATTATTTTCTTAATTGGTGGTATGTTACGTTTCGTACCTGGTATGTATGTGGACAAAGTGCTATGGCTTCGTGAAGGGGAGACAAAAGCGATTCCGGGCACAAATGATGAATATTATTTGAAGAACAATGAATTTACGCTAGAGGTATACGACAAAGACAAAGATAAAGCAGTGTTTAAAGATGCGCTTGAATCAATTGATAAAACAATTGCGAAGAACTATCAGTCAGATTTAGTCTTATATAAGGCAGAGGAAAGAACAGTCGGAGCTGAACCAACTTTAACGGAAGTGAAAGAAGAATCTATTCGTGTGAACCAACCGCTTAAATTCGATGGGTATGCTGTCTATCAAGTTGATTATAAAGCAGACGAGTTAAGCAAGATGAGTTTCTATTTAGAAGATAAAACAACGAAAGAAAAGCTAGGGGACATTACCGTGGATTTGAATAATCCGGAGAGTAGTTACGATTTAGGTAATGGTAATAAAGTGGAAATTGTTGAATATTTCCCAGACTTCTATTTCAACGAAAATGGAGAACCGAATACGAAAACACCAATTCCGAATAACCCGGCATTTGTGTTCAAGATGTACACGAAGGATAAACCAAACGGGGAAATGAGTTTCGTTGGGATTATGCAAACGATTGAAAGTGATACAAGCGATAACCAATACAAGATGGCATTCAAAGGCGTGGAAATGCGTGACGTAAGTGGCTTGACAGTTCGTCTAGACAACACGTTATGGATTCTGGCTATTGGTGGCTTTATCTTTATGGTAGGTGTTATACAAGGGATGTACTGGCATCACCGTCGTATTTGGATTCAACGTATAAACGATGAGATTGTCCTAGCGGGGTATACGAACAAGAACTGGTTCAGTTTCACGAAAGAAATTGATCAAGTGCTTGAAGGGACATCAATCGTGCGTCCAGAGGACCAGAAAAAGAAAAACTAGGTGTAAGGTGGGAGAAAGTTGGCAGAATTAAGCAGTAATTTATTATTCGTTGCGTTTATTTTATATTTAGTTGCGACATGTTTTTTTGGCGGTGCAATTCGTCAGAAGAATCTTGACAGCAATAAGAATAGATCGGCAACAATTGCGATTGCCGTAACGATTGCTGGTTTCGTCAGTCAATTAGGTTATTTCGTTACGCGTTGGATTGCAGGGGGACATGCGCCTGTAAGTAATTTCTTTGAATTCGCGACATTCTTTGGGATGATGCTTGTCGGCGCATTCATCATTATTTTCTTTATGTACCGTGTAGCGGTTGTTGGATTATTTGCATTACCAGTTGCTATTCTATTAATTGCGTATGCAAGTATGTTCCCAAGGGAGATTTCACCGCTTATTCCAGCGTTACAAACACATTGGTTATATATTCATGTTATTACAGCGGCAGCTGGACAAGCGATTCTTTCTATTAGCTTCGTAACAGGATTAATTTATTTAATTCGCCAAGTAAATCAAGCGAAGAAAAGCAAGCAAACATTCTGGTTAGAAGTAGTATTCTTCTTCGTTGTATGTACAGTAGGTTTCATTCTTATGACGACTGTGTATTCAAGCATGCAATACGAAGCTAAGTTTAAGTATGTAACGAAAAATGCAGAACAAATAGAACATGAAGCAGAGCTTACATATACACTTCCGGCATTAGTAACACCTTACAAAGGGGAGTTATTAACGGAAGGGAAGCAAGATGGATTTGTTGAAGTTCCAATGATTATTAATGGTAAGAAATTTAACACTGTTATTTGGTCAGTTATTTCGGGTACTATTCTGTACATTCTAATCCGTCTACTTACACGTAAGCGATTAGGTGAATTATTAAAGCCGACGGTTCAACGAATTAGTCCGGAAGTATTGGATGAAATTAGTTATCGTTCGGTTGCGATTGGTTTCCCTGTCTTCACGTTAGGTGCATTAGTATTTGCGATGATTTGGGCACAAATTGCGTGGACGCGCTTCTGGGGTTGGGATCCGAAAGAAGTGTGGGCGCTTATTACGTGGTTATTCTACGCAGCATTTTTACATTTACGATTATCAAAAGGATGGCACGGAGAGAAGTCTGCATGGCTTGCAATTATTGGCTTCATGATTATTATGTTTAACTTCGTTGTTGTTAACTTAGTAATCGCTGGCTTGCACTCTTATGCATAATGAAAAAAGAAGTTCTGATTTGTTTCAGGGCTTCTTTTTTTAAAATATGGGAAGAATATAACCATATATAGCCAAAAAAATCTTTAGATATAGTGTATAAGTCGTTTTTATTGACAAAGCTATGGAAAATAATGAAAAATATATGGCATTTGCCTCTGAAATTTTGTAAAATGTTGTCGAGAGGAGTTGCTTTCATGGAAAAAGAAATGAGAATTCTAATAGTAGATGACGAGGATCGTATTCGTCGATTATTGAAAATGTACTTAGAACGAGAAGGCTACATCATTGAAGAGGCTGAGGATGGCGAGATAGCTCTTCAGAAAGCAATCACGAATGACTATGATCTAATCTTATTAGATTTAATGATGCCAAAGAAAGATGGAATTGAAGTGTGCCAAGAAATTCGTACGCGTAAATCAACTCCAATTATTATGTTAACAGCAAAAGGCGAAGAAGTGAATCGCGTACAAGGATTTGAAGTGGGGACAGATGACTATATTGTGAAACCGTTCAGCCCACGTGAAGTTGTTCTTCGTGTCAAGGCGTTATTACGTAGAGCGTCGACAACGACATTTATTAATACAGACACAACATCTAAAGATTTAATTGTATTCCCTCATTTAACAATTGACAACGATGCACACCGTGTATCTGTTGATGGAATAGATGTGAATTTAACACCAAAAGAATATGAATTACTTCTATACTTAGCGAAATCGCCAGATAAAGTATTCGATCGTGAGAAATTATTAAAGGAAGTATGGCACTATGAATTTTTCGGTGACTTACGTACAGTCGATACACATGTGAAGCGCTTACGCGAGAAGTTGAATCAGAAATCAGCTGATGCAGCGAAAATGATCGTAACAGTATGGGGTGTAGGGTATAAATTTGAGGTGACAACAGCGTAATGCTTTGGCGTAGTGTAGTAGGAAAGCTATGGTTCACTATTCTTCTTCTCGTATCATTTGTATTAGCATTTTTAACAATTTTGTTAACGGGGTATTTCGAGACCTATTACGAGAAAGAGGTAGAACGTCGTATTACAGAAAATGCTGAGCGTGTTGTGAAAATGGTACATGAAGACATTTCGGAAGACTTGTTGCATAAATTTGCAACAAGTCTTATGACATCTCAAGCAAGAATGACCATTGTGAAGGAAGACGGGAGTGTATGGCGCTCAGATTCACATTCGTTCGTAAGTGAACTTTCTTTGGAAGAAATAAAAGAAAACGATGAATTAGCGAAAGCGTTCACAGAACGAACGAAAGTAATTACGCTACTAGAATCATCATCTGAGTCAGATCAATTTGCTAGTCAGCATCAAGTTGTTATTGCGATGCCAATTTCGATATCAGGAATGGATACGGTTATTATTCAACATTCCTTGCAAGAAGTAGAGAATACGTCCAATCACATGATTAAATTCATTTTCCTATCGGCTGGATTTGCAATTATCTTAACGACAATTTTCTCGTTCTTCTTATCGACAAGAATTACAGAGCCACTTCGTAAAATGAAAGAAGTAGCGGCAGAAGTTGCAACAGGGAAATATGATGCAAAGATTCCAATTGTCTCAAAAGATGAAATCGGTGACCTTGCGCGTGCCTTTAATCAGATGGGACGAAAATTACAGTTTAACATAAATGCCCTTAAGCAACAGAAAGCACAATTATCAAGTATTTTAAGCAGTATGGCGGATGGTGTTATTACCCTTAGTCAAAAAGGAGAAATCCTTTTAACAAATCCACCAGCCCAGCAATTTATGCAGACGTGGTTTTTAGAACGTGGTATGCAGCAATTGAATAATCGTAATTTACCAGATGAGTTAGTTCAACTATTTCATAACGTCGTTGAAACAGAGTCCGAGCAAGTTATTGAAGTTGATATGACAAAAGGAAACTGGGTAATCATTATGACACCGCTGTACAACCAGACGAAGGTTCGCGGCGCTGTAGCTGTTTTACGTGATATGACCGAAGAACGTCGCCTTGATAAGATGCGCACTGACTTCATCGCGAACGTGTCACACGAATTACGTACGCCGATGGTGATGCTACAAGGGTATAGTGAAGCTATTTTAGACGGTATTGCGAGTACAGAGGAAGAGCAGCATGAGCTTGTCCAAATTATTTATGAAGAGTCACTTCGTCTAGGACGATTAGTAAATGAATTACTTGATTTAGCAAGAATGGAAAGTGGCCGTGTTCAATTGAATATGGAAGAGATGAATATTCAAGCTTTTGTAGAGAAAATCACGCGTAAGTTCCAAGGTATTGCTAAGGATAAGAACATTCATTTAGAGGCGACATTTATGAATGATGTCACAACACATGTATTTGACGGTGACCGTGTTGAGCAAGTATTAACGAATTTAATTGATAATGCGATTCGTCATACACCAGATGAAGGCAGTGTCACATTATTCGTAGAGGAAAAACAAGAAGGAATTCAGTTCCAAGTAACAGACACTGGATCAGGTATTCCAGAAGAAGATTTATCATACGTATTTGAACGTTTCTACAAAGCAGACAAAGCACGAACGAGAGGACGTGCTGGCACAGGTCTAGGCCTTGCCATTGCGAAGAATATTGTCGATGCACATGCAGGAAAGATTAGTGTTACAAGCGTCTATGGTGAAGGAACGACATTTACGGTCTTTTTACCGAACAAAGAGATTGGCTGATAGCCAATCTCTTTGTTTAGTTTAGGAGTATTATTTCTTTGAATGATACAGCATCTTCTAATGTTCCGTAACTTTCGTCGTTGGTGTCACCGAGCAACGTAGCACTTCCATTTGGATTGAACCAAATCATATATGCGGCTTCGCGTTTTTCGTATGTTACTTTCATGAATACATCTTCTTTTCGTGCCATGGATGGTTGGACACCTTTTTCCCATTTTACGTTGTGCAGTGCATGTTCTATTTTGGATAAGGTTGAATCGTCGGAAACAACTTTTTCTGCTCCGTATTTACCGGTTGCTTCTGTTAATTGGATGGTCACTTTTGTTAGGGGCTCTGATTTTTGAGTGCAAGCGGATAGGAGGAGACAGAGGAAGATGAGACTAAAGAGCGGACGTAATTTTCTCATAGAAAGCACCTCCGTTTGTATACTATATTCGTGTAGACAGGAGATAAGTCCTTTCTTTAGAGTTACGTATCGATAGAAGAGGGAGGGGTAGAAATGTACTAGTATTCGCAATAATAAATACCTCATTAAGATTTTACTATTAATTAAAATCATACGTAATAAAAATTTTGATTTTTTCTAATTTTTAAATTATAATAAAGGCATATACATGAAATGTCATGATAGGAATAAGTAGTTGTTATCTCCCTGTTGAAGAGAGCTGGTGGATGGTGCGAGCCAGTACATAGATGATAATGAAATACATCCTTGAACTTTCTTTGTGAACAACAAGTAGCAAAGGACGGGCGAACCGTTATTTCGATGAGTGGAAGATACATCTTCAAGAAGGGTGGTACCGCGTTATACACGTCCCTTTGTTTGGAGGTGTTTTTTTGTGTTTTACATATTAAATTAGGAGGAATACGTGATGGATTTTCTGAAACAGTTATCAAAGGAACAACTAGTAGAAGTAGAGAGACAACTTGCGATTTATCATAATGGCGCGAAAGAGATTATTCCAGAGATTGAGTTGAAGAATAAGCTAGCAAAATCAGTGTTACACAACATACCTCTAAAAATTAAGCTAGGGTTAGATCCGTCCGCTCCTGACGTTCATTTAGGGCATACAGTTGTCTTAAACAAGTTAAAGCAATTTCAAGAAAACGGGCATATCATTCAGCTTATTATCGGTGATTTTACAGGTAAAATAGGTGATCCAACGGGGAAATCGGCAATTCGAAAGCAGTTAACGACGGAAGAAGTACAGATAAATGCAAAGACGTATTTCAAACAATTTGGGAAAGTGCTAGATATGGAGAAAGTAGAACTTCACTACAATTCGAAATGGTTAGCAGGGTTACAGTTAGAGCAACTTATTCATTTATCATCTAGTATTACAGTTGCACGCTTACTAGAGCGTAATGACTTTGCCAACCGCCTAGCGAAAGGAAAGCCAATTTCTTTACATGAGTTCTTCTACCCACTGATGCAAGGGTATGATTCTGTAGCACTCGAAAGCGATGTTGAGCTTGGTGGAACAGATCAACATTTTAACGTGTTAATGGGAAGACATTTGCAAGAGCACTTCGGGAAAGAAAAACAGGTAGTCTTATTACTTCCGTTACTTGAAGGCTTAGACGGCGTAGAGAAGATGTCGAAGTCGAAGCATAATTACATCGGTATTGATGAGGATCCGAATGATATGTACGGAAAAACGATGTCGCTACCAGATGAGTTAATCGGGAAGTACATTGACCTTGTAACGGACTTATCTCTTGATGAAAAAGAGAAGGTGAAGAAGGAACTTACAAATGGCATTTTTCATCCACGTGATGCGAAGATGCACCTTGCTCGTACAATTGTTGCGATGTACCACGGAGAAGAAGTGGCTGACAAAGCGGAAGAAACGTTCAAAATTATCTTCCAAAAGGGAGCACTTCCAGATGATATGCCAATTATCACATGGAACGGTCCGCAAGAGGTGCCAATCGTTGAGTTATTGATGGCGTTAGAGTTACTGAAATCAAAAACAGAAGCGCGTAAAATGATTCAAAATGGCGGTGTACGTATTAATCAAGTGAAAGTAGAGAACATTCATCTGAACGTATCCACAGTAGAAGAAGTTATCGTACAAGTGGGGAAACGTAAATTTATGAAAGTTGTTCCAAAATGAGAGAATGAAGCAATGCGGTGTTTGTACTTCTAGTAGTGATAGGTATAGGTGGTTAACTATAAACAGTGTAATCAACTAATAAATATATAAGTAGGAAGTAGTATAGAAGTTATGTAAAATAATAGAAATGCAAAAATTGTCATACTAAAGAACTATTCTTTTTAGATTAATCAGATAATAATTGAAAGATTTATGGGAAATATGTTACTATGTTGGTGAAATGCCAAATAATGGTTAGTTCAAGAAAGGGGGGAGTATCGTGGCAGGACAAATTCGTGTTAGTCCAGCAGAGTTAGAGGTTAGAGCGAAGCGCTACGGACAAGGTTCAGAACAGATTACTAGTGTATTAACTCAATTACAAAGTTTGCAAGATCAATTAGCAACAGAATGGGAAGGTCGTGCATTCGAAGGTTTCCAACAACAATGGGACCAATTAAGACCGAAAGTTCAAAACTTCGCTGAGTTGTTAATGGCTATCCAACATCAATTAGAGCAGACAGCTGGTGCTATGAGAGAGCATGACGAAGCTTTATCTCGTAATTTTGGCTTCAAATAAGATGGTATGTGGATAAAAGCAAGGAACATATTACATATAGTGTTTTTCCTTGTTTTTTCATTAAGTCATACAACAATCGTTGTATGGCTTAATTGCTTTCTTGTTACATAAGAATGCAAGGATGCTAAAGGGATGGCGTATGATGATGTTATACCGAATTTTTCATCTTACTATTTTTGTTTTGCAGGAGTGATAATTAGTGAAGAACCTGAGATGGAGTATCTTATTATTTATAGCATTAGTGCTAACTATTTCATCGTCTACATCTTATTTGGCAGTTAACCATGTTGCTGTAGAAAATCAAGAGAATAAAGTAGAAAGAATGACAATTGCTCTAGTTAATGAAGACCAAGGATCTTCATTTGAAGGAGAGCAAATAGACTTTGGAAGTCAATTTGTTAAGAATGTAACGAAAGATACAAATCATGAGTGGTATGTTGTAAGTCGAGGTGTTGCTGAAAATGGCCTTACGAGCAACAATTACAATATGATGATTGTTATTCCAAATGATTTCTCTCAAAAAGCACTTACGATTAATGAGGAAGTGCCTGAGAAAGTAATGCTTACGTATAAAGTAAATGCTACTGGAGACAATGCAATTAAGGAAAAGGCAGAGACAGCAGCTACGGTCATATTAGAAGACTTCAATAAACGTATTATTGATGTATATTTCGCAAGTATTATCGGGAAATTGCAAGATGCTCAAGATAATATTTCTACTGTTATTAAAAAAGGAGAAATGCTAGCTGGGACATATGAGTCAAATATTCATAATCCTTTAGCGAATTATACAAATCAATTCAAATCGATTCACAGTTATACAAATGAATCAAAGGGAAGTTTCGAGAATTTCCAAGGGATTCTTGAATCATTTAAATCAAGAATCAATAGTTCGAAAGAGCAAAATGTAGCGTATCAAAATCAGTTTAGTAATTTCATGAAGTTACAAGAAGATAATAAAGCGTTACCAAGTGTATTCACCCAAAATCTTACACAATTCAATCAAACGATGAGTACAGATGATGTGATGAAGCAATTGGCTAGATTAGAAACAACAAATACTGCACTTCATAATCAATTTCAATCGATAGAAGGTCAATCCACCCTTTTATCAAAAGCAAATGCGCTGCAAGTATATATACAAGATGTAAATGGTAAGATTATAGATTATGATACAGACTTGACTGCAAAGCTAGAAGGGGATGTCCAAGCTAAAATAAAAGAAAAATTAATGGCGCATCTTACGAATAAAAGTGGGAAAGATCAAGACAATAATGATGCCAAAGACTTGTACTTATACACGTTCTTCCAACAACCTAGTGACACAGTTAATCGTAAAGTAGAGTCATTGATTAATAAGTTACCAAGTATGAGTGTAGAAGAGATTGAACAACTTGACTTACTAGAAGATACGAAGAACGAACTGAAAAATGTTATGTTAGTTGCTGCGAAGTACAATGAAGAAAATGACCATCAATATCAAGGTGGAAATAAGACACCTTTAGCCGAGACAATTGAAAAGGTTAAAGCAAGTCTAACGAAAGATGGAATATCGTTTACTGACTCTGACAAAGTAGGAAAGATGGAGTCAGAACAGACATTTACATTAAATATTCCAAAAGGGTTTTATCTTCCAAAAGACAAGGAATCATTAAAGATTGATGGGAAGGATTATACAGCTGAATACATTCAAAAAGGAAGTGTAACCTTACCAGCAAGAGAAGAAGGAAATATAAATGTCCAGGTTCATCTTCAGTTAGAAGAAGGGAATAAGGATGTAGATATATTTAATCCTGTTAACTGGCAATGGACATTAAAACATCATAATGAAAAAACAACTGTGACGGAAGATGGAGGCACAGAAAAGCCAACAGATCCACCGACAGACCCACTTCCACCACCTGATAAGCCAGATACAGCTACTAAAAATATACATGCTGTAGATAAACCAGAAGACCCATCATCAGGTAACGGAAGTGATCCAACACCACCGACAGACCCAACACCACCAGACAACGGGAACGGTACAGACAAACCGACAGACCCAACACCACCAGATAACGGGGACGGTACAGATAAACCGACGGATCCAACACCACCTAAAAATAAAGAGACTCTTATTGAGCGAACAAATGATTATTTGAAGCATACAAAAACGGAAGACTTACATCCAAATACGACAAATGTATTTGTAAAGGATGCAATAAAAACAGTTAAGAGTTATCAGCAGCTATCCAGCTTATTGAACTTGTATTATGGCTTGGATATGGAAAATGCTGATTTACAAGCGAAACTAGCAGAAGGAACCTTACAAGAGATTGCGACAGAAGATTCACTTTACTATATGTTTAACAAGCAAAGTATCGTCGATGCTGTCTCAACCTACGTTGCTAGTGAAATAACTGCTGAAGTAACAGAGGAACTGAACACGTTAAAAACAAAAGTAACGGAGTATTTGAAATTAGTCGAACAAGTAAACGCAGATTCAGGAGAGTTAACAACAATTCTAACGAAGGCGATTAGTGATGCTAATGAACAAAATACACATGTAACAAAGTTACTAGGCGATTTGAAAACATGGCGCGACACAAGTATGAAATTATTAGAGGAACAAGGGAAAATCAATATTGAGCGTCAAAATGAACAACAAAAAACAATAGAACTAGATAGTGGATTCAAAACATTACTAGCAGAAGCAGAAAGACTATCTGCTGACTCTGAAAATACAGAGCTATCTGCAGATCAAGTATATGAGACATTTGAACGAATTAATACAGAAGCGGATAAGATCCAGCTAAGTGGAGAGAATGTTGTTTCTGAAGCTAGTAATTTATTAACTGAATTTGATACGAAAATGTTTGACGACAAAAATTTCGCGAAGAATTTCACTCAGATTTTAGCTAATAGTCGTATTGGTGACGAACAAAATGAGCATTTATACGAATTTCTCTCTAACCCAGTCCAAAAGAAAAATGATGGTACGATTGTTGGAGGGGATTTATTTACACCTTACTTAATTGTAATAGTATGCTTTATTGTTGCGTTATTTACTGCTTATGTTACAGCTTCTCAAGGCAAAAAACATCGTCAGAAGAATGATTTTGAGGAAGAGCAGTCTATTGCTTTTAAGAATCTTCCTGTCACAGCAGTTACAGCATGTATTGCAATTGTAGAGGGAGTTATTATAGGAGCCATTTCAGGTAGATTATTAGAATTCCAACATGCAAAATACTTAATGTTTATTGGGATGATTACTCTAATTATGCTTGCTTTTGTACTCGTTTCAACGTATTTATTACGTCAAATTAAAATGGTAGGGATGTTTGTCATCTTAATTTTCTTGAGCATCTATTTATTTTTAACAGATGCAGTTGGTGTGCACATCGATAAATCATCTTATTTGGCGAAAATACGTGAGTTTTCACCATTGCATTTTACAGAAGGTTTCTTATATAGCTTTATAAGCGACGAGAAGAATTGGCATATAGCTGCCTTTGTATTTGCGATATTGAGTGTTGTTGCTTTTGTAGCAAACCTATTTGTAATTAAGTTTAAGAAAGAAGGGGAAGGGACGAATGATGAAACGAAAGAGCAAGTTGGATAAATCATTCTTTATGTTCTTACTTCTCATATCAGCTACAGTGCCTAATGGTGCTGTAGCTGATAGTTATTTAGACCATAGTGGAAAAATGGAATTCAAAATAGATCGTATACAACAAACAGAAGAAGAACGGCAGAGAAAGAAAGAGGACGAGAAGAAGATACAGAAAGAAGAGAATGATTTATTCAAACCGCGTATTGATAAGCAAATTAAAGAAATACAAGCAAAAGATGAAAAAGAAATGGATGCGTTAGAAGATAGTTTGTTTTCGGATCAACAAGTGGCTTCTAGTGCACCGGATGGAAAAGAATTGTTATTTGAATCTACTTACAAGGTAAAGGCAGTAGCTGTAGAAAAGCAAAGTGAACAAGAAAAGAAAACAGGTACTACTATTTTTACAGGAATAATTGTCGGAGTTGTTTTCCTTTTATGTAGCACTGTCTATTTTGTTATTAAAAAGAATGAGATATAGGGAGAGCACGATGAATAACAGAACACATACGAGTATAACAATGGACTTTAGAAATTGGGGAGGGCATTTTTATGACCTTCATGTTCCGAATCATCAACCAGTGAAATATTTACTGACGAATTTAGCACAGACCTTAGGGCTAACTTGTCCAAACGAAACAACGTATGCCATGAAAGTAGTGAATAAAGGGATTATCCTCTTAAACGATGATAAAATGATGGATTTTAACATAACAGAAGGTGATTTAATACAAGTACTATAACACCAGGATGTTAAGTCTTAATAAGATTCTTATAGGTTAAAAGGAGACGAAAATGATAGAACGTACAATTCAAATAGATACGATGGAGTATCCATTTATTCAAACAGAACATTCGTTACAATTGCAGCTTGCAAAATCTTTAACGAAAGTTACCCATCAAAGCCAGTTAGAACTTCTAACAGCCAAAACCCCATATTTCATACCTGTGTCGATAGAGGAAGAAGAGGATACATATACATTTACATATTCAATAGGTAAAGAGTGGATTACGTGGGAAGATGTGAAGGACTATGAAAAAAACGATAAACTTCGATTCCTATTGAATATATATCGTTTTAGAGAATGCTTATATTCTAGATATTCCTTCTTCTTACATCCAGATAATATTGTTGTCGATTCTAATTATATTCCCTACATCATTCATAAGGGATTAACGAATATTATTCCGCCAATGAATATTTCGGAAGAGGTATTCTTAAGGCAGTTTAAATGCCTCATCATTGCCCTGTTTAATAAAAAGTATTCGTTTCAAGATTTATATAACGGTTTATTAGACAATGCAGCAGATACACCATTTGAGCGGAATGTATCTGATATTTCATCATTAGATGAATTGCAGTCATTCTTGCAAGATAACTACACAAAAGAACAAGAGTTATCGAACAAACAAATGATGCTAGTACCAAAGAAACGCTTTAAACTATTCAAAAGTTTGGCAATATCATTTATCGTTTCGGCGGTTATATTAGCAGTTCCTGTTATTTACTATGCATTTATAAAAGTTCCTTATCAAAATAATTTACTCGAAGCAAATAGGCATTTCATTGCCACTGATTACGATAAAGCAATTAGTGTCTTAAAGAGTGAAGATGCAGAAGGTTTACCTATAACAGCTAAATACCAACTTGCTTTTTCATATGTAAAAGCAGAGACATTAAGTGAACAAAAGAAGACGAATATTATGCAAAATATTAGTTTGAAAAGTGATGAGAAGTACTTACTATATTGGATTTACAGCGGAAGAGGAGAATTCGATAAAGCGTTAGATTATGCAAAGAGTGTAGATGATCCGCAACTAATTATGTACGGGTTATTAAAGCAAATTGAGGCAACGAAGAACAATCCGGATTTATCAGGTAAAGAACGAGATGAAAAATTAAAAACATATGAACAAGAGTTAAGGCCATATCAAGAGAAATATATGAAAGATGAAGAATTATTAAAGAAAGAGTCTACGAAGGAAAAGAGCGAAGGAAAAGAGGCTGACAAAAAGCCAGAAGAAGGTGAAAAGCAGCAGACTGAATCAACAGAACAAAAGCCACAGGAAACAAAAGAAAACACAGGTGGAGAATAGATTATCTAAATCTATAACGTTTATACGACATATTTATGCATAAAGGAGTGGCATGCGTTTCATGAGCAAAGAAATGTTAATGATACGATATGAGGATCAATTATACAAATTGGACCTTCATTACAATGATAGTAAATCCATTATAATTGGCAACAACATTACACATACGATTACGATTAAAGACCTTGTAGAGCCCGTTGAACTTAAATGGGAGCAAGCAAGTGAATCATGGTTAATAGACGGAGAAAGACTTCCGAAGAATCAGTTACTTACAAGGGTTTTGACAAATGGAAAAAAGCTTGGAATCCATCTTGTATCTATTGAAAAGACAGCGGTTTATGATACAACTACTAAATACGCAATAACGATTAGTCATCATGCATACGATGATATTTTCATAGATAGAAGCACAGTAGATGCGTTATTAATGCGTGAGGCATTAACAGATTCTTTTACATTACATGTGAATAGTGGAGAAGTATATCATAACTATCGCTTAGTTAGAGGTGAAGTAGTTGTTGATAAAGGAGATATCCTTATCGTAGATGGGATTATTTTCACACTAAAAGAAAGGGAGTTATCCATTCAATCACAAGAGAAGAATGTAACAACGACACTCCCAGCATTAGCAAAGAGTGATGAGTATTACAGTGAATCTTACCCTGATTATCATCGTTCGCCAAGAATTATACATAGGGAACCAACTGATAAGATGACAATTGCTAAGCCGCCTAATATGCCATCTAAGGCGAATGAACAGTTAGTTAGAACGATTGTGCCACCTATTGTGATGATTCTTGTAACGATTTTTATTGCGCTAATTTATCCTGTTGGTTTTTATATTATCGCTTCAGTAAGTGTGACACTTGTTACGATTGTCATTTCTATTACGACTTACTTTAACAATGTGAAAGAATATAAGCAGAATATAATAGAACGAGATAATAGTTACCGAGAGTATTTGAAAAATAAAACGATGGATTTATATAAAGAAGTAGAGAAACAACGACATGCGTTAGCATATCACTATCCAGAAATGCAAGGTGTACGTGATATGGCGGTAACAATTAATCCACGTATTTATGAAAAAACAAGACTTCACCACGACTTTCTTATGTACCGTGTTGGAAGTGGAACAGTTGATACGAGCTTTGATATTGCGTTCAATGAGGAAGAATTTAGTCAACAAAAGGACGAATTAATAGAGGAAGCAAGGAAGTTGAAAAATCAATTTCTGTCATTACATGATGTACCAATTACAACAAGCCTTATGAAGGGGCCTGTAGGGTATATTGGTCAACGTTCGATTGTTATTAAACAATTGCAGTGGTTAGTCATGCAGACAGCACTGTTCCATAGTTACCATGATGTACAGTTTATTACAATCTTTCCTGAAGAGGAGAAGAAGAAATGGGATTGGATGCGTTGGTTACCGCATGCTAGTGTACGTGATATTAATGTACGCGGTTTTGTGTACCATGCCAGAAGTCGTGACCAAGTATTAAATAGTTTATATCAAATACTGAAAGAGAGACGAATGGCGTTAGAGGAGAAGGGTAATTCCAAAGAAAAGTTATACTTCTCACCTCATTACGTTGTTCTTATTACGGACGAAAAGCTAATCCTGGATCATATTGTCATGGAATTCTTTAATGAAGACCCGAGTGAATTAGGAGTGTCCCTTGTTTTCGTTCAAGATGTGATGCAAAGCTTGCCAGAGCATGTAAAGACAGTTATTGATATACGAGATTCCAAATCGGGTAATATTATTTTGGAAGAAGGGGAGTTAGTCAACACGAAATTTTCACTAGACGGATTTCCAATGGAGATGAACAAAGAAGATATTTCACGGGCACTGGCACCGCTAAATCACTTGCAAAATTTAAAAAACAGCATTCCAGAAAGTGTTACATTCTTAGAATTATATGGAGTAGAGAAAGTAGAAGAATTAGGTGTTGGTAATCGTTGGTCAAAGAATGCTACGCATAAGACGTTAGCTGTACCACTAGGACTACGTGGAAAAGAAGATATTGTGAATCTGAATCTACATGAGAAGGCACATGGACCACACGGATTAATTGCAGGAACGACTGGATCAGGTAAATCAGAGATTATACAATCATACATTTTATCACTTGCAGTGAACTTCCATCCGCATGAAGTAGCATTCCTCTTAATTGACTATAAAGGTGGAGGAATGGCCAACTTATTCAAGAATTTACCGCATTTGCTAGGAGCTATTACAAACTTAGACGGTGCACAAAGTATGCGTGCATTAGCGTCTATTAAAGCAGAGCTGAAAAAACGTCAGCGTTTGTTCGGTGAGTATGATGTAAATCATATTAATCAATACCATAAATTATACAAAGAAGGCAAAGTACAAGAGGCAATGCCGCATTTATTCTTAATAAGTGATGAGTTCGCTGAATTGAAGGCCGAACAGCCTGATTTTATGAAAGAGTTAGTATCTACCGCTAGGATTGGTCGTTCGTTAGGAATCCATTTAATACTTGCGACACAAAAACCAAGTGGCGTTGTAGACGATCAAATTTGGAGTAACTCGAAATTTAAATTGGCACTGAAAGTACAGAATGCTTCTGACAGTAACGAAATCTTAAAAACACCAGATGCAGCTGAAATTAAATTACCAGGGCGAGCTTATTTACAAGTCGGAAATAACGAGATATATGAACTGTTCCAATCGGCATGGAGTGGAGCAGATTATGTAGAAGATAAAGATGAGAAGTCACACTTAGATGCAACAATTTATGCGATCAATGAACTAGGACAATATGAGATTATTAGCGAAGATTTAAGTGGACTAGAGTACAAGAAAGATGTGACATCTGTCCCAACTGAATTAGACGCAGTAATCGATTATATACACGATTATGCGGAAAGCAATGAGATTACACCACTGCCAAGACCTTGGTTACCACCATTGCCAGAGAAATTATTCCTACCGCAGTTACACCCAATTAATTTCAACGAAGCTTGGAAGCAAGAGAAAAGACCATTACAAGCGACGATTGGCTTACTAGATCAACCAGAACTACAAGCACAAACACCGTTGACAATTGATATGACGAAGGATGGACACGTTGCCGTATACTCAAGTCCAGGCTATGGAAAGTCGACATTCTTGCAAACAGTAATAATGGATTTAGCACGCCAACATTGTCCAGAACACTTACACATCTACTTATTAGATTTCGGCACGAATGGATTATTACCATTAAAGGCTTTGCCGCATGTGGCGGATACGATCACGATAGATGAAGCGGAGAAGTGTTTGAAATTAGTGGAACGGTTAGGCCAAGAAATGAAACGACGTAAAAAGATTTTAAGTGATTATGATGTTGCAAATATGAGTGTATATGAAAAAGCGAGCGGGAAAACTGAACCGAATATAATTATCACAATTGATAATTATGATTCCGTGAAAGAAGCACCGTTTTACGAAGCATTTGATTTAATGATGATGCAAGTAGTACGAGAGGGAGCGAGTCTGGGCATTCATGTATTGCTGAGTGCTAGCAGACAAAATGCCTTACGTATACAACTTCATAGTAATATTAAGATTCAAACTTGTTTGTATATGATTGACAACACGGAAACGGTAAGTATTGTTGGTCGTTCAGACATTAAACTAGAAGAATTAGAAGGACGAGCGTTGATTAAATTAGAAAACTCGACATTATTCCAAACAGCATTACCAACTATTGCAGAAGACGAATTATTACAAATCCAAACGCTACAACAAGAAGCAATCGAAATGGACAATAATTGGGATGGTGAACGTCCTAAGGAAATACCGATGATGCCAGAAGTAGTGGAACTAAGAACGTATAGAGCAAAGAGGACATTGGCGAAAGTATTAAGTCAAGGTTATATTCCAATTGGATTAGATTTCAAAGATGTAGAGATTGTTGCACATGATGCTTCTAGTTATGACCATTTAATGATTTACGGAGTAGATGATAGCTTGCGCCAACAAGTTATTTCAAGTTTGATTGCTCAATTAGATGTGCAATATGTTGAAAGTATTACACTAGTAGACACACCTAGCTATACATTTATTCCTTTCAAAGAGAAAGTAACAAATTACATCGTAGAAGAACATGAAGTGAAAGTGCATATAGGAAAATGGTTATCGCTTATTCAAGAGCGTACACAGAAATTAACAGAATGTAGGCAAACAGGGAAAGAAGCACCAGCATTCTCTACTCATATAGTATTTATCGCAGATGTAGAAGCATTTAATAAAGTTATCCTCTTAGACGATCAAGAGACATCTATCTTAATAGATGCTTCACGAACAGTAGGTGTATTCTTTATCTTTGCAGGACATCATGATTATATCAACCGAAATAGAGAGGCAATGACATTAAAAATTAAAACGAAATTAACATCGAGCATTGTGACGATGCCATTAAACGATCAAACAATATTTAGTGTGAAGTATATTAGTAACGAACAACCGCTTGGAAAAGACGAAGTGTACTACTATGTAAAAGGCCAAATAATAAAAGTCAAAATGCCAAGAGTGCGAAGCGAGGTGCCAGTATGATAAAAAGGCAAAAAAGAGTGTTCATCATCTTAACTACAATATGCGCAGCGTTACTAGGAGGATGCAGTATGGGAGAAACAAAAATAGAGTATGAAAGATTAGTAAAAGCATTGGACGAAGGGGACATGGCTACGGTCATGTCCGCTAGCGATGATGGATATGCGTATGTGGAGGAGAGAGTAATAGAGTCTGAAAGAGGGAAAAAAGAGGGGGGAGAATATGGTAGGACTTTATATCAAAATACAAACGGAGTATATAATATCAACGAGAGAGTACTATATGGATACAGCAACCAAGAGATTGTAAATAAAGCAGCGGATGGAAAAGAATCTAATAAAGGGAAAGAAGATATATATAGTACGAAAATAATATACGAAGATAATCTAATAAGAAGTGATAAAGGCGAGCTTAATCTATCTCCAATTAGGTTGAATTTAGATATTTTTTCAGGATTAGAGGATTTAAAACCTAAAAATGACAAAGTTAAATATAATGAGCCAAATAGAATTGGTTATACCTTATCGGAAACAGAGTTCAATAATATCTTAAATGATAATCTAAAGCTAACTTATGACAAATTTGATAGTGCTAGCATTACAGTTGGTTTTAATAAATCAAAGGATACAGATGATAAAGAAATGCTTATTGAAGAGATTAACATAGTTGTATGGCTTGAGAAAGGGAAAGAAGATACTGGAAAGTCAACTCATTTGCTGGAAATAAATTGGAGCTTCCCGGAAAGTTCTAATAAAAATATTAATATGAAGGAAAAGTATCTAGAAATAGCAAACAATTAAAGTGTGAAGGTTGTGAATGTTTAGATGGATATAAAAGAATATGATTTACGTACAGATGTTGGACAGTTAAAGCTAGCTGCTGAAGATATTTATGATTATAACCAAAAGAAAAATAGCTTTGCAAATGATGACGATACGAAGAATACAGAACTATTACAAACAAAATTTAATGTAGAGTTAATTGACAAAGTAGATAACTTAGATACAGGATTCGGTGCATATGCTTTAGAAGATGGTAATGGGGACATTGTCATAACATTTGTAGGAACACAACCAGATCAAAGAAACTCAAATGGAGGAATTTTCGATTCACCTGATTTAGTAGAGGATATACAAATCGGTACTAATAATATGTTGAATACTTTTTTTCCAGTTGAACAATACGATCAAGGGAATGAATTCTATCATAAGATAAAAGCTGACAATCCTAATGCAAAAATAACATTGATTGGACATTCCTTAGGTGGTGGTATAGCGAACACGGTTGCATTAAGAAACCAAGCTGATGATGTAAATGTTCTAGCTTTAAATCCAGCTCCAGTTCTTAATAGTGACGTTATTAAATATGGTGATGGATCTCAGTTGAAAAATACTCAAAATATCGTGAATGAAAATGACCCTTTGTATAATGCAATTCTAGGTGCAGACTTCGTATTACCCGGAACAATATATGAGATTAATAATGGTGCAGGACATTCTTTTAAAAGAAGGAATATAGACTTTGATGGGAATGGGAATTTTCACTTCGAAAAATATAAAAGAAGCAATGATAGCGGACTAGACCGTATGCCTGCATTTCTTGAGCTTGTTACAAATACGGGTAGTTTTTATAAAGGTCTTACGGGAAAAGATGCTACTTTTAAAGATGCAATACTAGTCGCAATAGGAACTAAAGTTATAAGCCCGCTATTATTTACTCTTACAACTATTTCTGACTTTAATGCGATAAGGACGTATGTCGAACGGCAGTTTTCTGTTGCTAAGGGGAAGTTAATAAGGTTTGGCGCAGAAGTTGTTTGGGAGTTTAGTAAAGGGGTTGATGAAGCAATTGATTGGATAAATAGTACATTAGCTAGAGCAGAAGAGTGGCTGAATGAAGTTCTTGTAGATGTTTTTAAGCAATCTGTTGATTTCCTAGCCACTTGCGTTAGCGTCTATTTATTACGCTGGGAAATATTATCGATAGTCCGTGAAGTGGCTTTTTCTGTTTGGGATGATATCATGGATGTTTTTAGTGGAGATTTTGTGATTGATACGAATATAGAAGCAATCGTTGGAAATCACATTAGATCGCACAAATATTCTTTATTAGCCGTTTTTATGAATGATGGAAAAAAAGGAATAGATAGATCCTTGTTAACAGAGATAACGAAGGACGTTAAGAATTTAAAAGATGAACTAATAGAATTAAATGAAGATGTACAATCAGCTGTCGTTTCAATGGTGGTAAAAGACCAAGAATTAGAGATGGTCAAATACACATAAGTAAGCATGGAAGGGATGGTCGGTAGTAAATGGATTTACATGTGATAATGAGAAGGGTCCACAATACATTTGCCGATAATGGTGGGCAAGATGAAATTAGAAATGTCGTAAATAGACTTCAAAAGGCATGTGCCTCATTACAAGCAGACATGAAAAAGTTAGAGAGTAGTATTGATACGCATATGGATGGCCAGACCCATGATGCTTTCATAGAGCGTATTGAGCAATTAGAAAAGAAACGTCGAAGAATTGAAGAGAAGATTACTATTTTAAAAGGAACGGTAAATTAAGATGAAAGACTATATGGAGAAAGTATTACCACTAGGAAGTATTGTGAAGATAGTGAATGAAGAAGATGTAGAGTATATGATCACAACACGAGGAATACTGCTAGATGAAAATACATTTTATGACTACGGTGGAACGATTCATCCAGTTGGATTAACGGCTGAAACATATAAACTTTTTAATCATAGTGACATACAAGAAGTACAATTCTTAGGTTACCGTAACAAGGTAGAAATGCATTTCAGTGCACAATTCAAAAAGTGGCGTAATGAATTTGTGAACAATATGAATGAGCCGATGGGAAGACTAGTGAGAGGGGAGGAATAGGAGCATAGCACCTACCTTCCCTTTTTGTCGATGAATATGAACAGAACGGGTAGAGTTACCAAGAGTCCGAAATGAGGTGCAGATATGAAAAAAAGAGCACTCGTTATTTTGATAACAATATGTATATTACTAGTTGGATGCAATATAGGGGAAACAAAAGTAGATTATGAAAGATTGATAAAAGCACTAGACGAAGGGGACATGGCTACGGTCATGTCCACTAGCGATGATGGATATGCGTATGTGGAGGAGAGAGTGAATATATCAACTAGAGAAGAGAGCAACGATAAAATTTATGATGATTTACTATATCAATCAACAGAAGGGGTAATTAACGTTAAAGAAAAAAGGATGTACGGAACTACGAATCAACGTTTGAAAAACATAATAGAAACAAAAATTGAAGGTAAGCGTGATAAAGATATTAAAGAGAATATAATTTATACCACACCTTTTATTTATGAAAATGGTACTGCTAAAGGTGGAAATCGAAATATAGAAAGTCTTCTGATAAACATTGGGATGAATCGATTACGGGGGATTTCTTCAATAATACCAAAATATGATACCGCTGGCGGGGATGAACCTAATAGAATATCATATTCGTTAACGGAATCTGAATTTCAGACAATAATTAATGATGATTTAAAGATAAAGTATGATGAGTTGAATTCTGCTAAAATTACAATTTATTTCACAAATGCTGAGGATTGTAAAGGGTGTAATATGACAATAAATGATCTTCGAATCTCAATTGATTACAATAAAGAAAATGAACAAGGAAAACTTCTTTCACATACTTACAATATTGATTGGATATTTGTTGATAAAGAGTCTAATAAAGAAGTTAGCAAAGAGAAATATAGCGAATTTGAAAAAGATTACAATAAATCAATTAAGGAGTGATAGAGTATGAAAGAAGAAAAAATTCTGACAGGACTTTATATCAAAATACAAATGGAGTATATAGTATCAACGAAAGAGTGTTATATGGATACAGCAATCAAGAGGTGTGAAGAATAGGTAAATGAATTTCTTGTGGAGGTCTTTAAACATCCCGTTTACTTCTTATCCACTTGTATTAACGTATATTTATCTAGATGGGGAATATTGGTTTATTGCAATTTGTTTTTAGTGGAGTAGTCCCTTGCTATGAAAGAAAGCAAGAAGAGTTGTATAAAGGAGAACAGGTATGTTAAGAGATGAAGAATACTATGAGGATATGAATTTTGGAGTAACTACAGGGGTGTTTGTTCCTGCTAAATTAAGAGGATTTCTAATAGTTTTAATTGGATTATGCTTTTTATTTACCTTTTTACAGTCATATTTTCTAAGTGGGGTCAAGGTAGAAAGAAAGTTCATTTACGAAGCAATCATACAAAGTAATTATATAGTTTTCCTTGGATTATTAATTGTGATAATTATCTTATATCATCGAATTATGGCTATAAAATTTCAAGCACTGCAATTTTTATTGTTTATTTGTTTAATGCAGATTTTGGGCTTTCAATTTTTACTTTTAGCGCACCTATCACTAGCTAGATTTTTCGATGAAGATATTAATCTCTCTATTATATTATTAGTTATAATTTCAGGTTTTCTATTGTTGTTGTTTTCGATTTTTCGTTTTCGCTCATCAATAGCAAAAGGAAGATATATATTCACTAAAGAGAAAGATAAAATAAGGGATTCAAATTCAAAATTAATTAAGCCATTAGGGGTATGTGGTTTAGGATTGGGTGGAGCCAGTATGGTCTTTGGGAATAACTCGCCTGTTACTGGAAGTATGCTTTTCCTTTTGTTTACGCTTATTTTTTATATACAAATGTATTATCTACCGTATCTATTTACAGTAGCGATGTGCAAAATAAAGTTTCAAAGTTTTAGAGTATGAGAAGAGATAAGAATAATATGTACTATTCTAAGTAGGAGGATAAAATGCTAAGAAGTGAAGAAAATTATGATGCAATGAATTGGTGGGTAACTACGGGCGTATATCATCCTTTGCAGTTAAGAATCGGATTGATATTTTTGATTGGTATTTGTTCTTTCTTTTCTTTCGTACTATACCTTCCTTTGTATGAAGCAAAGATGGCAGAAAAGTCTATTTATGAATTAATTATAAATAATAGCTATTCGTTTTTTGTTGGTTTATTGGTTATCGCAGTTATTTTGTACCACCGAACGATGGCCATGAAATATCAAGGTTTGCAATTCTTGATATTCTTTCTTTTGAGTCAAGTTTTAGGATTTCAATTTTTGTTTCTAGGATATTTTTTCTTAGCTACAATATTCGCAGAAACTATTACTAAACCTATTATCTGGTTTGTTGTAATTTCAGGTTTGCTTTTATTAATATTTTCAATTGTTCGTTTCCGTTCATCAATAGCAAAAGGGAAATATGTAGTAACTAATAAAAAAAATCGGATTATAATTTTAAGTTCACCATTAACTAAACCATTAGCGGTACTCGGTTTAGTTACAGTTACCAGTGCTCTATTCAGAGGAGCATTTCCGAATATTACCTTATTCTTTTTGTCTGTTAATTTTGTTATTTACTTCTATATACAAATGTATTATCTACCATATTTGTTTACCGTGGTGATGTGTAAAATAAAGTTTCGAAGTTTTAGGGTAGAAGACATAAGAACAACGTATCATAACTCAAATATGAGGAGAAGCACGAAAATAAAGAAAAGTAAGAATAATAGACGTTGAGTATAGGGGTATGAAACGAGGTGCTGGTATGATCAAAAGGGAAAAAGAGCAGTCATCAGGTTAACCACGACCTGTGTAGCGTTATTAGGAGGATGTAATGTAGGAGAGACAAAAATAGAGTACGAAAGATTAGTAAAAGCACTAGACGAAGGGGACATGGTTACGGTTAGGTCTGCTAGCGATGATGGGTATGCTGAGGTAAAGGAACACGTTACATTGAGAAAGAGTGAGGAGCAAGAAGAGAGAGGGAATGATAAAACAATCTTGCAAGTTACAAGTGGTATATACAATGTTAATGAAAGAAATCTTTATGATCATTCAATAAAAAAAGTAGGGTATTAATAATGAAGAAACTATTTTATATTCTACAGGTATCAAATTTGAAGAAAATAAAGTAGAAAGTGCAGATGAGAGATTGGATTTATCAATGATAAAGTTAATGTTTCATGGTTTTAAAGGACTAAATAATCTGGCACCAAGTAGTGAAAGTAAATCTTTTGATGAACCAAATGTAATTGGATATACATTGAATGAGGCGCAATTTGAAGAAAAAATAAATAGTCAATGGAAGATTGAATATGATGTATTTCAATATGCTTCAATCGTTTTATCTTTCAATGCATCGAAAGATATTCAGAAAGAACGGATAGAGCTATCGGAGATTAGAATATCTTTTGATTACAGTAGGCAAAGTGGAATAAATGAAACCCAGGAGATATCTTTATTTTTATCAAATAAAAGTAATAACGAGCAAGTAGCTCTTTCGAAATGCTTGGATTATAAAGAGAAGATGGAAAAAAGTAATAATACTAAGTAGAGGTTGTGCAATAAGAACGTGAGTTGAACAGAAGTTTTCTGTTGTTAAGGGGATGTGAGGAAAATAAATAGGAGGAAGAGTAGGTCCTCTCCTTATTTATTGTATGTTATAAACAGAGGGGGAAAAGAATGAAGAAAAATGAAAAAGAATTTGAAGTACTAAAAATACCTATTTTAACAGAGCGATTTCATCCAATGAATATAAAAGGCATTCTTCTATTAATGTGGCTATTTTGCGCATTATTTACTTATTTAGAGTATTTTTTTTTGAAAGATACAAGAGATAGAATAGCTGCATTACACGGATTATATGACATTGATTACTATACAACTATCATTATTGCTGTTCCCATTGTAATTTTATTTCCTAAAGTAATGTCTATGAAATTTCAACGATTACAATTTATTTTGTTTATTATAACAGAAGTAAAATTAGGTTTTCAGATGTTTTTATTGGGACATATTGGATTAGCGACAGTATTGGACAAAGATATTATGCACTATATCTTCATGGTCACTATAATCCTAGCTTTGGTAGTCCTTTCAATTTCTATTATGCGTTTCAAATTTTTATTAAATCAAGGTTCATTTAAAGTAAGGAGTACTTTATATAAAAAGAGGTTAAATAATGAAATCAATCAAAAGGTATTAATGCCTATTTATATCCTGATTGGAGCTGCGGGAATAAGTAGATTTTTAGGAGAATATGCAAACGATATTACTATGGGTATTGTTTCTACTTTCTTTATTTTTATAATCTATTTAATTTTTATCATTTTACCGGAACAAATTATGACTGCATATTGTAAATTTATATTTCCTGGGTTTCATGTGAAGGAAGAGATTTAAATGTAAAAGTAAGTAAAAAAATTAGAAAATTAAAGGTTAAGAGATTTCATTTAAAAGTGATAGCTACATATTACTGAGAATCAATGTAAAGGAGAATCTAATGCTAAGAGATGAGAAGTACTATTATTATATGGCATGGGATGTGGTGACATTTCATCGAGTTGATTTAAGAAGTTTAATGTTAGTTTTACTTGGAGTTTGTTTTTTGTTTACTTTCTTTAATTCGATAATAATAAGAGAAGGAATATTTACAGAGAAAGTGGAAGATGGATTTATTTATGAAGCAATTATTCAAAGTAGCTATTGGTTATTAACAGGATTATTAGTGATTGCTGTAATTATTTTTCATCGAAAGATGGCGATGAAATTTCAAACACTTCAATTTATTATGTTTATTTTGTCACTACAGATTATAGGTTTCTAATTTTTCTCTTTAGGATATTTACACTTCGCCACATTTGGTGCTTTTGATATTTCTAGCTATATTGTTGGTGGTATTCTCATAGTAGCTAGTTGTTTGTTGATAGGTTCTATTGTTACGTTTCGTTCAAAAATATTCAGCGGTAAGTATATGAAAACAAGAAAACCTGTAAGCGAGGCACCTAGTAGCCATTCTCTAATAATTAAAGTAATAGGAGTTGTTGTTGGGGGAATATGTATAAGTAGTATATTTTCAGGGAACGAATCTTCTATTACATCTAGTATGCTTTTTCTTTCTACTACAACTATTTTTTATATACAAGTGTACTACTTACCATATGCATTTACCTTGTGTATGTGTAAGTTAAAGTTTGCAAGTTTTCAAGTGAAAGAAGCAGTAATATCAACACATAATACTCCTGTTGAAAGAAGAAAAAGAAAAGAACAAATGCAGAAGTTCCAGCAGGAAAATGCAAAGAGGAATAGAAAAAATACGCGCTAGCTACTTTTTACAAGAAAAAACTATATATAATTAGGAAAATTCCGATTAAATATTTGCATTTCTTCAAACAGTTAGTATATGATAAGTGACGGAAGAAAAGAACATAATATGAGTGTAGATGTAAGGGAATTTGGTTCAAATCCAAAGCTGTCCCCGCAACTGTAATGCTGACGAAATAGAAAATACCACTGTACATACGTATGGGAAGGTTCTAGAGTAGGGTGAAGCAAAGCCAGTATACCTTGTCTACAAACTCAACCATTTCCATTCTTCGGGGGTTAAGACGTTGGAATAGCACAATAGGTATGCCTATTTTGTTGTTTCAGCCTTATTCTACCTCGAGGAATAAGGTTTTTTTATTACATACATATAGGGGGAAACGAAAATGAGGAAATTCTATTCAGTATTTCGCTTAGTAGCCATTCTTGCAATTATCATGGCCTTATTCACAGCGTGTGGCAATGAAGCGAAAGAGCCGAAGAAAGACGAAGCAAAAACATCAGAAACAACGAAAGCAGCGTTCCCAATAACGTTGAAAGATTCGACTGGCGCAGAAGTTACGTTAGAGAAACAGCCGGAGAAGATTATTCCGCTTGTGCCAAGTAACACAGAAATTCTTTACGCATTAGGTGCAGGTGAGAAAGTAACAGCTGTTACAGATAACGATACATATCCAGAAGATGTGAAGAAGAAAGAAAAAGTTGGCGGTATGGAAGTAAATATTGAAAAGATTATTTCGTTACAGCCAGACCTTGTGTTAGCACATAACATGAACATGTTTAGTTTGAAAGATGGCATCCAACAATTAAAAGATGCAAAAATCCCAGTATTTGTTGTAGAAGATGCAAAGTCATTTGACCAAGTGTACACAACAATTGAAACAATTGGTAAGTTAACAGGCACAGAAGCGAAAGCGGCTGACGTAGTGAAAGACATGAAATCACGCTTAGCGGCAGTACAAGAAAAAGCAAAAGCAGTAACAACACAAGCGAACGTATTTGTTGAAATTTCAAGTCAACCCGATATTTACTCGGCGGGTAAAGGTACGTTTATGGATGAAATGTTAAAAGTAGTGAACGCGAAGAACGTAGCAGGCAATCTAGAAGGATGGCCGAAGTTAACAGAAGAAGATGCAGTGAAATTAAATCCAGATGTTATTATTACAACAGCTGGTCCAGACACAGCAGCTGGCGTATTAGCTCGTCCAGCGTGGAAAGATGTTCCTGCTGTGAAGAACAAACGTGTATATGAAGTGAATGCTGATTTAACGAATCGTCCAGGCCCACGTGTAGTAGAGGGAGTAGAAGAGTTTGCGAAAGCAATCTATCCGGACGTATTTAAGTAATACGATTGCTCTTCCATACATCGTAGCACTTACGGTGGTGGCATTAGCGATGATAGTAGGGGTATCGATGGGGTCTTCGTCGATTCCCCTTTCTACTGTTGTCCACATTTTTATCCAAAACGTATTCAGCATTCAAACAGATCAACTGATTGACGAATCGATGGTGAATATCGTCATGTCGATTCGCTTACCTCGTGTCCTATTAGCATTTTGCGTTGGTGCCTCGTTAGCGCTCGCAGGTGCAGCATTCCAAGGATTACTTAAGAATCCACTAGCCGATCCATATACACTTGGCGTATCATCCGGTGCATCGCTTGGTGCGGTCATCGTTATTTTCTTTCATATTCAACTACCATTCATCGGCTCTTTTACTTTACCTGTCATAAGCATTTGTGCGGCATTTGTCACGTTATTGCTCGTTCTCTTCTTTGCAAGAATGGCAGATAGGAAAATGAGTGTTGAAACATTAATCCTTGCGGGAATTATTTTTAGTGCCTTTTTAGGTGCTGTACTATCACTTGTCATTGCATTAAGTGGGGAAGAGTTACGCCAAATCATGTCTTGGTTAATGGGAAGTGTATCGATGAGAGGATGGGCGTACATTCAGCTTATTGTCCCGTTCTTAGTTGTATCGTTCGTTCTACTACTTTTTTGTACACGTGAGTTAAATGCGTTGTCATTTGGTGAAGAGAGTGCAAGTCATTTAGGTGTGAACGTGAACCGGACGAAGTGGATTGTGCTAATTAGTGCATCGATGTTAACTGGTGCGGCAGTTGCGGTAGCTGGAACAATTGGCTTTGTTGGCTTAGTTATTCCACATCTCACACGTATGGTATGGGGAGCAAATCATGTTCGTTTATTGCCGCTTTCGATGTTGTACGGCGGTGCATTCCTTATTATCGCTGATCTTGTCGCGCGAACAATTATTGCGCCGACTGAGTTACCAATTGGCGTTATTACAGCCTTTATCGGTGCACCAATCTTCTCATATATATTCTTTAGACGCAGACGTAGAAAAGAGGGATAGGATGATTTCTGTACAAGCAGTGAATTTCGCATATGACGGTACGAAGCAATTGTTAAAAGATATTTCATTCTCCGTCCAAGAAGGAGAAATTATCGGTATTGTTGGTCCGAATGGTAGTGGAAAAACAACACTGTTGAAATTATTAAGCCGTACATTATCTCCTTCAAGTGGAGAAGTAATGTTACAAGGGAAAAATATTCGAACGTATTCACAAAAAGAATTAGCAAAGAAAATAGCTGTGCTTTCGCAAAAAACAGAAGAGTCATTTTCTTATAGCGTATACGATACGGTATCACTTGGACGATATGCGCATCAACAGCGTTTTTTGCCGTCATGGTCAAAAGAAGATGAAGAAACTGTCCGTGCGGCGATGCAAATGACGGAAGTGACGCATTTGCAAAATCGAACGCTTCCGTTTTTAAGTGGTGGAGAACGCCAACGTGTGTATCTTGCACAAGCGTTAGCGCAAGAACCGTCCCTTTTATTATTAGATGAACCGACGAATCATTTAGATATGAAACATAGTATTCAGCTCTTCCGTTTTTTACAAACATGGGTGGAAGAGAATGAATCAACAGTTATTGCGATTTTCCACGATTTGAATTTAGCAAGTATGTACTGTAATCGTATCTTCGTATTAGAAGACGGTGAAATGATTGTGCAAGATACACCACAACACGCACTGACGGAAACCGTGCTGCAAGATGTGTATCATCCAATTATTTTATGTGAACCACATCCATTACACGAAGCCCCGATTATTACGTATGCACCTGTTATACAGGAGAAGAAAGGGCCTCTTTCATATAAAAAGGAAGAATCGCGATTTGTGATTGAAGGAACGGAAGCGGTGAAGGTAATGTCTTCTCTTCACGGTATTAAATGGGCACGTGAGGTTGTGTATAGTTGGGATGAGGGGGATTATGCAGACCGAGAAGACATACTTCATTTCGGGTTATATGCGAAGCCGTCTCGTATTGTCACACGTGAAACGAAAAAAGGCGACATAATAAGTGTTATTATGACAGGAAATAAAGCGCATGTTAGTTTGTTTGTGCATGGAGTGTTAGCAGATGCGGAATATTTTCAGTATATGATGATGATATCCAGTCTATTGGACATACAGAGTGTACTTATCGCTTCAGCACAATATGGCACACATGCAGATATACAAGATTTCATACATGAAACAATGGATGAGGTGAGGAAGCAATGTTAATTTTCATTTCAGGAGCTGTTCGCAGTGGAAAAAGTACCTTTGCTGAATCATTCGTAAAAAACTATGCGACAGAAGCTAAGTATATTGCAACGAGCATTCGTATTGATGATGAAATGAGTGATCGAATTGTTCATCACCAGAAGCAACGGGCAGAAGGGGACATAAAATGGCAGACGTGGGAGCAACCGTGTAATTTGACGGAATTAACGTTTCATGAAGACGATGTTGTTCTGTTAGACTGTTTGACTATTTTAACCGCAAATGAATTGTTTCATGATGATGAAGATGCACTTGCACGCATATACAAAGGGGTTTCACACGTAAAGACGCAATGTAAATTACTTATTGTTGTATCGAACGAAGTATTTCAAGAAGGAATACCAGAGGATGAGATGACGCGTGAGTACATGTACGTATTAGGAAAGTTACACCAACAACTTGTACAAGATGCAGATGAAGCGTATCTCGTTGTACATGGTATTGCAACAAAGATGAAAGGATGAGAACAATGAAAGGAATGATGCTACAAGGTACATCATCTGATGTGGGGAAAAGTCTGCTCGTAACGGCACTGTGTCGTATTTTTGCCCGAAAAGGTTACAACGTTGCACCGTTCAAATCGCAGAATATGTCGAACAATTCTTATGTGACGAAAGAAGGCAACGAAATTGGCAGGGCGCAAGGAATTCAAGCAGAAGCGGCAAATATCACAGCTGATGTTGTTCATAATCCGATTCTGTTGAAGCCAAGAAATAACATGACTTCAGAAATTGTATGGCTCGGGAAAGCCACTACAAACATCAATAACTTTTATGAACAAGGAATCGATGTCATTACACAATCATTAAACCAACTAGAAGAACAAGCCGATATACTTGTTATAGAAGGTGCTGGTAGTCCTGTTGAGATGAACTTATTAGACCGTGAAATCGTGAATATGAAGGTAGCTGAACTAGCAGATGTTCCAGTATTCCTAATCGCGGATATTAATAGGGGAGGGGTATTTGCAAGTATTGTCGGTACACTGCAACTATTAAAGGAAAAAGAGCGAAGACGAGTCAAAGGAATCATTATTAATAAATTTTATGGTGATGTGTCGTTATTTCAAGAAGGTGTTGAGTGGATAGAAGCGAATACAGGTGTGAAAGTCGTTGGTGTCATCCCTTATTTACCACACATCGTCATTGATGCAGAAGATTCACTGTCCGTTCGGGAGAAAAAAGTAAGCGGAGCCCACCTTGATATTGCAGTTATTCGTTTGCCATTTATTTCGAACTTCACGGATATTGAACCTTTTTTCTTCGAGGAAGATGTATCGATTCGTTATGTGACACACGCTCGTGAGTTTGGTAATCCGGATGCGGTTATCCTGCCAGGATCGAAAAGCACGTTAAGTGACATGCGCTTTTTAGAAGAGACAGGCTTAGCGGAGAAGATTAGAACATATAGTGGAGCACTCGTCGGTATTTGCGGTGGTTATCAATTATTAGGCGAAAAGCTACTAGATATGCATGGCAAGGAGGAACGAGGAGGGATGAGCGGTATCGGCATCTTACCGATGGAAACTGTGTATGAAGAAACGAAAACAGTGAAGAAAACGATTGGTCATACGATGAATGGATTACAGATTGAAGGATACGAGATTCATTATGGACGAACGGAGCATATTGAAGCATTACGACCTTTTTTACATACGGAAGACGGTAATGAAGGCGTTTGTGCAGAGAATGGGCGAGTGGTTGGTACATATATTCATCACTTGTTCCATAAAGATGAGTATCGTCACGAGTGGCTAGAACGATTACGAAAGCAAAAAGGATTAGATAGCCAAGAGAAAGTAAATGTGACGATGCAGAAGGAAAAGATGTTTGACTTACTTGCGGATGAAGTAGAGGTACATCTTCATATGGACTACATCACACAATTGGTAGAGACGTGGGAAGGATTACATCATGAAAGCTAGTGGGCAAGGATTTATATTAAGTATGCAATTACTCACTACAATCCCAATAAAGAAACAAGTACCGTGGAACGAAAATACGGCACGTGCAGCCGTGTTTTCATTTCCATTCGTTGGTGTTGTCATTGGAGCACTGTTAATGGGACAAATGTACATATTGTTTCAAACACATGTATCGCCACTTTTTTTAGCACTATATACAATTTTTTTTACAACTGTTATATCTGGCGGATTACATGTCGATGGGTGGATGGATATAAGTGATGCGATTCTTTCACACCGCGACCGAGAGAAGAAATTTGAAATATTAAAGGATTCACGAGTAGGCGCGTTCGCGGTGTTATCGTTGTTCTTTTTATTTACTTTCCGTTTTGTTTTTTTATATGAATTGCTACAAAATCAAGCGTTTTTCCAACTTGTATTCTTTTTAGTTGTTCCGGTTTTGGCGCGAAGCATGATGGCCCTCTTATTAGTGAGTACACCATCAGCAACACCAACAGGCATGGCAGTGTCGTTCAAACAACATATGAAACAAGGAGATATCTGGCGTGTTGGGGTGCTTTTCGTATTCTTAATGGGAAGTTTCTTTCTTCTAACGTCATTTGTGTTGATACTTGTCGCTGCGAGTTTACTATTCTTGATTGCGTTCCGAAAGATGTGTATGAAGCAATTTGGTGGCATGACAGGAGATATGCTCGGTGCAATGGTGGAAGGATGTGAAACGTGGCTATGGTTCGTTCTTTGGTTATTACCATTCTTCGTCACGGCATGACGGAAGAAAATAAGCAGAAACAATATATCGGTTGGAGCGATGTGCGGTTGTGCGAAGAGGGAAGAGAGATATTGCGTAACTATGCGTATTCACCAGCTGATTTATATGTAACGAGTGATTTGAATCGGTGTATAGAAACAGTTGCACTTCTCTATGATACATCGCCAACATGGTTATTGCCGGAATTACGAGAGATGAATTTCGGTGTGTGGGAGAAGAAGACGTATGAGCAGTTAAAGGACAACCCGGTATATCAACAATGGCTCGATAACTATGAGGATTATGCCCCGCCAAACGGGGAATCGTATGCGATTTTTACAGAACGAGTAGATGAAGCATGGGAAAAGATTATGCGTTATTGCCTCGGAAATAATGTGGAACATGTTGTTATTGTGACACATGGTGGTGTTATTCGTTATTTATTGGAGAAATATGCGCCAATTGAGAAGCCTTTTTGGGAATGGTCAATTACGTACGGTAAAGGATATACGTTACATACAACAGAGGAACGAGTAAGGGGAGAAGAACGATGCAGTTCGTTACAGGAGGTGCCTTTCAAGGAAAGCGCCAATGGGTGAAAAGTCAGATAGAAACATATACATGGATTAACGGATATGAAGATGAATTAACTTTTGTCCAACCGCTCACAAGCACAGTTGTACTAGAAGGATGCGAGCATCTTATTCGCCGTTTTGTACAGGAAGAAGGGGCAGAAGCTGTATTTAAGTGGCAGGAAGTGGTTCAATTTTACGAAGCGTGGGAACGAGAAGATGATGGTAGAAACGTTATTTTTATCGGATGTGAAATCGGTTCAGGAATTGTACCAATAGAAGCAGAAAATCGGTTATGGCGAGATGTTGTTGGTTGGTGTTATCAACATACAGCTAAGAAATGCACGATCGTCACAACAATATGGTCAGGAATCGCGAAACAGTTGAAGTGAGGGGGATTCATCATGCGAGATGTATCATACATACCGTGGGGAGATGAAGATTATCTAGTCATCGCCGTAGATAATGCAGGAGGAATTGGCGAAAAAGAGCAAGACGTCGTACACGTACCGTACGAAACAGTGGCATACTACACAACACGTGTTGCCATGATGGAATGCATGGCAGTAGGGGCGAGACCGACGGCTATTATTATGCAGAATTTAACGAGCGACGAAGCGTACAGTGCATTTGAAAAAGGAATACGAAATATATGCAAAGAAATGAAGCAAGAGGACGTATACATATCAGGTAGCTCCGAGAGTAATATCCCAGTCGTGCAAACGTGTCTAGGTATTACTGTTATAGGAAATGTGAAAAAGAAGGAACGAAAAGTAGCATGCACACCACGTGATGCTAAATTTGCAGTTATCGGTGTCCCACTAGTAGGGGAAGAAGTTGTGTTACAGCAAGAGAAAGTATTGCCGTTATCACTATTCAAAGAAGTATTGAAGGGAAATGGTGTATACGAAGTTGTCCCAGTTGGTTCAAAAGGTGTTCGGTATGAAGTGGAACAACTCCTTCAAGCGAACGATGTAGCTTACACAAATATACAAAGTGATATCAATATCACTGCTTCTTCTGGCCCAGCAACGTGTGTGGTGATTAGTTATCATAACGAATACGAGCAGGCGATACATGTAATGTGTGGTGAACATTTCCATCCACTTACGGTGGAATAAAGGAAAGGAAGAGAAGTATAGCGAAATAGAAGAAAGAAGGAGATGATACTAAGTGAAATTATATACACGAACAGGTGACTCAGGAAAAACAAGTTTAATTGGTGGACGCGTAGACAAAGATCATTTACGTGTGGAAGCATACGGAACGATTGATGAATTAAATTCATTTATTGGCCAAGCAATGACATTATTAAAGGAAGAAACGTATAAAGACATTTACAATGAATTGGAAAAGATTCAGCATGAATTATTTGATTGTGGTGGTGACTTAGCGAATATTCATGATAAAATCCCATTCAAAGCGACAGAGGAAATCGTAACGTTTTTAGAAGAACGTATTGATGACTATATTAAACAAGCACCTCCACTTGAGAAATTTATTTTACCAGGAGGAACACCAGCTTCAGCAGCTATTCATATTGCGCGTACAGTTGCTCGCCGAGCGGAGCGATGTATCGTATCGCTTAAGAAGGAAGAAGAAATTAATGATGTCGCATTAAAGTATATTAACCGTTTATCGGATTATTTATTTGCAGTAGCACGTGTCATTAATACTCGCGCTGGTGAAAAGGATGTCGAGTACGAGCGTAGCGCACTTGTCTTTCGCTCAAAAAAAGGGGAATAAGATAGATGAAAAAGGGAAAAATGGTAAGGTGCCATTTTTCCCTTTTTTTTGCATGTAGGAAAGGTGGACGAGCTTTAAAAAATGGAGGAAATAGAATGTTTAGTTATGTAAAAAAAGGTTTGCTTATGGTTGGTGTTTGTTTACTTCTTTATGTACCATCTGTTCGTGCAGAGAGCGATATTTGGCTGTGGCCAGTAGAAGGAAGAATGACAGACACATTTGGGACACGTGGTGGTCAACATTATGGAATTGATATTGCCGCACCAACAGGAACGGATGTACGTACGGTTGCGAGCGGAGAAGTGACGAAATCATATTACTCCAAATCATACGGAAATGTTATTTTCATTAAGCACAGTAATGGCTACGAAACAGTATATGCACATTTACATACACGTAATGCGAAAGAAGGAGCAAAAGTAAAAACAGGTGAAGTAATCGGAACTCTTGGCAATACAGGACATTCAACAGGTCCACATCTTCACTTTGAAGTGCATAAAGGTGCATGGACATTTGGCAAAGAAAACGCGGTTAATCCACTTGCTTTGCTACCAGATGCAGAAATGGTATCTGCAAAAGAAGTGAAAACATATACCGTCAAAAAAGGAGATACATTGTTCCACATCGCTAAGAAATTCGATATATCTGTACAACAATTGAAAAAAGACAATGATATCTCATCAACAAATGATACAATTTATCCAATGCAGAAACTACAGGTGGCGAGTAAATAGTTAATACATGTGCCAAATAGACGATCCTCAAGAACTCGATATTTCGGGTTCTTTTTTTATTTTATTCCTCTAAATTTCTTCCTTCATAGGATACATTTGACATGCGTATGTCACTATAATCCTTGCTATATAGCAATTCTGTTTTTTCCTTCGATACTATGCAAAATCTGTGAATTAACAAAAAAATTAAGAAGTCACAATTCGTATGATAATCTGTTCGTGAGGCAAACGAAGCTTTTTTGGATAACAAGTTATGTGGACAATAACGGGCGTATCTAAATATGGATTTCGATAGTCTCTTTTTTAGTATATAGAAAAGGTAGGTGCTGACATCTATGAGAAAAAAGGTTCTAATGATTTGTCAAAATTATTACCCTGAAATAGGTAGCGCCGCCAATCGGATGAAGAATATACATACCCTACTTTTACAGAAAGGGTATGAGGTAACGGTTTTAACGTCCGATCCGAGTTACCCGAATCGTAACTTGTATAAGAAGAAAGAATTTTGGGATGAGAATATTTCAGAAGAAAATACAATTCGAGTAAAGACACGAACAAGAAAATATACGCGAAACATGTTAAATCGATTATTTCTTTATTTAGAGGTCACGTTGAAATTCGTGCTGTCTATTTTACGAATGAAGAAAGAATACGATTTTATTTTTGTATCTACGCCACCGATTTTTTCCGGGCTTGCAGGAGTAATTGCTAAGAAAAAACTAAAGGTACCGCTTATTTTAGATGTACGTGATTTGTGGCCAGATTCCTTACTTGGTGTCGGAGTATTCACCAATAGGTACATTATTAAGTTCGCCCATTTATTAGAAAAATATTTATATAAAAAAGCAGACGAAATCATTATTAACAGTGAATATTTCAAGGAACACATGATGAACAAAGGTATCGAAGAAACGAATATTTCGTTCATGCCAAACTCATTGACAGAAGAGGAAATGACGTACCATGAACGACATGAGCACAATGAAACAAATCATGTATCAGTTGTGTACACAGGAAACATTGGCTTGGCGCAAGACATTGTGAAGCTACTAACAATTGCTGAACGTTTAAAAGAGAACAGAAACATTACATTCAACATTATCGGCTACGGTATTCAAGCAAAAGAAGTGAAGCGTCTAATTAAAGAAAAAGGTTTAATGAACATTCATCTACACACAGCAATGAGCCGAAAACGAACATTGCAACAAATCGCAGCAGCAGATATTGCTTACGTAAGTCTTGTTCAGAAAGATGTTTTCAAAACCGTACTACCGGGTAAGTTGATTGATTATATGGGAATGAAAACACCAATTGTTGGTGATGTATCTGGTTACGCGGCAAAAATGATGAATGTGGCAAACTGTGGACTTGTTGCAACAGATAAAAGTGTAGACCAATTATGCGAGAACATCCTTACGCTTGCGAACAATCCGAAGCTACGGTTGGAATTAGGAATGAACGGATATGAATTTGCGAAGAAAAATTGGTGTTGGAACACGAATATTGAGGTGTTAACAACGATGATGGAGGGATTAGATGACAAAGAAGGTATGTATGTTTGTATGGAATCACTTCACCAATGATGCCAGGGTACTTCGTGAATGTTCTGCTTTAGCCGAAGCAGGTTATGAAGTGGATTTAATTGCAATACATGACCGGAAGAATCCAGATTTAGCACGAAAAGAAGTACGTGAAGAAGGCTTTACGGTAACACGTGTGCATAATACGTTCCCAACAGGAATCGGAAAGGTGCTTGGATTAAGTGCAAAGATGAAGCAATTCGTCACAAAGAACTCGTACACATTATTCCTATCATTCTTTTTACTTGCATTTGCACTTTGGTTCATGCCTATTGTAACAGTTGTCGCAGGACTTCTATTTGGAACATTAGCGACACAAAAAGCAAGAACATTCCTTGTCCGAGCATACATTGCAATTCAAATGGTGGTACAAGGTATGCGCAAAAATTATGATATTTACCATTCGAATGATTTAAATACATTGCCTCAAGGGTTAGTATGTGCAAAGTTATTACGATTACGCCGTAAAAAACTAGTATATGATTCACACGAAGTACAGACGAGTCGTACAGGTTATAACAGTAGCATGTACGGTAAGATGGAAGCTTTTTATATTAAATTTACCGACATTATGATTAATGAAAACCATACACGTGCAAAGTATACAGAAGAGCTATATGGCATGTATCCAGAAGTGGTTCACAACTATCCATTCGTATCACGTCCAGAAGAGAATGACGTAGTAAATTTACATGAGATGTTAAATATTTCAAAAGAAGAACCAATTCTTCTCTACCAAGGTGGTATTCAAGTAGGACGTGGATTAGATAAGCTCGTACAAGCTGCACCGCATTTTAAACGTGGCACACTTGTCTTCATTGGTGACGGTCGTATTAAACCAGAATTAGAGAAGATGGTCGCAGACCTGGGGTTACAAGAGAAAGTAAAGTTCATCTCAAAAGTACCAATACATGAGTTATTACATTACACACGAAACGCCTATGTAGGATTCCAAGTATTAAACAATATTTGTTTCAACCATTATTCTGCTTCATCAAACAAGTTATTTGAATATATGATGAGTGGTGTTCCAGTTATTGCATGTAGTTTCCCTGAAATCCAAAGGGTTGTGGAAAAAGAGAATGTTGGTTTATGTGTCGATTCACACGATCCAGCATCAATTGCAGAAGGTGTAAATCATTTGCTAGACCATCCGGAATTACGGGAGCAAATGCGTGAAAATTGTTTCATGGCTCGTGAGAAATATAATTGGGAACATGAGAAGCACGTATTACTAGCGATTTATGAGAAAGTATCCGCATAACAGATACGATGTGAAGGAGGACGAGAGTGGTGTTCTACAAAGTAAGTGTCGTCGTTATTAATTATAACAAAGAAGCATATATCGAACAGTGCCTCGAGTCTCTCCTTCAGCAATCGTTGAAGGAGATTGAGGTTATTGTTGTAGACGATGGATCAACGGATAAGAGTGTGGCTATGATCCAGCGTTATGCAACTACATATAAGAACATCCGCTTCACCCGTCAATCGAATGCAGGGCCAGGGGCGGCACGGAATAAAGGACTATCATTCGCAGTAGGGGAGTACGTTGCATTTCTTGATGCAGATGATTATGTCGAACGAACAGGGTACGAACAGTTATATCATATAGCGAAAGAAAAAGACGCGGATACAGTAATTGGCAATATTACTTGCTTTAGCGAAGAAACAGAATGGAAGCTTTCATATATGAAGAAAGTATTTCAAAAGGGGCGTCCGCTCATACGCCATATACGTACTCATCATGAACTACACCTCACTCCGTCTGTTGGCAATAAGTTATTCAAGCACGCTTTCCTTCTTCGTCATCAGCTTGAATTTGATCCGACGTTACATATTGGCGAAGATCTTCTATTTACCCAAAATAGTTTGCAACAATCCAATTATACAGTAGTGAAAGATATTGATGTACTTCGGTACCGAGTGTTGCAACACGAAGAAAGTTTATCGAAGAAGCACGATCTAGCATTTTTTAAACAATTAGTTTTGCTTCAACATAAAATCCATGAACTATATGAAGAGTTGGATAGGAAAGAGGAACTCCAACCTATCGAAGCGAGACAATTGAAATTTTTCACAGATTCTATCATGTTGAAAGCGACCTCCTTTACAGCAGAAGAACAATATGATGTATGTCGATACATGCAACAGTTTCTCGATACGATGACACATACAACAGCACAAGGAAGTAGAGATGCGCTATTCATCCATATGGCGACCTACAACAATTTCGCTGATTTTACGAAACTTATTGCAATTGTATCAGATGAACAGACGAATAGAGAGCACGTTGTCGTAGACGGAACACTTTATAGCTACTTATATCGTTATTTTCCAGCATACAAAGCGTTGCTCTCTGTGCAAATAGAGCAAAAAGCAAGAATAGAAGTACTACAAGGAAGAGGCGCAACGCTAACAATCGGTGGTTATGCCTATATCGATAGTATTGCAACAACAAATATCCAAAAAGAACTAGTATTTAAACAAAACAACACGACAAAAATAATCTCATTAACAAATACATTACGAACAGATATTACGTATTTGTTCTCGAAAAATACTATTTCGTATGACGAAGCAGGTTTTGAAACGGTGAAGATAGATCTTCTTGATACGTTAGGAGAGGGAACGTGGGAAGTAAGCATCCGTACAACCCTACAAGGAGTGATGATAGAAGAACCGATACACGTCTTACTTGCACAAGTACGAAATGGCGTGAAGACAACTGTAATAGGTAACAAAGAAATTACACCAAGATACAAGGATGGAACAAAGTTAACGTTCATGATTCGTACTATTAACCTACGCCAGAAACTAACAAGTAAGTTCAGGCAAGTACGTCGTAACATGAGGTACGACGTTAGCTTCTTAAAACGAAGAGATTATCACACATTCTTTGCGATTATCGTGTACAAATTATTTGGTAAACTCCTTCGCAGACGTAACACATGGCTTATCGGAGAACGACCGGACACAGCGCAAGATAACTCATACCATTTGTTCAAGTATATACGATTGCAACATCCAGAAAAGCGAGTGTACTACGTAATCGATAAGAACTCGGAAGACTATTGGAATATAAAATGGCTTCGTAACATCATTTCATATGGCGGCTTCTCGCATACGATGCATTTACTTACATGTGCAAAGACGATCAATAGTTACTCTGAAACAGCGAATATGTACACGAAATCATACAAAAACATCATGAAATTCTATCCCGAATGGCAACAAAATGAGAAAATTTTTATCCAACACGGTGTTATAGGTGTAAGCCGTGTCAATCACGTTCTTCATAAGAACAGAATGAACTATGCTAAGTTCGTTGTTTCTTCCGAATTTGAGAAAGAACATATTGTGAAAGAGTTTGGGTATGACGAGGATGAAGTCATTCTTACTGGATTAGCAAGATGGGATGCCCTTGATGACACGAGTAAAGGAAATGAAATTCTCCTCATGCCAACGTGGCGAAGCTGGATTAAATCACGCGAGCAATTAGAAAATTCAACGTACTACAAGACATACATGAATTTCTTACAAAGTAAAGAATTGCACAACTTATTAGAAGAGAAAGACTTAACATTATCGTTCTTTCCACATTATCAAACACAGCGCCTATTAGGAGAGTTACCATTCTTCCACGAACGAATTACGGTCTTACGTCAAGGGGACGAAACAGTCCAACATTTATTGAAGCGCCACCGCATACTTATCACTGATTACTCAACCGTCTCCTTCGACTTTGCTTATATGGATAAGCCAATTGTTTTCTATCAATTTGATTATGACGAGTTCTATTCAAAGCATTATAACGAGGGACCGATTGATCATAAGCGGGAGTTGTTTGGAGAGCGGTTTGAGCATATGCAAGAGCTTCTTATATATATAAGAAGAAATGGAGGGACAGTTGATAGGCAGCAGATAGAACAAGCAAGAAAATATATTACCAAATTCGATTCACACTGCCACCGCATTCTAAAGGAGATTATCAATTAGGAGTTGAAAGGATGAAAATCTGTACAATAGGTTTAGGATATATTGGATTGCCTACTTCTACGATTTTTGCTAAATATGGTGCAGAGGTAGTAGGTGTGGATATTAATGAAGAGGTTATTACTACACTAAATGCAGGTGCGGTTCATATTAGCGAGCCTGGATTAGAGGAATTAGTGAAGGAAGTTGTCGAGAAAGGTGCCTTCCGTGCATCGTTAAAGCCAGAAGAAGCGGATGTATTCATTATTGCTGTTCCGACACCGAATAAAGATGATCCATATAAGTCATGTGACTTATCATACGTTCTTCAAGCTGTACAAACTATTTTGCCGTACGTACGAAAGGGAAATACTATTATCGTCGAATCGACCATTGCTCCTCGTAGTATGGATGATCAGGTGAAACCGTTAGTTGAAAAAGAAGGATTTGTTGTTGGAGAAGATGTCTTCCTCGTCCATTGTCCAGAACGTGTACTACCAGGACGGATTTTAACAGAGTTGATATACAATAACCGCATCGTCGGTGGTGTGACACCGGCATGTGCAGAAGCGGGGGAACGTGTCTATCGCTTATTCGTCCAAGGAGAGATTATGAAGACAGATGCGAAGACGGCGGAAATGTCGAAACTAATGGAGAACACATTCCGGGACGTGAACATTGCTCTCGCGAATGAATTAGCGAAAGTGTGCAATGATTTAGGAATTAATGTATTAGACGTTATTCAAATGGCCAATAAGCACCCACGTGTAAACATTCATCAACCAGGTCCGGGAGTAGGCGGACATTGCTTAGCGGTCGATCCGTATTTCATTGTAGCAGAGTCGCCTGATTTAACAGGTATTATCCAAGAAGCGAGGAACACGAACGTATCGATGCCACACTATGTTGTGAATCACGTAAAAAATTTAGTGAAAGGCATCGATTACCCCAAAATTGCAGTATTTGGTGCCACGTATAAAGGGAATATTGATGACATGCGGGAAAGCCCAGCAATGGATGTTATCGAGTTATTAGAGAAAGAAAGCATGAATATTGCTGTATATGATCCGTTCGTCGAGCAAACAGACGAGAAGTTCATGACATTAGAAGAGGCAGTAAGCGGAGCGCATTTAATCCTACTCTTAACAGATCATAACGAATTTAAAGAAGTAAACTACGATGCTTTCACTGAAAAAATGAAACAAGCATTAGTATTTGATACACGTAATTGTATTAAGAAAGAGGCGTGTAAGAAAATGAAGCTCGTGAACTTTGGCAATGTGCATAAGATGAACAGCAGAGGGAAGGGGCTAGCATGAAATCATTAACGATTGTCCTTCAAGAACAATGGCATAATAAATATATGATTAACCGTTTAGCTCTTTACGAATTAAAAAGCACTTATGCTGGGAATAGGCTTGGTATGGTATGGGCTATCTTGAATCCACTCATCCAAATTATCGTGTACTGGCTCGTATTTGGTCTTGGAATTCGTAATGGCTCTGCAGTAGGGGATGTTCCGTTCTTTATTTGGCTAATATGTGGAATTGTACCGTGGTTTTATATTAATGCTGGGCTGTTACGTGGTTCAAATTCGATTTATTCAAAACTTGGAATGGTCTCGAAAATGAACTTCCCGTTAAGCACAGTACCGACGTACGTATTGTTGTCGCAATTATATACGCATATGATTTTAATTGGCATTACGTTTGTTTTTCTTTTCTTCGGATATGGAATTATGCAAGTGAATATATTGGGGTTACTTTATTTCATGTTCACGACAAGTTGCTTTTTATTTGCGATTTCATTTGTCACATCGACATTCGCCACACTATTACGTGACATTCAATTAGCTATTCAATCGATTGTTCGTCTCCTTTTCTATTTAACCCCAGTTTTATGGGTACCAGGACCATTACCTAGGTGGTTTGAAATGGCACTTAAAAGTAATCCGTTTTATTACGTCATTGAAGGATACCGTGCTTCTTTATTAGGTACAGGCATGGATATTTTTTGGTCAGGCTATACGATTTACTTTTGGTTGCTGACATTTGCGCTGTTATTTGTAGGGTCGATTCTGCATGTGAAATTTAGAAGGCAATTCGTTGACTATATTTAAAAGGTGAAGTGATATATGACATATATGGTAGAGTTTCAACACGTAACGAAAAAGTTCAAAATGTATACGAAAGCGTCTGAAAAAATAAAGGACCTTTTTCGTTCAAGTGAGAGAGGGGAATTTCATTACGCGTTGCGAAATGTTTCTTTTCATGTTGAAAAAGGAGAAATTGTTGGTGTGATTGGATTGAATGGTTCAGGGAAAAGTACGCTTTCTAATCTTATTGCTGGTGTAACAATGCCGTCTTCTGGTGAGGTGAAAATAGAAGGAACAGCAGCATTAATTGCAATTTCCTCTGGGCTGGATGGTCAATTAACAGGCTTGGAGAACATTGAGCTAAAAGGATTAATGCTCGGTTTAACGAAACAACAAATTAAAAACATTACGCCAAAAGTAATTGAATTTGCCGACATTGGAAAGTTCATTCATCAGCCAATTAAAACATACTCAAGTGGAATGAAAGCACGGCTAGGTTTTGCGATTTCGGTTCATATCAATCCAGATATTCTTGTTATCGATGAAGCACTATCTGTCGGTGATCAAACGTTTGCACAGCGTTGCCTCGAGAAGATGAATGAATTCAAGGAAAACGGCAAAACGATTTTCTTCATTAGTCATTCGCTGTCACAAGTGAAGAATTTCTGTACGAAAGGATTATGGATTCATTACGGGGAGATTCAGGCACAAGGTGATGTGCACGATGTTGTGCGTAAATATGAGCAATTTTTATCGATGTACAACAAGCTTACACAACAAGAGCGCAATCGTCTTCGTGAGGAAAGTTTGGAGAAGCAAGGTCATTTATAGAGAAGTATAAAGTACCAAAAACTCTCAGTACTCTACATATACCACATCCAAAAACAACCGAAAATAGGAAATGCCTTGTTTGTACATGATAAGAGTAACCTGTTCATTACGGCGAATTTTTCTGTAGTGAAGGGTACATTATATATGGAACTAGGAGAGTACAGGTATGAAGAAATTTCTCTTTGTTATCCTCGGTATCTTCATTGTTGGAGTAATTGCGGCAGGGATATTCGGATTCAAAGTATATAACGATGTGAAACAGACAGCGGATTCAATCTATGAACCAATACAAGCAGAGAATATTCGTGGAACAACCGTCGATATCAATAAAAAAGAACCATTTTCCGTCTTACTATTAGGTGTTGATAGTGGGGAATATGGAAGGACAGATGAGGGTCGCTCAGACTCGATGATTGTGTTAACGGTGAATCCTAGTGTTCAATCAACGAAGATGCTTAGTATCCCACGTGACACACGCACAGAAATTGTTGGCAAAGGAATACAAGATAAAATCAATCATTCGTATGCCTTCGGTGGTATTACGATGGCAGTTAATACGGTACAGAATTTCTTAAACATCCCAATTGATTACTACATTCAAGTGGACATGCATAGCTTCAAAGAAATTGTTGATGCTGTTGGTGGAGTAGAAGTAAATAACAAGTTTGCATTTGTGCAAGATGGGACGCGCTTTGAGAAAGGAACGATTCATCTAAATGGTGACGAAGCGCTCAAATACGCGCGTATGCGAAAGCAAGATCCAGAAGGGGACTTTGGTCGCCAAGCGAGACAACGTCAAATTATTGAAGAAGTAATTAAAAAAGGCGCATCGATTTCGACGTTAACGAACTACAAAGGTGTGTTATCAGCTGTACAAAACAATATTAAGACAAACATGAGTTTCAACGAAATGTTGAAGATTCAAAGTGACTACAAAGTGGCGGCGAACAACATTCAGAACCTGCAGCTAGAAGGAGAAGGAAATATGATCAACAGCATTTATTACTTCATACCTTCTACACAATCGAAGACTAGTGCAACGAACGAGTTAAGAACTCATTTGCAATTATCGAAATAAAACGTTGTCCAATGTATTGTCAACATGGCGTACATTGGACATTTTTTGGATGAGGAGGTTGACGGTGAAATCGGTAAGTGTCATTGTACCAATTTATAATGCAGAGAAATATGTAGTAGAGTGTTTAGATTCGTTAGTAGAACAAAGTCTTGAGAATATCGAGGTGCTCTTAATTAACGATGGTTCAACAGATAACAGTCAGACGATTGCAGAAGAGTATGTAACGAACCATCCTCATTTATTTCAATTAATCAATAAAGAAAATGGAGGGGTAGCAAGTGCTCGTAATAGGGGGCTAACAGTAGCAACAGGAGAGTATGTTGCTTTCTTAGATCCGGATGATTATGTATTACCGAATACATATAGAGTCATGTATTTAAAATCTCGTAACACACAGTCGGATACGTTTATTGGGAATATTCGATGCTTCAATACAACAAGGACATGGGGAATTCCTTATATGGCGAAGTTATTTGATAAGGAACTGCCAGAAGTCCGTCATATTAAGACGAATCCCGAGCTCGGTTTAAGTGCATCTTCTTGCAACAAATTATTTAAGCGCAATTTTTTAGAAAGGCATCACATTCAATTTGATGAAGAAATAAGCGTTGGGGAAGATTTGTTATTTACTCAGCAATGTCTGTATTTATCAAATCACACATGTGTTGCAAATATTAATTCCCTTAATTACCGTGTTATTCAGTCTGAGGCATCGCTATCAAAACGAGAAGATGTTCGATTTTTTGTTCATCACTATAAGGCTGTACAAAAACTAAAAGCATTTTATCTCGCTAATCATTTAGAGCAATATAGTCATACAGTCGAGAAAGCACAGTGGAAATTTTTCATTAATTCTATTACATTGCGCTACAAAAAATTAAGCAAGCAAGATCTTGATGCTGTGCTTGATATCGGATGGGAATTTTATAATTCGTTTATTCATTCTTTTACACTAGATGAACTTGTAGAAGAATTTAATCATTATGAACGATTAGCACATGAATTTTTAAGGAAGAAGCAGAAGAACGATATGCTCTTCTTACTAGAGATTATGAGCACTCCAGAAACATATAAACGCTCCAATATTCTTACAGAGAAACGGGAAGTGTACAATTTCTTGTATGCTCACTTCCCGAAATATAGAAGATACCTTCATGTGTCTAACGTTAATTTCAAGAAAATACCGTCCGTCTTAAAGGTAGAAACGTTCTTTGTTTATGATGGCATGTTAACAATTGGTGGATACTTATTCCATCATGGATACAAAGCAGGAGAGCGTGATAAGAAACAGCTCATCTTTCGTAATACAGAGACAAAAAAAGAAGTCGTTATCGATTTGGAAAATGAGTTACGAACGGATGTGTCGAACTATAATGGAGCAAGAGTGCAAGACTATGATTACAGTGGGTTTAAAACGAAACAGCTTCATTTGTGTCGTCTAGGATTAAGTAATGGATTCTGGGAAATGATATTCGTCGTTGAGAAGGACGTCAATAAAATACGATTAGAACGAAAAATACAAAGTAAATTAATTGAGAATAAAAATGTTGCGAAGAGAAATATGATTGGAAGCCTACAAATTGATACACTTCTCAACCGTAAGCACGTTACGATTAAAGTATCAGACGTAACACTTCTTACACGAGTGAAGAACAAGTTAATTACGTATCGCAATAATTGGAAACAAGAATGGTCGTTAGTATGTAAAAAGCAATACAAAACATGGTGGACGTTATGGATGTATAAAATTATGGGTACGTTCTATAAAAAGAAAGATATTTGGTTCATTGGAGAACGTAATGACACAGCACAAGACAATTCCTATCATATGTTCAAATACATTCGAACGAAGCATCCACACATACCTTGTTATTATGTCATTGACAAAGATGCAGAGGATAGGAAGCAGATTGAACAATACGGCAATCTAGTCTACTCAAATACGATTAAGCATACCCTCTTCTTACTAACTGCATCGAAAATTATTAATAGTTACTCCGATAAAGTATTCATGCATTCAAAAGCATATAAAGATATTGTGTGTATATACCCAGAGTGGAGTAGGTATAGTCAAAATATCTTTTTACAACATGGAATTATCGGTGTCAGTAGAGTGAACCACGTTCTCCATAAGAATAAAACAAATTATGATATGTTCATCGCCTCTTCAAAAGGAGAAAAGAATCACCTTCTTAAAGAATATGGTTACAAGGAAGAGGAAGTGAAAGTAACTGGATTAGCAAGATGGGATAATTTGAAAGGGGAATGCAACAAGCGGGAAATGTTAATTATGCCAACGTGGCGGGCATGGATTAAAGATGAAGAAAGCTTACTAGAATCAGAATATTTTCAACGGTTGCAATCACTTCTTCATAACAAAGAGCTACACGCACTCATTGAACGGTATCATATAACCATTAACTTCTATTTACATTACGAGGCACAACGTTTGCTAGCTAAGTTAGGGATTAGTCTAGATGCAGCACACTCACATATTCACGTTATTCAAAAAGATAGTATTTCTGTTCAACAACTATTAAAGAACAATGCACTATTGGTTACTGATTATTCAACCGTCTCTTTTGACTTCGCATACATGCAGAAGCCGGTTATCTTCTACCAATTCGATTATGATTTGTTCTTTAGCAAACATTACCGTGAAGGAATCATTAATCATCGTACAGATTTATTCGGCAAAGTCGTAGAGACAGAAGATGATCTAGTAGCTAAGATTACGTACTATGTAACGAACAATATGAAGATGGAGGCGGAATATAAAGAAAAAACGAAACAGTTCGTCATGAAACCGACAAGTGGTACACATTGTGAACTTATTTTTAATGAGATAAAGAATATGGATAGATAGGAAGAAAACAACAAGTTTTCTTCCTTTTTTTGTATGAGTAGGAAGTGGTATACGAAATGTTAAAGTGTATACATTAAAAAATTAAATAATATATAGGTATATTGAATTATAAAAGGACTGATTCAAAAAAACTATAAAAGAAGGTTTCTTCTTAAATTAGATACTAAATAAAGCCTGTATCTTATCCAGAAAGGTATTTATTTACTGTAGATATAGGTTAATACGCATAGATATACAGAAAAACCCATCACCTTTCTCACATCAGCGCAGCCCATTCAGTTAAATCATCAACAAATGTACTAGACGCATATTACCAAATAAGTAAATGGTATGATGTAGATAAAATATTATTATTTTTAAAAAATAGAAAGGATCATTCGAGGAGAAGTGATTCCATATGAGGAACTTATAATGATTGAAAAGAAATGGAAATGAAAGTTCTTTAGATAAAGAACTTTCATTTCCATTTAATATCTTACAATAATAAAAGTTATGTGTTGATTTGGTGAAATATTTAAGTTGGAAGAAGGTGAATCTAGTAAAAAGTAGTGCATATATGGAAGATAATATGATAGAATATTTATTGTGGAAAAAATGTCATATATGTGTAGAATATGGCGATTCGTCAAGAAATATGTATATATATACAAACATTCCTAGTAATATCAATCTTGAATGTAGATGCAAGTATTTAATATAGTAACGCGATAGAAGTGAGTAGCTTATGTGGTTAAGCCTGAGACGAGGAAATGATGCTATGCACAATGAGATTTAAGCAAACTTACAGTATCTAGTGAGAAGAATTCCTAAGTTAACATCGCAAGATAAAGACATTATATTTCTAATGTTAGTATTTTAGTAAAAGTAGAAATTTCAGAGAAGCTTAGTCCAATAAAGTTGAATCTGTAAGAACTACTAGATTCAGGTGTCACGGGGGACTCTGATAAGAAGATGAAGAAGTACTTATACCAATTAATTCAAGTCAATTTAACTTATTGTATGACACTTCCAAGAGGATAATGGAACTTAGTAAACAATTACTCTATGCATTGTAAGCTGCTATAACAAATAAAAAAGAAATATTGTTCGGTGTCTTTTAAGAAAACGAATTCGGTAATGTCTCCTCACCGTTACTAATGGAGGCACTCGATCATGCTGTGGGTAAAAGTAGTCCTACCTTAGATGCAAGTCGTCAGTGGCATGGTGTGAGGTTGGGTTAGATGCCTGTTAGTATTAAAAACTTAACCATGTTGTTCATTTTTGAGCAATATGGTTAAGTTTTTCTATTAATAGTACATAGAAAAAAGATATTTTTACATAAAAGAGTAAGGAAAGCTATTATACGAGTAACAAAGGCAATGTCAAAAGAAATGTTACCAAGCGTAGATAAACCAGTGATTCAATATATTAATGGGGAAAATAATAGTTTTTAGGTGAATTTCTTTATTTAATAGAATACGACTTATGTAAAATACATGGAGTTTTTGCATGTACAGCTAAATTAGGAGTAATGGTTTCTACTTATAAGTGGCGATGGGAAGAGATGGAGGATTAGAATTTATAATGAAGAAAGTTTTGATGATTTGTCAAAATTATTATCCGGAAATTGGAAGTGCTGCAAACAGGATGAAGAACATACATGTCCGGCTTAAAGAAAGAGGATATGACGTAACGGTTCTGACTTCTGAACCTAGCTATCCAAACCGGAATTTATACAAAAATAAAGAATTTTGGAATGAAGAGATATCTGAAGAAGATGTAATTAGGGTACAAACAAAAACTAGAAAATATACTAGAAATATGCTTAATAGATTGCTACTTTATTTAGAAGTTACCTTTAAATTCATCTTAGCTATTTTAAAGATGAACAAGGAATATGATGTTGTTTTTGTTTCTAGTCCGCCAATTTTTTCTGGTATTGCAGGAATCATTGCAAAGAAGAAGCTTGAGGCTAAGTTGATTTTGGATATTAGAGATTTATGGCCAGAATCTTTGCTTGGTGTAGGTGTGTTTACAAATAAATATATTATCAGAGTAGCAAGTTGGTTAGAAAGGTATTTATATAGAAAAGCAGACAAGATTATCATAAATAGTGAATATTTTGGTGCACACATTACTAGTAATGGTGTGTCAAAAGAAAAGATATCTTTTATGCCGAATTCACTAACGCAAGAAGAAATAGCTTATTCGACAGAAGGTAAGGATAGTAGAAATGAAAAAATTTCAATTGTGTATACAGGTAACATTGGACTGGCACAAGATGTTTTGAAGCTAATTGCAGTGGCGGAAAAATTAAAAGATAGAACTAATATTACATTTAAAATTATCGGATATGGTGTTCATACAAAAGAAGTTAAGAGGCTAATCGCTGAGAAACGATTAATAAATATTGAGCTTCTTTCTGCCAAAACTCGAAAAGAAACATTAAAGGCAGTGGTGTCTGCAGATATCGCTTATGTAAGCCTTGTAAAAAAGGATGTCTTTGAGAAAGTGCTGCCTGGTAAATTAATTGATTATATGGGGATGAAAAAACCTATTATTGGAGATGTTTCAGGCTATGCTGCAAAGGTGATTAAAGAAGCGAATTGTGGGATTATTGCGACCGAAAATAGTATCGATGAGATATGTGATAATATTCTTACTTTGTCGGAGAATGTACAACTGCGCAATGAAATGGGTGGAAATGGATATCGATACACTTTACAACGATGGATTTGGAAAAAAAATATCGATGTTTTGACAGATTTAATGGAGGAAATAGATGAAGAACAGAGTTTGCATGTTTGTGTGGAACCACTTCACAAATGATGCTAGAGTGCTACGTGAGTGTTCAGCCTTAGCTGAAGAAGGGTATGAAGTAGATTTAATTGCAATACATGATCGAAAAAACAAAGATTTACCTAAAAGAGAAATGCGAGAAGAAGGATTTACTGTTATACGTGTGAATAATTCATTTCCATCAGTGATTGGAAAAATATTTGGATTGAGTGCAAAAATAAAGAGAGTCTTAACAAGGAATTATTACATGCTATTTTTATCTCTTATTTTATTTATTGCTTCATTATGGTTTATGCCCCTTCCAACAATGGTGTTAGGAGTTATTTTTACGTTGCTAGTAACGAAAAAAATTCGGACTTTTTTAGTACGAGGCTATATCGCTATGCAAATGGTTATGTGTGGAATGAGAAAGAAGTATGATATATATCATTCAAATGATTTAAATACATTACCACAAGGATTAGTTTGTGCGAAGTTGTTCAGACGGAAGAAGCTTGTATACGATTCACATGAAGTGCAGACGAGTCGTACTGGTTATAACAGTAAAATATATGGCAAAATGGAAAAACTCTATATTAAGTTTATTGATGTAATGATTAATGAAAATCACACAAGAGCAAAGTATACAGAAGATTTATATGGAATTTATCCAGAAGTTGTACATAATTATCCTTTTGTTTCAAGGCCTGAAAATAGTGGAGACGTAGATTTACATCGATTATTAAACATTCCAAAGGAAGAACCAATCTTGTTATATCAAGGTGGTATTCAAACAGGACGTGGTTTAGATAAACTTATTCAAGCAACACCAAATTTTAAACGTGGAGTACTTGTGTTTATTGGGGACGGCCGTATCAAGCCAGAATTAGAAAAGATGGTTCATGATATGCAATTAGAAGATAAAGTCAGGTTCCTTCCAAAAGTTCCAGTTAATGAACTATTACACTATACAAAAAATGCCTACTTAGGGTTTCAAGTGTTAAATAATATTTGTTTCAATCATTACTCAGCTTCCTCTAACAAGCTTTTTGAATATATGATGAGCGGAGTACCGGTGGTGGCGTGTAGTTTCCCTGAAATTCAAGGTGTTGTTGAAAAAGAAAATACGGGCCTATGTGTAGATTCACATAATCCGATTTCAATTGCAGAAGGGGTTAATTACTTATTAGATCATCCAGAAGTACGTGAACAAATGAGTGAAAATTGCTTTAGTGCACGTGAGAAATATAACTGGGAACAAGAAAAAAAACAATTTTTAGATGTATATAAGAAGGTGGCGTTTTAGTGGGAGAAAAAGTAAAGCCAAAGAAAAATGATAATCAGGCACAAATGAGCATAAAAGAACTAGAGTGTAAAAAAAATAAGTTAATGAAAGAAAATCAAGCTCTTTCACATACTGCTAACATATTAAAAAAAGAGCTTATGAAAACAATGAAAGAACGTGAAGAAGAGCTTCAGCAGTTATTATTATTAATGAAAGAAAATGATAAGTTAAAGCGTCAATATAATGCTTTAAGTAAAGCTAAGTTAGGTAAATTCACACTTTTTTATTGGAAGATAAAACGTAAGTTAAAGCGTAAGTTAAAGGGAGAGAGATAGACGTGTTAGATGTACATCAGGTGGAACAAAGGTTGAAAAGCTTAGAAAAAGCAAAGAAGAGATTTAGCACCGTAGATGTTTCCCAAAAGGATTTGAAAGTTCTTCAGGTTGGCTCTATTGAAAAAGCCAATTGGTTTATTAGCAAAGATTATACTAATGTTATTAAAATAAACAAAAATGTTATAGAGTTAGAGCAACCAGTTGATAAATTCATTTATATATCGTATCAAGAGCGTAATAATAGTTATCATGTTAAGCCTAAAAAAACTCTCTTTGAAATTGACTATAAGAAGCCATATCAACTAGAATTTAGCGGTGTTAAATCAGGAAGTGGAGAGGCTCATTTATACTTCATTATGTATAAAGAAAATGGTGCGGCAAGTAGTATTATAGTTCCAGTAGGAGAAATGAAGATATTTACTATTCCAACTGAAGTAGTAAGTGTACGTTTGGCCGTTAAATTTATTGGGGAAGTAAGGATTGAATTCCAAAATATTCTTTTATCGAAGCAAGTCGATACTAATAAGTCTATAAGATTTATAGAAGAAAACAAAGTAGATAACTTTATTAAGTATGTGAATAAGGTCGCTTTAAAAGATCGTAATAAGCATACTGTTAATAAAGAAATGAAAATAGCTACGATTTTGGATGAATTTAGTTCAGAGTGTTTTAAATATGAAGCTAATTTACTACCTTTAACACCAAAGAATTGGAGACAGGTGATTGATGAAGAAAATCCCGCCTTACTTTTAGTAGAATCTGCATGGCAGGGATATAAAGGCACTTGGTATTGTCGTATAACAGAGTTACACAAACGGAGTTATACGGATTTACAAGATTTAGTTTCTTACTGTAAAGAAAGAGGAATACCAACGATTTTCTGGGATAAAGAGGGGAAAGACAATTTTGAATCATTTAAAGAAGCTGCGTCTTACTTCGACTATATTTTCGTAACAGATGAGAATAATATCGATAATTTTAAGACAGTAGTAACTCATACAAATATTTACCCATTATCGTTTGCAGCTCAACCACGTATTCACAATCCTATAAATAAGAACAAACATAAATTAGGAACAATCGCATTTTCAGGTTCTTGGTATGGTGATAAGCATCCAGATCGTATAAAAGATGTAGAAAATATTATTACACCAGCGACAAGGATAGGCTTAGATATATATGATAGATTTTTTGGGATAGATAATAAAAATTTAACAAGTAGAACTTGGCCGGAGCTATTCCAAAATTCTATTGTAGGTAAATTAGACTATAACTTTATGGTAGAGGCCTATAAAAATTATGATATTTTCTTGAATGTGAACTCTATTCAAAATAGTAAGTATATGTTTTCTAGAAGAGTATATGAGGTCTTAGCCAGTAAAACTGTTGTTGTTAGTGGTGATTCTATCGGAGTAAGAGAACAGTTAGGAGATTATGTGCATATTTCAGATTCACCAGCTAGAACAGAACTATTATTAAGAATATTGACTCAGAGCCCATTAAAAATGCAGCGTGAAGCGAAATTAGCGCATCGATTCATTTTACAAAATCATACGTATACGCATCGCATAAATGAAATGCTAGATATAGTGGGTCTTCCATACAAAAAAAGCCACTCGAAGAAAATAAGCGTTGTGTTAGTTACAAATAGACCACAATTTATGGATAATATTTTAGATAATTTAAGTGCTCAAACATATGAGGATCGAGAACATATCATTGTTGTTAATTCTGATGATATTGTTATGGAGAAGTGGGAGAAGAAATTTAGCTCTTTAAAGAATACAAAAATATATAAAGTAGCTTCTGCAAAATCATTGGGTTACTGCTTGAATTATGGTATCAGTAAATCTATTGGAGATGTTATTGCTAAGATGGACGACGATGATTATTATGCACCGAATTATCTGAGAGATATGGTGGCTATTTTTGACTATACGGATGCTTCTATTGTGGGAAAGAGTGTATACTACACTTACTTTGAAGAAAGTAATATATTAGTAAAGCGTCAAATTAAAGGGTCTGGGGAAGACTGTTATACGAGGTTTGTAGCGGGTGCGACTTTAATGTTTAAGAGAGAAGTATATGAAGCTATGGGATCCTTTGAAAATAGAAATACAGGTGAAGATACGAAATTTATTGAGTATGCAATTAAACTAGGCTTTAAAATTTATTCTGATGATAGCTATAACTTCTGTGTAATACGCCGCAAGGAAAAGAATTCTCATACGTGGCAAATAAGTGATGAAGATATGTTAAAACAAGGCACTATTTGTGCTTATACTAATGATTATAAGACATTTGTGACTATCTAGAGATATAAAGGAGCAAGTTTTGATGCTAGATAAATATGTTAAAAAAGAGATAAGATTTGATGAAATAGTTGATTTAGAAGAAATATATGATTTGCCGACTTTATTATGTGTAGAATTAGATGGAACAAGCTATGAATTTTTGTTAAATCTGAAAAAAGAATCCAATAAAGCGATAGTTTTTGGATCAGGTGCTTATGATGCCAAGATAATGAAGCCTCCTGTGTTTCAACGGCATTCTTGGGCAGAAGCATTTAATGAATCTACTATTTTCTATAACGATCCAACATTATACTTAGGAGAATTGAATATTGGATGGGGATATGGAACAGCTAATACTCATTTTTTAAAAAATATAGCGGTTATTTTAGAAAAACTATTTTTAAGAAAGAATATTCTACATGAACATGTTCTATTTTACGGTAGTTCTGCTGGTGGTTTTATGTCACTTATGTTGTCTGGCATGTTAGAAGGATCTACAGCGCTTGTAAATAACCCTCAAGTTATTTTTACAAATTTTTATGAGTCACATGTTACAAAATTATTTTCTTTGATTCACCCAAATGAAGAAGTAAATTTTTATAAAGAAGCAAATAAAGAGAGAATCAGTGTTCTAGATTTCTATAAAAAAATTAATAGAGTACCTAAGATTTATTATTTACAGAATATATCATGCTTACATGATATTCATAACCAAATGCAACCATTTATCATGGGATTATCTAAAATAGCGTCTGATGAAAATTATTCGGAAAAAGTAGAGTTAGTTTTATATTGCGATGAGAAGAAAGGTCATAATCCTTTAGATTATGATGAGACGGTATACTATATTAAAAAATATGTAGGATGTTTAGGGTAATTAAGGAAGTAATGAACGATGGAGGAATTATGATGAAAATTTGTACAATGGGATTAGGATATATTGGGCTACCAACCTCAGCAATGTTTGCGAAGTTTGGTGCGGAAGTAGTAGGCGTTGATATTTTTCCAGAAGTAGTGGACAAGCTAAATAAGGGTGAAATTCATATTGAAGAACCTGGCTTAGGAGAAGTTGTAAAAGAAGTTGTAGAGAAAAGGTATTTCCGTGCTTCTTTAACACCAGAAGAGGCAGATGTATTTATTATTGCTGTACCAACTCCAAACAATGATGATGAACATAAGTCATGTGACTTAACATACGTATTGCAAGCAACGAAATCAGCGTTACCTTATGTTAAGAAAGGGAATGTCTTAATCGTAGAGTCTACTATTGCTCCACGTAGTATGGATGACTATATTAAGCCATTAGTGGAAGAAGCTGGATTTAAAGTAGGGGAAGATATTTATTTAGTTCATTGTCCGGAACGTGTGTTACCAGGACAAATTATGCATGAGCTTATCTATAACAACCGTATTGTTGGTGGTGTAACAAAAGCTTGTGCTGAAGCTGGGTCGAAAGTATATGGCTTATTTGTAAAAGGTGAGATTATTCAAACAGATGCAAAGACAGCAGAAATGTCTAAGTTAATGGAAAATACATTCCGAGATGTTAATATTGCATTGGCAAATGAGCTAACGAAAGTTTGTAACAAGCTTGAAATTAATGTATTAGATGTTATTGAAATGGCAAATAAGCATCCACGTGTAAATATTCACTATCCAGGTCCTGGAGTAGGTGGTCATTGCTTAGCGGTTGACCCATACTTTATTGTGGCTAAATCTCCAGAATTAGCTAATATCATTCAATTATCACGTGATACGAATGTTTCAATGCCAGAGTATGTAGTTAATAATGTAAAAGAGTTAGTGACAAATATTAAAAATCCAACAATTGCTGCATTTGGAGTAACATATAAAGGTAATGTGGATGATATGCGTGAGAGTCCAGCGATGGATGTTATTACATTATTAATCAATCAAGGATTTAATGTGAAGATGCACGATCCACATGTTGAAAGTGACAAATATCAATTTGTTTCTGCAGAAGAAGCAACGAACAATGCAGACTTAGTATTAGTTTTAACAGATCATGATGAATTTAAGAAGATGGATTACGATGCATTGGCAACTAATATGAATACACCTAATTTATTTGATACACGTAAATGTGTAGATATGAATAAATACAACAAGATGAAAGTTATTAATTTTGGTAACTTATACAAAGCTAATAAGGAAACAGTGATGGTATAATGAAGTCATTAAGAATCCTCTTAAATGAACAACTTAAGTATAAATATATGATTAATAGATTAGCTCTGTATGAAATAAAAAGTAAATATGCTGGGAATCTATTAGGTACTTTTTGGATGATACTGAATCCTTTGATTCAAATAGGGATATTTTGGTTAGTTTTTGGCTTGGGTATTAGAGGAGGGGCTCCTGTTAATGGGGTCCCATTCTTTGCATGGTTAATATGTGGGCTTATTCCTTGGTTTTATATGTCTGCGGGAATGACTCAAGGGGCTAATTCAATTTATTCAAAGTTAGGAATGGCTTCTAAAATGAATTTTCCATTAAGTATTATTCCTACGTATGTTATCCTTTCTCAACTATATACACACATGATTTTAGTGGTAATCATGTTTATTGCAGTAATTGTTTATCATGGAATTGCTACCATTAATGTTTTTGCTTTCTTATATTTTATGGGGGCAACTACTATTTTTCTATTTGCATTATCCTATGTTACATCGACATTCTCAGCGATTGTACGGGATGTACAGCAAATTGTGCAGTCAGTAGTCCGGATTTTATTTTATATTACGCCAATATTTTGGGTGCCGATAACAGCTAAGCTACCTTTCTTCTTTCAATTAGTGATTAAGTTAAATCCATTTTATTATCTTGTTCAAGGGTACCGAGAGAGTTTGTTATGGGGGAAGACAGATTTTCTATGGTCATGGTATACGATATATTTTTGGGGAATAGTGCTAATTTTGTTGTTAGTAGGTTCAATAATACATGTAAAATTTAGAAGACAGTTCGTTGATTATTTATAGAAGGTGAAGACAGAATGAAACATATGGTTCAGTTTCAAAATGTAACAAAAAAGTTCAAAATGTATGCGAAGCCCTCGGATAAACTGAAAGATCTTTTTCTTTCGAGCGAGACTGGAGAGTTTCATCATGCATTGAGAGGAATATCTTTTGATGTAGAGAAAAGCGAAATCGTAGGCATTATTGGTTTGAATGGTTCAGGGAAAAGTACACTATCTAATTTAATTGCAGGTGTGACAATGCCATCCTCGGGTGAAGTTAAGATAGAAGGAACGGCAGCATTAATTGCTATTTCATCAGGATTAAATGCTCAATTAACAGGTCTAGAAAATATTGAATTAAAGGGACTAATGCTAGGTTTAACAAAGCAGGAAATAAAAAAAATTACACCGAAAGTAATTGAGTTTGCAGACATCGGAAAATTCATTAACCAACCAGTAAAGACTTATTCGAGTGGGATGAAGTCACGACTAGGGTTTGCTATATCTGTTCATATAGATCCGGATATTCTTGTTATTGATGAAGCATTATCTGTAGGTGATCAAACATTTACAAAGCGTTGCTTAGATAAGATGAATGAATTTAAAGAAAATGGAAAGACAATATTTTTTATTAGTCACTCCTTATCACAGGTGAAAAGTTTTTGTACAAAGGCACTTTGGATTCATTATGGTGAAGTAAGAGGGTATGGTGAAGTTGATGGAATTGTTGATGAATATCAACAATTTTTAAAAGAATATAATGGATTGTCAATAGAAGAACGTAATAAACTTCGTGAAGACAGTATTAATAAACAGTCGTCTCCAATAGAATGTGAAGAAACTTGTATTATAGAGAATAACGATTCACACGCAGTTGAAGATATGCAACATAGACCACGAAAGCATAAGGATAGTACAAGGTTTAAAGAAGCTCGTAAAAAGAAATTACTAGTAAGACTCTTAACAATAGTAGTTGCTAGCCTTGTAGTAGTTGGGAGTGTCGTGGTGTATAAAAGTTTTACATCAATGGATAACAAAGAAGGAGAAGCGAAAGTTACGGAAGAGGCGAGAGCAACAGAAAGTAAAGCTGTCACATCGAATACCGAAACAAAGATGGCGATTGTAACAACAAAAGTTGGTATAGTTCGATCAGATGCTTCTACAGGGAGTAAAGAGATTTCTAGAGTAGAGTTTGGGGACGCTCTGGAAGTAGTAGATAGAAAGAAGAGTTCAGATACTCCTATGTCTTGGTTACAAGTTAAATTACCAAATGGAAAGACTGGATGGATTAGCTCAACTATATTACAAGAGTATATATTGGAAGAACAACAATATCCAAATAAAAATATTAACTCTATGTCAGAGTTTTTACTGACGCTTGGTGTAAGTGAAAAGATAGCAAAGCATTCTCAGTATTTAAATAAGTCGGTAGATATTCTGGAAAAAGACAATAAAGAACCAATTATTAGCCGAAGGAAGCAGGGGGATAGGTCATTTGTAGAGTATAAAAATGTTGAATTTATTGCAGAAAATCAGAATGTTTCTCAGATGAATATCAATAATATCAGCATTCCGATAAAAGAGAGTGCTTCACAACTAGGTGAACCATTCTTTGTAGAGGCCACTGAGGGAATACGTCTATTCTTGACAAATGAATATAGTATTACAGTGTCAACACTGTATAATAAAATTGTAGCTATTTCAATAAAAATTACGAATAATACATTAAACTAGGAGAACGAAAGCTATGTCAAAAAAGAAAAAAATTATTATTTCAATAGTAAGTGTTTTCGTGGTATTACTAGCTGCTGTAGGAGTATTTGCTTACAAAGTGTATAGTGACGTGAAAAATACAGCAGACTCAATTTATGAGCCAATTAAAACAGAAAAAGTTCGTGAGCAGGAAATAGACGTAAAAAAGAAAGAGCCATTTTCAGTGTTATTATTAGGGGTGGATAGTGGTGAGTTTGGAAGAACAGACAGCGGTCGTTCGGATTCAATGACTGTGTTGACGGTTAATCCAGAGGATCAATCAACAAAGATGCTTAGTATCCCACGTGATACACGTACTGAAATTATAGGAAAAGGCTCCCAGGATAAGATTAATCATTCTTATGCATTTGGTGGAGTAGAAATGACTGTTAATACAGTGCAAAATTTTTTACAAATACCAATTGATTACTATGTCCAAGTAGATATGCATAGCTTCAAAGAAATAGTAGATGCAGTTGGGGGAGTAGATGTAAATAATAAGTTAGACTTTGTCCAAGATGGTACTCATTTCGCAAAAGGAGTGGTTCACTTAAATGGTGATGATGCCTTGAAATATACACGTATGAGGAAGAAAGATCCAGAAGGAGATTTTGGACGTCAAGCAAGGCAACGTCAAGTAATTGAAGCTGTTATTAAAAAAGGTGCTTCGGTGTCAACATTAACGAGTTATCAAGGCGTTTTATCGGCGGTTGAAAATAATGTGAAAACTGACTTGGATTTTGGCAAAATGATTTCGATTCAAGCAGATTACAAGAGTGCTGCGAATAAAATGGAAAGCGTGACATTGCAAGGAGAAGGTAAAAAGATAGATGGCATATATTATTTAATTGTTTCAGAACAATCAAAGAAACAAGCATCGGAAGAGCTCAGAAACCATTTAAAGTTGAATAAATAGAAACTGAATATCCAATGTACCTTGACAAGTAGGCAAGCCATTGGATATTTTATTATGAAAATTTATATTTATAGTGAAGCTAAATAAGATTTCCTTACAAAATAGAGAAATATCGTTTTGTCCGCTCTTTGTGAAAGCGAATCCACTTTTAAATAAATGAAAGAGGGGATAAGTAAATTATGAAACAAGTAAGAAAAGCAATTATACCTGCAGCTGGATTGGGAACACGTTTTCTACCGGCAACAAAAGCGATGCCAAAAGAAATGTTACCAATTGTAGATAAACCAACTATTCAATATATTGTAGAAGAAGCAATTGAATCAGGTATTGAAGATATCATTATCGTAACAGGAAAAGGAAAACGAGCAATTGAGGATCATTTTGATCATTCGGTGGAGTTAGAACAAAACTTAGAAGAAAAAGGGAAATTAGACATATTAGAAAAAGTACAAGCATCTTCTAAAATCAATATTCATTATATAAGACAAAAAGAACCAAAAGGATTAGGGCATGCGGTATGGTGTGCACGCAAATTTATTGGTAATGAACCTTTTGCAGTATTATTAGGCGATGACATTGTTCAAGCAGAGACACCTTGCTTACGTCAATTAATGGACGAATATGGTGTAACGAGGTCATCCGTTATTGGTGTACAGATGGTAAATGAAAATGAAACACATCGCTATGGAATTATTGATCCAATAGAACAAAAGGAGCGCCGTTATCAAGTGCGTCAATTTGTAGAGAAACCAGCGCCAGGTACTGCACCATCTAATTTAGCAATTATGGGACGTTATATTTTAACACCAGAGATTTTCATGTTTTTGGAGAATCAAGAAACAGGTGCAGGTGGAGAAATTCAATTAACAGATGCTATACAACGATTAAATGAAGTTCAGCGTGTATTCGCTTATGATTTTGAAGGGATTCGCTACGATGTCGGTGAAAAACTTGGATTTATTCAAACAACGATTGAAATGGCGTTGCAACACAAAGAGTTAAAAGAAGAATTGATGAACTACATGAAAAAATTAGTAGAGACGGAATTATTACAGTCTACTAAGTAAGCAGTAACAAAGAGTATATTAGATTATAGCTTCCCGTAATATTTGATTAAGAGAAGCCCGTTAATTTTTTGGCTCTATAGTATATTATAGAGTTAAAAAATGGCATATAAAATCAAAAAGAGATAACTACACTTATTGATTAGGGTGGTTATCTCTTTTTTTGTTTTAGTTATTATTTTTCAATACTGTAATTTTAAATTGCTCTATGTTATATGATTATTAAAAAATACTTGGTAGTGGATAATAGAAGGCAATATTATGTGTTTTGGAAAAAGAAAAGATGATTATTAATATAAATATTGAGAATTCTTTTTCCCATTTGAAAAGTAGTTTCATTCTATACGGAAGTGGGGGATGTTATATCGGTAAATATGGGGATAGATAAATTATTTCCATAAGTAGTAGATAAAAACACCATCAACAGGAAACTAAGCGCCACACTATTGTTTAGTTGTGATAGATGTAAAGGGAAAGACGACAATACAAAAAAGAGATAAAGTAACCGTATCGGACATACAAAATAGAAAAATAAGTTGGGAGCAAAGAATACCCAATACCTTTTTGTTCGTTTAGAGGATAAATTCATCATATAATGAAAGAAACGATAATTCTTTATTGAATGGAGGGGAAGTCAGTGAAGAAAACTGTGAACGAAATCTACTGGTTACGTTGTATTGCTTGTTTGTCTATTGTTGCTATTCATTCGATTACGTCGGGGCTCGAGTTTTTTGCGAACTATTCTTCTGACGAGACGAAACGTATATTATCTTCTATGCAGATGGGACTGATGTATGCGACGCCTACCTTTATTTTTATTTCTGAGTTTTTGTTTGCGAAGAATTATGCGAGTGGTGTACCAAAAGGCTTTCTGAAGACACGGGTGAAAGCATTGTTAATTCCGTATGTGTCAATGGGAATGGTCTTTGCTTTCGCCTTTAATCGTGATGGGACGTTTGAGAGCTTTCTTATGCAGTTTGCGAACAACATTTTTTTAGGTCAATTTATTGGCTATTTTATCCTCATTATTTTTCAGTTTTATTTTCTTCATATGCTGTTTTATAAGCAATTATCAAGATGGTCACCGAAGAAAGTTCTTCCTCTTGCATTTCTTGTGAATGCCCTCTATTTAGCTGTTTTTAACTTTTATCCAGTACCAGAAGGTCTATTCTACGCGTACATATGGGATCGAGGTCACTGGTTATTATTTGGCGGTTGGATCTTCTATTTTGTACTTGGTTTCTATTGTGGGAAGTATTATGACGAATTTAAGCAGTTATTGCATCGATATTGGTTCGTTGTGTGTGCTTTACCAATCTTCTGCGTAGTGGCAGTAATTATGTTGAGAAATGTAGGCTTACCAGAAGTTATTTCTTCGAAGAGAATTGATGTGATGCTTTATACAACGAGCTTCCTTTTCTTCATTATACTCGTATCATCAAAGATACAGAGAGTCCCAAGTCCCGTCTTATTCATAAGTAAATATTCCTTCAATATTTACTTAATTCATCATTTGATTGTGTGGAAACTAGGTGTCGTTAGTCATGATATTGTCATGCATATGCTGTTTGTGTTTATTTTTAGTTTGTTAGGTTCGATTGTTATCGCTTCTATCTTTAGCAAAATTCCTTATGGACATTATGTAGTAGGGAGAGTATTGAAAGTACCTGAGGAGAGAAAAGGACATACAGGGGTTGCTGTGTGAGTGGAGAAAGGTGGATGTTCAGATTAAGGCTGAATATCCATCTTTTTTTACTCGCACTAGTTTACATAATTAATTGTGTACAATTACCAATTTATAAACGACAAACTTCGACATAAATTGCGGTTATTTAATGTTATGAATAATAAGGGCTATTTTATCTGGAAATAATATCTGAAGGAGGGTAGCAGTAGAAATGGCAAAAGGCAATAAAAAGTCTTGCTGGTTCTCATTTGCAAAGGAGAGTATTGCTCGTTATTTTGCAGAAGAAAGAAGAGAACCATTATTATTTGTTTCAAAAGCAAGGCTACGAAAGAAGTTCAAAACGTATTATGTGGCGATACATACGAAAGGTATCACAATTTTTGAGTGTCGTATGGCGTTCGGGGACAAAGTAGAAATTGTTGAAGAAAAGGAATGGTTTCTATTTAATCGAGTAGTGATTGATTATTATTTCATGAAGAGTATCTTCTTATTTGAAGGAGACGAAGGAATGGAATGGGAACTTACAATGAAGAGAAAAGGGAAAGAGTTACAACAAGCGATTGAACATCATTCCTCGCTAGAGGTTGTTGTTACTAGTTGAGCCTTTTGTAGAGAAGTTGAAGTGTTGCACACATCTGCTCTAGGGAAATACTAGTAGCGATGTTTTTACATTCTATTTGTAGTCATTATCGGTTTCATTCAGCCTTGCCGAGTATTGCCTAAATTTATATATCTAACTCGAAAGAAAATTCTTCATGATGGCTCATGCCTATTAGTTTTAGTGTTATCAATGATGACGTTAGTTGTTGAGGTAGAGGACGAACACTAAGCCTAAGTGGAGAGAAAATTAAGCGAATGTTTCATATGAAAATTGCTCAGAAGTCAAAGTATTATGTACAGTGAACAAGGTTACTCCTCAAAGTTATACCAAGATGGTGATGGTATTGCTTGTGAACGATAGAAAATAATATCTAGATGAATAGCTCTTTTAAGCGAGACGTGTGTAATGACGATGTTATTTACATACGTCTTTTTCGTGTGTAGATAGCTCCTACTGTTTCTCGCTAAATTTAGACAATGTAGTTCACAAAATGAGAAAGCTAATGTATAATGAACTACGTATAATAAAATATCGATCTATCTTCAGGGCAGGGTGTAATTCCCGACCGGCGGTGAGAGGAGCAAGACTTCTTAAGCCCGTGAGCCGAAAGGCTGATTTGGTGTGAATCCAAAGCCGACAGTATAGTCTGGATGGGAGAAGATGGAGGTTCGCGTGTTCAAAAATAAGATTTTTGGACGCTTCTTAATCGTGCCTAATTATTCTCCTCTATTGATAACAATAGAGGTTTTTTTGTGAAGAAATAATTGGCGTAGATGGATGAGCTTGTAACAATTGTATATATACAAGTTTCTTTTTGCGTACAGTATTTCTTTGTGCACGGGTAAGAAGAAAAGCGTGTAAGGACCTTTCTGTTTTCCAAGAGGTGATCGGGAAAAAGGAGAGAGGAAGAAATGGGTAAGAATAGTAAAGTACAAAAGATGGTTATTATTGCGGTGTTAAGCAGTATCGCGTATTTATTGATGATGCTGAATTTTCCACTGCCGGGGTTACCTCCGTTCTTAAAAATTGATTTTAGTGAGGTGCCAGCGTTAATTGCAGCCGTTATTTTTGGACCACTAGCAGGTATAGGTGTCGAGGCAATTAAGAATATTATTTACGTCGGCTTACAAGGGAACTATACAGTTGTTCCGGTCGGTGAAATAGCGAACTTTGTTGCGGGGTGCTTATATATTTTACCTGCATCGTATTTATTCCGTAAGTATCATACGATAAAAGGCTTAACGATTGGTCTTGTCATTGGTACAATTTTGATGACAGGGATTATGAGCGTATTGAATTATTACGTTATTTTCCCAGCGTACACATACTTCTTAAATATGCCAGCTATGTCTAGTGAGGCAGTGAAAGATGTTGTAGTGGTAGGTATTATGCCATTTAACGCAATCAAAGGTATCATTATCGCAATCGTGCTCGTATTATTATTCCAGCGTTTAAAACCGTGGCTTCAGATGAAAATGAAGAACGCGTAATATAAATGAAGAAAAGCTTGTAGTCTTCCAAGTAAAAAAGGCACTGTGGTTTTGTAGACCGCTGTGCCTTTTTGCGTGGGAAAAGAGAGGATGGTTGTTGTGAAGTATTACTTATTCGTCTTTTTAGGAGCATGTAGTTATGGATTATTATCTACCATTACAAAGCTCGCTTATGGGGCTGGTTATACAGTCAATGAAGTAACTGCTAGCCAGATGTTTTTTGGGTGGGTGTTTACTTTTGTTTTAATGCTGATGTTTTCGCGTCATAAAGTCGGGACGAAGCACATTTTTCCGCTCTTGTTTGTTGGTGTATTTTCTTGTTTGACAGGAGTATTGTATTATAGCTCACTACAAACGGTGCCAGCGTCGATTGCAATTGTGCTTTTATTCCAGTTCACGTGGATTGGTGTGATTTTGGAAGCTGTGGTGACACGTACGTTTCCAAGTAAGGAAAAGCTTATATCAATTGCAATCTTACTTGTTGGAACGGTGCTAGCTGGAGGTGTCTTAGAAGGTGCAACGTTTGAATGGACGCTAGCTGGCTTCTTGTTAGGATTAGGTTCAGCGTTGACGTTTGCGTTATTTATTTTCTTCAGTGGACGTGTGGCAACGGAGTTACCTGCATTAAGTAGGAGTTTTGTTGTTGTGACGGGAGCGATGTTGCTTATTTTTATCATCTTCCCACCAGCCTTTTTCACTAATGGTGTATTGTTTGATGGACTATGGAAATACGGGATGTTCTTAGGTTTCTTTGGAATGGTTATTCCGACGATTTTCTTCTCCATCGGTGTACCGAAAATTGGCGGTGGCATGGCGACAATCCTTGGTGCGGCAGAATTACCAGTGGCGGTGTTAATGTCAATGGCACTCCTTCGTGAGCAAGTAAGTGTGTGGCAGTGGGGAGGGATTATCCTTATTTTAATTGGGATTGCTGTTCCTCAAATTCGTTTGATGAGGACAGAAAAAAGGAGGGGATGATGATTCCCTCCTTTTTACGTCATTAGTCTCTTTTCGGAACATATCGGCCTTTTATCCTCTTCAACAATCGATTATGAAGACGTGAAAGAAGTAACAACGCAACAATCGAACCGATGAAGGCAAGTGTCATATCCCACTGTGCATCCCATATATCACCTTGTGCACCTAGGAATCCGTCTGTGTCCGCCTTTCCATTTGTTAACGTATATCCAATCCATTCGATAACTTCATATAATGCTGCAAGTGCTAGAATGATACTTGTACTAATTCCGTTGAGCCAAATGCCTATTGATAAGGCGGTCTTTCGTACTACTATTTCTCTAATTACAATAACGAAAAATCCCTTCATAAAATGCCCAAACCTATCATAGTGATTTCGTTTTAAATCAAACATGTCTTGTATCCATGTAAAGAGAGGGACTTTTGAATATGTATAATGAGCGCCAATTAACATGATGATGCATAGTAATGCAAGAATAACATACGAAAGTGTCGTCAGTCGGAATTTGTTATACGTTGCAAGGACAATGATTACGATGATAATAGCTGGTAAAGCCTCTGCGAACCATAGCCAATACCCATGAGGCTTAATAACAGACCAGATGAAGACACCGATAACACACAAGAGCAAGAAGACATGAAATTTGTTTCGCATGACCTTTCACCTCCGTAGCAAATAATTTTTTAACACTTCAATGATTTTCTGTCTATTGAAAGCAAAGTTCGTCATTAAATGATGTGGTTGTTTTTCTAGAATAAAGGACATTTTATGCATGTAACGGAGAGTGGCGTCTCCTGCGGGAAAAGCGAGGAAAGTGAGACCCCGCAGGCTTGTCGAGGAGGCTTACTCTCGCCCGCGGAAAGCGACACTCGGAGGCTTCTATGGACTCGCTCATCATAAGTAATCTCCTCTCAGTATGTGAAAAAATGTAGTAGTATATGCAACGTAGAAATATGTGTTTTCCCTTTGCATAACAGTCTAAAAGCCGTTATGATAGTATAGTATGTCACAAAGTTGACAGAAAAAGAACGAAATGGTGGTACGATAACATGTTACAAACATTAACAATAAATGAAACGCTGAAGAAGACGCTAGCAGACGTTCAAGCGAAACATGCAGCGAATTTAACAGATGAAGATAAGCACTTAGTAGGGAAGAAAGAATACAAAGCCGAAGATATGAGCATCATCGAAGATGCATTAACGGCGCTTTTATTAGGAAAGAATGTTCTATTAAAAGGACCAACTGGTAGTGGTAAAACAGTTCTTGCCGAAACACTTTCTTACTTATACCAAAAGCCAATGCACAGCATCAACTGCTCAATTGACTTAGATGTAGAAGGTATCCTTGGATATAACACGTTAAAAGGAACAGGTACATCAACAGAAGTAACATTCGTTGACGGCCCATTAATGAAAGCGATGAAGAAAGGTCAATTCTTATATATCGACGAAATTAATATGGCCAAGCCTGAGACGTTACCGTTACTGCACGGTGCACTTGATTATCGTAAAATGATCACAAACCCGTTCACACAAGAAGTTGTCTACGGTCACGAAGATTTCCGTGTTGTTGCGGCAATTAACGAAGGGTACGTTGGAACGAGTGAACTAAATGAAGCATTAAAGAACCGTTTCGTTATTATTGAAGTTCCGTACATCGGCGGAGCAGTATTACAGCAATTATTACTGAAAGATTCTCTGCAAAAGGACGCAGCGATGATCGAAAAATTCGTTCAGTTCTCTAGCGATTTAATTCCATTAGCGAAAGACGGTCGTGTAAGCGAAGAAGCAGCGAGTATTCGTGGTATTCTTGATGCATGTGACTTGAGTGTATATATTCCAGTAATGCGTGCAATTGAGCGTAGTATCATTGCGAAGTTATCAGATGAAGCAGAACAAATGACGGTTCGTGAATTAGCGGAAAGCTACTTTAGTTAAGAGGGATTTCTATGAAACCTATTATGTTTAACAATAAGAAGATCGATGCGTCACTCTTCTTACAAATGGAAAACTTAATGTACGCCTTGTTGAAGCGTGATGGTGCAGCATTAGAATATGCGTTCCAAGCGTATTATGATGAGCGTCAAAATAAAGTGGCGAATAGCCACTTCTGGGATGATCGCAGCCAAGAAGATAAAGTATTAGGCTTAAAGAGTGAAATTTACTTAAAGGCACTTGGAAATGGACATTTCTCTGACATGAAAGTGTATCGTGAATATACGAAGGAGTTACTATTAGAATCTCCGCTTCAACGTTTATTAACGCAAGTATTCGTATTAATAGAAGATTTACGCCTAGAAGAGATTATTAAGAAGAAACGTCCTGGTACGTTATCCATTTTCGCGCGTCGTCGAGAAGTGTATCGTAATCATTTTAGAGGACAATACGAAACGAACCGTATTCGTCACTTCGAGGCAGATATGTTGTTCAGCCTTATTTATATCATGCTTACGAATGATAAATATGAGTCGTTTGATAATGAATATATGGATATAATCGAGCCGATTTTATTCGATGTGTTTGAAGCACGTTCGACGGAAGATGTGATGTACATCGTCGAGAAAATTCGCTATCGTTTAGAAAGTGAATTAAAGGGTGATATGATTAATCATTATTTCGGTATTGCACCTCTTGTGAATGAAAACGAAAAAGTATCTTGTCCAAGTCCTGTTCATGAATTAGATAATGATGATAAGCAAGATGTGGACGAAGAGAAGAAGAACGCAGAAGACGAAACGTTTTCTACATGGCATCGTGAAAATGAAAACAACGATGAAGAGAACTTCCTACAGTTTGAGCTAGAGCACGGTACGAAGACGAGTCTAGATGTACAAACTGCACGTGAAGAAGAGAACGGTGACCAGGCGATGGGCATGGTATACGGTAATTCTCGTAAAAGTAAGCAAAACAATTTTGATAACAATGATGAGAAAGACCGTCGTGCATCACAAGCTGCTGCTGGTCCTGGCGAGAAATACGGGAAATATAACATTGGTGCGGAAATTACGTACAAAGCAGCACGTACGTCAACACCAAGTGAAAAAGCTACTTACAGTACAATTAAGTCATTTGTACATAAAGAAGTAAAAGAGTTACAAAAAGTCATCGAGAAGACGATGGAGAACAAGAAGAATGCGAAGACCGATAAGTATTACGGTCGCCTTCGCAAAAAGTGGTTACGTGTCTTTACCGAGAAACAGCCACGTATGTTCTATAAGAAAGGGCAAGAGTCGAAGGAGTTGGATGTTGCGTTCCATTTACTAGTAGACTGCTCAGGCTCGATGTTTAACAAAATGGATGAAACGAAGAAAAGTGTTGTCTTATTCCATGAAGCACTAAAATCGCTAGGAATCCCACATGCAATTAATGGTTTCTGGGAAGATGCTTCAAGTGCAAAGGAAGAGTATAAACCAAACGTTCTGCATGAAGTTATCACATATGAAACATCACTGAATCATCATGCAGGGGCTGAGATTATGCAGTTAACGGAAGAAGAAGATAACCGTGATGGCTTCATTATTCGTCTTGCTTCAGAAGCCTTAGCGAAGCGCCCAGAGAAGCATAAGTTCCTTCTTTTATTTACAGATGGTGAGCCGTCAGCGTTAGATTACCAGCAAGATGGTATTCTTGACACGCATGAAGCGGTAAAATACGCACGTAAAAAGGGAATGGAAGTGATCGGGATATTCATTGAAGAAGGGGAAGAAAATGAAGAGACGTATAACTTAATGAAGAATATATATGATCATCATTTCCTTGTCGCAAAAGATGCGACAGACCTTCGCTTGAAAATCAAGCCACTTCTGAAAAAGTTATTATTAAAGAGTATCCAATAGAGATGTCCTGCGGGGCATCTTTTTTTCGTGCGAAAGAGAGGAATATTCATGGTGATGGAGAAGTAAGAATACGTATATGTTGAGGTGATAGAATGAAGCGAGTGACAATTCGGCAGTTGATGTTGTTGTTTCCGGTTATTTTTCTCTTTCATGACATCGAAGAGATTATTACTATCGAATATTTTACGTTACCTTTTGGATTTGCGCTATCAAGGAAGGAATTTACCGCTGCGTTTTTATTACTATGGTTAATTGTGCTCGTCGGATGTTTAGTTGCTTTTGTTGGAAAGCGTTTTTTATGGATGAAGCCAACCATTTTCTTTGCGTGGCTTGTAGCGGGTGTGTTTTTGGCGAATGGGATTGGGCATGTCTTGCAGGCGATATATTTCTGGAGTTACGTTCCGGGACTTCTAACAGCAGTATTTCTGTTGCTTCCATTTTGTTTGTTTTCGATAGTTGTCTTGTACAGGAAAGGTGTACTAACAAAGAAGCAAATACCACTTTATCTTCTAGTAGGATTTGTTCTGCAGACGCCATTCGCACTAATTGCATTACTAGTTGGAAAATCGCTTGTTTAAGTCGTTTTATTCGAAGATTTAAAACGTATGTTCTACAATAAGGGAAGAACATACGGAGGTGGTAGTGGTGCGACCAGCATTAACGAAGGAAATACATATAGAAGATTTTCGTGCATATTATTGGTTGAAGGAGGAGTTGCAGTCATTTTGTCGTCAGCATGGGATGAGTGCTTCTGGCTCAAAAGGGGACATTACAGAGCGGATTGATGTATTCCTACGTACGGGAGAAATACAAAAACCGGTACGAAAGAGAGTATCAAAGCCGACTGAGAATGTCGTATTAACGTTACATACTGTTATTACAGAACATCATCGTTGTAGCCAACATGTACGTGCATTTTTCAAAGAAGTAATTGGACCGAAGTTTCATTTTTCTACGTATATTCAAACCTACTTCAAACAAAACGTAGGAAAGACTTATCAAGATGTAGTAAACGCTTGGCATGAAGAGGAGAAGCGAAAGAAAGATCCCATGTATAAGAAAGAAATCTCATCACAGTTTGAATACAATCAGTTCACACGTGACTTTTTCGCCGATCCAGCTAACAATGGGAAGAGTCGCCAAGATGCGATTGATGCCTGGAAGGAAGTAAAGAATAAACGAGGGAGCAGGAGGTATGGATAGATGCGAATTATACACGAGTTGAATAAGGCAGATAAGGATGAGGTTAATAAGAAGTTGTACGAATATAACTTAGCTCATTTTGCCGAAGAGTTTCACGGAAGGTATAAGGAAGTAAATATTTTTGTGAAAGATGAAGAGGACACGGTGCGTGGTGGTATTATCGGAGCACTCTGTTGGAACTGGTTAGAGATTCATATGTTGCATGTAGATGAAGACTTACGAAAACAAGGATATGGGAGTAAGCTACTAGCGGAAGTAGAGAAGGTTGCGAGAGAGAAAGAATGTGACTTTATTAAAGTAGATACACTTAGTTTTCAAGCATTAGACTTCTACAAAAAGTATGGATTTGAGGTATACGGAGCATTAGAAAATGTCGGAAGGGAACATGTACATTATTATTTGAAGAAAGATTTATAAAAAAGAGAGGAGATTTCATTCGAGGATGAAATTCCCTCTCTTTTTATGAATTTATTAATTGTCGTGAATAAAAAATGTGTTTATTTCATTGCCACATAAATTTCGACCTGACAATTAGTTGGGTCGTTATAACGTTCATCATAAAACTCAAAATCATACGTGAAGGCACGAGCGTTTTCCTTCGACCATTGCCATATATATTGCCACGTTTCAAAGACGATTTCTGGTAATACGCCTTTTCGTGATGTAAAGATTGCGTATCGGCCACCTGGAATTGTTTGTGCCACCATGTTAGTTGGTACATCGGACGTTTTGACTACTTCTTTGCCGATTGTCAGCATATACTTTCCTGTTTCATCATTTTCATAATTAGAATAAATGGCGATTGTTGGTGCTTGCTTTAACTGGTTAGGTATCGATAATCCGATGTTATTCGTCATATACGTATTCCACAGAGGTGCTATTTTTGCTTCTTCGGTTAATTCTGTACTGTTTTTTGTTTCGGTGTGAATACCAATTACTTTCATTTCACGTAATGTTACGAATGTCGGTTCGTTCATGTATTAATTCCTCCTTGAATTAAGTGGTTAATTTTTTTTAGCATGGTTACATGTTGTTGCTCGGTTTGCATAAATCCGACGTGTTTATATGTGTGTATGTGTTTCTCAGCTATTGTTAAGGCACCTGTACTATTCTTACTCTCTAAATGTTGTTTAATAGCAAGCGAGAGCTGATAGCTCATCGGTTCTAGCTTTGAAAATGGTTTTGTTATTTCTTCGAAAACGTCTGTTGTTAGCGTTTCTCTTTTATACAAGAAATAGTATAGGAGATACGGTGTATGGAAAGCAATTTTCGTGAATTTATTTTCTTTCGTTAATGGTACCTACATGATCGGTTCTACGTATGTAATTTTGTGTAGTAGGAAAGAAATATCCAATTACTAGTGAGAATAAGGTAGCTTGAATAATGACAGCTAATGGTCTTGTCACCGGAATACTCCTTTGTGTGAAAGTTTTTACTATTATATCATTTTTTTGGACGTATATGGATGTTTGTGAAGGGACTGTAATCCATTTGTAACTAATTTCTAAAATTTGTATGTTGAAAAGGGATTGTCGAATTTTATGTCGAAATAGGTGTATATATAAATTTGGTTCATCACCGTAAGTCATACATATGTCATCCTGTCTTTTGGTTATGAACCATAAATTCGAAAAGGGAGGAAGGAAATGATTCACTTACAAAACATTTCTAAAGGATACAATAAAACTTCTAAGGCTGTTGATAATCTGTCGTTAACCGTACATAAGGGAGAAATATTTGGTTTCTTAGGTCCTAACGGTGCCGGGAAATCTACGACAATTAAGATGATTACTGGAATTCACTCTATTGATGAAGGGAGTATCACCATTAATGGTATTGACTTGAAAACAGATCCAATTGCTGCAAAGAAACAATTTGGATATGTTTCAGATAGCCCGGATGTTTTCTTACGCTTAAAGGGGATTGAATATTTAAATTTCATGGCGGATATGTATGATGTATCACAGGAAGTAAGAAAAGAACGCATTACAAGCCTTGCGGAGCGTTTTGGCTTAGAAAATGTGTTACAAGACCCAATTCAAAGTTATTCACATGGGATGAGGCAGAAAATTGTTATTATCGGTGTACTCGTTCATGATCCAGACGTATGGATTCTTGATGAGCCGTTAACAGGACTTGATCCGAAGTCAGCGTTTACGTTAAAAGAAATGATGAAAGAGCATACAGCGAAAGGGAAGACGGTATTTTTCTCAACACACGTATTAGAAGTAGCAGAGAAGCTGTGCGACCGAGTAGGGATTATTAATAAAGGAGTATTGCAATTTTGTGGTCGTCTAGATCAAATGAGAGATCACTTTAAGTCGCATGAGTCACTTGAGAAGATGTTCTTGGAGATGACAAGCAATGAATAGGACGTGGATGCTGACGAAATTATTGTTGAAGAATAATGCACAAAGTATGGCAGGAGGGAAGATTAGTAAGCAACTAGGAATCTTTCTTTATATTCTGATCCTCTTCATTAGTTCACTCTTTTTCTTCAATATAACTGGTGGGTTGTATGATACGCTGAAGCCAATTGGCCAAGAAGGATTTGTTCTTGGAATGGCTCTTGCGTCGGCAAGTATTATTATTATGATGTTTAGTATTAGTTACATGCTTAGTGTCTTTTATTTTGCACAAGATACAGAGTTGTTGTTGCCACTTCCGTTGACCTCTTCGCAAATTTTAACAGCGAAGTTTGTAACGGTGTTAATTGGACAATATGCGATTCTTTTCTTATGGTTAACACCTATTCTAGTAACATACGGTGTAATGAGTAGCGCGTCCATTTTGTATTATGTATATGGGGTACTAGTTTTCTTGGCGTTACCGATTATTCCGATGCTTGTGATGAGTATTGTGCTTATGATTATTATGCGATTTACGAGTATCTCGAAAAGTAAAGATCGTAGTCGTATTATTGGCGGTATCATTGGGGTTTTATTTGCGATTGGAATTAACGTAGTCATTCGTATGCAAAGTAGTGCTAGTACGTCAATCGATGCTATTCAACAGATGGCGCAAGAAGGGAATAATTCGTTCGTTGGCCTTGTCATTAATCTGTTCCCAAGCTCGTATTTTGGTGCGGTAAGTATGTTAGAAAGTACGACATTAAAAGGACTTCTTTTCCTATGTATATTCTTTGTACTATCATTTGTTAGTTTCCTATTGTTTGTGTTTGTTGGGGATAAACTATATTTCAAAGGTATTATGAGCGCTTCTGGTTCGAAGAAGAGCGGGAAAGCCATTACTAGTGAATCGATGGAAAAATTCACGGCAAAGACGAATCACTTACCATCTTACATGCAGAAGGAAATCCGTATGTTGTTCCGTACGCCAACGTTCCTTTTACACTGCATCATTACGCCACTATTAACACCGGCTATCTTTTTCGTTGTGTTTTTCTTTAACGATGGAAGTTTCGGTAATATAGGGAATCTTTTTTCGGGAGATACTGATTTAACATTCCTTTTACCAGTTTCATTTGGTGTGTTGATGTTCATGGGAACATTTAATATGGCAGGTATTACGATTATTTCTCGAGAAGGGGATAATTGGTATGTGAATAAGTTCCTTCCTGTACCAATTAAGACGATATTTTATGGAAAGGTACTAGCGGCCTGGGTCATTGCGTTCGGACAATTTCTTGTTGTTGCGGCAGTGTTAATTGCTGTATTAAAGCCACCTCTTATCTTAATTATGTTATGTCTCGTTCTTTCTTTCATTGGAGTGTGGATACATAACTTAGTTGGTGCATTAGTCGATCTGCATCACCCAATGGTGGACTGGGAGACAGAGCAACAATTGTTCAAGAATAGATGGATTACGTTACTACACTTCTTTATTTCTGTTCTGTTGTTCGGTGTTACTGTAGGAGTAAGTTTATCTGTTAACTTATCTATATGGGCGCTATTTGGTATGATGGTAGGAATTTTGATCCTTGCTGTAGTTGTCTTAAAGGTATATGTAGACAAAAAAGTGGAAGCTGCATGGGAGAAAATATAAAAAGGAGCATAGCTATTTTATTGATAGCTATGCTTTTTGGTTAGTCTATACATAAAAAGAAATTAACATGGAATGGGGGCCGACATTTATGTTCTTTTCACGAAAAAAGAAAAAATATGTGATGGGTGGGGAATTGAAGGAAGAGCGATGTAAAGTAGAGGAGAGGGGAACCGAGAAACACGACGTAGAACGATATTTTCGTCCGTCGTGTTTACCTGTGTTGAATACACGCATTTCACGTGATTTCTTTGATCCGTATTATGACAAGAAGTATGATGAAATTGTATTACCATCTAGAGTTGTGAAGTCTCCTGAAGATACAATTCTCTATTATTTTAGTGTTTTATGGGAAGCTGCTTATTTTGCTTATTTAGACGGGCGTCCATGTGGATCCGTTGGAGCTGGGACGATACCGTATCCGGTTGCGTATAATTTTTTATCGAAAGCTTATCAAAAGAGGATTTCTTACAAAACATTTCTAACATCGTTTACTGATATCGCTCATGTTAATTTGATTAAAATAAACCATGTTCAAGTAGATATAGAACATCCCCACGTACTTCGATACTTCATTGAAATTGAAACAATCCAATCGACCAGCAAGCATTCATCATCGTTTATTTATTATTATGGCTATGTCTACATCAAAAAAGACTCGAATGGTTATTACATCAATGATATGGAATTCTATGAAGAAGACTTCCTCTGTGCGGCGTATCATTTATGGCAACATAATGCCGAAGCCGTTGTAGCAGCAAAGTATGGGAATTGGTGTAACCTTGTGAAGAAAATACTTCCAACGAAGCAAGATGGATATGTGAAGACAATTGGTGCGTTGGGGGATGATGGAGAGGCGTATCAATTCGTCTTTTTTCAATTAACGAACGACACAGATGTCTTAGTAGGACAATACAAAAAAGGTGCGAGCGGGAAGTGGGAAGATTTGCACCTTGTGCCAGAAGACTGTACGAAGCAGAAAGGTTAAGGAACGATGGCGTCCACTTCGATTTCGACAAGTAAGTCAGGGTCAATAAGCGCCTGTACTTCAACCATCGTTGCGACAGGTTGAATGTGTTGGAAGAATTCGCCGTGTGCTTTTCCAATCGCTTCCCAGTTTGAAATATCCGTGACATACATTCGCGTTCGGATGACGTGGGATAAATTAGCGTCTACTTCTTCTAGGGCATAAGTAATCGTTTGGAGAATAAACTTCGTCTGTTCGTATGGATCATTGATACCAACAATTTTTCCATCTTTCATAGCGGTTGTGCCGGCGACAGCAATAGTATTACCAACACGGATAGCTCTACTATAGCCAACAATACTTTCCCATGGTGAACCAGTGTATACGTGTGTTCGTTTCATCATGACTCCCCTTTCGTTTATAAAAGAAAAAGCTCTGCATCGTGCAGAGCTTTTTTAAAACGTATTTATACTATTCGAATTTTAACGCGTCTCCGTCGAATGCCTCGTCTGCTACTTTAATTGAGTCAGTTGGGCAACCTTCAACAGCGTCCATCATATCGTCTAATAATACATCTGGAATTTCAACGATACCTTGGTTATCATCAAGTGTTACGAATGCAATACCTTCGTCATCGTAATCATAAATGTCTGGTGCAGCTGCGCCACAAGCGCCACAAGCGATGCAAGTATCTTTGTCTACAATTGTATATTTTGCCATGAGAAAAAACCCCCTAATAAAATTAAATCGATAATCATATGTTTGATGTTCATCAACAGATGAATCATGATGTCTAATCTTATTGTAAAAGAGTTGTCTTCATTTTTCAAGCCTAAAGTATAATGATAATGGTTATCAATTAGGTATGTCAACTATTATTTTTTAAAAATAGATTAGACGCCCATTTTTTCAAAGAAAAAGTGCCGATACGATATAATATTATCATTTTATAAAGAAGGTGCTTAACAGGGAGAAGAATTTTGGTAAAATGGTAATAAAGCACGGGAAGGAGAGGCAAATAGATGAATGAGCTCCATTTTTTATTGATGAAGATGATGAAGCAAATTGCAGGGGATCGAACAATATATGGACTTTATCATTTATTGAAAGGAAAGAAGTCCTCTCAAACGATTCAAGATGCAAGTATGTACGGGTTATTACCGTATTTTCGGATTATACCTTCGTTAACACGCCCAGTGTTTGACGAGCACATTACATACCTACGTCAGCGAGGGTACATTAAGGCGAAGGAGAATTCCGTATACGAACTGACAGATAGTGGTTTAGCGCATCTTCTTGAACAGGAAAAGATAGCGCCACTTCCAACAAAAATGAATGGATACAAATATAGTGATGTGGCAATGACGTTTTGGAGAAGGCTATCCTTACTTGTTCAGACGATTTCACATATGAAGCAAGGAAGTAAAACATTTCAACCAATTATTCAAGATGAAGAAACAACCAAATGGGTGAAACAATTTTTATTACATAGTGGGTACATGCGTGATGAGTTAGCAGAGAAGGTACATGAGGAATGTTATCGCTTTTTAGTAACGAGAAGTGAGGAAGAAGCGACTATCTTTGTGTTGCGCTTAACAGGTCACGACCGTATTGGCTGGACGAATGAACAAATTGGAAGGAAGCTTGGCATGCATTCATGGCGTGTATATTTCATCGCGCAACAACTCTTGCATGAATGGATACGTATTATTCGCCAGCGAGGAGAGTATGCTTTGCTCGCATATATCTGTCCAGCAGAAGAAACAATGTTGTTAAGTCATTCAACAAAAACAACGTATGAGCTGCTTCAAAAAGGCTTCTCTATTGACGATATAAGTAAAAGAAGGGGATTGAAGCGGAATACAATCGAAGATCACATTATAGAAATTGCCTTGTATGATCGCCAGTTAAATATTGAGTTGTTTTTATCAAAAGAAAAATACAAGCGTATCGAAGGCGCTTATCATACATATAAGACGAGAAAGTTACGGCAGCTGAAAGAAGCGTTAGAGGATGATATAAGTTATTTCGAGATTCGCCTTGTATTAGCAAGGATTGGTAAGAAGTGATGAGAGTAGAGACAGTATTACGTGAGAAATTTGGATATGATTCGTTTCGAAAAGGGCAGAAAGAAATTATTGAAGATGTCGTAACGAGAAAGAATGTTATAGGGTTGCTTCCTACTGGTGCAGGAAAGTCGATCTGTTATCAATTACCTGCTTACATAATGGAGGGAAGTGTGGTAGTTGTTTCACCGCTTCTTTCGCTAATGGAAGATCAAGTAGCTCAGTTACGCCAAATTGGAGAGAAGCGTGTTATTGCATTCAATAGTTTCCGAACATTTGAAGAAAAACGTTATGCAATTGCTCATTTACATACATTTAAGTTTATTTTCGTCTCCCCGGAAATGTTACAGTATGATCGCTTTGCACATGCATTAGCGAGGTTAAAGGTTGCGTTGTTTGTCGTAGATGAGGCGCATTGTATTTCACAGTGGGGACATGAATTCCGCACTGATTATATGAAAATTAAAGATTGCTTACAGCAAATTGGTTATCCACCTGTCTTAGCATTAACCGCAACAGCAACAAAAGAAGTGCTGCATGATATTACGGTAAGCCTTGGTTTACAGAATGTTGCGTATCACCTTCACTCGATTGATAGACCGAATATTGCTATTAAGGTCGAACATTTACGGGGGATGGAAGAAAAGAAAGAGCGTCTTTATGAATTAGTTCAGCAATTACAGGGACCAGGTATTATTTATTGTTCGAGTCGCGTACTTAGTGAACAACTTGCAGAAGCACTGAAAGAAAAAGGAATGGATGGCGTGGAAGCATATCACGGCGGAATGGAACATGAGAAGCGGATGCTTATTCAGCAACAGTTTATGAAAGATCAATTGTCCATTATTTCGAGTACGAGTGCGTTTGGGATGGGAGTGAATAAGCCTAATATTCGTTTTGTTATTCACGTTCAATATCCAACAAATATGGAAGCGTATTTGCAAGAAATCGGTCGTGCTGGTCGTGATGGGAAGAATAGTATTGCCATTTTGCTATCGACACCATTAGATGATGAGGTACCGCTTGCGATGGTGAAAGAAGAACTACCAACGAAAGCGCAAGTACGGCAGTTATATACAATGCTTATGAAGGCAAATGATACGACAATGGAGGCATTAGAAATGTACTGTACTCGTATGATTGGCTTAGATGAAGCGAAATGGCGTTTCTTAACGTATCAACTTGAGTTGTTAGGAGTTATAGTTGATAGCGCAGTGCAGAAAAACAAGTTAAATGAAGATACATTCCATAGGATATGTACGATTATTGAGTCAAGGGTACAACATAAATTACGGAATTTATATGGGATGAAAGAATGGTTACATACAGAAACATGTCGACGAGAAGCGTATTTACGTATTTTCGGTGAAACAGTAGAAAATAGACCTGTTAATTGTTGTGATAGATGTGGAATTAATCTTACTGCATACGAACGAACAGACGAAGGAAAGGTATCATCTCTATTTTCATGGCCAGAAGAATTACGTCAATTGTTTCGAATAGAAGGGATGGGTGATTCATGAAGCAACGAGAGATGATTAAACGAATGACAGATCGAGAACTCGTGTGGAATGTATACATTACGCAATTATTAGTGTTAGCATTCGCTGTTATGATCGGTTATTTCGTTTTTCCATCGCTTCAACACTTTTTCTTGTTATGGCAATTTGATGCATATGAATTAGGTGTATACGGTGGTGGGATAGCATGTATTGTCGTGCTGTTGAATGTTGTGTTAACGAAAGTATTGCCTGAAGATTATATGGATGATGGTGGTATTAATGACCGTATTTTCCGTAGTATTTCGATTGCTGAAATATTTGGATTGACGCTCCTTATTGCCTTTGCAGAGGAAGTATTGTTTCGTGGAGTGATTCAGACACAATTTGGACTAGTGATTGCGAGTATTATATTTGCGCTTTTACATGTTCGATATTTAAACAAAATTGTTCTGTTTTCCCTAGTAGTTGGGTGCAGCTTCTTACTAGGGATTGCATATGAGAAGACAGGGAATCTTGCGGTGACGTTTTTTGCACATTTTCTCATTGACTTCATAATGGGAGTATGGTTACATCTAGATAAAGAGGACAGTCGAGGTGGTAAAGATGACGAAGAAGGATGAGAAGTTAGACCAAGCAGAAATATTACGAAAAAGAATGAGTGGACCAACAGAAGAAGCACCAGATATGTTGCATTTACCGCCTAGAAGTGAAAAGCACGTAGAGGAAGAGAAGAAGACAAGATGGCGTATTAAACATCCAATTGTGCGTTTGCTAGCTATTTGTTTCATCTTAATTCCAGGTACAATTGTTGCATATATTATTCATCAACATAACAAACAAGAAACAGTCGCACCTAATCATTACGAACGTGTGACGGTTAATAAAGGGAATACAAATGAAACACAGAAGAAAGAAGAGCCAGTAGCAGAAGCGAAGGAAGAAACAAAGGAAGAAACGAAGCCAGTAGAAGAGCCGGCGAAAGAAGATCAACCTGAGAAAAAGGAAGAACCGCCTAAGCAAGATAATATGATTTATCATACGGTAAAAGAAGGAGATACGTTATATTCTTTAGCAATGAAATATTTCGGTAATCGTAACGGAGAACGTGTGATTGAAGAATATAATCAACTAGAATCGAGAGATCTAGTAGTTGGTAGCGTATTAGAAATTCCAAAAGATGTGAAAGAAATTGTGAAGTAAGCAACACTTTGTTCATGCAAAAAGCAATATCCTGATGTATGATGCATAGAGGGATATTGCTTTTTTTCGATAGGGAGGAAGGAATCGATATGATTTATGTACTAATAGGATGTACGATGTTACTTGGAATAGTACTTCTAACATATATGTATCAACAAGCAAAGGAAAATAACCTCCTCACACATGAGTTGGAATTTGAGCACTTTCCACATACGTTTGGAGAGGTGAACATTTTTTTCATTTCTGATATTCATCGCCGTGTTGTGTCGCCTAAGCTACTAGAGAAAATAGATAAGAAAATAGACCTTGTCATTATTGGTGGTGACTTAGCAGAGAAAGGGGTACCTATTTCGCGGGTGAAAGAAAATCTTACGCGTTTGAAAGAACTAGGCCCAATGTATTTCGTATGGGGAAATAATGATGAAGAAGTGAACGTGAAAGACTTAGATGCGTTGTTGGTAGAGATGAATGTGAAAGTGTTAGAGAATACAGCCGTGCATTTTGAGTCGTATGAAGGAGAGAAAATTTCGTTAATCGGTGTTGATGATTGGGCACGAGGCCGAACTAATTTACAAGCAGCAATGTCTGATAGTGAAAGAGGGACATTCCGCATTCTTGTTAGTCATAATCCTGATATTACAAAAGTTGTAGAGGATGGACATAATGTTTCGCTTATTCTTAGCGGACATACGCATGGAGGGCAAATTCGAATATTTGGTATGGGGCCATACGAGCAAGGTAGTGTAAAGGAGCAGGATGGATGTGTACATGTAATTAGCAATGGCTACGGTACAACACGCTTGCCACTTCGTTTAGGTGCAAAGCCACAAGCTCATCTATTGACGTTGAAAACGAAAGTATAAATATTTTTTTGTAAAAACATAGTTGATAATGTAGTAGGAAATTTGTTACAATTTGAAAAATTAGACGTTACCTTGTTTATTTTTATGTAGACCGAGACTGTATGACAAATGGACGAGCTACAAAAAATGGGCGAACGAAAGAAAAGAATGAACATATGATAAAGAAAAAACGAGAGCTAGCAAGAAGCAAGGAGGTTTGGCGATGAGGCTAGAGCGACTAAATTATAATAAGATTAAAGTGTTTTTAACATTCGATGATCTTCTAGAGCGTGGACTAACAAAAGATGATTTATGGAAAGATGCTCCGAAAGTACAGCAGCTATTCCGTGACATGATGTATGAAGCAAGTGTAGAATTAGGCTTTGAGGCAGATGGTCCAATTGCTGTAGAAATATTTTCACTGCAAGCACAAGGAATGGTAGTCATTGTGACGAAGGAAAGCCATGATTCCGACCTCGATGAAGATTTAGAAGATGAATTCATTGAAATGCAAGTGACTATGGATGAAACGCAAGATATCTTATATGAATTAAAAACATTAGAAGATGTTATTGCATTAACAACAGTTTTACATCCGCTTGGAATTACTGGTGGGAAATTATATTCTTTCCAAAATCATTTCTATCTCTTATTTGATGAAGAGGATATAGTGGGCTTAAATCAGCCGAACTTCATCGCCATTCTAGCAGAGTATGGTAATTCATCAACGATTACCATTTATCGTATTATGGAATATGGAAAAGAGTTAATGAAGGAACATGCAGTACGTCAAATATATCAACATTTCGTGACACTTTCACATAAATAAAAAAAGAGCTGTCCCATCAGTAGATGAGACAGCTCTTTTGTCGTTAATATAGGTATCCGAGTAAATCAAGTTCGCCGTTTTCCCATTGTCTTTCGCTTACTTCTTTTATCATAGGCTCCGGTATGATTCCGTATATTGTTTGGTTTTCGTCATCGATTTGAAGCCATCTGCATGTATTGTCTACTAATCTGAAGCCTATAGACGTCAATCATCTGCAAATAAGAGTATAAAGTCAATTGTTCTTCCTTTGGCAAAAAACATCAATTTCACGAAGGAGGAGAGAACCAACTCCTTGTGAGCGATGTGTCTGCTTAACACATAAATCAATAATGCCTAGTACGTGTATCGCGTTCCCGTTTTACATTCATCACACGGTAGTCTAAGCCAGCTTGTCCAACGAGTTGATTGGCATTATTGTATGCTATGGGGGGATTTGCTTGAAATAAATATGATTGCATGTATAATCTTCACCGAAACATTTAACTAGTAACTGTTGTTGGAGCTTCATAATAAAGATTGATTAAAAATTGTACTTTACGCTTTATTAAATAACAAATACAAAAACTCCATTTTGAAAAAGATTAATCAAAATGGAGTTTCATTTTTTTTGTTATGTATAAGGTTTTTATAAAAAAGTTTGATTATTTTAAGCTCTTTATTCAACTAAAGCACCTGATAGTTTAAGGGTATTCTCTCGCGAAATTAAACATAAATACCCTGATTACAATTTGATGGGGAGATTTCACAACCAATAAATTTTGAAGAAAAAACGAACCTCAAATATATGAAGTTGGTTCTACTCCTTTTGCGACTAAGGATTTATTTTGAAATCCTCAACTATGGTCAAGATTACATTATAGGCTTCTTTTGATTTAATTATATCATCGTTCTTGTGTTCTTCATATGTAATCAGAGCTTTCCACAGAGCCCATCCTCTAGCTCTATTCCAAGTTCTCTCATCCATTTTTAAGACGTCCTTAAAAACCGTTCTACTTTCATTATCAAAGAAGGTCCAAGCCATAGCTGCATCACATGAAGGGTCTCCAACACCTAGTATTCCAAAGTCTATTACTGCACTCAGCTTTCCGTTTTGTACTAGGATATTTCCTACTGCGATATCTCCGTGAAGCCATACAGGCTCTCGTTCCCATTTGGAATCTAAAGATAAATCCCAGAGTTTCGTTAAAATAACTTTATCAAAAACATCTCTATTTTTTTCGATAGCATTTCTAGATTCATGGTCGTATACAGAAAGAGGTGCACCTCGATAAAAATTATGAGCTCCAGCTACCGGACCCTCACTTGCGTCAATAGATTGCAATTCAATTAAAAATTCACCTAAATCTTTAGCGAATTGGTTAAGGTCTTTTACGTTTTCTCTAGTTACTGTTTCGCCGTCAAGCCATTTGTTAATAGACCAAGGGAATGGATATTCTTCATTCGGTTCTCCTTTTGCAATTGGAGAAGATATAGGCACTGAAAGCTTTTGGGCTAAAATCGGTAACCACTTTTGTTCTTTTTTTACTTGTGGTACATAACCAGAGGCACTTGGTAGTCTAACACTCATATTATTCCCTAAGTGGAATGTCCGATTGTCATGTCCATCTAATTTAACTGGTTTAATTTCTAAATGAGCCCACTCTTGAAATTGTTCATTTATTAGTTTTGTTACTAGTGCGGAGTCGATTTTAATCATATCTCTTTCCTTTCTATTTTCCTATTATTTATAGCAGTAATTCCGACTGTCAAAGATAAACATAAAATGCCAATTGCTAATTTCTGTTTCATCTCTCGGTGGTAATTATAAACACAATTTTTGTGAGACAATTAAGTGAATTATGGTTTTGAAGCTAGTAACTAAGTTATCGATAATTGGATAATACAAATCCTTCTTCTATAAACCTGCTCCGATAGTTACATAGCAAAACAGAGCTGAACAAAGAACGAATACCGAAAATTGTTTAATCTTCTCTGACTCTATTATTTGCTCTTCACAATAATAAAGCTTCAAATTTCCATATAAAGATATTGGCATTGTAATTATAGATAATAAGCCAGTTAAAGCAAAGATACCATATATATTTAGTATGTTTCTAATACTAAACGGTTTCTAGTTCTGAGTAACACTATTGGAAGATTTAGGGTTATTTACCGAGATAAGCACCTCGCTTTAATTAATGAAGATAATTCTTAATTTTTCTAATTGTAACATTTTTAAAAAGCCAGTGGATTCTTATTGAGCTAGTCTGCCCCGTTAGTGGAATAAGAAACTTTAACTAACAAGGTTTCCTATCAATCTGTTTTAAAACGACAGTTGTAAGGCTATTCTTGTTGTATGAGATACGTTGTATTCCAAAACTTTTGTAATGTGCATGTTTATTTCTTCTGATTTTTCTCTTGTTTCTATAGAAAATAAACTTCGA
>NZ_BMFK01000001.1:263159-2306579 GCF_014638355.1 Priestia taiwanensis
ACATATGTATATGTAGCTATTTAATTGTATAAAGAGGACGTATACTGGAAAGGAATATATGATGATGTTCTCGAATATATTGTACATACATTTACCGTGTATCACAAAAGTGCAATTATTGGAAAGGGGTGAGAAAAATGAACAAGCATCGCATTTTATTTTTCGTTTTTTTCACTGTTTCATTTGTAATGTGTGGAGGGATACTTTATTTTATGGTAACTCAGTTCATACCGTATGATATGGTAACAAGTATTATTTCATTTGTGTTTATTGCTATTATTTGTGTACCACTTTCTTCTATTATTTCGGAAAGAGTAGTTGATTTGCTTGCTCATACGAAGAAAAGAGTGTGAAATAAAGAAAGGATTGGCCTCTTCGCCAATCCTTTCTTTATTTTTTGCTTTCTGCAAGCCAGTCCTTCACTTTGTTATCCATTTGTTCGCTTAAATCATGGACATTTCCAGTGTCTTTGAGTGCCTTACGAGCATATTTCTTTGGGAACATGTCTTCAATAGATGAGGGATAGTAATAGCCAGATTCAGGTTTCGTGTATTCAGTTACCGTATAAGAAGAACCAGACTTTTCTAGACGAATACGTACTGGATAGGAGTGTCCTTGAATAAGTTCATCACCCTCATACTCTCCATATTGTGTGTAAAGGTATAAGGATATAATCCCGTCTATCTCCTCCGTTCCATATACTTTATGTACTTCAAATGTTTTGGAAGAAGGAGTATCTTCTCGTTTATATTTATCTTGAATATAGTTGGAGATAACATTGTTCATTTCTTCTGTCACTTGCTCATCACCGTCTATCGTACTAGATGGTCGGAAAAAGATGAATAGAGAAGCGAGGATAGCTATACCGAGAATAAAGGAAGTTACTTTCATCATCATCATCTCCTTTTGCAACTGTTTGTTCTAGTATACCATGAATTTTTCTCTTTTTTGTAAAAGTGTGGTATTTTTAAATCATAGTTTAGCAGACAGGGGATGATGGAATGGATCAGAAGTATGTTAAGCAAATTAATATATATGAAGCGAATCAACAGTATGAGGAAATCTTCGAGCTTTTGCGTAAGCTTGCAGAAGAGACACCGTTTGATGGGGAAGTATACTACCAGTGGGCTTGCACATATGATGGCATGGGAAAAGAAGAAACAGCTATTATATACTATGAAAAAGCATTGGCACTCGGATTAAATGGCGATTTTTTGCGACGTGCGTATATTCACCTCGGGAGTTCGTATCGCTGTGTTGGAAAATATGAGAAAGCAAAGGCGGTATTACAGGAAGGGTTACTCGCATTTCCAGAAGATGAAGCATTGTTTACATTTCTAGCTATGACAGAACATAATCTACAAAATCATGAAAAAGCAGTAGAAATCTTATTACAATTATTAATTCATCATACGTCATCGCCACGTATACTCGATTATAAGCGCGCGTTATCCTTTTATAGTAGTCACTTAAATGATGTCTTCTTGGAAGAGAAATAGAATGGAACATATTTTTGTCCAAGCAACGCTTCATCAATTAGAAGTGGCAGTGAAGTCCATGTATAAGATACTAGATACATTGCAAGAAGAAGAGATTGATATACAACCAATCGATACGAGACGTTCGTTACGAGAAGTGTTAGCTCATACGTGTGTAGCAGATTTCTGTCTTATGAACGAGGCGACAGAGGAAGAAATGACGATGTTTTATGAGCAGAACAATCCAAGGACGTTAGTAGAAATGAAATCGATGTTGCAAGAGAATATGAACTATGTGGTGTTTCTATTTCAGTCATATACGGAAAAAGAACTAACGGATAACACAACTTCTTACTGGGGAGTATCGTATAGTCGATATGAATGGTTAGTAGAGATAGTTGCACATTTCTACCATCATCGAGGACAAGCGCATCAAATGATTACGGAGCATATTCGAGATGTGAGGGTGCAGTTGTTTGAATAAGAGAGGAAATTAGCCGATGACGATGTTAGTGAAGTATGTTATTACATCTGGTGCAGTGGTGATGAATACGAATGGTGAAATCTTGTTAAAGAAAGATCCAAAAAGAGGTTGGGAATTACCTGGTGGACAAGTAGAAGAAGGTGAGGCATTCCAAGAGACAGTGATACGAGAAGTGAAAGAGGAAACAGGGATAGATATAGAAGTCCTATCATTTTGTGGTGTATCACAAGAAATCTCGAATCACATCTGTAACATGTGGTGGCTAGCAAAAGCATTAAACGATGAAACAAAAACGAGTGAAGAAAGTCTAGAAGTCGTTTTTTGTGATGTGGAAGAGGCGTTATATCGCATGGGGAATGAGAATTTTCGTCAAGAGTTATGTCAATGCCTAAAGAAAGGGGAACATCCTTTTTGCTTCTCTTACTAAGGTTATGTACATGTAATTAACGGAATATTACGTCTACTAGAAAGGCGGATGTAAGTGAATAAACCATTCTATATATACATAATCGGACGTAGCATGCCCGCAATGTCGGGTGTGTTACTTACGATATTTATCACGCTATACGTGTATGAGGAAACAGGCTCTATTTTGTATGCAACGATGTTTCCTTTTACTCAGACGATAGCGGGATTGATTACTGGATTTACAACGGCTCTTCTGTTGCAACGTATTGGATTTCGGAAGCTATTTGTATTGACATCAAGTGTAAACATTGTGTTGCTAGTTCTGTTTGCACGTGTACTTCCTTTTATGGCGGAGCATATCATTATTTTGCTTGCTATCCTTTTTGGTATGAGCTTAATGGGTGGGGGGAGAGCGCCTCTTATATCGTCCCTTTTACCTAGAGTAATAGAGAAAGAGAAGCTAGTGAAAGGAAATAGTATTGTTTCTATCGTTAACCAATCCATTCAAATATTTGGTTATACAATAGGCGGTGTATTATTTCTATATATCGGAGCAGTCCCAGTACTTATAGTGATTATTGGTTTATTAGTTATGGGCTTGCTTTGTTTCCTTGCTTTATTTAGACGTATCGAACTGAGAGAACAAAAACGTCAAGATATGAAATGGAGTGTATTAGTAGACGGATGGAAGCTGCTTTGGTCAAATCGATCGTTACGTATTATTACGACGATGGATTTGTTAGAGGGGATTGCAGGAGCAACGTGGATGGGAGCCATTACATTAGCATATGTAACGGAAATCTTACAAAAAGGGCCTGATTGGTATGGGTACATAAATGCAAGTTATTACGTTGGAACGATTATAGGTGGATTATGTATCATTGGCATGTCGAAATTCATTCAAGCAAATTTAATTAAAAGTATGATGATTGGTTCGTTTCTGTTCGGAGTATTTTCATTCATTTATGCATTTAATACAATTCCACTTGTTGCATTGTTGTTGTGTGTGGGGATGGGACCGGTATATCAAATGCGAGATGTTGCCCAGCAACAATTATGCAAAACAGTATAGATGCTACAAATCTTCCAAATGTGTATGCCACATATGGGGTTATTTTATCGACAGTTTCAGGTTTTTCTATTACATTGATGGGATTTATCGTTGATACATTTGGAGTAAAAACGGTGTATATCGTTTGCGCTATTTTCTTTAGCTTATCAGCGTGTTTATCATTTTTCTTAACGAATCGGATAGGTATAAAGAAGGAGGGATAGTTCTTACTCCTTCTTTTCTATGTAGAGAAAAGAAATGTACATACGAAAAATATGCAATTATGCATAAAGCCTACACCTTTCGAGCTTTTTCTATTACACTAAAATTCAGAAAATTCAAAGTGAGGTGCTTCTAGATGAAAAGCAAGAAGGCAATGGCGTTAGCTTGTGCAATGGGAATATGTTTGTCGCTTCCTGTGCAAGCGTATGCAGAAAAAGGAGAAGTGAATGTAGAGGTGGCACAAGCTGGTTTGACAATTGGAAAACTAACGAGCCCGCAGCAAGGTACGATTGAAAAAATCGTCAAAGATTATTTGAAAGGAGAACTATCAGGCGCAAAAGCACAACCTGAACAAATCTCTACAGAGGAACAAACAAATTTTGTCATCAATAGTAAAGAAAAGAAAGATGGCGAAACGGAGGTTCGTCTCTCTCAAACGTATAAAAACATGAAAGTATATGGACAAGATGTAATTGTTAAAGTTGATTCAGAAGGCGTTGTAACAACAGTTAGTGGAAAGGTAGCAAATACGCTAGACAAGCAAGCTAACTTACGACGAAGCGCATCTATCACAGTGAGTAAACTAAAGTCTGTCATCAGACAAGCTACAGGGGTGCCATTCCAAGCAGTAGAAAAAGAGTTTAAGAGAGAGAATGTTGTTTTCCAAAAAGAGGACGGCACATATACAGTAGCAGCAGTCGTTCAATTCGCATATGAAAGTAAAACAGACGTAATAAGCGGGAATGCAATCGTTGATTTAACAGATGGAAAGGTATTATTTATTGATCATATCTCAAAGAAGAAAGAAGTAAGCAAAATACCAACGAACAACGCTCTTCGCTTATTAACAACAAAGGAGCTTGGATCTGGGACGGACGCATTGGGTACGAATATGCTGTTTAACATTTCAAAAGGAACAGACCAAAACTATTATTTAGCAGACTTATCTCGTGGTAATGGAATTTATGTTTATAACGCGAATTATGCAGATGCAAAAGGTGGGCGTAGTAACGTTGGTTATCCAGGGACATTGATTTCTAGTCCAACAACGAAATTCGAAGATAAAGAAGCAGTTGGTGTAATGAAGAATATGAGTAGCATCTATGATTACTTCAAGAAAGAACATAATTTAAAAAGCTATGATAATAAAGATGCAAAAGTAGTCGCAAGTGTACATGGTTTCGATTCAGATGGTACAGAAGAAAATGCAAAACCAAGTTCATGGGTAAATGCATTCTGGCATCCAGGTTGGAAGCAGATGGTATTCGGTGATGGGTTGAATGGTACACTTACTTCTTCTATCGACGTAACAGCGCATGAGTTTGGACATGCTGTATTCAGTGGGAATACAAAAAATAATGTGGTGAAGTACCCAAGCAAAGCAACACGTGCGATTAACGAAGGTCTTGCCGATTTCTGGGGAGTACAAGTAGAGCGCTATGTTGACAAGAAGAACTGGGATTGGGTAATGGGAAACACGTTAAAAGGATTAGTTATTCGTGATATTCCAAAGGAAATTGGTGACGGTGGTCATAAGTTATATACGAACTTAAACGATTTCTATAATACAGCAGTGAACGAGCAAGAATCTCATATGAATTCAGGTATTATTAGCCATGTTCTATATCAATTAGTAGAAGGAAAAACGCATAATGGTGTAACGACAGAAGCGTTAGGACATGACAAAGTTAGTAAAATCGTCATGCATACATTACAAAACTATGCGACAGCTGGGGAAGAGTTTGAGACATTACAAGTGCATATGCTCCAATCAGCAACTGAGTTATACGGAGATAAAGAGGCGGAAGAATTTGCAAAGGCATTCGAGGCGCATGGATATCCGGACATAGATTTAGACAAGAATGAAAAAGCAGTTACAACAATTAATTAATAGATATTAAGACTCATTTTGCAAAATTTTGTCGTTTATACTAAAAAAACGACAGAAGTAATCGATATAAAGTACAGCGAATATTTGAAAAATAGGAGAGGTATTTTATGCTGGAGGGTGAGACAACATGATAGAAATGAGCATAGGAGATGAAGTCAAAAAACTAAGAAAATCAAAAGGATTAACTCAAAAACAATTAGCAGAGAATATTTGTCATCAATCAGAGATTAGTAGAATTGAAGCTGGGAGTGTGCATCCAAGTATGTATATCTTACATGGTATTTCTAATAAATTGGATGTGTCTATTGTTTACTTCTATAAGACTTTAGAGGATTCGAATAACGATAGAGTTTGAGTCTATTGAGGACAAAGTAAAAAAAAGACAGGATAGTATTTTCCTGTCTTTTTTGCTGTTTATTATAAATTGGACGAATTTTCCTTTTTAATTTATAGTTAAAGTATTATTGTAAACGGGGTGAATGTCATGGCTTATCGTATTGTTCGAAGTAACTAGTTTCCGAGCTGGAAAAAACGCGTACCAGCTATCAAGGGGATAGTATGCCCTTTTTATGAAAATAGAGACATAGAACAAGAAAGGTAGGCCATGATGATGAATGAAGTAGAATATGAAAAATTTTATGATCAAGTTGGAAAAGTGAATGGATGGAATTTTAGTAACGTACGGGTTCAATCTGAGGGAGTTAAGTGGAACTTTTATGAAGAGGTAACGAAAAGGTGCACGCATTCTGACATCCTTTTAGATGTTGGAACAGGTGGGGGAGAAAATGTATTAAATATCGCTTCTTCATGTCTTTTCTTAGTTGGGGTTGATTTATCACATGGAATGATAAAAAAAGCCCAATCGAATCTTGAAGAATCTGAGATACAAAATGTTCGATTCACTCACATGTCTTCGGATTGCTTACAGTTTCCTAATGGATTCTTCGATGTTGTTTCGTGTAACCATGCGCCGTTTGTGGCAACAGAAATAGCCAAGGTGTTAAAGAATGGTGGGATTTTCTTAACGCAGCAAGTAAGTGAGGCAGACAAACTTAACATAAAAGAAGCATTTGGACGAGGACAATCCTTCGGTGAAGAAGATGGTACGTTACGAGAAGCATATATGCAGGAGCTGAAGGAAGCTGGTTTTTCTGAAGTAAAGTCATTTGAGTATGATGCCATCGATTACTATGAAAGACAGGAAGATATTCTCTTTTTGCTTACACATGCTCCAATTATTCCTAACTTTGGTCAAGAAGAAAGAGATAGTGAGATAGTGCAACATTTCATAGAGACGAATCAAACAGCAAAAGGAATTCGCACCAATTCAAAACGATTTTTAATCATAGCGAAAAAGTAAAGATAGAGATAAGAAGACCGAGTGAAATCGGTCTTCTTGTCATTTAGAAAGGATAGGAAAAAAATGTACGCATATACAATCTGTTTTATTAAATGTGGCAACAAATTATTATTGCTTAATCGTGATAAAAAGCCTAACATGGGTCTTTGGAACGGTGTTGGGGGGAAGATTGAAGCTGGTGAACGTGTGGAAGATAGTATAAAACGAGAAGTGTTAGAAGAAACATCACTTGTATTGGAAGATGTTATGTATAAAGGTATTGTCAGTTGGAATGTAAACAATGATTATTATGGTGGGATGTATTTGTTTTTTGCAGAACTGACGGAAGAGCAAGAGGTCCCAAGTGTTACAGAAGAGGGGATATTAGCATGGAAAGAAATTTCATGGCTGCTTGATCCGGATAACCAAGGAATTGTAAGTAATATTCGTGAATTCTTGCCGAATATGCTGACAGATGAACGAATATATGAATATCAGTGTACATATACAACGAAAGAGTTAGTAGGAGTGAACATAAAAGAAATCACAGCCGTTTATCAATAAGAAGGGAGAAAGAGGATGGAAGAACATGTGTTAAAGAATAAACTTACTAAACTTAAGGCACGTAATTTTCCCTTTGATGAAGTACAGGATGTTCATCAATTAAGTGATGACATGTTGCCGTATTTAGGTGTGATAGATAGTGAATTGCGAGATAAACTTATTTATCATACATATTATTATTTGATTACGAACGAGCACCTTAGCAATGCATACTTAGAGGAGTTGCTTTATACGTGCTTAGATAAGTTACAGACGGGGATTGGGTTAAGTAAAGATGATTCCGTCTTTACTCGTTCGTTTGCTTCGCTTGTAGTGGCACTTATTATAGGCGCAGATAACAAGAAACTTTTCCTGCCGAAAGACTGTGTTCTTCGTGTAAAGGACGCATTATGTATCTATGTACAACAAGAACAAGATGTAAGAGGGTACGTAGAAGGAAAAGGGTGGGCACATAGCATTGCTCACGTTGCCGATGCGTTAGATGAATTGGTGAAGAATTGCCATGTAGATGTTTCTATGTATGAAGAAATCATCGATATTCTTGTTGCGAAAATGTGTGACGTATCGGATGTGTACATGGATGAGGAAGAGGAACGAGTGGTAGTGGCGATTGGAGCGATGTTAGAAAGAGGATTAGACGAGGTGGTATTACTTCGATGTATTCGAACGCACTACATGTGGGAGAAAAGCATTACTATGAATGAGTGTAGTAAGAAGTATATGAATCGCCGTAATTTCTTACGAAGTTTACTTATATATGCCAAAAAGGAAAAGAAGCTACAAGTAGAGCTGGAAGTGAATAGTTTAATAGAAGAAATAAAGGATATGTATTATAAGCATTGATTCTATGTAAATTAAAAGAAGTGTGACCAAGTAGATGATAAATATGGTCACACTTCTTTTTTCAATTCATTATTTTATAAGTCACTTGGCATCGTTGCTTTTTCCTCAATTGTGATGTGATAGGAAATAATTGTCGTACTGTCACGTATACCATTTTCCCGAATAACATCGATTAATTTCATCGCACCTTCAGCATTTGTTATACCTTCAAATGTGTTGTAAATAGCATATGGGTGTTCAAACGGTGCATTTGGACATTCGGTTAAGCCATCTGTCGTTAAGAATAGATGTGTTGTTCCTTGGCGTAGTTCTCGTCGTCCTGTGCTATAGCAAGGTACGTCAAGCTCGAATGTATTCACTTGTCCAACCCATTCATAGAAATTTCGCTCTGTTAATCCATATTGTTGGAAGGCTAGTAATTCGGGATGGAAGAGATGAAGCATGACATCGCCAACGGAGAACCACCATATGTATTTTCCTTTTCGTACAGTAATAAGACATGCTGTTTCTCCTTGGACATTACGGCATGCTTCAAGGAATGGTGGTGCTTGGAATAAATCTAGAATAAGAGAATCCAGTTTGGTGAAACATTCTTTTACTTGTAAAGTGAGAGTGGATTGGATTTCTTCTTTGTGTTCTTCTATCATCCGAATAACTAATCCTGCACTTTGCGCGGTTTTATGGGCGTCAAGTACCATCAGAAATTCCCAATCTTGTTCTTGGCTCGTCCAAACTAGACACCCGTCTTCATTTTTATGTGCACCAGCTTGTGAATTTCCACCGTATCTTGCAATTAGTACATTGTTAATATGGATGAAATCCGGTTCATCTACGTATGTTTTTTTACTTCCAATCCAGCTAAATTCCATCATGCATCTTCTCCTTCATTCGTTTGCATTTCTTCTTGTCTCATAAGTGAACCTATTTTTGTATATATTTCTTGGGATTATATGTTACTAGATATGTGTTTGCAAGAGAAAAGCGTTGGAGTCTGAATATTACATCTTATTAATTGCTATTTTAGGAGTGATTTGATATAGTACGTCTCACCATGATGAAGGAGAGTATACGATGGAACAGTTGAATACGATTGTGAAGAGATTAGATACGTTATTTCAGGTACAAGAGTCTGGACCAGACAGTGCATTCTCTCGTTTTGTCCCAACGGTGTATGATGCTATTGAATTTGATTGGAAGTCCTTCTTCGAAACGGGTTTCGTGACCTATTTCAACGGGTTAATGATACGAGGAGCAGAGCAGGTGGAGCGTGTTCACTTAGCGGTATTTCCAACAGATAACGTGTTAGAGAGATTTATAAGTGAGGCAAATAGAGGGGACTTGCTTTTCATGCACCATCCAATCTTAATGGAATGTGGCGATCCACACGGAGAGTGGGGACGAGGGTTTGTTCCTGTGAAAGAAGAATACTTAATTGCAATCAAGGAGAAGGAGTTGTCGGTGTATACGTGTCATCATCCTTTAGATTTAAATGAAACAATTAGTACGAGTAAAGCTATTGTGAAGGTGTTAAATGGTCGTATTGTCGATTCTTTTTGTTATGAAGGGGATAAAGCGTTTGGACTTATTTGTGATATTGAGGATACAACGACAGAAGCGCTTATTCAACAATTAGAAAGTACCTTTGCTGTTCCATACGTGGATGTGGAAGGAAAGGTGCACGGCTATATTAATAGAATTGCAGTAATTGCTGGTTGTGGAGATAAAGTAAGCTGGATGAAAGAAGCAGAGGGAAAAGGTGCGCAAGCATACGTGACAGGAGAGATACATTGTCATATCGATAATGATTATGGTAGGAAACGTTATGCAGAAATGGATGCATACATTCAAGAAACATCAATGTCATTAATTGGTGTGTCTCATTCTGCATCAGAATACATTGTGAAGAAAAACGAGATGAACACATGGTTCCAACAACAGTTCGATGTAGGTACGAACTTAATTCCACAAGAAAAGTGGTGGCTATAGTGCTGATGCGAACAGTAAGAGAAGAAGATTATGTACGTGTAATTGAGGTGCTAGTAGAGTGGTGGGGAGGACGTGATTTGTCTGATTTACTACCACGTCTCTTCTTTCAACATTTCCAAGATACGAGCTTCATTATCGAAGACAAAGGAAAAATAGTTGGCTTTATCGTAGGTTTCATTTCACAAACAAAGCCAAGCGAAGCATATATTCATTTCGTAGGTGTGCATTCTAATTATCGAAAGCAGCGTATTGGAACGAAGTTATATGAACACTTTTTCGCATGTGTCCGTGCAAAAGGTTGTGATACAGTAAAGTGCATTACATCACCTGTGAATACAGTATCGATTGCGTATCATATAAATATCGGATTTCGTATAGAAGAAGGCGATAAAGTGCTTGATGGTATACATGTACAAAAGAATTATGATGGGCGAGGACATGACAGAGTAGTATTCGTGAAGAAGATATAAGAAGAATCTCCATCTTATTAGGAAGATGGAGATTCTTTTCATTTACATCATAGAAGTCGTAAATCTGCTGCTACTCCAGCATGATCAGATGGCCAAAGTGCAGTTGGTGTTCTGTCGCTTTGTTGGTCGCCTACTACATCAGCTAGAAGAGGTTGCCATCCATTTTTGAACAAAATAAAATCAATTCGTGCATTTAGAGAAGATACAGCATTTAATAAATCTGCATCTTGGATAGCTGTAGCGCCTGTACCTTGTCCAACTGCTAGCCAAGTATCTTGGAATCCAGCGTTAATAAGGTTGCCGTAAGTGGGTGTACCAGGTCCGTTAGCGTTGGAGTTTAAATCTCCAAGAAGGATTAATGGAAGGGTCGTATTTGCGGGTCCTGCTAGTAACTCGTTGCCTTGGGCTACTTGAACTGCAGGAGAAACTGGCTCTAAGTGAGTATTGATTACACGGAATGTTTTTCCTTGTTTTACAATGTCAAGGAAAGACCAGCCTCGAAGAAGTGTAATAGGTTGTCCAGCAATTGGTAATGTTAAATTCGTTTGGAAATTTGCTTCTTGTCGTTGAACAATGTTTAATCCTACGCCTTGTCGAATCAATATTGCATCTCGATCTAAGCGCCCTACTATGTTTCCTGTACTGCTTGGTAGTTGAATGGAAAGGTTGTTATTGAAAGCAGCCAATTCATAATATAATCCTCTTTGTCGTAATGCATGTAATAATAATTCTATAAAGTCGTATGTGACTGTTGGAAAATTAGGGACAAATAGTTGCCAAAGTTCGGCTTCTTGTAATCCAATGATATCTGGTCTCTTTCTAGCTATTTGATCTGCGATTGCTTCCACACGGACAGGGAAGTTTGTTGCAAGGAATTGGCGAAATACGTTTGTTACTGTCTGTGGTATTTGTGCAGGAGTAGCAGTTACGAACGGTGTTAAATCAGCACCTAAATAAAGGTTCCAGGTCATAAATGTGATAGTTGGAGATGGTGGAAATGGGTTACAATCGTGGCAAGTATCGTCGCAGTTCGCTTGAAGCCAGTATGGATTATCAAAACAGTTGTTGCACGTCATACATAAATCACTCCTTATTGTTTGTATACTATAAGAAATGAGAGATATCTCCATTTGGTTCTACTTTATGATCATTTTGTACATCGTATTTTTTAAGATAGTAGAGGTTGAAAGTAGCTAGATAGAAAAGCAGATAGTCCTATCGCTGGACTACCTGCTTTTCTTCTGTTAATGCATCATATTTCTCCATTACTTTCGTCGTATATGTGAAATCGCCGTAACAATATGGATAACGGAAATTCTCTTTATCTCCTTTGCATGTATAAACATCTGGTTGTTTCTTCACTTGTATTTCGGAGAATTGTTTCGCTAATTGTTCTGTATGGGTACGACCATTTTCCGCAATGAAATCGATGTACCCTTTCCCCATGTTGTAACTTTGGACAATGGTAGGGAAATCGACTTGTTTGTTTGTACCATATTTCACAACTGTATTGAAATGCTTTATACCTTGCTGAATCGACCAATCCACGTTGTCAATTGTATTTGGCTTTAATCCAGCAGATTCACTTGCTTGCATCGGATCTGTTCCTTCACCTCGTGATTCTTGTTGAATAAGTGCTAGGAGAAGATCGGAATGTTGTTCTAAGTTGTATTTTTTTAATTCTATTTGTATTTTTGGTTCAAGATTTTTTACTTTTGTACTAATGGCCGATGTCCGTTGTTGTCCAGCTGCAGTGGGTGTGGAATCGAATAGAGAGACAATGAACTTAGCGCCAACGAATAGCACATATAGGAAAACGAGCAGAAAGAGAATTCTTCCCCAGCGTATTTTTCTTTTTTTGCGGTACACTTTCTTTTTAGGCATATGTCCCTCCGAATCTAGTAAGCTACTATTTTGCTCATTATAACAGATAGAAAGAAAGAGAGACAACATGGAGAAAGAACTTGATGAATTGTTGTATGGATTATTTAAATAGTTAAATACTAAGAAAAAAAGTAAGTAGGGGCTATGCATGAAAGAAATTCTTCATATTTATAAGACAGATATTCACCGTATCATACGAAATTGGGCTGCACTTATTGTCATTATCGGTTTGATGATTTTGCCATCGTTATATGCGTGGTTCAATATTAAAGCATCATGGGATCCATACGGAAATACGAAAGGAATTGCCATTGCAGTTGTGAACAAGGATAAAGGTGCAGAAGTAAGGGGAGAAGAGATTAGAATTGGGGATGAAATTGTTGCTTCTTTGCAGGCAAATGAGGCGTTAGGATGGACATTTGTTGATGAGAAAGAGGCACTAGATGGTGTGAATCACGGAGAATATTATGCGGCGATTACGATTCCAGAAGATTTCTCTGAGAAGATTACGACTATTTTGACGAACAATCCACAAAAGCCTGAATTAACATACACGGTTAATGAGAAAATTAATGCGATTGCACCGAAGATTACATCAAGTGGTGCAACACGCGTACAGGAGGAAGTAAGCCATAATTTTGTCAAATCAGCGAGTAGCGCTATCTTTACGGTGTTCAATGAGATTGGGATTGAGCTTGAAAGAAGCTTACCTGTTATTGAGCGGGTAAAGGATATGATTTTTCAGCTTGAAAAAGAATTTCCAGAAATAAAAAATCTCGTGAATAGAGCATTGGTAGATGTAGAGAAGGCTCAAGACGTTATTGGTACGACGCAACAAGCGGTTGATGTAGCACAAAGCCAGTTGCCAACGATTGAGTCTATCATTAAGAACGGAGGAGAGCTGACGACAAGCTTATCTGACTTTTTGGTGAAAAGTGATGAAGCTTTAACGAAAGCGTCACCGAAAATCAAGCAAGATTTACTTGTGCTTCAGCAAATTGCGATATCAGCAGAACAAGCAAGTGGCCTTTTATTAGGAGTAGAGTTGAATGAGAAGACCGTTGCGACGTTAAATGGATTAGTTGATCGACTAAATACAGGCATTACGATTATTAATAGCCTTGTACCATTTCTAGAGCGATTAAATAATGCGGCACCTTCTCCAGCGTTTTCGCAAACAATCACAAAGTTAAACAATGTGAAGGCGAATTTTCAAAAGCAAGTGAAGGTTATCCAAACGGCCATCTCTGTTATTAATAAAGGAGAGAAGCCAAGTGATTCTCTCATTAGTGAGATGAATCGATTATCAAAAGAAGCATCTAGTGTGTTAGGAGCACTGATTGGTAGTTATGACTCCACCATTGCACCAGCTGTGAAACATGCGATTGAGAAGGGGAAAGCTGTAACAAAGGATGTAAATAGCGTCTTAGTAGAAGCAGATAAGTTATTGCCAACCATAAAAGAAAAAATCCCTGTTATGAAGCAGTTACTTACAGATGCTTCAAAAGGTGTCGCAATTGGAAAAGAGGAAATTATTAAGATACAGCAAGACTTACCTGCGATAGAAGAACAAATTAAAGCGACAGCAAACAAAATTCGTGCGTTTGAAACGAAAGAAGATATTGGAGAAGTATTAGAATTGCTTCGACATGATATAGAAAAGCAAAGTGATTTCTTTATGCGTCCTGTGTTACTGAAGGAAAATCGTCTATTCCCGATCCCGAATTACGGCTCAGCGATGTCACCATTTTTTACAACGTTGTCTTTATGGGTAGGAGCGTTACTGTTAGTGTCATTATTAACGGTAGAAGTAGTACCGAATGGAATGGAGTATAAGAGTTATCATATTTATTTTGGACGCTTCTTGTTGTTTCTAACAATTGCGCTAATGCAGTCATTCATTATTACGATGGGAGATATATTCTTATTAGGAACATATGTCGTTGATAAGTGGTGGTTCGTTCTCTTTGGACTATGGAACAGTGCAGTATTCGTCTTTATCGTCTATTCACTCGTATCTGTCTTTGGTAATGTTGGTAAAGCACTTGGGATTATTATGTTAGTGCTTCAAATATCCGGTTCAGGTGGGACATTCCCGATTCAAGTAACACCACCGTTCTTTCAAATGATTTATCCATTTTTGCCATTTACGTATGGAATTAGCTTAATGCGTGAGGCAACGGGTGGAATACTATGGGACATTGTATATCGTGACGTAGCTATTTTATTTATTTTCGTTATTATTATGGTAATCATTGGTCTGCTACTAAAAGAACGCATTAATAAATCAAGTGAGAAATTTGTAAAGAAAGCGAAAGAAAGTAAGGTTATTCATTAATTAGAAAAGGGAATATCTTATATGACAAGGTATTCTCTTTTTTATTGGGAATTACTATACAAAAAACATTTATAAAAGGAGTGCATTTTTCTTTCCCAGTGGCAAATAAAGGTATATAATAGTATTTGAAAGCGTTTTCAATAAAATAAATTATTATTCGAAATATAGCGACACATTTTACTTTTCAGAAAAGGTATGTAGGTGTATACTTGTTTTGGAATGTTTTAGAAATCTAAAAGAGTGAAATTTAGGGGGATTAAAATGGTAGCCGAAAAGCAAAAGAACCATGAGTCAGAAAAATTCGACGTGTTAGCATCTACACAAACAGTTATTGGGGAAGCACTGCAAAAGTTAGGCTATCCGGATGAAGTGTTCGAGTTATTAAAAGAACCAATTCGGATGATGACAGTGAAGATTCCAGTACGTATGGATGATGGCAACGTGAAAATTTTTACTGGCTACCGCGCACAGCATAATGATGCGGTTGGTCCGACAAAAGGCGGTATTCGTTTCCATCCACAAGTAACAGAGAAGGAAGTTAAAGCATTGTCTATTTGGATGAGCTTAAAATGTGGTATCGTTGATCTACCATATGGTGGTGGTAAAGGTGGAATCATTTGTGATCCACGTCAAATGTCATTCCGCGAGTTAGAGAGATTAAGCCGTGGTTATGTACGTGCTATTTCTCAAATCGTAGGCCCGACAAAAGATATCCCAGCACCAGACGTATTCACAAACTCACAAATCATGGCATGGATGATGGATGAGTATAGCCGAATTGATGAGTTCAACTCACCTGGATTTATTACAGGGAAGCCAATCGTATTAGGTGGTTCACATGGACGTGAAACAGCAACGGCAAAAGGTGTAACGATTTGTATTCGTGAAGCAGCGAAGAAGAAAGGAATCAACTTAGAAGGCGCACGTGTAGTTGTTCAAGGCTTCGGTAATGCAGGAAGTTTCTTAGCGAAGTTCATGCATGATGCAGGTGCGAAAGTAGTTGGTATTTCGGATGCTTACGGTGGGCTATACGATCCAAATGGATTAGATATCGAATACTTGTTAGACCGTCGTGACAGCTTCGGCACCGTTACAACGCTCTTTAAAAATACAATTACGAATAAAGAATTACTAGAATTAGAGTGCGATATTCTTGTTCCAGCTGCAATTGAAAATCAGATTACAGAAGAGAATGCACCTAACATTAAAGCACAAATCGTTGTGGAGGCTGCGAATGGCCCAACAACGTTAGAAGCAACGAAGATTTTGACAGATAGAGGGATTTTACTAGTACCAGACGTACTAGCAAGTGCTGGTGGCGTGACAGTTTCTTACTTCGAGTGGGTTCAAAACAACCAAGGCTTCTACTGGACAGAAGAAGAAGTAGAAGAACGTTTAGAGAAAGTAATGGTGAAATCATTCAATAATATTTATGAAACATCTCAAGCTCGCAAAGTGAACATGCGTTTATCTGCTTACATGGTCGGTGTACGAAAAATGGCAGAAGCAAGTCGCTTCAGAGGTTGGGTATAATAGAACGAGTAGCCTAGAGTGTGAGTTTTTCACCTCTAGGCTTTTTTTGTACATGAAACATAGAACAAAGCTTCCATGTCATATAGTGAGGTGGGGGTGTATGTAAGATGGTATATCCGATTGAACGCAACTATATAAATATGGGGAATGCACGCAATGGACGGAAGTTGGTTGGTGTGAAGTTTATCGTAAGTCACGATACAGGAAATCCAGGAAGTACTGCGATAGGGAATCGGAATTATTTTAACGATAATCAACCGAAGTCATCGGCGCATACATTTGTTGATGACCAGGAAATTATGGAGATTATTCCGTTAGATGAGATGGCCTACCACGTACAGGCACAAAAGCCAGCAGATAATGAATTATTCGGCGCAAATGCGAATAGTGCAGCAATAGGAGTGGAGTTATGTTATGGAGGTTCTATTCAATTTCGCCAAGCATATGACAGGTATGTTTGGTACCATGCATATCTATGTCGGACGTATCGACTAGATCCACGTACAAAAATCGTCTCACATCGCACGTTAGATGAAGGACGAAAGATTGATCCAGAAGGCGTATTTAAAGCGAATGGGATTAAGTGGGAACGGTTCATTAAAGACGTATATCGTCAATATGTTAGTAGACAATGAAGAGTAGACCTATAATAATAGAAGATATACGTAGTTCGAGAGGGGATAATGATGATTGGAATAAGTGCTTGTCTACTAGGAGAGAATTGTCGGTATGATGGGGGACATAATTCGGTACGTGCAGCGTTAGATCAATTAATGGAAGAAGGAGAAATCGTCTCTATCTGTCCAGAAGTACTAGGAGGTTTACCGACGCCACGGCCACCAGCCGAGATTGTAGGTGGAAATGGTGATGATGTATTAGACGGTGTAGCGAAAGTAATGGATGTACAAGGAAATGGCGTAACGGAACCATTTGTCCAAGGTGCATACATGGCGCTTGAACGAGTACAACAAGCTGGTATTACAACAGTTGTCTTAAAAGAAAATAGCCCATCATGCGGTAGTTCAGCTATTTATGACGGGACCTTTTCAAGGGGGAAAATCGTTGGATTTGGTGTGACGACTGCGTTACTTCGTCGTCACGGTGTGCGTGTTATTAGTGAACATCAATTAAGTGAATTAGTGCAAAGATAAAAGGCAGGAGCGATGGCTCGTGCCTTTTATCTTTGTGTAGCATAATACCTGCTTTTTATAATTCGCATGATAATAACCATAGTAGGAATTACAAATAGCCATGGTGTATTTGTATCTTCTAGGAATAATGGAGCTGCAACGAGAAAAAGGAGTAAACAAATTGTGATAATAGAAAAATTTTCTGCAATGAATTTCATGATAGTTTATGTATAATACCTTTCATTATACTATGACTTTAACACAATATCAGCCTGCTCGTGTGGCTTTTCTGTTTCTACATAATAATTCTCTGCTTTCCAATACCGTTCTTGTAGCTTATCGATATTTTGTTGTGTTTGTGTATCCTCTCGGAGAAATCTTGCTTGTTGCGGACTATCCATGTATACAACGTAATCAAAGCATTCCCGCCATTCTTTTCGTTGTAAAAATACCCCTTCAATAATAATGCAACATGTCGGGGTTAATTTAATTTCTCGTACCGTATGAGTATCCGTTTCTTTATCATAAAAAGAAAGAGTTATTTGTTCTGCTGAACGTAATTTCTTCAAAAAGTTATTTGCTAACGATTCAACTTCCCACTGGAGATGATAATATTCAAACCATTGTTCATGACCAGTATTATATCGCTTTTCCCGTCCTACAATATGATCGTCAATATGAAAGATGTGGAATGGGATTTGTTTTCGCGTTAATTCTTCGCGTAGTTTTTCGGTAATGGTTGTTTTTCCAGCACGTCCTAAGCCGTCAATACCTAGTATAAATCGGCCCGATGAATGTTTTTCTTCTATTATTTGCATGAATGTATGTAGCATATTGTTCCCCCTTTTCACCACATATTTCGAGCGGATAGATAAAAACTCCTTTTTGAAACTCGAAAAACAGGAAGATTTATTTGTTTACATCGTATGTAATATGCGATATATTACATATTAATTGAATGCGATATATTGCATATCACTTTGATACGAGAATTTATTTAGGTGGGGGAAAGCTGGTTCATCGATAGTAGTGGAGTGTGACAGCATTTTGTAGTGATGAATCAGAAAGTCAGAAAGGAAGAGGAACGTGGAAAGATTAAAAGGAATCATGATGGTTATTATTGGAGCTAGTTTTTGGGGGTTGTCAGGTGCAGTTGCTCAGATGTTATTTGAGGAAACGACAATTACTGCGGGATGGCTCGTAACAATACGTTTATTAGTATCGGGAGCATTACTTCTGTTATTTACGTTATGTACATCAAATCGTGGGGAAGTCTTTGGAGTTTGGAAAAAGCCAAAGTTCTTTGTACATATTTTGTTATTCGGTATCTTTGGAATGGTTGGAATTCAGTATTGCTACTTCGTATCAATTGAAACAGGGAATGCAGCAGTAGCAACATTATTACAATACTTAGCACCTGTATTTATTGCTATTTATGCAACGGTGAAATTTAGAGAGTTACCAGATACGAACAAAGTTATTTCGATTGCAATTGCTGTATTAGGAACGTTCTTATTATTAACGGACGGATCAATTGATAATTTAACAGTGTCACCAGTTTCTATGTTTTGGGGTGTATTATCAGGAGTAGCGCTAGCATTCTACTCATTATATTCAAAGGAATTACGCCAACATTACAGCGCTTCTGTTCTTGTTGGATGGGGAATGATTGTTGGGGGAATTGGGATGTGCTTCGTTCATTCACCATTTGATGTGCAAGGTGTAGCATGGACACTACCGACGCTTTCCAAAGTATTCTTCGTCGTGATTTTCGGAACGTTATTAGCATTCTATTTATACATGCTTAGTATGAAGTACTTAACGGCGCAAGAAGCTAGCTTACTAGGATGTACAGAGCCGTTAGTGGCAATTTTAGCGTCTATCGTCTTAATTAATATTCCGTTCGGTTACTATCAAATGTTAGGGGCTCTTTGTGTTATCGTGATGGTTGTAATGATGGGAAGAAAACCAGCAAGTCAGAAAGTACAAGGGAGTATGAGGTCAAAAGAAGCGGTATAACGTATCTTTTCGTCTCCAAGGTGTGGCATCTTTTGCCGAAGGTTGGTACAATAAAGAAAGACATTTCATATTAGAAATCAAAATCCATTCATGGGGAAGGCTTCTTCTCCATGATGTTTCATTTTCATGAAGGAGCGTCTTTTTATGCCAATACCTAAAAAAATGAAAACACCGACGAGATATACTGCGAAGATGTTAGCATTAACACAATTACAGCAATGGATTATCGTAGGAACGTTAGAACCAGGCGAAAAGGTGAACGATGCCGAGCTAGCTGAAGCAATTGGAGTTAGCCGAACGCCGATTCGAGAAGCGTTGCAAATCTTAGAATTACAAGGATTTGTTCAAATGTTTCCTGGAAAAGAAACGATTATTTCACCTATTTCTGTAGAAGCGGTGAAACAAATTTATCCACTTATGGCCTCGTTAGAAGTATTAGCGCTTGAGACAGCGATGGAGTATATTAATGAGAAAGAAATAGAACAAATCGTGGAAGTGAACGAACATTTCAAGGAAGCGTTAGAAGAGAACAGTACAGAGAAAGTCATTGAATATGACTTTGAGTTCCACCAACATATTACACAAGCAGCACACAACACGTATATCAACTCATTTATCGATACACTGCGTTTACATATTTCTCGAATGGAATATATTTTCTTTAAAGATTACAAATACGGAATGGTATCATATACCGAGCACTTGGCAATTATTGATGCGCTAAAAGCAAAAGATAAGGACAAGGCAATTGAATTATTGCGCGCAAACTGGTTACGACCAATGGAAGATATTATTCACAAAGTGAAGAACTAATTAAAAAGGCTAGAAGGCAATTAGTAATCCTACCGAATTTGTAGGAAAAGTTTCGCATGAATGCAAAAAATGCGGAATAAATGATTGCCTTCTAGTCTTTTTTAAGCTATTGTCTTTTGTAGAGGTGATATTAATGGAAAAAGTACTTATTTTCGGACATAAAAATCCAGACACAGACACAATTTGTTCTGCAATTGCATATGCAGCATTAAAAGAAGAGTTAGGCATGAATGTAGAGCCTGTACGCTTAGGTGAAGTAAGCGGCGAAACTCAATACGCATTAACAACATTCGGCGTAGAAGCTCCTCGTTTTGTTGAAACAGTAGCGAATGAAGTAAACGCTGTAATCTTAGTTGACCACAACGAGCGTCAACAAAGCGCGACTGATATTGAATCAGTTCGTGTATTAGAAGTTATTGACCACCACCGTATTGCAAACTTTGAAACAAGTGATCCTTTATACTATCGTTGTGAGCCAGTAGGATGTACGGCAACAATTTTAAATAAAATGTATAAAGAAAATGGCGTAGCAATTCGTAAAGAAATTGCTGGCTTAATGCTGTCTGCCATTATTTCTGACTCATTATTATTCAAATCGCCAACTTGCACAGAGCAAGATGTAGCGGCTGCGAAAGAATTAGCGGAAATTGCTGGTGTAGATGCAGAAGCATACGGCTTAGAAATGTTAAAAGCTGGTGCAGACTTAAGCGATAAAACAATGGAACAACTTATCTCTCTTGATGCGAAAGAGTTCGAGATGAGTGGCCGTAAAGTAGAAATCGCACAAGTTAACGCAGTAGATACAAATGATGTTCTGAAGAATCAAGCTGAGTTAGAAGAAGTGATTGGCAAAGTAGTAGCTGAGAAGAACTTAGACTTATTCTTCTTCGTTGTAACAGATATCTTAACAAACAATTCTGTTGGTTTAGCTATCGGTGCATCTTCTAACGTAGTAGAAAAAGCATACAATGTAACATTAGAGAACAATACAGCTCTTCTAAAAGGCGTTGTATCTCGTAAGAAACAAATCGTTCCTGTATTAACAGAAGCATTCAACGCGTAATAGCGTCATCGGACAAGCAAGTGGAGATATTCCGCTTGCTTGTTTTTTTATAGGTTCATTACCAAAATACAGGGATATATATACTTCACTCCGAGTGGCGCTTTCCGCGGGCGAGAGCGAGCCTCCTCGGCAAGCCTGCGGGGTCTCACTTTCCTCGCTATTTCTGCAGGAGTCGCCACTCTCCGCTCCGTATGTGATATATAAAAACAGAAATTTCTTTCTTTTTATAAGAGATATATGGTAATATCCTGTAAAAGGAGATGACGATATGTTATTTATTCAAAAAAGTTGGGTACATCATCATAGGAACTAACCTTGTATTCCCTGTTTAAAAACAGTGGGTAATACAGGGTTATTCCTGTTTACCCACTTTGCTTATAAAGCCATGTGGGTAGTTGTATACCTACATGGCTTTTTCTATTTTATCTAATAAGGAGAGATGATGATGCTACAGCTGAAAAATGTAAGAGGTACAAAAGATTTTAATCCAGGTGAACAACGATTACGAAATACAATTAAAGAAACGTGTGAGAAAGCCTTCCGCTTGTACGGTTTTAAGCCGTTAGAAACACCGATTTTTAATGAATTTGATTTAATGGCATACAAATACGGTGGTGGAGCTGAAATCTTGAAAGAAGTATATCAATTAACCGATCAAGGTGGACGACAGCTAGCATTACGTTATGATTTAACGATTCCTTTTACGAAGTATATTGGAATGAATAAAGATACCATACGTTTTCCATTTAAACGATATGAAATAGGAAAAGTATTTCGAGATGGTCCTGTAAAAGTAGGAAGGCACCGTGAATTTACACAGTGCGATGTGGATGTTGTTGGAGTTAAGGCTATGTCTGCGGAGGCGGAATTAATGGCGATGGCATCTGAAATATTACAATCATTAGGCATCGATGTAGTCATTGAATATAATAATCGAAAGTTATTAGAAGGTATCCTACTTGCATATAACATACGAGAAGAATTGATCGGTGATGTTATTTTGACAGTAGATAAATTTAATAAGATTGGTATTACGGGTGTACAAGATGAATTGCGTGAGAAGCAAGTGGAGGAAGACATGATTAGTCAAATAAGTGAGTTGCTTGCAAAAGAGACATTCACATTTGATTATTTCAAGCAAACATTTTCAAATGAACTTGTCCAAGAAGGGATACGAGAACTAGAAGAGTTAAATGTTTTTCTTGATTGTTTATGTATTCGCGAGTGTTGTATGTTCAATCCGTTTTTAGCGAGAGGATTGAACATGTATACAGGAACGATTTACGAAATTTTCGTTCGTGATGGTTCTTTCTCTTCCTCTATTGGCTCAGGAGGAAGATATGACCGCATTATTGGTCAATATGTAGGGGATGGAGAAGAGTACCCGACAGTTGGAATGTCATTAGGATTAGAATCTATTTTTACCGTATTAGAGAATCGTTTGCAAAGGGAAGAAGTGTTTGTCGATGTGTATATTATTCCATTAGATACATGGAAAGAAAGTTTGCAAGTAGCAATGACACTTAGGAAACAAGGGATACGAGTAGAGGTAGAGCAAATGAATCGTCGTTTGAAAAATGCACTTAACTATGCAAACAAAGAAAATATCCGGTATGTGTTCATTATTGGAGAAAATGAATTAGAGAAAAAAGAAATTGTATGCAAAGATATGTTCAATAAAACGGAAAGGAAAATTCCACTAGAAGAAATAGAGAAGGGATTCTTTAAAATATAGAATTTCGGGATAATAATAAATCCCTTTGGCTTCTTTTCGTTTTTTCGTTACAATAGAAAGTACGGAGAGAAACGGAGTGTGAAGTAAGATGCAAAAAGAAAAAGTAATTATTGTTGGTGGAGGACCTTGTGGCTTAGCAGCGGCAATTGCGTTGCAAAACATTGGCATGAATCCACTTGTCATTGAAAAAGGAAATATAGTTAATGCCCTTTACAATTATCCGACACATCAAATGTTCTTTAGTACAAGTGAGAAGTTAGCGATAGGAGATATTCCTTTCATTATAGAAGGTAGAAAGCCAGTACGAAACCAAGCATTATCTTATTATCGTACCGTAACACGTTTGAAGGATATTCGTGTCCATGCATTTGAGCGAGTAGAAGAAGTTCGTAAAGAAGAAAATTCGTTTGTTGTACGAACGACAAAACAAACAGGTGAGGAAACTGTATACGAAGCAACATATGTCATTATTGCGACAGGTTACTACGATCATCCAAATTACATGAATGTATCTGGAGAGAATTTAGAGAAGGTTTCTCATTACTTTAAAGAGGGGCATCCGTATTTTGATAAAGACGTCGTTGTTATTGGTGGAAAGAATTCGAGTATCGATGCTGCACTGGAGTTGGAGAAATCAGGAGCAAGAGTGACGGTTTTATATCGCGGGAAAGAATATTCACCAAGCATTAAGCCATGGATTTTACCAGAATTTGAAGGACTTGTTCGTAATGGAGATGTGCAGATGGTATTTGAATCTCATGTGAAGGGAATTACAGAAACAAGTGTTATATATACGGTACACGGTAAAGAATATGAAATTCAAAACGATTTCGTCTTTGCGATGACAGGATATCATCCAGATCATAGCTTCTTAACGAAGATGGGTGTTCAAATTGACGCTGAAACGGGCCGCCCATTATTTAAGGAAGAGACAATGGAAACGAATGTAGAAGGTATTTTCATTGCTGGTGTTATTGCAGCAGGAAATAATGCGAATGAGATTTTCATTGAAAATGGCCGATTCCATGGTGATTTAATTGCAAGTAAAATTGCTGAGTTAGAAAAGAAGAAATAACTTCTATAATGTGAGTGGTGTAGAATATATCTCCTTGTAATAGACAGTTCTAGTACTGTTTATAGCAAGGGGATTTCTTTTGTTAGAGAATCGATTTCTTACATAACTGTAATCTTTCTGTCATGTAATTCTATGGCTCGTCATAGGGTGACATTCTATACTATATGTAACAACGATACGAAGGAGAGATGAGGAATGAAAAGGGTTATTGAAGTTATTGTGGCAATCGTAGAAGTGTTGGTAGACGGGAAAAAAGTTGCGGCTAAATTGAATAACTAATTTTCTTCACTCAGGACAGTTCCCCGAAGTCGTATAGAATAAAGAAAGACAACCTAGCTACAATAGATTTTAGAGGAAGCCTGTGCTATCATTTAGATAGCATGACATGTAGATAACGAATAGTATAAATAAATTCTCATAGAAAAAGGATCGATAAAAAATGAGACATCTTTTCCTCGTTTTGTATTGATCCTTTTTCATTGATATGGATACTACTTAAATAGAAGAACAATTCGATACAATAAAGGGTGGGAATAGATTGAATAATTATAACGAAGCATCACAGTTTATATATACATATGCATTCCGTGAGGAGGAGCGTTCTTTATGCAATTTAGAAATGCGTGCGCTGTTTGGGATGGAGTCTCCGAATTATATTTTGAAAAGTACAACGAAGATAGAACCGAGTCGTAGCCCCTTTATAAAAGAGCGCATTGATGTTATGTATGAGGGAGATGAATTATCAGACATCTTAGCACAAGTTGGACAACTAGATGTGGGCGATGCGACATTTAAGATAATTTTTGTGAAAATTAATGACCTTGATGAAGCGAATAAAATAGAATACTGGGACCGTCGTGCGATGGAGCGAGAAATTGGTGAGTGTATTGACGGAGAGGCTGATATGCATCATCCAGATTTTATTTTTGGAATTGTTCCGTTTGGTGGGCGTTGGTATTTTGGACCATACATGGTAGGTGAGGCTGTGTGGCTTCATCATGTGAAGAAACCACGTAGTTATTCTACGGCATTAAGTACACGTGTAGCGAGAGCAGTTGCAAATATTGCTGTTCCTAATCCTGAGGGGGTTCGAGCAATTGATCCGTGTTGTGGAATCGGAACGGTATTAGTAGAAGCACTTTCGATGGGAATTAATATTGTTGGCCGTGACATTAATCCTCTTGTTGTTATTGGGTCAAGAGAGAACATTGCCCATTTTGGATTTGAAGGGGATGTAAAGAAAGGGCCAATCCAAGAAATTACAGAAACGTATGATGTAGCAATTATCGATATGCCGTACAATTTATTTACGCACGCAACACGAGAAGATCAGTTTGATATTATTAAACATGCACGCCGTTGTACAAAGAAATTAGTAGTTGTAACAATCGAACCAATCGACCATATGTTAGAAGAGAATGGATTTGAGATTATCGATCGTTGTATAACGAAAAAGGGAACATTCAAGCGCGAAATTCTTGTATGTGAATAACGAAAAAGACGGAGAATGAATGTTTTCCGTCTTTTTTTAGTAGAAGGAACAGCTAGAAAGGGATAGTTGAATCGAAATGTGCTAAAGTCAATATATATTGGTAGAGGGAGAGAAAAGCTAATGTTGCCGAGAAAAATAATTGCAGCGTCTATTTCAGGTCCGCTGTTTGCTATTATATTAGCAATGATAGAACCTTATGGTGAGAATGCTTTCCGTTCTGTTTCGAATTATATAAGTGCTGTTGCTGATGCAACTGTTATTTATATGTGGTATAGCTTCCCTGTGATTTTAGTGTATGGAGTTTCGACATCTCTTCTTAGTGACAAGATTGGAGAGGTGTATGTAAGAAGAAGAAAAGGGAAGGAAGAAGTTATTTCCTTTATTATGCACATTATTTTTGGGTTAGTTCTGTTCGTATTTAGCCTCGGGGCATCGATATTATTTTTCATAACGGACCGACTTTTGAAACGTCGTGAAAAAGAGTATGGGTGGGCGATTAGTATGATAAGTCTAGTCCTTCCAATATTAACGTTCTTTTTAGCAATGGAAATTGCAGAAAGATAGGTTTGAGTATAAAAAGAGTGCCACGCCGTCAAATTAGACGATGTGGCACTCTTTTTATTTTTAATGAATAAACATGTGGCGAATTTCCGCTAGTTCGTTTGTGTTTTCTAATGCAACAAGTAATTTAATACGTGCTTTTTGTCCATTTAAGCCATTTGAGAAGATAACACCAAGGTTACGTAATTGTTTACCTCCGCCTTCATATCCGTATACATCTTCAGCAACTCCGTTGAAACAACGAGAGACTAAGACGATTGGAATGCCTTTGTTTAGTAGCTTTTTAATAGCTGGAACAGTACGGGGTGGTACGTTCCCTTGTCCTAATGCTTCGATAACTAAACCGTGTAAAGGAATGTGGTCTAATGCTTCGAAGATTGATTCATCCATACCAGAGTATGCTTTTAATAACACAACATTTTTTGAAATGCCATTTATGCTATATTTTTCACGGTGCATCAATGTTTGATGTAAGAGAACACCGCTTTTTGTAACAATTCCCATTGGCCCAAACTGTGGGCTTTGGAATGTTGCGATATTACTAGTATGCGTCTTTGTTACGTTCTTTGCTGCGTGGATTTCATCATTTAATACGACCAATACGCCAGCGTTTTTTGCGTCATTGCTAGCAGCAACTCGCACAGCAGAAATAAAGTTTGGTAAGCCATCTGCACCTAGTTCGTTGCTAGAACGCATTGCACCAGTAATAACGATTGGAATGTTTGCTTGAACGGTTAAATCTAAGAAATAAGCTGTTTCTTCAAGTGTATCCGTACCGTGTGTTACAACTACACCATCGATTTTTTCGCTCTGTACTTTATGATCAATTATTTGTTGTAACGTACTCATTTCCTTTTGTGTCATGTGAGGAGACGGTAATTGAAAAACATCTTCTACTACTAGTTCTACATCTGAAAGTTCTGGAGTGAATTGCAATAGAGGATTTTGTTTCTTTGGCTTTACAGCACCTGTATTTTTGTCCTCTTCCATAGCAATCGTTCCACCTGTATGAAATACTGCGATTCGTTTCAAAAATAACACCTCGTTCATTTCAGGAATCTGTGGTAAAAATTCCTTTCTTTTTCTCTTTTTTATTATATAATAAAAAATATATTTAGCAATTAGGTAAAAAGTAGGGGGAATTGGGAATGTTTTGCACGGGAGACACGGTTATTTTGGAGGATTTAGAGTCAGAAGGACTAGGTACATACCGTAGTAAGTTAGTAGAGTATACAAACGATACGTTTATTATAGAATATCCTATTCATGAAGTAACTAAGAAGTTAATGATTGTGGAGAATGGGAGAAAAGTGAAGATATCTGTTGTAACAAAAGATCAACGAGTATTTGAATTTGGATCTAAACTGCTAGGTCGAAAGTTGCAACAAATACCAGTATTAGTATTTTCTTTTCCTGGAGAAAAGAATACGATACAAATACAACGACGCAAATATGTACGAGTAGAGACGTTTATAGATGTAAAGGTACAATCTCCCAAAAATGAATTTGTACCGTTTTCTACAACGACAGTGGATATTAGTGCAGGGGGAATGGCTATTCGTCTACCACACGCACACACATTTCTATCAGAACGAGAAATTTCATTACAATTCAAATTAGGAATGCGTGACAAATCTGTACAAGAGTTACACGTAGCCGGAATAGAAGTAAATATAAGAGAAATAAAAGGGGAGCAAACACCAGTCTTGTCGGTTGAATTTAAAGATATTCATGAAAGAGAACGACAAGCATTAGTACGTTATTGCTTCGATCAACAGTTATTATTACGTCAAAAAAGGTAGGAAGTCTTGCATAAAGTTCATTTTTCTATTCAAACTAACGAGAATAGTTCTTGTTAAGTAGGTGAGATGAGTGAGGCATGTGGATCGTATTCTTCTTATGTTGCTCGTTATTCATTTCGTTGTGTTGATTGTTGTCCAAGCATTATTTGCATGGACAGATGCTGTACACTACATGAATAAGGTTACGCATTATGAGGGTGTAATGAAAGAAGCACCGGTAGAAGCGATAGAAATATGGAAAAATAACAGTAGTCATCGTTAATTGAAAATAGATATGGTACAATAGAAAATGTTTATGAGCAGAAGCAGGGTATCCTGCTTTTTCTATGTACATAAATCAGAGAAGGTTTTGAATTATTAAGGAGGCACTATGAATAATATTTCAATCGCAATTGACGGACCAGCAGCATCTGGTAAGAGTACAGTTGCTAAAGTAATTGCAAAAAGACTAGGGTATTTATATATTGATACAGGTGCAATGTACCGTGCTTTAACATACAAAGCTTTAGAGAACAATGTAGACGTAGAAAATGAAAGTGCATTAATGCACTTATTAGAAGAGACAGATATGCAATTAAAGCATGGCGAAGATGGACAACTTATGTTTGTTGATGGTGAAGATGTATCAGAAGCAATCCGTTCACCTAAAGTAACAAATTCTGTGTCGCATGTTGCGAAACATGGGTTAATTCGTGAAGATATGGTGAAAAGACAGCGCGAGTTTTCATTAAATGGTGGCGTTATCATGGATGGCCGTGATATTGGTACACACGTATTACCTCATGCAGAAGTGAAGATATTCATGCTTGCATCTGTTGAAGAACGTGCACAGCGACGCCACTTAGAAAATATGCAAAAAGGTTTTCCGTCAGATTTTGAGAAATTAAAAGAAGAAATTGCACTTCGTGACAAGATTGATTCAGAGCGCGAAGTAGCACCTCTAAAGAAAGCTGATGATGCAATTGAATTTGATACAACATTATACAGCAAAGAAGAAGTAGTGGAGAAAATGTTAGATATTATCCAATCAACTATGCAAAAATAGGTTTTGCTATCTTAATTAAGCGAACAGTGATAGAATGAAGAGGACAGTGCTTTTGGGCGATGTTGGAAATGCTTTGTTCGTATACATCATTGTTCGTTTTTTTTTACATATTTATGATGAGTATGACGGTATTTTCGTCATAGGATAATGATTGTCCGCTAGTGCAGATACATGAACAAGCTTATATGGCTGACATATATTCAATTTAATGGGAGGTAAGTTATTATGACTGAAAAAACAAACCAAGAAGTTGTTGATACAACTGCATTACAAGTTGGCGACATTGTAACAGGAGAAGTAACAAAAGTAGATGCTAAGCAAGTATTAGTTAATGTAGGGTACAAAACGGATGGCGTGGTACCAATTAGTGAATTATGTAGCGTTCATATTGAAACAGCGAGTGAGGTTGCATCAGAAGGCGACAAATTACAATTAAAAGTAATTAAATTAGAAGAAGATGATTTAGTTCTTTCGAAGAGAGCAGTTGATGCAGCAAACGCATGGAGTGATTTACATGCGAAATTCAATAACGGAGACATCTTTAACGTAGTAGTACGTGACGTTGTAAACGGTGGACTTGTTGTTGATCTTGGAGTACGAGGATTTATTCCAGCATCATTAGTAGAGAAACACTTCGTGGAAGATTTTAGTGACTACAAAGGAAAAGAGTTAGCGGTAAAAATCGTTGAGTTAGAAGAAGAGAAGAATCGTGTCATTCTTTCTCACCGTGCAGTTGTAGAAGCGGAATTAGAGACGAAGAAGAAAAGCGCGACTGAGTCGTTAAAAGTTGGTTCTATCATGGAAGGAACAGTGCAACGCTTAACAGATTTCGGTGCATTCATTGATCTTGGTGGTGTAGACGGTCTTGTGCATATTTCACAATTGTCACATAAGCGTATAGAGAAGCCATCGGATGTATTAGAATTAGGACAAACAGCGAAAGTTAAAATATTAGCGGTAGATGTAGAGAATGGCCGCATTTCATTATCGATGAAAGATGCACAACCAGGTCCTTGGGATACACTAGGAGACGAAGTACAAGTTGGTGCAATCTTAAAAGGAACGGTTAGACGTTTAGTTAATTTCGGTGCATTCGTCGAAGTGTTCCCACACATCGAAGGATTAGTTCACGTATCACAAATTGCAAACAAACACGTGAAGAATCCAAATGAAGTATTAGAATTAGGACAAATTGTTCAAGTGAAAGTACTTGAATTAAATAAAGCAGAGAAGCGTATTTCTTTAAGTATTAAAGAAGCACAAGAAGAAGAAATTCAAGTTGATTTAGGCAAATACCAACCTACACAAGAAACGACAGGTTTCCAATTAGGTGAATTATTTGGTGATAAATTAAAGAATTTTGGCAAGTAAAATGAAAAAGATCGGGAGTATCGTACGATACTCCCGATCTTTTTTTTGTTAATGTTGGTTTGTTTCCCTCGCCTCTTCTGGTGTATCAAGTCGAGTTGCTCCTTTATAATGAATCGATTGATCACGATCTGATTCAACCTTGCGAGACTGCTTTAATTTCTTTTCTTGGCGGTCTTTTCCCATTGTGTTTTCCTCCTTTACTGAACTTCCCTCATAGTGTTCTTTTTCATTAGAAAACTATACGTAAGAAGGATTAAGTTACATAAAAAGATTCCATACTGGTAATAATAGGAGGAGAAAAGATGGAAGGATTATTTTTTTATGGAATTGCATGGGTTAGTTGGGTTGTGACAACGTTTCTTATGAGGAAAACGAAGATGAGACTTGTTTTGTCGGCATTTCTATTATTACTTATTATTTCGTCAACTTCGTATCAAGAAGTAGCAGGGGTGCGTGTATATGTCAGTGGAATACTATTGTTTATCATTGGAGTTAGTTTCATTGCTGCATCACCAAAAAGTAAATTGTTGTGCTCGTTGTATGCAGTGATGATTGGGATGATGTATAGCATGTTTCATTTTATTGAAATATATGATCCAGTGTGGCTTCAAGTACATCGTACAATTTTATTAGGCGGAATACTTGTGATGGGAAGCCTTTTTTACTCAGATCACCCATTTGTTAGCGTTGGTACGCTTTTGATGGGAACAATGCAAGGTGAAGTTATTTTAGCGATAACGTTAAGAGAATATGGTTTTCATAATTATGTAGGTGGTTTTTCACATTTAGATGCGTGTTTCGTAGCAATGGTATTTCTCGCATGCATCCATGCTATATTCCTGTTTTTAAGAACATCAAAAAAGACTACACACACATATGTAAAGGGGATGAAGTAAGTCGTGAATTATACATACGCCATTCTTGCTGGAGTCATCATTGGAACAATAACACGATTATACATGCTAAGAACGGATTATCGTCAGTACCCAACACATTTACATGGGAAGATTATTCATGTTGCGACGGGGGTTATTGCAGCGGCATTAGGGACAGTGGCAGTACCCTCTATTCTAGAAGAAAACTTCACAGCGGTGACATTTCTCACTGTGGCGGCGTCTCAGTTCCGTGAAGTACGTAATATGGAACGTAATACGCTCACACAGTTAGATAATTATGAGCTTGTATCACGCGGTGCGACGTATATTGAGGGAATTGCGCTTGTATTTGAAAGCAGAAATTACCTCGTTATTTTTACGTCATTTGTAACAACCTTAGTGTATATTATAGGCTATCATTGGTTTGATACGATGACGAGTATCTATATGAGAAATATAACTGGTGCAATTGCTGGTATCATCGCGGGAATTATTTGTTTGCTCCTTTCCAAGTCGTTGATGAGTGGAAAGCGGATTAAAGAACTTGTCGAGATTGAACATATTCCGCTACGCTTTGAAGGGGCAGGCTTATATATCGACAATATTTATATGCTAAATATCGGATTACCAGATCGACAAGAACAAATTTTGAAGAATGGGTTAGGGTTTGTGTTGAAACCACATAACGATAACGTGAAAGTAACGTTAGCCAATTTAGGGCAACGCCAGGCAATTTTACATGATTGTGCCATCGCGCTTGGGGTATACCGTGATACAGGAAATCCGTCGCTCGTACCGATAGCGAAGCGTGATTTAGATACTGGAAGGTTAGCGGTCTTTATTTTGCCATCTGATCGGAATGTAGAGAAAGCGAAAGACATTATTGGATGGGTTCCAGTACTAGAGAACGCAATTCGCTTACCGAAGAAACGATTAAGAAGGGAACGTGAACAAGCTGAGCATTGATGGATTTATATTAGCGGTTATCACAACGAATCCGAGTAAGATTGCAGGAGGAGTTGCTGTTTTTGCCTGTGAAACAACGGAAGAAGTACACCAAGTTACGAGTGATTTAGAGTATATATTAGACGGTACAGCACATAAACTCGGTAATGAAATGTTCATTATTGTGAAACATTAACCGTTCAGTAGTGGCGCAAAGTGAAAAAATTTGATAAAATAACGTGGTTATGACGAAAAGGATCCCTTCTTTTTTCTATAAGAAGGGATTTTTTTCTAAGAGTGCGTATATGAAGCGCATATGTATTTGTTTTTGTTATATATATTTACTATCTTTTCTATTCACGCAAATAGAGAGAATAAGGACCGTACGACAAAACATAGTGATACATATAGAGTAGATGAGCAAGAAAGGATGAAGATAGATGGCAAAACCAGTAATTGCAATTGTTGGTCGTCCGAATGTCGGAAAATCAACCATTTTTAATCGTATTGTAGGAGAGAGAGTTTCAATTGTAGAAGATATTCCAGGGATAACACGTGACCGTATTTATAGTGCGGGTGAGTGGTTAAATCATGAATTCAATATTATTGATACAGGTGGAATCGAAATTGGCGATGCACCGTTCTTAATAGAAATTCGTCAACAAGCAGAAGTAGCGATTGACGAGGCAGACGTAATTATTTTCATGACAAATGGTCGTGAAGGTGTGACATCAGCGGATGAAGAAGTTGCGAAAATTCTTTACAAGTCAAAGAAGCCTGTTGTACTAGCTGTTAACAAAATTGATAACCCTGAAATGCGCGAGCAAATTTGGGATTTCTATGCGTTAGGATTTGGTGAGCCATTCCCAATCTCAGGTTCTCACGGATTAGGACTTGGTGACTTATTAGACGAAGCAAGCAAACATTTCCCGAAAGACGCGGGAGATAACTATGGTGATGAAGTAATTAAGTTCTCTCTAATTGGGCGTCCAAATGTCGGAAAATCGTCATTAGTAAATGCGCTTTTAGGACAAGAGCGTGTTATCGTAAGTAACGTAGCGGGAACGACACGTGATGCAGTCGATACACCATATTCAAAAGACGGACAAGACTACGTAATTATCGATACTGCCGGTATGAGAAAGCGTGGAAAGGTGTACGAGAGCACAGAGAAATATAGTGTACTTCGTGCGTTACGTGCAATCGAACGTTCTGACGTTGTTCTAGTTGTATTAGACGGAGAAGAAGGTATTATTGAGCAAGATAAGAAAATTGCAGGATATGCTCATGAAGCAGGACGTGCAGTTGTTATTGTTGTAAACAAATGGGACGCAGTTAAGAAAGATGAGAAGACGATGAAGGAATTCGAAGAGAAGATTCGTGCACACTTCCAATTCTTAGACTATGCGCCGATTGTATTCTTATCAGCTAAGACGAGAAAACGTACGCAAACATTATTACCAATGATCAATAAAGCGTGTGAAAGCCATAACTTACGTGTTCCAACGAACGTGTTAAACGAAGTAATTATGGATGCAATTGCAATGAATCCAACACCAACGCACAATGGCCAACGTCTAAGAGTGTACTATGCGACACAAGTAGCGGTGAAGCCACCAACGTTTGTTGTATTCGTGAACGACGCAGAACTAATGCACTTCTCGTATGAGCGTTTCTTAGAAAATCGTATTCGTGAAGCATTTGACTTTACTGGCTCACCAATTAAGATTATTTCACGTACAAGAAACTAAACGTAAAAAAGGTGGGGATACTTATGGAGAAAATAGCGGTTGTCGGTGCAGGAAGCTGGGGAACAGCTTTAGCTATGGTATTAGCAGACAATCATCATGAAGTACGTCTATGGGGAAATAGACAGGAACAGATTGAAGAGATTAATACGTACCATACGAATGAACGTTATTTACCTAATATTAAGTTACCTGAAGGTGTTAAAGCTTATATCTCTTTAGAAGAAGCGTTAGATGGTGTAGAGAATGTATTGCTAGTTGTGCCAACGAAAGCGATTCGTGATGTGTTAGCGGAAGTATGCAAGATTGCGAAACAACCATTAACGATTATTCATGCAAGTAAAGGGATTGAACCTGGAACATCAAAGCGAATTACGGAAATGATTGCAGAAGAGATGCCAGAGCACCTTCTGAATGATATTGTTGTTTTATCTGGACCGAGCCATGCCGAAGAAGTAGCATTACGTCATCCAACAACCGTAACTTCTGCATCTAGCAATGTTAAAGCAGCAGAGAAAGTGCAAGATTTATTTATGAATGCGTATTTCCGAGTATACACAAACCCTGATGTAACGGGCGTAGAGCTTGGTGGTGCATTGAAGAATATTATTGCACTTTGTGCAGGGATTACAGATGGTTTAGGATACGGTGATAATGCGAAAGCGGCACTCATTACGCGTGGACTAGCAGAAATTACGCGCCTAGGTCGTGCAATGGGAGCGAATCCCCTAACGTTTGCAGGATTAACAGGAATGGGTGATTTAATCGTTACGTGTACGAGTGTTCATAGTCGTAACTGGAGAGCTGGTAATATGCTTGGTAAAGGCCATTCATTAGAAGAAGTACTAGAAAGCATGGGGATGGTTGTAGAAGGGGTACGTACAACGAAAGCAGCCTATCACCTTGCGAAAGAGATTGGTGTCGAAATGCCTATCACATCTGCTTTGTACGGTGTACTATTCGAAGGCAAGGATACAAAAGATGCGGTGGATTATTTAATGGGCCGCATTCGCCGCCATGAAGTAGAAGATATTGAAATATTTTAAAGGAAAAGCGCTCTAACATTAGAGCGCTTTTTCTTATTTGTTAGCTTACTTTAATAATCGTTAATTCTACCGCATTAATACCGTTGTCACACGTTACAATGCTTTGATCATTGAAGAAGCTATTATTTACAAGCCGAAGTGTTGAATTAGCCGGGATATAGACAATTGCTTCACCTACGAGCTGGTGACATCCAGTGTCGTCAGGGTCGTTAATTTGGATGTTGAAGTCTCCTTGTGCGTTAGCGAGTCTAGCACCATTTACGTAAATGGAAATGACGGGGATATGTGGGAATACTGGATTTAATGTTGTATTAATTGTAGCAATAAAGGAAACACGATAATCCCCAGCTTGTGGAATTCTGATTACACTTAAATCTGTATTTGTGATACAAATGCCGCCAGCAGATCGTCCTACTTGATTAAATGGGAACGACCCTCCAAAAGGTACGGTGATGAATGCTGTTTGCCAAAATGTGCCGTAAGCCGGACAATTAGCTTCGTGTTGTGGATAAAACTTTGGAGCAGAATAGTTTGATCTACCCATGTTAGTACACCTCTTTTCTAGTAGTGTTATTTGCTCTATTTATAGAGTATGTAAAGAGGTAGTAGAGTGATAGGGAATTTATGCTATACGAACGAAAAAAGATGAACAAGCCTATCTTAATCATTGGATTTTTAAGGAAAAAGAAGTGCCTCTATGACGAATGTAATAGAGGCACTTCTTTTTCGTATTATTAACTTAATTTAATAATTGTTAGTTCCACCGCATTAATATCATTGTCACATGTAATGATTTGTTGAGTAGGATTGTTATTAACAAGCTGGATAGTCGAATTAGCAGGAATTGAAATAATTGTCTCGCCAGAAAGCTGGTGGCATCCAGTTTCATCTGGATCATTAATTTGAAGTGCAAACTCACCTTGTGCGTTTGCTAGTCTTGCACCGTTTAGGAAAATAGAGATAATTGGAATATTTGGGAATACAGGATTTTGTGTTGTGTTAATGGTGGAAATGAAAGAAACACGATAATCACCGGCTTTTGTTACATGTACAAGAGTAGGATTTGTTGTGGAAAGGCATACGCCTCCAGCTGTTGGTCCTGTTTGATTGAAAGGGAATGCTGATGCAAAAGGAACTGTTACAAACTCCGTTTTCCAAAATGTACCATATGCAGGGCGGAAGCATCCGCAATCTGGGCAGCAGTCTGAATTTGAATAATAGGATTTACCCATTCTATTACACCTCACTTATCGTAGAATTGATAGCTTCATGAATAGTGTATGCGAGAAGAAAGAAGTGATATAGGAGGATGTACTAGTTAGAGATAAAACAGTGAATAGGTCTATATAAGGTTTATATGACAGAAATAGTAGTGTAATAGTTTGTGGGAATGAAAAGATGTAAATGGAGAGAAGGAATATGTTAAAGTACATACAATAGTAATAACGATTTAGCTTTATGTAATAGGGGTAGTTTTAGTAGCAAAAAAATATACATATGGGGTGTTTAGATGGGAAAAATGTTTTTTTATAGCGATCAAGTCGTGGTGAGTCCTCGTAATAGGCGATTGGATGTGTTACTGCTGGACGGAAGAGAAGTAGAAAAGGTGAGGGTTGGCTACATACCTTCTACGGAGGATAAAGAGAGGGAGTACTTCAAGAAGAAAGTGCAGTATTATGAGAGATACGGGATTCAGGACATATTCTTTTTTGACTTGTACAGTGAGTTTAATCCATTGAAAATAGAAGAACTACTTACTTGTGACATTATTCATCTTTCTGCAGGAGATCCAATTATATGTAGGGAGGCGCTTAAAGAACGTGGTATGGAAGAGGTGCTACGACGTTACGTACAGCAAGGAGGAACGGTTGTCGGAGTTAGTGGAGGGGCGGTACAATTCGGTAAATCTGCAAACTTATACAGCTTATTTATTGGAGAGTGTAATGATGAGGAATTTGATACGCTACATCTTGTAGACTTTGAATTTCTGCCTCATTATAATCGCTGGAATGATGATTTTAAGCGAGAGGTATTTCTATACGCTAAGATGACAGGAGTAACGATTTATGCTGGCAATGATGGAGATGGGCTGATTGTAGATGAAGATGGAACCGTTCATATGATAGGTGATATTGTAGTTATTAATGGTGAGTGAGGGATGAAATAAGCTCAGAGTGGTAGTTCTCTGAGCTAGTTATAGTAGTGTTAATTGGGAATCGTGATCTTCCTTAATGTATGTCGGAGTAAAGGTAGTCGAATATTTCTTTCTCCATTAGTGCTATTTGTGATTTTTTTGAAGATGGAAAATCGTGATGTTTTGACTTCTTTGTGCATAAGAAACAAGAACAGTGACCGTTTTCTTTCGATTAATTACTCGTTGATGACGTATGTATGCTTTGTTTTTCGTAATTGGTTTCTTTGGAAAATGAATAGCCTATAAATAGCCGCCAAATGTAATAATGAAGCTACTATAGGCTGATATTATTGACAATGAAACGACGACAATTTTTAGCATTTAAACTCACGAATGAAATCATCCATGTTGTTAGAAAGTAAGAGCGGTAGTGCCTTTTTAATTACGTCTATGTCCCAGTCCCACCAAGAAAGTTGTTGTAATTCGTCTATTGTTTCTGGTGAAAAACGATATTTTACTAATCTTGCTGGATTACCGACTACGATTCCATATGGTGGCACATCTTTTGATACTACGCTTCTTGCGCCAATAACAGCACCGTTTCCAACAGTGACACCAGACATAATAATTGCGCCACTTCCTATCCATACATCGTGCCCAATAATGACGTCTCCTTTTGTTTTAGGATGCCCGGTGATATGCTCGGCTTCAGGGAAGAAGGCATTGAAAGGGTATGTTGTAATCCAATCGACTCGATGATCCCCTCCTAAAAAAATCGACACATTATCAGCTATAGAACAAAACTTCCCTAATTTGAGCGTTGCACCCTCTCCCCAACTTCGAACGTGAAGCCCTCCGTAAGACCATTCTCCTATCTCATATGCAGCAAATTGCGGATCGTCTTTTAAGAACAAATTACTCTCCTCCTTATGGATGCATTGGTTTATATATATGGTGTGAAATAGGAAATAAGAGCATAGTGAATGTGTTTTTGTATAATGAATGTTTCTTTAGAATGACAGACATATATGTATAAAAAATAAAGAGTGCATTAAATAGCACTCTTCATCATTTATTGTATTTAATATTCTGGCATGGATGAGCTTTTCTTCACAATTTTATCTACTGTAACGTGCAACTCATCTGGCTTTAAGAACTCAATAGGCGAAAAACCTTTCTCAAATGCGAGCGTATCAGCCTCAATCATTAATACATAGCGATTATTTACTTTTGCAATATGTATTTGTTCTCCAAAGTCAGCAAGCAGCGCCTTGATGGAAATGTGGTCTGCTTTCATCTTCAATTCAACCTCTGGTGTACGTTCAACCATTTGAGCGGTCGCCTCGATGACTTCTTCGTTGCTAAAATGTTCTTGTATTTCACGCTGTGGGCTTGCTGCCCAGACTTCCATCGCTTGGTCGAACTGTTCCCGTTCTTCAGAGCCTTCTTCAAAGACATCATCAATTTGGTCGTATACAAGATCCATCACTTGCGTTTTCATGATTTCTGGCATTGATTCGCCATATTCAACGAATTTTAAGAAATCCTCGAAATAACGGGCATGCGACGCTTGGTGGATTTTTAGTTCACCAACTTCGATAACTCCTTCTTCTGGCATATATGGGTATTGAATGGACTTCATATTTTTTGTTGTAATGGCCATTTCAACGTTGCGAATGAGTGTTGCTTCGTCAGAAATTGATGCGACTTTTGGCTCGAAATCACATTTCAAGACGAAAACAAACGGATCGTCAAAATATTTACGTAGCTTTGCTTGAACTACAAGGAAAACACCGCCACGTACGGCACTTGTATCAATGTATGTATGAACGAGTGGCTCATTTGCCTCTTTAAACGATTCTTTTGTATCGGCGAATCGAATACGTTCAAATAAATTGTAGTTTGGATTGGAGTCGTAATCATGACCGCCTTCTACAATAAAGCGACCGATTTTTGTTGGAACTTGTTCGCTCTTTGGATGACGTTCTACTTTTCGCTTAGAGATTTTTAAAAGCTCTCCGTCTAAAAAGTCTTTTAACGGGCTGTTTTCATATTCCAGCGCATCTATCGTTTGAAAGTGTTTGTTGTATTTTGTTGCTTGTTCCCCTTTTCCATCAACGTGGACAACATAGAAGGAGAGGAAATTAATATCATAATCCATGCTTATCACCTAATTTCATGTCATTAACTCTTTTTAGTATAGGGAGAGGGACGGGGTTCGTCAATTTCAAAAGGTATGTTGTACGTCTGAATATATGCATTGAATATATCTACTGAGTTACACTTCCCTGTTGTGTACAGGAGGATACACTTTTTTTCTAGGTGTTTTCACCATTTTTGTTCTTGTGCATACGATGTGGAGACGAAGCAAGAAAGGGGAAGAAGAGAATGACTGGAAATAACGGTAACGGAAATGTTTTTGATAAAATACAGCAATCAGCGAATGTAAATAAAGATTCGATTTTTAAATTAGCGGATTCTGTTAAAGATGCTAATTTTAAGGATGAAGAAACGGTACGTCAATTAGTACGTCAAATTGCCTTATTAGCTGGAAAAGCGGTAACGAAAGAGAAAGAAGATCAAATCGTCAAAGCAGTTGTGACGAATAATATGCCTTTGGATTTTGCTTCCTTAAGCAATATGTTTAAAAAGTAAGAAAAATGGGCTTTGATATAGTAGTTCGTTGAAACAACAGTGAAAAAAGAGCATATTATAGCAATGAAGTAACGAGTTCAGTAGAGCAATGTTTAAATGGGAATATATAGTCTGTAAACGAAGCAAACGCCCCCTATGTTGCTTCGTTTTCTACAAAGAGAGCATTTTTGCTCTCTTTTTATTTTTCTTTCATTTTCGTATTTGTTAAAATAGTAACGTATTAGTAATAGTATTAAAATGGGGAGTTGTGTTTATGTCAGAAGGATTAATGAAAATGTGGCTATCTTTAGGGGGGATTGCCGGTTTATTTATATCTGTAGTACTTATTTTATTTAGTCGTCACAAATTGAAAAATAAAGTATTACGATTTACAACTGCATTTGTAGCATATGCGGTAATGATTTATTCCTCTTTCGTTGTGTTTCTTGTCCTATTTAGTTAGTGGACAAGATATAACAAAGAGCGGAGAATGGGGTAGGAGAAACATAGATGAAGAGAATAATAATGTTAGTGACGCTTATTTGCACCGTTAGTTTGTTGACAGGTTGCTTATATCCAGAGGATAATTTAAAGAAAAATCAAGTAGCATATCCAGACCAACTACAATCTGTTCAGACGGCTGTTAATACATTTAAGCAAAATACAGGTGGTATGTTGCCAATTAAGAATAGTGAACCGGATACGCCGATTTATCAGAAGTATCCAGTTGATTTTAATCGTCTAATTCCAGACTACTTGTCAGATTCACCTGGGAACAGTTATGAGAGCGGTGGTGTGTTTCAGTATGTATTAATAGACGTAGAAACAAATCCGACTGTTAAGTTATTAGATTTACGGGCTGTTGAAGAAGTAAGAGAGTTGAATTTACGTGTGAAAATGTACCGTGAAAAACATGGATATCCACCTTTTAAGGAGGTAATTTCAGAGCACGTATTAGCATTAGATTTTGAGAAATTAGGGTATAAAGAAACACCGCAAGTGGTTAGCCCTTATAGCGAGAAACATTTGCCATTGGTAATTGATAATGAAGGAAACATTTACATCGATTACAGCATGGATTTATATGCGAAACTACAAGAAGGTAAGCATACATACAAAGAGGGCGATGACATTCGTCCATTATTAACAGCTGATTCGCCGTTTGTTCCGGCATTCTCCTTACCGTATACGGTGAAGGACGGAGAACCTGTTTTTTTATTGAATAAGTAAGTCATGAACCTTTCTCTTTAGGAATATATTCTAGGGAGAAAGGTTTTTTGCTTGTCCTACTAAAGGTGAAAATAGATATAATATATAAAAAATTTTTTAATAGAGTCATAAGTATGAAGCCTATCATCATAAATATATATTGTCCTAGCGAATAAGCTTGTTAAAAAGAACATTCCCATATATATGATTCAGGAGGGGATCACTTGGAAAAGGTAGATATTTTCAAAGATATAGCGGAGCGTACAGGCGGTGATATTTATTTAGGTGTAGTAGGTGCTGTTCGAACAGGTAAATCTACTTTCATCAAAAAATTTATGGAGTCTGTCGTAATTCCGAGTATTGCTAATGAAGCAGATCGTATGCGTGCGCAAGATGAGCTACCACAAAGTGCAGCAGGAAAAACAATCATGACAACGGAACCGAAGTTTGTACCGAATCAAGCCGTGTCCCTTCATGTAGGGGAAGGGTTAGATGTAAACATTCGGTTAGTAGATTGTGTGGGATATGCTGTACCAGGTGCGAAAGGATACGAAGACGAAAATGGGCCTCGTATGATTAATACACCTTGGTATGAAGAACCTATTCCGTTCAATGAAGCAGCGGAAATCGGTACAAGAAAGGTAATTCAAGAGCATTCAACGATCGGTGTTGTCATCACGACAGACGGCTCAATTGGAGAGATTCCAAGAAGTGCATATATTGAGTCAGAAGAGCGTGTTATTGAAGAGTTGAAAGAAGTTGGAAAGCCCTTCATTATGATTATTAACTCTGTTCAACCTTTCCATCCGAACACGGAGGAACTTCGTCAAGAATTGATTGAGAAATATGATATTCCGGTATTGGCGATGAGTGTGGAGGGAATGAGAGAGGGAGATGTGCTTAACGTCTTAAGAGAAGCGTTATACGAGTTCCCAGTGTTAGAGGTGAATGTGAACTTACCAAGCTGGGTAATGGTATTAAAAGATAAGCATTGGCTCCGTCAAAGCTATCAAGAAGCGGTAGAAGAGACAGTGAAAGATATTAAGCGTCTGCGTGATGTAGACCGAGTAGTTCAACAATTCGGTGAATATGAGTTTATTGAGCAAGCAACATTAGCTGGTATTGATATGGGTCAGGGAGTTGCCGAAATTGATTTATATGCACCAGACGAATTGTATGACCAAGTGTTGAAGGAAGTTGTTGGTGTTGAAATACGTGGACGTGACCATTTGTTACAATTGATGCAAGATCTTACGTACGCGAAGACAGAGTTTGACCAAGTAGCAGATGCAATCCGAATGGTGAAGCAGACGGGTTATGGTGTTGCAGCGCCGGCACTAGCGGATATGAGCTTAGATGAGCCAGAGATTATCCGTCACGGTTCTAGGTTCGGAGTGAAATTAAAAGCAGTGGCGCCGTCTATTCATATGATTAAAGTGGATGTAGAATCGACCTTTGAGCCGATTATCGGGACAGAGAAGCAAAGTGAAGAGCTTGTTCGCTATTTAATGCAGGACTTCGAGGATGATCCACTGTCAATTTGGAATTCAGATATATTCGGACGCTCGTTAAGTTCTATCGTACGAGAAGGAATACAAGCTAAATTATCACTTATGCCTGAGAATGCAAGGTACAAATTGAAAGAAACATTGGAACGAATTATTAACGAAGGTTCAGGCGGCCTAATCGCCATTATTTTATAACGAGAGGAAGCGGGTCAATCCCTGCTTCTTTTTTTTCTTCAAAAGAGCTATAATAATGGCATTTTATTACATTAATTGGGGCTAATTTGCTAAAAATGTGGATTCGTGCACATTTTCTAATGAAATGTATTGAATTATCGAGAAGAATCGTATAATATAGGGCTTGATATTGCATTTATCTTATTGTTTGTAGTATAAAATTGTAGATTTTTGCCTACAAATGAAAATAAGACAAATCTAATTCCCTAATAAACAATTATTTGGGAGGAGGTGAATGGCATGAACAAGACGGATTTAATTAACGCAGTTGCTGAAGCTGGAGAGCTTTCTAAAAAAGACGCAACAAAAGCAGTTGACGCTGTTTTTGAGTCAATTTTAGAAGCTTTAAAGAATGGTGACAAAGTGCAATTAATCGGATTTGGTAACTTTGAAGTTCGTGAACGTGCTGCTCGTAAAGGACGTAACCCACAAACTGGTGAGGAAATCGAAATCGCAGCAAGCAAAGTTCCAGCTTTCAAACCTGGTAAAGCACTTAAGGACGCTGTAAAATAATTTTTACATAGCAACCCCAAAAGAAGGGTACCTTAGTAGGTGCCCTTCTTTTCTTATACTATTTGATATTTACTAGGGGGATTTTGAGAGATGACGAAGGTTAATTTAGAGCAAATTGAACATGCAGTTCGTTTAATATTAGAGGCTATCGGTGATGATCCAAATCGTGAAGGAGTATTAGAAACTCCAAAGCGTGTAGCGAAGATGTATGCAGAAGTCTTTTCTGGTATGCATGAAGATCCGAAAGAGCACGTAAAGAAAGTGTTTGGAGAAGATCACGAAGAGCTAGTGTTAGTGAAAGACATTCCATTCCACTCTATGTGTGAACATCATTTAGTACCATTCTACGGTGTTGCCCATGTTGCATACATTCCAAAAGGTGGACGAGTAACAGGATTAAGTAAATTAGCTAGAACAGTAGATACAGTTGCAAGAAGACCGCAATTACAAGAGCGTATTACATCGACGGTTGCAGATGCGCTTGTGGATGTATTAGAGCCGCATGGTGTAATGGTTGTTGTAGAGGCAGAGCATATGTGTATGACAATGCGCGGTGTGAAGAAGCCTGGTGCGAAGACAGTAACATCTGCTGTACGTGGCGTATTTACAAAAGACCAAAGCGCTCGTCAAGAAGTATTATCTTTCATTAAAGGCTAAAAGCGGGGGAATTCCTGCTTTTATTTTTTTACCGGTTTAATTTCTATGTTAGATGGAAATTAAACCGGTTTTTTTGTGAGAAATAAAAGATAGTAAGTTGTGTAAGAGATACAACAGAGAAACGGAAAAAATGTAATGAACGTTTCGTAGGAGTTCATTACATTTTTTTTTAAGAATTATGCTAATAATATGTTATAATTGTTCTTATGGATTAAATCACCAGTCAGAAAAAAGGGGGGATAAGCGTGTTACATATACAGGAGATGGTTTCTGAGACAAGAGCACTATTGTACAAAGAAGTGAATCATTCTTTTTTAAATGCGAATATTGATGAAGTTGAGATTGATGATATTGAATTAGCAATTGTACAAACTGTGTTGCAACAAATGACTATACCACAGGAGAAGGTTCATCATTATGCTGTAACGCTTATGCTAATTCAAGTTGCGCTTGATACCCATGAGAAAGTAGTAGATAAGAGTGACGAGGCGAGATTAAATCGTCAACTTACGGTCTTAGCTGGTGATTACTATAGCGGCTTATATTATTATCTTTTAGCGAAAGAAAAGGACATATCCTTAATTCGTTCCCTTGCGGAAGGGATTAGTGAAATAAATGAGCACAAAATTCGGGTTCATACGAATCATGAATTAACATATGATGAATGGTTAAGTAGCATAGAGTTAATTGAGTCTATGCTTCTTCAGAAGTTGTGTATCCACTTCGATTTTGTGACAAACGGGACGGAGATTAGTAAATTGTTTTTATTAAATCGCTTACAAAAAGAATATGTCCATATGAAAGAAAATGGTACGTCTAGCTTACATGGTCAGTTAAGTGAATTAGTAGAAGCGAGTAGCATTATACATATGTTATCGGAAACGATTCAGCGGGAACGAGAACTAGTAGAGAAGTCATTGCAGGACGAAGATTATATGCCAATTTTGGCAGCGATATTTCCAGCTAAGTAAGAACATTCACAGATGAAGGTGGGTTATAATATGCAACAATCGAAAGAAGAAAGAGTACACGAAGTCTTTGAGAATATATCTGAGAAGTATGATGTGATGAACTCTGTTATTAGCTTCCAACGTCATAAGTCTTGGCGTAAATATACGATGAAGGTGATGGATGTACAGCAAAATCAAACTGCACTTGATGTATGTTGTGGAACGGCGGATTGGACAATTGCACTTGCGGATGCTGTTGGAAAGAACGGAAAAGTATATGGACTGGATTTCAGTAAAAATATGCTATCTGTTGGGGAACAGAAAGTAAAAGATCTTACGTTATCACAAATTGAACTTCTTCATGGTAATGCGATGGAGTTGCCGTTTGAGGATAATACGTTTGATTATGTTACAATTGGTTTTGGATTAAGAAATGTTCCAGATTATGAGCAAGTACTACGTGAAATGGCACGTGTTGTGAAGCCGGGTGGAGCGGTTGTTTGTTTAGAAACATCTCAGCCGACCATGCCTGGATTTAATCAGTTATTCCGTTTTTATTTCCGTTTCATTATGCCATTGTTTGGAAAGTTATTTGCGAAGAGCTACAAGGAGTATTCTTGGTTACAAGAGTCTGCAAGTACGTTCCCGGGAATGAAAGAACTAGCACGTATGTTTGAAAAAGCAGGATTAGAAAATGTGAAAGTAAAAGCATTTTCATTTGGTGCAGCAGCAATGCATATCGGATATAAGCCGACGGAATAGACAAGTTTTAGTATATTAATGTATAGAGGTTAAGGTGAGCCGTTAATGAAGCTACAGATGGGGTATTCTTTTTTGAGTAAAGATATTGACCGAATTGAAAAAGAGTTAGAACGTGTTGTGTTCTCTAAAGAAGAGATTCTTTCTCACGCCTCCTTACAACTTCTCCAGTCAGGAGGAAAGAGGATACGCCCTGTTTTTGTATTATTGGGTGGTAAGTTCGGTAATTATAATATTGATCAAATCAAAAATGTTGCAGTTGCGCTTGAATTAATTCATATGGCTTCATTAGTACATGATGATGTTATTGATGATGCAAATATGAGAAGGGGAAAGCCCACAATTAATGCAAAATGGGGAAATCGTTTTGCGATGTATACAGGCGATTATTTATTTGCGCAAGCATTGCAAAGTATTACAAATATAGAAAATCCAAAAGCTCATCAAGTGCTAGCACAGACAATTTTAGAAGTATGTAAAGGTGAAATTGAGCAAATACGTGATAAGTATGACTTTGAGCAGAATTTGCGTTGCTATTTACGTCGTATTAAGCGTAAAACAGCGCTATTAATAGCTGTAAGTTGTGAGCTTGGTGCCATTGCTGCCGGAGCGAAAGAAGAAGTACAACGTAGCTTATATTGGTATGGATATTATGTTGGTATGTCATTCCAAATTATCGATGATATTCTCGATTTCGTTGCAACGGAAGAGCAACTGGGTAAGCCTGCTGGCGGTGACTTACTGCAAGGAAATGTGACGTTACCAGTTTTATTTGCGATGCAAGAGGCTACACTTCGCGATAAAATTACAAAGGTTACGGAGCAGACGTCAACAGAAGAGATGAGCGAACTTATTGAAGGAATTAAAATGAGTGGTGCTATTGAAGAAGCGTTTGAAGTTAGTGAGCGCTATTTACAAAAAGCGTTACATAGCATTAAACCATTACCAAGAGGACAAGCAAAGCTAGCTTTACGTAGTGTTGCGAAGTATATTGGTAAGCGTAAATTTTAGACAAGCAAAGAGAATGTTACTTTGCTTGTCTTTTTTGTTATGCTTCTGAACGATTAGACGTGAGATACCGTTCGTGGATAATAGTACGATGATGGAGTTCGTGACCTGCGATAATATAAGCGAGCGCACGAACAGTGACAGGGTGATTGTTTGCATGTCCATGATTAATATACGTTGTGTTATCGAGCCCTTTTAGTAAATGAATTGTTGATTGGCGAGCTAGTGCGAGGCTTTCAAGTAAGTATGAAATAGAGTGTTTATCAAACGATGCTTGCGCTACATAAGCATCATCGTCATATCCCGGCAACGGTATAGTCTCACCTCTAGCGATAGCGAGCATGCGGTAATACAAAATACGTTCTGTATCAGCAATGTGACCAATTACTTCTTTTAAGCTCCACTTGTTAGGTGCATAGCGGTAATACCATTGTTCTTCGGATAAGTTACTGAGTAAATGGATTGTTTCCTCTAGTTGTTTGTCTAGTAAAGGAATAAGATTATTTTCTGGCAATAATGAAATATACGTTTCATAATAAGGGGCGTATTCTGTAATTTCTGGTTTGATTAACATCTTTTCATCATCCTTTTCATTCTGTTTAGTTAAGGTAACTTATTTCGACATTTCATGTAAAAAAACCTCCATTATAGAAAACGTTTACAATTCTTATAATTTACACTAACTAGAAAATTGTAATTATTAAAAAATAATGGTAACATATGGTTTGTAACATGAACCATACATAAGGATTGGAGAGAAAATGATGCAAAAAACATTTTTAATGGTGAAACCAGATGGAGTACAACGTGGATTAGTAGGAGAAATTGTAAATCGCTTTGAGAAGAAAGGTTTTCAATTAGTAGGAGCAAAATTAATGCATGTGACAGAAGAAATTGCTGGCCAACATTATGCTGAACATAAAGAGCGTCCATTCTTTGGTGAGTTAGTAGAATTCATTACATCAGGTCCTGTTTTTGCAATGGTTTGGGAAGGCGAAGAAGTAATCGCTACAGCACGTCAAATGATGGGCAAAACAAACCCAAAAGAAGCGTTACCAGGTACAATTCGTGGTGACTATGGTGTTACAGTTGGAAAGAACATTATTCACGGTTCAGATTCACCAGAAAGTGCTGAGCGTGAAATCGCAATTTTCTTTAAAGAAGAAGAACTTGTTCCTTATACAAAATTAGTGAACGAGTGGATTTACTAATAGATATAATCAGAAATTCATCTCTTTTTCTAAAGAGGTGAATTTTTTTACGTTAAATTTTCTAAATTGTTTGACTTTTTATCTCATCGTGTTTTATCGTTAATAATTAATAGATTTATAAAAGGTCAGGTGTCGAACATGACAAAATGGAAACGAGCCATTCCGAATGGAACACACGATATTTTGTTCGAACAATGTTCATTAAAAGTAGATATTGAACAAACGCTTAGAGGTGTATTCCGCAGCCGAGGGTACAAAGAAATTCGTACACCAACGATGGAGTTTTATGATGTGTTTTCGTTTAACGGAATTGATGAAGAGAAGATGTTTAAGTTCTTTGATCACCGTGGTCGTATCGTCGTGTTACGTCCAGATATGACAATCCCAATTGCAAGGGTAATTGGTACGACGACAACAACGTTACCACTGAAAGTAACCTATAGTGGGAATGTTTATCGTGTAAATACGAGTTTGAAAGGGAAGCAAAACGAGGTAACGCAAACAGGTATCGAAATTATCGGTGTGCGAAGTTTACGAGCAGAAGTAGAGTGTGTTATTAGTGCGATTCGTGCATTACAAGCCGTAGGGATTAATGATTTCAAAATTGAAATTGGCCATGCGAAGTTATACAAGTTGTTAAAAACGTATGTGGAGATGACCGAAGAAGAGGAGAAGACGCTTCGTACGTGTATCGGGAATAAAAGTTATTCAAGCTTACGTCAATTTTTTCAAAACATATCATCTCATGCTTATATGGAAGAAATCGAGCTTTTGAAGAGTTTGCCTCGCCTCTTTGGTAGTATAGACGTCATTAATCGTGCGAAAGAAATGACAGCGAATGTTGCTATTCATGAGGCGTTAGAAGAGATACGTATCATTTATGACATAGTAGAGCAACTTGGGTATGGCGAGTATGTGGCAGTAGATTTAGGGATGGTTCAAAATATTCATTACTATACAGGGGTTATTTTCCGTGGATATGCGGAGCAAATTGGCGAAGAGATTGTAAGTGGTGGTAGGTATGACACGTTAATGGAACAATTCGGTTCATCACAACCTGCGATTGGTTTAGCACTTCAAGTGAATCAACTTGTACGTATGAAGTACGGGAGTAATGAAGCGCTTCGTCCTAGTGAAGAAGTGTTAATTCATTATCAGTTGAGTGATATGGAACGAGCTGAAATAGTAGCAGAAACATATCGCACAAAAGGGGTTGTTGCGGAATTATCACCGTATGAATTATTAGATGAAACAAAGCGTTATGCACGTGAACATCGTATTCATACGATTATTCATATAGAGGAAGACGTGCATGTATATGAATGGAATAGTGAATGGGTACAAAAAGAAGGTGATGACAGTGGAACGAATACAAATAGCATTGACGAAAGGGAGATTGTTGGATGAAACAATTTCTATTTTTGAAAAGGTAGGAATCGATTGTAGTGAGTTACGGCAACAAGGACGTAAGTTGATTTTTCAAAGTAACACGTATAACATTTCGTTTATTCTTGTAAAGGCAGCAGATGTATTGACGTATGTTGAGCACGGTGTAGCAGATATTGGGGTCGTTGGTAATGATTTATTACTAGAGAATGAGAAAGAGTGTTACGAAATGCTCGATTTAAATATCGGTCGTTGCAAATTTTGTGTGGCGTCTATCGATTCATACGAACAAAATACGTCAAGAAGGAAGACCATTGCAACGAAGTATCCTACGGTGGCATCTACCTACTTTCGACAAAAAGGAGAAGAGGTAGACATTATTAAAATTGAAGGATCTGTTGAGATTGCACCGTTGCTTGGTTTGGCTGATGCGGTTGTAGATATTGTAGAGACTGGTCGAACGTTACGTGAGAATGGATTGGTCGTATTAGAGGAAATGTATGATATTTCAGCACGCTTAATTGTGAATAAAGCTTCATTGAAGATGAAAAAAGAAGCAACATTCCGCATTATCGATAGCATTGAAAAATACGTATCAACGAAAGTGTGAGGTGAGAATATGAAAAGGCTGAATGGTGACGCTATAACAATTGTGCAAGAAATAAAGAAGTGGCGAAGTAGTCTAGCTAATGAGAAGGGAGTACCAGAGAAACTCGTCACAGAAATCATTCAAGCAGTAAAAAGGGATGGGGATGTGGCATTACGAGCATTCACGAAACGATTTGATCAGGTAGATTCTCCTTCTTTTCGTGTTAGTGAGAAAGAGATGGAACAGGCGTTAAATCGAATAGATGAGAAATTGTTAATAGCTTTACAAAAAGCGAAGGAGAATATTTGGTGTTATCACGAGCGCCAGAAGCGCCAATCGTATATTGATGCGGAACAGCCAGGAGTTATTCGTGGCCAGTTGATTCGTCCATTAGAAGTTGTTGGTGTATACGTGCCTGGTGGTACCGCATCGTATCCTTCGTCTGTACTTATGAATGTTATTCCGGCAAAAATAGCTGGTGTGAAGCGGATAATTCTCGTTACGCCGCCACATAAAGAAGGGGTAAATCCGGCAGTATTAGCGGCAGCTACAATAGCTGGTGTAGATGAGGTGTATTGTGTGGGCGGAGCACAAGCTATTGCTGCGCTTGCATACGGAACGGCATCGATTCCGAAGGTAGATAAAATTGTCGGTCCAGGAAACGAATACGTTGCCTTAGCAAAAAGAGCGGTATACGGTATTGTGGATATTGATATGCATGCAGGACCTTCTGAAATTATTGTTGTAGCGGATGAAACAGCAAACCCAGCGTTTATTGCAGCCGATTTGCTATCACAGGCAGAACATGATACAAAATCGATGGCTGTATGTGTAACGACGAGTAGGGATATAGCTAATGAATTAGAAGAGCAGTTAATTTCTCAGATAGAACATTTACCTCGTAAAGAAATTGCCAAGCAGGCATTAGAGCAGTATGGTGCAATTATCGTTGTTCCGACTGTTCAAGCTGCTATCGATGTTGCAAATGAACTCTCACCAGAACATCTCGAACTCCACGTACAAGATCCTATTCAATACCTTCATGCTGTGAAACACGCTGGCTCCATCTTTCTAGGTCCTTATACACCAGAAGCGTTGGGTGATTATATGGCAGGTCCAAATCATGTATTACCGACAAGTGGAACAGCTCGCTTTTCATCTCCACTTAGTGTGGATGACTTTATAAAGAAATCTAGTTTTCTTTCTTATTCAAAGGATGCGTTGCAGGAAGTGAACGAAGCAATTTGTCTAATAGCTGAGACAGAGGGGCTTCATGCTCATGCCCAAGCTATTACAATCCGTTTTCAAGAAGAGGAGGAGAAGGAAGATGGCAAGGCGTTACAAACATACCCGTATTACAAATGAGACGACAATAACGATTAATCTAGATTTAGATGAGCAGTATGAGCCGAGTATTCAAACTGGTATTGGCTTCTTTGATCATATGTTGACGTTGTTTGCAAAGCATGGTCGTTTTGGGTTAACGATTCAAGCGGATGGGGATTTACATATTGATGCGCATCATACCGTTGAAGATGTGGGGATTGTTTTAGGATTGTGTCTGGACGGGGCGTTAGGAGAGAAGCGACAAATTAATCGTTACGGTACAGCTTATGTACCGATGGATGAATCGTTAGGCTTCGTGTCGTTAGATATAAGTGGTAGGCCGTATCTTGTATTTAATGCCACTTTTGCTAATCCGCAGTTAGGTAGCTTTGATACAGAGTTAACGGAAGAATTTTTTCGAGCGGTAAGTATGAATGCGAAGATGAATTTGCATATGAAAGTGATAGATGGAACGAATACGCATCATAAAATCGAAGCATTATTTAAAGCCTTTGGCAGGGCATTACGAGAAGCTGTAACGATTAATGAACAAATAGTTGGGATCAATTCTACGAAAGGAATGCTTTCTTCATGATAGCGGTTATTGATTATGGCATGGGTAATATTTGTAGTGTGATACAAGCGTTAGAAAAAGTAGGTTTGTCGTCTGTTTTAACATCAGATAGAGATGAAATCAAGAAGAGTAAGGGGATTATTTTGCCGGGGGTCGGTGCGTTTCCGAAAGCTATGCACCAATTGAAGGAGAAAGAACTTGATGTGTGTATACGAGAAGAAGTGGCCGATGGGAAACCATTATTAGGGATTTGCTTAGGAATGCAATTGTTATTTACAAATAGCGAAGAAATAGAATGGACAGAAGGATTAGAGATTATTCCAGGTACAGTGCATCATTTACCTTATACGAATAAAGTACCACATATGGGGTGGAATATGTTAGAACAACGGAAGGAAACACCGTTGCTAACTGGTGTGCGAGCAAATCCTTACGTGTATTATGTCCATTCTTACTATGTAGAATGCGACGATTGTTATATAGATGCATCGAGTGAGTACAGTGTACGTGTACCTGGGATTATATCGTACAAAAATATATATGGCACGCAGTTTCATCCAGAAAAAAGCGGAGATATTGGTTTACAGATAGTACAAAACTTTAAAAAGGTGGTGGAAGCATGCTCGTTTTCCCAGCAATCGACTTGAAGAATGGCCGATGTGTAAGGTTGTATCAAGGTGATTTTCAGCAAGAAACAGTCGTGAATACAAATCCACTTGAGCAAGCACTCGCATTTGTACGAGAAGGGGCACAAGTGTTGCATGTTGTCGATTTGGACGGGGCGCTAGATGGTGAGTTGGTGAATTTGCCAATTATTAAAGAAATAACGAAGAATGTTACAATTCCTATTCAAGTCGGTGGTGGAGTGCGATCACTTGGTCATATTGATCAGTTAATAGAAGCGGGGGTGTCTCGTGTTATTATCGGAACGGCCGCGGTTCTGAAGCCGGAGTTAGTGAAAGAAGCTGTTGAAAAATATGGTGAGAAGATCGCTGTGGGAATTGATGTGAAAGGAAATTACGTCGCAACGCATGGTTGGATACAGACTAGTGATGTTCATTACGTGGAATTTGCGAAGTCGATGGAAGCAATAGGGGTACGAACAATTATTTTCACTGATATCTCACGGGATGGGACATTAGAGGGACCAAATATGGAGAAATTGAAGAAAGTAAAGGATGCGACGTCTGTTCAACTTATTGCTTCTGGTGGTGTAAGTAATCTTCTTGATATTGAAGTAGTAAAAGAATTGGGTGTATATGGAGTTATTACTGGAAAGGCGTTATATGATGGACGGTTACGGTTAGAGGATGCACTAAAGGTTGTGAATCAGTGTTAACGAAGCGAATTATTCCGTGTCTCGATGTGAAGAGTGGTCGTGTAGTGAAAGGGATTAACTTCATTGGTTTACAAGATGTAGGTGATCCTGTCAAAATAGCGGAACGTTACAATGAGGAGGGGGCAGATGAACTAGTCTTTCTCGATATTACTGCAACGCATGAAGGACGTAAAACGATGATAGACCTTGTAGAAAGAGTCGCAAAACGCGTCTTCATCCCACTTACTGTTGGTGGCGGGATTAATTCTATTGAGGAAATGCATGCTCTTCTGCGTGCTGGTGCAGACAAAGTATCAATTAATTCATCTGCTGTTAGAAATCCAGATTTAATTCGAGAAGGTGCGGCAATATTTGGCTCTCAATGTATTGTCGTAGCAATTGATGCAAAGAAGCATGGAGATACATGGCACGTCTATGTTAGTGGTGGGCGTATTGATACTGGTATAGACGTATTAGCATGGGTAAAGGAAGTAGAACAATACGGAGCAGGAGAGATTTTGCTAACGAGTATGGATGCGGATGGGACAAAAAATGGTTATGATGTGGAATTGCTTGAGTCTGTATCACGAGCTGTTCGTATTCCGGTTATTGCATCAGGAGGATGTGGCTCTATTCAACATATTGTTCAAGTGTTTCGGGAAACAACTGTCGATGCAGCGTTGGTAGCGTCTATCTTTCATTACGGAGAAGCGTCTATTCAGGAAACGAAGTGTACACTTGCAGAGGAGGGAGTGGAGATAAGGAGATGAAGTTAGACTTTTCGAAAGGTTTAATCCCAGCTGTTATTGTCGAGGACGAAACGAATGACGTATTAATGTTAGCATATATGAATGAAGAAGCGTTTCAGAAGACACTAGAAACGAAGCGGACGTGGTTTTATTCACGCTCGCGTGGACAATTATGGAACAAAGGAGAAACGTCAGGTCACGTGCAACATGTGAGGTCAATGTATATAGATTGTGATCAGGATACGTTAATAGTACGTGTAGAACAAATTGGTGTGGCCTGCCATACGGGAGAGTATTCATGTTTCTTTACAAAAATAGTGTAAGGGGGTAGAAATATGATTCGAGAGTTGTATGAGGAAATATGTGCGAGAAAGATAGATGTTAAGCCAGAATCGTATACGAGTTACTTGTTTCTAAAGGGAGAAGATAAGATTTTAAAGAAAATAGGAGAAGAGTGTACAGAAATTATTGTCGCAGCGAAGAATGATGATAAAGAAGAAATCGTCAAAGAACTAGCTGATTTGGCCTATCATTGTCTTGTTCTATTAGCTGAGAAAGAAATTCCAATTGAAGCAGTACTAGAGGAATTACATGCACGACGAGGGAAAATATCGAAAATAGGTGAACGGAAAGTTGTTGACCAATTATAGATACAAGGGACTTTTGTAGGAGGGCGGTATAGCCTATTCGCTTCTTTCTGTTTTTTGATATAATAATAGAAAATGAGAAACAGGGGAATAGAAGATGGACTATACATACGAGGAATTTACGAAACTCATTTATAAGAAGACAGGTATTGATTTGTTGCAGTACAAAGAGGCGCAAATGAAGCGACGCTTAAAGAGCTTGTACGAAAAAAAGGGGTATAAAAGCTTTAAGGAATTTTTTGATGGAATTGCATCAGATAAAGAACTATATTATGAGTTCTTAGATCGCATGACAATTAATGTATCAGAATTTTATCGTAATGGAAAGCGATGGGAAGTGTTGGAGCAGAAGATTTTCCCTTCTATTATGAAGCCGAATGAGAAGCTGAAAATATGGAGTGCGGCTTGTTCGACAGGAGAAGAACCATACACATTAGCGATGGTTTTGAGTGAACATTTACCAACGACAAAATTTCAAATTATCGCAACAGATATTGATGAGAATGTCATTGCACGTGCGAGGTTAGGAGTGTATCAAGAACGATCGTTGCAAGAATTGCCACCGAAGCTGAGAGATAAGTATTTCAAGAAGCAAGGGACGATGTATGAGATTGATCCTAGTATTAAGCGTTGTGTGACATTTAAGAAACATAATTTGTTAGCGGATGCTTATGAAGAGAATGTAGATTTACTCGTTTGTCGTAACGTGTTAATTTATTTTACAGAGGAAGCGAAGGCGACAATTTATCATAAATTTAGTCGTTCTTTACGTGACAACGGTGTGTTATTTGTCGGAAGTACCGAGCAAATCTTTAACGCAGCTACATATGGATTCGCATCGGAAGAGACGTTTTTCTATCGTAAGAAATAAGCGGATATTTCGGCTAGAAAAGAGTAGAGGGATAAGTATTTTTTATCCCTCTTTTGTGGTATAGTAGTGGGAATATAGGTAATGGGGCATGGGTTGATGGGGGAAATTATTAATCATGCTTTTATAGAAAAAATAGGTAGAATCAAGTGGAGAAATAGCTCAAAACAATGAAAAAGTGAGAGAAAAGAAAGGTGGTGAACCTGCTATTAAAGGAATGGTTGTCTATGTTTTTTTAGTAGCAGAATAGTATATGAGATACTTAACGGCAGGAGAATCACACGGACCACAATTAACTACGATCTTAGAAGGTGTTCCGTCTGGGTTGTCATTAACAGAAGAAGATATTAATAGAGAATTAGAGCGACGTCAAAAAGGGCATGGTCGTGGCCGTCGTATGCAAATTGAAAAAGACCGTGTTCAAATTACAGCGGGTGTACGTCATGGGGAAACATTAGGATCGCCAATTGCGTTAGTTGTTGTCAATGATGATTTCAAGCACTGGACAAAAATTATGGGAAGTGAACCAGTAGGACATGATGAAGCAGAAGAAGTGAAACGTCAAATTACAAAACCTCGTCCTGGACATGCGGATTTAAACGGAGCAATTAAATACAATCACCGCGACATGAGAAACGTATTAGAGCGTTCATCTGCACGTGAAACGACAGTTCGTGTTGCAGCAGGTGCAGTAGCGAAGAAGTTCTTAGAAGAACTAGGTATTCATGTCACTTCTCACGTATTAGAAATTGGCGGTGTAAAGGCGGAGTTAGATACATATCCATCATTAGAAGAAATGAAAGATAGAACAGAAGAATCACCGGTACGTTGCTTAGATAAAGAGGCAGAAGGTAAGATGATGAGAGCAATTGATGAAGCGAAAGAAAACGGAGATTCAATTGGTGGAATCGTGGAAGTTATTGTAGAAGGAATGCCTCCAGCAGTCGGAAGTTACGTTCATTATGACCGAAAGTTAGATGCGAAAGTTGCTGGTGCAATTGTAAGTATTAATGCTTTTAAAGGGGCTGAAATTGGAATTGGTTTTGATGCTGCTCGTCGCCCTGGAAGTGTTGTTCATGATGAAATTACGTGGAGCGAAGAAGAAGGGTATATGCGTCGTACAAATAATGCAGGTGGTTTTGAAGGTGGCATGACGACAGGAATGCCAATTATTGTCCGTGGTGTTATGAAACCAATTCCGACGTTATATAAGCCGTTAGAAAGTGTGGATATTAACACGAAAGAGTCATATAAGGCTAGCATTGAACGTTCAGATAGCTGTGCTGTTCCAGCTGCAAGTGTCGTAGCAGAGTCTGTTGTAGCGTGGGAATTAGCGAACGCATTAATCGAACAATTCGGCGTGGATAACATGGATGTTATTCGTGAAAATATTGCAAAGCATCGTGAACATGCGAGGTTGTTCTAATGGTGGAAGTACCGATTAAGACAGCTTCGAAAGAGTATCCGTTGTTTATCGGCAATGACGCAATCTACTCGTTAAGTGACGTGATTGACGGATTGACACCACGTGTCTCCAGTGTATTCATCATTAGTGAGGAAACGGTAGCAGAATTATATTTAGAAGAAGTAAGAACGAATTTACAAGATTCAATACCTGTCTATCATTATGTTGTTCCAAGCGGAGAAGCAAGCAAATCATTTGAGAACTATTATGAGTGTCAAACATTTGCATTGCAGTCTGGTCTTGATCGTAATTCAATCATTTTAGCGCTTGGTGGTGGGGTGATTGGTGATTTAGCTGGATTTGTAGCGGCGACGTATATGCGTGGGATTCGATTTATCCAAGTGCCAACAACGTTGTTGGCACACGATAGTGCTGTTGGTGGAAAGGTAGCAGTTAATCATCCGCTTGGGAAGAACATTATTGGAGCGTTCCATCAGCCGGAAGCTGTTATTTACCATTTACCATTTTTAGCAACGTTACCCGTTGAAGAGTGGCGTTCTGGTTATGGAGAAGTAATTAAGCATGCGTATTTATCAGGGGAAGAGTTTCTGTCGTGGCTAGAGAAGGAAGTTAGTACGTTAGATGATTTGAAAGACGAAAAACTTCTTCATGTGTTGAAAGAAGGTATTAACGTTAAAGCGCAAATTGTTGCGAAAGATGAGAAGGAAAGTAATGTACGAGCGTTCTTGAACTTCGGTCATACACTTGGACATGCAATAGAATCAGAGTTAGGGTATGGGAAAATTACCCACGGAGATGCAGTAGCAATTGGAATGGTATTTGCACTTCGCATGAGCGAGCATGTGTATGGAAAAGACTTAAACGTTTCGCGTCTACAAGCGTTGCTAGAGCGATTTGATTATCCAACGATTGATTGCTCTTTAGATGCACATCGCTTAATGGAGAAAATGAAAAAAGATAAGAAATCATATGAGCATACGATTCATATGGTATTAATGAAAGAGCTTGGACAGATGGAAGTAAGGAAAGTAAATGATGAGGATGTTTTACGTGTTTTAACGACTTTTATAAAAGGGGAGTAGGGACATGAAAGCAAAACAACAGTTATCGTTGCTTCAAGCGTATAAACCGGGGAAACCGATTGATGAAGTAAAACGGGAATTAGGTTTAGAAAAAGTAGTTAAACTTGCTTCGAATGAGAATCCGTATGGATGCTCAAAACGAGTAAGGCAAGCACTGTATGAACAAGCTTCTCTATCTGTGTATCCAGATGGGGCAGGAACAGGAATGAAAGAAGCGATTTCTACACACCTTTCTGTAAATAAGGATGAAATTCTACTTGGTAGTGGTCTAGATGAAGTGATTCAAATAGTGAGTCGAGCACTATTAACACAAGAAGATAATATCGTGCAAGCGACTCCGACTTTTTCACAATATAGTCATCATGCTGTTATAGAGGGGGCAGAAGTACGAGAAGTTCCCTTATATGACGGAGTGCACGATTTACCTGCAATGTTGCAGGCAATTGATGAACATACGAAGATTGTATGGGTTTGCAACCCGAATAATCCATCAGGAACGTATGTGAATGAACAACAATTAATATCTTTCTTACGAGAAGTTCCACCTTCTACACTTGTTATACTAGACGAAGCGTATTACGAGTATGTTGTAGCAACAGATTATCCTCAAACATTACCGCTTATTCATCAATATCCAAATGTCATGGTGATGCGTACATTTTCGAAAGCATATGGGTTAGCGGGCTTACGAATTGGTTATGCTGTTGCCAATGCACAGTTAATTGAGCAATTAGAAGTAGCTCGTCTGCCGTTTAATACGTCTAGTCTTGCACAAGCGAGTGCCGTTGTGGCGTTAGAAGATATAGCTTTTGTTGAAGAGTGTAGAGAGAAGAACCGTAAAGAATTAGAACGTTATTATGATTTTTGTAGGAAGAATCGTCTATTCTACTATCCTTCTGAAACGAACTTTATTTTAATGGAGCTTGGTATTTCAGGAGATATGGCATTTCAAGCGCTCCTTCGTGCAGGGTATATTGTGCGTTCGGGTGGTGCGTTAGGATTTCCAAGTATGATTCGCGTTTCGATTGGAACAGCAGAAGAGAATAAAGGATGTATTGAACAACTTCAACGTCTTGTAGATGAAGCAAGGTGAGAATAGGAGGGGGTGTCTCTTGTAGATAGGGAGAAATCCCTTCCTTTTCTCCTTATTTAATAGAAAAGGAAGTACATAATGAAGTAGGAGGGGGAAAAATGGAGAAGCTAGTATTAACTTCTACACGTACAGGTCTAAACGGTACAATTACGGTACCTGGAGATAAATCAATTTCACATCGTGCAGTGATGTTCGGTAGTATTGCTAAAGGGAAAACAACGGTACAAGGCTTTCTGCCAGGTGAGGATTGCTTAAGTACAATCGATTGTTTCCGTAAACTCGGTGTAAAGATTACGCAAAAAGAGAGTTTTGTGGAAATTGAAGGGGATGGATTAGAAGGGTTAATAGAGCCAACAGACATATTGAATGTTGGAAACTCGGGAACGACTATTCGTCTTATGTTCGGTGTATTAGCAAATACACCGTTTCATTCGTGCTTAATTGGTGATGACTCTATTGCAAAACGCCCGATGAAGCGAGTGACAGAACCACTTCGTGAAATGGGAGTAGCAATTGAAGGGCGCCAAGGTGGAAACTACACGCCTGTTTCAATTCGTGGCGGTAATGTGATAGGTATTCATTACACATCACCTGTTGCGAGTGCCCAAGTGAAATCGGCGATTTTGTTAGCGGGCTTACAAGCAGAAGGCGAAACGATTGTAACGGAACCAGCGAAATCTCGTGACCATACAGAGCGTATGTTACGAGCGTTTGGTGTTGATGTAGAAGTAGAGGGATTGACAGTTACGTTAAAAGGTAAACAATCGTTACGTGCTACAGATATTGTCGTTCCAGGAGATATTTCATCGGCGGCATTTTGGTTAGTAGCAGGTGCGGTTGTGCCAAATAGTCGCCTTGTGTTAGAAGGTGTGGGCGTGAATCCGACAAGAACAGGCATTATTGACGTATTAGAGCAAATGGGTGCTAACATTCATGTTGAGATGGAAGATGAGGAAGTAGAGCCAATTGCAACGATTACAATTGAAACGTCTTCATTACGAGGGATTGAGATTGGTGGAGATATTATCCCACGCTTGATTGATGAGATCCCAATCATTGCCTTAGCTGCATCACAAGCAGAGGGTGTAACAATTATTAAAGACGCGAAAGAATTACGTGTGAAGGAAACAGACCGTATTCAAACAGTTGTGGACGAGTTAACGAAATTAGGTGTACATATTGAAGCAACAGAAGATGGGATGAAAATATATGGTGGTTCTTCGTTATCAGGTAATACTGTAAATAGTTACGGTGATCATCGCATCGGAATGATGTTAGCAATCGCTTCTCTGTTAGCAAAAGGAGAAACGACAATTGAACAAGCGCATAGCGTTGCGGTATCATATCCGAATTTCTTTGAACAACTTAAGGAATTAGCAGAAGGAGTAAAGGAAAATGAGTAATTTAGAAACAATCATTTCATGGATTGAGCATGGAGAAACAGAAAAAGGACTAGAACAATTAAAAGGATTTGTAAAGACAGCTTCTGATGATGAGAAGTTTTACGTAGCAAATTATTACATGCAGTTAGGTTTTATGGAAGAAGCAGGGGAGTTAGTTGAAGAATTAGCATTGAAGTATCCAGAAGAAGGGCAAATTAACATCTTACGTGCAGAAATCTTATTAGAGCTTGATGAAGAAGATAAGGCAATGGAAGTGTTAAATGATATCGCACCTGAGGATAGCGTATACGTACAAGCGTTAGTTCTACAAGCAGATATTTATCAAATGCAAGGTATTGATGAAGTGGCGGAGCAAAAATTACTACAAGCGAAAGAGTTAATGCCAGATGAAGCAATTATTACGTTCGGTTTAGCCGAGTTTTATTTAAGCCGTGAAGATTTCTACAAGAGCACACAGTATTACCGTAGCCTGATAGAAGAACATAAAGAAATGAACGGCATTTCGCTTTCACTACGCTTAGCAGAAAGTTTAAGTGGTATCGGTGAATGGCAAGAGGCAATCGAGTATTATGAAGAAGGTTTAAAGGATACGAAAGAATTATATGCAATGTTCCAATATGCAACGACGTTAGTGAAAGCGGAGTTCTACACACGTGCAGTTAGTGTGTTAACAGAGTTGAAAGAAATGGATCCGCACTTCACAGGTATCTATATCTTATTAGCACGAGCTTATGAGCATGAAGAGATGTTACAAGAGAGTTATGATACGTTGCAAGAAGGATTGAAAACAGATGAGTATAACATTGATTTATATGTTGCAGCCGCAAAAATCGCAGTAAAACAACAAAAGACAGAAGAAGCAGAGAAAATGTTAGGTGAAGCGCTAAGTTTAGAACCTAGTCATGTAGAAGGAACATTAATGCTTTCTCACTTATATATTAATGAGGAGAAGTATGAAGAAACTGTTCAATTATTAGAGGATACACAAAAGCACGGAGAGCATGATCCACAGTTTGAATGGGACTTCGCAACGGCGAAAAGGCATTTGGAAATGTATGAAGAGGCATACAAACATTATCAGGAAGCATATACTTCTTTTAAGAATGATGTCAGCTTCTTAGAGGAGTACGGATACTTTTTAATAGAGGAAGGCGAACGAGAAGAAGCGAAGCGATTATTTGAGCGTGCATTAAAGATTGATCCTACGCTTATGCATGTAGAAGAAATTATTCAAGATTTGAACGGTGAATGAAGGAATTTATAACGTGCGTATGGAATGTAAATAACTAAAGAAAATGAACAGAGGAGGGAATACAAAATGACGACCCCTGTTTCTGTGAATGAAAAGAAAGACTTTGTGAAATGGTTTTTAGGTAATTATCAGTTGAAGCAACGTGAATGTGTGTGGATTCTGAATTACTTAATGAGCCACGATCAACTGATGAGGAAGGTTCACTTTGTCGAGCATGCGAAGTATTGTCCGAGAGGAATTGTAATGTCAGCAAATTGTGTGAAAGAAAGTCCATTTCATTTCTACAAGCAAAATGTGATGACAACTGATGCGGAAAAGTCTTTTCATGATATCCGTTTAAATCGTGAAGAAGATATTTATATTCAGTTGAATTTTAAAGACTCTTTCAAAAATGCCCAGTATGTCGCAGTAGTGGAAGATAATCCGTATTTGCCGAAGAATCTGGAAGGAAATGAAAAGGATCGTATGATTGCAGAGCGTGTCCTCGAAGAAAGCATTCAAGTGTATCAACGAAAGAAAGTGTTGCAACTTATTGATGAGGCGTTAGATCGCCAAGATAAAGAAGCGTTTGAGCAGTTAACGGAGAGATTGAAGGCTCTGTCTAGTAGTAAATCATCCTAAAAAGAAAGTAAGGGAAATTCCTTACTTTCTTTTTTATTGTTTTTGTAAGAGAGGAAGCGTTTTCTTTATCGCTAAAAAAAATTTCTAAAACGAAGGGTTATCTTTTTGAAAAAAAGAAAGATTGTGCTTTAATAGAATTATATGGATTCATCTAACAACAGGGAGAGAGTAAAATGGATTGGAATGAAAAAGATATAGGAATTGCGTTAAGCGCAAAAGAATACGTTGATACAGCTATCATTCCTCTAGTTCCTATTACATGGGGCGAAGAAGCGAAGGTAGCGGTGAAATCAGGTGAGTTTATTTCACTATTTAGTAAGGCGATGGAACACAAGTACAAGGGAAGAATCCTGTTGTTACCACCATTTACATACTTAGTGCATGAAGAGGTAGTCAGCAAGAAAGAACGCCTACGTGCATGGGAAGAAGTGTTGAAGAAAGAAGGCCTTAAGCATGTGTTCTATTTAACAAGTGATCATCTTAATAAAGAGATGGAGAAAGAAGTAGAAGGAACAGTTATTTGGCTTCCTGCGCTTCCATTAGCGATGATGGATGAGAAGACACAGCAGGAATTGTTGCATGCCCAAATCGATGAAGTGATGACTTTATTGAAGAAAGAATGGGAATAATGCGGTAAATTAACTATTTCTAATATTGGGAGTAGTATGATATTGACCGTTTTGTGTTCAGTATTATATTATGATAGTGTCCTAGTTTTATCTTTATATAGACTCATTAGCTCATTCATGTTTTATAGAGGGGGGAATTTTCATGAGTGGAAAAGTTTCACGTCGTCAGTTCTTAAACTATACGTTAACTGGCGTAGGGGGATTTATGGCAGCAGGAATTATGATGCCAATGGTTCGTTTTGCGGTTGATCCAGTATTAAAACCTGCAAAAGAGCAAGACATGGTTCCAGTTGGATTATTGGAGAAAGATATTACAACAGAACCGAAGAAAGTTGACTTCAAAGTCAAGCAAGTAGATGGTTGGTACAAATCGGACGAGCCTAAATCAGCGTGGGTGTACAAAACAGATAGTGGGGAAATCGTTGCGTTATCACCTGTTTGTAAGCATTTAGGTTGTACAATTGACTGGAATAGTGATCCGTCTCATCCAAATCAATTCTACTGTCCGTGTCATGCGGGACGATATGAGAAAGATGGAAAGAATGTTCCAGGAACACCTCCGCTTGCTCCACTTGATGTGTACGATTCAGATATGAAAGACGGTGCACTTTATTTAGGTAAAGCAAGACCAAAGGGAGGTAAGTAAGGGCTATGTTGAATAAAATTTATGATTGGGTAGATGAGCGCTTAGATATTACACCTCTTTGGCGTGACATCGCGGATCACGAAGTTCCAGAACACGTGAACCCAGCTCATCATTTCTCAGCGTTTGTTTATTGCTTTGGTGGGCTAACATTCTTCGTAACAGTTATCCAAATCTTATCAGGTATGTTCTTGACGATGTACTATGTTCCTGATATTAAAAATGCATGGGAATCTGTTTATTACTTACAAAACGAAGTAGCATTCGGAAAAATCGTACGTGGTATGCATCACTGGGGTGCGAGTTTAGTTATCGTTATGATGTTCCTACATACGTTACGTGTATTCTTCCAAGGTGCTTATAAGAAACCTCGTGAGTTAAACTGGATTGTTGGGGTATTAATTTTCTTCGTTATGTTAGGTTTAGGATTTACAGGTTATTTATTACCTTGGGATATGAAAGCGTTATTCGCAACAAAAGTAGGTATCCAAATTGCGGAACAAACACCGCTTATTGGACCGTATATTAAGACGCTTCTAGCTGGGGATGCAGAAATCGTTGGTGCACAAACATTAACACGTTTCTTTGCAATTCATGTTTTCTTCTTACCAGCAGCATTATTCGGATTAATGGCAGCTCACTTTGTTATTATCCGTAAGCAAGGTGTTTCAGGTCCGCTGTAAGGGCGTGTATAAAGTTATACACTTAAAGATGATTTGTGAGTTCAAAGAGGAGGGGAAATTATGCATCGCGGCAAGGGGATGAAATTTGTCGGAGATTCGCGTATACCTGCTGTTCGTAAGCCGAATATTCCAAAAGACTATTCGGAATACCCAGGGAAAACAGAAGCCTTTTGGCCGAACTTCCTGTTAAAGGAATGGATGGTAGGTGCGGTATTTTTAATTGGATTTTTATGTTTAACAGTGGTGCATCCATCACCACTAGAGCGTGTAGCTGATCCAACGGATGCGGGATATATTCCGCTACCAGACTGGTACTTCTTGTTCTTATACCAATTACTGAAGTATACATATGCAGCTGGTCCGTATACGGTTATCGGTGCATTCATTATGCCAGGTATCGCATTTGGTGCATTATTATTAGCACCATTTATCGATCGTGGTCCAGAAAGACGTCCTGCGAAGCGTCCAATCGCAACAGGATTAATGTTATTATCAGTGGCAAGTATTATTTTCTTAACATGGGAATCAGTAGCGTATCATGATTGGGATAAAGCGAAGGAACAAGGGAAGATTCGTGAGTTCATTCCACTTGATCAAGCAGCTCCAGAATATGCGTTACTTAAAGCTGGTACGTGTATTAGCTGTCATGGTGGTAACTTAGAAGGTAGTGCGTCTGCACCTAGCCTTCAAGGAAAAGACTTAAAACCAGAAGATATTGCGAAAATCGCAAAAGAAGGTAAAGGAAGCATGCCAGCTGGTCTTTTCAAAGGTACTGATGAAGAATTAAAACAAATGTCGGAGTACATTGCAAACATCGGTAAAAAATAAGCGTAAAAAAGACTAGAGTACGTACTCTAGTCTTTTTTCTATGTAGAATAGAACGTTCTATTCTTGTCCCTTTTTTCATACGATAGAAGGAAGAGTATGGGGGGATGAAGGATGAAGCGGATAGTAGTTTGTGTGTTCATCATGATTGCTGTTCTTCTACCAGTCGGGGTACAAGCAGCAAGTAAGGCAGACAGTCTCGGGGAAAGTGTAGATGATATTTTACAAGTCGTGCAACAAAATCGTTTGGATCAAGCAGATAAAATGTTAAAGCAATTATCAGATGTATTGTCCTCTGCTAGTTTGGCAGAAGATATAAAAGGAACGAAAGAACAGGTATTATCGACTGTCTTTAAGCAGGCGGTATATGCAGTGGAAGATGAGACGAAGACGAGACAAGAAGTGTATGAGCAAGTGCTCCGGCTACGTTTGGCGATTGATGCTACGACAGCGAAGTATAATCCGATGTGGTTAGGACGGAAAGAGCAAGTGTTGTCTACGTTCTTATCAGTAGAAGAAGCATTAGAAAAAAAAGATAATAAAGCGTTTCAACAAGCGTACAATAGGTTTGTTACACAAATGGATATTATTTACCCGAGTCTCGTATTACATTTGAAAGATGCGCAGTTAGATAAACTAGATACGAACCTCACGTATGTAGAAACAAATCGTCATCATATGATGAATAATGCGTTTGCTGATACTCAATTTAAAATGTTAAAGGACGAACTGTATACGTTATTTGATGAACCTCATAAAGATGAAACAATTCTTTCAATTATATGGATTAGTTTTATTATTGGAGGGATGATTCTATTAGTGTTGTTATATGCATCGCTTCGTAAATATCGGACAATAAGAAAGAATGGAGCGATATAGAGGAGCTAGATAAATAGGATGAACCATTGACAGCAACTAATAGATATGCCTACAATAGAACTATGAAATAACAATAGAAAGTTGGAGATGCGATATGACATATTATATCATTTACTTTGCGATAATTATGCTAGTGCCTCTATATGCACAAATGAAGGTAAAGAGTGCCTATCGTAAATATTCCGAGGAATTCGCGTCAGTTGGCATGAATGGGGCAGAGGTTGCTAGAAAGATTCTCGATGCAAATGGATTAAGCGAAGTTGCTGTTGAGGAAACACCAGGTGTATTATCTGACCATTACGACCCACGTACGAAAACAGTACGCTTGTCTACAAATAATTACTACGGAAATTCGATTGCAGGAGCAGCGGTAGCAGCTCACGAAGTAGGGCATGCCATTCAAGATGCAGAAGATTATTCGTTCTTGCGATTCCGTCATACATTAGTGCCAGTGGCGAATTTCGGTTCAAACCTTTCTTGGATATTCGTATTAATTGGCATATTTGCAAGTATGTCGAACATGCTTTTAGTAGGTATTGTTTTGCTAGCAGCGGGTGTTCTGTTCCAAGTTATTACATTGCCAGTGGAATTTAATGCGTCTAGTCGTGCAATGGCACAAATGAATAGCCTAGGTTTGCTAAATAGTGGAGAAGAACGTAAAGCAAAGAAAGTGTTAGATGCAGCAGCTCTTACATATGTAGCAGCAGCGGCAGTAGCAGTTCTTGAATTACTTCGTTTAGTACTTATTTACACTGGTATGCAGCGCGATGACTAAAGAAAAAAACTATCTCTGATAACGGAGATAGTTTTTTCGTGTTTCCACTCATTTAGATGGTGGAAAACTTGGACATCGTACACTATACTTAGAATGAAGCTTGTCTTATATAATGATAGAGGTGAAACGAGATGACGAAAAAGACAATGGCAGAGATGCAACAAGAAGTTGATACATATATTGGCCAATTTAAAGAAGGTTATTTCAGTCCACTTGCGATGCTAGCAAGACTGACAGAAGAGCTAGGAGAACTAGCTCGTGAAGTGAACCACACTTACGGAGAGAAGCCGAAGAAATCGACAGAGAAAGAAAAGGCAATCGAAGAAGAAATGGGTGACATGCTATTCGTCCTTATTTGCTTAGCAAATAGTTTAAATATTGATTTACAAGAAGCACATGATATGGTGATGAACAAGTTCAACACGAGAGATAAAGACCGTTGGACTAGAATTGAGGAGGAAGTAACAAATGAATAATATTCGCATTATTATTGCAGGCCCAAGAGGGAATATGGGAAGAGAGGCATGCAAGTTAATTCATGAAACAGAGTACTTTGAGTTAGTAGCGGCAATTGACCGTAAAGAAGAATATACATATGTGCGTGACATGGAAGGATTGCCGGCACTTGATGCACCTGTTTATACAGATGCAGAGAAGTGTGTACAAGAAGTAGAAGCAGATGTATTTCTTGATTTAACCAATCCTGAAACAGGTAAGAAACACATTGCATTAGCACTTCAGTACGGCTTACGTCCAGTTATCGGAACGACTGGATTCACAGAAGAAGAAATTCATGAGTTACGTGAAAAAGCAGAAGCAGCAGAACTTGGTGCTATTATTGCTCCTAATTTTGCCATTGGTGCTATTTTAATGATGAAGTTTGCAAAAATGGCAGCACATTACTTCGATGATGTAGAAATCATTGAGTTACATCATGATCGTAAATTAGATGCACCGTCTGGAACAGCGTTGAAGACAGCTGAAATGATTAAGGAAGTACGTACAGCGAAAGTACAAGGTCATCCAAATGAAACGGAGATGCTTCCAGGTGCACGCGGAGCAAATGTAGATGGTATGCATATACATAGTGTTCGTTTACCAGGATTAGTAGCGCATCAGCAAGTAATCTTTGGTGGTGACGGTCAGATTCTGACAGTGAAGCATGATTCATTTAACCGTGGGTCATTTATGAGTGGTGTGAAATTATCAATTGAACAAGTAATGAAGCTACAAACGCTAGTATACGGATTAGAAAATATTATCGAGTAGGTGGCCAACATGCATATTGCTTTAATTGCTCATGATAAGAAGAAATCAACAATGATTACGTTTGTGAAAGAGAATGAACATGTATTACAAGAGCATACATTATATGCAACAGGTACGACAGGACTTAAAATCATGGAAGCAACTAATTTACAGGTACATCGTTTTAAGTCGGGTCCCCTTGGTGGAGACCAAGAAATAGGAGCATACATTGCAAATGAGAAAATGGATTTAGTTGTATTTTTCCGTGATCCATTAACATCACAACCGCATGAACCAGATGTGAATGCATTATTACGTTTATGCGATGTATATGAAGTACCAGTTGCAACAAACAAGACGAGCGCAGCGGTATTCTTACATGCATTAAAGCAAGATAAAGGAATCTTTCAAAGATAGAGGGAGTAAAATTATGACAGATGCTTTAGATATATTGGCATTTGGGGCACATCCAGATGATGTGGAAATTGGTATGGCCGGGACGATTGCGAAATATGTGAAAACAGGCGCAAAAATAGGGATTTGTGACTTAACATTGGCAGAGTTATCTTCTAATGGGAATGTTGAGTTACGTAAACAAGAAGCGAAGAAAGCGGGAGAAGTGCTTGGTCTTTCTGCACGAGCGAATTTGGAGTTGCCAGACCGCGGGTTATACATGAAAGAAGAATATATCGCGGCAATAGTTCGTATCATTCGAACGTATCAACCAAAAGTTGTGTTCGCACCTTATTATGAAGATCGCCATCCAGATCATGCGAATTGTGCAAATCTTGTACGAGAAGCATTATTCTCAGCAGGTGTACGCAAATTTCTACCAGAATACAAGGCGCATCGTGTGCAAGCTTTCCATTATTACATGATTAATGGTTTTCATCATACCTCATTCATTATTGATATTACGAATGAGGTAGAAGTGAAAAAGGATGCATTACGAGCATATGCAAGCCAATTTTCTGCAGGAGAGAGTGGTGTAGAGACACCATTAACAACAGGCTATGTAGATTCGGTTATTGCACGTGATAAAGTGTTCGGAAAAGAAGTGAACGTAACATATGGAGAAGGTTTTATAACAGATAAACCGTTGCTCGTTCAACATGATTTAGTGGGGGTGATAACATGAAGTTGAAAATTGGTATTACGTGTTATCCAACTGTCGGTGGTTCGGGTGTTATTGCGACAGAACTAGGGAAATTATTAGCTGAAAAAGGGCATGAAATTCACTTCATTTCTTCAAGCATGCCGTTTCGTTTAAATAAAGTATATCCAAATATTTATTATCACGAGGTAGAAGTAAATCAGTACTCGGTTTTTAAATACCCGCCTTATGACTTAGCATTAGCAGCGAAAATGGCAGAAGTAGCAAACCGTGAAAATCTTGATTTATTACATGTGCATTATGCGATTCCACATGCTGTTTGTGCGTATCTTGCGAAACAAATGGTAGGAGAACATTTGAAAATTGTTACGACACTTCACGGTACAGATATTACCGTACTTGGACATGATCCATCGTTAACGGAATTAATTCGTTTTGGTATCGAGAAATCGGATGTTGTAACAGCTGTTTCGAATCAATTAGTTGGGCAAACAAATGAGTTAATTGAGACGAAAAAAGAGATTCAAACGGTGTATAATTTTGTCGACGAGCGTGTGTATCGAAAAGTTGACAGCCAGCACTTAAAAGCAGAATATGGCATACAAGAAGATGAGAAAGTCGTTATACATATTTCGAACTTCCGACAAGTGAAGCGAGTTCAAGATGTTGTGAAAGCATTCCATCTTATTCAAAAAGAAGTTCCTGCTAAGTTATTGTTAGTAGGAGATGGTCCGGAGTTAACGCTTGTCTGTAAATTAGTACGACAGCTAGGGTTAGAAGAAAAAGTATTGTTCTTAGGGAAACAAGATAATGTAGCAGAGTTGCTTTCTATTAGCGATGTGAAATTACTATTGTCGCAGAAAGAAAGCTTCGGACTTGTTATATTAGAGGCCATGGCCTGTGGTGTTCCGTGTATCGGTACAAATATTGGAGGTATACCAGAAGTAATTATACATGGTGAAACCGGTTATATTTGTGAACTAGGTGATGTAGAGGATGTTGCCGCAAAAGCAATTGAGATTTTAACTGATGAAGTCTTACGCATGCGAATGAGCGAGTTTTCTATTCAAGCTGTTGAAGAGCGATTCCGTTCTGGGAAAATTGTTGATGAGTATGAACAAATATACAAAGAAGTGTTAGGTTGCGCGCATGAATAGTGCTTTTGAAAAAGCGAAACCAGTTTTGCGTGAGATAGAGTGTGCAGGATATGAAGCGTATTTTGTTGGAGGAAGTGTGCGTGATGCGGTATTAGGACGTGAGATTAACGATGTTGATATTGCCACGTCTGCCACGCCAGAAGAAATTATGACTCTTTTTCCAAAGCATGTGCCAATTGGATTGCAGCATGGGACGGTAATGGTGTTACACGAAGAAGATTCCTATGAAATTACAACATTCCGAACAGAAGCGGGCTACGAAGATTTTCGTCGCCCCTCTTCTGTCGTATTTGTTCGTTCCTTACATGAAGATTTAAAGCGACGTGATTTCACGATGAATGCAATTGCGATGACACGTGAAGGGAGGTTACTGGATCCGTTTAACGGAGAAGAGAGCATTGCGAAACGTGAAATCAAAACGGTAGGGGATGCATATGAGCGATTCTCTGAAGATGCACTCCGCATGATGCGTGGTATTCGCTTTGTTAGTACGTTAGGCTTTTCTCTTGAAGAGCGGACAAAAGAAGCTATCATGAAACACGGTGAGTTACTGCAACATATTGCAATTGAACGCATTGCGGTAGAGTTTGAGAAGTTGTTAACAGGGTCGTATATGCAAAAAGCGATGCGGTTACTTATCGATACAGGTCTTCATGGTTTCTTACCAGGCTTTGCCTCATACGAAAAAGAGATGTATCGCATATGTAATTATGCATGTACGGAACTTAATGCGAAAGAAGAACATTGGGCGTTACTTTTTTATTTAATGGATGTAAGAGATCCAGGCTCTACGTTACGAAAGTGGAAGCTGTCGAATAAAGAAATAAAGAAAATAGAAAAGATTGTTCAGGGTGTATATGATATTGAAGAGAATGATTGGAATATCTACTCGTTGTATGCACTTGGAAAAGAAGATGCTATGTCTATTGAACGCGTTCGAACAATTCTTCATAATGAACCGATACGAGCAAATATTACGCGTATCGAAAAATTACATACATCCTTACCGATTACGAGTAGTAAAGAGCTTGCTATAAACGGAAGTGATATTCTTGCATGGATACCGAAAAAAGGTGGACCGTGGGTAGCAGAATTATTGCATGTTATTGAACGCGAAGTAGTAAGTGGTCGATTGCAGAATAAGCAGGAGAAAATACGAGAGTGGGTGAACATGTGGGATCAGAAATAAGAACAAAATTGCTTCAAATGTTCTCGGAAGCAAAAGAAGGATATGTTTCTGGACAAGCAATTAGTAACGAACTCGGCTGCAGTAGAACAGCTGTGTGGAAACACATTGAAGAGCTTCGCAAAGCAGGTTATGAAGTAGAGGCAGTACGTCGTCTAGGATACAAAATTATTGAAAAACCTGACCGTGTGACAGCAAACGAGATTATGTTGGGCTTAGAAACGGAATTTATTGGCCGTTACGTTCAATACGAAGAATCAGTCGATTCTACTCAGAAGATTGCTGCCCAAATTGCGTATGAACAAGCGCCGGAAGGAACAGTCGTTATTGCAGAAGAGCAACGCATTGGTCGTGGGCGAATGAACCGTTCATGGTATTCACAAAAAGGAAAAGCTGTAACAATGAGCCTCATTTTACGACCGAAGATGCCGCCACAACAAGCGCCACAATTAACGTTGTTAACGGCAGTTAGTATCGTTCTTGCTCTTCGTGATGTGACACATGTGCAAGCAGATATTAAATGGCCAAACGATATTTTGATGAACGGTAAGAAGGTTGTTGGAATTTTAACAGAATTACAAGCAGAAGCAGATCAAATCAATAGTGTTATTATTGGAATGGGTATTAACGTAAATAGTGTAGAGGAAGATTTTCCTGAACAAGTGAAAGATATTGCTACCTCACTCCGAATTGAATCAGGAGAAAAGATTAATCGAGCGACATTGATTCAACGTATTTTCTTCCATATGGAGAAGTTATATAAGCAATACTTAGAACATGGATTTAAGCCAATCAAACTCTTATGGGAAAGTTTTGCATTGTCAGTTGGAAAAGAAATTACAGCTCGCACGTTATCAAGCACGTTAAAAGGTAAAGTACTTGGTATTACGGATGAGGGAGTCTTGCAGTTGGAAGATAATTATGGAAATGTCCATCTTGTTTACTCTGCTGATATTGAAGTGAATTCATAAATAGGAAAGAGTTTGTTCAAAAAATGAACAAACTCTTTTTTGTTAAAATATGTTATATTTCTGTGTAAGGAATAGAAAATGGAGGTGCTAGAGGTGGAAAATGTAATTCGAAAAAAAGTGGATTATTTGACGAAAGAAGAATATGAAAGCGTACAAAAGGCAATTCAATTTGCGAAGAATGCTCATGAAGGTCAATTTCGAGCGACAGGAGAACCGTATGTGACACACCCAATGCAAGTCTGCAACATACTAGCGGATTACGGTGCAGACTGTTCATCACTTATTGCTGCACTATTACATGATGTCGTAGAAGATACATCTATTCCTTTGAAAGAGCTACAGGGTGTATTTGGTGAGGAAGTAGCTTCTCTTGTTGATGGATTAACGAAAACAGCGAAAGGATCCGTCGAAGAAGATGAATACAAAGCGAGTAACTTTAAGAAGTTATTGCTAGCAGCGGAGCAAGACATTCGTGTTGCAATAATTAAGTTGGCAGATAGACTTCATAACATGAGAACACTATCTGTCAAGAAAGTAGAAAAGCGAATCTCATATGCGAATGAAACAGTCGTATTTTTCACTCCTCTAGCAGAAAAGCTAGGTTTAAAGAAGATGCAAGCAGAATTAGAAGAGCTAGCGTTTGAACAGTTACAACCTACCATGTATGAAAAGATGTGTACCTTCATTCACAATTACACAAACTTATTTAACCGTGCAATAGAACAGTGTAGGCTATGTCTGCAAAATAATTCGACTTGCTCTATTCAAATGATTGTATGGGATAAAGAGCCGATTTACCGTGCGTATTCACTTCTGCAAGAAGAATATATGCTAAGTGACTTATTCCATATCAAAATAGTGACAGACTCACCACTAGCTTGTTATTCCACCTTAGGAGTGCTTCATCAATTATTTCAACCAATTACATCCTCATTTGAAGACAATTTAGCGATACAACGAACACCATTTTCGAGACATATAAAGACGAAAGTAATGATTTGTGATATGGAGATAACCGTCATTATCCAAGCAGAAAAAGACTACCTGTTTGAAGAAGCAGGTGTGTGGAATTTTTTACAGGAGGCAAAAGGGAAAGAGCAAGTAAGAAATGTGAGTACGGCATTATTGAAAGACTCTATTTATTCAGCTGGAGTAATCTCGACGAGTGCAGTAGAATTTTATGATTTCGTCTCACTTGAGTTATTTCAGCGTGAAATGAACGTTTTTACGAAGCAATTAGATGTTGTTTCGTTACCAGAGGGAGCAACTGTTCTTGATTTTGCTTTTGCATTTGATCCATCTGTTGCCACTCATATAGGTGGTGCGAAGGTGAACGGAATATATAAATCTATCGGTGAGTTGCTGCATAATATGGATGTGGTGGAGTTAATTGTGGAGAATCAAGAACAAGTACGATGGGAGTGGCTACATCACGTCTATACGTCAAAAGCGATGCATACTCTGTCAGAAATACTTGAAATGACAGAAGAAGATGTTTCCTAAATAAAAATGTAGTAAATACTTGCTACTATTTGGTATAATGAATTCGAAATCGGGTAGTATCCGCATTGGAACTACACCATTCATCGTAAAGCAGAAAAGCGAAAGGGGAAACTGTCTATATAACAGTTGACCTAATTGGATATTAATGGACCATCCATTAATGCGAGATAATACGGATTCTGCCTTGATCCACAAATAGGACGGGGACAGAGGGATGATAACGAACGATGTTGCTAACTCCTTCTTTCTCTATGTAGAAAAAGGAGTTTTTTGTTTACACATACAAGATAATCGTTGAATCATCACCTCTTCTCTACAAAAGAGGAGGAAGAAAATGAAAACAACAACTGATTTTGTGCAAATGAAACGAATAGGAGAACCAATTGTCATGTTAACAGCATACGATTATCCTTCTGCAAAATTTGCAGAAGAGGCAAACGTAGACATGATTTTAGTGGGGGACTCATTAGGAATGGTCGTTCTAGGATACGATTCAACAATTCCTGTAACAGTTGATGAGATGATTCACCATTCGAAGGCTGTACGACGAGGTGCGAAAGAAACGTTTATTGTAACGGACATGCCGTTTATGTCATACCATCTTTCGAAAGAAGATACACTACGAAATGCAAGACGTATTATGCAAGAAAGTGGTGCAAATGCAGTTAAGGTAGAAGGAGCAGATGATGTCATTGACGTTATTTCTTCATTAACGAAAGCTGGAGTAGCTGTTGTAGCTCATTTAGGATTAACACCGCAATCTGTGAACGTATTAGGTGGTTACAAAGTACAGGGGAAAGATGTAGAGAGTGCGAGGAAGCTATTGGCAGATGCGAAAGCGTGTGAGGAAGCAGGAGCGATAGCGTTAGTTTTGGAGTGTGTACCGAAGCAATTAGGAGAAGAAATTTCTCGTATGTTAAGTATACCAACAATTGGTATCGGCGCAGGTGTCCAGACGGACGGACAAGTGCTTGTGTATCATGATTTAATTGGATACGGTGTAGGGCATGTGCCGAAGTTTGTGAAGCAATATGAGTCGGTACATGAGCGAATTGTAGGTGGGATTGCTGAGTATGTGTCGGAAGTGAAAGCACGTAAATTCCCGGAAGAGAAACATACATTTACAATGAAGGAAGAGCAAATGTTAGCATTATATGGAGGCAGTGTATCATGCGAATAATTCATTCTATTCACGAAATGCAAACTATTGCGAAAGACCTTCACAAAGAAGGGAAAACGATTGGATTTGTTCCGACGATGGGGTATTTACATGAAGGGCATGCGACACTTTTAAAGCAGTCGCGTGCGGAGAATGATATCGTTGTTTTAAGTGTATTTGTTAATCCATTGCAATTCGGACCGAATGAAGATTTTGAACAATATCCTCGTGATAGTGAACGTGATGAAAGTATTGCGCAATCTGTGGGTGTTAATTATTTATTCTATCCAACGAGTACAGAGATGTATCCAATGCCTCTTGCTACAACAATGACAGCAGTAGATCGAGTAGATGTACTATGCGGAGCGAAACGTGAAGGTCATTTTGACGGAGTTGTAACAGTATTAGCGAAATTATTTAATATTGTCTTGCCAGATAGAGTATATATGGGCATGAAAGATGCACAGCAAGTAGCGGTTGTGCAAGGATTAGTAGATGATTACAACATTCCAGTTGAAATCGTTCGTGTGCCAACTGTGCGAGAAGAAGACGGCCTAGCAAAAAGTTCTCGTAATGTATATTTAACAGATCAAGAGCGTAAAGAAGCAGTTGTTTTATCACGAAGCTTAGAGTTAGCACAGGAAATGATTCACAGTGGTGAGACTTCTGCAGAGAGTATCATTTCGTTTATCGAAAAAGAGATAGTGATTAATACGAGTGGTACAGTTGATTACGTCGAAATATATGCATATCCAACATTGAAGCAAGTTGATGTGTTAGAAGGTCAGCTTATTATTGCACTAGCAGTGAGATTTTCTAAAGCTAGACTAATAGATAATACAGTATTTGTTGTTCATGCGAATAAAGGGGAGGAAATAACATGTTCCGTACAATGATGAGCGCGAAAATTCACCGTGCAACCGTGACTGAGGCAAATTTGAACTATATTGGTAGTATTACGATTGATGAAGATATTATGGATGCAGTTGGTGTTCTAGAAAATGAAAAGGTACAAATTGTTAACAATAATAATGGTGCACGATTAGAGACGTATATTATCAAGGGAGAGCGCGGTAGTGGTGTTATTTGTTTGAACGGTGCTGCAGCACGTCTTGTACAAGTAGGCGATAAAGTAATTATTATTGCGTATAAAATGGTAGCAGAAGAGAAGATACATGAGCATAAGCCGAGGATTGCCTTTATGGATGAACAGAACCAAATCATCGAACTAGCTGGCGAAGAGTTAGCACATACAATTAAATAAAAGAAAAACAAGCTCAATTGGTCAAAAAAGACCAATTGAGCTTGTTTTTTATAGCCTCTTTGCTAGTTTTCTTTGTTTGATTTCTTCTACTAGCTGTTTTGTAATGACAGAAGCGGAAAAGGTACCATCAATGATGATATCCGAGTTTGGTTTCACGGAATGTATGCTTTCTAAGTATGCTGTTCGTCCATATGTTTCGTAATGCAATACGTAATCGTGTATTTCTGCTATAGAACAGTCTTTGAAATCACGTCGAATTCTTCTTGCCATTGCAATATCTAACGGTGTGTCAATATATACTGCGAGGTCGATATATTGTTTCATTGCTTCATGTAAATAAGCAAATGGATAATCAAGAAAAATGTAATCGAGCGAGGGGGAGATATGGAGTAATGTTTGCAAATCTGAAATAAATGATGTTAATACCCATTCGTCATCCGTAACTCCTGTATCTATGTTTGTACAACTATCACTTGGATATTCGTCGAATAAATAATTATCGAAATATAGCGCTTTTGCGCTAGAAAATTCACTTACTAAGTGTTTTGTTATAGTTGTTTTTCCGCCTCCTGAAACAGCGGCAATTGAAATGACTGTAGGTCGTTGACCCATCCAATCCCTCCTTAAAAATGGTGTTATACATGTTATCATGATAATTTGTCTAAATACGAATAATATGCTTATTTAGATAAATGGTGATTCATCGCAGTAACGATGAACTTAAATAGTACCAACCTAACGGCAATTTTCTCATATAGAAGGCAAAGTTTCTATGTTTGATGTCCGTTAAATTTGGTATAGTAAGGAATAGATACCTTTTGTATTGAAGTGGAGGTGTTGCGAGTGAAAAACCGCTATGTTGTTATTGATTTAGAAACTACGGGCAATGCTTCTAAAACAGATGAACGAATTATTCAGTTTGCGGCAGTCGTAATTGAGGAAGGTAAAATAGTACATACATATTCGACGTTTTTGTACCCTGAAAAGCCGATACCGTCATTTATTACGGAGCTTACAGGTATTCATGATGAAATGGTAGAAGGAGCACCGCTATTCGAAGAGATAGCAGACGACGTACTTGAATTGCTTAAGGATTCGTATTTCGTTGCACATAATGTTCAATTTGATTTGAATTTTTTACATCATGAGTTTAATCGTATTGGAATTCAGTACGGTGCATATCGAACGATTGATACAGTAGAGTTGGCACGTATTTTGTTGCCAACAATTGATAGTTATAAATTGGGTGACCTTGCTTCCTATTTTGCTTTCACCCATGAGAATCCACATCAAGCAGATAGTGATGCGCTCGTTACAGCAGAATTACTATTGATGTTCATAGAGAAGTTAGATACGTTACCAATTACAACGTTGAAGCAACTACAGGTACTTAGTAGATACTTGCAAAGTAATATTTATGATTTAATTTCACGTATACTTATTCGCAAAATGTTATGCGTGAATGAGGACGAGAAGCGCTATGATATTTATCGTGGCATCGCCATCAAAAACCGTACATTTACAATGCAGTTTGATGAGGAAGACGTACCTGATTTCCAAACATTCAAAAAAGAACGGTTAGCAGCCATTATGTCTACTCATATGGATGTATATGAAGAACGTGAAGGGCAGCTTCAGATGATGGATATGGTTAATGCAACCTTCAGTAACAAGAAGGTTGCAATGATTGAAGCAGGAACAGGAATAGGGAAATCGTTAGCATACTTACTTCCAGCTATTTTCTTTGCAAAGAAGACAGAGATGCCAGTTGTTGTGAGTACGCAAACAACACAATTACAGCATCAACTTGTGGAGAAAGATATTCCGATGTTAAGAAAAATTGTACCATTCTCCTTTGAAGTAGCGTTAATTAAAGGACGTCATCATTATTTATGTCTATATAAGTTTGAGCATGCGCTTCAAGAAGAGGATACAAACTATGACATTGTATTGACGAAAGCGAAGATTCTTGTATGGTTAACAGAAACAGAAACGGGAGATGTCGATGAGTTGAACTTGCCAACTGGTGGTAAGTTACTATGGAATCGTATCTGTAGTGATACATATAATCCTACAACGAAGCGAAATCCATGGCATGCTCGTTGTTTCTATCAACGAGCAATTCATCGTTTATTCGTGGCAGACCTTATTGTAACGAATCATGCGATGTTATTAACGGATCTTTCGGACGATGGTTTGTTAAGTTCGTATGAGCATGTTGTGTTAGATGAAGCACATCATATAGAAGAGGTAGCAAGCCGTTCTACGGGTTTGGTATTCCAAGCGAAGCGATTGCATCAATTATTAACACGCATTGGTACACTTGATCAACGCGAATTGTTAAGTAAATTGAAAGAAGAGTGGTGTAAATCAGCATATGCGGCACAATTTGGACAAGTAGATGCGCTCCTACGTGATGTGAAGATGGAGAGTGATGATTTATTTCGATTGCTTCATGCATACGTGTTGCACAAAAATAAGAAACAGTTAGCGATGGATATAAATCGGATGACATACCGTTATGATACAACGAATGATAGTGATGGGCGTTGGGCAATTCTCGTAGAGGTTGCAAATCGAGTATACACAATGCTCCGAAACCTTCTGGATAAAATGAAGGAAATGAAATCATTCGTGCTGGCTGATGATGTTCATCAAGTCAAACAGATAGAATTTATGCGTGTTATTGACGCGCTTGATGAAATGACAGATATCCTTCATAAATTGTTACTTACTAGAAATGAAGATATAACGTGGATGGAAGTGGAGGCGAAAGGGACGTTCCACTCGACAATTTTATATAGTCAACCGATTGATGTTTCTAACGAATTAGCAACACGTTTCTTTGCTAAGAAGAAGAGTGTCGTATTAACGTCTGCTACATTAACAGTGCATGATAGTTTTCAATATGTGATACAATCGTTAGGTTTACAAGAATTGCACGTAACAACGATGTCCATTCCATCGCCATTTCCGTATAAGCAACTAGTGAATATGTATGTTCCGACGGATATACCAACAATTAAAGAGGTCTCTCAAGAAGCATACGTCACGAACGTTGCTAATTATTTGGCTAAATTAGCGGAAGTGACCGAAGGAAAGATGCTCGTTCTCTTTACAGCAGCAGATATGTTGAAAAAGACGTATCAGTTAATGAAGGAAATGGAGTCGATGGGAGAGTTTGTTTTATTAGCACAAGGTGTAAATAGCGGAAGTCGCACGAGATTGACGAAGAATTTCCAACAATTTAAGAAAGCGATTCTTTTTGGAACGACGAGCTTCTGGGAAGGGATAGATGTTCCAGGAGAAGGGTTAAGTTGCTTAGTAATGGTCCGATTACCATTTGCTCCACCCGATGCACCAGTTAGTGCAGCGAAAATGGACAAGATTAAGCGAGAAGGTGGCAATCCGTTCAAAGAATATTCTCTGCCACAAGCAATTATTCGCTTTAAACAAGGTTTCGGACGATTAATTCGAACGAAAGACGATAAGGGGACGTTTGTAGTATTAGACAAACGTATTACTACTGCCTTTTATGGAAAAAACTTTCTTCACTCTATCCCACATGTACCGATTCAGGAATTAGAGATGAATGACATTATTGAGTCCGTACGAGAAGAAAAAAGTTGAACGTATTCCTTGTTAGATAGAAAAAATGAAACTGCCTGAAGCAGTTGCTTTCAGGCAGGAATGTGGGTTGGAGATTTTTTAAGAAAGTACTCAACTGCTACAAGTCAAGTCAGTAGTTGTATGCTATAATATTACACATATGAGTAGCAGATAAGGTAAATCACGTACTACTATTTTTGCCGAGGTTGTTACAAATATAAGTAGAAAATTTGTGTAAAATGTGGAGGCTTTAGTTATGGAAAATAAGATGGAGGTATTGTCAACAGTAAAGGTGAAGAATGGATCAGATCTATACAAGCTTGTTGACAGTTTAAACCGTACATTAAAGGATAAAGATTTAGTATTTGGATTAGCGCTAGATAAAGAAAACCAAGACATGGCAGTATTTACAATTTATAAATCGTAGTGATGATATGAAAAAATGGGTGGTAATTTCTAGCATAATCCTTATAGGCAGTATCACGTACGCCGTTTATATGTACTACTATATCATGAATAGCAAAATCCCGAATGAAACAGAAGCACTGAATCGTGCGAAACAAGAGGCGAATATAACAGAAGTGTATTCAACAAATTATTATCATGGAACTTGCGCTAAGGAACGTGAAAATTGCTCGGGTGAGACAAATGCCTATACTGTATTTATAGGTGCTGATAATGAGGATGCAGAAGTAATTGTATTCATTCCAGAAGAAGGCGGAGAGGCTGTTAGTGTGAAGAAAGATGAGGGAATTACAGAAGAAAAAGCCCTTTCGCTTGTAACAGCACACGACGACGTAGCTGAGATGAAGTCAATTCGTTTAGGTATTGATGTGCATAATAGACCTATTTGGGAGTTCACGTTTGTAGATACGCGAGGTCTTTTGACATATCGTCAAGTTATTTTCAAAACTGGAGAATTGAGTAGTCGTTACGCTTTACCGAAATAAGTTCATATCGAATCTAGGGGGAAAAGAAGAATGAAGTTAGCAAAACGAGTAGCTTCGTTAACACCGTCTGCAACATTAGAAATCACAGCAAAAGCAAAAGAGTTGGTAGATCAAGGACATGATGTTATTGCTTTAGGAGCGGGGGAGCCTGATTTTAATACACCGCAGCACATCATCGACGCAACTGTAATTGCAATGAATGAAGGACATACGAAGTATACACCGTCTGGTGGTTTACTATCACTAAGAAAAGTAATTTGTAATAAGCTTCGTACAGATCAAGGATTGGAATATTTACCGTCTGAAATAATTGTAGGATCAGGTGCAAAGCATATTTTGTACACATTGTTCCAAGCAATTTTAGATGAAGGTGATGAAGTTATTATCCCAACTCCATATTGGGTAAGTTATCCTGAACAAGTGAAATTAGCAGGTGGTATCCCTATTTATGTCGATGGATTAGAACAGAATGAGTACAAAATTACGAAAGACCAGTTAAAAGCAGCTATTACACCAAATACAAAAGCAATTATTCTTAACTCGCCAAGTAATCCAACTGGAATGATTTACAGTAAGGAAGAGCTAGCTGAGTTAGGAGGAGTTTGCTTAGAACATAACGTTTTAATTGTATCAGATGAGATATATGAGAAGTTGACATATGACGGTGCAACACATACGTCTATCGCACAGCTTTCACCAGAATTGAAAGAGCAAACGATTATTATTAACGGTGTGTCGAAATCACATTCAATGACAGGATGGCGCATTGGTTATGCGGCGGGTAATGCAGAGCTTATTAAAGCGATGACGAACTTAGCTAGCCATAGTACATCGAACCCTACATCGATTGCACAATACGCAACCATTGCTGCATACGAAGGATCTCAAGAGACGGTAGAAGAAATGCGCCAAGCGTTTGAAGAGCGTCTGAATATCATCTATGCAAAGTTAGTAGAGATTCCAGGATTCTCTTGTATTAAGCCGCAAGGAGCATTTTATTTATTCCCGAACGTGTCAAAAGCAGCAGAGTTAAGTGGATATGTTTCTGTTGATGAGTGGGCCACGGCACTATTAGAAGAGAAGAAAGTAGCTATTGTACCTGGTTCAGGATTTGGTGCACCAGATAATATTCGTCTATCGTATGCAACATCATTAGACTTATTAGAAAAAGCAGTTTCGCGTATGGATGAATTCATGAAAGAAAAAACAAGCATTTTAAGTAAGAATTGACGAAAAACTTGGTTAACTACCAAGTTTTTCTCTATAAGCTAAACATAAAGCATTGCCCTATATGAATGGGGCAGGTATAATGAGTATTATTATGTAACATTCCGTTGAATTAGGAAGTATTGTTGGAGGGAACTTGTAAGTGAAAACAACTATATCGCAAGTAAGCAAATACGTAGGACAAGAAGTCGTTATCGGAGCGTGGTTAGCTAATAAACGCTCTAGTGGTAAAATTGCTTTTTTACAACTTCGTGATGGATCTGGATTTATCCAAGGTGTAGTCGTGAAGGAAGAAGTAGGAGAAGAAATTTTCCAAAAGGCAAAATCAATCACACAAGAAACATCATTATATGTAACAGGTATTGTTCGTGAAGATGAGCGTTCACCATTCGGATACGAGTTAACGGTAACTAATGTGGACGTTATTTCTGAATCAGTGGATTTTCCAATCACGCCGAAACAACACGGTACGGATTTCTTAATGGATAACCGCCACTTATGGTTACGTTCGAAGCGTCAACATGCGGTAATGAAAATCCGTAACGAAATTATTCGTGCTACATATGAGTTCTTCCATGAAAATGGTTTCACGAAAGTAGATCCACCGATCTTAACTGGTAGTGCACCAGAAGGAACAACTGAATTATTCGCAACGAAATACTTTGATGAAGATGCATATCTTTCTCAAAGTGGACAATTATACATGGAAGCAGCAGCAATGGCGTTAGGAAAAGTATTCTCATTCGGCCCAACATTCCGTGCTGAGAAATCGAAAACTCGCCGTCATTTAATCGAGTTCTGGATGATTGAACCTGAGATGGCATTCTGTGACCATGAAGAGAACTTGGTTGTACAAGAGAACTACGTATCATACTTAGTTCAATCTGTATTAAAAAACTGCAAATTAGAATTAACGACATTAGGCCGTGATATTTCGAAGCTTGAGAACATTCAAGCACCATTCCCACGTATCACGTATGATGATGCAATTAAATTCTTACACGAAAAAGGCTTTGATGATATCGAGTGGGGCGATGATTTCGGTGCACCACACGAAACAGCAATTGCTGAGAGTTTCGATAAGCCAGTATTTATTACGCATTATCCAACGAAGATTAAGGCATTCTATATGAAGCCAGATCCAAAACGTGATGATGTTGTATTATGTGCAGACTTAATTGCACCAGAAGGATACGGAGAAATCATTGGTGGTTCACAACGTATCGACGACTTCGCATTATTAGAAGAGCGTTACAAAGAGCATGATTTAACATCAGATGCATACAAGTGGTACTTAGAATTACGTAAATACGGTTCTGTACCGCATTCTGGTTTTGGATTAGGTCTAGAGCGTACAGTAGCTTGGATTTCAGGTGTTGAACACGTTCGTGAGACAATTCCATTCCCACGTCTGTTAAATCGTTTATACCCTTAATAGAGAAATCCTCCATACATATGGAGGATTTTCTTCCTTTCCTCTTCCCCGTTTAGGTGAGAGGGAAATAAATGTCTTTTACACACCTTTTTAATCTGCGTGGTATACTAAAAAACGAGGTGTCTTGCTCATGGAAAACAAACATTTGCTAATTAAATGGTTACAAGAAGGAAGCATTGCCATTCCGAAATTATTAATGAACAACTACAAAAAGGTCGGATTAAATGAACTAGAAATGATGGTTGTTCTTCATATTCATACGTTTATCGAAAGCGGAAATCCATTTCCAACACCAGATGAAATTGCGGAGAAGATGACGATTACATCCGTTCATTGTACCGATATACTGCGTCAATTATTTCAACGAGGCTTTTTGGCGATTGAGCAAGAGAGTGTAGCTTCTCCTGTTATAATGGAGCGATATACATTGCAACCATTATGGGAGAAAATGATGTACTCATTATCAAACGAAGTAGTGCAAGAAAAGAAAAAAGTAGAAGAAGCAAATCAAGTACATTTATATTCTATTTTCGAACAAGAATTTGGACGACCATTATCACCGTTTGAGTGTGATACACTTCGAATGTGGGAAGATCAAGATAGCCATGCGCCTGAATTAATTAAAGCGGCGTTACGTGAAGCGGTTATAAGTGGTAAGCTTAATTTCCGTTATATCGATCGTATCTTATTTGAATGGAAGAAGAATAACATTAAAACGATTGAACAAGCACAACAACAAGGGAAGAAGTTTCGACAGTTCCAACAACAACGACCAGCAAAGGCGGAGCAAGAGTATAAGGGCACCATTCCGTTTTATAATTGGTTGGATCAATAATAGCGAGGGGCTTCCTCTCGCTATTTTCTCTGTTGTGAAGAAGATACTATATAGGGCGAATGAATAGTGGAGGGAAAGATGTTAACGAAAAAAGATATCCGTTTTTGTTTGGATACAATGGGCGAAATGTTTCCAGATGCACATTGTGAATTAAATCATGAAAATCCGTTTGAATTAGTCATTGCAGTTAGTTTATCTGCACAATGTACAGATGCGCTTGTTAATAAAGTAACCGCAAAACTTTTTCAAAAATATAAGACACCAGAAGATTATTTGGCAGTTCCATTAGAAGAGCTTCAGCAAGATATTCGCTCTATTGGGTTATTCCGTAATAAAGCAAAAAATATCCAGAAGCTTTCTCAATTATTGATTGATGAATATGGTGGTGAGGTACCACAAGATCGTGATGAATTAACAAAGTTACCTGGTGTTGGGCGTAAGACGGCAAATGTCGTTGTATCTGTCGCATTTGGTGTACCAGCTATCGCTGTCGATACACATGTAGAGAGAATTAGTAAGCGGCTTGCAATTTGTCGTTGGAAGGATTCTGTGTTAGAAGTAGAGAAGACACTAATGAAGAAAATTCCGATGGATGAATGGTCTGTGGCGCATCATCGTATGATTTTCTTTGGGCGTTATCACTGCAAAGCGCAAAACCCTGGATGTGAAAGCTGTCCACTAGTAGAAGTTTGTCGAGAAGGTAAAAAGCGAATGAAGGTGAAGAAATGAGTCAGATCATAAACATTCCAATTACTTTCAAACATGTACCATTTTACGTAGGGGAACATGTTTTATTATATAAAGTAGAGAACGGGATTACGGACAATCCGTACTTTTTATATGATATTGCGTATATAGAAGAGGTAGAGTTATTACGTCCGTGGGAAAATCGTTTTGTCCATATTCAAGAAATCATTGAATCATGGAAAGAAACAATAGAAGAAGTAGCGGAGTTGTTTAAAAATCGTAATCGTAAAGGGGCACGACCTTTTATGGTGAGATACATTGCTCACTTCGTTAGTAGTATATTCTGGTTGAATGAACGATACGTAGCGGGCATAGATGATATTCTTATATCTATGAAAGAGCTGCCAATTAAACCGTTGAATATTGAGGAACGCTTGCAATTTATCTTAGAATCACCTGATCATTATCACTCTTTTGTTCAGTTAAGGGAGTTATATGAGGAATTTGAAAAGATTGCAGTGAAACAACAAATCTTATCAAAAAAAGCTCACAATTTGTGAGCTTTTTTGTTTAGCGATTATTATTGCCATTCCCACCGTTACCCGGGTTTGGTTTATTCGGATCTGGCTTGTTCGGATCTGGCTTGTTTGGATCTGGTTTATTTGGATCCGGTTTGTTTGGATCCGGTTTATTTGGATCCGGTTTGTTTGGATCTGGTTTATTTGGATCCGGTTTGTTTGGATCCGGTTTATTCGGATCTGGTTTGTTTGGATCTGGTTTATTCGGATCCGGTTGATTTGGATCTGGTGTTTCTGCTGCAGTAGGCGTAACGGTTATAGTTCCAGGTTCACTTTTTCCTTTTGATGTAACGGCTACAACAGAAATTGTATAACTCTTTCCTGGGATAGCGTTGGGAATACTTGCACTATTCCCACTTACAGCAAGAGGGGTAGTTGCACCGTCTACTGTGTAAGAAACTTCAAATGTTGCTGTTTCATTTTCTGGTGCTTGGAAGCTCCAGTTCACTTTAATACTCTTTGATGCTGCATCGTAGTTAGCATTTACATTTGGCTTTGCTAGTTTCTCTTCTTCAACTGCTTTAATTTCTTCGCCACCTTTAACGCGATATTCATTTCCAACTTTCTCCACACTGTTAGGTGCTTTAAATGAAGATGTATCTGTGCCAACTTTACTCATAATCGCTTTAAAGATTTGCTGAGAAATTACAGTATCTTTTCCTTTAATATAGTCGGTTTCAGATGTCTTATCGTAACCAGTCCATACCGCTGTTGAGTATTGAGGTGTGTAGCCTACGAACCAGCTATCCCATGTTGGGCTGTTTTTCATTTTGAATTTCCTGATGTCTTCATCAGCAAAGTTAGTTGTACCCGTTTTTCCTGCAATGTCTAGTTTCGAAACGTTAGCGGCTGTACCAGTACCGTGTTTCGTTACACCACGTAACATGTCTGTAATTAAGAATGCAGTGGAGTCTTTCATTGCTTTTTTCGTTTCTGGAACCAAGTCTTGTTCTGTCTTATCAGGGAAGACAACTTTTGTTACAGCATATGGTTTTGTGAATGAACCACCGTTACCAAATGCTGCATATGCACCGGCCATTTCAAGTGGTGATGTTCCGGGATCGAACGAACCGATACCAGCTGACTCGGTTAGTTTTTCTGGTACAGAAATGCCTAAATTTGCAACGAAATCACGTGCGTACGGTATGCCTGCTTCATTTAATGCCTTAACTGCAGGTACGTTTCGAGATTGTACGAGCGCGTCGCGCATCGTCATATGTCCTTTGAACTTTTTATCAAAGTTATTTAAAACATTCCCGTCTTTATACGTGTAAGGCTCATCTTTTAATTCGTGTGAGGTAGCCCATTTATGCTTCTCGATTGCTGGCGCATAGTCGATAAGAGGCTTGAATGTCGAACCTGGTTGACGGCGAATATCTTTTGCTTTGTTGTGTCCACCTTTTTTGTAGTCACGACCGCCACCAATTGCTTTAATTTGACCAGATTCTGTATCAACAATAGCGATACCAGCTTGGAAGTTGGCATCTGGGAATTTCACACCACCGTTTCCAGCAAGTACATCTTCTGTTGCTTGCTGAACTTTTGGATCTAATGTTGTATGAATTTCTAATCCTGCTTCACTCACGTTAATATCTGGTAATGCATTTGTTACTTCTTCAATTGCTGTATCAACGAAAGCTGCATATTTTCCGCTTTCTGGATTGTTGATTTTAAGTGTTTCTGTGACTGGCTTACTTTGTGCTGTTTTCATTTCAGCTTCTGTAATATAGCCATTTTTGTGCATTTGTGCTAATACAGTATTGCGACGTGCTTCTGCTTTTTCTGGATACTTTTCTGGATTATAGTTATTTGGACTTTGTGGTAGACCAGCTAATAATGCAGCCTGCTCTAATGTCATCTCATGTAATTTATCTTTTGGTAAGCTGAAATAATAATCAGCCGCTTTTCCAGCACCGTAAATACGACCGCCATATAAAATCTTGTTTAAATAAATTGTTAAAATTTGTTGTTTTGAGAATTTACGTTCTAACTGGAATGATAAGTAAAGCTCCTGTACTTTACGCTTAATTGTTTTCTCATTTGTAAAGAAAGAGTTCTTCACAACTTGTTGTGTAATGGTACTACCGCCTTCTGCAAAGGATCTTTCTTTGAAGTTCGCTACGACAGCGCCCATAAAGCGTCTAGGATCGAAACCATTATGTTCATAGAAACGGCTATCTTCAATAGATAGAACAGCTTCTTCTAGCACTTTCGGAATATCTTCATATTCAATTTGTTCGCGTTTTTGTACGCCGATTTCATCGATAAGATCGCCATTTATATCGTATACATTTGATGAAACTGGATCTTTTAGAAGTGTTTCATCAAAGGATGGCACATCACGAATCATCCAAAGGAATGTTCCTGCACCAACGATGATACAGAATACGAAGATGCTTAAACAAATAAGCATAATTTTTTTCCAAAGTGGTTTTTTTGCTTTGTTTTTAGTTGGTTTTGCCTTCTTCTCTTGTTGTATCTTTTTTCGTTCTTCGCGTGAACGATAATTTTCTGACATACTGTCTTCTCCTACCTTTCACATTATTCACAAAAGAGCTGCAGAAAAGTATTTATTGAATTTATCACGAAAAGTATAATGTGTCTAGTATATTCAAATATGGGATACGTGGTTGGTAGCCTAACTTGATAGGGTGTCCCACTTCTTCTAGCTCTGCTTTTGTGATTGACTTACGTCCACCGTGTTCATATCTTTTCCAGAAATGAAGAAGATGAACAGCTTCGAGTAAATAAACTTCATCTAGTGTTGTGAATTTGATAATAACAAATGCTATACCGTCATGATGTATTATCTCTTTCATATGTTCAATTTGGTGTACATGGAAGTTTTGTAGTGGGAAACTAGTCTTGTTTCTCGTTTCTTTTGCTTCAAAGTCAATGTACTTACCTTTGTAGACGCCGTTGTAGTCAGTCGTCGAAGCTTGCTTGAAATAAGCCTCCTTAATGACAGCAGCGCTACGTCTTGGATATTCTACGTGCACAATTTGAACAGGAGTAGGTTTCTTATGAACACATGCTACTCCTTTAGAACGATAGTATTCATTTGTTTCATTTAAGTATTCTTCAAGTGTCATTCCACGGTTACTATATGTCGTTTGTTTCTTCGGTGCTTTTGGCGTGTTTGTTGTTTCTTTAGGTGAAACATACACTTTTCCATTAGGATATCGAATTGTCATTTTATCTTTTTTTCCACCACCATCTTTTCTCGCCTAGTGAGATTATACCAAAAAACTAGATGCAATGGTTATAAACTTTTACCTGAAAGGGGATGGCTAAGACGAGGTGAGAGATATGTTTGAACATATAGTATCAATTGAAGAGAGAGAGCTAATTGCATATATACAGAAGGAAACAGAGATATATAATTGCGATAATATTTCAAGGACAAAAGCATATGAGGCGTATTACAAACGAAATGATGAAATAAAGTGGTCGTTCTTGGCGGGAATGGTTTCCCGTAATGCCGGGTGGAATATGACTGATTTGACACAAGGTGGAGTGCTTGATGGGCTACATAAAGAAGAGCGTACACGTCTTTTCTTAACATATGAAAGGGCGAATTGGCTTATTTTTTTAGACGCCTATCCACAACTATTATTGTACGAAGTTAGTAAGAAGAGGGGTAAATCATTTGTACATTTACTTCCGTTCTTCCATGTGTCGGTCTTTATGAAAAGGGAATGGGAAAGATATATGGAGAGTGGGGATACCGCACGAATATGTGTTGCCCTTATTATAAATGAGCAACATATTATTCAAAAGCCAGTAATCGATCACCCATACTTTTCGAAGGAAGTGTTTCAATCTTTCCATTTTCATGTGCAGGAATGGTTACGGATTAGTTACGTTGTATTTCCAACGCTAAGAGGAGAGTTATATGGATTTGCTGTGAAGGGATTCAAGGAGGTAAGTGAGCGAATTAGATTAGGGAAGAAGTTAGTTGCTTTACTATTTCATTGTGAGATGTATCCTTTATTTATTGCATTTGCATCAAGAACACCTCCCACTGGTTCTAGAATGGATTACGAGCAATATAGTCCGCCCATGAAGAAAGAACAAGCGTTACCATTACACCTTGTTTACCCGATGATTTCGCATACGCGCAGTTGTACGGTAGATTGGTATCAAGATGGGTTAGATGAAGAGAACTGGTTTGAAGAAATAGAAATTGGTGATGGTTTAAATATACGCGGCGCTTTCTCGCGCAAACAACAGCTCGTACATATACTTACAAATCTACAAGGATAAATATATTCGCAATATTCGCCAAAACTTGACGCTTTTAAAAGTAGGGAAGAAGAATTAGCACTTTCTTTGCCGAAATACAACTAGTTTTGTCGTATGTAAAGGAATAGGGAAAGAGTGTAGAGAATACATTATCAAGTATCCAAGTAAAGGGGCTGGGAGTATGATTATAGTAAGTAAGACGAATTGTTTACAAGTAATCGATGCGTTGGTAGGAAAGCTGGAATTGACAGAATCAAATCTTGCGTTAACGATAAACCATCATATTAAACAACAATCTGAAGTACTCCTGAATCAAGTAGATAAGGTTGATATGCGTATCAATCATTTAGAGAGGTTCGTAACGTCTCAACATGATATGTGTGATCGGAATGTGAATATATGTGAACGAGCAATTAGCTAATGAAATAGCGTTAAGTATTGTAAAGCATTTCTTAATAAGAAGGAATGCTTTTTTATTTTGCGATGATTAATGAAGTGTATAGTAGGTGTATTTATTAAAAAGGATTAAACTATTATTGCTAAACGATAAATATTGTGTTAGATTCAATGGTACAATGAATAAATGAGGTGCTGTTTTATGAAACGAGAAACACTTTTTTTAAAGATAGTCGTTTTTCTTATTGGAATTCCAATACTTGGTTTATGTATAGTTATATTACCTGAATTAGCTGGATTTTACGCGAAGTTACTTCCTAACATGGCGTATTTACAATATCCTTTTTTAATTATTTTGTATGCAACAGCCATACCATTTTTCTTTGCGTTGTATCAGACGTTAAAATTGTTAAGTTATATTGACAAAAACATTGCTTTTTCAGAGTTATCTGTAAAGGCATTAAAGAGTATAAAATATTGTGCAGTTTCACTTAGTATGTTGTATGTACTAGTTCTGCCGTTCTTATACCTTTTAGCAGACGCAGATGACGCTCCAGGTCTTATCGTGCTTGGACTGGTTGTTATATTTGCTTCAATGGTAGTTGCAGTCTTTGCGGCTGTTCTTCAAAAGCTATTAAAAAATGCTATTGATATAAAAGAGGAAAATGATTTAACGGTTTGAGGTGATAACATGGCGATTATAGTTAATGTTGACGTAATGCTAGCAAAAAGGAAAATGAGTGTGACAGAACTTTCAGAGAAGGTTGGAATAACGATGGCGAACCTTTCTATTTTAAAAAATGGGAAGGCAAAAGCAATTAGATTTTCTACTTTAGAGGCAATCTGCAAAGCGTTAGAATGCCAGCCTGGAGATATTTTAGAGTATAAAATGGAAGAAGATTAAATGTTAATAAATAAAAGGAACCTCATGGGAGGTTCCTTTTATTTGCCCTTTTTGAAAAAGTTTCAACTCTGACTGATGGAAATGGGGAGATATACTTAACTTATTGCCTCAATCTCGTATGCTGGCTTAGTTGCGCCGAGTAGCTCTAATTCTTTAATGAGATTACGGTATGTGGAGATAGCGACGACTCCTTTTACATAGCAAATTCGTAAAAAGTCCATCAATTCATTTAGATCTTCTGCCTCGTACTGTTTGTGCAAGATAAATTCCCGTTTCAGATCTTGTAATGTCATACATAACCCCTCCTTAAGTAATCGATAGTGCTCTCAATTTCCTTCAAACATGGTAAATAAATCCTGTAGTGTACTTATAGTAGCATATAATACATATTTTCCTTTTTTTCTAAAAATTTAAACTTTCGACAATAATAGACAATATTCTGTTTTTTTATAGGATACACATCTAGGGGCGTGTGCACATATACTGGAGCAGAAAATGCAATGATGAAAGAGGGGTACAGATGTTTAATAAACCACGAGAAAGAATACCACATCATCCTTCTCATACGATGCACGTGCCTCCACAACAAATGATGGGAGTACCGCCGTCCATGCATCAAATGGGAGGAGGGGCACCTATTCCGCATCAAGAACGATTTACAAGGATTGGCATGTCGCCTGATCAGCAACAAATGATGGGGATTCCACCGGAGTACTATCATTTGAACGGCCACCAGCAAATGAGTGGGCACCAACCCACGAGAATAGGGACATCTCCTACAGTAACAAATTCGCCTACGCATATACATCGTATGCAAGGGACATATGGGCAACCAGAAGTACCACCTCATCCATATCCAATACAGGCATCACATCATTATCCGAGAGGAAGGCGTGGAATGTTACCGCGTAGGGAAGAAGAAACAGCATATAATTCATACGGGATGATGCCCTCGACTCAACAACACGATGTAAATAACCAAAGCTATCAGCATATAGGAATGGGGCAAGAAAATCTCGTTCCTTCGTATCCCCAGATGACACCAGTTCCACCGGCTATTATGCAACATCAACAGCAGGGATCCTCGCAAACTCCTTATTCAACCCCACCATTGGGGCCAGCTCATCAAAGTAATCCATCCATTCATTCATCTCCTCAACAAGGAGGGAACTTATACGGGATGATGCCGTCCAATCATCCATATGATACACAGCCACAAGGTCATGCATCTATGCCATCAGCTTATCAACAGCCTGAGGTACAGCCATCCCCGTATCAACAACAGGCATATGCACAAGAAGGACATGGAATGATGCATGACCAACAATCTAATGGGAAAAATCCTTTTCATGTATACATGCCACAGGAACAAAGTGTACCATTCTTTCCACCTGATGGACCGAATTTTCAAGCGTTAGGTGGAATGGGACCGCAATTTCCTTATCCTGTACAACCAAATCAAAATGGAAAAAAGGAACCATCGCAGTTTCAAAATATGTTAGCACAATTTAAAGCATCTGATGGCAACTATGATATTAATAAAATGATGAATACAGCAGGGACAGTAATGAATACGATGAATCAATTGAGTGGTATGGTAAAACAAGTAGGCGCATTCTTTTCTGTGAAATGATATGATAAAGTAAGATATAAATACATGTTTTTCTGTATAAAATAGGTGTTTGTTTAGTCATGTACACCTTTCTCATCATACTGTAGCAGTGTAAAGATAAATAACAGATAGATGGAAAGGGGAAAAACAAATGTTCTACGGTAATCCATGTAAGCCATGTTTTCCACCGTGTGCACCACCAATTGTTCATCCAACTAAGTGTTGTGAGGAGCATACGTTTTCCAAAACGGTAGTACCGCATGTTCACCCAAGTCATACGACGTTTGTAAACCATCACGTATTTGAGCATAAGCACTATTTCCCACATTCAACTTCTTGTGCAAACACAGTGAAGAATGTTGATGCAGGACCTGGTTGCGGAATGCCAGGTGGGTTCGGCGGAGCACCGGGTGGATTTGGCGGAGCACCAGGCGGATTTGGAGCAGCACCGGGTGGATTTGGAGCAGCACCAGGAGGGTTTGGAGGAGCACCAGGAATGGGAATGCCACCTCAAGGTCCTATGTATGGAAAGCCATACGGTAATAAATAGATGTATGAAGAACTGGTGATAGCCGCCAGTTCTTCTGTTTGCTATAGGAGTTGAAAATGTGAAAGTTGTTGTTATTACAGGATATAAGCCATCTGAATTAGGAGTTTTTTCGGAAAAGAATCCAGCAGTTACATATATCAAACAAGCTATTCGAAAGCGATTAGTACCGTTAGTTGAAGCTGGATTAGAGTGGGTAATTATTAGTGGACAGCTTGGAGTCGAGTTATGGGCAGCACAAGTTGTAGTGGACATTCAGTTAGAACATCCACACTTGCAGTTAGGATTATTCACGCCATTTTTGGAACAAGAAGAGAATTGGAACGAGCATAATAAAATGATGTATGAAGAAGTATTAATTCATGCTGATCATGTCGATAGTATTACAAAAAGAAAATATGAAAATCCAATGCAATTTCGTTTGAAAAACTCTTTTTTAGTAGATAAGAGTGATGGTATGATTATAATGTATGATAGCGAGCATGAGGCTTCGCCGAAATACATATTAGCAGAGGCTATGAAGAAGAAAGAACGAGCAGAATATGAAATAATGACAATTACTTTTGCAGATATTCAAGACATAGTAGAAGAAGAGCAATGGAATAGATGGGAAGAATAGCCCTTTATTTGACAAAACGCAGATTTTTTGAAAAAATTAATACTTGAAAGTTTCTGCAAAAGAACTTGAGGTGATAGTATGCAATCAGGAAAACTTAATTTAACTACAAGAGACATTTTAGACAAAGAATTTAAAACTGGAATTAGAGGCTATAACCAAGAAGAAGTGGACAAATTTTTAGATTTAATCATTAAAGATTACGAATTGTTATCCAAAGAAATTGAGTTATTAAAGAAAGAAAATGAACGCTTGAAGAAATCGACGGATGAACCAGCCGTAACGAAGCCAGCTGCAGCGCCATTTACAAATACGAATCCAGATATTTTACGTCGATTATCGAATTTAGAGAAGCATGTATTCGGTAGCAAACTGTACGAATAATATTTTAGATATGAGAACATCGAAATAAAGGTTGCATCTTTATTTATTTTTTACTATACTGATATATGTTGCATTCAATAACGTTTGGGTAATCGCTGCAACAGCTTTGTTGTAGAGGAAAGTCCATGCTCACACGATCTGTGATGATCGTAGTGTTCGTGCCTAGCGAAAAGATAAGCTAGGGTAGCTTGGTATCGACTGAGCTAACGGCAGGGAACCGACCTAAGTCCCTCGGGATATGGTCCTACTACCTTGAAAGTGCCACAGTGACGTAGTCCCAGAAGAAATGATGGGAGTGGAACGCGGTAAACCCCACGAGTGAGAAACCCAAATAATGGTAGGGGCACTTTCTCCACGGAAATGAACGGAGGAGAAGGACAGATGAAGTGTTCATTCTGTAGACAGATGGTTACCACCTGAGTACGAGGTTAAGAACCGCTTGTAGTACGATGGTACAGAACATGGCTTACAAAACGTTATGGATGATAAATTCGAAACTTCAAGCCTTCCTTAGTTATGAGGAGGGCTTTTTGTTGTCATAATAGAAGATAGAACATTTAATATAGGAGAATGGCTATGAAAAAAGTAACGTTAATTGCAACGGCTGCTATGGGATTAGAAGCATTAGTAGCGCGAGAAGTGCGAAATCTTGGGTACGAGTGTCAAGTAGACAATGGAAAAGTAACGTTTGAGGCGGATGTACAGGCTATTTGTCGTGCAAATTTATGGCTACGTACAGCCGATCGTATCAAAATTAAAGTAGGCGAATTTAAAGCACACACATTCGACGAACTATTTGAGAAGACAAAAGCGTTAAATTGGGGTGATTACATTCCAGAAGATGCAGAATTCCCTGTTATCGGTAAATCAGTTAAATCGAAATTATTTAGTGTTTCTGACTGTCAAAGTATCGTAAAGAAGGCTGTCGTAAATAAATTACAACATACATATAAGCGCACAACATGGTTTGAGGAGAATGGTCCTTTATATCGTATTGAAGTGTCGTTACTAAAGGATGTTGCGACGTTAACAATCGATGCGAGTGGTGTTGGTCTGCATAAGCGTGGATATCGTCTTGCACAAGGGGAAGCGCCGTTAAAAGAAACGTTAGCTGCTTCACTTGTTATGTTAACGAACTGGACGCCAGATAAGCCGTTTGTTGATCCTTTCTGTGGCTCAGGTACAATTGCGCTTGAAGCTGCATTAATTGGACAAAACATCGCACCTGGATTTAACCGTGACTTTGCTTCTGATGATTGGGTATGGATTGGGAAAGACAATTGGAATCGAGCTCGTGAAGAAGTAGAAGATTTAGCAAATTACGACCAACAATTAAACATTACAGGTAGTGATTTAGACCATCGTATGGTTAAGATTGCAACAGAGAACGCAGAAGAAATTGGTTTCGGTGATATGTTGAAATTTAAGCAAATGCAAATGAAAGATTTCACAACGAGAGAGGAATACGGGTATATCGTGACGAATCCTCCTTATGGTGAACGTTTAAGTGAGAAACCATTAGTGGAGAAGTTATATGCAGATATGGGAGAGGTTCTTCGTCCGTTGGATACATGGTCTGTGTATTTATTGACGAGCCATGAAGGCTTTGAACAGTTCTATGGTAAACCAGCATCAAAGAAACGCAAACTATTCAATGGTTTCATTAAGACGGATTACTATCAATACTTTGGGAAGAGACCACCAAGAATTCAAGAATAATGTTGTATAACTCGGCGCTTGCCGAGTTTCTTTCCTTTATTATTATGAAAAGAAAAAGAGGGATTGTATGCTGACACGTCAAAAACTTCCGTTTGAAGTGGGAAAAACAGATAATTTTTTTGATAAGTTAAATGAATGGGTTGGGGATGTTTTCTACGATATTTTACCTGACGCTGGGTTCGATTTACGTGATGAACAAGTATTTATGGCATTCCAATTAGAGCGAGCATTTAAAGAAAAGAACGTAATCTTCGCTGAAGCGGGCGTAGGAACAGGGAAGACAATCGTTTATTTACTATATGCTGTATGCTATGCACGTTACGTTGGCAAGCCTGCAATTATCGCATGTGCAGATGAAACATTAATTGAACAGTTAGTGAAAGAAGAGGGCGATATTAAGAAGCTTTCACAAGTGTTGGATTTAACGATGGACGTACGTCTTGCGAAGTCACAAGAAAACTACTTATGTTTAAAAAAATTAGATGATGCGGTAGCGGGTCTACCTTCAGAGAGAATTGAACAAGTACATGAGAGCCTACCTGATTTTGTACTGAGCAATGCAGGAATGCAATCATTCCACCATTACGGTGATCGTAAAGAATACCCAGAATTAAATGATGAAGAGTGGAAGGAAATTGGTTGGGATTACTACCAAGACTGCTTCACGTGTGACAAGCGCCATCGTTGTGGGCAAACATTATCGCGCGACCACTACCGTAAAGCAACAGACTTAATCATTTGTTCGCAAGATTTCTACATGGAACACGTATGGACAATTGATGCACGTAAGCGTGAAGGTCAAATGCCATTATTACCAGAAGCGAGTTGTGTTGTATTCGACGAAGGACACTTAGTAGAATACGCAGCACAAAAAGCATTAACACACCGCATTAAAGAAAACTCCTTAGAAGAACTTCTAACACGATTACTACAAAATGATGTTCGCGAAGAGTTCGCAACACTTGTAGAAGAAACGATTGAGCAAAACACACAATTCTTCGATACGTTGTTCAACTATACGACAGAAGTATCTGGCTCGCACCGTATGGAAGTAGAGCTTTCAGAAGAGTTAATGAGGGAAGGACGTAAGCTTCATTCTTTCTTAGCTGATATTGGTGATGGGTTAGTATTTGAGAGTGAAATGTACACAATCGAACAATACGACTTGAAAATTGTGGATGAGCACTTAGATATGTTAGAGTACACACTGCGCTTATTATTCCGCGGAGAGAACGTTATTACGTGGGCAGAAAATGAACAAGGTACATTAGCGTTAGTTGTTATGCCACGAGCAGTAGAAGAAGTATTACGTGAGAAAGTATTCTCGAAGAAAATGCCGTACATCTTCTCTTCTGCAACGATGTCAGAGAAACAATCATTTGACTATATGGCAAATAGCTTAGGTGTAAAAGATTACTTATCATTCTCTGTTGAATCACCGTTTGATTACGACGAGAATATGAAAGTATACATCCCGACATTTAAGACAGACGATGCATTTGAACAGAAGTTTACGTATACCATGGAGCATATTGAGAAGTTAGAAGGAAAAACATTAGTATTATTCCGTTCAACTGAAGAATTAGCGATGTTCCAAGCGGAAGTGGCAAAAATGGATGTGAATGTACCGTTCTTATTTGAAGGGGAAGCAGAAATTAGTTCCTTAGTTTCTTCATTCCAAAATGATGTGAACAGCGTTCTATGCGCTGTACATTTATGGGAAGGTCTTGATATTCCAGGTGAATCATTATCACAAGTAATCATCTGGTCATTACCATTCCCTCCAAACGATCCAGTCTTCCAAGCGAAGCGTAACCAAGTGGCGAATCCGCATGAAGAAGTAGATATGCCGTACATGATTCTTCGTTTACGTCAAGGTATTGGTCGTTTAATTCGTACGACAGAAGATAGCGGTTCGATTTCTATCTTATTAACAGAGGATATCGACAAGCACGTAAAAGATGCAGTTGTGGATGTACTTCCAGTAGAACCACAATACGTATAAAGAAAGAGAGGATAACACGCTATCTTAGCAGGTGTTATCCTCTTTTTGTTTGTTCTTTTTATAGTTAACTTTATGGTTTATATATAGTAAAAGGCCATAGATGGAGGAAAATCCGATGAGATAGTAGATGTTTTTATAGTGGAAATTAAAAAAATAAAAACCTATCGCAAAAAATAAAAAGATTAGAATTTGAAACACCCAGTATTTAGACATTTAATTCCTCCTTTGAAAGATGTAGTTTCGTATGTCTAATTTCGTACACTTTCTCCTGTTTTTAAGAGGTGTCTTTCGGAAATACCATTATCTTTCTTCAGTCACTGTATAAATTATTTGGGTGTAGTATCATTTGAAGTTGATTTTTCAGAAATAAAGGACGTTACGTATACGGAACGGAGAGTGGCGACTCCTGCGGGAAAAGCGAGGGAAGTGAGACCCCGCAGGCTTTGCCAGGGAGGCTCACTCTCGCCCGCGGAAAGCGTCCACTCGAAGTGCAGTGTAATCTTTTAGTGAAGAACGGTTATTTTTCCAAAGGACTGCCTAACTTATTATCAATTTCGCTCGTATCAATATCATCACCGAACCATGAGTGAAGTTTCTCTTTTGCTTCTTCTTTCACATCTTCGTCAATGTACATCGAAGCAGTAATAATTGCGCTAACAAGTACACCTAGGTCATCCGTGTAACCAACTCCAACGGCGATATCTGGGATAAGATCTAATGGTAAGATGAAATATCCTAATGCAGCGATAATGACGCCTTTTACTTTCGTTGGTACTTCGGGTTTTTGCAATACATAATATAGGATTAATACGGCATAAATAACAGAGGTTCCTGCTTTTTTTGCAACTCGTTTTATTTTTTGCCATAACTTTTGCTCTGAGTAATGTTTTTCTTCTTTCATGAAATATCCTCCCGACTAACATTCTTGTACAAAATGATAGCGTATGGTGATGCAAAAGTAAAAGGATTTACATATATAGATGCCGAATTATATAATGTTAGCCATAAAGGTAGAGGAGGGGGATTAGTAGTATGACAGTTCAACAACTTGAAACAGTCGAACAAGAGTTTTTAGCATATGTGAAGAAAATGGGTAGTTATGGTGAAGCATTAAGCCTTGTTTTCTGGGATTTACGTACAGGGGCACCTTCGAAAGGGATAGAGCAACGTTCAGAAGTAATTGGCATTCTTTCCGCAGATATTTTTGATATGTCTACGTCAGAGAAGATGGAATCTTTCTTAAAGGAGTTAGAAGGAAAAGAAGGATTATCAGAAATTACAGTGAAGACGTTAACGGAATGTCGTAAAGAATTCGATCGCAATAAGAAAATTCCGAAAGAAGAATATCAAGAATATGTGAAGCTACAAGCGATTGCGGAAAGTACATGGGAAAAAGCACGAGAAGCGTCTGATTTTGCGATGTTTGAGCCATATTTAGAAAAACTTGTGGCATTTAATAAGAAATTTATTACATACTTAGGCTATGAAGGAACACCTTATGATAGATTACTTGACGAATATGAGCCAGGCGTAACGGTAGAAGTATTAGACCGCGTATTCGGTCAATTACGTGAAAGTATTGTACCGTTAGTGAAGCAAATTGCCGAGAGTAAGAAAGAATTAAAGACAGAGGCATTATTTAAGCATTTCTCAAAAGCGAAGCAAGAAGAATTCACATTGAAATTAGTAGAAGAGTTAGGTTATGATTTCGAAGCTGGTCGCTTAGACGAGACAGTACATCCATTTGCGATTACATTAAGTCAAAAAGACGTTCGTATTACAACTCGTTATGATGAGAATGATTTCCGTATGGCATTATTCGGTACAATTCATGAGTGTGGACATGCGGTATATGAGCAAAACATTTCAAGTGACTTAATGGGAACGCCGTTAAGTGCTGGAACGTCAATGGGGATTCATGAGTCACAATCATTATTTTATGAGAATATGATTGGACGTAATAAATCATTCTGGAAACGTCACTATGACCGTCTGAAAGAATATAGCGATGGTCAATTTGATTCATTGTCACTAGACGAATATTATGAAGCAATTAATGAAAGTAAACCATCATTCATCCGTATTGAAGCTGATGAATTAACGTATCCACTACATGTTATGGTTCGTTATGAAATCGAAAAAGAATTATTTAACGGAAATCTTCAAGTAAAAGACTTGCCGAAAGTATGGAATGAGAAGATGGAAGAATATTTAGGAATTGTTCCTGAAAATGATGCCAAAGGTGTACTACAAGATGTACACTGGTCAGGTGGAAGCTTCGGATACTTCCCATCTTACGCATTAGGTTATATGTATGCAGCACAGTTTAAAAATACGATGATCAAAGACATTCCGAACTTTGATGCGTTATTAGAGGAAGGGAATGTAACACCAATTCGTGAATGGTTAACAGAGAACATTCATAAGCATGGTAGATTGAAGAAGCCGCTAGACATTTTACGCGATGTAACAGGTGAAGAATTAAATGCAACGCATTTAATCCGTTACTTAGAAGCGAAATATAAAGAAATTTATAACTTATAAAAGGAAAGTCGTAATGTACAGATGTACATTACGACTTTTTTGTTTTGGAATATCCGAAAAAGAGAGACAACAAAGAACTGGAAATAGTCTTAAAACTTAACATTCATTGCTAGAAAGAAAAAAATATTCAGCTTTTTAATACTATTCTCTTTTCAAATTAAAAAGATTGATGTATACTTCACCTATCGATAATAAAGAAGCTACTCATATAATCGTAGGGATATGGCCTACAAGTTTCTACCTAGCTACCGTAAATTAGCTGGACTATGAGTGAGCGCGTGTAGTCTATTTATGTATAATAGACTACTTACTTTTAGGCAGAAGAGCGTAAAAGGAATGGCCTCACTCGATGTATTAGTGAGATTATTCTTTTTATGCTCTTTTTATTTTTCATGGGGGGATATACAAATGCAACTATTACAACAGAAAATTCGAGAAGAAGGAAGAGTGTTATCAAATGAAGTACTGAAAGTAGACTCGTTCCTTAATCATCAAATTGATCCACAATTAATGCAAGAGATTGGTCTAGAATTTGTTAGACGTTTTGAAAGCAAGGAAATTACGAAAATCGTGACATTAGAATCATCTGGTATTGCACCGTCTGTTATGACGGCTCTGCAACTTCAAGTTCCGGTTGTTTTTGCTAGAAAGCGTAAATCACTCACGTTAAAAGATGATGTGTACGTATCAGAAGTATATTCATTTACAAAACAAGAGAAGAATGAAATTGCAATGTCCAAAAATTATGTGACAGCTGATGACCATGTGTTAATTATTGATGATTTCTTAGCAAACGGGGAGGCTGCATTTGGACTAATTGATCTTGTGAATCAAGCTGGAGCAGTGATTTCAGGAATTGGTATCGTTATTGAAAAATCATTCCAACCAGGTGGAGATAGACTACGTGAAACAGGCCTGCAAGTAGAAGCGTTAGCACGAATTGCTTCGTTAGAAAATGGCGAAGTGTCATTTTTATAAGAAGAGGGGACAGAATGATGAAACAACAACCAGTGAAAGTATTCTCATTAGGATTACAACATGTATTAGCAATGTATGCAGCGGCAGTAGTCGTACCACTTATCGTTGGTGGGGCGATTGGTTTAACCGGAGAGCAATTAACATATTTAGTGTCGGTTGATATTTTAATGTGTGGTGTTGCAACAATCTTACAAGCATTCTCGAATCGTTTCTTTGGGATCGGTCTACCAGTTGTATTAGGATGTACATTTACAGCAGTAGGGCCAATGATTGCAATTGGTTCGCAGTACGGAATATCGGCTATTTACGGAGCAATTATTGTAGCAGGTATTTTCTTAATTGTGTTTGCTGGATTTTTAGGAAAACTAATGAAATTCTTCCCGCCAGTTGTAACTGGATCTGTCGTAACGATTATTGGAATTACATTAGTACCGGTAGCAATGAACGATATGGCAGGTGGCATTGGAAGTGATGATTTCGGTAGTCTTTCGAACTTAGGCTTAGCATTTCTAGTCCTTACTATTATTATTGGTATTTATAAATTTTTCACTGGATTTATTCGTTCTATCTCGATTTTGTTAGGGTTAGTTATCGGAACGGTTATTGCTGGCTTTATGGGACAAATTAGCTTTCAAGCTGTTGCAGATGCAGAATGGTTCCACGTTGTACAACCATTCCATTTTGGTGCACCGACGTTTGAGTTAACGCCAATTATTACGATGTTGCTCGTTGTATTAGTCGGTGTTGTAGAAGCGGCTGGTGTATATTTTGCAGTAGCGGATATTTGTAACCGTAAGTTAACAGAGAAAGACTTCGCGAAAGGGTATCGTGCCGAAGGGATTGCCATTTTATTCGGTGGTATTTTCAACGCTTTCCCGTACACAACATATTCACAAAATGTAGGGCTCATTCAGTTATCTGGAGTTAAATCGCGTTCTGTTATATACACGTGTGGAGGAATCCTTATTACACTTGGTTTTATTCCGAAAGTAGCGGCATTAACGACAGTTATTCCAAAGCCAGTAATGGGCGGGGCAATGTTAGCGATGTTTGGAATGGTGATGGCATACGGGATAAAAATGTTAGCAAAAGTTGATTTTGCGAAGCAAGAGAATTTATTAATTGTTGCGTGTTCGGTAGGGATTGGTCTTGGAGTAACGGCTGTACCAGGATTTTTCGAACATTTACCTGAAAACCTTCGTATCTTAACAAGTAATGGTATAGTTGTAGGTGGATTTATGGCGGTCTTATTAAATATTGTTTTTAATTTATTCCCGCGAAAAGATGTGAAAATAGGCAAAAATGTGAAGGTTGCATCGTAATAAAATAATTTTTCCAACTTTTCACTCGTCTTTTTTTGTTAAAATGCGTTATACTATAAGTGCACAACAGTAAGTTAACCTTCAAAACGTCGAAGCCTCTCCATTTAGATGGGGAGGCTTTTTGGCGTCTTCATTATTTTTATTAGAATACGTCTTAATATTTAATTAATGATGAATTTTCTAGTAAAATAGAAGAAACTTCATAGAAATAAAAGGGGAGAAAAGGTTGAGCACATTACAGGGGAAAGAACTTAATGAACGAATAGGGGAACGATTAGTTTCGTTATATGAGCAAGTGCAACGACATAGTGATCAAGAAACAACGTCGTCGCTCGTTTCTTTAATGAAGAAAACAAAAGATAATGATATATACATTGCGCTTTGTGGGCATTTCTCAGCTGGAAAATCATCTTTCATTAATGAGATGTTCGGTGAAGGGCTGTTACCGACAAGTCCGATACCAACGAGTGCGAATACAGTAGCGTTCTCATATGGAGAAGCGGAAACTCGTCTTTATTTAAATACAGGTGAAAAAGTTGTTTATCCAGGAGAATATACGAAAAAAGATATCCAAGCGATGTGCAAAAATGGAGAACAAATTTTGCATATTGAAATGAAGCGTAAACATCCATATTTGGCAAAAGGAGTTGTCTTTATTGATACTCCCGGTGTCGATTCAACGGACGATGCGCATAAATTAGCAACGGAAAAATTATTGCCAAGTGCAGATTGTATTTTATATATGATGGATTATAATCATGTGCAAGCAGCAGTGAACATAGAATTTGTTCGTACGTTGAAAAAACGTGGCAAACAATTGTATATTTTCGTCAATCAAATTGATAAACACAAGGAAGAAGAATTACCTTTTCATACGTATCAACAATCGACAAGAGAGGCATTCGCGGCGTTAGGTGTTGCAGAAGAAGAGATTTTCTTCTTATCTCTTTATGAGAAAGAGCATCCACATAACGATTTACAAAAAGTAAAGGCGTTAATGGAATCGTTATATAAAGAGAAAGAGACAGAGCGTCTCCGCAATTACGAGCAAGAAAGCATGTATGTAATTGAACAACATATGGAGTACCGAAAGGAGTCATTACCTAATTTTGAACATTATCGTGAAGAAGATGTCCAACAGGTAGAAGGCATAATAAATAACTATAATGAAGAAAAAGAAGGATATATCGCTTCTTTACGAGAAAGTGAACAGCAGTTCCAACGTGGGATAACAGATATTTTGCAAAATGCGTACATTATGTCGTATGAGGTACGTGAGTTAGTGAAAAGTTATTTAGAATCGATATCACCGAATTTCAAAGTAGGAGGCTTATTCTTCGCAAAAGGAAAAACAGAAAAAGAAAAAGAACATCGTTATCGTGAGTTAATGGCATCATTGCTAGAAGCAGTGAAGACACAAATTGATGTCCATATGAAGGAATTTGTAAAGAAATTTATGAAACAACAGGACGTATCAAATCGAGGAGTAGAGCAACGATTATACGAGCTAGCTATTCCTATTTCAGATAACGTACTAATAGTTCGAACAAACGGTGCAGATCAACTAACAGGGGAGTATGTACTATTTTATTGCGATAGTGTCGTAAATGAAATAAAGCGAGTATACAAAGAACAATATGTGGTGTTCTATCAACAAGAAAAGCAATATTTCATGCAGGCGACAGAGGAGAAAATAACGAAGGTTGATCGTGAATTAAGTGAACGAGTACGAGTGTTGCAGGATTTTTTATGCTTGAAAGAAGCGAAACAACAGTGGGAAGAAGAAAAGGGCGTTTTAATTCGTAAGTGGCAAGGTGAAGATGTAACGAATAACAAGAAAACCGTTGATGATGTGATGAAACAATACGAGGTAAAAGAGGCAAATGGAGAAGTTGATTGGAAAACAAATGACAGCTTTGATGTAGTAGAAGCACAGATCGTAGACGATATAAAACAATCGAATCGTACCGAAATGCAGGGGCATATTACACGTGTCGTAGAAGAAGTGAAAAAAGTAGAAGAAATATTAACACCGTTTCCAGCGCTACATCATTTGCAACAAACGTTAGGTGAGAAGCGTGAACGTGTAGAGAATCGTCGCTTCACCATTGCACTGTTTGGAGCTTTTAGTGCAGGTAAATCGTCATTTGCGAATGCATTAGTTGGTGAGAAAATTCTGCCGTCTTCGCCAAATCCAACGACTGCGACGATTAATCGTATTACTGCACCAACGGATAAATATCCGCACGGAACAGTTGTAATTTATGAGAAAGATAGAACATTTACAACGGATATTTCAGAGTTAGAGGAATACGTAGCGAAAGAGGAACGAGCAAAGTACGTTGAACGAGTAGACATTCATTATGCATGTAATTTAACGAACATGGGTGTGACGTTAGTTGATACGCCTGGTGCAGATTCAATGAACAATCGGCATACAGATGTAGCGTTTGAGTATATTAAAAATGCTGATGCAATTTTCTTCGTAACGTATTATAATCACGTCTTTTCACGCGGGGACCGCGAGTTCTTAATTCAATTAGGGCGTGTGAAAAATACGTTTGAACTTGATAAAATGTTCTTCCTTATTAACGCCATTGATTTAGCGAAAGACGAAGATGAGTTGCATAGCGTGAAAATATATATCGAACAACAATTATTACAATATGGTATTAGACAACCACGTATTTTTGGTGTATCAAGCCAGCAAGCGATGAAAGGTGAACGAAAAAAATCCCGCATTGAAGACTTTGAAGAGTCATTCTACCGATTCTTATTACATGATCTCGTTCATATGTCACTTCGTGTACTGCAAGACCGCATGGTTCATACAGAAAAGCAAGTGACAACAATGATTCGTATGATGACAACGAGTGAAGAAGAAAAACAACGTGAATACGCATTATTAGTAGAAGAGCGAGAACAACAACGAGCGAAAGTAATGCTACCACTCGCGGAGACAGAACAGAAGGCTTTCCGTATGGAATGTGAAGAGTTATTGTACTACGTGAAGAAGCGTGTATTCGTTCGTCTACACGATGTGTTTGTGGAATTCTTCAATCCAAGTGTTGTAAAGAAAGATAAAACGATTCTGCAAGCATGCTTAGTGGATTTGTTGAAGTTCTTGGAACACGATATTGTGCAAGAAATTCGTGCAACATCTTTACGTCTAGAGAAATATATGAAAGATAACCTTCAATATACGAAGGAGCAGTTGAAAGTGGATATACAAAAAGGGAATGAGCAATGTGATGTATCTTTTGATTTGGAAGTATCGTTCCGTCCGCCAACTTTTCATAAGCCGTTTGAAGAGATGGATATGAAGCGATTCCAAAAAGCATTAGCGTTATTTAAAAATCCGAAAGCATTCTTTGAAAACAATGAAAAAGCATTAATGGAAGAAGAAATACAACAACAATTAGAAGAACCACTTTCTCTATATACGGAGACAACACAACAGCAATTTGTTTCTCATTACATGGAGGAATATGCGAATGCCTATGACGAGATGCAGCGTAAGTTAATAGAAGAGATTGACCAATTCTACACAAGTCTTGAGGAAGTGTTATTACAAGAAGCAGATATCGAATTATATGAGAAATTACAGAAAGAGTTACGACAAATAATAGCATATATCTCATAGACAAAACATGATACAATGACGTAAAGAAACACATACAGGGGGATACAGATGAGTAACGTACATGAAGCAATTTCAAAGCATAGTCAAGCACAACATCAAATAGTCAAAAGATTTGTGGAATTAGAATATCGCCGTGAAGATGCGATTGAAGCAGCGGTCGCAAAATGTAAAAATGGAGAGGAGTTCTCTATAGGTAACATTAATGTTATTACGGAAGAAATGAACGAACTAGCAAGGACAACAGGAATCGTACCGGTACGCAAGTATGTAACGCCTGAAATGGTGCAAGAATACGTAACACGACTTCAGTAAGAGGAGTGGGGAAATGAAACACCTTGTCGAGGTAGAATGGTTGCATGAACATTTGCAAGACGTACGTGTTATTGATTGTCGTTTTGATATGAGCAACAAAGTACGTGGAAAAGTACAGTATGAGCAAGATCATATTCCGTCGGCAGTGTATATGGATTTGAATCACGATCTATCGAGTGAAGTGAAAGAGCATGGTGGACGCCATCCTCTTCCCTCTATTGAAATGTTTATACAATTATTAAGTTCATATGGCATTGATAAGAAGACAACTGTTGTTGCATACGATGATCAAGCTGGTGCAAATGCGTCTCGCTTATGGTGGCTGTTAACATACATAGGACATGAAAAGGTATATGTGCTAAATGGAGGTTTCTCCGCATGGAAGCAAGCTCATTATGAAACGACGAATGAAATTCCAATGTTTGAGAAGAAAGTGTATACAGCAAGCATTCAGCATCATTTACTTGTTAATATGGAAGAGGTCCGTGAGAGAATTGAAAGCGGAGCTGAAGGATACATTCTTGTCGATTCCAGAGAACCAATTCGTTATGTTGGGAAAGAAGAGCCGATTGATAAGGTAGCAGGTCACATTCCGACAGCAACAAATTTATTTTGGAAAAGCAACATAGATGAGAATGGAAAGTGGAAGAGTACCGAAGAATTACAAGTGAATATGGCTCACCTACAAGGAGAAAATGAAGTCATTGTGTATTGTGGATCAGGTGTAACAGCGTGTCCAAATATTATTGCCATGTCAGAAGTAGGCTTACGTAATGTGAAGTTATATGCGGGTAGTTTCAGCGATTGGATTTCATATGAAGAGAATGAAATTACGAAAAAGGCAGATTAATCGAACATATTTTCTTTAGTTGCATGCGAAAGTTTTTTGTAATACAATAAAGACATCGATAAGCGATTCCTGCGATGTACGTTACATGGTTATGTCTTAAACCAACGTATTGAAACCGGAAGCTCAATATTTAAGCAATAACATCATGCCTTTATGTAAGGAAGATGAAATTGCTTGTGAGGGCATCCCCTTATTAGGGCGGGTTTTCAAGGCATAATTTGATGACGGCATATGCGGGGCAAACCTCACAATTTTGTGGGGTTTTTTATTTATTTCCAAATATAATTAATTCCATAGTCCTTACTAGTTGAAGTTTCATTTTATCAAAAGGGAGATTACGAAAAAAATGAGAAATAAAATTATGTTAGTAGATGGAATGGCCCTATTATTTCGTGCATTTTATGCAACGAGTGTACATGGGAATTTCATGAGAAGAAGCGATAGCACACCGACGAATGGTATTCACGGCTTAGTGAAGCATTTATTATATGCAAGCCAGAATTTTAAGCCAACACATACGATTATTTGTTGGGATATGGGAAGTGAAACGTTCCGAACAGAAGCATATGAAAACTATAAAGCGAATCGTGGGGCACCGCCTGAAGAATTAATTCCACAGTTTGATTTAGCGAAAGAAGTAGTAGCTCAATTAAATATTCCAAACATTGGCTACAAAGGATACGAAGCAGATGACTGTATTGGTACACTTGCTGCAGCATATAAGGAAGCTCATGATGTGCTTGTTTTGACAGGGGATACAGACTTACTGCAGTTAGTAGACGAGACAGTACATGTTGCCTTGCTTAGAAAAGGTCTTGGTAACTACGAAGTATACGACCCAGCAACGTTTGTTGAAGCAAAAGGTATTAACGCTTCTCAATTAGTAGATGTAAAAGCACTAATGGGAGATAGTAGCGATAACTATCCCGGTGTAAAAGGTATTGGAGAGAAAACGGCGTACAAGCTTATTCAGGAGCATGGTACAGTTGATACCTTACTTGAAAATGTAGATTCGTTAACGAAAGGACAGCGTACGAAAATTCTCGAGTGCTTAGATGATTTACACATGTCGAGAGAATTAGCGGCTATTTATTGTGAAGTGCCAATCGAATGTTCGCTAGAGAAAGCTGTACATGAAGTGGATGAAGAACGTATAGAAGCGGTGATTCGTGCTATGGAGTGGAAGCGCGGAGAGCAGTTTTTACAACTATTATAAATGAAGAAAAGCATCTCGTTACACTGTAGACGGGGTGCTTTTTGTATGGAATAACCTTTAATTATTGGTATTTTCTTTTGAATTTGAACATGAGTGATAGGCCGCCACAAATAATCCCTGTGATAAGTCACCTAATCTTTTGATAATGAAGGTATTATTTTTTATAGAAGTTAATGTATTAACAGAGTATTAGAGAGTCGAAACGAAAGCTGGATTTAAAAGTGTTGTTGAGTGAAGGGACATATATAAATAGAAGAAACAGGCCATATGAGTGAATCATCACTCATATGGCTTGTTTTATTTTTGAGCTTCAATTGCTTTTCGTGCTAAGGCATCAGCTACGCTATTTTGGCTACTTGGGATCCATTTGATAAAGAAGAGATCAAATGTTTCAATCATCTGTAGCGCTTCTTCTAGTAGCGGAGCAAATGCTTTGTTTTTCGCGAATTGTTTCTCGACGGCGCGTTCTACTAGTTGAGAGTCGGTACGAAATGAAACGACTTTGTAATTTTGTTTGATACATATGCGTAAGGCATGTAATAATGCATGATATTCCGCTTCGTGATTGGACATATTGCCAAGTGGAATGGAGTAGTTTTCGGCAGAGCCGTGTCCTTTAATAAAGACACCAGCTCCTGATATACCTGGATTACCAGCTGTTGCACCGTCAATATATACTTCAATCATACGAGTTGCCTCCGTTATTAGCCAATTGTAATTGTATACGTACAAGAGAAAGTTTCGTTCGCAGCGAGTATTTCAATACCTTTTTTATCTTTCAATTCACGAGGCTTACCGACTACATCTGCTACACCAAACCATGGCTCGATGCATAGAAAAGGTGCGTTCCCTGCCTGTGTCCAAATACCAAGGTACGGGAATCCAGCAAATTGCATGCGAACGTGCTTGTTGCTCTTTGTAGAAGAAAGTGTTATTTCGTCATTTCTCATATTTTCTAAAATGATTGTATCGATATCAAATAATTCACGATTTAACGGAAGTTTCTTCGTATCATTCATTAACGTACGTTTTTCTAGTGAGAGTTTGCTACCGTTTAATAAATGCGTTTCTATTTTTTCTTCTTGTGGGAAGGTTAGCACATAGTCTTCAAATGTTTCTCCTTCTACTAATGGGACATTGAAAGCAGGGTGTGCGCCGATAGAGAAGTGCATCGTACTATCTTGTTTATTTTGTACATCGTATGTTACGATAACAGATTTCTCTTGTAATGTATACGTAACGGTAAGAGCGAAGTCATATGGATACTTTTGTTTCGTTTCTGCATTACTATGTAAGATAAATGATACACTGTCATTTGATTGCTTTACAATATCAAACGTCATATCACGTGCAAAACCATGTTGTGTCATGTGAAATTCTTTGCCGTCTACATAGCAAGTATTATCATTGATTTGTCCGACGATAGGGAAGAGAATAGGAGCATGGCGTCCCCAATAAGTAGGATCAGCTTGCCATAAATATTCTGTACCGTCCTCTTTTAAGCACAGGCTTGTTAACTCAGCACCTGCTTGTTTTGCTTTTACAAGTATGTATTCATTTTCTAATTGAATCATCGTACTTTCCCTCGTTTCGTTTTATATTCTCCTTCATTATAGCAATATATAAAGGCATAAAAAAAGCCTCAAAAAGTTGTTTTGGAACTTTTTGAGGCGAATTACATTATGATACGGATTTTGTTGGATGGAATTTTTTTGCTAGGTAGACGAAAGGCGTGTCTGCTAGTGCGACAATCCATTTAATTGCGTACGTTGTAATGAAGATATCAATCCATACATCCATCTCAAACATGCCGTAGAAGGCAACAGTCGTGAAGACGAGTGTATCGATGAATTGGCTAATCATTGTACTTCCATTATTACGGATCCATAATTGGTTGTCTTTCGGGAATTTCTTCTTGAACCAACCGTATAAATACACGTCTGTATTTTGGCTAATCATATAAGCTAATAAGCTACCAGCAGCGATTTGTGGTAATACCCCAAAAATTGTTTCGAATGCGGGTTGTGCAATATCTGTTTCGTGTGGTGTAAATTGCAGAGCAAATTGCATAATAAGTGTTGTTGCAACTAATGTGAAGAAACCTAGCCATACACTTTTACGGGCTGCGTCTTTTCCATATTTCTCGTGCATAATATCTGTTACGAGGTAAAGTGTACCGTACATGACATTTCCCATTGTTGCAGTTAAACCAAATATTTCAATCGTCTTCACTACTTGTATGTTCGCAATAACAGTAGAGAAACCAACCCATACGAATAAACCTTGTACACCGAAAAATCGATATACAGCTACTACGCATAGGAAGTTAACGATAAGAAAACATAAACCTAATAGTTCGTTTGACATAAACGTTAGCTCCTTCTTGAAAAATAGTATGATATATAGTAAGAAAAATTTCGTGTAAAAATAAAAGTATAAAATAGAAAGCGGAAACATGACAATATATTTTGTTAAAGTATAAAAATTCAAAAAAAGGTGGATGAGCATGAAAGTATATATTCAGTGGACGTATAAAACAAAGAAAAAGAAAAGTTTCACATTTACATCAGACTTAGTATCACTAGAAGAAGCAGTACATTTTGCGGAAGATGTAGAAAGTACCAAGCGAGCAACTGACCTCGTATTTACAGATGAAAAAGGTGCTACATGGTCAATGAAAGAATTAAAAAAATTAATAACAAAAATAGAAGAAGAGCCGCATGAAATTATTGTTTATTTTGACGGTGGATTTGACAGGCAAACGAGAATCGCAGGTATAGGATGTAGTATCTATTATAAGAAAGATGGGGAAACTTACCGTATCCGCAAAAATGCACAATTAGAAGGGCTAGATAACAACAATGAGGCAGAGTATGCAGCACTTGAATTAGCGGTGCAGGAGCTCGTGGTGTTAAATGTACGAAATCAACGTGTTACGTTAAAAGGTGATTCCCAAGTCGTTCTGCAACAGTTGTCGGGAGAGTGGGCTTGTTATGAGGAATCCTTTCAGCGTTATATTAATCGGATTGAACGATATGCAAAGAAGCAGCACCTTGATTTCGAATATGAAGTATTGTCACGCAAAGAAAATAGAGAAGCGCATCAATTAGCAACACAAGCGTTAGAAGGGACTACAATTGAAAGTCATAGCCCCCTACAAGAATAATAGGTGGTGAATCCGGAATGGAGCGTAAACAAGTCATCATGGAAGTTAATGATATGATCGAAACATATTGTGAAGGATGTTTTGTCTATCAACATTTTCGTAAAGTACATAGTCAAAACTATGCTCAAAATTTTTGTATGAAACATTGTACAATCGGAGAGAAGTTACAGCAGTATGGCAAGTACTTATCGTAAGAGGAGTTGACAACATATGAGAAAGATTATCGCACTATGTATAATGCTTTGTTATTTCTATACGCCACACGTTCAAGCGGAACAATCGCGTGTGAAAAATGTAATTCTCATGATTCCAGACGGGTTCTCTACAGCGTACGCAACAAATTACCGGTGGTATAAAGGAAGGAATACCGTAATGGATGCATTTTTAGTAGGGATGGCACGTACATATTCTGCAAGTAGCAAAGTAACGGATTCGGCTGCTGCCGGTACGGCAATGGCAACAGGAGTAAAAACAACTAACGGGATGATTAGTATGTCTCCAGATGGGAAGAAGCTAAAGACGATTCTAGAAGCTGCGAAGGAAGAAAAAAAAGCGACAGGACTAGTTGTAACAGCAACAATTACCCATGCAACGCCTGCTGTTTTCGCTGCACATGTTCCGTCAAGGTGGAAAGAAGAGGATATAGCACCGCAGATGTTACAGCAACAGATTGATGTTTTATTAGGAGGAGGATTGGCTTATTTCATACCGAAGAAAGAGGGAGGAGAGTCACAGACGGATCTTATCGATGAAGCAAAGAAAAAGGGATATACGTTTGTTCGCAATAAGCACCAACTCTTAGCGGCACAAGAAGAGAAAGTATTAGGATTATTTGCGGAAAAAGATATGGCACCTGAGTTAGAACGTGACAATACTATTGAACCTAGCTTAGCTGAAATGACGTCTGCTGCTCTTACGAAATTATCAAAACATCCTCAAGGGTTTTTCTTAATGGTAGAAGGAAGCCAAATTGATAAAGCAGGACATCATCATGATGCAGCTTGGGCAATGAAAGACATTGAGGCATTCGAAGATGCAGTAGAAAAGGCAATTGAATTTGCGAAGCAAGACGGTGAAACGTTAGTAGTTGTAGTAGGGGATCATGATACGGGTGGCTTTTCAGTTGGAGGGTATGGGAAATATGAAGCAAATCCTCAGCTTCTTCATACAGTGAAGAAGACAGGACATAGTATGATGAAAGAGATTGAGCGAGATGAAAATCATGCAAAAGAGATTATTAAACACTATACGAATATCTCGTTCTCTAAAAAAGAAGTTGATGCCATTCTTCGAGCAGAGAAAGAAGATATTGCATTGAACACAGCAATAAGTAAAAAATTATTGCTTGGATGGACAAGTACAGTGCATACAGGTGTAGATGTCCCTGTGTATGCATATGGACCGGGTAGAGAGTTGTTTCGAGGACTTATTCAAAATACAGATGTTGCCTTACATCTTGCGAAATTGATGGGAGTTTCTTTACAGAAAACGTGACGAAAGATAAAAATCTGATGAATTACTAATTAATAAAGTTCCGAAAAATAGGTAGCACTATATCGCATACTACGAAGAAAGCGTACATGGAATAAACCGATGTACGCTTTCTTCGTATGTAACATACAATTATTGCTTTGCTTCTCGTAATTGTTCCTCTACGTGAGAAAGTAGTTGCTCTTGCTCTTGAAGAAACACTTCATCTAAATCAGTGGCATTGCTCTTTACTTTTTCTAATTGCGTTCTTGCTTCTTCCACACTTGTAGTTGCTCGCTCTAAGTAAGCATCGTCCATGCTACTTGTTGAAGCGCCAACCATCTTTTGTGCGGCTTGTACTTTGTACATTGCTTGTTCGAATTCATTTGTATGTCCCGACATAGTCAAAAAACTCCTTTCGTGTGCTCGAAAGTAGTTTTTCCATCATTGTGTCTACTATACATGAAGGAGTAATGTACATAAAAAAGAGACTATACGCTGATAGCCCCTTTTTTGATATTAAATAAAATTATAATTTCACGATGTTAGCTGCTTGTGGTCCACGGTTTCCTTCTACAACGTCGAAAGAAACTTCTTGGCCTTCTTCTAATGACTTGAAGCCGTCACCAGCGATTGCTGTGAAATGAGCGAAGATATCATCTCCACCTTCTACCTCGATAAATCCGAAACCTTTTTCGTTGTTAAACCATTTAACTTTACCTTGCATATTACTTTTCCTCCTAAGAACGCCACATACTATGTGCATTATGATACTATCATTTAACAGAAATAGTGGGAATTAACTCCTATCCATATCCATTAAATAACAAAATTAACTATACACCCGTTAGATAATTCTGTCAAGTAAGCGGTTTATGTTTTATAGAAACTGACGAAGTGTGTCTAAAGTTATTTCTTTTCTTTTGTGGGAAAGGGATATATTATTATTTTAAGATTCAGAAAATTGTAACATTTATGTATTGAATCTTGTAAATAGTATATGTAGCATGTGTTTTTTATTATGCTATGGAATACGAATAAGTAGACAAAAATGAAAAGAGGAGTGTCATATGGGAGGAAATCAATCGATTCAACGTGTAGGAGAAAATGAAACCGATTACAAAAAAGTTGTCGAGTCCGAAGAATTCCAGTCATTGCTTCGTACTAAGAAGAAATTCATTGTTCCAATTAGTATTTTCTTTTTCTGCTTTTATCTCGCATTGCCATTATTAACATCTTATACAAAAATTCTTCATACCCCAGCAGTTGGTTCTATTACATGGGCATGGTTATTTGCATTTGCACAGTTCATCATGACGTGGACACTTTGTATTCTATATTCAAAGAAAGCTACATCGTTTGATGAGAAATCAGATAAGATTTTGGAGAAGTTAGAAAAAGGGGGCTCGTATAAATGAATGGGACAGCCTTTGCACTTTTTCTTGCTATCGTATTAGGGACGCTATACATTACATACTGGGCATCGAAGAAGACAAAAAATGCGACAGAATTCTATACAGCTGGGGGTGGATTGACAGGTTTTCAAAATGGACTTGCTATCGCCGGGGATTACATGTCAGCAGCTTCGTTCCTTGGTATAGCTGGTATGGTAGCGTTAAATGGCTTTGATGGCTTCTTCTATAGTGTAGGATTTCTTGTAGGATATATTGTTGTATTATATTTAGTTGCAGAACCGCTTCGTAACTTAGGGAAATACACGTTAGCAGATATGATTTCTGCACGATTTGATACGAAAAAAGTACGTGGTGTTGCGGCGATGAATACAATTACGATTTCAATCTTTTACATGATTGCACAGCTTGTAGGAGCAGGAGCACTTATTAAATTATTAATGGGCATTGAATATACGACATCTGTACTAATTGTTGGAGCGTTAATGACAATATACGTTATCTTCGGTGGTATGACGGCTACAAGTTGGGTACAAATTATTAAAGCAGTTCTTCTTATGATCGGTACGTTTATTATTTCGATGATTGTATTTGGAAAGTTCGGCTTTAATTTATTGAATATGTTTGAAGAAGTGAAAAATTCAACACCGCTGAAAGATGCGTTCTTAAATCCAGGAGTGAAATATACGAACGGTTTAGATACGATTTCTTTGACGCTTGGGCTTGTATTAGGAACAGCGGGATTGCCACATATTCTCGTTCGGTTCTTTACTGTTCGTGATGCAAAGACAGCACGGAAATCAGTTGTAACGGCAACATGGATTATTGGAGCATTCTACATTATGACGGTGTTCTTAGGTTTCGGTGCGGCTGCTTTCGTAGGAAAGGAAGCTATTTTGAAAGCTGACCCAGCTGGTAATATGGCAGCACCATTGTTGGCGGAAGTGTTGGGAGGTAACTTCTTATTTGCATTCATTTCTGCGGTTGCCTTTGCAACGATTTTAGCAGTAGTAGCAGGGCTTGTATTAACTGGGGCAGGTGCCTTTGCGCATGATTTCTATAATGAAATCTTACGTAAAGGAAAAGCGACACAACAAGAACAAATGAAGATGGCAAGATTTGCAGCGGTTGGTGTATCGGTTATCTCAATTGCACTGGCACTATTTGCACAAAAGTTAAACGTAGCATTCCTTGTATCACTAGCATTTGCAGTAGGAGCGAGTGCAAACTTACCTGTTATTTTATTCACAATCTACTGGAAAAAGTTCAACACGACTGGTGCGGTTACAGGAATGTTAACCGGACTATTTAGTTCTCTTCTTCTAGTAGCACTAAGCCCGAACGTGTGGAATCCAGTTGCAGGAAAAGCAATTTTGATTGGAGATCCAATCTTTCCACTAACAACTCCGGGGATCGTGTCAATTCCACTAGGGTTCTTAGCAGCATATATTGGAACAGTAATTGGAAACAAAAAAGCAGATAAAGAAAAATATAATGAAATACTTGTTAAGTCGAATACTGGATATGGAGTACACAAGGCATCGGACCATTAATTAAATGAACAGATAGAGAAAAGGAGGAGCGCAGTGTTTCCTTCCTTTTCTCTTGTATAGATAAAATAAGTAGCATAAATAAGACAAAGGTCTAATAGAAATGAAGGTAATAATTCTCCAGCTGCTTGTCATTATAAATATTTCAGAAGTATAACAAATATAGGAATAAAAATAAGAAAATTGTAATAAAAATAAATATTTTGAATTAATTTGTAAAAATACTTGTTTTTTTGTAAAAGGTCTATTACAATAACATTAATTATTCAGAAAATTTATAATGTTCAACTTAGTGGAGGGGGAGATAATAATGGCAGAAAAGTTACTAGAAATCAAAGATCTCAAAACTTCTTTCCGAATTAAAGATGACTATTATGCCGCTGTTGATAACGTATCGATTACGTTATATGAAAATGAAATTGTTGCTATAGTAGGAGAATCAGGTTGCGGTAAAAGTGCACTAGCTCTTTCAATTATGGGATTGCATAATAAGGAGCGTACGAAGTTAGAAGGAGAGATTTTATATAAAGATAAGAATTTAATTAAGGTCGGTGAGAAAGAATTAAATAAAGTACGTGGTAACCATATTGGAATGGTATTCCAAGAGCCGTTAACAGCCCTTAATCCATTAATGACAGTTGGACAACAAATTGAGGAGAACCTTGATTACCACACAACATTGTCAAAAGCAGACAAGAAAGAAAGAACATTGCAGTTATTAGATCAAGTAGGGATTCCGCGTCCAGAATTGACCTATAAACAATACCCACACGAGTTATCTGGTGGAATGAGACAGCGTATTGTTATTGCAATTGCGATTGCTTGTAATCCATCGGTGTTAATTGCAGATGAGCCGACTACAGCGTTGGATGTAACGATTCAAGCGCAAATTTTGGACTTGTTGAAAGAAATTCAAAGTGAAACAAAGATGAGTGTTGTGCTTATCACTCATGACTTGAGTGTTGTAGCAGAAATGGCAGACCGCGTTATCGTTATGTACGCTGGGCAAGTAGTGGAGCATGGTCTGGTAGAGAAAGTGTTTAGGCAACCGCTTCATCCGTATACACGTTCATTATTCCAATCGATTCCGACAGTATTAGATGATCAAGAACGTCTACATGTAATTCAAGGTACTGTACCATCGATATTGAAATTAGATCGTAAAGGATGTCGTTTCCATCCACGAATTCCTTGGGTTAGTTCAGATCAACACGAAGAAAATCCGACTTTACATGAAGCAGAGGACGGGCATTGGGTTCGCTGTACATGTTACAAGAATTTTTATTTCGAAAATAGTATAGAAGGTGATAGTCATGACATTACTCAAAGTAAATAATTTAAAAGTATATTTCCCAATTCGTGGCGGATTTTTTCAACGAGTAGTTGACCATGTACGTGCAGTTGATGACGTGTCATTTGAATTAAATCAAGGAGAAACATACGGTTTAGTAGGGGAATCTGGTAGTGGGAAATCAACAACCGGAAAAGCAATTATGAATCTTATTCATCCGACAGACGGCCAAATTGTATATAATGACAAAGATTTTATGAAATTGAGTCGCCAAGAATTACGCCAGGAGCGTAAAAATGTTCAGATGATTTTCCAAGATCCATATTCTTCTCTTAATCCGAAGAAGCGTGTAATCGATCTGATTGCAGAACCACTTCGCAACTTCGAACGTATGTCACCAACAGAGGAAAGAAAAACAGTAGAGATGTATTTAGAGAAGGTTGGCTTATCACCTGAGTCTATTTTAAAATATCCACATGAATTCTCTGGTGGACAAAGACAACGGATTGGTATTGCGCGAGCTTTAACATTAAAACCGAAGTTGATTATTGCAGATGAGCCTGTTTCAGCGCTAGATGTATCTGTTCAGGCACAAGTATTGAACTTCTTACAAGACTTACAAGAGGAATTTAATTTAACGTATTTATTTATTGGTCATGATTTAGGAGTTATTCGTCACATGTGTGATCGTATTGGCGTTATGTATCGTGGTCGATTAGTAGAAGAAGGTACAAGTGAAGAAATATATGAACAACCACAGCATATATATACAAAGAGGCTGATTGCTGCTATTCCTGATATATCACCTGCTAATCGTGAGCAGAAGGTGGCATTTCGTAAACAAGTGCAACAAGAATACACAGAACATTCTGTTGATTTCTTTGATGCACAAGGAAGAGTTTACGATTTGAAAAATATATCGAACACGCATCGTGTTGCGTTACCGTAAAGGAGGAATAGGAGATGTGGAAGTTTATTTTACGAAGAATTTTAATTATGATACCGCAATTAGTTTTGCTAAGTGCACTTGCTTTTGCATTGGCAAAAGCAATGCCAGGGGATGTACTTTCTGAGCAAATAGACATGAATCCGGATATTACAGCGGAGCACGCTGCGGAATTAAGGGAGAAAATGGGTTTAAATGATTCATGGTATGTACAATATGCGAATTGGGCGAAAGGTTTGGCACAAGGGGATTTCGGATATTCCTTTAAATATAAGATGCCGATTGAAGATTTATTTGCTGAGCGTGTCGACAAAACACTTCTGTTATCAATATGCATTCTTATTACAACCTATATTCTTGCAATACCATTAGGGATTGTAAGTGGAAGATGGCATGAGAAATGGCCGGATCGGATTATAACGGGCTACAGTTATCTAGCATTTGCAACACCAACATTTATTTTTGCTTTAATAGTTTTATTCGTATTTGGATTTATTTTAAATTGGTTCCCAACAGGAGGAAGTGTTGACATATATGCAGAAGCAGGGACACTTGAATATTATATAAGTAAGGCGAAGCATCTTGTCTTACCGACATTATCGGGTGCATTGATTGCTACTACTGCAACAATTCAATATTTAAGAAGTGAAATCGTTGATTCCAAAATTAAAGACTTTGTTCGTACAGCACGAGCAAAGGGTGTGCCGGAATCAAAAATATATTCACGCCATATTCTACGAAATTCTTTTATCCCAATTGCTGCATTCTTAGGATATGAGATTACTGGATTAATTGGTGGTCAAATTATTTTAGAACGTATATATAGTTATCCAGGGTTAGGAGATTTATTTATTAACTCAATTATGTCTCGTGATTATCCCGTAATGGTAGCATTTATTATGGTCGGTGGATTAGCGTCTCTTTTTGGAACGTTACTGTCTGATATCATTTTAAGTACAGTTGATCCACGTATACGAATTCAATAGGAAGGAGAGGGAGACATGGCAGCTCAAGTTGAAACAGTTCATACAACAATGAAAGTAGAGAAGACGCCTTCTGGCCTTTCAGTTGCTTGGCGTGAATTTCGAAAAGATAAATTAGCTTTAGGTTCGTTAATATTTTTAATTCTTCTATTAAGTACCGTATATATATGGTCATTTGTGTTGCAACAAGATCGAGTAACAGAAGTGGACTTATTTGCTATACACCAACCACCATCTGCGCAATATTGGTTAGGGACGGATGTAGGTGGACGAGATATCTTTGGCCAACTAATTATTGGCACACGAAACTCATTCACGATTGGTCTTTCAGTTACATTAATTATAAGCATATTTGGAATGGGGCTAGGATTAATAGCAGGTTATTTCGGTGGTTCTATTGATAATATCATCATGCGTTTCGTTGATTTTATGATGATTCTTCCGTTTCTTATGATCGTTATTGTATTCGTAACAATCATTCCAAATTATAGTGTGACGACATTTGTTTTCATTATGTCTGCTTTTCTCTGGATGGGAAAAGCCAGGTTAATTCGTTCAAAAGTACTAGCTGAGCGGGAATTAGATTATGTGCAAGCTTCAAAAACATTTGGAACACCGCACTATAAAATTATTTTCCGAGAAGTATTGCCAAATCTAAGTTCCATTATCGTTGTTTCATTTACATTAAGTTTAGCTGGTAACATAGGGCTTGAATCAGGTCTATCTTATTTAGGGTTCGGTCTGCCAATGACGTCACCTAGCTTAGGAACACTAATAAATTATGCTTCTAGCCCGGATGTATTACAAAATAAATGGTGGGTATGGTTACCTGCATCAGTGATGATTCTCATTCTGATGTTGAGTATAAATTTCATCGGTCAAGCGCTTCAGCGTGCGACTGACGCAAGACAAAGAAAAGGATAAAAGGGAGAGTGAAGGGTATGGAATTAAAGAAAATTAGCAAAGTATTAAGTGCAGTGGCAATTTCAACATTGTTATTAAGCGCGTGCGGTGGCGGTGGAGAAACAAAACCAGCATCAAAGCCAGCTGAAGGTGGCGATAAGGCTCAGGAGCAAGGTAGTGCACCTTTTCCTTCAGTTGTAAAGAATGATAAAGAAGCGGTTAAAGATGGGAAACTTACATATGGTATCGTGTCTGGAGGGCCATTAGAAGGTATTTTCCATCCTAACTTTTATGGTATTTCTACTGATGCGGAAGCAATGGATTGGTTCTATCCAGGCTTACTATCTGCGGATGATAATTTCCAGTATACGAATGATGGTGCAGCAGAATATGAAATCTCTCAAGATAGAAAAACAATAACATTGAAAATTAAAGATAAAGTTAAATGGCATGATGGGAAAGACGTAACAGCAGACGACTTATTATATTCTTATGAGGTAATTGCTCATCCAGATTATAAAGGTGTACGTTTTGCCGGGATTAACCGAAAAATTGTAGGTATTGAAAAGTATCATAAAGGGGAAACAGATAAGATTGAAGGTATCAAAATTACTGATCCGAAAACAATTTCTATCACATTTACAGAACCAGATCCTGGTATCGTATCTGGTATATGGGATTATCCAATGCATAGAGAGTATTTCAAAGGAGTATCAATTGATAAGATGGCTGAATCGAAACAAGTTCGTGAAAAGCCAATTGGATTTGGTCCATTTAAAGTGGAGAAAATTGTTCCAGGTGAGGCACTTAGCTTAGTACGTGTTGATGACTACTTCCTAGGAACACCACAATTAAAGCAAGTAGAATTAAAGGTAATTGCTCCAGCTGTTGCCGCAGCATCATTAAAAAATGGTGAAGTGGATATTGCAATGTTAACAGAAGATCAATATGAGCAATCGAAAGAGTCAAAAAACCTTCAATTAATTGGAAGATCAGCATTATCTTATAATTATATTGGATTTAAATTAGGTAAGTATGATACAGCAAAGAAAACTTCTGTAATGGACCCTAATGCTAAGATGGCAGACAAGAATCTTCGTCAAGCAATGGCATATGCAATTGATAAGAAATCTATCGCTGAGAAATTGTACAAAGGATTACGTATTCCAGCAACATCTGTAATTCCACCGGCTGGTAAGCCTTATCATGACAAGACATTAAAAGGCTATGAATTTGATGTAGAAAAAGCGAAGAAACTATTAGATGATGCAGGATATAAAGATACGACTGGTGATAATATCCGTGAGAAAGATGGAAAAGAATTTAAGATTACATTTGCTGCGCGAAACAATAATGCATTAGCAGAGGCATATGCGAAGTTCTTGCTACAATCATGGGAAAAAGTTGGCTTAAAAGTAGAATTCCTAGATGGCAAGCTACATGAGTCAAGTAAGTTCTATGACATGGTTGAAGCAGATAACCCTGCAATTGATGTGTTCGCAGCTGGTTGGAATACAGGTTCAGATCCAGATCCATCTGGTATTTGGGCGAAAGAAGTAGGCTTTAACTTCCCTCGTTGGGTAAATGCTAAAAATGATGAGTTGTTAACGAAAGGTACTTCTCCAGAAGCGGCAGATACGAAATTCCGTATAGATGTATATAACGAATGGCAAAAATTAATTCATGACGAAGCTCCTCTTGTTCCAATTGACTACCGTTATGATATTTACGGTGTAAACACTCGTGTTAAAAACTTTGATAAAACATATGGCACAAAAGTAGGGTATCATGATATTGCTGTAACAGAAAAAGAACCAGTAAAATAAGAAGGTATATCTTCTTATTAAGCGGGAGTAATTTACTCCCGCTTTCTTCATATAAATAAAAAAACGATGAACATTTGTCCATCGTTTTTTTATTTATTGCAATGTCTCTCGTTGCCACCATACAAGCAAAAAAGCTCCAAAGAGAATCAAACCTGAAATTGTAAATACAACTGTTACGCCAAAATAATGTGCAAGTACTCCGACGAATAACGAACTAATGCTAAACGTGACCAACATAACAGCATTCTCTGCTGCAGATACTTTTGGAAGTACGTCCAGTGGTGTTGCTTGTTGTGTCATCGTGTATACTGTTGTTCCAATAATTTCTTCTATAATCCCATGTATGAAGACGAGTAGCAATGCAAGAAATGGAAATGATGTAAAGCCAAACCCAATTGTAATAATAGAAGCAATGAGTAATCCGTATAGAACGTATTGCTTTGCAAAACAAGTGAATGTATCACTCGTTTTGAACATATAAATCCCACCTAATAGGAGCCCGACCATGAAACTAGCATTTATATATCCCCACCATGATTCGCTTACTTGTAGCACTTGTTCGACGTATATATACAAAATTGCAGCGATCCAGACTACAGCAGCCATCGATTGGAAGCAGCGAACTGTAACAAGTAGTTTAATGAGTTTATTTTTTCTAATGAATTGCCATCCTTCGATAAGTGATTGTTTTGTAGAAAGTTGTTCTTCAGTTTCTTGTTTTTCTTCTTTTTGTTCGTTATCCATGACGAACATCATCACAGCTGCAATTATATAAAGAACACAGGTTAGCCACATTGTATGCTTGGAGCCGATAAGGGAAACGATGATCCCACCAGAAGCCCATCCGCCTAATTGTATCGTCTGATATGTTGTCGATAGAAGGCTATTTGCTTTTGGAAGCGTATCATGTCCAACATAATGGGGAACGAGTGCACTTGAAGCCGGGTATGCCATCCCATCTAAGAAGGAAATAAGCATAATGAGTACGAACGTTACAACAAGTGACTGCATTGGTAAGAGTAGAAGTAAGCAGCCAAGTAAGAGTACTTTTATGAGTTGTGAATAGGAAAGAATTTGTTTTAAAGAAAAACGATCGATAATGAGCGGTGCTAGTAAGCTACTACAAAATGACGCTAGTGTTATGGTAAAGGGCACAATTGACATGTAAATAGCTGATGACGTCCAACTATAAATAAGTGTTAACAAACCTACGATATAAAAAACATCGCCACTATTGGCAAGCGACTGTCCAATCCATAAAAAACGAAATGATTTATTGTTCATATCACGTATCCCCTTTTGGTTCAAATTAGAAATAAATTTGTGTAACAAAAGGGAATTTTACATTCGTCTAAGACACCTCCACTTAATAGTAAGGAAAAGGAATACTAGAAAACAGTTTATAACCATTTTGGAAACTGAGTTGTTAGGATAAATTAGATATATAAGGATACGTGATGAATGTATACTTTTGTAAATTTTACCATACAAAAAAGGGAGAGGGAAGGATAAAAAGTCAGACAGCAAGGACTTACATAATCGTGTATAATACAAACAGTATACAAGAAAAATAAATTCATCATTATGAACAACATCATGAGTAAGGAAGTGAGAGTATGCAAGAGAAACGAGCGAGTGAATCGCGTGTTATTCGAGCAAATCGCGTATTCCCAGGAGATACGAACAATCATGGCACACTATTTGGAGGAAGTATTATGTCTGAAATGGATATGGTTGCTTCCATTTCAGCTGCGCGCCATGCACGAGCGGGTTGTGTTACGGCTTCGATGGATTCGGTCGAATTTCTCGTACCTATACGAATGACTGATTATGTATGTTTCGAATCATTTGTGATATGGACAGGAACAAGTTCAATGGAAGTATTCGTCAAAGTGACGGCGGAAGACATGCAAACGGGAGAGCGCCGTATTGCTGCAACGTCCTTTGCGACATTCATCGCACTAGAAAATGGTAAGCCAGTGAAAGTTCCGCAAGTTATTCCGGAGACAGAAGAAGAGCAACAATTACACGAAATTGCGCTTGAACGTGCAAAGCGTCGTCAAGAGCGAAAAGAAATCAGCAAAAAAGTTGCTGAATTTATTTCATTAGATCGTTTATAAGAAGAGAGCCTTGGTAGTTTGTGAATAAACAGCTATCGAGGCTTTTTTTTTATTTTGTGCAGGATTTTTCTATGAAAGGACGAATAATGTAAGGTGGTTTTTATATAGGAAGGGAATGGGGAAATGATGAAGGTAATAGAACATATTGAACTTGTTGGAGAAAATGTTATTGTAGCGTCTTTACAAGAAGAGCATGTAGAAGCATTGTTTGAGATTTCTCAAGAGCCTGCGATATGGGAGTTTTTAACGACGAAAGTTTATACAATTGATGATATGAAGGATATTGTTACTGCTGCGCTTAAGATGAAAGAAGAGGGAAGCCAGGATCCATTCGTTGTCATTGATAAGAAGACGAATCGAATTGTTGGAACGACTCGTTTACTCGATATTTCGCATGCAGATAAGAAAGCGGAAATTGGGTGGACATGGTACCATCCGAGTGTATGGCGTACGTATGTAAATACAGAGTGTAAGTATTTATTATTAAAGTATTGTTTTGAAACATTACAATATAATCGTGTTCAGTTCAAAACAGATGGTCGCAATGAGCGTTCACAAAAAGCAATCGCACGATTAGGTGCAGTGTATGAAGGAACGATTCGTAAAGAGCGCGTATTACCTAATGGTTATGTACGTGACGCTGCGTTATTTAGTATTATCAGCGAAGAGTGGGGGAGTGTGAAAGAAAGATTAGAAGGGTATATGGCAAGATGAAAAAAGCGTCCTACTAAAAACAGTAGGACGCTGACTAATATGAGATTAAATCATGATACCAACGATAATCGCTGATAAGATACTTACTAATGTAGCACCGTATACTAAGCGTAGACCAAAGCGTGCCACTACGTTTCCTTGTTCTTCGTGTAATCCTTTCACCGCACCAGCGATAATACCGATAGATGAGAAGTTCGCGAATGATACTAAGAATACAGAGATGATACCTGTTGTACGAGCTGAGAAGTCGCTTACAGATTGTTGTAAGAATTGCATCGCAACGAATTCATTTGACACAAGCTTCGTCGCCATAATGCTACCAGCTTGTACCATTTCAGAAGCTGGAATCCCCATAATAAATGCGATAGGTGCAAATGCATAACCAAGAATGTGTTGGAATGAAACGCCAAATGCCATTTCGAAGAGTCCGTTAATCATGCCAATTAAAGCGATGAAACCGATTAACATTGCACCAACGATTACTGCTACTTTAAATCCATCTAAAATGTATTCGCCAAGCATTTCGAAGAATGATTGTTTCTTTTCGTCTTGAACTTCAAGTAAATCTTCTTCTTTTGATACATCATAAGGGTTGATTACTGATGCAATAATGAATCCACCAAATAAGTTTAATACGATAGCTGTTACAACGTATTTTGGTTCAACCATTGTCATGTAAGCACCGACGATACTCATTGAAACAGTTGACATTGCTGATGCACATAATGTGTACATGCGATTTGCAGGAATGTTACCTAATTGTTTCTTAAGTGTAATAAATACTTCTGATTGACCGACGATTGCAGAAGCTACTGCATTGTATGATTCTAATTGACCTAATCCGTTTACTTTACTTAATAAGAATCCGATTCCACGAATAATCATCGGTAGGATTTTGAAGTATTGTAGAATACCGATTAAAGCAGAGATAAATACGATTGGTAGTAATACACTAATGAAGAATGAGTAAGTTCCTTCTGTTTCGTTCACTAATCCGCCGAATACGAAGTTAATACCTTCGGCAGCATATTTTAATAATAGATTAAAGACGTCTGCAATTCCTGAAATCAAGATTAGCCCAGCTTGTGTATTTAACAAGATGTATGAAAGAACTAATTGCAGTGCAATCATAATAGCGATTGGTTTGTACTTTACTTTTGAACGGTTGTTACTGGCAAGATAAGCTAGTCCGAATACAACAAGTAATCCTACGAAAAACATTAGAAACTTCATGAGATTTCCCCCTAAGGCGTGTGTAAGTTTTTTGCATTATTTTATTCGTATAAGTAAATAGTTCTACTACAATGTTTCTTCTTGTAGTATGTGCTAAAAGAAAATGAAAACGTTTTTATTTTTGTACATAAGACGTCTGACGTCTTATGTACATCTCGATAATACAACGCTTTCTTCAAAAATACAAGAGCTAATTTAGAAAATTAATAGATTATTTTAGCGCTTTCAAAAGAGTGGAGGAATTGTTTTTTTATGTTTTCCCTCCAAGTCATGTAGTGAATTTGGTGGAAATGAATACTATATCTTCTGCCCTTTTTTTGTGATGAACCATTTTTGTGTAACGTAGCTACATGAATTACGTCACCATTGAATATGTATAGAACATAGATGAAGAATGGATATGTACTAGCCTCTATTTGTAGGAGTGTGAGAAATGGAGACTTTTGAGGAAATGATTGCCCGGTTGAATCAGCCACCTAACTTATTACAATTTCAAAAAGAATATATTGATATTTGCGAAGGAGATATTGAGACGTCGATATTGCTATGGTATATCACGAGTGTATATGTTGTTACGAAGTATCCAACACTCGTACAAACGTCAACGGTATATGAAGGAGTTTTCGTTGATAATTTAGGAAAAGTGTGGATTGGTAAGACACCAGTAGTTTGGTGGACTGACGTTCGGTTGAATCCATCGCAATTGGAGCGTGCATCGAACAAACTACGTGATATTGACTTGATTGATAAATTATTAGAGCCACGCACGGGATTATTGTATATTCGTCTGAAGCCGTTGTCACTATTGTTTCAAATGCGAAGAATATTATTATTTGGTTAGTAGGTGGGGAGCATGAGTGGTTAAGTAGGGAGATGTTGTCTAGTCGACAAAGACAATATCTCTCATTCTTATTTTACAAATTTTTCTTCATCCATTAAAATAAATAGAATATTCTTTTTATTGAAGGGGGTGGGAAGATGAAGAGAATATTAGTCATTAGTGATATTCATGGGGAATTCGATAAATTTGAACAATTATTAGAGAAAGTTCAATATAAGCCAGAAGAGGATCAACTTCTTCTTGCGGGAGATTACGTTGACCGTGGTCCTAATTCGAAAGCTGTAGTGGAGAAAGTACAAGCACTAGTGGCTGAAGGAGCTATTGCGTTAATGGGGAATCATGAGAAGATGATGCTAGAGGCATTCTATGATGAAGAAACATACTTACCAAGATGGTTACGGAATGGTGCCTCAGAGACGCTTCGTACGTATGGATATACGGTTATATATAAAGAAGAGAAGGGTGTTCTAAAAGGAAGTGTAGATGGTGAGTGGAAGAATGACCTTTCTGTACAAGAGGCCATAGCTTTTATGGAAGAGTTACTTCCATATTATGAAACGGAGGATTACATATTTGTTCATGCAGGTGTTCATCCTACAACACCTCTTGCCGAAACGGATTTACATACATTAGTGTGGATTCGTGAAGTGTTTCATCAAGGATATACAGGGGTAAAGCCTGTCATCTTCGGTCATACGCCAACGAAAAATCTGCATAGTAGCTATGAAGTGTATTTTGGAACGAATAATATTATTGGTATTGATGGTGGACTTGTGTACGGGGGACGCTTGAATTGTTTAGAGCTACCTAGTAAGACTGTTCAGTATGTAGAGTAAGTTGCTATTATTTTATATTTTTTATAAGAAAAGCAGTGAGGGAGGTCCTCGCTGCTTGTCTAATTTGTAGGCAATGCGATGGTTACAGTTGTACCTACATGTAATTGACTTTCGATAGAAATGGTACCGCCGTGTAGTTCCACTATTTCTTTAACAATGGAGAGTCCTAGACCAGTACCGCCAGTTGATCTCGTCCGTGATTTGTCTACACGGTAAAATTTGTCATATAGGTGTGGTAAATCTTGTTCAGGTATACCTACACCTTGATCTTCTATCCTCCATACTGTTTGTCCGTGATGTTGAGTAAGAATAATGGAGATAGAAGCATCTGTATTTGAATACTTGTATGCGTTCAATAGTAAGTTCAGCAACACTTGTTCAAACCTTACTTTATCTAAAGAAGCAGTAAGAAGGGAAGAACAGTGTATATGTATATGCATGTTTTTACTGGCAAGTGTCGGTTTTAGTTTTGCTGTGATTTTTTCGAGATAGTCGTATAAATGAACATGTTCTTTCTCAATTGTTAATGTATGTTGTTCCATTTGTGCAAGTGTAAATAAGTCTTGAATAAGCCTCGTTAAGTGTTCGACTTCTTCTTTGATAATGGATAAGTATTCTGTACGTTCGTCATCACTAATGTGTGATCGCTTCGCAATGTCAGCATATCCTTTCACGAATGTTAGTGGTGTACGTAGTTCGTGTGCAACACTTGCAAGAAATTCGCTTCTTTCTTGACGCATGTAGTGTAAGTCATTGGCAAGCTTTTGAATGGATGCGGCAAGTTCTCCTAATTCATCGTTACTTGTTGTTTGAAGTACAACAGTGAAATCACCGTTGCTTAGTTTTTCTGTTGCTTTTTTCATACGAACAAGAGGTTTCGTAATTATTCGTGAAAAGAAGAAAGCAGTACAAATAGATACGCATACTGTTAAGAGAGCTGTGATAGTAAACTTGAAGGTGATTTTTTCTACTAGCGCTTTAATTGATTCTGTTTCGAGAAACATATATACATATCCTTGGACTTCTTCGTTCGAGATAATGGGACTTATTGAACAAATATAGTCAGAAGAGCGCCAATGATCATCGAGCACCATTCCTGTTGAAGGAACGGCTGATAAGTCCGTATGTAGATGGATTTTCATTTCTTTATTAATGTTCTTTGACTGTGCCAATATGTTTCGATTCGCATCTGTAATAATTACTTTTGTTTCTGCTTCTGATTCCATCAGTGCGACGTGAGAAATTGTTGTATCATCAAAGTGCTTTTGGAGAACATCTCGATGACTATTTCCTCGTGCTAGCAGTGCATCAAGTTCTTCTTGTACGCGAGAATGAACGATTGTTGTATATAACGATATGAATAAAATGGATTCAATAAGTACGGTTACGAGTAAAAAGTAAAAAGCTAGTTTAAAGGAGATTTTCTTCATTCGTTATTCTCCGTTTTTTTCTTTATCCAGCGGTACCCCATTCCATACACCGTTTTTAAATAGTCGTCTACGGAGAAGCCGCTTTTCCGTAGTTTATCTCGTACATTTCGAATGTGCGAGTCGACTGTACGATCTTCTACTTCGGAATCATAGCCCCATATTTTTTGAATAAGTTGTTCTCTGCTTAACACTTGGTTTTGGTTATGTAAAAATAATCCTAAGATGTCAAACTCAATTGGAGTCATTGAAATGGGTTCATTATGAACGGTTACAATATATTGATGACGATTCCAGTAGATTGATTCAAATTGAATGGATTGATTTATTTTTGTTCGGCGTAAGATTGCTTGAATACGAGCTAGTAAAATAGTTTCGTCGAAGGGCTTTGAAATATAATCGTCAGCGCCTGTCGTTAGTCCTTTCACGATATCTGTATTCCCGTCTCTTGCAGTTAGCATAATAATTGGAATGGTACTGAAGGTTCGTATTTGTTTGCATACTGTCCAGCCATCCATATCTGGCATCATCACATCAAGCAATACTAAATCAAATTCGTTCTTAGAAAGTGCATCAAGTGCATCTTTTCCATTATTCATTTTTGTACATGTATAGCCTTGCGGAGCTAAGTATAATTCTAGTAGCTGTAACATCCGCGGCTCGTCGTCTACTAATAATAGATTCACGTGTCTAATTCCTTTCTTTTTTATTTGTTTAAGGGGCCTACAACCAATATGTGGTTGTATCTAATACGCCCCAAAGGATGAAAATCACACCAGAAGTGCGTTGTACGATAATCCCGAGTTTTCTACTATTCTTCATAATCATCCGGCGGTTTTGTAATGTAGAAAGAAGGTAGACAATGATAATCAATGGCAAACTAGTTCCAACTACAAAGATAATAGGCATCATGATTCCAACAGAGCTATTTATAGCACTTGGTATTAATGTGAAGAAGAATAGAGAGAACATCGTCGGGCAGAATGCAATAGAGAAATAAACGCCCATAAGAAACGAGCGATAACGTTCATTTTTCGGGAGAATATAAGGTAGTGTTCCCAATTTATCAAAGATACGTAGTTTGAATACACCTAATAATAGTAAGCCTATTAGAATAAACAAAGGTCCTAATGACTTTCGAACGATGCTAAATAGTGTAGGTAAGCTTTGGAAGAAGTCTTTTCCAATTAAGATGGCGAATAGGCCAAGTAAAGAAAAGACAACGACTTTACCCATAATAAAAGATAGTACACTTGTCCATTTTGTTCCTTGTTGTACAGATTGATTTGTATAAATCGCAATTGCCCCTAAATTGCTTGTCAATTGGCATGGGACAAGTGAACCGACAATGCCAAGTAGGAATGCGAAGAGAAGAGGCGATGATTCAAGTGCAAAACTAAGTTCAATTACTGGTTGCATGACGGTATATAACCAATTCGTTAATTCATTTAACATAGTATAACTCCTTCGATTCTTAACATTAGTGTATCATATGCATCGTTTCGGTATATAGAAGAAGGTTCTCCTATATGTCGGAGAACCTACTAACTATTAATGTCCTTCGTGGCCTTTTCCATCTTCTTGTACAATTTCAAGTGCATCATCTAGTATGCCTTGTGATTTATATGAAATAGAAGCATCTGCGCCTAAGATGAAGGCGTGATTGTATGGACCTGTTGTTGGATCGTCTTTAAATGTTGGTTTGATTTTTACTAAGAAATCAAATGCATCTTTCGTTACTTCACCTTTATCAAGGATAATGACAGGCGCGTGTTTACCCATATGAGAGAACGGTGCTCCTGCAATTGCGAGCGACGGTGTTGTAGAAGAAGTAAAGGAAACCCCGTGTCCAGGCTCTGTCATTCCCCAACCAAATCCAGTGTCTTTATCCTTAAATGTTGCAAATGCAACTGAATTGGCAGTAGGTGTTTCGCCGCTAATACGAACGACTTTACCGTGCTCACCAAGTTGGTTTTCAACTTCTTTTGAGATGATTTTTTCTGGACCTAGTACGTAAATGATAGCTTTGCCTTTTCGTTCTTTTAACGCATCAATCGTTGCTTCTGGTACCGTATCTTTTGATACGTATAAGATTGGTTCTGGCATGTGTGCAATCCAATTAGCAGCTGGTACTGAGAATAGTTGAGCGTCGTTATCAGACGAGCCGATAATAACGCTCGTTGGATAGTCACCCGTAATCTCTGCGTATAATGCATCAACTTCTTTTGCAAGTTTAGCTGCATCTGTTTCTTTTAATTGTTTTACTTTATATGAAGCAAGTTGTGTTTTTGCTGATTCATCAAGTTCCCCAATAACGATAATGTTTGTACCATCTTTAATACCTGTAGGACTTAATCGTTTGATTTCTTGTAACGTTGTCTCTGGAATCTTTTTATCTTCTAAGAATAAAATTGGTCCGTTACTTGGGTGATGGATAAGGTCCGCGCTTGCTAATGCTAGTTGCCAATTACCTTTTGGTGCCAAAATAACCGCATTCGGTTGGTTATCGGTGTGTGTAGCTGGCCAAATCATTTGTGAAGTAAGAACAGCCATTTTGACTGGATCTTGTTCATTTAAACGAGTACTGTTTTTCATATTCATTGTAAGTAATCCGTTTGTCGCATTCTCATTAAATGATTTTGGCATTTCTTTATGTACTTTTGTTGTCGCTTCTTGCTCTGTTGTTTCTTTAGTTGTTGGTTGATGCTTACTGTGATCGCTTGTTTCATTTGTGCATGCAGCTAATAATAGAATCGATGCAGATGAAAGAGCAATCCCCCACTTTTTTACTGTCATTGCATAGCCCCCTTTAAGAAGAAAGAATATCTAACAAATGTGCAGATATTATGCATATTTGTTAGAAATGGAAAGTTTCATTGACTAAGGAATAAAGTGTGTTATTATGTGGAAAGAAAGAATACATCCCGACAAAGATCGTAAGGGGGAAATCAATATGATGGAAGAACAACAAAGAGCCATTTTAGTTGGTGTGAATATAAATAACGAACCGAACTTTGACTATTCAATGAAAGAATTAGTGAACTTAGCAGAGGCGTGTGATGTAGAGGTAGTAGGAGAAATTATTCAAAATTTACCTCGTGTACATGCAGGGCTTTATATCGGAACAGGAAAAGTAGAAGAAGTAGCTGACGCGGTAAAAGATAATGATGCGAATGTTGTTATTTTTAATGATGAGTTGTCACCGTCACAAATCCGTAATCTAGAAGAAGAATTAGCGTGTAAAGTAATTGATCGTACAATCTTAATCTTACATATTTTTGCAGAGCGTGCAAAGACGAAAGAAGCCCAACTTCAAGTTGAAGTAGCGCACTTACAATATATGATGCCACGTCTAATTGGACTGCGTGCTTCGTTAGGAAGACAAAGTGGTGGTGTTGGTACGAAGAACAAAGGTGCTGGTGAGAAGCAAATCGAGCTAGATCGTCGTCGTATTGAAGAAAAAGTTTCAATGTTAAATAAAGAGTTAGAGGAACTAGTAGCACATCGCAAAACACAACGTAAACAACGTAAAAAGAACGAAGTACCTGTTGTATCATTAGTTGGTTATACGAATGCAGGGAAATCTACGGTTATGAATGCGATGTTAGACGTACATAACTTATCAGAGGATAAACACGTTTTTGAAAAAGATATGTTGTTCGCAACGCTTGAAACGTCTGTACGTGATATTGCGATGGATGACAACAAGTCATTCTTATTAACTGATACTGTTGGTTTTGTCAGCAAGTTACCGCATCATCTTGTGAAAGCATTCCGCTCAACATTAGAAGAAGTAGCAGAATCAGACTTACTTATTCACGTTGTTGATTATTCAAATCCAAACTATGAACACTTAATGGATGTGACGAATGAAACATTAAAGAAAATTGGTGTGAAAGATATCCCGGTTATCTATGCATACAATAAATCGGATTTAATGGATATGAACATCCCAACGATTCAGAACGACCGTATTTATTTATCTGCAAAAGAACAAATCGGTATTTCAGAATTAGTTCAGCTTATTCGACGTGAAGTATTCAAAGATTACATCATGTGTGAAATGCTTATTCCATATGACCAAGGTCAAATCGTATCGCACTTTAGTACACATGCGAAAATCCATGCGACAGAATATGAAGAGAACGGTACAAAAATTAAAGTCGAATGTAAGATGAGTGACTTTAAGAAGTATGAGCGCTATGTAGTGAAGTAAGGAAGAAGAAACAGCTTGTTCGTGAAGAACGGCTGTTTTTTATTTTGTTAAAAAATCAAGAGAGCGTTTCCAAAATTCATCAACAAAAGTCATCCTACATATTAATCTTAGAAGGAAATATAAATGGTTAATAATCCCAATAGTTATTTTTAAGTTATGGATGAAAAGATCGTGATGTGGAGGAACGTGCATGGAAAATAGAGTAAAACGTATTCGTATCTTGGATATCTTAAGAGGATTTGCTATTTTAGGGACGCTAGGAACAAATATTTGGATTTTTGGATATTGGGGTGATACAGCCCAAATATTTATGGGGGATAGTCAATGGTGGACCTCAGCAGATAGGATTATTCAGACTATATGCCTTGTGCTTGTTAATGGGAAGTTTTTAGGCTTGCTGTCCGTTATGTTTGGAATTGGGTTGGAAATGAAGTATCAACAGTCCCTTCGTAAAGGGAATCCTTGGCCTGGTACATACTTATGGGTGTCGATGATTCTTATGTTAGAGGGCTTCATCCATTTCACCCTTGTGATGGAATATGATATTTTGATGGGCTATGCAGCAGCCGCAATCATTGTATCGTTTATTGTCAAGAGAGGTGATAAAGCGATTTGGCGTACCATTAAATGGCTTGGAGGTATCTATACCGTACTTGTATTGACTTTATCAGCCTTGTTGTTTTCGTTTATTGCAACAGGAGGAGACATAACAGGGGATGGCGGTACCGATATAGTTGCTCTCTATCAAACAGGTAGCTGGCTAGATCAAGTACAATACAGGTTATCAAACTTTGTGATACTACGATTTGAAGTAATATTTGCCCTTCCGCTTAATATTGTTCTATTTCTTATTGGTGTCATGCTTATGCGTAAAGGAGCATTTGGGGATAACGAGGTTGGTAGAAACATTCGTGTCCGTCTATTCAAATATGGAATCCTAATTGGACTTCCGCTTAATTTGCTACTGCTTGTTCCTGGTCACTTGTTTGATATCCCGGTTCGCTATTTATTTGCTCCTTTACTAGCAATGGGGTATGTAGCGATTATTGCTCGCCTTGTCGAATCAAGACCAGATTTAAGAATTTGGAGTTGGTTAGAACAAACAGGTAAAATGTCGCTTAGCTGTTATGTTGTGCAAAATGTTTTGTCTTCAGTCATTTTTTATGGCTGGGGTATGGGGCTTGGTAATAAGTTAAACTCTATTTCGATCATCGGCGTATGGATTGGACTTAGTATCATACAGATTCTCTTCGCTATTATTTGGCTTCGCTTGTTTAGGATGGGACCGATGGAAGAGATGCGAAAGCGCGCTGTCGGACTTTTAGCGAAAGGAGCTTAATATGTGGAAAGATAAATGAGAGAAACAGCACTCTAGTAGGGTGCTGTTTTATTTAATTTAGATTCATACAAAAGTATGAGTCTTTTTTTATACTATTTTCGTGATCTTCTCCCTCTTTGTATTGTTCTTGTAGATGTAATGGCCTGCTACTCTTAAAACAAAGAGGAATAGAAAAGGAGGACGTCGCATGAGAAAGTACATTGCTTATTCCAAAATAGGCTTAAAGCAACAGCTCGTTTATAAAGGCGATTTGTGGTTGAATGTGTTCGGGATGCTTATCGTCTTTGTACTTTGGATTTTCTTTTGGAAAGCGTTGTACCAAGGGAGAGAGGAAGTAGACGGTATTTCGATGAAGCAAATTATTGCGTATATGGCGATTTCATATGCGGTACTTATTCCACAATTGCATACGATGCGTATTCGTTATGCTGTGACGGAGAAAGTTCGGAGCGGGGATATTATTTTTGATTTAATGAAGCCAGTTCATTTCATATGGCGTATTTTCTTTGAACGTATTGGAACGATGTGTTTGTTCTTTTTTATCATCGTCTTACCGATTTACGGTGGGATTATTGTTATAAGTACGGGGTATCTTCCGAGTGGGAAAGTTATCTTATCATTTTTCTTATCAGTATTTATTAGTCTTTCAATTGGCTTTCTTATTAATATGAATTTTTGTTTACTTATGATGAAGTACATAGAAGTGAATGGGATGTGGTGGTTGTTGAATGCGGTAGTGTTTTTCTTAGGAGGTATGCCGTTTCCAATTTGGATTTATCCAGAGAGTATTCAATCCATTATTGGTATCCTTCCGTTCAAGTTTATGTATTACGTACCGACGAGTATTTTTAACGGTGTCATTCCAGAAGGGGCAATTGCGATGCAACTAGCGACGGGAATGGTGTGGGTTATCATTCTTGCTGGAATGAATGTGGTGTTATGGCGAGTGATGCTTCGGAATCTAATGATACAAGGGGGATGATAATATGAAGTACTACTTGAACATGTTTTTTACCTTAAAGGGTGCTTATTTAAAAGGTAGATTTTCATTTCATTTTAATTTTATTGTAGAGATTATTGGCGTATTTGCATCAGCGGGTGTATGGCTAGCTGGGATTATGTTTGCGATGAAAAAGTACGGGGCAATTGGAGGGTGGGAGTTTCCTGAAATCTTATTATTAATCTCGTTATTTTACATAGCTTGGGCCTTGGCGAGTATACTATGCCTCCACTTGTACTCACTTATTACGGATGTGAGAACAGGGAATTTCGTGCAGTATATGGTTCGGCCATTGCCTCCGTTGTTCTACTATATCGCTAATACGTTACCAATTCATACGATTGGAATGTTGTTGTCATCTATTGGTATGTTCATATGGGCGAATACATTGTTACCAATTGAGTATACGTGGAGCACGATTTTCTTTCTCATTTATAGTATTCTTGGGGGTACTGCAATTATTATAGGGACATTTATCTTAAACTCTAGTATGGCATTCAGACAAGTAGATACGATTATGACATTTGAAAATGTATTAAACGTTTCACGTGAGATGAGCCGTCTACCACTATTCATATATCCCCCGTATTTAAAATGGATTCTCGTTGCAATCGTTCCGTACGGATTAGTAGGATATATCCCCATTCATTTCATTTTGAAAAAAGAAATAATAGATTTCCCTGCGTTTATGATTGGTTTGGCACCGTTGATCGGCTTTGTTTATCTCGGATGTACATGTTATGTGTGGAATTACATGATGAAAAAATATGATGTGACAGGTTCGTAATAAAGGAGGCTAATTAAGTGTTCAGAAAAGATGATAAAACTTTATAAAACCCTATTATTTTTTACTAAAGTGTTGTGGGTTAACTATCATTATCTTTTTCTTGAACAAGCTTTTCTACATTATTTTCACAAATATGTAACACACTTTAACAGAATGTATGTTCCAATGAAAGTTAATTGAATATATACTTTTGTTAAGGAGGTGTTACGATGATTCTCGCTAAAAAAATTAGGATAGTTCCAACGAAAGAACAAGAAATACAGCTTTGGAAATCAGCAGGAACAGCTCGCTTTACCTATAATTGGGCACTAGCGAAGCAACAAGAGAACTATAAACAAGGTGGCAAATTTATCCCACATACTGTTCTTCGAAAAATATTTACGAAGCTGAAACAAGTACCGGAATACGCTTGGTTATACGACGTTTCAAATAATGTCGCCAAACAAGCAATGAAAGATTTATGTAGTGCGTATGCTAACTTTTTTAAAGGATTAGCTGATAAGCCAAGATTCAAAAGCCGCAGACGTTCCAAACCATCTTTCTACAACGATACAGACAAACTCAAAGTAAAAGAAAAATTGGTTCTCATTGAAAAAGTTGGATGGGTCAAAACAGTTGAACAGTTACCTATTGGTGTGAAATACACGAATCCTCGAGTCAGTTTTGATGGGAAGTACTGGTATATAGCTGTTGGATTTGAACAAATCCTTCCAAACCAAACGGCAACAGATGTAAGTCTTGGGATTGATGTTGGTATCAAAGAGTTAGCTGTATGTTCAAGCGGAAAAAGAATCAAAAATATCAACAAAAAGAAAAAAGTAAAACAGGTAGAGAAACGCCTTCGGATGTTGCAGCGTCAAGTTTCTCGTAAATATGAAATGAACAAGGAGGGAAACCGTTTTGTCAAAACGAGCAACATTATAAAAATAGAAAAGAGAATACGACACCTGCACAGAAAGTTGACAAATATCCGCACAAACCATCTCCACCAAGCAACAAACGATATTGTGAAAACCAAGCCATATCGTATTGTTATGGAAACGTTGAATAGTAAAGGGATGATGAAAAATAAACATTTATCTAAAGCAATCAACGAGCAAAAATTATATGAATTTAAAAAACAAATCCAATATAAATGCGAAAAATACGGAATTGAATTCATAGAAGCAGATAAATGGTACCCATCTTCTAAAATGTGTTCAACATGTGGGAAAATAAAAAAGGATTTGAAGCTATCTAATCGAGTATATAGATGTATATGTGGTCATGAGATAGATAGGGATTTGAATGCGGCAATCAATTTGTCACGTTATCAATTAGCCTGATAACACAAAAACGTTATGGCTAATGTGTAGGATTCGTTGTATCCGAATTTACGCCTGTGGAGTGTCGTACCAAATGAGAGTAGCTTCGGCAAAATCAGATACGAAGAAGCAGGAAACAAACAACTCTTTATAGATTTTTATAAGGTTTTGGCAACGGAGAGAGAATGATTGATGTACATAACGTTGTGAAAAGTTATCGACTACCAGTGCAAGCAACGACGAAAATGGAAAAAGCAATGAGCTTATTTCATCGGAAATATACGGACATTGAAGCAGTTAAAAATATTAGTTTTCATATTGAACAAGGGGAAATGGTCGGCTACATCGGTAAGAACGGTGCAGGGAAATCTACGACAATCAAAATGTTAACAGGTGTCTTAATGCCGACACACGGATCCATTATGATAAACGGTAACAATCCATATACAGAGCGAAAGAAAGTGGCAACGAATCTCGGTGTCGTATTTGGACAACGTACACAGCTATGGTGGGACCTTCCACTTCTTGATTCTTTCAAACTATTAAGAGACGTGTACGGTATTCAAGAACAGGAGTTTACTAGACGATTAGCCTTATTTGATGATATTCTCGATTTGCAGTCACTTTTACAAAAGCCCGTACGGCTAATGAGTTTAGGACAACGAATGCGTAGTGATATTGCGGCAAGTCTCCTACATGAACCAAAGCTATTATTTTTAGACGAACCAACAATTGGTTTAGATATTGAAGCAAAGGAACGCATCCGTCAGTTTATTAAAATGATGAATGAGGATAAGAAGGTGACAGTATTACTGACAACACACGATATGTCTGATATTGAGAAGTTATGTAGCCGCATTATGTTCATTGATGATGGACAAATCTTCTTCGATGGTACACAACAACAGTTAAAAAGTTTGTATGGCGGAGTGAAGTCTATTAAATTAACAACGGAAAATCCAACTGTTATTCCATCCTCAGTACTTGATGGAATTGAAATACAAATGAAATCAAAACATCAAATTGAGATTTTTTATTCGAAAGAAACGAACGTGTCTGATATTTTAGTTCCATTTTTCACCTGTAATGTTGTACAAGAAATGGGGATTGAAGAAGAGGGTATTGAGAGAGTAATAGCGAAGTTATTTCATTCATTACAAGAGAAGGTGAAAGTAGGCTAATGAATTTTGTACTTATATTCGGACCACAAGCGGTTGGGAAAATGACAGTAGGACAAGAATTAGAGAAAATAACGGAATTGAAGTTGTTTCATAATCATATGACGATTGAATTGGTTCACCCTTTTTTTGAGTATGGGACCAAGGAAGGAAATCGATTAGTTCAGTTGTTTCGTCAAGAAATATTTGAAGCGGTTGCGAAAAGTGAGTTGCCCGGCATTATTTTTACATACGTATGGGCATTTGATGTAGAGGCAGATTGGGAGTATGTTCGGAAACTAACGAACCTATTTGAGTTGAACGGTGGTAACGTATATTTCGTCGAATTAGAAGCAGAGTTAGATGAGAGAATAGAGCGTAATAAAACACCTAATCGATTAGAACAGAAACCAACAAAGCGAAACATTGAAAAGTCTGAAGCAAATTTGAAGCGAACGTACGAGAAATATAGATTGAATTCATATGAGGGTGAAATCACATTTGCTAATTATATGAGGATTAACAATACGAATTTAAGTGCGGAGGAAGCAGCAGAAATCGTGAAAGAAAAGTTTCAGTTATAAAGGAAAAAGCAGGAATCGGATGCGATTCTTGCTTTTTTAATAGTAACCAGAAATGAATGTCGCCCCTGGAGAAAGGAGAACTCCAATTATAACAAACATAAGTAAATACTGAATAAGTACAAGCATATAAAGGCGTCGCCATGTTATTCGTTCTTGTGCTGTTACATGTTCAAAAGATGAACCAGCAGCTTTCTCTAGCTTCACTAGTTGATACACATATAAATTTAATCCAAATGGGAGAAGTAAACCAAGTGTGCCCCATAAGGTAGACTTTTCTATATTGTAGAATACGTTACATATGTGAATTTGCGAGAATAAGATGGCTAGTAAAAGTAGCGGGATCGTAACAACAAATACATAGAAATCAAACATGCTGTTCTCCTTTCTTCTCTACAAATAACCAGTATATAAGAAATTGTAGTACGCTCATCCAAGTCACAAAGAGAAGGGAAGGAACGTTAATAGATGCAAGTACTTGCGTGATTAAAGACAGTGGTTCTGTAAACAAGTGAACCGAATGGAAGCGAAGAAACCTTCCAATGTAGATTCCAATACTACCTAATATCATAAATCCAAAGATAATAAATGTTCTCCATTTTACTGCTACTAACAGAAGATGCAATTGCTTCATCATTAAGGTGAAGTAATAGATAGCTAGTATGACACCAGCAGTTAAAATCGAGAAGTTCCACCATTCTTCTAGCACTAATCCTTGTTTGAAATCAAACGTGAAAATTTTTAAGTGAATCAAATCTGTCACAACATAAAAGATGTTTGGTGACATTAATAAGAATACAAGATAGAAGAGGATGCTTGCGGGTATTTCTTTTCTATCTTTTATTTTGAACAGGGGCAGTAAGAACGATAACTCTAATGCTGCAAAGGCTAGAAAGAGATTAAAAATCATGAACGGATAGCTCGTATCAAATGTAAGTAATAGCAATATGTATGCGAAGAAGCTTATTCGTACTTTTGTGCGTTCTATCATAGAAAATACTCCTTTGTTATTAGGATGCATTTTCTATTAAAACATAGAATGTATATTTCAGCTACCGTTAAGTTTTTTTATGAAAGGTAATTTATAAAAGATAATACCTTGCATTATTAGGTAATGTGAATTATAGTAAAAGCAAGGTGGTGTTTTGAATATTATGGAAGTAAATAAGGAAGTGTTGAAAGGTCACATTGATACGATAATTCTTTCTTTACTAGAGAAGCGAGATATGTACGGATACGAATTAGCAAAATTAGTACGCGAAAAAAGTGATGAACAATTTGAATTAAAAGAAGGAACATTGTATTTATCTTTAAAAAGACTTGAAAAGAATGAATGGATTCAATCGTACTGGGGAGATGAGCAAGGACCTGGCGGAAGAAGAAAGTATTACAAAATTACGCCGTTGGGGAAAGATGGGTTTGAAGAAAAGCGCCTTGAGTGGCGTTTTGTTAAAAATATGATTGATTCATTTTTAGAGGGGGGAGAAAATGATGAAGCAAATTGATGTGTTTGTAGATACTGTTTATGAAGATATGGATGGCAAGAACGAAGAGATACAAGAATTAAAAGCAGAAATGAAAAGTCATTTAATAGAGGCGGTTTACGAACTAATAGAGGAAGGAAAAGAAGAGGAAGATGCGATTGAAATTGCAATCGAGAGATTTGGTGGAGAGCATGAGATGCGCCCAGACCTTGAACAATTATTCCAGCCTCAAAATCTTTTTTCAAAGTGGGTACTTTATTTAGCGGTAGCGTGTCTAGGATTAGGTTTCGTTGTATTTGGGTTTGTTTGGTACATAGAGGAAAAAAACGCATCAGAAAATGACACACTTGCTTGGAAAATAACATCTATACTATACGATAAAGATACAATTTCTGAAGAGGATAAAAAGGAAATAATGAGACGTGTAGATGATACAGATCATGTTCCGATTGTTAAAATCTATAGGGTAAAAGACTATGAGGAACAAGCTACGAATTTCGACCATCTATTTGACTATGCAAAAAGAGCCAATCCATACTATGAATATGAACGAACGGTATCAGCTCCTACATGGATGTTTGCTGAATTTCGTAATTATGGGAGTGGGAATGCGAAATGGTATGTCAAATTAGTGGTGAGGGATGTTAATAAATCGATGTGGATTGCATTATTTGTAGGTATTGCCCTTTATATGGTTTTATTCGCTATTTGGGCAACGATTAATGCATATCATCATAAACGATTAAATGTTGGTTGGATTCTTGCGTTTACTTTCTTTAATATAGTAGGGTATTTCGCTTATTATTTATTAGGGAGAAGAAAAATATTAATCGGAGCGGAAGCAACATAATACAAAACATTACTAGGTATATTTCATGAATAGATATTACTAATACTTTGTTATACAGTTTGTTTAATAAGAATATTTATCCCATGTATACTACTTGTATATGTTCTTGAATAACATAAAGAGTAGGTTTCTTTGTAAGTAGATTCATTTAGTAAATAATGGTGTAATCTAAGTGAAAGGGAGCCTAATGCATGTGGTGAAGAATTTTTATGAAGCTATAGAGGGTAGACGTTCTATTTATGGGATTAGCAAAGAGACAGTGATATCCGATGAGAAAATACAAGAGGCTGTTGAACATGCGGTGAAGTACACGCCATCTGCATTTAATTCTCAAAGTGCTCGTGTAGTGGTACTTCTAGGAGAACAGCACGATAAATTATGGAATATTACAAAAGAAACATTACGGAAAATCGTGCCGAAGGGTGCTTTTTCATCGACAGAAGAAAAGATGAATGCATTTCAAGTAGGTTATGGTACAGTCTTGTTCTTCGAAGATCAAGAGGTGATTGAACAGCTAGAGCAGAAGTTTGCATTATATAAAGAGAACTTTAAAGTTTGGTCAGAACAATCGACAGGGATGCTACAACTTGTTGTTTGGACTTCGTTAGAACTTGAAGGATATGGTGCAACGTTGCAACATTATAATCCATTGATTGATGAAGAAGTGAAAAAAGAATGGGGTGTTCCAGCTACATGGAAACTAACGGCGCAGATGCCTTTTGGGAAACCGACAGCTGTGCCTAACGAAAAAGAATTCCAATCACTTGAAGCACGAGTGAAAGTATATAAATAAAGGGAGACAAGGGAAAAGCATCCAGCATGTCGTATATATGGCATGGAGGGTGCTTTTTTGCATATAAAAGAAATAAAATGGGAGGTAATAAAAATAAATGAATTTATTAAATCCAACAGTACATAAAGATTGGCTATTACCTCATTCAAAGGAATGGTACGCACAGCTTGGTACATTATATGGAGAGTATTCATACACATGGGCTTCGACCTTAACAGAGCCAAACGGCGAAACGATATTTGATGAGGAAGTCTTCAATGCTGCATCAGATAAGGTTGTGTTAGATATGGGATGCGGACACGGTGCTTTTACGCTTCAGTGTGGTACGGTTGCGAAAGAAGTTGTTGGTTTTGATGTGACAGATGGATTCGTTCTTACTGGTAACGCAAGTAGAAAGAAAAATGTTCGCTTCGTGCAAGGGGATAGTAAAAAGGTGTTGCCGTTTGCTCCGGAAATATTTGATATGGCGTATGTACGCAAAGGCCCAACATCTGCTTACTTGTTGTTATCAGGTGTGGTTAAGAAAGGTGGGAGTGTCCTGGGGCTTCATCCTGGTGACAAAGGTGGTATCGAATTACCTTCTTTATTTCCGAATTTGTATGACCCGCATCCAGAGGGAGCGCTTGTATTAGATAGATTGAAAGAAAGGCTAGCAAGAAGTAAGTTTGAACATGTTGAAATAGAAGTAGTGAATAGTGAAGAATGGTTACGTGCGCCAGTGGATGTTTTAAAGTTGCGTTGTTTTGGACAACATCCTAGCATTTATAACATGCTAGTAGAGGAGAATCTCGAAGAAGTAACGAATGTATTTGAGAAATATCGAACAGAACGAGGGTTATGTGTAACGTTCTCGCGTTATATTGTACGAGCAACGGTATAAAGAAATAGCGAGGAGAGAGCTACCTCGCTATCTTTAATGATGATGTGAAGGTGGGACTTCTGCTATGTGATTTTCGGGAAACATGAAAAAGACTCCGACGACAATCAACATACTAATAGAAAGTAACAAGAAAAAACGTCGTTCGATAAATGTTGAGAACGTATGCGATAAAAATTGTATGATACAAGAAGTTGCTATTACAATAGTAAGCAATAGGCTAATGAGTAAGATACTATGTGCTTGCTGATTCGTTAACATTTCAGCTGTCATTGCTCCCATCATCCCCGCCATAATTCCAGAAAATAATCCTTCTAAGCCTGTATACAAGTGGAAACAAATTCCGATGAGAAAGCCAATCAATCCACTTCCGGCGATAGCTAACAGCGCCGAATACAACAAGTCTCCTTTTAATAGCACTCCTACATAAAATCCAATACTGAGTCCGATGCTCATACTAAATGCCATAATGAAAACCATTTGTTCCATTAGTGTGCCATGTCGCCTTGAAGCATAAGCAACAAACAAAACAGAAAGAAAGCAAACCGTAATAATACCGATTGTGTATGTGGACATATAAATCCCTCCTTGTCCCTTCATCTATATGTGAAGGTAGGGAATATTTATACCTGCAAAATGTCTGCATAATTCAATAGAAGAAAGGGGAGATGGAACATGATTTATAAGCTTGATAGAAAAGACTACGATAAAATTAAGCCTTTGTTACAGGTGAAGTCACAACATAACCTTTCGACGTTATATGGTGTGATGAATGGAAGGAATAGAGGAAGCATTTATGTGGATAATGAAACCCATCCTACTACTGCATTAGTAGATGAAACGGGGATTATTAGCCTTTTTATTGGAGATGCAAAAAATCAGAAATTCCTTCAAACGCTTCCACATTTTATTGAGAACGAATTAAAACAGGCAACGTATGAAGAGTGTGGTGGGACGTATTTTCTCGCAGTAGTAAATGATTGTGCATGGGAAGAAGCGCTAGAACAAGCAATCTCTTACCGTGAGTACGAAACAGATTTTGAACAATATTATCGATTTAATGAAGGGATATTCAACAGTGTAAAGGAGTCATATAAACCATTACTGAACGGGTATTATGTGCAAAAAGTTGACGGGATTCTTATTGAGCAACAAGAGGATGTTGCTGAAATGATCGAGGAATGTTGGTACACAGTAGAGGATTTTCTAACGTATGGACTTGGTTATTGCATTATGAAAGCAGATAGAGTAATTAGCATATGTATATCGTGTTGTGTACATGAGAATATACACGAAATAAGTGTTGCAACGTATGATTTAGCAGAAATGAACAAAGGACTGGCAACGTTAGTATGTGCTGCATATTTAGAACAGTGTATTGTACAAGGAGTAATCCCTCGCTGGTCCACACTTGCGACGAACGGAGAGTCTATTCATCTAGCAGAAAAACTTGGATTTGAGTTTGTGAATAAGTTAAAGACGTATGAATTTGAATTTTGAGGAAAAAGCATGATTGTATTTGAACGAGGCATACTATAGATTCGGTATTGACCGTAACAAACAACAGAGAAAAGAGTTGTGACGATTGAACGAACAAATCATACCAAGTTTTCATCAATTGAATCATACGTTGTCCGACGAGATTTACTTAAATACAGGTACATGTGCTCCATCAATTAATTTCGTAACGGAATCGATCATAGAAACGTACAAGAAACAAGAAAAGCTCCAATTGTATCCGTGGATAGAAGCAGAGCAAGCTTTTGATTCTGTTCGCCAACGGTTAGCCGACTTACTTGATGTACATCATGACCAGATTGTGGTAACGGAAAATACGACACAAGGCCTTAATATGTTTTTGCACGGTCTTCATTGGAGAACGGACGATGAGATTATTACGACGAACGGGGAACATGTAAGTAGTCTTGCACCTTGTTTTTCTATTGCACAGCGTTACGGAGTGAAGGTGCGGATTATTGATATTTTAAATAAGACGGATGATGAAATAGTGGATGAAATTTCACATGTAGTAAACGATAAAACAAAACTATTACTTGTAAGCCATATTACGTGGAATACTGGGCGGGTATTACCGATAGAAAAATTATGTGCACTAGCTCGCGCTGCTAATGTGTATTCGTTAATTGACGGAGCGCAAGCAGTTGGACAAATGAATGTTAATCCTGTGCAAATTGGTTGTGATGTATATGCATTCCCAGGACATAAATGGCTGTTGGGTCCTTTAGGAACAGGGAGTTTGTATATGAGGGGAGAAATCATCCAAGCTATTTCTCCTATCAATCCTGGTTATTATTCAATTGAAGGATTCAAATGGGATGGTACGTTAAAGTGGAAGCAGTCAGGTCAAAAATTTGAATCGTCCACTCGGAATGTGGCCCCGTTTGTCGGTCTTGCACGTAGTATCGTTTTCATACAAGAGATAGGAATACATAACATAGAGAAACGGATTCACATACTATCGGAACAATTACGAACAAATTTAGAGTTATTGCAAGGAGTGAAGGTGAATGATATGAATTCGCAAATAGTGCACGGATTAATTAGTTGTACAATAGATAAAATCGACTATCATGATTTAGTAGAATTTCTAGCCAAGAAGAATATTTTTACTAGGTCTATCACAAGACCAAAGGGATTACGTATTTCTGTTCATGCGTTTAATACGGAAGAGGAGTTAACTACTTTTATCTCTGTTTTAGAAAAAGGGATAAGGAAATTGCGGAAACATCCTTTTGTTCAGTTAAATACGGATTCATATTTGCTACATGAATAGAGAACATCCAATTTCCTGCATGTTAATGGAAATTGGATGTTTTTGTATCTTCATAATTTCTTGATAATCATTTCATACAATGGTTGCAAGTAATGAAGAGGAGGAATCTGAATGAAAAGTTTTTGGATGAAACGTTTTTTGTTATCAGCAGTTACAGCATTGATGATATTCGTCATTGCTGCATGTTCTGATACATCAAAGACAACAAATGAACATGATAATATGAACGATGAAGAGATAATATTAACGGAAACCGCAACAAAGCCATTAGAAGCGATAAGAGGTCCTGAAGTTATGTTAGTCGCAAAAGAGGAAGCACAACGATTAAGTGATGGTGTCGTTGTACCAGTATGGACGTTTAATGGCTCTGCCCCAGGGCCAGAAATTCGTGTGAAGCAAGGGGAAAAGGTGAAAGTGACATTGAAAAATGAATTACCTGTACCAACATCGATTCATTGGCACGGGTACCCTGTTCCGAATAATATGGACGGAATTCCAGGAGTGACGCAAGATGCCATTGAACCTGGAAAGAGTTTCACGTATGAATTTGAAGCAAATGTATCTGGAACGTACTGGTATCATTCACATCAAGACGGTGTTAATCAATTAGATAGAGGAATGTATGGCACTCTTGTTGTAGAGGATGCGAATGAACAGTATGACAAAGACTATACGTTAGTATTAGACGAATGGGTAACGGATAAGAAGGAAATTGATAAGCAAATAGAAGCAATGACAAAAGGCGTAACAGAAGCGAAGGAATCTAGTATGGACCATTCAGATATGAAGGGGGATGGAGAGAAGAAGGAATCTAGTAATATGGGTGGCATGAACCACGGAGGTATGTCGATGGAAGGTCACAGCATGGATATGTATGACTTGTTGACGATTAACGGAAAGAGTGGGGAATTAGTAGAGTCACTGAAAGTGAAAGAAGGAGAGAAAGTTCGACTTCGACTTGTGAATGCTGGTTATGTATCACATAATATTCACGTCCATGGCCACGATGTCAAAATAATTGCGACAGATGGTCAGCCAATTCATGAACCAAAAGCGATAAAAGACCAAATTATTTCGATTGCACCAGGAGAGCGTTATGACGTTGAATTTACAGCAAATAATCCTGGTAAATGGTATATCGAAGATCATGGAGATAAGAAAGGTGTAAAGGGAATGAAAGCTGTTATCGAGTATGACGGTGTTAAAGAGATGACAGATAAAGCAAATGAAACAGAAAAGCTTCCAGCAGTAGATATGACTAAGTATGGTACAAAAAGGTTAGGAACGTTCACATTAGACCAGAAATATGATATGACGTATAACATGGACTTAAATACAGAAATGAATGGGAATGAAATGGTATACACGATTAATGGTAAGGTATTTCCTGATGTAGAGCCGTTGAAAGTGAAAAAAGGTGACTTAATTAAAGTGAAGATGGTAAATCGTTCGATGATGGATGACCATCCAATGCACTTACACGGTCACTTCTTCCAAGTGTTAAGTAGGAATGGTAAGCCAGTAGAAGGTTCTCCAATTATTAAAGATACGTTGAACTTAAAGCCAGGAGAAGAGTATGAAGTAGCCTTTGTTGCAGATAATCCTGGTAACTGGATGTTCCACTGTCACGACTTACATCACGCTTCGGCAGGAATGGTATCAGAAGTGCACTATACAGATTACAAATCTAATTATGTTCCAAATCCGAAGATTCCTAATAAACCAGAATAATAAAAAAGAACCATGTGATGCTAGTATCACATGGTTCTTTTTTTACTGTATATTTCCATCCTTCACAATTTGTTCCCATTTTTCTCCACCATTAGTTGTAAAGTATACATTGGCTTTTGCGGTAGCGAATGTCATTTCAGTTGGATTTTGTGGGTGTTGTGCGATGTACATGATTGGATCGTTACTATCTACAGATGGAGTAGGAATATTAACTTCTTCATTCGTAGAAATAGACAGACGAGCTAGTGCTTGTTGTTTGTTTTCTGTTATGTATGAGTAGAAAATATCTTCCTTTCCAACGGTTATTGCGATTGTTTCTTTCGGTTTAGAAAATAATTCAAATGTATTTCCCGAGTCTGTAGAGAAAAATACACCTTTTTTTGTACTCATAGCGACTACACTAGATTTATCAGGATGTATAGCAAACGAACGAATTTCACCTGAAATCCCACTTAGGTTACTTTGCTTCCATGTTTGTCCACTATCTGTACTTACATAAAAGCCTTGTTGTAGTTTTGAGTTCGGACGTTCGTTATATACGTAAACAGCTTCACTGTTATATCCTGCCGCCATGTTGTGGAAATCAGATTCTCCGTAAAAAGCCAATTTCTCGAAACTAGCGCCTCCATTTGTGCTTTTTACTAAACCGAGTGGGTTCTTTAAGCTAGAACCTGTCTCAGGATGACCACTTGCGAAGAAGCCATTTTTTGTCGCTTGGAATCCCATATAATCATGTTGTTCCTTGTCGGACGCCAACCAGTTTCCATTTTGATATATTTTTAACCCGTGGTGAGTGGCAACTGAAACCCCCTCTAGATTGCCAACGTATCCAATACCGTGAATATGCTGGATTTTTTCCTTAGAACTTTCTTTGTAGAAGTCTTGTGGCACAGAATTCGTTTCTTCGACATTAGAGGAAGTAGCCTTTTCTTGTGGTTGTGATGCTTCCTTGTCGTTTGAACAAGCTGTAAGTGCGATAACAGTCGTCAGTGCAAGTAATGTTTTTTTCAATTGTTTTCTCCCCTTCTGAACATATAGATAAGGTAAGTATAAGGATGAATTGTGGAGAAATTATGCAGGCCTTTATGTTGTGAAACATTTCATCTAACGCTCTGAAGTGGTAAAATGGTACGTATGAAAGATAAGAATGGAATGATACGAAGATGAAATTAATAATCGCGGAGAAACCAGATCAAGGGGCGAAGTTAGCTGCACCTTATTCACATAAGAAGAAAAATGGATATATTGAAATCGCTCCTAATGATGTGTTTCCAAGAGGAGCGTATTTAAGTTGGGCGGTCGGTCATTTATGTGAACTTGTACCACCCGAAGAATATGATCCAAAGTGGAAGAAGTGGAGCATGACGACACTACCAATTATTCCAGAGAAATTTAACCATAGAGTAACAAAGTCAAAGTGGAAACAATTTAACGTTGTAAAAGAATTAGTGCATCGTAGTGAAGTGGGCGAAATCATTATCGCAGGTGATGCCGAGCGTGAAGGGGAAGCGATTATTCGTCTAACGTTAATGCTTGCTCGTAACGCGAAGCCAATGAAGCGATTATGGATTTCGTCGTTAACACAAAATGCGGTGATGAACGGTTTTAAAAATTTATTAGATGAGAAAGAAACGCGTAATCTTTATTACGAAGCATACAGTCGTTCATGTGCGGATTGGCTCGTTGGAATGAATGCATCTCGTGCGTATACACTGTTATTACAGAAAAAAGGCATTTCTGATGTATTCTCGACAGGACGTGTACAAACACCAACGCTTGCGCTAATTGTGAAGCGGGAAAAGGAAATCGAGAATTTTAAGTCAGAGCCGTTTTGGGAAGTTATTGCGACGTTTAATATGGACGGTAAGACGTATACAGGAAAGTGGCATAAAGACAATGATTTTCGTTTGAAGGAAGAGGGAATGGCGTATAAGATTGCGCAGTTTTGTCATGAGAAAGAGGCAGAGGTACATGAACTAGAGAAGGAGCGCAAAGAGTTTTTACCACCGTTTCTTTATAATTTATCTTCTTTGCAGGCAGAGGCAAATAAACGTTTTAAGTTCTCACCGCAGAAGACATTAGAAGTGGCACAGAAATTATACATAAAGGGGATTATTTCATATCCACGTTCGGATTCGAGCTTCGTGACGAAAGAAGAAGCGGCGATGTTCCCGGATATTTTACAAAAGTTAAGTAATACGGAATCATACAAAGCGTTCTTCCCGCTGCCGGTATCATCTATCCTTGATAATAAGCGTTATGTGAACGAGAAGAAAGTAACGGATCACTATGCAATTATCCCGACGGAACAAGTAGTAGATCCAGCTAAGTTATCAGGAGATGAGCAGAAAATTTATGATTTAGTTGTTCGTCGTTTACTTGCGGCTCATTATGAAAAAGCAATTTTCGATTATACGACAGTTCATACGTTAGTTGATGGACGAGCCGCGTTTATTTCCAAAGGAAAAGAACAAATTCAAGCAGGGTGGCGCATCGTTATATACGGAAAGAAAAAAGAAAAGGACGATGATGAACAAGACTTGCCTTCTTTACACGAAGGAGAAAAAGGTATCGTACAAGATATTACAGTAAAGGACGGTAAAACACAGCCGCCGAAACGATACACAGAAGGTCAGCTCATTACGTTAATGAAAACAGCTGGTAAGCATTTAGAGAATGAAGAATTAACGAAAGTGTTAAACAAAACAGAGGGACTTGGTACAGAAGCAACGCGTGCTGGTATTATCGGTGTGTTAAAAGACCGTCAGTATATTGCCGTATCGAAAAACCAAGTATCGGCGACAGATAAAGGAAAGCTATTAATTGAAGCGATTGGTGACAGTATTTTGGCTTCACCAGAAATGACGGCGAAATGGGAGCAACGTCTAGACGAAATCGGAGACGGAAAAGCATCGCCGAGCGTTTTCATGGAACAAACGAAAAAGTTAACATTAAAGCTCATTGAAGATGCACAGGATCAGAGTGAGAAGTGGGACTTCGGTCAATTTGACTTATCACAGTTCCAAGGAAAACCAGGAGCAAAGAAGAAGTCCATAATCGGTTCAAAAGTTGGCAAATGTAAAAAGTGTGACGGTGATGTCGTTGATAAGTCTACTTTCTACGGGTGTACAAACTATCAAACGACGAAGTGTGATTTTACGATGTCAAAGAAAATACTAGGTAAAACGATTAGCCAAAAGAATATGAAGAAACTATTAAACGACGAACAGACAGATATCATTAAAGGTTTCAAGAAAAACGACAACACATTCGATGCGAAGTTAGAGTGGAAAGATGGGAAGATGAACTTCATATTTGAGAAGTGAAGAATAAGAAAAGAATACAGGCCTTATGGAGGCAGTTTCTTTTGCGAGAGTGGTTGTCGATTATATTTAGCTTAGAAAGTCGTTTGTTATAGGTATGAGATGTGTACTAGAATTCTTGATCCAAATGGAGAATGATTTTGTACACATCTCTTTTTTCGTTAAATCCTCAAGTGTATCTAATACAAGCAGATTGTCATTACGCTTAGAAATTTTCTAAGAAACAATTTCATTGTTATATAGATCTTATACAACAGAACGGAAACTGAAACCATCGTTTAACGGTAAGTAGGTAATATTTGTAACGAGAGCCTCGTTATGTTTTCAATTACTGAAATTGTGGTTTGGAACGTTTTGGAAAACATTTGAGTACTTACCTTGAAAGAAGCATCGCCTCTTTCGAATAATTGATTGCTTAATTCTCTCATTAAGCGATACACCTTTTTGTGGTTGAACAAGAGACCTTTCTCCCTCAAAGCAATTTTTATACGTGGATAACCATATTGTTTATGCTTAAGATGAATAGATTTTATTATTGCCTTTAGTGGTATTTCCTTATTAAATTTTACGTTTCTAGCCAATCTAGTATGTGTCCATTTATAGAAGCTGGTATGGTTTACACCAGCTATTTCGGTTAACCATGTAATTGAATAGCTCTCTTTAAATATTTCAGTGATAGGGTATAGACCTTATGGACTGGTGAACTACTTCTTTTTCCCAAATTGTCTACTACTCACCGCTCTCCTCAAATTTTTTCACTTGTGTTGGACTTTTAATATTTTATTTTTTAGCGACAGCTACATAACCTCCCTCGTTGTTTCTAACCGTTTTTATTCTAATCATTATAGAATAGTGAAAATATCCAACAGTTATATAAGCAAGCATATCTTCAAGGTTACTCCCTTCTTCTGTTTTTCCAATGTCTGTAACATAAAGAACGTTATTAGGAGTGTTGCGACAAAGAGTATACTAAAAGCTATCAAATCCTATTTCTTCTGACTTCTTTGATTATCAGGAGCTTCTATACTACAGTCTTGAACAATCAGTAGTAGTCACTATGAAAGTAATAAGAGCTAGTACTAAATAAAGTGACAAACCTGTTTCAACGTCTATTCCACGAAGTATATGCTCCTTTATGAATACAAATCTATTAAAAATATAAGTAGTTCAAAGTGATATAGTAGTGTTTTTTATGAAAAAAAAGGTAAAATATAATTAGAATAATTAAAGAGGTGAAACATGTGTGTTAGATCAAGAATGGTTTATCCAAGTTTTAACTAGGAAAGATCTTGCCATTTTATGTAATGACTTTAAAGTACGGGTACAGGGATTTCAACGAAGTTTAAATAATGCACCAGTTAATTTGTTAAAAGCTGCAATGAGAGAGGCCTTAAATAACGGGATAAAGAGAAAAAAGAACAATGCTCTAGTTTTTGAAGAAATGTTAAAAAAAATTGTGAAAGAGGTTAGAGAAAAATGTCCTTATTTAGATAAACTTAGATTTGAAGAATTTATAGTCCGAGTAGAAGTGGATTCAAATATATTAAATTATGAAACTATCGCAGTTGCAATTTTTGATTATCCTCATGAATATCAAAATAATAAAGAAAAAATGATTGAGAATTTCCGTAATAAAATGTATATATTTAATGGTTTATCAGAAGAATTATCTAGGCCTGTCATAGAGAAAATTAACTTCCTTGTTGAAGAAGTCAATCTTGAAAGCGAATGTTATACTCTCTTAAAGAAATTTGAAAGAGATAATTTGAGTAGTCAACAGAATAATCTGTACAAGAAAATTCATGGGAAAGTTAAAACAGAGGAACAGACTTTTAAACTGCTAACAGAAATAGATAAACCTAATCAATATGTGGTGATAACAGTATTTTTACTACACGGTAATAATTATAAAGAAGATAAATATAAATTCCTTTTAGAGTTTTGTATAAAGAAAATTCAAGAATATTATTTGGAAAGATGTAAACACAAAATAGTTAAGATGCAAGGAGAGAAGCTAGACTATGAGAGGAAGAATATTTCTTTGAATAGACAAATAGAGACGTTAAATAGTCAGTACGAAGAAAAAGAGAAGTATAATACGTGTATTGAAGAGAAACTTTCGGTTGCCGTCAATATAGGTAAAGAGCTACAACAAAAACATAATCAATTAGAGGAGATAATTCGCCAAAATGAACCTTTACAGATGTTTTTTTTACGTCTAGTTACGGAGAATCAATTCATTATTATTACAAAAGATTATGAAGAATTTATTCATACACCTTTTGAAGCGGTTACAATTTCGCCTTTGAATTTTAAGAAACAATTGCTTAATAATCAGAATCATAAGTTCAAGGAGCAGATTATTTTTGTAACAAGGGTTTCTTTTAGAACAGGAAGAGATTGGTTCAATTTTAAACAAACATTGAACGATAACCAGTTAGTATTCGAAGAAATAGGACATTACGAAATTTATTATTATATTAAAGAGATTGTTGAATACCTGAACCGAAAGGAGATATTAGTATATGCAGATGAGGTATGAGCTACTTGAAATTAAAGATACAGAAAAACGTTATATAGAGGAGTGTTTTTTGTTAGGAAAACTTGCTGAAGATGATTCTGCTTTACCTGGTCTTGGAGTTGAAGCAGGAAAAGCAGTTAGTTATACCCATGTTGGTGCTGGAGATAATGTAGTTTTTTATATTAAAGTTTGCTCTGATGAGCCTCTTTTATTAAAAAATCTTGTTAATAAATCTCCTGATGAAGTATATATTACGTTTGATAATCGTAACAAATTGTACTTAGATAGAGAAAACTATCAATATGCAGATGATAAAGTAAGATTCATACGTGAGCATTTTAAAGATAAGTTAATTTTATTTAAGCCTAAATTAAACTATGATTATGCTAAAAAGAGATATCATTATAATTTTGATGTTATTTTGGTAGAAGAAGAAGGAGAAACGTCAACTCATTATGTTCCCGTTCCTCATATTAAAAAAGGCATTTCCCATAAGCGCTTTGAAAAACTTCTATTAGACCAAAAACCAATAGAATTAGAACAACATAATCATAGCTTTGATACTCCAGAATTTATTGTTTGTGATAGTTTTATATATCAAATTCCGGATTCAGATAGTTTCGAAAAGTATAAAACAAGAACAACAACGTATATTTGTCAAAAGCCAGAAGAGATTAAAAAAATCCCATTACCAAAAGATTGGTATTTTTCAATGGCGAGAATACCTTATAAAGATTTATGTTTTATTTCTACAGTTACTCGAGGTAGTTTAATTGACTTGTTTGAAGAATCGGGGAAATTAATTGTGGATTCTTATAAAGAAGTAGAAAGTGAAACGAACAGTTTAAAAGAGGAACCTAAAGAGAAAAAGGAATCAAAGAATTATCTAGGCGAAGAGAACAATCTAATAGAAAATAGTGATAAAGATAATGTGGTTGAAGAGTACGAATTTTTAGATAGGCTTTCAGCTTTAGCAGAGCAAAAAGAATTAATTTATGATCAAAATGATTTGAAAAACTTACACATCTCTTTAAAGACTGGCAATTTAACTATATTAGGTGGAATGAGCGGAACTGGTAAATCAGAATTAGCAAGATTATATGCAGAGGCCCTTGGATTAAGTGAGGGAGATAACCTTTTATTTCTACCCGTTAGTCCTTCATTTACCGAACCATCGGATATTCTTGGTTTTTTAAATCAACAGACTGGTATTTATATGGAAAGTGATACCGGCTTAACAAGCTTTTTGATTAAAGCTAGCAAGAAAAAAGACAAGATGTTCATGGTGGTATTCGATGAAATGAACTTAGGGCAAATTGAACATTATTTTAGTGATTTTATATCTGTTTTAGAGGGACCAAGAGATAATAGGACATTAAATCTTTTTAGTGGAAATTCCATTTGTCATCAGCCTGATTATAGAGAAGGGATTGAAATTGGTAACAATGTTTTATTTGTTGGAACAATGAATATAGATGAGTCCGTAAAAATGCCTACCAATCGAATCCTGGACAGATCTAATTTTCTTATATTGGAGAAAAAAGGTTTTTTGGAAGCTAAAATTTATGAGGAGCAACAACTCGAACAAACTGAGGAAGAAAAGACAATTGTAGATATGTCAACTGTTATTAAGGCTGAAAATTTTCAATACTGGATTTCGAATTCAGATAGTTTATCCAGCTTAGAGGACGATGAATTAAAAATCTTAGATGAGATTCATGAGCAAATTAGCAGTTATGATTCCCAAACAGGGGTATCTTTTAGAATTGCAAAATCAGTTGCTAAATATCTAGGGAATATTCCTAAAGATGAGGATGGTAATGAACTGTTGTCTAGGGATGTGGCATTTGATTATCAAATTAAACAGCGTATCCTTCCTAAAATCAGAGGTTATCGTGATCAAATTGAAAATTTAATTTTTAAAATTGATGGAGAAGGTAAAATCAAAGAAGGTACTATTAGTATGATTTTGACGAAATATGAAGAAAAGAATTTTGAAAAATCATTAAGGTATCTTGAACAAAAATCGAAAGAGTTGATTCGAAATGGGTACACTTTGTAATACTAAGGAATTGCCGTTTAATATAATTGTAACTCATGGATATACTCAAGAGAAAAAAATTTTGAAGGTGTATCCTAGCAGTGGACACATAAATACAGAACAAGTTATTGAGCTTAAGGAGGGCTTGCAAACTGGAATTCAATTTTTTGTAGAAAACAACGAAAATATGGATGAGAACTCTACAATTGAAATTCAGACTTCTTTGTACAATGATGAGGATACACAAAAATCTATTGTATACCGTTTAACGGAAGGGTCTATTACTAATTGGATATACAAAAATAAAAGTAATGAAACGTTCCCCTGGCGAATGGGGACATATCTATTGAAAGTTTACTATAAAGGGAATTTTTATACTACTAGTTTCTTTGTGAAACCTTTGTACTTAAACGATGAACAAGTTCATACAATTCATAGATATTTAGAAGAGAAAGTTGAAGGAATAGTTTATGATTTAATTTATAGTAATAAAAGCTTAACTAAATATCAAGATGAAGTATTAAGCAGTTGGTATTATGATTACGCAAGGTATATGATGGCTCATAGAGAATCTATCAATTACTTTTTATTATCATTAGAAAAAGATCCAATCTCACATTTGAGAGGAGATTACGAAGAAAGTCGAAAACAAGAAAAGGTTAATAGAAAGTCCATACATTGGGAGTATACTAATAGAGGATTATCAAGAAATTCGGGTGGAAACAATAAAATCTTCTTTTATAACCATGTAAAAAAAGAAGATTTCAATCATAAAATAAATCAATGGATGAAAACTATCTTATCTAAATGGAATGGAGATATTCATCTGGTCATAGATGTGATATCAAAAGATTATGATTCTGTAAAGAAAAAAATAGCACTTTTAAAGGTAGAATTCAAAAAACTAGAATATAGAAGTGAATACATTAATTCTAAAACAGAAGTTGCAAGAACAGAAAAGGTAGATTTAAAGGCAAAAAAAATTATTTTTGAAAAAGAGCTGAAAAAATATAACGAAAGATATCTACAACAAGCAAAGTGGCTAGAGCATTTAAGGGCCATTCATAGTCGGATTGTACATTTGTTAAACAACTCGTTTTTTTCTGGGGTTGATCGAGGTAATATAAAACCGTTGTTAACTGATAACCGTTATTATCAACTTAACTTTATTTATGAAAAGTCAAAACTTATTCAAAAAAATCAAGGAGATAAAGAGCGATATATTAAAATCTACAAGCCATTTTGGCAGATTTATGAATATTATTGTCTATTTATAGTACTCGATGGATTGAGAAAAGGAGGTTTTAAACTTACTAACAATTTAGAAACAAATTTGATTGAGTCTTACCATCAAAATACGATTCCCGCAGGTTCTTTTTTCTCGTTAGAAAATTCTAAGGTTATTATCCACTGTTGGTATGATAAGTATCACAGTGATAAATTTTCTGCTGAGAGGGAAGGGGAACTTTTCTTTACACCACAGGAAAAAAAGAGGCCAGATATAAAGCTAGATTTATATAAAAAGCAAGAAGATGGCACTTTATTATTTGAAAGTTGTATAATTTTTGATGCAAGGTTCCGTAAATTTTCTAATATGCATAGTGATAATTATGCAACTTCTACTTCTCATCAGCTAACAAATTATACTATGTTCTTCTACTTAGGAGAAAATCGTCCTACAAGGCCGGTAGTTGAGAAAGTGATTTGTTTATATGGGAGTGAGAGTAAAGGTCAGGTGAAAAAAGAGGTATTTCCACTTACCTATATAAATCTTTTTCCAAATGTACTTGATAATGGAGAAATAGAGACTAGAGGAGAGAAAGAAGTATTAGAAGAAATTTATTCATGGATAGGTGCATCGAATATTGAAGAAGAAGAAAGCAGCTTGATGAATAAATAAAATATTTAAAAAATCGAAACCTATCTTAAGTTTGGACTTACCCCTGTCAAGTAGACAGTTATAAAAAGACTATGCAGCCATCGAGATTCGATATTTTATCGGAGCCTGGTGGTTGAATCGTTTTTGGAATCTTTTGTAGTTGTAGAAATAGATATATTCTTCAACTGCTTGTATCAATTCTTCTTCTGTTTTAAAATGAGATAGATATAACATCTCCGACTTAAAATGGGAGAAAAACGATTCAATACAGGCATTATCATGACAGTTTCCTTTGCGAGAGTGGCTGCCTATGATGCTTAGCTTAGAAAGTCGTTTGTTATAGGCATGAGATGTGTACTGGAATCTCTGATTCGAATGGAGAAGGGTCTGTACACCTCCGTTTACAGATTTGGGTAACGCTTTTTTATGTATTCAACCTGCGCTTTGTAGTAATCTCGTTCTTCTTCCACACTTTTAAAGTGAATACGACGTCCTTTTAATGGATGGGAATTCCTTTTGCACCACCATGTTTTCCACGATTATCTAGTACTTCACGGTTTTTTTGATATTTTTTTACCCGATTTTTTACCTGTGTTGGGCTTTTAATATTATACTTTTGGGCGAAAGCTTAATAGCCGCCCTCATTGTTTAAATAACTTTGTACAACTTCTAATTTTAATTCCGCTGAATATGAGTTGAAATTCGATCCCTTTTTCGCCATAAAAAATCCCTTCCAAGTAGTAGTGTATCATCCATGTAAAATACATGGCCTTTTTACACTGTCTACCTAAAGGGGATAATATCAAGTTATGGACAAGTTTCGTTTTTTGAATAAGTGACTCTATATCTGAAACTATTTTATGAAAGCTTACTTTGCACACATTTAAAATTGCGAATAATATATTTACTATGAATTTTCTTTTCTATGTTTCGGAAAACTTATATATGTATGGTCTAAGTTAGATTTTCTTGATTAATGGAAAGCTCTAGGCGTTCTTTTTTATTACTATTTTAAATGCTTGCTCAATGTTCAAGCAGCCACGCTTCTAAATATCTATCAGCAACAGTTACTGATTTTGCTTACTCTGTTGTTAAATCAAACCCTTTAACAGCTTTAAATGTACCGTTAATCATATCTACACCCATATACGGTAACTCTTGCTTGTATAAATCAAGTACTACCACTGTATCATTTGGATATGATTCGTCGTATTTTTATATTACTGTATCTTCGAATTTCATTTTGTATACAGCTCTTTTTTAATCCTCATGATACAATCGAAGTAGAATGGGATTAATCAGCGGATTAAAGATAGTGAAGAAAGGATAGGAATGATAAAATAGATGTATACATATTCGATTCATGAGGAAAGTGATAACAAATGAGTATTACAATTAAAGATGTAGCGAAGAAGACAGGTGTATCGATTACGACTGTCTCGCAAATTTTGAACGGAAAAGGGCAACGCTTTAGTGAGAAAACAAGGGAGAAAGTATGGAGCGCAGCTGAAGAGTTAAACTACAAAGCGAATTATTTCGCACAAAATATGGTGACGAAACAAACACAAACAATTGGGGTTATTATCCCTGATATTACAAATACGTTTTATAGCGATATGATTAAAGGGATAGAAGATTATTTGTACGAAAATGGCTTTATGGTCTTGCTTTGTAATTCGACAGATAATGAAGAACGAGAAAATCTGTATTTGAATCAGCTTGTTCATCGTTCCGTTGATGGGTTCATTATCGCTAGTTCCACGATTTCGGATGAGATGATTTTTGACTTATTGAAGAAGAACGATAAGCCATATATTTTACTGGATCGTAAACGAGAAGAACATGAAAGTGACAATATTATTGTTGATGATACGGAAGGTGGCTATGTGGCAACGGAACATTTGATTACCCTTGGTCATCGTAATATTGGTGTTATTACATCCAGTTCTTCTGATGTGAACGTTCATAATCGTTTCGTAGGTTATAAGAAATGTATGGAAGATTACGGGCTGTTAATGAAGGAAGAATGGATTATGCGAGAAACATTATCCATGAGTGGAGGATACGAGGCTGCGAAGAAGTTGTTACAAGCAGATGTGAGCGCCATCTTTGCGACGAGTGATCAACTTGCGATTGGTGTGTACCGAGCGGCTAGTGAAGTAGGTGTATGCATTCCAGAACAGTTGTCACTTATCGGATATGATGATATTGAGTTAGCGAGTTATATGAGTCCACCGCTAACAACGATTCATCAGCCGATTTATGAAATTGGGAAATTAGCTGCGGAGACACTAATACATCGCATCATGAATCCGGAAGAAGCAGCGAAGAATCATTTAGTGAAGACACGTTTAGTTGTGAGAAGCAGTACAAAAGTATTGTGAATAAGAAATTCCTAAAAGCAGTGGGGGTCTTTTAGGAATTGTTTTTTGTTATAACGTTTGGGGGGTTATGTAATTATGATTAAATATTCAATTCAATTATTTTCAGGAATAATTTTGCTTGTAGCTGTTATGCTTATGTCTTGGTATGAAGGTAGTGTAATTATTGAGAATTCAATAGAATGGAAGTATTCAACACCTTTTACCCAATTTTTTAATGTCCATATTAGTACAGGAAAAGAGATTTTTTACATAGATTATTTGTATTATTCTCTTAAAATGAATCCGATTTATTTATGTATTGCTTTAATGAGTGTAGTGTATATTATTAGCTTACTTAGTTTAATCAATATCAAATTCAATTTTGTTTCAGTAAAAATTTCATTCACTGTATTAGTAGTATTAATGATTTGTTTATTATTGATTGGTATTGTATTTTTACTTTCATCAACACATGCATTTAAACTATTTTCACTAGTATCTCTTTTATGTTTCGTTGCAGTAGGAGTACTGTATGTTGTTTTAAAAAAGGATAAATAATTTACTTGAACTGCTTCCAATTGTTTAACGATTGGAGGCAGTTTTTTGTTACTAAGATGGTATGGGAACTCGTGAGTGTTGTGTACTAAAACTAATAAGTAGATAGATTGAATTTGGAGGAGAAAGGTGGTTAAGGTTATACGATTATGGAAATGTTAGTCATTATTTGTAGGATAAAATAAAAAGTAACATAAAAATATTGTAAAGATAAAAGAGTTATATTATACTATGGGTGTAAACAGGTAAAAGGTTTTACTTGTTTGGATTTATACATCATTAATGAGCTGAAAGCGTTTTATAAGTGTTCGGTTATTTTTTTATCCTTTTAGTAAAACGTTTTACTAAAAGTTTACGAGAGGAGAAACGAAGATGAAGAAGATTACTGTTTTAGGAAGCATTAACATGGATATTGTGATGAAAGTAGAAGAAATGCCGCTAAAAGGGGAAACGATTAGTGTGCAAGACGTACTTCATATCGGTGGTGGAAAAGGTGCGAACCAAGCCGTTGCCGCTAGTCGAGCTGGTGGAAAGACCAATTTCATCGGCAAAGTAGGAAAAGATGAAGACGGCTCAACGCTTTGTTCATTATTAAAAGAAGATAACATCGATATCTCACATGTGAAAGTAGATGAGCAATATGCGACAGGTCGTGCGTTTATTATGGTGAATCGTAACGGCGAAAATTCCATTATGGTGCACTCTGGTGCAAATATGACCATTGAAGACAAGGATGTAGCGGATGCACAAGCGGTTATTCGTGAATCTGACTTCGTCGTATCACAATTCGAAGTGCCGGTACACGCAATTGAAGAAGCATTTAAATATGCGAAGGAACACCATGTATGTACTATCTTAAACCCAGCGCCAGCAATTGCGAAGCTAGATTCACCGTTGTTGGCACACACAGATATCATTATTCCAAATGAAACAGAAGCAGCAAGTTTAACAGGGGTTATTGTTGATTCGGAGGCGTCAATGCTTGAAGCAGCGAAACGTTTCGTCGAAATGGGTGTTCGTTATGTCATCATCACACTTGGAAGCAAGGGTGCCTTCTACTATAGTGCGGACAGTGAGTTTGGATTTGTTTCTGCGTTTAAAGTAAAAGCAGTGGATACAACAGCGGCGGGCGATACATTTATTGGTGCATTAGCCTCTCAATTAAACGTTGTGGAAGGCAAGATTACAAACATGGAAGAAGCCATTTTATTCGCAAATAAAGCATCATCTATTACGGTACAAGGCGAAGGAGCACAACCATCTATTCCACACAAACAACAAATCGATGCAGTGATGTAAAGGGAGAGTTGACAAAGATGAAAAAATCAGCAGTTATCAATTCACACGTATCAGCAGTAATCGCAAATATGGCTCATAACGATAAATTAAGTATCGGTGATGCAGGGATGCCTGTGCCAAATGAAACACCGAAAATCGATTTAGCTCTCACAAAAGATATTCCAAGATTTATGGCAGTATTAGAAAATGTGTTAACAGAATTATGTGTAGAGCGCGTTATTTTGGCGCATGAGATAAAAGAGAAAAATCCGGCTGTTCTTGAAGCAATTAAAGAAGTTATGGGAGATACGCCAATTTCATTCGTTGATCATGAAGAGATGAAGGAAGATTTAAAGAATTGTAAAGCATTTATCCGAACAGGCGAAATGACGCCATATGCGAACATTATTTTATGTTCTGGTGTTGTATTTTAAGTCATCATAGAAGAAGGAGCGAATGTTATGAACCCAAGGCAGTCTGCACAAGAAGCAATTCATCTATTAGGTGGCAAAGAAAATGTTGCATCGTTTACATACTGTGCTACGCGTATAAGAATAACGGTAACAAAGCCAATCTCTCAAGAAGCAAGGGAAGAGCTAGCTCAAATAGATGGTATTGATTATTGCGTTAGCATTAATAATCAAGTGGAACTTATCGCGCCTGTACATGTACAAGCATTACATGAAGAAATGAGTAGCTTACTAGAACAAAAGAAGAAAAAAGCAACAATTGTGGAACGTGCTTTCCGGACGATTGCAGAAATCTTTACGCCAATCATCCCGTTGTTTGCTGGAGCTGGTATTTTAAAAGGATTATTAGTATTATTCTCGAACATGAATTGGTTAGATAGTGCAAGTGGAACGTATAACATTCTTTCAGCAGGAGCGAATGCGGTATTCTACTTCTTGCCAATTTTTCTAGCATTCTCGTCTGCGAAAACATTCGGTGTCAATCCATTTATGGCCGCAGTAATTGGGGCGTCATTGATTGATCCACATATCTTCAAATTGCTAGGCAATGAGAGCAGTACTGTTACAGACTTCCTTGGCATACCTGTTGTGCTTATGACGTATTCATCGACGGTTATTCCTGCTATTCTAGCAATTTGGTTCTATTCATATGTAGAACGAGTGTTGAAGAAAGGCATTAAAGCAAATCTCCAACTCGTATTCGTACCGTTACTATCTTTATTAATTGTTGTGCCATTTACGTTAATGACATTCGGACCATTAGGTGTATACATTGGTGAATGGTTAGCAATGGCGATTGATTGGATGATGAATGCAAATGGCATGATTAGTGGTGCAATCGTTGCAGGTATTTGGAGTGTCTTAGTAGTCTTTGGTATTCAGTGGGCAGTGAATCCGATGATGATTAACAACATTTCAACTGTTGGATTCGACCGTATCGTACCATTAACGGCTGCCGCGAACTTTGGTATGGCTGGGGCGGCACTAGGTGTATTCTTACGCACGAAAAATAAAAAGACAAAATCATTAGCTGGATCATCGATTGTATCAGTGTTACTAGCAGGTGTCACAGAGCCAATCGTATACGGTCTTGCAATTCCATTAAAACGTCCGTTCATCGGTGCGATTATTGGTTCGGCATGTGGTGGAGCAATCATGGGGGCATTCAAAGTACAAGCTATTGCCTTTGTATTTGGTAGCTTAACAACAATTCCAGCATTTATCGCAAGTACATTTACGTACTACTTAATCGGTCTAGCAGTTAGTTTTGTTGTAGCAGCAATTGCGACATACAGTCTAGGATTTGATGATAGTTTGATAGGTGATGAGAAGAAATAATAGAATGAATAATGAAAAAGCAATGGAGAAACATTTCCGTTGCTTTTTATTTTGGTTTTGTTCATTAATAGGATGAATATTTGATAAAAAGAAACAAATGTTCTATAATATAAGGAGAAACATTTGTTTGAAGGGATACCTTTTCGCAAATAGGATTTCTTAAGATTACAATACAAATAATTGTAACTGCTTCGTACAAATCAATAGTAGAGCACAATTCGTAGCTAGAATTGTGCTCTTTCTTGTCAGTAACAGAGATAGAAATATGTTGAAATGGTATGAACATGACAATACTACATAGATAGAATGGAGAGGATAGCGAATGAAAATCAATCAATTAATTGCCAACAATATTAATCGTTTAGATGCAGTCTTACCAGAAGATAAGTCGCTTGGGATTGCAGGATTATCTGGATCTGGAAAAACGACTTTTTGCCAAACGATTGGTGAAGAGTCGAAGAAGCGTCTCGTTTCGTTATTACCAAAAGCGGAATATCAGTATTTATTCCCTCAGATTATGGAAACGAATTTCAGTGCTATTAAGATGGAAGAAATGCCGTTAGTCCTTTTCTTAGGAAAATCATCGATTTCTTCTAATCCGCGTTCAACGATTGGTACGCATACAGGTGTTTTCACGGAGATTCGTGAGAGACTTGCGGATGAATTTCATGTTTCACCAGAAGTATTCTCCTTTAATAATGCATTAGGGTGGTGTACAGCGTGTAAGGGGCGTGGAACGACAAAAAATATTGAATGTAAAAAGTGTGAGGGCAAGCGATACAATCCAGAAGTTGAGCAAAAGAAGATTGACTTAGTAGGGAAACCTCATAGTATTTCCGATATTAACAATTTAAGCATTGAAATGATTTATTCCCTTGCAGATGAATTACATATTAGCGAAGGAAAACGTCATATCCTGCAAAACATTATCAATATGAATATTGGTTACTTAACATTAAATCGGATCATGGGTACATTGTCAGGAGGAGAATTAACAAGGCTTTATTTAGCGGAGTTCATGGCAACGAGTGAAAATACGGTTATTATTATTGATGAAATCTCTGTTGGTCTTGATCATAATACATTACTACAAATCTTGGAACAGATTAAACAATTGGGTTATAAGAATCAAATTTGGTTGATTGACCATTCTGATACGGTGTTAAATACAGCTGATGAGCAATTATTCTTTGGCCCAGGTAGTGGTAAGTATGGTGGTAAAATTGTAGAAGAATCACCTCGTCCAAAACCAGTATTTGGAGAGCTAAAGAAAGAAACACCAACAGCGTACCATCAATTCCATGATCTTCACTGCCGTAATATTCAAATGGATGAGATTCACATTCCGAAAAATAGGCTTGTAACGTTTACTGGTGAATCTGGCTGCGGTAAATCGACTCTTGTAAATGAGTGTATCTCCAAGGATTTCGTGAAGCGATATCCAAAAGATAAGTTGGTTATGGTAGGGCAAGACCGAAATCAATCGATTACGAGCAGATCAACAGTTGCGACGTTCCTTGATATCAAAAAGAAAATCAATAAATACAGTGATGAAATTGAGGATATCTTTGGACGTTCCATTGAAGATATTATCGAGGAAATCCCAAATGGAGATATTACTCATAAACGTTTAAGTTTACTTATTAAACTAGGACTTGGCTATTTGACGTTGGAAAGAAAGACACAGTCGTTATCAACTGGTGAATTCCAATGTGTGCATTTAGTTTCTGAGCTGTTTTCAAATACGAAAAAAGCGCATACGCTATTTATTTTTGACGAACCATCGAAAGGATTATCGCAAAATATATTAAACCAATTTATTGATAGTGTGAGGGTTATTCTGCAAGATGAGTCAGTTTCTATCATGATGATCGAGCATAATGCGTATATGTTAGAAAGCTCTGACTTCATCGTTGACTTTGGTAAAAGACAAGTAGAACCTATTCGTCATCTTGATGTAGTTAGTCATGAGGAGTACTTTAGCCAGCATAATGATACAACAAGCGTTACACCGTCTCATATTTCTTCAACATTAGAAGTGAAGAAGGGAGTTAACTACTTACAAGAAAATCATATTGGCTACTTTAAGCAAGCAGAAAATGTCTATAAGGGTGGTATTTTAAAAAGTTTATCATCCATGGCACGCCTAATTTATGGGGAATACGAATCTAATACAATCGCACCTGTTGTTGCTATTGATTTAGAGAGACATTTGTATAGCCAATATAGTTTCTTATATGAGATTGGTGGATTAATTAATCATATTGTAGCTGCTCATCCGACAAATAAAGATACGAGAAGTTTCGACTTCTATACGCAAGAAAATCATTGTCCGAGTTGTTCTGGACGTCGTGAAATTGAGACGTTTGATTTTGACGTAGTTATACAAGATAAAAACGTACCATTCTGGGATGGTTTATTACATCCAGACGTAATGGAAGTATTGAAATATTATCAATATCCAAAGTTACAATTCCTATTTGATGAGATTAAGAATGAACTTGGTCATGATATGAGTAAAAGCTACAGTGAAATGACAGAAGAAGAAAAGCATACGTTTTTATATGGCTATTGGGAAAAGTCATTTTATGATAAAGCAGGTAAGGCGTCGAGAACGTGGGAAGGCTTTAACCTTATCGTTAGCCGTTATATGTTCATTTCGAAATCGATTATTAAAGAGCAAATGAAAGAATCAAAAAAGAAGGTTACTTGTCCAACCTGTGAGGGATCTATACTAAATCATCATAAAAAACTGAAATTTGGTGATACGGATATTCGTGAGATTATTCAACAACCGATTGATCAAGTTATCCAAACAGTAGGGAACTTGCCACAATTGGAAAGGCTAAAAGCAATTGTTGGTGGGGATATGATACTTACAGAAGAGGTATCTCTACTTCCGAGAGAAACACAAGTAGCGCTGAAAATGCTTGAATTAGAACTGGCGAGCTTCGTCGGTTATGAAATAGTTCTACAAAACGCGTTACCATTCTGGGGAATTATGAAAGACAATATTGAAGTAATGAGTAGCAAAAACCAAGTAACAATTTGTGACTTTGCAACTATTGAGGAGACGAGAGAAGCGATTATCGATAAGTATTTCACGAATGGTAAATACAAAAAGCTAACATATGTGTATGAAGCATTTGGCTACAAGAAAATTGTCACTCTAATTAATAAAGTGAAAGCAAGTAACAAATGTCCATTCTGCCAAGGGAAAAAAGTCATTTCAGAAGACGGATTGCATGATGGCGTGTATAAATTATCGGTACCGTGCGTGAGTTGTCATGCAAGTGGTATTAATGATGAAGGGCGCAAAGAAATTGTTGAAGGTGTAGACGTGCAAACATGGCTAATAGGAAAAGTAAGTGATGTTGTCAATGAAGGCATGAACCTTGAAGCTGTTGCAAATATACCAATCTTTAATCGTATTCGTGAGCTGAATAAACAAGAGATGATGGCAGTGTATCAATACTTGGAGCAAAATAAATAACAACATAATGGAAATCGAGTATGAAACTTTTACGTTTTATACTCGATTTTTTTATATTTATGTAAGAAAAGTAATTAGTATTTCTTCATGTAGCTTAAAAGCTAGTAATGAAAAATGATAATTAGAAGTTTTTTGTCTATATAAGCTTGAAACTTTCCACAATGAGATGATATCGTAAAGACACGACATCATGAGGAGAGTAGAAATGGAAAAGATAATTGATCATCTTGGCATTGCCGTTCGCGATATAAAGAGTAGTATTGCCTTTTATGAAAAAGTGTTAGGTGCGACATTAATTGAACATTATGTAAGTGAGGCACCCGGCGTGGAAAGTGAAGTTGCCATTATGGAGGTAAATGGTGACCGCATTGAGTTACTGGCACCGACGAATAATACGACATCGCCAATTGCTAGATTTTTAAAGCAAAAAGGAAAAGGTGTGCACCACGTTGCGTATCGTGTTGACGATTTAGATGTAGCATTAGAAGAGTTGAAAGAACAAGGTATTCGTACGTTAGAGCACACGTTACGCACGAACAAACACGGTAGACGATTAATTTATTTAAATCCTGCTGATACAGAAGGAACAATTATTGAATACTGTGATTATCCAGAAGAGAAGAAATAGAGCTTGGACATTCCAAGCTCTATTTTTTTATAGTGGTCGTACTTTAGGCCATTTTGCTTGCCAATTTTTTTGGATAAGTCGTTTTTCATAATGAGCGAGTAGTGCTGGGTCAGCTAGGAACGTAGGAGTGGGTCTAATGATGAAATGTAAGGTGTCTTTTATACCGTGTGGTGCGCTTAAATGTAACGTATTACTGTCATCTAGCGTTACTCCTAGTGCTGTTGCTGTCTCAGGAAATTGAGAAATCGCATCGACAGAAGATGTATAAGGAGGTAGTCCATTCACAAGATGCATACGAGCTTCATTCTTCACAGACCATGGAATACCTGGAAGTAGCGTATGTAACTGTTCTTCGTATTGCTTTTCTATCGATTCTTCTATATTAGTAGGATCAAAGTAAATAACATCTACATCAGGCGTAGATGTTCTGTCAGTAAAACCGTGCAGTGTGTCCCAAATCTTTGAACGGACAAAACCAGCACATACCCACCAGTCGGGTAAATGAAGTGATTGCGCTGTCGTTAGAACATCCATCATCCATTTGTCTTCCTGAATTAAGTGAAGTATATCTTGTTCATTTTTTATGCTCATTTTGTATCCCCCTTAATTAAATGGAACGTATATTCTTTAGTTTAACATACTAGAAAGAGGATTACAGAACATTTACATAGAATAAAGTGTAAAGAAAGGACGTGATAATGTGTCGAATGTAGAAAATCAAAAGTTAGTTGTGATTACTGGAGTGACGCAAGGATTAGGTCGTGCGATGGTTGATAGATTCTCAGAATTAGGTTGGATTGTTGCTGGGTGTGGTCGTTCTGTGGAGAAGATTGAACAAATAAAAAGAGAACTTTCTAATAAACATGATTTCCAAGTCGTGGACGTATCGAATGACCAGTCTGTACATACTTGGAGTGAAACAATTTTACAAAGATACGGTGCTCCGGATTTAATTATTAACAATGCTTCTATTATTAATAAAAATGCACCAATATGGGAAGTTACAGCGAAAGAATGGGAAACTGTCATGAATATTAACGTGAACGGAGTTGTACATGTGATTCGTTCATTTGTGCCAGCAATGATTAAAGTGAACCGAGGGACAATTATTAACATTAGCTCGGATTGGGGACGTAATGGGGAGGCAATGTTGGCTCCGTATTGCGCTTCGAAGTTTGCGGTAGAAGGATTGACACAATCGTTAGCATTAGAGTTACCGAAAGAAATAACAGTTGTCGCACTCGATCCAGGTGGTGGAATTAATACGGCAATGCTTCAGTCATCTGCACCTGAGTATGTAGGCGAGGCACCAAATCCTGAATCATGGTCAAAAGTTGCGGTGCCGTATATGTTGAGCCTAACGTCTGAATATAATGGGAAGTCGTTGACGTGTCCGGAGGTTAGATAAGGCTGGGGATAAATAATTAGCCGTCCAAACTAGAGAAGGTGAACTCCACAATTACGATCAAATGAAAAGGTAGGAAATATGTTACTTTCTTGTAGAGGAGGCTGATTGGCTAATGGATACAAATATGAAGAGAATGTTAGATTATGTAGAGGCACATATAACAGAGGATTTGTCATTAAGCAAGGTGGCAAAAGAACTTCACTTCTCACCTTATTACTGTTCTGTTATGTTCCACCGTTATTTTGGTGAAACGATGAAGAGTTATGTGCAGAGGCGTCGTATTCTTTGTGCAACGAAGGAATTGGAAGGGACGAATAACAGAATAATAGATATTGCAATGAAATATGGTTATTCATCACAAGAGTCATTTTCAAGAGCATTTTCCCGTACGATTGGTATGTCTCCGAAACGGTTTCGTGACAAACCGCTTCCTTTTGCTGTATATGAGAAATATAAACCAATGGAGGAGGAAGTAGGAGTGAAAAACGAAACAATTACGAATATACACCGTCACCTTGAAAAGGAGTATCCGCTAAAAACATTACATATTTTAAATGGTTTGTGTATGTTGGAGTCTTTTCAACAACATCACTTAATGAGCGAAACAGCTACGTATCTTCCATTTAATGAGGCCATGTGTTGGGGAGAAGTAAGCGAAGTAATCTTCTCACCTGAATTTATCCAAGCAAGAACCGATTCCCTTAAATCGACAGAGGCTGAGTATAAAAAGATTGTGATGGAGCCATTGAAGCCGTTGTTTGAGGAACAGTTTGGCATTATCGTACTATGGTTCGGTGACGATATGTTCTGCCAAATGAACCTTATTACCATTCTTGCGTATTTGGAGCAAATTCAGTTTGAAGGCGATGTATTCTTTTGTATGGTACGAGAGCAAACAGATAGTATGTTACCAGATGCAGTGGAAATGAAGATAGAGGGATATAACGATATTTATAATACTATTATTTGTCAGCAAAAAGCATATAATGGAGCATTGCTTCCTGTTACATACCAAGCAATGAACTTATATCTTAGTTATCAAGAAGAAAAAAGTGAGATTATCCGTTATATCAAAAAGAACCTTCATAAGGAGAATCTTGTGAGAGAATTGCTTACGTTATTCCCACAGTACGGACTTGGAGATTTGCAGTATGAATGGATGATTGAAGCAATAGAGACGGAAGAAAAAAGAAAAGTATTATAAAGCTATATGTATGATGCAATGAACTAATGAGGTTTTAAACATTTGTCAAAAAGCTGAAACATCCATTATGTACTAAATAATGGATATTTCAGCTTTTTATACTTTCCTATACACCTTTATTCCAAATATATATGAAATTATCATGATTAACACCATCCAACCAATTGAAAGCCACAAATCATTTCCGGTAGGTTGTGAATTAAATAGATTTCTGATGGTTTGAATAATTGGTGTCATAGGTTGATTTTCTGCGAAGAGTCGAACTATCTTTGGCATTCCATCTACAGGAACGAATGCAGAACTGACAAAAAGCATCATTAATAAGATGTAGGAAAAGGAACCTGCTCCTTCCATACTTCCAGCAGCCAATCCAAAAGGTACGGAAAGCCATGTTATTGTAAAAGAAAAAAGAATAATCATTATCCCTACAAGAAGCCACTCGAAGAATGTTGCATTACTTCTAAAGCCAGCTAGAATTCCTACTAACAATACACAAATAGTTGAAACTAACATGAAGACAACTGATGCGAACACCTGACCACCTAGTACAGATGATTTTGAGATAGGCATTGACTTAAATCTGTCAAACATTCCTGATGATTTATCTATATTAATCCGTAACGATGTATAGGCTGAACTGGTTGCGATTGTCATTAATAAGATTCCTGGAAGGATATAATTAATATATTCCTCTTGGGACAATCCTTGGATTTTGATAGCTCCTCCAAATATATAAACTATCCCTAACAGCATCATAATTGGCATAGCAATAACGGTGATAAGAGTGTCAATACTTCGCGTATTATGTTTAATAATTCTATTGGCAAGGGTGAGAGTATCACTAACATGTTGTTTGATTTTCATGATTATCTTCCTTTCGTCAGTGTCATAAATACATCATCAAGGGTTGGCGTAATCATTTTGAACGTCTTGAGTTCAATTTGTTTGGTTGTTAAAGCATTCAACACGTTTAAAGTCGTCGAGATATCTTCTGTTAAATCAATGGAAACCTCACAAAGATCTTTTTTTACAGGTGAATATGATTCTAAAAGTTTTAAAGCCAACTCGGCATCTAGATTCCGATTAAATATAAGTAAGAGCTTATCATCTCCTGCAATGCGCTTCATTTCATCCGGGGTTCCAGTAGCAACAATTTTTCCATCACGTAAAAAGCCAATCTGATCAGCTAAATAATCTGCTTCCTCTAAGTATTGGGTGGTTAAGAAAATTGTTTTCCCCTGTGACTTCATTTCTTTAATTGAATCCCAAAGATCTTGCCTGCTTTTTGGATCTAGTCCTGTAGTAGGTTCATCTAAAAAAATGATTTCTGGATTCCCAACTAAACTCATGGCTAAGTCAAGGCGCCGCCGCATTCCTCCTGAATATGTTGAAACAGCTTTATTTTTTGCTTCAGTCAGTTCAAATTTATCTAATAGATTCTCGGCAACAATTCTTGGGTTGCGCTCATGTCTCAATTTTGCAATCAATTTTAGGTTTTCGTATCCAGTGAGTACACCGTCAACAGTGGCATGTTGTGAACTAAAACTAAAAAGTTCTTGGGCTGCAGTAGGATTGTTAGCTACATTGATTGTATTAATTGTTACTGTTCCTCCGTCACTGTTAAGTAAGCCGGTAATTATTTTTAATAAGGTACTTTTCCCAGCACCATTTGCCCCTAATAAGGCATAAATGGAACCTTGCTTCACATTGATATTAACATCTTTTAAAACTTCATTCCCTTTAAAGTTCTTTTTTACATGTTTGATTTCTATAACAGAAGAATTCATGCCGCGCTCCTCCTTTATTCAATAGAATCCCTTAATGTATTTCTTTGTTTGTCAATCCATGTTTCTTCTGGAAACTCAGCTAGGAAGGAATCGGCAAATTCTGCTAGGTCATTTCCTACTACTTCTCGGATGCTCAATCCATCACTGACACTGTTCTCAAGCATCTCTAAAATATTTTTTAAAACGGCTAACATACCGGACCCTTTAGCAAAGTTCCACATATAATTTTCAATTGCTTTCATCGCCTTTTTGTGTTCTTCAGGTAATTCATTCACTCTTTTTTTGTATGCGCGATATTCTCGTTTTTCTTGAATCATTTTTTTAAACATCTTTTTGCTCCTTTATCTCATTCATTTTTTCTTTTAAGAATGACCATCTTTCCCAAAAATCACGTAATTCTTGTTTTCCTTTAGTGTTTAGTGTATAGAATTTCCTTGCAGGCCCGAGTTCAGATTTTTTTTTCTCAATCTCCACGAGGCCCTTTTTTTCAATTCGAACAAGAATGGTATAGACAGTACCTTCTACAATATCTTCGAAACCTAACTCATTTAGATACTTGGTTATTTCGTAACCATACGTTTCACCAGTTTGTATTTTTTGAAGAACCATTCCTTCAAGTACTCCTTTAAGCATTTCAGTTAAATCTTTCATATATCCTCCTCGTCACTACTTAGCATCACTTAGTACCACTATATAGTATTACAGAGTAGTTGGAGATGTCAAACTTTTTTCAAATTATTTTTAGGTTATAAATACTTTAAAATGTTTTATATGGGTATGGGCTATTAGTGATTAAATGATTAATTGGTAATCATTCATATAGCCTAATTTTTAGATGGATGTACTGCTTGTATCTAACTTAATTTTATGTGGAAATTAAAACGGCATTACCGTGCTGCGTTATAATCTTTTAAGGATATATCTAGGTTATTCGTTATTATAAAAGAGTAAGGTTTACATAATTTGTTCATTAAGAAGGTATGTCGATATAAGAGGTTGAAAGTATATGGTAAATATAACTAGCTATGATGAAATTGATACTTTAATAATGAAGGAGGGATAGGGTGAAGGAACTGTATATAAAGCAAAAGGTATTTAGTCTAAGTGAAAAATTCACGGTGAAGAATCAACATGAGGAAGATGTTTATTACGTAGAGGGGAGTTTTATGAAATTCCCAAAGACGTTCTCCATTATGAATACAATGGGAGATGAAGTCGCGCTTATTACGAAAAAGGTATTCACTTTTTTACCGAAGTTTCTTGTTGAAGTGAATGGCCAAGAGGTGCTATCAATTAAGAAGGAGTTTTCCTTCTTTAAAGCTCGTTATACGATTGATGCGGAAGGTATAGAGGTGCGTGGTAGCTGGTGGGATATGGACTTTCAAGTGTTACAGCACGGTGAAGTTATCGGGGAAGTAAGCAAAAAATGGTTCACTTGGGGGGATAGTTACAACGTTCAAATATTCGATGAGAAAATGGACGTTATCATGCTTGCGTTAGTTGTTGCGATTGATTGTGTGAAGGCTGACGAACAAGCTGCTGCTTCTGTAACGTCAACACCTACGATATAATTGTACAATCACACCAAAAAGAGCAGGGATTCGGAATGGATGCCCTGCTTTTTATAATGGAAGATGAATTGCTTTCCTTGACAATTTCTTTCTTAAAGCATTAAGTTGAAATGAATAAATAAGGAAGTAATTCATAAGGGGATAGGGAAATGCATAAAACGATTCAACAGAAATTAGTAAAAATAGAAGAAAGATATCATGTGAAGATTTTGTATGCTGTTGAGTCTGGAAGTAGGGCATGGGGATTTCCTTCAAAAGATAGTGATTACGATGTTCGCTTTATTTATGTTCATCGACCAGAGTGGTATCTTTCGATTGATCAACAAGGGATTGGAACGAAGCGAGATGTCATTGAAGAACCGATTAATGATTTATTGGATATAAGTGGTTGGGAAATTACGAAAGCATTGCGCTTGTTTAGGAAAAACAATCCACCATTATTAGAATGGTTAAGAAGTGATATTGTCTATTATCAAAAATATGCCTTTGTTGATAACATGCGCGCGTTGGAATCAGATGTATTTTATCCAAGTTCGATGTTGTACCATTATTTAAACATGGCGAAAAAGAATTATCGTGAGTACTTACAAGGTGCAGAAGTGAAAATCAAGAAATACTTTTATGTTCTGCGTCCATTATTAGCTTGTAAATGGATAGAGAAATACAACACAACACCGCCAATTAGCTTCCATGAATTATTGGAAGACATTGTTCCAGAAGGTACATTAAAAACAGAAATTGACAATCTTTTAAAACGAAAGATGATAGGCGATGAATTAGATTTAGAGCCCCGCGTCAATGTAATTAATGAGTTTGTTGAACATGAAATGGCACGACTCGAAGAATATGCTAAATCACTTAAAGTAGAAGTGAAGGACCCAACAAAAATGTTAGATGAATTGTTTAGAGGTACATTACAGGAAGTTTGGGGATAATTCGGTTGTTGTGTACATAATTACGGTGGAAATAGGATAGAAGTCAGTGAAGTATGTATTGATGTAAAAGTCGATACATACTTTTTTATTTACTAAATTTGAGATAAAATCATAATAAATAGCAATAAAGTTTAACAAAATACAACAAAATACATTTACAATATGAATGGTGTGCAATATAATGTGTATACAAATGAAAGATAAAAAGGATTGATACTGATGGACGAAAAATTTTATACAATTGATCAAATTGCAGACATATTAGGTATGCACCATAAAACGATACGCAAATTTATAACAGAAGGTAAGCTTCGAGCTAATAAAGTTGGTAAGCAATGGAGAATAGCCGGACACGATTTAAGTGTTTTTATGGAACATAACAATGTGAACGTTAGTCATAAAAACGAAGTGGAAAGTGAGGGGATTGAATTTTCTACAAGTGAAATAGGCATGAAGAGTCGAGTTGATAAGGTGGAAATAGCTACGGTTGTAGATATTCATGATGTGGATATCGATGAAAGTAGCAGAATATCAAATATGCTTTTAGCAGTAATGAATAGTAAAGATGCTAAACTAAGCAATTCAACTATTAATGTTAAATATTATCAAAGCGAAAGAAATGTAAAAGTGATGTTGTGGGGAGATCTGGAGTTCACAAAAGTAATGTTGGACTGTATCGAGATGCTGACAGAAAATAAGAGAAAGTAGGAGAAAGCATGAATTATCAAATGGTAGAGAAAGCAAATAAAAGATACATTGAAATGAAACAGCCAATTACGTGTGAGTCTGACGTGTTGGATATTATCGGTATTTGTTTTTCGAATGATGTTAACTTATTAGTATTTCGAGAAGAAGTATTTACAGAAGACTTTATTGATTTGAAGACAGGTCTAGCAGGTATCATGTTACAAAAGTTTATGAATTACCATATAAAAGTTGCGGCTATGATAGAAGACCAAAATAAAGTGCAAGGAAGATTTAGAGAATTACTGTATGAATTAAACAAAGCAAAGGATTTTCGAGTATTTACGAATCTTGCGGATGCGGAAGAGTGGATTTTGACTGTTAAATAGCCAGGTGGTGTAATAAATGCGAGTTGCTTTTAAATCGGCAGAAGGGCAAAAAGAGATTTTAAGCTACTATGAATCATTAGTTGAAAAGTCGTCGGTTCCTCATGAAAAAATTATAATTGATACACGTTATGGAAAGACATTTATAATGGATAGTGGAAAAGAAGATTTGCCGCCACTTATTTTACTTCATGGTAGTGGGATGAATTCTGTTATGTGGGTACATGAGCTGGTGAAGTATGCACGTCATTATCGAGTATATGCGGTGGATATGCCTGGGGAACCGGGAAGAAGTAGTGTCACTCAATTGCCATTTGAGGGTGATGATTTTACCAATTGGCTTTACAATATTTTTGATGTTTTATCAATAGAAACAGCAAGTATTGTCGGTATTTCATTAGGTGCATGGTTAGGTACAAAATTTTCTATTAAATATCCACCAAAGGTAAATAAATTGGTTTTACTTTGTCCAGCAGGTATAGGTCCTCAGAAAAAGTCTTTTATGTTTAAATCCCTTTTTTATATGCTAGCAGGAGAAAAAGGAATAGAGAAATTATACTATAGGATAAATGGTGATAAACATATACCAAAGGAAATATTAACGTATCAAAAGTTAATCACAAAACATTTTAACTTTAGAAAAGAAACGATTCCTCTATTCTCAGACGATGAATTACGCAAATTAACAATATCGGTCGCCTTATTTGTAGGAGCAAAAGATATTATGATTCATTCTGCCAAGACGGCAAAACGCCTAAAGTCATTGGTAGAGTATGCTACTATAAACGTACTTCCAGATGAAGGGCATTCTCTTGTTAATCAGGGAGAGGCGATTAGAGAGTTTTTAAATGAGACGTGTATATAGAAGGTAGAAAAAGCCGCTAGGAGATAATTTCTTGAAGCGGCTTTGTTTCTAGTTTTCTAACAGTTCGAATTTCAACACGGTCGTTTGCGGTGGGTCGGATTCTTGTATCATATCATACCAGACTTTTACCTTTACACCTGTAACTAGTGCACTACTGTCAATTCCGTCATGAAAGCCTATAAAGATACGTTCGTTATATGTATGAATGATTTCTTGTAGAGTAAACGCTTCTAAGTCTTTCTTGTTTACATTGTTACCTTGTATAAGAAGAATTTTCCCGTTTTTCAGGACGATATAACCCGTTAATGTTTTGAAGTCACTCATTTTCATATAATCTGCTACGGGTTCTTCTTTATTCGTACATCCAAATAAACTAAGGAGTAAGACGAGACAACCTACTAGGACTAGGACGTTCACCCGCTTCATATTTTTCCCTCCAGTTAAGATAAGTTGGTGCCTTTCTTAAACATTTATTGTTTGTATATTCGTTATGTAGTTAGGCCATTCCTTTTAATGATGGGAAAGTAAGAGATGGTTATAAGGAGACGTTGCAAGTTTATTTATTGATTTACTTTTGTACAGGAAGATATGGTAAGTATACAATGTACATGTCCTATTCTTAGTGTAGGGAAGGACGGAAAAGACATGGAGAAAATAGCAGTAGGAGAAGTATTTGCAACTACGGATGAGACTGAACAAGAGCAAGAGATAGAAGTCTTCTTCCGTGTAGAAGATGGAGGGTTGTCATACATAGAAAGTGACGAGGAGTTTGATAAAGTATCAACATCATTCGATAGAATGATGGATGAACAAGTATATGAATGAAGCAGGAAAGATTATAGTGTCTCTCCTGCTTTTTATTAATTATTCACTAACAAGGGAAACATCATATTCTCTACTAAGGTCCGCACCCATCTTCATAGCTTCGTCCTTTGTTAATTTTGATGCGACAATTTCACAGTTACATTGTGGTAGTCTCATCGCTGCTCCCCCTTCAAGTGCATGCCATCTATAACTAGAATCACAACACTTTCTTACTACAAAATAATCATTCATTTGATAAACAGCAATGCAATGAAGCTTATCATCCATCTGGAATCTCCCCCTTATAGATAGTAATATAAAAGATATTCAACATTTTACATATTTCTCCTTTTTTTGTTTGTTGAAATCGCGATTATTTTAATGAATAAAGTCATATTTTCGGTTTATATGCTATTTTTTTGTATATTCATTTGCTTTTTTGTAGGAAGATATGGTAAGTATACAGTGTACATATTCTATTTTGAGTGTAGAAAGGATGGGAAAGACATGGAGAAAATAGAAGTAGGCGAAGTATTTACAATTGCAGATGAGAATGATCAAGAGCAAGAGGTAGAAGTGCTAGGGGTCATGGAAGTCGAAGGTACAGAATATATTGCGGTTGGTTTCGTAGAAGAACTGCAAGAAGAGACAGAGGAAGACTTAAACGTGTTCTTCTTCCGTGTAGAAGAAGACGGCGAATTCTCATACATTGAGAGTGATGATGAGTTTGACAAAGTATCTACTGCATTCGACGCAGTATTTGAAGAGCAACAATAAGGCTTGTCCGATGAAAGAGAGGAGATATGTGTATCTCCTCTTTTTTTATGGGGGTGCAATTCGTCATGATTCGGAAGAAGTTTTTAAGATAATGGAAAACATTGCTTTGATATCAATCATCTTAGTAAATTGTAACAAAAGTAAAAAAATGTATGTACATTTCCAGTTTTAGGTGATAGACTGTTAATCGTTGTTTTGTAGAAAAAGTTATTGCAACAAAAGAGGAGAGAATGAAGGATGAAGAAATTATTAGTAGCAATGATGGTAGCAGTATTACCACTTGGTGTATTGGCTGGTTGTACGAAGCCTGCTCCAACAGATACAGTGAAGGAATTTTTAACTGCAGTACAAAAAGGTGATTATGAAAAGGCACGTACATTTGTAGAAGATACAGATAATGGATTTGAGTTCAGCAAAATGACAGAAACAAAAGATGGCATTAGCGGGGAAGAAATGTTCAAGGCTATCACGAAGAATTATAAATTTAAAGATCCGGTAGAAGTATCGAATACGGATGATGCAGCAGAAGTGAAAGTGGAGATTACATCAGTAGATATGGCATCAGCGATGACGAAGACACTCGCAGAAATAATGCCTGTGGCGCTTGCTAGTGCATTTAGTGAAAATAAAGAAGAGTCAGAGAAGAAGATGGAAGAGTTAACAGCAACAACAATTATGAAACACATAACAGCTGACGATGCAGCGACAGCAACTCGTGAAGTAACATTGAATGTAAAGAAAGATAAAGATGGTAATTACAAGATTGTAGCTAATGAAGAGCTAGGAGAAGCGTTATTAGCAAAGTCAAAAGAACTAGAAAACAAACTTAAACAAAATTAATATAAGTGGCCCTTATTCGTCTAGATGCGAGTAAGGGCTGTTTTTTATGTACGATAAAATGTTATCCCTTTTGTAGCGAATTTTTGTAGTCCATCACGAATATGAATGAATGGGTAAGCAGCGAAGCGCTACAAAATACATAGGTAAGGAAGTGGATAAACGGTGTTAAATCTTTTGTTCGATTCGACAGCTTAGATACACATCAAAGAGGAGGAGAATGAAGGGTGAGAAGTATGAAGAAAATAGGATTTTTTCTTGTTATAGTTGGGTTATTTATTGGTGTTTTCGCAGGGTGTTCAAATAATACTAGTCCGAGTTCGGTTCCAAAGGATACGGTGGACGGATTTTTAACGGCTATTCAAAAAGGTGATTATGAAAAAGCCCGCACATTTGTCGAGGGTACAGAGAGTGGCTTTAAGTTAGATGACATGACAAAGACGGTAGATGGTGTTGACGGAAAAGAAATAATGGATGCGGTAACGAAACAATATAAATTTGAGAATATAACAGAAGTATCGAATAAAGATAACAAAGCGGAAGTGAAAGTAAAGATTACATCTGTTGACTTTGCACATGCATTAGGTAAAACAGTTGGTGATGTTATGGCGATGACGATGGCAGATGCAATGAGTGGAAGCAAGCAGCCATCTGAAAAAGAAATGGAAGAAAAAGTATTAAAAGAGCTTATTAAAAACTTAAGTGAGACAGGTGCAAAGACGGTTACTCGCGAAGTAACATTAACACTCAACAAAGATAAGGACGGGAACTTTAAAATTGTTTCAAATGATCAATTAGGGGAAGTTATATTGGCAAATTGGAAAGAGTTAGACAAAGTATTTGCGAAGTAAATAACGAAACACCCTTTCAACATATGAAAGGGTGTTTCGTCTATTGTTTTTTATGGACTAACTTTCGCAATGCTATTTCTAATGGGCCTTGTAGATTTTTTCTTTCTAGTATAGTTGCTAATAGAATAGAAAGTATCCAAACAGCCACAGCAAGTAAAGCCGAAAAGCCATTACTGACACGTCCGCCTAAATTAAGTGCTACTGGTGATAAGAATAAAACAAGTAATGCCTCATTCCAAACAAAGAATGTTAAGGAACGTTTTCCTAAAGCAATGAGCGCAAGACTAAAGCATCCAGGGTTTTTCAATCTTGCGCCGATGATACCGAAGATAGCTGCATAAGCAAATCCTCCCGCAATACCGGTTAAAATATGCAATGCTTGTACGACACCAGCTACAAATAATGAGGGATACCATGCAGTTCCTAATAAGATTAATGGTAATGCCCCTAATAAGGAAATCGCTAATCCTATAATTGAAATGAAAGAAAGTGTTTTGATATGTTTCTCTGGTTTTGTTAATAGCTCATAGTTGGCCATCCACATCCCGAGTAAAATGGAAGGAAGAACTGGGAACATGAGATGGATAAATACAGGGATAACAGGAAAGATAAATAACCGTATAAACATTGTATTTACATACGTATCTTGAGCTGAAACATCTGGAGCAAATCCGTAACTTCCGGTCGACTGCATAATGAATCCCCATACTACCGGAAGAAAAATAGCATATAGCGACGTCATAATAAGAAACGTCCGACTCCATGTTTTCTTATTACGTAGTAATAATGAGCTGACGAGAAGCCCTGATATTCCGTAAGCCATAAGAATATCTTGACCGCCAATAAATACTGCCAGCATACCTCCAAACAGAATTAAGTACCACGAACGTCGTTTTATCGTTTTTACGGCATCTTCTTCTTTTTTTCCTTTTGAAAGTTGACTTTTATAGGATAAAACTAACCCGTATCCGAATAAAATCGCAAACATTGCCCTTGCTCTGTTATCAATAATAAGCATGCCGAAGAGGTTCACGAGTTGATCCCAAATGTCCGTACTAGCAACCCGGTGCATAATTCCAGGTTCGTTCATATACAAGTATAAGGGTGCATGGGCGAGTGCGATGAGTAGCAGCATGGCACCTCGTGCTATATCTAATGAATAAGCACGTTTTGTCCTTCTTGTTGTTTCGGTGTTTGATGAAATGGACATATATGACTTTTCTCCTTTTTTATTTATGTGTATAAAAAATTGATTGTTTGATTAAATTTTAGTTCGTGTGAAAAGTTTTGTCAATTAGAGAATGAATCGAGAGGGGATTTTTATTATTTTTTGCTTTTCTTAAACACCAAGAGGCTGTAGGTGAAAAGTGTCAAATCGCGATAGATGGAAGCCTTTTCAGCATGATTTGGATACTACCGTGTAGCAGAACGAGTTTATTAATTCAAGAGTGTTATTAGATAAACGACTATGTTATCTTATTTGTAAGACCTTATTGAACATATTGTTATTTTGGTCATTTTATTTTCTGATAGTACAAGCAATAGGTACGCTTGTGCTAGAGAAGTTAACAAGTATACATAATAGGGGGAGTTTACGACATAGTTTGTACACTAGCATATTGAATAGTATTACTAGGAATAAAGAGAGTACTATCACAATTTGAATAAAAGATTAAAAGTTTGATTAATAGTGTGCAGGAGTTAATGAATCGATAATGTAACGAACAGAATGTTTACTTATTACTTGGAGGGATATACATGAGTCGTTTAAATGGAAAAGTAGCAATTATTACTGGAGCAGCAATGGGAATGGGGGCATCAGAAGCAAAGCTTTTTGTGAAAGAAGGAGCAAAAGTCATTGCTACAGATGTTCAGATGGAGGCATTGAACGAAGTAGTACAAGAGATCGTAGCCAACGGTGGCGAAGCTATTGCGATGAAACACGATGTAGTATCTGAAGAAGAATGGGAAGCTGTCATTGCAGAAGCAGTAAACACATACGGGAAAGTAGACGTTCTTGTGAATAATGCAGGTATTTCTTCCCCTAAAACAATGGAGAACATGGAAATGGATGAATGGAATCGTATTATGGACATCAATTTAAACGGTTCTGTTCTCGGTATGAAATATGTTGTGCCAGAAATGCAAAAGGTTGGAGGAGGATCTATCATTAACATTTCTTCCATCGGTGGTATTGTTGGGATGGCAGGTACAAGCCCTTACACAGCTGCTAAAGGTGCGCTTCGTGTATTATCCAAATCTGCCGCGGTAGAGTATGGAAAAGATAGAATTCGAGTGAATTCATTACATCCAGGCATTATTGTCACACCGATGATCCAGCCGACATTGGAACAAGGTGGAGCCCTACCATACTATAAAGCTTACACACAACTTCCATACTTTGGCAAGCCAGACGATATCGCATACGGTGCACTTTTCTTAGCCTCTGATGAGTCTCGTTTCATGACGGGATCTGAATTAGTTATTGATGGTGGATGGACTGCTTTATAGATAGAAAGGAACCCCCTTGGGTGAATCAAGGGGGTTTTTGTGCGATTTTGGATTGACCTCAGGACCTCCACCCTGTCAAGGTGGACACCTTCAGCTAGTGGTAACGGTCAATCAATATGAAATACCCCTTATACTTCAAGCCAAAATATAGGCTAGATTCACGACTTCTGTTTTCCTTCGATGTGTAACGGTAGGCATTTGTTCTCCATATAGTAAATGCAGGGGGCACGATGGGAAGGCGACGTTGTTTGTATAGACATTGCTTTTTATGAACGTGCGTTACACTTTTTACATGAAGGAGTTTTCATATGTATCCGCCACAGTTTAATAGGAGTCCGTTTCCACCGTTTCATCCGTTGTCTCGGATGGATCATCGTTTTGGCCATCATGAAAATCCTCAATTACAATCGATGTTTCAACCGTATCATGGGCCATCGATGTTTGGAGGATATCCTAGCAATACATTTTCGATACCAAATATGTTTGGTGGAGAAATGCAGGGGATGCAGGGATTCGGATCGCCATTTCAATCGTTTCCAAGTCATGGAACACCGATGGATATGACGTATAGTTCGTCTCCATTCAGAGGGGATATGTACGGCTGTCCACCGCAGCAACCTTGTATGCAGCCACAACCTTATTACCAACCGCAAAGCTATGTACAACCACAACAAGTAAGCCCAGTAGCAGAACTGCCGATGCAGCAACCAATTACGGCGCCGCCGCCACCACCAGAACCGATTGCGGTATCACCGATGGAATCGAAACCAGTACCACAGTTACAACCACTTACAACACCAACGCCACCACCACTTACAGCGCCAGCTACGGAAGGACCGGTTCCGACACAAATAAAGGTATACAGCATTGAAGGGAAATTGACAGAAGCAACGTATAAGACACCGGAGAAAGAACAGCCAGTTGTACAGCCGATACAACAGCCTGCACAGCAACCAGCGCAAGAACCGTGCCAAGTAATTACGCAACCAATTGTACAACAGCCGATTTACCAGCCAACGTGTCCACAATGTATGGAAATTATTCAACCGCAATATATGCCGTGTGGGTGTGGAATGCGTACCCGTGTAAAGCGTATGAAGCCGGTAGAAGTGGAAGTAGAAGTAGTAGAAGAGGATAGAGAAGTTGTGTTACAAGAGACGTTAGATGAAATAAAAAACAGTATTAAGCAGTTGAAGAACATGCAAAAAGCATTTCGAGCAACTAGCGATAATGAGGGCAGTTAGTGTATGAACTAGCTGCTTTTTTTTCTATTATTATCATCATAAAAAAAGACCAACCGAATACGATTCATTGATCGTACTCGGTTGGTTTGTGGTTTTTACAGATTACATTTGTTTAGCAGTATCCGTATCCGCCGCCATATCCGCCGCAGCCTGAATACCAACTAGCACCTACGATAATAAGAAGAATAAACAATACTACTATTAGGGCAAAGCCATTTCCATGATGATGGTGATGCCCATGTCCGCGATTATCAGAACCCATTTCTTATCACACCTCCGAATAAAATATGTTAAAGCAAGGGAGTTTTACCATGGTTAATGATAAGATATGCGGAAACTGTATTTATGTATGGGCGAATGAACAGTTTTTTGCGTATCTTCAAATAGGTAAAGCCTATTCTTTCATGAGATGCTTGGACAAACATGTATGTTTTTGTCCATTATGAAGATGAATGAATAATATCACGTAATGCCGCGTCAAGGTCTGTATATTCAAATGTGAAATTACTCTTCACAAATCGGTCTGGAATACAGTTTCGACCAGTAAGTGCTAGACCTGGATCGGCTCGCATAATTAAGTATGCTCCTAATTTCACAAATGGAGTGGGAGCAGGTGGCGACCATCCTTTTCCTAATGAGGTACGAACAGCTTTCATAAATACTTTATTCGTGACCGGGGTAGGGCCTGTTGCGTTATATACACCCGAGATTGTATCATCTTCGATGGCTGTTCGGAACATGTTGTTTAAATCGTCAATGTGTATCCAGCTTATATATTGTTTGCCAGAACCAATTGTTCCACCTAAATAGAGAGAGGCTAATTTCACTAATGGCTCTAGTGCACCGCCGTTCTTTCCTAAGGCGAAGCCGATACGTAGTAATGATTTTCGTGTATTCGGTAATTCTTTCTCGAAGAATACTTTCTCCCACTGTTGACACACTTCCACGGAGAATCCTGTTCCATGTGGTGCTTCTTCATCACAAAGCGATGTCGTGTCTCCGTAGATAGCGAGTGAACCTGCTTGCACGAAGACAGGAGGTGGATTTTCACTTTGTAGAATGGCTTCTTGCAGGACGCTGACAGAGCGTAATCGCGACTCTACAATTTCTTCGCGGTTTTTCTGGGTGTAGATGCAGTTAACGCTTTTTCCTGTGAAGTTGACAACGGCGTCGCAACCATCGATTTCTGCTTTCCAATCCCCTAATGTTTCGCCGTCCCAGTGAACGTATTTTATCTTTCCTTTCACTGTAGAGCTGCCTCTTGTTAAAATAACAATTTCGTATCCAAAAGCTTGTAAGTATTCGGCTAATGATCGCCCGAGAAACCCTGAGCCGCCTGGAAGAACTATCTTCTTCATGGATAACACTTCCTTTATATCTATATTTTCACTACATGTATATTGTAAACTATATATCTATTATTAGAAAAGTAATTGACATTATGTTGATGTCTACATATACTTGAGAATAGACTAAAAAAAGAAACGTGATAAATCTCTGTAGATATACTGAATATCTGCGGGGATTTTTTCTGTTAATACATAGGGAAAAGGAGAATAGTATGACAAAAAAAGCAAAAAGAATTCTGGCTATCTTAATGATTAACATGTTCATTACGATGGTTGGTATTGGTCTTATCGTGCCAATTATGCCAGCATTAATGTTGGAGTTTGGTGCAACTGGTCAAACGGTTGGTCTGCTTATTGCAGCATTTGGTTTTACGCAATTTATATTCTCACCACTTGCAGGTGGTTTATCCGATAAATATGGACGTAAATGGTTAATTGTTATCGGTATTGGTAGTTTCGCTGTTTCACAGCTTATTTTCGCGGTTGGAACAGAGTTATGGATGCTGTATGTTTCACGCTTCATCGAAGGAGCGGCCGCAGCGCTTATTATGTCGCCACTTATGGCGGCGGTTGCCGACATTACAACGCTTGAGAAGCGAGCGAAGGGGACTGGATTATTGAGCGCAGCAATGTCACTTGGTTTCGTTGTTGGACCTGGTATTGGTGGTTTCTTAGCTGAATTTGGCTTACGTATGCCATTATATGTATCGACAGCAACTGCTGTTGTCGCAACACTTGTTTCGATTTTCTTCTTACCAGAAACGTTGTCAGAAGAAGCCAGAGCAGAGGCACAGTCGAAATCAGAGAAGAAGAAAGAATCAATCTTCAAGCAACTGGCTAATTCGTTAAAAGGACCGTATGCAATGTTATTTATTTTAGTGTTCGTTATGACATTTGGATTAGGTAACTTTGAAGCAGTATTCGGATTATTCGTTGATATTCAACACGGCTTTACACCGAAAGATATTGCAATTGTCATTACTTTTGCAGCTCTTATGGGGGTAGGCATTCAAGCTGTTGTTATTCATCAGTTAATTGGTAAATTTGGAGAGAAGAAGGTTGTGAGTGGGGCACTTCTATTCGCAGCAATTTCATTCATTTTAGTACTAATGGCAAAGTCTTATTGGGTTGTGTTCGGTACAACGCTATGTGTGTTCCTTGCTACGTCTATTTTACGACCGGCTATTAATACGATGTTATCCAAGATGGCAGGGAATGAACAAGGCATGGTGATGGGCATGAGTAATGCGTATATTAGTCTTGGGAATATTTTAGGGCCATCACTTGCAGGATTCTTATTTGATGTGAATATTTTCTACCCGTACATGGCAGCATCACTTATTATGTTCATTTTATTCGCTGTTATGGTTCGTACAAAAATTGAATATAAGCAAGCAGAGGAAACAAAAGAAGTTGCTAGTTAAGAAAACAGCCACATACTCGTATTAGAGTGTGTGGCTGTTTGTCATTAATTCATCGAATAATTGAGCGCATAGTACTCGGTCTTTCCATTCATCTATGTTGTCTTCAAGGAACCACCATGCAGAAATAATACTGTGGCATAATCCCCAACATAAAATTCGTTCTCGATTCAAGTGAAGTATGTCAACGAATTGGTTAATACGGCGATTTAACACATCGAGTGGCGAAGATTGATTTAGTAAATAGTTGTATAAGAATGGAACTGTTTCATACTCTACTTCGCCAATCAATCCTTTTGGGTCAATTGCTTTCCATGTGTCATCTGCGCATAAAATATTGTCATGATGAAGATCCCCGTGAAGAAGAACGGGTTGTTGAATTGTTTGTAACAATGCTGGGAAAAGTAGTTCTGCCTTTTCAACTAAATGTGCTGGAATTGGACCAGTCGAGCCATTAAAGTGTTTTCGTAGTTTCTTATATTCGTAAGCGAGTCCTTCTAAACAAGGGAGAGAGTGTTGTGTAGAGACAGCGTTGTTTAATTGTTTCATCACGCTCGCCGCGATTGCGGTTGCTTCTTCATCGCTCTCAATTGTCGATAAAGCATGACCAGGAGAGAGGTGCTCAAGTAGCAGTGCACCGGCTTCCATATTAGCATCGATTAGTCGAGCCATTCCGTTCCCATCAAATAATTGCAGCGCTTCCATTTCGCGACTCAGTTCTTCTTTGTTAATAAATAATTTCAGAACACATTGTTCACCTGTTTTAGTTGTGACGGACTGCACATAATTGTACGATAGGTTTGGAAAAGGTTCTTGTAAGGATAGCTTCCATTGTTCTTGGCATGTTTGTAAGAGGTGAGGGAAGGTTTTTAACCACTCTGTACCTTGTTCACCGTAGACGTCTTTCGTATGTGTAATGAAGCGTTCAGATAAGCTAATCATGATATACTCCTTTCGTGTAAGGGCTATGTCTCTAGCTTATCTCTTTTTGGGGGAAATAGGAAATGAAAAGAGATGTTTTTTTGAAAAAAGATGTGTTTTCTATTATGATATAATTATACTACATAAGGAAGGGCGTCGAGATGAGAAAAGATTCTATAGAGAAAATACGTATACGTAATGAAGTCATTGAAGAAGTGAAAGACGAAATTTGCCGTACGCATGTTAATGGTGGCGTTATTATTGAATGTTTTCAAATTCATAATGAAGAAGTATTACATACTCCCGACTTTATAGAAGAGAACGCAGCCTATTTTATGAGTATTTTAACTTCTGAGGATATAAAAGCAGCTATTCCACAATTATATAAAGGATGCCATTCTTACTTTCAACCTACATTCACTCCATGTTGCCAGTTTACAGTAGATGGAGGAATTGCACGATCTATTTATTGCGGCGGAGCGTATGAGCGTTTTTATGGTACCCCAAAAGAAGCGAAAAAGTTAGCTGAGAAATTGTGTGATGTTATGTTTGAAGATAGACTTTTTGATATAGAAGCATATAAAACGAATGAAGCATGGTGTTCGTGGTTTTATGATGTTGCGTGGGATGATACATGGTTCATCATAGATAAGAAGTTAAAGAGATTTTGGCTTATTTGTATAACGGATACAGATTAAGAAATGAAAGTCCAAACGGCTGATAAGTGCTGTTTGGACTTTTTTAACTACTTACAATAAGTAAATTTAAATGGAAATATTGTTTTTTCGTCAACATGTCGGAGTGACCATCCACTGCACTCCGGGAGGACGCTTTCCGCGGGCGGGAGCGAGCTTCTTCGGCAAGCCTTAAGTAACTATTAATCTATGCCTTATGATGTCGGCAATACTTCAAATGAGTACCCTTGTTCTTTGAGTGTAAGAACAATCTGTTTAATCGCATCTATCGTTTTATCTGTTTTGTCGTTCATTGGATGTAGCAAAATAATCGAACCGTTTTGTACATTGTCGATGACATGATTAGCAATGCTTTTAGCGTCTTTGTTCACTTCCTCATACGATTCAGGTTCGATATCCCACATTACAGTTGTTTGAGAAACTTCATCTAAATATAGTGGCAACATGACTAGTTTCTTGCCATAAGGAGGTCGGAAAAGAATCTCATCCGTATAGCCAATTTCTTTAATGATGTCATTTGTTTTATCAATCTCTTCTTGAATGAATGACGGTGATTTAAATACCATTCTGTTATGAGAATACGTATGATTTCCAATTGCGTGTCCTTGTGCGAGAATCGATTTTGCTTCTTCCGTGTGTTTTTCAATATTAGATCCAATTAGGAAGAAGGTTGCCTTTATATCTAATTCCTTAAGTGCTTGTAAAATTCGATCTGTTTCTTTTGTTGGGCCGTCATCGAATGTTAAATAGACAACTTTTTCATTTGTTTCCACTTTGTTTACTAATGTTCCGGCTACTTGATAGGTACGAGAATTCATCAGTTTATACAGTCCAAAGAATGATCCGATGAGTACGACAATGATAATGCCAATAATTTGTAGTTTCTTTTTCAATGTAAAACCACCTTTCTACATGTTTCATTATACTAAGGAACAAAAAGAACGTCCAAACAGCTTATGGAAGCTAGTCGGACGTTCTTTAGGATAGAGAAGTTATTCCGTTTTTTGTCGCATAAAGAAAAGCGTGAAGACGATAACGACAGCGCCGATGATTGTATATCCCCATGTGAAATTGAATTGTTGGACGAGGATACTTCCCGTAAGTGGGCCGACCATCATCCCGATTGAATAAGCAATGTTGTAGATGGCAAAGGTTACGCCGTATGCGTTTATTTGTAGTTTGTCAGTGATGAATGTTAAGTGTGAAAGGCATGGTGTAAGAACGGTTCCCATACTAGCGCCGAGTAAGGCTAATGCGAGTAGTTGTGTGACAAGGTTTGTTGATAGTGCTACGAGTGGAAATGTAATTGCAGTTGCGATGAGTCCAATTGCGATTGTTTTCGCGGCGCCGATTTTCGTTGACATGGATCCGATAATTGGAGCCATGACACCGTATGCAATCGTTGGTACGGCAAATAGTAAGCCAATCATGCCGGGGGATAGATGTAACGTTTCTTCTAGGAAAAGGGGTAATGTTGGTTCTAATATGCTTGGGACAGCAGCTCCAATAAGAACAACACATGCAATCATGAGTAGTTCGCGGTTTTTGAGTAGCGCGAACGGGGAAGTGGTGCTTTCTTTCACTGCTTCTGGTAAATCGCGTAATAAAATAAGGCGTAATAATCCGTCGAGTAATGCAATTGCAGCCGCAATGATAAAGGGTAAGTGATAGCCTCCTAATTCATAAAGCCAACCGCCCATTGTTGGTCCAAGTAACATCCCAGCCGCTTGACCTGATAAGGCAATTCCCATCGCTTTCCCACGCTCTTCTTTCGGATACACATCAGCAAGTAAAGCGAGACCGGCAGTCCATGTTGCAGCAGCAGCGATACCTTGCAAGGCGCGAGCAAGTACGAGTAACCAGAAACTTTCGGCAAAAGCGAAGAGTACTGTTGATGCGGCTAAACCAATTAATCCCCAAAACATCGGGTTTTTCCGACCGACTTTATCAGACAGTGCCCCTAAAATAGGGGTTGCCAGAAATAACGTAATCGCATAGCTAGCGAATAAAATACCAATCTCTGTTTGTGATGCACCAAGAGAAGTAGCGTACAGTGGTAAAATCGGTACAACAAGCCCATAAATAAGCATGTCGGTAAAAATTGCAATTGCCACAACTAACAACACAGCCTTTTTCATTTTGGGTGAAACAGTTGGTTTTTCCATCTGTTACTCATCCTTTCGATTTGAAATTTCTTCTCTAATTTGTTGAATAAACTTCAGTTGTAGTTCACATTGGTCGTACATGTTGTTAAAAATAAGCATGACATGTGGGGGAATAGAAATGTATTTCGCTTTTTCTTGTTCGCCTGCTTTCATGTCCGCGTATAATTCGTTAATTGCTTTTTCTTGAATGTCTAGTGCGTGTAATACTTCTTCCGTCTGGACGTTGTCGATGAATGTTAAAGCTGTGTACAGTCCAGTTGGGAAGACGACAGATGGTTGTTTGAATGACTCGACAAGTAATCTTTCAAACTCTTTTTTTCCTTGTTTCGTAATCGAGTAAATTGCTTTCGAGCGGTTACCAGTTTGTTCGATGGAATCTAATGAGACAAATTCTTCTGCTGTTAATTTCTTTAGGGCATGATAAATGGAGGCAGGTTGGACGTTTGCCCATTTGTCTGTTTGTGATAGGTTCATCATTTGTTGCATTTCATACCCAGACATGGCTCCTCCCATTGTTAATAGCCCTAATACCATTGTACGTGTCATGTGGATGCTCCTTTTGTTATAGTAAATGATAAATACTAAACGTTTAGTACTTAACTTTAAGTAAATGGTAAATGATGACAAGTTATCATGTCAACGGTATTTTTTGAAAATTTAATTTTGATTTGTATTCTAATGACAGAGCGGATATAGTGTAAAGTGGAGGGATAATGATGAACAACGTGAACATAACAGAAGAACTATCTTTTTCAAGAATTATTCAAGGATTTTGGCGTCTAGCCGACTGGAAGATGACGAATGCAGAGTTAGTAACCTTTATGGAACAATGCATCGAGGTAGGAGTAACAACATTTGATCATGCTGACATATACGGTGACTATACATGTGAACGTATATTTGGCGAGGCACTTTCGTTAAAACCTTCTTTACGAGACGAGATTCAGATTGTAACGAAATGTGGGATTAAACTACCCTCTGTAAATTATCCAGATAGAAAAGTAATTCATTACGATTCAAGTAAACCCCACATTATTGAAAGCGCTGAACAATCGCTGCGCAACTTACAAACAGATTATATCGATGTATTATTGTTGCATCGCCCAGATTATTTAATGGACCCAGAAGAAATTGCAGAGGCATTTTCTGTATTAAAGAAAGATGGAAAAGTACGTTCTTTCGGTGTATCGAACTTCACACCGTCTCAAGTGGCGATGTTACAGTCTTATGTAGATGCACCGCTCGTAACGAATCAAATTGAGTTGTCTGCAATGCGTACAGACAACATGGAGAATGGTACGCTCGATTTTATGATGCAACACCGAATGGCACCAATGATTTGGTCACCGCTTGCGGGAGGGCGTATTTTCCATGAACAGACAGAACAAGCTATTCGTTTGCGTACTACGCTAGAGCGAATTGGAGCGGAAATTGGGGCTCAGTCATTAGATCAACTGATGTACGCATGGTTATTGCGTCATCCAGCTAATCTAATGCCAATTTGCGGAACAGGAAAAATGGAGCGTGTAAAGAGTGCGGTTGATGCGCTAAAATTACATATGAGTCAGGAACAATGGTACGACGTATTGGAAAGCTCAAAAGGATATCATGTACCGTAAAGAAGAGGTCTCTTAGAGAGGCCTTTTTTATATGGTATTGATTCTTTTTATGTTTTATAAGTTTGTTTGTGAAAAACATTAATCGATTGATAATGATAGACTAATAATGGAAAAAACAGGTGTAATAGATTAAGATAAAGAGCAAGGATTTCTTTCAGCATAGAGAGGAAGAGGGGAAGATGTTTTTCATTTTAATGACTATAACATTCATTTTTTATGTTAGTTCAGCAATGTTGTTTGTAGAAGAACTCTACTTATACGGAGGAATTTGTTTGGCATTAGCGGTGACTTGTACGATTATTTTGCTTACGTATTATCGTAAACAAACAAAGAAGAATTGTCCGGATTTATGTATGCATGGTAGCATACCAGATTGTGATGCTTTGGATTGTGACGGACCGGATTGCTTCAACTGTAACTAGAAAGGACTATTCACTACGTGAAAGATTTATTATACATCGTCCCGTGTCATCGTAAGCCCGAGCGGTGCCTCCATATAAAAGGAAAACCGATTCCGCTTTGTACGAGATGTATGGGGATATTACTTGGTTTTATTGCAATTCCATTTCTGTTATTCTTTCAGTTTGCCTTGCCGCTTTGGGTGAGCATATGTCTGCAAGTTCCGATGGTTGTAGACGGTTATACGCAGCTTAAAAAATGGCGCATGAGTACGAACTTGTTACGGGTGGCAACTGGGCTGATAAGTGGATTTGGACTTGCGAATATTGTTGTATATGGATCGTTTTTGCTTGTACATATTGTAAAACAATTATGAGGAGTGATGTTTGTGGGATCATGGTTGATGCACGGAATAATCGCTAACAAGATTTTGCAGCAAATAGAAATAGAGGACAGAGAGGCCTTTTTACTGGGAGCACTTGCACCAGATGCCTCTTCTAATAAAGATGTTTCTCATTTCTTTGCTGGAGACCATAGCGATTATACGAGAACAATTGATTTTGAAGGTTTTCTACAAAAATATGATGCGTATAAGCACCATGCCTACGTTCTTGGTTACTACACACATCTAATTGCGGATGAAGTATGGCTGAGTGGGTTTTATTTACCTTGGTTGAAGCAACGAATGGAAGTAGACTCGGATATACATAAGCGATATCACCGTGACTTTTCGTTGTTAAATGGGAAATTGCTTGAGCATTATGGATGCAAAGAAGAGCTCTTGCAGTTAATGTATAAGGTGAGAGGCACTGTCGATTTAGAGGAAGTATCGAGAGAAGAGTTGGAGCGTCTTATCCCACATGTACGAAAAGGGATGGAATACGATGAAGGCATGGTAAACGAAGAACTGAACGTATTCACGCTTGCGCAAATAATTGGATATGTAGAAACATCTGTCCAAAAAGGATGCTTCTACATAGGAAAACATGCGCTTATTAGAATCTGAATATTTCGTTATTTACTAGGAGGGATACGATGATTGGAATTATCGGAGCGATGCAAATTGAAATAGAGAAAATTAAACAGCATATGACAATCACGTCTAAAGCTAGAATAGCAGGGTTTTCATTTTATCGTGGGTGTATTGGAGATACAGAAGTTGTTTTGACGAAATGTAGCGTTGGCAAGGTGAACGCTGCTGCGTGTACGCAACTATTAATCAACAAATATGATGTCACGTGCATTATCAATACAGGTATAGCTGGTGGGATGCATGAATCACTGAACCTCGGTGATGTTGTTATCTCGACGGATGTGACGTACCATGACGTGAGACAAATTCAGATGAAGAATTTTTCGCCGTTTCAGGAGTCTTTCTTTGCAAATGAGCGATTGATAGAAGTTGCAGAGGCGAGTTGTAAACAAGTAGGTGTCACGAGCCATACGGGTCGAATTGTAACTGGTGATAGCTTTGTTTCGGATGATGAGCAGAAGCGACAATTGGTGGAAACGTATGAGCCGTATGCGGTAGAGATGGAAGGTGCGGCGATTGGGCATATTGCGTATATGAATAAGTGTCCGTTTGTTGTTATTCGAAGCATTTCGGATCTTGCGAATGGACAGGCAACAGTTGACTACGAGCAATTTAAAGAAATAGCTGCGAATCATTCTGCGTCAATTGTCGTAAAGATGACGGAACAACTCATGATGACAAGAGAACTCAAATATGAATATTGAATTATTACCTATTACATACGAAGATAAGAGTGTTTTAAGTAACCTGCTACAAGTTATACCACTATGATAGTAGTGAATTTGATGGTCATGCGTTGAATTATCATGGCCTCTATTCGTATAAATTGTTAGATCATCAATGGACAGAAGAGTATCGTCATCCTTTACTTGTGAAAGTGGACGGTGAGATTGCTGGCTTTGTGTTAGTAATCCTTGACGTGCCGAAAGAGTATACAAAGTTTAGTGCAGCCGAGAAAACGAATGTAATAAGTGATTTCTTTATTATGAGGAAATTTAGACGTAAAGGTGTCGGCAAGAAGGTTGCGCATCGTGTGTTTCAACAATTTCAAGGTGTATGGGAGATTAAACAAACAGATGCTAACATAGCCGCAACGGCATTTTGGAAGCATGTTATAACAGCTTATACGAGCGATTCAATCTATGAAGAAGGGCTCCTACGTAATGAACTGTGGAACGGACCTGTATTTGTGTTTCAATCGTAATGTTGGCAAAAGGGGAGAAAATGATGGTGAGATTGGCCTTTTTTGAAGAAAAGTACCGGGAAGAATTATGCCGTTTCGAGTTACCGGAAGAACAAGCGCAGTTTACAGGATTGCCATCTGATGTGTTAGATGAAGCAATTACGAGTGGACAACATCCAATTGTGATGGTACATGAAGATACACCAGTTGGATTTTTTGTCTTGAAGATGGGGGACAACCTTCAACAGCTCGTTAATAATGAGCGTGCCATGTTAATTCGAGCGTTATCGGTGAATACGGCACATCAAGGGAAAGGATATGCGAAAGTAGGGATGCTTGCGTTACCAGCATTTGTTCGTGAACATTTTCCGGAAGTAGACGAGCTTGTGTTGGCAGTCAATATGCGTAATATTGCCGCACAGAAGTTATACGAGCATGTGAATTTCGTTGATAAAGGTATTCGTCGTGAAGGACCAGTTGGGATGCAGAAGATCTTGCAGTATTCATTAAGAAAAGAGTATAAACTCGTGTTATTTGACTTAGATGGAACGTTAACGGATCCGAAGGAAGGTATTATTAATTCGGTACAATATGCACTACGTCAATTTGGTGTAGAAGAGAAAGAAGAGAACTTGCTGTCATTCATTGGGCCACCGCTACAGGAATCATTTGCAGAGCATTTCGGTTGGGGTGAAGAACAAGTAACACAAGCAATTACGTATTACCGTGAGTACTTCAGCGAACGTGGTATGATTGAGAACGAAGTATACGAAGGAATCTCTCAATTATTAGAAATGTTACGTGAGGAAGAAAAAACACTTGTTGTTGCGACGTCAAAACCAACTGTATTTGCTGAAAAGATTGCGGAGCATTTTCAGTTATCTCCGTATTTTTCAAGCATTGTTGGTAGTAACTTAGACGGAACACGTCGTGATAAAGCAGAAATTATTGCGTACATATTGGAACAATATCCAACGTTCAAGAAAGATGAAATTGTGATGATTGGTGATAGAAAGCATGATTTAATTGGTGCGATGAAAAATGGAGTAGATTCAGTTGGCGTAGAGTGGGGATATGGTGATCGTGCGGAATTAGAAAGTGCCAAGGCGACGCATGTTGTGGCGTCAGTAGAGGAATTACAATTACTATTGAAGAAAACTTTACAATTGGAACAGCAGAAATAGTTTATAATAAAAGCAAAGATTGTAAAGGAGTATGAGCTAATGACGAAATGTATTATCTTTGATTTCGACGGGACGATTGTCGATTCGATGGATATGGCGATAAGTGTATATAATGAATTAGCTGATAAGCATGAATATAAGAAAATTCGTGCGGAGGATAAGGAATATTTACGCACGTTAACAGTAAAAGAAAAGTGTAATTACCTTGAGTTTCCGATGTACAAAATTCCGTTTTTAGCCCCTTCTTTTTATCGTGCATACAAAGAATCGATGAAAGATTTAAAAATGTTCGGTGGTATTAAAGAAGTGTTTGAGCAGTTGCTACATAAAGGGTACCAACTAGCGATTATTTCGTCGAACTCAGAAGACGTGATTCGTGACTTCTTACATGAACAAGGAGTCGACTACATTGATAATATCGTCTGTTCAAGTAACTTGTTAGGAAAAGACAAGGTGATGAAGAAGTTCTTGAAAAAGCATAAGTTACAAAGTTCTGAGGCTCTGTATATAGGGGATGAAGTGCGTGACATTGTTGCAGCAAAAAAATGTGGTATTCCAGTTGTCTGGGTAGAGTGGGGTTTCGATATTCGTGAGAAAGTGGAGAAAGAAGAGCCGACTCATATTGTAGCGACACCAGAGGAGATTTTAAGTCTTGTATAGAAAAAAGGCATTGCGATAGCGATGCCTTTTTTCACGTTATTTCGAAACAGATATCGTTCCATGTTGTACTTCGAAGCGGACGTTGTGTTCACCGCTTCCGATAGTTGTTGTTCCTTTTGTATGTGAGTCTGCTCTGCCGTCTTTTGTTGTTTGCCAGTTTACATTTCCTGCTAATTCACCGTCGGATTGTATAGACGCGTCTATCTTTCCGTTTTGTTTGTCATTGAAGATGGCAGTGATATTCGTTGCGCTCACGTAAGAATCGCCAGTTAAGGATACATTTGTTAAGATGGCATTGCCATGTGAATTCTGGGATAGAAGTGTACCGTTGATATTTTCGGCTTGGAATGTACCCATGTGTGTATTCACTTTGATGGTTCCATCGTGGTTCTTTACGGATACATCACTATGAGATGTATCGATGTGCATCGCAATATTCTTCGGTACAAATACTGTAATAAGTTGTTTCGTGTCACGGTCGAAGTCGAAGTTATCTAATTGTTTCTTTAACGAAAGATAGAATTTATTTCCGATTTGTTTGAATGTATAGTTTTCAGCAAAGTTTTCTGCTGATTCTTCTTTCGTGTTTCCGTTGATATATGCCATACCTTGTACGGTTACTTTATTTGTATCTGTTCCTTCAATTTGAATAGAAGCGCTCGGAATATTAATAAATATTTCATCTACTTTTTCTGCTAATGTAATCGAATCATTTATTTCTTGTTTATGTGTTTTGAAACTTATGCCGAATTCATTCATGACACTTGAAGCGAAGAAATACCCTAGTGATGTGAACGTAACGATAATAAGTAAGAAAATACTCACGAAGCTAAAACGAAGGTTCGCTTCTTTTTTCATAAAATGCAAGAGTAGTATTTCTGCACCGAGTGCGATACAGATGACGGGCCAAATGTAGGTAAAGACTTTGTAAATTGGGAGCGGGATGAACAAATGTATAAGTAATAGTATCCCAGTTAAAATTAATAAACATCCAGCAGTTAATGTACCTATTTTCCAGTTTTTCATTCGTTCGTCACCTCTTCTTTCTTGCTACGTAATAGACGATAACCAATGAAAATAAATAAGAAGCTCATTAATAGTTTCTCTAAGAAGTTATGTGGTAAGTAAAAGTACTGTGCAAGTGCTCGCATGACAAAGTTATCTAGGAAAAAGTATCCACCTAATATAATAAGGCCCCAGCCAATGAAGACTTTTTTCTCTTTGAAAAGTGCTGTCTCAAATACGTCATGATCTTTCAATTCATCGTATTGTAACCAGTAACGATAGTTTTCTAGTGCGTCGAAATACGCATAAAAGACGATGATTGGCATGAATACGAATAGATTATTAAATCCAATTGTTGTGAAGTAGAAGAGGGCGAAGAAAATCCCCATTAGTTGTAATCCTCGGTTCATTAGCCCTAAATAAAAGTGCCCTAGTCCTGGGAAGAACGACAGTAAGTAGATTAGTCGTTTTGGTTTTTGCATGTTTTATTCCTCCTTATGTGTAAAAGGTGTCATCCATTTTGGTAGTTCAATGGAAAACTTATTTGTCTGTTCTACTGTATAACCATATGTGTCGGTCATTTGTTTCGATGTATTTAATAGTCTGCCAGTAACGTCAGCTTTGAAAAATAGCAGTGTGACGGCAGCAGCTAGTCCGAAATGAATATATTTCATATAGGCGTTAGGCTTATACGTTGGTTTCTTCACTTGTTTCGATGTTTCAATCATGCTCATAATAGAGTCTTCTAAGGACGTAGAAATATGTGTGATAGACGGTTCATCCCATTCATCCGTTAACATATTTAGTAGTTCAAATTTCTCTTGGCACTTCATACATGTACTTATATGCTTCATCACGAACGTTGTATCTTCTAAAGAGAGTTCATTGAGTTGATATGAGATTAGTTGTTCATCCGTAACATGCTTCATTTTCTCCCTCCTAGTTCGTTTGCTTTTAGTATGTTTTTCGCTCGGTATAAGCGAGATTCTACTGTTTTCACTGCGATGTTGAGTGTAGTAGCAATTTCTTGATATGACTTATTCTCAAAATAATATAAGTTCAATACTTCTTGATACGGCGGTGGTAACTTATTGAGTGCCTCATACAACAATTCTTGTTCGGTCTTCTTCACGAGTTCTTGTTCAGGGGTTAAGACAGGAGAGATAGGCTTTATATCGTGTAGTGTGTTTGTTTCGTTGATTGTTTGCCTATCTTTCTTTCGCTTGAAATCGAGTGCCTTGTTCATCGTGATACGATAGATCCACGTTGAGAGGTTAGCATCTTGGCGAAAACTATGTAACGAGCGATATAATTGTAGGAACACTTCTTGTGTCACATCTTCAGCGTCTTTTTGGTTATTTGTTACTTTGAACGCGACGCTGTACACACGTGTTTCGTACTTTTTAATAAGTTGCCGAAACACAGATGTATCGCCACCGATGATTTGCTGGATGAGTTGAACATCGGAATCCATTGCATCACTTCTCCTTTCTACACTATTAGACGAACTGTTTTTGAGAAACCCTGCAAAAAAATAAAACTTTTTTAGAAAAATATAAGGAGAACGGTACTATGTGTGCACTGAACTACAAGTGGACGCTTTCCTTGGGCGAAAGTGAAAGTATGTGGGGTCTCGCTTTTCCCGCAGGAGTCACCATTTTCTGTTCCATATATGAGAAGTACTTTATTTTCCGAAGAATAAATACTATCTTTCTGTGAAGAAACTTTTATTGTTATTTTATCCTAAAAAGAGTAGACTGATAGTAGAATCATATATCATTTTGGGAGCTTGCGGAAGCGGGCTGAGAGGGTGGCTATTCCGTCATCGACCGTTGGAACCTGTTGGATAATGCCAGCGTAGGGAAAGTGCGAATGCAATGATAAGGACACTTTACGTACGCGTATTGTGTCCTTTTTTCTTTCCCTACTTCAAAAAGAGGAGGAATAAGAGATGGTTGGATATGCAGTAGAAAAAGTAAGAGAGCAAAATCCGCTCGTACATAATATAACGAATGTTGTTGTGACGAATTTCACAGCGAATGGGCTGTTAGCACTAGGAGCGTCGCCTGTGATGGCGTATGCGAAAGAAGAAGTAGCTGATATGGCGAAAATTGCGTCAGCCCTTGTTTTAAATATCGGAACGCTAACAGAAGAAGTAGTCGAAGCAATGATGATTGCGGGGAAATCGGCGAATGAGAATGGTGTTCCGGTTATTTTTGATCCAGTTGGTGTCGGTGCAACGGCGTATCGTACAGAAACAGCAAAACAAATTGTGCGTGAAGTAAAGATATCGGTCATTCGTGGGAATGTCGCAGAAATTGCGAATACAATTGGTGAAGCGTGGACAATTAAAGGGGTAGATGCTGGTAGTGGTACTGGAGATGTTGTGGCACTTGCGAAAAAGGCGGCAAATCTTTTACAAACAGTAGTTGTTATTACGGGAAAAGAAGACGTTATTACAGACGGAAAACGTGTTCATATTGTGAAGAACGGTCATCCGATGTTAACAAACGTGACAGGGACAGGTTGCTTGTTAACGTCTGTAGTTGGTGCGTTTGTCGCGGTAGAGGAAGATACAGTTGTTGGCGCGACAGAAGCGTTAGCATATTACGGCGTGGCAGCAGAACGTGCGGTGGCGCGTACGGATAATCGAGGGGTAGGAACATTCCAAATCGAGTTCTTGAATCAGTTGCATCATGTAACGAGTGAAATTGTACGTGAACATGCGATTGTTGAGAAGGGGGAGTAAACAATGAACGTGAGAGAATTACTACAAGTCTACTTTATTATGGGAAGTAACAACTGTACGCGAAATCCACTGCACGTTGTGGAAGAGGCATTGCAAGGTGGTATTACTCTTTTCCAGTTCCGTGAAAAAGGCGACGATGCGCTAAGTGGGGAAGAATATGTGACATTCGCGAAAGAGGTGCAAATACTTTGTAAACAATATGGTGTGCCATTTATCGTTAATGATGATGTGGAATTAGCGTTATTGTTGGAGGCAGATGGTGTTCATATTGGGCAAGAAGATGACAAGGTGGAGGAAGTACGTGCAAAAATTGGTGACAAACTATTGGGTGTATCCACGCATAATATCGAAGAAGCACGTTATGCAATTAAGTGTGGGGCTGATTATTTAGGGGTTGGGCCTATTTTTCCGACGGGGACGAAAAAGGATACACGAGCAGTACAAGGGACAACGGTTATTGAATCATTTCGCCGTGAGGGGCTTACTATTCCGATTGTTGGAATTGGTGGCATTACAGCGGAGAATGCAGAGGTGGTTGTGCGAGCAGGAGCAGACGGTGTTTCCGTCATATCGGCTATCAGTCTTTCGGACGATGCGAAAGCGCGTGCAGAGGCATTTTGTCACGTTGTAAAAAAAGGACAAAAATTCGGGTGAAAAAGGTTGCATCAAGACATGGAAAATGTTATATTTTGTGTCAAAGTTCCGTGTCTGGGCACATACATAAAATTAGGCGGAACTAGGGCAAAAAAGCATTGACTTTTCTATTTTTTAGTAATTATAATACAGTAAATATATAATGAGCGAAGAAAGAATCAAAGTAGCGCTTGCATTCCTGTCTCAGAGAGCTGATGGTTGGTGTGAATCAGTACAGTGGCATGTGTGAATTACAATTCTGGAGCATCTTTCTCGTAGTGAAGGTTTACTTCATGAAGGGGAAGACGGGTAATCCGTTATCTGATGAAAGAGGCAAACGATGTTGTTTGCAACTAGGGTGGTACCGCGATGTGAAATCGTCCCTACTAGAGAATCTAGTAGGGACTTTTTTGTTTATCGAAGAAGTAATGCATCACCAAATAGAAAAGAGTACATAAAAACAAGGAGGAAGAAAAAATGTCAAATAAAGACTTACAAGTGTTAAGGAATGAGATTGATGCAATTGATGTGAAGCTGTTGGAACTTTTAAGTGAGCGTGGCAAGCTTGCTCAAGAAATTGGAAAGGTGAAGCAAGTATCAGGTGTGAAGCGTTTCGATCCTGTTCGTGAGCGCGAAGTGTTAGACAAAATCGCAGAAAATAACGAAGGTCCATTTGATACACCGACGATGAAGCATGTATTCAAAACAATCTTCAAAGCATGTCTAGATTTACAAGAAGCAGATGAGCGTAAGACGTTACTTGTATCACGTAAAGCGAAATCACAAAATACAGTAGTTGATGTAAAAGGTGTGAAATTCGGTAACGGTGAGCAAAACTTCATCATGGGACCATGTGCAGTTGAAAGCATTGAGCAAGTACGCGCAGTTGCTTCAGCGATGAAAGAACAAGGCATTAAATTGATGCGTGGTGGTGCGTTCAAACCTCGTACATCGCCTTATGATTTCCAAGGTCTTGGTGTAGAAGGTTTAGAAATTTTACGAACAGTAGCGGATGAGTATGACTTAGCTGTTATTAGTGAAATTGTAAATCCAGCGGACGTAGAAGTAGCACTTGAGTATGTAGATGTCATCCAAGTTGGTGCACGTAATATGCAAAACTTCGAACTATTAAAAGCGGTTGGAAAAGTAAACAAACCAGTACTATTAAAGCGTGGTTTATCTGCGACAATCGATGAGTTCGTTCACGCAGCAGAGTACATCATCGCACAAGGTAACGACCAAATTATCTTATGTGAACGCGGAATTCGTACGTATGAGAAAGCAACACGTAATACGTTAGACATTTCAGCAGTACCGATTTTAAAGAAAGAAACACATTTACCAGTTGTTGTAGACGTAACGCACTCAACAGGACGTAAAGACTTATTATTACCAACTGCAAAAGCAGCATTAGCAATTGGTGCAGATGCGGTAATGGCAGAAGTGCATCCAGATCCAGCTGTGGCGTTATCTGATTCAGCACAACAAATGGATATCCCGCAATTCAATGAATTCATCAATGAATTAAAGGAATTCAAAAATAAACTAGCATAAATATATATGACTATACACCTATAAGGGGTAGTTATCTAGAATTGTATAAAAGTGGGATTCTTTTAACAGGGAGAATTCCACTTTCTTTACATAATTTCACGTCTGAATATTCGAAAAGGTGGTGGGAGAGGTGAAAAAACGTATTTTACTTATTGGTGTCGGGTTAATTGGTGGCTCTATTGCACTGGCAATACGAAGAAAGCATGACGTCCATCTTGTCGGTTTCGATACGAATAAGGAACAAGAGAAGATTGCCAATACAATGAATGTAATTGATGAAGTAGCTATGAATCTACGAGAAGAGGTTGCGAAAGCAGATGTTATTATATTTGCCTCACCAGTTGAACATGTATGTACATGGATAGAGGAAATTGCTTCTTATACGTTCAAGGAAGGTGTCATTGTAACGGATGTCGGTAGTACAAAAGGGAAGATTATGACATGCGCAAGCAAATTAACCGAGCGTGGTATTGCCTTTATCGGTGGACATCCAATGGCAGGATCACACAAAAGTGGTGTCGCAAGTGCGAAGGCACATTTATTTGAGAATGCTTTTTATTTATTAACTCCATCATCATCTACGACTGCGGAAAACGTAGAAACGATGAAGCAGTTACTGGATGGAACGGGAGCGCATTTCATCGTCATGAGTGCCGAGCAACATGATGAACTAACAGGACTTGTTAGCCACTTTCCGCATTTAATTGCAGCGAGTTTAGTGCAACAAATTCGCTCATATGCACAAGAGGATGAATTAATTACACGCTTAGCTGCCGGAGGATTCCGAGATATTACGAGAATTGCTTCTAGTAATCCTGAGATGTGGCGCGATATTATGAAACAAAATACGGATAACATGGTGCTCTTCTTGAAACAATGGATTGGAGAAATGCAAGAGGTGTGTGCAATGTTAGAAGAAGGGGACGGCGAGAAAGTGTTAACGTACTTCGAAGAAGCGAAGGTATACCGAGACTCTTTGCCAGTCCGTAAGAAAGGAGCAATCCCTTCTTTCTATGATATATATGTAGATGTTGTTGATCGACCAGGGGAGATTGCGACAATTACCGCATTATTGGCAAAGCATGAAGTGAACTTAATTAACATTCGCATTTTAGAAATGAGAGAAGGTGTGATGGGGGTATTGCGCCTTAGTTTCCAAGAAGAGAATGATTGTGAGAGAGCGAAACAATTATTACAAGAGCATACATACGATGTTACAACGGTATCGTAATATAGACGAAATCTATTTTTCTATTCGTAGAGAAATAGATTTTTTATTTGTCCGAAAAAAGAAAACAAATAAAAAAATAAATGTTAGAAAACCTCACATTATATTGACATAACTTCTGACATATAATATTATGTTTCTATCATAAAGTTGTGAGAAGGAGAAATAGTATGAATATTTTTCATGAAATGATGTTGGATATAAGCGACGTTATCTGGTCTTATGTATTAATTGCTCTCCTAATTGGATTAGGATTATATTTCACGGTTCGTACGAAGTTTGTACAATTCCGCTATTTCACGGAGATGTTCCGTTTAATGGGGGAAAAAGCAGAGGAAAAGGATGGGAAGAAAGGTGTTTCTGCTTTCCAAGCATTCTCGATTAGTGTTGCCTCTCGTGTAGGAACAGGGAACTTAGCTGGGGTAGCTATCGCAATTGCTGCTGGTGGTCCAGGGTCAGTATTCTGGATGTGGATAATTGCGTTAATCGGAGCTGGTTCAGCATTTGTAGAGAGTACGTTAGGACAAATTTATAAAGTAAAAGATAAAGAAGGCTTCCGTGGAGGTCCTGCTTATTACATGGAAAAAGGTCTAGGAAAACGTTGGATGGGTGTTATCTTCGCCATCTTAATCTCGATTTCTTACGGACTAGTATTTAATGCAGTTCAAGCAAATACAGTTGGTCTTGCATTAGACAATGCATACGGTGTAAATCGTACAGTTGTAGGGGTTGTGTTAGCAATTTTAACGGCAGTCGTTATTATTGGTGGGGTACAACGTATTGCGAAGATGAGTAGTATTATCGTGCCTGTTATGGCGTTGATTTATATTGTAGTAGCAATGTTTGTTGTGTTAACAAACATTACATTAGTTCCAGAAGTATTAGAGTCTATTTTCATGAATGCATTTGGATTTAGAGAAGCAGTAGCTGGTGGTATCGGTGCGGCTGTGATGCAAGGGATTAAGCGTGGATTATTCTCGAATGAAGCTGGTATGGGTAGTGCGCCAAATGCAGCGGCAACTGCTCACGTATCGCATCCAGTTAAACAAGGTTTAATTCAAACGTTAGGTGTATTCGTTGATACACTTATCATTTGTAGCGCAACGGCGTTCATGATTTTATTCTCAGATGTGCAAAATCAAGGGGATTTAACAGGTATTGAGTTAACGCAAGTAGCATTAAGTCAACATATCGGTTCGTGGGCAACTGGATTCGTTGCAATTGCGATCTTCTTATTCGCATTCACATCATTAATCGGAAACTATTACTATGGCCAAACGAATTTAGAATTCTTAAAGGTAAGTAAAACATGGATGTGGGTATACCGTGCAGCGGTTATCGGAATGATTATGTTAGGTTCTGTGGCGACAATCCAAATCGTTTGGGACATGGCTGATTTATTCATGGGCTTCATGGCAATTCTTAACTTACTAGCAATCGCATTACTAGGTAAAATTGCGTTTGCAGCGTTAAAAGATTACACACGCCAGAAAAAACAAGGTCTTGACCCTGTATTCTACGCAGAGAGTATCGGTGTAGAGAATACAGAGTGTTGGGATAAGGAAACGAAAAATGTAAAACGAGGGTAACTAGTGGAAAGAAGAAGGCTATCTGGATGGATGGCCTTCTTCTATTTTTATTTTCAGTAAAAGTACCATATCGTCGTCGTTTATCATTTGTTTCATAGAGTCTTCGTCTTGTAAATCATATGTCTGCATAAAGTCTTCCGATGTTTGTCGGTATGCGGCTAATACAAGCTCTTTACCTATTTGTATCTCTACTTTTTCGTTTCCAATTGCATATCCCCATGTGCTTGCACCTTCTTTGCTGAGAATGTTTTCGGTTGGCTGAATGACTGATTTTGCGCCAGATCCATAAAGAAAAAATGAATGGAGTTCAGTCTGCTTTAGGATTCCAAATCCTATATTTCCTTCTGGTGTTTGATTAGGATTTAAACCATAACCTAATGTTAGAAGAGACTGAGATTCTTTTTGACCATCGGTGAATTTTTCTATCCAAAGAGTTACCCACCTTTTATCGGCGTGTGGCAGTCGAAGGGTGAAATCATATAAAATACCCAAATTTAAATCTTTAAATTTCTTCATATAGTGGGAGTGTTGATTTGCTGAGATGGTGATTGCTTCATCGTTTTGGTTGTTTGTGCAGCTAGAAGTTAGTAGTAGGGATAGGAGTAGTGTGGTAAGGAGTAGGTACGTTCGTTTCAATGTGATTCTCCTTTCTTCTGTAGATAATGTAATATATTTCATTCGACATGGATTTTATGATACCTGCTACATCGTATGTGTGCCCAACTTCATTCCCGCGGAAAAACTGTATGTTCTATCGCTTTAAGGAATATATTTTGTTGAATGGTATGTATATTCAAAGGTGATTTACTTGTGTTAAGAAGGAGATGAATGGCGATGTTTTTAGTAACAGGTGCAACGGGGCGAGTTGGACGTCATGTTGTTAATGAGTTGTTAATGGCTGGGCAGAAAGTCCGTGCACTAACACGTAATGTTGAAGGGATTAATTTACCTCAAGGGGTGGAAGTTGCGCTTGGTGATCTAAGTCAACCACATACGCTTAAGCGAGCATTGGAAGGTGTTACTGGCATGCATTTAATTACGAATGGAGTTGGGTATGTACCACTGCAAACAGGGCAAGAGATTGTTGAGCTTGCTACAAAAGCTGGAGTTCGGCGTGTTACCGTCTTATGGGGAGGGGAGAAGGGGCTTACAGAGAAAGCTGTTGAAGCTAGTAATCTGGAGTGGACATTGCTTCATCCGGCAGAGTTTATGTCTAATGCGCTTAAATGGAAAGAATCGATACGCTCCGAAGGCGTAGTCCAAGATTTATTTGCTGATTCATTAAGTGCTTCTATTCATGAGGGGGATATAGGGCGTGTAGCGGCAATTGCTTTAGTGGAGAACGGTCATGCTGGAAAAACGTATGTACTTACTGGACCAGAATCACTGACAGTACCTCAAAAGGTCGGGATTATTAGTAAAATAATAAATCGAGACATACGATTTGTTAAGCTGTCGGAAGAACAAGAGCGTGAACGGATGAGAAGAATGGGTGTTCAGGAAGATGCTATTGATTATGTTATCCGTTGGCATAGTAATCCTCCTGAATATTCATATACGGTAAATTCGAGTGTTGAAAAGGTTACGGGTAGACCAGCACGTACTTTTGCAGAATGGGCGACCGAGCATGTAAACTATTTTATTTAATAAAAGGTCTCAGTTTAACCTGTATCTTTCTGAAATAGCAGAGGTGTAGAAGCCCTTCTGCATAATGGTAATGTATGTGCGCTAGCTAGAAAGTCTACTACTTTATATGACTTATATAAAATACATGTTTGAATGTAAGAGTAAAATAAACCACCAGGTTAAAGAGGAAGGGATAGAAACCTCTTTATAGCCTGGTGGTTTATTTGTAGGGGAAGAGACTTCCTCTTAAGATGCGCCGCATAAAAGCGAATACCCCTATGATTAAGAAGTACATGTATTTCATGCGGCGTAAGTATATATTATAGGAAAAAATCCATAATACTTACATTGTGTATCCTGGTGGGTCCTCAGGATCAAACATGTTAATCTTTTGTCCCGGTGGATCCTCAGGGTCAAGCATGTTAATCTTTTGTCCTGGTGGATCTTCTGGGTCAAGCATACTGAATGCGCTTTCGTTATTGTTTGTACGAGAATAGTCATCTGTTATTGCGATACCACCAGCAAAAAATACTAAACATAATGCGAAATACTTAATCAATTTTTTCATAGCTATTTCCTCCTTTGTTATTTAATAAGCTTTTTAAGGTATTATTACTAATGCAGAGATACTGATTAGCTAATAAACAATCAACTTGTACGTAATATGAAGCAATTTTTTCTGCATACTCTACAACTTTTGTTAATTGGTCATGTTTTTGCATAATAGGTAGACCATAGTTAACTAAATAGTTAATTAAACCTTTTTCGTTTTTTAAAGATTGCAGATATAAAGCTTTTAGAATCACATATGTAGGGTCTTCTTGGTCCTTTAATAGAACCAGTTCCTCTTTTAATAGTTCTTCAGCTTTTTCGAATTCTTGCATATTTACGTAAACTTTTGCAATGCTGGCTATTGTTAGGTAGTAAGTGGGGGTATGTTTTTGTTTTAATTGTAAGGATTTAGAGTAGTAATCTAGTGCCTTTAACGGTTTATTATCAGATTCGTATAAAAAACCTAAATTATGTAAAGTTCTTGTTGTTTCCTTAACATTTTGCATTAAGTCTGCATCATCTAATAGTTCTAATAAAAATATTTCTGCTTTTCTATATTCACATGTATTTATTAAGTGAATGGCTATAATCGTTTTCACATGTAATATACGATAAATATTGCTCGTTTCTTGAAAAATTGTTAATGCTTTATGACCAAAATGAATAGCTAAAGTAGAATGATTCAACTTGCTATGTACTAAAGCTTTGAAATAGTAATACTCTCTTACTTTGTCGCTAAATTTTTCAACTAACTCGCTAATGTTATTTAATAGTTCTAACGAGCTGATAAATTCTTTTCTCTTAAAATAGTATATAGCATATAAAAAATCTAATAAATACCTTTCATATTGGGAAAATTTACGGCTATGTTTCATGATGTTCGTAAGCATTTCTTTAACGGTGTCTAATTTATTTAAAAATAAATAATAGCGTATTTCATATAGCTCGTATAAATAAACTAGATTTGTACAATTTATATAAGGTTGATGATTGTTTAAATAATTATAGATAGATTCTGCCTTTGTTGCATGTAACCTTTCTATAGAATCATAGAAAAGATTTATTTCTTTTTGAAAGTCTTGGAACTTCTTCTCTTCTATTTCAATGCATATGCCCAATCGTTCACATAGCAAAGTTAGTGTATCTACATTTGCTTCTTTTACGTTATTTTCTATTTTACTCAAGTGTGTAATAGAGCATATTCCCCTACATAATTCTTCTTGTGTCTTACATTGATTTTTACGATGATAATAAATTATTTTCCCAATTTCCACGTATTCTTTACCTCCTTATACAGATTATTCCAATTATATCATAAAAAAGTAATTTTTTGTATGTGTAGGGGATATCAAGCTGAAAGGGGAGAGTAATTTAAGTACTAAAAGTGACTGTTATTATGGTGCTAGAGCTGTTTGAATGGTGGCTTTTGTAGATTTATTTTCCCAATATGAATATGTCAAAATTCTACATTTTTTTCATTTTTCCTATGATAGTGTGATGGTAGTCTAATAAATACGCCAATTTAAAAGACTACTATTATGCTTAATTACAAGGAGGAATTTATTATGTTTAAGAAGTTAGTATTAGGAGTAGTTGCAACGGGTATTGCATTAACATTAGGAACTGGTGGAGTATCGGCATCGAGTGTAGAAAGTGCTCCGAAAACGTTGTCATGTGCTTCTGAATTATCTTGGTATGACAGTGGAACTGGTAAATATTATCAAAATAAATTCAGCTCTAGCAATGTTTTCGCTAATCAATATACCGATAGTACAGGGATTACATGGTATTTCAAAGGTTCTTCTAAAACATCTGATTGTGGTGGCGGCTATTACGGTCACTATGAAGGCAGATAATAATATCGAGTATTGTATGTAGAATGAGTGTATCATGATATTTAACTGGTAAGAAAGAATCTATAAATAGATTTAGTACTTCTTATCAGTTAAGAATAGAAACAAATTTATATGGCATATAAAGATATTAGTACGTAAAACTGGCTAATTCCTAACTAGGGATTAGCTGTTTTTTTGTATTTACCTATTTTAAAGATCATGTTTCTTGACTAACATGAAAATAATGTGAAGATGAAAGAGTTATAGGAGGAATTGATGTTATGCTACTTGTGAATGAGTTAGAAGGATTTTCTCAATATTCAACCTAGAATTCCTATTATCTACGAATCTTTTGTTGTACAGATAGCCATTTATTCTTTTACGAAGATAGCCGTTAATCCAAATATGTAATAGGGAGTTCAAAAAGAGCATGCCTCTTCGTTTTCTGTCGTATATTCCTTCCATTTTTAGTTAAATTATATGTCTGTATTTATTTTTTTTAATGAATAGCAGTTTTTCATGATGGGGTTGGTTGAAGAGCGAAAATAGTTTCCCTTTCTGTCGTATATACGCTAAACTTGTAAGAAGATAAGTTTTAAGGGAGTGACAATAGTATGATACTTGTAACGGCATCGCATATACATAAAGCGTACGGGACAGATGTTATTTTAGAAGATGCGACGCTTACAGTTCAAGAGAGAGAACGTGTAGCGTTAGTTGGTCCGAACGGGGCTGGCAAATCAACGCTTTTAAAAGTGATAGCAGGTGAATTATCACATGATAAAGGTGAAGTACATATCGCAAAGGGCTCGACAATTGGGTACTTGGCACAACATTCAACGGTAGATTCTTCAATGACTGTGTATGAGGAATTACGTTCTGTATATAATGATTTATTCGCAGTTGAGAAGCGTATGCGTGAAGTAGAGGCGGAGATGAGTAAGCCGTCTGTATACGAAAATGAAAGCAAGTTTCAAAGTTTAAGCGGGGAGTACGCGCGCTTACAGCAACAATTCACAGATCGTAATGGGTATGCAATTGATGCAAATGTACGCTCGATCTTACACGGATTAGACTTCCCGGAAGATATGCATAGTCAATCTGTTCAATCATTATCGGGTGGACAAAAGACGCGTCTAGCGCTTGGAAAGCAACTTCTTATGCAACCGGACTTGCTTATTTTGGACGAGCCGACGAACTACTTAGATATTGCACGTCTAACGTGGTTAGAAGAATACTTGAAGTCGTATTCTGGCGCGGTCTTAATCGTGTCGCATGACCGCTATTTCTTAGATGCATTAGCGGATATTGTGTACGAAATCGAGCGTGGTGTGACAAAACGTTACAAAGGAAATTATTCAGCGTATTTGGAGCAAAAAGCACAAGATTTAGCACTGCAAGCGAAGCGTTTTGAACAACAACAAGCTGAAATTGCACGTACAGAAGAGTATATTCGTCGTAACATTGAGGGTGTCCGTACGAAACAAGCACAAAGCCGTCGTAAAATGTTAGAGAAGATGGACCGTATTGAAAGTCCAATTACGAGTACTGGGAAAGTTAGTTTTTCTTTCGATATTATGCGTCAAACAGGAAATGATGTATTAATGGTCGAAGATGTGGCGATTGGTTATGAGACTAAACAATTATCCAAGGATATCAACCTTCAGTTAAAACGAGGCGAACGTGTTGCGTTAATCGGCCCGAATGGAATTGGTAAATCAACGTTATTGAAAAATATCGTTGGTGATATGAAGCCGTTTAAAGGGAATGTTCGTTTCGGAACGAATATTGACCTAGGGTATTACACGCAAGAACAAGAACATTTACAGGTGAATAAGACGGTTATCCAAGAAGTGTGGGATAGTTTCCCGCATTTAGATCGTCGTGAAATTCGGACGATTCTTAGTCATTTCTTATTTACAGGGGATGATTTAGAGAAGCCGATTTCGATTTTATCAGGTGGAGAGCGCGCCCGCGTTGCTTTAGTAAAGTTAATGTTACAAAAACCAAACGTGATGATTTTGGACGAGCCGACGAACCATCTTGATTTAATGTCAAAAGAAGTATTAGAAGGTGCGCTAGCGGATTATCCTGGTACACTATTCTTCATTTCACATGATCGTTTCTTCTTAAATCGTCTAGCAACACGTGTCGTAGAACTTGGGGAAGAGGGACTTACTACTTACTTAGGAAACTACGATGACTATGTGGAGAAGAAGGCCTTTTTAGAAGAATTAGCAAGAGAAAACGGCGAAGTACTAGTCGAAACGAAAAAAGAAGAAGATACATCATTCGAAGACCAAAAGCGTAAACGCCAAGAAGACCGCATGTTAAAACGTGAGGCACGTAAGAAAGAAGAACGTCTTCAAGCAATTGAAGGAGAAATTGCGGAATTAGAAGAGAAGGTTGTTGCATTTGAAGAACAACTATGCGATCCAGAAATCTTCAATGATCCAATGCAAGCGAAATCGATTAACGATGAATGCGAAGCAACGAAAGAAGCCATTCAAGCACTATATGATGAGTGGGAAGAATTAAGTTCATAAAATGATAGTGCCCTAGTAGCTGATGAGGCTTGCTGGGGCATTTTTAATTTTGTGACTAGTTGTAGCATTTCTCTATAATTTGGTATAAACTAGAAATAACTTATTCGGAAAGGAAGTGTTGATAATGATGAAAAAAATGAGCATTGTATTGATTCGTCACTTAAGTCGCGGGTTGGAGGGAGACAGCGGAAAGTAGTTTGTTTCTAGCTGTGTCCTTCATCATAACATTTATATTGGAGGATACACATTTGAATCAATTTACAAAACAAGAATTAGGATGGCAATCATTTTTTGAAGGGCAATGTACGGATACGACTTATGAGGTCGGACGCATTTGCTTGGAGCATAAACACATTTATCGCATTATGTGTGAAGACGGTGAATATGTCGGGGAACTAACAGGGAAGTTCAGACATGGCGTTCATTTACGTAGCGATTATCCAACGGTTGGAGACTGGGTATTCATCACGAAAGTACCTGGTGAGCAAAAGGTGATGATTCACGGCTTATTCGAACGAAAAAGTGTCTTTATTAGGAGATCGCCAGGTGGCAAAGCGGAAGAACAAATCGTCGCCGCGAATGTTGATTATGTGTTTTTAGTAAATGCACTGAACGGAGATTTTAACGTCCGTCGTTTGGAGCGTTACGTGTTATTAGCCTTTGAAAGTGGTGCAACGCCAATTATCGTTTTAACAAAGAAAGATTTGTGTGATGATGTAGAGGTGAAAATACAAGAAGTAGAGAAAGTAGCATTTGGCATTCCGGTTATCGCGGTGAATAGTTTAGAAGATGATGGAGTAGCGGAAGTACGTAAGCTTCTGTCGCTCGGTGTGACGGTAGCATTGTTAGGTTCGTCTGGTGTCGGCAAATCGACGCTTTTAAATGCGCTAATTGGTGAAGAAATTCAGCATACGTCAGAAGTGCGTGAAGGCGATGACCGAGGGAAACATACGACGACACATCGTGAATTGTTTATTTTACCGACGGGTGGCCTTGTAATGGATACACCGGGTATGCGTGAATTACAATTATGGGACGGAGATTCTTCGCTTAGTGCGACGTTCTCGGACATTGATGAGTTAGCGACGTTATGTCGTTTCCATGATTGTAAGCATGAAACAGAGCCAGGGTGTGCTGTACAAGAATCAATTGAAAGTGGTCAATTAGAACACGGACGTTTAATAAGCTACAATAAATTACAACGTGAAATTGCATACGGATTACGTAAGCAAAAGCAGGCTTTAAGGAAAGCGCTGAATGGAAAAAGCAAGAAGCCAGAGAAGGTACAAAAGAAATATAAAGCATATTAACGTACGTAACGGTCAAGTATATCTTGGCCGTTTTTTAGCACATAATTTTATTTTAGTAACACTTGAATTTGGAATATGCTCCTTTTAACTTTAGTAATGAAAATAAGCCGATAGTATGTAACTCTGTATAAAAAGTTGCATACTATCGGCTTTAAGGATCTTATAAGTTATAGAAGATTAGCTTTTCTACCTAAACATTATTGGAAAAGTAAATATAACGAAAGCTGCCCAAAGTCCGTAGACCGGCAAATACTTAGTAACGGCATCTTGGATAGTTGAAGGTCCGGATTTATTTTGTAGAAAACGCATATAGGAGAACATAATCCAAATTAGATTTGCCCAGATAAGTATGTTTATGCCTAAAACAGCAAGTCTATTAGGCGTAATCCCATAAGAAGACAGTCTGAACACAATGGCGGACAAAGCCACACTGTCAATGACAAGTGCAAGAACAATTAAGGAAAAATTTATATAATCTGAAATGCTCTTTTTCTCGTCTGAATCGCTCTCGGTAATGGAAAATATGGTAATGGCCAATACACCAAGGAGAATTCCGTTAAAGGCTATCAGGAAATTGCGGTCCAAGAATGGATTTTTTCCGACCCATATAACTGTTACAAGATAGACCAACAATGTGACCAGGACAAGAGGACTAAAAATTTTAGCTATATATGGTGTAATATTCTTAGCAAGTTTAAGATTCATTGATACTAGGTATGCAGCAACGACAGCGAGAGAGGCTGCACCAAATAAAACGACATTACTAAAATAGAAGTCTTCTATATTCAAGCCAACAAAGCTAAATAACTGCATGGTTAATGCTGCTAGTATCATTCCGCTAACTGCCATGCTAGCGTAGAGAATACAATATTCCAAATTAAATTTAATATAGGCTAATCTTGTACTGCCTTTTGAATATTCATTTCCTGTAAATGCAAGCCCTACCAATACCCATAAGAATATGGGAAGGTGTAAATAAGCAAGGATAGTACTGTCTTTATAATGTAATGGCAGCATATTAAGATACACTCCGGAAATTAGGAATAGGGCTGTAATGGAATAAATAATACGTTTTTTTGGAGTATTCTTGTAAACAAAATAGGCAGCAATAAAGGGAATTATACCAAAAGCCAGGTTAATTGGAGCAATTGCTTCCTGTTCGACAAAATGGAAAATGATTCTGGTGATTATCCCGGCCAGAATGGCTAAAATGCCCATGAATAAGAAATCTTTTTGAAGCAAGGAAGGTTTTTCTGTATTCGCCGTCTCCTTGAAATGCAATCTTTCATACCAAACGCCAAGAACCTGAGAATCAGGATTTTGTTCCCATGCGTGTGAGAATGACTTTTTAAAAGTTTTCGGATCTTTTCTATACATTCTCTCCAGCTCATGGGGGTTAGTAATATTTTTAATAAGCAAATTGTTAATGTCCATAGTTATATCTCCCCCTAATAGTTGTTATATGAAGTTTCCTTGATTCATTTAACTGTCTTCGTCACTTTTTTATTCTAAAATATCTCCTGGTGGCCACTCTAAAGCCTTACAAATTTTAAAAACAACGTTGTTACTTTTTTCATAAAAAGCACCTCACTTATTTATTCTGTTTTTGATTTTAATATATATTTTATTGTTTTACAATAAAAATTTGTTGGTTTAAATAATATTTTTATTGCGTGTTTTTGTTTTAAACAAAAATAAAAAACATTTTTCATTCAAAGAAATGCTCTGCAACTATTGTTTAACAGTCTAATATTTCATTCTATGGTCTAAAATGTTTTTTTAATAAGACACTTTTCACGATAAAAACACCCCTTTAGATAAACAAATCCAAAGGGGCGAAATATCGCGTCTTTTTTAAAGTGACATATGCTACTGTTAAATATTATACATATGGCGTAATTCTGTCGCTCTATAATAGTACATAAAGCATTGGGATATTGGTATAATAGGATGTAGATAAAGATAGAGGTGATGATGAATGCTAGCGAAATTACAAGAGTTTTTCGCAATAATGCCAGTAATGGATAGACAAGAATTTTTCCGCTTTTTGTTAACAGGAAATGAAGGAAGCATCGCCTTGAATAGATTAACAATCTGTGTGAATGATGATAATGAATTAAAGGTTATGTGGGAACAAAATGATAGACGTATCGTAGATATTAAAGCAATTGCTATTCAAGATAGTATTTTTACAGATGATGGTTTTGAAAAAAGTGTGCAATTCATACTAGAACGTATGCCTAGTAGAATGATTAAGGTGCAAGTAGAGCCACATCTTCACGTGGAATTCGGACCGTTCTTTGAATCGTGTGATGAATGTGATGAATAAGAAAGCACCTCTACCGACAAGGTTAGAGGTGCTTTTTTGTTTTGAAGGCAACAAGTGGAAGGAAGGCTAAGCTGACCCATCCGATTAAGGGATATAAGAAGCTAAGTAACGGACTGTAGCTTACGAAACTAATGGAATACGCAACGCAAATCACGACAACAACGACGATAAAGTATGGGATATCAAAAATACTTTGTAGTTGCTTACTAATACCAAAGACATTGCCGACAACGGTTGTGAAGATTTCGCCGAGAATAATGAAAATAAAGAGGAAATGAAATACATAATTGAGCTGTCTAATGACTTCTGCCATAGGGATGTTGTATGTATGAAACGATTCAATTGATGAAATCGCTAAATGGCTACTTAATAAGATAAAACATAGACCGATTCCGCCTAGAATACCACCTTTCATAATCGCTTTTTTATCTTGTACTTCATGAGCGAGTGGGACGAGGACACTTTGTGCTAATACGAGATTGAGTGCAACGTATGCAAATGGATTGATGAACCATTTTATATTTACTGGTCCTTCTGGGATGGTTTGTCCGATAGAAGCTAAGCTTGTGGAAAACGTCGTCGAACTTAGTCCGATGATAAATAGCATCATGATTGGAACGACAATGACATTGACAGAAAAGACACCTTCTATTCCTTTTTGGAGAACGAGTAGAGAAATCGCTACAGTTAGAATAATGCCGAGTTGGCGATTAAGATGTAGTTGTTCTTCGAATACTGCTCCGGCACCAGATAACATAACGCTCGTAACACCTATTAATACGACAATGGTAATGCCGTTAATGATTGTCCCAACGGTGTTGCCAAACAGATAACGATTGAATTCTTGTACGGAAAATGCTTGTATATCGACAGAAAGTAGCATCATTTTTGTTCCAAGCCAAATGAAGAGTATCCCGCTAAGGAGAATACCAATAGCACCGTAAAGACCATGTACTGTAAAGAATTCAACGATTTCTTTGCCAGTAGCAAAACCAGCACCAACAATTGTCCCTATATACGTTGCGGCAATTTTGAAGGATAAGTTCGCTTGTTTTTTGGCCATTTGTTTGTCCTCCAATGTGTTTTGTATTAACTATATGAACAAGCTGTGTTGTTTAGAATGAAGGATTGGATATATTCTTTTTGGAAATGTAGTTGCATCACCTATACAAGTTGTAGAGAGCTGGCATTTACTATTATAGAGAATTTTCATGAAAATCCTCTATTAGTAAACGTATAAGGAGGGAAGAGTATGTCAATATGTGATAACTTTCAGGCTTTCCCGATTTTTCCTCCTAATGGTCCGACAGGAGCGACAGGAGCGACGGGAGCAACAGGAGCAACGGGAGCAACAGGAGCGACAGGAGCAACAGGAGCAACGGGAGCAACAGGAGCGACAGGAGCAACAGGAGCAACAGGAGCAACAGGAGCAACAGGAGCGACAGGGGCAACAGGAGCGACAGGTCCAACAGGTCCAACGGGTCCAACAGGTCCAACAGGTCCAACGGGTCCAACAGGTCCGACAGGTCCGACAGGTGATCCAGGTATAACAGGTCCAACAGGTCCGACGGGTCCAACAGGTCCAACAGGTCCGACAGGTCCAACAGGTCCAACGGGTCCAACAGGAGCAACAGGAGTAACTGGGGCGACAGGAGTAACTGGGGTGACAGGAGTAACAGGAGCAACGGGAGCAACAGGAGTGACAGGGGCAACAGGATCTGGAGCAATTATTCCGTTTGCGTCAGGAATACCACTAGCGTTGACAACCCTAGTTGGTGGCTTAGCGGGGACTGTTGGTCTTGTAGGATTTGGTAATTCTGCGCCTACTGTATTATTACTTGGTTCAACAGTTGATTTGACTGGTGCAGCTGGAACGCTTCTTAATATGTCGTTCTCCATGCCGAGGGATGGTGTCATTGAATCTATCGCAGCTTACTTTAGTACAACACTAGCGTTAACGATTCTTGGGGGAGATGTGACTGTTACAGCTCAGGTGTATCAATCAACGACGCCGGATAATATTTTCACACCAATTCCAGGTGCTGTTGTGAACTTGGCGCCAACGTTAACTGGAATACTTGGAATTGGAACAATTGTAAATGGTATTACAAATGGTCTAGCAATTCCAGTAGCAGCAGAAACACGTCTGTTAGTGGTTTTCTCCATCACATCAACAGGACTTACTATAGCTACAGCTGTAGCGGGTTATGGAAGTGCAGGAGTAAATATTCTTTAAGACAAAATGAATGTGTATAGTAGTGAAGGGAAAGGCGCGATTTACGTTTAGTGTAATAGCGCCTTTTTCTTAGTTTCTATAGTTGTTTAAGGTTTGGCTATATTTTTGAAAAAGATAGTTAGATTATCTATACAAATGTTAGGAGAGTTGCATCTATTATTATAGAGGGATTTCTTGTATGAATTGAAAGGAGGAATGCGTATGTCTATAGATGGGTTCATGGCTTTTCCTATTTTTCCACCTAGTGTAACAGGAGCAACAGGGGCGACAGGAGCAACAGGAGCGACAGGGGCGACAGGGGTAACAGGAGCGACAGGAGCAACAGGAGCAACAGGAGCGACAGGGGTAACAGGAGCGACAGGAGCAACAGGAGCAACGGGAGCAACAGGAGCAACAGGTATAACAGGTCCAACAGGCCTAACGGGTCCGACAGGCCCAACAGGTTCAACAGGCCCAACAGGTCCAACAGGTATAACAGGTCCAACAGGTCCATTTGGTCCAACGGGTCCAACGGGTCCGACAGGTCCAACGGGTCTGACAGGTCCAACAGGTCCAACAGGCCCGACAGGTCCAACAGGTCCAACAGGTCCAACAGGTCCGACGGGAGGGACAGGGGCGACAGGAATAACAGGAGTAACAGGGGTAACAGGAGTAACAGGGCAAGGAGCAATTATTCCGCTTGCATCAGGATTGCCGCTAATTTTGACGTCTCTTATTGCTGGAACTGCGGACACAGGTGGGATAGTAGGCTTTGGTAACTCTGCATCATCGGTAAGTGTATTAGGTGGGACGATTGATTTAACTGGCGCAGTTGGATTATTGCTTAATATGTCATTCTCTGTACCTCGTGATGGTACAATTACTGCTCTCTCCGCATACTTTAGTACAACAGCAGCGGTACAGCTAGGTATTGGAACAGCAACAGTTACTGCACAGTTGTATCAGTCCACAACACCTAATAATATATTTACCCCGATTGCAGGAGCAAGTGTCGTATTGGCACCTACTTTCTCAGGGTTAATTAATATTGGTGATATTGCAAATGGCATTACGACAGGGTTATCTATCCCAGTAACGACGGAAGATCGCTTGTTGATGGTATTTACTGTGACAACGACAGGACTAACATTTGCGGCGGCTATTGCGGGATATGGTAGTGCAGGAGTAACAATTATTTAAGGGGGAGATTATATAGTAGAGAGACGTAGGCATAATGCTTACGTTTTTTCTACTGAAGTGGTTATCTGTTCAATTTATTTGTGAATGGGGATAAATAGTTGTGCAAAATGCGAAAAATAAAAGATACATATTGATGAAGAAAATGGTATAAAAGACTATCCCCATATAGTGTTGTTGTGCATCTTATGAAGAAACGGAGATTTTATGTTTTAGTTTAATGAGAGAAAGGGAGAATTCATCTTGTATTCTAGTGATGATTTATGTAGGGACTTCCGCGCATTCCCTATTATTCCTCCAGCTATAACAGGAGCAACGGGTCCAACAGGTCCAGCAGGGATTGTAACTTTTAATCCAGCAGATGCTCAGAACTATCAAGTAGGCCAAGTAGTAGTATTTGATGGTCAAACGTATCTAGTAAATACAGCGCCACCGCAAGGGATTCCAGGAATATCATCAGATTATACATTAATTGCACCTGGAGCAACAGGAGACACCGGGGTAACAGGAGTAACAGGAGTAACAGGAGTAACAGGAGTAACGGGTGACACAGGAGCGACGGGAGTAACAGGCCCAACAGGAGACACTGGTGCAACAGGAGTAACAGGCCCAACAGGAGACACTGGTGCAACGGGAGTAACAGGCCCAACGGGTGACACAGGAGTAACAGGCCCAACAGGAGACACTGGTGCAACAGGAGTAACGGGTGACACAGGAGCAACGGGAGTAACAGGCCCAACAGGAGACACTGGTGCAACAGGAGTAACAGGTCCAACGGGTGACACAGGAGCAACAGGGATAACAGGCCCAACGGGAGATACGGGAGCAACAGGAATAACCGGCCCAACGGGAGATACGGGAGTGACAGGAATAACAGGCCCGACAGGGGACACTGGTGCAACAGGAGTAACAGGAGACACGGGTCCTACTGGTCCTCAACAAATTTTGTCCAGTGGAATAGAACTTTTAAGAGCTAGTTCGCAAACGATACCAAATGATGGGTTAGTGCTTTTTACGTCTGCAGAAAATGTTGGGACATCATTTGATTTCACTGCACCCGGGAATATTATTACGATTGAGGAAGTAGGGTTGTACCTTGTTAACTGGGCAGTGAATATAGAAGCTGATAGCTTAGGTAGTGCGTTTGGTTTGTCACAAAATGGAAATCCTTTCTCGGGAGTCGGTAATGATGCAGGGAGTGGGAATACAGCAGGGATGGCGCTTATAAATGTAACAACGGTACCATTTGATGTAGGTCTTGCCAATCGTTCTTTAAGTGATCGAACGATTGTTGTTACGGCTAATGGATCGTCTGCGAATATGACAATCATTAAGTTTGCTGATGGACCTTCTACTTTTTAAAGGATAGAGAAAAAGACGCAATCATTTAGATTGCGTCTTTTCATATTAGACGAATAAGTTAACGCCTGCATGTTCTGCATCGCCTAAGTATGTTGCGACACCACCAAGACCAACCCCGTCAATTAATTCTTCTTGTTTAATTCCCATCACGTCCATACTCATTGTACATGCCATTAGGGTTACACCCGAGTCTAGTGCGTTTTGGATCAATGTCTGGATGTCATCTACATTCTTTTCTTTCATAACGTGTTGAATCATTTTTGATCCTAGACCACCCATGTTCATTTTTGATAACGGTAAGCTAGTTGGACCGCTTGGCATCATCATCGACATCATTTTTTCTAGTGGTGCTTTTTCAACCTTTGGTGCACCTTGTTTCTTTAAGATGTTTAAGCCCCAGAATGTGAAGAACATCGTTACTTTTTTGCCCATTGCGGCTGCACCTGTTGCGATAATAAATGATGCGATTGCTTTATCTAACTCGCCACTAAATACAACAAGTGTTGCACCGTCTTTGTCTGTTGTCATAGGTACTACTGGTGTTTCTGCTCCTTTTTGAAGAGTAACAGAAATAGCGTTTCCATCTGTTGTTGATGATAGAAGAGTATTACCTGTTTTGTTACACCATGCTGCGATGTCGCTCGTGAATCCTACGTCAGAAGCTTTTACATGTAATGTTTCGCCGTCTGTTAATTTCGCCATTGTTTGACTTACTTGTAAGATTGGACCGGGGCATTGAAGGCCACATGTATCTAAAGTAATGTTTGCTTCTTTTGTCATCTTTGTTTCTTCCTTCGTTGTTGTTGTTGGTGGAGTAGGTGTCCCTACTGTATAATGTCCGTATTTATATGTCTTGTAGCCACCGTCTACATTGATTGCTTTGTATCCATGTTGTGTTAAAATGCGGCTTGCTAAATAGCCACGTAAACCAACTTGACATGATACATAAATGGCTTTGTCTTTCGGTAATTCTGTTAAACGTTCACGAATTGCACCAAGTGGAATGTTAAGTGTGCCAGAGATGTATCCTGCTTCTCGTTCGATTGGTTCGCGTACGTCAACAACAATACCACCGTTTGCGATGATTTCGTCAATCTCGTGCCATTGAACAGTTTCGACCATTTCGTCCATGATGTTTCCTGCTACGTATCCAGCCATGTTCACTGGATCTTTCGCTGAAGAGTAGGGTGGTGCGTATGCTAATTCAAGGTCTTGTAAGTCATGAACAGTTAAGTTACCTTTCATTGCTGTTGCAATAACATCAATACGCTTGTCAACACCGGTTTTTCCGACTGCTTGTGCACCTAGTATTCTACCAGTCTGCTCATCGAATAATAGTTTCAGAGCAATTGGTGCACCGCCTGGATAATAACCAGCGTGTGATACCGGGTGAATATGAATTGCACGGTATGGAATGTTCAAGCGTTGTAATGTTTTTTCGTTGTTGCCAGTTGACGCAACAGTTAGGTCGAATACTTTTGCGATAGCTGTTCCCATTGTGCCGTTGTATGTTGCTTGAAGACCGTTAATGTGGTCAGCAACTAGTCGTCCTTGGCGGTTTGCTGGCCATGCGAGTGGGATCATTGTTGGTGTACCATTTACATAGTCGGTTACTTGGATAGCGTCTCCAATTGCGTAAATGTCTTCATCTTCTGTTTGTAAATGCTCATTTACAACGATTGTACCACGTACGCCAAGGGCTAAGTCTGCGTCTTTTGCTAGTGTGTTCTCTGGTGTTACACCAATTGATAGAATAATCATGTCTGTATCTACGTGTGCGCCGCTCGTTACGTTCACTTTTGTTCCATTCGCTTCAAATGATTGAACGCCGTCACCTAAATGAAGAGTAACACCTTTTTGTACTAAATGTTCATGAACCATCGCCGCCATCTCACTATCAAGTGGGGCCATAACTTGGTTGCTTGCTTCAATTAATGATACGTCAATCCCTAAGTCTACTAAGTTCTCTGCCATTTCTAGACCGATGAAGCCACCACCAATGACAACTGCTTTCTTAATATTGTTGGTATCAACGTGACTCTTAATTTTGTCTGTGTCAGGAATGTTACGCAGTGTGAATAAGTTGTTTGCGTCTTCGATTCCAGGGATAGCAGGTTTGATTGGCTTTGCGCCTGGAGAAAGAATTAACTTATCATAGCTTTCTTCGTATTCATTGTTTGTGCGTAAGTCTTTTATGACTACTTTTTTGTTCGCGCGGTCGATACGGATTACTTCGCTCAAGTTGCGAATGTCCATGTTGAATTTCTTGCTCATGCCTTCAACGGATTGTAGTAATAATTTGTCGCGTTGTGGGATTGTGCCACCGATATAGTATGGAAGTCCACAGTTTGCGAACGAAATATATTCACCTTTTTCAAAAAGTACAATTTCAGCCTGTTCATTTAAGCGGCGTAGACGTGCAGCTGCAGTTGCTCCACCAGCAACGCCACCGACAATTACGATTTTTTGATTCATTGTGCATCCCTCGTTTATCATTTATTAATCTTTATATTCAAATATTACGATATAGTTGGCGAAAAAGCAAATATTTTTTGCTTAATCTTTAAAGAGTGTATCGACAAGTGCAATAACTTGTTTGTTCTCCACACTGTAGAACATCTCTAAGCCGTTTCGTTTACTTGTTACAACATTCGCTTGTTTTAATTTTGCTAAATGTTGCGAAATCGTTGATTGTGGCATATTTAAGCATGTATGCATCATTGATACGTTACATGTTCCTTTTTCGATGAGGCCTTTGACGATACATAGGCGAACAGGATGGGCTAATGTCTTGAGTAAATCTGCATATCGTTCTAATTGTTTTTCATCGTATCCGAAGTCAATCATTTGTTTCGTCTCCTTTTCGATATTCTTGTACCAATACAATATCATAACGTTTCATAGAAAGAAATATATATGTGTGCAATTTGTTTCATTGTTTGTTGTAAAAAGAAGTGATACAGTAGGAGAAGATTATGTAGTAGAGGTGGAAGCAATGAAAAAGATACCAGTAACGATTTTGACAGGATTCCTTGGTAGTGGGAAGACGACGTTATTAAATCATATTTTGACAGCGAAGCATGGGAAGAAAATTGCGGTTATTGTCAATGAAATTGGGAAAGTTGGCATCGATAATCAACTTGTCATGAATACAGATGAAGAAGTAATGGAAATGACGAATGGCTGTATTTGTTGTAGTGTCCGTGGCGATTTATTAGTAGCGCTGAAAAAGTTACTACAAGCAGAGAAAGAGTTCGAGGCAGTTGTGATTGAGACGACAGGCTTAGCGAGTCCGGGACCGATTATCGGTACGTTCTTCTTAGATCCAGTTGTACAAGAGGCGTATAACATTGATGGTGTTATAACGGTTGTTGATAGTTATCATATTAAGAAACACCTGGAGAAAGGTATTGAAGCAGGCGAGCAGATTGCGTTTGCCGATCGCATCTTAATGAATAAAGTGGATTTAATAGAAGGAGAGGAAGCAGGAGAGATAGAAACACTTCTTCATTCGTTAAATCCAACAGCAACAGTTATTCGTTCGAAAAATACAGAAGTAGATGTCGAAGATTTATTGCATATTGGTACTTTCTCGATGAAAGACAAGTTGGAATTACATAACGTAGAACACGATGGGGGTCACTTGAAAGACATTACATCGTTCGTTATTCGTGAAGAGCGTCCACTTAATATGCAACAAGTGAATGAGTGGATGACAGCGGTTGTAGAGATGTTAGGAGAGAACTTATACCGCTACAAAGGTATTCTTTCGGTTAAAGGAACGGATAAGCGAGTTGTTTTCCAAGGTGTACATAGCTTGTTTGCTGGCAAGATAGACAGAGAGTGGCGCGAAGGGGAAGAGAGAGTAAGTGAGCTTGTCTTCATTGGAAAAGACTTAAATAAAGCATGGTTTGAAGAACATATTCGTGATTGTGTAGCGAAGTAGGATAAGAATAAAGTAAGTTTGAATTATTGCTTAGAGGTTTTTTCTTTAGGAGCGAAGGCGATAAAATAAACAGTTAAAAGACAGGCCAATTAGCAATGTATAGGTCTGTCTTTTTGTTATTAAAAATTAGATTGTTGATAATTTTACGGACGTATTATAACTTTTGTTTTTTATATAAAAATTAACCTCAGCCCAGAAATCGAGAATTTACGAGTAAAGTTTTTAAAACAAATGATATACTCTATTTAAGATAAAATAATGGGTGGTGTTAGTCTTGATTAAGATGGTCAAAGTGGTTGATGATATGGTTTTGTATTGGGAAGTTTGGCAAGATGGTAAGACATTAGTAATTCATCACGGTACTGTTGGAGATATTGGTGAGACTGAGGAAAAGAAACTATTACTATTTCAAAAGGCAGAAAAGTTAATGGGCGAATTAGTAGAAGAAAAAGCTAATGATGGCTACAATTCTTTAGCTGAAGATGAACTACTGGAGCTTGTTGTTCAATATAGTTATGGGGAACATCAGATGGAAGTGACTCTTGAAAAGAGACATCACGTTGAGGATTTAATGAATGAATGTTTAGGTTGGACAGGGAATGGTTTTTGTGATGGTGGTGATATAGGTAGTGGTACAGCTAATATTGTTAACTACGTTATAGATGTTAAGAAGGCAACACAAACAATCCTAGAAGAACTAAAGAATAACAATTTACTTGAAGGAGTAAGCATAGGTTATTTAAATCCTGAAGACGATGAATATACTGCTTTGTATCCAGTAGGAGCTGAATTTTTCCTAATGTAAAAGAGCATGGAAATATTCCATGCTCTTTTTGTATTAAATTCATTTATTATTTCTCAAGCTCTCTTTTTCTTTTCATCGATTGGAAGCGTCCGTACGTTCCGCTTCTCCATACCCATTCTAGCGGGCCAAACTGATAACGAGCAAGCCACCATTTACTTATAAATATTTGCGTAATGTATACCGCAAGTACGATGAAGACTTGAGTGAGAAGCGAAATGTCCGCTGTTTGTTGAACGAAAAGAGAAAGTACAACTGTGCCGATTAGTGTGTGTGTAATGTAGTTAGAAAGCGCCATTTGTCCTACGTATCCAAGATGGTTCAACCATTTTGCTTTCGCTAACATGAGCGTTGTGATATAGAACATTGCTAGCGGTTTTCCACTTAAAATAACCCACAGATAATGTTCTTTCGTTGAATATGTTTCATTTTGAATAAATCCAATGACGATTGGGATACATAGTAACAGTCCGACAATAAGGGAGCCTATTTGCCATTTACGCAAACTGTTTCGGTATTCCTCTATTTTGTAGAAGAATCCTTTCTTCCCAACATATAATCCGAATAAAAAGAGGGATAATATTTCTGGACTCATTAATAATTGAGCAAGCAATTTTAGGCTAAAGAAATCGCTTGCTCTTGTTTGTACATGAGTAGCCCATTCGTAAAAATAATTAGGTGGTGAAGTTAGTGTCACCTTTCTTATGCCCTCAGTGAGTAAGTAAAGAACGGCTGTATGAGCGATAATGAAGAGAGAAATAGCCCATATTAAGATTGTCTTTGCCTTACACCGATAAAAGAAAAGCAGAAATACCCCAAGCAAAGCGTACGTATGTAAAATATCACCGAACCAGAAAAATACATAATGAGTGACTCCGAAGAGAAATAGTAGAATTAGGCGCTTTCCAAATAGCCACTTGTAGCCAAGTCCTTTTTCTTTTGCACGACTAATGAAAATATAAAAACCGAAACCGAATAGAAAGGAAAAAATCGTGTAAAACTTTGTTTGGATGAATAGATCATGGAATAGGTTAACGTACTTATCTATTCCAACAAATGAAGAGGGGTGCATGAAGGAGTTTCCTGCCATTGTAGGGATATTAACAAGAAATATTCCTAGTATCGCAAAGCCACGAATAATATCCAACTTCTGTATACGTTCACGTTGTAAAATAGGCTGATTCATCATCTTCCTCCTATATGAGTGAATTGTCACAATATTATTCATATGAAAAGGAGAGCATTTAGATTCCTAGTGAAAGGTGTAAGGCGTAATTGGAGTAGAAAAAAACCGCTATTACTTTCGCCAATAAAGGCAGGGTAATAGCGGTTTTTATTCGTATTACTGTTTGCGATGCAATTTAAATCGCTTCTTAGTTGGATTGCCGTTCTCATCGACATATTTACGCTTCTTCCATACGAACTGGAATAGTAAGTATACAACGTATAATGGAATTGCTATGTACAAGAAGAATGGCCAATCTGCTTTTTTCGTTTGCCATACAACGATAATGGCACTCAGTAAGAAAATTGTAACGATTGTACCGTACTTTGGCATTGGGATGTCTTTTCCGCTTGGAATTTTGATTGTACTAACCATTAAGTAACATAATGCAAAGAATACAACCATTGTTACTGCGTTAGGAATCCAATGCGTAAATAACGTCATTAATGCAACGATACCACCAGCGGCAGTAATCGGCACTCCTGTGAAGTGTTTCATCGACGTAGAAGCAGGAGTTATATTAAAGCGTGCTAGGCGATACGCGCCAAATAGTGGGAATAGTCCAACGATGAATAATCCAGTATAACCAGTACCACTAAAAACAGTACTATATACTAAGAATGAAGGAGCCACACCAAATGTTACAACGTCTGCTAAGGAGTCTAATTGCATTCCTAGTGGAGATTGTACGTTCAGCATTCGAGCTACTCGACCATCCAAACTATCAAGCATCATACCGATTAAAATAAGGATTGCTGCATTTCTTGTTTCTCCGGCGGCTACGTAACCGATAGATAAAAATCCGCAATACAAGTTTCCTAATGTGAATAAATTAGGGATCATACTTCTAATCAAACTATCACTTCCTACTTAAAATTAATTACATAAATACACTTTCTTGTATAAAAGAAATGTATAATATATCCTCTTTACCATTTTGAAGGAAGCTAAAGGATATTGCAATAATATTTTGCAACATAGTGATGTTTTTTATCAATGATTTTGCTGCGTAACATACAAATGAAAGGTTACACCTAAAATGGTAACGCTTTCTTTCCTGGGGGAGTTGGAAGTCGGGGAAGTTGTTGTTTCATGTGTATTTATAGCGAAAGAAAGAGAAGGAAGTATATCGTTGTAAAAAAATATTTTTATATTTTTCAGAAAATTATTGATATTTTGATAATATTGCGTAAAATATAGCTTGTAGATGTATTATCGTATACATGCATTCATCTACGACTACATACTAAATAGAGGGGGTTCTATACAATGAAGAAAAAATGGTCCATTCTTACAGCACTCGTTTTCATGTTAAGTGTATTTTTAGTAGCGTGTGGAAGCACAGGGGAAAAAGAAGAATCTAATGGTAAAGGTAAAGGTGATGGCAAGTTAGCAGCGAAGCAAGTATTGAAAACAATCGAAACATCTAACTTACCATCACTTGACCCAGCGATAGCAACAGACGCTGTTTCATTCCTTGCATTAAATAACGTAATGGAAGGATTATATCGTCTTGGTGAAGGGGATAAATTAGTTCCTGGGGTAGCAGAAAAACATGATGTAAGCCCAGATGGAAAAAAATACACATTCATGCTACGTAAAGATGCAAAATGGTCAAATGGTAAGCCAGTTATTGCAAAAGATTTCGAATTTGCATGGAAACGTGCAATTGACCCGGCAACAAAGTCTAAATATGCGTACATCATGGGAGATATTAAAAACGCAAATAAAATCATGGCAAAAGAAGCGCAACCTTCTGAACTGGGTGTAAAAGCAGTAAATGATACAACACTTGAAGTAGAATTAGAAACAGCAATTCCTTACTTTGACAAATTAACAACGTTTGGTACATTTATGCCGCTAAATGAAGAGTTTGTGAAAGCACAAGGAAACAAATATGCATTAGAAGCAACAACAGCTTTATACAATGGTCCTTTCGTATTAACTGATTGGGTACAAGAAAAAGGTTGGACATACAAGAAGAACGATCAATATTGGGATAAAGCAACGGTGAAGCTTGAAGAAATTCAAACAAACGTTGTAAAAGAAATTCAAACACGTGTGAACATGTATAACACAAATGAAGCAGATTTCTCTGTTATTAGTGGAGACGTAGTAAAATCATTTAAAGATAAGCCAGATTTAGGAGCGAGAGAAGAAGCAACTACATTCTTCTTACGTATGAACCAGAAGAAAGAAGCGTTAGCGAATAAGAATGTTCGTAAAGCAATCGCATTAGCATTCGATAAGAAGAGCTATGCAGAAGAATTATTAGGTGATGGTTCTAAACCAATTGATGCATTAGTACCAGGAAACTGGGCGAAAGGTCCAGATACTAAAACTGGAAAAGATTTCCGTGAAACGAATGGTAACTTATCTTCATACAACGTTGCTGAAGCACAAAAAGCATGGGAAGCAGCAAAGAAAGAGTTAGGCAAAGATGAAGTAGCGATTGAGCTTCTGTCATCAGATACAGAAGTAGGGAAGAGAACGGCTGAGTATTTACAAGGTCAATTACAAAAGAACTTACCTGGCTTAAAAATTAATGTTAAAATCCAACCATTCAAACAACAGTTAGAATTAGTAGACAAAATGGAATATGATATTAGCTACGGTGGATGGGGTCCTGACTATGAAGATCCAATGACATTCTTAGATATGTTCATAACAGACAATAGCCATAACAGCATGGGCTTCTCAAATGCGAAGTATGATGATCTTATTAAGAAATCGAAAGTTGATTTGTTATCAGATTTACCGAAGCGTTGGGAGTCATTATTAGAAGCGGAAAAAATTCTTGTAGCAGAGGAATATGCAATTGCACCAGTTTACCAACGTGCTCGTGCATACGTATTACGTCCAAATGTGAAGGGATTAGTATCACATAAAATCGGTGGGGACTACAGTTACAAGTGGGTATCTATTGTGGAATAAGAGTAATAAAGAGAGGGAGAGGCGTTATGCTTCTCTCTTTTTTTGTTCTGTTTCATGGACAAAGGTCATACATATGTACGGAAGATGAGACGGAAAAGAGGATGAAGATGCTAACATCGGTTGTTACAGAGTTATTACAATTTTTAATGAGTCTCGGATATATTGGGATTATGATTGGATTAATGGTTGAAATTATTCCAAGTGAACTTGTTCTTGCTTATGCGGGATATTTAATAGCAAAAGGCGAAATTACGTTTGTTGGGGCGTTAATAGCTGGTGTTATTGGGGGAACACTTGCCCAGTTGTTTTTGTACTGGATTGGTTATTACGGCGGAAGACCTTTCGTAATGAAATACGGGAAATATTTGTTCATTCGTCAGAAGCATATAGAGATGGCGGAGTCGTGGTTTAATCGTTATGGAACAGGGATTGTTTTCCTTGCTAGATTTGTCCCGATTGTTCGTCATGTTATTTCCATCCCAGCTGGTTTAGCAAAAATGCGGGTAATTCCGTTTACGTTTTATACGATATTGGCAATGATTCCTTGGTCATTTTGTTTCATTTATATTGGGCGCAGTCTCGGGACTAGTTGGTACAGGATTAAGGCATATGTGACACCATATATGCCGTATGTCATCGTAGTCGTAGTAGTCTTTATTTTTCTATATGTGTATATCCTTATTCAGAGAAAGAAAAGTAAATTTGTCTAAATTGTCACACAATGTTTACAGAAAATTCAATAATACATAGTTTCCATATATTGTTTATAGTTTATACTAATAATAATAAAAGAAAAGCAGGTGATTAGAATGGAATTGAACTATGAGAAAGTAAAGGCCCACACAGAGAATAAGAAGCAGGAACTTTTACGTATGTTAGAGAATGACCAATTATCACCAGAAGCACGCGAAAATGTTGAAGTAGACTTACGGATTACACAATACATGTTAGAGTTGATAGAGATGAATCATTACTCTCGGGGAATTGATGGTTCTGTATCTTAATTTTTTACCAAAGAAAGCGAAAACGTGCCATTATTTGGCGCGTTTTTTTCATGATGTAATCTTTTTGTCATTATTTTTTTGTCAGATTGTAACCTTCTTTTAACCAATTGAGAACGACTATCTTATACAATAAGCATATCATGAAAAAAAGGGTGATGAGCGCGGTGTTAATAACGGAAATTGGGGTCTTTATGTGTTTAGCAATTATTTTCTTTTCTTTTCTTGCATATGTTATCCATCAACTCCGCTCCCCGAGAAAGAAAGCGAAAGAGAGAAGAACGATACGCTTCAAATAAATGCGGGTTACTTTATTGTTTTTCGGTCATACTAATGGCAATGAAATGATAAAAGGTGATGATACATAGTGAAACGTTTATTTGTCATTGTTTGTTTGATTATGTGCGTTTCGTTGATGCCTGGACAAGTGTATGCTGCGAAAGCGTCATATAATGAAGCATTTTTATCAACGTTATTTCCAAAGATGAATACGATGATTGAAAAACGATACGGCATATTGAGACAGTATGATTGTGTGAAAATTCTTTCGTTAACGAAAAAGTATCCGCAGGCGTATGTTTATGAAACGAAGGTAGAGCTCATTACATATACGGGGAACTATGAGCCGCCGTTTGAACGGTTAACTTTTACGTTAAATAATGAGGAAGGCGATTGGAATGTTGTAAAAATGAACGTCTTAAAATTGCCAAATTCCTTTACCTTTTCATGTAAAAAGCCTTCTTGAAGGCTTTTTTTATATGGAAAAGTTTGTTATGATTAAGTTGTAAGTGAAATTTTCTTTTGCTTTTGGAGAGGTAGAAGAGGAATGGAGGGATTTGCTTGTTGGCAATTTCATTATTTGCAATAGGTATTCTTCTTATTATTGTGGAGATGTTGACTGGTACGTTTGTGCTTTTATGGCTAGGTATCGCAACACTTGCAGCTTCGGCTGTCATCTTTACGACCGAATCAATTTGGTTAGCATTACTTGTCTTTGCAGTAACAGCCATTGGGTTATGGTTAGGTACGAAGAAGTTTGGAAAGAACGTACACAAAGGTCAAGACCTACAAAGTGGCATTTACAGTTACATTGGGAAAGAAGTACTTGTACATTCTGTTGACAAGAAGGATAATACGATTGGAACAATCATGATTCACGGAGAAGAATGGATTGTAAAGAGTTCTCGATCACTTATTGCAAACCAAAAAGTAAGTATTAAAGACATTGAAGGCGCTACCTTAATGGTGGAGGCTATATAGAGATCAAAGGGGGAAATGTAGATGGGAGAGATTCCAGTTACAACAATTATTATTGGTGTTATTGTTTTATTCATTGCTATTATTTTGCTATCAAGTATCCGTATTGTACGTCAGGCAGAGGTCTACCTTGTTGAGCGATTAGGTAAATATCACCGTAAGATGGAAAGTGGCATTCACATTGTGATTCCATTTATTGAACGTGTTGCTAGTAAGAAGTCGCTTCGTGAGACAGTAGTAGACTTCCCACCACAGGCGATGATTACAAAGGATAATGTTAGTATTCAAGTAGATACAGTTGTATTCTTCCAAATTACGGATCCTGTGCGTCATGAGTACGAAATTGCGAATGCATTAGCGGCGATTTCGAACTTAACAGCGACAACATTACGTAATTTAATCGGGGAACTAGATTTAGATGAAACGTTAACGAGCCGTGATACGGTTAACTCGAAGCTTCGTACGGTACTTGACCAAGCAACAGATAAATGGGGCTTAAAAGTAAATCGTGTGGAGATTCGTAATATCATTCCACCACATGACATTCAAAATGCGATGGAGCGTCAAATGCAAGCAGAGCGTCTACGTCGTGAGCAAGTCCTGAATGCACAAGGGGAGAAAGAATCGAAAATCCTTCGTGCAGAAGGGGAAAAGCAATCAAAAGTACTGGAAGCAGAAGGGGAGCGTTTGAGCCAAGTAGAACGTGCTCGTGGGGAGAAAGACTCCCAAATCCTTCGTGCAGAAGGGGAAGCGGAAGCAATCGTGAAATTAGCGGAAGCGAAAGCTTCAGCTGAGAAAGTTGTCTTAGAGACGTGGAAGGACATAGCTCCTACACCAGAAATGGTACAACTTCGCTCAATGGAAGCGATGGAGAAAGTGGCAGAAGGAAAAGCGTCAAAACTCGTTATCCCAACAGATGCAACACGCCTATTAGGAATGGTTGAAAGCGTCAAAGAAGTGTGGCGTGATAGCGAAGGGAAAGAGAAGAAATAAAGAAGAAGCACCTTTTCATGGAGAAAAGGTGTTTTTTTATGGAGTGAATTGGTCAAGAGAAGATACTTTGTACATGGATATTATAATGTTAATTATCATGAAGTGGATATTGAGTGATTTGAAGGTGGTATTAATAATATTAAAATTAATATTTAAATAATTAATTTTTAAGTTAAAAAATATTTATTTTATTGTTTTTAATTTCTTTTTCTTGTTATATAATGAAATCAATAAGAAGGAAAGGATTCCATTATGGCCTATAAAGTAATAACAAATTGTCCTGTTTGTAGTGAAACGTTGAAAATTACAAAGTTACATTGTTCTCATTGTCACACTACAATCGAAAATGAATTTGAGTTATCTAAGTTAGCATCTTTATCAAAGGATCAGCTTCATTTTGTGGAAGTATTTCTAACATGCAGAGGGAATATCAAAGAGGTGGAAAAGGAACTAGGGATTTCGTATCCGACAGTTCGAGGCAAGCTAACAGACATTATTTCATCCCTTGGATATGTACAGAAGAAGAAAAATGAAGTAGATGAGCAAAAAGTTGTCACCATGTTGGAAAATGGCGAAATCACACCAGAAGAAGCCATTAAACTCTTAAAAGACGAATAGGGAGGAATTTACGATGAAAGAGGAAATTACAAGAGTGTTAACAATGGTCCAAGAAGGAAAGATTGATGCGGATAAGGGGTCAGAACTGATTCAAGTATTGCAGGCGAAAGAAGAAACAAATAAGCTTTCTGAAAAAACGGCTACCTATTTAAACAAAACATTAAAACTCCGTGTTGTTTCATCTCAAGATGATAACGTCACTGTGAATTTGCCAATCAAACTTGTTAAGACGTTACTAGTGGCCGGGCATAGCATCGCAGCGAGTCTTCCACAGTCGGAAAAATACGTGAAAGATCTAGATATAGCTCTTATTATGGAAGCGATTGAAAACGAATTAGATGGTCAAATTGTTGATATTAAATCGGCAGACGGCGATACCGTTTCCATCATCATTGAGTAGTTATTCATGATGCATATAAAAGTGAAAGCAAAAAATGTGCGCTTCACCATTCCAGTTCCATATGCGATGTTAAATATTGCAATCTCCATTTTTCATTCGAAATTAGTTCAGCAAAATGTAAGCAAAAAAACGGACTTTCCTTTTCAGCAACTAGATAAAAAAATGCTAAAGTCTATCGTCAAGGATTTGAAAAATTATAAGGGACTTGTACTAGTAGATGTCAAAGCTAAGGACGGGACGGAAGTTAAGGTTAGACTATAATACACCGGGAAAAGCCTCATTTCTCGTTTTATACAATCGAGAAATGGGGCTTTGTTTATTTTACTACTAGTGGAAAGTCTGATAACATCTCCACCATGTCGAAAAGACATCCCTATTTCTATTCATATTCCTATAGGCTTGTCACATATATTTAGACTAGCTGTCATTTATTATGGAGTAGGTGGGGGAAGTGGGCTTGGAGTATGTAACGGAGCGGGTATTGTTTATTTCGTTGTTCATTATGATTATTCATTGTATTGATACATCTGCATATGCGACAAGGTTATCGGGGGCGCGAGTTGGGTACTTGGCGTCGGCTTTTTCGTTATTTAATGTGATGGTCATTGTGTCACGTATGTCGAATATGATCCAGCAACCGTTGACAGGAAGCTTAGTGGATATTGCGGGTGACTTATCGTATATTGATGCGCTCGTATGGGTGGAGCATCAATATCGTTTTATTATTGCGGCGTGTACAGTTGGGACAGTACTTGGTATTCTGTTCTTTCCGACGTTTATTTCGTTATTCTCACGGGCGCTGTTTCACTTGTCGATTGAGAGGGGTTCAATTGTTCGCTTGATACGAAAGTGTCTAACCCCTTCGTATATATTACGTGCATGCAAGCATATTACGGTTCCGAGATTTTCGTATTTAAAAGGTGTGAAGTTTAAGCATATTTCGTTCTCATTATTAATTACAAATACGCTCATTACGGCGATTTATACAGTTGGTGTGTTATCTTCGTTGTTTGCGGCACTTCTGATCCCGCAACATGCATCTACGGCAATTATGGCATCTGGATTAATTAACGGCGTAGCGACAATTCTTATTTTCGTTCTTGTTGATCCGAAGGTGGCAATATTGGCTGATGAAGTATCAAATCGAAAGGGAAGTTATGCGCAGTTGAAGGCGGTTACATTAACGATGATTGTATCGCGTCTGTTAGGGACAATCCTTGCTCAAATTATTTTTGTGCCAGCAGCTTATTATGTTGCATGGTTTACGAAATTTTTGTTATAAAATGTAAAAAATGAAACATAAAATTATACACGTTGTAACAGAAATTATGATAGAATAAAGAATAATCAATAATTGAGTAAAGGTGGTCAAATTTATTGGCAGACTTAGAAGACCTTAGTGATATTATCTATATTAATGGAGATCGTCATAATCAATGTTATACGACGACAGGGATTACGTTTGAAGAGTTCTCAAGCTCACTCGTATGTCCATTGAAAAATGTGTTGTTGTTAAAGCATCGATTCGAATGGGCTGATTTCAATCTTATGTCACGCTTTGATTATGTCGAGCAAGAGAACGTGGCACGATTGATGGATGACGATGTCCATGAGTATGGAGAGTTTTGTTGGGTAGATTTTGAAGATAGTAGTGATTTAGACGAACTCGAACCGTCTGAAATTGCATCGTTGCTCTATTTAGGGCATATGAAAGAGCCGCTAAATAAAGCGTTTTTTCCTATTTTAAATAATACATATGCTTATTTATCTGAGGAAGATGGTCGTTATACGAAAGTATACTATAAAAAGCTGTATGATTTTTTATTTATGCTATGTAATGTTATTCCATTAAAGCTTTCGGATTCACAAAAACGAAAAATGTTTTTCTTCCAACGTCCGAAACAACTATCATCGATTTCTATTCATGTGATGGAAGCTCTGCTCCCTATCATGGAAGAAGGAATGATTATTGATTTGTCGAAGAAAGTAGATACAAGGAAGGCAATCGAAATCCCGATATACAAGATTCAAAGCGGAAGGGAATCGATGGAGTTCTTTACGTACGAAGAGAAATATTCAAAAATTTCCTCAATTTATGGGAAATTGGTATATATGAAGAAAGAGCAACAATGGAGATTAGAAAGTTAATACAAGAAAAAGGCTGTCCGCGGGCAGCCTTTTTCTTACATTATGTGTTATAGATGATCGTGAAAATGACGGAGAAAAGTCCAAATCCAATTGTGGTGAAAGCGAGAACCTTTTGGCGGAATATCCATGTGATTGTTCCTAAAATAATTGCCGTTGTCCCTAAAATGAAAGGTAAGAAGACAAGGGAGGACAATGCGATAAATAAAGCTGTATATCCAATAGTGAGTCCTACTCTTCTGTTGGAATAGCGCTCACTAGAAGTTGCATAAGAGTGAATAGAAGGAGAAATTTCTGCTGCGTATTCTTCGTCATCTTTTTTCTTTTTGGTGCGGTGATATGGGTATTTGTTGCTTGATCTTTTCATAATAACCTCACTTTCTACTGCAAGATACTGTTAGTTTTGCTTACGTGTTTTCGATTTATAAATGGAAAATATAAGAGGGGGAACGTGTATGACGTGGTTAGAGCAAGGCGAAAAGTTATGGAATGAGAATGCATCGTTTTGGAGCAATGGAAGCAAACACATGTGGGACAATGGAAGTCGGAGTGGTGTCGTACCATTTATGAAGAAATATGTACCACAAGGAGCAAACATACTGGATGTTGGTTGCGGGGATGGCTACGGTTCGTACTTGTTAGCGAAAGAAGGATACAACGTCGTTGGCATGGATTATTCCGGAGAAATGGTAAACACTGCAACTGGACATAATAAAGAGAAAAACGTCTCGTTTGTAAAAGGGGATATGTGCCACATGCCATTTGAAGACGGGACATTTGCTAGTATTATGGCGATTACGTCTGTGGAATGGACGGAATCCCCGCTGCAAGCTGTTCAAGAATTTTACCGTGTGTTAGAAGATGGTGGGAAGTGTTGTGTGGCAATATTGGGACCAACTGCAAAGCCACGTGAGAGAAGCTATCAACGCTTATACGGGGAGAAAGTCGTGTGTAATACGATGATGCCATGGGAATTTGGCCGCCTTGCCTGTGAGAACGGATTTGTACATATCGATGGATACGGCGTGTATAAACGAGGAGTTGAGGAGATATGTATAGCGGACTTGTCGATATCACTGAAACAATCGTTGTCGTTCATGTGGGTGTTCATGCTGGAGAAGAAGGCGTGATAATGCTTGGTAGTTCGGAGTCACGCGTGCTAAAATAAAGATGCAAATAGAATCAGGTGGAGGTAGAGGACATGACAATAAAAGTACCAGTTAAATCAGATATCGAAATTGCACAAGAAGCAGCAAAGAAACCGATTAAAGATATAGCAAATGGATTAGACATAGTAGAAGAGGAATTAGAACTATACGGTCATTATAAGGCGAAGTTATCACTAGATATCTTTAACCGATTACAGGACAAAGAGGATGGGAAAGTCATCTTCGTTACCTCTATTAATCCGACGCCTGCCGGAGAAGGAAAGTCAACGGTAACAGTAGGACTTGGGCAAGCGTTAAATAAATTAGGCAAGAATGCAGTTGTTGCACTTCGCGAACCATCGCTTGGACCAACAATGGGAATCAAGGGTGGAGCAACTGGTGGCGGCTATTCACAAGTTATTCCGATGGAGGAAATCAACCTTCATTTCACTGGCGATATTCACGCGATTACAACAGCAAATAACGCTTTAGCAGCATTCATTGATAACCATATGCAACAAGGAAACGAGTTGCAAATTGATACACGTAAAATTATGTGGAAGCGCGTTGTGGACTTAAATGACCGTGCGCTTCGCAAAATCGTCATCGGTCTAGGTGGACCAGTACAAGGTGTACCACGTGAAGACGGATTTGATATTACAGTAGCATCGGAAATTATGGCCATTCTTTGCTTAGCGAATGACTTACAAGACTTAAAAACACGTTTAGCAAAAATCGTTGTAGCGTACAATACAAGCAACGAGCCAGTAACGGTACATGATTTAGGTGTAGAAGGTGCCTTAACACTTCTATTAAAAGATGCAATTAAGCCGAACTTAGTACAAACGTTAGAACATACACCAGCTATTATTCACGGTGGACCGTTCGCCAATATTGCCCATGGTTGTAACAGTGTTATCGCAACGAAAATGGCGTCTAAACTAGGCGACTATGTTGTAACAGAAGGTGGATTCGGAGCCGACCTTGGTGGGGAGAAGTTCTTAAATATTAAAGCGCGCAGTGCAAACATCAAGCCAGAAGCGGTTGTTATCGTAGCAACTATTCGTGCGCTGAAAATGCACGGTGGCGTAGCGAAAGACGCGTTAAAAGAAGAGAACGTAGAAGCGCTTGAGAATGGCTTACAAAACCTACAAAAGCACGTGGAAACAATTCAAGCATTCAGTTTACCGTTTGTTATCGCAGTGAACCGTTTCGTTGCCGATAGTGACAATGAAATCGCATGCTTAATGAACTGGTGCGAGACGAATGGCTATCCAGTATCGTTAACAGAAGTATGGGAAAAAGGCGGTAATGGTGGCCTTGATCTAGCGGAGAAAGTGCTACATATAATTGAAACAAGCGAAAATAACTTCAAGCCATTATACGATGTAGAAGCATCGATTGAAGAGAAGTTAACGACGATTGCGACGACAGTATACGGCGCAACGAAAGTAACGTTCACACCACAAGCGAAGAAACAACTTCTTCAATTTGAAGGAGAAGGTTGGAGTAACTTGCCAATCTGCGTAGCGAAGACACAATATTCGCTGTCAGATGATGCGACGAAATTAGGTCGTCCAGAAGACTTTGAAATTACAGTTCGTGAATTACGTCCGAAGATTGGTGCGGGATTCATTGTTGCCTTAACAGGTGACGTATTAACGATGCCAGGTCTTCCGAAGAAGCCAGCTGCCCTTCAAATGGACGTAGATGCGGACGGAAATGCAGTAGGCTTATTCTAAAAAGTTACGTTATATGATAGAATAGACTTTCGTAAGAATCCAAGCGTTGGAATAGACACGACGCTTGGTTTTCTTTTTGTCATAAGGAGGAAACCAACGATGTTTGATCCAACTATTTTCGAAAATTTAAAAGTTGTCACAGAAGGTGCTGTATACGATTTAGATTTAGACGGCATCATACAGGTGACAGACCGAAAAGATATGATTGATATGGCACATATGGGCCGTCATTATGAAATTTCGTTTCGAGTAGGCGATGCACCAATTACGGCAACGCTACAATTACGTGTCGATGCGAAAAATTGGAGCGATGAAGTGTTGGAACATCAGACAGAGTCAAGCTGTCAGATTGGCGTTCGTTTTACCGGAATGGTCGAACAGAATGTGGCGACATATAAAGAGATGCAACATATGCTACAGGCGAAGTGGGGCGAAGGAAGAACAATTAAGCAACGCCTTTCGTATGCACCTTGTGAAGAGAATGTAGCGTATGAATATATAATAGATATACACTTTAATAAAGGTATCAATGAAGATCATATTGATGATTTGCCAGTCATGATTGAATATATGGTAGAAACAATCGAAGAGCTTCGTAAATGGATGTAACGAGTAAAGGAGAATAACAATGACAGTAATGAAAGAAATGAAAGAATTTATCCAGAAATCTTGGGAGAAGGCGAAATTCGAAAAGTTAACGCCAATCCAAGAGAAAGCAATTCCACAAATACTAGAAGGAAAAGATATTATCGCTGAGTCTCCAACAGGAACAGGGAAAACATTAGCGTATGTCCTACCAATGCTACAGAAAATTGACGCAGAAAAATCAGCTCCTCAAGCGCTTATTTTGGCTCCGACGCGAGAATTAGTAATGCAAATACATATGGAAGTACAGAAATTTGCAGAAGGTAGCGGTATTCAAGCTGTGACATTAATCGGCGGTGCGGACATGAAGCGCCAAATCGAGCGATTAAAGAAGCGTCCACACGTACTAATTGGTTCACCAGGTCGTGTGCAAGAATTGATTAAAATGAAAAAAATCAAAATGCACGAAGTAAAAACAATCGTCTTCGATGAAGTCGATCAACTAATTAAAGCGAACATGACACAATCGTTAAAAGACATCGTGAAAACGACGTTACGTGATCGTCAGTTAGTCTTCTTCTCTGCGACAATTTCACCGAACGTAGAGCAAGTTACGAAAGAAATCGCACCAGAAGCAACAGTAGAGCGCATCAGCAAGAGTGAAGTTGTCACAAATGTTGAGCACTTATACATCGTAAGTGAGTTACGTCACAAGTTAGATAACATTCGTAAACTTGTTCATATGGAACAAGTAAAAGCACTTGTATTCTTAAATGATGCGTACAAATTAGATGATATGGCGTCAAAATTGAAATTCCGCAAAGTACGTGTAGGAGTGCTACATTCAGATGCACGTAAACAAGAGCGCGCTGCGACATTAACAGCATTCCGCCAAGGAAAAATCCAAGTATTACTTGCGACAGACATCGCCGCACGTGGACTTGATATTGATGACGTAACACATGTTATCCACTTAGACTTACCAGAGTTAGCGGAACAATACGTTCACCGTTCAGGCCGTACAGGACGTATGGGTAAAGCAGGAACAGTTCTATCATTAGTAACAGAAAATGAAGAAAAACGCTTAATGGCATTAGCACGTAAGCTGAACTTAGACGTTGCGAAGAAAGAAATCTTCGAAGGAACGTTAGTAGACAAGAAGCCTTTCGTCCCACGTGTAAAAGTGAAGAAGAAGAAAATGAAATAAGGTTTATTATTGAATGGTGTGGTTGATTTTTTGGGAATGAAGGACATTTTATCCACTTCACTGCGAGTGGTGACTTCAGCGGGGAAAGCGAAGAGACTCGTTCTCGCCCGCGAAAAGCGTCCACGCCTAGGGGTCAACCAAGCCTTTCCATGAAAAACAAAATAAAAAGAAAGATGGCGCTCATAACCATCTTTCTTTTTTTATACAAATTGTACATTCGGGGGAATGTAACATAAGTATACGCATTGTGTAGTATGTTATACTTAACGTACAACATATAGTTTAGGCTTTTTGTTGAATATCTTCCATACGGTATATCCGATAGCACTACCGATAGTAGGCACGAAGATTAGGCCGTATAAGTTGAAAGATGTGCTAATAATACCAGTTGTGTCTACGATCCAACCTACAAAAAAGAGTGCAGTTACATAAAGAATGAAGTAAAATTGTGCATTTGACATACCGTGTTTTTTATTTCGTTTCATCGTATTCACCTGCCTTTTCATAAATAGGTTTTGACACATTTCTGACACTTAGTTGTCACAAATTGTTCACATTTACATTGTATTATAGGTAATGTAATTTGTCTACCAATTTGACTATATTTTTCAGAAAAAACAGAAAAAGAGGGATAGAAATGACAATATATGATTTTCAAGTAAAAAGAAACAACGGAGAAGAGATAGAGATGAAGGAATATGAAGGGAATGTATTACTCATCGTCAATACTGCAACAAATTGTGGATTTGCACCACAATTAGCCGAGTTGCAAGAACTATACGAAATGTATCATGAACGTGGATTTGAAGTGTTAAGCTTCCCGTGTAACCAGTTTGCGAATCAAGAACCAAGATCAGACGAGGAAATTGCGACGGCATGCTTCTTAAACTATGGTACAGCTTATCCGATTTTTCAAAAGATAAACGTAAAAGGAGAAGAGGCGCATCCACTCTATAATTATTTAACGAAAGAGGCGCCAGGTATATTAGGTTCGACTTCTATCAAATGGAATTTCACGAAATTCCTTATAGATAGAGATGGTAATGTTGTGAAACGATTTTCTCCGAAAACAAAGCCGAAGAAGATTGTCGAGGAGATTGAAAAGCTATTATAAAATAAGTTGATTATAAAACAAGTAATTATATATACTTAAATTATTACAAGTAACAATAGTAAGGATGGAATGAACATGACAAACACAAAAGAATTGTCACTAGAACAACGTGAAGAATTACTGAACATATTAAAAAAACGTTTTGAGAAAAATATGAACCGCCATGAAGGTGTTGAATGGGCTAACGTTCAAGCAAAGCTAGAGGCTCATCCCGATAAATTGTGGTCACTGAATGAAATGGAACGAACGGAAGGGGAACCGGATGTTATCCATTATGATAAAGAGACGGACGAGTACACATTTTCTGATTGTTCAGGAGAAAGTCCTAAAGGCCGCAGAAGTGCTTGCTATGATTTTGAAGCGCTGCAATCAAGAAAGAAACATCCACCAGAAAATAACGCCATTGATATGGCAGCTGCAATGGGAATTGAACTACTAACGGAAGAACAATATCGTGCATTGCAACAACTTGGTGATTTCGATAAGAAGACGTCGAGCTGGGTACAAACTCCTTCTGATATTCGTGCACTTGGCGGTGCGATTTTCTGCGATTACCGCTTTGGTCATGTATTCGTGTACCATAACGGAGCAGATTCGTACTACGCGGCAAGAGGTTTCCGTGGTTCGTTAACGGTTTAAGCAGGGTGGATTCCTGATTTGTTGGACAACGAGGAACTCAGATAATAAACAAAAATAAAAACAAAGCAGGCGCATCATTGGCCTGCTTTGTTTTTATTTTTGTCGTTCGTTTACTTTATCTAATAGTTCGTGGATTAGCCGTTCGTATAGTTGTACTTCTTTTACGGAAAGGGCGTCTATCATGCATTCTTTCAAGGAGCAGTAACGTTCTTTTTCTTCATCAGTTAATTTGTCCCATGACATATGCGTTTCCCCCTAAAAACCCCTAAGGTATATAAATAGATAAGGTTAGTTTGTTAGTCTCTTTTGGATGTTATCTAATCCTTCTACTTTTGCTCTCTCTGTACTTAGTTCGCGGTAGAGTAGAATGTTTTCGGCACTCATACCTGCAAGAATAGCGATGCCTACTACTGTCTTCCAGTCGTTTGAATCGGGCAGCAAGTACGTAATTGTGAACACTGCAGCAGCTGAGCCAACGAGAAAATCAGCAATAAATCCTAAATGGACTCCGTTCTTACGTTTCTTTGGAAAGATAAGAACTTTTTTATTCTTGAGCATATGAGAAATGATACCAGTGAACCCGCCGATGATCACAGCTAAATAAATAGTATTCATCTTTGCATACCTCCTCTCACACGAAAAGTAAGAAGTGTGTATCTAGATGAAAAAAGAATCTTAGTTCTATTTTATGCAAAGGAGGACGAGTTTTGAAGAGAAATTTATAGTAATTAATCGACAAAAACTGCCTGTTCGTGCCAAATTTGCAAGAATAATTGGGCTTCGTGTCGGAGTGCTTGGAGGACGAGTGGATTCTTTCGGTCTAATGTGTGGAGTTTTCCTTTTTTAATATCGAGTGTGGAGAGGGTGGTGTATGCGAGTAGATCACAATCTTTTGTTGCATCTTCCATAAGCGTTAAAGTTGGTTGGATGTTACGTTTTGATACGGCGACAGTATCGCCTTTGAAGAAAATTTTGATAAGATGTGGGATGCCGTTGATGGTAAGACCAATCTCTGGTGTAGCGCGAACGAGTAGTGCATCGCTGTATTTCCAATGTACGTTTGGTGGGACGAAAGCTGTAACATCTTTGTTACGGATAAATTTGAGGAAGACATCTAGTAAACTTGCATACGAGTTCTTCTTGCGTTCTGGAATATCACGCAGTAATACTTCCATATCGCGAAGATCACGTTGGTTCTTACAACAAGAGGCGAGTGCTTCACGAAATTCCTTCCAATGATCTCGGATAGGGTGATAGGCGCCTTGATTTTTGATTTCTTGTACTTTTTTCATTTTGGATAACATCGTATGTTTCAGCGTAAAATCTAGAAATTGGCTCATCCCAATCGTAATGGGTTCCATCTGATTCCACCTTTCAATACGAAGTATATGTTTGCAAATACTATATAGTATATGCACGTATGGCGATTTTGTGAGGATTTACAAGAAAATTGTGTGAAGGAACTCATACAAAAGTAGGAGGTTTGTTTCATACTATTTCTCGAGCGTTTCTCCCTCTTTGTAGTGTTCTTATTGATGTGATTAGTTGGTAATCTATGGATAGAAAGAAAGTCAAAGGAGGATTCATAATGAAAATCGAAAAAGCTCAACTACTTATTTCAAAATTTGAAGAAACGGTCGCATTTTATCAAGATGTTTTGCAATTTTCTCTTCTATCAAAGAATGAAGATAGCGCATCATTTCAAATTGGAGAAAGTGTCTTGGAATTTATAAAAGATAAAGAAGAAAATCATTACTATTATCACTTTGCATTTAATATTCATCAAAATTTATTCAAGGAAGCGAAGCAATGGCTTTTAGATCGGGTAGGGTTATTACAAGAAGACGGCATGGATGAAATAAATTTTACCGATTCGAAAGCAAATTCATGTTATTTTGAAGATCCAGCTGGAAATATTGTGGAGTATATTGCAAGAAGAGAAACGTCATCTTCTTCCCTTGATACAGTATTTTCATCACAGAATGTTTTATGTATTAGTGAAATGAGTGTAACGACGAATACAGTGGCGGAGCATGCGAGGGAAATGAAAGGAAAGGGTATGTATGTACGTGAGCGAGTAGATGAGGCGGAATTGAATTTTGTCGGAGAATACAAAGATGGGACGTTCATTTTGTTGGGACCAGTAGGGAGAAGATGGTTGTTTTCATCGAAAGAAGCAATTGCCTCACCGGTTACAATTGTGACAGATCAGGGGATTATTCGAAATGTAGCATAAATAATGAAAAAGCTCCTCTTCGTGAGGAGCTTTTTCATTATTTGGCCTGTAGGCGTTGCTTCGCTTGTAAGAAACGAACACGTGCAAATCCGATAAGAATGATGCATGTTACAACTACTAATACACAGATAGCAGCAAGGATGAATGGGGCAACATCCTTGTCTTCGTAGTCTCTGTAAAATGGAATTAATTCCTTTAATAATAAGAAATCAACGATAGCAATGAACAGGATGCTAAATGGAATGTTTTGTAACCAGTTTGTTTTTGAATTATTCATGTGTATCCCCCTTCTTAGAAAGTTTTAGCTCAATAATGAAACCTACAGTTCCAGCAAGAGATGTCCAAAATAATGCTTTATCGATTGGATACGGTGGCATATGTAAGGAAATAATCGACATGAAAGACAGAATGCAAATTCCGCCTAGAATGAGGATAAATAGGAAGTACGTATCAGTAATAGATTTTTGAATAGTATCTTTCTTTTCCACTTTTCTTTCTCCTTCATCATTAATCATCATAGAGAAAAGTAAAACGTTATACTTTTCCATAAAGTCAAGTATAGCACTTTTTTTCCGTTACAATCAACAGGTAGCGTGAGAGTTAGAAATGTGAGAATTTTCTCTCAACGTGATAGACTAGTACAAAGAAAGGAGAGATAGATATGAAAGGATGGGCAGTAGGCAAGATGGCCCTTGCGATGATGATATTTGGCTCTGTCGGGTTCTTTTCCGAACAAACAGGTATCCCTGCAATTGAGTTAGTATTTGTACGTTGTTTGTGTGCGATGGTGTTCTTAGGTGGGCTATGGTATGCAACTGGAAAATATAAAGAAGAGAAGTGGCAAAGGCGAAGTGTGATGCAAATTATTCTTTGTGGTTTCTTTCTTATTGGGAACTGGGTATTTTTATTTACCGCATTTGGAGAAGAGGGTGCATCCATTACAATTGTAACGTCTATTTATCATCTAGCACCTGTGATTGCGCTTGTGCTAGGGAGTATAGTCTTTAAGGAGAAACTATCAATCTTCTCGTTCCTCGCAATGGTGGCGTGTTTGGTAGGGACAATTCTTATTGCGGGGGAAGGTTCGTCTATTTCGGTAGATAGTTTGCTAGCTTCGGGAATTGGCTTTGCTTTCTTAGCTGCAATTTGTTATGCGCTGTTAATGGTTGGAGGGAAAGGCATCCAAGGAGTGAGCACGTATGCAGTGACGTTCATTCAAACATCCATTGGGGTAGTAATGCTTCTACCATTTGCTGATTTCGATGCATTTATCGGTCTTACGATGACAAATTGGATCTATATTATCGCAACGGGGTTAATACATACCGGTATCGTGTACGTGTTGTTCTTCGATAGTTTGCGAGAGTTACCAACCTCGATTAGTTCAGCACTTGTCTTCTTGAATCCTGTGACGGCTATTTTGTCTGATGTGTTCTTAATTGGCTTCTTGCCAACTTGGTTACAAGTAGCTGGTATTGCACTTATTTTTATTGGGATGGTATGTACATTTGTGAAGCCACGGCCACGTACAATCGTACAAGAAAAGGCGTCATAGGGGATTATGATATAGTAGACCATTATTAATATTTTACTGCTTTCTAGGAGGTTGTTATGAACAAACGTGTAGTTGGGCTAGTATGTATCCTGTTGGCTATTATCGTTGGTGGGAATATCTTGTTTCAACAAAGTCAACCGAACCAAGTGGGGAAAGAAGAGAAAGTTAGTGAAAGGGTATTAGCTACGACAAATAAAGCAAAGAAGACGATTGAATTAGGGAAGTCTGTGTGTGATACAGAGGCAAGTAAGGTTATGCTAGAGTATGTTAGTGATCGTTACGTTGTCCAGCAGATTCCAAATAACGTATACAGCTCTTCCTTGCAAGTGATGGATTTGGAGACGAAGCAATGTGAAACAATAATGACTGTTGCCGATTTTCAAAATTCTATTGGTATGTACGAGCGTATTATTTGGATAGAAGGCGAGCAAAAAGGAGAACAGGCTTATTCGCATATAAAGCAGTATGATTTACGTACGAAAGAAAAGAAACATATAGGAACAGTGAAAAAGTATGAGGAATTCCCTGGTTTAAGTATGCCAGCGCTGATTGAGCAAGATAAAATTGTTTACTGGGTTGAAATGGAGAAACGAAAGAATACGGTGACGAGTACATTAATGATGTATGATATCGAAACGGGAGAGAAGAAGGAAGTAGAGAGATTACAGGCGGTTCAACAAGGAGAAGGATTTACAGGGGGATTTTATCGAGATATTATTGGGATAGAGGATACGTTAGTTTTAACAAAAGATATAACAAACGCTGATCATTCAAAGACGCGCCTTTTACAAATAAAGAAAAAAGATAGCTCCATGCAAGAAAGGGAGCTTCACTTAGATGATAGTGCTCCGGTATACGTATACGGAGATTATAGGGTGGATACGTACCTTGGGGAGGTAAGTGTGACATCAATGTCGACTGGACGTGTGTTGTTCCATTATTTTCATGAGGATGAAACGGCCGTCTATAGTAATCCGCTCATACGAGGTGGCTATTTCTACGTGAATGAAGGTGGCAAGAAAATTATCGTTTTCGATATGGAAACAGGTGAGCAACAAGACGTGTTGGAAGCAGAATCTGTACTAGATTTATTTACGTATGATGATCGAGTAGTTGTGTATAGCCGTGATAACGGTTCGTTATTTGTTCATGTATTGGAATAGAAGAAGGGCTTCTCATAATGAGAGGCCCTTTTTACATCACGGTGCTTCGCATTCGTTGGAAGGAGCGGTTCCGTGTAAATCAAGCATGACATGTTCCGTAATAATCCATTCTTTCGTTCCATAAGAGGGATGGCGAAATGACTTCGCCCATCCTTTTGATAAGTACGGACTCATGATTTCCTCGTCTTGTAAGTGTTGAGCTACTAAGTCGGGGTCTAATCCCCAGCGGAATGCTGCTTCAGTGGGTGTCATGTACTCGTGTATGTCCACATTCTTTCCTCCTTCACACATAGATATAAGTTCTTTTCTTTCTCTTTACTAAGTATGGGAAGGAAGAGGTTTTTTTATTTAAATAATATAGGAAGAAAATGTGAAAACTCCTTCAATGTTAATGTGTATAGCTACTTAAGGTACCCCTCCTTTTTTGATTTAAGTGGAGAAAGGAAATCTTGCGGCTGAGAAGCCTGATGATTGTGGAGGGGCTAAGTTCGTAATGTTACCATCTGTTGTAGCGAAGAAAGTCACGGATACAGTGTCTCCTGCATTTAAAGCGTAAATAGTGGACAAAGTAACAGTCGCATTTCCTTGTAAATTATCTTGGAAATCATTCGCGATAACATTTGTATTAACAAAGATATCAGAATTTAATAGGTAGACCTCGGTAGTGAGCGAACTAAAAGAGAAATGAACATTGATTTGATAAATACCTGCTTGTGCCGGTGTAAAGGCAGTAGATCCGTTGTATTCATCGTTAAGATCGAAGGAAACATTTGCAAAAACAACAGTAACACCTGTATCTGCCGTGTAAGATTGGTCTGCTAGTATACTTGCGCGGAATGCAGATGCAACTCCACCTGATCCAGTAGGTCCAGTCGCGCCAGTAGAACCAGTCGCGCCAGTAGAACCAGTTGCGCCAGTAGAACCAGTCGCGCCAGTGGAACCAGTCGCGCCAGTAGAACCAGTCGCGCCAGTAGAACCAGTCGCGCCAGTGGAACCAGTCGCGCCAGTAGAACCAGTCGCGCCAGTGGAACCAGTTGCTCCTCTAGCTCCGGTAGGTCCTGTTGGTCCAGTTGGGCCAACAATCGGACATGGGCAATCGCATTCGAATGTGAAACAACAATCTTTGTCATGCTTAGTCATCGTATAACCTCTCTTCTTTGAATAGCATCCTTATAAGATATGAATGAATGGAAGAAAGGGAGTGGGACAAAGACCTGTTATTAGGATAATAGAATAGGGAAAGTGGAGCCTTTTTTAGAGAAGGTACATAGTTTGAGAAAGTGAAAAAGGTAACAAATGGTTACAAAAACTAATGTAGACAGGATTGGGAGGTATGTTGTCGAACCTTTATGATGCAAGGGATAAATCGATAAACGGAGTGTGAGAATAGATGGATAGAATCGAAACAAATTCTGTGAAAGCAGAAAAACTAAAGCAATTATTCACGGTATTAGCAGAAGAACAAGGGTTTAGCGGTGCTGTTTTAGTTGCGGAAAAAGGCGAAGTTATTTATAAAGATGCATGCGGTTACTTGAACATGGAATCGAAAGCGCCTATTACGGCAGATTCGATGTTTGAATTGGCATCTGTTTCGAAGACATTTACTTCAGTAGCAACGATGATGTTGATAGAACAAGGGAAGCTTCGCTATGATGATACGATTGACATATATCTTCCAGTACTTCCGTACAAACATATAACGATAAAAAATTTATTAAATCATACGTCTGGATTGCCAGACTATGAGACGTTGTTTTTGGAACATTGGGACAGAACAAAGATTGCAACGAATGATGATGTTATAGCGCTATTAGCGAAGTATAAACAAGATGTTCTATTTCAACCGAATGAAAAGTGGCACTATAGCAATACAGGATACGTGTTACTAGCTTCTATTATTGAAGTAGCATCTGGCAGGTCGTTTGCAGAATTCCTAGAGAAAAATATTTTCGAGCCGCTACAGATGACAAGAACAACTGTATATAACCGGCGATATGCGCCACGTCGTATTCCTAATTATGCGTACGGATATGTATATTCATATGAACAAAACCAATACGTTCTACCAGATAACTATGAAGAGACAAATTATGTGTATTGGCTAGATGGTATTCAAGGGGACGGAACGGTTAATTCAACGATAGAAGATTTGCTGAAATGGGACCGAGCGCTGTATACAGAGAAACTATTACCGAAGGAGATAGTAAAGGAAGCATTCCAATCAACGATATTAAGTGACGGAAGTAGTTTCCCTTATGGATATGGATGGGGAATTGAGGAGAAAGAAAACATTGGAAAAGAAGTGAGCCATGGTGGAGCTTGGCCGGGATATGAAACATCTTTGTCGCGCTATATAGATAAAGATAGAACGATTATCTACTTAACGAATAAGCCACAAGGGTTTTCATGGTTTCTAGAGATACTCGCAGCGTTAGAAAATATTGCGTTCGACCTTGATTATACATTCCCCCAATTACCTCCAAAACGTGAAATGGTAACAATTAATCCTGAAATATATACGAAATATGTAGGGGTATATGTAGAGGGAGATGGGGAAAAACTCAGTATATTCGTAGAGGAAAAGTGGTTATATGTAAAAGCAAATGGACAAAAAATAAGACTATTACCATCGTCAGAAACAACATTTTTCTCTGCGCAAGTTCCATTGGAAATTGAATTTGTTGTAGGTAAGGAAGAGAAAGCGAATGAAATGATTATTACAGCAGGAGAAGTTAGTAAAGCAACTCGTATACAGGAATAGAAAGAAGAAATCCCCTTCAGATAGGCATTCTGAAGGGGATTTTCTGTGGTTGTACGTGGTGTTTGTCGTTTATAAAAGGTGAAGGGTGGTTGTACGTCAATTTTAACACGGTAGGTACGTTGGGAATGAGTGTAAAAGTGAATATTTTGTGAATTTGTAATAATGAGAAATATGTGTTTTGTCGGTACATAATTTGATAGGATGAATAGTAGAGTTAGAAGAGGAAGGGAGAATCGAATGGAAGAATGGAAACAGAGATTACAAGCACTTTTTGCGAAAGCGATTCATTCGGTAAAAGACTTAGAGGTATGGCTTGTAGAAGAGAGAGAATTATGTGCGGAGATAGAAGAGGCCATTACCAAGCATTTCATTACCTTTTACAAAGATACGAAACATGAAAAGAATCGGCAGCTACATATAGAGTATCAACGTGAGATTCAGCCGCTTCTTACAAGTTATGAAGCGAAGTTTGATGAGAAATTTAGTGATTGTCCATTCACCCTGTTGTTAGATGAAAAGAAATATGGACATATGCGCAATGTACGGTTAGGAAGAAAGAAGCTGTTTCAAGAGAAAAACATTGCACTAGTAGTAAGAGAGCAAGAGCTTATCACACAGTATAGAGAAATAATGGCCAGTATGACAATTGACTGGGACGGTGAAACAAAATCTCGTTCGTATATAAAAGCAAAGCTAGATAGTCCAAATCGAGATGTTCGTAAGCGAGCGTGGCAGGCGTTAGCAGAAGAAAATCGACGTGTAAAAAAAGAAGTGGACGGCTTGATGACAGAATTAATCGAAATACGTCATCAAATGGCGTGTAATGCAGGGTTTATGAACTACCGTGATTATATATTTGTGACGAAGCATCGTGAATATCGTGTAGAGGATTGTTATATGCTACATGCATCTGTAGAGACGTATGTTATTCCGGTATGGAGGAAAGTCGCACATTTTTTCAAAACAGTATTGCAGGTCGAAACGTATCGTCCGTGGGATAGAGGATCATGTACGATGCAACAACCCGCGTTTGATGAGTTTGCCGATTTAGTAGATGGTGTAGGAGAGATGCTTCGTCAGACAGATTCGTATTTTCACGAACGGTTCCAATATATGCGGAAGCAAGGGCTCTTGGATGTAGAAGCAAGAGCAAACAAAGGGGCTGGGGCAATTTGTTTTACATTGCCGAAGGTGAGAGAAGTCTTTATTCATATGAACTTTAGTCCTTCATTTGATGCTGTCAATGCACTCGTTCATGAAATGGGACATGCCATTCACTTCTATAAGCAATTTGAAAACGAAAGTAGCATGCAAGAACGGTATCTTAGGGAAGAGGTAGCAGAATTATATTCACATAGTTTAGAGTTATTCGTAATGGATAAATTAAATGTATTTTATCAAAATCCGATAGAGTGTAAATGGGCACAACGTGAACAACTTCGCCGAGCATGTTCTCTATTAATTTCTCCCGTTGCCGGAGACTTATTTCAACATTGGATGTATACAAACCCACATCATACATCGGAAGAACGAGACGCGAAGTATCTGGAAATTAGTAAAAGGTTTCAATTAGCACCTGTTGATATAGTCGGCATTGAAGAAGAGGTCAGTACGAGTTGGATAGAATTTGGACATTATATTCAATATCCGTTTTATAACATTGAATATGCTATTTCACAATTAGGTGCTTTGCAATTGTTTCAGTTATATAGAGAAAATCCTGAAAAAGCCATTTCCTTCTTTAAAGAGGGTGCGAGTATAGATTGGAACACATCGATAGTGGATATTTATCGACATACAGGTGTTTCATTCGATTTCTCTCATGAAACAGTAAAACGCATAGCGGATTGTTGCTTGAATTACCTACAAGATTAGTTGCGACTATGTGTATGTTACTCAACGGCATATTTGCTATTTTTTCACAAATGGTATTTTATCCTATTACCTTTCAACTGGAAAATCATAGATTAATAGTAGTTGGAGGGAAAGGAGGTTACCTTCATGAAGTATATTTGTATCTTATTTGAGGATGGGAAATACTACATTGTTACAAGTAAGGAAGGAGAAGTAGTAAATCCAAAAGTTGAGATTACGAAAGAAGCTGCTGATGAGTTAATTAAAGCAGGAGCTCCTTTATGTGAAGAGTAATCTTACACAAACCATTGAGGCTGTCCCGTGTGGGCAGCCTTTTTATTAGCTGCAAAAATAGTACAAGTATTATTGTTCCTTTTTGGTAGAGAAAATCATAGATTAACTAGTAATTTAATATGAAAGGAAGGGGTAGCATGAAGCATATTTGCATCGTGGTTCAAAATGGACAGTATTATGTGTATACAGAGAAAGACGATGGTCGTAGACTTCGAATCTCCAGCAAACTGGCGAAAGAATTACTAGCGGCGGGAGCTCCTTTATGTAGAAACTAGATAAAAGGTTGTCCAACTAATGGACAGCCTTTTATGTTTCTGTGAAGTTTTTTTGAACGTTTTTATTTTATAACAAACATGTTTTTATTCTTGCTATATACATTATGAGGAAGTCAACTTGAACAGAAGGGATGATAGAAATGAGAGGTCTAGATCCGTATTGGAGAGGTTGTTTGCATTTGTTCAAATATTGTTTGTTGTTAAGGAAGTATTTCAACACAGACTATATGCATGTTGGGAATGGAGTGCTAGAAGTAGAGAAGTTACGTCACGTCTTTCGAACGAAATCACATTCAGAAAAAATTATGCTCAATCTAGCATTGCACCTGTTTAACGGAGATGATGCATTTCGTCTAACGGACTTAGATTACTTAGATAAGAAGAATAAGCGACTTGCATTTGAAGCGATGTTGTTGCGGTTTTCTTATATAGAAGTAGGTGAAGGGGATGAGTAAGCTGGTAGTGGAGAATCGACCATTAATCATCTTACCAGCTCTAGCATGTGAGTGTGGATTAAACGAAGCAATTGTTCTTCAGCAGATACACTACTGGTTACACATGAGTAAGCATATTCACGATGGTTATACGTGGATATATAATACATACGCTGATTGGCAGAAGCAGTTCCCCTTTTGGAGTGTATCTACAATTAAGAGAACCATTTATAGACTTGAGAATGAAGGGTATATTGTGACAGGTAATTACAATAAGAAGAAAATGGATCATACAAAATGGTATCGAATTAATTATGAGAAGCTATCCACGTTGAACAGTCAACTTATTCAAAGTGAGCAAGAAGGTTATTCAAATTGGGTGGATGAGCAGGTCAATGTTAACACAGCTATACCAGAGATTACTACAGAGAATACACCATATACTTCATCAACTTCACACGCATGTAAGGCAAGTAGCGGGGGGCCGTCTACCGTAGATGAAATACTGCTTTCTTTACATGATGCGGAGGTAGGGTTAATCGCAGCGAAGTTTATCGAGTTGAGAGCGATAGGGTGTGTCTTGACGCCACTTGATTACGAAGGGATAAAGGAGATTCTAGAGGTAGGTGTATCGCGTGATAATGCATTGAAATGGTTAGAAGAATGTTTTCAACAGTATATTCCGAGGCATCATCGTGATAGAATACGTGCCTTTTCTTATTGTGTGCCGTACATATTGGATCGACATATGGAAAGTACGCGATTCCGTAAGAAAGCAGCTTTTACAACTGTTTATAACGAGGAGGACTTTGATTTAGATGACTAAGCGTGAAATCTTTCAATTACTCGGGAAAATTGTACTAGCGTATCCAATGAAATGTACGGAAGTTTCGCAACAAAAGGTAGAACTGTATTATGAAACACTGCAACACTATGAGAAAGATTGTGTAGAGAATATGTTGAAACGATACATCGCTGCTGATAACAAATATCCACCAAACCTTAGTCATTTAATCCCCGTAATGAAACGAGAACAACCAGCACATGTATATACGCAGAAACTATATAACTGGGCTACAAACGCTGCACAACCAGAGAGAAGAGCTACTATCATCGAGGCGGCGAGAAAACGGTTGAAGGGAGGGATGTACAATGATTGAAGAAAATATTCGTTTGGCAGAGGAATTTGTATTAGGGTCTATTTTTCTAGATGAAAGTTTGATCAAAGGTATGATCTTAATGCCAAAGCATTTCTATTATGCGAAGAACCGGATGATTTTTCAGAAGATGCAGGAGTTAGAAGAGGCTAGTCATCCAATTGATGTGTATTCTGTCATGGTGGCACTTGGGGATATGCTTGACCAAGTAGGTGGCAGCACATATTTGAACGATGTGGCGTGTCATGTGCCGTCCATAGCGAATGTTGACTTTTACATAGAAGAAGTAATCAAAGGATGGAAGCAACGAGAATCATTGAAAGTAACGATAGAACTGCAACAGCAACTCAAATCTGGCAACATGCATGCTATTTACGATGCAAATACAAAATTAATGAACATTAACGAGGCGGACTTAGCGACTGAATATGACTTGCATCATCAACTACTTGCATATATTGACTACATACAGGAAGAAAAAGGCGAGTTAACCGGCATTGATACAGGCTATAAGGGATTAAATAGTATAACGGGTGGATTACAAGAAGATGACCTTATTATTATTGGAGCAAGGCCGTCCATTGGAAAGACCGCATTCGCATTAAACATTGGCATGAATGCGCTAGGAAAAGGAACTGCGGTGGCTATTGCATCATTGGAAATGAATTATAAGCAATTACTTAATCGAATGGTTTCTCGAATGGGAAACATTAATAGTATGAAAATGCGAAATTGTGCACGTTTCTTTCATGAGAAAGAGTGGAAAATGACGACGAATATCATTGCCAAGATGGACAAACGAGATTTAGAACTATGGGACAAGCCGGGTATTACGATCCAAGAGATTTATGCGCAAGCGAGAAGATTTCGCCACAAACATAAAGAGAAGAAATGCTTACTTATCATTGATTACTTACAACTTATTACAGGAGAACAGCGTTATAACAGTAATCGTATGCAAGAAATTTCTGAGATTAGTAGAAAGCTAAAAGTAATGGCACGCGATCTACATATATGCATCATCGCCTTGTCTCAACTGTCGCGCGGTGTCGAGCATCGCCAAAACAAACGCCCGATGCTCTCAGATTTACGTGAATCCGGTCAAATTGAACAAGACGCCGACCTTATCGCTTTCTTATATCGTGATGATTATTATGACAATAAATCTGAAGAGGAGAATGTGATGGAAGTCATTATTGCGAAACATCGGAACGGCCCAACTGGACTTGTAAAGCTAGCATTCTTGAAAGAGTATAGTAAATTTGTGGAGTTAGAGCGGGATAAGGTGTAAAAGTATTTGATAGTAAACTTTCCGTTCAAACCGGTGATGTCCTGTTCGTTACAGTAGCTTATGTATCCAAAAGTAGGTCACTCTTTATTTGGTACTTGCTTAACTGAACATGTGTGTAGGATGATTCTATTTTGCAGAAAAAATACTCTTTGTATCGCCACTTCTTGTTGATGAAAAACAAAGAAATTTATTGTATATGTGAATTTTAATATGATGTAAGGCTTACCTTGGTGGCACTAAGTAAGAAAGTGTTCTAGAATCGTTTTTGTTGTCGGTGTAAGGAGTTATAGAAGAAGCACAACCCTCAGCAATTTAGTGGTGTGTGCCAGTTAATGAAACATCGAAAGGCATCCTTCTCTTATTAAAATAACCAGTGCTTTTGGGATTTCTAAGGGGGCTTGTCTTGTATTATAAACTATTTAATTAAAGCTATATGTGCTATTTTTCACTATTTAATAGAAAATAGTGTTCCCTCCTATTACTTTTTCGCAACTAATTCATAGACTAGTATTAGTTCGAGAGAGAGGAGGTGATTTGAATGGAAATCATTTGTATTTCACTCGAGAACAATCAATACTTTCTCGTAACACAAGTTGGTCCACTTCCAGTTCGAGTACCAATTACTGCGGAAGTGGCACAATTGTTATTAGCTTTAGGAGTTCCACAATGTAGCTAGTTTTATCAAGACCATTAATAGGTGAGAGTATTTCTCTCACCTATGTACATAGACGATGATTATATATAATTTGCTAATGTTTGGAATAACAGATGGGAAGTACGTTGCATAACATGTAGATAGTTGAAAGGATGATATGATGAAAGATGTACAATACCTTATGCGGCAAATTCAATGTATTCAAATGGAAAGAGATGCATTAAAAAAACAACAAATGATTGATGAAATTAAAAAAGATCCAGCGTTAAATAAATTATTCGATGAGGTAAATAAGTTATTTACGTGTTTGTTTTGATGAGGAAGATAGATCATCCTGTTCGAGAATAGGATGATTCTTTTTGTATTTATGGTAAGATGGAAGAGAAGTTTGGACGAAGGAGATTATTTATGGTAAAGAAAGGCTTTATTACATGTTTGTTATTTGTAGCTATGTTCATGTTATGTGTTTCGTATGTATATGCAAATTCCTCGGGAGTGACTGCGCAGGGAGAGGCATGGGGCTATGAATATACTGCTACAGAGATAAATGATACATCTACATGGAAAATCGGGCATAAAGGTGATACATATACGATAGAAGAGACGAAAGAGCGCGCGCCGTTCTTAATCGACTTTATGAATGCGGTGGAGCGAGTTGACTCACAACAATCACGACTTGGCCTATTCGGGGCATATTTACTTGTGACAGTCATTGTAGCATTAATCTTGTATAGAAAGAACAAACCAATGTTCAAAAAGGCAATTGGTATTTTTAGTGTACTAGCAGGTGTCGCGCTTTATTTCATCGTGATGACTTCGTTAGATTTGAACACGGCATTAGAGGATGCACACTTCTATTTTGAAAAGCTGAAAAATATGTAAAGGAAAAGACGAATTCATTTGAATTCGTCTTTTAGCGTTTCATGATGAAACAGAGTGGCTCATCATTTTAGTCTCGCATGGGCTGGTTGAAGCTTATTTAAATCCAAAAGAGCTAATCCAAGTGCGACAATGGCAAGTTGAATGAAATCGGCCGTCTCTATGATTGGGCCACCTATTGCATAATTAATACTAGATTTTGCGGCAATTAATATAATGAACCACACACCAAACTTCAAAATTTTCTTCATGAGGATGCTCTCCTTTTATTAATTAGATCAGAAAATGCTAATCCAAATGATAGACCAAACGGAAGTGCGAAGTAGGCGAAGCTAATTTCTGGCGTTCCATCAAGAGAACTAACAGCGTATTTAATCACACTGAAAAACACGAACCACATACTAAATTTTAAGAGGCGTTGTCCTATTTGCGCACGAGTCAATGTTCTTGCTTTTATCGTAACTAGAAGAATCGTAAATAACGCATATACGAAAAGAACAATGACGTATCCAATGATAAATACACGAGAAAACGCCGTATTCATATCTGTATATAAGAGGAATGCAACAACGATTGCTCCTACAACAAGTAAAATAGATAACAATATGTTTACGAAACTAGATTTCTTCATTTTTCCCCCTCCTTTATTGTGCTTCCTTCTTGCGAAACATTAAATCAAAAAAAGCCGCTCCAAGTGCGCCGCCAAACGAAGTAGCGAAATACCCAACGCTAGTTTCTGGTGTTCCAAAGAAATAATAATCAATTAGATATTTCCCAGCACTGAAACAAAGAAATAATAGAACAAATCTTACTAGTCGTTGTCTTAGTTGACTCCATCGTAACTTTCTTGAATTGTAGATGATTAGATAGATGTTGAATAACATATAGCAGAAAATAAAAAGGACATATCCAAGCACAAAGTAAAAAGAAAATGAAGCTTTCATATCTGTATATACAAGAAATATCGTAAGTAGAAGCCCTACCGCAAATACCCCAAATAAAATGCTGTGTAATAGATTTGATTTCTTCATTTTTTCCTCCTTGTTAAATCACGAAGACAAGTAATAGTGCAGCGATAGCACTCTGTACTGTATAAATAACAAGTCGTTTTTTTCGTTCCAGTTTGTCTTTGGGGAAATATGTATGTATGACGAAATTAATTGCTCCAATGAAGAAGAAAGCAATGATAAATGTCAGGATAAAATCATATAGCATGTTAATCCCTCCTTGTGAAAAATCCTTTTGTAAAATTGTACCATAATCACCTTGTTTTTGTAAGGATAGGAAGGTAATCTATAAATAGATAGTTGCTTTTATGTAGATAAAGAGGGATGTGGGTGATGGAAAAACGATTCATCGCATTTTCATTCGTAATTATTTTGTTTGCGTTATGTATTCCACGCGTATATGCAACCTCTTCATCTACGGTCATCGAAGAGAAAGCATTTGGTTATGAATATGTGTGGACGAAAGAAAATGGAGTTTCTACATGGGGAATCGGCTATGGCGGCGAAATAACGACTATCATCGAGAACGAAGAAAATAAACGATATGTAGAGGCATTTAAGCGCGCTGTCGGTGAAATCAATACAAATTTCTTTACGCTGTTAGTAATATCGTTATGGACTGTTGGGAGTGTACTTGCAGCATTCATTATCTACAAGAAGAATAAGAAGTTGTGGGAAAAAGAACGGAGAGCTTTTGTCATATCTGGTGCGCTATCGTTAATCTTAGCTTTTACTGCATATTCTAGTTTAGATAGGTCATTAAACACTGCGAAGCATTATTATTATGGGCTAATGAGCGAGAAGTATATAGACAGATGATAATGTTAAAAAATATCCGTATATAGTGACCTGTGAAGAAGGAGATGATAGAGTGATTATACTCCGACCATTAAAACTAGAAGACTATGAAAACGTCCTAGCATGGAGCAAGGATGACACCTTTTGCCAAGCAAATGGTTGGGAACGAAACCGAAATGAAGAAGAATTGCATATGTGGTGGGAACGCTGTGTAACGAATAATACTGAAGATTTTCATCGCCTTGGTATTGAAGGAGATGGGCAATTAATTGGTTACGTTGACTTAGCGTGCATTCGAGGTACTGAAGCAGAAATTGGCATTGCGATTGGTGAAAGTGGGCTATGGGGAAAAGGGATAGGTGTACACTCGATTCTTTCTCTTATCGAGTATGCGGAGAAAGAATATAGCATTACAACACTCATCGCTGAAACGCACGAAGCGAATACTCGTTCACGTAAGATGTTAGAGCGGGTAGGTTTCACAGAGGTTAGTAGAATCGGTGTAGAGGAGTATATGGGGAAAGACAGTAGATTGATTCAATACAAATTGGACCTTTTAGACTCACAAAAATGAAAAGTCGAATAATAAAGGCATTATTCATCATAGATTTTCCATGAATACATCGAGTATGATGATAGAGAAGGAAGTGAGACGATGATGAAGAAGATTGCGGTTGTGACAGGGGCATCGAGTGGTTTTGGACTATTAACCTCTCTTGAACTTGCGAAAAATGGATTTCACGTCATTGCGACGATGAGAAATGTAGAGAAGCAACAGGTGCTTTTAGTAGAAGCTACTGCACGGAATGTGGCAGAACATATACAAGTAGAACAATTAGATGTAACAGATGAACATTCATTACAAGCTTTTCAATCGTTTTTACAAACAGTGGATCGTGTAGATGTACTGGTGAATAATGCTGGTTATGCAGGTGGTGGATGCTCGGAAGAAGTTCGAGTAGAAGAATACCGACGTCAATTCGAAACGAATGTATTCGGTGCGATTTCGGTTACACAACTCGTGCTACCGTATATGCGTAAACGAAAAAGTGGCAAAATTATAAACATTAGCAGTATTAGTGGGAAAGTTGGATTCCCAGGCTTGTCTCCTTATGTATCTTCGAAATACGCACTAGAAGGATGGAGTGAATCTCTTCGTCTGGAAGTAAAGCCGTTTGGTGTTGATGTCGTACTCGTAGAACCTGGTTCATATGACACAAATATTTGGCAAACCGGACAAGAACTTCTTGCGGAAAATGATTACACACATTCTCCGTACCGCGCACAAATCGAGAAAATCCAGACGCATATTAATGGCGAAAAAGATAGCCTCGGTAATCCAACGGACATTGCGAAAAAGATAGCTTCGATTGCCGTTGCAAAAAAGACGACACTTCGTTATCCAATTGGAAAAGGGGTAAAGTTCACAATTTTTATGAAAAGCTTGCTGCCTTGGACATGGTGGGAGCGTATTGTATTGAAGCAGTTTCAAAAGATAAAATAACGTGTATAACATAACTGGAAGGGATTTAAAGATGATTACGTTTTCGTTTGAGTTAGATAAACATATTCCACAGGAAGGTGAGCCAACATATACAGCTTATAAAAACGGCTTTATTGAAGGAGAGTTAACCATTTTTGTAGATGATAGAGTGTATTTCCAGAAACCATCTATAAAGGTTGCGGAGCTTGGTATTTATTTAGGAGAATGGATGGAACACGTTCAATACGGGCAGAACGTACAGATGAATTATGGAACAATGGACCGTAAAGAGGTCATTCTTGATTTCACTCATGAAGAAGATGATAAATGGAGTATTTCTTCCATTTGGCAAGAATTTGTCCTTGATGAACATATATCGACTACGACACTACTTGAAGGAATTAAGGGGTATATACAGCAGTTGAATGAGGAACTGCGCTCAATAGAGTATCCTGTTACATTCGGTCAATATTTGCGAGAAGAGCGAGTGATGCAACTTTCGTATACGAGACCGATTGATAGTAAAGCAGATGAGACAGTGCTAGAGCTTTACAATGGGAGTGATCAAGTAGGGGTAATACGTGGCTATTACAAAAATTCATTGCTGAAAATGTTAGACTTTATTCCAAGACGTTCTAGTAATTTAAAGTACGAACTAAAAGATAGTGAAGGCAATATTCGTATTAGCACGAAAGATACAAGTAAATGGCGAAGAAGAAAGATTTACGTAACCTACGTAGATAATAATAATACAGAGCACGAAATTATTGTGGTGGATGGGAAGTTAGTTGATGCAGATTCGTTATTCACCTTAACGTATAAAGGAGCAGATTATGTAATCCATAAGAAGCTATTCGGTCTTTGCAAATTATTGAAGAAAGACCATGTCATTGCGGATTGGAATATCCAAGTCGAAGGTGATACATATCGTATGGAGTTAAATGTATATGACGAGGAATATGTAGATGAGTGGTACTTCGTGTTAGGCGTCCTTCATTCGACGTTTTGTGTAGGATAAGATAGAGAAATACTGGCATTCTTTTGGAGAGAATGCCAGTATTTTTGTATAGGTGATAATAGTGTTTTCATATGTTAGGAGGGAAAGTAATGAACATGAACGTATCATTTGAAAGCAAAATAGGGGCATCAAATCTAAAAATGTTAGTGATATATTTGTTTCTATTTAACTCTGCTTGGATGTTAAGAGAACTATGGTTGGTACAATATATAGAGCCATTGAGCGAAGTTACAGCCACATTGTTAAGTGCGTGTATGAAGGTCATAGTATGGATACTCCCAGTCTGGCTCTACATCAAATATTACTTACACATGAATCCAATAAAGTATTTAAAAATGGATAATGTATATAAAGGGGTTCGTTTCGGATTAGCTTTTTCGCTATTGCTAGGTCTTTATTTTACTTTTAACGTGTACATAGTAAATAATCAATCGTTTAACTTTCATTTATCTTTGAGTAACTATATAAACGGTATTTTGTTAGTTGGGATTACGGAAGAAATCGTATTCCGCGGTTTCGTGTTACAAGAACTTAATAAAAGATTGTCTTTCTGGAAAGCTAACGTCATTACTTCTTTGTTATTTTTGATTATTCATTACGGTATTTGGCTGCATGATGGTGTATTTTTTGCTATTGGAAGTCATATATATATTTTCCTAGTAGGTTTATTTTTTGGATTCGTATTTAAAAAGAGTGGATCGTTGTGGGCGGTTGTTATCTTGCATTCTTTTCATAATTTATTTGTTAGCATGATGTAATATTTAGAGGTAGTATTAACTTTTCTGAATAATAAGATAAAATAATGTTTTTTCCTCTTGCGTATGGTATTTTTAAATAGACTTAGTATAGAGGAGGAAGGAATAATGGCTGTAGTTTCAGAAACAATCATAGACTTTTGGCGGAAACCATTTTTGGATGGAGAAGTTTTGTATCGCAATGAAGTCTTTACAGTTGTCGTCAATCCTAACTTAGATGAAGATCGTCGAGTAATGGTTTTGGAGACGTCTGATAATAAAGTGATGGTAACGTTGACACCTACTATGGTAGAGAAAATAGGTCTTGAAATAGGACAAGAGTTGTCTGAAGGGATATTTCGTCAAAAATTGAATGAAGCAGGAGTAATGTTACACGGGGCAGATTTTCTTTTTTATTTTTCCGAAGAGGATAAGAATGTCTTGGTGCAAGAAGAGATAGAAGGAGAGGTACGACAGTTAACAGCGCAAGATAATACGGTTTTCTCCCAGTTCGAGGGTGCTGCTTCGGAACAAGATTTAGATGATGCTTATGTAGAATTGGATCACTGGGCAGTGTTCGGTTCCTTTGAACAAAAGCGTCTCGTCGCTGCTACTAGTATGTATCCTTGGCAGGATGCGCAAATTGCAGATCTTGGGGTATTAACACTACAAGCTTTTCGAGGGAAAGGTCATGCCCGCAGAGTAGTGCGTGCTATTAGTAAGTATGCTTTAGCGAAAGGATACGAGCCACAATACCGATGTCAATTGGATAACGAGGCATCTACGGCACTCGCAAAAGCTACAGGTCTCACTCTATTTGGTAAATGGGATGTGATTTCTCCTGATTCAGTTTATTGATGAAGTAAGGATAAAATGTTTTTTGGATTCTTTCATAAGGATATGAAAAACCTAGTATCACGGACCATCCAGTTAGTCTGTGATACTAGGTTTTAAAATTTTTGACTAGAAAAGGAATTCGAACGAGAAGCGTTATTGGTCATCGAGCTAGTAATTCCTGTGAAAGGGAATATTGCCGCTTGGAAATGTATCGCAGCTGGATTGACGAATAAGACCCCATCAGTAGAACTTATGACAGCTACATTCACTTCATCTCCCGAAGCTAATGGAAGAATAGCAGAAACACTTGTTGCATCGCCAATTGGAATATCACCGAAAAAGTCATTATCACCAACGGTTGTTACGCCGTTCACTTGAATGATAATTAACACCCGATAGTTACTAATAATATCAGGACCAAAGTTAACACTTGCGATAAGTGAATAAATACCATTTTGTTTTGGGATAAAAGTAGATGTAACAGGGTTATATTCATTGTTTAAATCAAATTCTACATCTGGAAACTGTACTGGTGATAGGGGAAGATTAGCAGTAACCCGTTGTTCGAATGAATTGTTTACCGCTCGAAAGGCTGATTGTGGTAGAAATATAGGCTCTGGTATAGGGAAACATTGTGTTTGAGGACATGGATAATCCATATTGTTCACCTCCATTATGAGAAATATTATTATATGATATGAACAAGCATTGTTGAATGTTTCGGACGAGTATCTTAGATAGGAGGTTATTTTTGTGGGATAAGATGAAAGTATTACGTGCGAAAGAAAAAGCCTATATCTCCACGAGATATAGGCAAAGAAAGTATATTAATCTGTTGCGAGCTTGGAATACATATGGAGATTCATGAATTGTCCTTTTAATTTTTCATAATCTCGTAAAGTTCCCTCAAATGTAAAGTTTAACTTTTGTAGTAGTTTAATTGATTTTATATTTTTAGGATCAACCTTCGCTTCAATTCGATGTATGTTTAATTGTTTAAATGCGTATTCGAGTAAAGCGTCCATAATTTCAGGAGCATAACCTTTTCCCCAATGTGCCTTCGCGATATCACATCCAATTTCGGTTTTTGCATGTTCGAAATCTAAGAAGTTATAACCGCATGAACCAATAATTTCATTGGACTCGGCTTCAACGATTACGAAACGGTAAGCTTTGTTCTCTTTAGCTAGCTCATTAAGAAAGGTAATCATCTCTTTTGCTTGGTGTTCATCTGTAAAACAATCAACGTTCATAAATTTCGTCACATCAGGATCGGACCAAATGTTAAACAAGCTATATGAATCGGATTCATTCATTCTTCGTACATGTAATCTTTTTGTTTGTAGTTGAGTAATCAATACTTTAACCTCCGTCATTGTGTAGTAGTTGGTTGGATTAAAAATATTGATATCTGCGCATAATTCAGTCCCTTCAAGTAAAGTGAGTTCATTATACAAGATATGAGCGGGAAAGGAAATGATGAATACTAATTTAATAAAGACAGAGAGAGCAAAGGATGAAGAATCCGTTATTTTTTCATGAGAAAAGATAGGTGATACGGTAGAGATAAGTTATTTACTTTACAACTACATGACTATACAAGATTATGTATAGTAAAGGGTAATAAATACAATGCAAGGATGTTTTTCACACTAGGCAGGTTGCTGTTGGCTGTTTTTTCGTTTGTGTAATAACTTTTCCAGTGATAAAAGTTGGCCAGGATTGAAGACAAGGAGTAAAGACATGGCTGCTAGTGCTAATGGATATTCGAAACCACCAAGAAGACCGTATTTTAATTTCACAAGGAAAATTGCACCCATCATTACACCTACTAAGAGAGCCGCCGCAATTCGTGTTCCAATTCCAAGGATAAGTAATATTCCACCAATTAATTCGATATAGACAACTGGATAGGCCAACCAGCCGTATATACCAATGTTTTCGAATGAATCCACTGATCCTTGAATGCCACCCTGGACTTTTTTGAAACCATGCGCAGCAAAGATAATACCTAATACTAATCGAATAATAAAAATTCCTAATTCAGGTTTTTTTAACAACTTTGTTCCTCCTCTAATCTATTATAGATACTTTTTAACAAACAACGTTCACTGATGAGATTATATAGATGGTGAGGGCAGTTCTAGAGTTATGATTTTTGTAACGATAAGTCTAATATATGCAGTACAATGTGGGGCATGATTATTTCGTATTGAGAAAATAACGTTTAATATAGAAGGAATAAAGTGAATTAATAAATCTGATAATATCAATATGAATTAGTGGATTAAGAGGAATGTGTTGGTGAGTGCATAATGTGAGTATAGAAAAGGACGTGTCCGTGGACACGTCCTTTTCTATACTGTGAGGAGGTTATTGAGTAAATTGTTTCATGGATAGCAAATTGGCTAAGGAAGAAGAAGGTTGTGTATTTCCTACAAGCGGATTATTGCCTAAATTTACATCAACAGCTTGATAAAAGGCCATTCCAGTATCTGCAATTTCCCATACACCAAGAACAATGTGATACCCTGTACGGTCTGTCGGTAGATTAATTGCATGCGCAACTTTAAATGGCGGTTGTTTGTCTCCACCGTCCACCCTTGAAATAAATTCTAAGTTACTACGCGTAAGAGGTTGGTTTGGATTCCATCCTTTTTTCGTGATGTAGTATTTCCATTCTTTTGTACGGTGCGGAGCAGTAAATGTCCATGAGAATGTATTTGTACCACCTGTCAAGTTCACTTTATGCCAACGAGTTGCGGTTTGAACATCAAGGTTAGGATATCTTCCAGCACCAGCAATTTGTCCATCTGATGGACCTAATTGCGGAAAGTTACCAGGACCCTCAACACTTTGTGGTTCATATTGAATCGGACCACAACCCGTGTTTAATCCCTGCTTACATAAAGATGAACGTCCATTGTCGATGTAGCCATGTGCAGATGCACCACTTGTAAATAATAAAGAACCGACGATACCACATACCGCAAGCGGAACAACTTTCATTACTTTCTTCTTCCAATTCATGTTTCTTCCTCCTTGTAATGGATGTACATCCAATTTATATAATGGTGTGAAAACCACTTTAAAGTATACTAGACGTCTAGTTGGTATATTCCAGGAAAGAAAGATGAATGAGAGGAAGAAATAGTGGAATAATCAAGGTATAGGATGATATATATGTATTTTAGGGGTTAAAATAGAGATAGAATGAAACTAGTATCCAACATGCAATATGATAGTTTATTGTACAAGTAAGAGAGCTCTGAAAGTATGCATATAGCACTGTAAAAAGGCATAACGTGTAAATAATGTTGGGAGGGAATAGCGATGGCTGTTTTGTATGTGTTATTCATTATCCTAATTGGGTTACTTCTCCTGTACGCTGGGAAAGCAACGCATAAGAAAAGCGTTTTTTCGCCTGTTTTGTTTATTGTCGGATTAGGCGTTACAGGATACGGTATTGGGTTGTTCTTTAGTTATTTCTTTCATCTATAAAAGCTAAAAAAGCATCCATATCGTGTGAATGCTTTTCTACTATAGATGAAGTGATGTATCTGTTAACTGTTTCATAAACATATGTGTTGCAGCGCATATATACTTATCTTTTCGATAAACAATCCCTATTTCTCTAGTAAGACTCGCATTCGAAATAGGAATGGTTTTGATAGAAGGATTGTTCAAGTATGCGAGATACTGCTTAGGTAAGATAGTGATTCCTATTCCTTCTATTACCATATTTATTAATGATTCCATCGTTGTCATTTCAAAGACTGGCTCAGGAAGGAAACCGAATTCCTTACAATGGTTGTTAATAAGTTGTCTTATGAAATAGCTTTTTGGAAGTAAGATAGAAGAGGCTGTTTACAGTGCTTCCAATCGTAATGTCTTGTGCTTCGCTAATGGATGTCTGATAGGTACGGCAAATGCCATTTCTTCTGTATATAAAGGTATTTGTTCGAATCCGTCTCCTTCTATAGGTAAAAAAACAATGCCAATCTCTATTGTATTGTCTATTAATTATTTTTTGATGTCTCCTGTACGTAGTCCGTGTTCATGGAAGTGGAGGGATATTTATCCGTTATTGAAGGAATCGGTATCAGAGCATTTCCTTGAAGCTGGAGGCGGTACATTGTCACTTATTCATCATGATACTGGAGAGGCATACGGTACGTCATCGACGATGAATGTCGCTCTTAATTTAGTTTTTCAAGGGGAAGGGTTTAGTATTGTCGATGGAGAAAAGATTGAGTGGGAAAAGGGTGACTTATTTTTAGCACCACCTTGGTCTGCACATGAGCATTGCAATACATCAGAAACAGAAGATGCAATTATCTTTACGTTTCAAGATGTGCCAGTGCTTACTTCAATGGGAACATGGTTTTTAGAAGAGCCAGTAGGAAGTGCACCGCGACATGTCGTGAGGAAAGATATGTCTAAATAAGGGGAGGTATGACGCATGAAACATCTTAATGTTGCGATTCCGACGCCATTTCATGATGATGAAAGTTTGTATGTAGAAGGCTTTAAGCCGGTTATTAACCATTTAAAAGAGAATGGAATAGAGTCATTCCTTGTATCTGGTACAACCGGTGAGCAACATTCGATGAGTATTGATGAACGCATGGAGATTATTGATTATTTTAACAACCAACAGTTTCAAGGTGTTGAACTCATATTTGGCGTATCGGCTACCAGGACAAAAGAGGTGATCAAGCTTATTCGTAAAGTTGAAGATTCTGTGTTTCATTCCGTACTCCTCCAATTTCCACCTTATATCAAACCGACACAACAACAAGCAATCCATTATGTGAATGAATTACTCGAGCATACAACGAAAAATGTTGTCTTGTATAATAACCCTTCTCGAACAGGATTTGATTTAGAAGTTGCTTCTCTTCAAACACTTATCAATCAGAGCCATCCTCATCTTGTCGGATTGAAAGAAGAGAGCGATGTCAAACGTCATAACAATACACAGCTACCAGATAACTTTATCTTGTTTGCGGGCGGGGATATAAACTTCCCAGCAAAAATAATTGATGGCTGCAATGGACTTTCTAGTATGGTAGGGAATGTGTATCCGAAAGAAATTAAGCAAGCCTTCTATGACATAGTAGAAAAGAGAGAAGTAAATCTCCACAACATAACACAATTAATTAATGAAGTTACAAGCAATCAAGCTATCGTCCATATTAAAAATCACTACAATTCGTTAGGAATAAAAGTAGGGAGATGCCGTTCGCCTATTATATGATAGAGATAAAACATGTATAGCAACTAAAAAAATGCCGAGAATTCAAAAGTCTCGGCATTTTTTTTATAGCATTCCCATTCCAAGAAGAGAAAGAAGAAACAGCAAGAAGGAGATACCAGCATATGTTAGATATGTTTTAACTTTTTCTTTCTTTTGTACAAGAGATACAAGTGCCAGTAGTAAACATGCTACGCTGGCGATAGCCGCTACAAAAAACAAAATAATTAATAAAGTGTCCATCTTTCGTGCTCCTAATCTAGTGGTATATGTTATACCATTATTTATTTTTATAATATAGTATATAACCGCTAACGATTCAACATGTATGAAGAGTTTTTCTTGTTGAAAATGTATGAAGGTTTTCGGCATTCTCTTCATTCACGAGGATAACGTTCCCAATAGGTAGGTCCCGAAGGAGGAGTCATTGGCTCAGCTAAAAAAAGGAAAATAATCCATATAAAATAAAACCCTATATTACATAACGTCAGCAAAACAATCTGCGTTCTAGTGTTAGAACCAAATGCCAAAAATGCTCCTATTATTGGGGCACAAATACCGATTTTCCAGAGAGTACTATTTTCATCGTATTGACTTAAGATGAAAACAGCAAAAGGTATACAGGTTAAAGAGACCTTAGAAAATATATTTATAAGTACCATCTCCTCTCTTAAAAATAATAAACGTATAGTTGTTAGTATACTAAAATTAAAAGGTGCCACATACCTGTCATTTAACGTCTTAACGTAATATTCAAATCATCTCTCTTCAAGTGTCAAACGATAAGACACTTTCTGTTTGTTGGTATAAAAGGATTTTTCTAGTAAACTATTATTATAACTATTAGTAGAAAATGAGGAGATATTTTGAATAAATAGGCTAAAATCTCTTTAGGTTGTGCACTGTTCTCAATTTTCACTGCATTAGCGAAGGATGCTTTAGGAGAGGATCTTGTAGCAATTTGCCTATTTGCGCCACTTGTAGGATTTGTACTTGCATACCGTGCTGATACTGAAAATCAATGTTTTGCGCTTGCAATGCTCAACTTAAGTTACTATTTTTGGATTTTTATTTTTTAGACAATAAGTATGCATCTAAATAGATGAGAATACCTTGATTGAGTTAGCAGTAGGACCTATGAGAAAAATAAAAGATGGCTGTCGTATAAGCGGATGTATATCGACTTATACGGCAGCCATCTTTTATATAGAAATCTTTTTTAGTGTATAAGATAATGGATGCTAACTCGAATAGACGTGTTATTTAGTATGAAAGGAAACAAAAAATACAAAAGGTGAGCTTTTCAAAAAGAAAAGCCCACCTATGAAAAGAATTACGAGTTAGTTAGGTTTATAGGTATACATTCCAAATTGACCTTTTTGCTCTGTTCCAGTCAGATCTTCTAAAATTACTTGATAAGTTCCAGCTTTTAAAGAAGAGAAGGGAACTTCAGCTTTGTATCCCTCGACAAGTGGGCCTCCAGTTGCTGTACCGTGTATTAATTCGTTTGTTTCAACATTTCTCAAAATTACGTTATATTCAAAAGGTTTGTCGTTGAAGATACCTATTACAGCATTATCTCCATTCTCTACAGGTAAAAGTTCATCTACTATATACCTTGTAGAAAAGTTGAAGTCGATTAAACCATAATGAAAATTACTTTCTACAGTTGAAGCAGAATGCTTGCTTTCAGTGTAAACGGGTTTACTTACATTATCAGTTTGTGCTAGAGCTGTCGAAGTTCCTAAAGCCCCGGTTAATAACACACTAGATAAAAGAATCTTTTTAAACATACATTACCATCACCTTTCAAAAGTTAGATTTGGAATACGTTCTCAATGTATGGAAAACTAGCTTGTTTATTTACTATTTTTCGAAATCTGTAACTATTTGTAATTCATTAGCAGAAATAAGAGAGTAATCTTGATGAAGTCTTTATAAAACCTTTATTCGAGAGGGGAATAAACATGAAAAACGCGGTTTTGTCGTATATATATGCTGGCAGTTTTACGTTAGTAGAAGTGTATGTTAAATCAAACAATCTAAGGGAAATAAGTTGTATGTAAGATTGTAGTAATCGAACCTACTTGATCAAGATTCAGAACGGAGAGTTTGTTTCATAATGTGCATGTAATCTTCATTTAACCTTTATTTTAAATACATTTACAAAAATTACTTTATTTGGTAAATTTATCTTCGAGTAAAAATTATAAAAGTCAAGGAGATGTGAATGATGAAATTGAAAAAAAGAATGCTTGTTCCAATAATGAGTATGGGTGTATTATTCTCTAGTGCATTTTATCATCCTATTCAGCAAGAAATCTCTGCGGAAACTGCTGTACAAGTAAGTACGAATGAATTTTGGTTAAGTGATGGAAATCCAATTAAATATCATCCGTATTTTAATAGCTTCATTGGAATAGCTGATTTTAGTTCAACACCGGAACATTCATCTGGTCAAATTATATTCGAATTCTACGATTTAAAAGGTGATTTAGTATATAGCACTTCGGCAACGGTTTCTAATGCTTCCACATATCAACCATTTTTAGCGCCTATAAAAGGGGTAGAGGAAGGTAGTTATTCTGTTAAAGTAAAAAGTATTGATGTGAAAGTGGATCCAGCAAGTGTGAAAATTTCTCATGTTAATTGAGTTTGATTTGCAGTTTTAATTATACGAACTGTTCCACAGATAAGCCTTTGCGGAGGATGGAAGGGTATCTACAATAAATAAAAAGTGCCAGGAATCTTAGCATTTAAAGGATTCTTGGCACTTTCCTGTTTTTTATTTGTGTCTCACTTATTGGATGCAGTTCAGCTTTTGGATGATAGTTCTATTTATTCAATGTTTAATGCTCCATTTTCTATACTTGCTTGGTAATTATTTGGTACCGTTAGATTAGTATATTGAATATTATTAACGAAGTGAGAGCAATCATAAATGCAATGCCAGCTAACTTTGCATACTTGTTTGGGTTGTCTTTTTTCATCAAAAGGCGGAAGAAATATATTGCCAAAAAAACGATAAATGACCAAAAGGATAGTCCGAAAAATATTCCTAATAAAGCTTCCATCTGTAACACTCCTAATCTAAAAAATATGAATTAATTTGAAAAAATTATATGTATTGCTTTATTCATTTTCACCTCCATGGTCTTTAACCTTTGTTTCTAAAAATATGTAAATGGTATATATACTAGTGTGAAATAATCACATTAATAACGAGAAATAATATTGATATACGTGGGTAACTATAGAAAAAGTTTAATCTTTTAAACGATATCCCTCTTTTGGATACATTATTAAATTAATTTTACCACTCATGCCAATTTTTTCATACAAAGTTTGCTTTTTAATCAACTTCCATAAAAACGAGAACTTGATTAAATACCAAATAAGTGGCGGGGAATGAAGTTAAATGGATTTTGCGCATTGAATTCAGACAATAGACTACTAATATGTTATGCAGGTGGTTATAAACGTGAAAGTAAATTAAAAGCTTTACTAGCACAAAAGTTGGATATTCAATTGAAAGGATTGATGGACATTCTTTTTTTGAGTGAGAATTTGATGATTAATCAAGTTTTAATTTGAAAGGGGATGAGGACTTGCATGATGAGAAGGTGAATTACGAGAGACGACGTATTATTCAGCAAATACATATATATATATAGTCTGGGTTAAATAGCTAGCTTAGTTGAAGGCATAAAAAAAGGCCCATCGTTATAGCGATGAACACTCAATAAATACATCTGTATGTATAGTCTATCAGAATTTTAGCACATGGACAATGGGAGATTACGATGGTAAGCGGAATTTTAAGTTTTATACGAAATCGATTCTAGGGGGGAAGATAGTGGGAAGAACTCAAATCAACTTCTAAAGTGAGCAATTATTTGAAATCTAGAAGAACATCAGGTTAATAAAGAAGCAGTTGAAATTAGAGTACCGATATAGGGTGGGAAAGTGTTTTTTACACGGTTGCAGGTGGTGTAATAGATATAAGTAAAATAGAATTTTCATCGTGAAAGATAGCGACGTGGAAATAATCGGGCAACCAGGAACACGATTTAGTGAGCATACGACCATTTGGCAAAACGGAAAGGTACTTTGCATAGATGAACGGTCTAGTCGGAAGATTTGAATTTTGTATAGAACGGAATTGTTTAGATGACGTTTAAGGAAGCTGTGATTTCATTTGTTCCATTGATGACATCAGCACTTATACTTATAGTTGTTTTGGCTATTCATGTAGTTACGAAAACAATTTTAGACATTTGCAAAAGTAAAAGAAAAAGTGCTATTTTACAGAAAAAGAACAGCTAGCAAAAACTAATTGTTCGGTCTAAGAGGAGTAGGTGGAAGCGTGTTAGGCGGATTATTTTAGCGAGTCCTCATTATTACAATATAAAAAGACCACTACATATAGAGGTCAAGGTGCTACTAATTCAACCTGTATTCTATCTAGGTCTTCAAAATAAACTGCGTAATATTCTCCTCCTGCAAAGGGATATTTATCCGTATAAAGAATGTTAATACCTTTGTCTTTTGAATTTTTTGTCATATCATCAACCTCTTGCCGTGAACTTGCATGGAACGCCAAATGATTCAGACCTACTCTGCACCTATGATAGGGTATATCCATAAATCCTTCTTCTGTTTGAACGAAAACAATGTATGTGTCTCCGATTTTTCAACTTTGACCACGTTCCCACTTCTGAAAAGGCTCATAACCTAATTCTTCTAATAACAAACCCCAAAAGGCAATCGAATTTTTCAAATTTGAAACGTATATTTCAATATGATGTATAAGTCCTTTTGAGAATGAACAGCCTCTTTTTTGTGAATTTTTCACATATTGATTTTATCAAATGATTTGAGGAACAACAATTTTTGAGAAAATGACCTAACGTAAAAGACGAAACTCTTTTCTAGTAAGAGTTTCGTCTCGATAGCTTACACGATTTCAATATATCCTTCAGTTCCATGGACGCGAATTCGCTGTCCATCTTTTATTAATTTCGTAGCATTTTCTACGCCGACAACTGCTGGTAAGCCGTATTCACGTGCAATAACGGAACCGTGGGTCATCAGCCCGCCAACTTCTGTGACTAGTCCTTTGATAGATACGAATATTGGTGTCCAGCTCGGATCTGTAAAGGGGGTGATTAATATATCGCCATCTTCTAAATTAGCATCTTCCATGTTGAAGATGACACGAGCACGGCCCTCTACAACACCAGAAGAAACAGGTAGACCGGCAATTGCTTCGTGTGGGAGGTTTTCTCGTTTGTACGTACCGGTGATGATTTCTCCGTCCGACGTGATAACACGTGGGGGAGTTAGTTTTTCATATAGTCTGTACTCGTCTTTTCGTTTGTTGATTATTTCATAGTCGAGTTTGTTTGTGCGTACAACTTCGTAAAGTTCGTCAAACGTGAGGTAGTATATATCTTCTTGTTCATGAATAACATTTGCTTGGGCGAGTTGTGCTGCTTCTTTTAGTAATGCTTGTTTATAGACGAAGTAGCGACTAATCATGCCATATTTTGGGTACTCACGATATCCGATGAAGGTGCGAAGTAGGTCGATTACTCGTTTTGTTTCCCTTGCTTTTTGTTGACCGTCTGGTAATTTTTCCACTCGTTCTAGTAACGCTTGTTCTTTGTTCCATGCTTCTTGTCGCCCTTGTTCAAACTTTTGATGACTAGCATTTGGCTCAAAATGTTTAATATGACTAAGGATCATTGGAATAAGTACAGTTGGCTTTTCGCTCCAACGAGTGTTTGTCATATCGATTTCTCCGGGACAGCGCATGCCATATTTGCGGAGATAGTCGGTGATAGCGTCCTTAGCTTCCTGTCCACCATCCAGCGTATCGATTTTATCTAAAAATGTATCATCTTTTACGTGGTGTAAATAATCAATGACTGCTGGATAAGGACGAATGACATCCGCCACGTCTAGTAGTGCCAGACCCATTTCCGACGTAATATTATTTCGTACAGATTGAGAAAGGATATCGGCCACGTTCTTTTCACCTAACCAGTTGTTTATATTTTCATTAATCCACGTTGCAGCATCCATCGCTGCCGTAATAACACGCAAACTTTGTGGGTCAAACAAAATCTGTTTTAAGTGCTGCATATCTTCCACAATAAAATCAAACACATCTACTCCTGATTTTGTTTTGATCATTTCTTTTAATTCTTCGATTGACGTTTGGCTATTCTTCATCAAATTAGCAACGGTGGTCGGATCGTTTTCCATTTGTGGTGCCTGTATCTCATTGCCACTCTCAGTAGGATTAGTATCGTTTGGTACCGATTTGATAAAATCTCCCCGTTCGATGATCGTCATTAGTGCATCTTTTATAAGTGGATCGGATTGTCCTAATGTATTTACGATCTTTTCTCTGCTAATTGGTGAAGCGAGCGGAGGGGTAACATCAACGAACAACCTTCCGCCAGCTACGCGCATCGGTGCAGGAGTTGTTAACAAATAAAAAGACAATCCGAGCGGTTTCATCGCATCGGTCATCATTTGTTGATGGCCGACAGATACGTAGACGTGATTTTCTTCATCATGTACTTCCGGAATCGGATATAACGTAGTGATTGGTCGACTTTGGAGAATATAACACGTACCATCAAAGAAACACCATTCAATATCTTGTGGACAACCAAAGTCAGCTTCGATTTGTCTTCCTATGCATGCTACCTGTAAAATTTGTTGTTCCGTAAGTGCTTGCGTCTTTTGTTGCACAGGATCGAGCTGCTTCGTCTCTGTTCCGCCTTCTTTTCGTGCATAAATAGCTAATTTCTTCGTGGCAATTATCTTATCGACAATCGTATCGTCCTGTATTTTATAACAGTCAGCGGATACTAATCCAGAGACTAACGCTTCACCAAGTCCAAAACTAGCATCAATCGATAGTAGCTTTCGGTTAGACGTAATTGGATCAGCTGTAAATAAAACACCAGAAGTTTGTGGGAATACCATCTTTTGAACGATAACGGATAAAGATACGTTTCGATGGCCAAATCCATGTTGGGTTCGGTAGATGACTGCGCGATCTGTAAAGAGAGAAGCCCAGCATTTTTTGATATGCATCAAGATAGCATCTATACCGATAATATTCAAATAAGTGTCTTGTTGACCGGCAAAAGAGGCATGTGGCAAATCTTCAGCAGTCGCACTAGAACGAACTGCATAAGCATGTTCATCGCCAAATTGAGATAGGTAGTGAGTAACTTCTTTTACCACATCAGAAGGAATTTCCACTTCGGTAATGGCTTGGCGGATTTTCTTGCTAATTTCATTAATGTGATGACGATCTTCTATTTTGAGCATCGTTAGTTGATCCAACAATGTTTGAAACGTGTCATGTTGCTCAAGTGCCTTTTCATATCCGGCGGTTGTGATACAAAAGCCTTCTGGTACGTGTATTCCTTGCATGCTTGCTAATCTTCCTAGATTTAATCCTTTTCCACCAACGAGTGAAAGCTGTGTTTTTTCTATTTCATGAAAATGAAGAACAAAAGAATTCATGCGGCATCTCTCCTAACCATTAATGTGTAATTGATTGTAGCAAGAGGACAGAAGAAGAAAAAGTCTATATTCACGATTTTTTACATGTTATAATTAAGCTAGGCAGAGGTCGGAATTGCGATTTAATGTGCAAGCTGAGTGGATTTTTGCTTGTAAAAGATAGTATGACATGTAACTTCATATATGTATGTAGTAAGTACGCTTTAGGCGTGCTTTTTAGCTTGTAAAATAATATGAAAGGAAAACCTTGTATCATGGACGAATTAACCGTAATAGAATAGTTGGAAGAGATAGGGGTCATGAATAAAGGAATCGACTTTGTTCTCACACTGATGCCATGTTTGTCTGTTTTGAAAGTGGATAATTCTAAATCTATTCATATCTTCAACATGTTAAAATATGACTTCCCGCATATTCCAATAGACAGTAACACGGACTATTTTCAATTCTATAACGTCCATGCATTCTTTCACCAACATGTACAAGCTGGTTTTCCAACAGAAGAATTACTAAGAAGAATAGAGGCGCAAGGAATGTGTAAGCTGGTGTGTCGCCGTATATTTAGCGTCACGGAGGTAGATAGATTAGTTTTTCTATAAGTTGCTATAAACAAAATGGCATAGAAACAAGATAGATGTTAAGGAAATGCAAAAAGGGCGCTTTTTTAAAAGCGCCCTTTCGTCAATATCCTGTTTAAATAAATGAAAATGTTAGGAGTGATAAGAAATCAAATGTGATATGAACAATAGCAATAGCCCATAGTGAATTGACTTTAAAGGTAACCCAGTTGAAAGGTAATCTCGCTAAAGCAATAATTAACAAAATTTGAGTCCAATTACCGTCGTATACGGAGTAATAGGTTAAACCGAATAAGAAAGCCCCAACAAGAGTGACGATAATGAGCGACCATTGTTTGCTTACTTCATGTTTTTTAAAAAATAAATTGCTAGTATCGACGGAACTAAAACAAGACATTCTTCGCCAATTAAGCTAAATATAATAACTAGTAAGTTATAGAAAAATTCACCAAAGGTATTATCTACGAACATATTACTTGCATTGTTATTAGCAACTGGACACTAATATGATAGGGGGATGGATAAGCCGTAACAATGAATAAAAAGGTCATTAGAACAGGAAGCTAAGCGAAGTTTAACAAAGTAAGTAAAAACAAGTATGAAGCGTTTTTTAGCTAAAAAGCCACTAGATACACCCCCATCATCGTAAAAATATCAAATACAGATATCTCTAATGCCAAAATTATACTTAGGTAGTTTAATAGAGATGTAGGTTTAAAGGAAAATAATATTTAACAAAAGCTTTATTTTAGTAAAGAAAATGAAGGAGAGAATGCGTCTTACATCGGATAAATAAAAGAGCAGCTAGCAAAAGCTACCTGCTCTCCAAATGGAATGAAGTGTGTGTTTATATTATGGTTTAGCTGCCCATACTTCTAGTTCAACTTTAATTTCTGGCAATCCTAATGCTGAAAGATATCCAATTGTCATTGCTGGATATTCCGTATGAAACAACTTTTCCCATTCGAAATCCATGTGCTCCCAATCAATTTCTTCTGTTGCCCATATATTCACTTTTATAATGTTAGCAGCAGTTAACTCTTCGGATTCTAAAACTTTATTTATGTTTTGAAACGTATTACTGATTTGTTCATTCATACTTTCTGGGAATTGGCCGTCCTGATTTATTCCGATCTGTCCTGATGTCACAAATAACTCTGCATTTCTAGGGATTTTCGTAATATGTGTATAGTTCCCTACTGGTCCTGGCATATTTGCTGGGTTCTTTCTAGTAATTATTCCGTTTCTCATTTGATCCACCTCATCATAATAAAAATAACTGCGATTTCTTCTATCTCATTTTTGGACACACTTCTCCCTATAAAATGATTTTAGAAAAAAACAGCAGTCGAGTACCCATATCCATTTGATAAAAATTTCATTGATTTTTTCTTCATGATTTCGGTACTCTCCTTTCTTTAGATAAAGTGAAATATTACCTTATATACTACATGAATAGTGTCTAAATATCAATTGAGATGCAAGATGGGGGAGTGTGTCTAGTTAGTTTTAGAGCAGAAGAGAGTATATAATTAGAATTAGAGTTTATAAAAGAAAAGGAGTTGTGTATGGTGGAGCAAAATAATTGGCCAGTATGGGCCACTGAATCGGTAGAGATAGTGAAACCAAATCCTGATTGGCAAGACGAAGGAAAACGAGAGAAGGAAGAACTTTATACCCTTCTTGCTCCTCTGGGTATAAGTAAGATAGAGCATATAGGAAGTACATCAATACCCGATTTACCTGCAAAACCTATCATTGACTTAATGGCTGAAGCACATTCGTTTGATAGATTAGAAGATATTTCGACTGCATTGTCTACATATGATTGGCATTATGTAAGTCCGAAATTAGATGAACGACCTTGGAGAAGATTTTTTGTGAAGGTAAAAAATAATAAGCGTGTAGCTCATTTGCATGTGATGCTTAAAGGGGAAAAGCGATGGGAGCAACAACTTCTATTTCGTAATCGTTTACGGGAAAATCCGCAATTAGTTTATGATTATGCAAATCTGAAACAAGAACTAGCTAGGGAGTTTCATCAAGATAGAGAAGCATACACAAAAGCTAAAACAGAATTTATTAAACGAGTTCTAAAATAAAAACGCGATGAGGAAAGAAAAAGAATCAACTAATTAAAAAGTTGTTGTATATAGAGACTGACATAATGCCCTTTATGGAGGTATTTAAAAGTACATAAAAAATGCGACTGATCTAGTCAGCCGCATTTTTTATATGTTCTCCGTATTATGAAGCAAATTCAACTTTCAAAGTGTTTCGCTTTACTATGATATATTTACCTGTTGATTTATTCATTACTTGAGACACTTCATTCGTATGTGTTATCTCCAACCAATCATTTTGGATATCCGCCAATAATGTTATTTCCACATTATTTTCTCCATGTTTTAAACCACTATAAGATAATTTCGTCATTGTTATCATCCCTTTCTTCATAACTAATAGGTGTTAAATATGACATGTCAATCTCTTATACTATACATGATTGACATGTATAAAAAAATAACCTTTACGAAAACAACTAATAAAAAGCAGAAAGCATTTGTTTACTGCCTTTTAAGCTGCAAAGTACATTGCGATATGGAAGGATGGAAATAGAATAGGATAATAACCGACATTCATCAAAGTAAGTAAAATAATTTGAAGTGGCTTCCACGAACATTACATGAAAAAGGTAATTAAAGAGGAAACAACCAGGCGACGTGTCATACAATTGGCATGTCGCCCTCTTATTTTATGGTTATAAATTCCTGTATTGGTTCTTTTTGGTTTACAGTTGGTATTTTAATATTGTATTATTTAAAAGGTTCGATTTATCACAAAGGAGGAAATATTATGAAAAAAATGATGCCATTACTGTTCGTATTTGTATTATCATTAACAGGGATTTATGCACCATCAGCATCAGCCGGTAATCCTAAGGCAGCAGTGACACATAGCGAAACCGGAGAAGATTTAATATATCACGTATTAATGGAAAAGAAAGATGTACATCTATCTCCATCTAACCAATCAGTACAAATGGTACTTTACCCTGGAGAGAAGACAACTCCTAAGGCAGCTTTATTTAAAATTAAAACAAGTGTTGGTCCTAGATGGGTTGAGTATGATGAATACGGTGATATGATTAACCTCCCTGAAAGATTTAACGCAACAATGGGAGAATTGTATTTAGATAGAAGAACTAAAACATGGGAAAATGCAACGACTAATCGTACTGATAAAGATGCCGTGTCTTTTAATCCCCAGACTGTAACTGCAACTCAAGTATGGTATAAAATTGATACACGTATGGGTGAAAAGTGGATTGGTTATAACCTATAATGGAAGGGCACTCTTTTGAGTGCTTTTTTATTTATCTTATAAAACAATAATATAACGCAAAAAGAAGCACTAACTCACTACAGAGTTGTGCTCCTTTTTTAGCTATGGAGATCTCAAAAACTTTTTGGATGTATGATTATTATAATTACATTGTTAGTGGATTATGCAATGAAATTGGAATCGTAATGCTTTGTAAGGTCTTATGTGAGTTGCTCAATTAAGACATGTAGAGAAGTCCAGTACGGTGAACGAGGCCTCTCTAGATTATATATTTAAGGAGTAAGTTTTCTACCGTATAATTAGTACAGGTGATGCAATGGTAAGTTATTCATGGGTTTATCGTAAAAATAGACGCCGTTAAGTGCCTGTAAGTTCTACTCTATATAAACCTTCCATCACAGTTGTTGATAGTATCCGCTTTTTATAAAATCCGCCAAATCTTAAAGGAGAAAATGACGACATCTTTGACCACATTTTGAATAAAAAATAGTGGGAAAATATAAAGCTAATGACTTTGTTCAGTCGTTGGTCCGTCATGTGAAAGGTCCACTTGCTGGGCAACTCATACACGAAGACGACGAAGTTTCCCAATATATTTCTGAGTGAAACTAGTAGGGGAAACTGGGTTTAATGAGGGCTTGGAATTGCTATAAAAGGTGGGGTTAAGCGAATATACACAATCAGCTTTTAAGGGGTTTTGAACAATTGAGGTTGGTGGTACGGGGTTAAAGAGGTGTAAAAGTCGATTTATTTTCCCAACATATAGCTGACATCATATTACATTTTTTCACTTTTTTCTTGTTATGATTAAATCAACTATTAAATAATAGCTAATTTGGTAGATAAAAAATTAATGAGAAAAGGAGAATGATATTACATGAAAAATATGATTCGTAAGTTAATAGCTCCAGGATTAGGATTGTCACTTCTATTAACAGGAGGGACTGCTAACGCTTTTGAAAATGAAAATGTGCCTAGTAATTTGAGTACAATTAAACCCATTGTTGAAACCGGTGATATGATCTCTTACAGCAAAGGCAAAGGTAAGAAGAAAGACAAAGAAAGAGAAAAGTTTGTTACAGATACAGTCAATCACGCATTCTATGTCGTTGGGCAAGGTAAATACAATGTTGTAGTTGCAAATACAAGCAATCATTTATTGTGGGATTCTAATTCCAAACATTATAAAAATTATTCGGTCATGTACGGTAATGAAACATACTGGGTATGGCTTTATGAATATTTACATCTCATAACAATAACTAGCGACAGGAAGAGTGACTTTGGGTTCAAAGGTAACTGTCACAAAGAAGGTGGCAAGTTATATTGCCTTGCTATTTAATTACGTAAAAAAACCCCTTCAAATGCATGAAGGGGTGCATCAATAGTAATTCCTTTTTATGTAAAAAATAGTTCTATATAACTATTTTGGAATAATTGTATTTACAATTTTATGTTAATTGTGTTAATTTATTGGAGTGGAAAATAATTCAAAGGGGAAATATCATGAAAAAATTAATCGCATCATTTTTTGTATTTGCATTATCATTAACAGCTATTTATGCACCATCAGCTTCAGCAGTAGGAGATTCTAGAGCAGACGTATTTGAAACAAACAATATCTTGTACAACAAAATTACAGTAACTAAATCTTTACATAATGATCCATCTAGTCTTGCTGTAGTAAATTATGTCTCTCCTGTTCAAAACGTGAAGGTAGTAAACGCAGCTTTTTTAATTAATTCGTATAAAGGTCATAAGTGGGTAAGACTTCCTGGTGAGGAACTGACTAGTAATTGGTATGAGCATAAGTTAGTCTTACAAAATAGAGCAATGATTGATACTGGCTTTAATGCGTCAAACGCAACACTTAAAGTATCAGATAAAAGAAATTTATATCATACTGCTGTGCCTCAGTCGAGTGAGGGCATTCCTGGAACAGTTTCACCTCAAACTGTGGACGTACGTCAGGCTTGGTATGAAATTGAAACATGGTTAGGACGTAAGTGGATTGGTTATCAACTACGATAATGGAAGGCACTCATTTGAGTGCTTTTTTTATTTTTCTTAAAAGATTATATTATAATATAAAAAAGCGCATTAACTCATTACGAGTTGTGCGCCTTTTTATCTATGGAGTTCTCAAATACATTACTGATATACGATTATTATAATTACGTTGTGTGTGGATTATACAATAAAATTGAAATTGTAATGCCTTGTACGTATTATACAAGTTATTCAATTAAGACATGTAGAGAAGCCAAATAAGGTGAATAAGAATTCTCTAGACTACGTGTTTTTTAAGGAGTAAGCTTCTACCGTGGAATTAGTATGCGTTATGCAATAAAAAGTATGCATATTTTCTACATGAAAAATAGACGCCGTTAAGCGTTCATAGGTTCTTCACCATATAAATCTTCCATCACCGTTGAGAGTATCCCCTTTTTATGAAATCAACAAGATTTTAAAGGGGAAAATGACCACATTTTTGACCACATTTTGACTAAAAAATAAAAAAATAACAACTTTGTTTATTATGGAGAATGCTGAGATACAGGTATATTTGAACCACTATGAATGTATATGCGTCTCATTAATTAAACACGGAATTTAAACTCTTATTAATGTGGAAGTTGATTCAAGAAAATGACCACATTTTATATAAAAACCCCCGGAAATCTATGAAAATAGCTACTATATCTCAATAATTCATATTAAATACGAAAGTGCCAAAAATCCTTTCATATCAAGGTTTTTCAGCACTTTTTTCTTTTTGGAGCAGTACGAAATGAACACCACTAAAACTGCTCGTTTTTCTCCCAGCACTCAACGAAATCCTTTGTAAAACCTTGATATATAAGGGTGTGTGAAGCTATAAAAGTACAAATGACCACATTTTGACCACATTGAAAAACTTATTGTATTTTGTGTGTGCTATTAATGATGTTCTCGAAATTCTCGGCTGCCTTTTGTTGCATGTTTTCTGTTACATGGCTGTACTTATCTAAGGTCATTTGGATAGAGGAGTGACCTAATCGATCTTGTACAATTTTTGGATGCTCACCAGCTTCGAGCATTAACGTTGCGTGAGTGTGTCGTAAATCATGTATACGTATCCTTGGTACGCCAGCTTGTTTATAATTTATTTTCAAAAAGTGATGTGGTGCATCTAAATGTAGGGGAGAGCGTGGAGTAGCCCCCGAAAATACAAATGAATCTTCAGTGATTTTTAAACCGAATCGAAGAAATAGTTTCTTTTGATCTAGATGATATTTTTGAATCTCTTTCACAACAAATGCTGAAATATTGATACTTCGATTGGACGACTTTGTTTTTGGAGAGTCAACTGCTAGTCCGTTATCCGTTTTAGTTAGTGCCTTCGTAATAAGTATCTTTTTATTCTCAAAGTTAATATCTTTCCATGTCAGCCCAAGTAATTCTCCACGACGCATACCGGTATAGATAGCAAGTAAGAAGAAAATATAATACTTTTTGTTCTTTTTCTTTTGGAGGTAATCTAAAAATCTATTACACTCTTCAACAGTCCAAGTATTCATTTTTACCTGCGTATCGCGTGGTTTCTTTACTTTCGAGAGAATATTTGTATGTACTATTTCCCATTCCACCGCGCATTTGAAAATTGCTCGAAAACAATTGTGTATATTGCTAATGGTACCAGTAGACAAACCTTTATCTTGTAATTCAGAGTAATAGGTTTCAATCATAAATGGCTTAATATCCTTTAATCTTCTCTGACCGAAGCGAGATAGGATATGGAGTTTGATGATACTATTTTCTTTCTCAAATGACGTTTTCTTTAAATGTGATTTTCGAATAGGCTTCATTTTTGTAAATACGTCAAGTATTGTTAGATTTTTATCATCAAAATAAATGCCTTTCTCAAGCTCTATTATCATAGCAGCTGCAGCCTTTTGCGCTTCTTTCTTCGTTTTAAATCCAGTCTTTGTTTTCTGTTTGCGTTTCCCTGTTAGATCGTCCATACCAATATCAATCGTGAATGACCACGTGTCACCACGTTTTCTAAAATAGCCTTTCATTTGTCTTATACCCCCTTAGCATATTTAAACGGCATATTCGGCACGTACAATGTCATGAAAGCGACTTGTGAGTATTCGTTGCTCATAATGTTCCAAGCGCTTCTCAGCAAGCTCTGGCGTGACATTAAACGTAGTAGAGATAAGATAAATCGCTTCCAATCTTGAATAGGGAAGGGATAGCTTCTGTAACATGAAAGTAGGGATGCAAAAGTGCATAGCGAAACTTTGTGCTTTCGCTTCTTGGTAATCGAGAAACATCTTGGGCATATGTAGTTGATTACCAGCGTGATAGAGTAGGTGAGCAAGCTCATGGCCAAAGTCTTCAAATTGTTCTTGAGGCGGTTGACGATTATCAATTACGATACTAGCTAGTCCGTTACGCTCGATAGCACAACTTCCCATTGGAGCGAAGTAGATCCATATATTGAGTTTTTGAGTAACCTTCATTATATTCATTTGTTCTGGAACAAATATACCTAGAGAGTGGTACAAGTTCTGTATATAGTCTTCAAGTTGAGTAGTGTAGTAGTGCTGTGACGTGTGCATGTTATTTCACTCCAATATTGTAAAATACGAACATATATTCTATTTTACAGCAAAAATAAAAGCCCGTGAAGAGGGCTTTTGGTATATATTTTATTTACTTATGATAAAGCTGAGATAGTTGATGCTTTAGACAGATAGCTATCTAATAGTTCTCTAGAAAAGATAGTATGAGTATCATAAGATGTTATTAGTTCCCAAGTTGTTAGTAGCTCATTATCATAGACTAATCTATCAATTGTCGTTGTTAAACCATCAGCATAACTGGTATGCACATCAATTTTCATACAGTTGTTCATTTTTTTGTCAAAGATTATGTCTAATATAGTACCACCATTTTGAGTATTACGTGCTACTAAATCCAAATAATGGATGCCTTTGTAGACTAGTTTATAATCTACGTTAGAGTTCATCGTTTTGTGCACCTCCTTCTTTCTTTTTTCCATATTGAGTGAGATAAAAGTCTAATTTTTTAATGAAGCGCTGTTTTGCTATGGCAAAATCTTCGGGTAAATATGATGAAAAATGTTTGCCTGTTGTACGGTATAATCCTTGTCTAAAACTCTTTAGTATATATCCTATATTATTTATACGTGAATTATCAATATTAAATTCTTCATCAAATAGCTCAAATCCTTCTTTTTCCAGTACAGATGTTCTAAAAAATTCTTCTAGTCTAGATTGTACCCATAAATTGAAATCACCTTTTACTGTTTCTGCTAAGAGAAGGTGTTGAATTTCTTCAAATGTATTATCATGTTCAATTTGAGTATTAGATTCTAATTGGTTAATTAGAAGTTCTGCTTGTTCTTGGTTAAGCGCTCCATTCTCTAATAAGGATTTAATATCAGAAATTTTTTGTTTGTTGCTTTCTACTGTGTCAGAAATTAGTTTATGTCTGGACTCAAGATACTCTTTAAATCCATTGTTTGTAAAGGAGTCTTGTTTAGCAAATCCTTTTGGTGAATAGGATTGAACAGATCCAATATTAACAACTGATGGATTGGAATCAATCTCTGAAGGTTCTGTTTTAGTAGGAACTGGAATTTTTTCTACAAATCCTAATTCATCAAAAGTAAGCGTTAATTGCTCGATAACGAATTTTGTTTGTTCTTTTAAGTATTTCCCATATTCTTCTTGATTTTTGTAATAATTCCATAGAGGTTCTAAACCAAGTTCTTGGTGATATACAACATTACAGAAATTATCAATTTCTTGTAAATTCTCATTATGTATTTTTCTTAAGCCACGTCCAATTGCTTGAGCATATGGTGTTAGGGTTTTAAATGGTCTAAAAATTGATATTACTGATATATTAGGATTATCATATCCTTCTCCTAACATTTGTATACTTACCATGACGTCATATTGTCCATTTGCAAAATCATTTAAGCGAATTTCAACTTGTTCAGGGGCTAATCTACTACTTACATAGGAACACGTTAGACCGCATTCTTGAAACCACTTTGTAACCAGCTGAGCGTGATCCTCATTACAAGTCACGGCTAAAACTTGGTGATTAGGATAACTTTTTCTTTTTAGCTCCAGAATTTCTTTTGTATGATAGATGACTTGTTTTGAACATTTTTCGTCCATTGCAATTGTTTTATTAACCCAATTGTTCCCAATCTCTCTTTTGGCTCTTTCGAGAGTATAGACTTTACCATTCTTTGGATTAGTAAAGCTCATTTCACCAGGAATAGCTTCTGCTTTTACGATATTTTTTAACAAGCCATCTTCTATAGCTTCAGCAAGAGTATATTCAAAAATTGGATCATATTCGTGGGTAGAAATAGTTTGATTATCTCCCCTGAAAGGAGTCGCTGTTAATTTAATAACTTTAGAGTCTTTGAAATAATCTAAAGTTTGTTGCCACATGTCTGCTGCCACATGATGTGCTTCATCAATAATAATCAAGTCAAAGAAATCTGGACTTACTAATTCTTTTAAATTTACTTCATCACTACTGCCAACTATCTTGTGAATATTAGTAATAACAATATCTGTAAGGTCTAATTTTCTTAATGTTTGCTGCTTAGCTTCGTCATCTTTACTATTAAAGCCTTGGTATAGGTAACTTTTTGGGAATTTCTTACGATCTAATATGACTTTTTGTTTGTACCAAAACGTGTGTTCAGGGTTAGTAATAGAATCAAATTCTTTAAATACTGTTTTTCGAACAATCTTACCAGGAGTAATGATTAATACCTTTTTTTCACTTAGACCAAAAGGCAGCATAGCCATAACACCTGTTTTACCTGAACCAGTTGGCATCACAATAAGGCTCTCTCGATGACTAAGTTCTGGGAATTCTTTGTAGTGAGAAATGGCTGCTCGATATGCATTGATTTGTGGAGCGTATAAATTGGTATTTCCTTCTATTACTGGTTTAGTTTCTTGAAAGATATTCATGTTTAGTCTCCTTTTCTATATCAATAATTTTTATCTCGCTTATAGAATGAATGTTCTGACATATGTAACTAAAATAAAACACGCAATTAAGGCGTGTCTTATTTTTATTTATTTTCAACCTCAGAGTTATCTTCATTTGCTTTCATAAACTCCCAAAATCGTCGAAGTTCTGCTTGTCTTTCAGGAGTGGAGTTACGGATATCTTTGAAGCATAACTCAAGGTCTGAATCATCTTCTAAATTTCTTTTATTTGAGCGACCAAGAAGATAGTCAACGGACACGTCAAAGTAGTCTGCTAACTTTTGTAATGTCTCAATATCAGGTGTACGGTTGCCGTTTTCATATCCAAATATGTAGCCTTTAGTGACACCTATCTCTTTACCTAACTGTTTTTCAGTAAGTTTACGTTCTAAGCGAAGTTCTTTTATACGTCTAGGGAACCCTAGAATCGTTTCTTCTTTATTCGGATCATCTACTAAAACTCTAGTATATTTGTAGTAAGAATCATCTTTTAGTTGTTCTTGCTCATGTAAGTATAGTATGTCATAGTTTTTTACATATTTTCGCTCTGTCAAAACTACTTTATTTTCTTTAAGATTGTATAGGTGAATTAGTTCTAGTTTTTCTATATCACTTGCAGTTATTTGATCTTTAATATAGTAGTATTTTTGTTGAAATAACTTTTTTTTCGTATGTAATGAGAGAGCTAGGTATCCCATTACTGTTACCGATAAATTGAATATTATGACTGACTGTAAATCATTAGAATCGCGGTACATAAAACCTAGGCATGCACTTCCAGACATAACAAATAAAGCAATTAATACTGTACCAGTTACTTTTAAAGAATTACTTTCTAAAAAGAGAGTAATTTTATTTAAAGAGAATTTACGTCGTGACCTGTATGCTCTTATGACATGCATGAGTCCTTGTACAAAAAACAAAAGAACAATTAATGAAAACATCAACATAAATACTAGCAAAGCATATCCTGTTAATGTCTTCTTCAAGTCTGTATTTTCATTAGGGACTTGTATCCAAAAACAAAAAGACAGTACTAAAGTATAAAGATATACAAGTAATATATTAACTGCTTCTTGTGCCAAATTTCTGAGATTTAGTGTTATTCTACTTTCAAATATTACTTCAAAATCAGATTTCACTTGGTATTTGAATACATAGAGGAATCCTGTACCAATAGCAGCAGCAATGGCGATTATTATAGACCAATTGCCAATAATATTATCAATCATTTCCGGTTTTATTATATTCATTACGTAATCACTTCCAATTATATAGTTTGTATTTTGTTGGATTTTTTAGTAGGTCTAGTTTATTTGTATAAAATAAAGTATTAATGTGATTTTCATGCATTTGAAGCCGAACAAAAACACGCAATTAAAGCTTGTTTTACTTATTTTTAAAGAATACGCCTACACAAGTAGCTTTAATTATCTTCCAGATCTACTACTGCTACTACCGCTACTGCTACGACTACTATTGTTACTGCTGCCACTGCCACTACTTCGGCTAGTACTTGGTGCTTTATTATAGTTGGATGTTGAATTTTTATTGGATCCTGTATTTGGTTTGGTTGTTTGACTAGTTGTCGTTTTAGACTTTGGCTTAGATTCAGTTGTAGCTTTCGTCTTATTTTTTGGTTCAGTAGTTGTTTTAGCTTTTGGTGCTGTGACATCATCGTCACAGTCATCATCATCTTCGTCATATGTACATACATTTTCATTCGTCTGTTTAGCTGTAGATTTCTGCTCTGTGTTTTGCTTAACTTCACTTTTATTTTCCTGTGCAGTTTCAGTTTTGGCCTTTTCTTCGGTCTCAGCTTTAGTTTCTTGTTCGGCTGGTGAAGCTGTTTTTGTATTATCAACCTTCGTCGCGAACGGGAAACCGAGAAGTATAAAAATAGTAACTGCTCCTAAAGCAATTTGCACATTTCTCTTTTTTAGTCTTGTAAGATAATAAAGAATTGATGGTGGAAGAAGAACACACATTAAAAGAATAAACCATACTTTGTCATAGAACCTTACTTCATTTTTTGCCACGATTAATCCCCCTAAAAATAGCCAAAGAGTATATATTAGTGTGAAAAAATCATATTAGTATATAAAACTAGTAATACTAGATATGGAAAAGGATAGATGAATTTCTTATTTAACCATATTTATTTAATATTTTCTATTGATGTAATTTTCATACAGTTTAAAGCAAATAAAAACACGCAATTAAAGCGTGTGTTATTATTGCTTGTCCCCAGACTTACGATCTTTTTCCTTCGTTTTGATAAATTCCCAAAACTGTTTAAGTTCTTCTTGTCTTTCAGGCGAAGCATCTTGGATGTCTTTAAACCATAATCCTAGTTCTGGATCATTAAGGGCTTTGTCTATCGCTGTGTCATCCTTATGTGTATATGCATCAATGGTTCCTAATAGATAGTCTGTAGAAACTTCATAAAAAGATGCTATAGCTTTAATCATTTCAGGCTCAGGTTTTCTTTCACCCGATTCATAGCGTGATAATTGTACATTAGACATACCTAGTGCTTGTGCAACCCTTGTTTGTGTGTAGGCATGTACTTTACGTATATGACGCATTCTTTCTCCGAGTGTATTCATTTTTGAATCTCTCCTGTTTTACGGTCTTTTTCTTTCATGTTAATAAAGTCCCAAAACTTTCGAAGTTCTTCTTGTTTTTCAGGTGAAGCATCTTGGATGTCTTTGAACCATAACCCTAACTCAGGATTATTTATCAACTCTTTATCTGTACTTCTTCCTAAAAGGTAATCAATGGAAACTTCAAAAAAATCTGCGATTCGACCAAGTGTTTCATAATCAGGAGTTCTATTTCCTATTTCATATCCGGATATTGTTGACTCTGCTAAATGTAATTTTTGACCTAATTCTTTCATAGTTAGGCCTTCTTGCTTTCTTAATCTTCTTAAATTCTCTCCAAGCATAGGAATCCTCCTACCTTTCTACTAGTTACAATTATACTTTGCAAAGTGCGAATTTAAAATATTTTGGAAAAAACTTTGCAAAATGCATTGACCATACTCGTAACGAGTAGTATATTATATTCAACAACGCAATTTGCAAAGTTTTTGGAGGTGAGGAATTTGAGTGAACTAAAAAAATTACGTGAAAGTTTAGAGATAAGTATTGAGCAGGCTGGTAAGGAACTTGGTATCCCAGCTGGTTATCTATCTCAAATTGAAAACGGGAAGCGACAGATAAGTGTTGAACGAGCCAATCAAATAGCACACTTATACGGCAAACAGATAGAAGAATTTTTTTTACCAACTCGCTACGCAGTTCGCAAAGTTTAGTTTATTTATTAATAAGGAGTGAGATATATGATTACAGCTAATTTTGACATAGAACCATTGCGACAAATTATTCGTGAAGAAATGGAAAGAGCGAACTTTCATCGTGATAAGCAGAATGAATTACCTCCAATGCTCACGATAACGCAGTTAATGGAATTACTTCACATCAAACGTACAAAAGCTTCCGAGTTACTAAGTCGTGCAGACTTTCCAGTATTCCGTGAAGCAGGGGTATTAATCCCAACACATTTACTTTTCCAGTGGATTGAGAAACATACTTCTTGGATGGAAGAGAATACTGATTACTACGAAAAGCACATCATCTAATGTAAATCTATCATATTTATTTGTCACAAATAAATGACCATTTAGGTACGGATGGAGGAGAAGGAATGAGCATAGGAAGAGAAATTGCTATGGCTCGAAAGCGAAAGGGGTATACACAAGAAACACTATCAGTAGGGATTCCTACTAGTCGTGAGTCATTAGCTAAATACGAAACAGAAAGTCGAGTTCTACCAAAAGACTTACACAAGCACATTTCAGAAAAGATGGATGATCCACAGCTATTCTTCCATATATGGAGAGAAGCAGCAGGGACAGTCAGTATTCCATTATTGAATGGGGAACATGTGGACCATCATCCTTCGAGCATGATGTATATGGTGCAAAAGGAAACGGGAGAAGCACTGGAGCATTTGGAAAGTATTTGTTGGTTCAAGCCAGCGAATGCATGGTCGGACAGAGAGAAGGATGAGATGAAACAGGCGATGCATGAGGTACTAGACGCAACAGCATCAATGATGAATCTAGTTGCAATTCTATGTGATAGATATGGATTTTCTATGAATGATATTTTCAAGTATTGGCAAGTGTCACTGAAAGCAAGAAAGTACACGAATAGTTGAAGGGAGAAAAAATATGAAGCAGCAAGTTTTACTATTAAGTCAAATTAAGGTTGCTTATTCAGAATTGGAGACGTTGGAGCAAGCACTAATCTTTCGTAAGTATTGCCAAAAGCTATATGAGGGGAGATAAACAAATGACCTACATGGAATTCTTCTGTTTGATACTCGGTATGGTATGTGGCGGTGGAGCAGTTTTTTACATGTGGTTCTTAGAAAAAGTCTCAGAAATAGAAAAATGACTTGTTACGGGCATTGTAACAAGTCACTAGAAAAGTTTTCGATTTAATTAATTATAACAAATGAATAGAAAAAGCGACAAGTGATTTTTATTCTTGTCGTTGTAATCAAGAGCTACTTCCCCCGAGAGTACGTTACTAGGTTCTTGGTTACAACGATGCGAATAGCGTCAGAAAGGGGATTAAGAATGGATAAAAAACAAACATTTTTTGATATTATCGAAAAGTTCCATAAGGATGTACACGCAGTAAAAGAAGAATTAAAACAGGTAATTGATGATGAGTGTGAGACTTATGGGGATGTAGAGAAGTACCTACGTAAAAAGGAAAAAGAAGCTCGTTTTGACAGAAACGATTTAGCCGTTCTTGTGATTGAAGAGTTAAGGAATGAGGCTAGATGTTTAATGGAGTTAGAGCCTGTTAAGAAAGTGGGAGGAACTATGAATGAGTTTCTCATGACCTTGCCAGAGAGTACAAAGGAGATTATTGAAAAGGAAATTGAAAAAGTGAAAGGAATTGAGAAGTTACACGGTATTAATCCAGAAAGCTATCTAGGTAAGGAAATTCTTTGGCAAAGTAAGAAGTTGATAGACATAAGTCATACCATTGGAGAAATAAAAATCGCTATCAACCGTCTTATTAAGTAACTAGTTCAAAATTAATAAACTGTTTAGGCCTTCGAAGATTTCTTTTAATCTACGAAATTCAATATCTGTCCATTGATGAAGATGGTCAGTTGCAACACAATCCATAAATTCTTTTTTGTACACTTGGAACTGGTGGAATAGTTCCTCAATATCGTTGTGGTACAATTCTTCTTTTTGGAAATAGAAAACCTTTGCGTTGGTGAAGAACGTATCGGCTTCCATTAAATAAGCAAGAGAAATAGTTAGGTTCTTATCTGATTTGAAAAGTAATTTATGGCTCTTTTCAGCTGAATCAAAACCATCATGTAACATTTCAGCCATGAAGCGTCTGTTGCGTTCAAAGTTATCTGTTGTCATTTATCACACCTCCTTTGAGGATAATTATACCAAAATAAGAGGTTGGAAGTTTGATTTAAGAAAGGAGAATGAAAAATGAGTAGGCTGTTATTGAATGAGCAACCGCTGATGGTATTGCCGAAATTAGCTTGCAAATTAGGTCTTAATGAAGCAATTCTTTTACAGCAATTACATTATTGGCTTCAAGATAGTAAAAATATTCGCGATGGTCATAAGTGGGTGTATAACACATACGACGCTTGGATACTACAATTTCCATTCTGGAGTGGTTCGACTCTCAGAAGAGTGATGAAACGGTTAGAAAAAGAAGGGTATATCATTACAGCAAAATACAATCAAATGAAAATTGATAATACGAAATGGTATCGAATTGATTACAAAAGATTAGAACGGTTGGACAGACCACCTGTTCAAAATGAGCAGACTGAGTGTTCAGAGTGGGCAGACGAACAGTTCGAATTGAACAAGCCATTACCAGAGATTACTTCAGATATTGCATCATCATCTAGCGCACGTGAAGAAAGTGGCGGGGTGCCGTCTACCGTGAATGAAATACCACATTCTTCAGAAGCTGATGTTGTTGATGTTATTGCTAATAAGTTTATCGAATTACGCCAGTCAGGATTACACCTTGCACCAATGGATTACAGTAGCATTCAAGAAATTTTAGCGAATGGTATTACGTTAGAGAATGCTTTGAAGTGGTTGGAAGAGTGTTTTGTTAATTATCAACCTAGACATAGACGCGACAAGATACGTTCAGTGAGTTATTGTGTGCCGTATATGTTGGATCGCCATGTTGAGATTACACAAGCATCCAAAGCGAAAACGGAAAGAGAGCCAGCGAAATACAACGAGGAGGATTTTGATTTAGATGACTAAAAAACAAGTGTTTAATTTGCTGAAGAAGATTGCATTGGCTTATCCAAGTAAGAATACAGAAATCACACAAGATCGAATTGATGCATTTTATGAGTCACTAATCAATCACGATTTTCATGATGCTAGCGAAATGTTGAAAAGGTATATCGATACAGGCAATAAGTACCCGCCGTCACTCGGCGACTTAATCCCTGTGAAGCGTAAAGAACAATCATCAGAAATATATTCTTCAGAGGTTGTGAAATGGTCTAATAATGCAGCAAGTTTGGAAGATGTGGAATCTATTATTCGCGCAACGAAATTGAAATTGAAGGGGGCGAGAGTATGATAGAAAACCAAGTTCGAGCTGCGGAGGAATCCGTATTAGGCAGTATCTTTCTAGACGGGAATTTAATGAAAGACACAATTCTAATGCCAAAGCATTTCTACTTCTCACAACACCAAGTAATTTTCAAAAAGATGCGTGAGTTGGAAGAGAAGAATGAACCGATTGAACTGGTGTCCGTAATGATGGGATTAGGGAATACATTAGAACAAGCAGGAGGTTCTACATATCTTAATAAACTTGCTTTTCAATCTCCATCAACAGCTAGTTTCAATTTCTATACCGAATCAGTTCTGGAGGGATGGAGACAGCGGGAAGCTCTCAAATTAACTTCTAAATTGAACGAGCATTTGAAAGTAGGAGAACTTGAAGCAATTCATAAAATAACCGACCAACTTACAGGATTGAGTGAAGTAGGTCTAGTTGATGAATTTGATTTGAGTGATGAGTTACTAGAGTTATATGAAGATATGCAACAAGAAAAAGGTGGTTTGACGGGAATTGATACTGGCTACAACGAGTTAAATAACTTAACGAATGGATTCCAAGACCAAGACTTTATTGTTGTTGGTGCTAGACCCTCAGTTGGTAAGACGGCTTTTGCATTAAACATTGGTTCAAACGCAGCGGAGAAAGGAACGGCAGTTGGAATCTTCTCTCTTGAAATGGGGAAACAGCAATTATTAAAACGGATTGCGTCAAGTGTAGGTCATATAAACGGTATGAAGATGAAGAATGCACGTCAATTTTTCGATGTACGAGACTGGGAACGATTCAGCAATTCAGTAGCAATGATTAACAAATGGAAGATGGAGATATGGGACAAGCCAGGGATTACGATACAAGAGATTTACGCACAGGTTCGAAAATTCAAGCGTAAGCATCAAGACAAACAATGTTTGATTGTTATTGACTATCTGCAACTCATCATTGGCGATAGGAAGCACGGAGGCAATCGTATGCAAGAGATTTCGGAGATTAGTAGAAAGTTGAAGATTATGGCGCGGGAACTAAACGTATGTGTAGTGGCATTATCTCAACTATCTCGTGGAGTAGAGGCCCGACAAGATAAACGTCCAATGCTTTCCGATCTTCGAGAGTCGGGACAAATTGAACAAGACGCAGATTTAATTGCTTTCTTGTACCGTGATGATTATTACCATAAGGACTCTGAGCGGAAAAATATGATTGAGATTATCTTAGCGAAGCAACGCAATGGCCCAGTTGGAACGGTACAGCTGGCATTTGTTAAAGAGTTTAATAAATTTGTGAACTTAGAAAGGCGTTTTGAAGAGCAGAAAGGGGCGTAGAAAATGTATTTAGTAATCACGGTATATACAGATGGAATGTCTCCAAGTTTTCAAGAGTTTCAATATAAAAAAGAGGCAGTGGAGTATGTAAAAGAATTAGAACCAGATAGCACATTTGAGGAATGCGATAATCATATTCGAGTTGAGATAGATGAGTGGAACCTAGCATACATCTATCGAATTGGAAATGATAAAGTGGTAATTTCCAATGCGTAAAAAGCAATTGAATATTTTCGATGTTGAGGAATTAATTGTCGCATTGGATTTATCAAAGGCTAAGGTTAAGAAAGTGAATGAACAGGTATATACAGATGTCTTGGTCAGCGTTCCACATGATGCTACTCAAAGTAAAGATTATGAAACATGGGATCATATGTGTTATTGCTTATGGAAGAAAGTGAAGTGTAGTTATGATGAAGTGATTGCAAAGCTAGAAGAACACCGTGTTAATAAAGAACCGGTAGAAATTAGAGTACCGATACAGGATGGAAAAGCGTTTTTTATACCGTTGCAGGTGGTCCAATATATTTAAGGAGGAGCAAGTATGAAGCGTGAAGAAATGATTGAATGGTTATGGCTAGGTTGCCGATATAGTAAGGACTACCTTCAGTCTTTGTCAGATAAAGAACTTCAACAGTTATATGACAGAATGATGAAATAAAAAAAGCCGAGATTGCTCTCGACTAGATTAATTAGGACAAATTAATTATAACATGAACGGAGTGATCTTGGTGAATCAAATTAAAGTCGACATTATGAAAATGACAGCAGAGATAGACGTAAGTGAGAATAGAATTTTCATCGTCAAGGATGGAAATGTAGAGATGGTTGAGCAGCCAAGTACAGGATTCGGTGAACATACAGCAGTTTGGCAGAATGGGAAAGTAATTCGTATAGATGAACGGTCTAGTAGGAAGATTTGAAGTGTTATAAGATTTGAATTTTATAGAGAAATTAGAGGGAGAAACAGGTGGGCTTTTCTATAAAGTTCACCTGTTGAAAAAATATAACTTATCCCTGGAAAGACCACATCCTGATTTGCCCTTTTTGTTCTGTCTCAGCCATATTTCCTAAAATTACTTGGTAAGTTGCGGTTTCTAAAGGACCGAATTCGACAAAGCCAGCGTATTCAATACCATTAAACTTCCCCTTTATTACATTACGTTGGAATTCATTTGTTAAAAGGTTTTTTAAAACAACTGTGTATCTAAAAGGTTTATCACTATAAATAGCGACTGCCGTGAATGTATCTATTTTGAATTTGCTTTTGGTTACATGTAGAAGCTGGTCTATCGTATGCGTATGTGTCGTAGAAGAAAAGTGGAAATCGATTGGACCGTACTGGAACTCGGTTTCTTTATATGCGGGGGGTGTAATTAAATTATTAGTCTGCGCTAACGCTGTTGAAGTTCCTAAAGTACCAGTTAATAACACACTAGATAAAATAATTTGTTTAAACATATACTTACCATCACCTTTCAAGAAATTAGAATGATAATACGTCTCTAGTGTATAGAAGATTTGCTTGTTCATCTACTATATTTGAATGTTGTAACTATTTGTGATTTATGTGCAGAGATGGAAGATAAATCTTTATAGAATCTTTATAAAATCTTTATTTGAATAAGAAAAAGAGCACCTTTAAAGGCGCTCAGTGACTAAAATGTATACTCAAAGGTTATGTATACCCATAGTTTATGTAGACATTTAGGATTTGTGTGACATTCAACCTGAATTTTATAAAAGTTAGAAAGAACCCACTGCCTCAAAGTAGGTCCTTTCTGAAAGGAGAAGTATGTGAAATACTTCTAGGAAAGTTGATATAGTACAAGTATATGTGAAAAGAACAAGAGTGGTGACAAATATAAAGAGCACACATAAAGTATGCTCTAAGGGTGAAATGTCAATAAATACAATGGTACTACAATATATGCTTATTTAAAATATGATGTGCAACAAAAAAATAAAAGAGCGCTTTCCAAGGCGCTCCTTGACCAAAATTGAGCAGTTTTTTTGTAATTTTAATATATGCAAACATAATTTTAATGACACAAAAAAGGAGCACACATAAGCATGCTCCAATAGTGGGGGTTAATCATCCGATCTATAACAACATATGCTTGTCCAGCTATAATGTGAACGAAATAAATGAAAATGTTCGTTTAACACAAAAAAGATATTTTAAACACTAAAAGACAGACTTTGTTAAGAAGAAAAGTCTGTCTAAATAGCCAATCCATATCTTATTTAGATTCCCAAGGGAAGCCGCCGCCCCAAGGAAGTACCGGACCGCCTGCACTCCATCCAGGGTCCCCACCAGATGCAGAAGGATTGTTTACATCAGTTATTATCCAAGGAGAACCTCCGCCAGATTCCCAAGGATGGTCAGTTCCCCAGCCATGGTCGTTATTAGCATTTATTTGAGTGGTTGATACTCCTAAGAAACCGGCAATTAGTACACTGGATAAAAGAATTTTTTTAAACATCAACTTATCGTCACCTTTCAAAATATTAGATTTGGAAACACTTTTACAGTGTAGAAGAAATAAATTTGTCCATGGATGAGTAAATTTACTTATTTTTTAAAAATGTAACTATTTGTAACTAATTAGTAAGGGATGATTAACTGTTATAATGTTTAATAAGAATTGATACTAAAATATAGTCTGACCAGAAGAACTGGAGGACATCGAAGCATAGAGCGTTAATTGCTCTGTGTTTTGGTGTCCTTTTTATTTTATTGACAAGAGATAAAGTATTTTTCCAAAAATACTCGATAGTGAAAAGGAGTGTGTTTACATGACAGCACAGTTATCATTCTTACCAAAGATTGATCGTAAAGCAACGCAGGAAAAGTTAGAGGGTATCTTAGAAGAAATACGTATTTATAGGCAATTTGGAATGATCCGTGAAGAAATGAAAGTAACTCCTTCTTATGAAGTAAGGTATCACGGTTCAACAAATACAGTTGGTAATCCATTAGAAGATGTGGCTCTTGCTAATATTCAACAGAGTAAACGGGATGAATGGTTAAAGAGAATGTCACTTCGGATTGAGCAAGCTTTAGCGCGGTTTGGAAATGGTACTGCCGGAAGGAATCAACGAGATATTATTACGAAGCGATATTTAGAAGATGCAGATGTATGTGATTATATGGTTTATAACGAAATTGGTATGAGTGAAAGGACATACCGTCGCGTTAAAGTTAGGGCATTCTATAATCTTGCTTTTGCACTTAGATTAGAAGTTTACGAGCAAGAACAATTGGAGGTGGCCCAATCATGAACTTTGTTCAGCCGATACGCGATCCTGAGAAAATACAGCAAATAAAAGGGTATCTCAAAGTGAAGAATGAACGTAATTACATCTTATTTGTAGTTGGGATTAATACAGGGCTTCGTATTAGCGATATTTTAAAACTAAAAGTTGGAGATATGAAGGGAAGTCATATTTCTATGAGGGAGATGAAGACTGGAAAGCAGAAACGTACACAGATAAATGCTTCATTAAGAAGAGAATTAAAGTGGTTCATTGATGAAAGAGAGGACGATGAATATTTAATTAAAAGTAGGCAAGGTAGTAATAAGCCAATTGGTAGAAGCATGGCATATAAAGTGCTTAGAGATGTAGCAGCAGAATTTAATTTAGATGAGATAGGTACGCATACACTACGGAAGACTTTTGGTTATCACATGTACATGCAGACAAAGAACATAGCGCTATTAATGGAGATATTCAATCATTCATCAGAGAGAGTTACATTGAGGTATATTGGTGTGAATCAAGATGCAATGGATAAGGCTATGATTAAATTCCGAATCTAGCAATATCCTTTTCTTTTTATTATACAATTCACCATTTTTTTCGTGATGTGTAACTCAGAATAGAAGGATGGATAAAACTAGTTGTAACAAGGGATACAGCATTTAGGAGAGTTACACAAAATATAAGATATGGGTAAGTCATTGATACTGATATATGCTGGATAGATGTTAAAAGAAAGAGGGAAGAAAAAGTAGTGAAGAGGCTGATAAAATATGTGGCAGAGTCATGACTGCAAATGTACCGGTTAATTTGGTTTTTTCGTGTTATATTTGTATTGTGAGATGTGTGAATATTGATGAAAGGGCAACTGGTGCACGGTTGCTCTTTTTGTTTGTCGAAAAATCACGAACGTTTTATGTAGATTTATTGCGTACAATGACGAATAATGTGGTTTGGAGGCGATGGGTAATGAGGAGTAATAAGTGGGAGAAATGGAGTAATAGAGACTGGGGATGGTTAACTGCTATTTTAGTGGGAATCATAATATTAATCTTGACGTTTAGGTTAGGAGATAATCAAGAAGTAGTTAATCTATTTTCCTTTATATCTAGTTCAGTTTCAATCGCACTTGCAGGAGTAGCAATCTATATGGCTAAACAGCAAGAAAGTGATAATAATAGGACTACTAGTATTATGAGAGAATCACTGGTGAAAATTGAAGCGAAGGTAGATTCTATGGATGGTAAAATTAATGACTTGAATTTTAATGACTTTACCGAATCTACAAAAAATAAGATTTTAGAAGAAATAACTAATAAACAACCGGAGGGTAAAGAAATTGATAAGCAAGAAATTGCTGAAATAGTTAATAAGAATTTTGCACAACTTAATAATGAATTCTCATCTTATATGGATAATAGTGATAGATGTGCATATATTATTGATTTGGTAGCACCAGATGATAACATGGCTATTGAGAAATTGATTTTTGACTTAGTTAGATGTGGGGGGAGTCTGTCATATGAACAAAATGAAGAGAATTTAAGAATTTTTTATAGTACTACAAGAAAAATAACTATTAAATCAATAGAGAAGATAATAAGTGTACATAAGGAATTTAAAATAAAATGGATTGATAGAACACATTAAAACACATCGAATTTGGTGTGTTTTTTATTGTGCTATAAAAAGGGGGACGCAATTTGAAAAAGTACAATAATACCAATATTAAAGATTATTCAACAGAATCGTTAATTCAGGAGTTGGAAAAAAAGGGAGAAGTTAGTGTCTTGTATGTAAATAAGGCATATAAGCGTGTAGAGTTACCGTGTGACTTTAAAAATCTTGTTATTTTAAAGCGGTGCTAGCGGTGTGGAAATCCAAGCGTTTGAATTTAAGAGTATCAGCAAAGATAGTGATTATTAGATAGTGAAGTTTCACATACTGTAATTGAAGGAGAGTGAATGATGTGGAAGTAAAAGTGATAGTACACCTTGTTCATGGCGGCAACAAGAGTTTAGTGGTATCTAAAGAAGTATTTGATAAAGAGATTAATGAAGCACTAAGTGGACTGGATAATAATTCAGATGGCAACACCGGATTCTTTGGCTTTGACAATGCAATAATACCAGTTCGTGAGATTAAGTATATCGAGTGGGAACGGGTGGTTAAATCATTTGGCTATTAGGATACTTAGCGATAGGTGTTGTATATTCAGTCGTTGCCATGTATTGAGAGTTTTGTAAACAAGTAGCAAAAAATCCTTCGAACATGGCGCACGTACTTATTGGAATAATAGTAGCTGTTTGTATACTTACCCCGTTTTGGGTGATATTACTAATCTTCCAAATATATAATTTGTTCTATAAAAAAGGAGACGATAGATATGTTTAATAAAACAAAGGAATTCAAACATCCGTATTTCATAACTACATTAAAGTTTTTAGGAATAACAGTCTATAAGTCAAAAGTATATAGGGGGATGAGCTAAGATGAAAGTAGAAATGCGTAAGACAGCAAGCGGAACTGAATACTGGGATACAAAAGAGAAGCGTACATTGTTTGTGGCAACAGGTGATGAGGAAGATTTTGAAGTAACAGTGAACCTAAAGAATATGCTTGAGGATGAAGGTTCAGCAGATACATCTACTGATATTGACTTAGATGCAATGAATGCTGAACAGTTACTTGCATTCGCTAAACAAAACAATATTGATGTACCAGGTAATATGAAGAAGGAAGAGACAATTCGTAATCATATTGCTAAACATTATCATGAAGTATTGTGACTTTAATGGATGCATCAACAAGATAGATAAAGAGCGTTATTGTATAAATCACAAACGCTCTAAGCCACGTAAGAAGAAAGACAAGAAGAATATTTATCATCATGAGAACAAATCATTCTACAATTCAGATGTATGGAAGTTTGCTAGGTCACAAGTATACGAGCGTGAGAAAGGTAAGTGTCAGAGATGTGGAAGGTTTGTCTTTGGACGTAGCGCACATGTGCATCACATTATATCTGTGAGACAAGATCAAACATTAAAGTTAGAACTGAACAACTTAATGTTACTATGTCCGAAATGCCATATTGAAGAAGAAAACGAAGGCAAACCGAAGAAAGTATTTCCAAGCTACTTTGGATAAGCCCCCCTGGTCAAATCGAAAAAAGTAGGTACGGGAAAGATAGGTAACAATGGGGGCATCTCTTTCGTTAGACGAAAATTTTAAAAAACAAAGGGGGGTGTGAAATTTGGCCACGAAAAAGGAGATTCAAAAAAGAGTTTCTGAGAAAACGGAAGCTGAAAAAAATAGAATATTGAAGATCATGCGTGATGCGGATATTTACACCCTTACTCTAGATCCATTAATAGAATCGTATTTAGATATTTATGAGATTTATATGACCATGCACTTACAGTGGAAGGACAAGGGATTCCCAGCCACACAACGTCATACAAATAAAGCTGGGGCCACGAATAATTCCAAGCATCCATTGGCCCAACAAGTAGAAACATGGGCGGATAAGAAAACCAAGGCATTGGATTTACTTGGATTAACTAATAAATCAAAATCACAAAAGATTGTGACGGGTGGATCTTCGGTTCGAAAGGATGAAATTGTAGAAAAACCTAAAGATAATATAACTGAATTAGATAAGCATCGTGAAAAGTGGCGTGGTGCTAAATGATTGAACGCGGTATTAATTACGCAGATATTTACGCAAAACAAGTAAGGAAGAATCCTAAGAAGTATCCGGACACCATTAGAGCAATGGTAGATAGATATTATAAATGGAAAAAGCGTAAAGATATTTGGTTCGATGTAGATCGTACAAACGAAATGATGGATTGGGTTGAGACATTCGTTCGCCACACCAAAGGTAGTCTGGCTGGACAACCTTTTGTTCTGGAAGATTGGGAGAAATTCGCCTATTCGAATATTTATGGATGGATGCATAAGAATGAAGAAGGCGAAATTGTCCGTGTCATTCGAGAAGCGTATATACAGGTTCCAAAGAAGAATGGTAAAACTCTTGTCGGTGTCGGTGCGTTAGGGTACGCGATGTATGGCGAGGGTGTATTAAGTGCGGATTGCTATTGTTGCGCGAGTGACTTCAATCAGGCGCAATATGCAGCCAAACCATTCGCTGCCACAATCATGAATCATGATGTATTAATGGATTGTTCACAGATTTTCAAAGGCCCAAAGGGAACTATATCAGGTGTAACATACGATTATATACGTGATGGGCTGGCATATCAGAATCAATTTATTGTTATGTCAAAGAACATTAAGTCTATCGAGGGTTCTAATCCACATTTCATTTTGAATGATGAACTTCATGCTCAAGAGAACATGGATCAGTATGACAACTTTAAATCAGCGCAGGTTGCACGTGCTGAGCCAATTATGTTCAATATATCAACTGCTGGTAAAGGTTCTTCGTCTGTTGGTATGCGTGTCTATCGCGAAGCAAAAGAAGTATTGAAGAATGATGATAATGATTCAAGTTTCGTTATGATTTACGAACCGAATAGGAATTATGATTGGACTGATAGAAAAGTTTGGGCCATGGTTAATCCGAATATCGGTGTATCGGTAACAATGAGCGCACTTGAAACAGAATTCATTACTGCTTCACGTTCGGCACATAAGAAAGCAGAGTTTCTTTCTAAGCATTTGAATGTATTCGTAAACGGTGCTGAAAATTACTTTGAACAAGACCAGGTAGAGCATGTACTTGTGGATGATTTAGGCGACTTGTTGGGAGAAACTTGTTACCTTGGATTAGATTTATCAAAAACAACTGATTTAACATGCGTATCGCTTAATTTCCCTACTTATGATGAAGAGGGACGGGCAATATTAAAAGTAAAACAAATGTATTTCATTCCGAATGCCGATATTGAATTTAGAGAAAAAGAAGACAACGTACCTTATAGCGATTTAGTGGAGCGTGGTTTTGTTCAATTTTGTGATGGCAAGATGATTGACCAAGACCAAGTAATGGGATACATCAAGGAATGTATGGATTTATACGATGTGCAACAAATAAATTATGATCCAGCGATGTCTCAGAAACTTATTGAGAAGTGTGAAAACCTGGGATTAGAGTGTATTCGTGTGGATCAGTACGCAAATGTTATGAACGCTCCACTTGATGATGCTGAGATGATAATTTATGAAGAAAGATTATTTACTGATAATCCTTTATTTGTTTATTGTGCTCTTAATGTTGTTGTTGTAACGAATCTTAATGGCATGAAAGTTCCGAGTAAAAAACAATCTAAAAAGAAAATTGATGGGTTTGTAGCTTTTTTAGTTGCTCATAAAGAAACAATGATGCAGATGGAAGATATAGATGGTGATGGCATGGATGATTTAATTAATGAAATCTATAGATAGAAAGGTGATGTAGAGATGGATAGTGAAAAGTTCCGGATTCGCTTTGGCGATATGGATATTAGAGTTCATAAACAAAGCCCTACAATGTTCGATGTGGTAGTTGGAAATTGTAAGACTGGTAATGGGATTCTTATGTGTTCAGTAGAACAGGAGAGACAACCTTATCCATTTTACAAAGTGGTTAACCTTCAAGTTTTTTCGGAAGAGAAATCTTCCATTGATTCTCAAGGCATACTTCTTCAATTGATAGGAGGTTTTAAGTTATGAATCAGCGAGTGGGTTTCTTAGTGTCTAAACTTATTTATAAGGAATTGATAATTAACGGAGCTTTAAATAATAAGCAGGATGCATATGAGATTTTGGAGTTAGTGAAAGAACATATTAAAAATCATAAGTAATTTAAGGTGATGGTGAAAGGCGGTGAAGTATTGGGATTACGTGATAGGTTTTCTAACTTTGTGGCCCGACAGGTGGAGAAACGAGGATTGTTAGATGATATTTTCGGCAATTCAATCCGATACGGTGGACGGTATATAAGTGATACGAATATTTTAGAATCATCTGATGTATACGAGTTGATGCAGGATATAAGTAATCAAATGATGCTGGCCACAATAGTTGTGGAAGACAAAGACGGTAACGAAATTACGGACCATCAATCATTAAATATATTAAGGAATCCGAATAGTTACCTAACACAATCAGAGTTCATTAAGTTGATGACAAATACTTATCTATTGGAAGGCGAAGTCTTTCCATTTCTAAATATTGACCAACTTCATTTGGCTTCCAACGTGTATACGGAACTAGATGGAAATATGATTCCACATTATAAAGTAGGTAGTGTTGAAATTCCGCCGTTTATGATTAGACATGTGAAAAACATTGGTACCGATCATTTAAAGGGAAAGGGAATTCTTGATTTGGGTAAGGATACACTTGAAGGTGTTATGAATGCTGAAAAAGTATTGACTGACAAATATAAGAAAGGTGGTTTTCTGGCTTTTTTGCTTAAATTGGATGCCCATATCAATCCACAGAATGCGGCTCAGTCTAAACTTATTAAAGCAATACTAGATCAATTAGAATCCATCGATGAAAGTCGTTCTGTCAAATTAATTCCACTTGGTAAAGGTTACTCTATTGATGGGCTGAAATCACCTGTGGAAGACGAGAAGATACTTGCATATCTAAATGTATATAAGAAGGATTTAGGTAAGTTCTTGGGTGTAAATGTGGATACATATACGGCATTGATGGAAGTTGATTTGGAAAAGGCAATGATGTATCTGCATAACAAGGCAGTACGCCCGATAATGAGGAATTTTGAAGACCATTTGAGTCTTCTTTTTTTCGGTCCAAATTCGCGTGAACGTATTAAATTTAAGATTAATATTCTTGATTTTGTTACGTATAGTACGAAAACAAATATCGGTTATAACATCGTTCGTACTGGTATTACGTCACCGGATAATGTTGCGGACATGTTAGGTTTTGAAAAGCAAAATACACAGGAGAGCCAAGCAATTTATATCAGTAATGATTTATCTAAAATTGGTGAGAAGAAAGCAACTGATGATTCTCTAGGGGGAGGTAAAGAAAATGAAAGTGGAGATCAGAGGGAATCAAATTCTAATTGATGGCTATGTCAATGCAGTTGATAGAGAGAGCCGGGTTTTACCTTCACCACGTGGATATTTTAAAGAAAAAATAATTCCTAAAGCATTTGAGAAAGCTTTATCTGATTCTAAAAATGTTGATCTACTCTTTAATCATAAGAAAGACCGAAACCTTGGTTCAATTGGCAATGGGAATTTGGAATTGTATGAGGACAATATTGGATTAAGGGCAAGTGCAACTGTCACCGATGAAGAAGTTATTCAGAAAGCTAGAAATGGGGAGTTACGAGGCTGGTCATTTGCCTTCATTTCTAAAAAGGATAACTGGTCTGATGGACAAGATGGTATACAATTACGTTCTATTGAAGAACTTGAACTATTGGAAGTATCTATATTAGATCAGACACCTGCATATGTAGGTACATCTATTGAAGCACGCGGTGAAAATACTAGTCTTGTGGAACATAGAAGTCATGATGAGAAAGTTCGTGTGCTAGAAGATAAGCTGGATATAGAGAAAAGAAGTGCCATTGTAAATAAAATTAACGAAATACTGGGGGATAAATAACATGAATAAAAAATTATTATTGTCGTTACAAGCTAAACACAACAAACGTTTAGAAGAATTACGTTCTAAAGTAACGGGTGGAGAGTTACGTTCTGAAGAGTTAGCAAATGTAGAAACTGAGATTGAAAGTATTAATACAGAATTACAAGAAGTAGCTAATGAATTGGCTGAGATAGATGCAGCTGAAGAACGAGCTGATAAGACAGATGAAACTAAGGACGAAGAAAAAGAGAAAAATGATGACAAGGAAGAAGAGAAAAAAGAGGAAATCAGTGAAGAGAAACGTTCAGCAGTTCTAGCAGCTATTTCAAGCGGTCTTTCTACAAAGGGACATTCTTCCACAGTGAAAAAGGAAGTTGAAGTACGCTCTGCATTTGCAAATTATGTAGTGGGTAAAATTACTGAAGTTGAAGCACGTTCACTTGGTATCGAAGCTGGTAATGGATCCGTTACAGTTCCAGAAGTTATTGCTTCAGAGATTATTACGTATGCACAAGAAGAAAACTTACTTCGTAAATATGGTTCTGTCCATAAGACAAAAGGTGATGTGAAGTATCCTGTTTTAGTTAAAAAAGCAGAAGCAAATGTACGCAAGAACGAGCGTGGTAAGAATGATGAGATTCCGGAAACAGGAATTCAATTCGATGAAATTCTATTAAGCCCAGCGGAGTTCGATGCTCTTGCTACTGTAACGAAGAAGTTACTTAAAATGACGGGTGCTCCAATCGAACAGATTGTCATTGAAGAATTGAAAAAAGCTTATGTACGTAAGGAAACTGATTACATGTTTAATGGTGATGATACTGGTAATGAGAACCCGGGTTCATTATCTAAAAAAGCAGTGAAGTATTATGAGTCAGAGAAGGTCGATATTATGAAAGCTGACTTCTCTCAAAAGTTATACCAACAACTTGTGAAAATGAAAGGTCAGGTTGTTACTGAAGTTCTTAAGAAATCCATGTGGATTGTTAACCGTGCTGCATTAACTTTACTTGAAGGAATGACAGATACAACAGGCCGTCCATTGCTTCATGTGGATGCAACAGATGGTGTAACTTACAAATTACTTGGTCATAAATTAGATTTTACTGATGCAGCAAGCGGTGATAATCCAGCAGTTCCAGTGTTCTATTTTGGTGACTTCAAAGCCTTCCACATTCAAGATGTAGTTGGTGCAATGGAAATTCAAAAATTAATTGAAAAGTTCGCTAGTGTAAATATGACAGGCTTCCAGATTTATAACTTACTTGATGGTCAATTAATCTATTCACCGTTTGAACCTGCTGTTTATAAATATGAGGTTGGGATAGCTAAACCAACAACTCCATAAGGAGCTGACAGTATATGAATGATTTAATCGATAAACTAAAATCACATATTCAATGGGAAGAGGGCATGGATGATACTATGCTCTCTTTTTATATTACAAATGCTCAAAGATATGTAGAAAAAGCAACAGGAGCACAAACCGAGTACTTAGTACTTATGGTTGCGGGTATTATGTACGAATATCGTGTGTCTGAGAAAGAACTTGGCCAAGCGTTAGACGCAATGACACCTTTCTTTATTCAGGAGGTGTATTAAAGTGACTAAGCGCTTTACAAATAGAATGCGATTCGCGGCAGATTTATTAAAGATTGGCGAAACAATTGACCCAAAAACAGACCGTGTTATCACTGATTATCTGTTTTCTAGAGTGATTCGCTATAATAACGCTGGTGTAACGGTGACTGACAAACATTTTAGTAGACAAGATGGTAATGAAGTGATGAAGAAAATAGAAATACGCTTGGATCGTGTCATTGAAGAGAATCAAAAAGACTATCGTGTACGGATTAAAGATAAAACGTACAATATTGAACGTCTTTATGTACGTGAGGATGAACGTATTATGGAGTTGAATTTAGCCTATGTTAGTTAATTTTGAACAATTGAGAAGCATTATGAAGCAAAGTAAGCTATTAGTTTTCCGTGATAGCGCGCCAACTGATGCTAAAGAGCCTTATATTGTGTATGAGTTCGTGAATGAGAACCATAAAAGGGCTTCAAATAAAATTCTAAAAGACATGCCTTTATACCACATTGCGGTGATTACAAAAGGGACTGAGGAAGATATTACACCGTTAAAAAAGGTATTTAATGATGCCGGTGTCTCTTACGCTAAATTTACGGGTCTCCCATATGACGAAAACGACGATACTATCACACAATTTACTACGTATGTGAGGTGTATTAATGGCTAATAAAAACGGCTTTGCTGAAGCGTTGAACGATATAAATACACTATTAAAAGTGAATAAAACAGTGGAAAAGAATGTGCTACAAGAAGCGGCTGAATACTTCATAGATAAGTTGAAGCCACATATTAATATGTCAGATCGAGACAAACAAACACATTTACGAGATAGTTTAAAGGTCGTTGTGAAAGATGACCATGTGGCCGTTGAATTTGATGACAAGGCTTGGTATTGGTATCTAGCTGATAAAGGTCATAAGAAAGCAAACGGAAAAGGTCGTGTGAAAGGATTACATTTTACACGAAACACTTTCGATGCTGAGGGCGACAAGATAGCCGATATTATGGCCCAAAGAATATTAGATGAAATGAAAGGATGATATAAGTGGTTAAATCAAAAGAATTATTGTATCCAGTGGGTATTGAATCTTTATTCCTCGCAATGATGGTTGGAGGAAAAGATTCTCGAAGTGCTATTCCTACTTATGAAGCTATTGAGCAATTAGATAACATTGTAGAACTAGGGATTGCAGGGAATCGTACTACCTTAGTTAAGTGGGCATCAAATAAGTTGTTTGTTAATGCTGGTAAAAATTCAAAATATACATTGTCTCTTACACATGTATCGTTACCACAAGCAATTAAAGATAAAATTTACGGTTATATGGCCCAAAAGGGCGTTGTGTTTAACAAATCAACAGTAAAAGAGTATCCAATGTTTGCAGTTGGATTTATCGCACCTTTAAGCGATGGATCAAAGATTGCACGTTGGTATCCACGAGTACAAATCGCACCGGCTGAAGAAACGTTTTCTACTACTGGGGACGAAGCAGAAGTAAAAGATCAATCATTAGTTATGGAAGCAACTCCATTATTATTTAATGACAATACAGAAGTTGACTTCTCGGAAGTGCGTGATAGTGCGACAGGTGTCACTGTGGAAGACTTTATGAAACAAGTAATTTGTGATGAATCACAATTGGCTGTACTAGGAACTGCAACACCACCAACTTTATGAGGAGTGACAATATGGCACGTTTAAGTGATTTAGTAAACGTTAATATAAATAGGAATGTTATTAAAGTACAAGGGGCTGAAATCCCTGTTATTTTTACAATGGAATCTTTTGCGCATATCGAAGAAGCATATGGGAAGAAGTATCATGTTTTCGAAAAAGATTTGCATAAAACTATGACGAAAAAGAATATAGTGATGGGTAAAAGTGAAACGAAAATTATGTATGCTTTAATTTACGCAATGATTCGAACTGCTGGAACAGAATGTACATTAGAAGAAATCAAAGGTGCCATTCCATTAAATGATGTACCTGGTATCTTCCAAGCAACATTAGATATATTCAACAACCAAAACTTCCAACAATCCGACATGGAGAAAATAAAAAAGGAAAAAAAGTAAAAAATGTGTTTACCGAAGAATCTCAGTCTAGTGAATTAGACTGGGATTTTTACTTTTATGTCGGGAACACATTGTTAGGTTTGAGCATGGATGACTTCTTTAAAATAACACCTGCTCATTTTTTGAAACAATACATCATGCATCTTAGATATAACCATCCAGATGCGATTATAGAGAAGAAACCAAAGCAAGTATATACGTTAGATCAAACGCCATTCTATTGAAAAGTGAGGTGAGAAAATGGCAGATAAGGCGAGAAACGTTGTCCTTAATTTCAAGATGGATGGGCAGGTGCAATATGCACAAACTTTAAAGCAAATAAATATGGTCATGAATACAGCCGCCAAAGAGTATAAGAATCACATTGCTGCAATGGGTAAGGATGCATCTATGACAGATAAGCTTGCTGCAGAAAAGAAAAAGTTAGAAATACAGATGGAAGGTGCTGCAAAGCGTACTAAGATGCTTTCGGATGAATTTGAAGCTATGTCTAAAGATACAAATACGACTTCCGAACAGTTAAATAAAATGTATGGACAACTACTTGATGCACAAAACGCTGAAACGGCATTATCTAATGCAATGAAACGAGTTAATGATGGACTATCTGATCAAGCACTAGAGGCAAGAGAAGCCAAGGTTGAATTGAATAATCTACAGTCTGGAATCAAGTTACTTGAAGCAGAACAAAAGAGCCTTACAAGCTCATTCAAGTTACAAAAAGCTGAAATGGATGAAAACGCAGATGAAGCTGAACAGCTAGAATTAGCGCAAAAACAGTTGCAACAACAAATGCAATTGACTGGGCGTATTGTTGATAATTTAGAGAATCAACTTGAGCAATCAAAGCGCGCATATGGCGAGAACAGTGTGGAAGTAAGGCAATTGGAAGCTAAATTGAATGATGCGAAGAGTTCCGTTAAAAGTTTCGAGCGCTCTCTTGATAATCTTGGGAAAGAAGCTAAAGACACTGGAGATGATATGGAACAATTAGGTAAAAAAATGGACCTAAACAACCTTATGGAAGCTGGTGAAATACTGCAAGGTATTAGTGATCAGTTAATTGAAATTGGCAAAATGGCTATGGAAGTTGCAAAAGACTTTGCTAAATCACAAAAGCACATGAAATTGTCCCTTGGATTGACTGAGAAAGAGGCAATTAAGTTAAGTAAAGTAGCGCAAGAAGTGTGGAAAAATGGATTTGGTACTGAGCTATCTGAAGCCACAGATGCTGTAGGTCAGTTGTATGGACTTCTTGGTGAAACACCTGATGCAGACTTACAAAAGCTATCACAAGGAGTATTAAGGTTATCGGATGTATTTGGATTAGATGTAACGGAAGCCTTGACGGGGGCAGGTAGCTTAATAAGAAACTTTGGCATGGAAGGAGAAGAAGCACTTGACTACATCACATTTGCTCTACAGCGTACCACAGGTCAATTCCGTGTAGATTTTGCGGACGCATTAACGGAGCTTATGCCAACGTTCAAGGGTATGGGTGCAACAGCAGATGAAGCCTTTGAAATGATGATTGCAGCACAAGAGTCCGGAATGGAAAACTTCGATGCACTTTCATCCCTTACACAAGGATTCACTGACAATATTTCAGTTGGTGGAGAAGACATACAGGATTTGTTTAAATCGTTGGGCGGTGATGCTAACAAGACCTTCAAAGAGTTTGAAAAAGGTGGAGCAACTGCATATGACGTGTTTGTTGCGACTGCTCAGCAACTTGGAGATATGAATGATAAAACGAAAAGAAATCAATTAGGTGCTGAAATATTTGGTGATGTATGGAATGAAGCTGGAGGTGATGCAATTACAAGTTTAGGTTTCGTTAATGGAAAGATTGGTGAAACAAATGGAAAGTTGGATGAAATGGCAGAAAAGAACCCGGTTGGAAGTCTTGATGCTTCATTAAGGGATTTAAAATCAAATTTTGAGCCAGTAGGAAAAACCATAACAGAAGGTATGATCCCTATTATTGATGGACTTAGCAAGCTAACTGACTTATTTGGTAAGTTACCAGAATCAACGCAGATATTTGTTGGTGTATTAGGAGTAATGGCAGTTGCAGCGGCAATACTTATACCGATTGTTGCGGCTCTCGTAGTTTCATTTGGAGCGTTAAATATTGCATTAGTTCCCTTTATAGCAATTGCAATGGGCGTTGCGGCTGCTATAACAGCAGTTATATTAGTAATAAAAAACTGGGGTGCAATAACTGACTGGCTTTCTGAAAAATGGGAAGAGTTTTCCACATGGTTCAGTGAATTGTGGGTTCAAATAGAACAATTATGCAAAGATGCCTGGTCTTCTATTTCTTCATTTTTTAAAGAAGCAGCAGCTAAATTTATGGAATATTGGATACCTATTGCTGAGTTCTTTAGTCAATTGTGGTCGGATATTGTTACAACTGCAACCGATTGGTGGTCACAGTTAACTTTAGCATGGGAAGAAACATGGTCTACTATTATGACAGTATTAGACCCTATGATTTCGTTTTTAACTACGATACTAGAAGGTGCTTGGTTACTTATTACAGCGGGGGCGCAAATTGCGTGGTTAGCATTTAAGGAATACATTATTAACCCTGTAGGTGATGCATTTAACTGGGTAAGCGGAAAGCTTGGTGAATTAGTTGGCTGGCTTTCTGGAAAATGGGGAGAGATAAAATCAGCAACATCTCAAGCGTGGTCTATGGTCAAAGAAAATATTATCAATCCAATTGGTGATGCGTACAATAGTGTGGTTGGAAAAATCGGTGATATGTACAATTCAGTTGTCGATAAATTCAATTCTATTAAGAATGCTGCATCTGAGAAGTTTGAAGATGCTAAGAATGCCATGATAAATCCAATAAAAAGCGCCTACGAAACTGTGAAAGAATGGATTAATAAAGTTAAAGGATTCTTTAGTGACCTTGTTTTAAAAATACCTACACCCGAAATGCCGAAGTTACCACATTTTTCACTAGAAACAAACACAAAAAGTTTCTTTGGTAAGGAAATAACTTATCCAACTGGGATTGATGTGGAATGGCGTGCAAAAGGTGGTATTTTCACTAGACCAACAATCTTTGGAATGACTAATGGGAAACTTCAAGGTGCTGGGGAAGCAGGGCCGGAAGCTGTGCTTCCACTAAACGAAAAAACTCTTGGTGAGATTGGAAAGGGCATCGCTAAATCAATGGGTGGAACTCATATAACAATTAACACTCACGATGATCCAAAAGCTATCGAAAGAGCCATGGAACGAGCACTTAGACGTGTATCATTCGGAATGTAGGAGGTAATTACTTGATTATACAGGGATTGAAAATAACCAATGCTAAAGGCGAATCAATCGAATTTAATAATCACTTTCGTCTAAATGATGATTTTGATTTAAATGCATTGGGTGCAACTGTGAATTATACAGATAGCACAGAAGATGGATCTAATTATCAAAATACTAAGTTGGAAAATAGGGACTTTGATGTTCCTTTCTTTATACACAAAACAGTTTCTGAAGCTTGGTGGATTGAAGAACAACGCAACTTAGCCCACAAAGTATTTAATCCTAAGTCTAATCCAATGCGTTTAGATCTCGTTACACCAGCAGGCGAAAAGTATTATATGAATGCTAATTTAGAAGGAACACCTGTCTTTCCAAAAGGGGAAGAAAATAGTAATGAAATTTGGCAAGATGGGTTACTTCAATTTAGCGCTAATGATCCATATATCTACAGTCAAACGGAAACCAAAGTAGATATTGCAGTGTGGAACTCTTCATTTGAATTTCCATTAGAGACACCAGTAACAGGTATAGAATTTGGATACCGTTCACCGTCTTTGATTGTCAATGTACTGAATGAAGGACAAGATTCTACAGGTATGATGATTCGTTTTAAAGCGACTGGAACATTAAAAAATCCTAATTTAATAAACGTTAATACTTATGAATCATTAAAAATTAATACTACTATGTTGTCGGGTGATGTCATCGAGGTATCGACGTATAAGCGGAAAAAGTCAGTTAAATTAATTAGAAATAACATTGAAACGAACATATTCAACCGTTTGGACTTAGAGAGTAAATTCTTACAACTAGAAACAGGCGATAACCTGTTTCGCTATAATGCCGATACGGGTATTGATAATTTAGAGGTGTCCATGAATTTCACACCTCGAATGTTGGGGGTGTAACATGGAAATCTTTGTATTTGACCTTTATTTCAATAGATTGGGCGTAATCGATGATTTTATTAGTCTAAAGATTGAACGTAATTATGATAAATTGAGTGAGTTAGAAATGTCTATAGATGCTAATAGCGATGCTATTAAGTTACTAAAAGCGGGCCATATATTAGCTAAATCAAATGATTTAAAGCATGGTTATTTAATTATGACGGATGAATATCAAGACCAAAAATCTAGTCAATTAAATATCATTGCACCATCTTTAAATATTCTACTGAATAGAAGACTCATCACAGGTCAACAGACTTATAAAGGCAATGCAGAAGATGTTATCTACAGTTTTATTAATAACAATGCAATTGCAACGAGTGTTAATCGAGTATTGCCAAACTTCTATATCGACAATGTGAAAAGATGCGGATTAAGCAATGATGAAATTTCTATAAGTAATAAATACTTAGATGATGCGACATATCAAAATTGTAAAAAACATGACGTATCTTTCGACGTTATTTTTGATATACCGAACAAGAAATATCATGTAGTCGTGTGGAAGGGAACTGACCGAAGCACGCAACAAGATATTAACTCGCATGTCATTTTCTCAAAAGAGCGTGAAAATGTAATACGTCAACACTATGTAGAGAGTATTAGTGATTATAAAAACGTAGCAATTGTCGCTGGTGAAGGCGAAGGATTAATGAGGAAATATGCCACTGTGAACGATAATCTAAAAGGATTTGATAGAATAGAAGCTTTCGTCGATGCACGCGATTTACAGAGTAAATATAAAAATGAAAATGGCGACGAAATTACCCTTCCTGATGCTGAATATACAAAATTACTAAATGAACGTGGGGAGAGTAAGTTATCTGAATATCAAAAAATCACGACGTTTGAAAGTGAAGTGGATTTGTATGCCAATCACGTATTTGGCACGGATTATGCAATGGGTGATATTGTTAGTGTCAAAAATGATGACCTTGGCATTATCATGCATCCTCGAATAGTTAGCACTCTCGAAACATACAACAAACAGGGTAAAGAATTGGATATCAAATTCGGGACAAACATTCCTACGTTGACGGAAAAAATAAAAAGGATGGTGAAATGATGCCTGAGAAAAGTAGTTTTTTTGACAGCATAAATAAAGATAGACTTTATAATTCTCAAAGCATGGCTGACCATTTTTATCCTGTATTGAGAAACGGTTATTACCCAAATGAAGGGTATAACCTTCAAGTAGTAGCTGGAACAGGTTTGAATTTAATCTTAAAATCTGGAATGGCGTGGATTGAAGGCAGACATTACCGTAACACTTCAGATTTAAATTTAAAGGTAGATGCAGCAGATGGCTTGTTACATCGTAGAGATCGTATTGTAATTAGATGTGATTATATAAATCGTGAAATTCGTTCATATGTAAAGAAGGGAGTGAAGGCAAGTTCTCCTGTTGCTCCAACACTGACGCGCAATAGCGATATGTACGAATTAGGCATTGCAGATGTTTATATTTCTGCTGGCGCTACGTCGATTAGGCAACAAGACATTACAGATTTACGGATGAACAATAACTTATGCGGTATGGTGCACAGTGTCATCGACCCAGATTGGACAAGATTTTTTGACCAGTTTCAAGATTGGTACACCAGCACAACTAAGAAATACGACAGTGATTTTTTAATTTGGTTTAACCGAATAAAGGACATTTTGGATGGAAATGTTGCTGGTAATCTACAAAATCAGATTGATAAAAAAGCAGATATTTTATCTGCACAGATGAAGAAAATAACACAAGACAATGGCCATGCATCCATCGTTATTAGTGATAAAAATATAAACATACTTACAGAGATAAACAACCGAGGACCAGGAGTACACACTATAAGCAGCGGACAAGGTGTAAAAGATAACCCAGGTACATCTATATATCGAGGGATTGCGGTCGTTGCAGGCCCAACCGTAGGTTTTGTGATATTTAAAGGGACGGACGGAAAACTCTATACTAATCACTTAAGTGGCGGAACATGGATGGGATGGTTAGAGCATCTAGCACTAGAAGTAAACGGAGATTTAAAAGTGCCTGGTGATGTCTATTCGAAAGGTAAAAAAGTAGCAGTGATGAATAGTCCGACTACAACAACGATGTTGCCTGGCTTGAACGGATGGGCGAATTTTGGACAAGGCACCGATCCGATTCGTGTAACAAGAAGTTCAGACGGAGTAGTTCATTTTTATGGAGTTCTCAAAAATGGAGGGACTGCCTTCGGTACAGTAATGACAAATGTACCTGCGGAATACCGTCCCAAAGGCATCGTTTGGCATCCAACGCAATCGAAGGATGCAACTGGGCAACGATTCCATTGCGATGTTGAGATACATCCAAACGGAAATGTAATTGCAGGAGGAGACGTTCGGAACACATGGATAATTATTAATTGCACATGGAATGCAGGAGATATTTCTTAAGAGAGGTGAGAAAGATAAATATGATATTAGTATATGTGATTGATGAAAATGGTTATTTTATCGAAACACAAACAATAGAAGAAAAAGAAATAGTAATAGATAAACACATTACATTCGCATGGTCGGAAGGAATGTTTAGACCTAAGTATGATTTTGTGAGTAAGCAATGGAAAGAAGATATGACGCAAGCTGAAATCGATGCAGCGTTAAATACACCACCGACTCCTACACCAGAGCAAATCATGAAGAAATATATAACAGCTTTGGAACTTAAACTTTTAGGACTTCAAAGCGAAGTAGAAACATTAAAAAATGGAAGCGTGCAGTAGCAGGCTTTTTTATTTTGTCTTGAAAGGGGTGGGGGACAGTGGAGAAAGGAAACGAAAAAGTTGCGGTTGCTGTATTGAAAGCCGAACTTAAAAGTCTTAGTAATTCAATAGAAAGAATTGAAAGTTTTTTGCTTCGTAACCAAGAAAATGCACTGCCACGAAGTGAAGCAGAATTGAAGTTCAAACAAATGAAAGATGAAATTAACGAAATCAAGAATGATAAGAAACAGGAGAGAAGTGCAAAAGAAGCTCGTTTTGTTAGCTGGTGCGCTTTGGCAGTTACGTTAGTATTTAGTGTTTTAAACTATATGAAATGAGGGAAATGATATGAGAGAGAAATTGAGGAACAAAGGTTTATGGCTGGCTTTATTCGCATTGTTAGGAATGATTTTAATGGATACTGTACCTAATTTTGATGCAGGGCGTTATGAGCAGTATGTAGATGTTATTTTAATGATTTTAGTTGGTGCAGGTGTTATTTCTAATCCAAACGCTGGTAAGTGGTTCGTCGATACAGAATCAGAAAATAAAAATGATGGAGGTACAAAATAATGAAAATCGGATTAAGAATGGGTCATACAATTTTAACGAATGGTAGAAATACTTGTGCTGTAGGATTAGTAAATGAGTATACGGAAGTGCGACGAATCGGCAGATATGTGAAAGAATATCTAGAAGCGCAAGGTCATACTGTTATTGATTGTACGCCACCTGATCGCACATGTCGTGACCAAGGTCAAGAGTTAGCGTATGGCGTCAATAAAGCTAATAGTAATAAAGTAGACTTATTTATTAGCTTACATTTAAATGCTTCAAACAGTGAAGGTGATGGGGTAGAAGTTTACTATTATAATGGCGATGCAGAAGGGAAGCGTCTTGCACAAAGTGTGTGTAATCAAATTGCAAAGTTTGGTTATGATAATCGTGGTGCTAGAACAAAAGCATTGTACGAGATTAATAATACACGTATGCGTGCTATTTTAGTCGAATCATTCTTTATTGATAACGCAGCAGATGTAAAACGTTATAATAATGACCCAGAGAAGGTTGCACGTGCAATTGTAGAAGGTGTGACAGGTAAAACAGTTGTTCAAGAACAGAAGAGCTATCGTATTTTCATGGGTGATTTTGATACAGTAGAATGGGCAGCAGACACAATAAAGAAAGTTAAAACGCTATTACCTAATTACGGTGTGTGGGAATTGTGTCTAGAAGGTGGAAGCCATCGTATCGTTATCGGTGATTTCAACACTAAGCAGTGGGGTGATGAAACATTAGCTAAGTTAGAAAAAGCCTTCCCGGGTTACGGCAAGTGGATTCAACCTATAGAATAAAATTAAGCAACGTGCTGCCGTAACACGTCGCCCTTTTGTTAATGTTGATGGAGAAAAGAACATGACTTCCTTACAAAAACGTTTTAATTAACAAATGAATGTTAATTTGTTAGGGGCGATTGATTAGTAAGAATAGGAATCCTTGCAATAGCTACATTTATTTTTTTGTTTGTTTTTACGATCATTTTTGTTTGAATAAGATTTTTTACAATCATAATTTTGCTTACGTTGACACATAATGAATTCCTCCTAAATATATTTTATATAATGGTGTGGGCATCACCATGTTTTTATAATATGGTAGTTTCATCTTTTGGAACTAGCCATATGTTGAATTTAAAGTTAAATGGATAAGAATCATGTATATATTACTTATTTAATTCTAATAATAAGAAACATGATAATAATTGTTGTATTTATCTCTAGTACACAAACATTCATGTAAAAAGATGGCTTGCAATTATTATCTGGTTGAAAAGCATAAAAACAACGTTCTTTACAGTGGGAACGTTGTTTTTATTTGTAATGACTATTGTGTGACAAAATAAAATAAAGACGACTATTATTACATGTCGCCTTCATTCATTACTTACTACTTATCATGGAGTTCTTAAATACATTCCTGATGTACGATTATTATAATCACATTGTTAATGGATTATGCACTAAATTTGGAATTGTAATGCTGTGTACATATTATACGTGTTGCTTAATTCAGAACGGAAGAAATGACCACATTTTTGACCACAATTTGAATGAAAAATAACGAAAAAATATAGAAGAAGTGAATTGACTTATCCTCAGAAATATAGAATTATAGCCACATTTGAACAATTATGAATATATATGTACCTCATTAATCAAACGTGTAATTTAAACTCTTATTGATGTTGAAGTTGATTCAAGAATATGACCACATTTTGACCACATTTTATATAAAAACCTCCGAAAATCTAAGAAAATAGCTACTATATCCCAATAAATCATAGTAAACAAGAAAGTGCCGAAAACCCTTTCATATCAAGGTTTTTCAGCACTTTTTTCTTTTTGGAGCAGTACGAAATGAACACCACTAAAACTGCTCGTTTTTCTCCCAGCTTTCAACAATATAATGTGCATCTTTCTGGCTGTAACCTTTTCCAATTAAGTACGTAATGGCGGCAACTTCTGTCATAGCATGTTGCATACTTGTATATTTGGCTTCGTTCAGGCCGTATCGAACCCAAGGTCTAACAAGATTGAGAGTAGGTTTTTTTAAGTACATATATTTTTTATAGTGGGCTGGAACTTGCTTTGGCTCTTGTGGTGTGTATGGTTCTCGCATATTATAAGATTCATACGCATCTTGAGGGGAAAATTGGTTACGTGCATCATACGATTCGTATGTGTTTTGAGGATAAGAGTAATTGTTTGGATCATACGGTATATACGTATGTTTATGGTGATATTGCGTACGGACATCATACGTTGGATGGTGGTAATGTTGATGCGTGTAATAAGGGGAGTCGAATGGATTGTACATATACATACCTCCTTTTTTACGGTAGTCAGCATATCATATGGTGACGTGCCTACAAAGGTTACACTACATAGCAGGAAGGATGAAGAAAGTGATCATAGAAAAAGTCGAACAACAAGTGCGAGAATTACTCCAGCATGATGCAAGCGGTCATGATTGGTATCATATTGATCGTGTACGAAAATTAGCGATGCAAATTCAGTGTGAAGAAGGCGGAGATGCATTCATTATTGAGATGGCAGCGTTACTTCATGATGTGCCAGATGAGAAGTTAAATGAGAGTGAAGCGGTAGGAATGGCGAAGCTGGAGCGTATTTTTGACTCGGTGGATATACAGGACGAAGCGAAGGAACATATTCTTTCTATTATAAAGAACATGTCATACAAAGGTGGCAACGGCGGAGTGGTGACAACGATTGAAGGGAAGGTTGTGCAAGATGCTGACCGCCTGGATGCATTAGGAGCAATTGGAATTGCCCGTACATTCGCATTTGGTGGGAAAAAAGGTGACCTTATGTATGACCCAGAGATCCCAATTCGTGATAAAATGTCTGTAGAAGAGTATCGCAATGGGAAAAGCACGTCGCTGAACCATTTTTACGAGAAATTATTTAAGTTACAAGATACGATAAATACAAATGCCGGTCGTCGAATTGCGAAGGAACGTCATATGTTCATGGAACAATTCGTGCACCAGTTTATGAAAGAGTGGAATGGAAACGAATGAAAATGTTAACAGCTGAAAATATAAGTAAGTCATACGGGGAGAAACCGTTATTTGATAACATTTCGTTTAGTATCGTTGAAGGCCAACGCATCGGTCTAATCGGTATTAACGGAACAGGGAAATCAACATTGCTAAAAATTATTGCAGGGCTTGAGTTCCAAGATAGTGGAGAGATTGTCACATCAAAAGATTACACAATTAGTTACTTATCACAAGACCCACAGTTCAACGAACAATTAACAGTCCTAGAGCAAGTATTCGCAGGAGATAACCCACTTGTGCAATTACTTCGTGAATATGAAAGTCTATTAATTGATCTAGAGAACAACCCAGCAGATGAGAAGCTACAAAATAAGTTATTCTCGCTTCAACAAAAAATGGACACAATGAATGCGTGGGACATTAGTGCGAACATTAAAGCGATGTTAACGAAGCTTGGTATTACACAATTAACAGCAAAAATCGGGGAGTTATCTGGTGGACAGAAGAAGCGTGTCGCGATGGCACAGTGTTTCGTACAGAATCCGGATTTACTAATTTTGGACGAGCCAACGAACCATTTAGACCATGAGACGGTTGAATGGTTAGAGCACTACTTAGCACGTTACACAGGTGCGCTTTTATTTGTAACGCATGATCGTTATTTCTTAGATCGCGTAACGAACCGTATGATTGAGCTTGATGGTGGAAACTTATATTCATATGAAGGTAACTACAGTACGTTCTTAGAAGGAAAAGCAATGCGTGAAGAGCAAGAGCAAGCAAGCGAGCAGAAGCGTCAAAACTTATTCCGTCGTGAGTTAGCATGGATTCGTCGCGGCGCAAAAGCACGTACGACGAAACAAAAAGCACGTATTCAACGTTTTGAAGAATTATCAGCAGTAGAAGGCCCAGCAGCGAAGCAACAAGTAGACATGTCGCTTGGTGGAAGCCGTCTAGGTAGAAAAGTAGTGGAGTTCAAAGACGTAAGCAAAGCGTTTGGCGACAAAGTTGTGCTATCTCATTTTGACAAGGTCATTAAGCCTGGCGACCGCCTTGGTATTATCGGAAAGAACGGTGCTGGTAAGTCAACGTTACTGAACTTATTAACGCACAAAATCCAGCCAGATAGCGGTGAAGTAGAAGTTGGTCAAACGGTAAACATCGCGTACTATACGCAAGAGAACGAAGAAATGAATATGAACCAACGTATGATTGAGTACATAAAAGAAGTGGCAGAAATCGTACATACGACAGATGGAAAGACGATCTCAGCATCACAAATGTTAGAGCGTTTCTTATTCCCACCACATTCACATGGTACACCGATTCGTAAGTTATCGGGTGGAGAACGTCGTCGTCTATACTTATTAAAACTCTTAATGGACGAACCGAATGTTCTACTATTAGATGAGCCAACGAACGATTTAGATACGCAAACATTAACCGTGTTAGAGGACTATTTAGAAACATTCCCTGGTGTTGTGATTACCGTATCCCATGATCGTTACTTCCTTGATAAAGTAGTAGAAGAGTTGATCGTCTTTGAAGGAGAGGGCCATTTGTCTTCGTACTTCGGTAGTTATACAGATTTCTTAGAGAAGACGAAAGAAGAAGCAGTACAGCAAGAAAAAGCAGCGAAAGTTGAAAAAGTAGTGGAGAAACCGAAAGCGAAGAAAAAGAAGTTATCGTACAACGAACAACGTGAGTGGGATAGTATCGAGGACGAAATTGCGTCTCTTGAAGAACAGTTAGAAGAAATCGGTACAAACTTAGAAGCGATTGGCAGTGATTTCGGAAAAGCACAAGAATTAATGAACAAACAGAGCGAAGTTGAAGCACAGTTAGAAGCAAAAATGGTGCGCTGGGAAGAGTTATCTGAGCTAGTAGAAAGCTTAGAAGGATAGAGATATTATTTTACCGTAATAAAAGAGCCTTTCTCTTACATATGTTAAAAGAGAGGCTCTTTTTTCGTTATTTACAGAAATATATTGCTTTTGGGAATACTAGAGAAGACATTGGTATTTCAGGAGAACTTCGTTATAATGGGACACTATACATAAAGAAAGGGGTGTGAAGAGTATGCATGGAGGGCAAGGGGAATTAAATGGCTTATTACTTGTTCTTGCGATAGCATTCTTCATTCCGATTTTTCTACACCGTTCTAGAATGAATGCGATTCCTGTCGTCGTGGCAGAAATTATCGCTGGTATGGTGATTGGGAAAAGTGGATTCAATATTATACAAGAAGGTATGTGGCTAACAGTCTTATCCACATTAGGGTTTCTGTTCTTAATGTTCTTAAGTGGACTTGAGATTGATTTTTCTGCGTTTAAGCAGAAAACAACAGTGAAAAAGGGGGGCGAACCGAACGCCTTCAAAGTAGCGAGTATCATATTTGCGGGGATATTCATCTTGTCATATATTTTCTCGTTATTATTTGTTCAGTTCGGTCTTGTCGATAGCGCGTTCTTTATGACGCTCGTTATTTCGACGATTTCGTTAGGAGTTGTCGTCCCAACGTTAAAAGAAAACAATTTAATGAAGAAGACGTTCGGACAAATTTTGTTGTTAATTGCGGTTATTGCTGACTTAGCAACGATGATTTTACTAGCGGTATTCGTAAGTGTCAATTCACCAGACGGCGCAGAAACATGGTTGTTACTACTTCTATTCTTTGCGGGGGTAGTTTTCTACTTACTAGCAAAAAAATTCGTTCGCTCGGATTTAATTGACGCATTATCAACAGGAAGTGTCCAAATTCAAACACGTGCGATTTTCTTCTTAATCATGGTGTTAGTCGTATTATCAGAGAATGTCGGAGCAGAAAGCATTTTAGGGGCGTTCTTAGCGGGGGCGTTAGTATCGCTACTATCACCAAATCATGAAGTAGTAAGTAAATTAGATGCGATTGGATATGGGTTCTTTATCCCGGTATTCTTCGTCATGGTTGGAGTAGATTTAGATGTACAGGCTATTTTCCAAGAGCCAAGCGCTTTAATCTTCATTCCAGTGTTACTCGTTTGCTTCTTCTTATCAAAATTCATTCCATTGTTCCTACTCAAAAAGTGGTACGGCATGAAGAAAGTAATCAGCAGTTCACTCCTATTAACGACAACATTATCGTTAGTTATTGCTGCAGCAAGCATTGGAGAGGGAATCGGCGTTATTTCGTCTACGGTTGCTTCGTCACTCATTTTAGGTGCGATTATTACGTGCTTAATCGGTCCAATTTTATATAAAAAAATGGAACCACCAGAAGAGGAAGAAACGAAGAGTGTCGCAATTATCGGCGCAAATCGTATGACGTTACCGTTATCACTTTATTTGAAAACAGAAGGATATGAAGTTGCCTTATATACAGAAGCAAAAGACAACGTCGGTGAACTAGATCACGAATTCCCACTTGTCGTACTTGATGATTTATCAAAAGAAATGTTACATAGACATGGGATTTTCAATCAAAACATTACCGTCTTTGCGACGAGTGATGATGAGCAAAACATTGCCTTTGCGAAATATGCGGAAGAAGAAAGTGTGGAAAATGTCATCGTGCGCGTTGAAGATCCAGTTGTATATGAACGAGTTGCGAAAGAAGGCTTAAACGTCTTCTCAACATTACATTCATCACGGATTTTATTAAAAGCGCTCATTCATAATCCAAGCTTAGTAAAACTCATTACACAAGCCGATAATGCATTAGAAGAAGTGATGATGCGAAATGGTTCATACGATGGTACGAAACTTCGGCATTTACCATTACTCGGCGATATCTTAGTTATCCAAATTTACCGTGGCAAACAAGCAATTGTTCCACACGGCGATACGGAACTACGCGTTGGCGACCGCTTGCTTGTAAGTGGTTCAAAAGAATACATTAATGCGGTAAAGAAGACGTTATAGGTTTGTGACTAACTGATGAATAGGTAATTTGGTCAATGCCACAGCATGTTAGTTTGATAAACATACGAATAAAACATACACAATTGATTGATAAGGTGTTAAGATAACGCAAGTAGTCAAAGGGGCGACATATTCAATGAGGTCGTCTCTTTTTTTACGAAGTCCAATTAATTGAACAAAAAACATTAATCATAGTACAGTAAAAGAGGAAAGAAGGTGTAGAAATGCTTGAAGCTGGTCATGTAGGATACACACAAAAAGACCGACAAACATTGTACAAACGAACGTTAACAATTGTAAGTATTTCGCAAATGCTTGGCGGTGCGGGATTAGCTGCTGGGGTGACGGTAGGAGCACTTCTTGCCCAGCAAATGCTTGGTACAGATGCATTCGCTGGTTTACCAACGGCGATGTTGACGATGGGATCGGCAGCTGCTGCATTTGGGATAGGAAGGCTTTCGCAACGTTACGGTCGTCGAATCGGACTCGCAACAGGATTTATTGTTGGTGGACTTGGAGCAATGGGTGTTATTGCGGCAACATTTATGAATAGTATCGTGCTCTTATTAACTTCTTTATTTATTTACGGTGCCGGTACAGCGGCAAATTTACAAGCGCGTTATGCAGGTACAGATTTAGCGAATGAGAAGCAGCGAGCGACGGCAATTAGTCTTACCATGGTAATGACGACATTCGGAGCAGTTGCTGGACCGAACTTAGTTAGCGTCATGGGTGACTTCGCGGTGTCGATTGGTATGCCGCAGCTCTCGGGGCCATTTATTTTATCAGCGGTAGCATTCGTGTTGGCTGGTCTTGTTTTATTTGTCATGCTTCGCCCAGATCCATTACTTATCGCAAACAAGTTTGAAGCATATAAGCAACCAAAAGGAAAAACTGTCCAATCAATACCTAGTACAAATAAAAGAGGTATTATGGTCGGCGCAATCGTGATGATTCTTACGCAAATGATTATGGTATCTATTATGACAATGACACCAATACATATGGCGCATCACGGTCATGGCTTACAAGAAGTAGGGATTGTTATTGCTTTTCATGTAGGTTCGATGTATCTTCCTTCGCTTGTGACAGGGGTACTGATCGATAAACTTGGCCGAATGACAATGAGTATTGCGGGAGGTGTGATTCTCCTTATGGCGGGTGTATTAGCTGCTTTTGCACCAAGCGATTCGTTACTCCTTCTTATTGTTGCGCTTTCGTTGCTTGGCTTAGGATGGAATCTTGGGTTAATAAGTGGCACGGCACAACTTGTGGATGCGACAGAACCATCCACACGTGCAAAGGTACAAGGAAAGGTTGATGTATTCGTTGCACTTGCGGGGGCTTCTGGTGGTGCGATGTCTGGTATGGTTGTAGCTGGTTCTAGTTACACAGCGTTATCATTAGCCGGCGGAGCATTGGCGCTATTACTTATTCCTGTGGTGTTATGGTCTAAAAAGTAGGAGAGTCAATTCAGTTTGACTCTCTTGTTTTAATTTACAGAAAATTTAAATAAAAATAAACAAAATAGTATCCATATTTTTTCAGATAGGTTTATAATAGGAAATGAGAGGTGAAATGGGAGAAGGGGGACACGTATGGAATCCGTATTAAAGGATGTAATGGGAGATGAATCAGTAGCTGTAGACGTACAGAAAAAACATATATCAGTTACCACAATAATTATACGAATTTTAATGTACATAGCAGGAGCATGCGGAGTAGTAGGATCGTGGTTATTATTTATGACCATCAAAGGTATTGTTGTCGCAATTCCTTTATTCTTTCTTTCTATCAAAATTCTCGATTTAGCACGAGTGAAGTACAAATTAGCTTGTCCACATTGTGATACAGAAAGAGCCGTGAAATCAAACGCGGAGCACTATCTATGCAAGCAGTGTCGCAAAATAACATTTGTGAACTGGATTAAATAATATGAAATCTCCTCTGTCTATAGAGGGGATTTTATCTATGTGATAACACATATGAAGTGAACAACACGAGACATGACGTATTATACTGTTTCGTGTTGTTTTTTATAGGAGGAAATAAAGTGAAGCTAATTGACACGGTTCCAGATTTTCAAAAGTATTGTCCACATTCCGTTAAATCCTTAAGAGAGTACCATAAGATGTACCCAGAAATATTTTCTCATTATTTTGCTCATCATTGCCAAGATACAGACGAGCGACTAAGCCAAGTGATTGAGAAATACGAGGACTATGTATCTATAATTCAGCTTGTACATGAACGTATTCCACCTATTATCGAGGAAACAGTAGAGAAATATGCACATATATATGGAGTAGAATTCCCTATTGATGTGAACCTCATCGTAGGTGGATTTGGTTCGAACGCGTATACATATCGCCAAATTATCCCGAATATTACGTTCACAATGGAGAGGTTATCACCAGAGCATGGACAGCTTCAATCGATTGTCGCCCATGAGTTTGGTCATGCGGCGCATAATATTATCACGGATAAAGCGGGCACAGATTGGTCGAAGATGCCTTGGACGAGTCCGCTTCTTTGGATGAATCAAGAGGGAGCGGCGACGCATTTCTCCCGTCAAATTGCAAGTGGGTTAGAACCGTCTCTGTACTTCATGTCCCATGATACAGGAAATGGTTGGCTAGCTTTTGCGACAGCGAATAAAGAAGAAATTAAGCAAGCATTTGTGAAAGACTATGAAACAAACGATACGAGCGAATTATTTCATGAGTGGTTTTCCATAAGAGGAGGCCAAAAGTATGGCTACACAGGCCTCGCTTACTTCCTCGGCGATTTATTCTTCCAAGACCAAATCGAAAAGATAGGGGAGCAAGGAGCAATTGTAGCGTGGGGGGAACCGGATTTTTTAGAAGAGGTAGAGGTGTGGTTGTATAAGAACGAATAAAGGAGGATTGGATGGGGAGTTGGTATCATACTAGTCGTCATTTTCCTTAAACCAATCGAGACAGCGCTTATCACATACGTCGGTTACACAGCGATTAATGTGATAATGATTATTTATTTGCTGATCATGTTCGTGCTAACAATAAGGAGAAAAGACTATGCCTGAGCGGGGATGATAGGCCTTTCTTTAGTAGTCTTTATGTTTACACAAGTACGTTAGGAGGACCGATGAAAGAAAAAGACATTATCATGCTGCTGTTTTTGTTTATCTTCGTGGTTGTCTTTGTTTTTATAACGCAGTCGTTTGCTGAGAGCATAAGGGATACGATGATGATTATTGCTTGGCTTGTCATGTTTGTGGCATTTCTAAAGCAAAAACGATATCTTCTATGTAGTTTCGCATGTGTGATGTTGGTAATTCTTATCTATACACAGATTGTTTAGGGGGATACGTAAATGTACGATATTAGTATAAAAGAGATTACAAAAGACAATTGGGAAGAGGCGTTTGAATTATCAGTCCACGAAAGCCAAAAATCCTTTGTTCCAAGTATTGCAGAATCACTTGCGTTTGCTTATATAAAACCTTGGGATGAGGCTTTAGTCCCTTATGTTTTATGCGAAAATAATAAAATAATTGGAGCGTTTTATCTTACTTATACACCAAATAGTGAGGATAATTATTGGATTGGAGGATTCCAGATTGATAAGGATCTTCAAGGTAAAGGGTATGGAAAACAGTCTCTAGATAAAATTATTGAATTTATAAAAGAGAAACATTGTACATGTAAGGTCATATCTTTAACAGTAGAAAAAGAGAACGAGCAAGCTGTTAGTATGTATAAGAGGGCAGGATTTATAAGTCAAAATAAAGAAAATAGTTATCAGCAACCTATATACAAGTTAAAAGTTGGTAGATAATCCGCTCATTCCCGATAAAACTCTAGCTTGATAGGGATGAGGAGGATTCGATGAAAGAAAAAATGCTGTTATGCTGCTTCTTTTCGCTATTGGTGTGTTAACATTGGTTTTAGTAATCACATCGCTTGGTAATACCGTAACAAATATAGTATTGGTTATTTGTTGGCTTGCTATGTTCGCATCATTTTCAAAGAAAAAGCGCTATCTTTTCGCTAGTATGGCCTGTTTTGCGTTAGTGTTTTTGGTTTTACAAAATTTATTTTTATATAAACTAGGAGGATTTAATGAAAGCAAAAGACGTTGTTCTCATTCTACTATTTGTTACTGTTTTGATATCTTGGTTTATGGTTACGAGGTCACTATGGGATATTGTCACGATTATTGTTTGTAGTGCAATCATAGTGATGAAAATAAAAGAGAAAGAATACATACGAGCGAGTCTCATAAGTGTGTTCTTTGTAATACTTATGGTATCTAGACTTGGGTTGATATAGCTTACGTATTACATTCATGGGGCGGGGAAATGCGAGGATTTATCATATACGTTGCGATTACACTTTGCTGGGTGTTTAAGCGTAAATTACTTGCAAAATAAATCTTCTATCAGCTGGAAAAGCGAAGGGATATACTTTACTATATTTCATATATCGTGCTAAATGGAGGAATATCGGAATGAAAGTTATTCGCGCTAGTGAATGTAACAATGAGATAAAAATGAAAATGAGTAAAATATTTGTGGATGGCTTCTTCCAGTGGTTGACGTTTTTCTCGAAAGACAAAGAGAAACTGACAAAAGCGTTTTGTCATATGTTTAATCTAGACGTGTTTTACGTTGCAGTCATCGACGATGAGATTGCTGGAATTGCTGCATGTACGGATGGTAGAGTACCTTCTGTACATCTTGAGCGTAAAGAATTGAGGAAGCATCTAGGCTTTTTCAGAGGAACAATCGCATACGCTGTTTTAAAGCGCGAATTTGAAGAGAAATCATATCCATTTGAGATAACAAGTGGGATGGGAATGGTGGAGTTTGTAGCTACTTCCTCCACATATAGAGGAAAAGGTGTTGCGACGGCAATCATGAATCATATCTTTGCCTCGACTCCATATCGTACATATGCGTTAGAAGTTGCCGACACGAATACGAACGCTGTAAAATTATACGAAAAAATCGGCTATATGGAATTTCTACGCGTGAAACAAAAACATAGTAAGCGAAGTGGTGTTAACTACCTTGTCTATATGAAATACGCCAAAAACGGTCATTGATTTTGTATAAAAAATTAAATCACATAAAAAAGAATCTCTCGCTTGGCGTGGAGATTTCTTTTTTAGGAAGGAACGGAACGTATGATTGCATCAACGGTTGAGCGGGTATATGAAGATTTGGCGCAACAGTGTAAGAAACGTTTTGATTTAGATATATATGAGGCGACACGCATTAACAAAGGGTATTTAAACTTCAAATGGAAAATTTGTACGAATAAAGGGACATTTTTGCTGAAGCAGTATGATAAAGAACGGTTTAAGAAGTATGACTGGGATGAAGTGATCCATGTCTTATTCACACAACAACAGTTACGTCGCGAAGGAGTTGCTTGTCCAAGTTTCCTTATGTATGAAGGAAAGGTGATGCATACGACGGAACAAGGGGAGAATTTTACAGTCATGCATTATTGTGAAGGATATAATGTGGAAGCTGGCAAAGTAAATGCCGCGCAAATGTATGAATTAGGCATTCATACGGGTAAGATGCATCGGTTGTTGAATGAAGGAAAATCATTTGTTGGAGCCACGCCACATTTCATTCCACCGAGTAAAGAAGCACGCATGAATTATTGGGAACAAGTGCATAAGGAAGCAGAAGAGTGGCTTCAACCACTAGTTGAATTGCAGATGAAAGCGACGGAAATACTTGATTATTCACTTATTGAGCGAGCGGAAATAGGATTAGCTCACCGTGATTTATGGGTGGATAATATTTTATTTACAGAAGACGGCTTGTCAGCTATTTTAGATTTTGATCGTTTACACGTCGATTATCCAGAGCTTGATGTTGCTAGGGCAATTATCTCGTGTTCGTTAGACGGGGATGTTTTTCATATCAAAAATGTGCAAGCGTTTCTTGTTGGATATCGCACCGAGCGCCCTTTTCCAAAAGGTCAATTAGTACGCGCGATGTGGATGCTTCTCTACATGGAAGGGAAATGGTGGATTCACAACAATATGTACAAGATTGGACCTGCACCGATTCGATTTGCCGCAGAGATGGTATGGTTATCGAAGCATTGCGAGGAGATGGAGAGAAGATTTGGTGAGTTGTAAGAAAAAGCATCCTTCCGTAATGGGGAAGGATGCTTTTTCACATATAACATAACAATACTTTCTTCATTTTTTTCCTAGGTTTACTCTTTTTATCTACGATAATCCATTTGTTTTCTCCTTTTTCACATGGTACATAATGTTTGTTCTGTTGGCCTCTTTTGGCAGAATGTATCCGTCATGACCGTGGATGAATGTGAAGGGATTTATCGTATTTTTTGTAGTGGCGGATAGTTTTTTTGTAATGGCTTCGATAAGTTTGTTCAAGGATGCATATTCTTTTTGTTTCTCCGCAGGAAAAAATAACTGTTCAGACGTATAGGAACGGTACTCGTTCAACGTTAAATGAAACGACTGTTTAATGTCCACGATTGTTTCTTCGTGAAATTGCTTTACTTTCTTTTTCTGTTGCATCGCCTTCGTGCTTGAAATATAATGCTTTTACACCGAATGGACGAACGTTAAACACAATCGTTTCTTTTCCATACGGTGGATTATGGGCATGTTCAAATGTATGTAGGACAACTGCGACGTCAAAATTAAAGCCACCTTCGTGCTGGCGTTTGATGTGTGTAATAATTGTCGCATCATATAGTTTCAAGTAACCGTAATGGTTCACGACTTGTTCTGTTATCGATGGATGAAGTGTAGTGAGCGACGTATCGTGTAGAAGTTCATACGTAGGTTGCTTTTCACTCGCATAAGCAGGGGACCATACGAAACAGAAAAGAAAGCAAATGAGGAATAGCTTTTTCATTTTTATATAACCTTTCCAATCATAAGAATGTCATTATTGTTCGTTCATGTCGGAAAATGTATGTATACATACGAGGTGTCTAGAAGAAGCATTGCGTAAAATAAAGGAAGGGGGGATGAGGATATGCAACGTGTTATTAGTAATTTAAATGAGTGGATTTATATCGTTGAACAAGAATGTATGTACATGTTTGAAGAGGACGTATCAAAGCGACCAGCACTAAACAAATGGTCACAGAAAGAAGTACTAGGTCATCTATGTGACTCTGCGGTTAACAACTTAACACGGTTTATCAAGATTCAATACGAAGCGCAACCATTCATCCTTACGACCTATAAACAAGAGGAATGGGTGGATTTACAAGGTTACGAAGATATGCCAATTGAAGAAATTGTTCAGTTATGGTGTAGCTTAAACAGGAAAATTGTGCGTGCTATTGGAAAAATACCGAGTGAAAAGCTAGCATATCAAAGTGTGACAAGCGACGGGGAGTTAGTCACGCTTGAATGGCTCATTGAAGACTACGTAGCACATATGGAACAACATTTGAAGAAACAAATCTTTATATGTAGTTAAGATAATACAAGAAAGGAGTTGTCACGATGACAACTCCTTTTATACTTACTTTACTTTTTTCATACCAAGGAACGAAATATTCCCGTCTTTATCATATTTGAACTCACATTCCCAATCATACCAAGTATGGTGGAATTTTGTTTCGGATATTGGATAGTAAGGAATTGCTTCTTCTGCATTCCAGATGAAATACAACTGATCACCGTTTCGTTCGACAACTGCTTGGCACCCGAATCCTTCATATGTTCCGATATACTTTGCATAAATATCATCGTCAAGAGGATAAGCTGCGGGACGATCTGAAATGTGTACGTCTTCACCGAAAAAGATTGTAGCGACAGATTCCGTTAGTTTCAAGATAGGTACGAAATCGTAATTCGTTAAGGCGATAACGGTTACACCGTCATCTGGATAACGATGCATTTGACTGCGACAACCACGGTACGCACCACCGTGATGCACTCTGCGACGATTGCAATGTTCATCAAGGAACCATCCGAATCCGTAGTTGAAATTGTTCGATGTGAAAGCTAGTTTCATCGTAGCTTTCGATACTAACGTTTCCCCGTATAACGCCTGATCCCACTTGTACAAATCATCTACGGTTGAGTACATAGCACCTGCCGAGAAGCTGGAACTCATGTTCATATGTTCACACTGGATGAAGTCTTCCCATGTGGAATGATACGATGAACTCATATTACGGATGACTGTTTTGTTTGTATCAATGCCCGTGTTTGTCATCCCAAGCGGTGTCAAAATGTTATCTTGTATGTACGTTTCAAACGTAACACCAGTAATGTGCTCGATAAGCATGCCAAGCAAGAAGTACCCAGAATTACTGTACTCAAAAGCATTTCCAGGTGCCGATGTAAGTGGCTTATTGATAAATAGTGCCAGTACATCTTGTTTCGTCATGCGTAATTTGCTTAACGTTTTGTTGTATTCAGGTAGTGCTGTGTAGTTTTGTAGTCCAGAAGTATGTGTTAGTAAGTGTGCAATTGTTATATCTTCCAGATGTGCTGTTTCTGGCAAATACATACGAATACGATCATCAAAATCTAGCAACTTCTGCTCATGTAACATCATGATGGCCATCGCCGTAAATGATTTCGTTAGCGACCATATTCTGAACTTCGTATCTACTTTGTTTGGTACAAGGTGTTCAATGTTTGCATATCCATATGCTTTTTTAAAGATGACTTCCCCGTGTTGTGCTACTAATATCGTTCCGCTAAGTGGCCATTTGTTTTCGTACTCACTTAAATATTCATCTAAACTCTGCATAAGAACAGTCATAATCAAAACCCCTCCCTCAGAGGATTATTTTACCATAGGGTTGTTATGATTTGAAAGTTACAATAAGTAACAATTTTCATTTTTCTGATAAAAAGATATACTCTTTTATTTCGAGATAAGTCCCTTTTTTATGGGAAAAACATAGATTCTTCTATATTCATAAGCTATTTCAAAATTATTAACCCCATATTCCGAAAGTTCACAAGGGTATGCTAGTATAAAGTTAAGAGAAAGAAGATTGATAGAAAAGGTTGATAAGCATAAAAAATAACGAGATAAAAATATACGTGAAAGAAGAATTCTGCATCGATAACAAACGAAATGAACTAGTTCGTAAAGTGATCCTCGCGAGGAAAAGAAAACCAATTTCTTTGTCTGTAGAAGAGATGAGACACATACTATTTCATGAAGAGGTAACAATTTTCATCTCGGAACAACAAACAGAAACAAGAACTGAACTTCAGCTGATCTCCCAGGAAGAGATGCAACAAGAGTGGGAAACACGATACAAGGACAACATTTGTGTAGAAGAGGATATATACATAGAGGATTATCCGAATGGTTATTATTTTTGTCCAGATTTCATGGAGCAAGTAGCGAAAGAGTTGAGAATAGGCCGAGACAAAGGCTAGGATAGCGAAATAATATTGTTATCTAACTGTCGTAAAAAATCGACTTTTGAAGAATGAGAAAAACTGAACTATATAGCGAAAAAGCATACATATGAGCATATGTATGTTTTTTCGTGTACAAATGTTAGCAATAGATGGTAAATTATTGTAGAAAATAGAAATAGGAATTATTTTAAGAAAATTCATAAACAAACATCAAAATAGTTGACACTTCCTAGTAATTTGGTATTATATAGAAGGATAATCTGAAATGATAATCATTATCAATGGTAGTATTATACTATTTTCATTGTTTATAAAAAAGGGGGATTGCTAGGATGTCGGCAGAAGCAGTAGTAGAAACAGCACCGATTCCTGAAGATACGAAGCCACATCGCTTCCTAGTAGCGAGTATTGTATTAATAACAGGGATAATCTTGTTAGTGATCGGATTTGTTTTTTCGATTTCATATGGGGCAGTTGACACAGGTGCGAGAGAAGTAATCAACACCATCTTCTCTTTTAATCCAGATGATCCGAATCAACAAATTATTCACGAATTGCGTATTCCACGTGCAATTAGTGCGATTCTCATTGGTGCGTGCTTAGCTGTATCGGGTGCCATTATGCAAGGGATTACACGAAATCCGTTAGCAACACCATCGATTATGGGATTAACACAAGGTTCTGGATTAGCGATTGCGATTATGATGGTTGTCATGCCAGCTGTTGGGTATAACGGATTAGTTATTGCATCGTTCATTGGAGCAGCGCTTGGGGTAGCGATTGTGTATGGCATTACAGCAATGACACCAGGTGGGGTATCACCTCTTAAACTCGTATTAGCGGGAACAGTCGTTAGTTCGTTGTTTGGTGCTATTTCATCAGGGCTTGCGATTTACTTCAAAATCGCACAAGATTTAAGTTTCTTCTCAGCAGGTGGATTAACGATGATTCGCTGGGATGCGATTGAAATGTTGCTTCCGATAGCGGTTGTCTGTCTCATTGCTTCTATAGCGATGGGGCGCTATATTACACTACTTAGTTTCGGGGAAGAAGTAGCAATTGGACTCGGACAGCGAGTAGGTTTAGTAAAGCTTGGGAGCGTTATTTTAATTTTGCTTATGACAGGTGCATCTGTTTCCGTCGCAGGTGGAGTAGGATTTGTTGGGTTAGTTATTCCACATATCGTTCGTTCACTAGTCGGTACAGATTATCGTTTAATTATTCCGTGTTCAGCGGTACTTGGTGGCGTATTAATTGTGTATGCAGACATCGTATCAAGATGGGTGAATGCACCATATGTAACACCACTAGGAGCTATTACGGCAATGATTGGTGTTCCGTTCTTCCTTTACTTAGCTCGTAAAGAAGGGAGAGACTTATGATAAATACGTTGAAACGTCCATCTATTGTGATGACAACGCTAGTTACACTTATTATCGCTGTATTCTTTATTGGAGTGAATACGGGAACAATCCCAATTTCTCCGATGGAAGTAATTAGAACATTGATGGGAGAAGGTTCTCCAAAGCATGAAATTGTCCTGTTTAATTTACGCTTACCACGTATGATTATTGCCATTTTAATTGGCGCAGGATTAGCTGTCTCTGGTGCTATTTTGCAAGGGATTGCGAAAAATCCACTAGCGGACCCTGGAATTATGGGGATTAACGCTGGAGCGGGCTTAGGAGTTGTTGCATACATCTACTTTGTTTTTGGTTCTAGTAAAGTAGAAGGGTTCTATTCTATCTTTGCGATGCCTTTATCTGCAATAGCAGGAGCATTTGTAACAGCCCTTATCATTTATGCCCTTGCTTGGAAGCAAGGGGTTACACCAATTCGATTAATTCTTGTCGGGATTGCAGTAGCTGCGGGTATTGGCGCAATTAATACAGTTCTATCTCTTAAGTTATCAAATTCTAGTTTCATGTACGCAACGATTTGGTTAACAGGTAGTCTATGGGGAACGACGTGGCACTTTGTATTTGCTCTTTTACCGTGGGTACTTATACTAGTCCCATATGCTATTTGGAAATCTCGATACTTGAATATTTTAAACTTAGGTGATCCGCTAGCGATTGGTATTGGGGTTAGAGTAGAGCGAGAGCGTATGAAATTACTTATGGTCAGTGTCGGTCTAGCAGGAGCGTGTGTTGCAGCCGGGGGTGGTATTAGTTTTATCGGATTAATGGCACCGCATATCGCAAGACAAATTGTTGGTTCCAAGCACCAAGTTCTTCTTCCAACAGCAGCTTTAATTGGTTCTCTTCTATTAATAACAGCAGATTTCTTAGCAAGAAATATCTTGCCAAGTGGAGAACTACCGGTCGGAATTATTATTACGTTCGTTGGTGCACCGTACTTCTTATATTTATTAACAAAAGCAAGAGCATAAGAGGAAATGGATGTTGAAAGGGGTGATGCCTCAAATAGAGGTAGAGGTTTGTCCTACATAAATAAGTAACAAAAAATAGATAGGGGGAAGTAATATCATGAAATTATTCGCAAGATTAGCGCTATTATTAGTTGTAGTATTAGCATTTGCTGGATGTACAAAAGATGACAAAGCATCAACAGAAGGCAAAACAGAAGATAAGAAAGCAGAAGAAACAATTACAGTATCAACACCTAAAGGTGATGTGAAAGTTCCGAAAAACCCTAAAAAGGTTGTAGACTTAGCGTATGCACAAGAAGAATTACACATTTTAGGTATTAAGCCAGTTATCGCATCAGGTTCTGAAGTAGGCGGGAAAGCTCCTAAGTACTTACAAGAAAAAATGCCAGATACACAATTCGTTGAGCCAGAAACAGTAAAGGCCGAAGATATTATCGCTGCTAATCCAGATTTAATTATTCTTAGTGAGCGTGCAGAAGAGCAATATGAGAAGTTAAAAGACGTAGCTCCAACAGTTATGTTAAAAGGTGACTTCTATACGTGGAAAGAGCGTTTCCCAGAAATCGCGAAAATCTTCGGTAAAGAAGCAGAAATGAAAAAATGGATGGACGCATATACTGCAAAAGCAAAGAAAATCGGTGACGAAATCAAAGCGAAAACTGGTGACCAGAAGTTCGCTTCATACGTAACAAATGGTAAAGACTACCGTATTTATGGTAAAGCATTATTAGGTGATGTATTATTCTCTGACTTAGGTTTACCAATTGCTGAAGGTGGTCCAGCTGGAGATGCTCCGAAGCAAGTTGCTGTAGTTGATTTAGAAGCTCTTTACAAGTTTAATCCAGACCATATCTTCTTAGGTTTATACGGTTCTAACTTAGAGTTAGCTCAAAAACAACTTGATGACATGCAAAACAGCCAAGTTTGGAAAAACTTAAACGCTGTGAAGAACGGTAACGTATACTCAATGAATAACGAAACTTGGGGATTAGGACGTTTCCCAATCGGTAAAGACATGTTAGTAGACGAAATCGGGAAGTTAGTATTAAAAAAATAATGTAAGCACAAAAGCTAGCACAGACCCACAAAGTCTGTACTAGCTTTTTTTCGTTTGATCATATAATGAAGGAAAAATTCAATTTGGAACATGTTACCATTCAGATTGAAACAAGTGCGACAAATCATACCAAGTTAAATGTGTAAAAAGAAATGTTTGACGGATAGGTAGGAAGAGAGTAAACTAAAAGTAGTTATTAGTATATTTAGAATTTTTTAATAGTAGGTGTTTCGTGATGGATAATCGAATTGGCCGGTTGGCGATGTTACTCTTACTTGAAGAAGGAGAACGTCCATTACCAGAAGGTTGGTCATACTGCATCGGCAAAGTTGGTGCAATGGATGAACAGAAAGTTGTCGCAGCAATCGAAACAGCAGCACGAAGTAATCACATTATTCGCAGTAACGTATATCGGGAAACACATGCTTTGTATCATGCAATTATGGAAGCGCTTCACGGTGTAACTCGTGGACATTTCCAGCTTGGAGATGTGCTCAGAACTGTTGGTCTACGCTTTGCGATTGTACGAGGAACACCGTACAAGGAAGCGAGTGAAGGCGAGTGGATTGCAGTCGCGTTATACGGAACAATTGGTGCTCCGGTAAAAGGATTAGAGCACGAAACGATGGGATTAGGTATTAATCACATATAACAACGACCTATAGACATGAGTAGAAATGAGGGGGTCTTGTACGTACACAGGGATAGGTGTGTACGTATGAGGCCTCTTTTTGCTTATTTTTAAGGGAATAGGAGAAAAGGATGGTGCATCATGGTTGTTTTAACGGGTAATGATTTAACGTTTCATGAAATGAAGCGCATTTTATATGCAGTCGAACAAGTAACAGCAAGTGAAGAAAGCATGAAAGCTGTACTCGCATGTCGCCAAGCCGTCGAGAAGATTGTGGAAGAAGAACGAGTTGTATATGGTATTACGACTGGTTTTGGAAAGTTCAGTGATGTTGTGATTTCAAAGGAAGATACAGAAGAATTACAGTACAATTTAATCGTTTCCCATGCATGTGGTGTCGGCGAACCGTTCCCAGAAATCGTCTCACGGGCGATGATTGTCCTTCGTGCGAATACATTGTTAAAAGGATTCTCAGGGGCACGTCCAGTTGTTGTTGACACATTAATTTCCTTAGTGAATCATCGCATTCATCCAGTCATCCCACAACAAGGTTCACTTGGTGCAAGTGGTGATTTAGCACCGCTTTCGCATCTTGCACTTGTATTAATGGGTGAAGGAGAAGTGTTTTACAACGGAGAACGCATGCCAGCTTTACAAGCATTAACGCAAGAAGGAATTGTACCAATTACACTACAAGCGAAAGAAGGTCTAGCACTCATTAACGGAACGCAAGCGATGACAGCGATGGGCGTTGTTGGTTATCTCGAAGCAGAAGCGTTAGCACTTCAAGCAGATTTAATTGCCGCAACGACATTGGAAGGGCTTCATGGCATTATTGATGCGTTCGATGAAGATGTACACCGAGCACGTGGGTTTGTCGAGCAAGAAGATGTCGCACGTAGAATACGAGAGTTAGTGAAAGATAGTCAGTTAGTGACGAAACAAGGAGAAATGCGCGTACAAGATGCATACTCGTTACGTTGTATCCCGCAAGTACACGGTGCATCGTGGCAAGTACTTCATTATGTACAAGAAAAATTAACAATTGAAATGAACGCAGCAACGGACAATCCACTTATTTTTGACGGTGGCAACAAAGTCATCTCGGGTGGAAACTTCCACGGACAGCCAATTGCGTTTGCAATGGATTTCTTGAAAATTGGGGTAGCCGAATTAGCGAATATTTCGGAGCGACGCATTGAACGTATGGTTAACCCACAATTAAGTGATTTGCCACCGTTCTTAAGCGCAAAGCCAGGACTACAATCTGGCGCGATGATTATGCAGTATGTTGCTGCAGCACTCGTTTCAGAAAATAAAACATTGGCACATCCAGCGAGTGTAGACTCAATCCCATCATCAGCGAACCAAGAAGATCACGTAAGCATGGGAACAATCGGTTCACGCCATGCGTATCAAATTATTCAAAATGTACGTCGTGTGCTAGCAATTGAAGCGATTTGTGCCTTGCAAGCGGTCGAATATCGTGGTGTAGAGAGAATGGCAAGCGCAACAAAAACGTTTTATAAAGAAGCACGTGACATCGTACCGTCGATTAAAGGGGACCGTGTGTTCTCAGAAGATATTGAGAAGATGGCGATGTATTTGAAAGGGTATGACTATCCAATATATGAAGAGATGAAAGGATGAGGAGAATGGAATTTGTGAAAACAAACATACAAGCACCACGAGGTAATACGTTAAATACGAAAGGGTGGGTACAAGAGGCAGCTCTTCGTATGCTCATGAATAACTTAGATAACGAAGTAGCAGAGAAGCCAGAAGAGTTAGTTGTATACGGTGGTATCGGAAAAGCGGCGCGTAACTGGGAGAGCTACCATAAAATCGTCGAAACGTTGAAGACGTTAGAAAACGACGAAACGCTTCTTGTTCAATCAGGTAAGCCAGTTGCGGTATTCAAATCACATGAGAACGCACCACGTGTCTTACTTGCGAACTCGAACTTAGTGCACAACTGGGCGAATTGGGAGCATTTCCGTGAGTTAGAACAAAAAGGCTTAATGATGTACGGCCAAATGACAGCCGGTAGCTGGATTTACATTGGCACACAAGGGATTTTACAAGGAACGTACGAAACGTTCGCAGAAGCAGCTCGTCAATATTTCAACGATTCGTTAAAAGGTACATTAACAGTAACAGCTGGACTTGGTGGTATGGGTGGTGCACAGCCATTAGCAGTAACGATGAACGGTGGTGTTGTCATTACGATTGAAGTAGACAAAACACGCATTGAACGCCGTATTGAAACGAGATATTGCGATGTATTAGTCGAGTCATTAGATGAGGCGTTAATGCTTGCACAAGAATATGTAGCGAAGAAAGAACCACTTGCGATTGGTTTATTAGGTAATGCCGCAGAAATTTTACCAGAAATCGTGAGCCGTGGTATTAAAGTAGACTTAGTAACAGACCAAACATCAGCGCACGATGTATTAAATGGCTATGTACCAGTTGGCTATTCAATGGGAGAAGCGGACGTATTACGTAAAGAAAATCCAGACCTTTATATCGAAAAAGCAAAACAAAGTATCGTGACACACGTAGAAGCGATGCTGGCCTTGCAAAAACAAGGTTCAATCGTCTTTGATTACGGCAACAATATTCGCCAAGTGGCACACGATGAAGGCGTACAAGATGCCTTTAATTTCCCTGGCTTCGTACCGGCGTTCATTCGTCCACAATTTTGCGAAGGAAAAGGTCCGTTCCGGTGGGTGGCGTTATCTGGAAATCCGGAGGATATTTATAAAACAGACGAAGTGATTTTACGTGAATTTGCGGATAACAAACATTTATGTAATTGGATTAAGATGGCACGTGAGAAAGTGGCGTTCCAAGGCTTACCGTCACGTATTTGTTGGTTAGGATATGGTGAGCGTGCGAAGTTCGGTCGTATCATTAATGAAATGGTTGCAAAAGGGGAATTGTCAGCACCAATCGTTATCGGTCGCGATCATTTAGACTGCGGTTCTGTCGCATCACCAAATCGTGAAACAGAAAGCATGAAAGACGGTAGTGACGCAGTAGCAGACTGGCCAATTTTGAATGCGCTGATTAATAGTGTGAACGGCGCAAGTTGGGTAAGTGTACATCATGGTGGTGGTGTTGGTATGGGTTATTCGCTTCATGCTGGAATGGTTATCGTTGCAGATGGTACAGAAGAAGCTGCGAAACGATTGGAGCGCGTATTAACGTCAGACCCTGGTATGGGCGTTGTTCGTCACGTTGATGCAGGATACGATTTGGCAATCCAAACAGCGAAAGAAAAAGGCGTAAACATTCCGATGATGGATTAAATATGTACGTAGCCTCAAGTGACGCTTGAGGCTACAACAATGAACAAAGGGGGAGTTAATATGTTCGATACATTACTCATTAATATCGGTCAATTAGTTACGATGGATCATAAAGATGGTCTTATTCGCGGAGAGGCAATGCAGACGTTACCTGTTATCGAAAACGGTGCAATTGGTTTTACAGATGGTGCGATTACATTCATCGGTTCGATGGACGATGTGAAACTAGAAGCAAAAGAAGTAATCGACTGTGAAGGAAAGCTTGTAACACCTGGGCTTGTTGATCCGCATACGCACTTAGTATTCGGTGGCTCTCGTGAACACGAAATTGCCTTGAAATTACAAGGTGTACCGTACTTAGAAATTTTACGTCGTGGTGGTGGGATTCATTCAACTGTTTCCGCTACAAAACAAGCGACGACAGAAGAACTCGTAAAGAAGGCAATTTTCCACTGCAACCGCATGCTGTCATACGGCATCACAACGGCAGAAGCGAAGAGTGGATACGGCCTTGATGTAGATACAGAAATGAAGCAATTAGAAGTAGTGCAACACGTACAAGAAACGCACTCAATTGACTTAGTATCAACATTCTTAGGTGCACATGCTGTGCCGAAAGATTATAAAGGAAAAGAAGAAGCATTTTTACAAGAAATGCTCGACCTATTACCGACAATTAAAGAGCGTAACTTAGCGGAGTTTGTTGATATTTTCTGTGAAACAGATGTATTTACAGTAGAAGAATCCAAACGTTATTTACAAAAAGCACAAGAGTTAGGCTTTGGCACGAAAATTCATGCAGACGAGATTGACTCATTAGGTGGAACAGAAGCAGCCGCAGAAATTGACTGTATCTCGGCAGATCATCTTTGTGGTGCATCGGACGAAGGTATTCGTATGTTAGCGGAATCAAATACCGTAGCGGTTTTATTACCGGGCACGACATTTTATTTAAACAAAGAAGAGTTCGCACGTGGAAGAAAGATGATTGATAGTGGTGTAGCTGTATCACTTGCAACGGACTTTAACCCTGGAAGCTCACCGACAGAGAATCTTCAATTCATTATGAGCGTAGCGATGTTGAAATTGAGAATGACGCCAGAAGAAATTTGGAACGCAGTGACGGTGAATGCATCGTATGCAATTGGGCGCGGTGACGTAGCTGGTAAATTACGAGTTGGCCGAAAAGCAGACGTCATCATCTGGGATGCACCGAACTACGCCTACATTCCGTATCATTACGGCGTGAACCATGTAAATACCGTATTTAAAGCAGGAAAGAAAGTGGTGAAACGAAGTGAACAACTTATCTAACATTCCATATTTAAAAAAAGCAGGGCAAGCAACATTCAACGACCGTCATGTGAAAAAGTTTGGGGAGCTTATTCATGATTGGTGTTGCCAAAAGGAGAAAGGATTCGTTATCATCGGTGCACCGTTATCAAAGTCATCAATTAGTCACTCCGGCGCTACGTTCGCGCCGGGTGTGATTCGCCAACAACTTCAAGCGTATTCGACGTATGCGATTGAAGAGGAGAGGGACGTGGATGCGTACATATACGATGCAGGTGATATCGAAATGCATGTCACAAATATACTCGAATCCCAAACACGCATTGCAAATGTCTTAGAAGAAGTAACGAAGAAACATCCGAACTGCATTCCAATTGTACTTGGTGGTGACCATTCCATCAGCTATCCAAGCATCACAGGTTTCGCTAAAACGAAGAAAACAGTCGGCGCCATTCAATTTGATGCGCACCATGACCTTCGTAACTTAGAAGACGGCGGTCCATCAAATGGCACACCATTTCGTAGTTTATTAGAGTCTGGCGTAATAAAAGGCGAACATCTCGTTCAAATCGGACTACGTAACTTTTCAAATAGTAAAGCATACCATGATTACGCGAAAGAGCACGGCGTGACGGTCTATACAATGAAAGACGTTCGTGAACGCAAGATAGATAACATAATTGAAGAAAGCATCGCATATCTAAAAGAGAAAGTAGATACGGTCTACATTTCCGTTGATATGGACGTACTCGACCAAGCATTTGCCCCAGGTTGTCCAGCTATTGGACCAGGCGGTATGACGAGTGATGATCTTCTCCAAGCAATTCGATTACTAGCATCGGAACAAATGGTAGGGGGTATGGATATCGTTGAGATTGATCCAACTCTCGATTTCCGAAACATGACGAGTCGGTTAGCGGCGCATATTATAATGGAGTTTGTGTTGCATAAAAAAGGTTGAAGATATTTTGTATAAAGACTTTTAGTAGAAAAAGAAGGGAGTCTTTCTATTGAAGCAAGCATTACTAGTTATTGATGCACAGCAAGAATTAATTGAGGGAAATCATGAACAGAAGAGTGTTTTTCGGAAGGAAGTATTACTCAACAACATTAATGTAGCCATTAAGAAGGCATTGGCGGCACAAGCTCTTATTGTGCTTGTAAGAGACAAAGATATCGCTAGTGGTGAAGGTCCAGGATTTCATATACACGAAGCAATAAACGTCCCAGCTACCGCAACAATAGTAGATAAATTGGCGACAAATTCATTTTACGGAACATCATTAATGGATGTGCTAAAAGAAAATGAGATTAAACATCTCGTTATTATGGGATGTAAAACGGAGCATTGTATTGATACAGCGGTGAGAACTGCAACGGTAAATCATTTCGATGTTACGTTAGTAAAAGACGGTCACTCTACGACTGATTCTACTAATCTATCAGCAGAACAAATAATCGCACATCATAATGAAGTACTTCATGGCCATTATAATGTTGATAATTTTTCTATGGTACGTGCTGTGGAAGAAGATTTATTCGAGCCGACTCATGATACGTATCGGTAAAATCAATTCTAGAAGAAGTGTATGCGAAGAAAATGTCTTAAAGCACTTAAATGTAGTGGAGGACTTCACCATATGAAGTCCTCATTTCACTTTCTTTTTAAATCTATTTCCTGTATTAGGATAAACGAATGTGAAAATAAGTAGAATTGCAAATAGGATAATCGCAATAATTAATAATAGTTGGTTCTCTAACATTTGACTTATTGCAAATAATACGATGTTAAAACTAATACCGTACATGATTTTCCCCATGAATTTGCACAATGCAACTTCATCATATTGAGCTTTTTCCTCGTCAGACATTGTATTATACCCTGCAAGTAGGAATGCTCCTTTTCCTCGAGAAAGTATGATAGCGAAAATCAAGAATGGTATGGCAATAATAAGAACAGCTGCTTCCAAACGAATCCCACCTTTTCTATAAAGCTATTAATATGTAGTTATTCTTTATTCTTTATTCATTAGCAATTCGGCTAATGGGAGTAGTAATCTTATCTTATTTTATCATCGTTATTTTATGCTGTACAAGAAAAGCAACCAGTATAGTGGAATGTTGAGGAAGTGTAACTACCCATTGACACCACTAAAACAAATATATTAGAATATCAGTAAGACGAAAGGTTTAAAGGTTTAAACGTTTGATTTCGAATGAATTAAGGTAGGTTAGATTATGGGACAGCAGGCGTTAAGTCAATTTCGTGCATGTATTCCAGTTTTTCAGTTGTTATGTGATCCAAATCGTCAAGATATTATCCTTTTACTTAGTAAAAATAGTGCGCTAACGGTGAATGAGATAACAGCGCAATCGAGCTTATCTCGTCCGGCAATTTCGCACCATTTGAAGTTATTAAGAGAACAAGGGTTAGTAACAGTAGACAAACGTGGTACAGAGCGATATTATTCATTATCATTAGGCGATGCAGTAGAATCGTGGAAAAAGTTAATAGCTTTAATTGAAGATGAATGCCTTTAGAGGAATCTAAAGGTCTTTATATCCCCTTAAACGTTTAAATGATTAAACATTTAAAAATAATGAACTTTTAATGTAGTAGAACAACATATAGGAGAAGGGGTATCAAACAATGAAACAAATCGAACAAGTAAATGTAGAACAAATGTTGCAAGAGCATAAGCAATTCTTCCAGCAAGGTACAACAAGTACGCCAGAATTTCGTCTAGAACAACTAAGAAAGTTAAAAGAGGGAATCGAGCGCTACGAAACTAGACTAACAAAAGCTTTGCAACAAGATTTAGGAAAAGGTGAGTTTGAAACATATTTAACAGAGACAGGTTTCGTGTTAGATAGCATTAGTAAGACAATGAAGAACGTCAAGAAATGGATGAAGCCACAAAAAGTAAGTACTCCTCTCACTCTATGGCCATCTAAAAGCCGTATTATAAAAGAACCTTACGGGACAGTATTAATTATTGGGCCATATAATTATCCGTTTAACTTAGTAATTGAGCCCCTAATTGGTGCAATTGCCGCTGGAAACTGCGCTGTACTGAAACCTTCGGAACATACACCAAATGTAACAGCTGTCCTTCGTGACATGATTAGCGAAATCTTTGACGAGAGGTATGTTCGCGTTGTGGAAGGGGAAAAAGAAACGACGTCAGCACTATTAAATGCACCTTTTGATTACATTTTCTTCACAGGAAGTGTACAAGTAGGGAAAATCGTTATGGAAGCAGCTGCGAAAAATTTAGTTCCAGTAACACTAGAACTTGGTGGGAAGAGCCCAGTTATTGTTGACCGAACAGCTAACCTGGATGTTGCGGCGAAGCGTGTTGTGTGGGGCAAGTTCTTAAATACTGGTCAGACGTGTGTAGCACCAGACTATCTTCTTGTACACTCGGAAATAAAAGCAGCATTCATTGCCAAAATGAAAGAAGTAATTGTTAGCTATTACGGTGAAAATGCGATGCACAGTAAAGATTACGGTCGCATTGTGAATGAACGTCACTTTGATCGATTAGTTGGAATTATTGAGACAGACAAAGAGAATGTTATCTTCGGTGGGAACTCTGTAAAAGAGGAACTATATATCGAGCCAACATTACTAGAAGCAAAATCTTGGTCAGACGCAGCAATGTTAGATGAAATCTTCGGACCAATTTTACCAATTATGGAGTACAACGAGTTAGAAACAGCCATTCAAACAATTAATGCAAGACCGAAGCCGTTAGCGTTATACGTATTCACAGAAGACGAAAGCTGCGAAAAAGAAGTATTAAGTAGAGTTTCATTCGGTGGAGGTTGTGTGAATGATACCATTTTACACCTTGCGAATCCTAACTTACCATTCGGCGGAGTGGGGAATTCTGGAATAGGAGCGTACCACGGTAAGTATAGTTTTGATTTATTCTCACATGCCAAGAGTATCGCAAAGAAAACGACGAAAATTGATTTAAATGTTCTATTCCCTCCTTATGATGATAAGAAGTTGAATATGCTGAAGAAAATGTTGAAATAAGATATGAAAGAGGACAATAGCGAATATTGTCCTCTTTTTTCTGTGTAAATAGTATTCTATATTTCTCTTCATTCAACCACTAGTTGATAGGTTTTCTAAAAACAGTGTGCTATCCTAATGGAAAGTATCACCAACAAGGAAGAGGAGTGGATAAGATGTTAAATGTAAGATTAGTAGGTTCGTATATTTCAAAGCTTCGCAAGGAAAAAGGTTTAACGCAAAATGATTTGGCAAATGAACTGAATGTAAGTCATCAAGCAGTATCGAAATGGGAGCGCGGTGAATCATTGCCTGATATGGGGACGTTGCTTGCATTAGCTTCTTTCTTTGAGGTGACAACGGATAGTATTTTAAGTGGTGGGAAGAAGAGTGAGAAGCGATTAGAACGTTTTATGGAAGAAGTGCACAACAAACAAGAAGAGGTAGCTGCAACGTACATCAATGAAGGTAGTATCAAAATCGATGAGTTATTAGAAATAGCCCCACTTATGGAAGAAAAATCATTCAGTACGTTAGTGAAAGTGTTGGAAGACACCACGTACAAGGTAGACGATTTAGTACAGTTTGCTCCGTTTATTGATGAAGATGCGCTAGTGAATTTGTTGCAGAAAGTAAAGATAGAAGAGGTAACGGATAAACAATTATCACATTTAGCTCCGTTTATACAGGAAGAATCTTTTTATACAATTATGAGTAAAAGAAGAGGAAAAGCATTGGATTTCTCTACTATAAAAGATATTGTTGAAATGATGAGAATAGCGCCTTTTTATTGGGAAGACTTAGAGAAACATGTAATGAATATGCCGGTAGAAAACATACAGTGGAATGAATTGCTCCAGCTAGCACCTTTTATGGAGGAGCGTGTATTGTTGAAAAGGGCGAAAGAGATGAATGAGGGAGTACTAACAATTCAGCAACTAGCTAACATAGCTCCATTTATAGGAGATCTTCTTGAAGAATATATCAACATAAATGTTCACACGTTAACGGTGGAAGAGTTGATGAGTTTAGCACCTTTTCTAGATTCGCAAATAATTGAAAAGTTACTAGAGAAAATAGATTTCCCTTCTATTGAGCACCATCACATTGGTTTCCTAGCTAATTTTCTTGAAGAAGATATGGTGAAAAAACTATTAACAAAGATAAATATTAACTAACTAAATATTCCTAGTATCGACAATATTTTTGTAGAATATCTCGAAAATAGTCGATTGAAAGTTTGGAATATTCAGAAATTTATATTTACAATGAAAAAACGACATGATAAATTAATAGTGATAGAACTTCTGGAGTCTATAACTATCAATTTAAATGGGGGTGTTGTGGATGGAAAAAAAGAATGAATTTGTTGTAGAGCTTGAAGTGTATGAAGTGTCTTCTTCAACAGTATTAGAGTCAATGGGTGCGTCTAACGGACATAACTCTTGTTCATCAGTAATTCAAGAAAAATAATAGACTATTTAACTGTACTTAGTTTATAGGATAACTGGAACATAGTTATAAGTAGGTAGGACTTATTTACATACTTCATATGAAGTATTCGTATGTTGAAATGATAAATAAAGTTACGTGTAGACAAGTCATGATCATTAGAATCTCTAGAAGCTATCAAACTAATCTAACTGGGGGTATATAAAATGGAAAAAAAGAATGAGTTTGTTGTAGAACTTGAAGTGTATGAAGTATCTTCTTCGACGGTATTAGAGTCAATGGGTGCATCTAACGGACATAATTCTTGTTCGTCAGTAATTCAAGAAAAATAATAAAGTAATTTGTGATTGCTCAGTTTATAAGATGAACTGAGCAATCTTTATAGTTGGACATATTTATGGATAAAAAGGATGCGATTTGTTCTATGAAAATAAATGATACGTATTTTAGAAGAAGCCCAGCTTTAGATATGGGGTGGATACATACAATATATTCACATGTAGATATTGACTATCTAGTAGAAGTTTGTAGGGCTGATAAGTCAATAATGGAGAGAATACTTGTTGCTAGTAGCAGTCTTTATGAAGCGTTGCAAAAGAAAGAAATAAGTAAGCCGACAAAGCATGCACTTATTAAATACATGCTTAGAATGAGTGCCAGAGCTATGCCATTTGGATTATTTGCAGGTATTACTAAAATGGATTTTGGGCATGTATCAACTGGAAAAGAGCAAAAAATTGTTGAATTATCAATGGAATGGCTAGAAAAAATAACGCAGTATATTGAACAGGAGCAACATATAACATCTAATTTGCTTGTTATAAAGAATCCTTCCATCCAAGAAATAGAAGATAGTTACTATATGGATGTAGTAACTGAGCGGAAGGAAAAGCGATCGTATCTGAGGAAAAGTGCATTTACTGTAGAGTTACTGCGTATCGTAGAGAATCCAAAAACAATCAATTTTATTATTGAGCATTTTTCTAAAGAGAGTCCAGGGAATGAAGAGGCCATTTTAACTACTATTAAACAACTACTTACTAATCGATGGCTCATTAGTAATGTAAGACCGAGTTCAATTAAACGTGAAACAAACATGGAGTATATTTTAGGGAAAAAGGAATTTCTTTCTGATGATATTTATCATGAATTGAAAGACATTGATCTATTAATACAGCAGTATAAAGAAAGTGGAATAGGTGAAGGAATAGATTTATATCAAGAGCTTATAGAGAAAATGAAGAAGATTTGTCCGAGTAAAAGTTATGTAGTAGTTGACTTAATGCTGGAGTCCTGCGAAGAAGAGGTAGTAAAAGGAAAGATGGAAGAATGTATAAAGAATCTTCATTTTCTAGAAGGAATGAATCATTTATCTTTATATAATCTTATTTGGGACAAATATGGATTAGAGTTTCTTAATCGATATGGATTACATAATGAAGTATGTATCGTAGATTTAGTGGATTTGGATGTGGGAATAGGGGTTCCTAAATCTGAAGAATATAAGCATGTTTTTAGAGGTGAGGTGCTTGAAACATATCATCATTTTTTATTGGTAAGAATACAAAAATCATTGCTAAATGGTGGAGAAACAATTGAATTAAGTGATGAAGATATAGAATATATAAAAAAAATCACTAAATACCACAAAAGTAAAAAAAACAAAATAGGTTTTGATGTGAAATTAAGTGTTATTCATGAAAATAACGACCAAAAAGTTGTATTAGCTGAAAATTCATTTGGTGCTACTCCATTTTCATTTACAGGTAGACTAAATTACCCTATGGATAGGAAATCTAGCGATGTTAGCATCATGCCAGCAGAAATAAATGTTATTTCTAACAATTACAAAGATTTAGGTGTGACATATGTTGTACCAAAAGCACAAATTAATATACATGGATTTCCTAATGAGGAAGCGTTAAATATTCCTATAAATGATGTGTTTATAGGAATGGATAGGAGTGGTTTCTATCTCAAAAGTAAGACACTTCAAAAAAAAATTCACCCTACATTTACACATAAATTGTCTTACAATAACTTCACTGAAGATGCTTCCCTCCTTTTGCTTAGCCAGTTAGAAAGCCATTTATCTCAACAGCCTTCAGATTTCTTATTAGGTATGGCGGTAGATCTTCCTTTTATTCCAAGAATTGAATATAAGAATATAATCTTGTCGCTCAAACGGTGGAATTTGACTAAGAGAGAGATGAGTGAATATCTCTCGGATGAGTTAACAGTAGGAATGTATGTTAAGCGCTTTTTGCTAGAGTATAAAGTTGACACATGGGTAAACATATTGGTAAGAGATATGATATTGCCAGTAAGAATTGATACAGAATTAGGGATAGAACTAATTATAGAGGAATTCAAAAAAGAAGGAGTGGAGAAGCTCACCTTAGTAGAGGCTCCTGAACTAAAAGACAGTAGAAAGAAGTTTAATAGTGATTATATACTTACTGTCATGCCACATGAACCTATTGATGAACAAATTACTATTCAGCAAGATACATACAGCAGGGGTACCCAGTATGATTTGGATTGGACATACTACAAAGTATACTATCGAAAAGGAAGAAGAGTTAGTACATCACAATTGATTGGGGAATTGTTGAAGAATCATGCGATTGGACAGTTCTTTTTTGTTAATTATAAAGAGAAGGAAGAGCACATTAGAGTTCGAATGAAAGTTCCTGCAATGGAAGTAAAATCACTAATAGATCAAGAGTTTAATAGGTTTGTTCAAAGCGGGAGAATTAAAAAGTTTTCTGAACATAAATATCAACCTGAATATTCTAGATATGGTGGATGTGAATTAATAGAGAATGTTCATACTTTATTTATGTTAGATACGACCTTATCCATTTATTTTTCATACACACGAGAATATACGACGTTAAGTGAGGTAGAGAAAGGAATATACATGTGTATGCATACAATAATGGATATGTTTGATACGTATGAGCAAGCGATGACTTTTTTAACAAAATTAACACCAACAAAAAATAAAGAGATTTTCAAAGAGTTTAGTAGTAAAAGAGATAAATATGTGTATGTGGCGAAAAGGAGCTTGAATTTATATTCGAAAAATATTCCTTTTATGAAGGAGAAAAGACAAAAATATAGAGATTTTGTTAAGCACTTAGATAAATTTAGCGAGGAAAGAAAATTTTATATAGTGAATAGTTTGTTGCATATGACGATGAATAGGGTTTTAGGGATTGATAGAGAAATGGAAGAAGAGGTATATGAGTTTTCAAAGTATATTTTTCATAATCTAAAGTATCCATTAGAAATGTTGGGGGAATATGATGATTATTTATGAACTTAAATGTTATGTGAATGAAGAGGAAGATAATGATGAAGTATATTCATATGCAAAAGAAGTACTGAAAAGAAATAATGACATTTCCGTTTATAAAAGCTGGGAAAACGGCTATCATTTTACATTATTTGGAACTTTTTTATTTGAGAATGTAAAAGATATATATAACCAGCTATCCACACTAATAAGAACAAATCCTTCTAACGAATATAGTCAAGATCAATTCATACAAAAATACCTTCCAGTAGCCAAGATAACTAATCAACTAAATGCGCTAGAACCAATTTTCCAAAATGTGGTGAATATTAATAAGGTCGTGAGAGATTATAAGCAATTTCAAAATGATGAACAGTATGAAATATATATGTATATTAATAGCGTATTTGATGATGTATATATGGATTATTATTGGAGTAAGGATATCACTGTTAATGATGTTTTTTGTGATATATTTCCATTTGTTTCTTCGCTACCGGAGACAACAATAAGCGAGGAAGATGATATGTATTCAAGTGGCTACGTTTCACACTTATCCCATTATTTGGGTTTTTTACATTCGTTAAGTGAAAGTAATCAACAGAAGATTGAGCAGAAATTTCGTGAGAGAGCAAATACGGAAAATATGATAGTGGACAAGCCTATAAATAATAGAAAAGAATTATCGCCAGGGTTAATGCAATCGTATGAGCGAATTTGTACATTAGTTGATACAGATAAGATTAATTTTTATTCGCCGTTAGAGGAAGCTGTATTTCTAGAAAGAAATAGTGAAGCATCCTTTAGACATAGAGCGGTATTTGAAAAACAAGTATTGCGAGAAAAAGTGATAAAGGATAAGGTTCTATGTACAAATAGGTGGATATCAAACGTATTATACGAAAAACTTGTATTATTAGGTATTCCTCCTATCGAAAAATTTTACCTTAATTATTTAATTAGTAGAAAAAAATACACTGATTCTTTATTGGGGGTTGAATAGAAGTGAACTACACTGTCGATCCAAGCCTACATGTTGTTGATACACATCAAGCGTTTATTATTTCGGCTAAAAATATTCATTTGCAATTGAATATTAAAGAAGAAGAAAAGTCAAAAGTATATAATCTTGTTCAACGTCTCAAACGTAATCAGATAGAAATTGAGTCGATGTTGAATGATTCATCATTTGAGAGTCAAGTTGTAAAAGTATTCATTAATAAAGGGATTATCCAACAAAAAATAATAGAGAGTAGTCAATCTTTTAAAGGAATCAAACGTATTTTTGCAAATAAGGATTTATTACGTGTTCTCAAAGAAACCGTAACAGACGAATGTGAAATAAGGGATAATACATGTACAACGTTCTTAGAGGTTATTTGCGAAGAAGAACCCGTGGGTAGAGATATATTTATTTATATTCTACAGGACTCTCTGTTCGTATCTTTAAGCAGAGTGGATAATGTGGCAGATCATCATATTGTGAATAGTAAGCAATTACAATATATTGCTTTTGTTCTAATAGAAAAAATGAGTGCATTGATGATGAAATTGAAGGAAGATATAAGTGTGAAAATCGATTTGACTTTTTATGAAAATGAGGTGACAGGCATTGTAATGGATGGTATTGATGAGAACAACTTTTTTACGAGTATGTTTACAAATGAGATACTTCATAACGTGTGTGTCGATGTAGATTACGATTGTTTCTTTCCTTTAGTCCATCTGCTCTATCGTGATATAGAAAAAGGAGTTCGAATAGAAGCATTAGGGTTTGATAAATATGACAGTGCACGTAACTTATTATCGTTACTTAGCAATGCATATAAAGAAATAACTATTTACAGAAATGATAGTGATGTCATTAATCATAAACTAAATACACCTTCTTTTATCGGAAAATTCACTAATTTATATTTCGGTAAAGAATTACATGTATGTGATGAAATGGATAAGAAAGTGCTATTTTTAGATACGTATAAGGTACAAATCCCTTTAGAGAAATACAGCAAAAATGAGTATTCGTATTTCTTAACATTGTACTTAGATACCTTGAATAGAAACAAAGGAGGCATGATTAATGGGAATATTCTTGTACAGCGATAGAATTGTCAATCAACTTCAGGAACTGTACAACAATTTTAAATCAGATTTTCTCCTTGAAGATGAGTTTGAAATTATTTCAACGGAGTCTTATATAGAAATGAGGAAGAAAAGTGAGATAAGTGATGGATATGTCCTTGAAGATGTTCCTTTTTTCGTTTTGAAACATCATTCTTTGTTCGATATTATGAAAAGTAGCTATTATTTCTTCCTTAATAGCCATAAATATCAATCTATTATCTTTCGTGAAGCAGATATTGTTTTCTATTTTCGGTATGAGAATAAAAAAATGTTTTTTAAAGAGAAAGATACAGACAAAAGGGTGAAATCTGAAATTTCCATTAAAGATTTACGAGAATGCCTTCTTTATTATCATAATGGTAGTGTCATGAATGAAAAGAATGGGTCTACAGCAATAGCAAATAAAGAAAATTTCTTGATTCAAGGACATGCATTTGATACGAATGTAGCTGCTTCGAAACATAGAGCTATGTTAGAGTACTTGGAGCGTATTGCAGCTTCAATTACATTACCTTCTACATTGAAAAGAACATTTAACGAAATTTCGGCTCCTAAAATAACCCCCAAGTTATTCGGTGCTTATAAGAAGGAAGCAATGACAAAGTATGAACTAGTACCTTATCATGATGATTTAGAAATGAATTGGGTAAAAGGGAAATCTGTTTATTCAAATGAAGAGTGTTATGTACCTGAACAAATGGTGCAATATTTAATAACAGATATGGATAATAAATGTATCATTGATAGTTCTAATGGATGTGCAGTCGGGAATTCGTTGGAAGAAGCAACTTTATATGCACTGTTAGAAGTAATTGAGCGAGATGTATTTATGAACTATTGGTTTGGAGACTTAACACTTGAAAAAATAGTGCATGAGGATAAAAGAATTCTTTCGAAAGAAATGTACTACAACGAATTAGGATATAATTTATCTTTTTATTCTATTAGTAATCCAACGGATATACCGGTTGTTTGGGGACTATTAACTAGTCAAAATGAGAGAAATCCTATTTATTCCATTACGGGGCTAGGATGTCACTTGAATATAGAGGAAGCGATATATTCTTCATTTGGTGAAGTGAATAATTCCTTTGTTACTCTTACAAATAATCAGAAGGAAAACCTTCTAGAGGAAATAGAGAGAATAGGGAATAGCGGGAAGATAACAGCTTTGATTGAGCATTTGTATTATTTTGCCTCCTATAAGGCAAAAGATATCATAACAAATAAAATTCAAGATAGTAAGCCTATACATGTGTCTATTTTAAAGAAAAAAATGCCAACTACAAACATAGATATAAGGGATGATTTACACTATGTAATCGAACAAATTAAGCCTGTTTATAAAGATGCTATTATCGTAGATCAAACAAATAATTTTCTAGAGTCTATTTCATTGAAGTGTGTCAAAGCTATTTTGCTGGGGGCCATTCCATTAGACTTCACAAGTGAACTAATTCGAGTGATGGACGATGAGGTCTCAAAGATGAAGATAAAGCAGAAAAACTTTCATCCACTTGCCTAAAGGAGTGAGGGAATAATGTATTATTTACGAGATTTTATGGGAGAACTCTCGCGTAACTATGAATATCCTATGATAAAACAAGAACTTCCCTATTTTCTATCTACTTATTCAAAAGTAAAAGAAATAGAAACTGGTGGCGAGTTATCGCAGTATGAACGATTAATACTCAGTTTAAATGATTATGTAAGAGTAGAACAATACACACATTACAAAGTGCATAAAGGGTATCCTTCGCCACGCAGTATTTATCCTTTAAAGTTATTTCTCGTTACATACGATGAGAATCATGTTTCAAAAAACGATAGAAATGGTCAGTATGAATTTTATCGCAATAATTGCCTAGACGTTAGTATAGGCGATATTATTATCGGGTTTGAGGATAGTTATCCTCAGCATTATGAATATATAAAAAAATCATTGTTATTATTAGAGATGGGACATCTTCTTTATAATATTCTTTTTATTGCAAAAGAGTATGGCAAACGGTATACATATAGGGTTTTGCCGAATTTAGGAATTTTGTTACATGCAGAAGATAATACAGATAACGAATATGATGAAAAGAACATTGAGGCGTTTTTACAGAGTTGTCAAGAACGGAATAGTGGCCCCTATTTATATCCTTTAACCCCATTTAAGAATGAACGGGCTGCTTCTGCTGAAATAGATGAAAAGATGGTGTACGACCTTATCTTTAATTTCTTTTCTATTAGTGAAATAAGGCAGGCGGTTTCTATTCAGTTCTATCATAATAATGGAGAGGGGATATATAGAAAAGAAGATGGACATGAAGATATTCACTATAGACAATTAAATGAGTTATATCCATATATCAATTTTTATGGTACTTCTCATTTTGTCATTATCTCGCTGAATCATGATGTATTTCGGCAGGGCGATAGTACGCCTTATCTTCTAATGGTAGGAATGATTGCACAGCATATATGTTTACGTTACTCCTCAAAAGAAAGATATTGTAGACCAATTAAAAGTTTTAGAATTGAAGAAGTAGAGAAGGTGTTTAGTATGAACGGAACAAATCAAACACCGTACTATTGTTTAATAGCAGGAGATATAGAATAGGAGAGGGAGATTAGCGTGGAAAATCGTTCTACATGGCAACAAATAATGAAGTTTTCGTTACCTATGACGTTGATTGGATTATCAGATTTAATTCTAATCGGGATTAATTTCTTTTGGATTTACTATTTCATCGGCGATGCAGAAGCATTAGCAGCTATCAGAATTTCCTCATCTATTATTGTATTAATTGAAGCCGTCTTAATGGGAGTGACTGGAGCACTACTCATTTATATGGGGCAAAGCATTGGGGCAAAGCAAATGGATAAAGTGAAATCAGCAATAAGTGCTACGTTTTCTTTTTCCATCTATTCAGGTGCATTTGTTATGATAATAGGATTATTATGTTTACCTGTTCTAAAAGGGATTTTCGGTGCTAATGACGTAACAAATGACTATTTAGATAGCTACTTATTTGTTTATTTTTTAGGGTATATTGTTATGGCACTTAACAATTTATTACTAATGTTACCTCGTTATTTTAGAAAACTAGGGATAATTTATAAAGCATTAGGGGTAACGATGGTTGTAAATATCATTGCGACACCACTATGTATGTACATATTCCAAATGCAAGGATACAACATGGTAGCTGGTGCAGCTGCTGGAATCATTGTATCGAATATATGCTGTATGGTGTATTTGGTATACAGCATATTTTTCAAAGACTCTTTGGAGATAAGCCTTTCGAAAGAACATATTTCGTATAAGCTGGATTTGGACATACTCAAAACAAATAAAGGGTTTATCGGATCACAAGTGTTAAGTGCTTTATCGTTTAATATATCGATGTTCCTTTATACATTTATATTAACGTACTATCCTCAAGAAAGTTTCAATGTATATGCAGTAGGCACATATGCATATGCGATTTTCGGATTATTCGCTCAAAATTTCACCGCTAGTCTTATCCCGCTCGTATCAAATAAAGTAGGAGCAGGTGAGTATGACGGAGTAAAAGACTTAGCGAAAAAAATAGGATTTTCCGTCTTAGGATATGGACTTGTCATAGCTGTAATTTTCTTCTTTAGTCGTTATCAACTTGCAGAAGTATTGGCAACGAATGAAAGCATGATTCCGTTGTTTGTTGATTTCTTTACGTATTATACACTCCCATGGGTACTCAATATGGTTTCTTTCGTATTCATCTTTGTTGTTGCAGGTTCGGGCGATGGAAAAGGTGGAATGATATTAACTATTGTAAATATGTACGTATTAGTTATTATTCCGCTAGCAATCGTACCGCATTTGTTTGCGAATTTGTCTACAGGTGTTTTTGTTACATTAGGATTCATTAATGTGTTAACATTTATTTTCTCTCTTGGTTATTATATAAGTGGAAGATGGGAAAAGGCATCGCTTATTAAAAGGGCATCAGCAGAAGCACATGCGGGTTAAGAGAGGACCAATATACATTGGATAATAGGCCGAGTAGGCTGCAGCTAATATGTTAGTTGTAGCCTATTTGGCTTTTATTTTTCAACTAACAGTAGAAATGCGCATGCAACTATCTGTTGATAGTTAATGTATGTGAAGCGTGTTATTCTTGAAGGGAAGATAGAAATAAGAGGAATTCCACCTTGAGTTACCTGATTATTAAGGAAAAGGAGAGGTAAAATGATTGATCAAACACTTATCCAAAACGGTAACATCATTAATGTAGAAACGGGTGACATTTATACGGCATCGCTTCTAATTGAAGATGGTTATATTCGAACTATTTATCAAAATGAAGAAGAATTTCCATTACATAATGATATAAGAGTAGTTAATGCATCTGGGAAGTGGATTATTCCAGGGCTTATTGATATGCACGTACATATTCGAGATGCATTTGCACCTTGTTTCATTGCGTCTGGTGTAACAGCAGTCAGAGATATGGCAGGGAGTTTGATAATGTCAAAGCAATTACTAGAAGCTCCTGTAGAGGCACCGACACCACGTTTGTTTGCGGCGGAACGAATGATTGATGGGCTTCCTGGGATGTGGGGAGATACGAGCCCTTTTAATTTAAATACAGATGATCCTGAAGTTGCACGTGAGGAAGTAAGAAGGCAGATTGAAGCAGGGGCAAAGTATGTGAAGTTGTATTGTCTAGTATCTCAAGAAGTAATGGAAGCGGTTGTTGATGAAGCGAAGAAATATGGAATAGAAGTGAGCTGTGATTTAATTCATGCGACGGAAGTGAACGCACTTGATGCGGCAAAAGCTGGTGTGGTGTGGAATGAGCATGCGTCAGGCTGTATTCGTGTCATGTATCCGAATTGGTCAATGGCGGAAGAAGAATCTGTATGGCAAGAAATAGATTGGGAGAATCCAGATAAAGAGAAGATTGAAATGCTTTGTCGTGAGTTAAAGAAATACAATGTGAAGTTATGCCCGACAATGATGCTTCATGATCAAATGAGATATCTACCAGAGTATTGGTGTCCTGATAATGTTGTTATGGAGAAAATAAAGGGAAATAAGGATCTTATGGGGCAATGGGAACAGCTTGCTGGATGCATAGAGGCTTTTAAAAAGTCGGGTATTCAAACAAAAATGATTCAAACAATTGCAAAGACGTACTTCGATATCGGTGGCACGGTAGTTACCGGAACAGATACACCAGCTGGCCCGTGGGTATGGCCTGGTATGGGCTTACATCGTGAACTTGAATTATTTGTTGATGCGGGATTTAGTGAGCTAGATGCACTGAGAGCAGCGACGATTACAGCAGCAGATGCGATGAACCAACATGAACTTGGTCGTATACAAGAAGGGTGCGCGGCGGACCTTGTCCTGCTGAATAATAACCCACTTGAGAATATCGAAGATACGAAAGATATTCACGTTGTCATGAAAGGTGGGGCTGTCTATACACAAAATGAAGCACTCCTTCATATACCTAGTAAGGAAGAATTAGAGAGACTTAAAAAAGAGTTTATGGAGCTTTTAGAAGCAGAGATTTGTTAAACAGCTAAGATAATGACAGATAGGGGAGATACAGTGACATGCAAGCTTTGTTAGTAATTGATGTGCAAGAGGCATTGATGAAATTAGGTGATTTTCAAGCGGATGTGTGGAAAATTGAATCGGTAATTAAACACTTCAAAGCGACGGGGAAACCGGTTATTTTTATTAAGCATGTTGAAGATGATAAGGAGAGCTTATTTTATAAGAAGTCACGTGACGTAGAAGTTTATGCGCCGCTACTTCCATACGCGGATGATATCATTGAGAAGCGTACACCTAGCGCTTTCTTCGAAACAGATTTAGATGATGTCTTACGTATTCTTGATGTAGATCATGTAGTCGTAACAGGATTTAATGCAGAATATTGCTGTCTTTTCACAGCAATTTCGGCATTTGATCGTGGATATAAGGTGACATTTTTAGAAGATGCAATTGGGACGGTGAATAACGCAGATTCGTATGAAATGCCTGGTTTAAATATTTGTGGCTTTGCAGGAAGTGTCTTGCATTGGTCAAGGACAACAGAGGTTGTGAATTACGGTGAATATGTAGGGAAATATGCGCTAAAATGAAGAAAAGCTGACAATAAGGATTATTCCTGTTTGTCAGCTTTTTTCGTTCATTATAGTAATGATACAAGGAACAGAGAGTGGTAATTTCTATGTAAAACATCCACTCGGAGTCGGGACTATAGTGTATACCTTTCTTGTTTTTAATGATGAAGCTTTATATGCTTATTTTCCAATTTGACCAATCTTTTTGCTATATTCACGTACAACGTCGAAGTTTTTGTCGTCGGCTTTTTTGTAACCTACGTGTGTATAGATTGCTTCGATAATTTTTTGTCCCTCTTTGTCTTTACTGATTTTCACAAATGCATCGGCAATTTTATCTTTCCATGCTTGTGTCATATCTGGACGAACACTAATTGTATCGTTCGGGATTTTTTGTGTTGTGTAGACAATTTTTGTTTTGTCCCATACGTCTGGGAATGATTTCTTTACGATATTACGAGCATCAAGGAATATTGCAGCTGCATCTACATCTTTGTTTAAGACAGCTAGCACACCTTTGTCATGACCTTGTAGTTGTACACCTTGTACGTCTTTCTGCGCATCGATGCCTTTGTCTTTCATTTCAACTGCTGACCAAACGTATCCTGCTGATGATGTAGGAGACTGCCAGCCAATTTTCTTTCCTTTTAAATCTTCTAACGAGTTAATTGGTGAATCTTTCAACGTAAGGATACCTGAGTAGTAGTATTCTACTAACTCTTTCGTACTTGATCCGTCAGCTGGATTTACACCATAACGAAGTGCTTGAAGTAACACGTCTGCATATCCTTTATCGTGTGCGATAACATAGTCAGTAGGTGGTAAGAAGCCAAGGTCTAATTGTTTTGAGCCCATCGCTTCGACAACGCTATTATAGTCTGTCGTTACTTTCACATCGACTGGAATACCAATTTCTTTTGAAAGTAATTCCGCTAGTGGCTTCGCTCTTGCTTCAAGTGTTTCCGCATTTTGTGATGGAACGAACCCAATCGTTAACTTCTCAGGTGTGTATTCTTTTGCTTTTCCTCCATCTGTTTTGCTCGTTTCTTTCGAGCAAGCACTGAATATACCAATACAAAGAATCATGACAAGAAACAACCCTACCGTTTTCTTCAACATGCGCTTTCCCCCGTTATTTTTCTTTTTTTGATATTGCTTTTCCATCATACAGAAAAAAAGACAAAATGGTTGGATATTTACGGTAACTTTAGATGTAATTTACATGTGATTTACATGTACTTAAAGATGATGATGGATGATAAAAAGGTAGAAAAATAGAAGTAGGAATAGAATAAGATGTCTTATACACGCTTACAGTTTATTCATAGCTAGTTTTAAATATGACATGCTTGAGGGGGAGAACAATGAAAAAGGTAACGGTTACAATCTTAGAAACGAGTGATCTTCACGGTGCAATCTTTCCTATTCATTATGCAACGGGAGAGGAGATATCAGTTGGGTTAGGAAAAGTTGCGACAATTATAAAACGCGAGCGACAGAGGAATAAACATACAATTGTTATTGATAACGGCGATATGATTCAAGGAACACCGCTTATGTATCACTATTTTAAATTTCAATCAGAATTAGCAAATCCAATGATTCTCGCCGCAAATGAATGCCATTATGATGCGGCAGTAATTGGGAATCATGAGTTTAATTACGGACAAGAGTTGCTACAAGAAGCGATTTCTCAATCGACGTTTCCATGGTTAGCGGCGAATATCGTAGATGAAGATAGGAAGCCGTATTTCGGAAAGCCATACATGATTCGTACTATAGAAGGTGTAAAAGTAGCGGTACTTGGTTTAACGACAAAGCATATTCCGCATTGGGAGCAACGGGAACATATTGAAGGAATTGTATTTGAAGATGTGATAGAGTGTGCGAAGAAATGGGTGAACTACGTGAAGAAGGAAGAACAAGCGGATGTAGTTGTTGTATCGTACCACGGTGGGTTTGAAAGAGATGTTGATTACGGTTTCCAGACAGAAACATTAACAGGCGAAAATCAAGGATACGAGTTATGTATGAAAGTAGAAGGAATTGATGTGTTATTAACAGGGCATCAACATCGCCAAATCGTAGGAAAAGAAGTGAACGGTGTTACAGTTATGCAACCAGGATGTAACGGTAGTGTCGTAGGAAAGGTTGCTCTTACACTTGAAAAGAACGGGACGAAATGGGTGTGTGTAGAAAAGTGTGGTGAGCTTCTTCCTGTTGATGAAACAGATACTAGTGTATTAGAAAAAGTAAGAGGATACGAAGAAGCGACTCAACGTTGGTTAGATATATCTATTGGTCGTGTGGAAGGAGATATGGAGATACATAGTCCACTACAAGCCCGTTTGCACGAGCACCCGTTTATTGAATTTATTAATCGAGTCCAAATGGAAATAATGGGTGTAGATATTTCATGTACAGCACTTCTTCATAACGAACCACTAGGGTTAAAGCAAGAAGTTACGATGCGAGATATTTTAGCGAATTATCCATATCCAAATACGTTAGCCGTTATCCGTATAAGTGGGCAAGAGATGAAAGAGGCACTTGAACATACAGCATCGTATTTTGATACGTATGACGGCAAGGAAGTGAAAGTACATCCGTCTTTTTTAGAGCCGAAGCCACAACATTATAATTATGACATGTGGGAAGGCATTGACTATGAAATAAATATTACACATCCAGTCGGTGAACGGATTACGGCGTTAACATACAAAGGTGAGCCAGTTAATCCGAAAACATCGTATGACGTCGTGATGAACAATTACCGAGCAAGTGGCGGTGGTGAATATACGATGTTTATGAACAAGCCGTTGGTAAAGGACGGCTCTATCGATGTATCGGAATTACTAGCGAATTATATTGCAGAGCGTGGTGTTATTAAGGCATCTGTTAATCATAATTGGCATGTAAGTTTGATAAAGACAAGGCATATTAATAAATGAAGCAAGAATATATATAAGAAAAAAGACGTGGGCTTGTTCTCACGTCTTTTTTAGGGGATGTATACATCTGTTTACAATCTTTTACAAATTTCTAATCATATCTCAATAATATGTATACATTTACCATTTAGTATAAAGAACTGGATAGACAAGTTTGATAATGTGTAGGGAGGGGAAAGGATGAAGAAAGTGTGTTTTAGATTGTTATTAGCCGTATGTCTTGTGTTTAGTGGTCTTCCGCTTACTTTTAATCCAGTTAGTGTACAAGCAAGCGATGCAAGTGAGCCAGCTCCAGAAATTAAGCCAACGAAGCCAAATGGACTAGACGTGTTGTTCGATAATACACACGGACAAACAGCAGGAGCGGCTGACTGGGTAATTGATGGGGCATTTTCTGACTTTGCAAATGCAGTAGCAGATAATGGATATTACGTGAAAGAATTACGCAAGAACACGCCAATTACGTTAGCAGATTTACAGCAGTATGAAGTATTTGTTATTCCAGAAGCGAATATTCCGTACAAAAAGTCTGAACAAGATGCGATGATTGAATACGTGAAAAGTGGCGGAAGTATTTTCTTCATTTCCGATCATTATAATGCCGACCGTAACAAAAATCGCTGGGATTCATCGGAAGTAATGAACGGGTACCGTCGCGGTGCATACAACGACCCAACAAAAGGGATGTCAGCAGACGAGAAGAACTCAGCAGCCATGCAAGGAGTAGAAAGCTCAGATTGGTTAGCAATGAACTTTGGGCTTCGTTTCCGTTACAACGCAGTTGGTGACGTAAACGCAACGAAAATTGTAAAACCAGAAGAATCGTTCGGCATCACACAAGGGGTTAATTCGGTTGCGATGCATGCTGGTTCAACAGTTATGATTACGGATCCGACGAAAGCGAAAGGAATCGTTTATTTACCGGAAGGATTAACGGAAGCTGATAAATGGGGACCATCTGTTGACCAAGGTGTATATTTTGGTGGTGGTGTGCAGGAAGGCGCATACGCTGCTATTTCGAAGCTTGGTAAAGGAAAAGCGGCTTTTATTGGTGATTCCTCACCAGTAGAAGATGCGACGCCAAAGTATTTACGTGAAGAAAATGGTCAAACGAAGAAAACCTATGATGGATTTAAAGAACAAGATGATGCGAAATTATTAACCAACCTTATGAATTGGTTAGCGAAGCAAGAAGCATATACAAATTTTACAGAAGCAGGTATTCCTCTTGATACAGTGTCACCGACTTTAGACATGGAAGTACCAGCAAATTCAACAGAACCACAACCAGAGCCGTGGGCACCTCCAGCGGCAGGGTATAAATGGTATGACTCGTCAACATTTGCCCCAGGATCATATAACGGACCGAAGAAAGAAAATCCAACGCCAGCGTATTCTATTATCCATCAAGATGTATTGCCAAATGCAGAAGAATTCCAAATACGTGTTGTACTTGATCAGTTAACGCCAAATCAAGTTGTTACTGATTTACAAGTGGGTATTTATGTGGATGGTGGTCAACAAGTAGCGAAGTTCAAGCAAGAGAATGGAACGTGGCCATCAAGTTATGGATATAGTTCCTCTTTCTCTGCAAAAGCAGATGCAACTGGCCGTGCAACGAAAGAAATAACAGTACAAATGAAACCTGGAACGAAAGGGGATGCAAACCTTCGTCTTCGTCAGGGGAAAAACAACCTCCTTACGAAACGTGTGAAAGTAGATAACGTTCCGAGCGTGCCCCTTCCAGGCGATAATGGTGGGCTTCCGAGCTTAATAACAGTTGCCGATGCAAGAACGAAGGCAGAAGGAACAACCGTTACAGTTGAAGGAACGATTACGTCACAGCCAGGTGCATTCGGAGCGAAAGGTTTCTATATGCAAGATAGTACAGCCGGCATTTATGTGTATCAACAAGAAGACGGCTTTAACGTAGGCGATGTTGTTCGTGTTACTGCACCAACGAAACTATTTAATACGGAGTTTGAACTAGAAAATATCGTGAAGATTGAGAAGAAAGGAACTGCACAAGTTCCAACACCAAAAGTTGTAACTGAGTTGAACGAAAGTAACCAAGGTCAGCTCGTTACGCTTGAATATGTCACAATTCAAAACATGAAACAAGTAGGAAAAGCGTTTGAATTTGATGCTCTCCAAGGTGACAACGTAACAAAAGTACGTGTCGATGAGCGAACAGGGATGAAATATAGCGAGTTTAGCACGTTGTATGCAAATGGGAACGTTGTCACGGTTAGTGGCGTCTCGTCTATTTTCAAAGGAGTCTATCAATTGAAGCCTCTATCGTATGACCATGTGAAGCTGGCCGATAAAGAGGCTCCGGTTATTGCAGATATCGCAGTGAAAGATTTTTTCGTGACAGATACGTTTGTACCTGAAATGAAAGTAACAGATAAAGGAAGTGGTGTTGATTCAATTGTTGTTACGTTAAATGGAGAATCAGTTACACAACCACTTACAATCACGCCTTTACAATTATTTCCTGGGGAACATGTCGTGAAAGTAGTTGCGACAGATAAAGCAGGCAATAAAAGTGAGAAATCATTTAACATAGTGGCGAAGATGGATGTGGATCATTTAGATGAATTGCTGGTGATCGGGAAAGAAAAAAACTATATGACATCTAAATCAGTCGTGAAAATTTTAGAAACAAAAGTAGCCGAAATACAGCAAGCAGAAACACTACTTATTCAAAAAGGGAAATTAACGAGTTTACGAGTGTTTGTCGAAAGTTTAGCAGATAAAAACATTGATTCACACTATGCGAAGTTTTGGAAGTTTTGATGGCAAGAAGCAAAAGGAGACAGAGAGAATGATTGAATTTAAAGGGGTTTCCAAGGTATATCCGAACGGGACAGTAGGACTTAAGGACGTAAATATTACGATTCATAAAGGAGATTTCGCTGTCATTGTCGGTTTGTCTGGAGCTGGGAAATCGACGTTACTTCGCTCCATTAATCGCCTGCATGACATAACAGACGGTGAAATAACGATTGACGATAAATCAATGACGAAAGCAAAAGGAAAAGAGTTATTACGTATGCGCCGCGATATCGGGATGATTTTTCAAAATTTCAATCTAGTAAAACGCTCTTCCGTGATGCGTAATATTTTGTCTGGAAGAGTTGGTTATCATTCTACGATTCGTACATTACTAGGACTTTTTCCTAAGCAGGATGTTGAACTTGCGATGAATGCCTTAAAGCGGGTGAACATGGAAGAGAAAGCATTTGCAAGAGCGGATGAATTATCAGGTGGTCAGCAACAACGTGTATCGATTGCTCGTGCACTTGCGCAAGAGGCGAAAATCATTCTTGCGGATGAACCAGTTGCGTCACTTGATCCATTCACGACACGGCAAGTGATGGACGATTTGAAACGGATTAATCAAGAGCTTGGCATTACGACAATTGTGAACTTACATTTTGTTGACTTAGCACGGGAATATGCGACACGTATTATCGGTGTCCGTGCTGGAGAAATCGTCTTTGATGGTCTAGTGGAAGAGGCGACGGATGAGGTGTTCTCCGATATATACGGACGTGCAATTAACGATGATGAGTTACTAGGGGAATCGGTATGATGGCACAGCGTGTTTCACGCATTAAACATGTTGTGACGGTTATTTTCATTTTACTTCTGCTTTGGGGTTGTGCGTATCAAACGGAAATTTCGTTTCAGACATTGGTAACAGGGTTGCCGAACATGGTGAGCTTACTAAATGAAATGTTCCCACCGGATTGGGAGTATTTCGGATCGATTACAGAGCCAATGCTCGCGACAATTCGTATGGCTGTACTTGGAACGACGTTCGGGGCAATGATTGCGATTCCTGTGGCGTTGTTCTCGTCAAGTAATGTCGTGAAAATTCCATTCATCTATCATGTTTCACGTTTCCTTATGAACTTAGTGCGGACTATTCCAGAATTATTACTAGCAGCATTGTTCGTACCGATTTTCGGGATTGGTGAGATTGCGGGTATATTGGCAATTACCGTATTTTCATTTGGGATTATTGCGAAGTTATTGTACGAAGCGATTGAAGCAATTGATAATGGCCCACTAGAAGCGATGACGGCAGTTGGGGCGAACAAAGTTCAATGGATTTTCTTTGGCGTCGTGCCACAAGTAGTTGCAAGTTTCATTTCGTATTTCTTGTATAGTTTCGAGATTAACGTTCGTGCAGCGGCTATTTTAGGGTATGTTGGTGCTGGTGGAATTGGCTTAGTCTTAAGTAACGCATTAAGTTTCTTCCAATATGATCGTGTATCAACAATTATTATTTATACATTCCTTGTCGTATTAATTATTGATATTGTGAGTAATCGAATTAGGGAGAAGTTGCTATGAGGACAAAACCATTCAAACAACGAGTAAAGACGTGGGCAATTGTCATTATTATAGTAGGAATTTACGTCTGGGCATTTGCGGGTTTACCAGAAATTGCACTAAAGGAATCAGCGTCCAACGCTATTACTGGTATTCTACAAGGATTCGTCTACCCAGATTGGGATTACGTATATGACCCCGGTGGGGAAGATTTACTTCGTGCATTACTAGAAACGCTTGCCATTGCTATTCTTGGAACATTTATTTCTGCCGTTCTTTGTATTCCATTCGCCTTCATGGCGGCACGAAACATGAGTAAGCATCGCATCATTTCTTCAACGACAAAAGTAATTTTAAGTGCAATACGTGTGTTTCCAGAGTTAATTATGGCGCTTTTTTTCATTAAAGCAGTTGGTCTTGGGCCATTCGCTGGTATTCTAGCATTAGGTTTCCATTCGATTGGGATGCTTGGCAAGCTTATTAGTGAAGCAATTGAGGACATGGATTTCAGCCCAACAGAGGCGCTTATTGCGTCTGGTGCAAATAGAATGCAAGTAATCTGGTTTGCGATTGTGCCACAAGTATTACCAGCCTTTCTTTCTTATACTTTATATCGCTTAGAAATTAGTGTCCGTTCTGCGACGACACTCGGTATTGTAGGGGCGGGAGGAGTAGGTGCACCGCTTATTTTCGCATTACATGGGCATTCATGGGACCGTGTTGGGATTATTTTAATTGGTATTATCGTAATGGTTACGATGATAGATTTGATTTCGGGAGTAATTCGGCGACGGATTGTATGATAGTAGGGAGAACAGTAGGCGAAGGCCTGCTGTTTTTTATTATTGAATGTTAGGAATCTATTTCCTTTTTATAGTCGACAGAGATCCTATGTTTTTGTTATTATCGAAGTAGGAACTCTTGTTACATATGTAGAATGGTAAAGAAATATTTATAAGGCTTACAATGAGTTTGCTAAGTATGTCTTAGTAAGATGGGGGAATGGTAATGAAGAAGAAACAATCAGGAGCTAAAATGATGATGATTCTTACCGCTATTTTGTTAGGTATTATCGCGATATTTGTAGTAATAAATCATAAAAGCTCTGAAACAAGTAATCAAGCAAATGAGGGAACAAGCGGAGGAAAGACACCGTCGATTGAAGGACAGCCTATTTTAGGGGAGAAAGACGCACCAGTAACAGTTGTTGAGTTTGGTGATTTCAAATGTCCATCATGTAATGTGTGGGGAGAGACAGTTTTCCCGAAATTAGTAGATGATTATGTAAAAGGTGGAAAGGTGAAATTCGCTTATGTGAACGTTCTATTCCACGGACAAGAATCAACATTAGCTTCATTAGCCGCAGAATCTGTATGGAAACATTCACCGGATGCATACTGGGACTTCCATAAAGCAATCTATAAGGAGCAACCAGAACAGGTGAAGCATGATGAAGCATGGGTGACGAATGAAAGACTAGTAGAAATCGCGAAAAAGTTCCCAGCGATTAATGTAGAACAATTGCAACAAGATTTAGAAAAGCAACAATTTATCGATGAAGTGAAAAAAGACGAGAAATTAGTTCGAGAATTTGGTGTGAATAAGACACCTACAATTATGGTGAATGGCCATGTTCTGAAAGATCCTTTCGATTATGAGAAGATTAAGAGCCTTATTGAGAAAGAATTAGAGGCAGGTAAATAATGATGAAAGCAATGAGTAAGCAAATTTACCTTTATATTGCTTGGCTTGTTTCGACAGTAGCTACACTTGGTAGCCTTTATTTTAGTGAAATACGTGGGTTTATTCCATGTGAACTTTGTTGGTATCAACGTATTTTGATGTACCCACTAGCATTTATCCTTGGAGTTGGTACATTTCAAAATGATACATCTGTGAAGAAGTTTGTATTACCGATGGCAATATTCGGTTGGTGTATTTCGTTCTATCATTACTTAGTACAGAAGGTACCTGGTTTTGCTGAAATTAAACCGTGCGTAAGTGGTGTACCATGTAATGCGCAGTATATTAATTGGTTTGGCTTCGTGACAATTCCATTTTTAGCGCTTACTGCGTTCACTATTATTATTGTGTGTATGATTCTTGTGAAAAGACAGAAATAAGGAGGGGAGAGCAATGTTACATTGCTCTCTTTTTTGTGCGATATACAAGTTGCTGATAGGAGAAAAGACACTGCTTTTATGGTACACTATGTATAGAACAGTTGTTTCTGAAAGGAGTTTTAACATGAATATCAAAAAAATTGAACCTACACCAAGCCCAAATACAATGAAAATTATTTTAGATGAAGAGTTACCGGCGAGTGCTAGGAATAACTATACAAATGAAAATGCAGAAGATGCACCGAAGGAAATTCAGCAATTACTACAAATTCTTGGAGTAAAAGGCGTATATCATGTTGCTGACTTTTTGGCGGTAGAGCGCAATGCGAAATACGACTGGAAGACAATTTTACAAGAAGCACGTGCGATCTTTGGGGAAACAGTTGATTCAGACGAGCAAGTAGCCGAAGCACCGCAACAAGCATACGGTGAAGTAAAAGTATTCTATCAAATGTACGTAGATATCCCGATTCAAATTAAGTTAGTTGAAGGCGATGAAGAGCACCGAGTTGGTTTACCAGAGCGTTTCAAGGGAGCTGCGATGAAGTTACAAATGAGTACATCAAACGTTATTCTTGAACGTAAGTGGGTAGAAAAAGGAATCCGTTACGGTACAATCGAGGAAATTAGTAATGAGCTAGCAGAAGAAGTAGACGCAGCATATTCAGCAGAACGTTTAGATGAAATGGTTGCAGCACTTACAGATGGTGCAGTTGTGAAAGAAACGAAGAAAGAAGTACAAAAAGTAACGGTTGAAATGTTAGAGTGTGATGACTGGAAGACTCGTTACGCATTATTAGACCGTATGAATCCAACGTTAGAAGACGTACCAGTTCTTATTAAAGCACTTCGTGACGAGAAAGCGGCAATCCGTCGCCTTGCAACCGTTTATTTAGGTATGGTTGAGAGCGATGGTTTAATTGCGTACTTAGTAGAGGCGTTAAATGACACAACGGTTACAGTTCGCCGTACAGCAGGAGATTGCATATCGGATATTGGTAACCCGTTAGCGATGCCAGCAATGATTGACGCATTAAAAGACAAGAGCAAACTAGTACGCTGGCGTGCAGCGATGTTCTTATTTGAAGTTGGCGATGAGTCAGCACTTCCGTCGTTAAAAGCAGCAGAAGATGATCCGGAATTTGAAGTAAGCATGCAAATTAAATTAGCAATTGAGCGAATTGAGCAAGGGGAAGAAGCGAAAGGATCTATTTGGAAACAAATGATCGAAGTACGACAAGGGGAGAAGTGATTAAGATGATAATCGTTTTCTATGACGGTTGGTGTCCGATGTGTACAAAGGCTTCCGAGCGAATTAGACGTTATGACAGCCGTAACAACGTAACAACCGTATCATTCCGAGATTCAGAAATAGTCCAAGAATATAACCTAACACCAGATATGCTTGAAAAAATGAGTAAACGATTATACGTATATAATACAAGTACAAAAGAATGGTTCGATGGCATCCATGCCTGTGATGTTATTTGCAAAAACATCCGTCGTTTTTGGTGGCTCCTGCCAATGATTCGAGTAAGTATTGTCTTTGGCTTCGGCCAATGGACGTACGACTGGATCGCAAAGAGACGAAAAATCGTCCCATCCAATTTATGCGACGAACATGGGTGCCAACTCCCACAACGTCCAAAAGGTAACGAGTGAAACGACTCACGGCCAATGTTTTAACATACTACAAATAGTAGTGGATACTATGTTCGATATGAATCATGGTATCCACTTTTTCTTTTATTGTGATGATAACCAATAATCTAAGATACAGCTTTTGTTTTTTCAGAAATAGCTAGGCAGCGTGATTGTGAAAACAAAAACTTAATTATGAAGTAATGGAAAAGGAAGTACATAAATGAATATGGAAAAAGACCTTAAACAAAATAGTGAAGGTACTAAGAAAAAAGTGAGATGGGGATGTCTCACTACTGTTGTACTTATTTTAAGTCCAATCATTTTATTTGTAGGTTGGTTTTCTTACGACATGTATTTTAAGGAAGTTACACTTGTGAAAAGTCATTCTCCAAATAATATGAATACGATTAAAGTCGTTCAAAAAGGTTCGGCTTTTCTCTTTGGTCCATCTTCTGTCAGAATTAAATGCGGTTGGTGGGAACATTTAGATAAAGTCATTTCAAACGATGGGAAAACTCTTGACTCCTCAAACGTCTCAGTAAGTTGGGAAAATGATTACGAAGCAACGATAACTCTGTACGGAGAAGAACAAGAACCTGAGATTATAGAATTTAAAACATCAAATGAATCTAATGGAGCTAAATTTGATTCAAAAGCTAGCGAGGAGGTACAACAAGAAGTCGGTTCCTTTACCTTTAAAACAAGTGAATCTCCCAATCTAATAAATATTATTGAGTTTAGAGAAATAGCGGAACCCCGTTCATCTGTAAGGATCTACTATGGAAAAAGGGGTAGCGTTTTAGAAAAATATAAAGAATTTACTCTTACAGAAATGTATACACCAGATAACTTCAATGTCGATTGGGAAAGTGATGAACAAGTAACGATAGATATAGTAAGGGAAACAGAAAGTGGAAATACTTATGTAGAAGATACCATCGAGATTGAATTGTCAAAGTGAATTAATCTCTTTATATGCTATACGTGTTTCGTGAAAGGGCTGAATTGGGAGGTTACGAAAGGACAGTACATATTAGTTATATAAAATGTACTGTCCTTTCCTTTGTTTCTTAAATTCAGCTTTGATAATTTATAGATGATGGGATGTTTTTGTATAGGAGAGAAGTGCTAGGTGTGACGAGGTTTTATATAAAGCTCTATTCCAGCATTAATAGCGTATATTAAGACAGACATAGGAGAAATAAGAAAGAACAATCCACTTTGCCAATCTTCTACTAATATAACAACTTTAATAGAAAGTATCGCTAATATTAAAATGTAGAGAAAACGCATTGTTTTGAATTTCATGTAGTACAAAATAGATATGCATAAGAACAACGTATTAATGATAATGATGCAAGTGAGTAGGAATTTCCATGTTGGCTGGCTACTGTCACCACCAACGCCAAAAACACCTGAAAATTGAACAATGAAAAAAGACACCCATGTAATAAGGTTCAAAAAGCCTAATATGAGTGCTTTATGTTTAAGAAGTAAATATATACTAAGGAGAGGGGCGAATATGGAGATGAAATATAAATCGTTAAATTCCATTTCTTGTGCCTCCTATTTTTATGGGTTCTTTTGTTTCCTTGGAAACAAAAGAGAAACCAACCATACGATGATACATACATGCATAAAGACAAGGAAGATAGCCCAAATTGCACCTTGTTGTAAGTGGTGAATGACATGCTCATATTCATTCCTGGTAATCTTCCTATGCAACTGATGATGGTGAAGAAAATCGTTGTGGCAGCCAATTTCACTCGTTTCTTTCGAATGATACTGAATATTGCTGTTCCTAATGTTAGTACTAACACAGCATAATAAATTATCCAAAACCAATTCGGAAGTGTCTCCCAGTACATATTCATACCTCCTGTTTTGTAAATTCTATTTATTGGTAAAATAGTAACTTGTTTTTTAAACGGAAGCAATGAAAAATAAGTGTGCGTATTATAAAATGGGATGTTTTTTAGTAGGAAAGAGTGTCAGAGCATATACATGATAAGAATAAGAACGAGTATATAGATACTATCTTCATATATGCGTGCATCTTATGAGAAGGATTCCATGCATACGATGTGGAATATTTCTTACCGGGGGTGACAACAATGGAAAACATAACAATTCGTACTGTTCGTCCAGACGATGCACGAATAATTGTACAACTACATCTTGAAATAGCAAGCGAGCGTGAATTTCTAATTACAGTTCCAGAGGATTTCAAGCGAACAGAAGAAGAACAACGCATATGGATTCAGCAGTTACTGGCGAATGAACGAGAAATGGCGTTTGTTGCAGAAGTAGAAGGAGTAGTAGTTGGATGGACGATGTTTTCATCATCGGACCGTGCTCGTTTAGCTCATGCAGGTTCTATTGGTATTTTTATCAAGAAAGAATATCGAGATATTGGCATCGGTAGACGATTAATACAGGCGATACTCGATTGGGCAACAGAACATCCAGTTATTGAAAAAGTGAGCTTAGGCGTTTTTGCAACAAATATACGTGCCATCGCCTTATATAAAAAGCTTGGATTCGTTGAAGAGGGACGGAAAGTACGTGAATTCAAGTTGAGCGAGAATGAATACGTTGACGATATTTTGATGTATAAGTTCGTATAGAAGCCATATTAACGATGGAAATGTGGTATAATAATGACGTTTAACGTACATAGAAGAAATTTTTTAAGTGAGGGTAAAAATATGAATGCATATGATCAATATATGAGACAAATGGCACAAGGAATGCGTGATGAGTTAACGCGTGCAGGTTTCCAAGAGTTAACAACGGCTGAAGAAGTACATGATTTCATGGACAAAGTAGAAGGTACAACATTAGTAGTAGTGAACTCTGTATGTGGTTGTGCAGCAGGATTAGCACGTCCAGCAGCTGTTCAAGCATCATTACAAAGTGAGAAGAAACCAACGAATATCGTAACAGTATTTGCAGGTCAAGACCGTGAAGCAACAGCAACAATGCGTGAATACTTCGGCGATATCGAGCCATCTTCACCATCAATGGCATTATTAAAAGGAAAAGAAGTTGTTCACTTCATTCCACGCCACCACATCGAAGACAACACATTAGAAGGTATTTTTAACAACTTAACATCAGCATTTGAAGCTCATTGCGAGTAAACAGGAGAGACGTGCATAGCGTCTCTTCTTTTATTAGGGGGATAGAGGGATGCGAAAGACGAGAGTTGAACTGTGGACAGCGGAATGGGAAGTCATGTTTGAGCGAGAGAAAGAGGCATTGCAGTGCATTTTTCCATCAGCGGAAATTCATCATATTGGCAGTACATCTGTGAAACATATTGGATATGCAAAGCCAATCATTGATATTTTACTTGTTGTGGATGATATGCAAAAGGCGGAAGTAAGTTGTGAGGGTATGAAGGGGTTAGGATATATGTCACGCGGGGAAAACGGGATTGCTGGTAGACGTTATTTTATTAAAGGTGGGGATGAACGAACACATCACGTTCATCTATATGAGGACGGAAATCAACAGATTAAGAAACATCTACTTTTCAAACAATACTTACAAGAACACACAGATGATGCGAGACAATACGGGGAATTGAAATTTGAACTACAACGGAGGTTCCCACACAACACTCACGATTATCAGAACGGAAAAGAAGCATTCGTGAATAATGTGATGCAAAAAGCAGAGCAATGGGACGAAGAGAAAGGATAAGACATGTTAATAACAACAGCAGGAAGAACGAATAAAGAAATGATTGCATATGCAAAAGGAATTGCTGAAGTTTTGCAGTGCGACTATTTCGTACGTAAAGATTTATCTATTACTGCAATCCAACAACAGACGAACGAAGATGTATTAGTAGTTGGAAAGAATCGTCTCGAAATACATACTGTACACGGAGAAGAGGCATTCTTCTTCCACCCAAATTCTGCTATGTTCCGTGTGAAGCGATTACAACGAGGTGAACATGATCCATTTATGGATGCCGCAAAGCTACAGAGCGGTATGCGAGTGCTCGATTGTACACTTGGTATGGGATCAGATAGCATTGTCGCAAGTCACATCGTTGGAGAGAGCGGTCGTGTTATTGGGATTGAAGGAAATACATATAGCGCCTACCTTGTGCAAAAAGGATTACAAGAATGGCAAAGTGGTAATGAAGAAGTCGATGCAGCGATGCGAAGAGTACAAGTTCGAAATAGCGAATATTTGTCGTTCTTACACTCATGTGAGGAGAATAGCTTTGATGTTGTTTATTTCGATCCAATGTTTGAAGAGAACATTCAAGAATCTGATGGTATTAAAGGATTGAAACATTTGGCTCTTTATACAGATATAACGGAAGAGGTAATGGGAGAGGCGAAGCGAGTAGCAAAGCAACGCATCGTTTTGAAAGACCATTACAAAAGCGAACGATTCACCCGTTTTGGCTTTGACGTGTACAAACGTAAGACAGCGAAGTTTCATTTTGGGGTGTTGGAATTAGAGAGGTATGACTGAGAATCACATAAAAAATGGATAAAATCAACAGCCGAGTAGCGTGTTGGTTTTTATCTACTTACCATAAATATTTCACATACCGTATTTGAAGTACAATCAATTCAAAACGTCAAGAATGTTTATTTCTTTTTTCTTATGATAAAATTAATTTTTAAAAGTTAACGGAAAAGGGGCGTTTTGATGAAACAATATTTAGACTTATGCAAACATGTACTCGAGAATGGAACGAAGAAAGAAGACCGCACAGGAACGGGCACAATTAGTACGTTTGGTTATCAAATGCGCTTTAACTTACAAGAAGGTTTTCCGCTTGTAACAACGAAAAAAGTACATACAAAATCGATTATCCACGAATTATTATGGTTCTTAAGTGGCGATACAAATATTAAGTACTTAACAGATAACGGCGTGCGTATTTGGAACGAGTGGGCAGATGAAGAGGGAAATCTTGGTCCAGTATACGGTTACCAATGGCGTTCATGGCCGACATCAACAGGCGAGACGATCGACCAAATTACAAATCTTATTGAACAAATTAAAAATAATCCAGATTCACGTCGTTTAATCGTATCGGCATGGAATGTAGAACATATCGACAGCATGGCATTACCACCATGTCACTGCTTCTTCCAGTTCTATGTGGCAGATGGAAAGTTGTCGTGCCAGTTATATCAACGTTCGGCAGATGTATTCTTAGGCGTACCATTTAATATCGCATCGTATGCGTTATTAACGATGATGGTGGCACAAGTATGTGATTTAGAAGTAGGTGAGTTCGTTCATACCTTCGGTGACGTGCACATTTACACGAACCACTTAGAGCAAGTGGAATTACAATTAACACGTGATCCAAAACCACTTCCAAAGATGAAAATTAATCCAGATGTGAAGTCTATCTTCGACTTCACATACGAAGACTTTACATTAGAAGATTACGATGCACATCCTCATATTAAAGGAGTGGTAAGTGTATGATTTCCCTCATTTGGGCAATGGATGAGAATCGTCTAATTGGTAAGGACAACGATTTACCGTGGCGTTTGCCAGCAGAGTTAGCCTATTTTAAACGCACGACAATGGGACAACCTATTATCATGGGACGCAAAACATATGAATCAATTGGTCGTCCACTTCCAGGTCGTGAAAATATCGTTGTGACGCGCAATAGCGATTTTACAGCGGAGGGAGTTACAGTTGTTCATTCGCTACATGAAGCATTAGAACAAACGAAAGAGACAGAGGCGTTCGTAATTGGTGGTGCACAAATTTACAAAGAAGCTCTGCCGCTTGCGAGTCGTCTATATGTAACACATATTCATCATGCGTTTGAAGGGGATACATACTTCCCGGAGATACCAAAGGAATGGAAAGTCATTTCTTCTGAAAAAGGACTAAACGATGAAAAGAATCCATACGACTATGATTTTGTTGTGTATGAGAAATAAGTAAGTAGGAAAAGTAGAGTATATGGGTACATATACTCTATTTTCTTATGGAAACAGTCTTTTCTTATAGAGGTACATTTTGTATAATAAATAAGATAATGAATTAGTGGAGGGTACATATGTTTCGTACGATTTATGCTGCATTGTACATTGTAGCGTTAACTTTAGGCACATATCCTAGACTTCTTAAGATGAAGAAGTTACCAAAGGATATGCCAGCAATAGAAAAAGACAAGCTTGTGCATCAGACGCCGAATAGCTTCGGCCAAGGGATGCTGAAAGCGACAGGTTCAACAGTGACAGTGGAAGGGTTAGAGAACATTCCGCAAGATCGTTCGGTATTATTCGTAGCAAATCATCAAAGTAATTTTGACATTCCATTATTAATGGGGTACTTACCAAAGCCATTTGGCTTCATTTCCAAAGTAGAAGTAAAGAAATTACCAATCGTGCGTGAGTGGATGGTAGAAATGAATTCTGTCTTCATGGATCGTTCAGATAGAAGACAATCACTTCGAGCGATTAAAGACGGAATTGAATTATTGAAGAATGGTCATTCCTTACTTATCTTCCCAGAAGGTACACGTAGTAAAGGTGATGCAATGGAAGAATTTAAGACAGGAAGTTTCCATTTAGCGGTGAAATCAGGTGTACCAATTGTTCCAATTACAATTAGCGGAACACACAAAATCTATGAATCAAATGGAAATCGTGTGAAACCAGGACATGTGAAACTAATTATTTCCGAGCCATTATTCATGGAAGACATGAAAGATTTAGAAATTAAAGAAATAGCGAAGCTAACAGAAGAGAGAGTAGCTTCGAAGTTATAATACGTAGAAAACAAGAAGAAACTCAGAGTTTAGACGACTCTGAGTTTCTTTGTATATGTAAGATCTCTCTTTTTCTTTTGAGTATAGCATTTATGTTTATAAAAGGGGATATTTTGAATATGTATATTCTCTAAAAGGAGAAAGTAGTTTCATTGGAGAATATGTCAAAAAGGGGGTGGAATGATGAAGGATAAGTACACCATTCAAAAAATCCTAGTCGCCAAAAAATCCTAGTCGCTCTTATTGCGATTCAAGTTATTTTCTTTGCTAGTCATTCATTTGAAGCATTGTTTTCATCCACATCTTTTTCCAGTCATATTTACTTAGCGGATATTGGAGAGTTTGTAGTATCAATTGCTATAGGTGTCTATTGTTATACGAGAATTAATAAGACGGTAGCTAGTAAATACAAAGACCTCGTATTGAATTATATAGCAGCTATGATAGCTGTGTATCTTTTTTTCGGTATTGCGCGGAATTTTTTTCTTTCATAGGTCATCTTTTGCAACGAAAGGATAAGGTAATTCCTTTCGTTTTTTTGTGCCATAAACACTAGTTTTTTCCACGGAAGTCCTTGGAATTCTACATAAATATAGCCAGTGAAAACCATTGTACTAATGATAAGGATAAGGAATATCCATTTCATTTCAGTTATTTATTCCTTATCTATATTTCAAAATATCTTCTTTTGTCTTTATATTGTCAAGCTCATTTCCTGGAATATCAAGGGTTTTAAAACTAGCTTTTGGTGGAAGAGTTTGTGAACCTACATATAGATGAACATTTCGTATATCTTTTTTCTTCATCTCGTCTATGACATGAAATAGCTGTGTTAATGTAACTTCTTCATCCACCTTCTTGAGTAAAATGTGGTATTGTAATTGTTCGTTCACATCTTTGTAAAGGGGAATAACGCCAGTATAGTTGTATTCAATGTGAGAACTAGGATGAGCGGTATGTTTATGAACATTTGTCATGTGTTTTTCGACAATAGGTTGCATATCCTCGTTTATTTGTGATGCCCATACGTGTTGAAGGTAAGAGTCTAGTAATTCATCTCCAACTTTGTCTGCTGTAAATGTAAAGGTTTCATTTTTTCCTTTTTCCGATAAACGAACACCATAACTAGGTTTTTTGAACGTATAATAGCGTTCTTCAATGGTTGTTTCGATGTTATATTTCTGTTCAACATGTTCTTTCAGTTCATTTGCAATGACATACTTTTTCCATGGTAGACCATTAAAACTTACGTAAAACCAGCCCCAATAGAGAATAATTGCTGTTACGAAAATACTAGATAAGCCAATCCATACCCATTTCAGTTTTATTTTATCCATAGTCACCTTAATCCCCCTATATTTATTTGCCCTCGCATATTACATCTTTATTCGCTATAAGAAGTGGGAAGTCCTTTTATACAATAAGAGCGCGTTGTTATTAATTTAGTATGGAGAGATAGTGTTTATTACGATATATTCTAAGATATCTTCTTTTGTTTTTATATGTTTTATGGCGAAGTCTGGGATATGTATGCTCTTTGAATCGGAGTGCTGTGTAGAAGTAGGGGCCAATTCTATATCCACATTCTTTATTTCTTTTGTCTTAATTTCTTTGACGACCTGGAGTAGTTCTTCGTAGATGATTTGTTCATCTAATTTGTCCCAAGGTTTGTTTAGAACAATCCGATAGTTGAAAGTTTGCCCAGCATTTTTGTAGTGGGTAATGTTTGTGTCTCCGGTATATCCAGGTCCGTGTGTATGTGTCGCTTCATAAGTGTTTAAGTTGGACATATGCTTCTGTACAATTGGATTTAAATCATTCTCAATTTGCCAAAACCATACCTCTTTACCGTATGTATCTTCTATGCCACTATGCGTTTTCTCTGCGTGAAATTGAAAGGTCTTATCTTTTCCATCTTCATAAAAATAAGCCCCGTAGGTTCCTTGTTTAAAGTTGAAATATGTGTCTTTTATGCTTGTTTTAATACTATATTTATTTTCTAGATGCATTTGTATTTCATTTGCAGTATCTTGTGCTTTCCACGGGAGGCCATTGAATCCAATATAAAAGTAGACGCCGACAATGATGATTCCGGTTAGTAAGATACCAAGTACCCATTTCATTTCTATCATCCCCATAAGTTTATCGTGCGTTTAGCATAAGAAGAAAGGGTACTAAAATCTCGCGTGATTTAGCACCCTATATCATTCAATATACATATTAAGAATATGAATCTTCTATATTTTCTCCAATTTGGATGACAGTGAAGAGGGCATCTTCTCCTTTTTCTGTTTCATACAGGAGAACTCCATAGCCACCGTTTCTGAAATTATAATATTTCTCTTTAATCGTTGTTTGAATGTTATATTTCTTTTCAGCGTATTTTTGTAGTTTCTTGCTAACCCGTTGTTTTTTCCAAGGAAGGCCATTGAACTCTGCATGAACAAAACAAATAACAATAAGTGCTACTACTAAAAAAATGCAAAACATTAAGTCCATTTTCTCCACCCCCATACTAATTTATTTCGCTATAAGGAGATGGAAATCCTTTTTCTAAAAAAATAGAGTGCTAGCTTTAGCACTCTAGTAAGGTGAACCGTCACTTGTAATAACATATTTTGCAATATCTTCTTTTGTTTTGATTTGTTCCATATCTGTGTTACGAATACGGATGTTTTTCGGATCGGGAGCCTTGGTATGGACAAATACAGGACTTAAGTAGAGGGTAATAGTGTTGATTCCTTTGTCCTTCATTTCTTGAATAACATGGAATAACCCTTCATGAACGGCTTGTTCATCCACTTCGTTCCAAGGTTTGTCTAGCACAATGCGGTAGAAGAAAGCTTGTCCAGCATCTTTGTAGTGGGGAATGATGCCACTACCATCATAGGGAGTAGTAGGTTGGAGATCAGCTCCGTGTGAACCTAAGTTGGGGACATGTTTCTTCAAAATTGGACCCATTTCGTTTTTCATTTGCCAAGACCATAATCGCTCACCGTATGTATCTCTTATACCGTCCGTTACTTTCTCCGCGTAAAATTCTAAGTTTCCTTCTTCGCCTTCAATGTAGATATGAGCACCGTATATTCCGTGTTTGAAATTGTAAAACGTTTCTTTAATATTCGTTTTAACGTTGTATTTCTTGTCTAAATGTTCTTGTATTTCCTTTCCGATTGCTCGTTCTTTCCAAGGAAGACCTGCAAATGAGAAATACAAAAATCCGATGAAAGCAATAATACCTACTGCTACTATTCTTAAAAACCATTTCATTTTCTTTTACCTCTTAAGTTGTTATTTTAGTTTCGTAGATGTATTTTTCGGATGAAGGGAACAAGAGATATAATGTCATAATTTACTTTTACTGTCAATGGGATGATAGTTGGGTTCATAGTGTTTAATAGAGTTTATGGAGGAAAGATAGTAGTGTGGAACGGCCTTTTGATATAAAGGCCGTATGTATATAGTTAGTAATCTACTTTCACATATTTCACGATATCTTCTTTCATCTTTATTTCATGGAGGGAACTTTTTGGGATATAAATACGTTTAGGATCTACAGGCTTCGTAAAGTCGAAAAAAGGAGCCAATTCAATATCTACATTCGTTATATTTTGCTTCTGTACTTCTTGTATGACGTGAAACAACTCCGCATGGACGATCTGTTCGTCTATTTCGTCCCACTTTTTGTTGAGAGAGATAAGGTAAAGGAAAGTATCTCCGACGTCTTTATAATGCGGAATGCTGCCATGACCATGATATTTGTTTCCATATGTTGTAGAAATAGCTCTATATGAATCTAGATTAGAGATATATTTCTTGACGATTGGACTTACGTCTTTATTTAGTTGCCAGAACCATAACTCTTCGTCATATGTATCTTCAATGCCATCGTTTATTTTTTCTGCACGGAATAGGAGACGTTCACCTTTTCCTTCTTCATAAAAATGCGCACCATACGTTCCATATTTAAAATTGTAATATGTTTCTTTTATGTTTGTTTTGATATTGTACTTTTGTTCAAGATGTTCTTGTAGTTCCTTCCCGATGGCTTTTTCTCTCCACGGAAGCCCAGTGAAATGAATGATGAAAGAGCCACCTAGAACGAGAATGATAGTTAGTACAATTCCTGTAAACCATTTCACATTGTTTCTCCTCTCGTTGTGAAAGACTGATGGAATTCTAAAATCGACCAATAAACGCATCATTTGGTCGATAAATCTTAGAAAACGACATTTTTTACAAAGAGAATGCCGTATAAGAGCGCACCCATAAGCAAGATAAATAAGCTAACCATAACAAATCCATATGCAAAACCTTTACACATAGCAACTACATCTAAGAAAACATGTTTGAACGCCCTACGTATTGTAGCCATTGTTATCCTCCTCAGTAGCTTATTATCCGTATTTTACCATGTGAGTTCGTTTTGTTAAAAATAAAAAGCACATCACCGTATAAAGAGTGATGTGCTTCGATTTATATTTTTAAATTACAAACAGCCAGACACATAAGAACATGCATGCGCTACCGCTTAATACGAACACATGCCAAATCGCATGGTTAAAGGGTAACTTCTCCCATAAGTAGAAGATTGCACCTACTGTGTAGAGGACACCGCCACCAACTAAAAGCCAGAATCCAGCTAATTCTAATCCGTCATATAATGGCTTAATTGCTACAACAATTAACCAGCCCATAATGACGTAAGCGATTGTTGAGATTACATTGAAGCGTCCGATGAAAAGGGATTTAAATACAACACCACCAATCGCAATCGTCCAAATAATGGCGAACAATACCCAACCAAGTGTACCTTTAATTGTTAATAATAGGAATGGTGTATAGGTGCCGGCAATTAAAATATAAATTGCTGCATGATCTAGTATTTTGAATAGTTTGCGTACTTTGTGGTGATGGATACTGTGCATTAACGTCGAACATAAGTATAAGATAAACATACTTGTGCCAAATATAATCGAACTCATGAGCGCTAAGGAATCACCTTGGCTTGTTGCGCGACCAATTAGCATAATTAAAGCGGGAATACTTAACAATGCACCAACACCATGTGTGATAGCATTGGCAATTTCTTCTTTTAACGGATAACTCATTGTGTCCACCTACTTTACGGAGAATGTGTATATACTTATATACAAGCATACTATTTCACATACGAAAAGGCTACTACTATTATGAACTATAAAAAAGATTGTTACATCCTTAACTCGTTAAATTGACCAGCAAAAATTAAAAGTGCTATACTAAGAATAACAAATATTATAAAAGGAAGTACTGTTGCTTTACTAGATTACGAATAGGGTAATTATGTGTAGTCGATAAAGGGACAGTATATATTCCATTTACATTTAGGGGGAAATTGTATGGCAAACATTGGTGTACCAGGAATGATTCTTATCATCCTTCTTGCGCTAATTTTATTTGGACCGAAGAAGTTACCTGAAATCGGCCGTGCATTTGGTGAAACGTTACGTGAATTCAAGAAATCAACAAAAGATATCGCGAATGATGACGTTGAAACAAAAGACGTGAAAAAAGTCTAATAGATGGCGAATAGAGAAGATGTAAGACATTATATCTTGCATCTTTTTCATTGTATGTTACAAAAAGTGTGGTGAGCAGAGTGAATGAGCAAGAAATGACGGTCATCGATCATTTAGGAGAACTAAGAAAAAGGCTGATTTATACAGCGCTTGCTTTTTTAGTTTTTATAATCGTTGGCTTTGTGTATACGAAAGAAATTTATCATTTTCTTATTAAAGATTTAGGGCAGCCGTTAACAGCGATTGGGCCAAGCGAAATTTTATGGGTACATTTCATGATTGCGGCCGTATTTGCTTTTATTTTAACGATACCATTTGCGGCATACCAAATATGGGCATTCGTAAGCCCGGCATTGAAGCCTCAAGAAAAAAGAAAAACGATATGGTTCATTCCAGCGTTGTTCATGTTGTTCTTATTAGGACTTGCTTTCGGGTATTTCGTTATTTTACCAATCGTCCTTAAGTTCTTAATGAACTTAGGAGAAGATATGTTTAATGTGATGTTTACAGCGGAGAAATATTTCTCCTTTGTATTTAATATGACGATACCATTCGCAGTGTTATTCGAATTACCGTTAGTCATTATGTTTTTAACGGCAATCGGAATTTTGAATCCGATGTATTTAGCGAAAGTAAGGCGATATGCATATTTTATTTTAATTATTATCGCAGTTTGTATTACGCCGCCAGACTTCATTTCCGACTTCTTAGTGGCAATTCCATTATTAATTGTCTATGAAATTAGTATTTCTGTGTCAAAAATTACGTACAAGCGTCGAATGAAGCGTATGATACAAGAACAAGAAGATTTTACACATAATGAATAAAGTGAAGGTGAGTTCTACCGGGGTAGAGCTCACTTTTTTTACTTTTTGGCAGGAATCGACAAAGCGGATGTAGTACTTCTATTGAAATACATTTTTTGGTAGGGGTGGTAGGGTGAAAAAGTACAAGTTGTTACTATCGATTAGTTTAGTAATCAGTATTGTACTTAGCGGGTGTTTTGCCAAAGAAACGACGAATGAAGCACTAAAGGTTAAGGAAGAAAGTAAAAAGAGGGTTGTTTCGAATTTAGAAGGTTTTACACCGCAAGAAATTTTGCCAGGTAGTAAAAGTGAATATGATATGAAATTAGCTATGAATGAGGAAGGTAAGTTTCGGGCAGATGCAAAAATTACGATTACGAATCTATCAGATGAGACATGGTCGGATTTAAAGTTGTATGTGATACCGAATGTGTCTACGCCTATTAAAATTACATCACTTAAAGTGGATGGAAAAGAAAGGTCCTATACACTTGAGCAAGATATGTTACATGTTCCGCTACAAGAAGGCGTAGCTCTGAATAAGAGTGTTACATTCCATATGAAGTATGAGTTTAAGGAGCCAATAAGCGGGTTCCGATTTAGCCGAATTGGAGAAAATTATTATCTTGCCCATTGGTATCCGATGGTTCCGACGTATCGTAACGGCTGGAATAAGCAACCTTATGCGAATAACGGAGAATCTTATCACACAACATTTAGTAACTTCAAAGTTGCATATGATATACCAGAAGAATATACAATCGTTACCACTGGCGAGAATCGTCTGCCTAGTGGGAGGAATGGCGTTATTCATGCAGAGAAGGTGAAAGAATTTTATGTAGGCATTATGAAGAATCCAAAAGTTGTGGAACGGAATATACAGAATGTCAAGATAAGGATGCTTGGTGTAGATGAATCGGATGAACTATTACAAGAAGTGTTTGGAATAGCCGAGAGGGCCCTTACGTATTTTTCAACAACATTTGGTCCATATCCACATAATGAGCTTGATATTATACTAGATGGACCGGCAATGGAGTATCCAGGAATCGTAACAGTTAGTTCTGCGAAGGAAGTTCCGAAAGAGTTTCTAGTTGAAGCAATTGTCCATGAAATTGCCCATCAATGGTTTTACGGCATGGTAACGAACGATCCTTATTTTCATGCATGGATAGATGAAGGGATGACAAGCTTAGCGACGGATATGTTTTTGGAGAAGAATCTTTCAAAAGAACATTATGGTTCGTTTTTAGAAACTAATGGTGTTAGGCCATCTAACTTAAGTCTGAATGATTATGAAGGTACGTTGATTTTCGCTTATATTTATGGTCAGGTTCCTATGAAGATAAATGAGATATTTGATGGTTATAGTGGAAGAGAAACTGCCGAAGCATTCCTAAAAGAATACGTCCGCCTCTATCAATACAAAGAAATAGACACAGATGAATTTGTTCGCTTTATAAAACATTATTTACAGCTAGAAGACGATTCGTTATTTGAAGGTTGGTTGAAGTTAAAGTGAATGTTTTTCCTAGATTCCTTAAATGATGGTAGTTTGCTTATGTAGACTTATGATAAGATAGAGCAAGAGAGGTATACAGCACAGACGAACTAAGAATTTTGTGAGGAAGAAGTGAATAGAGTATGGGGAAAATCAAAATAGTAACAGATTCGACGATGGATATTCCAGAGAGCGTATTGGAGCAATGTGGGGTAGAGGTAGTACCATTATCTTTTATTATTGACGGCCAAACATACCTAGATCGAGTTGACATAACGCCCGCACAATTTATTGAGAAAATGATGGCATCTAGTGAGTTACCGAAGACATCACAGCCAGCAGTAGGATCATTTGTCGAAGTATACGATCGTCTTGGTGCAGACGGTAGTACGGTTCTTTCTATTCATATGACGAGTGGGATGAGTGGTACATATGCATCAGCATGTACAGCAGCTACGTTAACTTCTACGCATGTAGAAGTAGTTGATTCGACGTATATGTCACAAGCAACTGGCTTTCAAGTGCTAGAGGCAGCGAAGATGGCACAAGAAGGATGTTCGTTAGAAGAGATTAAAGCCCGCCTTGAAGAAGTGCGAGATCATTCTCGATTATATGTTGTTGTGGATACGTTAGATAATCTAGTTAAGGGTGGCAGAATCGGAAAAGGAAAAGCGTTAATCGGTTCGTTATTAAATATTAAGCCGATTGCGACGTTGGAAGAAGGAGTATACGTACCTGTATCGAAAGCGAGAAGTCATTCGCAAGTAGTCAAAACGTTAACGAAATATTTCCAAGAAGAAGTAAATGGCAAAACAATTAAAGCAGTAGGTATTTCGCATGCAAAAGCATTAGAAGTCGCAACGAAATTGAAAGAATCGATTCAAGAAGTGAGTGGATTCGAAAACATAACGGTGTATGATACAACACCAGTTATTAGCACACATACAGGTGTTGGTGCGATTGGTTTTTCTTATTTTGCGGAGTAAGGTTGAAAAGAGTCTAAGACAAATGTCTTAGACTCTTTTTTTGGTTATTTTGGATAAATTTGGGGATGATACAGAGTAAAGTCGTAGATGAGATTAGGTGATAGGGTGTTTTTCAAAAGCAATGATTCGAAAAAAGGACAAGGAACATCTACTACAAATAATAATGAAGTACAAGAAGTAACGAACTATGTTCAATTTCATGAGAAAGTGAAGCAATTAGAAGCATTGAAACAACACAATCCGGATTTATTAATAAGAATGCTCCAAGTGGGTGAACAGCAAGTTGCGATAGTGTATGTAAAGGGAAGTGTAAATGAACAGGAGTTAAATCATTTACTTATTAAAGAGATTTTACATATACAGGAAGAACAATTGTCTAATCAGTTTCTCATTCATTCAATTCCAATTGCTGAATATAAAGTAGAATCAGACGTGTCTGTGCTTTATGAATCGTTGTTAGGTGGTTGGATTGCTGTTTGTGTACAGACTGAAACGAATAGTGTTCTTTTTAACTTGGCTATCGTACAGCAACGAGCACTCTCAGAATCTCAAAATGAATCGAGTGTTTTAGGTCCGAATGTCCAGTTTACAGAATCACTCTCTACGAATACACAAGTTGTTCGGCAGATTTTGAATAACGCCGCGCTAAAGATTGATACGATGCAAGTAGGAACTAGAGTACCAAGGGAAATTCGTATTTTCTATATGGATGAGTTAGCAGACGAACAAGTTGTAGAGTATGCCAAAAGGCGGTTAAAGGCTATTTCGATGGATGAGGTAGGAGATGGAACGATACTCGCACAATTGATGGAAGACAAAAAGTATTCAATCTTTCCAGAGTTATTAAACACAGAACTACCTTACCGTGTAACACAATCGATTATGAATGGCAAGATAGCTATACTAATAGATGGTAGTCCGATGGCAACGATAGGACCTACGTCCTTCTTTAGTTTCTTTTCAGCAAACGACGATGCGTACTATCGATGGCAAATGGCGACCTTTTATAAGTTACTACGTTTATTTGGCGTATTCATTTCGATTACGTTAACAGCATCTTATGTTGCAGCACTGACGTATCATTATGAAATTATCCCATCAGCGTTGTTAATGACAATCGGGAAATCCAGAGCGAATGTACCATTCCCACCTGTATTAGAAGCACTCATGTTAGAAGCAATTATTGACTTAGTGCGAGAGGCTGGGGCGAGGCTTCCAACAAAGGTAGGGCAAACGATGGGAATTGTAGGAGCGATTGTTATTGGGCAGGCTACTGTGTCAGCTGGTCTTACAAGTAATATTCTCATCATTATTGTGGCCGTTACAGCATTAGCGTCATTTACTGCTCCGAAGTATGTATTTGGTACAGCGATGAGGATTATTCGTTATCCTCTAATCGTTCTGGCAGGAATGTACGGATTAATCGGTGTTGTATATGGATTGACCTTATTAATGATTCATTTATTACGATTGACTAGTTTAGGTAGGCCATTCTTAGAACCGATATTCCCGCTTCGATGGGAGGATTTCACGAAAGGTATTATTTTTATGCCTAAGAAAATGATTAAGTATCGCCCAGTATACAGCCGTTCTGGAGATAAAAAGAAAAACGATCCTTCTACGTATATTGAAAAAAACAAAGATATTGATGAGTAGGGTTATGAGATGATGACAAAACAAAAAATAGCTCCACACTTATTATTTAATAGTTATTTAATCGTATTTATTGTGAGTATGGTTCAGATTGGAATAGGGGTAACAGCATTTCAACGTCCGGTGTTTAAGCATGCACAACAAGATTCATGGATTCCTGTCATCGTGGCCGGAATAGCCGCTCATATTAGTATTTACTTCATTACAAAAACACTTGAACAGTTTACAGATGCAGACTTGTTCGACATTCATAAAGAAGTGTTTGGAAAGATAATGGGTAACATACTTAATGCAATATATGTCACCTATTTCTCACTCGTATTTGTTGCGCTTTTAGCAAGTATTTATGAAATTATTCGAACGTATATTTTCTTTGATATAAAAATATGGGTTGTTGCATTTATGTTTATCACGATAAGCATGTATTGTGTTTTTGGAGGCGTAAGGGTTATTGCTGGATTTTGTTTCTTAGCTTTTTTCTGTACGATGTGGATGTTGTTTGTCTTAAAATATCCCCTCTCTAATTTGAAGATGGTTCATTACTTACCTGTATTCGAAAGTTCATTTGAAGATCTTGCGAAAGGTACGTATCAAATGGTGATAACCGTTATGGGATTTGAAGTGCTGTATTTCTTTTATCCGTATACAAAAGAGAAAAAGAAAGTAAGGAATTATGCATTTTTAGGGAATCTATTAAGCACACTAGCATATTTGTATTTAATGCTTCTATCCATTGGCTTCTTTAGTGCACAAGAGTTAGAGAAGAATGTATGGGTGTCGTTAAATTTATTTAAAGTCGTTCATTTTCCTTTTCTAGAACAGTTCCAAGTCATTATCATTTCGCTTGTGTTAATCTTAGTAGCGCCAAACTGTATTACTTATTTATGGCTATGTTCAAAGGGAGTAAAGAAAATATTTGGGATGAAACAAAAGTACGCTGTTTATTTATTGTCAGTTATTTTCTTGCTGGCAAGTTTATTCTTTTATAAACGTCCACAAATAAATGATTTTAATAAAGTTGTCCAAGCGGTAATGGCTGTTATGGCTTTTATTTATCCTTTCTTTTTGTTTATCTATACAAAGGTGTATTTCCGTCTAAAGAAGAACAAGGAGAAAAGCACATGAAGAAAAAATATGTATTCATCATCATTTGTCTCTTTAGTTTAGTTGGATGCGTGAATCAGAAAGTACTGGAGAATTTAGGGCTAATTATTGCGGTTGGGTATGATAAAGACGGTGAAAAGGTGAAAGGGAAAGTTATTACACATCATTTTGGGCAGAAGACAGAGCAAGTAGCAGAGGAGTTTGAAGGAGAAGGATTTACTGTTAAGGGATTTCGAAAGGATGCGAATTATCAAGTGAGTAATCGCCTTGTATCGGGTCAATTACGTGTCGCGATATTTAATCAAGAATTAGCAAAGGATGGCATCATTACATATGTCGAATCATTAATACGAGATGCATCTACACAAGCGAATTTATACTTGGCGATTAGTGAGGGGAGTGCACGTGAATTATTAGATCAGAAGAAGTTTGATAAGAAAGGAAATGTAGGGATTTATATTTATCAAATGATTCAGCAGAATGTGAAGGCAGAAACGATGGTAGAGTCGACGATTCATAACTTTGCGAGAGATCACTATGAAATAGGACAAGATTCCATTTTACCAATTATTAAGCAAACAAAAAATGGCGTGTCTGTCGATGGGATTGCCATGATGAGAAGAGGCAAGATGAAATTTATTTTGCCAGAACAATATAAATTTTATTTAGGCTTAATGCGAGAAGGGTTCCAGAAAGTAGAGCAGGAGATGGAGTTACCATTTGAACCATTCAAAAAGCATGTGCAAGGGGAACCAAAGAATGAGACATTCCACATTATGTTGAATCAATTTAAGGCAAAGCCGAAAATTAAAGTGATAAAAGAAAAGCCGATAACTTTTCAAATTGACATTGATGCAAAGGTTGGAATATTTGAAGTAACGGAAAAAATGGTCATCGATGAAAAGTTATATCCGGTACTCGAAAAGGAAATCGCGAAAGAAATAAAGAAAAATGTAGAAGGATTACTAGCGAATCTACAAGAAGAAGATTGTGATCCAATTGGGTTTGGTAGTAGATACAATGCTCATAAACGAGGAGTACATCTTACAAACGATATGTGGTACAAAATGTACAAAGACGTTAAATTTAAGGTCAATACGAAAGTTGAGATTTTACGGAATGGTGTATTAAACTAATGAAAAAAGGAGCATCACATTGCTGTGACACTCCTTTTTGTTATTTGTATGTCTCACCTAAAGATAAGCATGTCAGTTGTTCTTTTGGTAATTCATATTTCTCCCACGCTTCATGTAGTCGTTCTAATGCTTCGGCTGTTGTATCATCTGCTAGACGGAACGCACCGTAATGCATCGGGATGAAGTGTTTTGCTTGAATATCAAGGTATGCTTGTACAGCTTCTTCCGGTGCCATATGAGAATCGCGCATGAACCATTCTGGCTCATATGCACCGATTGGCATAAGCGCAATATCAATGTCAAATCGCTCACCAATTTCTTTGAAACCATGGAAGTATCCGCTATCTCCGCCGAAGTAAATTGTTTCTGTTCCTTGGAACATCCAGCCACCCCAATGAGATGTATTCATATCAAGCATCGTTCGACGAGTCCAGTGTTGAGCTGGAACGAAGGAGAATGTAACACCTCTGTATGTTTGTTCTTCCCACCATGTGAATTCTTCTACATTTGTGAATCCTTTCTTATTAAATAGCTTCTTTAATCCGACAGGCACAAAGTATGTAATACCGTGAGGGAGTTTTTTTAAGGTCGGGAAGTCAAGGTGATCATAATGGCCGTGTGAAATGACAACGACATCAATCTCTGGTAAATCACTTATCGCAAGACCGGGATTGGTTAGACGTTTATCGAATCCCATTCGATATGCCCACACAGGATCGGTCAAAATTGTACAGCCATCTAGTTGTACAAGAAATGTTGAATGACCAATCCATGTAATAGTTGTGTCTTTTTTATTTGATTGTAAGTACGCGATTTGCTTTTCTTCAGATTGTGGTACGTTGTATGACACGTCTTTCTTTTTCTTGCTTCGTTCTTTACGCCAGCGATACATGTCGCCAATCGATTTCTTATTCGTTACATGATTATCTATATTTTTATAGCGCATAGTATCCATCCTATATAGTGTTTTTGTCTAAAATGTGACATATAGCACTATTTTATACAAACATTAGCCGAAAAGTAAATAACAGAGGAGATATATTAGTAGTTTTCAAGATATGAATTTGTTAAAATGTTAACGAAGTATACATAGGTGGTGGGGACACAATGAAAGCAAAGATTAAAGGGGTATTATTATTAGCATTAAGTTTGTTCGTGTTTAGTGGATGTACGGGAGAAATTGCGAATGCCCGTACAAGTCCGATAGAAATAGAGGATTTCACAATGACAAATCAGCACGGAGAGAAATTTGGTTTGTCTGATCTGAAAGGGAAAGTATGGATTGCGGATTTCATTTTTACAAATTGTAATACGGTTTGTCCACCGATGACAGCGAACATGATGAAGTTACAAAACATGATAAAAGATGAAGGTCTAGATATTGAGATTGTGTCATTTAACGTTGATCCGGAAGTAGATACACCAGAAATGTTAAAAGCATACCTTGAGAACTACAGCGCAGATCAAACAAAATGGCATGCATTAACAGGATATTCACAAAAATTCATTAATGAATTTGCGATGAAGAATTTCAAATCACTTGTTGATAAGCCGAAGAAGGGCGATCAAGTTATCCATATGACACAGTTTTATTTAGTCGATAAAAACGGAGAGTTTATTAAAGAATATGCAGGATTAGAGAATCCTCCGTACGAAGAAATGATTAAAGATATGAAGGTATTAGTGAAGAAATAAGAGAAAACCGCTTCTAAAAAGAAGCGGTTTTTTTAATATATTTCAATCGTTTCGTTTGGAAAGGCTTGTTTCGGAGCACGAATTTCGAGAATACCATTTTGGAAGGACGCTTTAGAATTCTTCTTATCTACTAAATAAGGAACTTTAATTAATCGTTCACTGTAAGAAGAAGAGCGTTCTTTACGGTGGTAGTTAGATAGTGTGTTTTCTTCTTCGAATGTAGAGTCGTATCGAATCGAAATCTTTACATGTGTACCAAGCGTATCAATGAAAATTTGTTCTTTGTGTATACCAGGTAATTCTGCTTTGATAACAAGTTCATTTTCCGTTTCATACATATCAACAGGGAAGGAAGAGAATATACTGTTGCTATGCTTATGGAAAAAGGCGTTCATTTCCTCCAAAAAGTTTCGTACTGTACCTTTCTCCATGAATTGATCGACTTTTTGTAAGTAATTTTTAAAGTTCCGTGTATCTTTTTTATTTTCTTCCATAGTCGGGTCACCATCCTATCTTTATCTGTTCCATGTAGTGTATGCATAGGCGATAAAAATGTTGATTGTTCCTTATTTTTTGCTGTGAAAAGGTGTAATTTATGTTACTATAGAGAATGTTGTTATTTAGGTGCAGATAAGATAGGAATGAAATGATATCTGGCTTGTATACAATGGCAACCTCTATCGGGATAAGATAGAGTTAGTGACTTTAATAAATGACAAAATGAAAAATGAACGAATCTGAAATATAAAAGGAGTTTTAAACATGTGCGGATTTATTGGTTGTTTTTACGATCATCCACAACAATTTACTGAAGAAGAAATTAACTTATTCCATGGAATGAATGATATTATTACACACCGCGGACCAGATAGCGACGGCTACTTCATGAATGAGCACGTACAATTTGGTTTCCGTCGTTTAAGTATTCTTGACGTAGAAGGCGCACCACAGCCACTTACATATGCAGACGAGCGCTATGTGATCATCTTCAACGGTGAAGTATACAACTATGTAGAGTTACGTGAAATGTTAATCGACAAAGGCTTAACATTCAAGACACACGGCGATACAGAAGTAATCGTTGCCCTTTACTCATATATGAAAGAAGAGTGTGTGAAGCACCTTCGTGGTATGTTCGCGTTCTTAATTTGGGACAAAGAAGAACAGACGTTATTCGGAGCACGCGATCACTTCGGTATTAAGCCATTATTCTATCATGAAGAAGGCGATAAATTATACTTCGCATCAGAGAAGAAGAGTATTCTACATGCGGTTAAAGAGGACAAAGTAGACGTAACGAGCTTACAACACTACTTCACGTACCAATACGTGCCAGAGCCAAACAGCATGTCAGAAAACATTAGCAAAATCGAACCAGGTCACTACTTCGTGAAAGAAATTGGTAAACCAATCTCGATTAAGCCTTACTGGAAGCCAGAATTCAAACCATTAAATATGGAAAAAACAGAAATCATTAAAGAAATTCGTGACGTATTATACGATTCTGTGAATGTTCACATGCGTAGTGACGTACCAGTAGGTTCATTCTTATCTGGTGGAATTGACTCATCAATCATTGTATCGATTGCGAAAGAGTTTAACCCAGACTTAACAACATTCTCTGTAGGTTTCGAACACGAAGGATTCAGTGAAGTAGATGTAGCGAAAGAAACAGCTGATAAGCTAGGTTTACGCAACATTGACGTAAAAGTAACGCCAGAAGAGTACATTAACGAATTACCGAAAATTTTATGGCACATGGATGATCCATTAGCGGACCCAGCGTGTGTACCTTTATACTTCGTAGCAAAAGAAGCAAGTAAGCATGTAACAGTAGTTCTTTCTGGTGAAGGTTCAGACGAATTATTCGGTGGATACAACATTTACCGTGAACCAACGTCTCTACAAATGTTCAACTACATCCCAAACGTTGGTAAGAAGATGTTACTTGGCTTAAGTGGAGCCCTTCAAGAAGGTTTCAAAGGTAAGAGCTTCTTAGAGCGTGGATGTACGCCAATTGAAGAGCGCTACTATGGAAACGCGAAAATCTTCACAGAAGAAGAGAAAGCACGTTTATTAACACAATACAACCATGATGTGTCGTACTTAGACGTAACGAAACCGTTATACAACAATGTTAAATCATATAACGATGTAAGCAAAATGCAATACGTTGATATGCACACTTGGTTACGCGGCGATATCTTATTAAAAGCAGACAAAATGACAATGGCTCATTGCTTAGAGTTACGTGTACCATTCTTAGATAAAGAAGTATTCCGTGTAGCATCGAAGATTGATCCAAGCTTAACAATCGCAAACGGAACAACGAAAGCAATCTTACGTGAAGCAGCACGTGGCATCGTACCAGATCACGTATTAGACCGTAAGAAACTAGGCTTCCCAGTACCAATCCGTCATTGGTTACGTAACGAAATTTATGACTGGGCAGTAAACATCATTAAAGAGAGTGAGACAGATCACTTAATCAACAAGAAGTACGTTCTTGATTTATTAGATACACATTGCCAAGGTAAGTTAGACTATAGTCGTAAGATTTGGACAGTTCTTATGTTCATGATTTGGCATGACATCTACATTGAGAAGAAATACGACACAGACGTATTCCGCAAGCAAGTGGAGAATCACCCACGCTACGCGAAAATGAACGTGTAATACAATAAGCGCACGAGATTTCAGTTTGGAATCTCGTGCGTTTTTTTGTGTAATATCCAAATGAGAGGGTTTTCTATAAGCAATGACCTAGCAGACTGATATGTGTTTAAAAGCGAGTGATGATGTAAAAAGATAAATAAGTAGAGTTGGTAGTTAGTACTCTTACTATTATGCTGTTCACAACGAATTTTCTCTTACTCTTCATATATTAAATAAAAATCTTTCTTGATTTCTCTACGTTTTCTTATTACCCTTTTATATAGGATAGAAATTATAGAAAAAGGTGTTTTGACATGAAATCATATATTGTAGTTGGAGCAGGTATTGTCGGGGCTTCGACAGCATATCAGTTAGCAAAAGCAGGAGTAAATGTTACACTAGTAGACCGAAACGATGATGGGCAAGCAACAGACGCTGCGGCGGGAATTATATGCCCGTGGCTGTCTCAGCGTCGCAATAAAGTATGGTATGCCCTTGCAAAAGGCGGAGCGAAATACTATCCGTCGTTAATTGAACAGTTAGAAGAAGACGGAGAAACAGATACTGGATACAAGAAAGTCGGAGCAATTAGCCTTCATACGGATCCAAAGAAATTAGATCAAATGGAAGAACGAGCATACAAACGTCGTGAAGATGCACCTGAAATGGGTGACATCACACGTTTATCAGCAGAAGAAACAAAGCAACTATTCCCGATGTTATCAGAAGAATATGCATCCGTGCATATAAGCGGGGCAGCTCGTGTGAGTGGACGAGCATTACGTGATGCAATGATACGTGCAGCGAAAAAACACGGGGCAGTCGTTCGTACAGGAAATGCGGCTGCATTAATCCATCAAGATAAGAAAGTAACGGGAATTACAGTAGACGGAGAAACGTTGCATGCGGATGAAATAATTGTAACAACCGGAGCGTGGGGAAATGAATTAATTACACCACTAGGTATTAATTTCTTAGTATCATTCCAAAAAGGACAAATCATCCACTTACAAATGAAAGAGACAAATACGAATGATTTACCAGTTGTGATGCCACCGAACAATCAATATATCTTAACGTTTGAAGATGGATGTGTTGTTATTGGTACAACGCACGAAGATGTTACTAGCTTCGATTATCGTGTGACCATAGGAGGTGTACATGAAATACTCCATAAAGGATTAACGATTGCGCCTGGCTTAGTAGAGGCTGAAATGACGGAAACGAGAGTAGGTTTCAGACCTTACACACCAGGTTTCCTTCCTGTTGTCGGAGCATTACCAGGCTTTGAAGGAATTTATGTTGCGAATGGTCTTGGTGCATCTGGACTAACTGCTGGACCATTTGTTGGCGCTGAACTTGCGAATCTCGTACTAGGCAAACCGACAGAACTTGATTTAAGTAACTATGATGTTGCTGGTGCGATTGAGTAGAAGGTTTATAAAGACATCGAAGAATCGGTGTCTTTATTTTTTATAAAAGAAAATAATAAATAAAAAATAGAATATGTAAGGGTGGCTACGAAAGTGAAAACAAAAGCTACGTATCAAACATGGATTCGAATATACAAACTACTTATCTTCTTTGGTATTTCAATAATGCTTCTTTTGACAGCATTATTACCTGTTCACTTATATGTAAGGGTCTTATCAGGTGTTTTAGCGTTACCTTTTCTATATATTACGTTTATTCTTTCTTATTCTGTTTATCAATTCGCGGAATTTGGAGGGAATTATCAATCGAAAATACATGATGTGCTTGTTGCGAAGGTAAACTGGGATGGAAACGGAAAGGTGCTCGATATTGGAACAGGTAGTGGGTCTCTCATTATTAAATTGGCAAAAGCTTTTCCTATGTCCACGCTAGCTGGAATTGATTATTGGGGAGGAAACTGGGAGTATTCGAAAGCGAAGTGCCAACAAAATGCCGAAATAGAAGGTGTATCAGATAAAATTACTTTTTTAAAAGCGAGTGCCTCCGAACTACCTTTTCATGATGATGAATTTGAGGTTATCGTAAGCTGTCTAACATTTCATGAAGTAAAAGATAGAAAAAATAAAACGGAAGTAATAGAAGAGGCGTTGAGAGTATTAAAACCTGCTGGACAATTTGTCTTTTTAGATTTGTTTATGGATAAAACGGTTTTTGGAGATGAGAAAGAACTTTTGAATACGTTGAAGCAACGCGGTGTCTCTGAATTAACTAGTTATAAATTGGATGAAGTAATAGAACTACCGACGCTTTTACTGAATAAAAAAGTATTAGGAAATGCGATGATTTTGACCGGAAGGAAAGAAGTAATAGTATAGATCAACATAGAATGACGTATAATTTATCACCCGTCTAAAAAGAGGGTGATATTTTTTGTGGAAAAATAAGTAAAAGGTGTTAAAATAGTGTGTACATAGGAGGGGGAAATAATGCGAGTAAGTGATAAGAGTGTACAAACAAGTGAAAACGCAGTTCGTTATACGCATGTTGAAACAGGTTCTAACAAGGTATGCTTTATGTTCTCAGGTTCAGGATACAATTATGATAAGCCATTATTTTACTATGCAACGATGCTGATGCTTCAACATAAAATTGATTGTGTTCACGTTCATTACAGCTATGAAGAAGATTTTTTGAAAAAGGGATACGAAGGCATGGCTGATTTGATGATGGAAGATGTGAACCCAGTTATTAATGATGTTTTGAAAGATAGACAGTACGATGAAATGATTTTCTTAGGAAAGTCACTTGGTACTATTCCGATCGCGTATGATTTAATGAAACGAGAGGATTTCGTATCATCGAAAATGATTTTATTAACTCCTTTGTTGAAGTTTGAAGGAATGGTTGACACAGTTTTAACGAGTGAGCATAAAGGACTTCTAGTTATAGGTGATAAAGATCCATCCTACAAGGAGGAACAACTACAACAATTACGCCATTCAAGGTTAGAAATAGAGGTTATTCATGACGCGAATCACTCGTTATCAGTTGGGGAGTTTGAAACAATATATTCAATCAAAGCTCTATCAAATGTAATGACGAAGCTAGAAGAGGTAATAAAGTAAAAGAGGTGCCCATTGCACCTCTTTGTTTAGTCTTTATATGTAATTGCTTGCGAGCCCATTTGTTTCCATGCATCAATAAAACGATCGCGTGATGCTTTCGAATACTTCTCATCCGTTAGTGGATTGTTGAAGTAAATATATTCTGTGTCATAACCTGTCACTAACACAGAATGTTCCTTCATTGTAATGGGAATTTCTCCGTCAGGCGTATGGAAAGTCTCAAAGTATGATGCATCTAGAGGAGCGAAAGTTGTGTTTGTGATGATCCATACTGGCTTGTCTTCATTCAATGATTTCATTACTTCGTTAAAATCTTTACCAGTAAGATTTGTGATGCGTCCTGGTAAGTATGTATTTGCTAACTCGGCGATAGGTTCATGATAGACTCCGTAGCCTGGTTCAGAGTATGTATACATATTGCCAATGAATCCTTTGTGAGGATTTCCGAAAAATGTTTTACCATCTTTTTTCTCATATGGAGTAAGGTCTTTCTTTATGTTAGAGGCTAGCTCCATTTTGTCTACTGAGATTTTGGCATGTTGAAGAAGCATTGCTAGTGAGGTCACTTCGCATCCTCTTGGCAACTCCGGTAATTGCTTGATGTGGGGTGCTTCGATGGAAATATTGTCTGCTAGCTTTTCTTCTTGTTTTGCAACAACTGGTGTTGGGGATAATTCTGTTGTTTCTACTGCCTCGACAAAGAAGGAAGAAGTTAAGTTATCCCATTCTTCTCGTGCTTTTGTTAATGTATTATGCTTCACAAATAAATGTGAAAAGGAAACAAACCCTGCTGTGAATACGACAGAGAATAATAGTGTGCCTACTAGTCGTTTGAAAAAGCGTTTCATTTCTAGCTCCTTGCAATAGTTGTGATGATAAGTAAAAATAGTAATATATTAGCTATTATAACAAATTCCATATGGAAAAGGAGCGAGTTCCTAAAAATGAAACGAAATATCCGTATTGCGACAAGAGAAGATGTGCCTTTTATCCTACAAATCTATAATGAAGCTATTGCAACTACCACTGCAACATTTGAAATAGAGGAACGAACAGTAGAGGGACAACTAGAGTGGTTCAGTCAATTTAACGAAAACTATCCACTATTTGTGATGGAAGTAGACAACGTGATAGCTGGGTATAGTTGTATTGCATCGTTTAACAAGAAAGCAGCATATAAGCGTACAGTAGAAAACTCTTTGTATGTGAATCCGAATTATCAAGGACAAGGTGTGGGAAGAGAACTCCTTGAACATACAATTATTTCAACAAGAGAACTAGGGTATCATACGATTATCGCAATTATAACGGAAGGTAATGAAAGTAGTATTCATTTGCATGAGAAGTTAGGTTTTACGTATGCAGGTACATTATGTGAAGTCGGGCATAAGTTTGGTGACTGGCAAGGAATTTCTTATTATCAGTTGGTATTGTGAGTAGATAGAAAGGGAAAGATTATGATGAGGAGCACATTGATTAAAAGATGTGCTCTTATTTTTTATAGATTAACATGAGAATATGTAAAAAATGGAAAGTGTTATAACTATTTGTTAAAATGATATCGTGTATACTTTTGAAGAGTTGGCTGCAAATATAATGAGGAGGTGAAACATGCCAGACGGATTTTGGGATAGTTTCGGAAATGTTTTAGGTATTGGATATACGGAAAATGAACGTAAACGCGATGAATATTCAGAATTATATTTTTACTTAAAGTCAAGAAGAGAGCGAATCGAAAGACATATAGAGAAAGTAGAAACTGCTTATGGTACTTATTTTGAAAGAAGTAGTTCATTATTGCAATCTAATAAAATTCCAGCCTATGAATTTGAAAATAAGCGAGGAGAAAAGGATGTTGAATTATCCGATTTATTAGGTGATTTTCGTCAAGCGAGAGATGATATAGCCTCTGCGCAAAGTAGGGCGTATAGTAAGTGGTTAATGTACAGAGAGAGAGCGGAAGCAGAGAACCGGGAGCGGGATGAAGCTAACCGATAGAGTATTTCTTTGCATTGGAAGGGAGTTGACATGTATTTATGAGCAAACAAGAAGTTGATATTTCGACTAGTAGAACGGGTGAGGCAATTAAACATGCAGAAGAGATGGAAAGAGATGTGAAAGAAGCGCTCCGCTTAGCAAAAGAATTGCAAGCGACGGTGTCGAGTTCATTATGGTCAGGGCAAACAAGAGATGCTTTCTTGTCCTACGTAGACTTAATTATTCAATTAAATGTTGATATGGTTGATACTCTAGAAGTTCAAACAAAAGCATTAATAGAATTAGAAGATAATATTCATTCATTTTCTAGTACGAAAGAGGTACAAATAATTAAGAGTTTATAAGGAGTAGATTCAGAATGATACAACAAGTAGGTAATTTTACCCCTTCTGAATTATATGTATTAGCAGGAGCAGCTGGTATTACGTATATATTCGGCTTGCCAGAAAGAGAAAGCATACTGATGAATAACCCAAATTGTGTAAACAATGCTATTTCAACGTTAACAACAAAAGGTTTGCTTACAAAGGACGTAGAATTAACAAAAGCTGCATTTCAGTTAATTGAGTTACTAAAGGCATTTCAAGGAAGTAAAAAGTATACAAGGTTTAATAATCTTCTAATTGGGTTTATACCAGCAGATGAAGACCGTGTAATCGTATTAACTGAACTAGTAGAGAACGAGGTATATGAGTTTGAGTGCCTTTCAAAACGTGATGTATATCTATCTTTAGTGAAAAATATTCCGTTTTTACTAAGGGAACCCAGAGAGAAGGATAAACAATTTTTAAGCAAGCAGATGACAAAGGAAGAACAAGCTGTGTGTGAAGAGATAGATTTATTCGATAAAGATGTATTGGCTATTGAGCTACTATATCGCCCAGATGCTAACCGTACCCATCTAGGGAAACGAGAGTGCCACTTGTACTATATGCTTGAAGAAGACTATGTACAAATCAATGTACAAAATAAAATGTATGAGTGGGTTAGTTTGTATGCATTGAATAAGAAAATATACGATGTACTGAACATGTCATATACAAAGCCTAAGGGGCTATCAAATCATTCGTTAGGAGTGATTAACTAATGCATGAACAAATGATGGATGGTGGAGAAGGCTCTACCAGTATATTAGTTAACGTATACGAAATGTTAGATATTATCGAACGGTTGAATGTTATTTATACCATTTATTCAACAGACGTTGCGAAACATATAACGAACCTTTCTAATAGTGATTTTTACCGAGAAGGAGAAGCGTTAGAAGTTATTGAGCGTCATAAAGACATTTTAAACAAAGTAATGGAACTAGCAGATAACTACAATCAAGCATCATTGCTTGTAAATCATACGCTCGCTGAAATGATAAAGAAAGACGAAGAATTACAGCGAATATTACAAGTTCAAGGTTAATTCCTTTAACGAAACGGAGGAAGATATTCACATGGATGTGCGTTATAAGCATGGACCGTGGCAAGAGATGAAGGAAGCGATAATAAGGCTAAAACGAGATTCAGAACGAACATTCCTTCAAATGGATGATCTACTAGGCAGTATCGAACGTAAAATTGACCGACTAGACTCTGATCGAAGTATTTCATTTCATCATACGAGTAAGAAAACAACGATTAACCATCTATTTGATGACTATGATCAACTAGTAAACTATTGTCATCGTGTCGGAGAAACTGTATCAAGACACATCGACGAACCATTCTATCATAAAATGGACGAATTCGCAGGCAAGATGCGAGACCTCTCCATCCGCAATTACACCACAGAAAACCGTATTGGTTCCACAGAATACAAAGCAATGCCAACCGCTCATTCGTACGGAAGGCTAGAAACATCCAGCGTACAAAAAGACACCATCACTATCGATGATATTTTCAAAGACTCCGTAGCATTCGATGAAATACTCAACCTACAATATGAAGAAATGAAGCGAAACAACCCAGAAGCAAAGTTAGACTACAACGAATATCGGAAACTTATCCCATCTATGCGAGGGTTTGAATACGAGACAATGGAAGAAGAACAACAAGACTTAGAAATGTGGCGAGACCTCGCCATCGCAGCTGGGATTATCGTCGCAGCTGTTGTATGTCCACCAGTAGCCATCGCAGCGACCGCCGTATTCACAGGACTTGAAGTGAAAAGTGTTGTGACCGGAGAGGACTGGGGAACAGGAAGGAAGCTAAGTACCGGCGAACAAATAGAACGAGGAGCATTCAGTGTTCTTGGCGTTATTCCGGGTGTCAAAGGAGTGCGGCAAGCCTTCCGAGGGACAGATAATCTCATCTCTTTAACGAAGCAATCCATCGCCCAAAACCTAGCTAAGTTTAATCCAAATACCGGAAAAAATGTGGTACAATCATTAAAAGATAGCAACACATACTGGACCCAAAAGCTCAGACTAGAAGGGTTGAAAGCAACAGATAAATTAAATGATGTGAACTACGCCATCAAAGGCGCATTCGCCCGTTCCCTTGATAACATGAATAACCTAGCAGCGCAAAGTATAGACGTCACAGCTGGAGGAGCAGCAGCTTTAGGCCGAGGCGGATCAAACGTTGAAGAGGTAGTCAAAGCAAGTCATCTAGAGAGTAAAGGAATTATTCAGAGTAAGATAGAGAAGATTGAGGGTAGTATTAAGGGTACGGGTAAGGATAGTAAGGTGTCTAGCGAAGATAGTTTAAATAAAATAAATGGTTTTATTAACGGTACGAAGAATTTTGACGATGTTATTGATGACTATGTAAAGCTGTATGGTGAGAAAGTGTTAACGAATAAAACATGGGCATGGAATAAGTCATTTCCAGGTGGAGAGAATTTAACTGCGCGTCAAAAGCGAATGATTAAGGAAAAGGCTGTTGCAGATGGTTTGATTCCTGAGGTAAAGGTAACTAAAGTTGATGGAATGAGATATGGATTTGCGGATTTTAAGGGTGCGGGGCTGGTCATAGAAACTAAGCCGTTACCAAAAAATCTTTGGTTATCATCAGACGATAAGCAGTTTGATTGGCTTGATACTGCAATTGGTGGAAGGCCAGAAGGTACGACATGGCATCATACTGAAATACCAGGTAAAATGGAACTAGTACCTTTTGGAATACACAATATTACTATTCATAATGGTGGGAGATCAACCGGCATGTGGGCAGATGCTCCTAGATAGTATAATTAAGAAAGGGTTGAATTTATGAAAATAAAGCAGAGTACTATTGTAAAACCATTACCTTCAGAAGAGTTAATAAGCAAGCATGAGAAATTTTGGAGACTAAAATTACCAGAGGTATTTTTAGACTTTATTAAAACATATAATGGTGTAGAAGTTGAAGAGGCTACATTTGAATGCAATGCTCGTAATTATTCGATAGAAAGATTTTTATGTATGTTAGATGATATTGAGAATCATCCTAAAGGAATCTATGATATTGATGTTGTAGTTTCACAAATAGGAGAAAGATTAACTGACAACGAGGATTTATTAGGGGCAGAAGTGTTACCAATAGCTAGTATATTTGCCGGTGATTTTGTATGTTTAGATTTTAGAGAAAATAAAGATAAACCATTGGTGTGTGTCTGGTCGCATGAAGAGTCAGGAGAGTTTGAGCCAGTTTTTTATAAAATAGCAGATAACTTTACTGAGTTTTTAGAGATTCTATAATAATACTACTCTTTTACCACTTTATATGAGAACAACAAAAGCGTATAGAGCTTAATTTAAATATACATGGACACATATAGATTGCAGGATAAAGCATATGTGAAGTGTACAAAAAAAGAAAAGGTCATTTTTTCGACAAAACTCTATGATGGTTAACCATCATAGGCTCTTTGTTGGAACACCATCTCTTGAGATAATAAAATGCGACACACGAGCTTAGGCAAGATGACATTTTACTGTATGTCGGGTACAAAGAAAGACATGGAATGTACAGTAAAAGTAAACTAACGGATGCATACAAGCTCGTACGTTTTAAAGGTATTATTTGTAACGAGACACAAAAGGTTTCATACGGTTTTGACGACGTAATAAAATGCACAAATTTAGAACCAACCATGAAAACGTAGAAAATATATGAACGTAAAGCACTTGATTGTCACCAATGGCAACGAGTGCTTTTTTACGTTTTAACCTAGAAATAGGTTGATACACATATAATTTTATAAGTGTGCTAAGTGTTAAATTTATAGATTGTAATTGGCTTTGTACAGTGTACGACACTACTAGGGAAAAAACGATATAAAAATTAAGGGTTGTGTTATTTTTTGAAGTCGTCGTACAGTACGTTTTAACGAAAGGGAATGTAAGTGAAGGACTACAAGAAGTATTGTCGGATATGATGTAAAATAAGTAAGTTGCGTTGAACACATCAAGATTGTGGCGTTCAGATATGGCGAAAGTGTTGATACAACGAGAATTGAAGAAACACGAAGTAGACGTAAAAGCAATAGAACAACCAAGCTATAGTATTTACACACATGAGCCAAACGGTTTTTTGGTGAGTAGATGTTGGAATTATTAGATCCATACCAATGATATTACAATAATAATCGAACTTAAAACAACATTAAAAGGCATGAGCTCTGTACAATACAGAATGCAGGCCTTGTAAGCTGTTTAAAAGTACGTGTCTAAATTTATTTACTTCATTTCTCAAGTTCTCTTTCTTTTTTCATCGATTGAAATTGTCCATATGTGCCGCTTCTCCATAGCCATTCTAATGGCCCAAATCGATAGCGGTTCAGCCACCATTTACTGATAAATATTTGCGTACTATATACAACAAGAACGATAGGTATTTGAATAGATAGTGCTATGTTGGCAGGTTGTGTAACAAGAGCAGCTAGTAAGACAACACCAACTAATGTATGTGTAATATAATTAGTAAGTGCCATTTGTCCGACGTATCCGAAGTAGTTGAGCCATCTACGTTTCGCTAACATTAACGTTATAATATAGAACATTGCTAATGGTTTACTACTTAGTATAACCCAAAGATAATAATCTTTAACTTCATGTGTCTCATTTTGGAAAAATGTTAGTAAAATAGGTATGGAAAGTAATAGAGAAACTACAAAAGAGCCTATTTGCCATTTTCGTAAACTACTCTTATATTCTTCTATTTTGTAAAATACTCCTTTTTTGCCAACATATAATCCAAATAAAAACAGCGATAATATTTCTGGAAGTCTAATGAATTCCATGAAAAGTAAATTTGTGCTAAAGAAATCGCCTGCTCGTTCTTGAACATTACTAAGCCATTCAGCGAAGTAGTTAGGTTTTAACGTGGATGTTGTTTCCTCTTTTTCGAGTAGGGAGAGTGAGAATGCTAGGACGAACGTATGAGCAATTGTAAAAAGAGAGAAAGCCCATATTAATAGTGTCTTTAATGTGCAGCGATAAAAGAAAAGTAAAAATACGCCAATTAAAGCATACGTATGCAAAATATCTCCACCCCAGAAAAAAACATAGTGAACAGTACCAAGTACAAATAGGAGAAGGAGACGTTTTACAAATAATCGATTATATGTTAGGCCTTTTTCTTTTGCGCGACTAATGAAAATATAAAAACCTAAACCAAACAAAAATGAAAAAATTGTGTAGAATTTTGTGTGTACGAATAAAGCATAGAAAATGCTAATATACTTATCTATTCCTGTAAATACATTAGAGCTACCGACCATAACTGGAATATTAACAAGGAAGATTCCTAATATGGCAAAACCACGGATAATGTCTAACTTTTGTATACGTTCACGCTGCAAAATAGAATGGTTCATGCTGTTCCTCCTAAAGTTTGAATTCGATATATAACGATTATTATGATAGGTCGAGGAGGAAAATTACTAATTTCACATTCTATACATATTGAGAAATTTTATGTTGTATAGTTCGGTTTATATATGAATTTGGTTAGTTGTTGTTACCTTAATATGCAGGTTAATATTGTCGGAAATGTATGAAAGAAAAGGGTATAGAGTAACGTAAAAAAGCAAGGCTCTAAAGCCTTGCTTTTTTTGATTAATATCTATCTTTATTAGGATCTTCCCCGCCAATAATCTCAAATACACGCTTTGCTAGATTTGTATTCTCTTGTACCCCGACAAATAAGTGTTTTCCTGGACCGTATGCGTATACGTTAACATCTTCGCCAGTATGGCCGCCTGTTGTCCATCCAGTGTATGATCGTTTATTGAAGATTTCTTCGATAGCGTCATCGATTTTTGTGACATCTTTAGTCGACTTTGCAGTATGTACAGCGTTTATTTCTTCTTTTGTTAACTCTAATTCAATATATTGTTTTAAGATTGCTTCCGTGTTTGCGCCTTCTAGAATCTTAGCTGCGATAAAGTCCGGTGTGCGTTTCGCTGCTTTTAGTGGTTTTACATCAAAATTATACTCGCCGTCTGTACCAAGAGAGAAGCCTCCTGTTGAATGGTCCGCCGTTGTGACAACTAATGTGTGTTTGTCTTTCTCTGCGAATTCAATGGCTGCTTTGAATGCTTTTTCGAAGTCTTCCATTTCGCTCATTGCGCCAACAACATCGTTATCATGACCAGCCCAGTCAATTTGGCTTCCTTCAATCATTAAGAAGAAACCATCTTCATCTTTACTTAAACGATTAATTGCGGCATTTGTCATTTCTTCTAGAGAAGGTGTTTTATCCGTACGGTCAATCATTTTATCTAAGCCTTCTGGAGCAAATAAACCAAGAATTTGATTATTTGTATCATTTACTAATTGATGACGGTCTGTTACGACGCTGTAGCCAGCACGTTTGAATTCTTCTGTAAGCTTGCGATCTTCACGGTCAAAGTATTTCATTCCACCACCTAGAAGAACGTCTACTTTATGCTTGTCATTTACTTTTTCATCAAAGTAATCGTCCGCGATAGCAGCCATGTTTTTACGGCTAACATCATGCGAACCGAAAGCTGCAGGTGTTGCATGTGTGATTTCAGAAGTTGCGACTAATCCTGTTGCTTTCCCTTTTTCTTTTGCTTGTTCTAACACTGTTTTTACATTTTCTTTATCATTATCCACTGCTATTGCTGCGTTGTATGTCTTGATTCCTGCAGACATAGCTGTTGCGGCAGAGGCGGAGTCTGTAATGTTTTCTTTTGGATCTTCTGGATACGTCATTTGTGTTCCTACTAGGTACTTATCAAATGCTGTTTGTTCCATGTGAGGTGTTTCAGGGTTATCCTTCATATAACGATGTGCAGCCATATAAGAAGGTCCCATTCCATCGCCAATTAAAACAATGACATTTTTAATTTCTGCATCACCTTTTTGTTCCTCTGCTTTCATAGCATCAGAGCGTGTCATATTCCATGTTACAATGGAAGTAAGTGCCAATGTTGAAATCACTGCAACTGGCCATGCTTTTTTTATCATCTTTTTCACTAGATAAATCCCCCTAAATTGTTGATTGTGTTCTCGCTATTAACTGTAATAGAGAACTGTTAAGAGAACGTTAAGCGGAGGATAGATGTGTGTAAATGTTTTGTTAAGTTACCATCATTATCTAAAAAGGAGCGGTGCTACATGGATATGATAGCAAAGTTAAGAAATAAGAATATAGAAGTAACCGAATTACCTGATCAAGGTTTGTTTTTACGAAGAAAGTGGGAAAGTACGTTTGCCTGTCACCTTAGTGAAAAAGAGAAGAAGTTCCTTCATTTGCTAGATAGTGATTGTTATAATGGGCTCTTGTGGCATCTTTTTAGTTATAAAAAGAAAGAATGCTTGGAAAGAGAGGAAGCGGAAAAAGCTTTTTATCATGAGCCTAAGTATGCATGTTATGTTTTCTTTCAAGACTCAGACGATGCATTATTGATTGAGAAGGCTATGAAACTTCATGTTCGGGATTTAGTTCATAAAAAGATGGCGCTTGGTATGTATATTGTAGATAAAGAGTTTACTTGGACGTTTGTCACTACACATGAAAAAGATTGGTGTGGCCCATATTTTAGCCGAATGGAGAAGTAGTTACTTCATTCTATTTCTTTTGTTCTGAAAATTATAAATGTTATAATAAAACGGGTGATAAAAATGGATGAGCAGAACAAAGAAATACAGCGACTGCAAGCACTAAAAGAAATCGCGGAATTATTAAATGAAGCGACGGATTTACAGACGATGTTAGAGAAGGTGTTACACACTTTATTGAAAGAAATGAAATTGCAGACAGGATGGGTTTTCTTCATTGATAAGAATGGTGAACATCGTATGTTAGTAGATGAAAAATTGCCACCGGCACTTACGTTGGAAGAGAAAAAGCCAATGTGTGAAGGTTCGTGTTGGTGTATTAATCGCTTTGTTGATGGTCGATTGCACAAAGCGACGAATATTATTGAGTGCAAGCGAATTGAAGATGCGATTGAATATGAGTGGGGAGATACAGAACATGTTACTCACCATGCGACAATTCCACTTCGTGCTGGTGAAGAGCAGTTTGGTTTATTGAATGTAGCAGCCCCTCATAAAACACACTTTATAGAAGAGGAATTAGCACTATTAGAAGCAATTGCATATCAAATCGGTACAACCATTCAACGTATTCGTCTTGTCGAGAAAGAGCGGAAGTATGTCGTTGTGGCTGAAAGAAATAGACTTGCAAGAGATTTACATGACTCGGTTAAACAATTGCTTTTCTCGATTATGTTAACAGCACGTGGGACGCTTGATATGACGCAAGATGAAGAATTGCAACATATGCTTGCGTATATCGGAGAATTATCACAAGAGGCGCTGAATGAAATGACGTTACTCATTTGGCAACTACGCCCAGAAGGATTAGAAAAAGGATTAGCAGAAGCAATTCGAAATTATGCGAAGCTTCTCAGTATAGATGTTTGCATCCAAATTGAAGGTGTGTTGTCGTTAACGAGTGAGTTAGAAGAAGTTGTGTGGCGTATTAGTCAAGAAGCGCTCCATAACTGTAAGAAACATGCTAAGTGTGAACAAGTATTCATTCAGTTGAAAAGGAAAGATGCCTTTTTATCTATCCAAATTGAAGATAATGGTATTGGTTTTGTGAAAGAAAAGATAAGAGATTCTGCACTTGGGTTGAAAAATATGAAAGAGCGGATTGAGCTTATGAACGGAACATTTTGTATACATACTGAGCTAGGGAAAGGTACGAAGCTTGAAATGGTTGTGCCGACTGGAAAGGGAGAGGGATAGTGAAGATTAAATTATTACTAGTGGAAGATCATCACATTGTTAGACGAGGGCTTGTTTTTTTCTTAAAGACCAGACCTGAGTTTGATATTATTGGTGAGGCGGGGAACGGAGAAGAAGCATTAGCTTTTATCAAAAAAGAAAGACCTGATGTTGTGTTAATGGACATCTCGATGCCAAAAATGGATGGTATTGAAGCAACAAAAAGAGTGAAGGGATACGATGAGACGATTAAAGTATTAATGCTCAGTAGCTTCTCTGAACAAGACTATGTGTTACCTGCGCTAGAAGCGGGTGCAGATGGTTATCAGTTGAAAGAAGTACAACCAGATCAACTAGTTGCGTCTATCGTTGCTGTGTATGAAGGGAATACAAACTTTCATCCGAAAGTGACACCAGTATTATTTAGAAAGGCTGTAGCGAAAGAGGAAAGTGAAAATGCTCTGTCGGAATTGACGAAAAGAGAATGTGACGTCCTTCGTGAAATTGTGAATGGGAGGAGTAACAAGGAAATTGCAGCGGAATTACAGATTAAAGAACAAACAGTAAAGACACACGTATCAAATGTATTAGCTAAATTAAACGTAGATGATCGAACGCAAGCAGCGCTTTATGCGGTAAAGCATGGGCTTGTGTAGGTTAATAGATAAATACTTGAAAATTTCAAATGACAATATGGATAAATTAGAGGGCGGACTAAATAATACACAAAATGAAAAATGGATTGCGAAAAAGCATGTAGAATTCTGGCATGAGTGTACTGATTTGTTGTTTCGTTTTGTAGATTTAGCAACGGAATAGGAGATTTGTATGCCAATTATTTGTTTAGAAGGTGCGAGTGCTGTGGGGAAAACAACGACTTGCACTACAATTGCTAACATAGGGAATACGTATGTGGTTCCTGAGGTGAATCTTTTATTCGAGCGCCCGAAGAACATGTCAAAAACATGGTATTTAGAGCGTCAAGTGGAACGGTGGAAAATTGCCAAACGTAAGCTCTGTGAATATGATTTCGTTATTCTTGACGGAGATATATTTCAGCCACTGTGTTACAATTGGTGTTTTCATTTTGAGATATTTAATCAAAGCTTAACGTTCCTTCATGAGTTCTATGAGAGTGAGATAAAAGTAGGGAATATCTTATTTCCAGATAAATATTTCTATTTACATACGAGTACGGATAACATAAGAAGTAGGAAAGAAAACGATCAAACGAGGCAACGAGGTAATTTTGAAAAACATATACGCATTATTGAGCCGCATCAACGATATTACGAAGTGCTAAATCAATTCGTTCCACACATAGTACAACTAGTGGAGGCCAGTAATATGGAACATAATGTGAAAGTCATAATGGATAACGTACCTCTTGAGCCTTTATGCAAGGATTCAGAAGGGCTACTCAATCATATCACAGATTGGCTAACGAATAGTAAAGCATAAAATATGCTAGTGAACCTCATACAAAAGTATGAGGTCTTGTTCATACTATTTTCTGATTGTCTCTCCCCCTTTATAGCGTTCTTATCTTCGGAATTATTTAGTAATATATGGTTATAAATGAAAATAAAGGAGAGAGCTGACATGAAATTATTAGTTATTAACGGAACACCACGTAAGTCTGGAAGAACACGTGTGATTGCGAACTATATCGCGGAGCAGTTTAACGGAGAATTATATGATTTAGCGGTAGAGGAGCTGCCTCTGTATAACGGTGAAGCAACGCAGAATGAATTAGCTGCAGTAACAAAGTTAAGAACGCTAGTGAAAGAAGCACATGGTGTAGTGCTTTGTACGCCTGAATATCACAATGCGATGAGCGGAGCCTTGAAGAATGCATTAGACTTTTTAGGAAGTAGAGAGTTTGTTCATAAGCCAGTAGCACTTTTAGCGGTTGCGGGTGGTGGAAAAGGTGGTATTAATGCCTTAAATAACATGAGAACAGTAACAAGAGGCGTGTATGCGAACACTATTCCGAAGCAAGTTGTTATCGATGGTTTATACGTAGAGAGTGGCAGAGTTAGCGAAGATGCAAAGCCGTTCATTCGTGACTTACTTGCAGAGTTAAAAGGGTACATGAGCATCTATCCAGAGTTGAAAAAGCAATTAGGAGTGGAGTAACATGTCTTCTTTATATAAAGATTCTCGTTTGTACTACATTCTCGGGGCCAATAGCTTATCTGCTATTGGTTCTGGAATTGTGATGATAGCAATTCCTTGGTTATTCATGAAAGAAGGCGGAGGAGAAGCGTTATATGGTTATGTGATGATGGCTTCTACGCTGATTATGTTCTTACTTACACCGTTTGTAGGACAAAGTATCGATCGTTTTTCACGTAAGTCACTCTTATTAGTTAACGAAGGACTTGGTATTGCAGTAATTGCATGTATGGTTATATGGGGCTTCATGGGTTACTCATATAGTTCCATTCATTACGTCATCATCTATATAACAGGTAGTTTTTATTATTTATTGTTTTATCCGACTGTGTTTGCGTTTAATCAAGAAATCTTTCAAGCGAATCAATATAAGGCATTAAGTGGTACGATGGAAATACAAGGACAACTGACGCAAGTAATTGCTGGTGCCGTGGCTAGTCTTCTAGTGGAAGTCGTATCATTGAAATGGATTTTGTTTGTTGATTTGTTGTCCTTTATCGGTGCATTTCTTCTCTTTTTATGTGTTCCATATGCAAAGAAAGCTGTTGTGAAACAAAAAGCATCATTTAAGAAGCAGATGCTAGAAGGGATACATTTTATGAAAGGAAGACCGCAGTTGTTTTGGTTCCTATTAGCGACCTATATGCCTTTTATTGGTGTGATGATGGGGAATTACTTACTTCCAGTTTATATTGTGGATGTTCTACAAGAAAGTGCATCGGTATATGCGATAGAAGGAATGATGTATGGAATAGGGGCGGTGCTTGCTGGGATTGGTATTCCTATTGTGATGAAATATATGAATCTAGAAGCCTCTATTATGCTGACAATGGTAATATACACAATTTCAATCACTGCAATGATAATCGAACCATCTGTTTTGGTTTTATATGGCCTTGCTATTTTTCATGCGATTGGAAACGCAGGAACACGTGTTGCACGTAATGTTCTTATGATGGAACAAATACCGAATGAAGTAATCGGTCGTGTCGATAGTGTATTCCGCTTAATTGGCAACGGTATTCGTCTTTTGCTATTAATGATGTTCACAGCTGTTGTTACGAATGTTGGTGTGATGATTCCATTTTACGTTTTAAGTGTGATTTTAATTAGTGCGACTGTAGCGACGTTTTACTACTGTAAAGTAGAGAGAAAAGTAGAAGTTTTAGATGAGTCTATTGTATGATACGAATCTATTACTGTTGTTGAAGGGAATAGGCTTTTCGTTAAGTTAGAGATGATTTTCTAGCTTAACGAAAAGTCTATTTCCATTTTTAGGTACAAAAGTGTGGACATATTGTCTGAAAATTCTTAATATATGTATATCCCATAAATATGGAGAAGGAGGAAAGAGGCATGGGACTAAAAAATAAACGCCTAGCAATTGTGGTGCAAAATATACATGTACCTTTTATTTTTGAGGAAGCAGAAGCGATGGGGATTAACGTAACGTTTTTTCACCATCAGAAGGAAGTGAATCTGAATCATCTTAAAGGTGTGCAAAAATTTATACCAATTGATTTATTCCATCATCCAGATAAAGCTGTTGATATCGTGAAGAGCGAGCATGAGAGAAATCCTTTTGATGGTATCATGACATTTTATGAGCCTGCTTTAGAGTTTGTCGCTCGATTAGCGGAAGAGTTGCGATTGCCTGGCTTAGCGACTTCTGTAATTGAGAATTGCCGTAATAAGAACAACATGCGAGGGATGTTGAAAAAAAATGGGTTGAATGTTCCACACTTTAAAGAATATGAGAACGAAGTGGATGTAACTAATTTTTCTTTCGAATATCCTGTTGTAGTCAAACCTTCTAATGGATTTGCTAGTCAAGGAGTAACGAGAGCGAATACGAAGAAAGAACTTATTGAAAGCATAGAAAAGGTACGAAAGGTGAATACAGAAGATCTTGGACAATTTACAGGGAATAAAACGAGTATTGTTATTGAACAATTTATAGATGGTCCTGAGTTTGCGATTGAAACGTTCTCTATACAAGAAGAGGTTCGAGTACTTTCTATCGGCTATAAAGGAGATTGTAAAGGTCCTTTCTTTGAAGAAAGTATTTATATAGCTCCAGCTCAATTAGAAGAAAATGTGATGGAGTCTATTTCGCAAGAAGCATCAAAAGCAGTTAGGGCGTTAGGGATTGTAGATGGTCCTGCTCACGTTGAATTGCGTCTAGATTCAGCAGGGAAGCCTTACGTCATTGAAATAGGTGCGCGTATAGGAGGATCAGGTATTTCTCATTATATTGTGAAAGCAAGTACAGGTATTAACTATATGGAGTTGGCTTTTAAGTATGTATTAGGTGTACAAGATTGTGATGCATACAACAATGAAAAGAAGATTCATAAAGTAGCAGGTAACTATATTATTCCTGTTCAAGGTCACGGAATTGTGGAAGGGTTTGAAGGAATAGACTCTGTACGTGCAGATATGGAAGTGAACAGAGTACTTATGTTTATGGCGAAAGGTACAGAGGTTTTACCATATCCACACTTTTCGGGCTATCCAGGATTCATCTTAACAACTCATGAGTCGTATTCTGATTGCGAGCGATATTACACATATTTAGATAACAACGTGAAAGTCATTTATAGAAATGAAGTAAACGTATAAAAGGAGAAGAAAGGATATGTTTGTTAAGGGGTTATCTGTTCCACAAAATAAGCAAGACCATGCTATTACTATCATTCACACTTTGGGTCCTAAAGGAACTAATTGTGAAAAAGCTGGAAGGCTATGGTTGGAATGCCAAGGTGTTCAGGGAGAAGTTTTTCTACATGGTACGTTAGAGGAAGCGCTAATTCATGTTAAGAAGACGGAAGGGTCAGCTCTTTTAGGATGTGCAGTATATCCTGATTTACATCATATAGTATTCAAAAATTTAACTGATTTAGAGCTCATTGATAGTTTTATTATGCCTACGTATAACATGGTACTTGCTTCTAGAGAGCCAATAGAACTAAATCATGATACGAGTATTGCTTCGCATCCTGCCCCAGTTAATTTAGCACACGCTATTAGCGACAATATAAGCTTGGTGAATAGCAATTCTCAAGCGGCGGTGGACTGTCTAGAAGGAAAAGTGGATGCGTGTGTTACAACGATTAAAGCTGCTAATGAAAAAGGGCTAATTGTGATAAAAGACTTTGGAGAAGTGCCTATGTGCTTTACTATTCACGGAAGAAAGGGATAGCGGTTTCCAAACTAAAAGAAATAAGGTGAAAGAATGATTTCTATAGTGACTCGTATTCATGTACACCTTTTATTTTGTCTGTTGGCTATTATAGGAGGAACAACATGGGCGTTCCAAAAGACAGGATTGGAAGATAGCTTACCTTTATGGTCAGCTAGTATGCGCTTTTTACTAGCTAGTTTGTTAATAGCATTCTTTCTTTGTATTACAAAAAAGATAGTCGTTTCAAAAGAAGTGGTAATGATTTCCGGATTAAATGGGCTTATGTACTTTGCAATACCATTTGGTTCTGTTTATTGGGCTTCCGTATATTTGCCGAGTGGGCTAGTTTCTGTTTTAGCTGCGAGCATTTCTGTTTTTGCTCTGTTCATTAATAGGTTATTTAAAGGTACACCAGCTACAAAAGGACAAAAAATAGGTGTAGCCTTTTGTTTAATCGGAATGAGTATCGTCTTTGGGAATCAATTATTGATTAAAGGGGATTTAATTCAGCTAGTCGCAATGGGGATTATTTTAGTAGCGATGTTGGGATCTGCTTTTGTTACTGTCTATGTACAATCTCGAATTAAGTCGTTACCTATCATGACTTTTACCTCTTTTTCTATGCTTAGTGGAGGAGTATTTTTATTAGTGATTAGTTTGATTATAGAAGATGGTAACCGAGGTTTTTCTGGGATCAGTCTTATATCGTTATTGTATTTAGCTATTGTAGGTTCTGTTGTAGGTTTTTCTCTTAACATGTATTTGCTGAAAAAATGGCATATCTCTAAGGCGACGGCACATTTGTTTATTTCCCCAATTATTGCTTTGTATGTAGGTTTTGTATTTCTAAATGAAACTCTTCATAATCAAGTGTATGTAGGAACACTCTGTGTGCTAGTGGGTGTGATCCTCATTAATTTAAAAAAGAAGGTAGAAAAGCAAACAAAAGAACACCTTAGTGAAACCTCTAAAAAAACTTGTGAAATAAATAGCATGTCAAAAAAGGAGGATATGAATGTTGTTAACTAAAAGTCATACGCATGATTTGGTCAATATACTAAAAGATAAAGTGTTACCTAATTTAGAAGAAATAAGGAACTATCAAGGGACAAATGGAGAAATAATAAAAAATCATGAAAGAGCTAAAGTGATTTTATTGGATGTAGTTGCTGTCACAGAAGCAATCTATGAGTCTCTGCATTTAACAACTGTATGGAATGCATTTAAAAAGGACGTGTTAGATTGGATAGAGAGAGGTATAGATCAAACACCTTATTTTGATCGAACATTACTCGCGTATTCTCCACCTGCAAATGGAGAAGGGACATTTTTCTTGGGTCCAATAGTAACTCCTAACGGTCCGACTCAAAGGGGGTTTTATTTAGAGGCGTTCTTAGCAGTTCGGGAAGAGCCTGAAATAATGAAATCAATTGAAGAGGACTTACCTCATCCGAAAAATGGATGTGAATCTTTGAAATTAATAATTGGAACTCAAGGGTTTATGGAGGGAAAATGCATTGTGTTTTTTCCGGAGAATGTAAAAACAAAGGAAAACGTTACAAGTCAAAACTTCGCCATGTTTTTCTTTAATAAGTTCCATCGTATATACAATGAGGATACCTTAAAGAGAGCGGGTACGATATTCCCTGATTTTAACTTTAAGTCTACTTCTATGAGTAGAGAAGACACGTATAAAGCAAGGGTAATATGGGGCTATTTACACGACTATTATCATCATTGTGGAAAGAAGCCTTTTGATCAGCATATACAAGCTAAAATGAATTTCTTCGCAGGGATACTTGAAGAAGTTAAAGTTGATTGTCAGACGATTCTTACTCTGACTGAAAAGAAATACTCTTATTGGGAAGAGATAACGGAATTTGTTCTATTTGAACGTCTTTTAAGATACCCTAGTCAGCATAATGCAGCTAGAAATTTCGATTCAGGAACGGGATTTTTTCTTTTTAGCTGGTTAGTTATAAATGGAAACTCCATCGTGAGAGATGATAATTGGCTACATTTAGATGTAACACAATGTCTACAGGAGTTACGAGCTTTAGTAGAGGAGATTGAAGAGTTAGAAACAATTCACGATGATTACCATTATAAGCAAGAAGCTGAACGCTATGTTCGACAATATTTATTACCAAGTGATAATGGGGATAAATTTATCATTCCAGACAAGTATTTTATTAATGAGCAAAATAAAGGTATTCAAATCCCTTATTTAACATTTAACGAAAGCAACCTTTAAATAAAGAGAGAGCGAATTCTGTTGAATAGTCATGTTGACACTAGGTCAAGTAATAGTCGTTGCTGGGTTGTTTAATCTAACGTTATCTATAAGGAGATGTAGCATGAGTAACAATATGCTACATTTTCTTTTTTGTTTGTCATTGTAATAGGAGATTAATTATAAGTTGTTCATACATCGAATAGATAGCGTCTACTCGATGCTAACTTTGTTTATTGATGATGAACTTTTTTCGAAAAGATGTAGAGAAATAGTATTGACCTTGACGTTACGTTATACTTTAACATAAAGGATGAGGTGATAATCATGTACAAAATTAATGAAGTAGCAAAGTTAGCTAATGTTAGTGTACGTACCCTCCATCATTATGACAAAATTGGGTTATTAAAGCCGGCGAATGTTGGAGAAAATGGCTATCGATATTATAACGAAGAGGACTTTGCGACGTTACAGCAAATTCTTTTCTTCAAAGAATTAGACTTTTCCTTACAAGACATTAAGAAAATTTTAGAGAATCCATTTTTTAATAGAAAAAAAGCACTTTCTACACATAAAGAGTTGTTAATTGAAAAGAAAGATCGCCTCGAAAAAATGATTGAATCAATTGATCGAACAATTAATGCAATAGAAGGAGGAACAAAAATGGCGAAAAAAGATATGTTTGGCGCATTTGATATGAAGAAGATTGAAGAACATCAGAAGAAATATGAGCAAGAAGTGAAAGACAAGTATGGTGATACGTTAGCGTATAAGCAGTCACAAGAAAAGACAAAGTCGTATCAAGCAGAAGATTGGAAACGAATCCAAGAACGTATGGGAGAGTTGTATGGTAATATTGCTGAATTAATGGACAAAGGACCAGACGATGAAGAAGTACAAAGTCTTATAAGTGAGTATCGTCAATATATTACGGATAACTTTTACGACTGCACAGTCGAAATCTTCCGTGGACTAGGCGATTTGTATGTACATGACCCTAGGTTTACGAAAAATATTGATAAAGTACAAACTGGTTTATCTGAGTTTTTACGTGAAGCAATGCATGTGTATTGTGATGCGGAAGAAGGGGAATAAAGGAGAATAAAGGAGAGGGGTTACGAATCTGTAACCCCCTCTTTAGTTTGATTGAAAAATATATAAAGGCTTTATCGGTATTGTGGATAGTATGAATTTGAATAATGAGGAACATATTGTGTTTGTTGTTGGTATTGCTTATTTATATATTGATTAGGGGTATGTTTATTTCCTGTATTGCAGTTTTTATATGGGCCGATATATGTGGTTGGATTAATTGGTGCAGTTGCTTGTTTCCATAGATTCTCATCTATGCAATAAGTATGTGACATGACATTTGCAGGAGTAAATTTTAAAATATCCGATCCTAAAATGACTTCTGGAGTTGGGGCATCAAAAATTGCTAAAAGATGTGTGTTATCAACGGAAGCTATTTCGTAATGCCACCATCCTTGTGGAATATTTGCCACTTGCCCAGGAGTAATAGTGTAATGAAGGACTTCTTTTGTAAATGGATTCAGCATAGATACAGTGGCAGCACCGGAAATACAATAAACTAATTCCGCTGCATTTTGATGATAGTGTGGTTCAATAACATTATTAGCACTTAAGAAAATATCTAGAAGGGATACATTCTCTAATGTGTTTAATTGTTTTACACCTAATACGTTAATGTAGTTGGCGTTATCTTTTATAAATAAGGGACTTTTATTGACATCGAACGTGTATTGAGTGGACGGAGATGTATAATCCATAGAGGAAGCCATAAATTTTTCACCTCTTTCTATACAGTGTGAAGATAAAATCTACAGATATGTTATGCATGGATAATTAGTCTCGTGTACTATATCCAGATTCTTGTGTAAGGGTAAGTTCTGTTTGAAGGAAGGTTGTGTATTTACGTCGAAAGTAAACATACAGGTTAGTTTTAGAGTGAAAATAAATGAATGATAGAAAGTTTCATTAAGGAGGAATAATGAGAAAAATAGTAATTGCGATAAGCTTACTAGCTGTTATATGTATTGGGGGATATGTGTTTTTAAATTCTGCACCTCCGTTACCAACTGTATCGGTAGATGGGAATAGACTGGAAGTGAGGCAAGGGTCATACTGTTGGGATGGTCCAATTAATAGTAGGTGTGTCGATTCAATGGCACCACCAGAACTTATGAAGCACTATGACATCCAACCTGTTATTGTTTCTCCGAAGTCGGAAGTAAATATAGCGTTTCATAGTGAACCTTATGAGTCGGGTGGAAGTGTGTGGTTTGCGAATGGTCAGACGGGAAATGCCACCATAAGAGACGGTGTGCTTGTATTACCAGAAGAAAAAGGCGTTTATGTATATAGTGTCCATGGGCAATGGCAAAAAGGTAGTGCAAGCTATGCCTTTGTCGTCGAGGTTCGGTAGACAAACAGTACTGAGCATCAAGATAATGCCTTTGAAATAGTGATATGTGGAGCAGTAGGATTAAACTCCGCATTAGGTCCTATTGGGAGGGGAAGTAAATTTCGTCTTTCGTGTGAAAATATACTAAAAAGAAAACCCGCTTAGGGCGAACCTAAGCGGGTTTTGTATTGAACGTAATAGACATTTATGGTAAGATAAAAAAACGACTAAAGACTCATTATTTGAATATGTACATTTATATCCAATTTAATTATATATTTATTATAACCAATTGTCAACTGCTTTAGTCAATTTTTTTCGTAAATGTAACAAGGGAGTGTGTTGGAATGGATGAACTAAAAATCGAACAAGAACGTGTGTATGATGTGATTGAGAAAATCGAGCGTACTAGTAATGATTTACGAGACAAAATGCAAAATGTTGCATCAGATATTATTCATATCCGCAAGAATTTTTGGGAAGATGTGAGAGTGAATTTCGATAATGCAGATGATGCGTTAGAAACACATATGTCACTTCGACAACAGACGGAACTATTATCAGAGAGAGAGCGAAGTCATCAACATTCTAATTCAAGGTTACGTGTACTAGAAAAACTAACATATACGCCGTACTTTGGACGTATTGATTTCTTGGAGGAAGGGGAAAAAGACGTCGATTGCCTTTATATTGGTATTGGTTCTTTCCACGATGAAGAAACGGATCAATTTCTTGTATATGATTGGCGAGCACCGATTTGTAGTTTGTATTATGATTCTAGTTTAGGTCACGCGTCTTTCAAGGCACCAAATGGTACGATTGAAGGAGATATTCAGCTGAAAAGACAATATGTCATTCGTAATGGACAAATACGTAGTATGTTTGATACAGGAGTAACAATTGGAGATGAAATACTACAAGAAGTACTCGGTAATAATAGCGATGCACATATGAAAAGCATTGTTGCGACGATTCAGAAGGAACAAAATAAAATTATTCGCGATGAGAAACATCGTATTTTAATCGTACAGGGGGCAGCTGGTAGCGGGAAAACATCTGCGGCACTTCAACGTGTTGCTTATTTATTGTATCGCTATCGTGATTCGTTACAAGCAGATCAAATTCTTATGTTTTCACCGAATCCATTGTTTGCTAGTTACGTTTCTACCGTGTTACCTGAGCTTGGTGAAGAAAATATGCAACAAGCGACGTTTCAGCAGTTTGTTGGAAAGAAAATAGAAAAGCACCTGCACGTCGAAGATCCATTTAGCCAAATGGAGGATATTCTTTCATCACCAAATAACGCAAAGGTGGAAGAAATGCAAGTGAAGGCGAGTATGGATTTTATGCATATGATTGATAAATATGTTACGCAGTTACAACATGACGGTATCGTCTTTAAAGATATAACATTCCGAGGTCGAACGCTTCTTTCTGCGGAGCAATTAACAACTGAATTTTACGCAATGGATCATTCGACTCGTATTCCAAATCGAATGAGATTGCTTGCGGAATGGGTAATGAAAGAGTTGAGGATGCAAGAACGAAAAGAGCGACAAGAAGCATGGGTAGAAGAGGAAATGCAGTTGCTTAATAAAGAAGATTATATGGATGCATATCATAAAACACAAGAGAGTGATAACGAGTTTACAGGATATGAGCAGGAACAGAACTTACTTGCAGCCCAAGTTGTTGCTGACCACTTTAAATCATTATATAAACGTGTTAAACGTTTGAGGTTTGTAGACTCGTTTGAGACGTATAAACAATTATTTACTCGTTCAACAGAGCTTCCGAAAGAAATGTGTGATAGGAGTTTAGGACGATTAAATGAAAATAAACTAAGCTACGAAGATGCAACGGCCTATTTGTATGTGAAAGAGGTAATAGAAGGACTTGGACGAAATGCATCTGTTCGTCATTTATTCATTGATGAAGCTCAAGATTATTCTCCTTTCCAGTTAGCATATTTGAAGAAGTTATTCCCGCATTGCAAGATGACCCTTCTTGGCGACTTGCATCAAACTATTCATATTCAAGCGATGCAGACGAACTTTTTAACAGGAAATGCCCTGTTCGATCCAAGTAAGACAGAAACAATTATATTGAAGCGAAGCTATCGTTCAACTGAGCAAATCATTGATTTCACTCGTTCTCTTATTCCTGGTGGTCATGAAATTGAGCCGTTCAATCGAAAAGGAAGTAAACCACTTGTCGTGAATACAACAAATATTCAACAACAAGTAGAGAACTTGAAGAAACACGGACATGGGACAATCGCTATTATATGCAAAACGGAGAAAGAAACGAAGGAAGTGTATGAAGAGTTTGGTAAGAGTATGTCATTATCCATGATTGAAAAGGAGACAACATCACTCCAGCAAGGTGTACTCGTTATGCCTTCTTACTTAGCGAAAGGAATGGAATTCGATGCAGTTATTGTATACGATGCATCGAACTATGTGGGCGAGAACGAACGGAATTTATTCTATACTGTATGTACACGTGCGATGCATGAGCTCGTTATTTGTTATACAGGTGGGATGAGTGATTTCTTGAAGGAAGTACCTGCTTCGTTATACGAGCATGGTAGATAAGTTATACCTAATGGTCACGATTTTGGTCACATACTATAAATATGCCATCCGATTTCTATATCAATGAATGTTGATACGCTAGCAAAGTCTTTAACGATTAGTGCACACGTAATGCATGAGCTAGTTGTTTGTTATATAGGGGAAATGAGTGGTTTTTTGAAGGGAGTACCTGTTTCATTATACAAATGTAACAAGAAAGAAACAAAATAGCACAAGGGAAAAGCACCTTGAATGTCGTATATAGGTATAAACGACATGCGAGGTGCTTTTCTCATGTCGAAACATCTTAGTGGTGAAGGAGGTGGTTCATGTGGGAGAAGCAGTACAGTCTGCCTACATGTATCGAACGATGTTTCGTTTTTCTCGCCGCTTTATTCGTAGTATGAATGGTAGCCTATTATTAACAGTGAAAATTAAAGAAGCGTGGAAGCCGAGATATTATTTTCATGAAGGAGACCACTTATTCTGTTACGGAGTGTTAACAGTATCCAAAGGTATGTTGCTTAAAAAGTTCGACGTGTATAAGGGTGTCCACGAACACATGGCGACAGTGATGGAGAAATCTAGCCTTCAGAAGCGTCACGTGTTCAAAGAATATACAATCCTCATTGGTACGAAGGAATATGCAGCAAAATATACGATTGCTGGTAGAAAGTTCATAGTGGAAGATAAAGAAGGGAATATATGTGTCGAAGGAGAAACGATTTCTTCTATTTGGGCAGCAATTATTAAATATAAGAAATACAAAGTAGATGTGTATGATAAGGAACATGCTTCATGTTTGTGGTTGGGCCTTATAAAAGGGATGCAAGAATTAGAGTAAAGCAATCATAAATATGGCACTAGCTATTTAGCTAGTGCCATGACTATCATTTATTATTAAATGTTAAGTTTTGTCTGTATAGGTGCTATCCATTTCAAAATAGCTTCACCAAATTCATCGTATTCACCTGTTAATGCGAAGCCGAAGCTTTCGTATAGTTGTTGTGCTAAGTTATTAGCTGGGATAATACTTAAAAATATTGTATCTGTCACATATTCCTTTTGAATTGTTTCAAGTAGTAAAGGAATGAATCGTTTTGCGTAACCTTTTCGTTGGAAATTACGGTCGATCATAAAGCGATCCAACCACACTTCTATCTCGGGTCTCACATCAATGTTAATACCGTACATTGCATATCCAACTAGTATATCGCCGTCATATAATCCAACTGACTTCCATTGTGTATCATACATTGCTTCTGCTAGGCAGAAAGCAGTGCTTTCAATATACGATTGCTGTTCGTCTGCTACAGTCAAATTCGCAACAGCTCTCCAATTTGCTTTCGTCACTTCACGAATGTGAAGGCTCATAATTCCATCTCGCTTTCTAAACCATGTTTTGTACCAAAGTATAGGCTAGTACCTATCCTTTTATGATAAGCGATATTTTTAATCTTGCAAGGTATAACGATTCTTTCTGAAAGTTCGTACGAATATCGTTCTGTTTAGGACGGGCTTTCATATAGTAGAAATAAGGGGGAAGATGCGATGGAAAATAATCAAGAACAATTAGAACGTATTTGTCAATTAGCGGATGAGATTGTGGCGACGCTTCTGCAAGAGCGAGCTTTTAATCATACGCCAACACTTCGTGACGCAGTCGAACATTTAGCTCGAACAACGAAAGCGTTAGCTGCGATTCAGCTTTCAAATGGAGAGCAAGCCGATGATGTGTTACGATATTCTGTTACAAAAATGAAAATCGCGTCGAATGCAGTGAAACAACAATTTCAAACAAAAGCATCGATAGCGGAGATGTAAACCTTGCGACAAGTATGCAAGGTTTTTAATTTTAGGAAAAGTGGTGCGCAATTTTGGGGATTAATATATCTTTGTAGCGATAAGGATAGTTAAGGTGTGTCTATCTTGTGAAGGTTTTGGGAAATGCTGGCGTGATATTACTAAGAATGATAGTGTGTATGGTGTATAGAAATCGAGGTGAGCATATGGAGTGTGTACACTTTTTAGAACAAACCGAAATTAAAGAAAGTATACATAGTGAATTTTCCCGTCATAAATTAATGATTATGAATGTACTTCCACATGCAGACATACAACACGTTGGAAGCACTGCTATTCCTTACTCCATCACAAAAGGAGATTTGGATATTCAAGTTCGTGTTTGGAAAAAGGACTTTGAGAAGGCTGTTGAAATGCTCTCTACGTTATATGATGTGAATGAAGGGAGTACTGAAACATCTTTCTTCAAGGCATTTCAAGATGACACGTTAGTTATACCAGTGGGGGTACAGCTAACAGTCATTGATTCTGAATTAGATATTTTTTGGAAAATACGTGATACTTTATTAACAAATGATGAACTTCGTGTAGAATATGATAATTTAAAAAGAACATTCGAAGGGAAATCGATGGAAGCGTATCGAGAGGCGAAAGATGAGTTTTTGGAACGAGTATTAGCTGCGTTTAAATGGAATATATAATGTGAAAGATTGTCAAATTAATCATATCTATTATTCTTTTCGATAAATATGTGTTCTAGAGAATATGTTAGAAGTAGTTTAGATGTTACATAATGAATAAGTAGAAAATAGTCGCAATGGTTTCTTTAATGAAAACGTTGCGGCTATTTTTTATTTATAGAGAATGAGTACATGATCTAAGAAAGAGGATGTAGTCTACTTGACCCTTAATCTCCCCATCTCATAGAGTGAAGTCTACTCCTATTTACCTATAACAAGTATTAGGAATTCATGGTATAATTTGTATGTTTATTATAGTGAAAATTCATAAAAAGCAAATAAATCAGCTTAAGAGGCTGGACTATTGGTGGAAAGATTACGGAGTTTTAAAGAGAAAATATTATGTAAAAGATATAGGACAGCACATCAGAGAATATTTTCATAGGATACTTAAAGTTTTGAAAGAAAAAGATAGGAGGATGCAATCGATGGTGCAAATTCAAAGTAATTCGCAAAAAGCGAAGCAACTAGCAGGGAAAATGGGACTGGCCTCAGATGTGATTCAACATGCGATAAATAGGTCGATTACTCAATCGAATCGGACGACATTGACAATTAATTCTCGTGCTCAAGAATCCAATCAACAAGCTATGCAGTTAACAAGACAATTCCATACGGCCTTTCAACAAGTGATTAATAATATTCATTCTGTTAACAACGAATTTGAGCGAATGGACAATGAACTTTAAAAAAGCTTTAACCATTCTTCTTTAGTGGAGAATTATCCACCATTTCGTTAGCTTTTGCAAATGGGAAATGTAGGAGGGGAAAATGAATCTAACCATTGAGCAAAAAATAAATAAATTAGATTATCAATTAAGAGATATATCCGACGAACAATATAGAAATCAATTAGCTATTCAAAAACAAAAACAAACTGAGAAAGAATTTGATTGGATAAAAATGCAAAAGAATCGTTTGTTTGAATACATTTTAGGAACATGGCAACATGATCGAGAACTAGGTTCACGTTTAATTGATATGCAAGAAAACACAAAACAGCTAGAGCGAAAACTTACATATGAATTAGAAGAACAATGTAATATGTTGCAAAAGGAAAAACAAAGCTTAATTGATCAAGAAAATGATATTTATAATAAGCGGTATACATTGTTGAAGGAGGTGGAGTCGTGAGTTTAAACATGTTTATAGGGAGCGTTAGAACACAGTCACAAAGCATGAACGATTTCTGTAATGCAACGATTCAAGGGATGGAACAAGCAATTCGTTCAATTGATGCTTTCGCAAGTGATGTGATTCTACAAGGCGCCACATACGATAGTGCAAAAGCATTTCTTATGCAAACGTATCGGCCGCTCGCACAAGGAATTATCTATTTATGTGAAGAACTAATTCGTCAAAATAATGCATTCCCTACTGATTTCCAAGCAGAGGTCGCTTCGGTAGACGTCATTGAATATGACATATTAAATCAAATTAAAGAAATTGATCGTTCGATATCAGCTATGGAATCAATAGACGAAATGCTACCAGGTATCTCAGCTATGCTAAATGTCTATTATGCAATGAGACGAGAACTAGAAAATAAGCTAGAGCGATTATACAATTTTAATAGTGCATCTAGCGGTAATTATAATACGGCAATTGCATTAGCGGAAAATATAGCTAAAGGCCTTGCTGAAGTTCAACATAAAGGTTTCCACGCAACAAGCGGTACATTCAGTGTTAATGGAATGAACATGGAATGGGCCTCATCAATAAAGGAGATGATAGCCAATAAAGCAATCCAAGAGAAAAAGCATATAACAGAAGAGGAATCGGAAGAATCTGTGAACCAAAATGTTGAATCAAGTGAAAAAGAATCGTTGCTTGGTATGACAGGATTTAATTGGATGGCTCCGATAGATGGACCCGGGAATAGTTTCGGGACATTTACTGGTGCAGCAGCGGTAGCAGATGTAGCGTATAGAGTAAGGAATGGCTATATGGTAAGGTACGAATTCGATCGAAAAAATAAACGAATACTAGTAAGAGATAGCTATGAAGCTGTTAAAGGTCATAAAAAAGTTAATGGTCGACCTAGGGACTATAAAATTTATTACGTGGATGACATAGAGAAGAAAATAAAAAATAAAACGGCTTCTCCCAAGTTAAAAGAAATAGACGCGAAAATAAGTGCAAGTAGTGCAGGGAAAGCAGCCTTTTTAAATAAGCTTGGATGGGCTAGTGTAGCTATCGATTCGTATACAGATACAAGTGAAAATCTTCAAAATAATGCATCGACAGATAAAATAGCAGGGGACATTATTGGGAATGTTGTTGTGGGAGGAGGAACAACAGCGTTAGCTGCTGTAGGTACTGTCCTCGTCCTTCCGGTATCGATGCCTGTTCTGGCAGTTGCAGGCGTTGGATTTGTCGCTTCATTAGGATTAACTTATTTCACTGAAGGTATAAAGTGGGATACAGATTTTGATGGTGACGGGGAAGATGATACTATTAAAGATATGGTAAAAGCAGGCGCAAAACAGGCCTGGACAACAGTAGCAGGGTGGTTTGATTAATATGAAAAAGATAACAGATTTTAATAAAAAAGCTTTTGAAAATTATATGGCTGTTTATGCTGTAAAGGATATAAGATTCAATGTCCTTGCGCTTGTTCTAGTGATAGCAGACTTTTTTATTCTTTTACCGTCAACCTCTTCACCTTTTCAACCAATATATGTGTATATACTAGCTCCTCCTATTGCTTTTCTGAATTTGTGGGCGATATGGATTAGTATTAACCCCAAAAAAAGACAAGTACAGTACACCTTATTCCGGGGAGTATTTGGGATTGTATGTTCATTAGGTTTATTAATTATAGCTCAAAAATTTGCATATGGCATGTTGAAATTACAAACCCCACTATATTTTATTTTTTCCTTTAGTTCGTATTCCTTTGCTTTATATTATTATTATCGAAGTCATATTAAAAAACTTCAAGAACCAAAAAAGAAATCTAAATCTTCGACAGGTATTGGTGCTGTAGGAGTTGCATCTTTCGTGGGGTTAGGACAAATAGTTGGTAATATAAGTATTGGTTTTGCATCACAGCAGATGGTGGCAATTGTACTAATGAGTTTTTACTCCTTGTTTGCGCTTGCTTTACTTCATTTTATTATGGAACTACATAGGTACTACTACTTAAAACAACATTTAAAAGATGGTGGGAAAACAGATAGAGCTTATTAAAAATGAAATATTCCGTTGATTTAATAGTTAATTGATAGGTGTAATGGCTGGAACAGTTACATCTTATGTTAATCTTGGAGAAGGTTATGATTTTAAAGATATGGTGAAAACAGGTGCATCAAACCGTGGACAATCGAAATAGGGTGGTTTGATTAATATGAAAAAAATAAGTGATTTTAATAAGAAAGCTTTTGGGAATTATATGGTTGTCCATAGCCTATATGGTATGAGGGGGAATATAATAGCACTTATTATTGGAATGCTAGATATATTTATTCTTTTACCGGCATTGGCCCCTCCTTTTCAATCAATATATGTGTATATATTAGTCCCCCCTATTGCTTTTCTAAATTTATGGGGAATCTGGATTATTATCAATCCTCGAAAACGACAAGTACAGTACACTTTGTTTCGGGGAGCATTTGGCATCGTATGCTCAGCGGGGTTATTAATTGTAGCTCAAAAATTTGCATACACCACGCTAAAACTACAAACGCCACTTTATTTTATTTTTTCTTTTAGTTTGTATTTCTTTGCTTTGTATTACTATTATCAAAAGCATGTGCAGAAGCTTTGCAAACAAAAAAAGAAGTCAGTATCATCACGTGGAATTGGATCTATAGGAGTTGCATCTATTGCGGGAGCAGGGCAGATAATTGGTGGCATTCTTATTGGCTCAGCATCACAGCAGGTAATGGGAATTGTAATGATGAGTATTTACTCTATGCTTTCGTTTATGTCGTTCCATTTTATTATGGAACTTCATAGGTATTATTACTTAAGAAGGTATATAAAAGATGAGGGAGCAAGATTAGAAACCTCTACAGATTGAGGATTGCACTCATTTAATAGATATAGCATGAGAAAGGATAAGGGGAATATGGAATTTTCAAAAGAAAAGTTGTTACCAAATGGTTCTATTGTCTTGTTAAAAGATGGGACGAAGAAAATTGTGATTTATGGAAGAAAACAAATACTTTTGCTGGAAGAACCAGTTATGTATGATTATATTGGTTGTTTTTATCCAGAAGGATATATTAGTCCGGACTATACATTTGTATTTGACCATGAAGATATTGAGGAGATTATCTTTGTTGGCTTTATGAATGAGGAAGAAGAAACGTTTATAGAGTTACTTAATACAAAATAATATACAAGTAAGAAATGGTATTTGTTTTAGGACTACCTCTTCAATTGTTAGACGTGAACTAACAGTTGAAGGGGTAGTTTTTTTATGTCAAATAGGTATTCTTTTTTGTATGGAATGAAACGAATCTGCTTAAAGCGTTATTTTATGAATACAATGAAGTAAAAGGGGGGATGAAAGTGCGTGTGAAGCGGACGTTGCCACAGAAAATGGCGCAAAATTTGAAAGATATGGTGTTTGTTGGTCGGTTGATTTCGGATGATGAGGTATCGCCTCCTCGCATAAATGCATCGGTAATGGAGCAGGACGGTGACGGTTATTTCTATATAAAATGTTTATCACTAATCCCAGATAAGTTAAAAGAATATTTATATGATGATCAAATGATTTTCATGGGTAATACGCGGAGTAAGCAGAACGTGGAGAAGTTACGCGAATGGGAGAAAGCGTGGAAAGTAAGGGAAAGAGAGAAAGTGCAAAAAATACAGCAAACTCTACAAAATAAGCTACTCGTTTTCACACTATTATACATGGACGAATGTTTATGGGTTGAGCTTCTTTTGGCGAAAGAAACAGAAATAGAAGATTCATATGCACTTATTCCACAACCGTTACTAAAAGCTGGTAGCCAGCACGAAGAATTAGAACGGAGATTACTAGAAGGTCGTTCTCCTATCGTGTTAATGAAGTATCCGAGTGAATTCCCTTCGCCAACCATTCTTTACTATGACGGGGTGTTATATTGTAATATATCTCTGAAGTCAACGATTAATAGTTATTCGTATGTAGCACAAAATGACGACATTGTAGTATTAGATATGAAAGAGCGGTGGGATGATGTAGTGGAAATCGAAGTGGATACGCATCTGTGTATTCTTTCGACAACAATGTTGGATTTATTGCGAGAAGAAATCGAACAAAGGGGTTCAGTTCTTCGGAAAATGGAAGACGGGGTAATAGAGGAAGAGGAACGAATCTTTTATTCTTCTTCCGAGTTGAAGTTTCTTCACTATGTCAAACAACTAATGAAACAAAAAGGGTTCCATTATGAAGAGCGGGATATTATTAATTTTCATACGTGTTTGAAGACAGGTGGAATAACCATACTCGCTGGAATGTCGGGAATTGGAAAATCAAGGTTCGTGTCAATGTACGGAGAAGCGCTAGGGCTTACATATGGAAAAGAATTAGTGATGATTCCCATTACACCTTCTTATCAAGAACCTAATGATTTACTCGGTTATTTGCATCCGACTACAGGCGTATATCATGAAAGTGAAACGGGATTAACGAGGTTGTTGTTAGAAGCAGAGAGAAATCCTGATACGTTATATATGATTATTTTCGATGAAATGAATTTGTCGCAAATTGAGTATTGGTTTAGCCCGTTTATTTCGCTCCTAGAAATGTCGGAAGAAAATCGCTATCTTTCATTGTTTCACGAACATAACTATTATGTGGATCGCTTCTATAAGCCGAAGGTTCATATTGGAAATAACATTCTCGTTATTGGAACAATTAATATTGATGAAACGACAAAGGACATTTCAGATAGGTTACTAGACCGAATGAATGTCGTCTTTTTATCGAAGTTGCCGTTTTATTCGTATGAATATGCAAACGATAAGGAAGCAACGTATGACGGGGAAGCAGTTACGACTTCTCTTTTCTATGAGGAGTGGAAGCGACCACATGCTGGATTACTAGGATTGAAAGAGACGGAAGTGCAATTTTTAGATGATTTCCATGTGTTGTTGCAGAAGCACGATCCGTATTTAGGAATCTCGTATCGTATTGCAAGTGGAATTGCGGCGTTCCTTGCGAATGTGCCGACAGAAGCGAAAGGGATGTACGGAATCTCGCGTGAAGAAGCATTTGACTTGCAAGTGAAGCAACGTATTTTAACGAAAATAAGAGGAGCTTCTTCTTCGATTGGGGAATTAGTAGGTCAAGTATCACAGCCGAATGGAGCCATTGTACGGATGTTATCGTCGGATAAAGGGAAAGAGGTATCTTCTTTCGAGCATAGTATCCACTACATTAAACAAAAAGCACACGAATGGGACTTATACGGTTATGTCCGGTAAAACGACTGTGATAGGAACGAAAGAAAAACTGCCGTTTTTAATAGAAATCTTAATCGGAGCAAAAGGGAAGGAAGAGAAAATCCCTGTTCAACGATTAAGTGTAGATAGACGGAATTTACAGCCATGTACGTATTCCTTTGTAGAATTAAAGCCAATTCATTTGCGATTACATGTAGAGGAAGAACATAAGGTTGAAGTAGTGTGGAACAAAGTATACAACGATACGAAGGAAGACGATAGTATAAATAATTATGTCTTAACGAAGGCTATACCACGAGTAACGGTATATGAACATCTTGTGACAGAAGAATACTATCCATTTCGGTGCGGGATGTATCATTTTTCTGTTGTGTATCAAGATGAGGTGTATTATGGTGCTTTCCGTATTATTCCGAAGAATTTAGATAATAGTCAATTTGATGCCATCCTTCAGTTGCTTAATAGTATGTTCGTATCAATTGCCTATGATAATGAACATTATGATGAGAATCAAGTGAAGAAGCGGGAATACGATGATTATTCTCTTTTGAAATGGCTTATTGAAAATGAGCAAATGATTTTGCAGGCGTATCAATATTTGGAAAAGAAAGAGAAAGTGTCAACAGTTAGTTATTATGAAATAGCGAACTACCCGCGGAAGAAAGATCGAAAAGCCTTGCAAAAAGAGGAGTCTATCTCTTTCATGAAAGCAAAAGGATGGAAGCATGTGAACAAGCGCTGGAAAGTAGATGAGAAGAAAGCTAGATTGCAGGGGATTGTAAAATACAAGACAAAGAGATTGCTCGTTTACCTACACCATATTATGTTAACATTACTAGCAGAGAAGCAGCAATTACGTGATCGTGTAGAACAATTAAAGGAAGAACAGCGACATACAAATGTTTTTTTGCGTGAATTAGATAAAGCGTTAGCTATTACTGGGAGAGAGAAGACGAAATACAAGCAATTGCAACATTTAAAGCGCGAAGAAGTGACGAGAATGAATGAGAAGAGTGGACATATTGATAGTATCCTAGAGCCGCTCCAACTCATCCAAAAGCGCCTGAAGACGATATTGTTGAAGTCATTCTGGAAGCATGTAGAGGAAGAGAAGACCCTTCTTTATCCATCTATTCTTTCGTATCCGTATACGGTATTGTTTCCGTTTTTTGAGTTGATGGATAAGGTAGAACGGCAACAGCAGCCATTTGTAATGCTGCATACAGCGTACAAACCGACGTATTTATTGTATGAATATTATTGTTACGTCTCACTGATTTTCTTATTTTGTGACATGGGATTTCGTGCGCACGGAAAGCCGCTAAAAGAACAGTGGAAAGATAATATTGTTGGATATGATTTGAAAGACGGAAGCACCGTTATTCTTTCAAATGGAACGTATGTTGTACACCTCATTTTTAATGAATTAATTGAAATTAACGAGCAATTAGCGCTCAAAAAAGGCGCTACTTTCTTTACAGGAGAGGAAACACGGAAGCCTGATATTCGTATTGATGCATATAGAGATGGTAAATATGTCTCGTCACTCGTATGCGAGATTAAGTACAGCCCGATGTTTAACATCTACCAGCCAATTGCTAATACCAAGGCGATGGAACAGTTGTATAAATATTGGACGATTAAGCATATACGAGAAGAAAATGGAGAGGTACAGTATATACGCCAACCCATTCAAGAAGTTATTTGTCTATATCCTGGAAGCTCGATGCACCCAGTTCAACTTGAAACGGGGTGTGGTGTATTTTTGCAGTATTATCCGACGTGGAAAAAGGCAGGGAGTGTAGGAAAGAAGGAGTTAGTGACAATGATAAAAAAATGGTTAAGCCTTTAGTTGAGTCACTTCTTTTGCCATGGACATAGAAAGGGAGATATACTGTATATACCTAATAATTGGATTTCCACCTAATTATTAGGTATATATCGTTATTTCCGAGTTTTTTTGAAGGATTTAACGAAAAAAGAGCGAAATAAAATGTATGCGCTATCATTTTGTGTTAAGATAACTAATAAGATTAAGAGATAAATGGGGAATTTATGTGAAAGGTGGGGAGAAAATGTACAAAATAGCACGTTCACAAGAGGAAGAAAAGTATTTTCAGCAGCTTTGGGGAGAGTATTGTGATGAGAATAACATTCCGTTCATTGATAACTGTAAACATGCATCACGTTATTTATTATTAGATCAAGAGGGTACGAAAATGGGGACATTAGAATGTGCACCATATAACCCAGAGCAAGGGTCAAACACGGAGCATTTTTATTCATTTTCTTCTTCGAAAGAAATGGAGAGTATTCGTCATAAAAATATACATGAAATCGGTAAACTAAGTATCGAAAGATCGCACCGTGGTCAAGGATATTTTCGCTATGCAATGGCTGTCTTATTAGGTCATGCGATGAAGCACAAAGTCGATTGGTACGTTGCAGTTGCGAATTTCCGTCTATATTTATTTGCGCGCACAATGGGATTCCAAGTAGAAGCAATTGATGATAGTTTTTATTTAAATGGAAAAATTAAAGCGGTTCCAATTTTATTAGATGTAAATCACGCTATTGAACATATGAAAACATTTAAAGAGTACGGCCACTTAGTAGAAACATTAAAAAAAACACGTAAAAAGCAAGTACATGTATAAAAAAAGATAGCCCCATACCGGAGCTATCTTTTTTTATTAGATATCATTATTTACTTTTTTCCATCACAGCGAAGTAGTTTTTTTCGTTGTCGGCAAAGTTAAATACTCGACCGCCTGGCATGTTCATAACTTCTCCAACTGTTACTTGTTTATTTACTAAATTGTTATGTAATGCATCGAGGTTTTCCGTGAAGAACATTAAAGAAGGTGTACCAAGGTTGACACCAGGGCTTAACTTCGCAATGAGTTCTTTATCGTGAAGTATAATGCTCGTCTCTGCTTCTTTTTTCGGGGCAATTTCAATCCATCTCATTCCGTGCTCATTCGTTTCATCCGCAATGATAGTAAATCCAACTTTCTCTACCCAAAAATTTGCTACTTCTTCTTGGTTATTTACATACACCATGATTTGACCAACTTTGTTAATCATTTTGTTGCCTCCTTTATATTTTTTTAATACATATGAATCCTACTTTCTAAAGTATAGTATATGTTGATGGAATAGCAATAGAATGAATGTTAAATAGGTGATAGAAAGGTATCTAATTACCAAGAACGAAGACAGCTCATAATTAGAGCTGCCTTTTTTATAACCCAAGTATATTCATGAAAATACCTCTTCGTTTTGGTTTCTTCATTTCTTGTAGCCTCACTGATTCCTGTTGTTCTGTGAGTTGCGATTCTAGACTTTCTAGTCGTGCCCCCATTTCTGCAACAAGAGAGCGTAATTCTTCGATTTCTTTACGATGGTGTAATAGTTGATAGTTCACACCTTCGTCAGCTTTATGGGATAGTTTTCGCTCGTTCTCATCCGTTCGTTTCGTTAAGGAGTGTAATTGGTGTTGCAACGATTGAATTAATTCTGGTGGAATGGAAGGAGTGGAAGTTTTCTTTCGTGTTGTAGAAATGTAATTCTTAATTGCTATTATATCTTCATCCGAAAAGATATAATGACCTAATTCATTCTTTTGAATGCTATTTTCTTTCGCATATTTATGAACTATTTTACTCTTTACGCATAACTTTTCCGCCACATCATTCGTTTTATATACCATCTTTTTTCCTCCTCAATCGGTGTTTGTATTTACTTGTTTCGCTATTTATTTTGCATTCCCTCCCTATGTGACAAAAGAAGAACTATCTCGTCAAAGAAAGCTAAATTTCCTATCGGGTGCAAAAATAATGTAAAAATGTGCTAAAAATACATGGATAGTTATCGTTCTTCATATATATATTAATGAAGGGAGTGGACAAAGATGCAAAAGAGTAAAAAGTATATACGAGTGGGAAACATTCCAGGGGAGAAATCATTACACTTACTTGAAGAGCGGAATAAATACGTGTCAAAAGGCGTTGGGAACAATACACCAATCTTTGTGAAGCGAGCGCATGGGGCGTTAGTAGAAGATGTGGACGGGAATATGTTCTTAGATTTTGCGGGTGCGATCGGTTCACTAAATGTTGGACATACCCCAGAGAGTGTTGTTACAGCTATTACGGAACAAGCACAAGCGTATATCCATCCATGTTTTCACGTTGCGATGTATGAACCGTACGTTCAACTTGCGAAGGTACTTGTAGAGTTGACACCGGGAAAGATGGAGAAGAAGGCAATGTTATTAAATAGTGGTGCAGAGGCAGTTGAGAACGCTGTTAAAATAGCGAGGAAATATACAGGAAAGCATGGAATTGTTTCTTTCTCACGTGGCTTTCATGGCCGGACATTGCTAGCAATGAGTTTGACTAGTAAAGTGAAACCATATAAATATAAGATGGGACCATTTGCACCGGCGGTATACAAAGCGCAATATCCATATATGATTGAGAAGCCAGAGAGTTTAACGGATGAGGAATACGTAGAGTATTGTTTGCATCAATTTCACCAATTTTTCTTAACGGAAGTATCTCCTGAAGAAGTGGCAGCGGTCGTCATGGAGCCAGTTCAAGGAGAGGGCGGGTTTATTATTCCACCGAAAGAGTTTGTGCAAGGAGTATATGAATTTTGCAAGAAGAACGATATATTGTTTATCGCAGACGAAATACAAACAGGCTTCGGTCGAACGGGTTATTTATTTGCGAGTGAGCATTTCGAGATTGAGCCAGATATCATGACGTTATCAAAGTCACTAGCAGCTGGTTTTCCGATTAGTGCGGTTGTTGCGCGAAAAGAAATAATGGATGCGGTCACACCAGGCGAAGCAGGTGGCACGTACGGAGGAAGTCCAATCGGGTGCGCTGCAGCATTAGCAACAATTCAGAAAGTAATCAAGGACGACTTGCCGATGAGAGCGAGAGAAATAGGCAAGAAGATTGTTATGCACTTCCGTCATGTACAAAAGAACGTTAATATTATCGCGGATGTACGAGGATTAGGTGCGATGTGTGCGATTGAATTTCGCGATCCGTTAACAAATCAACCATTAAAAGAGTTTGTTTCAACGTATACGAAAGCCTGTTACGAAGCAGGAGTAATTGTTTTAAGCGCAGGCATCCATAGTAACGTCGTTCGTTTCTTAATGCCACTTGTTATTACGGATGAAGAGCTAGAAGAAGGGTTGGAAGTAATGACGGATGTATTGAAGCAATTATTTCACGGATGATAAGAAGAAGGTTGTGAGCCAATGCTTACAACCTTCTTCTTTTATTATGATTGTTTTGCTTGCTTAAATGTATCGTCTTCTACGAAAATGTTTTCTTTATTTATTGCAACATCATGTGTTAATACTAATCCCATTGGATTTTTACTGTCGCTATCTTGGACAAGAGAGAAGGGGATGTTATGTTGGTTTGCCAGTTTGATGTATTTAGATAAGTAAGAGTAAGCGATATTTCCATTTAATAATAATTTTGTGTTCTTCGCTTGTTTCATCGCACTTTCTATTTCTTTGTACGTCGTACTTTTCATTACTTGCCCATTTGTTAAGGCGATTTCGATACGCTCACGAATCGTACCTAGAAAGACTTTTCGTTCCGCGCCTTTAATTTCAGGAGTTCCATATATGCCATTATTTAAATAGTCGTCAACAGTATTTTTTTTCATTGGTAAACCTACTTTCTTTATATCAAAATAACTTATTATCCTTCTATATTATACAAAAAGACATACAAATAACATATAATATGTGCAACTTCATGGGAAATCTTCATTTTTTCACTAAAAATATGGAAATTTTGGATAAAATACTTAACTAAACACAAGAAGTATGTTAATATTCAGAATATAATACTGTATGATGGGAGGGATATGTATCGTTACATTGATAGAACATAAAATATGTGATTACCTCATTGAGCATAATATGTATCTGTTAGAGGAATGGAAGCGGAATAGTATCTTTTCAGAAGACGATCCATTCAGAGATGAATTTATGCGAAATGGTGAAGCAGTGTTTGCTTTCTTATTAGCTTATATTAGAGAAGAGGTAAGCTTAAGTTCTATCGAAGAGATGGCGTACAAAATTGCGAAAGAACGGGCAAATGCTGATTCGAATATAGGTAATTTTGTGTATAATGCAAACATTGGTCGAACAGCACTTTTTAAGCGGCTATATGACTTTAATATGACGATCGTAGACCTACAGCCTGTCATCAATAAAATAAATATGTGCTTCGATCAATTTATCTATTTCGTAGTTGGTCAGTACTCAGAAATGATGAGTAAAAACTTAGAGGAAAAGAATAAATTTATTGACGAAACGCATAAAGAGCGATTAACGATTTTGGGACAAATGTCTGCGAGTTTTGTTCATGAATTTCGTAATCCGTTAACATCTGTGATGGGTTTTATTAAGCTTTTGAAGGCGGATCATCCAGATACACCGTACTTAGATATTATTTCACATGAATTGCAACAATTGAATTTCCGTATTTCGCAGTTTTTATTAGTGTCGAAGAAAGATTTATCCATTGAGAAGGAAGAGTTTGATTTAAATGAACTTATACATACTATTATCGAATTCCTTTATCCGACATTACTTAATACAAATGTAATTATTTCTTATGACTTTCCGAAGCAAATCACGGTGAATGGAACAAGAAGTGAACTTCGTCAAGTTATATTGAATATTTTATTAAATTCAATTGATGCGTTAGAGGTTAATAAGTATAATAAACGTATTTACATAGACATGAATGAAACAGACAAAGAAGTCGGTATTACGATTAAAAACAATGGACCGGTAATACCACGAGATAAGATTGAAACGATTTTTGAACCATTTGTCACAACAAAAACATACGGTACTGGAATCGGATTGTTCGTATGTAAACAAATTGTTCAAAAACATAACGGACATATTACGTGTACATCAAGTGATGATTGCACAAGTTTTACCATTACGTTACGAAAGTGAAGAGAAACGACAATAAGAAATCGAGTATAAAATCGTATACTTTTATACTCGATTTCTTATTGTGAGAAAAGAGAATGAGCTGATAACTAACACAGCATACTGAAAAAACGAGTTACCACATCGCTATATTAATCGATGTGGTAACTCATTTTTTATATATGTGGGATAAGTAATACCTCGGCCAATGAATGCCCTTCTGCTGAATCAAGTAAATAAATTGTGTATGATTGATCCGCTGTAAATGCCGCTCTTACAATTGATAAGAGGACGTTACGTGTCCCGGTTGGTCGAACTTCCAGATTTACTTTCATTGGGACGATTGCCATGTACGTACTTATTTCGTTCATCGAGATTGAGTGAAATAAGACATCACCTCCTGTAACAGCTACATCAATCGTTCCTAAATGGTGGGAGAGGTTCATTACGCGGAATTTTGTTTCCCCGCGAGGAACTTCCATATCATCAATTGTCGGAACAAATTGTAGCTCGGAACGATTCTTTGTGATGGCGATGGTATAAGAATGTCCATCGATGATCGGAATAACCGCAGAATAAAGTAGTTTGTCTGTATCATCAGTTTGATACGCATCAATTCGGTATTGTCCTTCTGTCAAAGGAATATATTCACTTACTTTTGTATGCGATAAGCATTCGTTTAGCAGAGCACCGTTTACATATATATTAACGAAAGGGATGGTAGGTGCAGCGTGAAAAAAACGGATAGATGTTTGAGTAGACATAGTAATCCTCCTTATGTATGTAGTCTATATATATGCACGTTTGAAAAAGAAAAGAGATAACACTTGCCAGAATAGTGATAAAAATGTACAATCTTTAGAAATATATAGAATTATAATACTCGTATAATTTTGGAGATATGGTCCATGAGTTTCTACGAAGCTACCGTAAATGGCTTTGCTACGAGAGTGTGTAATACTGACATTCTCGTCCTTTATTTTGTAGATAATAGGAGAGATAACCAATGAGAAAATTATTTGTACAAAACATTCAAATTGCGAATAAAAAAGAGAAAGCAGATCTTGTTATAAAAAATGCAAACATCGTGAATGTCTTTTCACATGAAATAACAGAAGGTGATATTGCTATCGCTAACGGAAAAATCGTTGGAATAGGTGAATACGAGGGAAAAGAAGAATATGACGTACAAGGAAAATACGTCTGTCCAGGGTTTATTGATGCGCACGTTCACATCGAGTCCTCGATGATTGTTCCAAGTGAATTTGCGAAAGTTGTTCTTCCTCACGGTGTAACAACAGTGATTACAGACCCACATGAGATTGCGAATGTATGCGGAGTAGAGGGCATTCAGTTCATGATTGATGCGTCAGAAGGGATTCCGTTAGATGTATTTATTATGCTTCCTTCGTGCGTACCAGCAACGGAGTTTGAAAATGCAGGTGCGACAATACTTGCAGAAGATTTGGCCCCTCTTTTTGCGCATCCACGTGTGTTAGGATTAGCAGAAGTAATGGATTTTCCCGCAGTATTACATACAAAAGAAGAAATGATGAACAAGTTATTGTTAGCGCATGAGCACGGTGGGATGATTGATGGTCATGCAGCAGGACTAACAGTGGAAGAGTTAAATGTATACCGCACAGCAGGGATTCGAACAGACCATGAGTGTGTAACGGCAGAAGAGTTAGTAGAACGCGTACGCCGTGGTATGCATGTAATTGTACGTGAAGGTTCTGTCGCAAAGAATTTAGATGCCTTATTGCAAGGTGTGAACGAACGTAATGCACGTTATTGTATGTTCGGTACAGACGATAAGCATTTAGATGACTTATATGAAGACGGAAGTATTAATTATCATGTGCGTGAAACGATTAAGTATGGCTTACATCCAATTACAGCAATTCAGATGGCAACGATTAATGCTGCGGAATGCTACGGACTAAAGGGTAAAGGAGCTATAGCGCCAGGGTTCGACGCGGATTTATTAATTTTAGATGATCTAGAAAGCGTCTCTATCTCAAAAGTATATAAGAGCGGTATGTGTGTAGCTGAGAGTGGTAACATAGCCATAAACATAGAGAATACACATATGAATGAATCTATTATGAATACGGTTCATGTACACGACATAAGCAAAGAGCAGTTACAAATTCGAATGAATGATACGAATGAAGCGCACGTTATCGGAATTATCCCAAACAATTTAGTAACAGAGCATCTTGTGGAACAAGTAGAGGTAGAAAACGGCTATTTCATACCATCTTTAGAGAAAGATCAACTCAAGATGGCAGTTGTGGAGCGTCATAAGCTCACAGGTAATATTGGTCTAGGGATTGTTAAAGGTCTTAATATGAGAAGTGGTGCAATTGCCGCAACTGTTGCACACGATTCGCATAATATTGTTGTCGCAGGTACAAATGATAATGATATGTTAGTAGCTATTCAAGCAATGAAGAACATACAAGGTGGAATTGTAGTCGTGAATAACGGGGAGCTTCTAGCGGTAAGTAGCTTGCCAATTGGTGGTTTAATGTCAACGAAGACAAGCAAAGAAGTATACGAAGAGATTATGAAGTTGAATAAAGCGCTACAAACAATTCGACAGGATGACAGCTTTAATGCATTCCTAACGTTATCCTTCTTATCGCTCCCTGTTATTCCTAAGTTGAAGCTAACAGACAAAGGGTTATTTAATGTTGAAACATTTAATCATATTAATGTGGCATGTAAAGAAGCCGCAGTGATGAACTGAAAATAGTAAAATGTCGATGCGTTATGATACGTATCGACGTTTTTTTGCTGTATGAGAGTGAAAGTTGTTTCTTCTTCGAACATTTTCGAGTAAAATAGAAAAGATGTCGAGAAATGGGAGGATTCTCTCTCGTTAGTGGGATTACATGAAGATACTTACATATATATCATTGTACAAGCAAGAATAAATACTAGTACATACTTGTTCTTGTGATGTAGAAAGGAATTTTAAATACATGGAAAATAAAAAGTTATTAGAAGAAATTTCAAAGCGCCGCATCTTCGGTATTATCTCTCACCCTGATGCTGGTAAAACAACGTTAACAGAGAAATTATTATTACACGGCGGAGCGATTCGTGAAGCTGGTACAGTTAAAGCACAAAAGAATTCAAAGTTTGCGAAATCAGACTGGATGGAAATTGAGAAGCAACGTGGTATCTCGGTTACATCATCTGTTATGCAGTTCGAGTATGACGGGAAAGTAGTTTCAATCATGGATACACCTGGTCACAACGACTTCGGTGAAGATACGTATCGTGTATTAACATCGGTTGATAGTGCAGTGATGGTAATCGATGCTGCAAAAGGTATCGAGCCACAGACGAAGAAACTATTCCAAGTATGTCGCTTACGTGGTATCCCGATCTTTACATTCATCAATAAGTTAGACCGTCAAGCGAAAGATCCGCTTGAGCTAATGGAAGAGTTAGAAGAAGTATTAGGTATGCCATCAGTAGCTGTTACGTGGCCAATCGGTAGCGGAATGCAATTTGAAGGTGTGTATGATCGCTTAGCAAGCGAAGTACATTTATTCCGTAAAGATGAAGTTGTTCAACTTGGCGAAGATGGTGTACAAGGTAGCGAATTAGAAGGTTACCTCGAAGAAGCGAACTTAACTAACTTACGTGATGAAGTCGACCTTCTTGAAGGTGCGGGTAACGAGTTTGATCTTGAATTAATTCAACAAGGAGAATTAACACCAGTATTCTTCGGAACAGCATTAGCTGATTTCGGGATTACACCGTTCTTAAATCATTTCCTTGATATGTCTCCTACACCAGGAAACCGTAAGACAACGACAGGAGAAGTAAGCCCAACAGATTCAACATTCAGTGGCTTCATCTTCAAAATCCAAGCGAACATGAACCCTGCACACCGTGACCGTATCGCATTCTTACGTGTATGTTCTGGTACATTCGAACGTGGTATGAACGTGACGCTTACGAGAACAGGGAAATCAATTAAGTTAAGCCAATCAACACAGTTAATGGCGAACGACCGTGAGACAGTGAACGAAGCATTTGCTGGTGATGTTATCGGTATTTATGATTCTGGTACTTACCAAATTGGAGATACACTAGTAGGTGGCAAACAGAAACTATTCTTCGAGCCACTACCAACGTTCCCACCAGAGTTATTCTTAAAAGTAAGCCCGATTAACTCAATGAAGTCAAAGCACTTCCATAAAGGTGTCGAACAGCTTGCGCAAGAAGGTGCAATCCAAGTATACAAAAATGAGTTTAACGACGTTATTCTTGGGGCAGTAGGTCGACTACAGTTCGAAGTATTCGAATATCGCTTAAAGAACGAATACAACTCAGAAGTACGTATGGAGTCAATCGATTATACACTTGCACGTTGGGTAAAAACAGACGACCCGAAATCATTGAAGAAATATCAAGGATTACGAAATATGCTTGTATTTGATAATTATGAGCGTCCATTATTCTTATTCGCAAATGAATTTACATTAAGCCGCTTCCAAGAAAATAACCCAGAGTTAGAGCTTGTAGAAGCATTAGATGTGAACAATGAAATTAGCGTAGAATAGATCAAAGAGCTTGAGGAACTATCCAATGTGATAGGGAATCAAGCTTTTCTTGCGTTATATGTGGTATAATTTGTATAAAAAGGTGGAGATATATTGAATACTGGTTTGAATATTGGCGATGTTGTTTTTCAATTAATAGCGTTTTTAATACCTATTACGTGTATCGGACTCATCGTTTACTTTATCAAATCTTCAAAGAAACGGGCGAAACAACTACAGAGAATAGAAGAAAAGGTAAACAAGTTATCAGAGAAGCAATAAGTAAGAAAGTCTAGGTGTGATATCCTAGACTTTTTTATGTGACAAAATAAATGTGGTAAATGCGGAAAAAATTTTTCCCAAAACTGGGCGTATGCACATACAACACCACACTTGTCCCTCATATTGTGTAATTGTAGAAGAAACTCATGAATGTTAAGGAGTGAATGGGATGAGTTATGGATATGGAGCATGCTGTCCATCATATGGATATGGTTATGGAGCAGGAAGAGGAGGGTATGGCTGCGGGTTTGCGTTAATCGTTGTGTTATTCATTTTATTAATTATCATCGGAGCTTCTTGGATCTACTAAGCAACTTACGTAAGAGCGTCATATCATCATGAACCGATTATCAAAGCGATAATCGGTTTTTTTGATGAATATGTATATGTCAGCGATTTAACGTATGTGCTCTTTGCTTTTTATTACGTATCATTCGTTGTACAAATCGAAGGGAGATGTAACCGAGTAATCCACCAAGAGTATTGAGGATTAAGTCGTCTACATCGAAGCTACCGAGGATAAGGATGTATTGCAATACTTCGTATATAAGGCTAAGTAAGAATGTAGCAATCATAATTTTTGTAGCACAAAGCATTTTCTTAAACAGTACAGGAAGTAAAAATCCAAACGGCATAAACCCAATAATGTTACCAACAATATTTTCAAATGAGATGTAGGTAGGTAAATTGTCTCGAAATAAATAACTATGAATAGTACGGAAAGGCACGAAGTTCGTACTTCCAGAGTTAATACCAGCTTGTTTTAATTCATTAAAACGTGAGATTACGTCAAAAATAGATACATATTTAAGCAGAACGAGCTTTGTAAGTATTAATAAATAGATTCCTAGTGCTATTGGTGGTCCAATTTTGTATAGTTGTTTCAATGAATAAGTCCTCCTAATATAGAATCTTACTTATTTTATCATAGATAGAATGGGAGAAAATAAATATTTTTTACAAATATAACCTTGTTTATAGGGTTTTTGTAAAATTGAAAGCAAGTATCTATTACAAAATGCAAATGATTGTTTACATTTTGTTGGATATCATTTACAATGGTTTTAATTGGAAGGAGGTTAAAAGAATCCCAATGCTAGGAAATAGAGTTAGGGAATTGCGAGCACGGTTTCGGTGGACACAACAAGATTTAGCTGATGCAATTGGAGTGACAAGGCAAACAATTGGTTTAATTGAAAAAGGTGATTATTCACCATCTGTCACAATGGCACTAAAGATAGCTGCAGCATTTCAAGTTACAGTAGAGGACGCTTTCTATTTACAAGGGGAGGAATGAATAAAGATGATACAACGTATTTTGAGATCGCCGCTGGTAGGCGCAGGATTTTTAGTCTTTTTCTTATTTTCATTTAACGAAGAAAAGATGCCACGGGAATTTGTTTTTGGATTTTTAGCAGTAGTAGCTATTGTTGAGCTAGTTCTTGCGTGGATACATAATCGTAAAAGTCCTAATGATAAGATTGAAGGATCGTGGTTTATTCCGCTTGAATTGAATGAAGTAGATGAAGGGCAACAATGGATAACGTATAAAGCTTGCCGTAATGTTTATGTTTATTACAGTTGGGCACTTCCGATGGGAGCTGTAATGTGTTTTTATATAGCTGATAATCCTTTTGCGTTGTTAGTCTGTTTCGGCATAATAGGTGTGGGGCAGTATATTGTATATTGGTTAACGACTTCACGAATCTTACATCGTATTTAAATTTAAAAAAGTAAGGATTTCAATACAATGAGAGTAGTAGGTCGCTTGAATATAGATTACATAAAAAAGATCTGTAGGTTTAGTTTCTTCCTACAGATCTTTTTGTTTATTATAAATAACTCCTGTACAGTTACTTGTCTCTATGTTGTTTGAAAAAAGATAGTAATGCTAAAGCTAAAAAAGATATAGATATTACTTCTGTGAAATGCTTATATTCATTCGTTATATAGTGATTAATAATGAACGCTATAAAGGCGATGCTTATGTAATATAAAATATGTACGAATCTCTGCTTTCGTATGTTAAGTATATGGAGTGAGAATTGATAGCCAACACTACAAGTATCCTCATTAATAAACTTATTAGAAACTCAATCACACACTTCAACCCCTTCTAAAATGGAAAATAACGAAATAGGTTCATATTCAGGGGATTTTTCAACTAGAAAAGGAATGGTAAAAAACATTGTTCCAATTCTATTCGTATAAAAGAAAAAAGCTAGTTACCTTTTTTTCTTACCTTCCTGTCGTATCCTCCTTTCGTTTAGCATTTATGTTAAGGTACAGTATTATCTTCGATGAACATTCTTATAATCCTATCTCCTTACATTTTTTGGTTAGTATCTTGACTCTTACGCAACGTCATCGTTTAACATGTAGGCGAAGGAAGTAACTATGTAAAGGAGAGGGAGAAAAAATGAAGATACACATAGAAGATACAATAAGTCAGTATATGCAATTATTAAAATTAGCAGAGGAAGACAGAGGGAATTATTTTCGTTATACGATGATGAAGCCTTTTGAAGAGATGTGGAGTACGATTAATGTTCCACTAAAAGCAAAACAAAAAAATGGATACGATGTAGTGATGGCAACTAGTATGTTAGGGTATTTAGACGTGAGCGAAAGCAAGGAGTTAGAGCGTGTAGTAACTCATTTAAAAGATATCGATGCACAGAGAATTGCTGAAGGGACGTTGCAGCATTGTATACGCGTTGCAAGTAATGCGAATCTACATGTCAAAGCAGAAGTGTTAAAGCTGGGCATGTATATCGCGGATGCACAAAAGTTAGAGCATGTGAATGGATATTGTGGTTTCGGTGGCATCCCTGGCTATGTGATGATTGCAATTAATCCAAACCATTATAATATCCCCCGTATTCCAGCACTTATCGCACATGAATTTCATCATAATATTCGCTTCTCTTACTTTGAGTGGGATCACGGTAACGTTACATTAGGAGACTATTTGGTTATCGAAGGACTTGCTGAGTCGTTTGCAACAGCGTTGTACGGAGAGGAATTACTAGGTCCATGGGTAAGCTCAATTGATGAGGAAGAATTGGAATATTCTATTGAAGTCATTGGAGATGCACTTCAGGTAAAGGGATTTGCAGAGGTGAGTGCGTATATGTTTGGTGATGATATGGCAAGAAAGGAAGGATACGCACTAGTAGGATTATCGATCGGAGCCGGGTATGCAGTAGGATATCACGTTGTCCAATCTTTTATGAAGAAAAATAGCGTATCGATTGAAGAAGCAACGCTAATAAGTACAGAGGAGATTCTACGTGGGAGCGGAGTGTTTACGTGCTACAATGAACTAAAATAGTTTGTTAGGTAGGTAATTATGTGAAAAAAAGATTTGAAAATCAAAATCGTATGTTAGAAAGTTTCGGACATGAATTTCTTGTTGCCTGTCCTACATGTAAGGCCCAAGCTAAGGTGTATTCATTAGGAGAATATTCACCGTATCAGACAGGGATTATAAGAAGGTTTAGTTGTCTCCATTGTGGCTTAAGCAAAGAATATGTGCCAAAACGAAATCACTATAATCAATCGATTGTTTCATACAGCGATACATGGGTTGACGGATCGATTAATATTGGAGGAGCATACGATTGGTTCTTCGGTTATCCGTTGTATTTACAAACTTCTTGTTGTGGGAATATATTGTGGGCCTATAACTTTGAACATTTACTCTATATAAAGAGATACGTAGAGGCGGAATTGAGAGGGAATTATCCGTATTATTTGAGTATGGAAAGTCGGTTCCCATTATGGATGAAATCTGCGAAGAACAGGGCAGCGGTATTGAAAGCCATTGATAAATTAGAAGGTAAAGCAAGGGAATAGCGATAGGGTGCTATTCTCTTTTTGTGTACCGCTTTTTAGACATAATTAGAGTTGATTTGCAGAAAAATGAATATTTTGTTAGAATTTTCCGTAAGGAGGGAGAATAATGAGAACATATGTAAAAGTATTTACTGTGACTACGGCTATTTGGGTAATTATTGATATTGTTACGAATGGATTGAATTCGCTTTCAGTAGAGATGAGTGTAGAGATAGCAAAGGATTCGATCCTATCGGGGCTTATTATGACAGTGCTTATATGCCCTGTATACAATTATTTACGGAAGCTTCCAGGTAACAGTGTTCCTATTTCGAACAGCATGACAATAGAGTTGCCTTATTCGGATGCATTTGCGGTATGTGTTGAATCATTACAGATAGTTGGGAAACACAAAGTAATGAAGCAAGATAAAGAGCAAGGGATTATTCAAGTGAAAAGAGAGTCATCTTTTTTTGCGCCAAGCGAAGAGCTTACATATACCATTCAAGCGGTTCATTCAAATCAGACGTCTATTGTCATTGAAAGCAAGTCTTTCGTTGACGAGCAGACAGAGTATTTCCGCAAAAATAAAGAGAATGTACATAATGTAGTTACTTATATTAGTGGGCTGCAACGTAATCGTTCTGTGATGTAAATACAAGATAGATATATATAACAATTGAGGTCGGAAGTCTATCTAAATAGGTTAATTATTGTAAAGGAGGATCATCTAATTAGATGATCCTCCTTTACTTATTTTACAAAGACTTAGCAACAACGTGAAACCTTCCCACCTTTTGCGTTATAACGTTCTTCTTGTGCTTCACAAAAAAATTGTTTTCGAGATTTAATTTCTTCATTTGGATGATGCTTTTTCATATGTGTGACATATGTCTCGTAGGAGGGAACACCAACTAATAAACTAATAAAAGGTCGAAAGTTTTTTGAAACAGTTGCGATGAACTTACGCATGGAAACTTTCTCCTTCTTGCGGTCGTGCGACATACGGTGCTTCTTGTAATGGTAGCTTTTCGTTCTTTAGAACTTTAATCCATACGCGAAGGGCGGAGATGAAGACTGCAATTACAACGAGCATAAAGAAAGCACAGATTGTTGCATTTACGTAATCATTCATAATAATTTGCTTCATTTGCGCAACATCTTTCGCTGGTGCGAGAAGTTTTCCTTCATCAAGTGCTTTTTGGAATGTATCCGCATGTGATAAGAAACCAATCTTAGGATTTGAATGGAATAGCTTTTGGTACCCAGCTGTCATCGTGACAATTAATATCCATGTAGTAGGGAGTAGTGTAACCCATGTGTACGCTTTTTTCCCCATTTTGAATAAGATTGTCGTACCAAGTAATAAGGCAATTCCAGCTAACATTTGGTTAGCGATACCGAATAACGGCCACAGTGTATTAATACCACCTAATGGGTCGACAACACCTTGGTATAAGAAATATCCCCACGCTAATACGCAAAGTGTCGTTGCGATTAAGTTTGCTGGAAGGAAATCTGTGCGTCCAAGCGGTTTGTAGACACGTCCTAATAAATCTTGAATCAAGAATCTCCCTACACGTGTACCTGCGTCGATAGTTGTTAAAATAAACAACGCTTCGAATAGAATGGCGAAGTGGTACCAGAATGCCATCATTGTTTTTCCACCAAATACGTCGGATAAAATAACAGCCATACCAATTGCGAGAGTAGGAGCCCCGCCTGTTCGTGAGACAACGGTTTCTTCACCAACATCTTTTGCCATTTGTGTTAAGTCATCTGGCGTAACCGTGAATCCCCAAGAAGAAATAGTTTGTGCTACTTGGCTGACGTCTGTACCGATAGCCGCAGCTGGACTATTGATTGCGAAGTATACACCAGGTGTTAAAATACATGCAGCAATTAATGCCATTACCGCTACAAATGATTCTGTTAACATAGCGCCGTAAGCAATTGGACGAGCGTGACTCTCTCTCTCCATCATCTTTGGTGTTGTACCAGATGAAATTAAGGCATGGAATCCAGAAACAGCACCACAGGCGATTTGAATGAATAAGAACGGGAATAAGTTACCTGAGAATACAGGGCCTGTCCCATCGACAAACTTCGTTACAGCTTCCATTTGTAAGTCAGGTGCTACAACAACAATTCCGACTGCAAGTGCGATAATTGTACCAATCTTTAAGAAGGTACTTAAATAATCACGTGGTGCAAGTAAGAACCATACAGGGAGCACAGAAGCAACAAACCCATAAATAATCATCATAATTGCAATTGCTTTTCCGTCAAATGTGAATATTGGTGCTAACGTTGCGCTTTGAGAAATATATTGACCACCGATAATGGAAGCAACAAGAAGTACGACACCGATAAGTGATCCTTCTCCAACTCGTCCAGGTCGTATATAGCGCATGTATACACCCATGAAAATTGCAATAGGAATCGTCGCCGCAATGGTGAACATTCCCCACGGGCTTCCAACTAATGCTTTTACAACTACTAAGCCAAGTACAGCAAGTAGAATCATCATAATACCGATAATTCCAACAATCGCAATTGTTCCTGTAATTGGTCCAATCTCGTCTTTGATCATCTCACCAAGTGATTTTCCTTTACGGCGAGTAGAAGCGAATAAAATAACAAAGTCTTGTACAGCTCCAGCTAATACAACCCCGACAACAATCCAAATAACACCGGGTAAGTAACCCATCTGTGCAGCTAAGATTGGTCCAACAAGTGGGCCCGCACCAGCAATTGCCGCAAAGTGATGACCAAATAGTACCCATTTGTTCGTCGGTACATAGTCTTTGCCATCATTCATTAATTCGGCAGGAGTCATTCGATTATCATCTAATTCAAATACTTTCCTCGCAATAAATCGGCTATAAAAACGATACCCAACCGCATATGTACAAAGAGCAGCTACTAATAACCAAATCGCGTTAATTGTTTCACCGCGGTTCAATGCTAGAACACCAAAACCAAATGCACCAGCAGCAGAAATTAAGCCCCATAGAAAAATAGATTTCAACTGTTTCATTTTCTTTCTCCTTTCCAGTATCTTGAAGATATTATATAAATATTCTGAAAATTAAGTCAACAATAAAGTTTTCGAATAAGAGAAGGGATTTTTGGAAGAGAGGTAGAAGGAGATATACTTTTCTGAAGAATAACTATTTTTATGGTATAATGGGATAAAGAGGAAAATACATAGATGGAGGCTGACGTATGAATAAAGCATTGATTCTTTTTTTCATTTTTGTTATTTTTAATACCGTTCGCTATTTACTGTACATCGTAGAAGGTAGCCAGTCTCTTTATTATACCGGGATGTTTCTTATTCATTTAATTGCGATTATGGCAATCATTATGCACTTCTATTCAAATAAGAAGACAGAACATACAAGTTGAGTTAGTTAGCGAATGGAAGAGTGCTTTCAAGAGAAGATGAACAAGTAGTAGGTACTTTCTCTTTCTTCTCAATACCAACTAATATAAAACAAGACCTTTCTATTCATTTGCTTAATTGTGATGAATAGAAAGGTCTTTTCTTTTATTTTAGTGACTTTAACCGTTGATTGATCAAGTTAGCTTGAGCTAATGCTTGCTGATCTTGTAAAATATCACCTGGTCGATTCCCTTCACCTAAAATATAAGTGGAAAAGCGTATGTGTAAGAAATCGAAAATATAGTGGAATTGTTGGATAAGTGGCAGCCCTTTTATCGTTGGTTTATCTCCACCGACAGCTATTACAATGGCTTCTACGGATTGTAAGTATTCTTTTAACTGTGGAAATCGTGTGTCTCGTATTGCATGGCTTAATCGATCAATCATATTTTTCATGATGCCGGACATGCTGTACCAATAGATTGGTGTAGAGAAGATGAGGAGATCACTTTCTAAGAAGGCTTTGATGACTGTATCATAATCATCGTTTACGACTTGAAAACCGTCTTTATCATGGCGTAAATCGTGAATCGGTTGAATGAACAAGTCTCTTACATGAATTTTCTGATGATCAATATCTTTCGTGACGAAGTCTGCTAGTAGTTCACTGTTACTATCTTTTCTAGAGCTACCTATGAAAGTAGTAATCTTCATTGGTTTCATTCCTTTCTATACTGTTGTGTATATTAACATTTACTCCAGAGAAAGGAGAATATTCCGATTAAATGTATCGATAAAATCTGTTTATAGCTATATACGAACTTTTTATCTAGAAGAAATAGAGAATTTTTTATTTTTGTCATAACTAGCAAGATTTATGCCCATGCTTCATATAGTAATAAGGACGTGAAGGACAATTATGAAAACGCATACATTTTTAGCGAGGGGATAAAGATGGAGAGAGAATATTTAATTAAGCCATTTTTGACGAAGCAATATACGGAGATTTCACATGGGAAAGGTATTTATTTGTATGACAAGAGTGGAAAAGAGTATATTGATGGATCATCAGGAGCAGTGACGGTTAATATTGGGCATGGTGTGGAGGAAGTAGTAACTGCGATGAAGGAACAAGCGGAGAAAGTGGCGTTTGTTTATCGCTCTCAATTTACGAATGATAGTGCGGAGCAATTAGCGGAGAAAATTGCGAGCATGACACCAGGAGATTTAAACTGGACGTTCTTTGTGAATAGTGGATCGGAAGCGACAGAAACAGCGATGAAAGTTGCGATTCAATATTGGCAAGAGAAAGGAATGGGTTCTAAGCAGAAGATTATTTCAAGATGGATGAGCTATCACGGGATTACGATGGGAGCTTTATCTATGTCTGGGCATCCATTGCGTCGTAAGCGTTTCGTATCATTGCTAGAAGATTACCCAATTGTTTCTCCACCACGTGGGATAGAACATGCAGAAGAACTAGAAGTAGCAATTCAGCAAATTGGTGCAGAGCAAGTTGCAGCATTCATCGCAGAACCGATTGTTGGGGCAGCTGGAGGCGCATTGACACCACCAGACGGTTATTACGAACGTATCCGTGAGATTTGCGATAAATACAATATTTTATTCATCGCAGATGAAGTGATGACGGGTATAGGGAGAACAGGAAAAATGTTTGCGATGGAGCATTGGGGTATTGTACCTGATATTATAGCGCTTGGAAAAGGTTTATCGTCTGGCTATACACCAATTGCGGCAACGGTCGTAAGTGATCGTGTGATGGCTCCGATTATACAAGGATCAAAGCTTATTATGAGTGGTCATACATTTAGTGCAAATCCATTAAGTTCTGCGGTAGCATTAGCTGTTCTTCGCTATATGGAAACAAATGATGTGGTTGCACAAGCGAAGAAAAATGGAGAGTACCTATTGAATTGTTTAGAGAAAATAAAAGAAAAGTATGCGTTCATTGAAGAAATCCGTGGGAAAGGAATGTTACTTGGCATTGAGTTTTCGCCTACTATCTTAAATACAAACATCATAGATGTAGCCTTTGAGCATGGTTTACTTCTTTATCCAGCGGTTGGCGGGATATATGGTAAGGACGAGAATTGTTGTTTAGTAGCCCCTCCGTTAACAATTACTCGTGGTGAAATAGACGAATTAGCACGGAGGTTGGAGCGATCGTTCGCTTCATATGAGAGGAGGATGGATGGTGCGGAGTAAAGTCGTTTCTATTGAGCAAGCACTTTCAGTTATTAAAGACGGCACGAAGTTAATGGTAGGGGGGTTTGGAGGAGTTGGCTCCCCACCAAGTCTTATTGAAGGAATTATGAACAAGGGTGTAAAAGATTTAACAATTATATGTAATGATGCTGGCTTTCCGCATATAGGCATTGGCAAAGTTGTCAGCAACAGACAAGTAAGTCATTTAATTACATCGCATATCGGTTCTAATCCTGTTGCTGGACGACTCATGCATGAAGGAGAGTTGGAGGTAGAATTTTGCCCACAAGGAACACTGGCTGAGCGTATTCGAGCAGGTGGGGTTGGCCTTGGTGGTGTGTTGTCTGATATCGGTATTGATAGTGTAATAGATAAGGATAAACAAAAGGTAGAGGTGAGCGGAAAAACATATATGGTAGAACCAGCAATTACTGCGGATGTTGCGATTGTCTATGCGAAGAAAGCAGATACATTAGGAAACGTCATTTATGACAAGAGTGCGCGCAACATGAATCCATTAATGGCAATGGCTGGAACGACGACGGTTGTTGAAGTAGAGGAAATTGTTGAGGTAAGTGCCTTATCACCAGAAGAAATTGTGACACCGGGTATTTTCGTAAAGTATGTCGTGCAATCAAAAGGAGTGGATTGGAAGTGGGTATGGGAGAATCAGTAAGAGATATGCTCGCAAGAAGAGCGGCACAAGAAATTAAAGATGGTATGATTGTGAACTTGGGCATTGGTATTCCGTCTCTTGTTCCAAATTACTTATCACCAGATGTCCACGTTATGTTTCATGCAGAGAATGGTGTGCTTGGGATGGGTCCTACTCCACAACTGGGAGAAGAAGATGCGAATTTGTGTAATGCGGCAGGATATCCAGTTACGGTGACAGAAGGCGCTTCTTATTGTGATAGTAGTATTGCTTTTGGCATGATTCGTCGTGGATTAATTGATATCACGATATTAGGAGCGTTGCAAGTGAGCGAAAAGGGTGATTTGGCAAATTGGATTGTACCAAATAAACGTGTTCCTGGGATTGGCGGAGCAATGGATTTAGCGCAAAAATCCAAGAAAGTAATTGTCGTAATGAATCATGTAGATAAATACGGGAATCCAAAAGTGTTGAAAGAATGTTCCTTACCACTAACATCGCAAGCTTGTGTGGATATGATTATTACAGAAATGGCAGTGATGGCTGTAAGAGATGAGGGCTTAGTAGTAGAAGAGATTATGCCTCCCTATACACTTGATGATGTTCTTCGATGTACAGATGCGACTGTGCACATAACACCTCACCTACAAGAAAGCGAAAAGGAGTGAACGTTTCTTGAGAGAATACAAAGAGCGAGTATTGTATCATCTGAAACGTAATCAACAAGAAGGAATTAAGTTATTAAAGCAACTTATCCGTGAAAAAAGTATTCAAGAATACGAGAATAAATCACAAGCAATTGTCGCAGAGAAATTGCGCTTATTAGGACTGAAAGTAGATATATGGGAACCGAATATTAAAGAGTTAGAGAAGCATGCGTACTTTTTATCTGCTAGAAAAAATTTTGACGGGAGCCCAAATGTCGTTGGTACGTTAAAAGGGGTTGGTGGTGGCAAGTCACTTATTTTAAACGGACATATTGACGTTGTTCCTGAAGGTGATGAAGCACAATGGGAATTTGATCCGTATAGTGCGAAAATAGTGAACAAACGCTTATATGGTAGAGGAACGAGTGACATGAAAGGCGGCAATGTCTGCATGTTGATGGCGTTAGAGGCAATCATCGATTCTGGTATTCAGCTAAAGGGGGACGTGTATTTTCAAAGTGTCATAGAAGAAGAAAGTGGTGGTGCTGGTACATTAGCGACCATTTTACGAGGGTACACGGCAGATGCAGTGCTTATCCCTGAACCGACGAGCATGAAGATTTTCCCGAAACAACAAGGCTCTGTTTGGTTTCGTATGACCATTCATGGTAAGTCGGCACATGGTGGGACACGTTACGAAGGAGTTAACGCTATTGAATTAAGTATGAGAGTGGTCGCTCATATTCAAGAACTAGAAAAAGTGCGAAATAGCCGAATAACAGATCCTCTTTATAAAGGAATTCCGATCCCAATTCCAATAAATATCGGGAAAATTAACGGTGGTACGTGGCCATCTTCTGTTGCGGACGTAGTAACGCTCGAAGGACGTATGGGTGTGGCACCAGATGAAAGCATGGAAGCGGCACGAGAAGAATTCGAGCAATGGATGGAACAGTTAAAGATAGATACAGTGTTTCAAGAATATCCACTTACGCTTGAATGGTTCGGAGCAAGGTGGCATCCTGGAACAATCGATGTAAACCATGAATTTATGCAGGCGCTTACAAATAATTATCGATATTGTTTGAAAGAGTTGCCGAAGATTGAAGCATCACCATGGGGAACGGATGGTGGCCTATTCACGCACGTCGCAAATATCCCAACGATTGTCTTTGGACCAGGAGAAACGAAAGTAGCTCATCATCCGAATGAATATATTGATATAACGAGACTCCATGAAGCATCGGAAATTATCGCCTGTACAATTCTTGATTGGTGCGGTGTTCATGATGAGTCATGAAGCATATTATGAAACTTTCATGTGGAATGAGCGCACGTTCATTGCGACAGGTGTAGTAGATTTCTTTAATAAGCGTATTCGTGTAGATAGCTATAGAGGGAATGTGGAAGCGATTATAAAGAAAGTGGAAGAAAACGCGCTACATCATAACATTGAAAAAATTATTATAAAAGCAAGAAATGAGCACATGGCTACGTTTTTAGCAAAAGCATACACAGTGGAAGCCGTGATAGATGGATACTTTTCAGGAAGTACGATGTTTTTTATGACGAAGTACCGAAAAATAGAGAGGCGCAATAGTGTATATTGGCTAGAAGGAGACGTTATTTTAGAAGAAATGAAAGAGAAAGTGACAACGCTACCGCAACTGTCTAATGACTATCACATTCGAGTAGCAACAGAGAAAGATGTGGTAAGTCTAGCGGAGTTATTCAAAGAAGTATTTCAAATTTATCCGACACCACTCTATGACTCTTCTTATATTGAGGAGGAGATGACAGACACACTTTTTTATGTGGCAGAGCACAAAGGAAAGATTGTCAGTGTTGCATCAGCAGAAATGAACCGTATAGATTGTAATGCAGAGCTTACAAATTGTGCAACAATAAATTCACATCGAAAAGCAGGATTGATGAAAATCTTGTTAAATAAATTAGAAGAAGAGTTGAGACAGCGCCATATTTATTGTGCATATACAATTGCACGGTCATTGTCATTTGGCATGAATTGTGCCTTTTATCAGCTTGGCTATACGTATACAGGGAGACTGACAAATAATTGTTATATATACGATAAGTTAGAGGATATGAACGTATGGGTCAAAAATATTAGTAATGAATAATTCACCCATTTTCTTTCCACGTCATATAACAATTACGAGAAGATAGTCATATGCCTAATTTTGCCATTTAAGGAGGATACTCTATGTTACACAATTTATATAAACCGAGCAGACATTGGAAAGATATTGAGCTTTGGAAAGACGTGACAGATGAACAATGGAACGATTGGCTTTGGCAATTAACGAATACAATTCGCACGCTAGATGATTTGAAGAAGGTTATTAACCTTACGGAAGCTGAAGAAGAAGGCGTACGTATTTCAACAAAAACCATTCCTCTTAATATTACACCCTACTATGCCTCCCTCATGAATCCAGATGACCACCGCTGCCCAATTCGAATGCAGTCTGTACCAATCGGTCAAGAAATTTACAAAACAAAATATGATCTCGAAGATCCGCTTGAAGAAGATAACGATAGTCCTTCACCTGGGTTAACACATCGTTATCCAGACCGTGTGTTATTTCTCGTGACGAATCAATGCTCGATGTATTGCCGTTATTGTACAAGAAGACGGTTCTCAGGACAAATTGGGATGGGAGTTGCGAAGAAGCAATTAGATGCAGCTATTTCGTATATACGAGAAACACCAGAAGTGCGTGACGTCTTACTTTCAGGCGGGGATGGTCTGTTAATCAACGATACAATTTTAGAATACATTTTGAAAGAATTACGAGCGATTCCGCATGTGGAAATTATTCGTATCGGTACACGAGCGCCAGTCGTATTCCCGCAGCGCGTTACAGAGAACTTATGTAATATTTTAAAAAAGTATCATCCGGTTTGGTTGAATACGCATTTCAATACATCGCTTGAAATAACAGAAGAATCGAAGCTAGCGTGTGAAATGTTAGTAAATGCGGGTGTTCCTGTTGGAAACCAAGCTGTTATTTTAGCGGGAATAAATGATAGCGTTTCAATTATGAAAAAGTTAATGCATGATTTAGTAAAAATCCGCGTACGTCCATATTATATTTACCAATGTGATTTATCAGAAGGTATTGGTCATTTCCGTGCTCCTGTTTCAAAAGGGTTAGAGATTATGGAGGGATTACGTGGACACACATCGGGGTATGCAGTGCCAACCTTTGTTGTCGATGCTCCTGGTGGTGGAGGGAAGATAACGCTCCAGCCAAATTATATGATTTCCCAAAGCGCAAGCAAAGTTGTGTTACGCAATTTTGAAGGAGTTATTACGACTTATCCAGAACCAGAGAACTATGTACCAAATACTGCCGATGCATATTTTAATGAAGTATATCAAGGTACTGCCGATAAGAAAGCTACAGTTGGGATTGCAGCATTAATGAATGAAGAGAAATTTACGCTTGTGCCAGAAGGGCTAAATCGATTAACGAGACGAAAAAACTTTGCGGAGAATCCAACACACTCTACGTTAAAAGATAAGCGTCAGCGTCGTGATGAGTTAAAAGAGAAGAAGTATCAAGCGGAGCAGTTGAAGGTTAATAATAAAAGTGTGGAGGAAAAAGGATGAGGTGTCACTGGTGTGATAGTTCACAAGTTATCGAGAAGGTAAATGTCGTCTACTGGGAACTTCCAGACGGTACACGAGCGATTGAAATTCATGAAACACCGTGTGTTACTTGTAGTGAATGTGGTATTATCTATCAAACAGAAGCAATAGTGAATGAGATTGAAACGCAATTATTATTAATTCGAACAAGTGAGTTACCGAAAGTATTGACATTTGAAGAATTAATGAAAGTACCACGCTTATTGAAACGGAATTATTTTGATTTTTCTAAGACAGACTGAAAATCGATATCCTTGTTTCGTTATTTTTCTTTACAGATGTTCAACTCATATATTATAGTACAAGGTAAAATGACAGAATTAGAGGAATGTATATGAGTAAATCATTTTATCACTTTATGATGAAACACCGTGTTCCGGGTTCGAAGAAGTTACTGGAACAGCTTGCAAATAATATGTATGACGATCACGATTTTCCGAAACAATCATATGACTATGATGAAGTAAGTAGATATTTAGAAATGAATGGATCATATTTATTAAGTATGTCCTTATTCGATGAAGCGTGGACATTATATGAAAGCGAATAGAAGGTAGGCTAATAGCCTACCTTCTATTTTTTTGTCTCAATTAACCCTGTCTGTTATAAGCGTTTTAATGCACGTTGCATATACTGTTAGCAATATCGGAAAAAGAAGTATTCAATCACGACTGAAAAAGGAGAGAAGACATATGTCAAGAAAGAAACAACCTAAATATAACGTTGGAGACATAGTCGTGATTACGTTATATGGAACAGTTGGTAAGATAACAAATATTAAAAGCGTCGATGGTGTTTATGTGTATGAAGTGAATAATCATGATGGGTTATACGTCGAAAATACATTGCAGCTAATTAGTGATTACGAAGGCAAAGCAAGTGAAAAAGAGTGGATTGAATTAAATTATAAATTTGCTTATGGGGACTTAGTGCGGGTAGCGGGATATGAGAAAGATTTATTCAGAGTGGTTGGTTTTCGTACAGAAGTGTGGCGGTATAAGAACGATGCGTGGGAAGATACAATTTATGAGTTATCTCGTGTAACGGACGGAGAGTGGCTGGAAGCGGATGAGGCTGACTTATTGCTAGTTGCTAATGCCCAAACAGCGAATCTTATTTTGAAAAAGTTGAAGTATGACAAAAGTAGTATCGGGAAGCTTGATTTAGGTAAGTTAAAATCGGTTAATGATGTGAAGCGAGTAGGCACAAGAACGAATAAAGATGAGATTATTGATGGATTATTAGATGTGTATAACGATTATTCGGCACTCTATGAAAATTTTCAAGACAAGGATTACAAAGTAGTGATGGATTTAATCTTGAAAAATTTAAGTAAACTAGTGGAAAAACATAAATAAAGTTGGAAGAGGTATGCTTCTTATAAAATAAAAAGATAAAGCAATATGTACACATGTGAAACAGACAACTTATGAGATTAACAGGTTGCCTGTTTATATTTATTGTACAGTGGGAATAACTAGCATTAGTTTGAAAAAAGCGAGTATAACATATGAAGGATAACTGGTATTGCAAGAACAAGAAAGAGGTAGAAAGTATGGGCAGTCATTTTGTCCAGTATTACTTCAAATGACGTTGTTTCTTGGTTTTCCTTATATGTATCCATTATCGGTTGTTCCATTTTTTGTATTCCTCCGTTTTCTTTAAGGCTTGTACTACATTCGTATGTAGGCTTATACACGTTTATGACTAGTTTTTATACATATAATGTAAGAATGTAAAGGTGAGGTAAAATTTCTGTTTCATAGACAGAACGACTAACATATTTTCTTATTTTATTCATATTAGTAAGAGTAAAGGGGTGATGGTTGTGAAAGAAATTGAAGTGGTTATTGATACAGAGGAAATCGTGGAGTTCTTTTACAAGCAATTAATCCAAAGGGGTTATGCCCCTACAGAAGCGGAGATGGAGGATTTAGCCGATATTACGTTTGATTATTTGATAGAAAAATGCATGATCGATGAAGTATTCGATGATGAGGATGAATAACGACAACGTATGGTAACGGCGGGAATACTCGTCGTTTTTTTGCTATGAGTGTGCGGATAAATTTGGTATACTAGATGACAAAGGGAGGCGTTTTCTTATGTTAGATAAATTGTTTAAAAAATTATTAGGTTCGAAGAAATATTCAAGCAGTGATTATAAACATCGTCATCGTAAATATTCAAGTAGTGACTATAAACATCGTCGTGGTTCATACTCAAGTAGTGACCTTAAACACCGCCATTCGAAACACGGTCATCATCACTATAAGAAAAAGCATAAAAGCGGTGGCTTCTTTAGTAGCTAATGTATGATGTGGGTAAAAAATGTAGTACTTGATCGCATTTTACAATGGATGGATCGACCGCTGCCAATAGGTGCTCTCGTATATGGACGATACGAGATTATCGACTATCTTGGTATGGGTAGCTATGGTATGTCGTATGTTGTACAAGACCATAAAGATAACGAGAAGAAGTTATTGAAACAGCAACGAAAACGTTTAAAAGTGGACAATCAATCGTTCAAGCGTGAGAAAGAAATGTTAGTATCTCTCACGCATGAACGTGTTCCATCTTTGTTAGATAGTTTTCGTTGGGAAAAGAAAGAATTCATCGTTATGACGTATTTTCCGTTTCGGAATTTGGAAGATTTAATTTTTGCTGATGGATATCGCTTTTCAGAAGTAGAGGCGTTTCGGCTAGTAAGAGGTGTACTATCAACTGCGGCGTATGCACATAACCAAGGAATTGTGCATTGCGACTTACGTATTCCGAATATTTTATTCGACGGAGTAGATAGTTATATCATTGATTTTGGATTGGCGAAACGACTTGGAGAAGTAGCGTTGGATAAGGAAACGAAAGAATCATATGTTGTTTCGGTTCAAGAAGACCTGTACTTATTAGGTCATTTTACCTTATTTCTCCTTTATTCTTCGTATGAAGAATCTTCTAAAGAGGAAAAACCATGGCAAGAAGAGTTGTCTTTATCCCGTGCTGGAAAAGAAATCATTGAACGTATGTTAGAAATACAAGAACCATATCACGATATGGCACTATTACTTCAGCATATTGATTGTGTGATAGAGGGAGGAAGTCAAGATGTCGTTCTTTAAAAAAGCATTAGCTAGCATTGGAATTGGTGGTGTGAAAGTCGACACCATCTTAGAAAATAGTAGTTTAGTAGTTGGAGAAGATGTACGAGGAAGAGTTGAAATCACGGGTGGTAACATTCACCAAGACATAGACGCAATTCACTTAACGTTGTATTCATATTATGTAGAAGAGATTAACGATAAGAAGGTCACGAACAAGGCAGTGCAGAATAGAATAAAGTTAACAGATGCAATCTCGATTCGTGCAGGGGAGAAGCAAACAATTCCATTTACACTTCATGTACCATTAACAACACCACTTACATTTGGTCGAAAGTTAGTATGGGTACATACAAGTCTTGATGTGAAAAATGCGATTGATCCAACTGATAATGATTATATGGAAGTTAGTCCAAATGAATTGATGGATGAGATTTTCTCAAGCGTACAAAATTTAGGATTCCGTCTTCGCCAAGTAGAAGTAGAGAGAGCACCTTCATTTTTACGTAACCGTACATTATTCGTACAAGAGTTCGAATTTGTACCGACTTCAGGAGAATTTGCTCGTAAATTAGATGAGTTAGAGGTAATTATCTTACCGAACTCTTCATCGTCTGTTGAAGTTATTTTGGAAGTGGACCGAAAGGCAAGAGGACTTATGGGTTCATTCCTAGAAGCATTAGATATGGATGAGTCAATTGTAAGATTGACGATTTCTGAAAGTGATAGAGGGCAAGTGGAGCAAATGCTGCGCAATGTCATTCGTAAATATATTTAATCTTATTCGTATCACATAACCTCGTTTTGAAGTGTTGCGTAGTATTTTGACTTACTAAGTAAGTAAAAATACGTATGTAGAAAGAAGGGGACAGCATGTTTGTATCTTCTTTATCGGCTATTTTATTCGCAGCTGGCATTATGGCTTCAGAGCTAGTTCTTTTACGCAAAAAACGAAACGAGGACTAAGTTTATTTGTTAAAAAAGAAGAAGCACAAGAAAAAATTATTCTTGTGCTTCTTCTTTTTCGTATTCAAGAATATCCCCAGGCTGACAGTTGAGTTCTTTGCAAATAGCCTCCAATGTAGAGAAGCGGATCGCTTTCGCCTTGCCGGTCTTTAAAATGGATAAGTTACTATTCGTAATACCAATTCTTCCTGCCAGTTCCCCGAGCGACATTTTCCTTTTTGCCATCATGACGTCTACGTTTACTCGGATCATTTTACATAACCCCTTAAATCGTTAGTTCGTTTTCTTGTGCAACCTTTACAGCCTTTCTGAATAGCATGCTGATGATGAGAATGGCGATTGCTGTTATAAATCCCCATACTTGAAAGTCAAATGAAAATGTCACATCACCTTTTGGTAGGGTTGTTATTAAACTTTCTTCTTTAAAAATAAACCAATTGTAAGTAATTAACGTGTTAATAATATCTTCAGGTTCTTGTTTGAGAAAGTGGAAAAGTTCTTTACCTGAAAGATACACCATAATATTTCCGAAAACCGCTTGAATAAAGAAAACAATGCCTGTATTACGTAAATAATCTGCATTTTGCATTGAAAAAATAACATTATTCGATAGATTTTTCAAAAAGCCACGTGCATACCAAAGTACGAGTAATTGCAAAATAGCGAGTGGTAAGATTATGAAATACATCTGCATTTCAAAATTATCTGATGAATAGGGGAAAGTTAAGCCAAGCATTCCAGCAGTGAATTTTGCAGTTTCTTTAGTAAATATAACCATATACAAAAGAATAAAAATTTGAATAAGTTGATAAGCCATCCAAACTGTCACACCTATTTGTAACCACCAATAAATATTTCTCTTTTTCTTTTTCACTTCCATTTTCATTTCCAAATAAATCCCTCCCTATAGTTCTAGTATATGTTGGTTATTTTTGTTAAGCAACCATTATTTATTGAAAAACAGTAAAAAAATGTTGTTAATTAAAAAAGATGAGAAAAAGAAAACCCTTCTCCGTTGTACGGAGAAGGGGAGTAGCTATTATGCAGCAATATCAGCATCGTCATCAAGACGTAGCTTCAATGCTTTTTGTTTCTTGGCGAACATCATGAACATTATGAGTAATCCAAGTGTAATAACAGCTCCGATGATGCAAGAAATGTTCATCGGTAGGTTGAATCCGATCTTCTGGTTTAAAATATAAACGCTTACACAATATAGCATGAATATACCTGGGATTAAGGCGATGAAGTAGTTACGTCCTTTCACATATAAGTACATCGCGCCTACGAATAGGGCAATAACTGCCGTTGATTGGTTCGCCCAGTTAAAGTAGCGCCATAAAATGTTAAAGTCAATTTTCGTTAAGCCGAACGAAATAACGAATAATGGAATTGCAATGTATAAACGTTTCATAAAGCTATGTTGTTCAATGTTGAAGTAGTCAGCAATAATCATACGTAAGCTTCGGAATGCTGTATCACCAGAAGTGATTGGTAAGACGATAACACCAAGTACTGCTAATGTTCCACCAATTCCACCAAGCATCATAATAGAAACTTCGTTTACTACAGCAGCAGGGCCGCCATTTGCTAACATTTCGTTTAATGTTTGTCCATCAAATAAGCTCATTGAAGCAGCAGCCCAAATCATTGCGATAACTGCTTCTGCAATCATCATTCCGTAGAAAATGAAACGACCCTCTTTTTCTTTTTCCGTAGTACGTGAAATGATTGGTGATTGCGTCGCATGGAAACCAGATAGGGCACCACAAGAAATAGTAAAGAATAATGCTGGGAAAATACCAATGCCAGCTGGATGCATGTTCTCTAAGCTTAACTCAGGAATTGGAGCACCTTTAATGAATAGCATTGCACCAATACCGAATGCACTGATTAATAGTAATGCACCAAAGTATGGATAGATACGTCCAATAATTTTATCAATTGGAAGTAATGTTGCTAAAATATAGTACACAAAAATAAAACCGATAATAACGCTCATTGTCACCCAGTCAGGTGTTAAGCTTGAAATTAATGCAGCTGGTGATGTAACGAATACTGTACCAACTAAAATCAACAACAACGCAGCGAAAGCGTTTACAACATGTTTCATCGTTTTCCCTAAAAATTTACCAGCAAGCTCAGGTAAGTGAGCACCTTTGTTACGAAGGGAAATCATACCTGTTAAATAATCGTGTACTGCACCTGCAAAGATAGAACCTAACACAATCCATAAGAAAGCAACTGGACCGTAAAGGGCCCCCATAATTGGACCGAAAATTGGACCAACACCCGCAATGTTTAATAATTGAATAAGACCGTTACGATTTTTCCCCATTGGAACGTAGTCAACGCCATCTTTCAAACGATAGGCTGGAGTTTGACGTTCATTATGTACGCCGAAAGTTCTCTCTACATATTTGCCATACGTGAAGTATGCAAGAACGAGTAGAACAATCGAAAGAATGAATGTAATCATCGTATTTCTCCCCTCTAATATATGTCTATATCACTACTATACTTCCATTATTGTAAAATATTTATAAAAAGTCAAGGTTTAAAATAGCAATCTAGTGAAAATAGTGTAAACCTTGGTAATACTGGAATGAAAGCGATAACCATAAAGTGAGATTGTGAAAAAGAAAGTGGTTTAATTATTATATTTTAAAAATTTAAAAAGGGGGGATAAATAAAAGTAAAACCACACAAATGATAGTGTTTGTGTGGTTTTTATAAGGTTTGGTTTACTATACGTATATTATCGTTTAGGTTTTGAACTGCTACTGGACCCACTACTCGTACTTGAGCCACCGCTTGATTTAGTACTTGAACTACTTTTTGGTTTAGTACTTGAGTTGGTATTAGGCTTGATTTTTACATTATTGTTCGATTTATGCGTTGATCCAGTGCTTGGTTTTGTAGGTGGAATAACTGTGTTTTGGTCATCATAGTCTTCATTTTCTTGTTCATCGTAATTTTCATCTTCTTGATCGTTTTCTTCGTCGTCTGTTTGGTTATCTCTTTGCTTTGGTTCTTCGTTTGTTGTTGGCTTAGCTTGCATTCTTGCTTTTTTCTCGGCAGCTTCTTTTGCTTTTTCTTCTGCTCTTTGTTTTGCCTCTTTCTCGGCTTTTTGTTTTGCTTCTTCCTTTGCTTGTTGCTCTTCTTGGGCCACCTGCTTATCACGTAATTGTTGTTGCTTTTCCGGTGTCATTGTTAGACCAAATCCAATAAATGAAATGATACAACAAGCAAAAGTAGCACCGGCTAATTTTAGAAGTTTCTTTGCTTTCTTTTTCTTTTTCACAAAAAATACGAGTGAAGTTACTAGTAAGGATAACGTAGCTATAAACGCCATTAAGAGTAAAGCCATAAATAGATTTTCCATAGTTAACACCTCTAATTCATAAGAAAATAAGTATAATAGTAGGTTAATGTAGTGCAAAATAATGATATCAACGAATAGTTATGTATGCTGCATTTAAGTATGAGTTACATATTTTCATATATTCAGTCAATCACATCCTTTTCATTTTTGGTAACAGCAACATAAGGTGAATTAATTTTAACACTTTTGTTCAAAAAAGGGTATTTTTTCTAAGTTTCTAGAGTAAGCACAAAAGCAATGAAAAATGAGTATGTAGCGTTGAGCCCTAGCTATTTAGAAGGAATTTCGCTATAATGTACATATTTGCCTGTATTGTAGGGAATATAGGAAAGTAAATTTGTACGGGAGAGTGAATTATTTGAAGCGCATCACGAGAGAAACGATAGAATTATTAGCACCAGTGGGCAACTGGGAATGCTTAAGAGCAGCTGTAGCAAACGGGGCAGACGCAGTATTTTTTGGCGTTGAAAAGTTTAATGCGAGGGTAAGGGCAAAGAACTTCCAAATGGATGAGCTAAAAGAAGTTATGGCTTATCTTCATAAATATAATGTGCGCGGCTACGTAACATTAAATATTTTAATCTTTGAGAATGAATTAGAAGATGCTAAGACGCTTGTAGAAGCATGTATGGAAGCTGGCGTAGATGCATTAATTGTACAAGATATGGGCTTAATGAAAATGATTCGTGAGATTTCACCGGATTTCCCGATTCATGGTTCAACACAAATGACAATTACATCACCAGAAGCAATAAAGTTTTTAGAGCCGTATGACTTAGAAGTAGTTGTACTTGGCCGTGAGAATAACATGAAACACATTAAGACAATTACCTCAAAGACAGATACACCGCTAGAAGTATTTGTTCACGGAGCACTTTGTGTATCCTATTCGGGACAATGTTTAACGTCTGAAATGTGGGGTGGACGTTCTGCGAACCGTGGTGAATGTGCGCAAGCGTGTCGTCTTCCATACGATATCGTAGTAGATGGCGAAGTGAAAGAAATGGGTGATGTTGCTTATGTACTTTCACCAAAAGACTTAGCGGCAATCGAGCTAGTTCCAGACTTAATCGAAGCGGGTGTATCTTCATTCAAAATTGAAGGACGTCTAAAGTCACCTGAGTATGTGGCAAACGTTGTAAGCAAATACCGTAAAGCGATTGACGAGTATATTGCGGGGCGACAGTACAATCCATCAAAAGAAGAAATCCGTGAGCTAGAGCAGAGCTTCAGCCGTGGATTTACACATGGTTTCTTAAATGGAACGAATCATAGACAGTTATTAGATGGTACGTATCCGAAGAGCCGTGGTGTATTTTTAGGTACGGTAAAGAAAGTATTAAAAGACGCAGTTGTTATTGACACAGGAGCACCAATCAAACGTGGTGACGGTATCGTATTTGACCGTGGACGTCCAGAAGAGAAAGAAGAAGGCGGACGTATTTATGATTTACGTAAAAAAGGCGTAAAAGTAGAAGGTGAAGTGCAAGGTGGAATCATCGAAATCGTACCTGGTCGCCATGATGTGAACTTAACGAAAGTTAGTGTTGGTGATCGCGTATGGAAGACAAGTGACCAGGAATTAAATCGTCGTCTTCAGAAGACGTTCGAAAAAGAACAAGCATACAAAGTATTCCCGATAAGTGTACAAGTATACGGAGAAATTGGACAATCGTTAGTAACGATTTGGTCGGACGATGCAAATGGTAATACGGTTACAATTGAATCAGAAGGTAAGTTAGAAGAAGCGCTAAAGCGTCCGTTAACAGAAGAATATTTAGCGGAGCAACTAGGTCGTTTAGGTGGTACAATCTACGGATTAAATAATTTAGAGATGCATGTGACCGGTAATGTTATCGTACCAGTAAAAGAATTAAATCGTATGCGTAGAGAAGCAGCAGAGCAGTTGTTAGCATTACGTGAAGCACCATATCACTATACACATACTGGTGTAGATGCGTTTGCTTCTCGTCAAGAATTCTTAGCAGAAGAAGTGGAACATCCACAATTAATTGCACTTTGCCGTTCATTAGAACAAATTGAAGCAGCAACGCATACAGATATTGATTATATTTATGCTGACTTTGAGTTCACAACAGATTATCGGAAAGCAGTAGAAGTAGCACACGCTGGTAATAAGAAAATTGCACTTGCGACACCACGTATTCATATGCCAGGTGAGAATGGTATTTTAACTGGGATTCTTCGTGCAAAACCAGATGCTATTCTAGTACGTAGCTTAGGTGCTGTTCAATTCTACACAAGCCAAGATTTGAACATCCCGTTAATCGGTGATTATTCATTAAATATCGCCAATCATAAAGCAGTTGATATGTTCCTTGGCCATGGCTTAGACCGTATCACACCGTCTTATGACTTAAATACACAACAAATGATGGACATGCTTGCAGTATCGCAAACGGATAAAGTAGAGCTTGTTATTCATCAGCATTTACCGATGTTCCATACAGAGCATTGTGTATATTGTACATTCTTAAGTGATGGAACAGACTTTACAAACTGTGGTCGTCCTTGTGAAGAACACACTATCTCCCTACAAGATCGAATCGGTATGGAGCATCCAGTGCGCGTTGACATCGGTTGCCGTAACACAGTATTTAACGCAATTGAGCAATCGGGTGCAGAGTATATTTCACAATTCTTAAAGTTAGGTGTAAATAGCTACCGTGTCGAGTTCTTAGAAGAAGACGGCAAAAAAGTACAAGAAGTAATCCAGCTATATCGCGAAGCACTTGAAGGAAAGCGTACAGGTACAAGCGTATGGAAAGCACTAAAAGCAACAAACCAATTAGGTGTAACACGTGGACACATGGACAAACAAAACTTCAAAGAGAAGAAGATTAGTAAGAGATAAGCTAACTTTAGAAAGTTTGTAGTCTATATTGAATAGCAATTTAAAAGAGCATTTCTTTGTTATGAGAAATGCTCTTTGTTTGTGTTTTATGATAAAAAAATATTGTTAAACGATATATTTCGTGTTAAATTCAATATAGAAAATAAATAAATGAGGTGCTTTTTTTATGAAACGAGAGACACTCTTTTTAAAGATAGTTGTTTTTCTTATGGGGATTACAATTCTTGGGCTTTGTGTGTTTGGGGTACCGAGCTTAGCAAAAGTTTACGAAGAGTGGGTCCCTAATTTAGCTTATTTAAAATATCCATTTGTAATTGGAGTGTACACAGCAGCGCTAGCATTTTTCTTTGCACTGTATCAAACGTTAAAGCTTTTAGCGTATATTGATAAAGGTATCGTTTTCTCAGAACTACCTGTACAGTTTTTAAAGAACATTAAGTATTGTGCAAGTATAATCAGTAGCTTACAAGTATTAAATATATTCCTTTTCATGCCGGTCTTACATTCAATGAAAGAGGTGGAAGATGCCCCGACTATTATAATGATAGGATTGATTGTTATTTTTGCTTCCATTGTCATTGCTGTTTTTGCTGCTGTTCTTCAAAAGCTATTACAAAATGCTATGGATATAAAAGCAGAAAATGATTTAACAGTCTGAGGTGAATGATATGGCAATTATTGTGAACATTGATGTAATGCTTGCAAAAAGGAAAATGAGTGTAACAGAACTTACGGATAAAGTCGGTATAACAATGGCTAACCTTTCTATCCTGAAAAACAGCAAGGCAAAAGCAATTAGATTCTCAACGTTAGCAGCCATTTGCAAAGCACTGGAATGCCAACCTGGAGATATTTTAGAGTATCGGATGGACGATGGAGAATAGATGAACGAATAAAGAAACGCATTGAAATTTGTAGCTGAATTTCAATGCGTTTTTATTATTTTAAGAGGAGAGATGCAACAATTAGGCCGAGGATAAGTACGAGGATAATTATTCCAGTACCTTTCCAACCTAAACTTCCTACTAAATCAGCGAGGCCACCAGTTTGAGATCTAGTAACGGAATCATTTAAGTTGCCAGTTGGGTTATTTTTTAATTCTTCTTGTCTTAGCTTTTCTCTTTTTTCTTCAGGTGTTTCTTTTGCTTCGTTCATGTTAAGACCTCCTTGTTTTATACATACTTTTTGAGTCCAGAGTCATCAATTTCCTTTGCTTCTCGAATCATAAATGAGTAGTTACTTTTTATATTAGTCTCTTTAAGAAGTATTCGTTAATGGTTTGTACAATCCTTCCTAGCAATAGAAGTGGAAACATATCTTTTACGTGTTGGAGTAAAAGGTATTCGCAAGTAAATGTTGAAGTTAATGTTATAAATAAACCAAGATTAAAATGGGAAGGAACTTTATATAAAGGTACTACTGCATCTTTTAATTTCACATACCTTATTAAAAGATGATCTATAATATGGTAACTGTATTAAAAACAAAAGAAAAAGAAGAGATTTTACACCAAGTGATTCATCATATCGAACAAAATTATATATAGTGAAGGGAAAGTTAACTAAGAACTTTAAAGAGGGACAGTATAATCTCATTGATAACCAAGAAGAATTATGTGTAGCGCTCACTAAAGAGTTGCAGGAGTTAACGAAGGATAAACATTTAGACGTGTTACACAGTCCGTCGACTGTTATTAAACAACATACGAAGAGTATGCAAGAGTTAATACGTGAAGATGAAATTCGAAAAGGAAAAATGGATAGTATTCGCATGAAAATACCGAATAGAAGGTCAATCAGTCCTATTACAAATACAGGCTGGGAAGGGGCAGGAATAATCCCAGATATAGCAGTTGAACAAGCAAAAGCATTTGATTATACATACAAAGAAAAATTGTTGTATATAAAAGAAACGTATCAAAACGAAGATAATTATGAGTTTTTATTAAAAGAGATGGAAGATACACTTCTAAATCTAACATGTTAATTCTACATAGAAGGGCATGGAAGTTTACTTAATTAGAATGGTGTTTCTTACTGTTTGGACGAAGGAAACAGACTAAGATAAAAGGTTGAGTGTTACACCTTTTTATCTTAGTCTGTACACTTCCATCATTTCTTTTGCTAGTGCAAATGCCTGTTTCTCTAATTGACGTTGTTCATAGGGGAGAGAGGTTTCTTTCTGTTGGATTCGTCGTCCATCCTCACTTTGAAATTGCATCGTATGCACCCATTCATGAAAGAGTGTTTCGAGTGTTTGGGTGTAGTTATCAAAGTGAAAGATAAAGACAATATTTAATTCGTGCCAGTACATGCCAGATATGTCGTACAAAAATTCTTGTTCTTCTGCACCTAATTCATCGGCTATTTGGTTTGCCTCACAGCTGTCACAAAAAATAACGGAAGCAGAGAATGTGTTTGTGATTGACAGAACATCGTCATACAAGTCACGAACAGAGAAAGCCATGTCATCTAAGACAAACCAGTTCCGATAACGCTGCAAGACATTTTTCTTTTTGAGAACGCTATCAATATTCATATGCCACCATCTTTCTTCTTGAAGACAGAATAGCTATAGCATAGACACATATACTGAATGTTTATTCACCTGCACATATAGAATATGTGCTTATATGTGTAAAAAACACTTATACCTTTTAAAGAAAGGGAGTGTTTTTGCTTATTTTAGGAGAAGTTATATCATATGGGAGGTCGAATAAAGATGGAACATCAAGAGGCAACATTACAGAAGAGAATAGGCTTTAGCGTGGCACTTTCCATTGTTATTGGAACAATTATCGGTTCGGGTGTATTTATGAAGCCAGGAAGTGTGCTTGCCTATTCGGGTGGATCAACTATGGCAATCGCAGCATGGGTTATCGGCGGGATTTTAACATTGGCGGGTGGTTTAACAGTTGCCGAAGTTGGTGCACAAATTCCGAAGACCGGTGGCTTGTACGTGTACTTAGAAGAAGTATACGGAGAGTTTTGGGGTTACTTATCTGGTTGGATGCAGACGATTATTTATGGACCGGCAATTATGGGTACGTTAGGTTTATACTTTGGTTCGTTGTTAGTGAATTTTTTCTCACTGCATACAGCTTCTATCGTGCCACTTGGCATTGGAACAGTTGTTTTTTTAGGTGTTGTTAATATTATTGGAACGAAGTATGGTGGTGCGGTCCAAACGATTACGACAGTTGGAAAACTAGCACCAATCGCACTTATTATTATATTTGGTTTATGGAAAGGAGAGGCACAAGTATTTAACGTGCTTGTACCGCCAGCTGCTGGTACAAGCATCGGCATGGCAATTTTAGCAACGTTATTTGCATACGATGGATGGATTTTGTTAGCGTCTATTAGTGGAGAAATGAAAAATCCAGCGAAGTTGTTACCAAAAGCGATTTTTGTGGGGTTATTAGTTGTAACGTTTTCGTATGTATTTATTAATATTGCACTCATGAAGGTGTTACCTGCGGGAGATATTGTTCGTTTGGGAGAAAATGCCACGGCAACGGCAGCAACACTTTTGTTTGGGGCTATTGGCGGAAAGTTAATTAGTATCGGAATTATTATTTCTATTTTTGGTTGCTTAAATGGAAAAATTATGACGTTTCCTCGTATACCATTCGCAATGGCGGAAAGAGGACAATTGCCGTTTGCGACTACATTTAGCCGTGTTCATCCGAAATTCCATACACCAGCTAATGCAATTTATATGCAACTTGCATTAGCGACCATTATGATGTTGTTAGCTAATCCAGATCGTCTATCTGAGATTTCTGTTTTCATCATTTATTTGTTTTATGTGATGGCGTTCTTTGCGGTGTTTCTGTTACGTAAGAAAAATAAAACACGTGTCTATAGTGTGCCGCTCTATCCATTTATGCCGATACTTGCCATTATAGGTTCTGTATTTGTTATTATAAGTACATTGTTGAATCAACCAATGACATGCATCTTATCTTTAGTAGGTGTGCTGTCAGGGTTACCTGTATATGTTTATTTAAAACGAATATAGCGAGCAGGCTACCGAAAAATATGTGAGTCGGTAGCTTCTTTCCGTATACAGGAAGAAAAAATGATAGAATAGGAGAGAACAATAGAAGGAAGTAAAAGAGAGGATGTTACATAGATGAAGTTAAGTGTGCTAGATCAAGCGCCTGTGACGAAAGGACAAAGTGAAGCATATGCGTTGAAGCGAGCGGAGGAATTAGCAATCTTGACAGATGAATTAGGCTATCATCGTATGTGGATGGCGGAGCATCATGGATCGCGTATTTTCGCAAGTTCGGCGCCCGAAGTAACGGCAGCCCACTTAGCTGCGAAAACAAAACAGATGCGGATTGGTACTGGTGGGACAATGCTGATGCATTATTCACCGCTGAAAATGGCAGAGGTATTTAACACACTTAGTGCCTTATCACCTGGAAGAATTGATTTTGGTGTTGGTCGAGCGCCAGGAGGAGATACACATTCGATGTACGCATTGGCCGAAGGACGCCAACCGATGATGCATAATATGTATGAGAAGTTTGAGACAGCATTGCAACTAATAAATGATGAAATACCGACAGATGAGTTGTACCAAAAAACGAAAGCTGTACCATCTCATGTTGTGTTACCGGAAGCATGGTTGCTAGGCTCCAGTGGGAATAGCGCACGAAAAGCAGGAGAAATAGGAGTAGGGTATTCTTTTGCGCAATTTTTCACCGGCGAAATGCCAAAAGAAGTCTTAGACACATACAAACAGAATTTTAAACCATCTGTATTTATGGAAAAGCCAACTATTTGTGTATCTTACTTAGTAACAACGGCTGAAACAACAGAAGAGGCCGAGTATGAAGCATTGCCAAAAGATATTTTCAATTTGTTTTTCATGAGAGGGCAAATTATCCCGTTTATGACACCGGAAGAAGCGCAGCAATTCCCGTTGTCAGAGATGGATCGTTTGATGATGAAAGAAAATCGTAAACGCCATGTCGTTGGTTCGGCGAAAGAAGTTGCTTCGTTCCTACAGAAAGAACAGGAGTATTATGGCTTTGACGAAGCAATGATTTGTAGTATTCCTCATTCACAGGAGCAACGATTAAATGTGTATCGTTTATTAGCAAAAGAGCTATTATAAATAGAAATCCCCGTGTACAAGTAGCGTACACGGGGATTTCTATTTAATTTTGTGGTTGTCGTTCTTCTTTTAATGGTTCGATATGAACATGTGTACACGGGATGTTATGTTTCTCTTTAAGCTCATCTTGAATCGCATCTGCGATGTCGTGACTTTTATACACATCTAATTCACCGGCAACTTCAACTGTTACATCTAAGTGAATCGCATTGCCGTACATTCTACCTTGAATATCAACAATATGGTCCACACCTTCAATTGCATCAACTGTTTCTTTGTATTCTTCTATTTTCTCTGGATGGAATCCGTCTGTTAACATATGCGTTGCTTCACTAAATATTTCCCATGCTGTTTTTATAATAATAATACCAATAATAACTGCTGCAAGAGGGTCAATCCATGGGAAACCAAATTGTGCGCCGATGATGCCGACAGCTGTACCAACGCTAACGTATGCATCTGAAATATTATCCTTCGCTGCTGCTTCTAGAGCTTTATTGTGAACACTTTTCGCAATACCCATCACATATTTATATACTCCGAACATAACGAATGCTGATCCAACAGCTATCCATGCTGAAAGGGGATCAGGTGCGACTGTTTTGCTGTCAAATACATGTGAAATTGCTCCGTATAATACTTGAATACCAACAGCCACCATAATAAATGAGGCAACAAGGGACGATATTTGCTCCATTTTCGAATGTCCGTACGGATGGTCTGCGTCACGTGGTTTACGCGAAATTTTTAGTCCGATAATAATTGCTACCGTTGCACCGATATCGGTTAAGTTATTTAATCCGTCTGCTCGAAGTGCATTCGAGTTTGCGATATAGCTAATAGTTATTTTCAAAATAGACAATACAATATAAGCAGTCATGCTTATGTATGCCGCTCGGTCTATTCGTTTATGTAAAGTACTATCCACGATTTGTACCTCCTTTTCGTTCTCATTTCGTACCGCCAATAAAGTATAACAGGTGAAAATCATGTGGGTCTACAGCAATATTATTGCACAAGAATATACTTTTAGAGGGAGAACAAATTAGTTGCCCTATACCAAACTTTATGGATAAGGGAAATGAACCTTATTTTCTTAGGATGTCCTATTTCTGCTCTCCATACAGTGGAACATATTAACGTCAAATAAATAGACATAAAAAGATGGGACAAGCATATAGTGTATAAAGTGTTAACTTAGCAGAGTTAAATCGGAATTGTTCTTATAAAAGGAGAGTCGAAATGGTAAGGAGAATAGGGGAAGAATGTATTGGTTTATTGTTAATCGCATTATTTTTATTTCTGTTTATTTTTATTGATTTCACTTCGTTGTTGGAATATACAAGCGTTATCCCAAAGAGTTTTCTTAATATGAATACGATGTTTTTAAGCATCTTTCTAGAAGCAATCCCGTTTGTCATGATAGGTGTATTTGTATCAAGTTGGATTCAAACATATGTCACCGAAGAGCGTATCCAACGGATACTTCCACAACATGCATTTATGGCGATGATTCCAGCTTCGTTAATCGGTGTTATTATGCCTATGTGTGAATGTGTCATCGTGCCAGTTGTTCATCGACTTATCCGAAAAGGATTACCACTTCATATTGGTATGGTGCTATTAGTTAGTGTGCCAATTATTAATCCGCTTGTTTTTGCTTCTACATATTTTGCTTTTTCGTCCAATGAATCAATGGCATATTTACGTGTTGGACTAGCTTTCTTAATCGCTATTATCATCGGTACTGTCGTATATATGCGATATAATGGAACATCCCAACTAGTCAACAAAAAGGAAAAGTCATCACACCATGTTATGAAAGAAATGAGTAGATGGCGAGAGGTAATTGTCCATGCTAGCAATGAATTTTTTTCAGCAGGAAAGTATTTGTTAATAGGTGCATGTATTGCTAGTCTGTTTCAAACGTTCTTGAATCGAGAATGGTTGACAGTGATAGCCGATAATGATGCGTTATCACCACTTGTGATGATGAGCTTTGCTTACGTATTATCACTTTGTTCAGAAGCAGATGCCTTTGTAGCAGCTTCCTTTTCTCATACATTTTCAGCAGAGTCATTATTAGCATTTTTGTTGTTTGGTGCCATGATTGATGTAAAGAATACGCTAATGATGGTAGCGTACTTTAAAAAACGATTTGTTCTATCATTTATTGTACTTGTTGCGTTAAGTGTATATGGTGTGACTATGATCGCATCGTACTTCTAGAAAGGAGGAAGAGAAATGTCATCGTTTCAATCTTATATACGAGGAATTATTTTTATGGGTTTTTTCTTATTAATCGTAAAGCTTCTTTTAACAGGGAACATCCAACATTTCATCGCACCGAGAATGATGAAGTTTATGTACGTACTAATGGCCATTGCTTTTATTTTAGGTAGTGTTCATTTCTTAGGATTGGTGAAAAAACAAGGAAGTGCATGTTCATGTTGTCGTCCACAACGAAAGAAGCGAACGTTCATAACATATCTGTTATTCATTCTTCCAATTGTGACAGGTTTCCTATTTCATGATAATGTTATGGATGCAAGTATTGCGGAAAAGCGTGGGATTCAAATAGGAACAGCACAAGCAAGTACAGGGGGGTATGAAGCGTTAATCGATGCAGAGCGAATTGACATTCAAGAAGATGAAATAGTCTTCACGTTAGGTGCCATTAGTAATGACATCGACTTATTTGTAGGTAAGGAAATTTCATTCACTGGATTTATATATAGAGATAGTAATACAAAAGATAACGAAATATATGTAGCAAGGTTTGGCATGGCTTGTTGTGTTGCCGATTCCATTGTTGTTGGCATGCTAGGAAAGGGGGACATGGTAGCGAATTTAAAAAACGATGAGTGGGTGCGTGTAACAGGGAAAATCGAAAAAACAGTTCAAAATGGTTTAACATTCCCAATTATAGACGTACAAGAAGTGCAGGAAGTGAATATGCCAGCGAATCCTTATGTGTACATAGATTAGAGTAGATGTAATAAAAAAGCCTCTTCCTCACATTTTTCATGTAGGGAAGAGGCTTCGGTTATATTATTGAACTTTTACAGCTGTACCGCTAACAGCAACCATTAACATGCCGTCACGTACTACTTCATAATCAACATCAATACCAACGATTGCATTTGCACCAAGTTTATTTGCTTCTGCTTGCATTTCAGCGAAAGCAATTTCTCTTGCTTCTTTTAATTTTTCTTCATAAGCACCAGAACGGCCACCTACAACGTCACGTACTGAAGCGAAAATATCGCGAACGATGTTAGCACCCATAATTGCTTCTCCAGTAATGATTCCGCAGTATTCTGTAATTTCTTTTCCTTGAAGTGTTGCAGTTGTTGTCATAATCATTGTTTGTATCCTCCATTTCAATGCGTATACAATATGTATTCTCTATCTTGGATATAACTTTTATCCACTTATAGTGTAACATGATATGCGATGTTTGTGGACTAACTTCTACCTATACTAAATATGCTAATGATATATAGGACAAATTAGAAAAGAGGAGATTGTAGACGATATGCCTATAGTAGTCGGAGTATTAGCGTGTATGGGATTAGTTATTGGTGGTGTTCTTAGTCATTTGTTTGGCAAAATGAATCGCTATAACATATATAGTCTTCATGCATTTTGTGGAAGTATTTTAGCTGGATTATTACTATTTGATATTATTCCTGAAACGTTCCATCATCAGCCTTTTGCAAGTGTTACCATAGGAGTTGTAGGGGGGGTATTGATTATGATCCTTCTTGAACAACTTTTTCCTCACCATCATGATCACGATATGCAACCGAGTATGTATTCTTTCCTTTTTCTTATTGTTGCTATCTTTATTCATAACATCCCGAGTGGTTTTGCGTGGGGAAGTACGTTAACAGATAATAGTCATTCACATATTACACTTTTAGCAGCGATTTTTTTGCATCATATTCCTGAAGGTGTCGCCCTTATGATTCCATGTCTATTTATAAAACGAGGAATGATGTTTTACATAAGTGGCATTATAGTTCTTTCGAGCTTGTTGAGTATATGTACATGGTTAGGTGGTCATATTATCCTTGAAAGCCTTCGTCTTCAAGGGATTATGATGGGGTTGGCTATAGGAGGAATTGGTTATGTTACCGTTCATGAAATGCTTTGGAAAGCAAAGAAACGGATGAACTTCCTATCGTTTTTATTATATCTTTTCATCGGAATCAGCGTCATTGCGGTGTATAGTACAGTAAGTGGACATCATTAAGGTACCTCAAAAGAATCTTTGCATATATATAAGTAAGGGAATTATCATGATTTTATTTTTGAATAGCTTGTCTCTCTAAAAACAGAGTAAAAGAAGTAGGTCTTTTACTCTGTTTTTTCTTTTTTCTGAAAAAAAGCGCCTAATATTCAAATAAACGTTTGAATTTATAAGAGAAGTTGCATATAATAAAAGTATAATCAAACAAACATTTGAATGTTAGGTCAAGTAGTCTTTTGGGAAATGCACATAGAACATGCATTGGCTAGAACATCTAAGTTTCGTCGATAATAAGAAAAAGTCGGTCCGTGCATAATCAAGGGAAATGTAAGGAGATGAGGAAGATGGGAGAAAGAAAAATAAAGAGAGAGTATACGTTAGACGGTCTGGATTGTGCGAGTTGTGCGAGTAAGATTGAAGATAATGTTCGAAAGTTAACAGGAGTTTCGGCATGTAATGTGAACTTTGTTAATAAGACGATGATCATTGAAAGCGACGGTACGAATGGTCAGATTGCAGAAGAGGCAAAAGATATCGTTCGTAAATTAGAGCCAGACGTTGTTGTAATAGAAAAAGAACGCAAAAAACAGTCGAAACAAGTATTAATATTGAACGGAGTTGACTGTGCCGATTGTGCAGCAAAGATTGAACATCATGTTAGAGAAATACCGAATGTAACGAATGCAAACTTTAACTTTGTAACGAAGAAACTAGCAATCGAAACAGAACAGGTATCGACTCTTCAACGTACTGTAGAAGAAGCAAAAAAAGTAATTAACAAATTAGAACCACACGTAGAAATACGTGTAGAAGAAAAGCAACGAAAGCAATCTGAATCAACAAAACAAAAAAGCCATGCGGTATTAATTACAAGACTTGTGATTAGTGCGGCATTAACAGCAATTGCGGCATTAACAGATATGTCTACACCAATTGAAGTTTCCTTGTTTGTTATTGCATACGTACTAGCAGGTGGCGATATCGTTTGGAAGGCATTACGTAATATTGCGAGAGGGCAAGTGTTTGATGAGAATTTCTTAATGAGTATCGCAACATTAGGGGCATTTGCTATTGGAGAATATCCAGAAGGTGTCGCAGTAATGATGTTCTATCAAGTCGGTGAACTGTTCCAAAGCTTAGCAGTAAATCGTTCTCGTAAGTCAATAAGTGCATTAATGGACATTCGTCCTGATTATGCGAACTTACAAGTTGGGAATGAAACGAAAAAAGTAGATCCAGAAGATGTGCAAGTCGGTGACATCATTATTATTAAGCCAGGTGAAAAAGTACCGCTAGATGGCAAAGTCATTAGCGGTTCATCGATGGTAGATACATCTGCATTAACAGGAGAATCGGTACCACGTGAAGTGAAACATGGTGATGATATATTAGGTGGATTTATCAATAAGAACGGTGTATTAACCGTTGAAGTAACGAAAGAGTTTGGTGAGTCCACTGTATCCAAAATTTTAGACTTAGTACAAAATGCAAGTAGCCGTAAAGCACCAACAGAAAACTTCATCACGAAGTTTGCTCGCTACTATACGCCGGCCGTCGTGCTAACAGCATTAGCTATTGCAGTAATCCCGCCGTTAGTAATGGTAGATGCGACATTTGGTGAATGGGTTTACCGTGCGCTTGTATTCCTCGTTATCTCTTGTCCGTGTGCACTTGTCGTATCAATCCCACTAGGATTCTTCGGTGGAATTGGAGGAGCATCTAAGAGTGGGATTTTAGTAAAAGGTAGTAACTATTTAGAAGCGTTAAATGATGTTGAGTACGTTGTATTTGATAAAACAGGTACATTAACAAAAGGTGTATTCGATGTAACAGAAGTAAATACGAACGGCTCTTTCACGAAAGAAGAAGTAATCGAATATGCAGCATTTGCAGAAGTATATTCAAATCATCCAATCGCTGAATCAATCTTACGTGCATATAACAAAGACGTGAACAAAGATAGTATTGCTGATTACGAAGAAATAGCTGGGCATGGTATTAAAGTACGTGTAGATGGTAAAGAAGTGTTAGCTGGAAACGCAAAGCTTATGAACAAAGAGAATATCTTGTATCAAGAAGTAAATACAGTAGGCACGTTCGTCTTCGTAGCTGTCGACAAACAGTTCGCTGGATCTATCGTCATTTCTGATGAAGTGAAAGAAGATGCGAAACAAGCAATTCAGGCGTTGAAAGAAGTTAGTGTGAAGAAGACGGTCATGTTAACTGGGGATGCAAAGAAAGTCGGCGAAGCCGTTGGACAAAAACTAGGCGTAGATGAAGTATACGCTGAGTTATTGCCTCACCAAAAGGTAGAAGAGTTAGAAAGAATTGATGCGACAAAGTCATCAAAAGGAAAAGTAATCTTCGTAGGTGATGGTATCAATGATACACCAGTACTTGCGAGAGCAGATATTGGAATGGCGATGGGTGGTTTAGGCTCAGATGCCGCAATCGAAACGGCCGATATCGTCATTATGACAGACGAACCATCCAAAATTCCAACAGCAATCAAAATTGCAAAACGCACACGAAAAATTGTATGGCAAAATATCATTTTCTCACTAGGTGTGAAAGGTATTGTTTTATTATTAGGTGCGTTCGGTATTGCAACAATGTGGGAAGCAGTATTTGCGGATGTTGGTGTAACGTTACTCGCAATTATGAATGCAATGCGTGCGTTGAAAGTAGATAATTTATAAGAATAAAAGAAGCACCATGCGTATTAGGGAAACCTAATGTGCATGGTGCTTTAATGTTAATTTCATATAACAATCTCCAGCTTCATCAACATTGCCAGTATTCATAAATCCAACTGATTCGTATAATTTATATGGAACTACATTTGCTTTTGAGCAAGAGAGAAGAATAGCATCTGTATGTCCATGAGGGAAAGTTTTCATCACTTCTATCATTTTTAGGAGTGCTTGTTTTCCGTATCCATTTCCTTGATGGCTCGTATCAATCATGAGGCGACTTATGTAATAAGTGCTTTCATTAGCATCATATATAGCCATAATAAATCCAACCATTATATTATGAGAGTAAATAGCATATGGCATTGGAGTGTATGTGCCGTCATTTATCATGGCATATGATTCTGCTAAACTGTAGGTATTTGTAGCGATATAGTGTTGTTGTTCTTTTGTGAGTTTTAATTGTATACATTCTTCGAAATTTGCTGCAGTTATTGACTTTAATGTGATCATCGTGTGTTACTCCTTTATTAGTTTTGTTAGATGAATATTCGATAAAAATATTTGTTTTCCTTTTATTTCAAAATTGAACTGGTAGCTGTTATATTTAAAAAGAAACTAGAAGGAAGTGTTGTTCCAATGAAACAGGCTTTAATAGTTGTTGATATGCAAGAAGTTTTTTTTAACCATCCTCAAAATTATTTATTAAACAAAGAGCAAGTAGTTGTAAATATTAATGAATTAATCAAGCAGGCGCGTGAAAAAAACATACAAATTATTTTTATTCAACATACTAGCCAAGACGAAGAACATACAATGTTTGAAGGGAAAGATGACTGGAAACTTCATGAGGGGCTAGTAATAACTTCTACTGATAAAATCATTCAAAAATCAAAATGGGATTCTTTCTATCAAACTGAACTCTTAGACTATTTAAGAAGCAATGATATAGAGCAACTTATTTTTGCAGGTGCACAGACTGAATTTTGCTTCGACACAACGATTAGAGCGGCTTTTAGTGCAGGGTACCAACAAAATATACTTTTTAAAGAGACACATAGTACAGTTAATGGTGCAGTTTTACATGCAAGTGATATTATTAAGCATCATGAGTCTATGTGGAATAATAGATTTCTCACTGTTATTGATAGTGAGATAAAGTTATAAATGACTGATAACAAGGACCATGATGTATCGTTCTTTTGTTATTAGAAGAGAGCTGTTAATTTTGGTTGTGAAAACATTTTACTATTAATATGAAAAATAGTAAAATATTTATCCGTGATAAAAAGGAGGGATACGATGATTCAAGATAAAGTAATTCAGACCTTTAATACATTCGCAGCGGACTATGAGCATAGTGTGGATCACAGTGCGTTGTATAACTGCGAATACGAACGGCCGACGATGATGGAGTGTGTACCGAAGGATTTACCCAATAAAAATGTGTTAGATGCTGGTTGTGCAGCTGGATGGTATGCACAACAATTTGTTAACTTAGGAGCACATGTAACGGCAATTGATGTTAGTCCAGAAATGATTGAAGCGACAAAACGAAGAGTAGGCGATACATGTACGGTGATGTGTGCGGACTTATCAGCGAAGCTACCGTTTGAAGATGATACATTTGACTTTATTGTTAGCTCGTTGACACTACACTACATACAAGACTGGGATACAACATTTCAAGAGTTCTCACGTGTGCTGAAGAAAGATGGAACATTTCTGTTTTCCGTACACCATCCAATGATGGATCAACAACTTTCTCCTAGCGACGTATATTTTAATTGTGAGTTAGTGAAGGATACGTGGAAGAAAGGTGGAAAGTCAGTGGATGTCTATTATTATCGCAGACCGCTTCAAGTGATTATTAATGATACGATAAAGCATTTTACATTTTCACGTATGGTAGAGCCAACACCAACAGAAAATTTTAAGAAACAGAACGAAGAATCGTATCAAAAACTAATGAAGACACCTGCTTTTTTAATTATAGAAGCGAAGAATGATAAAGGAAGAGCGTAAATAACGAGATAGAGATGATAATATGCGGGTGATCTTATGGATGCTTAGTTCGGGCGAGAAAATTACTGCATAACGACTAGATATCATAGAGGATATTAAACTACGATGGGAGTGTTATTATATGCAAACAAATAAAGTCTATCTATATGTATTCGATACAATGTCAGATTGGGAATACGGATATTTACTTGCTGAACTAAATTCAGGAAGGTATTTTAAGAAAGGCCAATCCCCGCTAAATGTAGTTACAGTAGGATTAACGAAAGAAATGATTACTACAATGGGTGGATTGCGTGTTAAGCCGGATATTTCCCTTGATGAGTGTGATCTGGAGCGTACAAATCTTTTTATTTTACCTGGGGGAAATACATGGGGAGAAATTATTCATGAACCTATCTTAAGAAAAATTGACGAAGCTTTAAAGCTTGGTATCGTTGTTGCAGCTATTTGTGGAGCAACAACGGGACTAGCGAACAGTGGATACTTAGATTCTAGAAGACATACGAGTAATGATTTAGAATATTTGAAAATGGTTTGTCCTAATTATAACGGTGAAACATTTTATGAGATAGCTCCTGTAGTGTGTGATAATTATTTGATTACTGCATCAGGTATAGCACCGTTAGAATTTGCAATGGAAGTATTAAAACAGTTAGACGTATTTGCAACGGATACATTGCATGCTTGGTACAATTTAAATAAGACTCAACAATCCGAGTACTTTTTTCAGTTAATGGACGCGGTAAATAAGTAAAGAATGACAAACTAAGGGGATAAGTAATGGAAATTAGAAACTCAGTCAAAGTAATTTTAATATATGAAGATAAATTACTAGTAACAACATATGAAGGCGGAGATGGAGTGTATCATTTACTTCCAGGTGGAGGGCAAACAGCAGGAGAAACATTAGTCGAAACGTTGAAAAGAGAATGTCTTGAAGAAACGGGTTTCCAAGTGGAAGAAGGAGAACTCTTATTCATACGAGAATGTTTTATGGATGCTGGTATTCATAGGGTGGAGTTTATGTATGTCGGCAAATTAGTATCACTTGTGGGAAGTGATACTCTTCAAATGGATCATAAACAAACTGATGTTTCGTGGTTACCTGTCGAGAATTTGCTAGATTATCCGTTGTTTCCAGTAGAACTTAGAAAGCTTATTATGGAGTTTCATAAAGGTAATACGGAAAATCCCGTTTATGTTGGTGAAATTAAGTAGTCATGCCAAAAACGAGTAGAACATCATTTGCGTTCTACTCGTTTCTAGTTAGTTAAGTGTTGTCAAAACAACTGTTACTGCGATGAATGCATATGCTGCAATGCCAACTACATTCCACTTTTTATTCTTTTGTTTTAAGTTCTTGTTTGTTATTTCGAGTGCGTTTGTTGTTACTAATGCGGATGCAGCTGGGATTGTATGTAGTACTTGGAAGAGTTCATTGTAGTGGGACTTACCAGAAAAAAGAGTGTAGTGTTTGTTGTGAGTAGTATCGATATAAAGGCATTCTAATTTTGCACGGTTGTATGTCGTAACACCTCTTACCTCTTTGTATAAGTAGCTAACTGTTTCGATGTAGTTTCCTAGCATATCGAAGTAAGAAAGAAGGATGCGTTCGTTTGTTAGAGTGATAATTGTATGTACGCCGAAGTTGTTCGTTAATCCGAAACCAGATCCTAATGTCGAAGCTATTTGAAATCTGATTTTTTTACATGTTTTAGTTGCTTAAAAGATAAAGGGTTGTAGGATAAAGAGGAGATACGTATGAGAGAGAAAAGAGTGCGTGGAATGAAGCGGAAGACGAATAAACTGATTGAAGCACATACAGTAGAGTTTCCGGTAGAATTTTATAATGGGTATTGGCATTTGCATTTACCGATTGCGCAAGAGTTTATAAATTCAACGAAAACTCCAATGAAAATTAAGCGATTATGTATGCAAACATTAATCGATAGAGCAAAGTATTTAATACAAATAAAACCTAACGAAAAAGAAACATATCGTGTAGTAGCGGCTATTAATCTAGCTAATCTATGGAACTCACAAATAATTATTTTTAAAGGAGATACTTATTTTAAGGACTTCTTTTGTCGAGACGATGAATATCAGAAATGGCTTCGTTTATCAAGCGATTGAAGCATTCAAATAGAATGGGAACTATGTATTCCGGATGAAATGCAGCTAGTAGGATTCAAAGAAAGTATTGTGGATGAAGAGGGATATTATGATGAAGGAGGAATTTGGTTTATAGGCGAACTGGAATGAAATTAGTGGGAGTATAAAACAGCGAAAAGAGTAGGGCGCGTAATCCTACTCTTTTTGTTGGTCTATAACTGATAAAGAAATACTAAGTAAGCATAGAATGTTAGTAATATGCTACAAATATAAATTGTGACTTCCTTATTACGTTGTTCTTTATGTACTTGTCGTTTTTTAATCAACATTCGAAGAAGCAATCCTATTAGTAATGCGAGAAGGAAGCTACTGAATAAATAGAAAATAATGTTGTTTATAGGGAAAGCTTCATTCATAGATGCTGAATCACTTAGTATGCTTAGCAAAGGTATTCCTAGCAGGAAGTGACTACCAAAAATCAACATAATATTTATGGTTGTGTAAATGGAAAAACCTTTTACTGCATGCATAGATTTCCTCCCCCACATGTTTTGTTTGTTAAAGAAGGTAAAATAAAAGTCTCAAAAATCTCACTCGTATCATCGTGTGGAAGAGTTGTATCAGCTGTGATGACAACGGTAACTTCTTGTTTAGGATATACATACAAATATTGCCCACCAAATCCAGCGGCATTGTAGTATTCTTTTTCACTGTTTATCCACCACAAGTATCCATATTTCCCGTATTTACTTAGTCCTTTTTCATGGACTGAAACTGTATCATGTATCCAATCAGCAGAAAGGATGCGAGTATTGTTCCATTCACCACCAAATAAGTAGAGCATTCCTAGTTTTATAAGATCACGAGGTGATAGGGAAAGTCCCGTACTACCGATGGAATGACCTAATGTATCAGTTGGCCAGTGAATAGTGTGAATACCTAGCTTGGAAAATAACATTTCTTCTCCAAATTGTTTTGCAGACTTTCCAGTAACATGCGACAAAATAATAGATAGTAGGTGAGGATCGATACTTTTGTATGAAAAAGGTGCAGCTGTATGTACGTTGGCGAAAAATATCTTTTGCATCGGATTCCCTTTTGTTGCTAGAGAAAGTAGTTCCTTGTCTGTTATTTGAATACCTGAAGTCATTGTAAGAAGTTGCTTTATCGTAATATTCCCGATGTCAGTGGACATCGTTTGGTTTTTAAAGATTTCACGTAATGTTTGAGTAACACCTGTTAAGAGTTGTTGATCGATTGCAATGCCGATAAGTGTAGAAATAACGCTTTTTGTGATAGAACGCATTTCATGAAGTTTTTTGAAACCTTCGTCGTGGAAGTAGATTTCATGTATGATTGTGTCTTTTTCAGAAATAACAAGACTTCGAATACGTTTTTTAGACGTTTTAATAAAGGAATCAACAGATATTAATTTTTCATTGGTTATGATAGATTTTTCGTTCATTTATATTCTCCTATGTTATTCGTATTTAACATGAACCTATCAGATTCCTGTAAATCATCCGTACTATAGATATGATTGGTTACCATGAAAGACTTTCAAAATAAAATCGCGGTCAGGCACTTGTAACCGCTCATACGATGCTAGGAAATTAACATTGTCATAAGCAACTTCTTCTAAACGAACTTCTATTTTGTCTTGTTCTATATTCACGATTGAATATGGTGCAACAGCTCTTGTATTACATCCTAAAGAACCTGGATTTAAGTAAATTGTTTTTTCACTTTTGAACAAATGGATTGGGTGATGGTGTCCGAAACAGATTAAGCTTTCTTCATAGCCCTTAAATAATTTAGTTACATTTTCTAAGCTAGGTTTAACGATTTTACTGAAAGGATCTTGGCTAATGGGCTTATTTAATTTGTTTTTCTCCATATGGTAATGAGTAAATAAAACGGCATGTCCGTTCATTGTTTTCTTAATTGCGCGAGGTAATCGTTCTAGCTTCGGAATAAAGTTCTTGTTCATATGATGTGCAATCCATTGATGGTGCTCTTTAGCATGAGAATGACTTAGAGGGTGCTCATCTCCCTTCAAAATCGCCAAAATCGCTTCATCATGATTCCCTGTAATCATAGAAATATCGTGTCTAGAAAATAAAATTTCAAGTACTGCATTTGTATTTGGCCCAATACCAATCATATCTCCTAGGCAGTAGATGTGTTCAATGTCCTGTAGTTTGTCTAATTCATGAAGTACGGCCTTTAAAGCAGAATCATTACCGTGAATGTCTGTGATAACTCCAACTCTTATAATGAATCAACCTCCAATTATTCCCTTTAAGGGATTATACAATATTTATAGGAGTAACATAAATAAATAAATAAAATAGCGGGTAGGACACCAACTATGTCCTACTCGCTATTTTAGTTAAGTGTCGTCAAAATCACTGTTACCGCAATAAATGCATATGCGGCAACCCCGAAGACATTCCACTTTTTATTCTTTTGCTTTAAGTTCTTGTTTGTCATTTCGAGTGCGTTTGTTGTTACTAATGCGGATGCAGCTGGGATGTTGCGTAGTACTTGGAAGAGTTCATTGTAGTGGGAGTTACTAGCAAAAAGAGTGTAGTGTTTGTTATGAGTAGTATCGATATAGAGGCATTCTAATTTTGAACGGTTGTATGTCGTAATACCTCTAACTTCTTTGTATAAGTAGTTAGCTGTTTCGATGTAGTTTCCTGCCATATCGAAGTAAGAAAGAAGAATGTGCTCGTTTGTTAGAGTGATGATTGTATGTACCCCGAAGTTATTCGTTAATCCGAAGCCAGACCCCATCGTAGAAGCCATTTGCATTGCTTTTACATCTTCATTTGACGTAGCTAACATGTGTATGATCTCTTCGTTGTTTCCTAACATATTTGTTACTTCTTTGCGAGCCTCTTGTTTCATTTCTATTATCATTTCATTTTTCATCATTTACTGAATACAATATACAGTCAGCTTGTATGAGGGGGAGAGAGAATGGCATATTACGGCTCAAAAGGATGGTTTGTACAAGAATTGAAGAATGTAGGAGTTTACAGGCATCCAGTGGAATTAAGAAAACTAGAAACATATCGGACGGCAATATTACGGAACTTATACTTTAAATATGTAAAAGGGGAAGAGAAAGAAGAATAAGAGAAAAGCTACCTAGATCAATAAATAGGTAGCTTTTCTCTTATTGTGAAATAATTGGTAAACAATATGAACAAAATGGTAGATATGAACTTTATACTCTTTAAGGATAAAAACCAATTATTCGACTAATTATTGGTATTATACATTTAGTAAGCGTTTTCTATTTAGAGAGGATGAAGGGGGATATCTAGAATGAAAATGAAAAGGACATTTGCATTATTAGCTACAGGCGCTTTAGCTATTGGTTTAGCAGCTTGTACAGATTCATCAAAAGAGACGGGATCTAAAGAAGGTAGTAAAAGCAAGTATCCAGAAAAAGCAATTACTGTCGTTGCGCCATCTGGTGCTGGTGGTGGCTGGGATATAACAGCACGTACATTCGTTAAAGTGTTAACAGAAACAAAACTTGTTGAACAATCGATGACAGTAGAAAATAAACCAGGTGGCGGCGGTGCAACATTCATGGCACAATATGCAACGCAAGACACGAAGAATAACGAAAAATTATTCGTTAATTCACCACCAATTCTTATTAACAATTTAAAGAAAGAAGGAAATAGCCCATTTGGCTATAAAGATACAACACCATTAGCACAGTTAACGAGAGATTACGGTGCGTTAGTTGTAGCGAAGGACTCGAAGTATACAGATTTAAAATCATTATTAACAGCGATGAAGGAAGCGCCAGCATCGATTAACTTAGCAGGTGGTTCTGCACCAGGATCGATGGATCACTTAATTGGTGTTTTACCCGCTTACAAGTTCGGTGTAGATCCTTTAAAAGTAAAATACATTCCGTATGATGGTGGCGGCGAAGCATTAACAGCATTACTTGGAGGCAACGCAGATGTTATTGCGACAGATGTTTCTAGTGTGAAAGAACAATTAAAAGCTGGAAAAGTACGTGTATTAGGAATTACAGCAGCTGAAAGACAAAAATCAGAAGAATTAAAAGATATTCCAACGATGAAAGAGCAAGGTGTTGATGCTGAGTTCACGATTTGGAGAGGGGTATTTGGTCCAAAAGAAATGTCTAAAGATGCGCAAGCGTACTGGAAAGATTCTATCGATAAATTAGCAAAATCGAAAGAGTGGAAAGACGAAGTGAAGAAACAAGGTTGGGAAGAAGAATATAAGAATAGTGATGACTTCAAGAAATTCCTTGGAGAGCAGGAAAAGCAAATTCAAGAACTGTTAAAAGCGTTAAATATGGCGAAGTAAGTGTAAGATCATCCATCCCTTATGTAATAAATAGTAATACTTATGCGCAGTGGGGTATTTACTCCACTGCGTAACATTTCACTTTATGTAAGTGAGAGGAGGAACTTAGAATGAGTAAATCATTTGATCGTTTTGCTAGTATTTTCTTTTTATTAATTGGTTTTTTATTTACATATGAGAGTCAGAAAATTTCAACATCTGCGTATGGAAGTAATGTCGGACCGAATATTTTTCCATTTGTATTAGGAATTATCTTGATGCTTATTAGCCTTCGTTTGTTGTATGAAACATTCCGTTATAAAGAAGAGGGGAAAGAGAAGCAGTCATACGATTATAAGAGCTTCTTCATTATTTTCTTTACAGCTTGTTTATATGTTTTCTTTTTGGAGACGATTGGCTATGTCATTTGTACGTTCATTTTCTTATTAATTAGCTTCCAAACATTAGAAAAGGGCAAATGGTTAACATCTATTATCGTTTCATCTTCTTTTGCTGTTGGGACATTCTATGTGTATGTGCACGTGTTAAAAGGAGCTTTACCTAGTCCAGAGTGGTTACCTTTTTAAGGAGGGGAAGTAATGGGAACAATTGATTATTTATTACAAGGATTTGGTACAGCGTTCATTTGGTACAACTTACTTTTCGCCTTATTCGGTGTACTAATTGGAACAGCTGTTGGTGTCTTACCAGGTATTGGACCGATGAGTGGCGTAGCGTTATTGATTCCGGTAACAGCGTCTTTAACATCTGGTCTTGGATTACCTGCCGATCAAGCTGCGACAAGCTCGATTATTTTATTAGCGGGTGTATATTACGGAGCAATGTACGGTGGTTCGACTACGTCTATCTTATTAAATACACCAGGAGAATCCTCGTCTGTCGTAACAACACTTGATGGATATCAAATGGCCAAACAAGGACGAGCTGGGAGTGCTTTATCTATTGCGGCAATTGGATCATTCGTAGCAGGACTTATTTCAGTTATTGCATTAGTATTGCTAGCAGAACCATTCTCACAGCTAGCAATTTCATTTGGACCGGCAGAGTACTTTTCATTAATGTTACTAGGGCTATGCGCGGTTAGTGGATTAGCTGGTAAGTCGATGACGAAAGCGCTCTTAATGACGGTTGTTGGTTTGTTACTTGCGACGATTGGAATAGATGCTGTATCAGGTGTAGCTAGGTTTACATATGATTACACGGAATTATATTCAGGAATTGAATTCTTAACGCTAGCGGTTGGTTTATTTGCGTTAGGAGAAGTATTTAAAAGTATTGTAGAGAAAGAACGTAATGACGGAGATGTAGCGAAGATTACGAGCATTTACCCAACGAAGCAAGAGTTGAAGCAAAGTGCCGCACCAATTGCACGTGGTTCGATTCTTGGATTCTTAATCGGGGTATTACCAGGGGCAGGAGCAACATTAGCATCTTTCTTCTCGTACAGTGCCGAGAAGAAAATTAGCAAAAACAAAGATAAGTTTGGTAAAGGTGCGATTGAAGGGGTTGCAGCACCAGAGTCAGCAAACAACGCTGCATCAGGGGGAGCACTAATTCCGTTATTAACGTTGGGTATTCCTGGATCAGGTACGACAGCGATTTTAATGGGAGCATTCATAATGTACGGTGTTCAGCCAGGCCCATTATTATTTGAAGATAACCCAGAAGTAGCGTGGGGCGTAATTGCGAGTATGTTTATTGGAAACTTAATGTTATTGATTTTGAACATGCCACTTATTAAAATATTTGCAAAAATTATTACAACACCACCAAAATATTTATTGCCAATTATCGTAGCTATCTCAATTTTTGGTGTGTATGCAGTACAAGTATCAATATTTAACTTATGGTTGTTACTTGCATGTGGTATTATCGGTTACTTCTTAACAAAGCATGATTATCCTGTTGCACCGCTTGTGCTAGGAGTAGTATTAGGACCGATGATTGAAAATAATATGCGCCGTGCTCTAACGATTTCAAACGGTGATTATATGATTTTCTTAACACAACCAATGTCTTTAGGTTTCTTAATTGTTGCGGTTTTATGGTTATTAATACCTTTTATTTTAAAAGCACGTGGCAAAAACGTTATAATAAATGTAGAAGGCTAAATCCTCTTTTTTAAAGAGGGTTTTTCTTATTGATTAATGCGGGGGAACGTTATGCGCCTACATAATAAGTTAATTTTGTTTATTAGTTTGTTAGTTTTTATTACAAGCATTTCGTACGAAATTTTATTTCGGAATATTTTGACAGATGTAATAAAGAATGAGACAGGTTCGAAAGCATTAACAATTGCCCAAATGATTGCAGATTTGCCAGATGTGAAAAAAGCATTTTATGAGGATAACCCATCAGCAATCTTACAACCATTAGCAGAACAATACCGTGTCATGTCTGATGCGGAATATGTCGTCATCGGTAATACAGAAGAAGTCCGTTATGCGCATCCAAAAGAAGAGCGTATCGGTCAGAAAATGGTCGGTGGAGATAATGAGGCTGTATTGAGAGGAGAAAGTATTATTTCTAGCTCAATTGGTTCTTTAGGTCCATCGTTAAGAGGAAAGACCCCTGTGTTTGGTGAAGGTGGAAATATAATTGGGATTGTTTCGGTAGGATTTTTAAATAAAGAGATAGCAGAAGACATGAGTGAGTATCATTATCGAATGATTCGAATGAGTATTATACTGTTATCAATTGCTGTTATTGGTGCAGTTCTAATTGCATATAAGGTAAAACGTTCATTGTTTGGGTATGAACCTGAGCGAATTGCTCATTTGTATGAAGAAAAACAAGCCATTTTAGAATCAGTACGAGAAGGAATTATAGCGGTTAACAAGCACGGAATTATTACTCTTGCTAATTCAAATGCATTGACGATGTTACAAGTTCCAAAGAATGAGAAGATTGAAGGAAAGTTCATTTTGAACGTATTGCCAAATTCTCATTTAATTGAAGTCGTTCGGACAGGAAAGAAAGAGTATGATGAAGAAATGTTATTACATAATGAAGTTGTTATCGTAAATCGATTCCCGATTTATGGTAAGCAAAAACGTATCATCGGTGCTGTAGCAAGCTTCCGTTATAAGTCGGAAATTAATCGCTTATCACGTGCATTGTCGAATATTAAGAAATATGCAGAAGGATTACGGGCACAGACACACGAATATTCTAATAAGTTACACACAATATCAGGACTTATTCAATTGAAATCGTACCAAGAAGCAATCGAATATATTACAAAAGAATCGGATATTACGCAAAATATCGTTCATTTTCTCATGAAGGCTATTCCAGACCCAATGCTAGCCGGATTATTAATTGGGAAGTTAAATCAAGCAAGTGAATCGAAAGTTCATTTAGTTATTAATGAAGATAGTACATTTCAAGATGTCCCTAGTGAGATTAGTAGGGATGATCTCATTACAATTATCGGTAATATTATTGATAATGCAATTGAGTCTGTTCTTGATAATGAAGAAGGAGAACGTTTAGTTGAAGTATTCTTCACTGATTTAGGAACGGATTTAATTATTGAAGTTGATGATAACGGAGCAGGTATTCCGAAAGAGTTAGAAGAGAGTGTCTTTGAAATTGGATTTTCAACTAAGATGAATAGAGGGAATAGTGGATTCGGCTTACCGTTAGTGAAACAAGCAGTAACAAAATTAAATGGTTATATTACATATTCACAAAGTCATCTAAAAGGGGCAAACTTTACAATCGTTATACCGAAGAAAGGGGAAAGAACATGGAACAAGTCATAAAAGTATTAATCGTAGAAGATGATTTGCAAATTGCTACTATTCATAAACGTTTCGTTGAACGCATGGAAGGGTTCCAAGTAATTGGTATTGCGACAGACAGATTGGATGCAGAAGAACAATTACATATTTTACAGCCAGATTTATTGTTGCTAGATGTGTTCTTTCCGGACATGAATGGACTGGATTTTTTACAATATATAAAAGAACAAGACTTACATTGTGATGTTATTATGATAACAGCAGCTCAAGAGCTCCAAACGGTAAGTACAGCACTTCGTAAAGGAGTATTTGATTTTATCATTAAGCCAGTTATTTACGAGCGATTTAAACAGACATTAACAAATTATTATGCATTTCATCAAAAGGTCAATGCCAAGTATACAAATAGATTACACTTGACACAAGAAGATATAGATAAGCTTGTGACGAAAACGTATCGTACCGAAAATTCGTTATTACCAAAAGGGATAGACAAGCTTACGTTAGACAAAATCATTTTTACGATGACAAACTATAAGAATACCTTTACAGCGGAACAGTTAGGGAAAGAAGTTGGGATGAGTCGAACAACGGCAAGACGTTATCTCGAATTTCTCGTGTCACATGGAAAGATTGAAGCAGAGCTTTCATATGGAACTGTTGGTAGACCAGAGCGAGTCTATTCGTTGCTAACATCGTAAGAAAGTGTATACATATAAAACATATTATTCTCTGCCAGATAGAGAGATACAAAAGAAAATGAACCACTTACATGAAAGTGTTTTTGGTGAAGCAAAAGATATTTTCACAAAGCTTGAAACAAAGGATGTGTTTGTGATTAATCTTGCTTTCGTTGATTACGAACTAGTAGGTTATAAGGTTGGATACAAATTAAATCAGGATACGTTTTATAGTTGGCTAGGTGGAGTGAATCCATCATATAGAGGTGCGGGAATTGCTTCAGCTTTAATGGAAGCACAGCATGAATATTTATGGAAAAAAGGATACAAAGTAGTTCAGACAAAGACAATGAATAGGTGGCGTAATATGCTTATCTTAAATATTAAGAGTGGTTTTGATATTGTTCATACGTATATAGATAAGCAGAATGAAGTGAAGATCGTGTTGGAGAAAAAATTAGTAGGATATGAGTAAGTTAAAGAATCAGTTTGTTTATTCTGACGGCGTGGGGGAGAAAAATGATAGATGAACCTCTTCTTGAACATATAAAATCATTGTTACACATGCATTCTCAAGGACTTCTTGGTGGCGAGATAATGCCAGAAGATGCTTTAATTAATGTTATTTCAGATGATGAACTATTAAATGTATTAACATTGGGAATGTCTTTAAATTATCAAAGGGACTCTTATGCACTATGGCGTTCAATTGTACAAGCATATATGGATGATAGTACGAAGTGGATTTTTAATCCGTATACAGTTTCTACTAGCAATATAGAAGATTTACATCAAGCATTACTTCATTACCGAGTTGCTTTACAATCAAATCGTCACCCTGAAATTTGGAAACGTGTATCGGAAGGTATTACTCAATCTTCTATTACAAAAGATGTATTAGGACTAATTGAATCGGCTGAATATGATATTGCGATCTTGAAAAATATCATACAAGTAAAACGTAAAATGGAATTCCCATACCTTTCTGGTCCTAAACTCTTTAATTATTGGTTATATGTGATGGAGAACTATGGAGGAATCAAATGGAAATCTCGTGAGCTCATCACCATAGCACCAGATACACATATATTAAAAGCTACAGTAAAGCTAGGACTCTGTGCTTCAGACGTATTAAATGGTACCACTAAGGATCGCCAGCTTGTTTCCGAAGCTTGGAAAAAAGCATTAATGGATAGTGGAGTTGCTCCAATCGATGTCCATACTCCTTTATGGTTATGGAGTCGTGCGGGATTTCCAGCACTTCAAGTTCCGGAAGGTAGATAAAATAAGTAGAATTTGTATTGGAAAAGGTATTACATACAAGGGGTACAAATCATGAGTAACAAAAAGCATTTTCCGGAATTAAATACGGAAAGATTGTTGTTGAGAGAACTAACGATGGAGGATGCACCATTCATTTTCAAATTATTTAGTAATGAAAAGATGTGCGAGTATTTGTATGACGAAGAAGTGTATACGAATATAGAAGATGCAACAGATTTCATTGAGTGGAATGCTAATCCGGAAATAAAAGGACGTAATTGATGGGGTATTGTCAGGAAAGAGGATAATGCTCTAATAGGAACGTGTGGATTTGACTCATGGGACGGATATAATCACATAGCGGAAATTGGTTATGATTTATGGCATGAATGTTGGGGATACGGCTATATGCAGGAGACATTAACAGCTGCGATTGAAAGTAGATTTCAGAATATGAAATTGAACCGGATTAATGCGTTCGTTGCATTAGAAAATGAGAAATCTACGTTACTTCTTGAACGCTTAGCTTTTAAAAAAGAAGGGGTATACAGAGATAAACATTTTTTATCGTGGTCGTTATTATGACCATTATTCCTATTCGTTGTTGAAGAAAGATTGGTTAGAAAGAAGAACTAACGAATATTCCGATTAGATACAGTAGTTTAAATGAAATACGAATCCTTGTAGTGTGCATAAGCTAATAATAACGCATATGAAGGAGGAAGAGAGTATATGGAAAGAATGACGATAATGCTGATAAGATTAATTATTTTTGTTGGGAATTTTTTAATTATAACTTCGATTATGGGGAAAATAGGTGACTTATTATATCCATATCATGTAGCGGTTAATTTTATCCTAATAGGTTTGATGATTATCATACCATTTATTGCGATGGAATGGATGGTGTATTATTTACGAAAGACAGTGAAGAGATATTGAGGAAAAGGTGTTACTCACGGCGAGTAGCACTTTTTCTTTTTCTATAACTTAAGAAAAACTTAAGAAAGTTTGAACAGTTTTGTTAAGAAGTTGTTTTTATACTAAGCTTACAACTTCAAACAAAGGGGAAATGGACATGATTCAAATAAATAGTTTAAATAAATCATTTATACTTGGTAACCAAAGCTTTCCTATTTTAAGAAATATTGATCTTACAATTCATAAAGGCGAGTTCGTTTGTATTATGGGAGCAAGTGGATCAGGAAAGACGACGTTATTACAACTATTAGGGGGATTGGACACGCCGACATCTGGAGAAATCACCGTAAAAAACGTGACGATTTCAAAACAAAAAGAAAAACAATTATCATTGTTCCGCCGTAAACATATTGGTTTCATCTTTCAACAATTTAATTTAGTACCCGTTTTTAATGCAGAGGAAAATATAACTTTACCACTCATGTTAGATAATGTAGCAAGTCAAAAAGCATCACAAAAAGCAAATGAATTACTGAAACTAGTAGGACTAGAGGGAAAAGAAAAACATTTACCAGCGCAGTTATCAGGAGGACAACAACAACGTGTTGCTATTGCACGAGCATTCGCAAATGAACCAGCATTATTATTAGCTGATGAACCGACAGGAGCGCTTGATTCTGAGAATACGAATACGATTATTCGAACGCTTCGTAATGCATGTGATGAATTAGGGCAAACAGCAGTTGTTGTTACGCATGATTCGTTCGTAGCAGCACATGCAGACAGAATTATTTTCTTATTTGACGGAGAAGTTGTCCAAGATTATGTAGCGATGGAACAGTGGCAATTCCGAAATATGAATGATGAAGTAGCACGAATTCAGCACATTATGAATCAATGTACGAATAAAGGGGGGATGAAACATGCGATGGATATATAAGTATGCATGGAAATCAATAAAACAAAATTGGATAAGGGTGTTATTTGTCTCGCTCGGCACATCGCTTGGAGTGATGTTAGCGGTAACATTGTTACTTGGAAATGATATAGCGAATAAAAATGTGGAGAAGCAAGTAATCCAAAAGTACGGTGACTATCATTTACAGTTCGGTTATACAGGCAATGATACATATATGGATGAAAATGATATAGCACAACTAGAAGCATTACAAGTAGCAGAAAACATGTCTAAGGTCTTTCTTCCATATCCAGTAGCAAATGACAAATCACTTGTAGGAAAACCAGTATATTGGGGAGTGGAAGCGGATTCGCCAGATATGCAAGCATTCTCATTGGTAACAGGTCGTTATCCGCAGAGCGGGGCAGAAGTTGCAATTACAGAAGACTATATAGAACGTGAAGGGATTCAGGTTGGAGACATAATTACTATGCCGTTTCCACCATACAGTGAAAAAGAAGTAATGGTAGTTGGTGTACTTGATGCACCTGAAATGGCTGCAATGGGGCACAGTGCATATTTTCCAATTCAGTGGCTACAAGAACAAGTACAAAAAGAAGGAAAAGTAAACGTAGTGCAAGTGAAAGTGAGTGATACCCATCAAAAACGTTGGTTAGTGGATGAAATAAGTGAAAAGTTTCCAGACGTAAAAATTGATCAACGTATTTATATGGACAAGGCATTTGACAAATTACATGTAATGCAACCGTTAGTATATAGTTTAGGAGCAATTGCATTGTTTGTTGTTGCATTGTTAGTAATGGGCAGTTTCTATTTGTCCGTTCGTAATCGAATGAAACAATGGGCGCTTTTGCGTGCGATGGGAAGTAAAATAAGCCACATTATGAGTATCATTTTAATAGAAGCATGTTTTATCGGAGCAATTGGTGCATTCATTGGAATAGTAATGGGTATTGGTGCACAGTACATTGTGACGGAACAAATGAATGAATGGTTAGGCATAGAAGGAGGCAATCATACATTTACTATCGCCTGGGAATTACTGATTATACCATTTATCTTAGGGGTTACGATGGCGGTAATAGGAGCCATTATCCCAGCATTCATCATTCGGAAGATTAAGCCAGTTCAAGTAATGCGTTTAGAAATTTCAAATACCGTATTAACTAGTAATAAGAAAAATTCCTTTTATTTAGTACTAGTAGTAATTGGATTTGTAATTAGTTTTTTCGGGCCAACAATGGAAAATGTACTTGGATTTAATCCGAGTATTATTGGAACAACATTATTCGCAATCGGTATTCTCTGTTTGATTCCTTTCTTTATTCAATATCTTGTGCCAATAATTATTCGTCCGTTTGAGAAGGTTATCAAAATAGAAGCAATGATTAGTAAACGTCATGTGATTCAATATAGACGGAAAGCAGCAATCTCAGTTGCCATTTTGTCATTAGGATTCATGCTATCTATTACAGCCAATATGTATGTAGAAGGGCTTTATGAAGGAACGAAACAAGGGTTGCAACGAAATATACCAGCGGATATTGTTGTCCGTGTGCCAATAGAAGTAGAACATAGAGAATCATTACCAGTTGAGTGGAAAGAGAAGATTTCAAATATAGAAGGAGTTCGAGAATTGACAGCATTCACATCTACTGTCCCGACAAAGCTAACGAATTATGATTTCTCAAAAGCAGATGCAGAATGGATGGCGTTTTACGAAACGAGAGGAATGGATTATACAGAGGTAAAAGTAGTTGGAACGAATATGCAGCAGTTTATAGAGATGGCAACTATTTCTGTCGTAGAAGGAAAAGAGCTAAAGGAGCCATTAATGAATAATGAAGCAGTTATAACAAAAGAAATGGCAATGAACGTAGGGTTAAATATAAATGATACATTGTCATTAGCGAAAGAGAATGGAGAAATAGAGGAAGCGAAAGTTGTTTCAATCATTGATAAAGATATACGCAGAGAAGGTAGTGCGGTATTTATGAATGAAGAATATGTACAAACAACATTTGAGCCAGTAGGATATGAGTCACTGGAAGTGATGCTAGAGGACGGTGCATCTGTAGAAAAAATAAAAGACGAAATGAAGCGTATTACGAAAGGACACGAAAGTGCAGAAATCATTAATAGTCATGAATTATTGGTACAACAACAGCAATTCTTATCGCAAATTACACTATTAATTCGTAGCCTTGTTGTTATTATTTCTATCATTTCTGCAATTGGTTTAATGAATGCCATTGTTGCAAGCATTCATGATCGCCGCGCAGAAATTAGTATGATTCGTGCAATTGGTGGGACATCATCCCAATTAGTGAAAGTAATTGTAATGGAAGGAATACTTCTAGGGACATGCGCAGGGATTATTGGCGTAGGTGGTGGACTATTATTTAGCACTGGTGTTCTCAATGCAATGGAGCTACATGTCGTAAGGATACCAGTAATTGAAATAGTAATGCTTTTAGGTGTAAGTATTGCTTTAGGAGGTATTGCAGCACGTATCGCAGCTTTACAATTAAAATCATTTTCGTTACACGATACGTTAAAAGAATTATCTGCATAACGGAAAAGGATTGATGCTACTCCGCATCAATCCTTTTTATATAAAAATTGGAGGTATAGTCAGTAATAAGATTGAACTGCAAATAAGTACAGCGGAAACGGTTTCAGGGAGTTTTTCTCTTCCTTTACCCACATACCAGCCACTAAATTGCAATTTGTTACGGTATAGAACAAAAAAGGAAAGAAAAATAGCGGTATGTATAAACCAAATATACGAATCTATATTAATGTCAAAATTGGAGTAGATATTCGTAATAATATTCGATGCAATGCCACCAATTAATAGAAATAGAATGATGATACGAAGTAATTCTAGTAGAAATCTCATTGGTTACCTCCATGTTGTGATACGTACATAGCTATCATTATACCATTAATTAGGTTCATTACTAAAAGAAGGAGTAATGATAGAAATAGGATAGACGTTTCATATTGTGGGGCTTTTTTCGCGAAGAACTATCTATCAGGCGAAAAGATTGCACGTAATCCCAAAAGGTTACAAAAAGGTTACAAATCACCAAAAATATTGTAAGATATTGTATAATTATCAGAAAAAATAGAAATATGAAATAATATTAATGTGGGGGGGATTAAAGTGAACGAGTTAATTACTACAAAAAAAGAAATCACAAACTTATTAAATGGATGGTATCAAGAAATGCGTGCGCAGCACATAGTTAAGGCAAGTCAATTAAAAGAAGAAATTGATAATCAGATTGCTAGAATAGACGAAGCTCAAGATGTTCTTGCTTATTATTCATTATTGGATTTCAGATATAGAATGTTAATTGGTGATTTTGAAGCAAGTTTGAGCGAATCTATCGCAGAACAACAAACAGATGATTTCTTGAATTATTACTATCACTTTTTTAAATTTATTTATGCAACAGAACTTGGGGATTACAATAGTGCGAGAGAGTATTGTAAACTTGCAGAAGAGTTATTGGTCAACATTCCAGATGAAGCAGAAAAAGCAGAATTTAATTACCGTGTTTCTTTATTTTATTACTACATATCACAATACGTCTTATCCATTCATTATGCTACAAAAGCGCAAGAGTTTTTTTCTCAGCATAAAGGATATGAGGTTAAAATAGGTGCATGTAAAAATACGCTAGGAATGGCCTGTAGTTCATTAAAGCAATATGAACTATCGGAAGAATATTTTATAGATGCCCTGGATATTTTTCAAAAAGCGAATGACCCTGTACTTATTTCTCGAGTTAGACATAATTTAGGGTTATTATATGCAGATCAAAATTTATCTGAAATAGCAATAAGACATTTCAATGAAACGATTGAAGATTACAAATATGATAGAACAACATATTTACTAGCACGCGAACATTTTAAACTTAACAATCTAGAAGAAGTGGAAAAGTATATTGAGAAAGGTTTAAAATCATGCAATAAAGAATATAGGCATCATTTTTTAATCTTAAAAGCAAAAAGCAGTTCCTTTGATGTTCAAGAATTGGAAGGAATTACACTGCAGGGTATAGAATACTTTAAGAAACAAGAATTGTGGAACCATGTGCAGGAATATGCAGAAGATTTGGCTATTCAATGGTTCGATATTGGTGAAGGAACAAGAGCTAGTATTTATTTTCATATGAGCTATCAAGCAAAAGAAATGTTACAAAAAAAGGGGGCGTTAAAATGAAAAAGTTTAAATTAAGCACAGTAGCTTTACTGAGTGTAGCTGTTTTATATGTAGGATTAAGTACTCCAACTTCACAAGAATATTCGAAAGAAAGAATCCAACATACATTCTCAGTAATGTATGGCCATGGGCAAGGGATTTAGTAGTATAGTCTCACTAACTATTAACTACATAAGGATAACTCGATAATGTAATAGGTGAATAAAAAAGAAGGTGGGATATAGAACCATCTTCTTTTTTATTTCTAATAAGGTAGGGCTAGCTGTAAAATTGTATGCATTTATAGCAAAATTTAAGACACATTACTTGAAAAGCTATACTAATCTCTTATCATAAAAAGTAGAAATAAATCTAAAAATTCGGAGGAATATATATGAAGCATATCTCAACTGTATTGATTGTAGACGATGATCCAGATATTCGTAATCTTATTTCTATTTATCTGAAAAATGAAGGCTACCATTTACTTCAAGCTGAGAACGGAGAAAAAGCGTGGGAACTTATTCAGAAAGAATCTGTACAATGTATTATTTTAGATATGATGATGCCAAAGATGGATGGTGTGCAGTTTTTAATGAAGTTACGCCAAGAATCGATGATTCCTGTTATTTATGTGACGGCAAAAAGTGAAGATATGGATAAGATTACTGGGCTTAGTTTAGGTGCGGATGATTATGTAACAAAGCCGTTTAATCCACTTGAATTAGTTGCACGAGTGAAAACGAATATACGACGTTATACACATAGCACTCCTATCGTTCAACAAGCAGAATCTTATATTGAGATAGGTCACTTATCAATTAACACCGACAGACATCAAGTATTCATAGATCAAGAAGAAATAGTACTTACTCGTCGCGAGTTTGATATTTTAGCTTTACTCGCGAAGAATCGTAGTATCGTCTTTAGTACAGACCGTATTTATGAGGCGGTATGGAAGGAAGAAGCTATTTCATCTCAAAATACAGTGATGGTTCACATACGCAAAATTCGAGAGAAAATAGCTGCAGTCACGCCAACAAAATACATTGAAACAGTATGGGGAGTAGGATACAAAATTGAAAAAGAATAGATTCCTACAACGTATTGCTAAAAATTTACAAATTCAGTTCATTTTGTATTTCGTTATTAGTTTCATTGCGAGTTATTGTATTATCTTTTTTGTGTTAACACCAAAGGAAGAGCGTTATCAAGATATTTTACCAAGTGATGTAGAAAACATTGGAATAGATGTTGTGGCAAAGTTAAAGAATTCTTCATCTGAGAATTATCAATACATATTAGATACATCTTCTGAGGCAGAGGAGGTACATCTTTATATATTGACGAAAACAGAGGAGCTTTTCTTACAATCGGTAAATAGTCCACCTTTATATAAACGGATATACGATGTCCATGAAGCGAAGCTAAATGTTAAAGAAGAACAGTTTGTATACGGCATCCTTCCATTTTCAAAGGAAAAAGAGGAGTATTATATCATTCTTGCAAAGGAAAACAAAGGAGTATTTGTAGCAGGACGAGTAACAACACCATCTTTGCTGGTATTTATGTTTGTGTTGACTCTTGTATTTTACTATGTGTTAACGCGAAAGAAGTTAGCCCAAATTAGCTTGCTAGCAAAAAGCATGGAACAAATCGCAAGTGGTAATTTAGGATATAAGATACCGCGTCAAAGTAATGATCAACTAGGAGATCTAGCGGAACATATTAACACAATGTCGGAGCAGTTACACAAGGCGATGGAAGAAGAACGAAGGTCGCAGAAAATGAAACAAGAGTTAATTACGAATATCTCTCATGATTTACGAACACCACTTACATCTATTATTGGGTATTTACAGTTATTGAAGGAAAAGCAATATACATCGGAGGAAGAGCGCAATAATTATATTAATGTTACATATCGACGGGCGACGAATCTTCATATTTTAGTGCAAGACGTATTTGATTATACGAAGCTACTAAATAATGAAACAATGATTCAAACAGAGGAAATACCATTACATTATTTCCTCGAACAAATAGTTGAAGAATATTATCCAATTCTCGGTGAAGATATTTCTTTGGAAACAATATTTTCAAACGAAGAATGCACGGTTTCATTAGATACACAGAAGATGGTACGTGTATTTGAAAATTTACTAACAAATGCCGTTAAATATAGTGAGAAATCAACGCCATTGGTAATTGCAACGGAAATAGTTGATAAGTATGTTCGTATCTCTATGACAAATTATGCTGAACCAATGAAAGAGGAAGAAATTGCACGTCTATTTGATCGTTTTTATAAGAAAGATACAGCACGTTCAACAGAAGGTTCTGGGCTAGGATTAGCTATTGTAAAAAGCATTGTTGAACTACATGGTGGAAAGGTTTTGATAGAAAGTAAAAATCGATTGTTTACTGTACATGTAACAATTCCTTGTGAGAGAATAGATAAGGATAGGTAGTGCAGTATCTGATATAATAAATGTTCATAAGAAAAAGATAGTGGAGGATACATAATGACTACAATTGGATTTATTCGTCATGGAAGTACGGCGTGGAATAAAGAAAAAAGATCACAAGGGCTTTCAAATATTCCGTTAGATGAGGCTGGCTTACTTCAAGCAGATAAGCTTGGGGAACGAATTCGTAACGAAAAATGGGATGTTGTCTATGCGAGTGATTTATCCAGAGCGAGAGCAACAGCTGAAGCAATAGAAAGACTAGCGAATCTTCCATTACTTTTAGATGTAAGACTTCGAGAAGCAAGTGGTGGCGAAATCGAAGGAACGACGGAACAAGAGCGAATTGAGAAATGGGGAGAAGATTGGAGATCGTTAGATTTGGGGATTGAATCAGCAGAGAGTGTTATCGCACGAGCGATGCCAGTTGTTGATGAAATCATGGAAAAACACTGTGGGAAAAATGTTTTAATCGTTTCGCATGGTGCATTCACTCGACATATGTTAAAAGCACTAGTTCCAAGTATTGATTTAACTGTCTCACCGAAAAATACATCGATTACACGTTTAGTAAAAACAGATGCAGGGTGGGATTGTGAATTATATAACTGTACAATCCATCTAGGTTAATACATAAAAGGTACTTTCATTGTATGGGAGTGCCTTTTGCTTTATATTTTGAGGGGGGGATATATATGAACGTTAATGAATTTCAGCAATGGGTTAAAGAGTATTATGAGGCGAGAGGCTGGTCTGATTTAGACATTTTCATTCGCATCGGTTTTCTTGCAGAAGAAACTGGAGAAGTAGCACGAGCAATACGAGCGCTTGAAATAGGGCGTGATAGACCTGATGAAGTAGATGGTACATATACGGAGCAAAAACAAGAACTCGCAGAAGAACTTGGTGATGTGCTAGGGAACCTTATTGTCATTGCGAATAAATATGAGATTCCGCTAGAGGATATTTTTAAAGCGCACCGAAATAAGCTAAGTGAGCGCTATGCGCTAAAGAAATAGAGGTGGCTAAATTGTTCGTAAAGGGATTAAACCATTTTTTATTTTCTGTATCAAACTTAGAAGAATCAATTGTATTTTATGAGCAAGTGTTTGATGCAAAGTTGTTGGTGAAAGGAAGAACGACTGCGTACTTCGATTTGAATGGAATGTGGTTAGCGCTTAACGAGGAGAGGGACATTCCACGTAACGAAATACAGCAATCATATACACATGTTGCTTTTACAATTGAAGAGAACGAATTTGAAGCAATGTATGAAAAATTAGAACGATTACATGTGGATGTTTTATCCGGTCGTTCGCGTGATGCACGGGATAAGAAGTCTATCTATTTTACAGATTTAGACGGTCATAAATTTGAATTTCATACCGGCACACTACAAGATCGATTAGCTTATTATAAGCAAGATAAAATACATATGACATTTTACGATGAATAGTAGATATATTAGGAGGGGTAACAATGAACGCACAATTAGTAAAAGTATTAGAAGTGATAAAGTTAGCAGAAAAACTAAAGGTTGAAATGAGACATAGTTGGCTCTCAAATGGTCGACAAGAAAGTGTTGCTGAGCATACGTGGAGAATGTCGTTAATGGGTATTTTAATTGAGCCGTATCTTCCGCAAAAAGTAGACTTGCTGAAGATGTTAAAGATGATTATTATTCATGATTTAGTAGAAGCAGAGGCGGGAGATATTCCTACATTTGACACAATGAATAGTGCTGAGTTGAAGGAACAAAAAGTAAAGAATGAGGCAAAAGCTATTGAGAATATAAGAGATATGCTTGGAGACGATTTAGGTATAGAACTATATGATTTATGGTTTGAATTTGAAACGAAAGAAACGTACGAAGCAAAAGTAGCGAATGCATTAGATAAGCTAGAAGTCCAGATTCAGCATAATGAAGCGGATATATCTACATGGCTAGAAATCGAACATCAAATGACGTTTATGATGGACAAGCATGTAGCGTTTGATCCAGTATTACAGCAATTCAAAGGTTTAATTGAAGTGGAAGGAGAAAAGAAGCTACATAAGGCTGGGATTGATGTAGAAAACATTAAGGCTAACCTTATGAAATAAAAGAGATTATTGCTGCGGAAGATAGGACGTACAATATCTATTTGTTTTCTCAGAAGCGATTAATAAGTATTTATGTTACTCAATGTCATATATTTGAAAGAGGAGTTTGCTCAGTTAGTAGTTAATTTCCAAATGTTAACAATAGAAATCTTATCCAAGTAAATAGGAGGAGATGGGGCTGTGCATGATCGTGATGAGAAGGAGAGAAATAAAGAAATAGGTGCACGGATAGCAATTGGAGTGTTGATGTTACTTCAAACATATCATATTTTAGCGAATGTGTTCACGTTAATCTTTGTACCAGAAGAAGTTAATGATTTATCCTTTTTCTTACTTAATATTACAGGTAACATTGTAACGCTTGGTATCGCTAATTATTATTACAATCAGATTAATAAGATTCGTTCCGGGTATATATCCCTTATTATTAATTGCTTCTTTGTTATTTTACTCGTGACAATTATCTTCGGAGCAGTTCAAAACATAGTTATTTAATTTGGATTCAGGAGATACATGAAAAGGCTAGCGACAGTCAAAGTTTGTCATGAGTATGTAGTGTAAGATTGTATTCAGCACTGAAAGCACTTGCCACATACGAGATAGTATGTGGCTAAAAAAGTGAATGACGAATAAAGAATAAACATTTGGGGAGGGAGATAAATGAGTGGAATAGCTTTAATCCTAGTAGATGTCTAAAAAGAGTTTAACGATGAAAATGGGGAGAAATAACTTACAAGCCGAAGAGAATGGCAGCTGTTTATTAAAATTATGGAGAAAAAGAAAGTAGCAATTTAATCTAACTGATGAGCCTAGTTAGTGTGAGTTGCTAGAAATTTCACGGACCATATTTTAAGCTTGATTAATCAACAACCTCTACTAAGTGAACTAATATAATGAACCAATGGAGTGATATATATGAATAGCAAAATAATTGATATACTCCGCGAATATCCTATCCAACCAATTGTGCAAATAGCTGAATTAAAAAAAGGAAATACATCTAGACCTATACTAATTACTACAACTAATAATACATATGTTTTGCGACGGATAAAGGATATAAAGCAGGCCAAAACGGAATTTCTCATTAGTAAAGCCTTATCTGAATATAAGATTTCTTCTACAATAGTAGAAACAAAAAATCAGTTGCCTTATGTTCATCGCATCGAAAGTGTTTATAACCTTCAGCCATATATAAAACATGACATAGTTAAGCGAGAGATTGATTTCGAAATGTTAGGAAAGGTAATTTTGACTTTTCATGATGTTATAAGAAGTATAGAAGGTATTTATGAGCAACCAGACCGGTTTGCATTATCAGATATGTGGAAAGAGCTTATCCATAGGAATGTAGAAATTCAAGGAGGATTATATCATATAGTGGAGAAGTGTTTAGCCTATGAAGAGGATGATACTGGTTATATTCATGGAGATTTAGGGAAATGGAACTTACTATTTTATGGACAGGATATATACATAATTGATTTTGGAGAAGTGAGAAAGGGAAATCAACATTTTGATTTAGCGGCTGTTATTACGTCAACGATAGATTGGCAATCGAACGATAGTTGGATGATTCATGCGTTACAACAATTCCAAAGAGGATATCAAGGTATTAATTGGAGAATGCTCAAGGAACAAATCGATGTCTGGTTAATCAGGGGAATTGTTGCGATGTTTATTCAAGATGGTGTAACGTCGGAAACAAAAAAGTATGCAAAGATGTTGATGAATAGACGAGAACGATTAGAAACAATTATCATGTATCACTTTTTAGAGAAAAGGTAGGTCAACCACAGCAGACCTACCTTTCTTTTATACTATAGTAAGCATAAAAATTATCAAACAAACTGCTAATACATGCCACCACTTATACATCACTAAAATACCTATATATTCGCGTAAAAAAGCACTTGGTAAGTAGTACCTAGCTGTTTGAGAACCAACACCTTCGCATTTAAGTTCAGCCATACGTGCATATATACTTGCGCGAAAAACGTGATAATTATTAGTGACAAAAATACTTTTGTGTTCTTGTTTTACATTATCCATGATGCGTTTGGAGAACAGCATATTTTGAAATGTATTTGTTGATTTATCTTCCATTAATATATCTTGATCTTTCATACCTTTAGCGAGTAAGTATTGCTTCATTGCAAATGCCTCGCTTACTAATTCATCAGGACCTTGTCCACCCGATACAATAATCTTCGGTTTTCTGTCATATTTTATGTATTCATTCATTCCCTTATCTAATCGAGAAGCTAATAGTGGCGGTACTTTGTCACCAATTAAACCTGATCCTAATATAAGGATAAAATCGGGGGTGTATTTTACTTTTTGAAAGTGATAGAAGATAGCATAGAATAAGTAGCTAACGAAAATGAAAGAAAAGTATCCAGTAAGAAGTAGAAGCCCTATGTAATACATATGTGTACGTGGATTATACGTGCTTACAAAAAAATAAATACCCATTCCAATAATAGATAAAACAACAAGACCGACAGCAGCAGATAATAAATTTGCCAATCTTTTTCCTTCTTTTTGAAGCATAAGTTTTCCGTTAAACAAAAGATAAATACCAAATGAGATAACTCCTAAAGGAATGAGACCGAAGATAAGGAGTAATAATGTAATCCCAATAATGTTGCTGGAATTATTCGATCCGATGAAATAAATTATCCAAATGGCAATACATGCAATACTTGTTGTAAGCAAGTAGGAAAGACTTATCCGTCGTTTTTCTTTTAAGAATAAAAATAAAAAAATAACTAGTAATATACATCCTATAACTAACATGATGAGCTCCTTTTGATAATAGTCAATGCTCTTTAGTATATATCGAATAGGAATTTTTGTGAACATATACACATAGATGACGGAATCTTGTGAACATATATTACCCAATCGAGATATAGAGCTATGCAAAATACTTTTTCGACAATAATTATGCAATTTGTCGCAAAACGTCTAACACTAACAAAGGATGTCTTGTGAATTGTTTGATAAACTTTAGAAGTCGGGGTAGGGGAAAATTTTGGGGGTGAATTCATTTGTTTTTTGCACGATTTAGTTTAAAGAATGTAGCTGCTGTATTTGTAGTGTCCTTTTTATTAATACTTGGTGGGTTATACAGCTTTCGTACATTAAAAATTGATATGATGCCAAATATTGAAATCCCACAAATAGTTGTTCAAGTTGTTTATCCGGGAGCTTCTCCTGGTGATGTTGACGAACAGATTATGAAGAAGACAGATAAACGACTAATGGGGATTGAAGGAATTAAAAATGTGAACGGGACAGCAATGAATAATATTGCGGTGTACCAATTAGATTTTGAGTATGGAACTGATATGGAGAAAGCCATCTCTTCTATTAATACTGTCTTAAGTGAAGTGGAATATCCAGATGGTATTCAGAAAAAAGTAGAACGTATATCGATGGATAGAATTCCAATTTACTTTGTTTCTATTTACGGTGATGAAGAAACAAATAAGATGGTGAATGACAAGATTATTCCGGCATTAGAGAAGTTAGATGGTGTTGGAGATATCATGCTGGAAGGACAAAAAGATCGAGTTGTCATGATTGAAATCGATCAACAAAAAGCATTGGCGAATGGTCTAATGTTACAAACAGTAAAAAAATCAATTGAAGATAGCAACTTTGCTTTCCCGGCAGGAACAATTACTTCAGAAGATAATGTGATTCCAATTCAAATTAAAAAAGAGTTAACGACAACAGAAGCATTAAAAAGCATTCAACTCCAAGGGATAAACGGAGTTATTCCATTATCAGATGTAGCTAGTATTACAGCGGAAGAACAATATAATTCCATTAGCCGATATGGTGACAAAGAAGCAATGATGATTACACTTATGAAGAAACCAGGAGCTAACACGGTAGAAACGGTAAAAGAAATTCAACGTGTAATTGATTTATTTGATGATGATATGGAATATACAATTGGATATTCTCAAGGGGACGAAATCCAAAAGAGTGTCGATACATTAGTGAAAGAAGGAATATACGGAGCAATATTTGCTTCTTTGTCGGTGTTACTCTTCTTGCGTAATATTCGAGCAACGTTCATTGCAATTATCTCCATTCCACTTTCATTACTCATTACAAGTATTTTCTTAAAGCAACTTGATATTTCATTAAATATGATGAGTCTAGGTGGAATGGCAGTTGCAATCGGTAGGGTTGTAGATGATAGCATTGTTGTCATTGAGAACATTTTTAGACGTATTCGAAAAGAATCTAAACATGTTTCGGATGAGCTAATTATAAGTAGTACCGGGGAAATTTTAAAAGCAATTGTAAGTTCAACTGTCGTAACGGCAATCGTGTTCTTGCCAATGGGATTCGTGACAGGGATGACAGGTGAAATCTTCTACCCGTTCGCAATTACAGTTGTAGTTGCACTCTTCGCGTCTCTATTAGTGTCTGTTACACTCGTGCCAATATTATCGAAGTTCAGTTTCAAGAAAGTTAAGCGTGAAGAGAAAGAAGGGAAATTACAGACGTTGTACGAGAAGTTATTACGTTTCTCTTTACAGAAAAAATGGATTGTATTAGTTGTTTCATTTGTATTACTTGGTACATCTTTCTTCTTCGTTTCAAGAATTGGATTTGTTATGATGCCAAATGAAAAACAAAAAATATTGTATATTGGAATGGAACTACCACCCTCTACAAGTTTAGAAAAAGCGAATGAAACATCACAACGTGTGGAGAAAATGATTTTAGATCGAGAATACACAGATGGAACGTTCTCGACTGTTGGCGGGATAGATGTTCAAACAGGTGTTGCGAAAACAAATATGATGACGTACTACATTAATTTGAAGACGGATGCAGATATTGAAGTAGAAACAAAAGAACTAAAAGAAGATATTCCAACATTATTAAAAGATGATTTTAGTGATATTAAGTTAACAGCAGTGGAAATGGGAAGTGGTCAATTAGCTAGTACACTCGTTACAATTGATCTCTTTGATACGAATTTAGAGCGATTACAGGAGAATGCAGCTAAAGTAGAAGAATACATGGCAAAACAGTCTAATGTAAAAGAAGTTAAAAATAACTTTAAGCAAAAACAAGCACAGTGGTCAGTCGTTATTGATGATAAAAAAGCAACAAGTGCTGGGATTACAAATGAGATGGTGCTAGGACTTGTAGCAGAGAGAACAACTCCTATTTCTGTTTCTGTACCGAATCTAGATAAAGCAGAACGAAAGATATTACTCTCTTACGCGCAGAAAGCAACAACGAAGCAGGATATCGAGAAAATTTTACTTCCGACAAAGTCGGGTGTTATTCCGTTAAGTGAAGTAGCATCGGTGAAGGAAGAGTCGGTGTTCAATAGTATTCAAAAGAAAGATGGGAAAATCTTCGCACGTATTACAGCAGACTTAAATTCAACGAACATTGCGCAGGATACTCTAACATTAACGGATGGGGTTAAAAAGGATGTTATACTTGATTCAGAAGTAGATGTAACATTTGGAGGAAGTGATGAAGAAACGAAAGAAGCTTTTGAACAATTAGGAGTTGCGATGGTTGTCGCAATTGGATTAGTATTTGTTGTCATGTTACTTACTTTTAAGAAGTTGCGCATTCCATTTATTATTTTGACGTCGCTTCTATTCATCCCAATTGGTTCGTTCAGCGCATTATACATTACGAAGGAACCATTGTCGCTTAGCTCGATGATTGGACTCCTTATGTTAATTGGAATTGTAACAACAAATGCGATTGTACTTGTGGATCGTATTGGACAAAATCGAGATGAGAAGAAACTATCAATTCGTGCGGCAATTATTGAAGCAGGTAAAACACGTTTGAACCCAATTTTAATGACAGCACTCGCAACAATCGCAGCGTTACTACCACTTGCATTATCAACAAGTCAAGGAACATTAATTTCAAAAGGATTAGCCATTGTCGTAATTGGTGGCTTAACAACATCTACGCTATTAACGTTGCTTATTGTACCAGTGATGTATGAACTGTTCCATTTTAGAATGATAAAGAAAGAACGTGCAAAATCAGAAAAAATAACACCAAATATGTAAAAAAGACAGAAAAATTTTGCAATTAATATTCGAAATGGTATATACTGTTAGTATTAAACATTCCGTATGAAAGAGGTGAGTAAAGAGATGAATTATTCAGTTACGTTGCGCGCGTCATTTTTAGAATATGTATCTATTTGTCGTGCGATTTTTCATGGATTTGCTGTTAACGGGATACGTATGCCCTTTTTTAGCAAATGCATAGTAGTGACTGAATAAAAGAGAACTCTTTACCCATTGATTTTTCGAGAAAGGGAGAGCTCTTGTAGCTCTCTTTTTTTCGTCCTATTACACATCAAAACCATGGGCAAGGTGTATTCTTGCGCATGGTTTTTTATATTGAGAGGAGTACGGAAAATGATTATTTGTGCATTAGATCGAGTAAGTAAAGTATTTGGAGGAACTACAATTTTTGAAAATATTTCCTTAGAAATAAATGAAGGACAACGAATTGGCTTAGTTGGTCGTAATGGAACTGGAAAAACAACGATATTTAAATTAATAACAAAAATAGAGCATGTAGATAAAGGAAACGTCCATGTGAAAAAAGGACTTAAAATAGGATATTTAGCGCAAGTACCTACATTTGTAGAGGAATATACCGTGTTAGATGTACTTTATACCGCATTTTCATATGTACGAGAGCTAGAGAAGAAATTACGAGTATTGGAAGAAAACATGGCAATAACAGAAGAGGAACAAAAACTTCAAAAACTTATAGAAGAGTATGGTTCCATTCAAGAGCAATTTGCTTTTGCTGGTGGATACGAAATGGAATCTGATATTCAGCGAATTGTAAATGGTTTGAATATTACTCCGTTGTTACATCAATCGTTTAGGAACTTAAGTGGTGGTGAGCAAACAAAAGTTGGTCTAGCACTAATTTTATTACAGAAGCCAGATTTATTACTATTAGATGAACCAACAAATCATTTAGATATTCACGCAGTAGAATGGTTAGAGCAATTTTTACAGGAGTATAAAGGAAGTATCATTGTTGTTTCACATGATAGATATTTCTTAGATGAAGTAGTAACGAAAATTATTGATGTTGAAGATGGAGAGTTACACACATACAATACAAACTACAGCGCGTTTGTTAAAGAAAAGGAAGAACGACTTCTTCAAGAATTTCATATGTACCAGGAACAACAGAAGAAAATAAAGAAAATGAAAGAAGCGATTAAGCGTTTGAAGGAATGGGCAAATCAAGCAACACCACCAAATGCAGATTTACATCGCCGAGCGAAGAGTATGCAAAAGGCATTGGACCGAATGGAGAAGATGAAGCGTCCGATGTTAGAGCGTAATAAGATTGGTTTAGAATTTGAGATGAAAGATAGAAGTGGCAAAGATGTATGTACGTTCATTGATGTTTCGAAAGCATTCGGTGATAAGCAGTTGTTTACAGATGTTAATATGACAATCCAGTATCAAGAGCGTATCGCTTTTGTCGGACAAAATGGAACAGGGAAAAGTACATTACTTAAAATGATTTTACAAGAGATTGAATCAGATAGTGGAAACGTAACGATTGGTAGTAATGTTCAAATTGGCTATTTATCTCAACATGTGTTTACGACAAATATGAACGGGACTGTAATAGAAGCATTTCGTGACCAAGTTGCAGTACCAGAAGGCGAAGCACGTCACATACTAGCGAAGTTCTTATTCTACGGGCCTGATGTGTTTAAGAAAATAGTATCACTTAGCGGTGGAGAGAAAATGAGGTTGCGATTAGCTCAGCTTATGTACCAGAATATCAACTTTTTAATTTTAGATGAACCCACGAATCATCTTGATATTGATTCAAGAGAAGTATTAGAAGAAGCACTTGAAGACTTCCAAGGGACAATCTTGGCTGTATCACATGATCGTTACTTGTTAAACAAACTATTCCCGAAGACAGCTTGGTTAGTAAATCAACAGATATATACGTTTGAAGGAAACTACAGTTGGGCCAAAGAAAAGCTATATGTTCCACAAATAGAACAAGAAAAGAAAGTCATAGAGAAGCAAAAAGTGAAAAAAGTTGTTGAGAATCCACCTGATATAATTGCAAATCTTGAATCGGAATTAGAACAAATTGAAGAAGCTTTATTCCAATTAGAACAACAAATGCTTCAAATAGAAGAAGTAGACGTACTACAAGAAATGAATGTAAAGAAGTTGGAAAAAGAACGAAGAAGAGAAGAACTGTATTCGAAATTGGATGAATTAACAGCTTAACTATTAAAGGTATTACGTAAAAAAAGATATCTGTTTTTTACGCAATACTAAAGGGAGAAGAGGTTACCTTTTGGGTGTAAGGTACACCATCACACTGAATATGAGGTGATATAGAGTTAGAGAGAGTTCCAATACGGAGCTCTCTCTTTGTATGAAAAAAGATTTCGAGTTAAAAAATGTAAAATTAAGTATTTTGCGGTAAGATAATAAGTATCTCATAGTTTCATAATTCGGAGGAATATCAATGTCTAATAAAAACTGGAACGACAAAACCGTTCATACATATGAACAAGAAATTGGGAAGAAAATACCAGGCTATCACGTGCTCTTTGATTTATTAGGTAACATGTATTCAACGATAAAGAAGCAGTCGCCCGAACTATTAATTATCGGTGCTGGGGGTGGACAAGATATTATTACACTCAGTAAAAAAGATAGAGAGATTCGTTTCACTGGTGTGGATCCGTCCCTTGATATGCTGAGATTGGCAGAATTTCGTCTTCAACAGGAGCAAATCGAAAATGAAATAGAACTTATCCATGGAACAATTGCTGCTCTTTCACCGGCGAAACAATTTGACGGAGCAATATGCATGTTAGTATTACATTTTATTCAAAGTATTGATAATAAGAAGGAACTATTACAGCGTATATATGGACAGTTGAAACCAGGGTCCACGTTCTTTCTATCTACTATTTATAGACTTGAAGATACAGCGGAAATGGCTATCTTTATGCAGGGATGGAAGGATTATATGTTGCAGCATGGAATTTCACTTGAACAGTGGAATCGTTTTGAAAAAGCAATCGGGACAGAATTCCATTTAATAACAGAGCAAGAACTACTAGAATTGTTTGAGACATGTGGATTTAAAGAAGTAAGGAGTTTTTTTAGTAACTTGTTAGTAAAGGGATATATGATGAAGAAATAAGGAAGGGACTAAAGGGAATGGCTAACTTTATCGTTAAAAAGGCGACAAAAGTGCACATAGAAAAGGTTATTAACTTACGAATTTCATTGCTAAAAGAAGTGCGAGCTATCACATGTCTAGAGGATGAAGAAATGCTTATTACAGCAACACGCGAATACATAGAAGATGCTTTTCATAACGATACATTTATCTCCTATATTGCAATAGCAGGTGAAGAAATAGTAGGTGCGAGTGGAATTGTATTGTTTAAGCGACCACCGTATCCAGGGAATTTGAAAGGATTAGAAGCATATATTTTAAATATATATACATCTCCGTTATACCGCCAGCAAGGAATCGCGAATGAATTATTGCAACAATGTATGAGTGAGTGTAAACAACGAGATGTGAAAAGAATATGGCTTCACGCAACGGAAGAGGGTAGCCCAATTTATGCAAAGGTAGGATTTAAAAAGAAAGGTAACGAGATGGAGTATTTCTTTTCTTAAATTGAAAAATAGTTAACTTTACTAACTAATAGGGTTTTCCAATTTCTATTTTGTCTATATAATAGAAAGGCGTGATTAGCTTAAATGAATAGAGGTGGAAGTACGATGAAAGTAAAAATTATTACAGATAGCGCAGCAGATTTACCAAAAGAACTTATCCAACAATATGATATAGATATTATTCCTATACGTGTATATGATGAGAATGAAATGGAGTATGAAGATGGTGTTTCTTTACAACCGAAAGAGTTATTTGATGAGATGCGTGCAGGAAAAGCATATAAAACATCTCTACCTTCTTATCAAGCAGTATACGAAACATTTGTAAATAATGCGAAAACAAATACTCCTTGCATCTATGTAGCATTCTCCTCAGAATTATCTGGTACATATCAATCATCCTTACTAATCAAAGACGAAGTAAAAGACAAATATCCAGACTTTGATATTGAGATTATTGATGCGAAGTGTGCATCCTTAGGTCAAGGTCTTGTTGTGTTGAAAGCTGCAGAACGCGCGGCAGAAGGTACTACGAAAGAAGAATTAACAGCATATGTTCGTTCCTTAGCAAATCATATGGAACATATTTTTACAGTAGATGACCTTCAGTATTTAGTACGTGGGGGACGTGTTAGTAAAGTAGCTGGTTTTATTGGTGGCTTACTAAATATTAAACCAATTCTTCATGTTGAAGAAGGGAAGTTAGTACCTATTGAGAAAATTCGTGGCTCAAAGAAAGTATTGAAACGAATGCTTGAATTGATAGCAGAACGTGGAGAAAATCTACAAGATCAAACAATTGGTATTACTCATGGTGACGATGAGGAAGCAGCTTTAGCATTAAAAGCATTACTAGAAGAGCGCTTCGGTTGTCAATCGTTTATTATTCATTCAATCGGTGCTGCAATTGGGGCACATGCGGGACCAGGAACATTGACGGTATTCTTCCTGAATAAGACGGGAATCGAGTAAGAATTATAGCAGATGTAGATTTGAAATGAAATTGCACGCTTATAAAAAGTTGCGTGCTTTTCCCCCTTTAGATATGATTATCTAAAGGGGTCTTTTTATGTCAAAAGGACATCTGATATTAAAGAGGATTGACCGGTATTGAAGTAGATTATAAGCCGTTCTTAAAGATTTAAGATGTGTATTCAAAGGGACATTCAACTCGTTTAAAAGGAATAAATAGAATTTTCATTGACTCATAATTTTGGTGATGCGAGTGAACGAATGATGAGAGGGATATGGAGATGAGTGATACAAGGACCAAATTAATGCTAGATTTGCAAAGAATTGAAAAGGATGAGTATCAGTTACGCGGAGGTGAGCATCATCAAGATTTCTTACCTTTGTTACTTCAATATATTGGGGATCCTCAGCCGGAATTGCGGGATAGTCTGATTTATCCAATGTTTTATATGTGGATTAAGGAAGAAAATAGGTTCAGTGAAGATGAGTTACGTAAGCTCTTAGCAGTTCTGACTAATGAGGACCATTTGTTTTATCATATTGGTAGTGAGGATGACGAGTCCGTTTTTACAAGGACGTTCTCTGCTTTACCTATCGCTTTGATTGTGCAACGTCACAGAAAGAATCCATTTCTCAATCAAGCGGAAATTGAGCAATTAATCTATGTAATGCTCCGTTATTATAAAGAGGAGAAGGATTTGCGAGGTTACCTTCCAGTAGAAGGATGGGCTCATAGTGTATCTCATGGTGCGGATGTTTTTGTGGAGCTGGTGCAATGTGAGGAGAGTAGCCTTGCAATGCTAGGTGAAGTTCTTGTCGCTATTTCTGGTATGCTTCATAATGGTAGACATATTTTTAGCGATGAGGATGATGAGCGGTTGGCCAACATCGTGGATACGATGATGGATCAAGAGTTACTGTCACATCAAGAAATTGCTGATTGGATTAGTGATTTAGCGCAATGCTGCGATTTGCCGAGAAGTCGCAGTCAGGTAATTGCTCGCGTGAACAGCAAGAATTTTTTACGTAGTCTCTATTTCAGAAGAGGACAAGATAGCCGAGGGAATGAGCTTAACAGGGTCATGCTGGCTACTGAGGCGAAATTGAATAAATTTTCTATCAGTTAAAGGGTTAGAGGGGCACAAAAAGCTAGGGGGAATTGGCAGCGGGATAACCTCTTTTTTTAGGTCAAGAAAACAAAAAGAAATATAAATAAAAGCGACGTGCCCATTAGAGAGCACGTCACTTTTTATTATGCTGGTGATTTCACAACAGCTGTATCTATTTTTTTCTGCTTTAATCCAGATACAAAAATAATGAGTAGAGAGATGACTCCAAAGATAAGAACCATGTACTGTAATCCAAGTGTATCTAATGCTAATCCAGTACCTAATAAGACTATTTGGAACATTACACGGTCAAACATACTTCGGAAAGAGAACAATCTTCCGTGGTATTCCTTTGGTATTTTTGTTTGGAAAATTGTCGACATAATCGGGAAGAAACATCCGACTGCAAATCCAAATAATCCAAATGATGCTAGCGCCATCCATTGTATATCACTGAAGAATAGGGATAAATGAGCAATAGCTGTGATAAAAGCGAAGATATATAATAATTTGTATGGTGTTGTGTATGTTGTTAATCTCTTTACCGCAAATGCACCTAGCATAAATGCTATGCCTTCAACTGCATAGATATAACCTTTAATTGCTGAATCATCATGCATTTCACTTAAATTGATAACCATTAAGTTAAATCCACCAATAAATAAGAGTGGAATGATGCTAAGAATAAGTGCTTTATAGGCAATTGGAATTTGCTTTAATACACGAAATACTTCCATAAATCCATCTTTGTTTTTCTCTTTCTTTTCTTTTTCTTGTGTCACTGGTTTGGTATCTTCGAATTGTAAAAAGTACGTTGAAACGAGTAACAGTGCATAAGCAACCATTGATAAGGCGTAAATAAATTGTAAGCTCATTACGACTAATAAAATACCACCGAGTGAGGTACCGACGATACGGCCAATTGTTCCGATATTCATATGAATACCATTTAATTGTAATAGGTCTTTTTCTTTTACAATTAACGGAATAACGGACTGTAAGGCAGGGAAGTAAAAGGCAGCCGAAATTTGTATTGTTACCATGAACATAACCATATACCAAATGTTTTCAAAGTGAATGGCCAAAAACATAAATGATACACTAAATAAACGACCGAACCCTGAGTATAGCAAAATCTTTTTCTTTGAATATTGATCAATCATTCTACCAGCTGTTGGTCCGACGATTACGCCAGCTAATAAACCGCTAAACATAAGAAGTGATTTCATAAAGTCCGATTCAATATGGTGCTGCATAAATTCTAGGTTGCCGATAATTCCAAACCATAATCCTAACCCTGCAATAAATTCTCCTATAAGAACAATCCAAACGTTCTTATTTTTCCACATATATATCCCTCTCGCTTTGTTCGTTAACTATCCGTGAGCAGATAGTTAACTTGTTTATTAGTTAATTCGATTAACTTTTATAGTATGAATATATATTACGCCGTAATGTTGAAAATTTCAATCAATTTGTTTGGTAACATTTAACTAATTTTGGTAAAATGAATAAGTAGGTATACGTTAGAGGTCATTTGAATATGCTTTTACATTGGGGTAGGCGGGAAAGGAGAATGTAAGATGCGGATTATTAATGTAAGGGAACATCCAAAGTATAAAGATAAAGCAATTTCATATTTTCAACGTAAATGGGCAGATGAAGACAATAAGAGCATGTATGACGATAGCATTACACATAGTATTATGACGGACAATCCACTTCCGATTTGGTATGTGATGGAGGACGATAATCAGATTATTGGCTGTGCAGGACTTGTTACGAATGATTTTATTAGTCGTATGGATTTGTGGCCGTGGATATGTGCTATTTATATCGAAGAAAGTTATCGTGGTAGAGAATTAGGAAAAGAATTGTTAATACAGGCGAAAATAGATGCACATAAAGCAGGGTTTCAAAAAGTTTTCTTATGTACAGACCATGTTGGTTATTACGAGAAATATGGATTCACGTATATAGGGGATGGCTATCATCCATGGGGAAATAGTTCGAGAATATATGAAAGCAGTTGTAAATAAAGGTTATCTCCTAGGTGGAGATAACCTTTGTTTTGATTGAAGCTTTTGTTTCGATACGTCGAACAAGTAAATACTGCGCAGTACAACCGATGAGAAGCATCGTTGCTGTTAGATAAAATAATGCCAAACCACCTAAATCTACTAAAATCATGCCTCCGGTAAATGGGCCAATCATTCTTGAAATGTCCCAATGCGTACCGTATATGGAGAAGTATGTCCCACGTAGTGTCACTGGTGCCAATTCAGAGACGAATCGTAAGAAGTGGTTTAATCCAATACTTTCTGCGATGACTAATATAACTTGTATACATAGTAACATCCATAATGATGACGAATATCCATATCCAAGCGCTGCAAGTATATAACAACTATACGTAATAAGGGTAATATTCTTCATGGAGAACCTTTCTGCCCATTTCGTTAATACGAATTGAAAGACAATATCGAGTATTGCTTTTACAGTTGCGATTGTCGTTAAGATAAGTAAGTAATCAGAGAACATCTCTTTCATATAAAGTGGATACGTCGATTCTTTCTGTGCGTAGAAAAAGCTAATTGGTAACGAGAATGCCATCAATCCTAACACGTATCGATGTGTAACTATTCGTTCTTTCCATGTAATGACCGAACGTGGGGTATGTGTGTCTCTTTTGTATTCTGGTGCTGTTTCAGGTAGTTTTACGAGAACAACGAAGAAATAGAGTATTAATGCGATTGCTTCACATGCGAATAAGAGAGATGGATCTGTAGTAAAGACAAAATATCCAATAATTGGACCAATCGAGAATCCTATTGCTCCAACTGTATTAATAAGCGCAAATACCTCTGATCTCTTACTAGATTCAACAGAGTCTGCTATTTGAGCACGGGAAGCAGGAATATAAAGTGCACGTCCCATTCCATTTAATAGGTACATTCCAGCAAATAACCAGACAGACTCTGCAAAGATAAATCCAGTCATTGCCATAGCTTGTAAGAATAAAGCTACTAGAATGATTTTCTTACGTCCAATACGATCGGTCATCGTTCCACCAAGCAATGTAAGAATAATTTCGCTAAGTGGTTGCATCGCAACAATAATCATTGCAAGTAAGATATTGCCGTCTAACTTATCATGCAAGAAGAGTACGATAAAAGGAGCAATCATAGCACCCGTCGTACTTGTTAATAATTCTCCAACAAGTCGTATCCAAATAAGTTCATTATATCGATCTATCCATTTGTGTATCATATTCTACATCTCCTTTCTGTATAAAAGGAGTATATATTGGAAGTAGATTGGTAAAAAGGGTAGAATCGAAGAGGAGAATTTTTCATCTTTTTATATAGGGGAGTTAATATGGTAACGTTAGAACATTATGTGCGCTTATGGCTGGCACAGGAAGCACATGTGAGATGTGGAGTAGCATATGATATATCGTTACAGCTCATTTCGGACAAGCTTTTTTGTACGATACGCAACAGTAAGCTAATTATAAAGAAAATGGAAGAGGCAGGGTGGATTGTATGGATCCCTGGAAAAGGAAGAGGAAACAGCTCTAAAATTACGTTTCTTAAGAATACCGAACAACTTATCTTTAGTAAAGCACAAGAGCTAGTAAAACAAGGGAATATAAAAGCGGCGAATAAGGTAATTGATACGTATCAAACGATGTTTGGGACTCTACGCTTACAGTTTGATACTTGGATACATACGTTATTTGGATATCATGTTGAAAGGGAAAATGACGCACAATATGATGTACTTCGCTTAAGGATGGAATTAGGTCATACCCAATTAGACCCAGTACATATTACGCTTCGATCCGAATGTCATTTTGTGAAACATATATGTGATACACTTGTCCACTTTAATTGTACGACAAATACAATTGAACCACACATCGTGTTTCACTGGGAGAAGAGTATGGATAGTTTGGAATGGACTTTTTACATTCGAAAAGGCATTACGTTTCATCATGGGAAAAAGTTAGATGCACATGATATTTTGTATACATTTGAACGTTTTTTATTCCATGAGGACAATAAGTATAAGTGGTTACTGGAAAATGTTGAATCAATGCAAGTCATCCAAACACATTGCTTTAAGATAAAACTCAAAAAGGAAAATGCATTGTTCTTACATTTTTTAAGTGACGAGCATTTATCTATTTTACCAAAAGAGGAATTTGAACGGAACTTAGATACAGATTTGATTGGGACAGGATCCTTTCAACTGCTTCGAAATGATGATTCGATGTTTGTTATACAGGCGTATGAACATTATTTTCGTGAAAGGTCGTTCTTAGACCGTATAGAGATTTGGAACATGGAAGAAGACAATTACTTAGATGATATATCGTTCGGGATGACAGAGCACCATGAAGGGGATTCTTCGTGGAAGCATCATATCCAACGAGAAACAAACGTTACGTATATTAGTTTGAATGCAAATAAAAGTGGTCCAATGCAAAATAAATATTTTCGTAAAGCACTGCAACAAATTATTAATCGGGATAAGTTAATAGAGCAACTACGAGATTTTCGTGGAGAACGTGCACCAAGTTTCATATCTTCACCGGGTGACAAAAATGAACTATATACAGTAGAGTATTTGCTAGAAAGGAGTAATTATCAAGGAGAATTACTACATATCGTTACGTTCGCTGATAAAGATCACATGGAAGATTGTACTTGGATTCAAGAAGAGTGTGCTAAGTATGGAATTAACATAGAACCAAAATTCGTGTGTGCAGAAGAATTACTGCAACCTTTGACACTTCAATACGCAGATCTTATTCACGAAAGCGCAACGATAGGTGGACAAGTGGAACTCAGCTTCTTACATTTATTATTATCATCAAGTGGTCCTGTGTATCATCATATCGGATCTAGCATGCGAGAATGGATGTGTCATCATATACAGGAACTATTGGCAATGGAGAAGGAAGAAAGGAACCGTATGTTCAATGAAATGGAATATATTCTTATAGATGAAGGGAACTTACTTCCTCTTTATCGTCATAATGTACATATTGAGCATCATGAAACAGTACAAAATGTTCAGTTGAACGCAGAGGGATGGATTGATTTTCATCATATTTGGTTCAAAGAGCGAAAGTGAGTTCGGTTTTTTACACATTTAAACAGGATTCGACGTGTGGTTTGCAGAATAGTAAGGGTGGTGATGTTAGGTGAAAAATGAACGAAAGATTGCTATACAAAAGCCGAAAGTAAGAAAACAATTATCGGCGTTATCGTTGGAAAACCGCACATTTGAATATGAAGATATAGTTGAAATTGGACGAGTAGAAGGTACTATTATTCGTTATCAAACAGCAGAAAAAGTAATCTTTAATGAAATTGTATTTCAAGATGTTGTATTTGAGGATGTGTCGCTTAAGTATGTGGAGTTAACAGACGTAATATTTGAGAAGTGTGATTTGTCCAATGTGGATTTTAGCAATGCCATTATGCACCGTGTTCTTTTTAAAAATTGTAAACTAGTAGGAACAAACTTTGACGGTGCGCATTTACGGAATATCTTCTTTGACACATGCAACGGGAACTATGCCTCTTTTTATTTTACGAACTGTAAACAAGTGAAGTTTCAAGAGTGTGTATTGAACCAAGCGGATTTTGGAAATGCAACACTACAGAAAATAGAATACGGCAGTTCAATTATTGATAAAGTGCAATTTTTCATGACTCCGTTGAATGGCATTGATTTAAGTGATACGAAATTCGATACGATTGGAGTAACAGCTGAATACTTAGAAGGATGTACCATTTCAGCAGAGCAAGCAGTAGCCTTCTCACGAGCATTAGGATTAATCATTAAAGAATAGTAGGAGATGAAGAAGATGATAAAATCATTAATCTTTGATATGGATGGTACGCTGTTTCAAACAGATAAAATTTTAGAGACAGCATTAGAAGATACCTTTGTACATTTAAGAACAGTAAACGTATGGGACAAAGAAACGCCAATTGAGAAGTATCGTGAAATTATGGGTGTTCCGTTACCAGTTGTGTGGGCAACATTATTACCACATCAGTCTAAAGAAATTAGGCATGAGGCAAATGAGTTGTTCCATGAAAAACTAATTTACCACATTGAGCAGGGGAACGGTGCACTATATCCACATGTTGAAGAAGTGTTTCAACAGCTGAAAGAGAATGGCTATCACTTATATATAGCAAGTAATGGCTTAGTGAGTTATCTGCAAGCAATTGTAGCACATTATCGTTTAGACAAATGGGTGACGGAAACCTTTAGTATTGAACAAATAGACTCACAGAATAAAAGTGATTTAGTTGGAGTGATTATACAGAAGTACAACATTCACACAAGTGCTGTTATTGGGGATCGATTATCTGATATCCGAGCTGCAAAGGATAATGGATTGATTTCGATTGGATGCCGTTTTGATTTTGCACAAGAAAATGAGCTTGCACAAGCCGATATTGTGATAAATAGCTTGACAGAATTGAACGAAGCAATTGAAAGATTGAATAAGGTGCACATTGAATAGACAGAATTATTAATCTTGGAGGTCGAAGATACGATGCGAGTGGGGATTATTGGTGGAGGTTTTGGTTTGAAAATTCAGGCACCCATTATTGAAACACATCCGTTCATGAAAGTAGTAGCTGTCAGTACAGTAAAGAGGCATCAGTTACCAAAAGAATTGCTAGAGGCGACGAATGACTTCATTCACTATGAAAACTGGAGAGAAATGTTGGATCAAGAAGAATTAGATATCATCTTCGTTAGTTCTATGCCAATGCATCATTATGAAATGGCTAAATATACAATAGAAAAAGGTATCTCTATTGTGTGCGAGAAGCCTTTCACAGTAACTAGTAAAGAGTCGCTGGAACTATGTGAATTAGCAGAGCGTAATGATGTGAAAGCGTTACTTGATTTCGAATGGCGTTACTTACCGATTCGCCAAAAAGCAAAAGAAGCAATTCTGCAAGGTGATATAGGTGACGTGAAGCATTTCGAGTATCATGTTTCGTATGCAGAGTATCAGAAATTAATAAAAGGAAAACGCGGGTGGATAGACGAGAAGGAACAAGCTGGTGGTATGTTAGGTGCATTAGGATCGCATATGATTGATAGTTTGAGATGGTTTACAGAGAGCGAAGTACATATGGTAAATGGCTTCATACATACGCACGTACCAGAAGCTGGCGAAGAAGTGCGTGATGCAGATGATGCATTTTTCATTCATGGCAAAATGAAAAGCGGTTCAACGTTTTCTATTCAATTCCTATCGGGTATTCATCACGGTTTTGGATCGCAGTTACGAATATTCGGGAATGAAGGAACTATTACGGTGACAAACGATAAGCATCTACATGTTGCGAAAGGAAAGGAAGAATTAACAGAAATGCGTATTCCTAGCACAGATATTCCTAGTTACCTATCAGAGAATGCAAAGCGTTATTATCCAGCCTTCTATCCATTTTTAGAAAAAGTGTATACGTATATTACGATGAATATGTTGGACAGAGATTTACCAACGTTTGTAGATGGTCATGCAAATCAAATCATTCTTGATAAAGTGAGGGGATTACAAAATGGATGCGAAAGTATTGACGACGAATAAGCAAAGTTGGAATGAAGTAGCAGAGCGCTTTTACGGACGAAATCCACTTCCAGAGTACGGTCCACTAGCACCTACTGAAGTGGAATTGAATTTATTTGGTAATGTATCGAATTTAAACGTCTTAGATATTGGATGTGGAAGTGGACATTCGCTGGAGTACATGCTTAATAGAAATGTAGCCGAGGCATGGGGAATCGATTTATCGACTAAGCAAATTGAAGCAGCGAGAAATTTATTGGGTGGACGTGCAGAATTGTTTGAAGCACCAATGGAAGAAAATCCTGGTATACCCCATAACCATTTTGATATCGTGTATTCCATTTATCTGAAGTAGGCGAGAATACCCCTTCCTCAAGGAACGTGAAGGACGTAGTCTATTGAGTAGGTGGGGGATGAATCGCCTTCGGACAAGGGATGGCATTACGCCATCTCGATTGTTCGACATATATCATGAGATTGGAAAATTTGACTTAATCATTTTGTTAGCTTTCGAATGTGTGTTCTTTGTATAATGAATATACATTCGAAAGGAGGTGGAATCAATGTTGGTTAATAAGGCATACAAGTTTCGTATATATCCAAACAAAGAACAAACGACTCTAATCAATAAAACGATTGGCTGTTCTCGTTTTGTATTTAATCATTTCTTGTCTTTGTGGAATAACACCTACAAAGAAACAGGAAAAGGTTTAACATATGGTGCATGTTCTTCTCAACTTCCTGCAATGAAGAAGGAACTTGTTTGGTTGAAAGAAGTAGATAGTATCGCAATTCAATCATCAGTTCGCAACCTTGCGGATGCTTACACACGTTTTTTCAAGAAGCAAAATGCTGCTCCATGTTTCAAATCGAAGAAGAACAACGTACAATCTTACACAACAAAACAAACGAATGAAAACATTGCTATTATGGACAACAAGATTAAATTACCGAAGTTAGGTCTTGTTCGCTTTGCCAAAAGTCGTGAAGTAGATGGACGTATCTTAAATGCTACAGTTAGGCGTAATCCTTCTGGTAAATACTTTGTGTCATTGTTAGTTGAAACAGAAGTTGAAGAACTTCCGAAATATGGTTTTTACGTAGGGGTTGACGTTGGATTGAAAGATTTTGCCATCCTGTCAAATGGAGTAAGGTATGAAAATCAGAAGTTCTTTCGAACATTGGAAGAAAAATTAGCGAAAGCACAACGGATTCTTTCAAGAAGAACGAAAGGTTCTTCTAACTGGAATAAACAACGAATAAAAGTAGCAAAAATTCATGAACACATTACTAATGCAAGAAAAGACTACTTGGATAAAGTCTCAACTGAAATCATCAAAAACCACGATGTAATCGGTATAGAAAACTTACAAGTATCAAACATGTTGAAGAATCACAAATTAGCAAAAGCAATTAGTGAAGTATCATGGTCTCAATTTCGAACGATGTTGGAATATAAAGCAAAGTGGTACGGTAAGCAAGTAATTGCAGTATCTAAAACATTTGCATCCAGTCAACTATGTTCATCTTGTGGATATCAAAATAAAGACGTTAAGAATCTAAATCTTCGTGAATGGGATTGTCCTGCTTGTAAGATACATCACGATAGAGATATTAATGCAAGTATCAATCTAAAGAATGAAGCTATAAGGATTCTAACCGTAGGGACTACGGAGATAGCCTAATAAATTAGAGTTCGATAGAACTCTTTATTTAGGAATCCTCCACTTTTAAACGAAGTGAAAGTGGGGGGAGTTCAAGCGTTGGGTTGGACGACAAATTTGCATCAAACAATTGAGAATGTGCACCACTATTTAAAAAAAGATGGCGTATTCATCTTTAGTTGGGAACATCCTCTTTACAGCCGCGTTCACTACAATGATAATATGCTAATGATGGATAAATCGTATCACGAAGAAGGACCATATGATCATGAAGCATGGATTCATCCAGCTATTATGCAACAATATAAACTTAGTACATATATCAACACATTAGTTGAATATGGTTTTATCGTTGAAAGAGTAATAGAAGATGTATGTCTGTCAGAAGAAGATAGGAAAAGAGATGTTAACAGTTGGTACTCATTTGAAAAGGCAAGTTACATCCCAACAACGATAATTATGAAATGTCGGAAGGTGTAAACAGTGCTACAAACAAATAGATGTGAATTACGAGTTATATCTGGAACTGATTATGTGCATATGAGAAAACTCTATATGAACGAGAAAGTAAGGGAGTTTTTAGGTGGAATTGTTAATGAAGATGGCGTTGCAGCACGTTATAAATTAATGATGGAATCTCCAAATATTCATCTGCATTGGAGTGTGTATACAAAAGACGGTAACGAATTCATCGGATTAGTATGTTTTGATACATATCATGATGGTGTGAAGATGGAAATTGGCTATCAGTTTTTACCGGAATATTGGGGACAAGGATATGCAAAAGAAGTGATTAGTGAATTAGTTCATCATGGATTAGTAACATTACACTATCCAATCATTGTAGCAGAGACACAATCTGCAAATATAGCATCTTGTAGACTGCTTGAACGTATAGGAATGACACTCATCCACACATTGGAGCGCTTCGGTGAGAAGCAGTCTGTATTTGCTATACAGAAAGAGAGTTTATGAAAATATTAGTCATTATTTAGGTGATTGAACGAATGTAAGATACATACAAATCAGCCCATCATTAAGTCTAACATGGGCTGATTTGTACGCAATTGTCCTAGTGTCTCTTTATTAAAAAATACGCTTACAAACAAACAATTTTTTATTTTTCCCTTACCTATATAATTTGGTAATTAACAGCGAATAACTGTTCCGCTATAACAAACGATGTAATAGTTTCCAAGTTCAATAATGGATTCTTTTTGTACAACGCCTCTAAAGCCTTCTTTATCGTAGTAATTTACTTCTTCTGGTATATCCGCAATGGTTTTATACTGTGACTTTTTATAGAAAACATGATGGTGCTTTACAGCTCTTTCTTCAGGAACAATTGATGGACGTGGTTCAGTAATTGTTGAACGAACGGTGGTCGTATCGACTTCTGCCGCACTTACAGCACCTGTACTTGCAAATCCTACTAATCCACTCATGCCAATAGTTGCTGCTAATGAATATGTTACTAGTTTTTTCATTTGTCATTCCCCCGAATGTACAATTTTTTGATGGAAAGTGTGCGCTCTCACATTCCAACATATATTGAAAGCTTTCACCTAAGACATTACATAAGGGGTTCTCTTTTGTAAATATATGGTTTTTAATGGTGTGAGAATTATTATCATTAGAAATGTATAATAAAGCACTATGAACTATGCTGAAAAAGCAATTAATTATACAAAAGCTTACTCCTATCGAAGGAATCACTAGAAAGAAGGAATATGATATTTCATATATATACTGTTACTTTCATAATTAATAATTATGTCTAATTTGTGACTCTTTTGTCTAACAGAAAAAGAGAGAAGATATTCGTGACAAAATAAAGCGAGGAATATGCTTATTCAAAAGGAGTATACATAAATAACAGGAACGAATATGTAGTGAGGTGAATAGATGAAGGGGAAGATGATACATATTCGAGGAAAAGATTTGTATATAGAGGAACATGGGGAGCGAGAAAATCCAGCTGTATTGTATTTGCATGGTGGGCCTGGGGAAAGTTGTTATGATTTCTCTTATCATCAAGCAGATAGATTAAAAGATTCCCTCAGAGTAATAACCTTGGATCAAAGAGGTGTTTGCCGATCTGAAGGGCTATTAATAGGAGAAAAGCTAAGGTTGATGGATTTAATTGAGGATTGCGAGGCGATAAGGGAAAAGTTATTTATTGATAAATGGTCGGTTATTGGGCATTCATTTGGCGGCTATTTAGCAGTACTATACGCGTGCCTATATCCAACTTCTATCGAAAAAATAATTCTAGAGTGCCCAACGTTCGATTTTGAGCTAACTGCGAAAAGTTTATTACGGAAAACGGCTTGGTTATTCGAAAAATATGAGGAAAAAGAATTAGCAACTTTATGTCAGCTGGCATGTAAAAGCCATGTCTCGCCACGGGAACTTGTGGAAACATACATCGATTTAAGCTGTGAACTAGGAGATAAGCGGGCTGAAATTTATGTGCATAATAACCTTGTTACAACAGACTATTCCTTGTACTCAAGTTCAGAATGGGAAGAATTTGATAAGAAATCAGATGAGCATTTTCTTCAATTACGTGAAGAAGGAGCTATTTTCAGCTCGCTACTACCAAGGTTAAAAGAAGTAAAGCAACGAGTTTTGTTAATTATAGGGAAGTATGATACTGTAACATGCGAAGTTCAAAAGCAATCTTTTCTCCAATATGTGAAGAGAGCGGAATTAGTTGAATTTGAACATAGCGCACACTCTCCACACTATGAAGAGGCAAGTAGATTCAGTCACATCATCAAAAAATTTTTTACATAAAGAAAAGGTTGTCTATTTTTATAAAGTAGACAACCTTTTCTTTATGTAACGAGATTATTCAGCAATAATCTCGTATTCGCTATCTTGAAGAATTAAAATTTGCATTTTTTCGTTTGCATTTTGTACGTTGATTAAGTCATATGCACTTAAAGGACGAAGTTTTTGTTGAGAAGCATTTACCATACTTTCTACAGAGTCTAATAAAATGTCTTCATCAATTCCTGCATCGAATAAAGAAACTTCATTCATTTCAAATACACATGTGTAGTAATTATTTAAATCACTGCTTGATGGATTTTGTTCTTTTACTTCAATTAAGTCTTTTACTGTTTCTAAATGCTCTTCTTTTGCTTGATAAACACGAATTTTTGCCATGTTTGCTGCACCTCTTACTTTTTTCATTATATTGCCGTTATTATTATACCTCTAATGTTAAGAATAACCAACAAGAAGTGAAAATTAATAACAAAACCACTTAGAAATCGTTAAAACAATTGAACGTATAGATGAAAAGTATAATACAATATAAATTAATAGGTACTTGTCGTGGTAAAAGGTAAGAGAGGATGAAATATGGAATGAATAAGTTTCATTGCTGTGCAACCTGTACTCATTTTCAAGCAAAGAAACAATCAAACGGTATGAAATATTTGTGCGTACGATTAGGGTATGAGACAAAGCCAACATATACATTTAATTGTTGGGATCCAAAAGAATCTGTACGTAAATTAATGAATAAAAGAAAGTAGAGTAAAGAAGATGAAGCGATTATGTATTATTCCGTGTGGAAAGAAAAAAATTTGGGACGTTATTCCTGAAGTGGGCCCAACAATTGCGAAGCAAGTATACATTAGCCCTTTTGGAAAAGCGTGTCAGGAGTATGCTTCTACTTTTTTCTGTACATGGGTAGTTTTATCAGCTAAGCACGGTTTTTTATTTCCGGATGATGTAGTAGATGAGAACTATGACTTAGCATTTGATTCGAAAGACAGCAAGGTTATTACGGGAGAAGAGCTATATGAGCAAATGATTAAGAAACAGCTAATAGAATATGATGAAGTAGTTGTACTAGGTGGTAAGAAACATTATAGAGTAGTCGAGAATCTTTATCCAAAAGAGAAATTAACGTTTCCACTGCAAGGCTTGAAGGGTATTGGTTATATGCTTCAACGATTAAATAGAGCAGTCGAAGAAGAGAAGGAAATATAAATGTTGGGTATTAATAGTCCATTTATGTAGTTTTTGGTATATCTATGTCATGCATTGCAATAGCAAATAGGCTACTGTACAATATGAATTAGGAGAGTGAGTTTGCTAGATGAAAAGAACAAGATTCTTTATCGTGTAGTGAATATTGCTGTTAAATAGTTGGCGCTTTTTAACGAATAAAGGCTATACCTTTGTACACTAGTACAGAGGTATAGCCTTTTCTTTATATAAAGAAAGGTTTTCTAACTTGAACAACCTAACTAATTAATTTGTATATTTTTTCATTAGAATAACGGCATTATGACCACCGAAACCAAATGAGTTTGATAACCCGATGTCCGCATCAGCTTCACGAGCAACATTAGGAACGTAGTCTAAATCGCATTCTGGATCAGGATTTTCTAAGTTGATCGTTGGCGGAATGATACCGTCTTGTAACGTTTTTACTAATGCAATTGCTTCAATAGCACCTGAAGCTCCTTGCATATGACCAATCATAGACTTATTTGATGTAACTGGAATGGTGTAAGCACGTTCTCCGAAGACTTTCTTAATAGCTAATGTTTCAATACGATCACCTAGAATTGTACTTGTTCCGTGCGCGTTAATCACATCTACTTTATCTGGTGAGATATTTGCACTTTCTAATGCTTTTGTCATAGCTTTGTATGCCCCTTGTCCTTCTGGATGTGGTGACACAACGTGATGGGAATCAGAGCTTATACCATATCCAATGATTTCAGCATAAATTTTTGCATTACGTTTTTTCGCATGTGATAGTGATTCAAGCATAAGGATTCCTGCACCTTCAGACATAACGAATCCGTCACGATCTACATCGAATGGACGACTCGCTTTCGTTGGTTCATCATTGCGAGTAGATACTGCTGTAGCGTTTCCAAAACTCGCCATGCCAATTTCGTTAATCGATGCTTCTGTACCTCCAGCAAACATGACATCCATTTCACCATTACGAATTAATTTAAACGCCTCTCCGATAGCAGTGTTACCAATAGCGCAAGCGGTTGCAGGTGCAATCGTCGGACCAGTCGTTCCCCATTTAATACTAATTTGTGCCGCAGCCATATTATTAATAAACATCGGTACTAATGATGCCTGTACTTTTCTTGGACCTCTTCTATTATGTACTTTAATGTTACGTAGTAATGTTTCAATACCGCCAATCGCAGACCCGACGTATACCCCAATACGATCAGAATCTAATAATTTCATATCGAGTCCTGAATCTGTCCACGCTTGATCCGCCGCTGCTAAAGCAAATTGACAGAAACGATCTAAGCGCAGTGTTTCACGTTGTTCAAAGAAATCAGAGGCGCTAAAGTCTTTAATTTCTCCTGCAATCTTTACTTTGTAGTTTTCTGTATCAAATGTATCGATAGGAGAAATTCCTGATTTCCCTTCTACTAAATTTCCCCAAAATGTGCCGACAGTATGTCCTAGAGGGGTGATTGCTCCCATACCTGTTATAACTACTCTTTCCACTGATGTATCCTCCTCTAATAAATGTATCCATACCTAGTTTGTTTAAACGTATGATTACAAATAATAGATTATCATATAATAGGAATATTAGGGGGATTATTTCATAGATATTTGTAAAACTTTGTCGATAGAGGAAAAATAAAACGCAATGTAGGTATATGTGTTTATTTGATTTGCTAGAAAAATTAGTCTGAAACACATATATAATTCTACGTTTATTTCTTTTGTTATGAAATTTGTTAACATATAATGTAAATGGAGGTGGAGACATGATCCATTTGTTTCAATATAACTGGCAAATTCGTGATGAGTGGTTTACACTATGTGAACAATTACCCGAACGAGAGTTACGGAAAGAACGAGTTGGCGGGCCAGGAAGTATTCTTTATACGCTATTTCATATTGTAGAAGTAGAGCATAGCTGGATATGTGCAATGCAAGGAAAGCCAGACATACCAATTCATTTTGAAAATTATCAATCGCTAGAGGCAGTGAAAAAATTATCAGATTCTCTTCGATTAGATAGCGAGCCGTATTTGTTAGATTGGAGTGAGAACATAGAGCAAGAACAAGTGTACATATCATGGTTAGAAGAAACATTTTTAAAGGGAGAGGTCATTAGACATGTAATTGCTCATGAAACCCATCATATCGGACAACTATCTATTTGGACTAGAGAATTAGGGATTGAACCTGTATCCGTACACTTTGTTGGTAGAAATCTAATGTAAAAGAGTAAGATAGTATAATTGAATCCTGAATAGATAAGAAAGTTTGTTTTAGAGGGCTACAAAATTGAAAATTACGTCACATGTACATTATCCCTATGAAAGTACTGGGAGAAAGTGATACTATGGTAACATAGTTGTTTGAAAAGGAAGGTGAACGTAACATGTTCGCAAAAGCACAAGAAATGCTCCAAGCGTACTTTGGATACGAGTCATTCCGACTGGGGCAAGAAAAAACAGTTAGCAATGTTCTTTCAGGAAACAATACGATGTGTATTATGCCGACAGGGGGCGGGAAATCGATTTGTTATCAAGTTCCTGCTCTTGTGATGGAAGGAACAACGTTAGTTATTTCTCCGTTAATATCGTTAATGAAAGACCAAGTAGATGCACTAGAGCAGGTTGGTGTTGCTGCGACATATATAAACAGCTCTATTAGTGGAAAAGAGGCGTATGAACGGATGAAAGGTGCGAAAGAAGGACGGTATAAACTACTGTATGTTGCACCAGAACGTCTTGATTCAATCGAGTTTTTAGAACAAATCAAGGATATGCATATTCCTTTAATCGCAGTGGATGAGGCACACTGTATTTCTCAGTGGGGACATGATTTCCGTCCTAGTTATTTACATATTCATGAGGTGATTAATAGCTTACCCCAACAACCTATTGTATTAGCGTTAACGGCAACTGCGACACCACAAGTCCAAGAAGATATTTGTCGGTCGTTACATATTGAGTTAGACAATACAGTGATGACAAGCTTTGAACGAACAAATCTCGCATTTTCTGTTATAAAAGGACAAGACTCAAATGCGTATTTGTTCGATTATATTCATAAGAACAAGAATGAAGCAGGTATTGTTTATACAGCGACACGTAAAGTGGCAGATCAATTATGTGATCATTTACAAAAAGAAAACATCCGAGTGGCGAAGTATCATGCTGGAATGTCCAATGCCGAGCGAATGGAGCAACAAGATCGTTTCTTAAATGATGAAGTAGAAGTAATGGTTGCGACGTCTGCTTTTGGGATGGGGATTGATAAGAGTAATATTCGTTATGTTATTCATTATCAATTACCGAAAAACATGGAAAGTTATTATCAAGAAGCAGGCCGTGCTGGTCGAGACGGTCTAGATAGCCAATGTGTCTTACTCTATCGTTCACAAGATGTACAAGTACAGCGCTTCTTAGTTGAGCAATCGGCGAACGAAGGAAGATTTACAAGTGAATTAGAAAAACTTCAACAAATGGTCGATTATTGCCATACTGAACAATGTCTTCAAGCATACATTTTACATTATTTTGGTGAAGAGCATACCGAATCGTGTGGAAGGTGTGCAAATTGCACGGATGAGCGAACTAGTATGGATGTAACGAAGGAAGCTCAAATGGTTTTATCTTGCGTTATTCGTACTGGTCAACGCTTCGGAAAAACGATGATTGCTCAAGTACTGACTGGATCTAAAAATAAAAAAGTGCTAGATTTCCGTTTTCACGAGCTAACTACATACGGTATTCTCTCACATAAAAGTGTGAAAGAAGTCAATGATTTCATTGAATTTCTTATCTCAGAAGAATATATCCGAGTAGAGCACGGACAGTTTCCAACGATTCTTGTGACGCCATTAGGGAGAGATGTATTACTTGGGAACATTCTAGTCCAGCGCAAAGAAGCACTACATATTAAACAAATTGTGAAAGATAATCCTTTATTTGAGGAATTACGCCATCTCCGTAAGGAAATTGCAGATGAAGAGAATGTACCACCATTTGTTATTTTCTCCGATCAGACATTGCAAGACATGTGTGTACGATTACCTAAGACAGTAAATGAACTATTATCAGTTAAAGGTATAGGTGAGCGGAAGAAAGAGAAATACGGAGAGCGTTTTGTACAAGTTATCCATGCATTTTGTGAGGATAATCCTACATTCCAAGCAGAGTCTGTTGAAGTACCAGTAAAAAAAGAGCGTGCAAAAGCGACGAATAATTCTCATTTAGCTACATACGACTTATATAAAGGTGGGAAAACCATTCAAGAAATTGCCGTGGAGCGAGGATTAAGTCCTTATACAATTGAAAATCACCTTGTGAAATGTAGTGAAGAAGGATTAGAAGTAGACTGGCTCGCACTCGTACCAAAAGAATACGAAGTGTTAATTGGGCAAGCAGCTGAGAAAACAGGATATGGAAAAGAAGGATTAAAAGCAATTAAAGAACTGCTACCAGAAGAAATAACATACACGATGATTAAGGCATACTTATTTGCACATAGAAAATGATAGAGAGAACACGGTACGAATTGTATCGTGTTTTTTATTTGACCTACATGATAGAAAAAGTTTACAGTTGCTATATATTATCAGAAAATTCCGTTTGAAGAGCAGGGAGTATCGATGAATAAAATATCGTTGAAATCATCATCGAAAGGCATTAGATATTCTACCTCTGTTTTCTTTAAAGTTGCTCTTGATAGGAGAAGTCTGTCCAACATTGGATAATGAGCGACTAGTTCTTACTATGAGAAGAAACAGCAGGAACGCGTAATGTAGCTATTGATATGGCGACCTTTGAAAATACTACAGCATACGTGTAGTGTTTTTTATTTAATAACAAGGAGAGGAAGACTTATGAAACTAAAAGGAACAACTATTGATGTAAAATTGGTAGAAGAAAAAGATGTTGAATCGCTATTACAATTAGAGGTACGTAATAACGACTTCTTTCAACAATTCACAGGGGTGCGTGATGAATCTTTTTATACGTTGCAAGGGCAACTAAACAGAATAAAAAAGGCAATTATTCAAAAAGAAAATGACCACGGCTATTTATTTGTTATCATGCAAAAAGATCCGGAAGAGATTATCGGCGAGGTTATGCTAACGGAAGTGGTTCGGATTAATTTACAAAGCTGCTGGATTGGTTACTTTTTAGATAAGGAATATAACGGGAAAGGATATATGACAGAAGCGGTTAAATTAGTCGTAGATTACGCGTTTCAACAACTGAATTTACATCGTATTGAAGCGGGAGTGATGCCACATAATATTGGTTCGATGAAAGTATTAGAAAAGGCAGGCTTCCATAAAGAAGGAATTGCGAGGAAAAACGTAAAAATTAACGGAACGTGGGAAGATCATCAAACATTAGCGATTATTAATAGTCAGCATATATAAATAGAAGAAGCCGAGAGTATATGTATTCTCGGCTTCTTGATAAGGAAGAATAAATAGAATGTTTTTGATAATTATTACTTAGAAGGCAGATGAACGTTCAGTTGCCAACTAATGCCGAATTTATCTACAAGTTGCCCGTAGCCAGGACTCCAAAATGTTTCTTGTAACTCCATAATTACGTTACCACCATCTTGTAGCTTTGCAAATAACTCTTTCGCCTCTTCAACATTGTCTAGATGAATTGCAATTGTAATATTGTCACCAACATTATGCGGTTGACCTGGGAATGTGTCAGAGATCATTAAGTCTGCATCACCAATTTTTAAATGTGCATGTAAAATGTAATTTTTTACTTCTTCTGGAACTTTGAAATCAGGGCTTTCTGGCATATCAGCAAATGTACGAACATCTTGAACAGTAGCTCCTAATGAAGCCTTATAAAATTCAACAGCCTCATTACCATTACCGTTAGTTACTAAGTAAGGATTAACACCTAAAATCATGAAAAGCACCTCTTTCATTCATATTTAGTGAGTAGTGAAACAAACATATGTATCAGGGAACCGAATGTATGTTTCTATTGATTATTTTATCATATACTTTTTTAATTTGGAAGAGAAAAAAGAAACATTTGTTCGATTATTTTTGACAAGCTATGCAAGAAGTTGTCGTTTTTTACCGGTCTATACAAACAAGCGAAGAGATACCTTCTCAAATTGTATTCCTTGAATTCTTATTCTCTTGATGAATACAATGTAAATAACAAGAAGGAGGCATTGATAAATGAGTGTACTAATGAATTCTAATCGTGAATTAGTGTATAAAGCATGTCGTAGTTATCGTCCATCTATGCAACAATTAACAATTGAAGAAATAATTACGTCAACGGGGAAACATGGCGATAACCATTTCAAAATTAAATTGGATGAGACCTATTATTCTCTTCGATTAATTCCATACACAAGATATAAAGATTCAACTTTCTCTCTTCTCACGGATGCCGTTCTAGAGGAACAATTAAAGTACGGTGATTATTTAGTTGGAAAAGGAATTCCATTTATGAGGCGGACCGAATTACAACAGAATCGTTACTTTACAAAAATTCATCATGACGGTGCTGAGTGGAGATGTTGTATGTTTGAATGGCTAGAGGGAGAGCATATTACGCATAATACAATCCGAACTGCAGAAAGAATGGGAGAGTTTGCAAGAGAATTTCATGATGTTTCGTTAACATATGCATCTAGAGTACTTCCAAATGTCCGTCATACAACTGCTTATCAAAAATGGGTAAACAGTATTCGTACATATTTAAAACAAGCCATTCCTACCCAAACGAGAAGGCTGTTGACTTCATATATAGAAACCGTACAGCAGCACATAGATACTGCTAACCATATTCAAATCCGGCCTGAACTTAAAATTATCACATCTGACTTAAACTCTTTAAATATATTATGGGATAAACAAGAAAAAATAATAGGTATTATTGATCATGAACATATTGCATATTCAGATAGAATTCAAGACTTAGCTTGGCTAATTAAATGGTATTCGAGAATCGAAGGCATTGAATCACATCATGTTTCACCATCTTTAGCTTCCGCTGTATTAAAAGGATACGGGGCGAAAAGTATCATGAAGAATGAGGATAAAGAAAGACTTAGAGCGCTTCTATGGTTATCAGGCTGCTTTAACTATAACTTTGTTCGTGCAACGATGGATGTATTGAATCAGTCTGTAGAAGGGTATGACAAATTGGAACAACATTTATCTCGTTACATGGAACGGGGAAAAGTGTTAGTCGGATTAATCAAATAAAAGGGGATTAAAATGGAGAAAAAGAATGCAGTAAAAATCAGTAGTAGTGTAGAAGAAACATATAAAAATGTTGTTCTTGAGAATGTAAATAATCATTGTATTCGCTTAGCCGTGTTCACTGGGGAATATGATTGGCACAAACATCCAGACTCTGATGAAGTATTTATGGTTTTAGAAGGCCAATTATTTATTGATGTGGAGAATAGCGACACAATCATTGTGGAACCAAACGAAATTGTGAAAATTCCAGCTGGTCTTGTTCACCGTACACGTTCAGAAGTAAGAACGGTTAATTTATGTTTTGAGAAGGAAGAGGCGGAAACGGTATTTGTGAAAGTGAAAAATTAATAAATAGGAAGTAAAGAGCAAATCCGCTAGCATTATCGGATTTGCTCTTTACTTTTTTGCTCGGTTGCAATTTCTTCTTTCACTTTTTTTGTTAATTTACTGTAGATTAGTTCATAGGAGTGAACAATTAAATTTTTCCATAAATCATCTGGGAACGTGGCATCTAAATAAATGCTATTCCAGTGTGTTTTGTTCATATAGTAACCAGGAATAATATCTTCGTATTCTCTTCTCAAGTGTTCAGCGCGAATAGGGTCGCATTTTAATGATAAAATAGCCCTTCCTGCCGCATCACTGTGGAACATTACAAACATTTTTCCTCCAATTAAGTACCGATCGGCATTCCATTCAGCTTTGTAATCATGTATCGCCCCGACTTGTCTCTGGCAATAATTATGTAATAGTTTTGTTTTCATCTTGAAAACCCTCCCTGTGCATCATTTCTTTTATTTTACATGATATAACAATTAGTGTAGTGAAATTTTTCTTCGATATAGATAAAAGATTTATGTTCTTTTTTGTCGCTTTTTATTCGTTCTATGTCCAAAAAAGCTTGTTATAATAAAAAGAAAGCGCTTTAAAATAGTGGGGGTGGATAGGTGAAAGCGGACATTTTTCAAGAAGAACACGAAATGTTTCGTACATCGTTACGGAAATTTTTACGAAAAGAAGCTATTCCTTATTACAATGCATGGGAACAAGATGGAATTATCCCTCGGTCATTTTGGAGAAAGATGGGGGAGCATGGTTTCTTATGCCCCTTTGTCGAAGAGAAGTATGGCGGATTAAATACAGACTTTATTTATTCAACAGTCTTAATTGAAGAATTAGAAAGAGTCGGGGCAGGTCTTACTGGAATAGGGCTACATAATGATATTGTTGTTCCTTATCTTTCTTCCTATGGCACAGACGAACAGAAGCAAATGTGGTTACCGAAATGTGTAACAGCAGAAACAATTACTGCTATTGCAATGACAGAGCCAAGTGCTGGTTCGGATTTAGCAAATATTAAAGCAACCGCGTATAGAGAAGGCGATTATTATATCGTGAATGGAGAAAAGACTTTTATTACAAATGGCATTCATAGTGATTTAGTTATTGTCGTTTGCAAAACAAATCCTCAAGCAAATCCTCCTCATAAAGGTATTAGTTTACTCGTTTTGGAACGTGAAATGAAAGGTTTCACACGTGGAAAAAAACTTCAAAAAATTGGCATGCATAGTCAAGACACAGCCGAACTCCTCTTCGACAATGTGAAAGTGCCACATACACATTTATTAGGACAAGAAAATATGGGTTTTTATTATTTAATGGACAAGCTTCAACAAGAGCGATTCGTCGTAGCAATTAGTGCGGTGACAGCTGCACAGTCTATGCTTGAACTTACGATGAAATACACGAGAGAACGAGAAGTATTTGGATCAAGTATTAGTAAACTACAAACGGTACAATTCCGCTTAGCAGAAATGCACACAGAAATTACAATTGGACAAACATTCGTGTATGAATTAGTAAAGCGACATGTGAAAGGAGAACGTATCGTATCTGAAGTATCGATGGCAAAATGGTGGACAACTGAAATGGCCAAACGTATTGCAACAGAATGTCTACAATTACACGGTGGCTATGGGTATATGGAAGAGTATGAGATTGCAAGAAGATACCGTGATATACCAGTTACAAGTATTTATGCAGGAAGCAATGAAATAATGAAAACCATTATTGCGAAACAATTATCTTTATAAAAAGGTGGTGTCGTAATGCTTGATGGAATTCGTGTTCTTGATTTTACACAAACAATTCCTGGTCCATTAGCGAGTCGACGACTTGTCGAATTTGGGGCTGAAGTTATCAAAGTTGAACCATTATCAGGAGATCCAGCACGGATTAGCGAAACGGTTTTTCAGGTGCTTAATGGTAGCAAGAAAAGTGTTTCGTTGCACCTAAAATCAGAACAAGGAAAAGAGCTAGCAAGGGATTTAATAAAAGGAACAGATATTATACTAGAGAGTTTTCGTCCTGGAGTAATGAGAAAATTAGGATTAGCTTATGAAGATATTGTTCACATGAATCCTTCAATGATTTACGTTTCTATTACTGGTTATGGTCAACGAACAGAAACAAAACAGCTAGCTGGGCACGATTTAAATTTCATGGCTATAAGTGGTTTATTATCCCAGTGGAAAAATGCACAAGGTAACCCTATTCATCCAACGATAACGATTGCAGATTTAATTGGAGGAACATACGCTTTTGAGAAAATTTTGGCTGCCTTATATGAAAGAGAAAAAAGAAAACGAGGATCTTATCTTGACATCTCTATTACAGCTGCACTAACAAAGATGATTGAAGTAAATAGCAGAGTCAAGGATAACGAGCTTTCTTTTTTACATGGAGAAGCAGTATGTTATCACTTGTATGAAACGAAAGACAATCGATATGTTGCGTTTGCGGCATTAGAGTATAAATTTTGGGAGAAGTTTTGCCATGAAATGAATTGCTATTCACTTATTACGCAACAGTTTGATAAAGCTATGGATGGACATAAAACATACGAAGTGGTGAAAGAAGTCTTTAAATCACGCACATGGAAAGAATGGGAGGAACAATCATTCATTTTAGATTGTTGTATTACACCGGTATATGAACCTCATGAGCTATGTACTTCCCCTTATACGAAAGAAAATATATCTATTACCCCAGACTCAACAAGCGCACCATTGCTTGGCGAACATACAAAAGACATCTATCGTTTAACAGAAGAACAGATAGAAGAATTAATGAAAAATAAAATTATTGGGGGTTAACAAAATGATGATGAACATGCCTTTCTCAGTTCCAGCTATGTTAGAACACGCGGAGAAGTATTTTGGAAAGAAATACGTTGTATCACGTACATCAAGTGGTGTTACGAAGATTACCTACAAAGAAATTAGTGAACGCACAAGACGTTTAGCAAGTGCACTAACGAATTTAGGTATTCAAAAGAGAGAACGAGTAGGCACATTTGCATGGAATCATCATCGTCATTTAGAAGCATATTTTGGAATTCCTGGTGCAGGCGGTGTGTTGCATACCGTTAATATTCGTTTATCTCCGCAACATATTGTATATGTGATAAATCATGCGGAAGATACGATGTTACTTATAGATGAAGAATTACTACCATTAATCGAGAATGTACAAGATCAGTTAACGACCGTTCATACGTATATTGTGATGACAGACCGTCCGGAACTTCCAGAAACAACATTGAAGAACGTGTATCATTACGAGCATTTATTACAAAAAGGAGACCCGAATTTTCAATTTGTAGAAGTAGAAGATGAAAATGATCCAGTCGGGATGTGTTATACATCTGCGACAACTGGTAATCCAAAGGGGGTTGTATATACGCATCGTAGTACGTGCCTTCATAGTTATGGATTAGGGCTCGTTGATACAGCAGCTATATGTGAGAGAGACGTTGCAATGGCAGTTGTTCCAATGTTTCATGCGAATGCTTGGGGTATGCCCTATGCGTGTGTATGGTTCGGCTCTACATTAGTACTGCCAGGACCAATGTTCACACCGAAAATATTACTTGAATTAATTCAAGAAGAAAAAGTAACACTTGCGGCAGGTGTACCGACCATTTGGATTGGATTACTTCAAGAATTAGAGCGACAATCCTATGATACAAGCAGTCTTCGTGCTGTATTGTGCGGTGGATCAGCTGCACCAAAAGGAATGATTGATGCTTTTGTAAATAAGCATCACATTCCGTTTATCCATGCGTTTGGTATGACAGAAACCTCACCACTTGCAACTGTATCTAGGTTAAAAGCGTATCAACAAGGGATTTCTATGGATGAGCAGCTATCATATCTTACAAGACAAGGATTTGTTGCACCAGGTCTGGAAATAAAAGCAATTGGACAAAATGGTGAGATTGCGTGGGACGGAAAAGAAATGGGAGAGTTATTAATTAGAGGTCATTGGATTGCGGCGGAGTACTACAATGATGAACGTAGTGAAGGAGCATTTGAAAATGGATGGTTCTACACAGGTGACGTCGTAACAATTGATGAAGAAGGTTCTATTAAAATAGTCGATCGTATGAAAGATATGATCAAGAGTGGTGGCGAATGGATTTCATCCGTTGATTTAGAAAATGTATTGATGGGGCATCCAGCTGTATTAGAAGCAGCGGTTATCGGGGTCCCACATGATCGTTGGCAAGAGCGACCAATTGCTTGTGTTGTCTTAAAAGAAGGAGTAACCGTATCGAAGGAAGAGTTAATTGAATATTTAGTACCATCATTTGCAAAGTGGTGGTTACCAGACGAAGTAGTCTTTATGAATGAGATTCCACGTACGTCTGTAGGGAAGTTCTTGAAGAAAGCGTTGCGAGAACAGCTAAATAACCATTTTGTATCGTAAGGGGGCGAATAGATGGATATCGGTCGTAGTTTAACTGTCCATGCTAAACGAATCCCACATAAAATCGCAGTTATCTTTGAAGAAGAAACGTACACATACGGTGAGATAAATAAAGAAGTAAATAAATTAGCGAATGCCTTCCTCCGTGAAGGTATTCGTAAAGGGGACAAAGTGGCCATGATGATGAAGAATTCTTCGTACTTCTTCATCACATACTTTGCAATTATGAAAGTTGGTGCGATTGCTGTTCCAGTAAATTTTCGATTAACGGTGTCTGAATCATCTTATATTCTACAAGATAGTGACTCTACCGTTTGTTTGTATGATAGGGAATATGAGAATTTAATTCAAGAAGCTAGTGAAAATTGTCCGTTACTTGTATTAAGGATAAATATGCATACATCCTATGAATCATTTATCTCCTCTAATGAAGAAGAACCGAATATACAAGTGAATGAAGAAGATGACTGCCAAATTTTATATACATCAGGAACGACGGGCAGGCCAAAGGGCGTATTGTTTGATCATCATCGTGTGTTTCATGTCGGAGTTAGTGTGATGGCAATGATGATGATTAATAATGAAGATGTAATGCTACATGTGGCACCGTTATTCCACTGTGCACAGCTGAATTTGTTTATGATACCAGCAACATATGTTGGTGCAACACAAGTTATCCATAAAGAGTTCGGACCACAGAAAGTGCTGGAAGATATTCAAACTCATCGTATTTCTTTCTTCTTTGGTGTACCAGCTATGTATAACTTTCTTCTCCAAGTACCGAATGCAAGTGAGTATGATATGCGCTCTGTGACGAGATGTGCATACGGTGCAGCACCAATGCCAGTCACGCTTATTGAAGGAAGCATGAAGCTATTTGGACATCGGAATTTTTATAATCTTTGTGGACAAACAGAGGCTGGTCCAGGTGGGGTAGTTCTATATCCAAAAGAACATGAGACCAAGCTAGGTACAAGCGGAAAAGCGATGTTAAACACATTTGCACGTGTTGTGGATGACAGAGGTAATGATGTAAAGGTAGGAGAAGTTGGAGAGTTTCTTATTCAAGGTGAAACAGTGATGAAAGAGTACTATAAGAAACCAGAGGAAACGAAAGAAGTGTTACGCGATGGCTGGTTATACACCGGTGACTTAGCGACGATTGATGAAGATGGATTTCTCACCCTTGTTGATAGAAAAAAGGACATGATTATTTCTGGCGGGGAAAATATTTACTCAACGGAAGTAGAGCAAGTACTATATGCACATCCTTCTATATTAGAAGTAGCCGTTATTGGTATTCCAGATGAAAAATGGGGAGAGTCTGTATTAGCATATATTGTCCCTAAACAAGGCGAAATGTTAAACTTCACAGCAATGGTGAAGCATTGTGAAAATAAGCTAGCACGTTATAAATTACCGAAAAAATTAATAGAAATAGAGGCACTTCCTCGTAATGCTTCTGGTAAGGTACTAAAGCATATATTAAGAGAGAAAGCGAAACAAAAACAAGGAGTGGAGTAAATGGAAAAGATTGCAGTTATTGGTGCAGGGATTATGGGATCTGGGATTGCGCAAGCTTTAGCAATGAAAGAGAAAAAAGTACATTTATATGATATTTCAGAAGAGGTTCTTCATAAAGCAATGCATACCATTCAGAAAAGTTTGGATCGCTTTGTCAAAGTAGGGAAAATGACAGAGGAAGAAAGGAATACAGTCGTGGATAATATTAATCCGTTACTATCATTACAAGAAGCCTGTAATGATGCTTTCCTAGTAATTGAAGCAGTACCTGAGAACCTAGCATTAAAGAAAGAGATCTTTGCCAAATTAGATGCATATGCTCCTCCACATGCTATCTTAGCGACAAATACATCAGAACTGAGTGTGACGGCAATTGCAAGTGCAACGCAGCGTCCACATTTAGTTGCTGGTATGCATTGGTTTAATCCAGCTCCACTCATGAAACTTGTTGAAATTGTTCGTGGTGTTGATACGAGTGAAGAAACATTGCGTGCAGTAGAGCGAATTTCACAAGAAGTAGGAAAAGAAACAGTTATTGTGAAGGATATGCAAGGTTTTGTAACGTCACGTGCGATTGCGATACATTTGAATGAGTGCATTCGAATGTATGAAGAAGGAATAGCTAGTATGGAAGATATTGATAAAGCAATTAAACTAGGATTAAATTATCCAATGGGCCCGTTTGAACTTGCGGACTATGTTGGTTTAGATACGATGTTATATGCAAGTGAAGGGATGCAGCACGCATACGGCGACCGTTTCAGGGCACCACAAATGCTTGTGAAGTTAGTAGAAGCAGGTCATTATGGACGTAAAACCGGAAAAGGGTTCTATGATTATACGAAACAAACATTAGAGAAAGTTGGGAGATAAGATGAATCGAGAAGTTGTTATTGTGGAAGCGGTCCGTACACCAGTAGGACGAAGAAACGGCGTATTTCGTGATATTCATCCTGTTACGCTAGCATCCTTCACGTTAGATGAAGTGACGAAACGAGCAGGTGTTAGCAAAGAAATGGTAGAAGATATTGTGATGGGATGTGTTACACCAATTGCGGAACAGGGATATAATATTGGGCGATTAGCAGCGCTACAAGCTGATTTTCCAGTTACTGTACCAGCTGTACAAATAAATCGTATGTGTGGTTCTGGCCAGCAAGCCATTCATTTTGCGACGCAAGAAATGAAAGCGGGAGATATGGATATAACAATTGGAGCCGGTGTAGAACATATGTCACTCGTGCCTATTCTAGCAGACGGGAATGAACGAACAATCCCATCGACACTTCATGAAAAGTATTCGTTTGTTCATCAAGGTATCTCTGCTGAAATGATTGCGAAGAAATATGATATTACTCGAAAAGAAATGGATGAATATGCATTTAATAGTCATCAACGAGCTTTATACGCACAGCAAGAAGGTTATTTCGATCGAGAGATTGTACCTGTACAGGGAGTAACAAAAGAAGGGGACGCAGTAGAAGTAAGAGTAGATGAAGGTCCAAGAAAGGATACGTCTATTGAAGCATTAGTAAATTTGAAAACAGTATTTCAAGCAGATGGGGTTGTCACAGCAGGAAACGCTAGTCAAATAAGTGATGGATCCGCTGCAGTATTATTAATGGAGAAAAATAAAGCACTCGAACTTGGCATGCGACCGCGTGCTAAAATCATCGCACAAACAGTTGTCGGATCAGACCCAACGCTTATGCTAGACGGTGTTATTCCAGCAACGGAAAAAGTATTGAAGATGAGTGGGTTGTCCATTCATGATATCGATTTATTCGAAATTAACGAGGCATTCGCTTCTGTTGTATTAGCGTGGCAAAAGACATTAGAAGTAGACAGGCAGAAAGTAAACGTAAATGGTGGTGCCATTGCATTGGGTCATCCACTCGGTGCAACAGGTGCGAAGTTAACGACTGGCTTAGTACATGAATTAGAAAGAAGAGAAGCGAGGTACGGTTTACAAACCATTTGCATCGGTCACGGTATGGCAGTGGCGATGATTATAGAGAGAATATAAGAAAGTAGGGCTAGTTTCTAATAAGAGACTAGCTTTTTACAAAAACATAATAATATTATGTAAACTGATAGCGGTGAAAGTATATAGCATTCACATAAGACAGCTTCATTTTATATATTATTTTACTAATAAGTATTGTATATAGTACAATTTGTTCAACGATTCACATATTTAAAGTCGAAGAGATTAACTAAAATTGTTTTAACCAACTTATATCCATGTTTTTTGTTTTCGTATCAAAAGCTTTTTTAAATGAGAATAGAGGAATTTCAAATAGAAGGAGAGAAGGATAAATGAATTTATTTATTATTGTTGTAGTGATTTTAATAACTGTATCTTTACCTTTTGTGATCAAGAAGCACATGCAAGAAATTTCATGTTACACAAAAAATCATCAGATTTTCTTTGCCAATAAAAAAAGAGTTTTGTATGGCTATTATATTTCTTTAATTGGAATAATCGGTTTTCTTATTACTTCTGTTTTGGTTATATATACAGGAGGCCAGAATCTAAGTATAAAGTTTATTTCATTTATCTTTTTTATTATACATATAATAGCAGAACATTTAGTTATTCCAAAGATATTGAGAAATGAAATACGGAAACTAGTTGATCAAAGGTAAGGAGTTTTCTATTTGGACTTGAGAATTAGTAGTGTCGTCCTATTTCCTACAGTGAAATGAAAAGTTCTTTTTGGCTTATGACATTAAATACATTGCTCACTTAGAACAAAAAAGTTTGTTTTAAGCGGAATGTTGATTATTAAAGGGGGATTTTATGCAGAAAAAATTGGCTTTATGTTTCCTTACATTATTGATGACAGCATTAATTGGATGCGGATCGAACTATCATAAAGATATGAAGCTTGTATCGAAAGTTGAAATTGAGCAGATTATATCAGGTGGAGATATAATCGAAACATCTTCATCTTTAGGGGAACATACGATAAATTCCATAAAAGAAATAATTAAAAAAATTAATTGAGATAAAAAGTCTAAACACACGCATGCAAGAAGATACGATGTAAATTTGATTTTATACTTTAGTAATACTGATGGTTATTTAATGGGAAAAGAAGATTATTACATTTGGTATGAAGATGATGGTACAGCAACGGTACACGGTCCTAACGAATATGGAAAATTAGACAAGGAAACTACGAATTTACTGAAACAAGTATTAGCAAATAAAGATAAATAACTTAAAATACGGGATTGTCAGGAAAATGGCGTTTATCCTTAGTCTTTCTATGAGAACTTAGGAAATGAAAGGGGGACGGATTTTGAAAAGACAAACAACATTTGTGATTTTAATAATTACGTGTTTGATTGTTGTTGTTTTTGTAATGAAGAAAACAAAAGAAAATTCTGTCCATGCATACCTTAAGGGAACATATACATCTAAGCAATTACCTTTCAACTCATTTGTTTTTGATACAGAAGATAATTATACTTTTTATTATTATCATTATGATGAATTTCTTCACACTCAGACTGTAGAAAAAGGGACATTTTCTAAAGCGTCAGAAGACTCTTTTATTTTAGAAAGTGAATATTTTGATGGTAAGGGAATTTATCCTAATAAAAATAATGGTTTTTCAATAATAATAAACAACAAAGAATATAATTTTACTAGAATTAGTAGAATCCCAATATTCATTAAGTGGAATGAATAACATAAGCGATTAAATAGGTAGTATTTCTAGAGAAATCACCCCAGCGCAATCCAATTAAAATTTATTAGTGGAATTTCAGGCTTCAATGATACCCCTGTATAGAAAGAGAAGGAAATGAGTAAGGATAATAATTTTTTCAGATCCAAAGGGAAAAATATTTTGAGTATTAAGGTTTCCTCATATGTTGAGGAAGCCTTTTTCGTTGTATATTTCCCGTTTTTGAGAAAAAATAGAGAGAAATAGATAAGAAGGAGAAGAAAAAATGAAAATATGTATACTTGGATCAACAGGAAGAGTTGGATCAGAGCTATTGCAACTAGCATTACAAGACTCGCATGATATTAAAGTACTAGTGCGTGATAAGAATAGGCTTACAGTTTCGCATAGGAATCTACATATCATTGAAGGAAATGTATTAGATGAAAATGATGTGAAGAAGGTATTAAAGGAAACGGATATCGTTATAAGTGCTCTTGGAACAGATGGGAATGGCACGTTATCGAAATGCATGCTGCACATTATTAAGCATATGAAAGAAGAGGAGATAGGACGAATCATTACAATTGGAACAGCGGGTATTTTACAAGCACGCACAAATCCGAAGATCTATCGATTTCAATCAGAAGAATCAAAAAGAAGAAGTACAACAGCTGCCGAAGATCATTTAGCTGCTTATCTATCTTTGAAGAGTAGTGGGCTATGCTGGACGAATATTTGTCCTACCCATTTAATCGATGGCGAAAAAACGGGTACGTACCGAACGGAAGTAGATATGTTACCATTGAACGGATCAAAAATTACAGTGGGGGATACTGCTCATTTTACCTGGTCTTTGGTAAAGAAAGAAGGATATGAGAATAGTCGTGTAGGCATTGCTTATTAAAAAAACATTCTTGAAAAAGAATGTAACATATAAAAATCATAATGATTTGTAAACTCGCTTTAGGTAGTGTTACCACATTACTATCAAGTCAAAAAGAATGAGATATCCCAAAAAACTGAAATCCTATTAGCTAACGTGCAATTCAATTCTATTGTTATACCAACCTAAAATAAGGAGGAAAGAATATATGTACATGACATATGAATTGGCGAAAAGAATTGAACAGTCTGATTTACATGTATTACATGCACGGTTATCTGCTATTCAAGAACGAGAAGGAAACCCCATGGGAATTCATATTCGTTCATACGGAGAAGCTGTCGCGTTTATCTCGGCAGGAATACCTGGTCCATCATTTAATACGGTAAGAGGAATAACATCTGAGCATATTGAGGTTCTTGATGAGATTTTAGCCTTTTATAAGGAGCACGATGTATCATGTCAGTTTGAGATAGCACCAACACAATTAAATAACGAATTAGCAAGTGCATTACATAAGAAAGGATATTATCAATCTAGCTTTCATACAGCATTATATGGTGTTCCTTGCCCGCAACAACTAGTACATAATGCGCTGACGATACGGAAATTAGAGAAAGATGAATTCAATCAGTTTGCATCTATTTACACCAAAGGGTTTGGAATGCCGGATTTTACGTTAGAAGGAGTTCGGCAAAACAATGAGATTCTTCATGGAAAAGAAGGATGGGAAGTTTACGTTGCTTGTCTAGAAGAACAGCCAGTGAGTATTGGCGTTATGTATGTGGCAAATAACATTGCAACATTAGCTGCATCTGCAACACTACCGGACTATCAAAGAAAAGGGGCACATCAACTATTGCTACGTAAGCGAATCGATCATGCTTACACATTAGGATGTGACTTAGTTGTAGCTCAAGCAAGCTTCGGAAGTATAAGCCAACAAAACATGCAACGAGTTGGCCTTGAGGTTGCTTATACAAAAGGGATTTGGAGAAGAGTGTAATTTAAAGCCACCGTAATATTTTCAGTTAGCTAACCCTTCATATTATGTTACAATTATTTACAATAGTATTTATATAGGAAAGATGTTGGGGGATAAAAAAATGAAAAATCATTATAAAACGGAGGATGGTAGGCATTTAAGGGCACTTATTACAAGAAATAAGATTATTCATGCGGCAGAGAAGATCTTTCAACAAGAAGGGTTTCAACATACTACGATTAAGCAAATTATTAATGTAGCTCAAATTGGTTATGGTACAGCTTATGGACATTTCAAAGGGAAAGACGAGCTCTTAATTGTCTTAATGGAAGATGTGATGAAGAGGTTCTTTGATATTGCACATACACCATTTTTTCCAAGTTCAAGGGACGAAGCGAGGGGAATTATTTTAAGTCAAGTACTAGATTTTTTACGTATTGCAGATACAGAGAGACAAATGATGAAAGTATTTTCAGAAGCAATCGGCTTATCTGAGAGTGTTAATCAAAAGTGGGATGAAATTAGACAGAAATTTATCCAAAGTATTACAAAGGATATTACATATTCACAGGCAAAAGGTCTAGCCAGAATGGATTTAAAAGCGGAGTTAGTGGCAAGAGGTTGGTTTTATTCAAATGAAATGTATCAATGGGAAATCGTTTTTGAAAAGAACGAAGAGTCATTAGAGGAGATTGCAGAAACATTAACAACGATGTATGTAGATGCTATTTATCAAAAGCAATAAAAAGAAGTGCCAACTATGATGGCACTTCTTTTTATTATGCTACGACATTTCGATTACTATTATATTTTTCATAACTTTTATTTTGCATAATACTTTTTAATGTTTGAACTGTTTTCCAAACTTCAGCAAAGGATGTGTAAAATGCGACAGGAGCCAGTCTTATGATATCCGGTGCACGGAAATCTGGAGTAATCTGATGATCTTTTAATGCCTTTGTAATTCGAACCGCTTCTGCATGTTTTAGGCTAACATGTCCTCCACGCCTTGCGTCATCATCAGGATTATGGATGGAGAATCCCATATCGTGGAGTTCGTGCTGAATAAGATCCATCATATATCTAGTTAAATTTCTAGACTTTTTATACACCTCTTCCATTGTTGCTTCACGGAATAACTCTAAGCTTCCTATTAACGTAGCTAGGCTGAAGATATGTGGTGTTCCTAATTGATATGCGCGACTTGTTTGCTCAATTGTTAATGTATGTTCCATATCAAATTGCTTCTCTTTCGTCGAGCTATACCAACCAGTTAAACCAGGTACTTTTCCAAAATGGCGTCTATTCACATATAGAGAAGCAACCGCTCCAGGTCCACCATTTAAATATTTATAGTTACACCACAAAGCAAAATCAATTCCCCACTTACTAAAGGCATGTGGAATGACTCCAGCTGAATGACATGCATCAAACCCGATTATGATGTCTCGTTTATGTGCTTCTTGCGTAAGGCGTTCAATGTCTAATAGTTGTCCACTACGGTATAAAACAGTTGGAAGGAAGATGAGAGCAATATCATCATGCATGGCAGAAATAATATCCTCTTCATTAATAAGCCCTTGACTATCAGCTTTAATACGCACGAGATGCTCGTCAGGATTATATCCATGTAGTTGTAGTTGACTTTGTAGTACATAGATATCTGTTGGGAAATCTAATTCTGTTGCGATAATTTTTGTTTTATTGCCGTGGGGTTTGTAGAAAGAAGAAATAAGTTGATGTATGTTAACAGTTGTAGATCCAGTCACGACTACTTCATCTGAATTAGCGCCGACAATAGGGGCCATTAAATCTCCTAAATGCTCGGAGAGAAAGAACCAAGGAGACTCTCCTTGTGTCCAACCATCTATTTGCAAATGCTTCCAAGAATTGATGAGTTGAAATAAGCTTTGTTCAGCTCGCTTAGACATTAAGCCCAAGGAATTACCGTCTAAATAAATAGATTTGCTTGGGAGATGGAACTCCTCTCGAAATGTAGCTAATGCATCTTTTTTATCCATTGCTAGGGCATACTCGTATGAAGTATCAATTTTTACCGTCATGAACAAACACCTCACAATCATTATTTTCCTTAATAATCCCAATATAAAATAAATACGACATAATGTCTATAAGTTTATAAAATATTCTGTTATTTACTCAAAGTTGTTACATACAGTATATGAAGTGAATGGAGACAAATTCGCTCGGGAAGATATACTTTATCTACATATTTAATAATTTCTCTTCTTTTTCTAGATGAAAATTTATTAGAAGTTTGTCGAAAAAATCTACGTAATGATTATGACATTATGTCGCATTTGTTATGGACACCTACATAAACATATACTATAATTTTAATTGTAAGAAAATACAGAAAATTTAACGACGGATACTTAATTAAGTAGGAGGGATTTACATGTGTGCGAGAAGTTTGCAAGCTTTTAATTTACAGCAGTGGATTGAGGAGAACAAAGAATTATTAAAACCACCTGTTAACAACAAAGTCATTTGGGAAGATTCTGAGTTTATTGCGATGATTATTGGTGGTCCAAATCGAAGACGCGATTTTCATGTGGATCCATCTGATGAGTTCTTTTATCAAATAAAAGGGGATTGTTATGTAGAATGTATTACAGAAACAGGAGAGCGTGAAGTGGTGACAATTAGAGAAGGCGAAGTATTCATGCTGCCAGCAATGATTCCACATTCTCCACATCGTGTAAAAGATACGTATGGGCTTGTTATTGAAAGAAAGAGGGCAGAAGGAGAGCTAGAAGATTTTGTTTGGTTTTGCGAGAAGTGTAATGTCGAGATGCACCGTGTAACGGTACAGTTAAATGACATTGAGACACAAGTGAAAAATGCGATTTATAGTTTTAATTCCAGTGAAGAGATTAGAACGTGTAAGAATTGTGGGCATGTCATGACGGAAGAAGTGGAGGAGTGGAAATGCGTGTAGATTTCCATACACATATCATTCCAGAATATCTCCCCGATTTTACGGAAAAACATGGTGGTCAGAGATGGCCTACACTGGAAAAGACCTGTGCATGTGGTGCAACTATAATGGTTTCAGGTAAGAATTTTCGTGACGTGACAGATCAAGTGTGGTGCCCGAAAAAGCGCATAGCCGACATGGACCGTGAAGGAGTAGATATTCAAGTATTATCTCCAATTCCTGTTACGTTTTCTTACTGGGCCCCCTCAAATCAAGCGTTAGAAATGGCAATGATTCAAAATAATTTCATTGCAGAGACGGTAGCTGAACATCCAACTCGGTTTGTTGGATTAGGAACAGTCCCTATGCAAGATACAGATGTCGCGATTCAAGAAATGAAACGTTGTATAGAAGAACTTCACTTACATGGTATTGAAATTGGAACGAATATTAATGGGAAGAACTTAGATGATCCTTATTTTGTCCCTTTCTTTCAAATGGCAGAAGAATGGAATGTTCCATTATTTATCCACCCTTGGGAGACGTTAGGGAAAGATCGAATGAATCATCACAACTTTATGTATACAGTAGGGATGCCAAGTGAAACGGCATTAGCTGGTGCTTCGCTAATTTGGAGTGGTGTACTTGAGAAATTCCCAAAATTAAAAATATGCTTAGCTCACGGTGGTGGATCCTTACCATATATTCTTCCACGATTAGATCAGGGGTGGAATGTATGGCCACATTTACGATTAACAACTTATCCACCTAGTTATTATGCAAAGCAATTGTATTTTGACTCGTTAAATTATGATTCAATGAATATTTCATATATGATAAACCGTTTTGGTCATGAGAAAATTTTGATGGGATCAGATTACCCATTCTTATTAAGAGAAATAGATCCAGGAAAGAATATAGATGACACAATCCAATTAACATCAGACGAACGGGCGGATTTACTTGGTAAAAATACCTTGCGTTTCTTGAATATTAACCTGAAAAGGAGCACTGAGTATGTTAGTAGCTTACAATCCAGAGAGTAAATTAAAAGAATTAGGAATTGAGCTACCTGCCATTCGTCCATCTGTTGGCAACTATGTTAGTTGTGTGAGAACAGGTAATCTATTATTTACTGCTGGGCAAGGTGTGGATCAGTATCATGGAAAGTTAGGTAAAGAATTGCATGTACAAGATGGGTATATGGCAGCTCGTCTCTGTATGTTGAATTTATTAAGCGTTATCCGTCACGAACTTGGAGATTTAAACAAGGTGAAGCGAATCGTGAAAATACTTGGATTTGTGAATAGCGCAGAAGACTTTACGAGTCAGCCTAAAGTGTTGGACGGTGCATCTGACTTACTTGTGGAGGTGTTTGGTGAGAAGGGGAAGCATGGGAGATCTGCTGTTGGAATGGCACAACTACCAAATAATACAGCTGTTGAAATCGAAATGATCGTAGAAATCGTTAGTGAGGAGGCATGTGAATGAAGACAATTCCAATCGTGAGGGATGCGAAATTATTCATTGACGGAGAATATGTAGATGCCATTTCTGGTGATAGTTTTGATAGCATAAACCCTGCGACGAATGAACGATTAGCTTCAGTAGCGAATGCCGGAGTAGAAGATGTGAAACGAGCTATTACATGTGCGAAAGAAGCTTTTGATTGTGGTAGATGGAGTAAGATTTCAGTAGAAGAGCGCTCTGCTATTTTATGCCGCATGTCGGATTTAATTATTGCAAAGATGGAAGAAATTGCACTAGTCGAAACGTTAGACGTAGGGAAACCAATTAAAGAAAGTATTGGGTTTGATATTCCGCGTGCAGCTCAAAACTTTCGCTTTTTCGCGGAAATGGCGAAATACATTGTACACGAACATTATGATCAAACCAATTTTATGTCTTATGCAAAGTATGCACCAGCTGGTGTAACGAGTTTAATTATTCCTTGGAATTTACCATTTATGCAGATGACATGGAAAGTCTCTGCTGCATTAGCGGCAGGTAATACGGTTGTAATCAAGCCAGCATCTTACACACCACTAAGTGCTGTTATGCTTGGAGAAATTGCAAATGAAGCTGGACTGCCAAAAGGCGTGCTAAATATTATTACCGGTCCAGGAAGTACAGTCGGAACTGCCATGACGAATCATCCATCTGTTCGAAGAATTTCTTTTGTTGGTGAAAGTAATACCGGAAAGACAATTATGAAAAATGCAGCTAACAACTTAATACCTGTCTCATTAGAATTAGGTGGAAAGTCAGCTAATATCGTATTTGAAGATGCTGATATTGATGAAGCGGTAAAAGGTTCAATTGAAGCTATCTATCGAAATCAAGGAGAGATTTGCTTAGCAGGTTCGCGTTTACTCGTACAAGAAAGTATTTATGATCTCTTTTTAGAGAAATTCGTACATGCAACTCGTAACATAAAAGTTGGAGATCCACTTGATTTAGCTACAGAAATGGGAGCACTTGTGTCAGAAAGCCACCTACAATCGGTTCATCGTCATGTAGAAGTCGGTATTGATGAAGGCGCTAAATTAGCATACGGTGGTAAAAGGGTTACTGGATTAGCGCGCGGGAATTTTTATGAGCCAACGGTTTTATATGATGTGTCCAATAAGATGCGTGTAGCACAAGAGGAAATTTTCGGTCCAGTCGTCGTTATTATTCCATTTAAGACAGAAGAAGAAGCAATTGAAATAGCGAATGACTCTATTTATGGTCTAGCAGGTGTTGTATGGACGAATGATATACGCAGAGCTAAGCGAGTGACCGCAACAGTGGATGCTGGATTATTATGGGTGAATTGTTGGTATATTCGAGACTTACGAACGCCATTTGGTGGGACAAAAGCAAGTGGTATCGGTCGTGAAGGTGGTAGGCATAGTTTTGAATTTTATACAGAAGCGAAGACAATTACGATGAAATTGTAGCGAAGAAGAGAAGGGAGATACATATGCAGACGAGCATACGTAAATTAGCGGAAGAGCTACTAGAAGCAGAAAAGCATTGCAAAACTATTGAGCCTCTGACAATGACACATAGCAATTTAACAATAGAGGATGCTTATTTTATTCAACTTGAAGTTGCTAAGCAGAAACTCGAAGAGGGTAGAAGAGTTATCGGGAAAAAGGTCGGCCTTACAAGTAAAGCGATGCAGATAATGCTTGGTGTTGATGAGCCAGACTACGGACATTTATTTGACGATATGCTTATTGAAAATAATGAAAGCGTATCCATGGGTAATTTGATCAGCCCTAAGGTTGAAGCAGAAATAGGATTTATGTTGAAAGAAGATTTAGTAGGTCCGAATGTCACGTATATAGATGTTTTAATGGCTACAGATTACGTTGTACCTACTATTGAAGTTATCGATAGTCGTATTCGCGATTGGAAGATACGTTTGATCGATACAGTTGCAGATAACGGTTCTTCAGCGAAAGTTGTAGTAGGAGATAAATCTAGAGCGATAGATGAACTTGATTTACGAAATACAAGCATGACTCTCTACAAAAATAGTCATATCGTAGAGACAGGCGCTGGTGCAGCCGCTCTTGGTCATCCAGCTCATGCTGTAGCTTGGTTAGCAAATAAATTACACACATTTAATCGTTCTTTAAAAGCCGGAGAATTAATCTTGCCAGGTGCACTATCGGCTGCAGTTCCTGTTAAAAAAGGTGATCAAATCGTTGCTACTTTTGGAGGATTAGGTTCGGTATCAGTGGAATTTCAGTAGTGATAGAAAGGAGGGCTAACAGGTGGAGAAAGTAAAGGTTGCTATTATTGGTAGTGGAAATATCGGAACAGATTTAATGTATAAGCTGAAAGATAATCGTTTCTTAGAATTAACAATGGTTATTGGGATTGATTCAACATCGGATGGATTGAAACGAGCGGTAGAAATGGGAGTTCGTACGTGTAGTGATGGCCTGGAATCTTTACTTGATGATATGTCGTTTGCACGTATTATTTTTGATGCCTCTTCTGCTAAAGCTCATAAAAAACATGCTGAGTTATTAAAAGATACACCTATCAAGTTAATTGATTTGACTCCCGCAGCGTTAGGTCCATTTGTTGTTCCATCTGTAAATCTTCACCACCACCTGGATAAGGAAAATTTAAATATGGTTACATGTGGGGGGCAAGCTACAATTCCAATTGTGCATGCGATTAACGAAGTAGCTGACGTTTCATACGCAGAAATTGTTGCAACAATTTCAAGCGCAAGTGCTGGTCCTGGGACGAGAGCAAATATTGATGAATTTACAATGACGACAAAGCGAGCACTTGAAGAAGTAGGTGGTGCTGATTGTGGCAAAGCAATTATTCTTTTAAATCCAGCAAATCCACCAATTTTAATGAGAAATACAGTTTACTGTGAAGTAAAGAAAGTTGATGAAGAGAAAATAATAGAGGCTATTAAGAAAATAGCTAATACGATACAAGAATATGTTCCTGGATATCGTTTGAAGTTAGAACCGTTGCTTGAAGAAAGTCGTGTAACAGTATTTATCGAAGTAGAAGGAGCCGGAGATTATTTTCCGGTATATGCAGGGAACTTGGATATTATGACAGCTGCGGCAGTAAAGGTCGGAGAAATGTATGCAAAATATTTAGTATCGGTGTCCCATTAAAAGGAGGTGGTAGTAGCATGAAACGTCATAGTGATAAGCCTATTAAACTAACAGAAGTTTGCTTAAGAGATGGTAGCCATGTCGTACGCCATCAATATAGTGTGGAACAAGTTGTTACAGTCGCAAAAGCATTAGACGATGCTGGTGTTCCATACATTGAAGTAAGTCACGGTGATGGGCTTGGCGGCTCTACGCTACAATATGGCAAGTCCCTTGTTGATGAAATGACTTTAATTGAAGAAGCAAGTAAGGTTTGTACGAATGCAAAGATATCTACACTGTTACTTCCAGGTATCGGAACTGTTCATGACTTACGGGAAGCATACAAAAGAGGTGCAGGATTAGTAAGAGTTGCAACGCATGTTACAGAAGCAGATGTCGCGGAGCAGCACATTTCGTTTGCCCGTGAATTAGGAATGGAAGTACATGGCTTTTTAATGATGGCCCATTCAGCACCTGTAAGTAAATTAGTAGAACAGGCAAACTTAATGGAGCAATACGGTGCTGGAGCAGTATATATAACAGATTCTGCGGGAGCGTTGCTTCCTAGCGAAGTGAAAGAACGTGTAAAAGCATTGCGTGAATCTTTGAATATTGAAATAGGGTTTCATGCACATAATAATCTGTCCTTAGCAGTAGCAAACACGCTCGTAGCAATCGAAGAAGGAGCGACGCGAATCGACGGGAGTGTGAGATGCTTAGGTGCGGGTGCAGGAAATACACAAACAGAAGTGTTAGTTGCTGTATTAAACAGAATGGGTATGAATTTGGGTATTGACTTATATAAAATAATGGATATTGCAGAGGAAATAATAGGACCGATCTTACCAAGTTCTCAGGAGATTAAAAAAGGAAGTTTAACGCTCGGGTATGCAGGGGTATATTCTAGTTTTCTTTTATTCGCAGAACGTGCAGGAAAAAAATATGGAATTGATCCTAGAGATATTTTAATAGAGCTAGGGAGAAGAAAAGCAGTTGGAGGGCAAGAAGATATGATTGTAGATGTAACATCAGAGCTAGTAAAACAGAAAGTAGAGGTGATAAATAGATGAGGCTTGCACAAGGAATAGACAAAGAGATTGTTGATACGCTTTTGTATGCACAAAAAGAAGGAAAGACTATTACAAAATTTACAGACCAATATCCTGAATTAACAATAAATGGTGCGTATGATATCCAACACCAATTAATTGAAACATATATGCGTACAGGAGTGAAGCGAATAGGAGTGAAGCTTGGTTTAACAAGCAAAGCGAAACAAAAAATGATTGGGATAAATGAAGCAATTTACGGTTATCTTTTGCACAATATGCTTGCATATGAGTGGGAACCAATCGATGGGAGAAAATTAATTCATCCAAAAGCAGAGCCTGAGATTGCCTTTATTATGGGCGAGGATTTGCAAGGAACAACGATTACTGCAAAAGATGTACTACATGTCACAGCATATGTTGCCCCAGCTATCGAAATAATTGATAGTAGGTATGAGAATTTTCGTTTTCTACTCCCAGATGTAATTGCCGATAACTGTTCTTCTTCTGCATTTATTCTTGGAAGTAAATGGATCAAACCATCTGCATTAAAGATAGAGCAAGAAGGGGTTGTTATGACAAAGAATGGGGAAGTACAAACAGTAGGAGCAGGAGCTGCGGTACTTAATCATCCAGCTGAGGCAGTAGCTTGGGCTGTGAATAAATTAGGAGAGCGAAATGATGGACTGAAGAAAGGCGAGATTGTTCTTTCGGGTGCTTTAACAGAAGCTATTGCCTTTGGACACAGAGATACAGTAATTGCTCAGTTTTCGTCATTAGGTAGCATATCTTTTCATTGTAAATAAGAAAGAAATAGGAGATTAGGAGATGCCAGTTATTCATATACACATGTTAGAAGGAAGAAGTGAAGATCAAATAATCAGATTCATGGAAGAAATAACGTGCATCACCGTGGAACGACTAAAAGTAAAGGAAGATCAAGTACGTATCATCATTCATGAAATTCCACCTTCGCGATGGGCAGTTGCAGGGCAAGTGAAAGTAAATAAGAAATAAAGAGATGAAAAACGACTTGAGGGGGAAAAGGAATGAAAGACAATAATCACTTTCAAGATATTATGGATAGAGAAAAAGGGTTAAGTCGAAGCCTGAAAACATCCCAGTTAACGATGATTGCAATTGGGGGCGCAATCGGTACTGGATTATTCTTAGGAAGTGGATTAGCAATCGGTACAGCTGGACCGAGTGTTATTTTAAGCTATGCTATAGGTGCAATTATCGCTTTGTTATTGATGGGATGCTTAGCAGAAATGACAGTTGCCCATCCTACTTCTGGATCATTTGGGGCGTATGCAGAACGTTATCTTAATCCATGGTCTGGGTTTACTGTTCGGTATTCATATTGGTTTAGTTTGGTGTGTGCAATTGGTACAGAGGTAACAGCTGTGGCCATTTATATGAAACATTGGTTCCCAACTGTGCCAGGGTTTGTTTGGATACTACTTTTCTCCGGGTTATTATTATTTGTTAATGCCACTAGCGTTAATATGTTTGGTGCGGTTGAGTATTGGTTTTCATTTATTAAGCTTGTAGCAATTGCAGCATTTATTATTTTAGCTATGTACGTTATCGTTGGCAGTGATAATTCCTCTAGTATCGGTATAGTGAACTTAACAAATGATGGCGGTTTCTTCCCAAATGGTATTTGGGGCATGTGGATTGCTATTTTTATTTCCTTATTTAGTTATTTAAGTATTGAAATGATTGCGGTTAGTGCAGGAGAGGCGAAGGAGCCTGACAAAGCTGTACCAATTGCGCTAAAATCTGCAGTTATTCGCTTAATTGTCTTCTATTTATTAACATTAACACTTATGTTGATGATTGTTCCATGGTCAATGGCTGGTACGGATAAGAGTCCCTTTGTAAAAGTAATGGAACTGCTTAATATTCCAGGGGCAGCAGGAATTATGAATTTTGTTATATTAATCGCGGCTTTATCCGCAATGAATAGTCAATTATATATATCTACTCGTATGATGTTCTCCTTATCAAGGGCAGGTTATGCACCAAAAGCATTCGGAAAGTTAAGCAAAAAGAATGTTCCAACACTAGCGCTAGCTACTTCAGCTATAGGGATTGCAATTGCAACACTCTATACCATTTTCTCTCCAGATACCGCATTTATGACGATGATTTCCATTTCCAGCTTTGGTGCTATGTTCGCGTGGTTTATGATTTTCGTTACACATTTGGCTTTTCGTAAAAAGTGGGATGCAATGGGCGGACGGAAACTGCCAGTGAGAATGATTGGTTATCCGTATTTAACAATCATTGGTGCATTATTATTAGTATCTGTTGTGTTATCAACTTGGTTTTCCGATATGTTCAAAGACACGCTCATTTTAGGATTCCCGTGGTTAATCTTTATTTCTATTGCATATATCATTTGGAAGAAAGTAAATGATAAAAAGATTACAACAGATGTTGGTAAGAAAGATCAGAGTCTATAGTAGTCTTATATGTAAACGCATTCGAAGATAATCGTTCATGAACGATTATCTTTTTTATTTGTATATAAATTAATGTTAAAATTTCACTTCAATTGATGCTATAATTTTTACAAATTGAATGATTAGTATAGGGATAACTAGGGGGATGGGATGATGACAAAAGAATATCCAAAGAGAGAAACGTATCTTTACAATGAGAATAAGATACAGATTGAATACTCCATTATAGGAACTGGCGAACCAATCTTATTATTTCATGGTGGACATTCTAATTGCCAAGAAGAGTTTGGTTACAAGGAAATTTTAGAAAATGGATATTGTATCATCACACCTTCTAGAGCTGGTTATGGAGAAACATCCTATATAATAGGTGAGACGCTACAAACAGCCATACAAGCATATGCAAAACTACTAGAGCATTTACAGTTAGACAAAGTCCATGTGATTGCCGTTTCAGCTGGTGGACCGAGTGGTATTTTCTTTGCATCATGCTATCCAGAACGTGTAAAAAGCCTTACGCTGCAATCGGCAGTGACAAAAGAGTGGCTTACTTCAAAAGATAAAGAATATAAAGTAGCAAAAATGCTATTTCATCCTTCTGTAGAGAAATATACATGGAAGGTAATGAATACGTTTAATACTTTATTTCCACGATTTATTTTCAAGCAAATGGTGCCTTCTTTTAGTACACTCCCATATACAGAAGTAACAACATATATAGAAGAAGATATAGAGATGATTCGACAGATGAATAGTCGCCAACGTTCTGGACGAGGTTTCATGTTAGATTTGATGCAAACGGGGGATATATCAAATCTGGATTTACAACGTATTACGTGTCCAACGCTAATTTTGCATAGTAAGAATGATCATGCTGTGCAAATGGAACATCCTAATCATGCTCATGCTTATATCCCTAATTCAACGCTTTGTATATTGGATACATGGGGACATCTAATTTGGCTTGGAAAGGGATCAGAGAAAACGCATGAAGAGCTTATAGCCTTTTTGAAGAAGAGCAAATAAACAAAAAGACAGAGTTCGAAAACTCTGTCTTTTTTCATTAAAAGATTAATGTTAGTAACCAATAGATAAGCGCTGCAAGTGTACCAGAGATAGGTAACGTAATGAACCATGTAATAAGCATACGCTTCGCTGTTCCCCAGTGAACACCTTTTATACGGTGAGATGCACCAACACCCATGATAGCAGACGAAATAACGTGTGTCGTACTTACCGGTAAGTGAATGAATGTAGCACCAAAAATAATAGCTGATGATGTTAAGTCTGCAGCTACACCATTAACAGGGCGTATTTTCATAATTTTACCACCAACTGTTTTGATGATTTTCCAACCGCCAACAGAAGTACCTAATCCCATTGCAGCGGCACAAGAGAATTGTACCCAGAATGCAACATCATCTGTTGATTGGTAGCTGTTAGCCATTAATGCCATCGTAATAATACCCATTGCTTTTTGCGCATCGTTTGTACCATGCGTATAAGATTGCAAGGCAGCTGTAGCGATTTGATACATACGGAATCGCTTATTTGTTTTAGATAAATTAAAGTTTTTAAGTGCAATTTTGAAGATTGAATAAACAAGATAAGCTAGTCCAAATGCTAATAGTGGTGAAATAATAAGGGATTGAAGAATCTTAAAGAATCCACCATAGTTTAAAGCTGCAAATCCAGCAGATGCGATAGCTGCACCAGCAATAGAACCGATAAGAGCATGTGAGGAACTGCTTGGAATTCCGTAATACCATGTAATAAGGTTCCATGTGATACCAGCAATTAAAGCTGCTAAGATTACAAGAGATCCGTTGTTTAATGTAAAAGGATCGACGATATCTTTACTGATTGTTTTTGCTACACCTGTGAACGTCATCGCACCGACGAAGTTCATGACAGCTGCTAAGATGATAGCATGTCTAGGTTTTAATGCTTTCGTTGAAACAGAAGTTGCAATAGAGTTTGCTGTGTCATGAAAGCCATTAATGAAGTCAAACGCTAGGGCACCGATAACGATTAAAATGGTAAGAAATAATGTAATATCCATCTGATATACTCCCTATTAAGCGTTTCGCATGATGATTGTTTCAAGCGTATTAGCAACATCTTGACAGCTATCAGCAATCTCCTCGAACATTTCATATAATTCTTTGTATTGAATAATTTTGATAGGATTTGTTTCAGTAGCAAATAAGTGCTTAATACTTGCACGTAACACATCATCACATTTTGATTCATAATCTTTAATTTTAATTGCGTGAACACGCATGTTTGGTAATTTCTTCTCAGATAATAATTCAACTGCGTGAGAAATTTCAATCGTACATTGGTGAATCCATTCTACGAATTTAATCATGTATTCATCTGCATTTGTAATAGAGTACATTTCGAAACGAGCAGAACAGTGCTCTAATCCATCTAATACATCGTCCATGTGCATTGCTAATTGTAAAATGTCTTCGCGCTCGATTGGCGTGATGAATGTTTTGTTTAATTCCATAATGATTTGGTGGATGTACGAATCACCTTTTGTTTCATATTCTTTCATGTTCTCAGAAAGTTCTTTTAGGCTGTTAATATTTTGGATTTTGTAATCAACAAAATATTTAGAGCATTCATTTAGATTTGTTGCAATGTCACCTAGCATTACTGAGAACTTATCTTTCTTAGAAGAAAATAGCATTAGGAAACCCCCTGAAAATTATTAATGATAGAGTATTCTGACTACTTAAAAAAGGAAAGACGTTAAATGTGAATGAGTTGTTTTCATTAGAAACAATTAAGATCCAAGCATACCTAAAGATATGGTTAGAAGCTGAAAGGGCCTAGAGGGATGAATTTGTATATACATGTTTGTACTTATATTCCCATCATGCTTGTTTTCATTTCATCATTTAAAAGTTATCTTGCAAAAAAGAACTTTTTCTTTAACGTATGTAAATTTGTATAAATAGTAAGAAAATAAACTCTGTTTGTAAATTTACCATGAATAAGAATAAAAAATCAATATAACTTTTTTTAATTTACAAAACATTTACAAAGTATTTACAAAAGTTAATCTAGTTACTGTACAGACATAATATTTAGTATAAAATGGAATAAAAAAAGGCGGAGGTTAACCTGATCTCCGCCTTTTTTATTAGAATAAGAGGTCTAATATCATATATGTAACAGCAGCTAGTGCACCGGATATTGGTAGCGTAATAACCCATGTAATGAGCATTCGTTTTGCAGTTCCCCAGTGTACACCTTTTACACGATGAGAAGCGCCAACACCCATGATAGCAGACGAAATAACGTGTGTCGTACTTACTGGTAAGTGGATGAATGTAGCACCGAAAATGATAGCCGATGATGTTAAGTCTGCAGCTACACCATTAACAGGGCGGATTTTCATGATTTTACCACCAACTGTTTTGATGATTTTCCAGCCACCTACAGAAGTACCTAATCCCATTGCTGTAGCACAAGAAATTTGTACCCAAAGCGCTACTTCATCAGATGATTGATAATTATTTGAGATTAAAGCCATCGTAATAATCCCCATCGCTTTTTGAGCATCGTTTGTGCCATGGGTGTAAGCTTGGAGTGCCGCAGTGAAAATTTGATACGTTCGAAAGTGTTTATTTGTTTTTGCTAAATTCAAATTTTTGAAAGCGACTTTGAAAATGGAGTAGACAATATAAGCTAGTCCAAACGCTAACAGTGGTGAAAGAAGGAGTGATTCAATAATTTTAATGAATCCACTGTAGTTCAATGCAGCAAATCCAGCAGATGCAATAGCTGCTCCTGCAATTGAACCAATAAGTGCATGGGAAGAACTACTTGGAATACCGTAATACCATGTAATGAGATTCCAGGTAATAGCAGCTAACAATGCGGCCAAAATAACAATAGAACCATTCGCTAATGTGTATGGATCTACGATATCTTTACTAATTGTTTTGGCTACACCTGTGAATGTCATTGCCCCGATGAAGTTCATGACAGCTGCTAAGATGATAGCATGTCTAGGCTTTAACGCTTTCGTTGAAACAGAAGTTGCAATTGCATTTGCTGTATCATGAAAGCCATTAATGAAGTCAAAAGACAATGCACAGACGACGATTAAAACGGTAATAAGTAATGTAATATCCATTTCAATTACTCCCTTTAAGCATTTCGCATGATGATTGTTTCAAGTGTATTCGCAACGTCTTGACAGCTATCTGCCACATCCTCAAGTAGCTCATACATTTCTTTGTACTGAATAATTTTAATGGGATCTGTTTCATGTGCGAATAAATGTTTAATACTTGCACGCAAAATATCGTCACATTGAGATTCATAATCCTTAATTTTAATTGCATGAATACGAATATGCGGCAACTTTTTTTCACCTAATAATTCCACAGACTGTGAAATTTCAAGTGTACATTGATATATCCACTCGACGAACTTAATAATGTATTCATCAGCATGTGTAATAGCGTACATCTCGAACCGTGCCGAACAATGCTCTAATCCATCTAATACATCGTCCATTCGCATAGCTAATTGAAGAATATCTTCTCGCTCAATTGGTGTAATGAATGTTTTGTTTAATTCCAGAATAATTTGATGAATGTATTCATCGCCCTTTGTTTCATATTCTTTCATTTTTTGGGATAGTTCTTTTAAGTTGCTAATGTTCTTGATTTTATATTCAACAAAATATTTAGAGCAGTCTTTTAAGTTCATTGCAATATCTCCAAGCATAATGGAAAATTTATCTTTTTTAGATGAAAATAACATAGGGATCCTCCCAGGAAAGTATTTTTGGATGAATGGTCAAATAATGAACATTTTGTTAAACTTTATTTTCTTTAGCATAAACAATCGTGACATAAAATATAGCACCCTCTTCATATAGATAAACAAATAACTGAACATGGGAGGGGTTGTTGATGAGCGTATTTGCAGCAAGTGTGTTAATTCTCACGATTTTATATCCCATCACATTAGTTGTTGTCTTCTTTTATTATTTTATTCAAGCACTTAATGAAGAAAATAGCTTACCGAAAAACAATATTAACCCATACAATCCGAAATAATAACGAAAAAATCTCTTACGGTGCTGATTACTGTAAGAGATTTCTGTGTTGTCATATAAAATTGTTTAGCTTAATATATATCATCCGCAAAAGCTAACGCAGCATTATGTTTGCGTTTCATATATTTCTCTAAATAGATCTTCGTTGTCTCTAATTTCTTATGACCTAATGTTTGTTGGATACGGAAAATATCGGCACCTTTTTCTGCAGCCATAATTGCAAAGGCATGTCGGAATGTATGCGGTGTAATACGGTGTTCCCGATATGCGAGAAATGGTAAATTTGTTTGTTCAATCATATCCGTTACTTGTGCAGATAATTGTGTTGGGTTATATGCTTTTTTCCGTAATGTTGTTAATAACGGTGTACTGTCATCTTCATGCAAGGTAGTAGATAGCCCGCGTATAGAACGAAAAGCGTGAATGCAACGAAAAGCATAGTCACTAATATATACTTCTCTGTACTCTTGTCGTTTTCCTACTATTTTTAACCAATAACTTCCTTCTATATAAAATAAGTCGTTTATCTTTGCTTGGCATAGTTCACGTACACGAAGACCTGTTGTCGAGAGAAGTAACAAAATTGTATATTCAATAACTGCATTTCGTTCTCTATAATAATGGAGAATTTCCTGCACTTCATCATAGGATAAATCTCTATTTGGCCGATCTTCCGGACGTACGTTACTTCGTTGCATTTCTTCATGAAGTGGATATGTAATATAGTTCCACTTATATAGAAAAGCTAAGAACGATTTAACGATGACACTTTTTTTAGAAAGGGTAGCAATCGCATACGGTAGTTTTTTACGACCTAAAGGAGCGGTCTTCAACCATTGTTGATAACGTCGAATATTCCATGGCGTTAATGCCTTTAATAATGAATGACGTTCGTTCACAAGTTGACCATCTACTTGAAACGTTTCTGCATGTTGGACAAGAGATTCAAGAAATGACTTTAATTCATATATGTATATTTTTTTCGTGTTTTCACGTCTATTTTTCTTCTCATCAAGATCCTTCTGTTCATGGACGTAATAATAGATCATCTCAACATCAGTGAAATAATGGAATTTGGCTAATCCATCTTTTTCTGCATACTCGATATCATCCATTAAAGCAGGAAGGTAATGATCTTGCAGTAAGACTTCGTCTAATGACTGCGTAGCATCAGATGGAAGGGTATGACGCATTGGAAGGTATTTATCCATCTACTAGTACTCTCACTTTCTCTCATATTTCTTCTTTATATAATCAATTTCATTTATTTTATTATTACATGGTTTAGGAAACTTACTACGAAGTTACATATTAAGTGTAACATACCTTATAAAAAAGCTATATACCAATTAAATAATAAAAAATAGTCCATTCTTTATCATTAAATGTATCTATTTCATTTTTATTGTTTTTAAGTTAAAAATTAAAATGTATGTTATAATAAATGTACAAATAATATGTAATGAAGAAACAGATAAAATATGAGAAAGATACATAGATTCATTCTCACACATCGAAAGTGAGAGAAAGGGGTAATAATACGATGGATTTTTTCAATCAACAAGAGCGAATTTCAACAGAAGATGCCGCAAAATTATTAGGTGTGACAAAACATACCATTTATCGATATGAGAAAGAGGGAAAGCTAACTCCGACTTTTAAATATACGTGGCATAAAGAAGGGTCAAAATTTTACTATAAGGAAGATGTCGAAGCACTTCGTAAACAAGAAGAAGTAGAGGGACTAAAAGTAAAAGAACTAGCAGAGCGATTATGTGTTTCTGTATCGACAATTATGAAACATATAAAAGAGGGAAAGTTAGTAGCGAGGAAAGAACAATATAAAGGAAAAGATACATTCTTTATTAGCGAAGAGGAATTTCATCGATTTGAGCAAACGTTCGAGCAGCCAGTGACGAAACGAAAAAATTTCGTCTTAAAAAAAGGAAAAGAAAAGTACGTTTTATTTCAATTGTTCCAGCATCCACAAACGAATCAAAAAGGTAGATTAATAGAGGTGATGGGTTCTAATGGAAATATTCTACTAGAAGATGAGCGAATAATTGCGTTAACTGATGCATTAAAGCAAGGATTTGAACCAACAGAAAAAATCGTAAAGCAGGCATATACGTCAAGAAGAGGATATATTACGTTCTCATTCCCAAAACCACTATTTATTTATGCGACAGTATACAAAATTACGGATCTGTTCTATCGTTATTGCGGTGCGGAAAATATTCGTCTAGATATAACGGAGAAGACGATTGAAGTAGAAGTAAAACCGACACACTTCCCAGTATCGCCAATGGAACTAGAAGCAGAAACTCAATACTTACAGCAATATGTTCGTGATGGACAAGTTATCGTTCGACCGAATGGATTATTTTTAGAAAGCGATACGGAAACAATTACGGTACATGTTTCCAAAGAAGAAAAGGAATTAATTAAGCGATTATGCGAGCAACGTGGTGTCGGGCAAGAAGAACTTGTCGTGGCGATGCTTCGGGATCAGTTAAAGAATATGTAAGAAAAAAATCTTTTCTAAAGCATTTTTCCGAGTTGTTTAGTATACTATAGAAAAGCTTATTAGGAAGAACGGAGGATACGACAATGATTCCAATACAACAAGAAGAAGTAAGTAGAGCATTGCAGTCTTATTGCAATAAATCAGCTTACTTACATTTAGAAACGACAAACGGTGCATATGCATCGCACCATAATGAAAAAGTCATGACGGTTGGCGCATTCATCCGCAACGGTCATATTGACATAGAGCGTGCCAAGTTAGCAGGAAACGGCCCATATCGTGTAGGTGTCAAAATGCAATTAGGATGGGTATATGCAGAAGGCTTAACGCATTACGAAATAGATGAAAAAGGACGATTATTATTAGCTGGATATGATGAAGAGGGCAGATTAGCTGTTGCATTCCAACTAAGTAATGAGCCGTTCTAAGGAGGAAGAAAAGATGAAAGAACATATATTAGTTGTGTTTCCACATCCAGATGACGAATCATTTGGAGCGGCAGGGACAATTATGTTAGCAACACAAAAAGGAGTACCTGTCACATATGCGTGCGCAACGTTAGGCGAGATGGGACGTAACATGGGAAAAGGACTTCTTGCTAATCGTGAAACAATTCCGGCATTACGCAAGAAAGAATTAGAAGATGCTTGTAATGTACTTGGAATTGAAGATCTTCGTTTACTTGGTTTCCGTGATAAGACACTTGAGTTTGAAGATACAGAGTTTGTAGCAGATAAAATCGAAGAGGTTATTCAAGATACGAATCCTACATCTATTATTACCTTCTATCCTGGTGAAGCTGTTCATCCAGATCATGATGCGTGCGGAGAAGCTGTTATTGCAGCTGTATCACGTATGCCAAAAGAAGAAAGACCGACTGTCTATTGCATTGCTATTACGAGGAATAAATATGATGTATTAGGAAAGCCAGATGTTGTTCATGATGTAACAGAGGTTGTCGAACAAAAAATCAAAGCATTACAAGCTCATGCATCTCAAACTGGTGGGCTTCTGAAAGATATAGAAGCATCATTAGAGAAAGAAAGTGGTAACTTGATGAAATGGTTATCGAACGAATCCTTCTATATCTATAAGTGGAATGATTAAAAGACTCAGCTACGTTGAGTCTTTTTTTGTTATGGATAAGAGAAGGGAATAACGAAATTATAGCGAATGTCTTATAAAATCCATAAAGGAGGCATGATAATGAAAGTGTCAAAGATTGCATTGGCATTAAGTAAGGTAGTTATATCATTTGTTCTTGTTTACGGAATGGCATTCGTGATGAATGTGTGGAAAGGTACATATTTATTTGCTAATGGCATACTAGATCAAGGCTATGCATTTCTCTTTTTAGCAATCTCTATTCCACTTGTTATGTATATTCTTTCTATGAACAAAAAGCACATGAAACAAGCTGTTATTGTTTCTATCTCTAGTATTATTTTTATCCTTATCTTATATAAATTGGTGTATATGACTTCTATTTCGGAATTAAAGACTGGGGAATTTCTTCATACAGATAAGATGACAAGGATGGCATTAATCTTTTTATGTACAAGTTTCCTATTTGTTGGTACAAGCCACATTGCTGCTAAAATGAAATAACGAAAAGAAGGTTCTACCATGGAACCTTCTTTTCGTTATTTTACATCTTTTCGATAAATGCTCCCTCATCTTTTTTCCATTCAAAATAGAAAACATCTTTGTAGTTTTTTATGTGATGTTTATGCAGTGTTTCATTTAGCCAATTTTCATCGAAACCAGCTGAGTTGATCGTTTCCCAATCAACTTCTCCATCGCTAATAAATGTAAGAGAAATACACGGTGGCTTTTCATGTATCCTTAAATTTGAAAGTGTAGGAGGAGCATATTCTGGTTTTTTCAATACACTTACTGTGCCATCTGTTTCTAAAAAGGCATAGGCAACCTCTCGGACAGAAAATGTGTTTTTTTGCCTTAATAAATTTTGGAGTTGATTAATATCTAACTTATTTTTCTTCATCTCATTGCGGTCGAGACGCCCATCATAGATGATAATAGATGGTTTTCCTTCTAAAAAGAGGCGAGTACCTCGAAATTTTTGTGTTAGCCATTCACTTATATAAATCAATGCACCCCAAACTCCGACAGTAAAAATAATCATAAAAGGGCCAGTATCTTCATCATAGATTGCATTTCCTAACAAGTCACCTAATACTAACGCAGAGATAAAGTCAAAGGGAGTAATTTGGACGAGTGTCATTTTACCGAGCAATTTTGTTATTAATAGAAGCGATACGAATCCAATAACAAGTTCAACTGCAATTGAAAGCATTACACGTTTTCTCCTTCATCGTTTTTTCTATTAGGATGAGCTGGATTGTTAAAAATATGCAAAGTATCCTATAAACAATAATTATTTTATGTAAACTAATGAGGTTGTACGAATTAAATTACAAAAATTGTAACAAGAAGCTGTGCTTGTTACAATAAACATATCTTTGAGAATAGCATTTCACTTTATGTAAGTGGGACAACGTTACTAATTCATATGTACATGTACATAATAGAGGAGGAGAAACATGATAATAAGAAGCGCAATACATAGCGACTGCGAAATTCTTAGTAAGATTGCTTATCAATCCAAAGCATATTGGGGTTATTCAGAAGAATTTCTAACGCAGTGCAAAAATGATTTAACAATAACGAAAGAATATATCGATAGAAATCTGGTCTATGTAATGGAAGTGGATAATAAGCTTATTGCCTTTTATAGTTTTTCTTTACAAGAGACGAAGCTAGAAGCGCTATTTATCAGTCCATCCTATATCGGACAAGGATTAGGTAGAAAGCTCTGGTCCCATGCACTACAACAAGCAAAACAATTACAACTCAACGAATTCACTATCGATAGCGATCCGTATGCAGAAGAATTCTATCTCAAAATGGGGGCAAAGCGAGTAGGAGAAATACAATCAACAGTATTTCCAGAACGCTATTTGCCATTGATGAGTGTACACGTTATATAAATATTCTATTGACATACAACCAAAAGGTTTTGTATTATAAAAACGAAACCTTTTGGTTGTATATTTAAATAAGGAGCAATGAAAAATGAGTAAATTAGTACAAGATATCGTACAAGTTGTAACGTTAAACGCACCAATTGAAAAAGTATGGGCAACTGTTTCCACGTCAGAAGGAATTGCTACGTGGTTCATGCCAAATGATTTTCGACCAGAAGTCGGAGCTGAATTCCATGTACAATCACCATTCGGTCCTTCACCTTGTAAAGTACTAGAACTAAATCCACCGAATAAATTAGTATTTTCATGGGATGTATCTGGTTGGATTGTTTCCTTTGAATTAAAAGAAATAGATGGGAAAACAGAATTCACATTAACGCATGGTGGATGGGGACGAGAAGATGAAATGGTTCCAAAAGCACAAGCAGATCAGAAAACAATCCGTGACAGAATGAACATGGGATGGAACAAGATTGTACAAGAAGGTTTGCGAAAGGCTGTTGAATAATCATGTCTACGGCTAAAAAACATGATGTTTTTCAAGCAATAGCCGATCCAACACGACGTAGTATCCTTAAATTATTGGCAGAAAAGGAATTACCGATTACGGAAATAAGTGACCATTACCCAATGAGTCGTACAGCTGTCTCAAAGCATTTAACAATTCTTTCTGAAGCAGATCTTGTGCGTGCAAGGAAAGTCGGAAGAGAGAAGCGATATAGCTTACATCCAATACCGTTAGCAGAACTAAAAGAATGGTTATCCTTTTACGAACGCTTTTGGGAGAATAAAATATCGATGCTTAAGCATATAGTTGAAGATGGGAATATCAATGAAATAACAATTGTCGATAAAAAGAATGATGCAGAATAAATGCCAACTAGGAAGGACAGAAACAAATTGTTTCTGTCTTTTTTATTCAACTTAAATATAATTTTATTATGTAAACAATGTTTGTAATTCATTTTACGTGTCAAATTTAAAGGAATCATTTACAGTTGTACTAATAATTATGAAATTAAGAATAAATGGAGGCGTAACAATGAAGCTTAGTACGTTACAAAGAGGAGATGCAATTGGTATTTACTCTCCATCATCACCTGCAACATACACAGCACCAAAACGATTTGAACGAGCAAAGCAATTTTTAAAGGAGAAGGGATTTACTATCGTAGAAGGTACTTTAACAGGGAAGCATAATCACTATCGTTCTGGTAGTATTCAAGAGCGAGTCGAAGAATTAAATGAACTAATACGTAACCCAGAGATAAAATGTATCATGTCGACGATAGGTGGCATGAATTCTAATTCCTTATTACCGTATATCGATTACGAAGCATTTAAAAAGAACCCCAAAATTATGATTGGCTATTCAGATGTAACGGCCATCTTACTTGGTATTTATGCAAAAACAGGGATTCAGACGTTTTATGGCCCTGCATTAGTTCCTTCATTTGGCGAGTTTGAACCATTTGTTCATGATACGTATGAATATTTCCATGACATTCTAGTAGAAGAACAAGTTGTACCATATTCCTTCAAAAAACCACTGTATTGGACGGATGAACGTGCTAATTGGGAAGAAAAGACAAAAGAGAAAGAACGCATAAAAAATGATTGGATCTCTGTTATCGAAGGAAAAACAACTGGTAGATTAATAGGAGGTAATTTAAATACGATAGGAGGTATTTGGGGGAGTGAGTATATGCCAGAAATAAAGAAAGGCGATATTCTTTTCATTGAAGATACGATGAAAGATGCCGCTACAATTGAACGAAGTTTTTCGTTATTAAAGGTGAATGGAGTATTTGAGAAGGTATCGGGTATTATCCTTGGAAAACACGAGCAATTCATCGATAATGGTACGAATAGACAGCCATATGAAATTTTATTAGAAGTATTAGGAGATACGAAGATCCCGTTTCTAGCAGACTTCGATTGTTGCCATACACATCCGATGTTAACTGTTCCGATAGGCAGTAAAGTAGAACTAGATTCAACAAATAAAAAGGTAACTATTCTGGATAAATGGTTATAAGATGATAATAATATTATGTAAACTATTAAATATAGGGAGGTGAATAAATGGCGATAGTATGGGCAACAAACAATGATCTTGAATGGATAAATGAGCAATATAAGAAAGTTGATTTTATGCCAAGTTATCTTGAAAATGAACGAATTGCTATTGTGACATACAAGGAGGAATATGCAGGCCTTGGAAGGATTTTGTATGTAAATGAGGACGAAGCTGAGATTGGTGGAATCTATGTTTTAGAAGCATTTAGAGGGATTTCCCTTGCATATGAATTAGTTGATTCTTTAGTACAAGAAACGAAGAATAGTAACTTGAAAGAAGTATATTGTCTACCGTTTGAAGAGCTGCGTTCCTTTTATGAAAAGTTTGGTTTTAAAGAAGTTGATTACAAGCATAAAACGATTAACAATATCATCATAAAGAAGTATCACTGGTGTTTGGATCACTATGACAAAAAAGTACTGTTGCTTACATTATGAGGAGAGTGATGTCATGATTTCAATAAGAGAATTAAGAAACAAAGAACTTGATTTTCTCATGGATATGCACTATGAATCTATTCATATTGAACAAAATAAACCACCGAAAGAAGAATTACTTCATACTCCTGCGCTGAAGAAATACAATGAAGATTGGGGAAGAATTGGTGATAAAGCTTTAGTAGCCGTGAAGAATAATGAACTAGTAGGAGCTGTATGGTACCGGCTATTTGATGAACCGAACAAAGGATATGGTTTTATAAATGACAGCACACCAGAGCTAGGCATTGCGATTTTACCTGCATTTCGACAGCAAGGTATTGGACATCTGTTAATGAAAGCAATGATACAAGAAGCACGACTAGATGGATATTCGGCACTGTCATTGAGTGTTGATTCGAAAAATAAAGATGCTATTCGTTTATACGAGAAGTTAGGCTTTGAACGAGTTGGAATAGAGGGGACCTCTTGGACAATGAAAAGAATCACAATAAGTGAAGGTGATTTTTGATGAGAAAAATTATTATACTAGGTATTTTGTCTATGATGCTCGGCGTTTTCTTTGGATGGGCAAAAGAAGGTGACACAGAAGCGACTAACAAAGAAGTCATTAATAAGAATCCTCAAAAAGTAATAGAAGATTATTTTAAATATAAGAACGAACGGAATGTCGAGAAATTAAATGCTTTGTATTATGAAGAAATAAGTGACTTTAGGCTTGATAATGTAGAATCAATTAAACTGCGCTATATTAAAGAAGACGTAACGAATCGCATGACAGAAGGCTACTTGAAATACGGTCCTGGAAAAACGCAAGGTATTACAAAAGAAAATATCAAGGCATATGATGTAACCTATGAAGTTACGTATAAGGATGAAAACATTGAACCTTTGACAAATGGAGTACATGATATATCCTTTGTAGTTATCCGTGACAGCGAAGATAGTCCTTGGCTAATCGGTGGGCAAGGGCAATAATATTATTATGTAAATAACTGCACCCGAAGAGTGTAGAATAAAATATTCTTATTTTTCAGATAATAATGTATAATATATAAAATATACATTAGCTAGAAGATAAGGATGGGGATAAAATGGACAAAGTAAAGGTAGAAGATATTCTTGTTGCATACAATCAATTAAAAGACGTCGTTCGAAAGACACCTCTTGAATATAACGAAGTATTGTCAAATCGTTATAAGTGTAACGTGTACATAAAGCGTGAAGATTTACAGATTGTACGTTCATTCAAAATTCGTGGTGCATATAACTGTATTAAATCATTACCAGATGTAGAACTAGAAACAGGCGTTGTCTGTGCAAGTGCGGGCAATCATGCTCAAGGTGTAGCATATACGTGCAACTTACTACGTATTCCAGCGAAAATCTTTATGCCAACGACGACACCAAATCAAAAAGTTTCACAAGTAAAATTCTTCGGCGGTGATGCAGTAGAAGTAATCCTCGCCGGTGATACATTCGATAGCTCATTTTACGAAGCAATGAGCTATTGTAAAGAACATCATATGACATTTATTCATCCATTTGATGATATGAACGTCATTGCAGGACAAGGAACAGTTGGATTAGAAATTTTGCATGACGCAGAAAAGCCAGTAGATTATGTATTCGCTAGTATTGGTGGTGGTGGGCTATCAGCTGGTGTAGGAACATACATGAAAAGTGCAAGTCCGCTAACAAAAGTAATTGGTGTAGAGCCAGCTGGAGCTGCTTCCATGCAAGCATCGTTTGATCAGAATGAAGTTGTGACATTAGAAGAAATTGATAAATTTGTGGATGGTGCCGCAGTAAAGCAAGTAGGGAAGCTTACCTTCCAAATATGCCAAGATGTATTAGATGATATTATTATCGTTCCAGAAGGAAAAGTGTGTACAACTATCTTAGACTTATATAATCAGTCGGCTATTGTAGCAGAACCAGCTGGGGCGCTTTCTATTGCTGCATTAGACTTTTATCAAGAAGAAATTAAAGGGAAGAACGTTGTATGTATCATTAGTGGTGGAAATAATGATATTGATCGTATGCAAGAAATGAAAGAGCGTTCGCTTATTTATGAAGGAATGAAACATTATTTCATCATTAATTTCCCACAACGTGCAGGTGCACTTCGTGAATTTCTTGATAACGTATTAGGACCAAATGTTGATATTACTCGCTTTGAATATACGAAAAAGACGAATAAATCAAGTGGACCAGCATTAGTAGGTATCGAATTACAACATAAGCATGATTACAAAGCATTAATTGACCGAATGGAAACATATCGAATTCAATATACGGAAATTAATCATGATCCTACATTATTCAACCTTTTAGTCTGAATAGGTTGACTCAAAGTTCCGGAATTGGATATAATACGTACAATATATAAAGGTATTGAAGAGAAGAGTAAGGTGGATTATTTCTTTTTCAGAGAGCTTCTAACTGGTGTGAGGAAGCAAAGAAAAACCAACCTGAACATGGCCTCTGAACCGCGTACTGAATGTATCAAATTGATATAAGTAGGCTGCGCCGAGATTTGACCCTCGTTATCAAAGTCAGAGTATCGAATCGTTGCATTCCGTACTTATAGAGGTTCATCATGTGAATGGTGAATAAACCAAGGTGGTACCACGAGCAAAAGTCTCGTCCTTAACAAGTAATTGTTGAGGACGAGACTTTTTTTATTTTACAAAATAATAGGAGGTTTTTTAAGATGAATATTTTTATTGGAGGAGCTTGGCCATACGCAAATGGTTCCCTACATTTAGGTCATATTGCGAGTTTGTTACCTGGGGATATTTTAGCGAGATATTATCGTCAGAAAGGTGATAACGTATTATATGTATCAGGAAGTGATTGTAATGGTACACCTATTACAATTCGTGCGAAAGAAGAAGGAGTATCAGTAGAAGAAATCGCAACTCGTTACCATGAAGAATTTGAGCGATGTTTTGCGTTACTTGGTTTCTCATATGATTGTTATAGTCGAACAGATGATATACAGCATCATGAAATTGTTCAAGAGATTGTTAGAACACTTCATCATAATAATCATTTATACAAAAAAGAAATAGAGCAGGTATATTGTGATACGTGTACACAATTTCTCCCAGATCGTTATGTAGAAGGGATTTGTCCACATTGTAGGAATAAAGCGCGTGGCGATCAATGTGATGATTGTTCTGCCATTCTTGATCCAGTTGAGTTAATTGATAAGACGTGTAAACTATGTGGAAACACCCCAACGATACAAGAGAATGAACATTTATACTTCCGCTTATCTACGTTTCAGCAAGAATTAGAGCGATACGTACAAGAACGAAAAAAAATAGGTGCATGGCGAGACAATGCAATCCAACTAACCGAGCGTTATGTAAAAGAAGGGTTACATGATCGGGCTGCGACACGTGATTTACCAGTAGGTGTTTCTGTTCCAGTTGAAGGTTTTGAGGAAAAGAAAGTATACGTATGGATTGAAGCAGTTGCTGGCTATTATTCAGCAAGTAAGAGATGGGCCGAACGTACTGGAAATGATGTCATACCATTTTGGAACGGAGCAGCCAAAAGGTATTATGTACACGGTAAGGACAATATCCCGTTCCATACAATTATTTGGCCAGCAATCCTTCTAGGGATAGAGGGCGAAGCATTACCAACACATATTGTATCGAATGAATATTTAACCATAGAGAAGAAAAAGTTATCAACGAGTCGTAACTGGGCTGTATGGGTTCCTGATATGGTAGAACGCTATCATCCAGATTCTATTCGCTACTTCTTGACGATAAATGCACCAGAAGGACGTGATACAGACTTTTCCTGGCGAGAATTTATATACAGCCACAACAGCGAATTACTTGGAGCGTTTGGGAATTTTGTGAATCGTACACTGAAATTCATGGAGAAGTATTACAGCAATACGATTCCACAAGGGAAGATGGATGCAAACTTGGAACAAACAATTAAAAACTTATATCAAGAAACTGGCCAAGAATTAGAACGTACACATGTGAAAAAAGCACTCGAAAATATTTTTACTTTCATTCGCCAAGCAAACAAATATTTTGATGAGAGGCAACCATGGAAACAGATAAAAGATGCGAAGGAAAGCTGTGATAACACAATATTTACATGTGTCCAAATAATTGCAAATCTGTCGCAATTATTAGCCCCATTTTTACCTTTTTCTACAGCAGAAATCCAACATATTCTCCGTATAGAAAATCTAGTATGGAGATATATCCAAATAGAAGAGAAGCAAATCCCGAACATTACTATCCTATTTGAACGGATTGATATAGGAAAAATCGAAGAAGAGCGAAGAAGATTAGAAGAAAAGTAACAAAAACAAAGGAAAAAGCAGAAATAAACGATGTTTTTACCTTTGACTATACATCTGCTCATTGACCGTACTACATATTTGGGGTATAATTCAGAAATCTTAGTTTTTATTTAAATTTTCTGATAAGTTCATAATAGGAGGAAATTTACGTGAGCAGAGTATTCAATTTTTCAGCTGGCCCATCTATGCTACCACTACCAGTCTTAGAAAAGGCACAGCACCAATTACTCAACTACGAAAATACAGGTATGTCTGTAATGGAAATGAGCCATCGCTCAAGTGCGTATATGAACATAATAGAAGAAGCAGAACAATTGTTACGCACACTAATGAACATTCCACAAAACTATAAAGTACTATTCCTTCAAGGTGGAGCCTCTTTACAGTTTTCAATGATACCTCTCAACTTATTAACAACAAGTAAAAAAGCAGATTTCATTCACACAGGAACATGGTCGAAAAAAGCCATCGCAGAAGCAAAGAAATACGGTAATGTTCGAGTTGTCGCGTCTTCAGAAGATAAAAATTTCTCTTATATTCCTAACCTAACAGACATGACATGGGATGATGACGCTGACTATGTGCATATTACAACAAACAATACAATTGAAGGCACACGTTTTACTAGCTTGCCAGATACAAAGTCTATTCCACTCGTAGCGGATATGTCATCAAATATTTTATCCGAGCACTACGATGTACCGAAATTTGGCTTAATCTATGCTGGCGCACAGAAAAACATCGGACCAGCAGGGTTAACAGTTATCATTGTCCGAGAAGATTTGATAGGAAAAGCAGGAGCGGATTGTCCAGTTATGTTGGATTATTCAACGCACGTGAAGGCACAATCTATGTATAATACACCACCAACGTATAGCATTTACATCGCGAAGCTAGTATTTGAGTGGTTACGAGATTTAGGTGGCGTTCAAGAAATAGAAAAGCAAAACCATGAAAAAGCGAAATTACTATATGGCTTCATCGATGAATCTGCACTATTTAGCTCTCCAGTGGCGGTAAAAGATCGTTCCCTTATGAATATCCCGTTCACAACGCCATCAGACGAACTAAACAATCAATTTTTGAAAGAAGCAAAAGTTAATGGGCTAGAAAGCTTAAAAGGACACCGTTCTGTAGGTGGGATGCGCGCAAGTATATACAACGCAATGCCAATAGAAGGCGTTCAAGCATTAGTAGATATCATGAAAAAATTCGAATATAACAATCGTTAACTATAGGGGGATCTGCACGTGTTTCATATTCAAACGTTAAACAATATTGCACCTTGTGGTGTGAATGTATTTCCGAAAGATCAATATGAAGTAACGAACAACCACGAAAATCCAGATGGCATTCTCGTTCGTAGTTTCTACATGCATGATTTAGACCTACCTACTAACTTGAAAGCAGTAGCTAGAGCAGGGGCGGGAGTAAACAATATTCCGACTGAAGCGTATGCTGAAAAAGGAATTGTTGTCTTTAATACACCAGGAGCAAATGCAAATGCGGTGAAAGAACTTGTTATTGCGAGTTTGTTACTATCTTCTCGAAACTTAGTGGACGGTGTACTATGGGCGAAATCGCTACAAGGAAACGGAGAACTCGTTCCACAATTAGTAGAAGCTGGTAAGAAAGAGTATGTCGGAACAGAGTTGCGAGGCAAAACAGTCGGTATTATCGGACTTGGTGCAATTGGAGCACTAATTGCTAATGACTTATTAGCGCTTGAAATGGATGTTATGGGATATGACCCATATGTCTCAGTAGAAACGGCATGGGCATTATCTCGCAATGTACAACGTGCAACGACATTAGAGCAATTATATGCAACGTGTGACTACATTACTGTGCATGTTCCATTAAATGAACAAACAAAAGAAATGTTCAATAGAATGACGTTTTCACAAATGAAAAAAGGAATGCGCATTTTGAATTTTTCTCGTGGAGAATTGGTTGATGAAAAAGCATTGCAAGAGGCGATTGAAGATGGTACAGTGGCGACATATGTAACGGATTTCCCAAACGATAATGTTCTAACCATGAAAAATGTTATTCCAATTCCACACCTTGGTGCTTCTACGTATGAATCAGAAGAAAACTGTGCATTAATGGCTGCAAAGCAACTGAAAAGCTTCTTAGAAACGGGGAACATTCGTCATTCCGTCAACTATCCAAATATTGAATTACCGTATATCGGAAAGCGTCGCATTACAATTGCACACAAAAATATTCCGAACATGGTCGGACAGATTACGAGTGTACTAGCTGCAAATAACATTAACATTGCGAACATGATTAATGGTAGTAGAGGTGCATTTGCATATACTATTATTGATATTGATAATCACTTAAATGAAGAGATTCATTTAGATAAAATTCATGCGATTGAAGGAATTATTGCAGCAAGGGTTCTTTAAAGAAAGGAATGGTGTTTAGTGGTAACAGTAAAACCTTTTAAGGCAATTCGCCCTGTACGGGAGCTTGCCGCACAAGTAGCAGCATTGCCATACGATGTATTAAATAGTGACGAAGCACGTGAAGTAGTAAAGGACAATCCTTATTCATTTTTACATGTAGATAAAGCAGAAGTAGATTTAGATTCTTCTATTTCACTGTATGACGACAAAGTATACGAGAAAGCAAAAGAAAACTTACAGACGTTAATAGAGAAACATATTCTTGTCCAAGATACAGAAGAGTCCTTATACATTTATCAATTAACAATGGATGGACGTACACAAACTGGACTTGTTGGGTGTACGTCTGTCGATGAATATATGGAAGGTGTCATTAAGAAACATGAACATACGCGCCCAGAGAAGGAAGTAGACCGTATCCGCCATGTTGATACGTGCGATGCGCATACAGGACCTATTTTCTTAACGTACCGAGAAAAGAAGCAAATACAAAATGTACTAAACGAATGGATACAAACAAATCAACCAGTCTATGATTTCACTGCAGATGATAGTATCACACATACAGTATGGGTGATAGATGATAGAAAAGTCGTAGAAACAATTACGTTAGCATTCTCAGATGTGGATTCTCTATACATTGCTGACGGTCATCATCGCTCAGCCTCTGCGGTAAAAGTTGGCTTAAAACGTCGTGAACAGCTAGGTAATTATACGGGGGACGAACCGTTTAATTACTTTTTATCTGTCATGTTCCCGGATAACGAATTACACATACTAGATTATAATCGCATTGTTTCTGACTTAAACGGCTTATCTGTATCACAATTCATTGAACAAGTATCGAAAGCATTTACTGTCAAAGAAGCAATATCAACACCATACAAATCGGTAGAACAACATACATTTGGTATGTATGTTGATGGGAAGTGGTACGAATTACAAGCAAAAGAAGGAACATTTGATGGAATTCATCCTGTTGAACGATTAGATGTTTCTATTTTACAAAACACATTACTAACACCTATATTAGGCGTGCAAGATTCTCGTAGTGATAAGCGAGTTGACTTTGTTGGAGGGATTAGAGGGTTAGGAGAATTAGAAAAGCTTGTTGACTCAGGAAAAGCTGCCGTAGCATTCTCAATGTATCCAACAGCAATCCAAGATTTATTTGCCATTGCAGATGCGAAGGAAGTAATGCCACCGAAATCAACATGGTTCGAGCCAAAATTACGTAGCGGACTATTTATTCATTCATTATCAGAATAAGAAGAGTTATGCACCCACCGTTTCCCAATGAAGCCGTGGGTGTTTTATTTTGCTCGTACAAAGAGAATAAAATGGTGTATGATTGTATGTACTAGTTAGTTTGCAAGTTGAGAGGAGTTTTGGCATGTTTGATAGTACAACGTTGTCTATGTTCCTAGTAACAGCTATTGTGTTAATTATTATCCCTGGACCAGACCTAATTTTCACTATTACTCAAGGCATGTCCAATGGTAGAAAAGCGGCACTAGCTACAGCATTAGGATTAAGCTTCGGAAATATTGTACATACACTTGCCGCAGCGTTTGGTTTGTCTCTTATCGTACAAACATCTGTTGTTGTTTTTACAATATTTAAAACAGCTGGGGCGCTTTATTTATTTTACTTAGCATACGGAGCATTCACACATCGCCGCGATGCAATGAATATGGAGAGTCAAACGAAGAGTAACGCAAAAGCATTGTTTTTCCGAGGTTTACTTATGAATATTTTAAACCCAAAAGTGGCAATCTTCTTTTTAACGTTTTTGCCACAGTTCATTAATTACGAAGATGAGAATGTACCCGCACAGATGATGATACTTGGATTTATCTTTATCGTATTAACAGCTATTATCTTTGGACTATTAGGATACTTTGCCGGATTTTTCCGAGATCGCTTTCTAGCGAAATCGCAGTTTAATATGTACATGAATGTAACAGCGGCGGTTATTTTTGTTTTACTTGGAATAAAGTTACTGACTACGTCGATGTGACAGAAAAGACCTCAATTAAGAGGTCTTTTCTTATGTATTTCTATTTATCGATTCCTAAAATCACGTGTTTCGTGTACAGAAATTGACAATAACTATTTCAGCTAAGATGCTAAGGTAGTAAGGATAACTCCAATGCCATTCACAGTCCCATGTATAATGATAGCTGGAACAACGGATTGCGTCTTCTCGTATGTCCAAGTAAAAACTAAACCAGATAAAAAATTAACTGGTAAGGTGTTATAAGTCGGAATGTGCACGAGCATGAAGATTAGTGAACTCGTAATCATTCCTGTCATAACTCCATATCTCATACGAATCCAGCGGTACAAGAAGCCACGATATAAGATTTCTTCGTATACAGGTGAGATAATACTTGCTGAAACAAATGCGATAAGAAAATGAAAAGGTGTTACGTGTGATTGTATACTTTCTGTTTTACTATTTTCATGCGTTATCCCGATCATTTCCATACCAACTACAAGAATAATTGACCCAATGATAAGAAAGATAGTCCATCCGATAATAGCTTTCCAATAGTGATGTGAAAAGGATGTTAATCCAACTTCTCTCCAAGATAAATGTGATGGACGTAATGCAACGAGATATAGTCCTGTCATAAATACAATGCTCATAATTAGTCCAGTGAATGTTCCAGAGTAGAGGTTATTTTGAAAGAAATCGACAAGTACTTCTTGTAAGACATATTCAATACAGATCGGTACAACGATCAACATAAGGCTTAATACAACAACAAACTCCTTCCATGACCATAAAGTAGATTTGAAATAGACAGTATTCATTATTATTCCTCCTAATAATTGATGTGTTAAAGTAAGCATAAAAGGTTACGTAACGTGACCTGCAAGTACTTTTTTAGGAGGGATTTTATTTTGGATTATTACTCAACAGGATCAGTAGCAAAAAAGCTTCATATTACTGTTCGAACACTGCGCTACTATGATGAAATCGAACTCGCATCTCCGTCTATACGAAAAGAAAATGGTACAAGATATTACACAAATGAAGATATATTACATATTGAAAAAATCACAATCCTTAAGAATCTACAACTACCTCTATCGGAAATACAGGAGCTATTAAATAACATCACCACAGAACAGCTATTACTCGCACACAAAAAGTCATTACACGAAAAAAAGGAGCAATTAGAACTTTCACTTGCTCATACAAACGAACTATTAAATATTTCGAAGATAGAAGGACAAGTGAACTGGGAACATTTAATTCCATTAGTACGAAATGAACTACAACACAAAGAAGAAGCAGAGTGCTGGTCGGATTACTTTAGTAATGAGGAACAAAAAGCATTAGCTACTAAACTTCCAAAAATGGAACAAGATGATTCAACAATTAAAAAATGGATGAATATTATTCGGCGTATCGAATTGTGCTTGCATAAGAATATCACCCCATTTTCTCTAGAAGGGCAAATTATCGCAGAAGATGTCGTCATATTATCAGATGAAATGTTTGGCGGTGACAAGGAATTAGAACAGAAATTTTGGGAAGTACGGAAATCAGAGAACAAATCTGCATCCCTGAACTTATACCCCATTAAACAAGAAGTCATCTTATTTTTAGAGGAAGCAGTTGGAGAACAGATGCTTCATATGAATGAAACAACTAGAAATGATGAATAGAAGAGTATTATAGTGGTATAACGGAAACGAGAATGTTATAGTAAAGGCAAGATACATATATTTTTATGAAACATACTAGTTGATACACGTATTTCCACAAATCATGAAATGGTTGTACTTATAGACGAAGCAAAATGAAACGAAAAAAGGTGAGAGTTCAAATGACAATGGGAAATGTGAGAATAGAAAAAGATTTTCTAGGGACGAAAGAGGTTCCTGTATACGCTTACTACGGGATTCAAACGTTACGTGCAGTAGAGAATTTTCCGATTACAGGATACCGTATTCACTATGAATTAATAAAGGCAATTGCAATTGTAAAGAAAGCGGCAGCACAAGCGAACATGGATATTAAGCACTTATATGATGGGATTGGAAACCCAATTGTACAAGCAGCTGACGAAATTATTGAAGGAAAGCTACACGATCACTTCATCGTTGATCCAATTCAAGGTGGAGCAGGTACATCAATTAACATGAATGCAAATGAAGTTATTGCAAACCGTGCCCTTGAGATACTTGGTCATGAGAAAGGATTATACGGTACGATTAGCCCTAACACACACGTAAATATGGCACAATCAACAAATGATGCGTTCCCAACAGCAATTCATATTGCAACATTAAACGTGTTAGAGCAGTTATTAGATACAATGCATTATATGAACAACGTATTTAAAAAGAAAGCAGAACAGTTTGACCACGTTATTAAAATGGGACGTACACATCTTCAAGATGCAGTACCAATTCGTCTTGGTCAAGAGTTTGCTGCATACAGCCGTGCTCTAACACGTGATATTAAGCGTATTAGCCAAACGCGTGATCACTTATACGAAGTGAATATGGGTGCAACAGCAGTCGGTACAGGATTAAATGCAGACCCAGCGTACATTGAAAAGGTTGTTACATATTTAGCGGAAATTAGTGGATTACCACTTGTAAAGGCAGAACATCTTGTAGATGCAACCCAAAATACAGACGCATATACAGAAGTATCTGCAGCACTGAAAGTATGTATGATTAATATGTCAAAAATTGCGAACGATCTTCGTTTAATGGCATCTGGTCCACGAGCAGGGTTAGGAGAAATTTCATTACCAGCACGTCAACCAGGTTCATCGATTATGCCTGGAAAAGTAAATCCAGTAATGCCTGAGATGATTAATCAAATTGCATTCCAGGTTATCGGAAACGATCATACGATTTGCTTAGCATCAGAAGCAGGTCAATTAGAATTAAATGTAATGGAACCAGTGTTAGTATTCAACTTACTACAATCAATCAGTATTATGAATAACGGCTTCCGTGCATTCACAGACTACTGTTTAGTAGGGATTGAAGCGAACGAAGAACGTCTAAAAGAATACGTAGAAAAGAGCGCTGGTATTATTACCGCAGTTAACCCACATCTTGGATATGAAGTAGCTTCACGTATTGCGAGAGAGGCTATTTTAAATGGGAAATCAGTCCGTGAATTATGTCTACAATACGATGTGTTAACAGAAGAGGAACTAAACATCATTTTGGATCCATATGAAATGACACACCCAGGTATTTCAGGTGCTTCTTTATTAGAAGATGAACACCAACGTCCAACATCATAATGCATATAAAACCTTCTTGAATATATATTTAAGAAGGTTTTTTTATCATTTCCGACTTTGTCATGCTTTTATGCATAATTTCTCTTCCATGAAGCATAACTAACGGTGAGCCATTATTAGTTTTTTTACATGCCACAAAAGATAAAGGAGGAAATGATATGTCATTTATTTGGTCTTTAATTGTTGGTGGTATATTAGGATGGATTGCAAGTCTTATTGTAGGAAGAGATATTCCTGGTGGAATATTTGGTAATATTATTGCAGGTATCATTGGAGCATGGTTAGGTGGTTTAATCTTCGGTGTATGGGGGCCGGTTATTGGTGGATATGCAATTGTCCCTGCACTTATCGGAGCAATTATACTTATTTTCATCGTAAGCTTTATTATGCGTATGATGCGTAAATAGTCGAATAAAAGGCAAATTCCTTATATGGAGTTTGCCTTTTTTATGGAATAAAATAGTATCTCTAGCGATAAAGGCCGTTCCTTTCTTCTTTTATATTACATATATGTAAAGAGACTTGTTTTAATAGACAGCGATTTAATAGAGAAGGGAGAATCATCATAGTGGGGAAAGAAAAAAAGAATAGAAAACATGGTTGTGGCTGTGGTTGCGGGTGTGAACACGCCCATGAGCACGAACATATCCATGAACATGCGTATGAACCTGAATGGAAGAATGAATTGCGATATATACAAGAGCAACTAGATCACCAAATACAAATGCACCAACAATTTCAAGAGCAAATAATGGAGCAATTTCAAGTTAAACAAGTGCAGGAACATGTGCATAATGAATCAGAAGTAGATTTTGTTCCAGCTAGAGAAGAAATAGATACAGACATAGGCGAGGAGAGTCATTTTCCCTCTAAACATACGTACATTAACGTATGGAGTCGAGTAAATCAAGTAGTGGCGCAAAATAATTCGATTTCATTTGAAAGAAATGGCCCACTTGCTGGGGGAATTACACGTATTAATAATCACACACTTCTAATTGAAGAAGCTGGGGATTATTTAATAAGTCTTGCGATTTCATTTATTGCTAATGGTAACGTGACAGAAACAGATAGTGTTGCTTTATTCATTAACGATATTGAAATTCCATTTTCTCAAAGTCGTTTTGCATCACGAGCAACATGCGTTGACGATGTAAATCATGTTTTTCAAATTAATGGAACGGGCATTTATACCATTCCGAAGGGAACTATATTCCAAGTACGTAATGTTGGGGTGAATCAGATTGATGTTTGCTCAGCAGACGGGGCGAATAGCGCTTCTTTAACGTTAGTAAAACTGTAAAGAGAGCAATAGAAATACTAGTGAGCTTTTCGCTAGTATTTTTCTATTAAGTTACTTCATCTCCTTGTTTTTGCGACTCGAGAACACAATACGACTGTCTATCCTGAGGAACATATAGACGACGTAAAGTACCCCCTAGTAGATGAACGGAAATACGATTGTTTTCATCAATTTTTCCAGTTAATATCACCATTCACAACATATGAAATAATTGAAATCGATGGCTTATATAACGAAGATGAAGGAAAAGGATTTAAAGCATTTTAGACCTAGAATATAAACAATTACATACATTTGCTAATGGCAAAGTCAAACTGTTGACAAAGGGAAAGAAAAGATTTTTACGTTTTGCAGAAAATAAATAAGAAGCATGTAAATATTCAAGGAATTACCTGATATAGCTAAAAAGCGTGGTAGAATGGAAAGCCACACTTAAAAAAACAATAATTCAAAATGAAACCAGCATAGCCCCGTTCTAAATGTAGGATGGGGCTATGCTGGTTTCATTTTGATGTAATCTATTTCATCATACGTAAATAACTCAATAAAAATTTATTGTTTTACAATAAAGTTTTATTGAGTTATAATGTTACTTAACTTGAATATATTCATTGTAAATAGGGAGTTTTCATTAAGTATTAATGGATGTTGATTATTCTTATGTAATAGAGTCATTAGGGTCTGTAAGAAGGGGGAAAACATGATATATTTAAAAAATCTTTTTTATTTTGGTTATCATCAGGCTTTATCTTGTATTTTTCCAGTAGGTATTTTTGTAACACTAGCTGTTTCAAAGATAATCTCCATTCCTGGATTATATCGTTATGATTTTATTTTACTTATTTGTCTCATTATGCAATATCTTATGGTTAAAACAAGTTTAGAAACAAAAGAGGAATTAAAGGTAATTAGTGTGTTCCATGTTATCGGATTACTATTAGAACTATATAAAGTGAATATTGGTTCATGGTCCTATCCAGAAGAGGCGTGGACGAAGATTTTTGGAGTACCATTATACAGTGGTTTTATGTATGCAAGTGTTGCAAGTTATATTTGTCAGGCATGGAGACGATTTAATTTACAAATGAATCATTGGCCAAAATCTATTTGGACAATACCACTTGGAACGATGATTTATTTGAATTTTTTTACACATCATTTCATTTTAGATTTTCGTTGGATCTTGACTATACTACTGTTTATTGTGTTTTTTAAGACGTATGTGCAATTTACAGTACAAAATACTATATATAAAATGTCACTTCCTATTTCATTTATCCTGATTGGTTTCTTTATATGGATTGCAGAGAATATTGCTACTTTTTTTGGAGCTTGGCAATATCCAAACCAACAAGATTCTTGGAGCCTTGTCCATATTGGGAAAATTAGTTCATGGTTCTTACTAGTTGTTATTAGTATTATGATTGTGGCTCAGCTTAAAGGAGTTCATTATAAAGAGACTACAACCTCTAAAAAAGGAAAGGTTTCTAAAGTAAGTTTAAATTAGTATACGTTTAAACATTTTTTGAAAATGGAAAAGATAAATTCCTTTCATTCCCATAACCATTGCATAAAAGGAGAAAATGACACCTTACTAAAAAATAGGTGTCATTTTTAGTATGAATCAATAATCGCTCATATCATCAACAAGTCTTCTTTACTTCAATAAGTATAAAAGTTTCTTGTATTTAGTCTATTAAACTTTACTTTTATACACATTTTTTCTCAACCTAGATTTTACATTTGTTTACACAGACGTAACAAAGTTAGTTTATAATTGACATTGTATGGCTAGTAACACAGTATCTCACTTGTATAATGGGAGGATTCGTTCATGTTGCTACAAAAAGTAGAAAAAGGTGAATTATTAACGTATGTAGATCTTTGTTCAGCAGAGTTTAAACATTCATCACACGAGATGTATAAAGAAATAAGGATACATCACCCAGTGTGTCCAGTCCAGTTTTATCTTAATAAAAATGCATGGCTTTTCACACGTTATGAAGATGCGATGCAAATGTTGAAAGATCCTCGTATTAGTAAAGACTATCACACAGCATCGGTAGAAGATGAAGGCGAAGAGCTATTAGTTGCAGCTGGATTTGAGGAAAGTGAGTATTTATTTAATCACATGTTAAATGCAGACCCACCAAATCATACTAGATTACGAGCAGTATCTCAAAAAGCTTTTACACCAAAAGCAATTGCACGGCTCGAAGAAAAAATTCGACATATTGCAGACGACTTGCTGAATAAAGTGGAACTGAAACAAACAATCAATCTTGTGGATGACTATTCGTTCCCGCTACCAATTATCGTTATTTGTGACCTTCTTGGTATTCCGAAAGAAGATCGCGATAAGTTCCGAAAATGGTCAAATGCGATTATTGACTCCTCAGAAGACCCAGAACAAATAGCCGAAAATGCCATTTTATTAAAAGAATTTCTAGAATACTTACGTGCTATTACTGCACAAAAGCGTCAAGAACCACAAGAAGATTTAATTAGCACATTAATCTTTGCAGAAGAAGACGGACAACGGTTAAATGAAAAGGAAATATATTCAACATTAATGTTACTAATTGTGGCTGGTCATGAAACAACAGTAAATTTAATTACAAACACAGTCCTCGCATTACTTCAACATCCAGATCAATTTCAACTACTAAAAGATAATCCATCTCTCCTGGATTCTGCAATTGACGAATCATTACGTTTTTACAGTCCGGTTGAATTAGCGACCGAAAGATGGGCTTCTGAAGCAATGACGATTCACGGTCAAGACATCCAAAAGGGAGATCCTATCATTGTATCCATCGCTGCTGCTAATCGTGATGAAAGGATGTTTGATAACCCAGACATCTTTGATATTACGCGGAAGAACAATCGCCATCTTTCCTTTGGTTCGGGAATACATTTCTGCTTAGGTGCTATGTTAGCAAAATTAGAAGCGAAAATAGCGGTTCAGACATTGATTAATCGCTTTCCATCCATGCAACTAGCAGAAAAAGAGGTGGAATGGCGAGGTAATTATTTGATGAGAGGTTTAGAAAAATTAGAACTGCACCTTTAATTTAGATAAAAAGCCTTTTATAGCGAGGAATCCTCTCCTATAAAAGGCTTTTTTCATGAATACATAACCATTGTTTTTTGTTATGATAAAAGGATAAGAACGAGCAGGAGGAATACGATGAAAATATTTCATACGGCCGATTGGCATTTAGGCAAGTTGATTCATAATGTATATATGACAAATGATCAACAACATATATTAGATCAATTTATTACATACATAAAAGAAGAAAAGCCAGACGTTGTGGTTATTGCAGGTGACTTATACGACCGAGCAATTCCACCAATTGAAGCAGTTGAATTACTAGATGACGTATTAAAGCGAATCGTCATTGATTTGAAAACACCTGTTATTGCGATTTCTGGAAACCACGATAGTCCTCAACGACTTGATTTTGGTTCGTCTATGATGAAGGAGCAAGGGTTGTATCTTGTTGGAGAGTTACGTAATCCGCTCACAACAATTAAACGAACAGATGAGCATGGAGAAGTGCATTTTCACTTAATCCCTTATGCGGACCCTGGGAAAGTACGTTACGCATTACAGAACGAAGATATTCGTACGCATGATGATGCGATGAAAGCCATTGTTGATCAACTAGTAGAAACGATGGATAAAGACGCACGTCATGTCTTCGTTGGACATGCTTTTGTCACACCGACTGGTGAAAAAGAAGAGAATACAAGTGAATCAGAACGTCCTCTCGCGATAGGTGGTGCTGAATATGTGAATGCTAGATACTTCAAACATTTTCATTACACTGCCTTAGGACATCTTCATCAAGCTCATTTCGTCTACCAAGAGAATATTCGTTATGCCGGATCTCCAATGAAATATTCGATTTCAGAAGAAAAACATAAAAAAGGCTTTTATGTTGTAGACCTACAAGAAAACGGTGAAGTAGTACTTGAAAAGCGTTTGTTTACGCCAAAGCGAGACATGCGACGAATTACAGGAACCATAGAAGAAATTTTACAACACACACCATCAGAAGACTATGTATTTGTCACATTACAAAATGATACACCTGTCCTTCATCCAATGGAAAAAATCCGATCTGTCTATCCAAATGCGATGCATGTAGAACGTCAAATGATGAAGCGAGAGCTAGAAGAAACAGAAGAAATTATTCAACGTCATAAAATGGACGAGCTATCACTCTTTAAAGCGTTCTATAAAGAGATGAAACGTGAAGAACTATCTGAGGAAAAGGAAAATCTCTTTACTGAAGTTGTGGAAGAGATGCGAAAAAGCGAGGTGTAATCAATGAAACCATTAAAACTACAAATGACGGCATTTGGTCCATATAAAGGAGCAGAAACGATTGATTTTTCCAAATTAGAGGGGAATTTATTATTTGCGATTGCTGGAAATACAGGTGCAGGGAAAACAACAATCTTCGATGCTATTAGCTATGCATTGTACGGAGAAGCAAGCGGTGAAGAGCGTAGTGACAGCAAGACATTACGAAGTCACTTTGCTGACGAAGAAGTACATACGTCTGTAGCACTTCATTTCTCATTAAAAGGCGATGAATACTATATTGTCCGTCAGATGCCACACAAGAAAGGAAACAACAAAACAGAGACGGGTGGAAGTATTGAATTATATGAGGTAAAAAACGGCGAACACATTCCAGCAGTCGATCGTTTTCATGTGAATGATGTAAAAGATAAAATATACGATTTAATTGGCCTAACGAAAGAACAATTTAGCCAAATTGTGATGCTACCACAAGGGGAATTCCGTAAGTTATTAACATCTGAAACGGAAAATAAAGAGCAAATTTTGCGTCGTGTGTTCAAAACAGAACATTACAAGTTAATCCGTGACTTGTTAGATACACGTCGAAAGAAGCTCGAAAAAGGCTTACAAGGCAAACAAGCAGAGCGTGATATTTATTTCCGTAACGTGGCGAAGCTCCCTCTCCAAGACGACTCATCGTTACTACAAGCTGCGAATCAAGAATATAAAAATAGCAACGCTATTTTACAAGGATTAGCAGAAGAAATTGCTCGTCATGAAGAAAAGATGAATCATGATAAAGATATTATTCAACAAGAAGAGCTACTGTTAAAGCAACAAGAAACAAATCTTCATCATGCGAAGACGATGAACCAACAGCTTGAAGCATTACAGCATAAAGAACGTGAATATGAAGCGTTAACGCAACAACAAGAAACGATTGGCCAACAAGAACAAACTCTTTTATTAGCAGAAAAAGCGGAAGCTCTTGCGATATATGAAGAATTATTCAGAAAAGCGACAAACGAATTAAGCCAAAAGAAGCAACAGCTAGAACATTTAACAAGCGAGAAAGAAATTCTTTCAAAGCAAGTAGAATTGGTAACAAAGCAATATGAAGAAGAAAAACAAAAAGAACTACTACGTATAACGAAACAAAAAGAACATGATCATTTACTTAGTTTAAAAGAAATTATCGAGCAGTTACACGAAAAAGAACGAACAATCACTGTCCTAAATAACCAAATTAAAGCCATTGAAGAACAAGTGAAAGTAGAAACTCTTCGTTACGAAGAAAAGACAAAAGAACGTCATTCTCTTCAGGTAACAATTGCTGATAAAGAGAAAAGTGTCTTACTTCTTACAAAGAAACAAGAAGAGCTACACAAACTTCGCCAAGGTGGAAAGGTTATTAAAAAGTACATCGAGGAGTATAAGAAGGGACAAGAAACGTATACAAACTATGTACAACTTCAAGCACAATATGAACAAGCAATGAAAAAATATGACGTATTAGAAAACGAATGGCTTGAAGGGCAAGCAAGCATGTTAGCTGTTCACTTAAAACATGGGGAATTATGCCCTGTTTGTGGCAGCACGGAACACCCATCAAAAGCAACTTCTCACGGTAACGTTATTGACAAACCAGTGTTAGCGGCAGCAAAAGAGAAAAGAGATGCAACAGAAAAACAATTTTTAGCGTTATCAGCAACAAAAACACAGATTGAATCAAATCTTCGTGAATTACAGCAAGAACTAAAAGATTTTGGATATAGCCATGAAGATATCGACTCAATATGGAACGATGTCGTAGAACAAGGGAAAACGATCGGCAAAGAAGTTCAAACACTTGAACAAGATGTAGAACGCGTCAATACATTACGTGAAGAACTTTCACATATAGAAAAGGTACTAGAACATAGCCTAAGAGAGCAACAAAAATACCAACAAACATTACAAGAATTGAAATTACAACTCGTTCAACACGAAACGTCATACAAGATGGATATAAAGCAACTTCCAGAAAGCATGACAACATTAAATGAATGGCAAGAGGCGTATCACCATGTACAAGCATCCTTACAACAGCTTCTACAAGCATGGCAACACGTTCAGCAAGTGTATGAACAAACAATGCAACGAAACATTCGTATTCAAGCTGATTACGAACATGGACAAAAAGAAGTAACAGTAGCAACAGATAAACATACTAAAGAGCAACAACGATTCCTCCAAGAGCTAGAAAAAGCGAAGTTCACGGATGACGTAGCATATTCAGCCGCAAAACGTACAAACGTAGAAAAAGAAACATTGAAACAAACAATTGAAAACTATCGTACAACACTTCAAAAGGTACTAGCTACAATGGAACAACTAAAAGGTGATGTAAAAGAAGCACAGTGGGCAGATGTATCCGCTCTTCAAGAAAAAATTGAGCAAACAAGCATTGAACTCGATATTAAAAAAGAATTATATTTACGTACAGAGAACCTCATTCAGGCCATGAAAGAATTAAATACGAATATAAAGGCTGTTAATACAAATATTTATGACGAAGAAAAAGTATATCAACAAGTAATTGACCTATACGAAGTCATTAAAGGGAACAATGAAAGCCGTATCTCCTTTGAACGTTATATTCTCATTGAATACTTAGAACAAATCATCGAAGCAGCAAACCTCCGTCTACATAAGTTATCAAACGGGCAATTCTCTTTACAACGTAGCGAACGAGTAGAAAAACGTAATCGTCAAAGTGGCTTAGGTTTAGATGTGTACGATTCATACACGGGAACATTACGTGACGTAAAAACATTATCCGGTGGAGAGAAATTCAACGCCTCTCTATGCTTAGCATTAGGCATGGCGGATGTCATTCAAGCATTCCAAGGTGGTATTTCCATTGAAACGATGTTCATCGACGAAGGATTCGGATCTTTAGACGAAGAATCGCTTGCCAAAGCTATTGATACCTTGATTGAGTTACAACAAGCAGGTCGTTTAATTGGTGTCATCTCCCACGTGCAAGAACTGAAAGATGCAATGCCAGCTGTATTAGAAGTCAAAAAGACAAAAGAAGGATTTAGTAAAACGACGTTTGTGGTGAAATAATTACTATTAAAAAAGACTGTATCTTTACATGTTTGTAGAGACACAGTCTTTTTTGTTGGGTTTTAACAGGAAATAACACGAAGAAAGGCGAAATATATTTCTGAAATGAAAAGGAGGATTCATGTGAACAGCTGTATTTTTTGTGAAATTATTTCGAAGCGAGAAAAAGCATATATTGTGTACGAAAATGAACATGTTTGTTGTTTCTTAGATAAATTCCCTATTAATAAGGGACATGTGCTCGTTGTTCCTAAGAAACATTATGTAGAATTTAGTGAACTAGATGCTATTACACTTCAGGAAGTAGCTCTCGCATCCCAAAAGATAGGTATAGCCTTAGAAAAGTTACTAGATGCAGATGGTGTAACATTCATGCAAAATAACGGTATTTTCAAAGATGTAGATCACTATCATATGCATATCGTATCACGATTCAAAGATGATGGTTTCAGTTGGGTTGAGCCTAATTTTGAGATGACCGAAAGGGATTTTGAATCCTTATATTTATATGTAAAAAATGTACTGTAAACAAATTCATTACATAGATAAGTAGAAAGAAGTCTCTATTCTTATTAACTTATATGTGTATGAGAATATGAAGACTTCTTTCGAAAGTAGATAAAAGAGTTTAGCTATTTACGGCATTTCTTTTTCTTTCTTTTGTCTTTGCTTTTATCTTTGCTGCGTTTAGATTTTTTGCTATCATGTTTTTTTCCCATCTTCATAACCCCCTATACATAAGTATTTGTGTCTAGTAAGGTCTGTCCCTTATCACATTAACATACTATGTTAAATTCATCGTTTGGAACTGGTGATATGCTGATTATGAAATAAATGGTTGTTTATATGACAAACAAGTACCTATTAATTAAATATTAATAGGTACTATTTTTGAAAGGGACGTGAGTGATAGTGTCTTCATTTGTTGTATTGGAAACATATAATCCGAACAGAAAATAAGGAATGGAAAGATATTATTACATTCAGAGACTACATAAGAAAACATAGAGATGCAAGGGGTACTTATGAACAATTGAAGCTCAAACTTGCAGCATGTCATGATAGAATTGTTTATACAAAATTAAAAGGCCCTTTCATTCAAGAAATTCTTCAAAAAGCAACGAAACGATGACTTAAACATTTCCCATTATTTGTGTTACTGTATTGGTTACACTATGATAGAACTAATTATGCACAAAAATAATGGAGGAACTATATGAATGAATTTTCAACGCCTACAGTTGTCGTTAGCAAATGCCTTGAGTTTGAAGCGTGTCGTTATAACGGTGATGTAATCTTTGATGAAACCGTAAAAAGTCTCAGGCCGTTTGTTACATTTATTCCGGTTTGTCCAGAGGTGGAAATTGGATTAGGGATACCACGCGAAACAATTAGAATCATATCTGAAAGCAGTGAAATACGACTTATTCAACCTTCAACTGGAAAAGATGTGACAGATGAGATGAATACATTCTCGGATACATTCTTGCAATCGCTTCCTGAAGTAGATGGCTTCCTGTTGAAAAATAGATCTCCTAGTTGCGGAATACGTGAGGTAAAAGTATATAAAGGTACACAAAAAGGAGCGATGTCAGAGAAAGGGAGCGGGTTGTTTGGTGGAAAAGTTCTTGATACATACGGACATTTAGCAGTTGAAGAAGAAGGACGTTTAAAGAATTTTACGATTCGAGAGCACTATTTTACTAAATTATTTACACTAGCATCATTTCGTGAGATTAAGCATGCGCCAACACTGAAAAAATTATTGAGCTTTCATTCTAATAATAAATACCTATTTATGGCATATAACCAAACACGACTGAAAGAATTAGGTAGGATTGTTGCGAACCATGAACAGAAAGATATTGTAGTCGTTACGTCTCTTTATGAAAACAAACTGTACGAGTTATTTGCTCGGTCTGCACGATATACATCACATGTGAATGTATGCCAACATATTTTCGGCTACTTCTCTAAACAATTACATCAAGACGAACGAATACATTTTTTATCTCTACTAGATAAGTATGTGAAAAAGAAATTACCGTTAAGTACACTAACATCACTATTGAAATCTTGGACATTACGTTTTAATAATACGTATTTAAAAAGCCAAACATACTTTCAGCCGTATCCAGAAGATCTTGTAGCAATTAGCGACTCTGGAAAAGGACGCGATTATTGACGGTTTTAAGGAACAAAAAATACCGACCGCAAGTAGCCTGATGAGGGCTCTATGTGTTCGGTATTTTTCGTATCAGGACTAACAACATTACTTATCATAAGCATACACATTGTATAACAGCGAGAAAATTCACCATGAAGGATGGGATTCATGAAAAAACTTTTCAGCATATTAATGTGTATACTCTTAACTACTGGATTAATAGCATGCAGCTCAAATGCGGAAAAAGGTGGAATGAAAGCACTTGAACCAAAGAAAGAAGAGAAACAAAAAGAAGAGCCTAAGACGCAAGAAAAAGAAGATACAGTTGGGAAAATAGAAGACATACGATTAAAAGATTTAGATAAATTCCAGATGCTTCAGCCAGAATATCAATTAGCTATTGTAATCGCACTTTTTAATAAGGCTATTTTAATGTATGATCATGGAATTGGAAATGCAGAATTCTTGTTATACGATAAGATGACAGACTCAGAAATAAAGGTAGTGCACGGTGTTCTTCAAAATCAAGTAAAACAGTTTAATCCGAAAATAGAAGAATTGATTTATGAATCTCAAGCACTCTTGCAACAAGTTACTGTTTCAAATAAAAATGAGCTTCAACAATTAGCGGATGCTAAAAAAAATTATTTGAAAACGGTAGATGAAATGATTAGTTGTTTAGAGTCTGTAACTGTTGGAAATGCCCGTGAAAGTAGAGGGAAGATGAACCAGCTAAAGAAGGAATACTTACAGCATGCTGCAGAGATAGGATTTGTTTCGATTGATATCGTACAGAATACAGGTCTTGATATAGCTCTTTACCGTCATATTGTAACAGGTTTACTCAAACAATAAATACGACTCAATAGTAAAAACCCCCACTTCAAATGAAATGGAGGTTTTTACTATTCGTGCTTAGAAACTTTTTCTTCGTTCGTGGGCTTAATGAAACGGAGAGTGAGAAATGCTCCAATAAAACTAAGCGCAATAGATACATAAAAGATAATGTTATCCGTTCCCTTAATTAAGAGGGAAAATATCGGCGGACCTGCTGCAACACCAATGAAACGCATTGAACTATAAAGGGATGTAACAGTTCCACGATGCTTCTTATCAATTCCCTCGGTTACAAATGCATCTAAAGACGGCAACGCTGCACCAATACCGATACCTCCTATAACGAAAGTTGCAATAAGAATATAAAGGGATTTAGAGAATAGAGGAATAAGTAATGAGCCACCTAACATAACAAGGCCGATACATATACACCATTTCATGGCTTTTTGATTATCACCAATCTTCTTCCCGGTAATATAAGATGTTATCGATAGCGCTAATAATGGAATAGCTAGCACAAACCCCTTAGTAATTCCATTAATATGGTATCTGTCTTCTAATACATTAGATAAATAAAAGAGCATACCAAATAAAATAAACATAATAATTGCACCGATAAGAAAGATTGTATATAACCAGCGACCGTTCTCATGTAGAATTTCTTTAATGACAGAGATGAACTCTTTCACAGGTACTTTTTCTTGTTTTGATGTAGGTGGTTTAACAAGCATTAAAATTAATATAATAGCGGCTGCGCATAGTACAGGAATAAATAGAAAGGGCATGAACCAAATAATCATGGCAAGCGCAGATCCTAGAATAGGGCTTAGTACTTTACCAAGTGTATTAGAGGTTTCAATTAATCCAAGTCCTTTACTTACTTCATCATCGTCTTTGAACATATCTCCAACGCATGGAATGACAACCGGCATTGCTCCAGCGGCACCAATTCCTTGAATAACACGTCCTATGAGAATCCACATATAAGGATTAGCTAATTTCCACGATGCCCATCCAGTAATGATACCTCCGATTGCTGTAATGATTAAACTTGGGATAATTACTTTTTTCCGTCCCCATCGATCGGATAAATAACCAGCTATAGGGATTAGTAAGATAGCTGAAATAGAGTACACCGTAATAATGAGGGACACTTGAAAATGTGAGATATTTAGCTGTCGCTCGATGACTGGCAAAATCGGAATTAGCATTGAATTTCCCAGCGTCATAACGAGTGGTACAGATGAAAGAGCCCATAACGCCCATTTTTGTTTTTTCTCCATTACACTTTAACCTTCTTCTCCTAAAAATAAACACTGTAGTAGTATAAAACATACCTTCTGCTATCATTCACACTTATCAAAATTTTATTGTGACTAGTTTGGATTCTTTTTTATTTTTGTATTATCCCATGAATAGACGAATATCAATGAAATAGAGTAGGACTTTTGAAAAGTTAGTCGAATAAATACTGTATGCGTTTTGAAAACGCATACAAAAAGGAGTGGATTATCGTGAATTTTGAACTTTCACGCGAGCATGTGCTTATTAGAAATATGGTTCGGGACTTTGCGGAGAACGAGATAGCACCATATGCAGAACAGCTTGATATTACGTCTGCTTTCCCAGAAGAAATCTTTAAGAAATTAGGGTCATTAGGTTTATTAGGTATTCCTTTCCCAGAGAAATATGGCGGTTCTGGCGGAGACACTATTTCGTACGCCATTGCGGTAGAGGAAATTGGGAAAGCATGTGCAGGAACAGGACTTAGTTATGCAGCGACTATTTCGCTAGGGTCGGCACCTATTTACTACTTCGGAACAGAAGAACAAAGACAGCGATATTTAGTCCCGATGGCGGAAGGAAAAACGCTCGGTGCTTTTGGTTTAACGGAACCGAACGCTGGCTCAGATGCTGGAGGAACACAGACGAAGGCTATAGAAGACGGAGATGAATTTGTTATTTCTGGTGAGAAGTGTTGGATTACAAATGCTGAATACTCCGATACCATCATTGTCACAGCCGTAACAGGCAAAGATGAACGGGGGAAAAATATCATTTCTGCAATCATTGTCCCAACAAATAGTAAAGGTCTAACAATTACAAGTCCGTATGACAAAATGGGGGTTCGTGCATCTAACACATGTGAAATAGTATTAGACGCAGTGCGTGTCCCAAAAGAGAATTTATTAGGTGATCCACAGAAAGGCTTTAAACAATTTTTGTATACGTTAGATGGAGGACGTATATCAATTGCTGCATTAGCTGTTGGCATCGCTCAACAAGCTCTTGATAAAGCTCTTCACTATGCAAAAGAGAGAAAACAATTTGGCAAAAGTATTTCGTCATTCCAAGCTATTCAATTCAAATTAGCTGATATGGCAATGGAAGTAGAATTAGCACGTAATATGGTATACAAGGCAGCCTGGCTAAAGGATAACAACAAACCATTTACGAAAGAAGCCGCATTTGCGAAGTTATTTGCTTCTGAAACAGCAAGTAGATCCGCAAATCAAGCTGTTCAAATTCATGGCGGCTATGGATACATGCGTGAATACGGCGTAGAACGATTAATACGAGATGCGAAGTTGTTAGAAATAGGCGAAGGAACATCTGAAATTCAACGACTCGTTATCTCACGACAATTAGGTTGTTGAATGGAGATGAAACGATGATTAATAAATTATTAATTGCAAATCGTGGTGAAATCGCAGTACGGATTATAAAAACATGCAAAAAAATGGGAATTCAAACAGTGGCAGTCTATTCCACTGCTGAAGAAGATGCTATGCATGTTCAACTAGCTGACGAGGCGTATTGTATTGGTGGCCCACGTGTACAAGAAAGTTACGTAAATGCTGAGAAAATACTAGAAGTTGCGAGAAATGCTAGCGTAGATGCTATTCACCCAGGTTACGGTTTTTTATCAGAAAATGCTCATTTTGCATCCCAATGTATTGAAGCTGGAATTATCTTCATTGGCCCATCCGCTTCACACCTTCAAAGCATGGGAAATAAAATTGAAGCAAGGAAAATGATGAAAGAAGCTGGACTTCCTGTTGTCCCTGGATGTGATGAGGCAATTGCTGATGTGGACAAAGCTGTGGCTCTTGCGAAAGAAATTGGCTACCCTGTTATGCTAAAAGCAGCTGGTGGTGGCGGTGGAATTGGTATGCAGCTCATTCAAAATGAACAAGAATTAGAAACAGCTTTCGTATCAACACAGAAAAAAGCACAAATGTTCTTTAATAATAGCGAAATGTATATCGAAAAATTAATTACGAATGCTCATCATATCGAAATTCAATTACTTGGAGATAAATATGGAAACATTATCCATCTTTTCGAAAGGGATTGTTCACTTCAACGGCGAAATCAAAAAGTAATCGAAGAAACATTGTCTCCCTTTATTTCAGATGAAACAAGAACAAAGATGGGTAAATGTGCTGTAGCTGCAGCAAGTTATATCGGTTATGAAAATGCAGGTACAATGGAGTTTTTAGTTGATGAGAATCAACATTTTTATTTTCTTGAAATGAATACACGTCTCCAAGTAGAACATCCGGTAACCGAATGTATCACTGGCTTAGATTTAGTAGAACAACAAATTTATATCGCACAAGGAAACGGACTATCCGTCAAACAAACATCTATCCTTCCAAACGGTCATGCCATTGAAGCACGTATTTATGCAGAAGATCCTACAACTTTTTATCCTTCACCTGGAACAATTACACACGTAGCATTACCTTCCAATATACGAATCGATCACTATATTCAACCAAATATGAAAGTAACACCTTTTTACGATCCAATGTTAGCGAAAGTCATTGCTTATGCTGAAACAAGAGAAGAAGCAATTTCTCATCTACACACAGCACTCATGCAATGCGATATACAAGGGATTAAAACAAATATCCCATTACTACTTGAACTTTTGACAGATCGAGATGTTGTAAAAGGAGTTTATACAACAGATTTCATAACAAAGAGAGGAGCGGCTCGAAAATGATGAAACAAGTTGCGCCGATGGCAGGAAGTGTATGGAAAGTACATGTAAAAACGGGAGAGTCAGTTGAAATCGGACAAGAACTCATTATTTTAGAATCAATGAAGATGGAGATTCCACTTGCTTCGGAGGCAACAGGGGTTGTAAAGAATGTACTCGTTCATGAGGGAGACTTCGTGAACGAGGGAGATGTGTTACTAGAAATAGAATAATTGAGGTGATTTTCTATGGATATCCCTTCACATATCACGATTAAAGAAGTTGGTCCACGTGATGGTTTACAAAATGAAAAAGTCATTTTATCCACAAAAGAGAAAATTGCATGGATTAATCGGTTATCACAAACAGGACTGTCTTACATTGAAGTAACATCGTTTGTTCCTGCAAAATGGATACCAGCTTTAGCAGATGCTTTGGAAGTAGCGTCTACTATCGAACGAAAGAAAGGTGTAACCTATGCTGCCCTTGTCCCGAATATATATGGCTTAGAGCGTGCACTTCAAGCAAATATCGATGAAATAAATGTCTTCGTGTCTTCCAGTGAAACTCATAATAAGCGAAATGTAAATAAATCTATTTCCGATACGTTAGATGTCATAAAAGAAGTAGCAGATCAAAGTCTGTTTACAGGCAGAAAAGTAAGAGGATACGTCTCTACTATTTTTGGGTGCCCTTATGAAGGGAAAATAAACCTAGATAAAATAAAGAAAATAATTGATTCTCTACTTAACATGGGGATTTATGAAATTTCATTAGGAGATACAATTGGCATCGCAAATCCTCTCCAAGTAGAACATACATTAGAAGAATTAAAGAAGTCATTCCCTTTATCTATCTTTGCAATGCATTTTCATAATACGTATGGTCGTGGGTTAGCTAATATCCTTGTTTCTTTGCAACAAGGTATTACAACGTATGATAGCTCTTTTGGAGGGCTAGGAGGTTGTCCATATGCGGCTGGAGCAAGTGGCAACGTCGCAACGAATGATCTTGTGAATATGCTACATACAATGCATGTACAAACGGGAATCGATGAACGAGCGTTAACCTTGGCCAGGAGAATCATTGATGACAAATTAGGAAAACGATTCTCAAGTCATTTACTCCAAATAAAAAACGAACAAGTAAAAAAGTAGGTGATTATTCATGTTTCAAACAGTGAAACTAGAAAAAATAGCTCCACACGTGATGAAACTAACACTAGATAGGGAGAGGCAAGCGAACGCATTGTCTCTTCAGCTTTTATCTGAATTGAAAGAAGTACTTGCAATGATAAAAAAGGATGACACAATTCGTGTTGTTCTTCTTACTGGATCTGGGGAGAAAGCATTTTGTGCAGGGGCAGATTTGAAAGAGCGCCTGCACATGAATGAAGAACAAGTAAAAGGGACAGTCGCAAAAATTAGGAGTGTCATCCATGAATTGGAATTAATAAGGAAACCAATCGTAGCTGCAATTAACGGAGTTGCATTAGGCGGTGGTACTGAGCTTTGTTTAGCGTGTGATATACGCGTCGCTTCTGAAGAGGCTTTATTTTCTTTGCCAGAGACATCCTTAGCGATTATACCTGGTGCCGGTGGTACACAGCGTCTTAGTAGATTAGTAGGAATTGGACGAGCAAAAGACATGATTTTGACTGCTCGGAAAATTACTGCACAAGAAGCGTATGAATATAAACTTATTGAATATATTGTTCCTCACGATGAACTAGAAAAAACGGCTCTTTCTATTTGTGAACGAATTGCCAAGAATGGGCCATTAGCCATTCAACAAGCAAAATATGCGATTCAAGAAGGATACGGAAAGCATATGGACGACGCATTACAAGTAGAAGCACATGCGTATGAAGCCATTATTTATACGAACGACCGGCGGGAAGGATTACGAGCTTTTGAAGAGAAACGAAAACCAGCGTACAAGGGGGAATAATCATGATCCATCGCTCAACCTCACAAGATATATACCGTGATAAAGTTGCTACAATTCATAAAGGCGGAGCAGAAAAATACCATACACAAAATAAAGAAAAAGGAAAATTATTCGTACGAGATCGTCTAGCACTCTTATTAGATAAAGATAGCTTTGTAGAAGATGCATTATTTGCAAATTGTGAAGCGACAGGACTCCCAGCAGACGGTGTTATTACAGGCATCGGGAAAATAGACGGACGAACAGTCTGTGTCATTGCAAATGACTCTACTGTTAAAGCCGGATCATGGGGAGCGAAGACGGTTGAGAAGATGTTGCGCTTGCAAGAAACCGCAGACAAGCTTCGTGTACCTATTTTTTATTTAGTTGATTCTGCAGGTGCCCGTATCACGGATCAAGTAGAAATGTTTCCAGGCAGAAGAGGTGCAGGTAAGATATTTTATCACCAAGTGAAACTATCAGGAAAGGTACCACAAATATGTTTATTATTCGGACCTTCTGCAGCAGGAGGGGCCTATATACCAGCATTTTGCGACGTGGTGTTCATGGTAGAAGGGAATGCATCGATGTATTTAGGTTCGCCGCGTATGGCTGAGATGGTAATCGGAGAAAAAGTAACGTTAGAAGAAATGGGCGGGGCACGTATGCATTGCTCTGTTTCTGGATGTGGTGATGTATTATGTCAAACGGAAGAAGAAGCTTTAATAAAAGCACGGACATACTTATCTTATTTACCTAGTAATTATGAACAAACTCCTCCAAAAGAGACAGCGCTTCTACCCAAAGAATCAACAAAGGCGTTACAAGACTTAATACCCGAGAACCAAAATGCACCGTTTAATATGATCGAGTTTATTGAACATGTTATCGATAACGACTCGTTCTTCGAAATAAAGAAGTTATTCGCACAAGAACTAATTACAGGATTTGCTCGTATAGACGGACAACCAATCGGAATTATCGCTAATCAACCACGTGTAAAAGGTGGCGTATTATTCCATGATTCAGCAGATAAAGCAGCAAAGTTCATTACACTTTGCGATGCATTCCACATCCCGCTATTATTTCTTGCTGACGTACCAGGATTTATGATTGGTACAAAAGTAGAGAGAGCCGGAATTATCCGTCACGGAGCAAAAATGATTGCGGCGATGAGTGAAGCAACTGTACCTAAAATATCCGTTATTGTACGTAAAGCATACGGTGCAGGCTTGTACGCCATGGCAGGACCTGCATTCGAACCTGATTGCTGCTTAGCCCTTCCAACTGCACAAATCGCCGTAATGGGCCCAGAAGCAGCCGTGAACGCGGTATATGCAAATAAGATTGCTTCTTTAGAAGGGGAAGAAAGAAAAGCATTTATCGAAGAAAAACGAGCAGAGTACAAACGTGACATTGATATTTATCACTTGGCGTCTGAGCTCGTAATAGATGCTATTGTCGAACCAGATCAGTTACGAGAGGAATTAATCCAACGTTTTTCAATGTATACGAGTAAATATCAACAATTTAGTGAGCGTAAACACCCTGTCTATCCAGTATAACGACGGTCAAGGGAGAGGAAAAATATGCATAAAGCAGTTTGGATACCGAATAAGGATTATATAGAGAAGACAAACCTATTTCAGTGGATGCAGTCACTAGGATTCGATGATTACGATACGTTTTATAAGAAGAGCATTGAAGAGACAGATTGGTTTTGGGGAGAGGTTGAACAAACATTAGGGATAAAGTGGATGACTCCTTATACGAGCGTATTAGAAGGAGAAGATATCGCATTTCCTTATTGGTATGCAAATGGTACATGCAATATTATTCAAAGTGCGTTAGAACAATGGGTAACGAATGGAGAAACAAAGAATCGGCTAGCTATTGTTTCTGAGCGAGAAGATGGAACATATACACAACTTACGTATGAGGAGGTATATAAGCGTGTAACAGCTGTTGCGAACGGTTTAAAGAAACAAGGAATCAAAAAAGGAGATCGCATAACAATCTATATGCCTATGACACCAGAGATTGTTATTGCTATGTTAGGTGCGATTACGATTGGAGCAATCGTCTCACCTGTATTCTCTGGATTCGGTCATCATGCATTGGCAACACGTATAAACGCTGCTAACTCAAAGATGCTTATTACTGCTGATGGCTTTTCACGACGAAATAAGTACGTATCGTTACACGATGAAATAGAAAAAGCAATTGTCTCCACACCGTCTCTTGAAAAAGTTGTTATGGTAAGCGATACAACAATCTCAGACAATCCTATGTATTGTTGCTGGGCGGAACTCGAGCAAGGAGGAGATGTACTCCCGATTGAAGAGATGAGAAGTGATGACCCTTGCATGTTGCTTTATACATCAGGAACGACAGGAAAGCCAAAAGGAACCGTTCATACGCATACTGGATTCCCAATTAAAGCAGCATTTGACGGGAAATACGGCATGAATATCTCTAAGGGAGACAAATTACTATGGATAACAGATATGGGCTGGATGATGGGGCCTTTTCAAGTATTTTCATCGCTTATAAACGGTGCAACTATCGTCATGTATGATGGTGTCGTTGATTATCCAACATCCAATCGATTGTTTGAATTAATTGATAAACATGACGTCACTCACTTAGGCATTTCGCCAACGTTAATTCGTTCACTCATGACAAAAGACGATGTACATGTAGAAGATTATGATTTAACTAGTTTACAAGTCATCGGATCTACTGGTGAACCATGGAACGAAACGCCTTGGTTATGGTTATTTAAGCAGATTTGCAAAGAAAACGTACCTATTTTCAATTATTCAGGTGGAACTGAAATAGCGGGAGGAATTTTTGGGAATGTTCTTGTCAAACCTATTTCACCTGTAACATTTAACTCTCCTTTACCTGGTATGGCAGCTACTATTGTAGATAAAACAGGAAAACATGTTGTAGGAGAGGTAGGGGAATTATGTTTAACAAAACCATGGGTAGGCATGACAAAAGGATTTTGGGAAGAGGATGAACGCTATAAAGAAACATACTGGAACAAATACGAAAACATATGGGTACACGGCGACTTAGCAGTTACAGATGGCTTATATTGGTCAATTAATGGACGATCAGATGACACATTAAACATTGCCGGTAAACGAATCGGACCTACAGACTATGAATCTATCCTTGTTCAACATGATAACGTCGTAGAAGCAGCCGCAATCGGCGTACCAGATGAGAAAAAGGGAGAAGTATGCTATTGCTTTGTTGTAACGAAAGAGGAGAGAGGCGATAGTGAAAAATTTGAACAAGAATTAAAGAAACTCTTACAAGGAAGTATCGGAAAGGCGCTATGTCCAGAAGCAATTCATTTTATTTCAGATTTACCAAAGACACGAAATGCAAAAGTCATGCGCCGCGTTATTAAAGCTTCGTTTCTAGGAGAGGATTTAGGTGATTTATCATCATTAGTAAATCCTGAATCCGTTAACGAAATCATTGCGATTTCACAAAAAGAAAACGACTAGATGAATGATAAAGGGGACACGTGATGAGTTGGATAGAGGCATTCATACTAGGAATTATCCAAGGTTTAACTGAGTTTTTGCCAATCAGTAGTACAGGACATTTATATTTAGGGCGCCATATGTTTGGTTTAGATGATGCTGGATTATTTTTGGATACGATGCTTCATATCGGAACGTTAGTAGCAATTTTCGTGTACTATAAAGACGAATTCATTCGTATGGCAAAGGATCCATTTGGAAAACGAACGTTTTTACTCGTTGTCGGAACAGTCCCGGCCATTATCGTCGGATTATTATTTAAGGACTTTTTCGAAGAAATTTCAAGGACAGGCGTGACAATTGGTTGGGAATTCCTTATAACAGGACTTTTCTTATATGTAGCTGATTCAATAAAGAATGGTCATAAGAAACTAGACGATATTACGTATGCAGACGCATTATTTATCGGTTCATTTCAGGCGTTAGCCATTTTCCCAGCTATTTCACGATCTGGAATGACAATTGTAGCATCATTATTTAGAAAGTTAGACCGTGGAACAGCAGCATATTTTTCATTTTTGCTGTCGACACCAGCAATACTTGGTGCAATTGTTTTACAGTCAAAAGACCTTGTAGAAGGAAGTTATGAACAAATTTCAACGAGTTCATTAATAATCGGATGCATTTCATCAGCAGTCTTCGGATACATAGCTGTAAAATGGATGATTAATTACTTGAAGAAACATTCTTTAAAGATATTCGCGTATTATGTATGGGCACTTGGAATCTTAATATTGTTGCTGCAATATACAAATGTTTTTTAATAAGTTAAGTGATATGTAGAAATTCGTTTTATTACATATCACTTAACTTTTTTGATTCCGTCTCACTATTAAGAGTTTACTTCTGATATGAGACTGGATATTTGTTCATTTTTACAACTTCCTAGAATATATATTATGTTAACTAGAAAAAAGATTGTTTTTGATAAATCGACAATAAGCGATACTCCTACCTTAATGCCACATTTATACGCACTTAATAAATGTTTTTAGCTAATCCTTAATTTGCTCTATTTCATCAAATTATATAATATCTAGCTTTCCAGTACACCATCTATTAATAAGATGCGAATACTCTTCTTTTCTTAATAAAAATACTTTTGTAGATATATTCTTTTTAGAATCTCTCGTTGTTGGCCACTATGTACAAAAATGCAACACAAATGGCATTGTGTTGCATTGAAATTTAATATTATTAAAATCACTTCTTTTCATACTGGAAATTTGCTCGCAGTACCCCTTCCAGAGTTTATGTATCCCCCATTTTTTTGTGACTACTTTTAGCATTAATACGTATATCTGAAATCAAAAAGATGCTAATTAAAATAACCATAAGGCCAGCAATCATTCCGATATTAATTTGTTCATTTAGAAAAACAACGCCCCATATCATACCGAATAAAGGAACCAGAAAGGTTACGCTTAATGCTTTAGTAGGTCCTACACTTGTGATTAAATAAAAATATAAAAGATACCCAATAGCAGTGCATAAAAGAGCTAAACAAACAACAGACCATACTACGGTAGGTGTAATCGTTGATGCGGATGTAGGTAAATGGAATAATGTAAACGGAATAAGAAGGAAAGACGCTCCGATTTGCTGTCCAAAAGCAACTAACAAAGGTTGTACACCATTAAAAGCCTTTTTAGCATAAACGCCACCAATTCCGTAAAATACGGTTGAGAGTATGCAGAGAATAATAGCAATTATTACTTCTGGCGTAAATGATATAGGGCTCCAGCCAACCAAGAAGAGTACCCCAATGATACCAACCATAATGCCAATCCACTTTCGAACACCTAGCTTTTCTTTCAACCATAGCCATACAATAAGAGCCGTAAATAGTGGTGTCATCGAATTAATAATAGCCATTATCGATGCGTTCAAATGTAGCGAAGCTGTAGAAATTAGTGTAAATGGAATTGCAGCGTTTAATGCACCGATGATTAAATATTGTTTCCACCGTTGTCTCCATTCAGTTGATTTTTTAATTATAATTATGTAAATTAACAATGCAATTGCCGCAATTGTTACACGTCCTTGAGTTGTTAAAAAGGGACCAATTGCAGGGGATGCAATTCGCATAAATAAAAATGATGCCCCCCATAATGCAGCTAGCCCAAATAATGCTGCAATGTCTTTTGTTTTCATGAGTTTTCTCTCCCTTCTCTGTTTCTAAATCTACTTTGGGATTGCTCTTATTGACTGACATCAAAATAAATAATGATTATACCTTTTTATTAGAGCCGATACAAGTATTGCTACAACCAGGGACAACGTAATTTATAAAAAATCCGATGTTAAATGAGTTTTGACTTGTTGGAGTCTCCCCTATCTTTTTAATAATTGATATCTTCTACGTACATTTCCTTAATAAACACATAAAATAATTCCATAAAAAATGTGAAGGATGGAGAAAAATGTACTATGAACCTTATATATATCGATATCCTTGTTATGATGACTTTCTAATATATAACTATTGGCGACAACCTGCTTATTGGCCTTTCCCTAATGAGATAGAACATGAAAAAAGATTGAATTATTATCGCTCTTCCAACAATAATGGAAGTATTTCATTAACGGACTATGGACCAAAAGCCTTTACAGTTAACATTAATAAAGCAGCGAAGCAAAACAATACGTATCGTACCACATTGTGGACGGGTAAACATTTACAAGTGACGTTGATGAGTATTCAAGTTGGCGAAGATATTGGTTTAGAAATACATCCTGATGTTGATCAATTCTTACGTATTGAACAAGGCCAGGGAATTGTTCAAATGGGCAAAAGTAAAGACAATTTAAATTTTAGTAGAAATGTTTATGATGATTTTGCAATAATGATACCTGCCGGAACATGGCATAACTTAACTAATACAGGTAACATTCCACTAAAACTGTATTCAATATATGCTCCTCCAAATCATCCATTTAATACGGTTCATGTTACCAAGGAAGAAGCATTAGCTGCAGAAAGAAACACTCCCTAATAATAGAATTTATTAGGGAGTGTTTCTTTCTAAACTATTTACCTGTCTCAGCAAATTTCTTGATACGGGTTTTAATCTCATCTCGAACACGTTGGAATTCAGTCCATTCTTTCCCTGCTGGATCGTCAAATCCCCAATGAGCACGTGTTACGTGTGTCGGAGTTGTTGGACATACTGAATCAGCATGGCTGCAAAGTGTGATTACTAAATCAGCATTATTTAAGATTTCCGTATCGATAATATCTGATGTTTGGTTTGTAATATCAATATTTACTTCATTCATAGCTTTGATTGCATTTAGATTTACTCCGTGAGCTTCAATACCGGCAGAGTAAACGTTCCACTGATTACCTAAATAATGTTTCCCCCACCCTTCAGCTATTTGGCTACGGCATGAGTTTCCCGTGCATAAAAAGTAAATTGTTTTTTTATTTTCCATGTTGTTTTCCACCTTAGTTGTAAAATTTATTGTAGTTGATTATTAAAATACTTACGCTTAAACCATAAAGCCACATTTACAAGGGCAATCATAACTGGCACTTCGACTAATGGTCCTATAACGGCTGCAAAGGCTGCACCAGAGTGAATACCAAATACTCCTACTGCGACTGCAATTGCTAATTCAAAGTTATTGCTGCCTGCTGTAAATGCTAGTGTTGTTGTAACCTTATAGTTAGCACCAATCTTTCGTCCCATGAAGAACGAAACAAAGAACATAATAACAAAATATATGAGTAATGGAATTGCTATTCGTACTACATCTAATGGTACGCTAACAATCATTTCTCCTTTTAAAGAGAACATGATAATAATAGTAAATAACAGTGAGATTAATGTGATTGGACTAATTTTAGGAATGAATACTTTTTCATACCACTGTCGACCCTTTAGCTTTACTAGTATAAAGCGTGTTAACATACCAGCAAGGAATGGAATACCTAAGTATATGAATACAGACTTAGCTACTTCTGACATCGTAATGCTTACGACAGCTCCTTGTATTCCTAGCCATTCTGGAATAACTGTTACAAATACATAAGCATATACAGAGAAGAAAATCGTTTGGAATACAGAATTAAATGCCACAAGTCCAGCTGCGTATTCTGAATCACCTTCGGCAAGGTCATTCCATACTATAACCATTGCGATACAACGAGCCAAGCCAATCATAATAAGCCCTACCATGTATTCAGGCTTATCAGGAAGAAAAATAATTGCTAGTGCAAACATGAGTACAGGTCCAATAATCCAGTTTTGTACTAAAGACAATACTAAAACTTTTACATCTTTAAACACTCTTCCCATTTCTTCATATCGGACTTTTGCTAATGGTGGATACATCATCAGGATTAGGCCGATAGCCAATGGCACAGAAATCGTTCCGACTTGAAGACTATTGATGCTGTCTACAAATCCAGGAGAAATATATCCTATTCCAATCCCAATTGCCATTGCAAAAAATATCCATAGTGTTAAATATCGATCTAGAAATGATAAATTTTTCATTTGATCCCCCTTTTCTTTATTAACAACAAGAAGTTGTTATCACTCGGCTAGGAGAATTCTCAGATGTAGGTATTTCATACATAATTCTCCCTTACCGTTCTAATAAATCAAAAAAAGTTGATTTATTAGATAAGAAAAACTAGCAACAACTTCCTTTTCCAGTTTTTCTAAAAATACAACACAGTTCTTCAGAAAGTAAATTGTTTACTTCTACATCATTTAAATCATAATAGCTCCATGTTCCCTTTGTTTCTTTAACGATTAAACCTGCATCCAACAAAATCTTTAAATGATAAGATAATTTTGATTGAGTCATATCGAATATTTCTACAAGATCGCACACGCATGTTTTTCCTCGTTGACAAAGCTCATACATAATTTCTAAGCGTTTCTGATCAGCTAATGCTTTAAATTTTTTCTCATATTGCTGGAACTGTTGTACCATTATATTCATTTCCTTTCATCAACTTTTTTTGATATTTACAGTATATGCGAAAATATTTGTATCACGCAACCTATAAATCAATTTATTTTGATTAAACAGTACATCCTTAGGTGTTCACAAAATAACAAACCTTAATAATTCAATAATCAAGGCTTTTATTTTGTTACTTATACTCATCCTTCAACTGCTTACATTAAGTTAATGTAAGCAGCATCAAAATCTATTTCTTTTTTAAATGAAATAATCTTTATATAGTCTAAACTTCTTTCGTGTTTGTGAAATATTCTTGAATAACTTCATTTGTTATAGAAATCATCCTGTCTATTTCTTCTTTTGTAATAATATACGGTGGCATAAAGTACAAGACATGTCCTAAAGGCCTTAAAAGTAATCCTTTCTCTAAAGCTAATTGATAAATCTTATATCCTATTCTTTCTTCACTAGGAAAAGGTTCTTTCGTTTCTTTGTTTTTTACTAATTCAATTGCTCCAACCATACCTGTTTGTCTATATTCTCCAACATAAGGTTGATATGTAAACGTTTCAGAAGCCACTTTCTTCATGTATGCACTTTTCTCTTTGATTATTTCTAGATAATTATTGTCCTCGAATATGTTTAATACTTCAAGTGCCACTCTACATGCCAAAGGATTCCCAGTGTAGCTATGCGAATGCAAAAATGCTTTCATACTGTTGTAATCATCGTAAAATGCATCGTATATATCATCTGTTGTTAAAACAACGGATAGTGGTAAATAGCCACCTGTTAGTCCTTTAGATAAACACATAAAGTCAGGTGATATCCCTGCTTGCTCACATGCAAATAACGTTCCTGTACGGCCAAACCCTACTGCTATTTCATCTGCAATCAAATGAATATCATATTGTAGGCAAAGATCTTTTAATTTCTTGAGATAACGAGGCGGATACATTTTCATTCCAGCTGCTGCCTGAATCAATGGCTCAACAATAATTGCGCTTATCTCTTCATGGTATAGCTCCAATTGCTCTTCTACATATGAAATGCAAGGTGTATCACAACTATTTGGGGTATTGTTGAATGGACAGCGAAAACAATCAGGCCCTTGCGCCCGAATTGTATCCAATAATAAAGGGTGATAGATTTGGTTATACAGCTCTACCCCTCCAACAGATAACGCACCAAGCGTTTCACCATGATAAGCATCTGTTAGTGCTAAAAATCGTGTCTTATTTGCTTTTCCCTTCTGTAAATGATATTGAAAACTCATTTTCAACGCAATTTCTATTGCGGACGATCCATTATCTGCAAAAAATACTTTCGCTAGACCATCGGGTGTTAACTTAACAAGTTTTTCAGCCAAATAAATGGCTGGTTTATGCGTAAAATTAGCAAATATAGTGTGCTCTAATTGAAAAGCTTGTTCCGTCAAGGATTTACTTATTCGCTCATTTGCATGTCCAAATAAATTTACCCACCATGAAGAAACGACGTCCATGTATTCCTTGTTGTTTTCATCATACAGATAAACTCCTTTTCCTTCTGTAATAACGATAGGAGGGAATTCTTCATAATCCTTCATTTGAGAACATGGATGCCATACATAATTCAAATCTTTTTTTTGTAAATTAGAAAGCTTCAACATTGTATCGCTAACATCCTTTCAAGGAAATCAATTCCCTCAATTTGGACATCTTTTAAATCAGAAAGTTTATGTAATTTAGGCATAACGATAACAGGTATATTCGTTCTTTGTTTAATTGTTTCGATATTGTTAATCTCAAGTTCTGTATCTTCAAACATATTGAAAACAATCCCAGCGATAGGAATATCTCTGTTTTTAAGTGCTTCAATCGATAATAACGTATGATTAATCGTACCTAGCTTTGAACTGGCGACTAATATAACTGGTAGCTGTGTTTGTTTAATCAAATCAATAAAATAATAATGTGGTTGTTCGTTTAACGGAACATATAAGCCCCCTGCTCCTTCACATATTACGGAATCATACATCATCTTTAACTGTTGAATATGATTAAGAATGATTTCTTCTTCAACTCCAGCACCTTCTAACTTAGCTGCATAATGTGGTGATGCTGCTTCTTTGAACGAATAACTATTCAAATGAGTTTCTATTAAACTACTTTCACTAAACATTTGATAAAATGTTGTATCTTCATAATATGATTGTAAATCTTCCACAACAATCCCCGTTTGAACAGGTTTATAAGGTATAACTGATTTACCTTGCAGTTGAAAATAACGCATAAGATATGTAGTTATTATTGTCTTACCTATATTAGTATCAGTTCCGACTACCCAGAAGTTTTGTCCCATAATAATCAAGCTCCTTCACATATGTTAACTTATTTATAATAAAAGTTAACATATGTGAAGTGAAACTGTAAATAGTTCTTCTTCGGAATGATTAATGTACCCTTCTCATAGTTGCACGCATAGCTGAGAAGTATTTTGCGCTTTTACTTAAAATACAAGAATAATATCAGACGAAGACACAACTACAAATATGATTCATATTGTAAAATTCACTATGAAATCCAAGTAAAATAAATAGTTTACCTCCCTTCTCTCTCTAAAACCCTGCTTTCTATAACATACATTCATTGTTATTTTACATTTACTCGTTTTCTTTATTTTTAAATAGAACGAATAACATAGTATTACTATTATAAAAAAGTAAAAATAAAGGTTTTCATTGAATATTGTTGGATTTAGAAGTATTATATACATATTCAAACATTTGAATATGTATATAATACTTCTAGACTATTTAAAATCAATGACATGTACTGGAGGAGCTTACATGAGCGGCGAAATGCAACAATTTAAAGCTGATTTCTTTAAAGCTTTATCACATCCTTTGCGAATACACATTCTTGAATTATTATCAGAAGGCGAAAAAAGCGTAAACGAAATCCAAAGCATTCTTAATAAAGACGGGTCTGCTGTTTCTCAACAGTTAAGCGTACTACGTTCTAAAAATATTGTTGTCGGTAAAAAAGACGGAAAACGCGTGTTATATTCTCTTCGGGATCCTATGATTATGAACTTACTAGCAGTTACGAAGGAAATATTTAATAACCACTTAATTGACACAATCTCAATGTTAGAAGAACTAGATGGAAAAGAATGATGTAGACGAAAAAAAGACATATCCAAGATAGATTAGGATGTCAAAAGGACATATAGCCTATTCCATCTTGGGTATTTGGCATTCATTTTTTTGTTTCATACATTCTAAAATGACGTTCAATGGTAAATGTACCATCAAGATACGGCTCCAGATAAAGCACGGGTAATGCTTTTTATAGACATGAATCAACTAGATAGTCTAGATGGAATAATTAAAAAATGGAGGAGATTTAGGTGAATTAAAATGTCATTGTAAAAACAATAGATTGGTATTCATTAAAAATAGAAAAGAAGGGTTTATAATGAGAAAGTTATTTACGGGAAGATTTCAAGGCTATTCATTGCAACATTTTCAAAAAGATCTTCTTTCGGGGTTGATTGTCGGGGTTGTTGCTATCCCACTAGCTATGTCATTTGCTATCGCTTCTGGCGTTAAGCCAGAGTATGGAATCTATACAACATGTATTGCTGGAATTATCATTTCATTATTTGGTGGTTCTAAATATCAAATTGGAGGACCTACAGGTGCTTTCGTTCCGATTCTCTTAGGCATTGTTATTACCTATGGCTATGAAGATCTCTTACTTGCTGGCTTGTTAGCTGGAATTATTTTATGTCTTATGGGGATTTTTAAATTAGGGTCTCTCATTAAATTTATCCCCCGTCCTGTAACGATTGGCTTTACATCAGGTATTGCCGTTATTATTTTCACAGGACAAATTGCTAGTTTCTTAGGTTTAACTAATATAGAAAAACACGAGGAGTTTATAGCAAATATAACGGAAATAATCACTCATATTGATAGTACTAATTTTTACAATGTTATAACTGCCTTAGTCTGTTTCTTCGTTATACTAATCACACCAAAAATCTTACCAAAAGTACCCGGCTCACTAGTGGGTATTATTATTTCAACTTTCATTGCAACTGTATTTTTCTCTAATCAGGTGCCTACCATTGGCACAGCATATGGTACAATTCCAAACACACTTCCTCAATTTCATATACCTGAAATTACGTTAGAGCGTATAGAGCAGCTAATTGGGCCTGCATTTGTTATAGCCATGTTGGGAGGAATTGAATCTCTTTTATCTGCTGTCGTGGCAGATGGTATGACAAATAGTAAACACAACAGTAATAAAGAGCTTATTGGCCAAGGACTTGCAAATATTGTTACACCGTTATTCGGAGGAATTCCAGCAACTGGGGCTATCGCTCGAACGGCAACCAATATTAAAAGCGGAGCCACTTCTCCAATGTCAGGAGTTATTCATGGGATATTTGTGTTACTTACACTCCTACTGTTAGCGCCATACGCCTCACATATTCCACTTGCAAGCATGGCTCCTATTTTGATGGTAGTCGCTTGGAATATGAGTGAGCAAAAACATTTCATTCATATACTTAAGCTAAAAACAGGAGACTCTCTTGTCTTACTTGTGACATTCTTACTTACTGTATTTACTAGTTTAACTACAGCAGTAGAAATTGGGCTTATTTTAGCTATCATTTTATTTACAAAGCGTATGAGTAACATGCTTGTAATATCGAAAGTCCTTCCTGATCATAATGAAAAATTGTTACCGAATGTGGTAAATAAAGCCCATGATTGTCCACAAATTAATATCTATACAATCGAAGGCCCATTATTTTTTGGTGCTGCCCAAACGTTTGAGCAAACCATTTTGGCAAAGATTAATTCTAAACCGAAAGTTTTAATTTTACGTATGGGAAAAGTACCATTTATTGATACAACAGGAGAAGCCTATTTCAGAAATATTGTTCACCATTTTAAAAAACAAGGCGGTACACTTCTTATCTCAGGAGTTCAACCAGATCTACAATCTATTTTAGAGAAAGATGGATTGTATGCAGAGATTGGAGAAAAAAACTTCTTTGATCATACAGGAGAAGCGATTAATTACGCTTTAAACGACCTGGATACGAAGAAATGTATAGGGTGTAGACATTTCGCTTTTCGTGAATGTACCCAACTTTCCCAGCAATCTCAAGAAATAACCAATAAGGAAAAGGCATTACTACTAAGTGATAGATAAAGAAAAAGCCACAATTCTTACATGAAGAAATTGTGGCTTTTTCTTTATAAAAGTTTACTTTGCGCAAACTTTTAGTCTGTGTATAGATTTAAAATTTCTTTTGCATGTGCACGTATAGAGTCTCTTAACTCCCTAGGTTCTAGAACTTTTGCATCTTTTCCGAGTCTATAAAATACTGGGGTAATAAAATTAATTTCATTTTTGTCAATGCTTGCGTTAATCTCCCCTGCCCCATCTTCATGTATACTTACGAGTTCTTGAAGATACGGAACACTTTTACATTGACGAACTCCTTCTTTTGTTAGTTCAACCTTGAGTTGAATTGGATTGCTGATATTGTACGAGGAGAACCATTCTTCTAAATTGATAAATTTCTCTTCACATTCTTCAGTAGAAAGTATGGAAACAATGCGGTCTACACGATACAGGATTATTTTTTCTCTCTGAAAGTCATGAGCCGGTAAATACCATAAACCATCATGTGCATATACACCGATGGGATGAACATATTTTTCTTTTATTCCTGACTTAGATTCATAGCAAAAACGTACGTTTCTATTTTCAATCGTTAGTTTTACTATTTCTTTTAAAAGCGGCGTATTAATTGTTCGTTTCGGATTCCAAAATGCGATGTATGAGCGCAGCGCGTCAACTTTCTCTTTCGCATCATGTTTAAGATACGTATATAACTTATGAGTAACAGAGTTTATTTCCGTATCAAATGGTAAGTTCCGATAATAACGTAAAGACTGAAAAGCAAAGAAGACCGAAACAGCTTCTTCTTCGGTAAATAAAATCGGTGGGAGCATTTTACCTGTTAAAACTTTATACCCACCATTACGTCCTTGCTCTGCATAAATTGGCAAGCCCATTTCACTTAAATCAATGATATATCGATGGACAGTACGAATAGATATGTTAAATTCATCTGCAATTTCTTGGGCAGTAAATACTCGTTTTGTGGTAGCAAAAACAAGGATATCTAATAAACGTTTTGCTTTTGACATGTTTTTTCACCTTTTTTTTCTTAAAACACGACAGCAATTGTCATGTTTTATGGTTAATATAATACTGTAAACAATAATTTTATTTATAGTATATCAGGAGGAACAACATGACACGTGAAGTAATTTTATTTATTGCGGCTAGCTTAGATGGATTTATCGCGAAAGAAGATGACGATTTACAATGGTTAACGGAAACAGATGCAGGAGGCGACAACGGTTGCTATGCGGAAATGTATGAATCAATTGATACTGTTATTATGGGGAAAAGGACATATGATTGGATTCTAAAGGAAGTAGATGATTTCCCTTATCCGGATAAGAAATGTTACGTCTTCTCTACTACAGAAAAAGGTTCAAATGAGCATGTGGAATTCGTAAATGAAGATATAGTAACATTTACGAACAGATTAAAAGAACAAGACGGATCTAAAATATGGGTGGTTGGTGGAGGGAATCTACTCGTTGATTTTCTAAAGAATAACTTAATCGATGAATATATTATTACGATTACCCCTCATATATTAGGGACTGGTATTTCATTATTTAAAGAAAAGAATCCAGAAATTGATTTAGAACTGGTAAATACAAAGCGATTTGGTCAATTTGTTGAATTACATTATAAAGTGAAATAAATAAGTTTTTATAATTAAAGCAACAGCCGATTTCCATACGTGAAGGAAATTGGCTTAATTCGTTATTATCCTTCTCCATCCTTCCTCCATCAAAATTATGCCTATTCAGATTCATGTACTAAAAAATGAAGTTATCTTTTTGATAATCAGCATGATAAGGAAAATACAAACGTACAAATGAATAGAATATCTTAGTCATTGAGAAAGGATTGATGTAAAATGATGAACCAAATTAGTGATAGAATCCGAACATACTTTGAGGAATTTAACCGAGCACATAATGCGTTTAAAGCGGATCTTTTGGAACCCCACGTGATTGATCCACTTGTTGGTGCCGATCCTAATGGTACTATTCAAATCATTTCGAAAGAAGAATATTTAACAGGTACTGAAAAAAGTCAAACATACTTACAATCTCTCGGTTTTCAATTCGTTGAAACCATTCCAGTTGAAGAAATCCCCCTTAATTCTCACTACACACTAGTAAAAACAAAGGGTACAATGCGGTTAGAAAAAGTCCCAGGTCAGCCAATCGATTTGGTTCATGATACAGTGTACATCTTATACATAAAAGATGAGAAACCAAAGATGGTCTTTACCCTTTCTCATGAGGATCCGATGAAAATGGCCCAAGATCAGCATAGTATTTCCTACGAAGGTCTAAGTTCATGGGACGACATAAAGTAAATACCTGCATAGAGAAAGGCCCCTTTTAAAGGTGGCCTTTTCTTTTAATCAATGTCTTTCATTAACAAAACTAACTCTTCTTCAAGTGATGTGCCACTATGATTCTTAGTAAGTTCAAACGGGCGATTATACAGACATGCATGCTTTAATGCTAAAAATGCATCCAGCGGAAATGTGTGAGTTTGCCACGCTTGACGGTACCCTAGCAATCCACGTCGCTTAATAAGTCGATCTAGCTCTTTTACGACACATAACACAAACTCATTGAAATTACATGTTGTTGTTACTACCTTTCTAGGCAACTTCTTATTCTTTTTCTCATCAATCATTGGATTTTGAATCTCTGTAATCGTCATTTGTAAGTCTTCAAAATTCCGCCTGAACTCCCAGCGTGTTAACACTGGATTGGTGCGCCACGTAATGCCACCATTTGTTTTATGAAACGCCCCGTCTTTCCAACTAAGTTTGCATAAAGGATGTACAGACGCTAAGTATGTAACAAAATCCCCAAGTGCATCTGTATGAAATGCAGGATGAAATGTGAATGTTTGATTGTCTATTTCTAACGTACATACAGCATTTCCACTACGAATCTCATCATATGAAAATCGCATATTATCCCCTCCTTTCTATATACTCTATATCGCAAGAATATACTTGGTCCAATAAAACAACCCGTATAGAGAATATCTATACAGGTTGTTTCTACTATCGTAAATCAAGGCCCCCATGGAGCTAGTGATTCGTCGACTAACTTAACTTGTTGTCTCTTTAATCCTATTCTCTGTGCATAATAGTCCAACATGCCAAAAACGGTAAAGCGGTGAAATGATCCGTTTATAAATCGCGGTTCATTTCGTCTAGTAGGATTGATTTTCCATAAAGGAATACGTATCCTTGAAGGGAGATACGTATATTCATTAACCGGGACACTGAAATTAATGAACTCATTATAGCCATTCGCTACAACTATTATCGTTGCTTCTCCCATGTTTTTCATTGGGAACCTTGCATCTCTAGGGATTGTAATATGCATATTTACTTCCCCGTTTGCATTCGTTAATTTTGTCGCGAGAATATGACCGAATGAGTTAATAACAATAACCCTTGCATGTTCTATTGGCTTTGTATCTTTTTCTGTTTCTTCTTGATTCGCCATTACTTCAACTGTCAGTACAGCATATATTGTTTCATTTGATGTTGCGCGTGCTGGTGTACATAAATTCCACCAAAGAAAGAACACGATAAGATAGATAAATCTTTTCGCCAAGAATATCACAACTTTCTTTTCTTCTTAGCTTTTGATGTTTTTTAAAATACATGCGCTCACTTAGTCTATAACTATCTCTACCACTTCATCATACGCCTTCATATAATGCATTCCGTCTATTACCAAGTACTCAGGCTTTATTGTTGTATCAAATAGTAACGTACGCTCTTTCATCATTTGAGCGTTTTCTTGTTTTTTATCATTTTGCATCACAGTTGTTTGTAGGGAAACAGATGTATTCTGGCCTTTTATCGATACACCGTCTAACATCATATCATCATCTGTCGCAATCGTGACTTCGACGCCGCGTGATGTATTTGCCACATTCTTGATCCATAACTCTTTATTCGCAAGCATAATAGGATCGTTCTTAGTCATAGTGAGTGGAATCTCCGTATGTAACGTTTCATATCCGGCAAACTCTTTTATGACAAGTTGTAATGAATCAAGTTGTTTTGGTAATGCATCATACCTAATTTCAAACTTATCTCCTATCAACGTTGAGCTATTACTGCTTCCTGTTAATTCTATTGGCTCGCCGTTAGCAATTAATTCGATTCCTTCAAATGATTCATTTACTCTGTCAAAATTATCGACATTCAAAGACCCTTTCACAACCGTTAATGTCGGAGTAGCTGTAATAGACTTAAATGTAACCGTACCTTTATCAGCTTTAAATGTCTTATTTATGGATTGTTTCACTTTTGCTTGCATTGCTTTATTCGGATTATAAGAGAAATCGATACTTCGCTCTACTTGTTGATTATTCTTTGTTTCTTCTCTGAAATGTAGGGTTAATTCTTTCGCAAATGGATTAACAGACCCGAAAGACATTGTTCCTTTCAATTCAGTCTTCTCTTCATTGAGTAACCCGGAGCTACTTATTAAAGAGGACGATGTAAAGAAACCTGTTATACTCGCAAATGTAATGGGATCGTTCTTCAAGTCTAATCCCTTTTCGTTTGTTAATGTATAATACATAATTAATTGATTCGAGTCTGCGATAATGCCATTAATCGTGAAGGTTGTTTCGTCTGCTAGTTCTATTTCTTTGTTGATGATTTGGCCCATCCCTTCATCGTTTAGCTCTTTTAATGTGTCCGTAAGAATACTGTCAAATCCAAATATTTTCTTGCTATAAAAAGCAAGGGCATTGTAATGATAGCCAATGGTAAGTGTGCAGAATAACGTCGCTGCGATTAATGACCAACGGAACTTAGTACGCCTTGTTTTCCGTTGCTTTGTTTTATGTAAAGCGCTTCTTAATCGCATCTCTAAATCATCTGGTGCGTTTATCGTCTGTATACGCTTTTTTTCTTCTTCTAAACGTTTTTCTATGTTATTCATTACCATCACCTCCATAATACTTTCTTAGCTTTTTTAACCCTTGAAATATTCGTGATTTAACTGTTCCAATTGATACATTCGTTATCTTTGCTATCGTTTGATTATCAAAATCATGAAAGTATTTTAATTGAATTGCTTCTTTCTGCTGGTCATTCGACTGTTCAAGTAACATTTGAATATCCATTTGGTGTTCACTATTTGTATATGGGTTTATTGTAGAGGCATGTGTATTTATTTCTTCCCATTCATCTACCAGTACAACTTTCTGTTTCTTTCTAGTTAATGCCCTGCAATTATTTACTAAGATTGTTTTGCTCCAACTATAAAAGGCTTCTGCATCTCTAAGTTTCTCTATATTGTCATAGACACTAACAATCATTTCTTCCATCGTATCCATTGCGTCATGCTCATTACCTGTATAAGTGAGAGCCAATCTGTAATACTCATCTTTCTTTGCGATAATTAATTGTAGCAGTGCTTCTTTATCGCCTCTCCTTGCTTGTTTCACTAAACGTGCTATGTTCATTCCTTCACCTCTCCCTTATAAGAGTAATGAGCATAGCAAAAAGTTCATTTATTTTCCAGTTTTTTTATAAATGTAATTTCATACCCTCGTGACTTGCCACGAATCCGAAACGTTCGTAGAAGCGATGTGCGTCTTTACGCTGTTTGTCTGTTGATAATTGAACGATACGACATTTCGCCTCTTTGGCGATACGGATAGCTTCTTGGAATAAAGCCTCTCCTATACCTTTTCCTCTATATGATTTATCGACACGGACGCCTTCGATTTGTGCTCGTTTCATGCCGAGTTGTGCTAAGCCTGGGATGATCGTTAATTGTAGACAGCCAATAACGGTTTGATTATCGACTACTAAAAGGACTTGATTACCGTTTTGTGCCTCTATGTCTGCGAATGCGTCGTAGTATTCATTTGGTAAAGGGTTTTTGTAGTTTTCGCGTTTTTCTCCTAATTCATCGTCCGCTAGTAAACGAACGATAGCTTGTACATCGTCTTTCGTAGCTTTTCTAAAGTTCATGTCATTTCTCTCCTCTATTTTTCATTTATTAAATACGTACCGGTTCTCGTTTCTTAAAGGTGTTTTTTAGATTTATAGAATTATAGTTAAACGAACAAACAATTTTCCGAGTAATGGTGAATTGTTTGTTCTATTTGGTATTATTTATTCACTTGTCCTTCCAATAAACGCTTCTTATCCACCCGCTCGTTAATTACGACATAATATCCTTTTATTTAGCAAGAATCTCCTTCTATTTATCTATTGAAGGGGACTCTTTTATATTCAAAAAATGCGTTGATTTAGGGAACTTCTTTTCTTTTGTAAATCCACACGAAGTATAAAATTTGTCCGCTTGTTCCGTATCTGTATAAAGAACTAATACATGAAAATGATTTTTGGCATCTTCAATAATCTTTGTTAACAATTGCTTTCCAAGACCTAATCTTCGGTACTCTTTTAAAACATAATACCTGCGCAGTCGTCCGACTAGTTCTCTATTTGCAAAAGGATCTATATTCAATCCCCCAATCGCAACTAGTAAACCTTCACGATTAAACACTCCGTATAAAGCCTCTCCTAGCTTATTAAACGTATTTGTATCATTTTGATAATCATGTATTAGTCTTTCGAGAAATAGAAATCCCTCTTCCTTACTTTCCTCTATTACATGTTTTATGTCCTTGTACAATAGATTTTTTATCTTTTTCATTTTAAATTCACTCATGGCTCTCCTCTAATAATTCTTTTTATCCAAATCAAAAGTTTCGTTTGTTTTTATCCAATTTCTCATTACCTCGTTTAAAGTTTCCTGTGATTTTAGCTAGTAATAACTGTACGTCTGTTATACTCTCTTTAACCTCTTGGATCCTTGCTATAAGACGTTCAGCCTCCCTATCCTTTACAATTTTAATTTGTTTACCTTTGTAATAGATAACTACCGTTCCTTTTTTCGTTATTTGATAAGAAAACGGTTCTTCACTTAATTTGTTTCGTTTATCTATTTCGCTCACCATAACGTCTCCTCCATTAAACGAATTGCTACATTGCTATCTATTTATTTGTTTCATCATGCCAACAGTAAAGGGTTCAAAACCACGTTTCTCATAATAAGGGATTAGCTCCTCTTTACACATAAGCTGCGGAATGACTTTATTCGCTTCACAGTAATGTACAAGACGGTGCAGTAATTCATTTCCGATTCCTTGTGATTGATAAATAGGTAATACGCATAATCCGCAAATAATTCCTGTAATAACTCCGTCGGATAGTATCCGGCCCATTCCTACTAAGTTATCATTCTCATACACGTATAACGCATACCAGCTTTGTCTACACATGTTTGCTAAGTCTTCTACTGATAGATTAAGAGAATTCCATCCTAATGATTCATAGAGTGATTTTAATTCCTCAAAAGACATAGGTTCTTCCGTACTGTATACAACTTGTTTCACGTAGTTATCCCTCCTATTCTTCTAACGCTTTATTTACAGCTGCCATTGCGTGGATATATGCGGTATCAAATATTGGGACAGAGACATCTTCTTGTTTAATCAATAACCCAATTTCTGTACAACCTAATATAATGCCTTCTACGCCTTCCTCTATTAACCTGTTGATTACTTGCATATAGTACTCTTTTGACTCTTTCCGTATCGATCCGACACATAACTCTTCAAAAATGACCTTATTTACAACTTCACGCTCTTGTTCGTTCGGTACGAGTACATCCAGTCCATGCGAGTGTAACTTCGATAATTGGAAGTCTTGCTCCATCGTATATTTCGTTCCGAGGAATCCGACAGATGTTAATTCACACTTTTTCACTTCGAGAGCTGTAGCATCTGCAACGTGTAAAATAGGTACTGTTACTCTTTCTTGTACTTGGTCAATTACTTTATGCATCGTGTTTGTACATATTAAGATGAAATCCACTCCAGCGTTTTCTAACGCATATGCAGCGTCTCCTAAACTATTCCCGGCTTTTTCCCATTCGCCTTTTGCTTGATAATCTGCAATTTCTGCAAAGTTCACACTATATAACAAACATTTTGCTGACTGTAAGCCACCTAATCTATTCTTTATTTCTTCATTGATTATTCGGTAATACAATACAGACGATTCCCAACTCATTCCGCCAATTAAGCCAATTATTTTCATAAGACACCTCTTGATTAGGAATTATAATTTTCTGACTACATTAAGTATAAACGAATGTTTTAGATTTTTAATAACATTTCATATGATAAAATTTTATGTATACACATTTTACAAAAGGAGATTGTACGATGAAGCTATTACACTTTCTTCAAACAGACTGTCCAGCACACATGAAAGAGCAACTTATTTCGCTAATACGACAAGAATGGCCCCAAGCATTTGATGAGGATAAGCCTATTACTTGGCCAGATAATCCGGAAACACATCCGACTTCTTTCGTTCTAATGGATGGAGATCTTGTTGTTAGTCATGTAGCAGTTCCGTATAAGTATATCGAGCATGAAGGTGAAACGTATAACCCATTTGGCTTAAGTGAAGTTATGACACACCCTTCTTATCGAAAGCAAGGATTAGGTTTACGGTTAATAAAAGAGGCGTATTTACATATAGAAAACAATAATCCAGATATTAGCATCTATACATGCCATCCATCATTAGTCCCTTTTTATACAAAAGGAGGTTGGAAGCATCACCAACATACAATGCTTGTTGGTGGCACTCGTAGTAAACCATTTAGAAGTGATTCATTAGGATTGGCAACAATGATTCATTTATTCTCTTCAAAAGCTAAGGAAACTCGTTTATCTTTTGAAGAGGCAGATATCTACCTCGATTTGGGTGAAAAGCAATTATGGTAACGAAAAAAGATGAGAGGCCCTAAGTAGACCTCTCATCTTTCGTTACATTAAGAAACCGAAATCAATTCAATAGATGTAACATATTTCCCTACGTTTATTTCTTTTCCCTCTCCTACGTGTTCTTTCATGATTAAATCACGCATGAGTAAGTTCTCTTGTAACATGCCTTTATATTTCGTTACGACCTCTTGTACGTCTTTGTTAGCATATATTGCGATATCGACACGCATGTTAATTGGTAAGTTAAGTTGTTTTCGGTATTCTTGCACCGCACGAATGAATTCGCGAGCAATCCCTTCTTGGACGAGTTCATCTGTTAACACAATATCTAATGTGACTGTATAATCTCCGTTTGATGCAGAGGCGAATCCTTCTTTTGCACCTTTTTCCACGAGTACGTCTTCCATACGGATAGTTACTGTTTCACTCTCTGTATTCCATTCTCCGTATCCTCTCTCTAAGAAACTCTTAGCATCTTCATTCGAGTGTTCTTGTAGCCATTTATTTACGGTATTTGCATGTTTCCCTAATGTAGCGGCTGCTTGTTTAAAGTTTAGTTTTAATTTGACTGAAACGATTTCCCCGTCATCTATTAGTACGTCTACGTGCTTTACATTTAATTCGTCTTGAATGATTGCTACGTACGCGGACCAATTTAGTCCTTCTTTATTACTTAATAAAGATAACTTAGCAAGAGGTTGTTTTACTTTTAGTGACGTCGTGTTCCGGATATTTCTGCCTAATTCGACTACATGTAAGACTGCGTCCATTTCCTCTTCTAACTGTTGGTTGATACATGATTCATTACAAGTAGGATAATCGGCAAGATGGACACTTTCTCCTGTTAAGTTCGTATATACATTCTCTGCAAGGAAAGGAGTAAACGGCGCTAATAACTTACTTACAGTTGTTAACACTTCATATAACGTCGTATATGCCGCTGCTTTCTCTTCATTCATGCCTTGTGACCAGAAACGTTCTCTAGAGCGTCTTACGTACCAGTTGCTTACTTCTTCGACAAACTGGGCGATTTTTCTCGTCGCATTCGTAAAATTATATGCTTCTAGTTGTTCATGTACTTCTTTCACTACACTGTGTAAACGTGATAACACCCAATCATCTAATTTGTTTCGCTTCACTTCATAACTTGTTTTCGGATTAAAGCCGTCTAACTCTGCATATAACACGTAGAAACTATGCACATTCATAAACGTATCGACTAATTTTGATTTTGCTTCTTGAACAACTCGTTCGGAGAAACGTTTTGGATTCCACGGAGCGCTGTCGACTAACAATGCCCATCTTAAAGCATCAGCGCCGTATTGATTAATTAACTCTACTGGATCTAGCGCATTTCCTTTACTCTTTGACATTTTTTGTCCATGTTCATCTAATACATGACCTAATGATAGTACACGCTTATACGGCGCTTTACCTGTATATAATGTTGATACAGCAAGTAAACTATAAAACCATCCGCGGGTTTGATCGATTCCTTCAATTACAACATCGGCTGGGAATTGCTGCGCGAATGTATCATGCTTCTCAAATGGATAATGATACTGTGCAAACGGCATTGCTCCGCTATCAAACCATACGTCAATTACTTCTGGCGTTCTTGTCATTGTCCCGCTACATGACGGACATGCTAGGTGTACATGATCTACATACGGTTTGTGTAATTCGACATCCTCTTGAAGCGAATCTGTAGACAATTGCTTTAACTCTTCGATACTTTTCGGTGCTACTTCATGATCACACGAATCACATTGCCATATATTAAGTGGTGTTCCCCAATAACGTTTACGACTAATGTTCCAATCTACCATTTGTTCTAAGAAGTTTCCAAAGCGTCCGTGTTTAATATGATCTGGATGCCACGTAACTTCTTCGTTGTTTTGGATAAATTGTTCTTGTAGTACAGTTGTTTTAATAAACCAGCTGTCATTTGCATAATACAATAATGCCGTATCACAGCGCCAACAGTGCGGATAATTATGTTCATATTTTTCTTTGCTGTAGAGTAAGCCTTTTTCAGCAAGATAACGGACAATATCGACATCACAGTCTTTGACGAAACGTCCCTGTAAAAATGGGACAGCTTCTGTATATTGACCCTTCTCATTTACAACATTCACAAACGATAAGTTATGTTCTTGGATAGTTTTATAATCATCCTCTCCGTAAGCTGGTGCCGTGTGTACGATACCTGTTCCGCTTTCGTCTGTTACATAGTTCGCTGTGACTACTTGATGCCCTTTTTCTACTTCTACGAAAGAAAATGGTGCTTCGTATGAAATTCCTTTTAATTCAGAGCCTGTATGAACGGATAATACATCGTAACTTTCCTTTAATACACGTTCCACTAACGACTCAGCAACAATAAAGACGTCATTTCCTTGTTTTGCACGAACATAATTCATTTCTGGATGAACCGCTAAGGCAACGTTTGCTGGTAAGGTCCAGGGAGTTGTTGTCCATGCGAGAAAATATTCATTGTCACGGCCTGTTACTTTAAATTTAGCTGTCGCACTTAAATCTTTTACGACTTTATATCCTTGTGCAACTTCATGAGAGCTAAGTGATGTTTGGCAACTTGGACAATACGGTGATACACGATGTCCTTTATACAGCAAGCCTTTCTCATGAATCGTTCCGAGAATGTGCCATACACTTTCGATATAGGAATTATTCAATGTAACGTACGGATCATCCATGTCTACCCAGTATCCTAATTGCTCCGTAAATTCACGCCATTGCTTCTCATAGACGAAAACACTTTCTTTACACTTTTTAATAAACGCCTCTACACCGTAGTTTTCGATTTCACTTTTTCCTGAGATACCTAATTGTTTCTCAACACCAAGTTCCACAGGTAGTCCGTGTGTATCCCATCCTGCTTTTCGGACAACTTGATATCCTGCCATTGTTTTATACCTTGCAACAACGTCCTTAATTGTTCTTCCTAAAGCATGGCCGACATGGGGTAAACCATTCGCGGTAGGTGGCCCTTCATAAAAGACAAACGAAGGCTTTCCTTCTCGTCCTGTGACAGATTGTTTAAATGTATCTTCTTTTACCCATTGTTTTCGTATACGTAATTCTCGTTGTTGGACTGTTTCTTTGTCATTTTTCATTTGATACCGCTCCTTTTATTCGTTTTTTAAGCATACAAAAAACCCGCCCCTAGTAAAGGGACGGGTTCAACCGCGATACCACCCTAATTCTATTGAAGAAGTCCGTTCGTCAATAGCACTTAGTCACGTACAATCATACGTGTTCCTTTTAACGGTAGACAACCGGTCAAACTTACTAGCTTCAGCTTGACTTCTCGGAGAGGATCTTCACAAATGGGCTGAACACCGGATTGCAGCAAATACCGGCTCTCTGTAGAACAGCGTCATAGGTTACTCGTTCTCGTCATTGAATTTGTATGCTTTAATTAGAAAATATTGTAATATTAATATATACTATTGTCAAACGATTGTTTTTGAATTTTCTAAAAATAACTATTCGAAGTGAGTACCTTTATTGTTTCCATTGGTCTTTATTGAAATATTAGCTTCCGAACACTGTATATCAGACATTGTAATCCAAACTTTATACACAGATGTATTTTCAATTTCTGTGTGTACATGAAACTGTCGAATAGAGGCAAGCATAAAAGCTAACGCGTATGCTACTTTATAATCGGATGTCGTATAACCCTCATAGATTCGACCATATATTTCATTTGCGATTGAATCCGCCCATACTTCTGCCTCTCGCATCGTTTCAAGCGTAACCACATCATGATTCCAACGAATATTCATCTCTCGTCATACCTCCATTTATATTTGACAGAGTAAACAACAGTACATATAATAAGAAAGTTGATTGAGCGACCAATAAATAATATATATAATTAAAATGCTATAAGAGAGGATAAACTATGAAAGACAATCAAACCGTTCTAGGACTCAATAAATCCGAAAAAACACTTATCACAACGCTTCCTGCCATAATTGGTGGTGTTCTTGGCTGGTTTGCTCCAGCAATTGCAAATTGGGTATTAACGCTTCCTATTGTTCCAATGGAAGGACTTCTTGAAACAATCACATCCTTTCATCATTTATGGGTATCTATTATCGGAACTATCCTTGGTATTGCCGCTGGTTCTGCACTAACACTATTTATTTTCCACGAAAGTCTTGAAGTTACGGTATCTTCTAGCAATGTGCAGTTAAAGTTCAAAGATAACGTGAAGACGATTGAGAAAAATGATATTTCAACAATTTATATTCATATGCTTGATAAAAAACAACGTCAAGAAAATCTCTACTTAGAAAATAAACATTTAGTTATTTTAGGAAATACCGGGAATGAACTGTATAGAGAAATAATCGATGTGAAACAAGAGGCTGCTCGTGAAGTGTTTGAACGTTACGAATATCCGTGGGCAGAAGAAGATCCATTCGCAGATGCCTATGAACGCTGGGTTCCTGCACATCCAGACTTCCCTGAAAAAATAAACGTCCTACTAAGTGCACGAGAAAAAGCATTAAAGAAGGATAAAAGAGATGAAGCGAAATATTTACGAGAAGATTTAGCCAAACTAGGTGTTGTGATTAAAGATCAGCGAAAAGGTCAATATGTACGCCTTGCGAAAGAAAAAGAAGTGGATTAAAGAGGAATATTAACCTAAATTCATACTTTCACATTAAAGCCGATTAAAAAGAGGTCATCAAAAGATGATCTCTTTTCTCATACTTACACCATATTCGTTCATCAGCACTTCTGCCTCAAATCCAATCTTTTCCGTGCTTGCGAATAAATAGAAGATCTTTTTGATAATGATCATAATACCCTTCATCCATCATTTTTTGAAACGCCATATCGCCTTCTTGCGCTTTCCTTTGCATCGTTTTACATAATCCCTCTACTCGTAGCAATACCATTTCTAAAAATCCTTTTTCTATTCCTTCTATGCCGTAAGAGTCAAAAAATAATATTATTCTTTGTTTGATTCGCTCAGCATCTTTTAACGAGTCATAATACACGACTTCACTTGTCTCTGTATGATAAAGCCTACTTAAAGGTACGCACGTGTAAAGCGTATAAGCAATATCCCAGGTTCTTGGACCAGGAGCAGCAAAATCAAAATCAATGATACCTACGGGTTTTTCGCCATTAAAAATAATATTATAAATAGCAAAATCGTTATGACATATCACCTCAAATGGTTGCGGAGTGTTATCAATGATTCGCCAACTTTCTTCTATTGGAAAATCACTCACCGCATCATGATAGAGACGAAGCATTTTTGCGATGTCTTTTAAAACCTCATCCGACCACATATATTGTTGCAACGGATAATTGCCAGCCTCTCCTTCGATAAAAGATAAGATTTCTCTTCCTTTTTCATCAATACCTAGAAACTTTGGCACGCCATTTAAGCCTTTGCTTTCAAGGTGCTTTAGCAATATATGAATGTTACCACTATTAGGCTTTAACTCACGGCGTACTGTATTTCCTAAACGATATACACTGGAGACATTTCCTCCTGATAGTGTTGCTTCTTTTTCGTATTGATTTCCCATGAAAATCCTCCCTAATTAGGGTCTTTGTTATTGTTACAATGAACTAATCCAACATGCCTCTATATCTGTTTCTCGCACTTTTCTTATAAGCGTTTGTACCGCAACATCGGGCATAACGTTGTATCTTTTCAAATTCTCATCATTTGGATTTATCCAATGGAAAGCTAAATGAGCTTCTTTTAATTACTTGCAAGGAATCACTTATTACTTTTAAGACATGGGCAATTTCATAATGCCATGTGTCCTTCTGTAGTCCACTGATTTTCAATCACACCGAGAAACTTCTCAACCAAGCAAGAGCTAGCTAACTCCTCTTCCCATTCACGAATAAGTGCATCTTCCACACGTTCACCTAGTTCAACATGTCCTCCAAGTAGAAAATAATAATGTCCTATGTAATCGACAACTAATAATTTTTCCCTCTTTTAGTAATCTACCTCTTGTAATATAGTGGAATCGTTTCTTCATTTCTTCGTACCTCCGCTTTTTATTGGACTAGTATAATTCTGTAACAAAAGGTTGAATTCCGGCACATCTCCATAAAAAAGCACCTCAATCTACTCAATTGAAGTGCCTTTACGCTCTACGCTCGAACGGTTCATCATATGTTGCTTTTCTTCTATAGACAACGCTGCCTACTTGCTCTTTTCCGTTTACAGATGCGACTGCTTTCTCACCGACCACGGATTCACCAAATTTCTTTAATTCTTTCTCAGAAATCATTTTCTTTACTTCTGCTAAATCAATAAACTTTGTCATTCCGAACCACCTCCAAACAAATAATGAATGGTTTTAATTAACTCTTCGTTCGCAACCATTTGATACTTCGTTTCCGCTTCTGTTAGTAACGACGAACCCGAAATTGTGATTGTTAACACTAATTCATTTTCAATAGGATAGCATATTAAATATGTTTTAAACAGATGATTTTTCGTTAAAAGAACTAATTCTTCTCCTTTTAGAAAACTATCTACAACTAAAATCCGATCTTCTGCATCGTCCTGCTTCTCATCATTTATATGAAATGGATAAAATGTCACTGCACCAGCTTTCCCAGCTACATGTCTAAGTCCATCCCATCCTTCTCGTTTCCACACACCAACACCATCCATTTTGAACGATGGATGAATGGCATACACACTCCTTAAGGCATCTGATACATACTCATACATTTGTGACTTATCATATTGTATGAGTTCTTTTGCTAACTTAAGCGTAAAAAGTGATACTTCATCACGTTCTTTTTGTCGTAGACGTGCTTCTTGAAGTAAGACTTCTGGATCTTGAAAACATTGTAGTTCTTTTATTTTATGTAGAATATGCTGACATGCCACACTCACTGCCGCATCATCGTTTGATGAATCTGCTTGATATGTTAAAGCATTCATTCCAAGTAAATCTGAAAGTAAATGATACTCCTGAATGTCGATATCATTACGCTTCTTCGGTACCGTATTTGGAATTAAATAAAAAACACGATGTCGTTTTAACTTTCCCCAAAAAAGCCCCATTTCAAACAATGTATTATCTCGTGTAATTAAATACGTCTTACCTCGTATATCAATAATATCGTCTGGTGAACATATAAATACTGCAAAATCATTTATTTCTAATTGCCGTTCCAAATCGTCCATCGTATAGTTACCAGGTGTGAAAACTCCCGCATACCACGGATTGACTTCAGCATAATATTGCAATGATTTTTGAACAGCATTCACATAATTCATTGCCTCTCGTGACGATCCGATAAAGACTTTTGGCTTTTGTTTATTCATTTTGCTTCCTCCTTTCTTATTGACATTTTTCGATATTTATTCATATTCATTTTTATAAACCCCGTAATTATTGGAAGAATATACATAAGATTGGTTATTAATTCTTTATTGATTAAGAAATGTTAACGTATATCGATACTGCAAATTAAGACAAACAAAGAGCAAAAAACATTGCTGATGAATTTTTTTGGAGACTATTGGAGAGTTAATTTTTTACTCTTACATTATTCGATAAAGACATGCTAAATTCCTTTCTCCAAAAGAAGCACAAAAAAACGAGTAGTATGAAGCTCTACTCGTCATTTATTACGATACAAATTTGAGACCGACTATACAAAGAATAATTCCTCCTACTAGTACTAGCTTTTTCATATTTTTTGTTTCTTTAAAAACAAACATGCCCAATAAAACACTTCCTGCTGATCCAATCCCAGTCCATATACCATAACCGACACTAATAGGGATTTCTCGTAGCGATAAAGAAAGAAAAAGAAAACTCAATCCCATAAAAAAAACGAATCCAATTGTGCCTTTTAAATTCGTGAAACCATCGGATACTTTCAGGAAAATGACACCGCCAACTTCCATTAATCCAGCAAACACTAAAAAGAACCAGCTCACCGGATTTCACCTTCTTCATGTGGAGATTCATTTGATACTAATTTCAAGCCAATAATACAAATGATTAATATAATCAGCAACAGGACTTTTAACACGCTCACAGAATCGCCTAAAAATATCATACCAATAACCGCTGTTCCAAATGAACCAATTCCCGTAAATACCGCATACGCAGTTGAAACAGGCAAAAACTTTAATGATTTTGAAAAACACCAAAAGCTTAAAACCATTAATATGACAGTTATAACGGAGACAGGGAGATTTGTAAAACCGTTAGAGAATTTCAAACCAAATGCCCAACCAATTTCAAACATACCTCCCACAATCAGAAACACCCATGCCATATGATGACACGCTCCTTTCTTATTTCTATTTTCTACTGGAGCTAGTGTCTCATTCGTGGTAGATTTTCCAAATAACAGTCAGCTTCTGAGGCGTATCGAGAAACAAGCTTATGTACTATAGTCCATGTCGATTTGCGAGATATAAAGTGTTAGAAAATTCATTTTATAGATGCAGGATTCCACAATTACGCCTGTTAATGTGTAAATAATCCATTATTAAGAATTGTACGTCAATGATAATTATTGCTAAGTGATTCTTATTTTTCAAGATCCAAAAGCAATGTCTTCATTTCTAATCCGCCACGATAGCCGGTTAATGCTCCATTCTTTCCTACTACACGATGACATGGTACAGCGATTAATACTGGATTAGCTCCAATTGCTGCGCCTACAGCTCGGGCAGCTGCTGGTTTATTTATATAACTTGCAATGTCCGAATAAGATCTAGTCTGTCCGAAAGGAATTTCACAAAGTGCGTTCCAAACTGCAAGTTGGAATGCTGTTCCATTGTAATCAATTGGAACAGTAAATGTTGTCCGTTTTCCTTCTAAATACTCGGTGATTTCAACCGCATAAGGTTCAAGCTTTTCATCATCCTCAACGAGAAGGCTTCTCGTAAAGTGTTTCTTAGCCCATTCTGACAATTCCTCGAATGGTTTATTCTGTGAACCAACAAACACAAGTCCCCGAGATGTTGCAGCAATATAAAAATTCAAATCCTTAACCTTTAGCAAAGACCAATAAAGTGATTGTTTATTCTTTGATTCCATTTTACATTTCCCCCATTTTATTCATTTGACGAAATTGTGCAGGTGTACATCCTGTTTTCTTTTTGAACAACGTAATAAAATACGGTGTGTTAGGTATACCTGCACATGTGGCAATATCCGCAATTGCTTTATTTGTTTGAACCAAATACTCTTTAGCAGCATGTAATCTAACTTGTTGGATATATTCAACAGGCGTGATACTTTTAACCCTTTTAAATGTTCGGTGCAAATGATAAGGACTCCCGTGAGCAATATTTGCTAACACTTCTAGATCTAATTTTTCTGTAAAATTCTTATCTATATATTCAGTGATAAGATCTATCCACTCACTATCAGGTAATTTATCATTAGTAGGCTTGCAACGTTTACACGGTCGGAAATTTGCATGGAGAGCTTGGTTTGCGTTTTGAAAAATACATACATTTTCTTTTTTAGGAATGCGAGATTTACAAGACGGTTTACAGAAGATTCTTGTGGTTTTTACAGCATAGAAAAATTGATCATTGTACGATGCATCATTATCTATAATTGCTTGCCACTTTTCATCTGTCATAATTCCTATATCATTTGAAATTTCTTGATTATGACTCTCTTCATATCTATTATTGATACTGCCCGGCATTTACTTCACCTCTCATCTAATCTTCTTACATTATAGCCCTTATACATTCAGAATAGATTGTTCTACAGATATAATAGCAAGATATTGAAATTATTAAAGGTTATTATGTGATAAAGTAAAATTGCAATCAACGTGAATTTTCTTATCGTTATTTGGTAAATAGTATTATGATCATAAGATGAGGAGAATGATAAAGTGATATGGCATGAAGTCAATGATGTTATTGTAATTACATTACCTGAAGGTTTTGATATGAATGCAAACCTAGGCTATCTATCAAGGGAAAAAAATGAATGTATGTATGAAATAGAGAGCGATATCATTACAAAAGTTATAACCCTTGGGGGAATTCGGTCCTTAGTACAAATAAGCGTAATCAGTAATAAACAAATGGTTGTTCAATTCCTAAATAATTCTAGACCTATTGAAAAGTGGCAACGAGAAGAAATTGTAACATATATTCATGAATGGTTTGATCTTGATAACGATTTAACGCCGTTTTATGAAATGGCAAAAGCAGATTCACTACTGAAAATGCCTGCCAAAAAGTTCTATGGATTGCGAGTTATCGGTATCCCCGACTTATTTGAAGCTTTATGTTGGGGAGTTTTAGGACAACAAATTAACTTGGCCTTCGCATACTCATTAAAGAGGCAATTTGTAGAAAGGTTTGGCGATTTTATCGAATGGAATGGTAAAAAGTATTGGGTATTCCCATCGTACGAACGAATTGCAGAGTTAACACCTGCTGACCTGGCAGATATTAAAATGACGGTAAAAAAGAGTGAATATATCATTGGAATTGCCAAATTAATGGCCAGGGGAGAATTATCGAGGGGAAGATTAATGAAAATGAGCTTTAAAGATGCTGAAAAAAGCTTAATCAAAATACGAGGAATCGGTCCTTGGACAGCCAATTATGTGCTAATGCGCTGCCTTAGATTCCAGACAGCCTTTCCAATCGATGATGTGGGTCTTATTAATTCAATAAAAATAGTACATAATATGAACCGAAAGCCTACGAAAGATGAAATCTTAGAACTATCGATTCCATGGAAAAACTGGGAATCATACGCTACCTTTTATTTATGGCGTGTGCTTTACTGAAATATTTAGAAGAGATTCAAAGAGAAGAAAACGTGACTTAGATATGTACCTTTCCTATCTAAGTCACGTTTTTACCCTATTGCAATAATCGTCTTCGTATCGACACTAAAGTACAGCGAGCTTAATATCAAAATATTGCTATACAATTGTAAGGCAATGTAATTGCTAGAGTATTATACGGTGAAAAGCCATATGGACATCATAGTGTTACAATCGCAGGCTAAAATTCAGTTTTTGTTCCTGGAAAATATTTAACTATAAAAAACTGTACCTCAATTTGTAGTTCATATCTAACAATTGAGGTACAGTTTAGTTCTTTCAAGTAATATTTTCTGTTTGTCCAATTCATCCTTACTTTGTTTATCAATTACCTGTACATGTTCCAATAAGCGGTTTTCTATCCTCTTCATGATTCAGCAATTAAAACCACTCATCAGCGATATACCAATGCTTTAATAGTATCATTTGTTAGAAAGAAAATCCCCATATTGGCTTTCTTTCTTCCATCAGTTGTACATCTTTTAATTCTACTTCCAACTCATATTCTGATTTATTTACGTTTCTCATACCAAGTTCATCAGCCTCTGACTTATACGTTGTTCCAATAATAATAGAACTCGTGCTCCCATCTCCAGCAGCAATTCCAAATTCCCTTCCTTTATAAATTACATATGGAGTTATATAGTATGCTTTCTCTAAATCTTCTTTTTTTACTTTCTTTGATAAAAATTTATTATCCAAAGGATGAGGTATAAAACCATGCTTTAGCTCAATGTAATCTCTTGATATTAAATTTACAAACTCTCCATCTTCTGAACCTAGGGAATATTCTTTTCCTTGATATATTCCGTATTGACCACGTTTAATCATTCGTTAACCCCTCCTTTTTTACTTTCCCATTACAGGTATAAACCTCTTTAAATCTTTAATATATATTCCTACTAATTTTTCTATCCCATTTATTACCGTATATATTTCTGCACCATCTCTCGGCTCAAGAAATTTCCCTCTAGGTGCTTCATATTCAGGTACAACTTTACCAGTCTTTGATGCAGTAAAACCATGACCTGATTGTGGTGGCGTTATGTCTAATTTTGTATTAGTCTTATCGCCGAAATTTTCAGCATATGGGATTTTAAATTCATCTATACTATCAGTTTTAAATCTAATTACCGCATAATCACTTGAAGATGTATAAGGTGTTCCATTGTAATCTAAACGCAAAGAATTAAATACATCTGCTGGAGTATGTATATCTTGAACATCCTCCATTTTTGCGATACATCCACCAATAGTGTTATAAGGTTTCTCTGCCTTAAGATATCCTTCCACGCCTTCTAAAGTGATTACTTTTTGCATTAATATATCCCGAGTTGGGGATGAAACACTGTCACGTATCTTTTTAACCATCTCTATTTCTTTTGTCGTCAATTCAAAATACATCTTCTGCTGTAATTCATAGAATCTTTCTCTAGACAAGTCTACTTCATTTAAAACGCTGTCTAATTTAGAAGAAAAACCTTCCTTTCCGTAATCTGACAATTGTTCACGACTATAATTCGGGGTTATCTCTACACCATTCGGTAGCTGATACAATAAAGGTTTGGGTAATTGTTCCGCCTCATTAACTTTTCTTAATTCACTCGTACCTTCAATCTTCTCTATTTTACTCTGAATAATTCCTTTGCTCTCTAGATGGCTTGCTTTGACTACATCTTCAACGTTTGATCCGCCTCGGCCTAAAGCTGCTGCGCCACCTGATGCGACGTCTATACTTTGCGCTGCTAGGTTATTCATGTTATCAAGGGAACGGGCAAATGCGCCTTTGATGGCGTAGTTCACATCATTTAATTTATCTGTTGCTTTCAATCCTTCTAGTCTGAGCTTATGGGTCCAATATGTGTTGCTATCTTTTAATGATTGTACCACATTTTTTCCGGTATTTGGATTAAACTTAGCTAGGTTTTGGGCGATGGATTGCTTCGTTAAAGAGATGAGATCATCTGTCCCTCGGAAGGCTTGCCGCACTCCTTTGACACCCGGAATAACGCCAAGAACACTGAATGCTCCTCGTTCTATTTGTTCGCCGGTACTTAGCTTCCTGCCTGTTCCCCAGTCCTCTCCGGTCACAACACTTTTCACTTCAAGTCCTGTGAATACGGCAGTCGCTGCGATGGCTACTGGTGGACATACAACAGCTGCGACGATAATCCCAGCTGCGATGGCGAGGTCTCGCCACATTTCTAAGTCTTGTTGTTCTTCTTCCATTGTCTCGTATTCAAACCCTCGCATAGATGGGATAAGTTTCCGATATTCGTTGTAGTCTAACTTTGCTTCTGGGTTGTTTCTCTTCATTTCTTCATATTGTAGGTTGAGTATTTCATCGAATGCGACGGAGTCTTTGAAAATATCATCGATGGTGATGGTGTCTTTTTGTACGCTGGATGTTTCTAGCCTTCCGTACGAATGAGCGGTTGGCATTGCTTTGTATTCTGTGGAACCAATACGGTTTTCTGTGGTGTAATTGCGGATGGAGAGGTCTCGCATCTTGCCTGCGAATTCGTCCATTTTATGATAGAATGGTTCGTCGATGTGTCTTGATACGGTTTCTCCGACACGATGACAATAGTTTACTAGTTGATCATAGTCATCAAATAGATGGTTAATCGTTGTTTTCTTACTCGTATGATGAAACGAAATACTTCGATCAGAGTCTAGTCGGTCAATTTTCCGTTCGATACTGCCTAATAGATCATCCATTTGAAGGAATGTTCGTTCTGAATCTCGTTTTAGCCTTATTATCGTTTCCTTCATCTCTTGCCACGGTCCATGCTTATAGCGCACATCCATGTGAATATCTTCCTCCGTTTCGTTAAAAGAAATGATACCTATCTATTCCTTGTACTAAAATAGCCATTGTTTCAAACAATCACTAGTAATCTTTTATTGTGCTTTTTCCTAATTAACAGATTTGATACAAACATCTATTAACTTTTGTATAAGTAAAAATTAGTTTAGCCATCTATGTATTAAATCCCTTTTAATAGGAATAGATATATCACCATTTTACATATTATTACATTTTAAAACTAACATAGCGGAGATATAGTCGTCAATCTGTACGCAAATAAGCCGTATTATTAAAGATAACTAAAAAAGAAAATATCATGTAAATATACATTTGTTTTCTCTTAAACTGGCAAGTTAGTAGTCCGACATTATGTATAAAAAAATGAGTAGCTAGAAGTTAGCTACTCGTTAATCATTTTCAAAGTAATCACGATCGAGACGTTTTACTTCGAATACTTTTACTGTGGAAACACCTAAATTAAAATCAATCATTAATTTCGCTAAGTATTCCCCGTCAATTAATACAATTTTACTGTCAATTATCTTTACGTATTCTTTTGCTTCTTTCGTAAAATTTGATGTTGTGATGAAGACACCCTTTCTTGCTCTGAATCCATGTAATGCTCCTGCAAACTTTTGAATTTCAGGGCGACCTACAACGTTTTCCCAGCGTTTCGCTTGTAAATAGATTGCATCAAGCCCTAATTGGTCTTCCTTTATAATCCCATCAATTCCACCATCACCACTTCTTCCAACAGCCTCTCCAGCATCATCGATTGAACCACCGTAACCCATTTTCACTAGTAATTCTACAACTAACCGTTCAAAGAAGACTGGTGAACATTCTTTAATAGTAGAGATAAGTTCATCTACCAATTCTTGTTTTATTTGCGCATACGTTGATTCAATTTTTTCTTCTGGTGTTTCGTTATCATTTTGGTGTTTCACTGGTTCATTAACTAATTTATCACTTGCGTCTTTTTGTACAAATGTACGGAATTCTGTATAATTTAATAACGTCTGCTTATCTATGGAAGATATGTTAGAAGAAATTAATTCTATCCCTCTAGTGCTAATTTGAACAACCCCTCTACTTGGTGCAGAAATTAGCTATGCCTTTTTCATATATGTAATAGCCCACCCCAGGCGGTTCTTTATGTATGTTTGTCTTCCACTTGGCAACATTTCATTTATTTCTTCTTCGGTTAAATTAAAATGAGAGATAATAAATGTCAACAAATCTTTTTGTGTGTGAATATTATTATCACTAAGTTGCTGTAATAGTGGATGCATCATCATTTGATAACTTGGAATAGCCAATATTCATTCCTCTTTTTCCTATAGAATCTTCCTTTTATTTATTGTAATTGCCCTTGTCATCTAGTGCAAAACAAAGCGTTACTAAGACAATAATTTACCATAGCGCCTGAAAAGAGTACATATTTAATCTCCTTTATAATCACTTCTAAGCATCGCCATAATAATTTCATCTGAATATGTACCCTTATAATATAAAGATTGGCGTAAGACGCCTTCTTTTACAAATCCAACCTTTTTATATGCTTTAATACCGCGTATGGGGTACAGCCGAGATACATGTAATTTTGAGTCATAGTCTTACATTTATCCCTAAACGGGATTTTAATTAGGGCTAGTGTCAGGAAAAAAGCCGATTTCAGTATTAAGGAATCGACTTTTGAGTTCATTAATATAACGTGTTATTTATCTGTTTGTTTTTGCTTATTTTTCAAATACTCTGCACGCGCTTTTTCAAGTTGTTGCTTTTTATCAAATTTGGCAGGCATCTGTTTTTCATGAAACTTTGTCACAGCTATCTGACTTTTGGAATCCAATTGATATTTTCCCACTTTGTTCACCTACTTTTTTGTCTTTAAAGAGAATCTATTCAACAAATATAATACACCTTATTTTACTGAAGTAAAACCCTATTACATTAGTTGCGAAGACTTTTTACTACTTGGAATAGCGTCACAACGCTAGGGACAGAAGACGTGGAGCGTACAAAACAAACGAACACAACCGATTTTATGTAAGTTAATCGTAGAATCGTATTCATAAAATCCCTTTAACAGGTTCATAACTTAAAGAATTGGAAGCAGATGGTATGGTGAAACGAAAAGAGTATCCTCAAGTTCCCCCTAAAGTCGAGTACAGTCTCACAGATAAAGCGGAAACATTGTTACATTCCTTTACTTTCACTTCAAATCACCAGGAAAGTAAAGGTAGATTTAATTTAATAGACCTAATCGAAAAGCAAAGGCAACAACTTGTGTTCGATTCTTCGCTTTTAGTTTGGTCATTAATCTACTCACATACTCTCTCACCGTATGTTCACTTATGAACAATAATGCGCCGATTTTTTTATTATCGTATCCTTCCGCTAGCAAACCCAAAATACTGTATTCTCTTTCTGTTAAGTGAATGTCCGAAGTTTTTACTACTTCTGCACCCTCTCTTGATAAAAATAATCCAAGATGTTTCCCCACTTGTTCAAGTAATTCAAGGTCATCTTTCGAACAATTAAATTCTTTTCCTAACTGATCAAAAGTAACCCATCCAAACAATTGATTTTGATAAGTGATCGGTATAAAGACAACGGAAGACAGATTAAATAATTCTATATTTTCATCTTTCACATAATTTTTAGGGTTTTTCAAATAAATTGGTTTCTCACGGTTGAAAATTTTATATTCCTCAGTCACCTGCCCTTTCATGCTCTGTATCTTGAGAAGTTCTTCTCCAATCACACCGTAGAATTGATCCGACCATGGGGCATAAGCGTAAAAAATACATCGCTTGTAATTAAAATACTCCTGACATTTTTTTAATATATAGGCTAAATCTCGAACTCCTGAAGAACGTATTAGAAGCTTGTTCAATTTTTCCATGGATTGAAGTCTTTTAAGTTGACTGCTTTCATGGAGTTTATGTTGGTTGTTCTTTGTTACATCTTCATTTACCCAATCGTTATTGATATGTAAAATATAGGTTAAAACGGATAATAAAAATATTAACATAGGAATCTTATTTTTATACTTTAATTGAATCATCAGTGCCATCAATGATTTCTGATAAACCAATTGAAATAGGTTATAACTTTTCTGATTTACATTTGATAACTGAGATTGATACCACTTTTGTAAGTGGCTAGCATAATCCTCATCGATATCTTCTATATTTGAATTAACTAGTAGACTTAAAAATGATTGCAACAACATTTCAGTGTTTTTCCGAACTGACTCGGGAATGGAAGGTTCTAAAGTGAGATAGATATTTATATTTACTTCAATTTGCTTATAATGTGTTTTATGGAACAATACAAATTCTTGAAATTTAATTTCTTCTTTTGGATGAAAGACATAAGTCATAATTTTATCTCCTTGCAACAATTAACCCTACAAATGAAGGGTGTATACAGAGTTATTATACAGCATTTTATAGGATAGTATTCCAAATTGAGTGTAGTAAGATGGAAATGTGTCAAATTAGAGAACATTTATTTGAAATCTTGAATGAATAACTGGCATCTTTACTTGAGAAAATTTCCGTTATTTTTATAACGAAATTCACTTCAATTTTTATGTATTTTCTAATGGCCTTTACACATTCAATACATACAATGTTTATTGATTATAGATTTCTCTTAAACATTTAAGTTTAATCTTGATATGTATGTAAGTATGGATTCATTCATTAGTTTTTGATCATCTAAATATCTCTAAAAATACTTTCAGGGGGTAAGTGTAATGGAGATTAAAGCAGCAGTTGTAAACAGTATCGGGGAAGATTATCAATTAGAAGACTTGGTATTAGCAGAGATGCAACCAGATGAAGTATTAGTAAAAATGGTCGCATCAGGTATGTGTATGTCTGATGAGACACTCAAAAACGGTGGCGGAACAGTCCCTTTTCCAAATGTACTTGGTCATGAAGGTTCTGGTATTATTGAAAAGGTCGGGAATGTTGTGAAAGGATTCAAACCTGGAGATCAGGTTGTTCTGTCTTATGCTTATTGTGGAAGTTGCCCAAATTGCCGCACTGGGCGTCCAGCTGCATGTGATGATTGGGGGAAATTAAACGGTATAGGTGTTAGAGAAGATGGAAGTTATACATTCCATAAAGAAGATGGTACCCCAGTTAATAACTTATATGGCCACTCATCCTTTACTACTCATTCATTAGTTCATGAAAGTAACTTAATAAAAGTCGATCAAGATGTTGATTTACGTCTCATTGGACCATTAGGTTGTGGTTTCTTAACGGGTAGTGGAACGGTTGTTAATGGTTTGAAGCCTGAATCAGGTTCATCTATTGCTGTTTTTGGTACAGGTGCAGTAGGATTAGCAGCTATGATGGCGGCCAAAATTGAAGGTTGTTCTACTATTATTGCTGTAGATATTCATGATAGCCGTTTAGAAGTAGCTAAAAATCTCGGAGCAACACATATCATAAATAGTAAAAATGAAGATCCTATCGAAAAAATAAAAGAAATAACAAACGGAATAGGCGTTAAATATTCTGTTGATACAACAGGTGTACCCCCTGTCATGAATACAGCATTAACTGTATTAGCAACTGGAGGGGTTATGGCCCCAGTTGCAATATCAGGTAAAAGTATTGAACTTAACCCTACGACTGATTTAATCCTGGTAAATAAGAGTATTATTGGTGTGCTTATGGGTGATGGAATCCCACAATTGTCTATTCCTCAATTAGTGAAGTTCTATAAAGAAGGACGCTTCCCATTTGACGAACTGGTGAAATTTTATAATTTCAAAGATATTAACCAAGCTGCTAAAGATTCAATTAGTGGAGAAGTGATCAAGCCTATTCTAATAATGGACGAGACTTATAAACCTTTAGAATCAAGATAATTCGGTTTGAACATTTGATTTTATAATAATGTGCCAGTGGCCATGCCCCATGATAATGGAAATGAAATAATTGCTTAAATTGTGCCACTAAGCATTCTCACAATGCGTAGCTAGAAAAGGTGTCAGTGATAAATAACCAAGCCTTTTCTAGTTATGTTTTTTTGTATAAAATAATGAATGTTTAGGTAAATGTTCCATAATCTATTCTGCCAAAAGCAAAGGTAAAAGGTGGTTTCAATTGAATATTTCCAAATGGACCTTTTCCTAAATCTGAGTTATCAATTAAATTCAGATCTGTGTCTGTTAAACAAAGAACTCTTTTTACACTGTTGGCCTTCTTATCAATTTGCAGTGGCATTAGAAATATCTATTTTATCCTTTGTTATCGATCAAACTTAAGGTCTCGTTAGGGCATATTGTTGCATTCTATGGATGTATAATTTTTCGGTAACCTGCCAAGAATGTTAATAATTAATTCTGCAATTTGATATGAACAGTATATGAAATGTACACAACACATGTGATGTATGAAGCAGTATTTAAATCAGATGTTAACATTTTGCTAACGCAATTAAATGAAAAACGGTTAATTCTCGTTAAAGACGTTACACCTCTGGATACTTTTTAGTCAAGAAAGTGGATACTTTTTTATAAAGGAATTACTTTAGTTATATATGTCTACGTACATCTTTACCATGATTTTTAATAGCAAATCTGTTAATTAAAAGGTACAGTTACGTATAACGATTCTTTCTAAAATAAAAACACATCACTATTTAATAGTGATGTGTTTTTATTTTAGATATTAGAATAGGGATACGGGCGAATTAATAAGGAAGAGGTTACTGCATAATATTTCTATAATAGGGTATCAATTAAGGATGCATGCTTTATTCCATAATAGAGCATTTAAATCCTAACTTCTCAATTGTATCTACACTTTCTTATCTGCTAACGAAACATTAGATACAATTATCAATCCATTTCCCTTTTAGGCCCTACCAACATGATGTGGGATTCCTTTTCAGTGAAAGGTTTATTCTCAACGCCTCTCGGGACAATAAACATCTCGCCCTTAGAAATTTTCACCTGTCCATCACGAAAATCGATGAACAGCTCCCCTTCAAGCACGATAAATAGCTTATCCGTATTAGGATGCTCATGCCATATAAAATCTCCATCAGCTTTAAAAAGCTGAATTTGATCATCATTCATTTCACCAATCACTCGTGGATACCAATAATCGTTAATTTTAGATAACTCGTCATTTAGTTTAATAGGTTGGTAATGGATAATAATCCCTCCTCATTTTTAACTTCCACTATATTACAGTAATCTAAGTGGGAAAGTCGTCATTACGCTTAAAATGAAAATGCTCAGGCGAGAACTTTTCATTCAGATAGTACAAAGGAGTGATTTCAATGAAAGTTCTTTCAATCCAATGTTTCCTTTAACTCTCCATAAGTATAGAACAGTGATTTTCAAATAAGAATGGACCCCTGTTGATATTAGTATGGATTATTGATGAACTTCTCGCGATATTTAGTAGGCGAAATGCCAACTCGCTTCTTGAAAACTCTACTAAAATAAAAAGGGTCTGCGATTCCAACAGCCTGCGCAATTTGTTGTACAGGCACACCACTTGTACATAACATTTTTTGAGCCATCTTTATACGATAGTTCAATAAATATTCTGCTGGCCCCATACCTGCATGCTTTCTAAACACGTAAGAAAGACGATTTCGATTAACATTATTTTGTTCTGTAAGCGTATGTATTGTAATATCTTTATAATAGTATTTATGAACGTAACTAGATATTCGTTCGAATAAAGTATGCGAATTATAGTTGTTTTCTCTATTGACAACACTTAATAAAGCTTCATTCAACACTTCGCGAAACAGCATTTCGGTCTGAAACATCGAAATGCCTCCACGCTGATTATACACATCCCAAAGACGCATAAGTAATTCGACAAGACGAGGAGATTGTCCTGTTAATAATTCAAAATGCTGATGAGTAAAGCCAGAGTTTTCTCGTTCTGAATTGCTTATCCGATATAAAACAAGAATATATTCCCAGTTTATTTCACCAAGCATTTTATGGGCTAATGTCATTTTTGCACCCCCATGTATAACTTTTCCTGGGGAAAGGGTATACGGCGTACCATTAAATTGAAATTGCGTCTTCCCTGTAAGCGGAAATACAAATCCTGGGAAAGAATCTGTAGACTCAGCACAAGGCACACCTGGATTTTTAGCATAACGATATACTCCTTCTACTCGGAAAGGAGTATTGGCAAGATACTCTGCTAACTCATTCACGTCCAACTTCACAATGCACGCCTCATTTCAATAATAGTTTCCTTGTAATTCGCGAGATTAATTGGTGTACTTTCTGGGCAACGCTAAACTAAAAATAGTACATACGACTTAACAAAATCTGGTTACTAACCTATAAATATATTGTTTTTCATTTATTTAGTCTACTGTTAAGCAGCTTTATTGAAAGTCAGAAATTTAACCTTTATATATTCTACAAAAACTTATCTAATCCCTTTTTATTTCAATAGCTCAGATATAAGAGTTAGATATTAAAATTGAAACCAGCTCCTAAAAATTCAACGTATAGTAGTTAAAATTTCATTGTGTTTGCAGCTAGTTTTAAAAAGTACCCACTTGGTTGTTGTCTGTATGTATGTGAAAATGGATACTAAATAAACTTTCACCATAGATAATTCAACATATTACACTATAAAATAAGTTCCTACTTTCATGTCTTTTTATATTAGATTGTTGAACTCAATCCACCGTCAGTACCATAAGAAAAAGAGTTACCTTAGTAACCCTATTGCTTATAATACACATCATTGAGAGAAGCTATGGATAAGTAAGGTCAATCTATGAAATCTCCCACAATCTTTTAATCTCCACCAATTCCTGTCCATTGAATTCCATTCTATATATATCTGGTTTTGATGTCTGTAGTAAAAAATTCAATTCATACTTACTGTCATAATACCCCATCATCAAAGTCATTACAGCTCCATGAGTGCCTAATACTACTTTCTGTCCTTGATAGGTGTTTAATAATTCTTTTAAGACTTTTATAGCACGTTTCTGACAATCAACATTAGACTCTCCTCCCGTTAAAGCAAAGTCGGGGTCTAAGAATGACTTTTTTATCAAAGGGAATAATTCTTCATCCGACATTCGTTCCTCTTCAGCAATAAAAATTCTCTCTTTTAAGTCTTCAAATACTAAAACTTCTTGTCCTATTTGCTTCGCTAACTGCTGAACAGTTAGAATTGAACGATTGTACGGACTTGAAATAACAACGTCAATTCCCTCACCTCGTAATACATCTGTTATTCGTTGAACGTCTAATTTTCCTTTTTCAGTTAATCCTCTTGTCTCTTCTTTTCCAAATTTAGGTGAATCCCCGTGTCTCACCATATATATGAAAGTTTTCATAACCCCCTCCATTTTTCCTTTTTTCACAATTACTCCCTGATGTTAGCATATATTCTTGGTTAGACAGTAGTATTTAAGACTATGATTATAAGAATGATGTACGCCAAAAAAGAGGAACCCCTATGTGAGTCCTTCTTTCTTAATTTATCTTGTGTATCAGATCTAATTTACACTCAATGAATAAGAACCATTTTTATTATCATATTTATAGACATATAGATAATATTTCCCTGGTTTTGCCTCGTATGTTCCTTTAATGACGTTACCATTATTTTGTCCATATGCAACGTAATCTTGTAAATTGGATTCATGATGAAGCACCCATGTCATTCCGGTTTGCTTTTCATTTAATGTAAAAATGTTAATTTTTTGCGTTGAATTAACATTAAAGGTATATACATCTGTATTATCACCATCGTTAAGGGTACCTTTTATCATTTTATTAAATTCTAACGTATTTGCCTCTTTAGGTTGATTATTTGGTTCTTGTTCAGTTACCTGTGAGATTTCTGGGCTCTCTGAATCTGAAACCTTTGATTCAAATCCTAAATTTACTAATATTGCTTTTAAATCTGGTAAAACACCAATTTTGTCGACAAATGGATTTTTAGATTTTGTACCTGTTCCAGTATTACTTAAAATCTTTCTTAATTGGCTTGGTGTATAGTACTTACCTAGATTTTCTTTAGCAATACCCTGTATTGAAATAGCTGCACCAGCAATAATAGGCGAAGCACTAGACGTTCCGCTAAAACTAGAAGTATATAAGTTTATAGCACTACTATTTTCCGTGGCTGAAGTTGTATCTACGTTTTCTCCCCATCCATATACATCAATACGGCTTCCATAATTTGAAAACCATAAACGTTCGTGGGGGACATCTGATGAACCAGCTCCTACTATTATCGCACCTGAATCCTTAAAATCTTTGCTATTACGATTCAAAACTTGTTTTCCATTTCTATCTCTAAATTGATCTAAATCATTTCCTCCATTTCCGCCTGCCTCTATAATAATAATTCCTTTATCAGTCCCAGTACGAATTGCATCGAATACATCGGGGTGTACTTCAACAGGTAAATAGTTATCACCATATCCCTCATAAGCCGCTTGAGCCTCTAGTAATAATACATCCCCAGCATTTAGATTATTTACAGCACTTAATATCGCATCAGCTGTATTATAATCACCATTATCCCTGATTTGAGATATTACTTTTACCTTAGCTTTTGGTGCAATACCGATATTCCCCTTTTCGTTATCTTCCGCCGAAACAATTCCTAGTACTGATGTTCCATGACCAACATGCTGGTTTATATTCTGACCAGACATAAGTTCAACTTTCTGATTTACTAAATCCTCATGATTCAATAGCCATCCGTATTCCATATCTACAAATGTTGTACCTTTTCCATCTCCACCCTTAATACTCCACGCAAAAGGCGCATTAATACCATATGGTGCTGCTTTAAGGTACCCTTGGTCTTTAAACCTAGGGTCATCCAATGGTTTAAGTGAAAGATTAGGTACTTTTATTTCAGGTGGTGCTAGTTCTTTCAAATCTTTAATATATACATCTTCTATCAAAGGAGATTTTTTTAATTTCTCTAGTAATGTTTCTGCTTGTTCGCCCTTAGGAATTTGAACAACATAGTAGTTTAATAGATTTGAAGATGAATGATTGTCATGTTTTTTCCCATTTTCAGTTAGTTTTTGAATCTCTTTAGGATTTACCGATGTAAACAAACGGGTCAATGTTAAATCAGGAAATTCAGAAAAAACTGCCTCTAATGTAGAGTCGTTTTTCTCAGATTCTATTTGCTGTTCAAGACCGTCTTCATAAGGTAGATCTACCTCATTCTTGAACTTTACAATTAATTGTTTAGCATTCCCTTTTTCTAGATTAGATTCTTTTTTCTGTTCGATTGCATCACTTGGAGCGGCACTCACAATAGTTGTCGTAGTTCCTAAGCCTATAACAGCTGTGAGTATAGTTGTAGCAACAAGTATTCTTTTAAACCGTTTCATTAATTAGCCCTCTACTTTCTAGTATATGAATAAATTAATATATAATTTTTTCCTACCATGAGCCCCTTTAAAAACGATGTAGGAAATTCTTATACTAGATAAAGTATAGTCTAATTCAACTTTAAACTATCTATTTATGCAGTATTGCATATTTTTTCGAAATCTCGCATGATAATAGTATTTCAGAAGTATGAATAATTTATTGCTAATCATAGGAAATATCGTTAGGTTATTTAGTAGTTATATCAAAAAATAGGTAGGAACACTCCTTCGCATCACTTATGCAAGGAGCGTTCTCACCTATTTTAATAAAAAAATTCAGTGTTTTTATCTGAACACGGGGTGGGATAATTCACTACTTACCGATAAATTTATTTCTTCATATGTGATAATTTTATTTTTACTCTCACCAAACTTTCGAACAACTGGTGCGGAATGTTGGTTAAACCTTAATTTGAAAATAACGATGAGCAACTTCCTCAATCTTGTGTTTTTCGATTTTTTCTTTTGTTTTCTCTTTGCCGTTGACGATAATCAACGTATCTCCTAACAGGGTGATACGCCCATTTTCCGTCACTCTTGAAAGGAAATACATTTTGTTAAACATTGATTCAGGAGATGTTTCAGTTAGAATACAGATTGGATGAATGTTCTCCAAATCCCATTGATGAGAGGGTTTTTCAAATCGATATAGAGTTTCCCACTCATCATCGGTCTTCTTTTGTAAATAGTAAAACGATTTGTCGTCATCCTTCTTCACGCGGTATATTCCATCACTATCAACAATTTCATCTCCGCTTAGTGGAACAGGAAGTCGAGGTGAATTACCTCCCATATCTACATCCACCAAGTATTCTTTATTATTAAGTGGTACGATTATAAATAAATGAGCATTTTCAAGAGCCCATATTCCATCTCTTACATATATTTTGCCGGTTCAGTTCCAAAAAGATAAAAATTCCCCTTACACGGTTCCAGAATGGCAGGTAGAATGTTGCAATGAAGTACAAGTATTTCCCTCCCTTAATTGTACTTTTTAATAACTATAAATGAATCAATTTCACGATAGGTAAATGCTTATCTGAAAACAGATATGTTAATGTCCGTTAATACTTATTGTGTTATTTGGTTCCATTGCTACACAAACCCCAAGATAAGTAACATGTTATTGTATGTCCCTAATTAAAACGCCCTCCAAACTGACGTTTTGGGGGGCGTTTTAAAAAATCCAAAATAATTATTTGTATTTTTTGGCTAGAGATTCGCTACCAATTGCTGCAATGATAGTCATAAAAAACGGTCCAACTTGAAGTAACAGAGAATCTTGTAAGAACACAATATTTAAATCAAATAACTTATTACCTATAATAATGAATATCTTAGCTAGTATGATTAAAAATCCAATCATTAGAAGAATATCAAAAAATAATTTCCATTTTGGATAGGATAATTTTCGACTATCTTTTATAAGTTTCTCTTTCAAAGAGTTATCCTCCTTTACTAATTCATCAAGAGAAATATCAAATATGTCACTTAACTTAATTAGCAATTCAATACTAGGGTAACCTAATTGTAAGCGATTTAATTTCAGTTGTTCAAAAACAAAGCGTAGAACTAGTTTAATAGCTTCCGTTCCGTATCCTTTTCCCGTTAATCCAATGGAATTCATCGCTATTCTAAATCCTGCTTTTTTGTCCTCTTCATTTATATCAACAATCGCTAGTTCTCCGATTATTTCGTCCGTACCTTGTAAACAAATTGCAAAGTCATGGCGATTAGGATCATTCGTTATCCTCTTTATATGAGATTGAATTTGCTCCAATGTAAATGTCGATTTCGTTCCAGTCATATAATTTATTTCTTTGTCTAGTGTACTTTCTAACATGATTCGTGCATCTGATTCACAAGGAAGTCTTAAATAAATCCTTTTACTCTCTAGCCTCATCTTTTATTGATCCTTTCTTCATAATTATTTATTCGACTATAGAAAAAGCACGGTTTTCACCATGCTTCTCTTTATATTATTCAAAGAATGCTTTTGAATAATGTACAACTCCTTGTACAGCATCAAGCGTATGTTCATTTAATTCTAATGCCATGAATACTTCATCTGGCACTTCAAACGGTGCTTTAATTTTCCATAAGCTTGCTTTTTTAAATCCGAACTTTGGATAGTAATCTTGATGCCCCAAGACAACGACAGATTGGTAACTAAGTTCTTTTGCTTTTTCTAAAGCAGCTACAATTAACTTGCTCCCAATTCCTTTTCCTTGGTACGTAGGCTCAACAGAAACGGGAGCTAATGCTAATGATTGTACTGCTTTCTCATCGTGGACAATCGTAATTGTTGTTAGTAAGACATGACCAATCACTTCATCGTTATGTATCGCTACTAATGATAACTCTGGGATGAATGCGTCTGATTTTCTTAACCTAGCGACTAATTGATGTTCTTTCTTATCACTAAATGCTTCATTTAGGAAAGCAAGTCTTACAATCTCTTCTACTTGCTTATACTCTTGTTCTCGTTCTTGTCTAATTGTTAGTTCCATTATACAAAGCCTCTTTTCTTCAATCTATATCTATTATGCACCGTTCTGTCATACATTCTCAAGTCTTTATACAAAGAAAAAAGCATGACATAGTGTCATGCTTTCGTTGCTTTCTCAAATGTTTGAATTAATTCTTTACTGTATGCTTCTAAGTCCACTTTATCGCGAATGGAGCTACTTGACATGTATTCACCAATTGCTCCTTGAATCGAATTTGCCATAACGTATACGTTAAATGTACCGAATTCCCCTTGTTCTTGACCTGTACGTAAAATTTGGATTAACTCGCAAAGTAAAATATCTTCCTCTAATTCATCCTCTAACTTATAGTACGGTGTATTATCTGGTGTTCGTGCATTAAAGACAATTTCTACTAATGCTGTGAAGTGCATCGGTTGTGTACCTTGATAAGCTAAGCTTGCATCAATAAAAGCGCTCAACTTAGCTGTTGCTGTCTCTGTCCTATGAACACGTTCTAAAATATACGTTGCAGACTTTTCAACTAAGTTCATTAATAGATGATTCATCAAATCACTTTTGTCCGAGAAATGATACGAAATAAGCCCTGTGCTTATTCCAGCACGCTTTGCAATTTGAGCTAAACTTGCTTTTACATAACCGATTTCATTTAAAGTTTGGATTGCTGCATTCATAATTTGTTCGCGTCTTGCTTCTGCGATGAAAGACTGTTTTCCACTTGCTTTCGTCTGTTCTTCTGTCATTTAATTCACCTTACTTGCTTTTAGTATCTTCTTAATAATACTCACTATGATAATAATACCAAGAACAGAAAGAATTGTCTTGTCGATTGGGCTAGTATAGACACGATCTAAGAAAATAGAAACTTTTTCGCTTTGAAAGTTAAAAACAAGATTTAATAATAGTTTCACTAAATTGTAGAAGAAATAGATCGGAATGAGACTAATACTTAATTGAAAATAAGATACTGCCTGTTCACTATGTTTTGTAGCAGATAGTAGTAAAGCAATAACGCTACATCCAATAACCCCAGCAAGAAGAATAAAAGAAATCCAGTTATACCATTCAATCCCTTGCCCTTCCACTAACTTGTTGTATCGGAACCATGCGAACATACTTGTTGCAGCTGCGACAAACAATGCTCCAAGTGGGACAAATCCTTGCCATTCTTTTGATTTCTTTACTTTTTCATTCATTAATTAAAGCTCCTCCTCATTTTTTAGTTATACAATCACTTATTTGATTAATTAATCAAATTTTAACATAGAGAATTTGATCGGTCAATCAAATAAGTGTAATTCGCCTCAAAGGGATTAAATGGTAAAAATATGCTACATACTATAGAAAATATGAAGAAAAGGGTGAACATACATCATGCTTAACTATATTGTCTTTTTCGGATTGATAGCGGTTATATTAATTGTATACACCATGTATGGAAAGTACGATAATGGAGAGGCTTTGGAAAGGTTAAAAGGAAACTCCTATATAGAGACAAGATTATACCAAAGTTTAGAGCAGCAAGGATATCCGGTTCGCTCCCAAACATACTGTGGACCTTATAGAATTGATCTCACATTGTACGATTGGCTTGCGATAGAGTGTGATGGGAAAGCGTATCATTCAACGCCAGAACAAAAAGCACATGACAGCAAAAAAAATCATTATTTAAGAAGTCAGGGATGGACTGTGTTACGCTTTACAGGGTCAAAAATACATAACGATTTACCAGGAGTATTACATAAAATTGAGAAAACAATTCATGAAAGAAGCTAAGTACTACATTAATTAAGAAATATTCATATGAGTCAATCATTCATATATAGTTTTATCACTTTAAAATAAAAAGCCAATCCCCCTCATTATATAGAGAGGAATTGGCTTTTATCTTACTTCTTTTTCAATTCAATATTAATATAACTCAGCACTTCTTTTGATGAGCTATACTTTGGATTGTTCCCTCTTTGCGGTTCACGCACGTAATGAACAATGACATCTTGTTGTTTTTGCAAGAGATTAATATATTGTAAGATTTCTTCTTCTGTTCCACTTAAGCGCATTTTAATCATGATACTATTTATCCTTCTAAATTAATTGGATTTCACAAAAATTCATTTATTATCCTAATAGAACTTTCATAATGAAGTCTCATTATAACAAATACATCCTTTTCCACTCAAGAAGAAATCATCCAAACTCTTACCACCAATTCGTATACGTTGTTGATGTCGATGGAACTGGTGTTAAATATTGTTGATTTGGCTGCCATGATTTAATTGTTCCGTCTGAACGTTTAATGAATGCTTTAAACTGCACATTTCGCTCTGCTGGGAAGTAAACAGTTCCTCTCCAGTCTTTATGCGTAGCGTTATATGTTAGTTTAATTGGATAGAGTGTTGTGTCCCATTGACCTAGTTCTGGTCGATCTCCGACAATATACACTGTGTCACCAGTTGTTGTTGGGGCGTTCTTAACAACAACCGTCTGCGCAACAGGAGTAATACCTAAAATATCCTTATATTTACTCATTAACGCATTGTTGTATAGCACATCTTGATAGCGAAGTAATGTAAATCCTGCAAAATTATAATTGAACGCCATCTCCGCAACTCGTTTATACTCTGCTTCATTTCCAATACTTAATCCATTTTCTCCATTTAAAACAATACCTTTTTCATTCGCAAGCTGTGCAATCGTCTTTACAAGTGTTTTGGGCATTGAATATTCTGGATATGTTCCCTTATCTTCCATTTCTAGACATGTAAATGTCAAATCTAAGTTAGCAGTTTTAAATGCGTCTAGTAATCTATTATAATCATTGTATCCTGCTGGTTTCTCTGCGCTGTGTGGCAAGTTAGGGTTATTATATTGCCAATGTACTCCTGCTATTTTTGCTCCAATTGGTACTTGAAGCGTATCGTCAAACGCTGTATGTGCCAACTCACCTAATAGTTTCGTATGATCTTCTAGTACACCTTGATACCATTTTAAGAAGTCCACACCATATGCTGTTTTGTATCCATTTGCTAGAAATTGATTTCCATCAGATGGCGGAAGTACTTGTGATAATGATGTAAGATTTGTGCCCCATGCTGCATTAATTCCAGCTAGTGAGCCATATTTTTGTACTGCCCATGTTCGGAATTTTGTTTTCGCAAATTCTGTGTAACTTTGGAATTTACCACGTGATGGATAACCAGATGCATCGGCATTCGTATAAGATGGATAACGAATTTCACCAGCCGGCCCACCTGATAAGTATACTTTTGCGATGACATCTTTATAAGGAAGCATTGCATTTGCAAATGCCTCGTATAGCTCTCCGTATTGCTTTCGGATTACATCAGAAGCTACTGGATTTAATGTTTCTTTATTAATTGTACCTGTTTCTGACTTAAAGTATAGTCGGTCATCAGATGCATGATTCCATATCCAAGACGGAATTGGTGTATTACAATCATCTCCAACGTTTCCACCACATTGATGTGTTGAAAGAATCGGAATCATTTTCATCCCAGCATTACGTACAGATTGCGCAAAGCGCTGTGCGTAAGAGAAATCAAATTGTTGATCGCCATTTTTCTCCATATCCCCCCACCAAAAATCAACTGTAATAGCCGAGAAGCCATTTTGCTTTGCCCATCGCAAATCATTTTCAAATGTTTCCCACGTTGTCACTTCTGGTATCTTCTTTAAAGGTGCCATTAAATATGACTTGTAATTAGAATTCATTGATTGACCGTTTACGGCCGCATAGCTGTGAGTTGGAAATAACGTACTAGCTAACAAAATAAGAATAGATAAGATTGCAACATTCATAAAGTTACTTTTTCTTTTCATACACATTCTCCTTTTTATAGAGTAAGACTTGTTCATACGAATATGTAGCCCATCTTCTCCCTTCACTTAATAATAGACACTAGTGTATCCGCTTTCATTTTATCATTTAATGCAACCGCTTGCACTAAGAAAAAAGTCTGATTTTTTATATTTATAAAAAATCAGACTTTTCGCCTTCTCTATTGTATGTATAGTTTACATATTGGACTTGTCTCCATAAGTTAAAAAACATTAACTCAATAGCTTGTTAAAAATACTTTTCCTTTTGTTTTATTGACAGATTCAACCACATCAACAGCTTTTATTACATCGATTAGGTCATACATAGAATTCACGCTCATTAAATGTAACTTCTTATCCTCAATCAAATTAATTATGTGCTTAAAAGTTTTGTGCCATGTATCTATTGAAACATTATTATTCCAATTTCGTAAATGAAACATATTAGCATTTACTCCTACTTTATTTACAATATCTGTCCAATTTACTTGTATTCCCGATAGAAGACCTATGCTTAAAAAATTCCCATTAGGACGCAAACAAAAAGCCAATTCATTTCCATCTAAGCCCCCAATAGAATCAATAGCAGCATCTGCACCTATTCCGTTTGTAAGTTCCATCACTGACTCATAGAGTGGAATAGTAGAAGTATCTATTACATAAGAAGCACCAAGATGAAGTAACTCCTCTGTATATGTATTATTTCTTGTAACTGCAATTAATCGAAAACCTAAAATCTGCGATAATTGAGCAAAAAGATGTCCGATAGAAGAACCACAAGCATTTACTAATAAAACATCATTAGATTTTAGTTTTAAAACTTCCGTACAAGTCACCCACGCTGTAACTGGATTGATATACATTTGTGAAGCTGTCAAATCATCAATAGAAGCAGGTATAGGAACAAGGAAGTCTACTGATGTCTTAACAAATTCTTGCCACGTACCCTCCCCACGTAAAGGTAAAACACGTTTACCAATGAAACTTTTGGAAACGAGAGGCCCTACACTTTCGACAATGCCAACGCCTTCATAACCAGGTATATTAGGCAACGGAATTCTATGTGCATATGCTCCCCTTATTGGAATTAAGTCAGATGGATTCATAGGTCGTGCTAGCATTCGAACTAGAACCTCTTTGTCTTTTGGAAGCTCTATATTTTTGTATTCAACTTTTAACACATCTTTAGGGCTACCGAAACCATGAAATGTAATATATTTACTATGCAACATAGATCCCTCCTTAATTACTAAAATCATTACACTATAATGATTTTATACTAGATAATAAGCTAGAAAACCCTTTTGAAATAGAGTTATTTCAAAAGGGTTTTCTTTATAGGCTAGCATTAGCCCAATCTAAGCTATTGAGATATTTTCAAAATGAAAAATTTATATCTCTACAGTTATTTCTCTCATTTTTTCATTTTGGAAAACAATCAAATTATTAAGTTAATGGAACTTGTTAATAAAAAGTGCTTATCTTAAACTGGCCATGCACTTTTTATTTCTTAAAAACTAAATTACCATACTAATTTTTATAATATGTACAGTAAATAAAAAATGGTTACATCGATTGATAAAAAACTACTCCCAATATCCCTGCCAAACAAATTAAAAATCCTATATTTCTAATGCTCTTAATTTGATTACGTATTCCACTCAAACATGCTAATAAAGCAACGAAAGAAAAAATACTCCAGTATGTAACAGTTGAAATTAGAAGGTCCTGCTCAAGATCAATTCCCACTGCCCAACCTATAAAAGGCATAGCAATAAATAAAAAGCAAATTAACCCCATTACACCAGCAAAAATTTTTCGGTGTTTAATTCCTTCTATTATTAAGACGATTCCTCCAATCGTTCCACATGCTACAAGTATTGGCATGAAAAAGACCCAAAGCAATGCCATATGTAAACACTCCTTTTATGATAAAATAATTTAATTTTACAAACTAATTTATCAATTTTTTTCTATACTTAATTACTAGCATATCATAATAAATTCCTTAGAACACAAAAAACATCAAAATCAAAGCCTATTTCCCTCTTATTTACACATGTATTTTTGAACAAAGATTCACGTTTAGCATTCATGTATATATAAAATACATAGTATAACATAAAAAAATCTCAATCAATAAAGGACAATACATATTTCATCTGACGAATATGTATTGTCCTTTATTTAATCAAAACATAGAGACTTCTCCTCCAGGCAATGTACATACATCAAACCCATCGTTTCCTTGTAACGTCCAGCCTTCAAAGTAACTACTTGCGTGAAATAATTCAAAGGTTAGACTGTCTTCCAACTTGATAATAAATATTAATTGTTCATAAAAAGAGATATCTACTATCTTCTTTGAAATAAGTAGTTCTTTTACATTTGCATGTGAGAATTTTTTTGTTCGGAAATACAATCCGTTTCACCTAATATAATTTCTTTCCCTTTACGTATTCTCCAAGGACATTCGACCATTAGCAATCCTTTTTCGAAAATAATACTAAAAAGCATGTCAATACTTAGAGCGGCAATGGATATGACGTTTTCATGTGCGCTTAGGATATCTTACGTCCTCCTTTAATGTATAACCAAAATAAAAACCTAAACCCTTACGCCTCCACTCCACTACGTTCCGTTCTCCGCTATCTATTAATTATTTTATCAATTAAATTAATACTTATATTATCGATAATGTAAGACTACGATTATTGTAACGAAGTAGAAATGAAACCAAATATTTTAAGCCTTTTAGTTATTCATACAGTAGTTAAGTATTATTTCCGCCTTAGAAGTTGTTTATGTTTGGTATAATGCTTAATACGTACAGTTACGTATTGCTAGAAATGCAACGCACAGTCTCGGACAAGCTAGATGAAGTATTTAAAAACGTGTGACCAACAGGGGGAATACGTTAAAGTAGCCCTAAAAGTACCCCACCAATAACTCCTGTAACAACAACGATCCAAGGAGCTACTTTCCAGTACATTAACATACTGAATAAAATAGCAGCAAAAGCAAAATCAACAGGAGTTAAAATCGCACTCGTCCAAATAGGATCATAAAATGCGGCGATTAAAATACCAACAACTGCTGCATTAACCCCCATAAAGGCACCTTTAATGTTACGATTGCGTCTTAGTTTATCCCAAAATGGTAAAGCACCAAGAATCAATAAAAATGCTGGTAAGAAAATAGCAATAGTCGCAATTAACGCACCTTGCCATCCGTTAATAATCGCTCCAATATACGCAGCAAATGTAAATAGTGGACCTGGCATAGCTTGCGTTGCACCATACCCCGCTAGGAATACTTCTTCACTTAACCACCCTGTCGGAACAAATTCTCGTTCTAATAACGGAAGAACAACATGCCCCCCACCGAATACTAACGAACCTGCACGATAGAAACTATCGAACATTGTCACCCATTCAAGCGAAGTAATTTCTCTTATAATAGGCAATGCAAGTAGTAGTCCGAAAAATAATGCTAAACAAGTAGCTCCAAATCGTTTTGATAATGGAAAATGGAAAGATGCTTCTTCTTTGCTTTCTATATTCTTATATAATAGATACCCAACGGCCCCAGCTATTAAGATAACACCTACTTGTGTAAAAGCTGTTTGCCATACTAATGTTCCGACTAAAGCAAAAAGTACAAGTGACTTTCGTTGTAAATCGGGCGCTAGTTTCTCCGCCATACCAACAATTGCATGCGCTACAATTGCAACCGCAACAATTTTCAATCCATGAATCCAACTAGCTTCGCCAATTCCGAATCCTTGTAGTAATAATGCAAATAATATAAGTGCAATAACAGAAGGAAGGGTAAAACCAATAAATGCTAAAATCCCCCCTAGCAGGCCGCCTCTCATCACACCAATCCCAATACCAACTTGACTACTAGCTGGGCCAGGTAAGAACTGACAAAGTGCTACAAGATCGACATAGCTTTTCTCATCCATCCATTTTCTTTTTCGAACATATTCTTCATAGAAATACCCTAGGTGCGCAACTGGACCACCAAATGATGTACAGCCAAGACGCATAGAAACGAGTAGTATTTCCCATAATGTTGCATATGTAGGTTTCTTCATCCCACCAACCCTTTCATTATTGTGTATATGATGTAGAAAAACGGCTTTTATTATATCATGTGCTCTTCTACTCATGTATATGGATCATGTAAAAAAGCTGTTAAGACGTCTCTTGTCTTAACAGCTTTTTATAGAAAACTATTAAACTTTCGCGATTGCGATAATTCCTTCTTCGTCATCTAACTTTAGCTCAATGCGTGCCGCAAATGGATCAATGTTGTATTCTGAATCAAGCCATAAACGAATTGCTTCAATATAATTAATTTTGATTAAAACTTGTGTACGGCCATCAACTTCTACTTCTGCCGAGAAGCCATATTCGTCATCATACATTAATTCTACATCTACTTCTTGCGGTGTTACTTGACGCTTATCCGCGGTGTAGACACAAAGAGCGTTAATGATTTCTTGTTCAGAAATTTTTATTGTTTCCATGCTGCTTCTTCCACCTTTTTCTTACGCTTGTTTTTGAAGTGTTTGAAAATACGAATAGCAATTAGAACGATACCTGCCATCAGTAAAGCGTTCACCATAAATGCTAAAATTTCACCAAACATACCCATGCCAGAGAATAAACTTCCTAATAATAAACCACCAAGTCCACCAAGAAGCATACCTTTCATGAATCCACCTTTGCTGCTTTTTGTTGTCTCAGGCGTTGTTTTCTTTGCATTTACGTTGCTATCTTCTTTTTTATTTACATTTGAATTGTTTTGCTTTGGTTTTGAATCATATGATTTTTTACCTGATTTGTAGCTTTTCGCGTCAACTGTACCTACTGATACAAATGATACTGTTGCGAATACTAACATAAAAGCTGTACATATTACCATAATTTTCTTAAACATAATCGTTTCATTCTCCTCTTTTACTAGTTTAATTGGTTGCTAGGTTCTATATTTTGTTCTAACAATTAGTTCTTATGAACCTATTATATGAACTTTTTTGTAAAAAAGCAAGTAATAGTTTCTTTTTTTAATAAAAAAGCTGTTCATATGAACTCAACGATAATAAACAGAAGAAATAGCCTATAACATAAGCTGTTTCTTCTGTTTATTTTTTTTAAGATATAGATAGTTATTTCTTTTCAAACTCCAATGCACTCTTAATATATTAATTCTATTATAATACCCCTTAATTTAACTAAATCATATATCGTCTAACTTGACATCTTATATGTCCCGATGAATATCTTTATAAAAAACATTTAAATAGGAAATAATTAACTATATCTTATGAAGTAAAACGATTCACCAATGTGTATAGACTTCCTCCGTGTATCTTCTACTCATATGATATATAAAGTCTAAATAACATTTTATTCACACAATAGTCAATATTAGTGCTAGACGTCTATATTTCTAATAAAAAAACTAATAATTCATTTGACTTCACAACCGACAATGCATATGATTAGTTCATAAGAACTTTTTTGGAGGTGAACATATGGAAACATTTCATCTCACTCGAAACGAAATGTCCATGCTCCTTCTATCGCTTAAAGGATGGAGCGAGAAGAAGCCGTTAACAATTTTACAAGAGGTGTGGGCTAAATCACATCAAAAAGACATTGAAAGTGGTCAAAGTGTTACTGCTTTTATTACAACTGCACTAGCACCTATCTTTGAAAAAATTATTAAAATTGAGGAACCAGACTTAGGCTTCTCTCTAAATGAAATTGTTGCACTTGGAAATCAAATTGAAAATACAAATTTCTCGATTACCGCTATGCAAAACTGGGTAAAAAGAGATATTAAAGAAATGGTTGGTTCACCGCAACGTGGAAAAAAATATTCGATTGAACAAATCGCTATTTTATTTATTGTAGAAGACTTAAAAACTGCGCTTGATTTTGAATCTATCCGTAAATTGTTAGCATTAATTGTTAACGATCCGGCAGACCGCAATGACGATTTAATTAACCCTGTGCACCTATACGCTACGTACTCTTCACTATTTGAAGAACTAAACAGCAAAGAAATTACATCGTTACAATCGACAGACACAATTCATGCAATTGAAGAAATTATTAAAGAACGTGCAGACGCGCTTGCAGCTAACTTCGAGCAAGCTAGCACGGAACAGCGTGAAGCAATTCGCAATGTAATTATTATTGCAACATTATCCGTACACACAGCATACGTACAACGATTAGCAAAACGATATGTATCTGCAACGTTGTTCTTACAGCAACTATACGTAACACCAAAGAAAAGTGAATAATGTATAAAAAGAGCTCAGAATACAATCTGAGCTCTTTTACTATTTAATCATTTTTTCATTAATAAGTCTTTCACTGTCTATTACTTCTTTCCGTGCATGATTTGAGGGAAATATACTACCACTCTTCCTCTAGACTTGTATCATATTCTTCTCATGAATACGGTACTGTAAGTCTGCGACATTTTGAATAAACGCTCTGTCATGAGATACAAATACAATTGTTCCTTTATATCCCTTCATAAATCGCTCCAACGCTTCAATCGCATGAATATCTAAGAAATTCGTTGGTTCATCTAATAATAAAATATTGTATTCTCCTAAAAACAACAGGCATAATTGAAGACGAATTGCCTCTCCACCACTAAGTGAATGAACACTTTTGAGTAAATCTGTACCAACAAACTGCATTGAGTGTAACACGGTTCTTAAAAAGACTTCTTCATAATCAGAACGACTCTTCACAAATTCTAGAACTGTCTCATCACTAGAAAAGTGATAACTCATTTGCCGGAAATAACCGATTTTCGCTTTGGGTGAGATGATTAAATTAGAACCATTATGCGCAATGTGGCGCAATAACGTACTTTTTCCAATTCCGTTCGCTCCAATAACAGCTATCGTCTTACCTAGTGGAAATTGAAAATTAACATCTTCCACTAACACTCTGTCATTTATTTCGAGTTTCAATTGTTCGGCCATAAGCGGAAACTTATTATGCATTGCTAATACTTCTGATTGTCGAAATACAATATGTCTTTCATTGCAAACGGCTTCTACTTCTTCAAGCTTCGCCATACGCTGTTCAATTGCTTTCGCTGCACGGTGCAATGCTTTTTGACTTGTTCCTTTTGATTTTGTCTCGATCATTCGATTCGCCAATGATTTCGATTCCTTTTTCGACATGCTTCCGGCTTGAGCAACTTTTCTTGCCTTTTTCATTTTATCTGCTGCTGCCCGTTCAAGACGATTCTTTTCTTTTAAGAAACGTTCATGACCTTCTTGTTGTTGTTCTCGTTCTAATTGTTTCTGAGCGATGTACTCACTATAATTCCCTTTATATACATGGACTTCTCCATCACGCACTTCCCAAATTGTCGTCACGAGTTCATCTAATAAGATACGGTCATGACTAATTAACAGAAGTGCTCCGTAATAATACGTTAATTCTTCACGTAAAAAGGTAATGCCTTCACCATCTAAGTGGGTCGTTGGTTCATCTATTAACAGCGCTTCATGATAATATGAAAAGAGCTGTGCAAGCTTCAACCTTGTTTGTTCACCACCACTTAACGAATCGGTATTTGTTGGTACAGCTAATCTGCTAAGTAATGCAATATCTGCTTCATTCCTAGTAGATACAGCTAATTGTTCGAAATAACCTGGTTCGACATATTGATGCACTTTCCCACTTGTCGGCTTCAATTTATCAGCTAGTAATTGTAATAACGTACTTTTCCCCGCACCATTCTTCCCAACAATGCCAATCCGATCAAATTGATGTACCGCTAATCGTTCAATTTTCATTACTTCTTTATCTAAATAACTCACTTCAATATTTTCTAATTCAAAACAAACTTTTTCCATGTTCGCTACCTCCGAAATATGTGATTTCGTATCGATAGCTAGGGATCGATACGAGCTTATTTATCGTTCAAAGCTCGTATCAATAGAATAGCAATGTCATCATACTTATACCTCCAAATAAAAAATACACAGATTGCTCTGTGTACAAAAAAACTGTATAAATATCCCGTAGAATGATGAAGATTCTACAATATATCTATCCTGTACACATAGCAAATAGCCCCTCTACATGAGTGGTTTTTACGATATATGCCTATAGGAATCAATATACTTGTAGAAATGCCATCTTCACCGCTCCTTTTGATTATTTCTCTCATTCTATCTTTTTCCTTCTATAGCTGTCAATAGTAACTATCTTTCAAGTTCAATATACTCTCTCAGGAGTTTCCACGTAGCTTCCTCTTTTCTCCATATGAACATAAACTGCGCAGCATATGCTTCTCCGTTAATTGTATTCACTTCTCTTCCTACTACAATATATTCTTCTTCACTTTTTCGTGCAACACTAGAGAATATCTCAAAACTTTTCTCTGCATCATTATATTCTCGCAAGACACTCGCAATGTCGTAATGATAGCCATACTCTTCAGGTTTATCGAGGTTCGCATGTGACCAATAACCAACGAATTTTTCAGACATATAGTTGCGAATAGTACTTGCATCTTTCGTTATAAATCCCTCATTCCATGCTTTGAAATAACCTGTTAATACTTCTTGAATAGGATGCATATTTTCTACCTCCTCTCATTAATCGATACCTACGTATCACCTCAAGAACAAATTGCTCTCTCCATATGTTTATATACATGCTTCATGCTATCAAATAACCACGGTGGCGATTTTGGATGAGACAAAATCTCATCTATTGTCATCCAGTGTACAGCATCTACTTCGTCTACTGCCTTCACGTATGCTTTTCCTTCTTTATATGTACAAAGAAAAATAACGTTTAGGACATGTTCTCCTCTATCTGTTATGAACGTGGTGTTATGAATATATTGCATATCATCATGAACAAGTACACCAACTTCTTCATACACTTCTCGCTTTACCGTTTCTTCTAAAAGATTCATTGTGTTACCTTGTTTTTCAACCGTACCTCCAACTAATGACAGCAAGCCACCCGCATGTTCTTCTTTCGTACTTCGTCTAATAATTAACCACTTTCCTTCATGGTGAATAGCTGCATCTACATTTATTACATACATTCAGGTACCTCCTTCCATAAACATGAAATCGTAGCTTGTCCATCTGTCGCTATACAAACTTCATATATATCGGGATTGCTTAATTTACTCCATTCTTCATAACCGAATCGATTATCGAAATACTTTAACAACAATGTCAGAAGATTCCCATGTGTAACAAGAAGAATAGTCTCTGCTGAACTAGTCTTCTCTTCTTGTATCACCGCAACAGCTCTCTCCATTGTTTCTCGCGAAGATTCGCCACCATGAAAGGAAAGGTCTAAATCGATAAATGTCTGTGCTAATAGTTCCTGCCAATTATTAAGAGAAGTATCGGATAATACACGTTCTCCTAATCGTTCATCTATATGTATTAGTGTATCAATGTGTTTGGCGAATGGCTCAATCGACTCAATTGCCCTTTTATAGTGACTAGAGACAATTTTGTCAATGTGATACTCACTAGCTAATAAATAATCTTTTAACAAAAGAGCTTGTCTTTCTCCTTTATTTGTTAATGGTGCCTCTATTTCTTGTCCTGTTGCTTGGCAATGTCTTATAAGGATAAATCGTTTCATTTATATCCCTCCTATTTAACCGCATCGACAATTAGTGAAACAAAAACTAACTTTCCATCTTGATTTCGTTGATCAAATCTCTTCGAACGGTAAATAAGCCCGGCTTTCTCGTCCCATTCATTGTAATGAAACTGTCCGTCCTCATCACAATATTCTAGTGCATTCACATGGAATCCTGCCTCTTCAAACATCGATGTAATCGTATGAATGTTATGAACGATTTTATGACTAGCTGCTGGGTGATCCGCTGGTCCTGGCCCACCTATTTGTACCATGTTCTGGTATGCTTCATCTCGGAAAAAAGCATCTGGTACAGCACAACGTATATAGCCACCTGGTTTCAAAAATTCATAGCAAACTTTGGCTGCTTCTACACCCTTTTTGTAGGTTAAATGCTCCCATACATGTTCCGCTAAAATAGCAGTTATTGTATTAGGTTCAAACTTTCCTTCCCAGTCATCTCGTTTTAATAAATCAAGTTCTGTTTCCTCTGTTTGTATCCATGTTGGATTGTTGTTATAACCGCCGGCACCAATAACAATTTTGATATCTTTTTTCGTAAACACAGTAATTTCATCCTTCCTTTTTATTGAACTCTAGATAATTTTACCATTTTTCTTAAAATTCAACTAATTACCAGGTGTTTTTTTGTGATATACAAAAATCCTTCCTTTGATATCAATCAAAGGAAGGATTTTATTGCTTTATCTAATAGAACAAATAAATGGGTCTCATAATAAATTAAATACGGTACATCAAATTTTAACTGTATTTTATAAGCGCTCGTCATTTTGGAAGTTAAGGCTGAAATGCTTATTTTCATTGTATGCGACAAACTGATAACCTTTTTCTTTGTAGTAATTAATAATTGCCGGCAGTGCTTCTAATGTTTGAGACTGTTCATGCATTAGAACTACTTCGACGTTTCTTATTGGAGCTTCTTTGACCTTTTGGATAACTTTATCTGGTTTACCTCTTAATCTCCAATCTTCCGTATCTAACGTCCAATCCCAAACTTTCAATCCAGCTTCAGCAGTTTGATTACGAATTTCTTTGTTCTTTAAACCTGGTGCCGTACCATAAGGTGCACGAACTAGCTTAGGGTTCGTATTTGTAATATTCCGAATCAAGTCTATTGCTTCTACCATTTCAGGTACGAATTGCTTATTCGTATATAATTTACGACTATCATGTGTCATGCTATGGGCACCTAGATAATGCCCCTCTTCTACTACTCGCTTTACGTTTTCATGATAACCTGGATTCTTCAGATTACTTCCTTGCATAAAAAATGTAGCTTTAGCACCATGTTCCTTCAATATATCTAGAAATCGACCTGTTAACGAACTTGGTCCATCATCAAATGTTAAATACACTACTTTCCCACTTTGTCCTGCAGTAGTTGTATTATTATTTGTTCTTTCTTGTTCATTTGACGTATCTTCTGTGCCCTTCGTTTGATTCTTTTCTTCTACTATTTCTGTCGTTGCTTCAGCACTTTCTTTCGTAACTGTCTCTGTAAACGTTTCCACTAAAAGAGGTGTTACAAATGCAGCAACTAACACAAAGCATAATACAATGAGAAAACTAAACAACTTCTGCTTCTTTTTAGATTTATTCACCCTCATATGTCCTTCCTATTCCCTTCCTCTTTTATCTTTTAGACAATTAATAAGTTAATAGAAAGATATAAAGATGAAATGCAGATAGCGTCGAAATTAATTGAAGAATACATTATCCTCACACAAAAAACGATCATTTCTGGCTTGAATGATATAGATACTGGAAAAACAGCCTGAGAAACTAATAAAAACCCTGATTATTTTATATAATAATCAAGGCTTTTTCACGAATATTTCACGAACAATTACTAGAATGTTAGTCTACTTAATATGCTGTTGTGTCACGCAATGAATCATACCACCGTATGCATATAATTTACTTACATTAATACCGACAATTCTCCTCCCTGGAAATTGCCCTTCAATAATTTGTAATGCTAACTTGTCATGTTCATCATCATATACAGGAACTAATACAACTTCGTTTCCGATATAAAAATTCAAATATGAACCTTTACAACCTGCTTCTTTAACATCTTTTCGCGTTAACGGTACTGGAATAAGTTGAAATGGTTTTCCATCCGTATTTCTTGCTTGTTGTAATTCTTGATAATGCTTTTCATGTGCTTCTAAAAGGTATGCTTCACTTTCTCCAAATGGATCGTACTCATAGAGAATTGTATTCTCATTGGTGAAACGTGCTGCACCGTCAATATGAAAATCCGTATCTTCATCATAGTTATCTTCTCCGCGTAAGCCAGTTATCCATATAAAGTTCGTTACGCCTAAATATTTGGTTAACGCACGCTCAATTTCTTCCTGACTAAGCGTCGGGTTGCGGTTCTCATTTATAATAGAAGATTTCGCAGCCATTAACGTACCTTGACCGTTTACTTCTATTCCTCCACCTTCTAGACAAATATCTACGTCCACTTTTGAAATCTTATAATTCTCACTGATTTTATTTGGAACGATGATATCATTTGCATGAGGATATTTATCCCCCCAACCATTGAAAATCCAATGTGTTAATGTTAGATTCCCTTCTTTATCTTTCACAAAAATAGGACCATTATCTCGTATCCACACATCGTCTGCTTCGTGAATCAAGAAATCAATCTTCGTTAAATCTACCTTCTCTTCCTTTAACCTTAATTGAACATATTCTTTTTCTTCATTATCACATACAACAATATGCACATTTTCTCCGTAATGAAGCTCCTTCGCCATTGATACCCAAATGTCATTTAATTTGGCTTTGTATCCTTCGCCTCTATGGGTTTTATCATGAGGCCATTGAAGCCAAGTCCCTTCATGTTCTTCCCATTCTGCCGGCATATGAAACTTAATATTTTCTGTACTTCCCATACATATTTCCCCCTTCTACGACTGTAAGTCCATTCTAGATGTTGACACTATGTCAAGGTCAACCAAAATCTCGAGAAAACAAATAAAAAGGAATGTACTCTGTATCATACAGAACACATTCCTCGCAAGTCTAACTATTTCCCCCTAGAGTAAACTACTTCTCCTTGTAAAATGGTCATTAACACTTTAGCATTCGGAATTTTTTCTTCTTTCATCTCCGTGATATCATCATCTAGGACTACAATATCAGCCGATTTGCCAACTTCAATGGAGCCTGTTATCTTGTCAAGACCTAATGATTTGGCTGGTTTGATTGTATAAGCATCAATAGCTGCATACACATCAGGTAAACCTTTCTCACCAAGGCTTAATGCATTCGAAATCGTAACTAGTGGGTTAAGTTCGTTAACATCCCAGTCACTGCTAAGCGATACATTTGCTCCTGTTTTCCAAACCTTTCCTAACGGCATCATGCGCTTCATTTGATTATTTGAAAAGTATTCGCTTGCCCAGCCTTGATTAGGATCCTCTGCAAAATCATGACCTACTTGGAAATCCGCACTAACGCCTAAAGTAGCAAAGCGCTTAATATCGCTATCTTCCACCATTTCTACGTGAGTAAGTGTATATGGACGAGTCGATCCAGCTTTCTTTGTTGCTTCAATCGCATTCAAACTCTCTCTTACGCCAGCATCCCCAATTGTATGAATAAATGCCCCGTAGCCAATTTTATTAAGCTCTGCTAACCACCATTTCATTTTTTCTTCTGGAATATAGTTCAACCCATACGGATTTCCTGGGAACCACTCAAATTTATATTTATCTAAGGTTTTTGCTGTACTATTAATACTAATTCCATCGCTATACATTTTCACTTGATTAATAAGCATTCGAGACGATAAATCATCATGCTTAATTTTGTTGAAATATTCCAGTTGTTCTGCTTCATTTACGTTCGGATATACCCAGGGACGAAGCACTACGCGCGATGTTAGCTTCCCTTCATCATATACTTTGTCCCAAACGTCTAACCAACCTCGTTTCCAATAGAGACGACCGTCACCAACTGTCGTAATCCCATTCTTTGCAACTTCATCTAAACCATCCAGTAAACCTTCGTAATTTTTCTTAAATAGATCTGGTTGTGCGCTCCATGCTTTTTCCATCACAATATCGCCAGCTGCATCATAAAGAATTCCAAAAGGTTCTCCTGTTTCTGGATCCATAATAATTCTTCCACCTTGTGGATCTTTCGCACCTTTATTCAGTCCAGTTAGCTCAAGTGCTTTCGAGTTAACCCATACAGAGTGTGCGGTTCTTTCCATGATTACAACAGGATTATTTGGGAACATCTCATCCAAGAGTTGCAATGGAGTTTGATCTTCTGATGGTTTGTCCATATCTTTCAATAAATTCTCTAAGCTAAATCCTGTACCGCTAATCCACTCTCCTGCTTTTACACCTTTCTGGCAATCCTTTAAATACGAACGTTGATCTTGTAACGAATCATCTGGTGATACCTCACAGTTCCCCGCTGCTGGTGATTTCGCTTCAAATAAGTGATTATGATTATCTATAAAACCAGGAAGAACAAGATTACCTTTTAAGTCGATGACTTGGGTGCCTTTATTGATAAATTTTTCTACATCTTTGTTGGAACCAACAAATGTAATTTTCCCATCTTTTATTGCTATAGCTTCTACCATATCTTGTTTTTCATTAGACGTATAAATTGTGCCATTCTTAAACACGACATCTTCTGATAATTCATTAACAGGGACTGTACTGTTTTGTTTAGCGCCCCCTACTGTAGGCGTGCATGCTGAAACTACGATCATACTGAAAATCGTAAAAATAGACATTATTGCTTTTAAGGGAAATCTTTTCATGTTTTTTGCTCCTTCTATATAAGTTAAATTGCCCGTGAAGATAGAATAAGCGTTAACATAGTGTCAAGGTCAACTAGTATTATTGTTCTATGTTGATAACCGGAAAACAAATTTGCGTTACATACTCGTCTACTGAGCAATTACATTCAGATCCCTTTATATACACTTCGTACGGCGGAGTATCTACAAGATAGCCATTCTTTTCAATCCATTCTTCTAATGCTATATAACCGTAACCAATAGAATCATAATTCCCGTAGTGTAAAGTCGTAACAACTTGGTGTTTCGCTACCGTCTTCATCTTCCACTCTTGTGATGTACATTCATTGTTTTCATAAATGATTGGAATTATTAATTCAATATCACTTTCGTTAGGAATATACTCTTCATCGTGAAAAATGGCAACTGGAGAACCTATTATTTGAAAGGCATTCTCTTGAACTTTTTTATATAAGGACTCAAAATGAATGTCCATATCATGAATATTCATTTTGAATCGTTGAGTGATTACAGTTGCTTCATTTCTCATTCCACTTAATATATCGTAAGCTCTATGTTGTTTTGGAATTAACTCCGTATTCGTATGTAGTATCTCCGTCATCTCAGAAATAATTTGCAAGTTCTGCTTCACTTCATGCGATAACTCTATAATTTGTGCTTGCATATGCCCGATAAATGTATCTTGATCGGATGAATGAAGAATGAGTTTGATTTTCGGGAGAGGAAATTTATATTCTCTTAGTTTCTTAACCCGTAGTGCCATTTCCAACTGACCTTGTTCGTAATATCTATATCCATTTATAGGGTCTACATATGCTGGTTTCAAAATTTCTTCTTTGTCGTAATGCCTCAACATACGAGTGCTCATTTTACAAATCCGTGAAAATTCAGTAATAGTGTACATATACATACTCCTTAATTAACTATATTTACAACGCTCACCTTCATAACAATGATGAAGGTGAGCAACACTACCTGTATTACTTCCAGTTAAAGAAATCCAAGATAGAAAATTTACTTTGTTTGCTACTCTTTCTTTTAAATTCATGAGGAAGCAAATGGGCAGGACAATACCATGTTAAGCAATTAATTGCTCCCCCCATCGTAGATAACTCTCCTACATGAACTTGAATCACGTGTTTATCCGTATGTTTTTGAATATATCGGAACACTTCTTGATCTGTAGGTAACCCAAACTTAGGTACATAGAGTGTATCGTCTGTTTCTAACATATTTATATATAACCCTTTAGCGGATGCTATCTCTTTGTCATATTGTCCTACTTCCGTATAAGAAGAAGGAACAATGATAAACTTCGCTTCCGGCATTTGCGCTCGAATAATTTCTTGAACACGATGCCTAAATTTCTTGTCTCCTAAAAAATCACTAATAAACATCGTATGTTCATCAATAAACTTAATCATACCGTCCGCATGTCCAAGTACATCTCCTGGTTCGGCAGGAATGATAATGACACGTCTTACATCTAAATCCCATTTCATTTGCTCGATGATTTCTTTTTTTGTCCACTTAAAATTATCATCAAGTACACGATCCGTTACGATAACAGTATCTTTTCTATTCCAAATAAGATTTCCACCATCTAGTATTAGCGGAGACGTCGTATAGTTAAAATGATGTTTATTCAACCATTTATTGAATTGTTGGTGCAAGTATCTACTTTGACTTTTAGGTAAGTAATCTGGTTGATACTTAAATTTAACGAGGTGAGTTGTTGCAACTGGCGCAACATCTCTCAACCAAATATCATCATACTCAAAAGGGTTTGTATCAAAAGAGTATTCATCCACTGCTAAGGCGTTATGGTCATCAGTTAATCCTTTATTCTTATTCAGACTCTCATTAAAGTAAAGAATATCTTGATAAAACGGTCGATAGTAGTTATTTGATTTATTTGGTAATGCAGTGAAAATGATTCCATTGTTTATTTGTTTCATATTATTTCTCTTCCTAACCTCACAGGTCATCAAGTTACATATAAGTCTTCCTCAATTCCCTTATGACTATAGACTTTTTGAAACGTGCACATTTCATGACTGGATTATAGCACGAAGAAATTTTATATATTTATATAAAAAATATAAAGCCGTGGTTAAGCGAAAAATTCACTCTTGACAGGATTAGAAAAAAATTTGGATGAACAGATGCATGTCCCCCATAAATAGCTTAAGAGAGAAATAAATAAAAAACACCTCTTCCTACGATATAAATTCGAAAGAGGTGTTTATTCTGAGTTAGTTTTAAGACTCGAAGTATTCAATAATACCTTCCACAATTCCTTTCTTAGATTTATCTTGAAAGGATGCTGAATTCATTCGTTTTTCATCATCTGCATTCGAAGTAAAACCTAATTCAAGTAATACAGCTGGTACAGTGCTTTCTCTCAATACCATATAATCACTTTCTTTAACTCCACGATCTCGTGTCTTCACATCTTGTTTGAAAATTGCGTTTTGAATACATTCCGCTAATTTCTTATCTGACATCGATTTGTTTTTCCCATAATGAGTTGTTATTCCATGTACAGTCTTATCTTCAAATGCATCATGGTGGATGCTAATGAAAAGATCTGCGTCGTGTCCCTTAGCTAAGTCTATGCGAGCTTGTAATTCTGCTTTTGGATTCGTTCCTCCAAGTAAACTATTATTATCTTCCCTTGTCAAAATTACTTTCGCACCTGTTTTTACTTGTAACTCGTCCCTAATATTTTTGGCTACTTTTAAATTAAGCTCTTTTTCATTTGTCCCATGCACTAATCCTGTCGTCCCTCCATCTCTCCCACCGTGGCCAGGGTCTATCGCAATTGTTTTTCCTTCTAATAATACATCGCTTTTTTTTTCAATGTTATGAGATTCCTTTCTTGGCGATATACTATTTGAATTCTTATTAGATGATATATTCCCGGCATTTCTATCATCAGATGCTTGCCCCTCCAATAGTACTGTACCTACAATAAGCACGAATACGATAACGAATAAAACAGCTACTACTCTTTTCATTTTTCACGCCCCCTATACGATTAGCTAGCAGTTGTATAGGGACTATGTTAATGAAGCACGATAAATATAAAATGCAGATGAAATCGAAATAATTTAAAGAAAACAAAAACGTGTAGAAATAAAATTTCTACACGTTTTTGTTTAAATAGAAGAAAAATAATACGCCGTCTTCTGTATTTGTCACACCATAGTTCACGCCATGCAACTCCAAAATATTTTTTGAAATAGCTAATCCAAGTCCAGTTCCACCTTTAGAGCGTTGTCGAGAGGCATCACCACGGTAGAAACGGTCCCAAATTTTATCTAAATGTTCCTCTAGAATATGTGCTCCTTTATTTTCCACACATACTTTAACTATATGCTCTTCTTCTAAAGTTGAAACAATTACTTTCTCCCCTTCTGGCGTGTATCGAATTGCATTTGTAATGAAATTTGTTATGACTTGCTCAATGCGATTTTGGTTGGCATATACATCGACATTAGCAAACTGCTTATACATACGTAATCTCTTCATTTCTATTTCTAAAGATAGCTGTTCACATACACATCTAATTACTTCATCAATAGAAAACACGTCTTTTTTCATGTGATAGGTTCCGGATTCGAATTTCGCTAATTCAAGCATATCAACGATTAACATATCCATTTTGTCTACTTCTTTTTCCATTGCCTCGAAGTAATAATCTCGTTTATGGCTAGCAACACCATCTTTTAAAATCGACATGCAACTTTTCATAATACTTAAAGGTGTTTTGAGTTCATGTGATACACCAGCAATGAATTCTTTTCGTGTATTTTCTAGCTGTTTTTCTTTTTCGATATCCTCGCGTAATTGGTTAATATGCGAAGATAATGCGCCAGAAAGAGTGTTAATATTATGTGATAAATCTCCAATTTCATCTTTTGAAGTGACGACTATTTCCTCTGAAAAGTCTAAGTTTGCGATTTTCTTTGTTGTATCATTTATTTGTAATAATGGCTTTGCAATCTTTTTTGAATAATAAAAAGAAGCAAGAACGATTAGAATAACTACAAGTATAATTAAATAAATATAATACTCCTTGATCATTTGTACCGCTTCATTAACAGGTTGTAATGACGTCATAGCGAAAATATATGTTGTTGTACCATCGATATCTTTAATAGGTTTGATAAACAGTTTGTATTTTACACCATTCTCCTCATAATTGTAGTCCTCTGTAAACTCTATATTTCTGATTAATTTTGATTGAAAATCTTTTACCCTATCAATAAACAGTTGATTTCTATAAATAAAGTTAGTTGGCACATTTCCCTCAGGTATTTGTACTTTCGTTATTTGTCCAACTAGAACAATCTTATTCCCTTCTTGATATTGCACTTGTGGCTTAACCGCACTTTTCACCATTGGCTCTCCGTTTCGAAATAACTCATCAAACAATGGTCTATTTTCAAAGTTTTTGTTATTGTTACGTATATATAATTCCACTGGAACAATAACTGAACCTTTTATTATCCCCGTAATCGAAACAGCATTTTTTTCTAGGAAATACCCCTCTAATTTCTTTATATCCTCAACATTCACAAAGCTATACAACGGAATTTTAAGAATTTGATTAGAAAATACCGATTCTTCTGAAGAATTAATTCGAACCTCTGTATAAAAATCATCCTTATATTTAATATTCCCTACACTATCTAGCGCTGTAATAAAGGTCGTATGTTCTTGATAAAATTCTTGCTTTAACTGTTGAATTACCTGTGCATTACCTTGCGCTTCTATATATTTTTTTTCAAATGATTGTATATTTGTTTTTATGTTATCCACTTTTTTGTTCGCATAAAACCGTTCAAAAAATACAGTTTGCCCAATATAAATAATTGCTACAATAAGCATACATAATATTGTTGTTAGCACAAATAATTTTAGGACAATTCCTTTCATCATACTTTCCCCTCAAATTTATACCCAGTGCGAACCACTGTTAAAATGCATGTTGATTTCTCTCCTAATTTGTGACGTAAATTTCGGATATGACTATTTACTGTACGGTCATCACCTACAAATTCATATCCCCAAATTTTTGTAATTAATTGCTCTCGTGTAATTACAATTCCTTGATTTTGCATTAAGTATGCTAATATCTCAAACTCTGTATGTGTTAAATTAATCTGCTGCTCCTGTATGGTAACTTTTCTTGACGAAAAATGAATACGAATTCCATTTAAAGCTAACGTTTCCTCTTTCTCTGGTTCACGTACAGCGAGATAACGACTTTCTATTAATCGTTTTGCTCTCGCTAATAAAATGGGTGGGCTATATGGTTTTGTTACATAATCATCAGCACCTAATTCAAAACCAAGTAACGTGTCATCTTCATCCGATCTAGCAGTTAGCATAATAATAGGTACATTAGATGTTTTACGAATTCTTCTACACACTGACCAACCATCTAATTCAGGCAGCATAATATCAAGAATGACTAAATCAATCTCTTTCTCTTCAAAAATAGATAAAGCTTCTTTGCCATCTATTGCTTCCAGGACTTCAAACCCCGCATCTAATAAATAATCCGCCAAAATCTCACGTAATATATCTTCATCTTCTACAAGTAAAATAGTTCTTTGCATACACATTTTCTCCTTATAAAATTATAGAAGTACTATTCTGTACCTTGATTCTAACAAGTATGATTCTGTAGTTATAATTAATCATACACTAACAAAGTAAAGATAAAGTGCAGAAAAAGAAAAATGAACTGTTTTTCCCGATGAAAATCTCCCTCATAAAGTATAGATAAACTCATCATAGCTTTCTATTTCAAGCTATTAATATACTAATACTAACCAAATAATTTCACCTTTATAAAAATCTTATTCGTTCCAACCTATAACTCAGAGCATACTATTAATCTCTTCCTCAGCAATCAGCTATTGATTTTTTTACCTCGTATTGTTAAAAATTATATGAATAAAATTTTTATAGTCGTTGATCTTTCTGGAAATTGAGATGGAAATGTTCTGCATCATTGTATACTCCGAATGCATATCCTCTCTTCTTATAAAAATCAATAATTTCGGGAAGAGCTTGTAATGTTTGTGACTTTTCATGCATCAAAACAACTTCTATATTTTCTGTCGTTTGTTTTTTTATATTTTCGACAATCTGCTTTGGATTACCTTTTAATCTCCAATCATGAGAATCAATGGTCCAATCCCAAACTTTTATTCCAGCTTCTACAATTTGATTACGAATTTCTTCACTTTTCAATCCTGGTGCAGAACCATATGGTGGACGAACTAATTTAGGATTTGTACCTGTAATCTCCTGAATTAGGGTTAACGTTTCTTTCATCTCTGGAACAAATTTCCCTTTGCTATATAGCTTATCACTATTATGTGTCATACTATGTCCCCCAATATAATGCCCCTCTTTTACGGCGTGTTTTACACTTTCTTGAAAACTTGTATTTTGCAAATTGCTTCCCTGCATGAAAAATGTTGCTTTCACCTCTTCTTCTTTCAGCACATCTAAAAACTGATTTGTTAGCGTAGTAGGGCCATCATCAAATGTTAAATAAACGACTTTTCCATCCGGTCTTTTTTTCACTGTTGATGGTACTTCATTTTGCTGCTCCTGTTGCTTATTAATTTGTTTAACACTTTCTGTAACTACTCCTTCCACTGGAATAGAGTTGAACTTCCCCGTTACAAAGAAGATGAAAAAAGTCATTGCTAGACCCATTCCTAGTAATAACATCCCCTTCGTTATTGCACTTTTTTTCTTTTTTTGATACTCTCATTATTTATCTATCCTTCCTCTATTAATTATTCATAAAGCTACATCGTTACTTCATTATTTTAAGATGATGCTTCAATGAATAGCTTAATAGAGCAAGATAAAAATAAAATGCAGATAATATCGAAATAAATCAAAAAACTATTCCTTGGATTTTACTCTTTAGAACACGTATTTGCCGGTAATAACTATGCATACTATTACACTTATTAGAGCTATACAGACAAAAACACTATTCTTCCTAATTGAAACATAGAAAGAATAATGTTTTTTATTTATCTATTTTGTTAGCTAGTAAAATAAGCAATGATGCCATTCACTATACCTTCTTGCGCTTTTTTCTGGAATTCTGCTGAATTCATTCTTCTTTCATCATTCTCATTAGACGTAAATCCTAACTCCATTAAAATAGCTGGCGACGGATTTTCTCTTAAAACAAGGAAATCACTACCCTGAACTCCTCTATCTCGAGTATCTATATTTTCGTTAAAAATAGCCTCTTGGATTATTTTTGCTATCTTTTTATCTTTTCTTTTATTAGCCCCATAATGAGTTGTTATTCCTTTTACATTTGCATCTTCAAAAGCATCATGATGAATACTAATATAAAGATCTGCCGAATGATCTTTAGCCACTTGTACACGTGCTTGTAATTCTTCTTTTTGACTTGTTTCTGGAAGCAAACTAGTATCACTTTCACGTGTTAATATAACTTTTGCATCTGTTCTTTCTTCTAACTCCTTTTTTATGTTTTGTGCCACTTGCAAATTAAGGTCTTTCTCAATCGTTCCAAGCGTCTTCCCTTTTGTTCCTCTATCTCTTCCACCATGTCCGGGATCAATCACAATTGTTTTACCTTTCAAACGTAACTCTTCTTCCGATACATTTTTTTGTCCTTTAACAGTTAAAAATGCACACCCTGTACCTATTATTAATGCTATGCATAAAAATAATATTATTCTTTTTTTCATTTCAATAATCTCCTTATCAGCATTTCATTCACTTCCTACTGAAAATATTAATGAATGCTGATAAAGATAAAATGCAGATAAAATTGACTTTATTTAAAAATAATAGGCTCTGTTAAATTTAAATGTTAATTTTTAAATAGTTAATTAGGTGAACCTTCATTTGTTGAGGTTCACCGTCTTCTTGAACTAACGGGCACCCTTTAGCTTAACAAGTAATACTCAATATCTTTCGATTATTTTGTTCTCTGTTCCATTTAGAATTCTCTTTATATTTTGTCGATGAAGAATGATTATTGATACGCTTATTAGTAGAGAAAGTGCTATGATAACTTTATCTTCAACTATGAGACTGTAAAAGAATAATGCTATACCAGCCAACATTGAACTTAGTGACACATACTTAGTAAATAACAAAGTTAACATAAATACTACAAAACTAACAAAAACACCTAAAGGCGTCAAAAATAAGAAAACTCCAGTTGCTGTCGCAACAGCTTTTCCACCTTTAAAACTGGCAAATACAGAGAATATGTGTCCTAATATGGCTAATAAACCACATACAATAGGGTTAACCGTAGAACTAAGTATTAGTGGAAGTAAACAAGCAAGTGTACCTTTTAATATATCAGCAATTGCAACAATTACTCCTACTTTTATGCCTAAAACTCTATAAGCATTAGTTGCACCAAGATTACCACTACCGTAATCACGAATATCCTTCTTATAAAACATTTTACCGATTACTAAAGCAAATGAGATTGAGCCTATTAAATAACTTAAAATCAGAATTAAAATATTCAAAGTATTATTATCTCCTCACTTAGTTTGTTATTTTAAGTAGTTCTATTTGTTATATATTTTTTCCTGCAATCCTTATTGCGTTAAAGCCCAATAGTTTTATAAGCTCTCCAAGCGTCTGTAACAATAACATTATCAGTTGACAATTTAGTCCCACTCATTGAATCAACCCTAGTTTTCACAACACGTCCCATACACGCTACCTTTGAAACAGTTGATTTAGTTCGGTCTCTTGCGACAAGAACACAGACTTGTTCTTTGCTTATTCCTCTATGCTTGGATTTTCCGCCTCGCTTACGAGGTTTGCGATCAGAAATACCACGCTTACCTTTTTCAGAGTATAGGAAATAAGTCTCGTCAATTTCAACGATACCGTCAAATTTTTCAAAATCCATTTGTTTAAGGGCTGATAATAGCTTGTGTCTCCAATAGAAGAGTGTAACCCAAGTAACTCCTACGATTTCCGCTGATTTTCGCAGGGAATACCCTTTAAACATACATTCAACAAAAGTAATCCATTCATTTCCTTTTCGAGTTCGGAACAAAATTGTATTTGTGGTATCCGTAAACGTTTTACGACAAGCCTTACAGCGATAACGTTGGCGACCATTAGCTTTGCCAAATCTATTAATGTGTTCAGAAGTACAATGAGGGCATTCAAAGCTTTCTTTAAAACGAGCTTCTCGCATTTCATCGATTAGACGATCACCAACAGTTGAGGAAGGTTCAACATAGCGTTTCACCCATTGAAACACTCGTTCTTTATCGGTATGTGATAATTTGTCGATATATTTTAATAAATTGCTAAACGCTTTACTCATCTTTGAACCATCCGCCACGAATATTTTTTCTTAGTAGAACCACTTTTTTAAAGTTATCAATTTTCAACATTATTCTTTAACAGAGCCAAATAATAAAAACGTGCAGAACTAAAATTCTACACGTTTTTATTTAAATAGAAGAAAAATAACACTCCATCTTCCGTATTTAATACACCATATTGTACACCATGCAATTCTAAAATATTCTTTGAAATAGCCAAACCCAGTCCAGTCCCACCTTTAGAGCGTTGGCGAGACGTATCTCCTCTATAAAAACGGTCCCATATTTTCTCTAAATGCTGCGATGCAATATGTGCTCCTTTATTTTCTATACACACTTTCACACGTTCATTTTCTTCTATAGTCGAAATAATAATACGTTCATTCTCTGGTGTATAACGAATCGCATTCGTTATAAAGTTAGTAATAACTTGTTCTATTCGATGTTGATTTGCAACTACCTTAATGTTAGTTAGTTGTTTATGAACACGCAGCTGTTTCTCTCTTATATTTGAATCTAATTGCTCACATATGTACTCGATAACTTCATTAATATAGAAATTATCCATTTCCATTTTATATGTGCCAGACTCGAATTTCGCTAACTCCAGCATATCAATAATAAGCATATCCATTTTGTCTACTTCTTTTGCCATTGCTTTAAAGTAATAATCCTTTTTATTACTAGCAACTCCGTCTTCCAAAATAGAAATACAACTCTTCATAATACTTAAGGGCGTCTTTAGCTCATGTGAAACCCCAGCAATAAATTCTTTACGTGTATTTTCTAATTGCTTTTCTTTCTCGATATCCGCTTGCAATTGATTAATATGCAAATGCAACGTTTTGGAAAGTTTATTGATATTTTGTGATAAGTCACCTATTTCATCTTTTGTAGTAATAGGAATCATCTCTGAAAAATCCAAATCTGCAATTTTTTTTGTACTCTTATTTATTTCTAACAATGGTTTAGAAATTCTTTTGGAGTAATAGAGCGATACCAAAACAATAAGAACTAATACAAATATAATTAAGTATATATAATAATCTTTTATCATCATTACTGCTTCATCAACTGGCTGTAAGGAGGTCATAACAAAAATATAATTTATTTTACCATTTACATCTTTTGTTGGCTTAATCACAATTTTATATTTAATATCATTTTGTTCAAAGTCTATTATTTCTGTAAAAGCTAAATCATTGTATTTTTCATCCAATATTAACTCCACTTGAAATTGCTTTATCTTGTCTATAAACACATGATTTGTATATATAAAATTAAAGCCTTCCGGAAATTGTACTTTCTTAACACTTCCTGCTAAGTATAACTGTGAACTTTTTTTTCGTAAGGGATCTACTGTATCAGGTTTTCCATATAATTTTTCAGATAGGTGTCTATTCTCCAATGCTACTTTATTGTTCTCTAGTGTTAGAATGGCAGGAATTACCGTATCATCTCTTTGCAATCCATCAATAATGATCCGATTTCCTTCTTCTAAATAGAATTTCATCCGCTGTATATCTTCCAAATTAATAAAATTATATAGTGGTATCTGAATTATACGATTAGAAAAAACTTCATTTTGATTAGGATCTAATTGAATTTCTACAGAAAAATCATTTGCATATTTGATATTTCCTACATTATCTAACATAGTAATCCATGCTGTATTCTCTTGGTAGAAATTTTGTTCCAACTCTTTAATTCTCTGCGCGTCACCTTCAGCTTGTACATATTCTTTTTCAAATGATTCCATATTCGTTTGAATATCATCAACTTTTCGATTGGCATAATATTGCTTAAAAAATAGCGTTTGACCAATAAAAATTGTTACTAAAATAAGTGTACATAATGCTGTTGTTAGTAAAAATAATTTTAATACTATTCCTTTTTTCATACCTATCCCTCAAATTTATATCCAGATCGGACCACAGTGGCAATACAGATTGCTTTGTCGCCTAATTTTTGGCGTAAATTGCGGATATGACTGTTAATTGTGCGTTCATCACCAACAAATTCATAGCCCCAAATTTTAGTAATTAATTGTTCTCTTGTAATAATAATTCCTGGATTTCTCATTAAATATGTTAATATTTCAAACTCTGTGTGCGTCAAACCTATGTTTTCTCCATTAACCGTTACTGTACGAGAAGGAAAATGCACATGGATACCATTCTTAGTTAACGTGTCTTCGTTTCTCATAACTGGCGAAGAAGATCGACTGTCAATTAATCGTTTGGCTCTTGCTAATAAAATAGCTGGACTATATGGTTTTGTCACATAATCATCTACTCCCAATTCGAAGCCGAGTAATGTATCATCTTCATCAGCTCTAGCAGTTAACATGATGATAGGCACATTTGACTCTTTACGAATTCTACGACAAACAGACCAACCATCTAATTCAGGTAACATGATATCTAGAATAACTAGGTGGACTTCGTTCTCTTTAAATTGAATTAGCGCTTCTTTTCCATCACCTGCTTCTAACACTGCATATCCTTCATTTACCAAATAATCTTTCATAATTTCACGTAAAATAGCTTCATCTTCTACAATTAAGACGGTTCGTTGCATGAATATCTCCTCCTTACTATATCCATTAAATATCGTCACCTATCATTCTGGACTATTTAATAACGTTAGCTAATTATATATTTTGCACATAAAGATAAAGTGCAGAAAAAAGAAAAGGGAAAAATGGAAAGATAGTAAATAAAACAATTCCTTCTACACACATCAATTATTATTATTTACCTATGTGGATTAAATTATGGAAGGTGGTCATTGAATGTGAAGTGAATCCAAAAAGTTAAGATTACACCCAAACCTCTTATTATGTCAATTAACCAAAGGCGTATCTATTAGCGGAGAAACAAACTAGAAAACATAAAAAGTCATTATAGAGAAATGTACAATTTATTATAAAAAACAAGTATCACTACCTGCTGCTAAACGAGAAATCAAACTTCTTCATTAATAATAAAACTCTATTTGAAGTAAATAGAGATATGTTCTTCTAGATTTATGACCAAAATTTGTAATCTGTCAAGGTGTGAAGAAATGATTCTAGACTTAAAAGGAAACCCCAAAATGGAACCGATTGTAGGCATGTTTTATTCTACTGTTGAAGGTAATTGTAGGAGATTACTATCTATGATTGCAGATATGTCACAAGAAGAATTAGATTATAAAGGGCCAAATCAAACATACAATAGCACCGCACAATTAATACGGCATTTGACATATGTAGATTTAAACTGGGTTTTCAGAATTAAGAATGAATCCATACCAGCGCTCCTTGAAAAGAAATATGGCCCTTTGTTAGATGAAAACAATGAAATCCCATCCATTGTCGGTATTTCATTAAAACAACTTCTTTCTGATTATGATGAAGTCTTTCACATGTTTAAATCTGTTTGCATGCAACTAACTGACAAGCACTTAAATACCATCATTCCTTATGAAAACGATGCAAGCGCAACTATTCGCTGGGGTATATGGCACATCGCAGATCACAATAGGTATCACCAAGCTCATATTAACCAACTACGTAAATGGTATAAAGAAAAACGGAAAATAACAAATGGAAAATCGATACCTACTCTAACTTAATAAATTACTAAAAAACCTTGATTACTCTACAGAGTAATCAAGGTTTTTTACGTTATATTTCTCTTTTATACTTTAAAGGAATTAGTTCACCAATTTTAGTTTTCTGTAATTTCTCGTCTATCTCTAAAATCACAAAACATTCCGGTGAATAGTCAAAAATTAACTCTCTGCACATTCCACACGGGCTAACCACTTTTAGCTCTCTATCTTCTTCATTTGAATATGGATGACTAACAGCAACAATTGTATCGAAGTACTTATCACCAGTTGAAATTGCACTTCCGATTGCAATAGCTTCTGCACATACTGCAACCCGTCCAACATAAGCTTCTATATGAACCGCTGAAGCAATACTCCCTGACTGCGTTTGAAGCGCTGCTCCTATATGATGTTTGTCGTCTTCATATAAACAAGAAATTTTTCGTTTTGCTTCATCAATTAACGCAAAATCATTAGCTGTTAAAGGATATGTTTTCATTTCAATCCCCTTTCTTTTTTCTCGTTCCCACCCACAAATCATCGTATGATTTCTACCTTTTCTTCAGTTGAGTTTTCATATATTTTATTGTACCAATCTGCTATATACGTAGCAGATTGGTACAATAAAATACACTTAGATAGAAAGAGCACTAATGATTTCTCATGAATCATTAGTGCTCTTTCATTACAACACTTTATTTTCAATTTCATTTTGAAGTGACTGAAGAAAATCTTCTACCACTTGAACCTCTGTTTTCTGTTCACCACGTTTGCGAATATTTACGCTGTTGTTGTTCATTTCCTCGTCACCAACAATTAAGATATACGGAATCTTTTGTAGTCCTGCCTCACGGATTTTGTATCCTAACTTTTCATTACGTATATCTACTTCGACACGTACATGTTGTTGACGGAATTTCTCTTCTAGTTGTTGTGCGTAGTCACTATGCACTTCGTGGGAGACTGGGATAATCATTACTTGTACTGGAGCTAACCAAGTTGGGAACGCACCGGCGAAGTGTTCGATTAAGATACCGAAGAAACGATCAATTGACCCCAATATTGCACGGTGTATAACAACTGGACGTTGCTTTTCATTATTCGCATCAACGTAATATAAGTCAAATTTCTCAGGCATTTGGAAATCCAATTGAATTGTTGCACATTGGTGACTTCTGTTTAACGCATCTTTTATATAGAAATCAATCTTCGGCCCGTAAAACGCTCCGTCTCCTTCATTTAATTCATATGGCATATCGAGTTGTTCAAGTACATTTGTTAATGCAACTTCCGCACGATTCCATAAGTTTAAGTCACCCATCGCTTTTTCCGGTCTAGTGGAAAGTGCGACGCTATATTCAAAGCCAAGAATGCCATATACTTCATCAATTAATTGAACAATTGATTTCATTTCACTTTCGATTTGTTCTGGTGTTACGAAGATATGTGCATCATCTTGACAAAATGAACGGACACGTAATAACCCATTTAATGCGCCGCTAAATTCATGACGATGTACTTGCCCAAACTCTGAGATTCGAATTGGTAAATCTCGATATGAATGCAATTTATTTTTATAAATCAACATATGTCCTGGACAATTCATTGGTTTTAATGCAAATTCAGCATGATCTACTTTTGAAAAATACATATTGTCTTTATAGTGATCCCAGTGACCTGAATTCTCCCATAGTCGTTGATTCATCATAAATGGTGTTCGTACTTCTTGATAATGTTGTTGTTGAATACTTCGTAAGAAGAATTCTAATTGGTTACGAATAAGTTGACCTTTCGGTAAATAAAACGGCATACCAGGTGCTTCTTCTGAGAACATGAATAGTTCTAACTCACTGCCAAGTTTACGATGATTACGTTTTGCGGCTTCTTCCATGAAGAGGAAGTGATCATCTAATTGCTTTTGTGATGCGAAAGCGACACCGTACACACGCTGAAGTACTTTATTATTACTATCGCCACGCCAATATGCACCAGATACTTTTGTTAGAGAGAAAGTTTTAAGAAATCCAGTCGACGGTACATGAGGACCACGACATAAATCTAAAAACTCACCTTGTTTATATAATGAGATAATTTCTCCGTCTGGAAGACTTTCCAATAACTCGAGTTTCAACGAATCATGTTGGAATATTTCTTCCGCTTCTTGGCGACTAACTTCTAGTCGTTCAATTTGAAAGTTCTCCGCAACAATCTTCTTCATTTCTTTTTGGATACGTGGTAAGTCATCGTTTGAAACTGCATCTGATAAATCCATATCATAATAAAAGCCATTTTCAATAACAGGTCCTACACCTAACTGAATGTCTCCGTATATTCTTCGTACAGCTTGTGCTAATACGTGAGCAGCTGTATGTCTCATGATTTCAATACCCTCTTCTGAATCATTCAAGATTAGTTCAATTTCAGCATCTTCTTCGATCTTTCGACGTAAATCATATAACATACCATTTACTTTTCCTGCGACTGCTTTCTTCTTTAGACTAATGCTAATTGATGAGGCAATAGTTTCTAATGTCACACCTTTATCAAATCCTTTCATGTTTCCATCTGGAAAACGAATCATTATGTTTTTACTCATCTCATACACTCTCCATTTCTTTGTTTGATAAAAATAAAAAACGCACTCATCCCTATAAAAGGGACGAGTGCGTTATACCCGTGGTTCCACCCAAATTTCTATTATACTACTTGTATCAGTATAGTAGCTTTGATTGCTGTAACGTAGCATGTACGGTATTGGATACTTTATTTCCCCAATACAGCTCGAAGGTGGTAAATTAGTTCCCTGCGCTTGGAAGTTCTCAGCTACCCTTCCTCTCTGTAAAGCCGTAAAAATAATTCGTGTCCTTCTCATTGCTTTTTCTTTATAAAAATAAAAAACGCACTCATCCCTATAAAAGGGACGAGTGCGTTATACCCGTGGTTCCACCCAAATTTCTATTATACTACTTGTATCAGTATAGTAGCTTTGATTGCTGTAACGTAGCATGTACGGTATTGGATACTTTGTTTCCCCAATACAGCTCGAAGGTGGTAAATTAGTTCCCTGCGCTTGGAAGTTCTCAGCTACTCTCCCTCTCTGTAAAGCCGTAAAAATAATTCGTGTCCTTCTCATCGCTTATCGAATCTTCTTTGATTAAGGTGATTATATATTCTCTATTTTTAGAAATCAAGCATTTTGATTTTTTATGTGCTCATTCGCAAATTATTTTTCTATATCATATGGAATACAAGTAGAGATTGACAATAAATATCCATTTGGTTATTTGTAGTATTGCTTACCGTACATGTAAACAAACTAACACAAATACGGTACGTGATATTATGTTAGTTTTCACATCTTACGGTATCAGAACCTCCAAACTCTCCATACTAACTTATAAAGGAGGCAAAATCATGGCTATTCTAATTAAAAATCGCCTTTTGTTTATGGTTTATGGGATGTTTTTAGGTTCAATTGTTGGATTTGCTGCATGGCTATTTTTACTCGTTGTAAATATAGGCATTCACTTCATATGGCATAATATACCGAACGTATTAGGATATCAACCTTATTACACTATTCTTGTAACAACTGTTGGTGGCGTTCTAGTGGGATTAGCACAAAAACATTTTGGACCATATCCTCGTTTGATGCCAGAAGTAATGGCTGAATATAAGAAAACTGGCAGAGTTCATTATAAGTTTATCCACCAAGTTATTTTGGCTGCTCTTATCGCATTATTGTTTGGAGCTAGCTTAGGGCCAGAAGCCGCACTTGTTGGGATTATTGGTGGGCTTTGTACATGGGTTGGAGATCGCTTTTCCTTCACGATAAAAGAAATGAATGCATTAACAGAAGTCGGTATTGGCGCTACACTTAGCATCATTTTTAATGCGCCGTTGTTTGGGTACTTAGCTCCAAGTGAAAATGAAAAAGAATTACGTACGAAAATATCAAAAGCTGACAAAACCATTGTTTATTTGGCAACTACGTTAGCTGGATTTTCAGTCTTCCTGCTTTTAGGTCAATTAGATAATAGAGGGTCCTTCATCGTTAATTTCGGGGCATCTATTTTAACATTCCGTGAATGGCTTGCTTTTTTACCACTTGCTTGCATAGGTGCAAGTGCAGGGTACGTCTACCTTCAAGTAGAACACGGATTAGAGAAGATATTCCACCCATTTCAACGACATAAGGTAGCACTAGGAATACTCGGGGGTATCTTATTAGGTGTAGCAGGAACATTCTTACCATATACACTCTTTTCAGGAGAACATGAATTAAAAGAATTAGTCCATGACTGGAGTTCCTTATCCTTTTCCCTACTATTTCTTTCTGGAGTATTTAAATTGTTCATTACAGCTGTTTGCTTAAGTACAGGTTGGCGTGGCGGGCATATTTTCCCTCTTATCTTTTCAGGGGCATGCATTGGATACGCGCTATCTATCGTTGTACATATTGACCCTATCGCTTCCGTTGCCTTTGTAACGACAGCTCTTTTAGCCTACGCAATGCAAAAGCCAATTGCTGTGACACTATTGTTACTTATGTTCTTCCCAATTAATTTGTTATTACCAATGCTCGGGGCAGCTGTTATTGGTAATGCATTTCCTGTTTCAAGTATGGATGAAAAATTATGAAAGACGAATAAAAAGCATGACACGATGTTCACGTGCCATGCTTTTTATATGATAGGCGCCAATAACATTACCATCTATTTCATTAAAAATAAAAATGGCCTGTTTCTTATTGTTTCATCATACTTTTCGTATGGGCGTACTTCTCTTACAGGTTCTATATCATACACAACGATACTCATCTAAATTTCTTCATTGTTTAGAACATAGAAAGAGGAAGTTGCTGTTTATTAAGCGGCTAATGAAAATGATGGGGTTAATGCTTTAACATCTATATCTGGTAATAATAACGGCATAGACGGAATCAGTTGTATTAACAGTGTTGGATCTTCTGTCTGAAGAGAATGGTATATTAATTGCAAAAGTTCGTCTTCCTCATTGCTATATTCATCAACTATTTCTTCCTCTGTATCAAAAAAAGAAATTCGCTTTCTCGCACGTCTTAAAGCTGCTTTTACCGCTGTTTCCGTCGTTTGCATAATCTGTGCTATTTCGTTTGATTGATATAAGAACGCTTCTTTGAGTACAAAGATAACTGCTTGTTTTGGAGTTAAAAGGTGTAAAATCATATCAATCTCTTCATATTCCTTGTAATCTTCTCTATATTCACCGAAAAGCTCCATCTCTTTGTCGGTTGTTACTTCAAATGTTCGTTTTCTTATCACATCAATCCATTGATGATATGCAATCTTCTTTAATAAAGATGGTTGTACTTTCGCATGTAAGTGATATGCTTTAAATGCTTTTAATAACGTTTCTTGATATAAGTCATCTGCGTCCCATTTATTTTTTGTTAAGAAGTTACAATACTTCTGCAACGCAGTTAATGTATCTGTATGATGATTTATTTCATTATCTACATATTTCACTATTTCACTAGTCATTAGATTCACTCCTTTACTACCTCTCTATTTTTTATAACGAATCATCACGCCAAAAAGATACGGGGTCACATATATTCCATCTTATCATATACGAGTAAACAAAACGAAAAAAGCTGTTATGTCGTATACATAACAGCTTTTTTTCTTTACGTTGCGCTTACAATATGATCAATAATCCCGTATTCTTTCGCTTCCTCGGCACTCATAAAATAATCACGCTCTGTATCTCTTCTGACTTTCTCAATATCTTGGCCAGTTCGCTCTGCAATGATGTTATTAGTATGTTCTTTTAATCGTAAAATACGACGAGCGGATATTTCAATTTCCGTCGCTTGCCCCCTTGCACCGCCTAATGGTTGATGAATCATAATTTCGCTATTTGGTAATGCAAAACGCTTTCCTTTCGTTCCTGCAAGTAACAACATTGCACCAAAAGACGCTGCCATACCAGTACATATTGTACGAATATCCGGCTTAATATATTGCATCGTATCAAAAATCGCAAATCCCGCTGAAGTCGAACCACCTGGACTATTAATATAAATGGAAATATCTTTGTCTGGGTCATCTGCTGCTAGGAAAAGTAACTGTGCGACAACGCTATTTGCAATTTGGTCATTGATTTCATCACCAATTAAAATAATTCGGTCTTTCAATAATCGTGAATAAATATCATACGAGCGCTCCCCATGTTTTGTTTGCTCCACTACATATGGTATAAGGTTCATTTTATTTCCTCCTTTTGTTATAAGTAACTCTTTCCTCTTATAACGAAGAAACGTATAAAAAAGATACGGGTAACATAAAAAAAGACACACTTTAGTTATACCGATTGTGTGTCCCTTCTATATCGCATGCCCTCTGTATGATACGAAAATGATGCTGCTCATGAATCGCTACTAATTGGATAACTTGAATCAAATTCGGATACTTCGCCATTGGATCAAAAAATCGAATATGTCCTGCAACCTCTTCTTCTATATTCGCCACTAGCGTTTTAAGTTCATTTGTTTTGCCTTCTAATACCTTCTCTAATTCCATTATATCCATTGAGTAACGAACCTTTTTAGGTGGCGCTATGACAAACGGTGCACTCATACCTCTTCCTTTTTTTTCTTGAAATGCTACAAAAATATCATGTATCTCTGTTTCGAACGGCGCATTTCTACGTAACTTTGCGTATGGAAGAAGTACAAATGAACATTTCGTTACAACCTTAATCATGCGTACCATCAAATATAAATGATAAAGATGTTCACCAATTGACCATTTTCCATCATTCATCCGATACCATAGTTGCTCTTTAGAAAGTAATTTTACGTTAGGTATAAATAACTCTCTTTGCTTCTCCAGCGTGTCAAAATGTCGGGATATACTAGTAGATTTCATTACATGAATCCCTCCACTAGTTAGATAACCTATCTAATGAATAATATGTCTGTGTAACAGAATCATTCACAGATATCTGACTAACTTCAAAGTTGTTCTTATAATTAACTAATGCCCATATTTCTTTTGTCTTATCATCTTTCACATGCCCCGTTACTGTTACGTTCTCTGGACCAAATTGACCTTCTGGCATCGGCTGATGTACACGTTCAATGACCACATCAACGTTGTGTTTCTCTTTTGAATAAGTAATGACAGCTCGCTCTACTTTTTGCGCAGTCTCTTCACTAATTCCTTTGTTTTTATACCAATAAAGAGAACCTACAATAATGACCGTCACTGCTACAATTATTGTGGTGATCTTTGTTATATTCATACTTCCATCCTTTACAATTTAATAATATGCTGGGTATGACTTAATTTCTTTTCCTTGTTCAATATCATGTCCATAAAAAACAAGTGGGTTTTCTTTATCAATTATATCCTTCAACCGCTTTATTGATGCTAATGCCATATCTGTATTGTAGTAAGCAGCTGGTAGCTCCTTATCAAGAGTATCCTTCGTATAAGCTACGTCAATAGTAAGCAGTATTTTCCCTGATTTTTCTGTTGTAAGCAGTACAGATTGATGTCCTGCCGAATGACCGGGTGTAAATAAGAGTTCAACTCCCGTTTCTACTGTATAATCACCTTCAATGAAGTGATAATTCAAATCTGTCGGTACGCATTCTCTCAAGTAATTATAATCTTCTAATGCAGCTTCATATTCTACTTTTTGTACATAAATAGGAATATCTTTAAATAATTCATTACCACCAGCATGATCAAAATGAAGATGTGTACTGATGACACATGTAATATCCTCAACTGTATACCCTATTTGTTGCAGAGCGTTACTTATTAAATCTTTGTCAACCATATTAGGCAATATTAACCCCTCTACATGCGTGCCTTTGAAAACATCTCGATTTCCCAGTGCGATTTTTGGCATACCTGTATCAATTAACATAATATTTTTATCGGTTACTATGATATATGCCCAAATTGGAATATCGATAAATTTCCCAGGCGGCAGTGAACTATTAATAAGTGATTGTTCGTTTGAAATTGTACCTACTTGTAAACAATATAATTTCTTAACTGTCATGTTTCTCACCCTTTCTAATCGATTTATTACATATTCATCCTAACAAAGGTCATATAAAGTGAATATCAATAACTTTCGACATACATGTATCAACTATTAACACTTACTAATTCCCATTTAAACCATCTACCATGTCCGTCTGTTTCCGCTACAAGTTCAGATGACTCCACACCGCTCACAATAGAATCTAATCGCAATTTTGTATCGCATATATTATTATGAAGATGAAAAATGTCTCTCTCTTTTCCAATCTTTTGTATGTTCTCTAATAATAAGTTCTTCACTTCTAACGGCATTTGATTTGCAACGTGTGTATGATAAATACATAACGTGCTATCAATCGAAATCGTTTTCACAATTTTAGAAAGTAATCCTACACCGTCTCCTTCTATCAATGTTACTTCTTCTTTTCGTAATTTCTGCACTGCTTGATCAAAGAGTATTACTCGTTCTGTATGTTCTGGCCAAATCAATGCTCGTAGCCATAAAGAATCGTGTGCTTTCTTCACATCGTTAATGTGTAAATCTAAACCGATGCGCGCTGTAACTGGCGGTGACTCTTGAAGGAACTGAGGCTTATTCTCCCCTATGATTTCAGCATGAATATGTACATCTGACTCTTTATGTCCAAATACTTCTTCTTTACCGTACGAATATGCATACTTATCCCAAATAAGCTGCAATCCTGCACTTGTACCAATTTCAATAAATGCTAATGGCTTCTTCGTCTTTTCATATATGTAACAAAAAGCTGGATACAAATATGCACAGCGCCTTACTTCATTTGTTTGCACGATTTTTTGTTGAAGAAGTAGAATAATTTCTTCTTTATGTGTTATACAGAAATCTTTAAAATGCGGGAATGATTCTTCGATGTTCTTCGGGTTATCTGTCATACTTTGATAGTAATATTTAAGTAGATGATCTTTTCCACCCAACAATAAATAATGAACCGCTCCTAAAAACAAATTAGGAACAGGTTGTCCTTCTCTAGCATAAGAAGCCAATTGTACTAATTCCTCATCTTTTGCTATCTGTCGTGATAAGTAATCATATAGTTCACTAGAACCTACACACTCCCTATCAGCAAAATGCTCAAACCACTTTGAAATTCTCTCTGTCTCCATTTCATACGCCTCCTTAGAAATCATCACTAAAAATCCTTACTATGTATGACTATATTAGAAAATCATATGTCAATCGATGTGAAAGAACCTGTTCTCATCTTTCATTTTTCTTGTCGAATATAATAATTAATTTATTCGACAAGAACGAACAAATATCCTTCTTTTTCCATGTTAAACTAATAGGGCTAGTTCATTTATTAAATGAAGCGAGGGATTATGATGGGTGAACAAATAAACGATATTAATGGTATTACAATATGTACGGAAAGTTTCGGAAACAAAGCAAATCCTGCTATTTTATTAATTATGGGTGCTACGTGCTCAATGGTATATTGGGATGATGAATTCTGTAAGCGACTCGCCAATACAGGGTACTTTGTTATTCGTTATGACCACCGAGATGTTGGGCGTTCTATTACATATACACCTGGTAGTTCAAACTACACTGTTATAGACTTAGCGAACGATGCTCTTGGCGTACTAGACATATACAATATTGAACAAGCACATATTATAGGTATGTCATTAGGAGGAATGATTGCTCAAATCATGGCAGTCAATAAACCTGAAAGAATTCAAACTCTAACATTAATTGCTTCTTGTTTATACGGTGCGGAGGAGAATGATAGAGATTTACCTCCAATGGATGAAAGAATTTTCATTTTTCATAAGAAAGGTGCTACATTAGATTGGTCGGATAAAGAAGCTGTCATTGATTATTTAGTTGAAGGTTCTAGCTTAATGTGTGGCCCAAAACATCCATTTGACAAAGAGAGAGTAGAAAAACAAGTACGAACAGAAGTACAACGAGCGAATAATATACTTAGCATATTTAATCATACTTCCCTTACAGGTGATGATTATTATGAAGGAAAAATAAAAGAAATAAGTGCTCCTACATTAATTATACATGGTACAGGAGACACCATGCTCCCATACGCACACGGAATTGCACTTGCAGAAGAAATTCCACACGCCTCTCTATTACCTCTCGAAGGAACAGGTCATGAAATTCATTTCAATGACTGGGATACGATTATTGAAGCGATTGTTAACCATACTTCCACTGCATCATAAAAAAGAGATGTGTTGCTTTCTACTATAGCAACACATCTCTTTTTCTCATTTATTTTCATATAAAGAAGTATCAATCTGTTCTATCAATGGCGACATCTTATCCGTATAGAAAAGTGTCAACTCGTGTAAGGAACGAGTACACGCTACATATAACAACCGTGCATCTTGTACTGTTTTCGTATAATGAAGGCTATCTACATCTATTACTAATACGGAATCAAACTCTAATCCTTTTGCCAAATACACAGGTACGATGGAAATACCACCCGTATAGGTGAAATTCTTGGATTCAATAAGACTTGCTTCTATTCCAATCTCTTGCATACTTTCATAGATTGTGGCACATTCTGCCGCTGTTCGGCCAATAATAGCTATTGTTTTCGTATCTTTTTGTTGTAGTCTCCTTATTTCCTTTAGGAGGGATTCTATTTGGTTATCTGCCTTCATCACCTTAACCGCTTCTCCACTCCTGAATACTGGTGTTGCAAGACTGACTGGTATATTAGCTGTCTTAATTACCTCATTCGCAAAATAAATAATCTCCATTGTAGAACGATAACTACGTGTTAACTCGAAGTAATGAACATCTTGTGGAAATAACGAGCGGAAATAATTCCAATCATCGATTCCATAATAATTGTAAATAGCCTGAGATAAGTCACCTAAAATAGTGAACGAATTTCCAATCGTTACATCTTTCAATACCGCAAGTTGGAACGGTGAGAAATCTTGTGCCTCGTCAATGACAACGTGATGAAACTTTTGACTTGGCTGAATGCCTTCTAATTTAAAGTAAATATATGCAAGAGGCGCTAAATCTTCTAGCATTACTTCTTTCTTACGACAATTTTTTCCCGTTTCATTGATTACTTCTACTGGGAGAACTTTCTCTAATGACTCTTTTTGCATCAACGAACTATAATATGTCATGGCATTTACTTTTGGCCAGCTTTTTAAATATGAAGTAAGGCGCGACGTCGCTTGTTTTTTTAACTGCTTCCGACGGTTAGCATCGCCCACTTCTTTCAATTCAATTTCAATCCAACGCTTTATACGAGCTACTACACGTTCCCTTCGCTTTACGAGTGGATAATGCTCATATTCTTTCATCCACTCTTTTATCACACTTGCTTGTAAGATACTAAATTCCCATGCTTCAAAGTCTTTCATTGGAAGAATTTCTTGTTCAAACTGTGTAAGACTTTCATCTATATACCTTTGAAAAGTCAGCGACCCTTTTAATTGACCAGCCTGCATTTCATCCTTTTGTTGGTGAATTGAAAATTGTTGGAGCAACTGTTTCTCAGATGAACGCAACGATACGCTATGATCAAGCAATTGTATTACCCAATCCTGAAACGTTGTTTGTGCAATATCACCAACTCCTAATTCGGGAAGAACATTCGATATATAATCAAGGAAAACACTATTCGGTGCAAAAATAATCATTCGTTCTGCCTTCACTTGTTCACGGTATTCATAAATTAAGTATGCCAATCGATGCAAGGCTACTGTTGTTTTTCCACTTCCCGCCACTCCTTGTATAATAAGAGGTGCATTTTTTTCCGCACGAATAATATCGTTTTGTTCTGCTTGAATTGTTGAAACGATATCTTTTAATTTATTATCTTTATTTTCACCAAGACGATACAAGAGAAAGTCATCTGATAAGGACAAATCTTCGCTACCTTTTATATATGTATCAACTACTCGCTCAATCTCTCGCTTTCGAATCGCAATGTTTCGCTTTAAATGAACATACCCTTCTACCATTCCTTCTGGTGAATCATAAAATGCCATTTCGTCTCCACCTGTAAATGAATAAAACATACTTGCTACTGGTGCCCGCCAGTCAATAACAAGTGGTTGCTGTGTTTCTTCATCTGATACTCCAACTTTTCCAATATAGATTGGAGTGGAATCTTTTTGATGCTCTTCTTGGAAATCCAACCGAGCAAAGTAACTTTCATTCGCCGCAATACGCAATCGTTGACGGCTATTCTTCCGCACACTTTCAAGCACTTGCTCTGTCAAATCTTCTCCGTAATACACTGGCACTTGTTCTAAGCTATGCAATTGCTCGTCGATCATCTGCAGTGTTTCAATTAACTTTTCTTGTTCTACATCGTATATATTCATTATCTTTCTGCACCTCCATTGACACAATTTTTTACAGTCGGAGTATCATTGTATCCAATATGAAGATTCTAAGTCAAGATTTTTATTTTGATTTTTCAGAAAAAAATACTTTTTAGTGAATGTATCACGATAATAAGGAAAGTTTAATATGAAGTAGTTTGCTAAAAGCATGAAGAAATTCCATTGCATAGCATCCACTATATTTCAAACAGTGAAACAATACAAGCAGGAACATTAGGTATTATATTCGGATGGAAATATCATATTCATGACTACACAAATAATGAAGAACAACGTCTTCACCTTCTACAATTAAAAAATTATCCTTTTACTATTTCCTGTTGATACTATCACCTTTATCTTTTTATTCTATCATGCACTTTCTTCTCCGTACGAAATGCCTATTATAAAGCATATTTTCGATGACTTCCGATTTCCATTCTAATTGATAATTCATACAAAATTCTTCTAAAGAGCTGGTAGACCATGTTACATTTCGCACTGGATCCCGTCGATTTGTTGAACCTACTTCACCGATAATCTCCATTCTAAATAGGACATTAAATGTGTAATCATCAAAGTAATAAGAGTTAATCCATACTGCTGTTATAATCTCAGCATCATAAATTTCTTGAGTGGAGGGCATATGTTTGCTATTCAAATCAAAGATTAAGCAAATAGGAGCTACCCCCTCATTTAACTCAACAATTTGACCGAAAAAGTATGTACCACTCGGTAATTTAATAGAAAATATATCACCAATTCCCCATTTCTGTTTTTTAGGTCTTTTCCATGAATCGATAAATTGCTCATACTCTTGTATATTTAATAAATTGAAATCCTCCTTCATTAACTTATTCAATAATACAGCCACTTTTAATATTGCTTTTCCATTCCTCGAATAGATTCCAACAAAATCACTTTCTGCATCAAAGTGTAATTTACCTCTTATTCCCTCATCTTTTACTTTTACCGTTAACATTTTCTGAGCTTCATTATTTGTCTCCACACCAAAAAAATCTGCTAAATCAGTAAAAATGCTATATTCCTTTGAACTATGATCAGGTACTGAAATAGAAATTTCGCCTACTTGTAATTGATAATCTAGTGCGTTAAATATAACTCCTTTATCCACTCTTCATCTCCCCTAAATCATTGACCTTTTAATTAACTATTTTTTCGGATGATTAAAGACATTAATATCTATTTATATTTAAATCCTCACTCCACATGTACTTCCGCCGTCCAACTACTTTTTTTAGACTTTATTACAATATGGTTTTCATTCTCCCATTTCAACGTACCAAGGAATCTAGCATATACAATTTCATTCCCAACTTCTTCTACAAACAACTGATTTACTACTCTTCTTCCTTTTTCATTATATACTTCACACCATAACTGAAACCCTTCTGAACGATGTATCCCTTTTAAAATAGCTGTTCTCTTACGACTAGGACTTTTTTTCGGTGTTTTATCTACTAAAAAGATTGCTTCATAATTTTCTTGTATAACATAATCAAGTGCTTCCTCTATATATACGGATATTTCTGATGGTTCTAAATCACAATGTTTTTCCAAAACCGGAATAACATATTGACGAATTAACGTAGAAAAATGTTGGAACTTCTCTTCTGTTAACTTGATATTTATAAAATCCATATAATCATCTGGAATGAATATGCTAATCTCCCCAAGAGCTTCGCTTATCTTAATTGATACTTCTTTGTTAGGATTAACAGGCATATAGTTAAACTATCCTAAATCTATTCCTAGCTTTCTTATCTTTTCTGAGAGAAGCAACTCAAATATTCGTAATCCATGCAAGTGATTATAGTGTTTTTTAGGGCGATTTTTTGCCCAGTCCTTAAAATGAATTTCTATCATCCCATCTTCTCCCTATTGTTAAAGTAGTTCATAGTTACCTTTAAAGTCTATGGATTGTTGATGTTTCAATGCAATAACTAACGTTTGTTCAATTTCTTGAAGAGTAGGAAACTGTTTATTTTCACATTGGTAGAAAGAGACCATTTCTTTAAATATGTTCATTTGTTTCTCAATAATCTTTTCACTAATATTAAAATTTTCATTCGACATTTATATTCACCTTCTATTATATATTTCTAAGACCAATCGAGATTAATTTACTCACTTTAAAACTACAGCTTCTAGACTTGTCCATCAAATAAGATATAACGTAGAAAGTTAACCTTTTTTAGTCCTCATAATAGGATCTTGATCATGGTATGCTATACAAACAGGGATATGTGTATCATATTTTTTTGCCAAACCTAAAAATAAAGTCATTGTTCTGACTATTAAAAATAACGTTATACCTATTTCCTCTTTTTCATCACCAAATCCGCCCTTCATCTGATACATTTCAGAAAACTCATAAAAGTCAGGCCCCTGTATATAAATTTCCCACTCACATGCCCAGTCATCATCCTCTTCGGAAAGCTCATTGTACTCCTGACATAGATAATAATTGCCATCCCAATTATTATCTATGTCATACTCGAAATAAATTGCCTTTACATCATCTGTTATATGTTCCAGTGCTGCTTTTAAATTTTCCTCTAATGAGTTCTTATAATCTTCCATACTAATCCTATATATCTTATTTATTTCTTTTAAATCAGCCAACTCTCTACAAATATCAAAATACTTCTGCTCAATATCCGCTGGTTTTAAAACAAATAGATCATTTTGTAACTCCTCTAAATAACTGAAGATACCTCTTGTCATACTACTACCTTCCCCTCTTTTCTTCTGTTTCTTTCAATATGTTTACTATTCACATAACTAAAGGGCATCACACCTGTATGTTTCAGGTCCAGTATTTCGCTTGTTCTATCTATATATATTTCTCCTGTAGCCATATTTTTTTTAGATAACCATTTATTTTCACTTCAAAAGAACAGTATAGTCTCATAGATTACTCACAAAACATTCGTAGCTAAAGGTCATTTTATTTTTTCAGCTTCTAATTCTATTAGTTGTAAAAATTTCTTTCTAGCCTTCTCATTTTTAACTAATAATCTTACCCTAATAGAACTATTTAAATAAGTACGTATTTTCAAACGTGTGAAAAATAACTTTCTATATTTTTCATCGTTATACATTTCCTGAAACCATTCATATCTCTTTAAATACTCGATATTTTTATCAATCTTACGCGTATTTAAGCTTGAATCAATAGAAACAATACCGAATATGAATGAAATTACTACAAAAATAGCACTTACTATAGTTCCTAATAGAGAATACTTCTCCTCATTAGACCGTTTTGCCAAAAAAATTTACTCTCCTTTATCAGCTAATTGTAGTTAACTAGCTGAAACTTATTTAATACTAATCTACTATAATTGGATGCAATCTGCTCTACTCAATAAGTATAATAACAAAATTACCTAATCAACAAAACTAACATCGTAACTTGTTAACGGTATTTAAAATTTTATGTATATTTCTGTATATTCAAGACAAGCGACCTGATATAATTAAGATAAATACATATTTTCGTAGAAGGAGCTGATTTGATTGCGTATTTCAGAATTAAAAGCAGAAGCCTCACGGATTAAAAGCCCTCGTAATACTACATTTTTAGGTTATTCGCTACTAGTAATTGCATTAACATCCCTTATTCCTTTTATTGTCGAAGAAGTTTTTTTCTCCAATGATAGTTGGGTATCCGAAGTGGATCTTTTCACATTCATTTATATTTTCATATTTGGAAGCCCCATTTTTTTAGGAGAGAACAAGCTTTATCTTCAGCTCGTTAAAGGAGAAAGCTACTCAGCGAATATAATCTTCACACACTTTACAAGCATACATTCTTATTTAAAAGCGATTGGTCTTTATTTTTTAAGTGCAGTATATACGATGCTATGGAGCCTTCTACTTATTGTGCCAGGCATTATAAAAGGGCTCACTTACAGGTGGATAAGCGCATATAGAAAATATATAAATCTCTTATTTTTAAGACATGGTTAAATTAAGAATCCCTTTTATTTAAAACCTCAGGAATAAAAAGTAACCCCCTAAAAGATTCTATACCTTTGTATATTATTATATATAATATTAAATATATAATTTATATATAGTATATATAATACTATTAATGTTAATAAGAACTAATAGATCTTATTACATTCTTGAATAACCTTTAGTAACAAAAGCCGAATTTTTAAAACCTGTAAATATCACTACACTCCCCCACCATTTCAAACCCATTCCCACCTCTACTTGTTTAGTTTCACTATCTTCATATACCTTTCTTTCATTCTCACACACTTTATTAAAATACTAACCCTATTACACTGCACTCTAACTCACTTACAAAACCTGTAATTTATTTCAGTCATTTTTAGGATTTTTCTTGACTTTTCTTTGCCAATTTTCAACATTGGTTGAGTGGTATAGGACAACGGCTAGGGCAGAAAACTACTACCTTATGTCACAAAAACGAAAAAGTAATGTGACATAAAGTAGACGTTCATTACCGTTCCCACATTGTCTATCGGGTTAAGGAATCCGTATAGTAACACCTTGTTTCAACACTGTAATTTCTTACACAACAGACTTTTTACAAGTAATGCTTGTCCTACTTGTTGAGAGATCAGGGAAGAATTACGCTACTGGTCTATTCTTAATTACTCGTAACCTGGTATTCTCTTTTATCCATTGCTACCCGTGCCGTAACACGCCAAGCAACCGCCGTACCGTTTATGGCCGTACTCGCCTAGACTCCTAAAAACGCAAACAAGGAAACGTTACACATTAGGACGCTTGACTTTCTGACGTCGGCTCAGCTAACCTGTTCAAGTTTAACGAGTGTTAGGTCATTCCTCGTTCGGAAATTTCTACAGCTTGTCCTAAAAAAGACAATAAGAAAATAAGCCCCTTGAATCACAGTTTTAAAAACGAAGAATCTCAAGAAGCTCGATGCAGAATATCCAGTATTTTTTCATTTCACTTACAAAATTACAAATTACACTTAAGTAATTTATTAGTTTCATATTACACTTGTGTAATTAGTAAGTCAATAGATTATTGACGAAATAATTTCACAAGTGTAATATGTAATTAACGATTATGTACGGAGGTACTATAACTATGAAAGTAACGCCACGTTTATCGGCAATCTTAGAAGAACGGGAATTACGACAAAAGGATTTAGCGGCAATGGCAGGAACTACAGAAGCTACTATTAGTCGTTTTAACCGTCAGTCTAGGTATGAAATTGAAACATTGATTCGTGTAAGTCGCGCTCTTGACTTGAAGATTGAAGACTTGTTTACCATCGAGGAAACTGAATAACATGAAAAACCCCTTCGCTACATATGCGAAGGGGTTTTTCATTAATAAATTTCCTCTACAACATGGGATTGCAGATAAACGTCATATTTAACTCCTAGATTTTCAAGGTTTTTTTGACGTATCTTAGAGATCGTAAAGAATTGTATGATTGGAGTAACCCCACGTTGCTTATAAAGATTACATAGTATCTTATACGTCTGTATCTTATTTTCGTTTTCTTTTATACTCTGTAACCGGTCTATTTCCACAAAGCAGGGAATTCTATTATCCATATAACGAGCATCTGGTATGATTACCTTCTTCTCGCCGTCAGCTCCGAATTCAATCGGCCTCTCGATTTCCCAGCTCTCAGGGCAATAACATAATAACCATGCCTCATTTCTCATTAGTGTATGAGATAATCGGTTATTCTTTTTATAAAGTTTTGCATGCCCAATCAATTCCGCTCCTGTTTTATTAAGATAATAAACATACTCCTTTTTATGTTGCGTAACGTTCATATATTTCTGCATATCTTTAAGAAAGTAGTTCGCATTTCGGATACTACCTAAATCGTGGATGGCCATAAGTTGTCGTCTTGTTGCGAATTCTAATTTACTTAAACTCAATAAAACTTGTATCTGACGGTCTAGCTTGCTCTGTTGCTGGTACTTCGTAGACTGGCTTCGGCTCATCTTTTGTCACCTCCCAATCTTTTAAAACGTGCCACATATGTTTATCAGAAATATAAGGGACTTGCATTTCATGTTTACAATCTGTTTTGTAAATCGCGCGCCCAGGTAATAATGAAGGTAATTTTTCTAATCCGTCCTCGTCAATCACAACTTGACTAGCAACTCCCGTAGCGAGTCTAAATCCAATCTTCGCGTCAGAGTTCTGTTTAATCTGCCTCGGTAAAGTATCTGCTGTAGGATACTGGGTACAAAAAACTAACCTATACCCTAATCCCCCACCTAGCCTTGCAATCTCGCTTAACATATGCTGACACGCGCCGAGTAAATCACGTTTAGGCTTTGGCATACTTTTATCAGGACAAAGTTCAGCTGCTTCATCTACAAGTATAAAAACCCTTTCTTTTTCATCACTTTCCACAATGTTAGTGATATAGTTATGTTTCATGTATTCCATTTTCTTTCTAATTTCTGTGAGTAAAGCTTCTAATACCTCAAAAGTTTCAACTGTATTTTCAGCAACTTTCATTACTTGCTTTAAATTTTTATATCTACTGAATTCTAGCCCACCCTTTAAATCAAAAATGTAAAATCTCACGTTATCTGGATTAGCTAGTATTAAATTTGTAACAATGTTTTTTAAAAAGACTGTCTTTCCATACCTTGTCGTTCCCCCAACTGATGCATGTGGAATCTTATCAAAATCGTGGTAAGCCATTCCCTCCAGCATTTGGCCAACAGGAACCTCCCAGCTATCTTCTCTCACCATTGATCTACACCAAGTTACTTTATCCTTCAACCCATGGGTGAAAACTCTAATACGTAACTCATAATTCTCATATTTAATTAGAACAGGTTTATTCAGACCTTCTCCGACAACCCCTCCTATTTTTTCTAAGAGTTTGCTTGGGATCCCCAAAGGTAGTCTAAATATATACGTCGTACTTAAATCATCGTCTTCTGTAGCCTTATAAGACGGATATTGAATCTCGTTATTATGCTTTACACCAATCCCTGCAATTTCAAAAAACAATTGAATTTTCTCCCTATCCGTCTGTTTAAAGTAAGGTGAGAACGAAGCTGCCAGCAAAAGCACTGTAGGTATTAAAAGTAATGAAATCATAATCCTAAATACCTCCTTAGGTAGTTGCGTTTTGTTGGAAATTTAAAAACACATACAAACACTGTTATATCAATGACTTTCTATTTCCATATTTATTTCTCTTATAGAAGTCCTTTTAGAAGGTCGTAGAGAACATAAATAACTGAGCTGTGTACAAGTACTGTTAGAAACGACTTGAGAAATGATTTTGGAAGTTTGAACTTAGGACCTTCGAACATCTTAATGATGGCTACAGTAGACGCTGTGGCCCCGTACATGAACATTAGCTCACCGATAACCATTCTAACCTCTCCCTACAGGTTTTTTATTAAATTCCAGTAGCTTCTATCCTCTTCATCACCTGGATCACGTTCTTGAATACTGTACTCGCCGAATGTATCTAACAGGACCTCGTGAGTCTGAAAGAAATCCTCCCAATTAACTTTCTGTTTCACATTAAAAAAATCACGTTGGATTTGTTGACTGAGCGCATAGTAACCTTTGTACTGCTTATCTCCATAGACGTCATGCTTATTTAAATGTTGATATACGGCCATCTTTTGCTTCTTCGTGATAGCTTCTTCATAAACATCATTCAAATATCCCGAGCCATATAAGAGTGGAGTCGTTTCTAAGTCGTAACAGATTTTCTTCATGTTTCTCATTAGCCTCACGCTCCTCAAATAAAACTTTTTACGTTTATTGCTCGGTTCTCTACTGATGATATCTTCACTGGCGCAACCGAATAACCCCCTTCACGATCACGTTGGATTAATCGCTTTACATATCCTGAAAAATTCTTACGTTCATTTGCATGCTCATGTAATAAAATTTGATCAGGATCCTCCATATTAAACACCACTGTTTTCTTGACCATCCTTGGCATAAACAGCCCTCCCAATTAGCAGTAAGCCCACCGCAGTACCGAAAACAGGTTCAAGCATTTCTCCATCGAGAAGTGGTGCAATTACTTGTGTATTACTGAAATAATTAATAACCTTACTTATAAGAGTTTCCGCTGGTCCTCCTACAAAATAAACTTCATCATCGCTTCTCCATCCTAAATTGTAAGCCTCATTATAAGTCGCCTGAATAATATGCTCCCCTTTTGATTTATCTGCTGAAGAATTGAAACCAAAGGGTAAAGTCCTTGATTCTTTATCTACAAAACTACCATTCAAAATTGTTGCTAAATTAACCGTTCCACCTCCAATATCAATAATTCTTATCTTTCCTGGACGTTGTATGCATAAATATGCTGCCGCTCCTTCTAAGCCCACTACGCATTCTTCTATAAAAAACTCCTTCGTCACTCCATTTACCGTTATTTTGTGCTCACCTTTCAGCATTACGATGATTTTATTTTTTTCTGTGTCTGTATGCATGCTAATCGGTTGACCCGCTACAATCTTCACGTTTCTCTCATTACAATTACGATGTAGCGCCAATAAAACACGTATTTTTAAATAATGATGAGCTTTTGTTTCTCCTCTGATTGTAGATGTAAACACACTTTCTACTATTGCTAAGCTTCCAGCGAAACCCCTTTTTCCGTTGATTTCAAATTCCATATCACTGCTGCCATGCTTATCTTTCTTTTTACGATCTCTGTATTCTCCAATTACTGATGGAAATATATCTATGATGTTTTCACCTGCTGCTTTTACATTTTCACTACCGCCATCAATGGACAAAATCATGATGACATCTCCTCCTCTACTTTGAGGTGTGACTTAGGTAGGACCTAAACAAGCTATCAAACTATCAGGTGTGACTTAGGTAAGACTTTAATAAATAATATTTTCAGTTCATGTAATTTATTACATGTTTTCTTATAAATTTTTCTAAGTTTTATTTTTAAAAAGGTTTTTAATGTTCTAGAATAGAAGTAAATAATCGGTGATTACAATGAAAAATAGAATTGATGAGATAAGAAAAATACGTGGGATAAAAAAGAAATGGCTGGCTGAACAGCTCGAAGTATCTGATAAGACAATGGACAACTGGACCAATGATAGAACATTTCCTCCAGCAGATCTCTTATATAAAATGGCTACCCTGCTTAGATGTTCTGTTTATGATTTATACATACTTGATGAAAATATCGAAGTATTTCCAGTTTCGTTTCCAGTTCATATTTCGCAAAAATAATGTATAGAATGTACAAAGCACTGGAGGTATGTATATGGAGTTAAGAAAAACAGCAGACGGAAATTCTTTTATAATAGAAGTCATCAGGGAGAAAGATAAAAAATCAAATATTTTTTCTAGGATAATGTTTGTGATTCTAGGTATTTGTGGATTGATTGTATCTGCAGCATTAGCGATTACATTAATCGGATTAATCGTAGCAATCCCTCTCTTCGGGACATCAATCGCTTTTATCACCGGAGGACTTTCGAAGCAAGTAATAGCTTGTCCTAATTGTGATTACAAACAACGTGTTACTAAAGACGATGGGCAATATACGTGTGCTAAGTGTAGAAAATTAACATTAATTGAATGGATTAAATAAAATTATTCTAAAGATAAAAACCCTCGGCTAAAGTGAATCGAGGGTTTTTATCTTTAGAACTATACCATATAGGTTTCTTTATATGCGACTTAACTATTCTTCCTCATAAAAGTTATCTACAGCATTTTGTAGACAGTCTAAAAAGTACTCATAAAAGTTTTCATGATTGTATTCATAGCGGTATTTAGTATGTCTATCTAAAAAAACTATCGGACATTCTCCTGAATCCATTTCGTCAACATCTAGGCAAGTGACCTTCCCATCAATATCATTTAAGATAATATAATTTAAAGGGAATTTATAATCTTCCCTATACCTTCTTGTTTGGTATATGACAGATGAATCTACACCAATTTCTTCACAACCATAGATTTCTATACCAATAAGACCTCCGCTACCGTAATTCCCCACAAACCATCGATAACTCTCAGGAAATTTCACGTTTAATACTTGTTCTGCATATTGGATAGTACTTTCTTGTACCCCTCCCATGAAATCTCTTTCTTTTTGGTAGGTTTTAATTATATTTATAATTTCATTCTTCATTTTCCTTACTTCCCTCCGTTAGCCTCTTTCGCACGCAACTTCCAATAGTTACTTCTAAAATTGTTGTATTGTTTCTCTAACGCCGGATCATTTCTAAAACTATCTCCCGGTTTAATTATATGTAAAGCATCATAAAGATCTCCATGTATCTTTTCTGACATCTCTACCATTGCACCAGGTTCTTTCTGTGTTAGATGATGCAATTCTATTTTCTGATTATCTTTAGTATATGGGGCATTCCCAAGAAGTGCAATTTCTAAATTAGATTTACCAGTTGGGTTAACATTTTTAGGCGCTACATATTTCCAATCTATATCTTCTAATCTATATACCCTTCTACTTACATCCCTGATTTCTTTACCTACTTTAACTGTACCTGTAATTTCATAAGCACTAAAATTATCTTGATATTTTTTAGCCCATGATAAATCTACTTGTTTACTAGAGAATTTCTGGGCTTTTGTTACGGTACCTAAAGTTTTAATTCCACCGCCACCAACAACAGACAATGCTGCTATTAAGTATTCTGTAGAGTCAAGGTCCTTACCTGTTAGAGTTTTTCCGGAAATTAATTCTGCTAATGCCATACCATTACCAAGAATCGGCATAAGAAGCATTGTATTATATAAGGCTTGATCATTTTGCTGTCGATTAGAGGAACCTTTAGGGACAATACCAGAAAAATCAAGGTCTTTCATTCCTTCTGATAACTTTTCGATTAAAGTGGAATTGTTCCTCCAATTTATTGCATTGAAATGCTCTTTTGCCTTCTTCATGTTTTTTGTAATCGCTACGTTCATCTTGTCCAAATTAGCATTCATCTTGTCTAAATCAGCGAGCCATTTATCTGAGTCAGCAAGCCATTTCTCTAACTCAGTCAAGTCCATATTGAAGTCAAAGTATATATTAAAGTCAAGTACTATTAAATCATCCATAGCTTCTTCTAAATCAATTATCCATTGTGGCACTTCACCAGGTTTATAGTTATCTAGATAGATAAACTGGTTGCCTTGTTCAGTTTTGATGAGGTACCAAAACGTATTTAACTTCTCTATGACTGTTACGGTTTGAGGGTTGTATGTACCTGTAACTCGAGACTTTCTGGACATCTTTTCATAACTATTAAATGATGTAGAGATATACATTTTTTCAGGAGTAGGGTTATAATGAATCCACTTCTTACCTTGTGCTGTTTCAATTTGATACCAAAATTCTCCTGATTTTATAAATGGTCTAACCGTTTGAGGATCATATGTTCCTACCTTAGGTCTAGTAAAATCCGGTGTATCATAGACTTCAAATGTGTTTGTTAATGTAATAGGTTTTAATTCTGGGTTATAGTAAATCCAGTATCTCCCTAAACTACTTTCTATTAGTATCCAGTTTTCATCAAATAAGTCGCCTTTCTTAATTACACTTACTGGTTGTGGAGTAAGATTTGAAGCTACTTTTTTTGAATAAATAGATGCTTCTTCATATAAATCAAAACTTATTGGTATATAAACCTTTTCGGGTGTAGGATTGTAATACGCCCACTGTTTCCCTTTTGAAGTCTGAATCAATAACCAATTGTTATCATACTTCGCATATACAGTTACAGTTTGTGGTGCAAAGCTCAGTAATTTTGTTTGCATGAAGGTCATTGGTTTTTCATATGTATCAAATGAACTCTTTATAGCTATTTCTTTAGGTTCACCTGTATAATACAACCATTTCCTACCTTTACCTGTTTCAATTTGATACCAGTTATCCTCGTACTTTGCTACTGTTTTTACCGTTTGTGGCGCAAAAGTAGCTGATTTTTCTCCAATTAGATTAGTTGTTTCATAAGTATCAAAATCATATTTGACATGAATAGGCTTTAATTCCGGGTTATAGTAAACCCATTTTTGCCCAAGGTGACTATCTATTAACATCCAGTGCTTATTAAAAGGATCCCTAGCCAGTACCTTTACTGATTGTGGAGTAAGGTTCGAAGCTACTTTTTCATAATGGAAGTCATTTGACTCATATAAATCATAATTTATTGGTATATTGATATGTTCTGGTTTAGGGTTGTAGTATACCCATTTCTCCCCTAAATGGCTTTTTATTAACAGCCAATTGCTATCTGTCTCGCTTCTTTTTATTATATCTACCCACTGTGGATTAAGATTCGAAGCTACTTTTTTTGACATGAAAAAACCTTCGGCCTCGTACAAATCAAATTTTGTCAGTATATGAATACGTTCAGGACTCGAGGCTTTCTTATCACTTACAGCTTGCTTAGGAGGTGTATTAAGCACTTTCTGATTAATAGAAGGGCTAGACGTTGGCTTCTCTGATTCAGATTGCTCACTACCCTTCTCTATCTTTTGAATTGCTTTAGAGAAAAAAATCGAAAATTGCTCTCTAGTTACAGGTCCATTTGGGTTAAATTTATTATTTTTGGTCTTACTTACTATTCCGTTACTATACAAAGTTTTTACGTACTCATTAGCCCAGTGATCTTTCATATCAATAAATTCATAGTTATCAGATGATTTAAAGTTAAAAAGTTTCACTAAAGCTTTAGCTAATTCTGCTCTTGTTACAATACTTTTCGGATTAAACTTTTTTTCTGAATCAGCACTGAATACACCTAATGCTGTCATAGATAAAATTTGATCCTTATAACTATTAGAATCAATATCAACAAATGGGTTTTCCACTCGATTTTTAGGCTTTAAATAATTATATAAAAACAGAGCCAAATGTTCTCGAGATAAGTTGTCTTTGGCACCAAAATGGCCATTTTCATGACCCTGAATTATATCTTTTTCCACCATAAACATTATTTCTTTATAAGATGGATGATCTTTAGGTACATCTACAAATGCAATGTTGTTTTTTTGATTCTTTTGCTCTGCATGTATTACGCCTAAAGAATTACTCAACAATAGTATAAAGATTGAAAAACTTAAAAATAAGTTCTTATTCAATTTTATAATACCTCCTTTTTTTATAAAAACTGCAACGCAGGATATTATATCATTTATTACCTAAATTTGTCTTTTCAAATCGAAAGATGAATTATATTGATGTTTTATCAGTTTTATATATCTTATAAAAATTACATTCTAAAACAGATTAACTAACCTAATAAATTATATTTCCAGCAAGCATTTCAAACTGAGAAAACAATATAAAAAGAAAAATGATGTATCCTATCACAGGACACATCATTTTGTATTATAATTTCAAGAATATCATTCGTGTTTATCTCCTAACAAACTTTCTGTTATAAATATAATCAGCTGTATTAAGCCCGTACTTTATTACATGCCTGACTCCGTTTTTCGCCCACTGCCTGGCGAGGTCATCATTTCCATCAGCCTTCTCGTGAAAATCTTCAATAATATCTTTTCCTATAAAACAAAGATAATATATAGGTATTCCGTTCTCATCAATTTCTGGAAGGTCACCTACAGGTTCTTCTACTGGTACCGTATAATATCTTCTCTGCATATTAGTAGCTTTACAGAATAAAATATGCCTCCTCGATACATCCCTCGACCACGTAATAACATATTCCACCCCTTTACAGGTATATTAAAGTGCCCGAAATGTGGAAAAAGCACTGTAGGTGTTGCTCGAAATGGCCGAAACGATGACGGTAAGGTCTACTATTCTTATAGATGTGTCCGTAACCAGCTAGGCTTATGCCCACAAAAAACATTACGTTATGAATCTGTTCAAAAGGCTTTCTTAGAAAAACTAATTATAACCCTTAAAGATTTTAAAATTGAAGATGAAACGAATTCGGACGAGTTTCGTCTTGATACAAGCACGCAACTTAAACACCTCTCGGATAAAAAAATACGGATTAAAGAGCTTTATATCGAAGGTGAAATCAGCAAAGTAGACTACCACAAAAGAATGGATAATCTGCAGGATTTGGAAGAAGAAATACTCGAAAACTTAGAGTCGTTTAAACAAAAAGCTAATAAACAACAAATTAAAAGTACAATGGAAATGCTGCACAAGAACTGGCACAGTTTCTCCGAAGAAACAAAGATGCTCTCTATTCGTAGTATCTTTAAAAGCATAACACCTAAGGTTATTTACCAAAGTAAAGGTGGACGATACAATAAGCCATCTGTAATAGAGATTACAGATTACGAGTTCAAATAATTCTATATGCGCTTATCTACATAAAAGGGCTAGAATATGCGTTAGCTCCGTATATTTTAAATGAATATCCAGAACTCTCACCAAATGAAGCAATTACAAAGAGCCGTAAAATGATGAAGGGCTACAGATGGAAACTATTCTGCTTATACCTTTCTTTTATTGGTTGGTTTCTACTTTGCATCCCAACATTGGGACTCCTATATATATGGTTACACCCATATATTCAAACAAGTGTAGCATTGTTCTATCAAAAAGTTAAAGAAAATCACGCAGAATAAAAAATAAACGTAAAGCCTTGTTGATACTACACTCAACGTGGCTTTTTTCTCGTTAAAAAACCCGCAAATGAACAAATTCTCACTTACGGGTTATGTGTAACTATCGTTTATTTTTTGAAATCTGCTGGGAATACATCTAACTGAATATCCATAATTGCTGGTAATAAGAAGTATGTTCCACATACAATTAGAACTACTGCAATGATATTAGCCCAGAATCCTGATTTCACCATTTCACCAATTGTAATCTTTTCAGTAGCAAAGATAATCGCATTTGGCGGTGTACCAACTGGTAACATAAATGCATATGTCGCTGCCATTGCTGCTGGTACCATGAATGCAAATGGATGTACTTCCATTGCCGTTGCAAGAGCTGCTAAGATTGGTAAAATCATTGTAGCTGTTGCAGTATTTGATGTAATTTCCGTTAAGAATAATACCATCGTTGTAATAATGATAATAATAACTAATAAATTTAGACCAGCTAATCCATTTAATTGTTCTCCCATCCAAGTAGCTAGTCCTGATTCTTTGAAACCAGCTGCAATCGCAAGGCCACCACCGAATAGTAACAAGATACCCCAAGGTAACTCTTTAGATACATCCCAACTTAGTAATTTGCCACTCTTGTTTTTTGCTGGAATTAAGAAGAATAAAATACCTGCAAAAATAGCAATCATCGTATCACTAATACCTGGGATAAGATCTGTCCATAAGAACGTTCTTGAAATCCACATAAATGCAGTAAACAAGAAAATAATAAGTACAATTGTTTCTTCATATGATATTTTCCCTAGGCGCTTTGCTTCTTCCTTAATAACTGCTTTCCCACCAGGTAACTCTTTGAATTTAATTGGGAATGCGACTGTTACAAGATAATACCATACAGCTATTAGTAGAAAAACAACAATCGGTGTTGCAAAGAACATCCATTTAGCAAACGAAATTTCAACATTATATAACTTTTGAATCGTTGCTGCCAAAATAATATTTGGAGGTGTACCAATTAATGTAGCAGCTCCTCCAATTGTTCCTGCGAAACCAACCCCAAAAATCATCGTCTTTTCAAAGCTCTTTAATTTAGCTTCCTCGATATTAGCTTCCTTCGCATTTTTTATTACTTGATAAACAATCGATGTACAGATTGGAAGCATCATCATTACAGCTGCTGTATTCGATACCCACATTGATAAGAAACCAGTTGCAGACATCAAACCTAGTACAATTCGCTTTGGGCTTGTTCCAATTGCCATAATAATCATAACCGCAATACGTTTATGAAGGTTCCACTTCTCCATTGCAAGCGCTATCAAAAATCCACCTAAAAAAAGAAAAATAATAGGGTCTCCGTACGCTGCTGATACTTTGCCACCTTCGAGGGCTTTCGTTACAGGCATAATAACAAGTGGTAATAACGATGTTACCGGTATCGGAATTGCTTCTGTAATCCACCAAATTGCCACCCACAGTGTACAGGCTAATACGGCTCTTCCGCTATCAGTAAGTCCTTCTGGATAAAAGAATAATAATGTTAACGCAAACATCAATGGACCTAATAATAGACCCGTCAATTGAACAGGAGTATAACTTGGATCTTTCTTTGTTCCAGTAGATACTTGTGATGATTTATCTGCTTTTTGTACAGATGAAGTACCGCCAGGCATTGAAAACTTCAATAGACGTTTCAGTTTATAATGTGCATCCCAGCTCATGTTCCACGCTTGCTTCATAACCGATTTTTCCATTTAAATCCCCCTTGTGTCGTTACATTATGCATCTCTCCCGGGCATGGTGAAATATGCTAAAGGATTACTAGAACCATGACCGATGATTGATCCTTTTTCCAACCTTTTCATGACGATTCCGTAACATCCTCTCCCTCCACCAATTCGCCTACAAAGTAGTCCATGGAACTATAAATCAATTTATGTAGACTAATAGTTATTCTGGAAGTTTTAGAGACTATTACATACTTTTCCCATTCCCTTCTTAATCATATGTCAAATTTATGAAAAGGTCAAAATATGTCGCTTTTTCTTCCGCTATTATTATAGCATGTCTGTTTTTAGAAAAAATAGAATTTTCTGTAATTAATATGGTTTTTATGAACAAAATGATTTTTATGTACGTAAAGACAAAAAATACCAGTAAATGATTGAACATTTACTGGTATTTCCTACTTACTGCCCTTTTGACAGCACTGTTTTTGCAATTGTATTATCCAATTCTTCAAACTCATAATACGAAATCGTTTCGTATAGTTCACTTCTTGTTTGCATATCATCAAGTCCTTCTTTTTGTGAACCTTGTTCTTTAATTAACTGAAAAATACGTTCATATGCCTTTGCTGCAACACGAAGCGATGTTACAGGATAAATAACCATTTTGAATCCCATTGCTTCAAATTCTTCTGCTGTATAATAAGGTGTTTGACCAAACTCAGTCATATTCGCAAGCAGTGGTACTGTTACACGTTGGGCAAATAGACGAAACTCCTCTTCTGATTGCAACGCTTCGGGGAAAATCGCATCCGCTCCCGCTTCTACATATGCAGTGGCTCTTGCCATCGCTTGTTCCATTCCTTCTACACTTCTAGCATCTGTCCTTGCTACAACTAGAAGAGAAGGTGCCACTTCTTTAATAGCTTTAATCTTTTGAACTAGCTCTTCTGTCGATACTAGTTTTTTACCATTTAAATGCCCACATTTCTTTGGCATTTGTTGATCTTCGATTTGTACCGCCGCGACATTCGCTTCAAGCATTTCTCTCGCTGTTCTTGCTACATTCAACACTCCACCAAAGCCTGTATCAATATCTACAAGTAACGGTAAGTTTGTTGCACGAGTAATCTCCCTTGCACGCTCAGCTACTTCTGTTGATGTTACGATTCCCAAGTCTGGTAAACCCTTGCTAGCTGTATACGCGGCTCCCGACAAATATAAGGTAGAAAAACCAGCTTTTTTCGCAATAAGACCGGCCATTGCATCATGTGCTCCTGGAATTTGAACAATTCCCGGTGCCGAAATATGTTCACGAAATTGTGTTGCAAGCTCTACTTGTGTAAGCTGTTTATTTACAATCCAAGACATCACATTTCCTCCTTATGGCGTAACAAATAGCTCCATGAACTTCGTAATTGGCATATCTTTCATTACTTCTTCGTTGTAGCACACTTCTTCCATTTTCTCGACTTGCTTCTTCGCAAAATGTGTTCGAATATTCGCTGAGAATTTATCCATGATTTTCGGAATTGCCTCTTCACGGCGGAAGCGATGACCTAATGGGTATTCACATTCTAGCATTTCTGTTGTAGTACCATCTTTGAAATGAATTTGCACCGCATTAGCGATTGAGCGTTTGTTCGGGTCTAAATAGTCAATTGAATATGTTTTGCTTTCTATTACTTCCATCTTGTCACGTAAGAAATCAATACGCTTATCTGCTGCTACTTCATCTTCATAATGGTCTGCCACAATATCACCATATAATAAGCCGATAGCTGTAATGTATTGCAAGCAATGATCACGGTCTGCCGGATTATTGAGTGGACCAACTTTATCAATAATACGTACAGCTGATTCATGCGTCTTAATGATAATTCGATCAATCTCATCAAGACGATCTTTTATCTCTGCATGTAGTTTAATTGCACACTCCGCTGCTGTTTGCGCATGGAACTCTGCTGGATACGATACTTTAAATAAAACATTTTCCATTACATACGCACCAAGAGGACGTGCTAGTTTCAATTCTTTCTTATTAAATAAAATATCTTGGAATCCCCATCCTGGTGCTGATAATGCTGTCGGATATCCCATTTCACCTTTTAACGCCATCATTGCTAGATGCACCCCTCTACTTGTCGCATCTCCAGCTGCCCATGATTTACGAGAACCGGTATTCGGTGCATGACGATACGTACGTAAACTCGAATTATCAATCCATGCATTTGATAATGCATTAATAATTTCTTGTTTCGTTCCACCTAACATTTTTGCGACAACCGCCGTTGTTGCGATTTTGACAAATAGTACATGGTCTAATCCTACTCGGTTCAAACTATTCTCTAATGCGAGTACCCCTTGAATTTCATGTGCTTTAATTGTCATTTCTAATACATCATGTACAGTTAATGCTTCCTTCCCTTCTACAATACGTACACGACTAATATAGTCAGCTACTGCTAAAATCCCACCAAGGTTATCTGATGGGTGTCCCCACTCTGCCGCTAACCACGTATCGTTATAATCTAACCAGCGAATAATACAGCCGATATTAAATGCTCCTCGTACAGGGTCTAGCACATATGATGTTCCTGGTACCCTACTACCATTTGGTACAATTGTTCCTGGTACAACTGGTCCTAATAGTTTCGTACATTCAGGATAACGAAGCGCCAAAATACCGCAACCTAACGTATCTAGTAATACGTAGCGTGCAGTTGAATAAGCTTCCTCACTCGTAATCTCTTTATGTAGGACATACTCTGCAATTTCTTCTAACAATACATCTGTTTTTGTTATATCATTCGTTTTAATCATCATCGTTCCCACCTCTCGAAAATGTAATGTAAGGATGGAAAATGGATAGCCGATTAGCTCCCATTTTCCTAATGGTATATACTATTGTTTACTTGTAAGGTTTCTTTCTCCTATATAATTGACTCTCGGTCTAAAGATTCGATTGTTCGCATGTTGTTCCATAACATGTGCACATAATCCAACTGTTCGAGAACTCAAGAAAATTGGTGTATATAACGGAATTGGAATTCCAAGCATCCAATATACAGGAGCTGCATAATAATCTAAATTTGGATAGATTCCTTTTTCACGCTCCATTACCCGCTCTCCTGCTTCACACATTTCATAAAGAAGGTAATCACCTTTTTGATCACATAATTGCTTTAATGCTTCTTTCATCATTAATGCCCTTGGATCCATCTTTTTCATATAGACACGATGACCAAAGCCCATAATTTTCTCTTTTTTGTATATCTTCGTTTCAATCAACTCTTCAAATTCAGCTACTGTTTTCGCTTCAAGTAACATATACATAACCGCTTCATTCGCACCGCCATGTAAGTTTCCTTTCAAAGAAGCAACTGCCCCCGTTAATGCCCCGTATAAATCCGAACGTGTAGAAGCAATAACTCTCGCAGTAAATGTTGAATTTGGCATTTCATGCTCGCTGTATAAAACAAGGGATGTATCAAATATTTTTTCTTCTAGTGGAGTTGGTTTCTTTCCTGTGACTAAATAAAAGAAGTTTGCACTGTAAGATAAGTCTTGTAGTGGAGTTAATGGTTGTTGGTTATTTAGAATGCGGTAACTATTTGCGACAATGGTTGGAACCTTCCCGAGCAATTTGTAGGCACGATTTTTGTTCATTTCAACAGAACAATTATCAATATCGTTATCATAACCTGCTAGTGCTGAGATACCTGTTCGTAAGCCGTCCATAGGATGTGTTTGTTGTGGTAAAAGGTGAAGAATATTAAAAATTTCTTGCGGAACTTCATACTCTGTTTTCAGTTCATCTTCAATTTTCCGTTTCTCTTCTTCAGTTGGAAGAACGCCCTCTAATAGAAGATGAACGATGTCCAAATACGTATTTGTTTTAGACAGTTCAATAAGGTCATATCCTCTAATGACAATCTCACTTTGTACCGTATCGAGGAAAGAAATACTTGTCTCTGCAGCAACAATACCGTCAAGACCCGGGGAAAAATTTTTCTCAGCTTTCATTTTGTCTTCCTCCAATCTATACTAGATTTTCGTTCAAAACAGTGGAAGCCTTTTCATTTTTCTAGTTGATGGATGTAGAATATAAGATTCTACATCGGTAAGCCCTTTGTACATAATAGAGGTAATGTATATGTACAAAATCATTCGTTCTCTCTTAACATATCAAATTTTCCCATTTATGACAAGATTGTGACAGTATAATTTTCTTCTCACGACAAAAAAGGAAGGTTCTTATTATTCCCCTTCCTTTAATGATGTAGCCCTGCTTTAAGCCATGAACGCTGATAATGAGCCCCCATCGGAAGCTGAATAAGCGTAGTTTCATTTAACTTATCAATCTCGTAAAGTTGATCGCATTGCACAGAATTGTAACCTAAAAGGGGATGCCCTCCTATATTCAGCCCACCTCCAGCAAGTAATAATCGCTGGAGAAGCATACCTGCTTCCATTTGCTGTATTCGATAACCTCTATAGCCTAATGAATGTTTCATATACTCTCTATCACCGACAAGGTGGATACACACTGGTGTTTGTTGAAGATTAACATTATCTAATGTCATTGCGGATTGTAATACACTTCGTTGATCACCGTGCCGTATTCCTTGTAGTACATGTTTCTTTACATCGTAGTAATATGCACCGTTTAATACACCCTCTACTAAATAGAAAGAACTGTATATGGATATACGTGGAGATGGACTTTCTATTAAATCATCTATATCATTTCGATACTTATAAGAAGTCATTGCTTCATGAAACAAACTAGCAATCTCATAAACATTCATCTTTTTTAAAATAAAATCCATTTCGGGAGAATATCGCTTTCGGCAACTAGACACAAAATCGTATGTCATTCTTGTTACATTCGGTAACGGAATATTATTAGAGGTTCTGATTTCTTTATTTTGTTGTTTCATCTGTTGAATCGGTGAAAATTGCTCCAACATACACGCTTCGTTCGCTTTTTGTACAAATGGATACGTTTCTATATGACGAGAACGAATATAATAATTGTGCGTAATTCTAGGAAGTTCCTGACATAATTCAGTAGCTGTTATCTTGTCATCAGCCTTCTTACACCACTCCATCGTCGAATCTACAGATAGTGGAATAACCGCATAGACACTTTCTTCATTTGTCGATAAACCGAGCAAATGATTGACTGCTTCATCCAAAAATTGAAAGTATACAGTTGTTTCATATCGATAACGCTTCGTCACTTCAAGTAGTTGACCAATAAGAGCTCCCGCATCAAGACCTTGCAGGCGATACGAAAAATTTTTATACTTAAAAAAATTTTTCCAAAACATCGTTGATACAAATACCGTACAACATGCTTTCTCTATCTCACACCGATTACCGAGTGCTTGATTTAAATAACTGTCTATATTCCCTTCTCTTATTAAGATTAAGCGGTGATGAGCAACATCATAATGATAAACACCATGAGATACGTCATCCATTTTCAAGTATATATATACTTCATTTGGATACAAGGCACCTCCAGAGGGAACAAAGCGTCGATAAGAATATAGTGGTTCTGCCGTATATTCTAGAAAATTTTGCTCACTAAACTGCGTAAGTCCAAATGTGTACCAAAGCAAATGGCTAATAGTACGAAGAGTCGGGCGTGTATCATCTAAACAATCTATGTTAAAAGGAACTTCTGTACATAATGGAATGCTAGATACATTACGATACAATTTGTACGGTAATGGTTTATCATCCCAATTAACTGAATGACCACTCGACATTGCTTTTTCTGTATCAAAATGCAACTGATATAGAAACGTATCTAAATGCATAATCCACCCTCCTATCTTTTTCTATGGGAATGGATGTGGATGCAGATTCAACTCTTCGTAGGTTAAAGGATTCTCACGATAGCCCATCTCCATTGGAACTGTTAATACTCTATCTAGACCTGTTAGACGAGTTAAATCGTATCCAAATGTCATTGGTAGCATTCCTGGAATAATTACTTTTACACAATGAAGGCCGTTCCTAACAATCTCATCTGTTGTTTGATTAACAACAATTACGTCCAAGTCTCTTTCTCGGAATACTCGTAGTAAATCTTTTAGTTCCTCTGTTAAGTCATCATGTTGTGGTCGAGGAGGAAACGCTTCTTCGAAAGTTTGAATTGGGCGATTCTCCTCTAATAAGAAACCCAATCGCTCTTCCGCTTCTTTCAAACTATATACCATCGAGTGGTCTTCCATCTGCCTAACAAGTGATGGATTACGTAACATTTTTTGATACTTCTTACGGTTTTTATCTGCCTTTTCATCTAAAACAAGCATCATTCCTGCTAGTTCAAATATTGCACTTTTTGCTGCTCGAACTGGATCTGGATGTGCACCCGCTGCACAAATAATGTTCATTCCTACTTCTTTCTGATTTTTTGCTAACGCCCATATACTTGGGATACCATTTTCCATCGTAGCATTGTATAAATAAATATCGTATCCAGCTACAGCACCGACGCGCTCCATCATTAGCTGCAATTCTTCATCCCGTATCGAAGAACTATCTAACTTCGGCAATGGTAATTGGGCATACCATGTCATGAGGAATGAATCACGCTCTACGACTTCCAATATGCCGTAAAAGATTGCTTCTACTAAACTGCCACCTAACGCACAACCATTAGACGTTTCATATACAAATCCACGTTCATGCCCTAAGCTATAATACGCTAATAACTCCGGAACTAAAATTGGGCGCTCTCCCTTAAATGAATATGCCCATACCCAATTTATCGCTCGATTTGGATCAAATGGTTGAAATGGAAAACGTGGCATTTCATATTTCTCTTTGGCATGAATCCCCACTTTGGGAGGATAAAGCGCATGCTCTTTTACATTATTATAACTATCATGTACAACCGTTCTTTTCCCTCTTGGTTCAATGCCACAATATCTTTCTAATCCTTCTAAAATAGCAGTTAGCTCACTCATTGCATAAGAGGTCGTTCTTCCAGCTGTTGCTTCATCTCCAACTAGCATCGGAAGATTAACTCCAACATCCGCAAATGGTGGAGTAAGGTCATGTACTTTCCCATTTAAAAATCCTGTACGGTAATCTAAATAATCTTTTACTAAAAACTTCTTTAAATCATCAATAGAACGAGAACGATAGTGATGTGAACTAACCTTCGGACTTTCCTTAAGTGTAATCGTCGCTAATTCTGGAGAATCATCTTGAACAGTTCCACATATCGAACATAGCGATACAGGAACAAACGAATGAGTACTCGTATTTAACGTCATTAAATGAACAAGGCTAACGTGACGATATAATCGACTTTCCTCTTTCTTTAGAATCTTCTTTACTTCTGTTACAACAATATGTGCCATGTGTAATATCCCTGTACGAGATGCCCACATATCTCTCCCCGTGTATCCAGATGCTGCAATTTCCCGCTTTAATTGTAATGTTTCTCGTCGATCGGATCCCGCCATTAAATGACGCATATCTGCACATTGCGAACATCCAGGAATTGATGGTTTTACTAACGGACCAATCACTCCTTCTCCAAATGAAATCATCCCTCGTAACCAGGGAATAGCTAAAGAGCTAGAAACACGCTCGGCTTCTTTATATACAACTGCATCACAGTAATCATGTAGGACAAGTAATAATGATGTTGATGGTGAAATAGGTGTGTGAAAATCTGTCTGGCGAATTATTTCTACTTGTGTGGCTAACTCTTGATATACATAGTTTGCTAACATTCCATCTCCAACTAACGTAATGTGTTCACGCATTCTACTCCTCCTCCCTCAATGTGACACCATATATCACAACATCATGTTGGAAAGAACTATGCAGAGGGAGTTCATATACAAGTGGATTCTTCTTTTCTTTTTGCAACACGTTTAGCGCATATTGAAGTGTTTCACGCTGTTCGGTTTCTTCGTACACCGGAATACTTATATACGGTGATGGTTTCTCTTCAAGTAACTGTATTGAAAAGAAAGATGATGATTTCACTTTATTTTGAAGGTCCCTTAGCGCACACTGTAATACATTCCGCAATGCTAACGTTTGATTCAACGCGACACTACAATAAGAATTGTTATTTGTTTGCAGACACATAACAGGGAAACCACAAATATTTTCTCCTATCCCAATCGTGTACTCTTGTTTCATCGTATTTAATGCTTGTAAATAGAACTCACAGCGCTTATCTTCTATCGGTTCTAATTGAACACGTGCAAACTTCATTTCTCTCTCTTTCTTCTGCAATTCATTCGTTAAGCATTGCTGTAATGCTCTTGAAATTCCTTCTATAGAACTCGTACCTACACCCACATGGACAGAGGGATATACAGACTTCATATATGACTCTAATCCACATAAGGTTGCTTCCCGCTGTGCTTCTTCATGTGTCAAACCAACACAAATAATTTCTCGTAAAAGTTCAGCAGGCCCATCTGAAGAAGGATTCACTGCTTGCACACAAAATTGTGCTAACGGCACTTGTGATAATTCTCTTTCCTCCCACTTATGAAAAATCCCTGTCTCTTCGGAAGTGATAGAAGTAGCCGTTTGAAATAATTCAGTTGAAGAACAAGTGCGAGTATCTTTCTCGATATGCGTGAGAATATCCTCTACATAACGAATGCTTTCAACATTGATAGGAGAAGGATGACCAATGAATGAATGCCACTGTCCTTCCAACGTCTCCAGATTCATGATATATACTTTATTTTCTTGCGTAGCTTCTGCCAATCCACTTCTTTTCTTTACTAATTCAAACGTAATAATATTAGCCAATATCGATTCTACTGTTGGTGCACATTCTTCTTTTTTCGTCGTAAATAGCTGTTTATGCAGCGAACGCCAGGCAGTTTCCCAGCACCCTTCATAATCTGGATGTACAATCGGCCCTGCTAATCCAACTCCGTCTAAACAAATAGCTGGGACAAACAATTTCCCTTCTTGCTTACACAGTGTATGAAAAAATTGTAACTCTTCTCTATTTCCATTTGGTGATACATATAAAATAGCATCATATGACCCAATAATCCCTGGTATAAATGTATCTCCTTTCATTTCCCCAACAGATACTTCTTGATCTGATTTCCGATGATGAACAACAACTTCTTCTAGTCGTTTTCTATTTGTTGCGCTTGAGTCCGTAACGAATACATGGAACTTCGCTAAACCAGACTCCAGTAAAGACGAAACGAGTGATAAAAGGAACGAACCCGAACCAATTGCTAACACTTTCGTTTGACGATAGCTTTCAAAACGTGCTGCTCCAGAGTTCCCGATGCTATCTAAAAATTCAACCTGTGAGGCATATCGATGAATAATATCTTGACGCAAATCATGTGATCTATCTGAGCTTACGTCACGAACAAAATCATTTTTTGCTAATGCCCCAACAATATCATAGACTCTCCTTCGATACTCTTCAGGTAAGCTATTCGTTAGTTCATGCAAACTATGCTCACCATTTAACATCGGCCATAGTTTTTCAATCCATTGAGCAACGGTGTTTCCTTCCATCCAAAAAGAGTTGACGTTATTACGGAAATAGACTCCTTTTTTATTATCATAATAAAAAAATGTATCACGCTTTATTTTAGGTCGCATCATCTCATGTACCTTTTCCATTTCGCCCCTCCCTTACAAATATTCATCTTCATTTTATGTACAACACTTTGTCTATTATGCTCTTGTTTCCATAGGAAAGAGCCTCTGTATGTTAATCGTACAAAGGCTCTACATGTATTTATATTACACAACAACTGCACAAGGGAAACATGGGAAGCATGGGAAGCATCCACCGCAACCGCCACATCCTCCGCAGCCTCCGCAACGTCCTCCACAACCACAACGTCCTCCGCAGCCTCCGCAACGTCCTCCGCCACAACCGCCACAGCGTCCTCCGCCACCACAACCACCACAACGACGATAGTCATATGATACATAATTTTGACTATATGGATCCCAGTATGTTACATCTCCTGTTTGGAAATTCCCGAGGTTTAACATTTGTAAATCATGTTGAAAATTATTCACTTTCATACCCTCCATGTATTAAATTCATTATTCCCTTATGATGTAAACGAGTGAAAGCATATTGAAAATAAAATAGACAACATATATGTGGAAAAGAATCCTAGTATGAAGTACTCTCCCAACCAAAGTATGGGCAATACTTGGCTATTGTTCTTAATGAATGCACCTATTTTCAAAAATCCATCTCCGATAAAAACTATCTAAATAATAAGGATTATACAAAAAAAGAAATGCAAATCATAGATTGATTCGCATTTCTTTTTTAACTATCTGTAGCAAAAGTTTGACCGTCACAGCTTATTTACGTGCCTCATGTACTTTTAACAACTTCCCTTTAATTGTCGTATTCTTCATCACTTGTAATACTTGCGGGCCTTTTCCATTCAAAATCTCTACATATGATACATTATCTTGAATGGTAATAATCCCAATATCTTGCGCGCTTATGCCATCGATTTTTGCAATTGTTCCTACGAAATCAACCGCACGAATCTTCTTCTTCTTTCCACCATTAAAATATAACTTCATGATACCTTTATTTAACTGCTCGCTTTTATCTTCTTTTAAATTTGGCATAGCTTGTAGTTTCTCTTCGAATGCCAATCTAGTTGCCTGAACTTCTTCTGTAGACGGTGCATTCACTTTGTTAATTTCAAATCCGATATATTCTTCAATCTCTGCTAAAAACCTATCTTCATAAGGCGTTACGAACGTAATAGCTTTCCCTTTTTTCCCAGCACGTCCTGTTCTTCCTGTACGGTGAACATAACTTTCCTTCTCTAATGGAATATCGTAATTAATAACAAGGCTAATATTATCAATATCAATTCCTCTAGCTGCTACATCTGTTGCGATTAAATAACGATATTCTCCTCGCTTAAACTCATTCATTACTGCAAAACGATCTTCTTGTATCATCCCACCGTGTAATTTGTCACAAGGATAATCTAATTCATTTAACTGGTCTACTAATGTGTTCACATTTTCTTGTGTACGACAGAAAATGATACAACTATCTGGGTTTTCTACTGTTGTCACATCTTTTAATAAATCAAATTTAGCTTTCTCTTCTACTTCCATGACACGATGATCGATTTTATCTGTCGTAATCCCTTTTGCTGCAATTTCAATATGCTGCGGATTTTTCATATACTTCACTGTTAAATTTTCGATGTCCTCTGGTAGGGTTGCCGAGAATAGCATCGTTACTCTATCTGTCGGTAACTGATTAATAATGGCTTCTACTTGATCGATGAAGCCCATATTTAACATTTCATCTGCTTCATCAATAACTAAGTATTCGATACGTTCTAATGGCAGCGTACCTTTTTCCATATGATCTAATACACGACCAGGTGTACCTACAACAATATGTGTCTTTTGCTTTAATTCTAATTTTTGTTTCGCAAATGGTGATTTCCCGTATACAGCTGTTGCTTTAATCCGTTTGTATCTTCCAATGTTCGTGATATCTTCTTTCACTTGTGCCGCAAGCTCACGTGTTGGAGTTAACACTAACGCTTGTGGTTTGTTTTCTGTCCATTCGACAAGTTCACATAAAGGAATTCCAAATGATGCTGTTTTTCCGCTACCCGTTTGTGATTTCACAACGATATCTTTCTTCTCTAATGCAACTGGAATCACATTTACTTGTACTTCTGTTGGATTCGTATAGTTTAACTGCTCTAAGGCATTTGTAATGTCAGTACTTAATTTGTATTCATTAAATGTTTTGTTCATCATGTATCCTCTTTTACTTTTTATGTACGTATTGTCCTATTATAAGTGAAATGAACGTATAAATACCACATCGAACTCGAATTTATTTATTGTTTTAGTTTTTATTAAAAATCACATAAAATATGGTATGTGAAATTACGAATTGTTCCTAGGTGGAAGGATTCCTCTTTTCAGCTGTCGAAATACTTCTAATCATTTTTAAGGAGGCTATCTGATGGAACTAACTATTCGTCCTATTCAATTGAAAGATGCTACTGATATACACCGAATTGCCATGCAAGAAGACGTTTTTCCTTATTTAGTATTTCTACCTAGCATGCGAATTGATATGATGGAAAATCGTATTAAGAATTTAAGCGCTACTCAATATGAATTCGTAGCTGAACATAATGGGAATGTTGTTGGATGGATTGGATTAGTACAAGGTCAAGCTCGTCGCTCTCACGTAGGAGATATGTACATCGCTGTCGATAGCTCTTTTCATAACAACGGCATCGGCAGTGCATTGTTAACAAAAATAATCAATCTTGCTGATAATTGGTTACTACTAGAGAGAGTTGATCTAACCGTATTACACATTAATCCAAAAGCAAAAGCATTGTACGAAAAGTTTGGCTTTGTAGAAGAAGGACGTAAAAAAGGTAGCTTGAAAACAAATGGTACATTCGCCGATGAAATTGTTATGGGCCGCTTACGCCCTAATGGGTTATTGCAACGTATATAATGAAAAGAACTCGTCTACTATCGACGAGTTCTTACGTTTTACACTATTATCGGTACCATGCTTCTTCAAACGTCAACTCCAGTGCTTCACCAAAGCACTTCCCAAACTCAATGAATCCTCTTCCTCTTGCTGTAATAACATTGCCATCTCGTACGACGAGTTCATCCCTATAATTCTCTAACTCAAATACACCTGTATCTCTCCTACATTCTTCCGTTAATCCGACTGTGTATTTCTTTCCTTTTAGTACTCTTGATTTTGCTAATAGAAGAGGTGAACTAGAAATACTTGCGATTACTCTTTCTTCTGTTGCAACCTTTTCGATAAAAGCAAGTAACTCCTCATCGTCCATCACAACACCAATATCCATGCAACCAGGTAATAGTAAGCTATCTACCTCTTCCAAATTGACATCCTCAATCGTTGTATCTGGGATACACGTTAACCCAGCTTCACTCGTCACAGGCGCATTTGTTACTCCCACTGTCACAACTGGTTTCTTTCCTTGCATTAAAATAGACAAAGCAACACTTAATTCATACTCACTAAACTGCGGGTACAACAACACCACTGTCTTTTTCACCGTATCCCTCTAAATCAATCCTTCGTTACGTATGCATATAATAATTTAATTGTATTTTCAAGTGCATTGTAGTGTGTTCTCTCCATACCATGAGAAGCATGTACACCCGGTCCAATCAATGCACCCCTTATATTATTTCCAGCTCTAAGTGCCGCCGTTACATCTGATCCATACATCGGATAAATATCAACAACGTAATCAAGGTTATTCGCTTTTGCTAGCTCTACTAATTTCGTCGTCATGTTGTAATCATATGGGCCTCCAGAGTCTTTTGCACAAATCGAAACATCGTATTCTGTACAATTCAAGTCATCTCCAATACATCCCATATCAACCGCAATCATTTCTGTAATATCTTCCGGCACGTATGCCGCTCCGTGTCCTACTTCTTCGTATGTAGAAATGAACATTTTCGTCGTGTATAACGGTTCTACTTTCTCTCTGCTCATATATTCCATTAACGCAATTAGCGCTGCTACACTACCTTTGTCATCGATAAATCGAGACTTTAAGAAACCACTTTCTGTTACCGTTGTTTTCGTATCGATAAATATGTAATCTCCTGCACAGATACCTAACTTTTCCACATCTTCTTTTGAACGTACTTTCTCGTCAATACGAATCTCCATATTTTCTGGATCACGCTTTTTCGTTGAACTATCTACGAATACGTGAGCAGCTGGGCTTGTACTTAAAAATGTACCTGTGTAAACTCCCCCGTCTCTTGTACGAATTTTACAATACTCGCTATCTAGCGTTGGAACGATTGGACCACCAATTATCGTGAATTTCAGCGTTCCTTTCGGTGTAATAGAACGAACCATTGCGCCTAACGTATCAACATGTGCTGATAGACCAATTACCTTTTCATTGCTCTTACCAGGTATCGTAATAATGCCGCATCCCTTATTCGTTGTTTCAAATGCATAACCAAATTTATTCGCATATGCATGAATTTTCTCCATAATATCGAAGCAAAAACCACTTGGACTATCCATTTGTAATAGTTCTTTCGCTGTTTGTAATACAAACTCTTTATTGATTGATATATTCATCTTCTGCTCTCTCCCCTATTTTTAAAATTTTCTAACAAAACTCTATCTCTACTATACTATTAATACGAAACGAAGACAAAATGAATTCGTCCTTTATCCCTATGAATAACTAACCTTGCTTCACTTCATATGTACTCCTATCGTTTCAGACAAAGCAATGCATTCGGTTAAAGGGAATGCCGATATTTAATTTACAGGTAAACTGAATGGTCTTATAATTACGTTAAGAGCATTTAGCAGGATTTATATAGATGCGCAAAAGTTACAAGATGTCTTATAAACTAGCTGAAATAGTAGACATCGAAGAAAATACAGACTAATTAACAACTAGGAGAATTTATGAAGGGGAAAACAAATCACACTCAAGCAATATTTATCGGGGTTTTATCCTCAACTTTACCATTCGTTCTGCCAGCATTCCTTATATTGATAGTAAGTGATTGGATGCCAAATGAAATTACATATCCAAAAGTTTCATCCGTTTTCTTTTTATCTATCATGTTAGTTATTACAGATTTTATTTTTTACGGTATTTTAAAGCTTTTTGGATATAAGGATAAAGGGTTAAATGGTAGAGGTCTTATCGGTATTTTAGATGCAGTATTTAGCCAGTTCTTTTATTTATGTGCAGGTTATTTCATCATATCAACATTAGGATTAACTGCTGTTGAATTATCTCTTACTGGAGTTTCAATCGTAGCCATTATTTCCGCAATTATCTTAACGTTGTTACTCAGCTTAATAGAAGACATAGAAGATAAGTATGATGAGGACGAGAATACGGATGAATAGTTAGCGTTAAAACAATCAAATATTCGTTTCTCACTTTGTTAAATAGTAGTATTGTTTTTAATAATGGTAACTGTTAATGAGGCTTTCTTTACAAACTTGGTTTCCTTGCCCAAGCTCTCTGCATTTTACTTAAGAATACAATTTAACCGATATGATATGCATCCTACAATGCTAAACTCTTCAGCTCAAACAATAAGTATCTTTCTCCAGAGACCTGCCTATACAACCTTCATTTTTCTGATAACAAGGTTTCTACATCTAACCACTCTTCTATAGTCCCTGCATCAGGAAAAACGGTCACAATATTGAAGTCTTTTCCTTTTTCTCTCCCGAGTTGTTTTGCGGCTAATAAGTTTGCTGCAGCAGACGTACCGATTTTAATTCCAGTCTCACTATAAAAACGTGCCATTTCATACAAAGTATCTTCATATGAATAATTCCATTGCTTATTTATTAGATAATCTTCCTTTTCTAAAAAATACTGTTTCCGTCCTAAACCAAATCCGCCTGATCCAGCATACTTCTTTAATCCATTTGGAGGCTGTTCAGAACCATAAGGCAGTTCCTTAGGCATTACCAAATGTAATTCAACATCAGACGTGTACTCCTTTACAGCTTTATATACTCCCATTAAGGTTCCACCCGTTCCAGCAGATGCTACCCAAGCATTAATTGGTTTCTCATTCATTTGACTAATAATTTCGTGGCCCGTTCCCTCTATATGACTTAAAATGTTAGCATGGTTATAGTGTTGAAATAAAAAATAGTAATCTAATTTTTTATTACTAATCTCAAGTGCTTTTTCAATAACAGCATAAAAACCTTCTGATTTATCCACCAAAACAATTTCAACCCCGTAATTATCTAATTCCTTTAATAAAGAATTCCCTGATCCAGAACTCAATACTAAAGTACATTCAATACCTAGATGATAGCAAATCTGCCCAATTGATTTTGCTAAATTCCCACCACTATACTCTAGAATATGTGTTTTTCCATTGGTTTCATCTAGATATTTTTTTATCATTCCGATTGCTGCTCTATCTTTTATTGATCCTGTAGGATTATGCCACTCACATTTAGCATAAATAGAAAGATTCTTTGTTTCTTGACACTTTAACTTAATTAAAGGGGTATTTCCAACTTTCCGCGAAAATTCTTCAAAGTAGTTGAATGTCATATCTCTATTCCTCCCTAAGCATTCAAGAGCTCTTCTATTCTCCATTATAGGATTGAAAGCCCCTCTTTAAAATCCCCCATTAGAGGGAGAATCAAATAAGACGAAAGATATCCTTCCTTTAAGTATAAGAGCAATTGCGACGGAGCGTTATTTAATATCAGCGTAGTCAACACGGAACGTAATTGCGTAGACTTTCCGCTCCTCATTTCTCCGGCGATTATCTACGATACTAGTTCTACAATAAATCGGGATTCTGTATTTTTTCAACAAAGGTTTAACCGTAGCATAATCGTAGTCGAACGGCTCCACATCTATAGTTTTTTTGCGTACGGTTAACGTGAATTGCTTTAGCGTTCCGTCGAATGAGACAGGCTCGCCAAACACCTGTTGAAATAAGTATATCTGCTTCTCGAGTAACTGCGGGTTGATACCGTCGAGTAACCGTAGTATGGTCAGTGTGCTCTTTTATCGAATGTATTATCGGAAGAATACGTAGTTCCTTACCTACTCCGTTTTTATACTTCAAATAAACACTGGATAGTTCAAACGCTCTCATTAACGGTTGTTCTATCCTTTTGTTGTACTATAAATTCCCTCATGAACTAACTCATGCTTATATATTCTTAATTTCTAAATCGCCTTCATCTTCTATGACTTTATTAAGAATTTTAATTCCCTCTATATCATGTATTAGATAATCTTGATATAACATTTCTATCTGGCGACGTATAGACATAGGTGTTTGTCCTGTGGTTAATGTTAGCTTTCTATAATAAAATACCGAATTTATTAATTTGTTTGAGTAAAACTCACTAAAGCCTTCTTTATTTTCAGTACTGTCAAATTTCATTTCAATATTTTTTAAATGTATGTGCTCTCTGTACTAGACAAATGTAATTTCTTATTGTATACTAAATACAATAAGATTTGTTACAAGAAAACAATAAATTCACCTATTACAAAGAGTATTAGTGTTTATTTTTTACTTTTTGTAATATGTGAATTTTTTCTTTTTGAAGAAATGTCATCTTATTAAATATATTAATGGAGGTCATTAAAATGACACAAGGTACAGTAAAATGGTTTAACGCAGAAAAAGGTTTCGGTTTCATCGAAGTTGAAGGCGGAGCAGACGTATTCGCACACTTCTCAGCTATTCAAGGTGACGGTTTCAAATCACTTGAAGAAGGTCAAAAAGTTGAGTTTTCAGTAGAAGAAGGTCAACGCGGACCACAAGCTACAAACATCGTAAAACTTTAATTTTTATTAATGTAACGATAAAAAAGAGGCATCCTTTCATTAGGATGCCTCTTTTTTATATCCACTTTGGTTATTTTTGTTGAGGGCTTCTATCAATAGCATGATCAACAGAAGTATGCTTTCTAAAATAGCTTTCTGCTAACTCTGCACTCTTGTCGATTCTGATAATCCATTAACCTCTATATGTATTAATTGAGTAACATGCATATACAAAGCATTCCAATTTTATTGCATAATCCACACACGATGTGATTATAATAATCGTACATCAGGAATGTATTTGAGAACTCCATAGGTAGAAAAGACGTATAACTCGTCATGAGTTATACGTCTTTTTGTGTTGTATTATAGTTCTATAAGGTCCCTCCCTCACTCAAATGAGTGCTTTTTTCTTCAAACTTTATTTGCTTGCCTCATAGTGACCATATGCACTGCTATCTTGGTTATATTGAGAAATACCTTTCAAGTACCACGTTTTTCCTTCACTATAAAAAGAATTGGCAAAAATGCCATCATGTCTATAAAAACTAGTAGTTCTATAGCTATTTTGTCCATCAACATCCTCATAAGGAAATCCGTACTCATAATTATAATAATATGCAAGTGGTGCAACTTGTTTAGTATTATCTACACCTTCTGTATTTGCTGATACAGCACCGGTTCCTCCGGATAACATAATTCCAGTCGCTAATGCTCCTATTTCCATTTTTCAACAAAAAAACTATTCTTTTCGAAATTAGTCTTTCTATCAAATTGTCTGTTGAGAGTTAAGCTAATCATAACACCACGGAAAGTAAAAAAATGTAATATGATGTTGACTATATGCTGGGAAAATAAATCGACTTTTACATCTCTTTAATCCCCTACCACCAACCTCCATTGTTCAAATCCCTATAAAAGTTTCTTGTGTATATTCGCTTAATCCACCTTTTATAGCGATTCCAAGACTCCTATTAAACTCGGTTTCCCCTACCAATTTCACTCACAAATATATTGGGAAATTGCGTCGTCTTCTTGTACTAGTGCATAGTGCAGACCACATTTTCTACAACGTAAAAAGCGGCACATCCCATTAATGCAGTGACCCCTGTCAAGTAGACAGTATTAAAAGAGCACAATTAAGCAGCCTGCGTTCTATATTTATAAGGACTCAGGTTGTTTAATTTCTTTTGAAACCTTTGATAATTATAAAAACGTATGTATTTGTGAGCAGTAATTATAACTTCATCAGCTTTTTTGAAGGAATATAGATTAAAGCACTCCGACTTAAAGTGACTGAAAAAACCAGGACTTCCCCGTATCCGAATATACAATCTACAACACACTCATGCGACTTTACTTATCGCCCAAAACGTGAATGTTAAGCTAATTTCGGAAAGATTGGTCACGCTCGAATATCTACAGTCATGTATTACCGAAAATGCAGCGAACTGTATCGGACAAGCTAGACGAAGTATTTGGAAAAGCGTGACCAAACGTGTGACCACCAGAAAATTCCAACGACAATTCTACCTGTACGCATAAACGGATAAACAGCGACATACGTTGATACAGCAGGATTTTTCCAGAAGAAAGGGGGACCTTAATGTCTGCTTTATTAGCTTACGATGCAGGTACAGGCAGCATCCGTGCTATCTTATTTGATTTACAAGGGAATGAGCTGGCAATTGCACAGCGTGAATGGGTCCATCCGCCAAACCTCTCCTATCTAGGTTCCATGGACTTTGATTACGAAAAAAACTGGGAGTTAGTAAAAGAATGCACACGTGAAGTACTTCAAAAAAGCAAGATAGGGCCTACTACTATTAAAGCAATTAGTGCCACAAGTATGCGAGAAGGATTCGTCTTGTATGACAAAGACGGGAAAGAGATATGGGGGTGCGCAAACGTTGATGCTAGGGCCTCTAATGAAGTTGTCGCACTAAAACAAATCGAAGAAAACATGGAGAGAACAATCTATACTGTTTCCGGCCAAACATTAGCACTAGCTGCCCTGCCGCGCCTTCTTTGGCTTCAAATTCATGAACCAACTATTTATCGCAACATGCATAGCTTCTCGATGATTAACGATTGGATTCTATACAAACTATCCGGTGTTCTGCAAGTAGATCCTTCTAATGGTTGTACAACAGGAATCTTTCATCTAGCGGATCGCAAATGGGAATCTTCCCTTTCTACAATGTGTACGATCCATCTCCCCCATACCCCTACCGTCAACGAAGCTGGTACAATCATCGGTAGCATTACAAAAGAAAGTGCCAAAGAAACCGGATTAGCAATTAATACCCCAGTCGTTACTGGCGGTGGTGATGCACAGATGGCTTCTATTGGATCGGCTGTTATTAAAGACGGTGAAACATTTATATGTGGTGGTAGCTTTTGGCAACAGGAAGTAAATATTACAGAAGCATATACAGACCCCGACGCTCGCATACGGGTTAATTGTCATGCCATCCCTAACATGTGGCAATATGAAACAATCGCATTCTTTCCAGGGCTTGTGATGAGATGGTTCCGTGATACCTTCTGTGAAGAAGAAAAAAAGAAAGCACTCGCTCTTGATATGGATCCATACGAATTATTAGAAGAACAAGCTAAAGACGTACCACCTGGCTCTAACGGTATCATTCCAATCTTCTCTAACACAATGAACTTTATTTCATGGCGACACGCTGCTCCGTCCTTCCTCAATTTATCATTAGATTCTACTATATGCGGTAAGAAAGAAATATTCCGAGCTATTGAAGAAAATGCATGCTTCGTTACACTAGGAAATTTGAAGCTAATTGAACAGCTAACTGGTTCCTTTCCACAAGAAGTCATATTTGCTGGCGGAGCATCGAAAGGAAAGCTATGGTGTCAGATTCTCGCTGACGTCTTGGGGGTCCGTGTAAAAGTACCTGTCGTTAAAGAGGCTGCAGCTCTAGGAACAGCACTAATGGCAGGCGTTGGTGTTGGTGTATTCAAAACAATTGAAGATGCCGTTCAAACTTTCGTCAAATGGGATACAACGTATGAGCCAAACATGGACGTTCATAAGCAATATTCCTCTCTCTATGAAAATTGGCGAACCGTGTATGCTACGCAGCTTACTTTAGCTGATAACGGCTATACATCACATATGTGGAAAGCACCTGGTTCTATTTGAAATCTATACGGAAGGACGACATGCCTTGTTAAAAGTAAACGAAAATGATTTCGACTATCGCTTTGGAGATAGCGGACCAAAATATTTAGTGAAAGGCCCTAACATTGATTGTGGAATTGTTGTAATTAAACCCGGTCAAGACTTTCCAAATCATCATCACTCCACATGCGAAGAAGTATTCTACGTATTAGAAGGAGAAATAGATTTTTATATAAATGATGTAAGAGTGCCTCTTCAAAAAGGGGATCTTCTTCAATTACGCCCACACGAATCACACTATCTTATTAATAATTCAACAGCACCGTTCAAAGCTCTCTTTATTAAGTCTCCTCACTTATCTAAAAAAGATACAGTGACAGTACCAAATCCAATTATTTCAAAGGAGTGATAATAGATGACTTGGGGATTTCAAAATAGATTAAAAACCATTCTCCCAGATGGTGGAGCTGTCATGCTTGCAATAGATCACGGTTATTTCCTTGGCCCTATTCATGGATTAGAACATCCTCATAAAACGGTAGAAACTTTATTGCCATATACGGATTCTCTCTTCTTAACACGTGGTGTCCTATCTTCGACAATGCCAACTACTTGCCGTACTCCAATGGTCTTACGTGTATCTGGAGGCTCCACTGTTGTCGGTGAAGATTTAGCAAATGAAGCTATCGTAACATCTATGAAAGAAGCACTGCGCCACAACGTAATCGGTGTCGGAGTATCCGTATTTGTCGGTTCAGCTTATGAAAAACAAACGTTAGAAAACTTAGCATTTACCGTGACAAATGCCCACGACTACGGTTTACCAGTGCTAGGCATTACTGCTGTTGCGAAAGAACTACAAAAACGTGAAGCACGATACCTCGCACTCGCTTCTCGTGTATGCGCTGAACTAGGCGCTGATATCGTAAAAACATACTATTGTGATAACTTTGAGAAAGTCACCTCTACATGCCCAGTACCAATTGTTATAGCAGGTGGTCCAAAATTTAATACAATTGAAGAAGCCCTTGAACTAACATACAACGCTATACAACAAGGGGCTACTGGTGTTGATATGGGCCGAAATATTTGGCAATCGGAGTATCCACTCGCCATGATACAAGCGATTCATGGCATCGTGAAAAACAAACTTCAAGTGAAAGAAGCTATAGAATTGTATGAAGAAGTTGCACATTCATCTTAAAACACCTTTCATGTTAAGAGGGCTATAACAGCTCTCTTTTTTTATTTTTATGTCCACTCCATTTTTCTACACATACGTACAATAAGTATAGAGCGAGCTCCCTCTTCCTTCTTTTTTAGGATTAAGTGGATAACACTGCTACGGATATTTTCGTTCAGGAAGGAAAATTTTAAGATGAGGGGGTGTTTTTCATGGATTTTTTCACAGCAGACTTTTGGTCAGCCTTATTATCCATCGTCGTTATTGATTTAGTGTTAGCAGGAGATAACGCTATCGTAATTGGCTTAGCCGCACGTAATTTGCCAAAAGACCAACAGAAGAAAGTAATCTTCTGGGGAACAGCTGGTGCTATTATTATTCGTGCTTTGCTCACACTAGCAGTAACGTGGTTACTCAAAATACCAGGATTACTTCTTGTCGGCGGGATTTTGCTCGTTTGGATTGCGTACAAGTTGTTAGTAGATGAAAAAGAACATGGCGATGTAAAGTCCGACAGTTTATGGACAGCTGTCAAAACAATCATTATTGCTGATACTGTAATGGGACTTGATAACGTTCTTGCCATCGCTGGTGCCTCCCACGGTAGCTTCTTATTGGTTGTTCTCGGCTTATTAATAAGTATTCCTATCGTTGTATGGGGAAGTACCCTCATCCTTAAATTAATTGATCGTTATCCAATCATTATTTACATCGGATCTGCCGTATTAGCATGGACAGCTTCTAAAATGATTGTTGATGAACCATTTTTACAAGCATTCTTCTTAAACAATCCTATGTTGAAATGGGGGCTAACAATTGTCCTAGTTGTTGGTGTTTTATTACTTGGAAGAATGCATAGTCAGCGGAAACCAACATAAATAACAACCTGTTAGTTGAAGTTTGTTCTAACTATCCGTTACAATAACACTAGAAATAGTCTCCTTCCGTTCTATTAGGAGGCTATTTTTATTTATATAGAAGGGAGAGATAATGATGAAGAAACGGTACATAGTAATACTTTTAAGCGCTCTACTCTTACAAGGTTGTAACAAACAAGAGATAACCTTATTTCAAGCAGTAGAGGCAAAGGACACACAAAAAGTACTTACGCTTCTTAAAGATGACATACCTATCAATGCCCAAGACGCAAAAGGTCGAACCTCATTAATGATTGCGACACATAACAATGATTACGATATGGCTAAATTATTAATTGATAACGGAGCTGACGTAAATATTCAAGATAAACAACAAGATAATCCTTTTCTTTATGCAGGTGCAGAAGGATATTTGGAGATTTTGAAATTAACAATTGATGCCGGTGCAGATCCAACATTAACAAATCGATATGGTGGTACACCGTTAATCCCTGCCTCGGAACACGGGCACGTAGAAGTTGTAAAAGAACTACTAACTCGTACCAAAGTAGATGTCAATCACATTAATAACCTCGGATGGACAGCGCTAATGGAGGCAATTGTATTAAATAGTGGTGGCCCGAGACAACAAGAAGTTATCTCTTTATTAATTACGCACGGTGCCGACGTCAATATTCCAGATAAAGATGGCATTACTCCTCTTCAACACGCAAAAGAAAAAGGCTTTACAGAAATTGAACAAATTCTGCTGCAAGCCGGTGCAAAATAACCTTCATCACATGGAGAAGGTTATTTTTTTCTAGTGACCATAAAGATAACTTTCTAATCATAAAATAAATAAAGCAATCAAAATTTATGAAAACGAATACATTTGAACTATATTTTCATTCTACTCCCCATACCCTATACTCACGTTTTAAAAAAAGGAACATATCGTGAAATAAGGTGGGTGATTCAAATGATATTTCTGTTATTGTTAGTAGTCACAAGCGGACTATTGTACTCGTATGTATTCGATATTTCTTACACGAAAGGATGGATATTTGTCAGTTGGATTCCTGCAATCTTCGTACTTGTACTTCTTCTTCCCTTCATCCTCTTCCTCCATCCAAGTATCGAAGAGAATCAATTTGCATCGCGATGACTCTTTCTTACAGACTAAGTAAATAGTTACTAAAGGAAGAACAAAGGTCTCCTTGGTCCTTTATCCTTCCTTTAGTAGCACATAATATGTATATTCATGAGCATATGATGGCTCATGTTCTTTTTTCTTGTACATAATTAATTATACGTGCACAAAATAACCAATAAATGGTATGATGGATTTGTTATGTCATTCGCCTCCGTACCTTCTTCCAACTCACGTCATAACATAAAAACGTATTGTTTGAATTTTCTTTAATGAGTGGAGCTGAATAATGAATGTATACAGTGTTTAATCCGGGCATTTTTTCCTTTTTACTCGTGACACTTATTACACCTTTTGTTATCTTCTTCTTTAAAAAAATGAATGTTATTCAACCAATTAGGAAAGAATTACCCCCTGATCATCAACAAAAAAAAGGCACACCACTTATGGTTGGCATCGTATTCTATATTGGAGTCTTTGTCGCCTTGTTTTATTCAACGAGCAATTTCATGCTTCTGTTATGCGCAATCTTTGTGGCGTTTGGGTTCATCGGATTTTTAGATGATTCATGGAAAGCAGTGAAGAAAGATCCCGGTGGTGTATCAGGAAAGACGAAACTAATCTTTCAATTTATCTTTACATTTATCTTTTTATTTTTCTTAATTCACTACTTTGAATTTGATGCGACGATACATATTACAAAAGAGTTCTCCATTATCATGCCACTCTTCTTGTATGTACCTCTCATTTCACTTTTTATAGTAGGATCAGCAAATGCCATTAACTTTACAGATGGAATGGACGGATTATTAACAAATGTAGCAATTCCAACTTTTATTTTCTTCTTTTTAACGAGTAGTCATATTGAAATACAAATTTTATCTATTGCTTTAGTAGGCTGTCTATTGGGCTTTTTTATTTTCAATATTTACCCTGCAAAGGGCTTCATGGGTGACACAGGTTCTTTAGCAATAGGTGGAATTCTTGTATTCTTCTCTGTTATTGAGCATGTTGAAATTCTTGTACCACTCTTATTCATCATCTATTTTGCTGAGCAATTCTCCGTTATCATTCAAGTATATTTCTACAAAATGACGGGTAAGAGAATTTTCAGGATGTCACCTATTCACTATCACTTCAGCATTAAGTATGGCTGGAGCGAAAATAAAATTGTAACGATTTTCGGATTTATTTCATGGCTCGGTTGTGGTCTTGCGTATGTATATTGGTATCTTTTTATGTAAACTAAATAGCACCTTTAAGGATAATAAATCACTTAAAGGTGCTATTTAGTTCGTTCTATTTTCCCTCATCTCTTCTCTTAACAATGGATCTACTCCATCATTTACTGGGTATTTTTCTGGATGAATAAGTGCGGCTACTTTCTTTAAACCAAGAAGTAATCTCGGCGATGGTCGACAGTATAATGACTCCTCCATAATGTGAATGTGCCCCTTTTGTATTGCTTCTATCTCGTTCCATCCCTCTCTCTTTGCAACAATAGCTGGATTCATTTTATTCGTCTGTACACCAACCCATGCTAAACAAATATGTGCTGGATTTTTCTTTCGTATTGTCTCCCAGCCTGTTTGTACACTCGCAACATCTTCATCTTGGAATATATTCACCCCACCAGCTAATTCACTAATTTCCGTTAACCAATTGACCTTTCCAGGTGAAAATACCGGCTTTGGCCACCATTCCCAATAAAGTGTCTGCTTCTCTTGAATTGTAGCGGATATATTCCTATACTCTGCAAGGAAATCACGATAACGAGCAACGACTTGCTCTCCTTTTTCTTGTATACCTAATTTGGCAGCTAATGTTAGGAGATCATTACTAATATCTTCTAGCGACTGTGGATTCAACACAATATGCGAAATCCGCCTCTTCTCTAACTCCTCAATATTCCGCTCCATTCCCGGTACACTTAAAGAAGCAACTACCAAATCTGGTTGTAACCTCTCAACAAGATTCATATTAATACATAAATCTGGCCCAAGTCGTGGTAAATCTTTGACAGATTCCGGCCAGTCTGAATAATCATCTACGCCTACTAGCATATGTAGACAATCTAAATAGGCCATGAGTTCTGTATTACTTGGACAAATGGAAATAATCCTCATTTTGTTCTCCTTTCTCTTTTTATATCTTCCTAAGCGTGAAACTCCCACCATCACAATCTAGGTATTCTATACTTTCGATACCACCTGATAGTGTATAGTGAAAGATTAGTTGCTCATGAATCATCTCTGTTGAAAAAATTGTTCTTGTTAATTCCTCATTTGTTAAGATCAGTTGAAATTTATATAGTTCCCCATATTTTTTAGAAAGTGTTAAATAGAGACCTTCTGGTTGCAGAGAAATCTCGAGAACTTTTGTTTCATCTTCTTGAAGAACATACTTACCCGTAATAGATTCTATCTTCTTCGTTGATGGTACTGGTACAAGTGGAGCTGGCAACATAACATCTTCACCAAAAATGACCTTTGCTAAGTCTTTCATTAAAGGCATTGCTGGTGTCATATTCACATTACTTAAAAAGATAATTGTCAATTGCTCACTAACAAAGCGAAGAAATATACTAGAAAAACCACTAATATCTCCCCAATGATACATACATTTTCGCCCTAATACTTTGGACACCATCCAACCAGATGCATATGGCGTAAGACTAGGTGTTAACATTTTCTCCGTTAAATCTTTGCTTAATAAATGAGAGGTTTTCAACGCATAATCCCAAATAAATAAATCTTCTGTTGTAGAATATAATCCGTACGCGCCTAAAGGAAAAGATAAGTCAGCATGAGCCGGATAAATCATTTCTTCCCAAAATGAGTAGCCGGCAGCAAGATTCGGAATGATTTTCTTCCCGTTATCACAACCTGTATTTTTCATCCCAAGCGGTTCACATATATTCTCTTGTATATACTCTGGATATGTTCTCCCAGAAACAACTTCAATAATAGATGTTAACAGTGCATAGCCAGAATTAGAATAAGCAAATTTACTTCCAGGCGCGAATTCTACTCCTCTATCTTTGAACGTTTCGATAAGCTGTGGTAAAGACAATGGCAGTCGCATTGTATATGACCAAAAGTCTGGAAATCCCGTATAATTAGGAATACCAGAACTATGTGTTAAACAATGATAAATTGTAATTTGGTGGCCGTTCGGATAGTGTGGGAGATACTGTGCGATATAGTCATCTATATGTAATTTTCCTTTTTCATGTAATTGAAAAATAGCCATCGCAGTGAAGGATTTACTAATAGAACCGATACGATATTTCGTTGTAGGCTCATTAGGCACGTTATATTCTATATTGGCCATCCCAAATCCCTTATTCACAAGAAGCATTTCATTCGATGCAACTAATATCGAACCTTTTAAATAACTGTTTCGATCGTATGAATCAATCCAATTATTAATCCTCTCTCCTAACTTCACCTACTTCCACTCCCCTTTCCTTTCCTTTCACTCACCTATTTCCTTATAATATAAAACCGTATCATGATAGACATTTTCTGAAAGTGAATATGTAAACTTCGGAATTCTTCCACATATCGTATATCCAATTGTTTGATAGAAGTCGTTCGAACCATCCCCTGCACGTGTATCTAACACTAACAATGTGCATTTCTTTTGTTTTGCCTTCTCTTCAAGCTGACGCATGAGTCGGTGCGCTACTCCTTTTCTTCTAGCGTTAGGATGCACCATTAATTTGGCAACTTCCCCGCGGTGTAATCCATTCTCACGATTGCATACATGTAGTTGTACCGTGCCAACTAATTCATTGTTATCATATGCGACGAATAAAATCACACCTTTTTTCAAAAGATTTGCCCAGTATGTCCGAGCAATCTCTTCCTGAACGGGATCATGAAACCCAAGAGACGCCCCCTCCGCTACCACATCTATAAGAAGATCGATTAATTCCTCTTGCTCTGAGTACAATAATTCCGTAACCTCTTTTATCTTCATTTTCTTCCTCTCTTTCATACCATCAGAATAAACTTACAACGTCGTTCGTACATCCCATAACTCTGGGAAAAAGCGATGATCTAATACTTTCTTTAGATATGTAACACCTGATGATCCACCAGTTCCTACTTTATGCCCAATAATACGTTCAACTGTCTTCATATGACGGAAACGCCACTGTTGAAGCCAATCCTCAATGTCAATTAACTTCTCCGCAAGTTCATACAAATCCCAATACTTCTCCACGTTAGAATAGACAGCACACCACGCCTTTGCGACTGAATCGTCACTCTTATATGGGTTTGTCACATCACGTGTAAGTATTTCTTCGTTAATATGCAACCCTTCTCTTGCAAGTGCACGAATCGCTACATCGTATAAGCTAGGTGCTGCATATGCCTCTTGTAATATGTTCAAAAGTTCTGTATCTTTTTCATAAATAGTAAGAACATGCGGTGTTTTATATCCCAGTGCAAATTCAATCATACGATACTGATAGGACTGGAACCCGGAAGATTGACCAAGTTCGTCTCGGAATTCCAAATATTCCGACGGCGTTAACGTTGAGAGTACGTCCCATGCATGAATAATTTGTGATTGAATTTTCGATACACGTGCTAACATTTTAAAAGCCGGAGAAAGTTCTCCGTTACTTATACTTATAATCGCAGCTCTTATTTCATGCAACATTAGCTTCATCCACAACTCACTTACTTGATGAATAACGATGAATAACATTTCATCATGATGATCTGATAAACGCTGTTGGCTACTAAGTAACGTTTCTAACTTTAAATAATCACCATACGTCATATTGTTACGAAAATCAGTATGAATGCCAGCTTCTATTTTATCCACTTGTTTATCTGTCATCACTCTTCTCCCCCTCTATCTCTCGTAATACAGCGCGAACCGGGCTACCATCAGCGTCTTGCAATGCTAATGGCAAAGCAATAAGTTCATATTCCCCTTCTTTTACATGGTGAAGAACTAGATTCTCCAAAATGTGAATACCATGTGCAAACAAAGCATGGTGCGCTACTAACTCTTTACTTTCCACTGGATCAACAGAAGGAACATCGACTCCAATTAATTGAACGCCTTTCGCACATAAATACGATGCAGCCGCCTCTTCGATATACGGAATATAACGAGGGAATTCACTATCACTTGCATTTGGCGATAATTTGAGTAAAAGACGACTCACTCCACCTAACTGATAGTTTTCTAACTCTTTTATCCCAACTTGCTCAAACATAGAGACATCAATTACTCTTGCTTTTCCTATATATACGTTAATATCTAAATCTAGCACCTTTTTTCCGTTGTTATCAAAATGGAATGGTGCATCTACATGTGTTCCAGTATGAGTACTCATTGTTATTTTGCCGACATTTACTGAGCCACTTTGTTCCATCGGCCAATTTACTACATAGGAAAAAGGGGTATCACCTGGCCAAACAGCAATATCATTCGTTAACGCTTGTGAAATATCTATCCATTTCTTCATTGGCTATGCAACTACCTCTCGTGTATTTTCAAACTGCTTATATTGTTCTTTTTCCATAATTGTTTTTAGCGTTTGTACTGCTCTATGTACATTTTCAAATGAATTATAAAGGGCAACAGGTGCGAGACGAATACCATTCGGTGTACGGAAGTCTGGAATAACCTGATTTGCTTTCAATGCTTTACATATACGAGCTGCTTCTGGATGTTCCAAATAAACATGTCCACCACGTCGATGATCTTCTAATGGATTCGCAATAATAAAGCCATAGTTACTTAATTCTATTTCAATTAAATCCATCATATAACGAGTCAACTGTAATGACTTTTCTCGTAATCGTCCCATCGTTGCTTCTTGGAATAATTCGAGAGAACCTAATAACGGCGCAAGACTTAACATATGTGGTGTACCAATTTGGTATGCTCCAGCATGTTCAGCATGTGTTAACATATGTTCCATATCAAATTGTTTCTCTTTCTTTGAACCAAACCAACCGCCGAGGCCCGGCATCGTACCGAAATGTTTCTTGTTCATATACAAACCAGCAACTGCCCCAGGTCCTGCATTCAAGTACTTATAATGGCACCATACAGCGAAATCTACACCCCATTCAGATAATTCATGAGGAATTGCACCAATTGAGTGACATAAATCAAATCCTATTATAATATTTCGTTTATGTGCCTCCTCTGTCAGAAGCTTCATATCTAATATTTGTCCACTTCGATATAACACGCTCGGTAATAAAATAAGTGCCACATCTTCTGTCATTGCTTGGATAATAGCCTGTTCGGATAGTATACGGCCATCAGTGCTTTTCACACGAATAAGATGTTCATCCGGGTCATATCCCTTCAAGCGAAGTTGGCTTTGTAATGCATAAATATCAGAGGGAAATGTTAATTCGTCAGCAAGTATTTTTGTTCTTTTTGCAGTAGGCTTATACAATGTTGCAACTGCCTGATGAATATTCGTCGTAGTAGAACCAGTTACAATTATCTCTTCTGAAGCGGTGCCAATTAAGGGAGCAAGAGATGATCCTAGCTGTTCAGATACATAAAACCATGGATTTTCTCCTAATGTCCACCCGTCAATCCCTAATTCTTTCCACGAATTCAATAAAGACAATAATGATTTCTCTGCTCTTTTGGATAACAATCCCAAAGAATTTCCATCTAAATAAATCGTACCTTCTTTTTGATAGAACTCTCCGCGGAATGATGCCAATGCATCTTGCTGGTCTAAAAGTTGCGCATAAGAAAGAGTCGTGTCTACATGTCTCATACATTAACCTTCCTTTTTTAAAAAGTTTTTTATATTCTGAATTTTATACCTTTTAATGAGATATGTAAACAAACCTCTCCCTTTACTTACACGAACGACTTCTCCATCTTTACTAGTGTCAGCTTATCAGTTAGATAGATTTCTTCTACTAATCGAAATCCAAATCGCTTATATAGATGAATTGCAGGAGTATTTTTCTTTGCTGTCGACACAATAACTTTGTCTAGTTGCTTAGGTAAATATAGTACCTTCTTCATCAATTCCTGCGCGATTCCTCTTCGAAAATGCGTTGGTTTCACAATAACACGATGAATATCGAGAACATTATCTACTACCTTATAGGAAATTGCACCTACTAACTTGTTTTCCATGTAATATCCATAAAATGTTTCTTGTGAAGCTTGCAATACTTCCAATGTTTCCTTTAATGGTGGCAAATCATGAAAATCAATTAAATTCGCTTCTACCTTATATGACTCTAGTTGCATAGTATATAACTCTTTCGCTGTTTCTTGATTATCTACATCCAATAAACAAATCATCTCTGCATTCTCCTTTTATTTTTCTAGACAATAGCATCTATATATTTTCGATAAATGAGCTAAACGTACAAGCAAGGCATGGACGTTATACATATAGTGACTAAAGAAAGGGAGGGATTATTCATGTACTATGATACATGTCGTAAGTACGAAGGTAAAGTAGTAAAAATCCGTGATAAGCATGGTCAGCTACACGTTGGAAAAATTACAAAAGTAGAGCGTGACCGCGTGTGGATTGAACCAACTTCATCCGATCGTGATGGACGCAAAGGTGAAAAAGAATGTTCTCGTAAAGATAAAAAAAGACGTGAGCACAAAAATTCACATAGAAGAGAACGAGATGATTTCTTCAATAACAGCTTCTTCTACAACGGTGATGGCGGGTATGATAATAATGGCAAGAAACGTCGCCGTCGTCGTAAAAAACGTGATTGCGGCGGTGACGTATGCGCTTATGATGGCGGATATGGTCGTGGTGGCGGCTGGGGTTGGGGCTGGGGCGGCTATCCTATCGCCTTTGGTTTCATTACTGGTATCGCTCTTGCTGCTTTATTCTTCTTCTAATAAAATACGAGAAGCCGACTTCATCGTCGGCTTTTATTTTTTGCATATAAATACCCGGTGCCCTAATACCTCTCTATATTTCTCGGTGATATGTTGATGCGTACTCCATACATTCCATAAGTGTGAAGGAATGGGGTGATTCAACATTGTCTCACCATTATGAGGGGTTGTTTCCGCAATTGTTTGTCTCAACAATACTTTGTATTTGGAAAATCCTGCTCTTGCAAATGACATACGCCACTCTTCCTCAGTTAAGATGTTAGGAATATTATATAACTGACAAATCTCTTTTTCTTCTTCCTTTTGAAGTTGCTTTTCTTTTGTCATTTCAATAGCTAGTAATACTCCATCTTTTTTTAACACTCTCGTATACTCTTTTAGCGCAGCTGGGATATAACAAAAAGCTGTTACTGATTCAGAAATAATGATGTCAAATCTTGAATCTTGAAAAGGTAGGTTCTCTGCTTGTGCATTGAATAATTTAATAGGCAGCTGTAATTGATGAAATTTCCGTTGTGCTTTTGCAAACATCTCACTGTTCGGTTCGATCGCTGAAACATCACATTTATATTGTTCATATATGTAACCAGCTGTTTTTCCTGTTCCACACCCTACTTCTAACACACTCATTCCACTCGCAATTCTAACAGCTCCTAACATTTTTTTTGTTAATTCAAATCCACCTGGGTGGGCCTCTTCTACACCTAAATATGCTAACAAGTCAAAGTAGCTACAATTATTCATAACATATTCTCCTTCCGTAACTCACTTCCCATTTCACGTAGATGGAGTATTTATATAATTATATGTATCGCCTCCATCATGTATAAACATTTTCATGTACAATTCAAAATCTATTTTTCTATGTTTATACACCATAAACACAATCCCATTGTCTATCACAAGAATAAGATAACTATAAAGTTAAACTTCAATTAGTGGGCTTATTGTCGCTTGTTAATGAAGAATAAATAATGAAAAGGAGTTGTTACATGTGTCACTCATCGAGAATATGGACAACATGTTCTTTGGACCAAGAAATCGGCGAAACCGACGAAATCAAGAAGAGAGCCAAGATAGACGGCGGAGACGAAAGAAAAAGAATAGACAAAATAGAAGCAATAGAATAGATAATCGTCGTAGTATTAACATTAATAATACAAACACGAATACGAACACAAATACCAACACTGACACAAATACGAATACAAATACTATTAGGGACAACGATGGCGTTAACAATAACAGCACTAACAATAATTCTAATAATAATATCCGACGAGAAGAAGATGGACGTCGCTTTCGCTCCACAGGCGCTGGCGTTCTATTTGGTATACCTGTTGGAACAACAGTATATATTCGCATTGGTACTAGGGCAGAAAGAAGAGCCGTTTTTCAAGGCTTAGTTAATGAAATTGCATTATTTACTATTCCCGCTTCTCAAGGTATAGTACGAGTGCCTCTGTCTAATGTTACGTCAGTTCGAATAGCATAATGTATAAATAAAAAGACCTCACAGAAATGTGTGAGGTCTTTTTATTTGATTACCACCAGCGATTTTTGCAACCGCAGTTACAATTTCTTGAATAGCCAGTTAACGTTCTACAACCAGGACCTTTTTGTTTCTTGCATCCACAACCGCCGCTATGGCCACCACTATGACCGCCGTAACTAGATTTTCTGCATCCGCAACCACTGCTTGAGCCGCCTCCGTGTCCACCGCATCCACAACGTTTTTTGCATCCGCAACCGCTATGACCGCCATCATCATTTCCCTTACACGTACAAGTACATTTACATTTACAAGTGCAATTGTTTCCACCGTTGTTTCCGCCACCGTTGCAACCACAGTCATGTTCTTTAGTGAATTCTTCTTCATGATATCCCATATTCTCTTTCCTCCTTCTAAAATTGGTAATCTTATTTCTCTACTAACATATGAAAGAAAGAAAAATATGTAAGGATACTTGTCTTTGTTTTGAAAAAAAGGCGGGTACCTTTTTCAAAGAAAAAACCAATGTACATTAAGCATACATTGGCTTTTTGACCTACCTATCTCTCTACCAACAATGCCATCCGCAACCATGCTGTTGATATTCGTGGTTATCATACGAAGATTGTTTGTACTCATTCTTCTCAGGACGATCACGCTTTTTAGACTTTTCGCATTCACTATGCACAGGTTTCTCTTTTCGCTTCGAACTATCTCTTCTACCCTCACGTTTTGAATCACTTTTATCACGATTTCTTCTACCTTCACGCTTTGAATCGCCCTTATCACGGTCTCTTCTACTTCCATACTTTGAATCGCTCTTATCACGGTCTTTTCTACTTCCATACTTTGAATCGCTCTGATCACGATCTTTTCTACTTCCATACTTTGAATCGCTCTTATCACGGTCTCTTCTACTTCCATACTTTGAATCGCTCTTATCACGGTCTCTTCTACTTCCATACTTTGAATCACTCTTATCACGATCTTTTCTACTTCCATACTTTGAATCGCTCTTATCACGGTCTTTTCTATCTGAACGCACACTTTCTTTATCACGTCTTCTATAAGACTTTTCGTCTTTGTACGAAGAATCTTTTCTGCGCTTTTCTCTATACTCCGCCATCTTACAGCCCCCTTTCACCTAACATATAGCCTCTTCCCTATAACATACGTTTAGATACACATATTTGCATGAGACAAGCGACTATTTTTCCATCGTATGCAGATGCAAAATTTATCGAAATAAAAATAAAACAGCATATAGAAATAAATATTATAATTAATTGTGAAGAAAATCACAATTAAGGTGGAGGATAAATAATGCGAGCAGTAATTATTTACACAAAGGGGCCTGCTTGGATTGACGATAAACCATTTTGGGAACAGGGATTACATCCACATCGTCTTTACTTAGTCGATGTCTTACAAGACCGCTTAGTTTCTGCTGGACCATTCACCGACCATACTGGTGGTTTAGTCATTATCAATGTTGAAACGTTAGAAGAAGCGGAAGAAGTTACGGAAAACGATCCTGCTGTACTAGAAGAAAAATTCACCTACGAAGTTCATCCTTGGAAACCATTAGAAGGATTATTTGTGGAAAACGGATAATAAAAAAGCGAACTAGCCATAGGCTAGTTCGCTTTCACATGCTTACTTATTTATACATACCGTCTACTTGTTTTTGTGCTTCATCATTTTCTAAATACTCATCATACGTACATTGCTTATCTACAATACCAGATGGTGTTACTTCAATGATACGATTCGCAATTGTTTGAACGAACTGATGGTCATGAGATGTGAATAATAACGTACCTTTGTAGCTAATTAATCCTTCATTCAGGGATGTAATTGACTCAAGGTCTAAGTGGTTTGTTGGGTCATCAAATACTAATACATTCGCTCCGCTAAGCATCATTTTTGATAACATACAACGAACTTTCTCTCCTCCAGATAGAACGCTTGATTTCTTCATTACTTCTTCACCAGAGAATAACATACGTCCTAAGAAACCACGTAAGAAGCTGTCGCTCTCATCGTTCGGTGAGAATTGACGTAACCAATCAACTAAGTTTAATTCGCTGTTGTCGAAGAACTCAGAGTTATCGCGTGGGAAGTATGCTTGAGAAGTTGTAATACCCCACTTGAATGATCCACTATCCGCTTCCATTTCACCCATTAAAATTTTGAATAATGCAGTTAACGCGATATCATTACGACCAATAAATGCAATTTTGTCACCTTTATTAATTGTGAATGATACGTTATCTAATACTTTTTCACCATCGATTGTTTTTGAAATACCTTCTACAAATAATAAGTCATTTCCTGCTTCACGGTCTGGTGTAAAACCACAGAATGGATATTTACGTGATGATGGTTTAATATCATCTAACGTAATTTTGTCTAATAACTTTTTACGAGAAGTTGCTTGTTTCGCTTTCGATGCGTTTGAACTAAAACGAGCGATAAAGTTTTGTAATTCTTTAATCTTCTCTTCTTTTTTCTTATTTGCATCATTTGCCATTCTAGCAGCTAATTGACTTGACTCATACCAGAAATCATAGTTACCAACATATAATTGGATTTTTCCGTAGTCTAAATCAGCCATGTGTGTACATACTTTGTTTAAGAAGTGACGGTCATGGGATACAACAATTACAGTGTTCTCAAAGTTCATTAAGAAGTTCTCTAACCACTGAATCGCTTTTAAGTCTAAATGGTTCGTCGGCTCATCCAGTAATAGGATATCAGGTTGTCCGAATAATGCTTGTGAAAGTAATACTTTTACTTTCTCCGCACCTGTTAATTCTGACATTGTTTTGTAGTGAAGATCTTCACCGATACCTAAACCTTTTAGTACGATTGCAGCTTCTGATTCAGCTTCCCAACCATTTAATTCAGCGAATTCACCTTCTAATTCAGCTGCTTTCATACCATCTTCATCTGTAAACTCTTCTTTCATGTAGATAGCATTTTTCTCTTGCATTACTTCATACAGACGAGTATGACCCATAATAACTGTTTCTAACACTTGCATTTCTTCATACTCGAAGTGGTTCTGCTTTAATACTGCTAAACGCTCACCAGGTGTAATAATAACATCACCTGTGTTTGCTTCAATTTCACCAGATAAAATCTTTAAGAAAGTTGATTTACCTGCACCGTTCGCTCCAATTAATCCATAACAATTTCCTGGCGTAAACTTAATGTTAACATCTTCAAATAATTTACGATCTCCATATCTTAAACTTACATTACTAACTGCGATCATTTACTTTCCTCCAAGTTATACAAATTCACATGTATACTATCATACCATGTTACAAAAGGAAAATGAATGTATTCCCATGATATTTCTACATATATCATGTAACTTTATCCTTTTTTCACATAGAAAATAGTTATTATGCATCCAATTATATACAAATAAGAAAAACTGACTCGAAAAAATCGACTAACATCAATTTTCCGAGCCAGTTGTTTCATCATTCTGGCGTTGTATCTTTCCACATCTTAATAATTTTACCAGCCTCATCTATATCAATAACCAATGAACCATTACTATATTGATCTGCTGGCTTACATCCACTTGGATCAACTTCAACCATACCTGATTTCTCTGTTTGAATCATTACTTTATCTGTCAATTTGACAAGCTCCGCACCTACAAAACGGTACGGATTTGTTTTTAATTCTCTTAATAATACTACTCCACGCTTCGCGCGACTTGCTTTTTCAAATACTTTCATTTTCATTCTCTTCACAGAACCGCGCTGTGTTAATAAGAAAATATCTTGATCTTGCTCAGGCGATACTAATAACCCTCTCACAACAAAATCATTTTCTTTTAGGTTAATCCCTTTCACACCAGCTGCTCGTACACCAAATATATTTACTTCTTCTTCAGAGAACCATAATGAGTAACCTTGGTTTGTCACAAAGAAAATATCTTGTTTGCCATCTGTTACATATACATCAACAACTCGATCATCTTCCTTTAAGTTAATAGCTACTAACGAACGTGAATAGCGTTGTACTTTGTATGGCAATAGTTCTGATTTCTTAATCATTCCATTTTTTGTTACAAATAGTAAGTAACGCGATTCTTCAAAGTTTTTAATAGGAATTGCTTTCAAAATGACTTCTTCAGAATCCATCTTAATAATATTTGCAACATGTTGTCCTAAGTCTTTCCAACGAATATCTGGCAATTCATGAACTGGTACATATAAGTAACTTCCCTTATTCGTGAATAGTAGGAGCGTATCTGTCGTATTCATTTCAAATTGCGATAAGAGACGGTCTGACTCTTTCATACCGAAGTCTTTTCCATTTGATGCTGTGAACGATCGAATACTTGTACGTTTCACATAACCATCTTTCGTTACCGTAACAATAACATCCTCTTGCGGAATCATCTTCTCTAAATTAATTTTAATTTCTTCAATTTCTTTCTCTACAACTGTACGACGCTCATCGTTATAGGTCTTCTTGATTTTCTTCAAGTCTTGTTTGATAACAGATAATAGCTTACGCTCGCTATTTAAAATAGATAATAGCTCTGTAATTTTTCCATTTAACTCGTCTGCTTCTTTTTCTAACGACGTGATATCCGTGTTTGTTAAGCGGTATAACTGTAACGACACGATTGCTTCTGATTGCGGTTCTGTAAACCCAAACTTATTCATTAAGTTATCTTTCGCATCACGCTTATCTTTTGACGCACGAATTGTCTCAATTACTTTATCCAAAATAGACAATGCTTTAATCAATCCTTCTACTACGTGTTGACGCTCATTCGCTTTCTTCAGCTCGTAGTTCGAACGATTTGTTACTACTTCTTTTTGATGTGCAATATATGCATCTAAGAAGTTTGGTAGGCTCATCAATTTAGGACGTTTATTATAAATTGCAACCATGTTGAAGTTATACGGAATTTGTAATTCTGTATTTTTGTATAAGTAGTTCAAAATAATTTCTGCATCGCTGTCTTTTTTCAACTCAATCACAATGCGTAATCCTGTTCGATCTGTTTCATCACGTACTTCTACAATACCATCTAATTTCTTATCTAAGCGTAGTTCATCAATTTTCTTGACTAAGTTCGCTTTGTTCACTTCATACGGGATCTCTGTTACAACAATTTGTTGTTTACCACCACGAACCGCTTCAATTTCTGCTTTTGCTCGAATGATGATTTTCCCTTTGCCCGTTTCATATGCTTTCTTAATACCATCAAAACCTTGAATAATTCCACCTGTTGGGAAATCTGGCCCTTTCATAAGGGTCAATAAGTCATCCACCGTACATGTTGGTTGATCAATTCGCATCATTGCAGCATCAATTACTTCTCCTAATTGATGTGGCGGAATTTCTGTCGCATATCCAGCTGAAATACCTGTTGAACCATTCACTAATAAATTTGGGAACATTGCTGGTAATACAACAGGCTCTAACGTCGTATCATCGAAGTTAGGAACAAACTCAACCGTCTTCTTGTCGATATCGCGTAATAATTCAGATGCGATAGGTGAAAGCCTTGCTTCTGTATAACGCATTGCAGCTGGTGGATCACCGTCTACACTACCATTATTCCCATGCATCTCTACTAATAAGTTACGTACTTTCCAGTCTTGACTTAAGCGCACCATCGCTTCATACACAGAACTATCACCGTGAGGGTGATAGTTACCAATAACATTACCGACTGTTTTCGCAGATTTACGGAATGCTTTCTCTGCTGTATTTCCTTCTACAAACATTGAATAAAGGATACGACGTTGTACGGGCTTTAATCCATCGCGTGCGTCAGGTAATGCACGTTCTTGAATAATATATTTACTATAACGACCGAAACGATCTCCTAACACATCTTCAAGAGGAAGATCATGAAATTTCTCAGCTTGCATCCATTACTCCCCCTCTTCTACTGTTATATGTTCATTTTCTAGAATATTTGTTTCCTCATCTAAGCCAAAAGCAACATTACGCTCAATCCATTTACGGCGCGGCTCTACTTTGTCGCCCATTAACGTTGTAACGCGACGCTCAGCTCTTGCTGCATCATCAATTTTCACACGAATTAACGTACGTGTTTCTGGGTCCATTGTTGTTTCCCATAACTGTTCTGCGTTCATTTCACCAAGACCTTTGTATCGTTGGATCATATAACCTTTGCCGATTTTCTTTATTGCTTTCTGTAAATCATCCTCTGACCACGCATATTCCATTACTTCTTTCTTTCCGCTTCCTTTGCTCACTTTATATAAAGGCGGTAGCGCGATAAATACCTTACCAGCCTCAATCAATGGACGCATGTAACGGTAGAAGAATGTTAGTAATAAAACTTGAATATGCGCACCGTCTGTATCAGCATCGGTCATAATGATAACTTTATCATAATTAATGTCTTCAACAGAGAAGTCTACACCGACCCCGCCACCAATCGCATAAATAATTGTATTGATTTCTTCATTTTTGAAGATATCTGCTAATTTTGCTTTTTCTGTATTAATTACTTTTCCGCGTAACGGTAAGATTGCTTGGAACTTACGATCACGTCCTTGTTTAGCCGAACCTCCGGCAGAGTCACCCTCTACTAAGTATAATTCATTGCGTGCGGGGTTCTTTGACTGTGCTGGTGTTAACTTTCCACTCAACGTTCCTTCCGAACGCTTTTTCTTCTTTCCGCCACGTGCTTCTTCACGAGCTTTACGCGCCGCCTCACGCGCTTGTTGTGCCTTAATTGCTTTCCTTACAAGTAATGTCGCTGTTTCTGGATTCTCTTCTAAGAAATAGGCTAAGTGTTCCGATACAACCGCATCTACAGCTGAACGCGCTTCACTCGTTCCTAGCTTTCCTTTCGTTTGTCCTTCAAACTGCAATAATTCTTCAGGTATACGAACAGACACGATAGCAGATAACCCTTCGCGAATGTCTGCACCATCTAGATTCTTATCTTTTTCTTTTAGTAAGTTCGTCTTCCTAGCGTACTCATTCATCATACGTGTCATGGCTGTCTTCGCACCAATTTCGTGTGTACCACCGTCTTTTGTACGTACGTTATTTACGAATGAAAGAATGGTCTCAGAGTATGCATCGTTAAATTGAAAGGAGAATTCAACTTCGATATTCCCTTGCTCACCTTCAATAAACACAACTGGGTGTAACGTATCTTTTTCTTCGTTTAAATACGTAACAAACGCTTCAATACCATTCTCATAATGGAATATATCTTCTACGTCATGACGCTCGTCTCTCAATGTAATCTTTAAACCTTTTAACAAGAATGCTGATTCTCGTAGACGTTCACTTAATGTATCATAATTGTAATTTGTTGTACTGAAAATAATCGGATCTGGTTTGAAATGAATCGTTGTACCCGTTTGATTCGTACGACCTTTTTTCTCAAGCGTCGTAACTGGGTTACCTCCACGTTCAAATCGCTGCTCATATACAGTACCATCACGCTTAATTGTGACAGTTAGCCACTCAGATAACGCGTTCACGACCGATGCGCCTACACCGTGTAAGCCACCACTTGTCTTATATCCACCTTGTCCAAATTTACCACCTGCGTGTAAGACCGTTAAAATAACTTCTGGTGTCGGTTTTCCTAGCTTATGCATACCCGTTGGCATTCCGCGACCTTTATCTTCTACACTAATACTATTATCTCTATGTATTGTTACGTTAATTTCATTTCCATAGCCAGCAAGCGCTTCATCTACTGAGTTGTCTACGATTTCATATACGAGGTGATGCAAACCACGACTATCTGTGCTACCAATATACATACCAGGTCTTTTGCGTACAGCTTCAAGGCCTTCCAGTACTTGAATTGCATCTTCATTATAATTAAATTGCTGTTTCGTCAAGCTACTTACTCCCTTCCCGCTAAAAACAGAACATTTGTTTCTATCTAACCATATTCTTGTTCGCTTTGTCTATATGTAATCCAAAAAATATGTATATTCTTCTTTTATAACGCTTTACGCTCATTACATAAAGAAAACTAATCCCTACATAACAAGGATTAGCCGTTCTATAATAACTATTTCATAGAAATGCCTACTTTGTCAACGCTTGTTCAACCTTTATACATCGATCCATAATAACAGTATAGCCTTTTTCCTTTAAGAAGTTATAGGCTTTTTCATCAACAACTTCTTGTTGTGTCCAAAATACTTTCGCATCTATTTCATCAAACTGCTTTGCTAAATCATATACATACTCACTTCTTCTAAAGACATTCACAATATCAATAGGACCTTCAATATCTTTCAACGAAGCAACTGCCTTTTGTCCTAGTACGTAATCTGCATGAGGATTTACAGGAATAATTTCATAACCAGCTCGCTGCATTGCTTCACTAACCATAAATGATGTTCGAAGTGGATTTGGTGATAGCCCAACAACTGCTATACGTTTACTTTCTTTTAAAATTACACCTATTTCTTGACGAGATGGATTTTTAATTGCCATCACTAGTCCCCTCCTTTGTATTCTCTCCCCATTTTACAAGTATTTCCTCACGTATTGCAATAGTCTTTGTGACTTATCTGAAAAAAGAGCTTTTCGCCCAGAACATTATGTCCGTATGCGAAAAGCTCTATTCATTCTTCCATGTATCCTCGTTATCTCTTAGCTTTTGTTTCAGCAAGTTTTACTGTTGAATGTTGTATTTTTCCGTCACGGTAGTATGACACTTTCATGGATTCACCTACTTGTTTCTTCTCAAATAAGTGTTTGCGCAGATCTACAACTGATTTAATTGGTTGATCATCGAAGCTAACAATCACATCGTACATCTTCAGTCCTGCCTCTTCTGCTGGCGATTCCGCTTCTACCGATTCAACAATTACTCCGCTCGTCACATCATTTGGTAAGCGTAGTCTTTCTGCACGTGCTTGATTAGAAATTGCTTCTAATGGATATAATCCTACACCTAAGTATGGGCGCTTTACCTCACCGTGTTTCTCTAATGATTCTACAGGTGCCTTTGCAACATTAATTGGGATAGCGAATCCAATACCTTCTACAGATTGCTTCGCAATTTTACTTGAGTTGATTCCAATAACTTCTCCTTTTGCATTTAAAAGTGCTCCACCACTATTCCCAGGATTAATCGATGCATCCGTCTGAATAACTTGCGCTTCCCAATCTGGACTACCATTCTCATCTATATCCATTGGAATTAAACGCTCTTTACTACTAATAATCCCTCTCGTTACAGTTCCTTCTAAAAATCCTAATGGGTTACCAATTGCAATTGCCGGTTCGCCAACTAACACATCATCCGAATTACCAAACTTCGCAACATGTTGGACTTGTTTACCATCTACTTCAAGTACAGCTAAGTCCAACCAAGGGTCTCCGCCGAGTAACTTCGCCTCTAGCTTCGTACCATCATCTAATTTAACTTCTAATTTTTTCGCTCCTGCTACAACATGATTATTTGTTATGATATATGCCTTATCGCCCTCTTTTTTGTATACAACACCTGAACCGCTACCAGCTTCCTTATCGCCGTATTCAGAACCGAAGAACGACCCCATACTTTGGTAACTTGTAATACCAACAACTGATTTTTTCGCTTCTTGAATCATTGATGTTAAATCTTGCTCTGACACATTAATTACACTTGTTGGAAATTTAGGTGCTGTTTGATTCGCACCTAAATCAATCACATCACTCTTATTATATACATAAGCGCCCCCTAGGATAGCGGAAGATGCAATTACTCCCCCTAGTAGCCCTGCTAAGAAAGTTTGACCGATTTTACTTTTCTCTTTTTTATTTGATTTCTCTACACGCGTTTCTTCTGACTCTTCTCTTTCGTTTGACTGAACTGGCACAGATTGTTGAACACTCTCTTCTTTCTTTTCTGTCCCCTCTTGATCAACACGCTCATTTCTTTCTTCATTTGATTGATTATTTTGTTCAAAACGATCCATAAATACCACCCTTTTTGCTTCATATGTTCGATTTATTAATTAAAATATATCCTTATTATGTGTATTTTGTGTGTATTTAGGTTGAACTCTACTCTTTTTTCTCTGTTTCCTCATGAATAGGTAAATAGAAGTAAAATCTCACACCGCTCTCTTTATTCTCAACACCAAATGACACATCATGTAGTTCAAGGATATTACGAACAATAGATAATCCTAATCCTGTTCCACCTTTGTGACGATTTCTTGAATCATCTACTCGGTAGAAACGATCCCAAAGTTTCCCCATTAATTCTTCTGGAATATGAGGCCCTTCATTTTCGATTTCAATACGCACTACCCCTTCTTCCTTTATGAGGCGGATAACAATATCACTGTCTTCGTTCCCATATCTTACCGCATTCGTAATAAAATTGGTCATTACTTGTTCAATTCGACGTCTATCTGCTACTACTTCATAATCATCATCCGTAACAAACTCTACGTCCATATTCTTTTCTTGCAAGACGAATAATAGTTTATGATAAACATCGTCTAGTAAACCAACAATTGAGAATCTGTCTGTATCAACATGGTATGTCCCAGATTCTAGTTTCGCTAGTTCAAGCATATCGATTACTAACGTGTCCATCTTTTCGATTTCTTCTAGAATAACCTCCGTATAGTATGCTGTTCGTTCTTTTGAAATATTGTCTTTAATTCCTTCTGTATAACCTTTAATCACACTAAGTGGCGTTTTCAACTCATGAGAAACACCTGAAATAAATTCTCGACGTGTATTTTCTAGCTTGCGTTCTTTTTCAATATCTTTTTGAAGCTGTTTGTTTGCAACTTGTAATTCATCAATTGTCTTCTTCAAATTATCAGACATCTTATTAATACTAAGAGATAAACTTCCTATCTCATCATTGGAATTTGTCCGGATTTTCTCTGAAAAATCAAGCGAAGCCATTTTCCTCGTAACGCGGTTCATCTTAATTAATGGATGTGTGATAATTTTTGAGAAATAAAAAGAAATAAAGATTGTTAACAATAAAGAAACAAAAAACGCATACCAATAGAAACTTTCTACTACTCCAACGGCTTCATCTACAGGTTGTAGCGATGTCATCGTGAAAACAATTTCTTTGACCTCTTCCCCCTCTATAACCGGCTTTACAAAAATCTTATTTTTGATACCACTCAAACTATCTGTATATTGATAAATATTAACTTGATTACGAAGTTCAAATTCTTCATTAATTAAACTCCATATCCATTTCTGCAGTCCTCTATAAAACATGGCCAACTGAGAGGATGTAGAAATCTGATCACCACTAGGCATCGTTATTTGAACAATCTCACCTTGGATTGTGATTGGATTACGAGACCAATACTCATCCGTCCATACCCTATGCCCTGATTGAATAATGACCGGGATAAAAGAACCATTATTATAATTACCTGTTATTTTAACCTTACTTCCTTCTTTTAATCCTAACTTCTCTATTTCCTCTTGATCCCCACCGGCTAAAATATTTGTTAATGGTACACTTACTTCTTTATTATTATTTGTTCGAACAACAAAACCAAATAAATGCTGATAACTCTCCTGCTTCTTATCAGTCTCATCCATGCTCAAAACAACTAAATTAGCATTATTACGTTCGTAGAAATTTCGTATTTCTTCTTTTAATTGGTCCGGTTCCCATCCTTCTTTTTCATAGGCCGCTACAAATTTATTTAAAGCATTTTCAATAGAATCTTCTTTTTTCATTAAATAGAATTTCTCTAAAAAAAATGTTTGAGCGACTGTCACAATAGAAGTAAACACACCGAATACAAGTGTAATTGCTAAGAATAACTTAAAAACAATACTTGTTCTCATCTGTTACACCTCAAACTTATAGCCCGCACGTATTACTGTTCGAATATAAATAGCTTTCTCCCCTAGCTTTTTACGTAATTTTTTAATATGGGTATCTACTGTTCGATCATCTCCGTAATAATCATATCCCCAAATTTGGTTTAATAAATTTTCACGTGATAGGACAATTCCTTTGTTTTCAATTAAGTAAGTTAGAAGCTCAAACTCTTTGTGCGTTAAAATAATCTCTTCTCCGTCTACACGGACAATACGAGATAGCTGATTTACGTCTATTCCTCCAATAGAAATTGCTCCCTCTTCTTTTCCACCTGTTCCTTCTGCACGCTTTAGCATCGCCTTAGAACGAGCCACCAATACTTTTGGACTAAATGGCTTCGTCACATATTCATCTGCACCTAACTCAAATCCTAATAATTTATCATCTTCATCCGAGCGTGCCGTTAACATAATAATTGGTACATCCGATATTTTCCGAATTCTTCTACAGACAGACCATCCATCTAATTCTGGTAACATAATGTCTAAAATAATAAGGTGAATTTCTTCTTCTCTAAATATGTCAATTGCTTTTTGTCCATTCTCTGCTTCAAATACGTTAAAACCTTCATTAGTGAAATAATCGACAGTTATGTCTCTTAATTTCTGTTCATCTTCGACAATTAATATATTTCGTTTCATTAGTTTTTTCCCACCTTTACTTCTATACATCCTCATTCTATAGTAATAACAATTTGTTGAAAAGACAAAAACGCCTTGTTTTCCAACAAGGCGTTTTGTCTTTTACGATAATCTAATAATTCGTTGATTACAACTCCCTCTAAATGGAAGGCTTAAATCTTTTTCTTTTTCTACAAAAGGTCCATCTACTAATACATCTGCATAGGACAATAATTGAACCATATGTTCATTACTTGATTCATAGATTTTTTCTATTGTATATCCAGTATATATCCATAAGTTCTTTCCTGCTTCTTTGACCCGCTTCGCTAAAGTCTTTACTTCTTCTGCTTGATAGAAAGGTTCTCCGCCTGAAAATGTCACGTCTGTCAACTCATTGTTCATTATCTCACAAAGAATTTCATCCGCGGACATATCGACACCGTTTTCTATATTCCATGACTTTGGATTATGGCATCCTTTGCAAAAGTGTGGGCAGCCAGCGAAGAATATCACCGTTCTTAAACCTTCTCCATCAACAACGCTATCGTGAACAATATTCATTACTTTCATGAATGCTTCACCCTATCTTCCTCTTCTCGTTGCTTCGCCGTATTCCATTTTGTTAAATCCCCTACTAAATAACCTGTAATACGTCGAATGCGCTCAATTTCAGAAGCATCTTCATTGCCACAAGCAGGGCATTGTTCATAAATAATTCCTTTATAACGACAACATTTACACGTATCAACTGGGTGATTAATTGAACCATATCCAATGTTATTCGTTGCCATAGCACGAACGATTTTGTCTAGCGCTTCAATATTGTGTGTCACGTCTCCATCTAATTCAATATACGTAATATGTCCTGCATTACAATACGTATGAAACTTCCCTTCAATACGAATTTTATCAATGGCTTTAATAGAATAATAGACAGGAACATGGAACGAATTTGTATAATAATCTCTATTTGTTATTCCTTCTATTTCCCCAAATTCTTCACGATCTTTCCGTGTGAACTTACCAGATAATCCTTCCGCTGGTGTTGCAATTAAAGAGAAATTCAAGTTATATTGTTGTGTCGCATCGTCCATTCTTTCGCGCATATGACGAATAATACGTATTCCTAATTGTAAAGATTCCTCTGATTCGCCGTGATGCTTGCCAATCAGTGCAACAAGACATTCCGCTAAGCCAATAAACCCTACACTAAGAGAACCTTGCTTAATAATTTCTCGTACATGTTCATGTAATGGCAGTTGTTCAGACCCTTTCCATACACCTTGCGTATATAAAAACTTAAAGTCAGCAACTAATTTTGATGCTTGGTACTCATAACGCTCTAACAACTGTTTAATTGCTATATCAATATATCGATCTACAGTATGGAAGAACGTTTCAACGTTCTTACTCATTAACGCTAATTTCACTAAGTTAATGGAAGTGAACGATAGATTACCACGACCAATGGCATTTTCCTCACCATGAATGTTCCCCATAATACGTGTTCGACATCCCATATAACATACTTCACTTTCATGTGTACCATTATAATATTGTAAATTAAACGGAGCATCCACAAAGGAAAAGTTCGGGAATAATCGCTTCGACGTCGTTTCTAACGCTAAACGATACAAATCATAATTGATATCCTCTTTCGAAAAATTAATTCCCTTCTTTACTTTGAAAATTTGAATCGGGAATATTGGCGTCTCACCGTTCCCTAAACCAGCCTGCGTAGCTAATAATAAATTCTTTGTTAGCATGCGTCCTTCTCTCGATGTGTCCGTTCCGTAGTTAATACTAATAAACGGTACTTGCCCTCCTCCTCTTGAATGCATCGAATTTGCATTATGAATGAATGCTTCGCATGCTTGATACACGTCACGTTCTGTTTCTTTCCAAGCAATCCCTTCTGTTTGTTCAACAGTGAGCAACATTGGATAAGATTCAATTCGTTTCTTATTCTTTTCAAATGTTTTTCGTACATACGGAGCTAAATCTATATCAAATAACGGAAATGCTTGACCGCCATGTTGCATATTTTGATTCGCCTGCAAAATAATCGCAGCTAACGCCATCGCGCTTTTAATATCTTTTGGTTCACGCATATAACCATGTCCAGTATTAAAGCCATTTTCCAGTAGTTTTCCTAAAGGTATCTGAGAACATGTAGTTGTTCCTGTTACGTAAAAATCTAAATCGTGGGGATAAATAATATTTTCTCTCATCGCTTCTTTTGTTACATCAGATAACAAATACGTAGTTGCATATACCCGTGCACCTTCTGATCCAAACTTTCCTAATTGTCCCATTGGTGAACGACCATCAACATTCGCATTCTCTTGCATTAAGTCTTGATTGTCGACCTTCACAATGTGGTGAAACGCTTCTATTAGTCCACCTACTTGCTTGTTCTTATCATTTTTCATTGTATCCACTATGAAAACCTCCTTTAAATAATCCAAAGAGACACCATATATAGTTATTTATTTAATTTTAAACACACTATATTGTGTTTTATTGTATTTAATTTGATTATAGTCAATAATTTCATGGAAAACAATCTTGATTTTTTTATTTTTATCCAGAGAACTATTCGATTCTTGTTATAAGTATGTTATGATAGGACTTGGTATCTTATCGTTTTATTGACATCTAAAGGAGAAAATGAATATGATATTTTTATTAATTATTTTAGGTTACTTATTAGGATCTATTCCATCTGGCCTTATCGTTGGTAAATTAGGATACGGAACAGATATACGTGATCATGGTAGTGGTAACCTAGGTGGTACGAATACCTTTCGTACACTAGGAAAGAAAGCTGGATTTATCGTGACCATCGCTGACATTCTAAAAGGAACAATCGCAACACTCTTACCTTGGTTATTACAAGTTGATGTTAATCCATTATTTATTGGAACGTGTGCTGTTATCGGACATATGTACCCACTATTTGCTGGATTCCGAGGTGGAAAAGCGGTCGCAACATCCGCTGGAGTTATCCTAGGATACACACCAATTATCTTTATTATCTTGTTCTTTGTCTTCATGGGATGTTTATTAACCACTAAATATGTATCTCTTTCATCGATGTTAACATCCGTAGCAGCAATCATTGCATCTGTTATTAAACATTTGACGCAAGGATCTGACATTCCTCTTATTATTATCATGTCCTTACTTGCTGCGTTTGTCTTCTATCGTCACCGTGCAAATATTGGACGCATTCTTAAGAAAACAGAACCAAAAGTTAAGTTGTTTAAGTCTTAAGTCTATTTGCCTTTTGCAAATAGACTTTTTAATATGAATACTATAAGAGATCACATAAAGGAGCATTCAACATGATTATTAAATACGATTATGAATTAGAAGCATTAAAGAAAATCGGTCGCATCGTTGCATTAGCACGCGAAGAAATGAAGAAACAAGCCAAACCAGGAATGACAACGAAGGAATTAGACTTAATTGGGAAACGTGTATTAGAAGAGCACGGTGCTACTTCTGCACCTGAAAAAGAATATAACTTCCCAGGAACAACTTGCATTAGCGTAAATGACGAAGTAGCACACGGTATTCCTAGTGACCGAGTTCTACAAGATGGTGATTTAGTTAATGTTGACGTTTCTGCAGCATTAGATGGATACTACGCTGATACAGGCGTATCATTCGTTATCGGTGAAGGTGATGAAGTAAAAAATCGTCTATGCGAAGTTGTTCAATTAGCATTCCAAGAAGCATTAAAACAAGCTCGTGCAGGTAAAAAACAAAACCAAATTGGCCGTGTTGTTGAAAAAACAGCAAAAGAAAATGGATTTACAGTAATTAAAAACTTAACAGGCCATGGCATTGGTAAGAGTCTTCACGAATCACCTGATCATATCTTAAACTACTACGAAGCATTCGATAACAAACTATTCAAAAATGGTACAGTTATTGCGTTAGAGCCTTTCGTTTCTGCTGGAGCACAATTTGTAGAAGAAGCTTCTGACGGCTGGACATTCAAAACACCAGATAAGAGCTTAGTAGCACAATATGAGCATACAATCGTTATTACAAAAGATGAGCCAATCATCTTAACCGCTCTTGAAGAAGATTCTTTAGCATAATTAGAAGCATATTAGTAGCATACAACATAGAGAAAACACTATACTAGAAATGAACATTCGTTCAAGGAGGTCATAACAATGAACATTACAATTGATAAGGCAGCATTTGATTTCTATAAAGAAGACTTCGGATTTGAATCTGGTGACCATGTTCGCCTATTCGTATTATACGGAGGATGTAGCGGTGTACAACAAGGATTGTCATTAGGTATTCGCCTAGATACCCCTGTTATCCCTACTACACAAACAGTTGTAGACGGCGTTACATTCTACATCGAAGAGGATGATTTATGGTTCTTCGACGGACATGATTTACATGTGACGTACGAAGAAGGAAAAGAGTCCCCTACTTTCAACTATATTAAATAATTTTACTTTTCCATTCGCCCATCACATAGTGTGATGGGCTTTTTTCATCCCTTTCCTTACATGTATTTTTTTCCATAAATATATGTTTATCTATTGTTTTACTATGTCATGACGTGATATAGTCATGGTATGACATATTTAACCATGACATAATTTGTTATCCCATGGAAGGAGCATTTATTGTGGATTGTGAAAAAGTCTTAAAAAAATACGTCCCTATGACAGAAACCGCCTTTTACATCTTACTTTCCCTAACAAGGCCGCGACATGGATATGGCATCATTAAACACGTAAATGAAATTTCAAACGGTCGTATTCAACTTGGTTCAGGTACTGTATACGGAACATTGACGAAGATGCAAAAGGACGGTGTTATTACTGTATTTGCTGATGCAGAACGAAAAACAGTATATGAAGTAACCGAGATCGGCAAAGTACTCATTCGCGCCGAAATAACAAGACTGAAAGAATTACATCATAACGCACTAACATACGAGGGGGAATTTACATGAAGAAAGTCTATAAACCACTCTGGAGTTTTGACCTACTAAAAACAGAACAATGGTTATCAGACATGGCACTACAAGGATTCCACTTAGTAACATTCAATCGCTTAAGCCGTTGCTTTTATTTTGAAGAAAGTGTACCAAAACGAGTGACGTATCGTATAGGATTTGAGAAAAGAAATAACATATGGCCAAGTACACTATTAAATGAAGGATGGGAGAAAATCGTTCAACGCGGTGGCTGGTATATTGCAGTAAATGAGCGGCCTATAGACACCATTCGAATGTTTCCGGAACGTGAGAGTATAGTAAAGCGCAACCAAATTATTAAATATGCATTTACGGGCTTATTCGCTTATTTAGTATTCCTTATTATCTCACTTTCTTTCGGATTAATTGCTCATATAAGCGGTGCACCTAATGTTCAAGAAAGCCCTTATTGGGCAATAACATACGCTGCATTTTTCATCGCGATTCTCCTTGCTCTGTTCATCCATCGCTGCATGAAAAAAATTAATTCAAACCATTATGTAATGATGCCTATTCATACAACTCAGCACAACAGTCTTCCTAGCACAACAAGAAAACAGCCTACAGGAGAAATAATAACAAAAATAAAATTCGGGTGGATTCATTCCCCTGATAAGCTTGAGAAATGGCTTGAAAAAATGGAGACAAACGGATTTCACCTATATCGTGTCGGTACATTTGGAATAACATTTTATTTTGTAAAAGATACCCCACGTACCATTCGTTATTGTGTGGACTATCAAACTTTTTGCAACCATACCTACACTCAAATTCATGAAGACGCTGGATGGAAGCAGCTTTTCTCTTCCTCTGCCTCTATAGATAAATGGACAATATGGAGCTGTGAATACGCTGATAATGAAGCAACACCTCAAATGTACTATGATAAATCAGAACACTTAAAACAAGCTAAAAAAGTTGCTATTAGACATAGCACTTGGCCTATTCCGTTCATTACTATCATGCTATTTAATATGTATAGCTCCTTTAACGTGATGCTTCGTGACGAAACATATTCAATTAGCCCTTTAAGTATCTCGTTACCAATCATAGCTATTCTTCTTTTTAGTTTATTTATTGCTAAAGGATGGCTATATGTACTACGACTTAAAAAACAACATCAAAATTAATAGAAAAAAAGACTAAATGAAAAAGCAGATAATCCATCTGTTTTTTCATTTAGTCCATACTAATTTACTTCTCAGCTTCAATTTTTTCTAATGCAGCAGTTACTTGCTCTTCTGTTAATTCATGTTCTTTCACATAACGGTTACGTGGATGTACACGGCACTCATGTGAACAAGCTCGTAAATGCTTCGCTTCATTTTCTTCAGAACATAAAATTTTCTTATTGCATTCTGGATTTGCACAATTTACATATCGCTCACAAGGTTCATTTGTAAAATGATCTCTTCCAACAATAACATGTTCTTTTTGATTTACTGGAACGGCGATACGTTCGTCAAATACGTAACATTGTCCATCCCACAGTTCACCTTGTACTTCTGGATCTTTTCCGTACGTAACAATCCCACCGTGAAGCTGACTTACATCCTCAAATCCTTCTCGAACTAACCAGCCAGAAAATTTCTCACATCGAATTCCACCTGTACAATACGTTAAAATCTTTTTACCTTCAAGAGCTTCTTTATTTTCTCTAATCCAATCTGGTAATTCACGGAATGATTCAATATCTGGTTTAATCGCACCTTTAAAGTGCCCTAAATCAAACTCATAGTCATTTCTTGCATCGATAATAACTGTATCTTCTTGTTGCATTGCTGCATAGAAATCTTTTGGCTCTAAATACTTCCCAGTTATTTCTTTCGGATTAATGTCATCTTCTAAGCGAAGTGTAACTAATTCTGGACGAGGACGCACGTGCATTTTTTTGAATGCATGGCCTTCTTCTTCATCTACTTTAAAGACAGTCCCAGCAAAACGAGGATCATTTTCCATTGCTTCCATGTATTTTTCTGTTTGTTCAACAGTACCTGAAACAGTTCCATTTATTCCTTCTGTCGCTACAAGAATTCTTCCTTTTAATTCAAGTGAATGACAAAACTCTAAATGTTGCGCAGCGAATTCTTCAGGGTTTTCAATTGTAGTATACATATAGTAAAGTAAGACTCTATATGGTTTTGTAGTTGTCAATTTATTTCTACCACCTATCTAAGTTTTTAAATCATATATAAGTTAACAAGTATCTTAAAATATACTAGTAAAGAAAAACTATATACAAGATTACACAGTAAAACACTGTGATTATGATGTAATCCTACTATATTATATACCATACAATTTCGTTTCCAACAATTAATATTCCGGATTATAGTCTTTTGTTCACATAAATTTCAAAATTAGCCCGTTTATTTAATAAACCACAAAAAAATAACGCCACTTTTAAGTAACGTTATTTCACCAAAAATTTTTATTATACAGTCTTGTTATTCTTCTACCTTATACTTATTCTCTTCATAGACTTTATGCCACTCTGGCAATACACGCTTCACAATAATTGGACGGAAATCTTCTTTGTTCACACAAACATGGCGGCTTGTTGCTTCAATGCATACTTCACCTTGTTCATTTACAACTTCATAAGCGTAGCTCGTTTGCACACCAGTATTTTCTTGAATCCATGTCTTTATTGTCACTGTTTCACCATAATGTGTTGGTCGCTTGTATGAAATTGATAAGTCAACAACTGGTGATACAATGCCACGTTTTTCTAACTCTGCATAGCTGAATCCTAAATCTTTAATTAATTGTGTTCTCCCTATTTCCATCCATACAAGATAATTTGCATGATAGACAACACCCATTTGATCTGTTTCTGCGTAACGAATTTCTATCTCTTTTTTTGAAATAAACACTGTGATGCCTCCCCTTGCCATCTATATTATATCTACTATCTTAACGAAAGCTACGTAAAATGAAAACAAAAAGCTGTCAAAACTGACAGCTTTTTTGTTCAACCATTCGTTACATCTGGTTGTTTATTCGATTTGTCTTGCATTTGTTTTCCTTTGTTACCACCTGCTGCACGTGTTGACGTTCCTAGCTGGTTATTCGCAAAGTCTTTTGAGTTTTTCTTTGGATTACCCATCTGTACTTCCCTACTTTCCATTTAGAATTCCGTCTTATTATGGAGCATTTTACTATTTTTATGTACAGCTTATCCGTATTTCTTCTCGTGACGAATTTCAAGGCGCTCTTCAATACGATTTAACGCCTCTCTATCACTTAATAACATTTTCTTATTTTCATTCACTAAATCTTGAAATGATTTTCTGCCAATCTTCCTCATTGTATGAATCCTCCTTGTTGTGTAACTTCCCAAAACAGTCTGTAAGTAGACAGTTTTCTTATAAATTTAGTATGTACATAATAAAAGGAATTTTATACATTTTTCAAAAAAAGAGATAGAACTCTTCAATTTGAAAAATTCTATCTCATTTGATGAACGATATTATATAATTGCTCACTGGACAACGGGCCAATTTGTTTATGGACAATATCACCATTTGGATTAATAAAAAATGTCGTCGGGATAGTTAGAACACGATAGCTATTACTAACCTCACCTTTCATATCGATTAATACAGGAAATGTCATGTTATATTGTGTAACGAAGCTTTTCATCTTCTCTACGTCAGCCGCTCTTTCCATCGGACTAACAGTTAATAAAACAAAATTCTCTTCTCTTTCTTCATAGAACTTCTGCAAAACTGGAATTTCTTCCTTACACGGCGGACACCAATGCGCCCAAAAGTTCACGATAACATTTTTCCCACGGTAATCAGACAACTGTATCGACTTTCCCTCTATCGTCTTTAATTCAAAGTCTTGTGCAGATTGTACCCCCGCATAGATTGATGCGTTAGGTATCGTCAATAATACGAAAACCATAGAGACACAAAAAAGAACCTTCCTCATTTATTCACCTTCTTTCTCATTCACTTATTTTTTGTTTTGTTTTTATATTTATACATTTATTACGGTATATGAAATTACGAGAACCCATACAAAAAGAGACAGATCGCAATTACATATCTCTGTCCCTTATATATGTTCTAGCACTAAATTCTTTCGTTTCCCCATCCCTATGAATGATAATATGTGGACTTTGGCTTTGCATACTATCATAATTCAGCTCCGACTTACTCACCGTCGCTTCTAAATGATAGGTCTCTCTTGCTAATGAAGATATTACTATTTCTTTATCTTTAAACGTCCAATTTTTCGTTTCCGTTCCTGGACCTACAAGCGTGACATTGAAACGCATTTCTTTCTTACTACGATTCACAAATGTTAATGTACACTCGACTTTTTTCATCTCTCTTTGTTTCTTTTCATACTCATCGGCGTCACGAATAGAACAATGACTATCTCCTCCACTATATTCAACAACTCTCAAATCATCGTAAAAAGAAAGATAATAATTCTTCCCAATATTCAACACAGATACAACAATCCAACCACTAATGAACGTATATGCAAACATACGTAAAAATGAATATGTTCGTTTCCCGTATTTATTCATACCAACCCAAGCTATAATAATAAAAAATAATCCAATAAAAACAGTATAGTGCCAACCTGTCTCGGCATTCATTCCATCAGACCAAGGTGATATTCCAATAACGCGTAGCACATAGTCTCCTAAAATAAAACCATTCGATAATGTAGCCGTAAATGATAAAGCTACAATTAGTAGTAAAACTGCTAACCATTACAATGTTCGTGAACTCATCTCTTTCTACCCTCTACTACATTCATTCATTAAAATATATGTACCACCTTTTTGCACTATTAATAACTCATACCTACAATAAAACAAAAAAAGCAAGCAAAGAATTGTCTTCTTTACTCGCCCTTTTCTTCTTAATATTGTTGTAGAGAGAAGCGGTTACTTCGTCACTTTTGATTCTTTCACTTTATCACGTAATACCATTTGTAAGATACCACCGTGACGGTAGTAGTCGATTTCTACTTCACTATCAAAACGAGCTACTACTTGGAATTTCGTTTCTTTTCCTTCTGGTGAAATTGCAGTTACATTTAGTATGCTACGTGGTTGAACATTTTCATCGATTTCGACTGTAAATGACTCATTACCGATTAACCCTAAAGTCGCTGCACCTTCGCCGTCTTTGAATTGAAGTGGTAATACACCCATCATTACTAAGTTACTGCGGTGAATACGCTCGTAACTTTCCGCAATAACAGCTTTAATACCTAATAAATTCGTTCCTTTTGCAGCCCAGTCACGAGAACTTCCCATTCCGTAATCTTTGCCTGCGATAATCATTAGCCCTGTTCCATCTTGTTTGTAACGTAATGATGCATCGTAGATAGACATTACGTCGCCTGTTGGCCAGTAAGTTGTGTAGCCACCTTCTGTTCCTGGAGCAACTTGGTTACGAATACGAATATTCGCGAACGTACCTCTCATCATTACTTCATGGTTACCACGACGAGAACCGTAGGAGTTGAAGTCTTTTTGTTCTACACCTTTTTGTAATAAGAATTGCCCTGCTGGTGCAATCTTTGCGATTGATCCTGCTGGTGAAATATGGTCAGTTGTTACCGAATCACCAAATTTCCCTACTACACGTAATGACTGTAATGATGCGATTTCATTTAACTCATCTGATAAGTTTTCGAAATACGGTGGGTTTTGGATGTAAGTAGACTCATCATCCCATACGTATAACGGCTCAGATGTTGTTTTGATTTCGTTCCAACGCTCGTTATCGTCGAATACACGATCATATTCTTTCTTGAATAATTCAGGCGTTACTACTGCCTTAATTATATCATTTACCTCTTCTGTTGAAGGCCAAATGTCTTTTAAGAATACTTGATTACCGTCTTTATCTACACCGATTGAATCGTTCTGTAAATCAATGTTTACAGTACCCGCTAACGCATATGCAACTACTAATGGCGGTGATGCTAAGTAGTTTGCCTTTACTAATGGGTGAATACGTCCTTCAAAGTTACGGTTACCAGAAAGAACCGCAGATACAAGTAAGTCATTGCTTGCGATGCCTTCTTCAATTTCATCTGCTAATGGTCCAGAGTTACCTATACACGTTGTACAGCCGTAACCTACTATGTTAAAGCCAATTTGGTCCAAATACGGTAATAAGCCAGCATCTGTTAAGTAACCCGTTACTACTTTTGAACCTGGAGCTAACGATGTTTTTACGAATTTCGGCACTTGAAGACCTTTTTCAACAGCTTTTTTCGCTACAAGTCCTGCGCCTAGCATAACGTACGGATTTGATGTATTCGTACAGCTTGTAATTGCAGCAATTGCGATATCACCTGTTTTCATCGTTACTGTGTCTCCATCTTGTAACGAAATAGCGGCTTCTTTCGCTAATACATCTTCACTTAAGCCGAAGCCTTGATGCCCTTCTGGTGCAACAATTGCCTTATGGAATGCATCTTGCATGTTTGAAAGCGGAATTAAATCTTGTGGACGCTTCGGCCCAGAAAGATTCGCTTCAATTGTGCTTAAATCAATTTCTAATGTATCTGTGAAGATTGGATCAAGTCCTTCTCCTGTATAGAATAAGTCATTTGCTTTGCAGTATGCTTCTACTAATTGAACTTGATCTTCATCTCTACCAGTTAAACGCATATACTCTAACGCGTTATCATCAACTGGGAAGAATCCACAAGTTGCACCGTACTCAGGTGCCATGTTCGAGATTGTTGCACGGTCAGATAAAGACATGCTCTTCATTCCCGGACCGTAGAACTCTACAAACTTGTTAACTACACCTTTTTTACGTAATTCTTGCGTTACTTTTAATGCAATATCTGTAGCTGTTGTACCATTCGGTAATGTGCCTACTAATTTCACACCAATTACTTCTGGCACAGGGAAATAAGATGGTTGTCCTAACATACCCGCTTCTGCTTCGATACCACCAACTCCCCATCCTAGTACACCAATGCCGTTAATCATTGTTGTATGAGAGTCTGTACCTACTAACGTATCTGGATATGCTAAATACTCGCCATCTTTCTCTACGCTATGTACTACATTTGCCAAATACTCTAAGTTCACTTGGTGAACAATGCCCGTTGCTGGTGGAACTGCACGATAATTATCGAATGCTTTTTGTGCCCAACTTAAAAACTTATAACGTTCTTCATTTCGCTCAAACTCTAAGTCCATGTTGAAAAGTAATGCATCTGCTGTACCCGCTTTGTCTACTTGTACAGAGTGGTCGATAACTAGATCAACTGGAATTTCAGGGTTGATTTTGTCTGGGTTCCCTCCAAGCTCTGCCATAGCTTTACGCATAGAAGCCAAATCAACTACTGCAGGAACTCCTGTGAAGTCTTGAAGAATAACACGTGATGGTTTAAATGGAACATCGATATCTTGTAATGCTGCTGTACCCCATTTCGCTAAATTCTCTACGTGCTCTTTCTTGATTACACGACCGTCCTCTTGACGTAAGACAGATTCAAGTAAGACTTTGATTGAATAAGGCAAACGTGAAACATTTCCAATCCCTAAATCTTCAAGCGTTTTTAATCGGTAATAATGATACGTCTTTCCATTAAGTTCAAATGAATTACGTGCTGAAAAAACATTGTTGTTACCCATTCATATACCCCCTCGATGAATATGATTGGTCTTGAATTGTTAGAATTCACAAACTTTTCAATACCTTATGACTTTATATTATTACAGTTATCAGAATATGTAAATAATTATACCTCAATCCTTTTTCCAGACTGCTTTTGACCGTTCTTTTGCATAATAATTATGCTTTTTTGTATACTACGATTGTAAAATAGTACACAAAGAAGGTCAAATAAATAGGACGTAAAAAAGTATAATTAAGAATATGCAAAATAACAGGTGAATGACACAAAGTTTTTAAATAGATGACTAGTAGAAAGAAAGCAACAGACACGAAAAATCAAAAACAATAAGAACACAGAAGGATATCCCCTCTGTGTTCTTCTACTATTTAACCCTCACGTGTAATTTTGATTACTTGCTTCGTCTCATTGCCCGCAAGGTCTGTTACTACTAACTCAAATACATTCTCACCTGGCTCAAGAAGTAGCTCAACGCCTTTCACTGTCTTCTTGAATCCTTTCATTTCGTAAGAGTCTTTCATTTTATTCGAGAACTCTTCACTACCATTTACTAGGAAGCGAATTTCTGGGAAATTGTCTTCAATTGTAACATCAACCTTCACAGATGCTTGATTCTTCTTCACTTTTGTTGGATACTTTGAAACTGCTAATTTAGCAGGTGTTGTATCTACGAAGAATTTACGTTCAAATGCAAGCTCATTTCCTTCTTTATCAACTGAAGAAACTGGCACACTATGGAAACCATCTTCAAATGTTAATAAATGAGTGAAGGAGAATAACTTTCCAGAAGCGTCTGCTTTTAACGGAACATCTTTCCCTGCAATCTTAAACGCTTGGATACCAGAAGCATCTCCAGTCGTTCCAGTAAACTGAATATCCTTCTTTTTGTGAATACTCATTGCCTCTGGTGTTACTAAATCCAAAGTCGGTGCTACTGTTTCTGATTTCGCTCTTGCTACACCAGTTCCAGCATTACCTGCATAGTCAAAACCAACAACAACTACTTGTGCCCCTTGCGGCACTGCATCTTTCAATTCATATACAGTTGTGCTGCTATCAATAAATGTTGGTTTTCCAATTGGCTCACCATTCTTATCTACGTACACAATTGCATAATGACTTAGACCAACACCAGCATCTGCGCTGTTAATTAATACTTTATTATTCTCAACAACAGCTTTCACATCTGGTGCCACTGTATCTACTGCTACAGGGAAGTTAAATGTTTGTTCTTCCTCGTTTGCATTTAATTTACCTTTCACTTGAATGAAATATTTGCCATCTGCAGCGATTTTATTATTAACTTTTCCATCCCAAGAAAGGATAGAGTTGTAGTAATATTTTTTTCCTCGACCGCCATCATAATAGTTCTTTGTAAATAATTCATCTGAGCGAATCTTTCTCACAACTTTTCCTGACTCATCCGTAATTGCAACAGATAATTTTTCTGCATTACGTAAGAATGTTAACACTGGTGTAACAGAATCTGCCTTACCATCTCCGTTTGGAGAAATCGCTACTTTATCCTTTTTTAATTCTTTCGTAACAGGGTTTTGTCCTAAATATGTGCCAGCATCGTCTACTAAACCAGAAACATTGTAGAACGACTTGTCATCATATACCGTACCATCTAATAAAGGTGCTTTACCCCAATCTCCTTTAAAACCTAAGAACGGGATGTGCAATGATGGTTGCTCTTCTTGGTTAGGCGTTTCTAGTGTTACAAAGCCTTCTACAAAGTAACCATTTTCAAATACTGATTCTGGAGATACCCCACCGGATAATGTCGCTGGATCTAGAACTTTCGCTTTCGAAATATCAACTGTTACGTTAAATGTTTTCGTTTTGCCAGGTGCTACAGTGACAGTCTTAGGCGCATTTACTTTTGCACCTTGCAATGCTTGGGACTCTAACGTCATACGATTCACACCGCTCTTGTCTGTTGCTACTAAATCTGTTTGCACATTTCCTTTTACATTATACGTTAATTCTTTGTCACCAAAGTTCTTCACTGCTAATTTAAACGTTGCTTTATTACCGTTTATTTCTTGCAGTGATACTTTTGCCTCATTTGTTTTGCTATCTACAAGAATAGCTGGTGTCGTTACTGCTGAGTGAAGTTGCATAATACCACTTCCACCACGGCGAGGTGATACATAATTTGTTAAACCTAATTGTTTGTTATACGGACCTTGTTCCTTAACAAATGCCGATGTGTTCATCAACAGGTTCTTCGTCATTAACACTCTATCTTTACCAGTAAGCTTAAACTGCTTGTCCACTCTTTCTAATACAAGTGCTGATCCACCCGCTACGTGTGGAGCTGCCATCGATGTACCACTCATCGTTCCGTACTTATCTTCATTTAATGTAGAGTAAATTTTCCCACCTGGAGCTGTAATTTCTGGTTTGAAATCTAATGTAGATGTTACGCCCCATGATGTGAAAGCAGACATTTGTCCACTTGTTGCATTCGCAGATGATACTTTTGTGCCATCAAAATTAACAGCTACTTTCTTCCCTGCTACTAAGCTATCTTTTAACGCATTACCATCTTTAATACTTGTTGATACAACTGGAATTTGTGGGTTAGATAATGACATACGTGTGTAATCACCATGATCTACACGTGGGCGAATAATAATACCCGCTGCCCCTTTTTCTTCTGCTTTCTTCTGAATTTCAGAATAGTTCGGATTCGCAGCTTCACGAAGTACTAACACGTATTTCCCTTTTACATCTTTATCTTTGTAAGCGGATTCAGATCCGTCACCTGCATATACAACATCAAATGATTTATCCTTTCCTGCTGCTGTTGCACTTGGTCCATCTTGTGATTGGAAGGCAAATTTCGTTGCTTCTCCGCCATCAAGCTTAATACTCATACTATCTAACTGAATATGCGTGTTCTCAATAGAAGCTACTTGCAGAGAATCAGCCGCTACGCCTGGTGCACCTACTAGGCCGAAGTCTGGGTTAGATGCAAGCGGATTCGCATGACCATTTCCATAATGCGCTGAGTTTCCAGCTGAAATAGACATTAATACACCGTTATTTACTGCATTATTAACCGCTTCCGTTTCAGGATCTCCATCGTATACAAATCCTGCCGGTGATCCTAAACTCATATTAACAACATCCGCACCTAATTTAATTGCGTCGTCAATCGCTTTAATGTAAATATCTCCAAATGTAGAACCATAATTCGGATCGTTACTAAATACTTTCAGTGCTAGTAACTGTGCTTCTGGTGCAACCCCTTTAAGGCCACCTTTTGATTCATCACCATTTGCACCAACTGTACCAGCTACGTGTTGTCCGTGCATGGAAGCACCAGTCCCCACGTCTCGTACCTCACTATTTTTATCAAAATAGTTATATCCGTAAGGTACTTTATTTGTGTAGAATTTTCCTTTTAAGCCATTTTGCTTAATAAGAGACTCTACTTTATCTTGTGAGAGTTCAGATTTTGATGGTGATGTTAACTGCATATCTTTGTGAGTATAATCGATACCAGAATCAATTACACCAACTGTTAACCCTTCTCCCTTATATCCATAATCTCCCCATGTACGTTGAGACTGTACCATCTCATTACTTGTTACCATATCCGGTTTCACTTCTGGACGCTTATATTCATTTACAATATGTACAGAGGCTACTTCTGGAATCTTTTTCAAGTCTTCAACGTCACCAAATTTAACTTGTCCACTAAAACCGTTATAGATTGTTTGGAATTCTTCTTTGTAATCAACTTTAATCCCTTCGGCCTTGATTTTCTCTTTTACAGTTTGTTGCTTTGTTTTAATTTTAGCGATAATCTCATCTTTTTTTGTTTTTGGAACAGCTGAATACTGTATTCCCTCTGTCTTTACTTGCTCAATTGCTGGCGCTTCTTCCAACTTAATAACAACACGTACTTCTTCTGTTGGGTCTTTTGTAACTTCCGCCTTCTCCATACCTGGAGGAATAAGCTTGTTAATATCAAACTTCTGCTCTGTTTTTGTCTCTTTTTGCTTATTCGCTTCAATTTTCGCTTTAATTTGATCTCTGATATCAAATCCATTTGCCGGCTTGGTGAGCCCTGATACCGGATTTTTCGTTTCAGCAAATGCTGGTACTGTCGTTGTAGTTACCAATAATGGTACAGCTGCCGCTATCGCTATAATAGCCTTTTTATTCCCCTTTTTTTTCATAATTAGCCCCTTCCCCCACCTTTGTAATTTTATCACCAGTGCTTTATTGAGAACAAAAAACTCAAAAAAATCATATTATGACAATACACGTCTCATCCTGCGCTGGGATATTTCGAATATAACATTTGTTCAGAAAATTGTAAATATTTAAATTATAGTGCTATTTATCTATTTTTTTTGACGAAACAGTAAGAAGTTTATCATTGTTTTTCTTTGCATATCGTCATATAATAACGGTTATTGTAATAATCTTGTAAAAGTAGGTGAAAAATGATGAATTTTATAAAGAGATACGTAATTCCATCAAGCCTTATGCTACTGTTCTTATCCTTAAGTCCGTTATATGACATGCTAAACAAACATAATCAAGAGCAAGCATTTCATATTATGATTTCACTGGATGCAACAATTCCATATATAAAAGAATTTATTATTCCTTATTTAATATGGTTTCCGTTTCTATTAATATGTTTCTTCTACTTTCTATTAAAAGATTTGCGAACATATTATATAACAATGGTTAGCGTTATCCTTGGTAAACTAGTTTGCTTCCTGGTTTATTATTTCTTTCAAACAACTATTACTCGACCTGTCATAAGTGATACAGATGTATTCTCATCTCTTGTTACGTATATTTATAACTTAGATGATCCGTTCAATTGTTTTCCGTCTATACACGTACTTACTAGCGCTGTGATGATTATCGCTATTCATCAAAGTTCTATTAAACGTATAACGAACATTCTTATCATTGATACGACAGCAATTCTTATCATTCTATCTACTATATTTGTAAAACAACACGCTATTTTAGATGTCGTTGCTGGTTTACTTTTAAGCGTAATTATTTCCGCTACACTTGCTCGTAGTATCAATAAATCTTTCCATCAAGATGTTGTGATACTGGACAAGCAAAACGTAAAAGCCTCATAAGATTATTCGCTGATTTTTGCGAATAATCTTTTTATTTACAACACTTTGGCTCCTTTATTATAATGATAGAATAATTTTTCAATTAAGAGGAGTAATTAGTATGAATGCTATTGTAGTCGCAATCTTTACGATGCTTGCCTTGAGCCTCCTACGAGTACACGTCGTTGTTTCCTTATTAGTAGGTGCAATTATTGGTGGACTCGTCGGTGGACTTGGACTGCATCAAACAGTAGAGATTTTCACTCAAAACGTCGGTTCAAATGCGAATATTGCACTGAACTATGCATTACTCGGTAGCTTCGCTGTTTGTTTATCAAAAACAGCTCTACCAGATGCGCTTATCCAAGGTGCATTAAAAGTAGTTAAAAAAGATGGGGATTCAAAAAAGAAGGCATATTCAAAAGTACTACTCGTATTAGTTATTTTATTTGTATCGTGCTCTTCACAAAACTTAATACCAATTCATATCGCATTCATCCCTATTTTCATTCCACCATTACTCAAAGTATTGAATGAACTAGAAGTTGATCGTCGTCTAATCGCTGTTGTAATCACATTTGGACTTGTAACACCATATATGTGGGTACCAGCTGGATTCGGGAAGATATTCCATGATATTATTCAAACGAACTTACGAGAGAACGGAATGCTTATTACAAGCCAATCTATCGTAGAGGCGATGACAATTCCATCATTAGGAATGATTGTTGGTCTATGTGTTGCAGCTTTCATTACATATCGAAAGCCCCGTCAGTACAAAGACAATCAAGAAATGAAAGATAAACCAGCAGAAGTAACCTACTCAAAATTAAACGTTGTATTTGCAACCCTATCTGTTATTACAACAGTCGTTGCGCAACTGTTAACAGATTCGATGATTTTCGGAGCACTATCCGGTGTAATTATCTTAATTATCACTGGTTGTGTGAAATTCTCAGAAGCAGACAAAACAATTACAGATGGTATGAGGATGATGTCATTCATCGGATTTGTTATGTTATCTGCAGCTGGATTCTCTGCTGTATTAAGAGAAACAGGTCATATTGAATCGTTAGTAACAAGTAGCACTGCCATTATCGGCGACAATAAAATTCTTGCTGCTACACTTATGCTAATTATTGGGTTATTAATTACGTTAGGTATCGGTTCTTCTTTCTCTACGATTCCAATTATTGCAGCTGTATTCGTTCCACTATGCATGCAACTTGGTTTCAGCGAATTAGCAACCATTGCCTTAATTGGGACAGCAGGAGCATTAGGAGATGCTGGATCGCCAGCTTCTGATAGTACATTAGGACCTACTGCTGGACTAAACGTAGACGGGCAGCATAATCACATTTGGGATACATGTGTACCTACTTTCCTGCACTATAATATTCCACTCATTATTTTCGGTGTAATTGCAGCAATTACACTATAAAAAAACGTCTGTCATCTTTATGACAGACGTTTTTTTGCTGATGTTGATGTATATGTATACCAATTCCATATCCATTCTACCGGTCCAGATATATAATATTTCAACCAAACTATACTAAAAATCATTTGAATAACAGTAATAGACAACACAAGTAAAATGGTAATAATAGTCGCCATCGGTTGTGTGAAGGCTGGCATGATTCGTGCAATTAAAATAATAAGGATACTTTGAATAATATAATTTGTTAACGATAACCTTCCATATGTAGCTAGTATATTTACATACCTTCTACGAAACCAAAAAAATAAAGCCATTATATACAACATAGACATATATAACGTTGTAAACTCTACAAAATTATTTTCATAGCGTATAAGGGTCCCTTTTTGATAATACATAAGTGCTAAGCCTAGACCACAAATAGTAACGATAACACTACAACTAGCTATAATTAACAATTTCTTTCTATATATTTCAACCTTACTCACTACATCCAGTCTAGCAACATAATATCCTAGTAACATCATTGTAAAAACAACAAGACAATAATGAATAAAAAATGACTTTTCCATGAATAGAATAACTATCATATCAAGCATGAATAGCATTATTATCACCACTCCAATTGTACCAATTGTCTTATCAAAGACAAAAGTGAGTATATAACCAATGACTACATATAACATTAAAATCGGTGCAATATGTGGATTAATAGCATACATAACAAACCCAATCGGAAATAAAATAGCTAATCGTTTTCTATATAGTTTCTTATCATCTGTGTTATTTCTCCTTGCGTTCATGATGAAAAGAAAAGACCCATATCCAAATAAGAAAGAGAAGATTGCAACAAATTTTGTATCGATAAATAATACAATAAATAACCGCATATATGAATCTATACTAGCGATATCAATTGTTGCAGCGTGAAACAAAATCGAATGTGATACTAATATGCCAATTAAAGCTACTCCTCTAATCATATCTAATGAGGGTATCCTTTTTCTATTTACTTGCACGGTAATATCCCCCTTCCTACATTCCACATTTTCCTCTTATTATCATACAAAAAAAGGATTGGTTTAACCAATCCTTTTTCTTTCATCCTATTCATATTTATTATTCGGTTCCTCATCAAAGGATAAGATATTTGCATATAGATATAAGGTATTTTCTGACGTGCACGGAACACAGTCAATCTTCACAAAATCCCTCTTATAGACTATTATTTTTCTACATTAGAAAAGTCTGGACCTGGATGAAGATATGCAACTTCGACTTTGCGCTTTACACCATCGATACTAATATAACCTGTTCCAACTGCTAATCCTTTCACATAAAATCCATTCTCTGCCGGAATAATATCGTATACTGTTCCATATCCACTTGCAGGTTTTACATCATTACCTTCAAAGAATATAGGTGTTCCTACAAATAGTTTAATAGGTAATTTCTCTACACTTTGATCAGAAACTACTTGATGTTGGTTCGTATTTTCTACTACAGGTGATGCTTGTGCGACTCCAGTTAAACTCCCTAACACAATAACAGCTGCCAGAATGCTAGTTTTCTTCATCGAAAAACACTCCTTATATGTAATATTTTTTGGAACAACAGAATTATTATATCATGTCTTTTTTATTATTTTGAATATTTTAGTGAAATTAACATTTAACAAGGTGTACATTCATTCACAAAAAACTGTGCATACGATGCACAGATTTTTTCTTTCTCTTATTCTTGTTTTGACTGCACGATATTCCCAGTAGTTGTGTCAATTTCATATTCATACTTTATGTTGCCTTTTACAACTTTTACTTCATATGTATTCATATTGTTATCCAGATCTAATTCTGTTTTCAATACATATCCACCACCAGATTGTTGTAGTGCAATCTCTTCCGTCTTTTCCTTTGTAATTGTTAGTGCTTTAGGCGGAACTTGAGGGGTTACTACTTGCCCGTCCGTTTTATCGGACATCACTTTTCCTGTTGAACCGTTAACTATTAATTTTCGTTTCTCTGATCCAACAATAAGGTCCACTTCATATGTTGATGTCGTTTCTACTTCAATATCAGTTACCTTCCCTTTATATTTCTCCTCAATCTCTTTGACGATTTCTTCTTTCGTCATCATCTTTACTGTTTCATTTACAGCTGTATTCCCTTCTGCCTCTAAGGGCTTTGTACTATTGTTTATCGATTGATTATCTTGACACCCACTCCAAATAAAAATAGAACAACATGTGATAAGAAAGAACATACGATATTTTTTCTTTTGCATGACTTTACTCCTTTTCAATAATAATACATACACATATCATTATTAACCACTATTAGGGAGAATATAATAATACTTTGTAGCTACAAAAAAGCACATTAATCGTTGTATCTCGTAAACGATTAATGTGCTTCTCTTATATTTCTACTACCTTTTCTTTTTTTCATCTGCTGTACTTTTCCATATGTTCCAGTTCTCCATAACCATTCTAATGGGCCGAATCGATAACGGCTAAGCCACCATTTACTTATGCATATTTGCACAATATAGACGAAGGCAACGATGCCAGCTTGTACCATAAGTGACATATTTCCTGTTTGCTTCAATAGGCCTGACAATAACACAACACCAACCAATGTGTGCATCATGTAATTTGTAAGTGCCATTTGTCCTACATAACCGAAATAACGTAACCACTTTGCTTTCGCTAACATAATTGTTGTTACATAAAAGACCGCTAATGCCTTACCACTTAAAAGAATCCACGCATAATAATTTTTTGATACATATATATCGTTACTTAAAAAACCATTAATAATCGGGATAGAGAACACTATTCCAATTGCAAGAGAAACTAATTGCCATTTTCGTATAGTCGTTCTATAATTCTCCACATTAGAAAAAATACTCTTCTTCCCAATATAGAAGCCAAATAAGAAGAGTGCTAATATTTCTGGTAAAAGTAGCAATTCCCCTAACAATCTCTCCCCAAAAAGCTCACTCGCTCGAACTTGAGCCCACTTAGTCCAATCAACAAAATAATGTGGCTGTTGTGGAAACTTGTCCATTATTACCGAAGCGTACTGCATTAAAGCAAGACCAAATGTATGAGCTATAATAAAGAATGTAATAGTCCATCGTTTAATCGTATTTATTTCACAACGATAAAAGAGAAGTAAAAAGAGTCCTCCCATTGCATACGTGTGCAAAATGTCTCCCCTCCATAAGAAAACACAATGAATAACACCAAAAACAAATAAGAAGAAAATCCTCTTTCCAAAAAGTACATTATAGCGTAGCCCTTTCGCTTCCGCGCGGCTCATAAAAATATAAAAACCTAATCCAAATAAAAATGAAAAAATTGTATAAAACTTTGTTTGAACGAATAAATCATAGAAAAATCTAACGTACTTATCTGGACCACTCCAATTATGTACATGATAAGCTGAATTACCGAGCATATCAGGAATATTCACAAGGAATATCCCTAATATAGCAATACCACGAATAATATCCAATGTACGTATACGTTCTTGTTGCAAAATAGAACTATTCATTTTTCCCCTCCATACGAATGGGCCACTCTACTAATCGTATAATCTATTTTTCAGCAATAAAATAAAACGTATACACTAGTTCATTTCTTGTTTTGCTGGCTCCAAAAATTATACATTCGTTACTTTCTGCAGACTATGCTGTAACTTCATATCTACATCTTCCGATTCTTCCACATGATGACGAATCACTTCATCTGCTTTGTCAAATACTCGTTCTGTTTCTTTAAATTTATTAATTGCTTCTTCATTGCAAACTTCTTGCTCTTTCATCGAGCGAAGAACTACTTCTACATCCGCTTTCAAATTATTCGTCATATGTAAAATCATTTCAATTTTTGCATTTGTATCCGCACTCATCTCAACACCTTCATATACAAGTGCGATATTATCTTTCGTATTATCGTAAGCCCTTTCAATCTCTTCTTGAATTTTCTTCGTCAAGTTACCAATATTCTTTGTACTTTCTGCTGTACTTTCTGCTAATTTACGTACTTCGTTCGCAACAACAGCAAAACCTTTTCCATGTTCACCAGCACGTGCTGCCTCAATACTTGCATTTAATGCTAAAAGGTTCGTTTGTGCCGCAATATTGTTAATCACTTCAACAATTTGCTCAATTTCTTTCGAACGTTCACTTAAATTATTCATACTAACAGATGTTTCTTGAGACTGTTCTCCTAGCTTATTAATCATCACTAATAATTTATAAACAGCATCTTTTCCTTCTGTCGAAGACTTCGCCATCTCTTCGGCAGAGTGAATGAGCGTTTGGCCTTTTGTCATCATTTCATTCGTTAGATCTCTCGACGTGTGCGTTGTTTCACTTACTTTGTTAAAGCAAGTATTTAACTCTCCTAATAATGTACCTAAAGTGCCATGCTGACCATTTACTACCTCGTGTTGATTAATCGTAGCAACTAATTCTTGATAGAGAGCTTTCGAAAATTCACTTTTCTCTCTTTCTTTCTCTATTAATTGCTGTTCTAACTCTTCAATTCTAGCTTGTAATACGTTGATTTCATCTACGTTGTCCGTTTTTTTCCAAAACATGTTCATTACCTCGCTATCAATTAATAACTTTATTAAATAAAATTTACCTAGTTAAAATATACCAAAATAAAAGACTGATAACTAGCTTTTTTCGTTATATTAATTATGTTTAGAAAACAAACGCTTCCAAAACACTTTTTAATTTATTAAATAACAGAAAAAAACCTTCCAATTATTCCTCTAACCGCGAAGAAGAATGATGGAAGGACCCTTTTATATTTTATTCGACTTACGTATTATTGTTGTTTCCTTGCTATGTAGACGGAATTTCACATGTTTTGGTGAAATTTTGGTTTTAATGACTGGAAAGTTTAAATTATACCAAACAGATATGATACGGATCATAAAAGTTACCGTTAAGCAAATATATAACGAAATGATTTGTGGAACATAATCATACGTTACGTACAAACTAGCTGCTCCAATTATTGCAGCAATCGCATAAATTTCTTTTCGGAAGACGAATGGTATTTCTTTCGAACAAACATCTCGTAATACCCCGCCCCCAATACCTGTAATTAATCCCATTGAAATTACAATAAAAGGTTTATCCATACCAATTTCAATTGCAGCACTGGCTCCAACAGCAGTAAATACCCCCAGTCCAACTGCATCTGAAATCAAAATAACAGCACGTAACTGATCTGTATGATGATAGAATACCCATGCAAATAACGCGGCTGCTAAACCAGTAAAGAAATAAGACGGTTCAATGAATGCAATTGGTGGAATACGCCCGATTAACAAATCACGTATAATACCTCCACCTAATGATGTAAGGACAGCTAGACATATAACACCAAATAAATCTAATTGTTTTTTAATGCCTATTAACGCTCCTGAAATACTTGCTGCTATAATTCCAATAAATACAAAAATAGTAATAAGCGTCATCTGTCTTCTCCTTCTTCCTTTGTTGTTGAAATTAATGTACAGTAAATGGATGCGCTTTGACAACTATTATTTTCAACTTTCTAATATGTAATCGATTCCAATTTATAAAAAAGGAAAATAAGCATGAATCATCTTACTTTTCCCTATATTAAAAACAAGGGAGAGAACCCATTATAATTAATAAGCTCTCTCCCTTGTTTAATTAAAAATACAACGCTCTTCTTATATTTTGTATAACAAGCGCTCGCCACTCTTCATTGATTCTCCACATAAAGGACAAGCTGGCTCTTCTGCAAAAGAAAAGTCTTTACGCATCCATCCTAAACAATCATCTGATTCACATTCCCAAACTGCAATATTCTCTCTCTCTGCTTCTGGTTGTGAAGGATCTTTCTTATTTCGATACATTCGTACCACTCCTTTTATGTGAGACATACGTACTACAGCATTTCCAGATAATAAAAAGTTGTTAACGTTCTTTAGTTAACAACTTTTATTATCTATACCGATATTAAACGAAGTAAACGCAATTGCTGTTTCTATTTTTCACAAATACTCCCTTTATTATACGATAAAAGTCTAGTTTTTGCAAAAAACGATTTTTTCAAGCGATTTCCTTTGTAATTAATCATTATCACTTAGCCGTTATATAATGATTAAATATTTTAATAGTACATAAGATTAATTTCTTGAATTTATGCAATCAAAAGACGTAATATAAGATAAAAAAGAATATATAGATGAAGGGAGAAAATACGTGTGGGGAGTGCTGCAACAAAAGCTCAAGTTCCATTAACAGAAGGACCGATAGGCAAGACATTATTTTTCTTTGCGATGCCTGTCTTGCTAGGAAACATTATGCAATCATTGAACGGATCCATTAACTCCATTTGGGTCGGTAAATTCCTTGGTGAAAGTGCCTTGGCTGCAACTTCAAATACAAATAACATTATGTTTTTTCTCTTAAGTACGATTTTCGGGATCGGAATGGCTTCTAGTATTCTCGTTGCACAAAATGTTGGTGCACAAGACTTGAAACAAGCAAAGAAAGTAGTTGGAACAAGTGCAACATTCTTTCTTATCTTATCCTTACTTATTACAGCCTTAGGTATTATTTTCTCCTCAGACATTATGCGCTTTATGCAAACACCGGATAGTGTTTTACCGCTAGCAACAATATATGCAAATATTATGTTTCTAGGTATACCATTTACGTATGCGTATAGCTTCATCATGACAATTCTTCGCGGTTCTGGTGATTCAAAAACACCATTTTATTTCTTAATAATCTGCGTCATACTAGATATTATCCTAAATCCTATTCTGATTTTTGGTTTTGGGCCAATTCCAAATATGGGTATTGCAGGCTCTGCTTTATCAACTGTTATTGCACAGTTCATTACATTAATATGCCTCGTTGTATTCTTATATAAGAAACAATACTTCCTACGTATTACGAAAGCAGAATTTCATTTATTGAAACTAGATCTCCCTATTGTCCGTGCTCTTGTCTTTAAAGGTATACCAATGGGGCTACAAATGATTGTCGTATCATCTAGTGGACTCGCATTAATAAGTCTTATTAATTCTTATGGTGCTGAAGCAACTGCTGCATACGGGGCTGCTGCACAACTATCTAACTACGTACTAATGCCTGCAATGGCAATAGGTGCCGCTGTTTCTTCTATGGCAGCACAAAATATCGGGGCTAACAAATGGGACCGTGTACATAAGACAACGATGACAGGAATTTTCTTTAATTTCTCACTTACGGGCTTCTTAGTTATTATCATTCATCTCTTTAACCGAGAGGCATTGTCGTTATTCCTTCCAAGTGACAGTCATGCTATTACAATTGGGATGGAGATTAATAACATTACATTATGGGGATTTATCTTATTTGGAATTACTTTTGTTCTTTCAGGTGTGATGCGGTCAGCTGGCTCTGTTACAGCACCTCTCGTTATTACGTTCACAGCCTTGTGGGTTATTAGAACTCCCGCTGCTTATATACTTGGAAATATGTATGGAATTGACGCTATATGGTGGAGCTTTCCAATAGGATTCATCACTGCTGTTATTCTTTCGCTCCTCTACTACCGATTCGGTAATTGGAAAAAAGCAAAAATGATGTGAATCGATAAATAGGAGGGTGCAGAAATGAAAAAATGGTATGGGGCTGCAGGACTCTGTATAAATGAACACGATGAAATTCTAATGGTCCTACAAGGTGCAGAAAACGAAGAAAAGAGATGGAGTATTCCATCTGGTGGCAAAGAGGACGGGGAATCATTTGAAGAATGCTGTATCCGTGAATTAAAAGAAGAAACTGGTTTAAATGTTACAATTGTAAAGCCTTTGCATATTAAGAAAGGAAACACATTCGGGATTGATGTGGAAGTACATTATTTTGAAGTTACAGTCACTGGCGGTACAATTTGTATTCAAGATCCCGACAACTTAATATATGAAGTCGCTTGGAAAAATGCAGACGCAATTGCTACTCTCAATCTTTCTTTTCCTGAAGACGCTGATTATTTATTAAATTTTATCAACACGAACAAAAGTGCTCAGAGTATTTAACACTGAGCACTTTTGTTATTTAACTCCCAATTTATCATCGTGTCTGTTAACGACGTTCGTTTCATTCCTAGTTTTTCTAACACACGAATGGATCCTATATTATCATGTAATGTTTCAGCAATTACTCTATCTACTTCTGATGTTTGAAACGCCCAATCGACAAGAGTAGTTACAGCCTCGGTTGCATAGCCTCTATTCCAATATTCCTCAAGAAAACCATACCCTACTTCGACAATTTTGTTCGCATCTGGCTTTCCTTTAAATCCAATATCACCAATTATTCTGTTGGATTCCTTCTCTACAACGAACCAGATCCCCCAACCTACTAGTGTTTCATCAACTTCTAATTGTTGAAGATAATATAAGATATGTGGACCATTATCATAACCATCATGGCATGCATGTTCTTTCGTACAAGCAATGATATATAACCTATTCGTTTCTAGGTGCATCTACATCCTCCTTTTGTATCTCAATCAAGGCGTTACATGCTTCAATGCTTCCCGTTTGCTTAATGGTGCTAACTTATTATTTGCTACAAACTGAACGACTTGCAAAGCGTCTGTTTTTGCATATTCTCGCAGTGCCCAACCAATTGCTTTCTGAATAAAAAATTCTTTCGAGTGAGCGTGTATATTAATATAAGAGAATAGTCGATTTACATCTGTATTACGTTTAAACTTCAATTGAAACAAAATAGCAGTACGATTTAGCCACATATTGTCACTCTTAATCCACTTCGCCGTATATGTTTCTATTAAATGTGGATATCTCTCAAGATGAACACCCACAATACGTGTAGCAATCATATCCACTGTATCCCACCATGATTTCGATATGATTAATTTCTCATAGAAGTCCATTGCATTTTCATCAGCTTTCTTCACATGCTTTTCCATTAATGCTAATGCAATATATTGATACTCACGCTCTTCCAAATTCCATATCTCTTCAATAATATCAAGCGAAGGAACTCCATAGTCTTTTATAAATGTGCGAAGGAGCATATTACGTTCCGGTGTTCGTATACCTAAAAATGAAAAATGATTTTTCATATATTTGGCCATCGGAATAGCATTCTCTTCATTTCGATATTGTTCCACATATTTCTGTAATTTCTCTGTATAGTGCTGCATAAGCTATTCCTCTCCACCTTTTATCATAGCATTGACAAAATTACCAATCGTTGTATAACAAACCTCATCAAAATGAATATCCATCTTCGTCTGTTCTTTATTTACAAGAACTACAGGAATTCGCATACGATTTTTAGCATAAAGTGGTAACTGATTTGCTGGGTATACTTCGAGGCTCGTACCCATGACAATAAATAAATCACACGTTTCAATGCTTTGAAGTGCTTCTTCAAATCCCGGTAGTACATCACCAAACAACACAACGTTTGGTTTTAATACTGTTTGTGTATGCTCCTTATCTTCACAAACTGGGGTATCCATTTTATTTAAATATTCCATCTCATATTCTCGCCTACATAGCGGACAATGTGCCTTTTGAATATCACCGTGCAAAGCCACGATATGCTTAGACCCACTTTGTTGATGTAACCCATCAATATTTTGAGTAATTACTGTCACACGTCTATTGATTGTCTCAAGAGAAGCAATCCATTCATGCCCTCTATTCGGCCTATATTGGCTAAATACTTCAAGTTGAAATAATTCCTTATAAAAACGCCAAAAATCAATCGGGTCTTTCTGAAAATAATAGGTCGATAAGTAATATGTAATATCTTCTTCTCGGTCATATAATCCTCCTTTCGAACGAAAATCAGGAATACCACTTTCTGTACTCATTCCCGCCCCCGTCAAAAAGACAACATGACCACTTTTACTTACTAATTTCTTTACTTTATCATATGATTCTTTCATCATACACCCGCCTATTTCTATTACTTACTTCTCTAACTTAGTGTAAGTATACTACAAACAATCGTGACTTCCTCTACTCTATTTGTAAAATTTTTTCGACTACATTTTCGGCTAACAACTTTCTAAAAATGCTTTCATTTTCTCAAGAGCTATACTCGCACTTCCTTCGTGATAACAAGGAGAATACGAGTCGGCAAATCCGTGCTTCCCCTCTAATTGAAGCGGATATACACCTTCTTTTTCCGAAAGATTGTGTATCAGTTCTTGAACAGAAAAAGAAGGTTCTTCACTAGGAAGAAGTAATAGAGTATTACAAGCCGGTTCAATAGATAAATAGTTACGGATACGCGAACCGTAGAAACCCACGATTACATCGCACAACGGATGTGTACTACAAAGCCATGCAACCGTTGCCCCAACACTAAATCCAATGATAGCAATAAATTCATACTTGTGCGCAACTCCTCGTACTAGTTCATCCACCTGACGTGCACAATCCTCAAACGAACATGTAGTCATAAAATGACAATATGCAACCTCTTCTGCCTCATAAGAAAAGATTTGATTAACAGCAAGAAAGTTAGGACAAATCACATCATACGATTGCTGAACAAACTGCTCTGCCACCGACTTTATATGATCATTAATTCCATAAATCTCATGCAAGACAATAACTAGTTTCTTCTGATTGTTTATATACGATAACATGTTCACTCCCCGTTACGTAAAATAAGTAGGATGATTCATCCACTGTTGAATTGGTACCCTTCCTTGCACTCGTAAAAGACGATACAAATACCGATATACAGCTCTTACTTGTGAAAGGTTCGGTAACTCTAGTATCGAAGAATATCCTTCTTGAAATGCACGTGCACTTCTTTCATCAAGTAAATATTCTAATGCAACAAAGTCTAACTCTCGCGGTGCAATTGCATATGCTTCTGTATCTACTAATCCACTTATTTGATTTCCCATTAGTAAAAATTGTGTAGGGTCCATATCCACTAATATGAGATTACTAGCTACAGGTGACAATAATCCCTTAGCAATTCGTTCAAGCTCAGGCAAATAAGATGCTATCTCTCGATCATCTCTATAAAAATGAGCGACTAATTTCCTCATTACTGTGCACATATGTTCATGAAAAGTATCTAATGGTTGCTGAAAATCGCCTTGAACATCCCCAATATAAGAGAATGTTTTCCGATGAATATGTGCTAACCCTTCTCCAAATGAATACAATGCTTCACATGATAATTCTTTAAAATCACAAATTGTTTCGCCAGCAAGTTTCTCAACAACTACTACTTCTTTATTATTTATAAAGCCTTTATGTAACACACGAGGTACAGGAATAACACTTGTACTACGTAACATATTATGTATGGATTCAAGCTTGTATACATTTCTAGGATCTATCCCAAACAAAAGATTATTCCCCCACCAAAATTCATTATCAAGTTGTGCAATGGAAGAAGAACGAACGATATATTCTCCTCCTTCCGTTTCTACAAGCGTAACGCTACTGGCATGTCCATCATAACCTGGATGCAATGATATGGTACGTATAATAGACTCTTTGAATAGTGATTGCACCTTACACCCGCTCCGCTTTCACCATTTCTTTTCTTGCTTCCCACTCCTCGCGCAACATCCCCATTCGAATTGAGTCATAACGCTTACCATTGTATTCACGGCAATGACGCATTCTTCCTTCTACCTGCATACCGACTTTCTCCGCTACTACCATCATTCGCTCATTTCCAGACCATGTCGTCAGACCGATACGCGGAATATCTTTTGTACTCATTATATAATCCACCCATAAGCGCAGCGCTTCTGTACCATATCCTCCGTTCCAATAAGCAGAATTATAAATCCCAATACCGACCTCTAACCATTTGGATGGCTCGTGCTCCCAGTAATACGTCACAATACCGATTATTTCTCCATTAGCTTCAATAATAATTTTGTCTTCCCTATGCTCTTTTTGAAATGTTTCAAAGTCTTTATGGGGTAATGGAAAATACGGCGCATCCCATTTTTTCCATTCTGGATTTTCCACACCATAAATTAACTCCCACAGCGCATGTAATTCTTCTATTTCTATTTTTCTAAGCGTGACTTTTTCACCGATAACCTTCATATTTTACCCCCAATAATTTTTCATAATATCGTGTGTCCAAGTGGGTTGCGTTACCTCGCCTTTTGGCAAAAATTCTTTCATTACAGGCTTCATATCGATAACAGGTGTCCCGTTAACCGCATCTAATCCTTGTACAATTATGTTACGCCCCTCGAGACGAATAACCTTTACTGTTGTCACTCCTAATTTGTTTGGACGGTTTTTTCCTCGCTGTGCAAAAATGCCTACAAGAGGATGGTTCGGGTTATTTCGTGGACGTCTTGCTTTCGTCTGGATTTGTTCATCTTCTACTTGATCCATATAGAAAATAACATCAAGATGAGAGAACTCTTCTATCCCTTGAATACTTTCCTCGCTAAACTCGTCCGTTAACTCGACTTCAGATATCATGTCACCCCAGTTGTCATCAATCACTTCATCTCGATTATTCCGTACATATGCAATAGGTTTTAGTTGAAACATCATATTTCCCCCTTAATTTTTAGTACGTACTTTCACAAATGTTCCTTTTTCTGACTTGATAAGTGCCTCTTCGTTCCATGACTGAACCTTTATTGATAGATGTGACACAGGAGCTAATGTTTCATTATGATATACGAGTGGATCAATAAGGCGAATCTTTTTCGCCACATGAAGGTCATACTTATGTTCATTTTCTTCTACTTCTTGATGAATCATCTGTAATAAAGTAAGAACCTCTTTATTTTCACTACTACGTAACATATGTAGAACTTGTTCATCCTCTAGTAAAAAGTCATCCACTACTAAAATGTTATGCTCCATTGCTCGTTGAATAACCTTCGTCATAACTTCATTCACATATATATTTAATGGATGTAAGAAGTAATCAATTACTTCACGGTAATATGTCTGAACGAACCATTCTGATTGTTCAATAGATGTAACAGCTATTTGGCCCTCTACAACAACCAGACTATCTAAAAAGCTAGTTGCCCGTTGCACCTTAATCTCCTCACTTCGTGCTAAATCTCGTAATGTATAGTCAATTCGGTCTGCACACAATAAAGGCAATGGTTGTTCAAGCAATCCCCATTCTTGCTCATATAAGAGATGCTTATAATTGTATCCGTATTTCTCAAGTATTTTAGGAATACTCGATTGCTCAATTACTTGTTCATAAATAGATTCATGATAGTCTTCTTGTTCATGCTTCAGTACGTAATCAATAACATGTGAAAATGCAGTATGTGACACGTCATGTAATAGCCCAGCTATTTGTTCTTCTATACTTCCACCTAACTTCCTAATTAACAGCATTACTCCGATAGAATGTTCATAACGGGTCACATCCCAGAGCGGATTTACTAAATAACAAGCACCCCCTTGATGAATGTTTTTTAATCGTTGTATAGGTGGCGATTGTATTACTTCTCCTAGTACGTTTTCTACGTCAAATTTTCCATATAACGGGTCATATATCTTCATATTCTCTCCCCTTATTCGACTTGTCTCACTATTATCTTACAACAAAATTCTATTATTTTTAAATTTTCAAATTAAAAATCAATGATAAAAGGCAGATTCTTTTATATCGAATCTGCCTTTTGTTCTTACTTCTATTTATTTTCACCACGGATTTCCGCTACATTGTGCACTTTATAATTTCTAAATACATACACCGCAATATAACCTACAATAATGCCGACTATCGAACAAAGAATAGCCGCAATTGTCACCTGTATCGGATCATTAAATCCATACATAACAAGTAATCCTGGCACTGGAGATGCTGTTCCTGGTGCATTATTTACAAATCCGAACATCGCTACAATTACACCTGCCAATGCACCTCCAACGAAGTTTGTACTATAGATTGGTAGTGGATTTGCCGATACTAAATCTGCTTGTGTTAATGGTTCAATTGCCACAGCAATATTCTCACGCTTTGTTCCAATGTTTAACTTCTTAAATAGTAAGAAGTTCATGAACGAAGACGCAATAAGTGCCAGTGCACCAATCGCCATCGGTAATCCTGTTAATCCTAGCATCGCTGTTAACGCCATTGAGCTCAGTGGTGATGTTGAGATAACAGTAATTAGGCCTCCTAAAGCTAATCCCATAATAACCGGGCTTTCATTCGTTGCTAACGTAATGATTTCTCCAATCGTACCTAACGTGGCATTTACAAGAGGGTCTGTCGTTACAGCAACAAGTCGTGCTAACGGAGCTACCACAACAATACAAACAATTAAGTCTAATCCTTCTGGAATACGTTTCTCGATTTCTTTCACAACAAATGACATAATATATCCTGCGAAGAATCCTGGTAAGATTCCCATCCCACCACACGATAAACCAATCAAGACAGCGTATACTGGTGATACACCTAATGCTAATGGAACAAGTATAGCAGCCGCTACACCAGGTAAACTACCTGCTGCTACACCAACTTCCCTTAATAGTTCAATTTGTAACATATCTCCGCCAATATAGCGTTGAAAAGCTTCTACTAAAAAGCTAGCAATTGCAGCACTAGCTAATCCGCCCATTGCTTTCATTCCATACGGTGCTCGATAACTAAATAACGTAAATAGGGCTAAAACAAGTAATAATAGGGCGATTCCTTTTAAAATCGTCATGATGTGACTACTCCTTGCTGTTTATTTCAAATTACACTGCTCTTTTTATGAAGTAAGACTTCTTACTTCATAAAAAGAAAAGATAAATTCGCTCTGTGCACGTTACTAAGAAAGACTTCTTCTTTCCTAGCTGTACACTACGTTTTTCTTATTTTACACGAAATATGACAAAAGTCTAGGTGATTTGATGCGATATACTACATACCACAAAATAGATAAATCCCCCTCTATTTTATAAACTAGAGAGGGATTCTTTTTAATTGGTTACTTCTAATATTCTTGCTAGTTTCGCACTCACTGTTCTTCTTTCTTTTCGTTTTTTCACACGATCCATCGCAATTTCATGTAAAAGTTTTTCTTCCTCTGTTTCTGGAATAACTTGTGGAATTTGAACAGGTTTCCCATCCTGTAAGGCGACAAATGTCACAAAGCATGTAGCTGCGACTCGTCTTGTACCTGACAGCAAATCTTCAGCAATTACTTTCACAAACACTTCCATCGAAGACTTTCCTGTATAGACGACAAATGACTGATAATCAACACTATCTGTTTTACGAACTGGGCATAAGAAATCAACTGAATCAATTGAAGCTGTGACACAGTTCATTCGTGAATGGCGTGCTGCTGAAATAGAAGCAATAATATCCATTTCCGCAACAATCTTACCGCCAAACAACGTCTCTAAGCTGTTGAGATCAACAGGGAATACACGACTCGTCTTCATCACTTTTGACTCACGTACATATCTCGCTTCCATCTATGACGCCTCCATTTCTACAAGAAATTATAGTACAGAAGTGACTACTTTGCGAGCATTCTTTGCTGCTTCCACCATACGACGAAGTGAAGCTACTGTCTCTTCTTCTTTTCTCGTCTTTAAGCCACAATCTGGATTCACCCAGAATTTCGTTGGATGGCACACTTCCAAAGCATCATCAATTACGGCTTTCATCTCTTCAATCGCAGGTACACGTGGACTATGAATATCATATACTCCAAGTCCTAAACCTTTGACATATGGTCTTTCTTTCAACGAATGAATGAATTCACCGTGACTTCTTGATGCCTCAATTGAAATAACATCGGCATCTAACGCTTCAATTGCATCGATAATATCATCAAAGTTCGAATAGCACATATGCGTATGAATTTGCGTCTCCGGTGCAACAGAAGAAGTTGATAACTTAAATGCATTAACAGCCCATGTTAGGTAATGATCCCAATTTCCAACCTTCAAAGGTAAGCCTTCTCGAAGTGCTGGCTCATCTACTTGAATCATGCGAATACCAGCTTCCTCTAGCGCCTCTATTTCTTTACGAAGTGCTAACGCAATTTGGTACGTTACTTCTTGACGAGAAATATCACTACGTACGAATGACCAATTCAAGATTGTAACAGGGCCCGTTAGCATTCCTTTTACAGGACGTGTCGTTAACGACTGTGCATATTTCGATTCCTTCACCGTCATCGGTACAATGAAGTCTACATCTCCGTAAATAATTGGTGGTTTCACACAACGTGAACCATATGATTGTACCCACGCAAATTGTGTGAATGTGAATCCTGCCAGCTTTTCACCGAAGTACTCTACCATATCCGTACGCTCGAATTCACCATGAACAAGTACATCAAGATCTAACTCTTCTTGAATATCAATCCAACGTTTCGTTTCCTCTTCAACGAATAAATCATATTTCTCTTGTGACCACTCCCCTTTACGCCATTGTTGACGAGCATAACGAACTTCTTTTGTTTGTGGGAAGCTACCAATTGTTGTTGTTGGGAGAAGCGGTAACTTAAAGAAATCACGCTGTAATTCAAAGCGCTTTTCAAATGATAATGCGCGGGCGAAATCCGCTTCCTTCACATTCGCAATCGCATCTTGTACAGACGCAATTGTTGCAGATTGAATTAATGTTTCTAATGCTTCTTTTCCTTCATTTAATACATCTGCCTGCTTTTCTTTACCGTATAACAATGCATCTTTCACTAGCGTTACTTCCGCTAACTTCTCCTCTGCAAACGCCAATGCATTAAATACATCTTTGTTTAGTCGGTTTTCGTTTTGTTTTTGAACAGGGACATGTAATAAGCTAGAAGATGGTTGTATAATAACCGCTTTCGGTTCTACTAGACCTTGAATCTCCTCTACTAATCCAAGTACGCCATGTATATTGGCTCTCCAAATATTACGACCATCGATAACACCAACAGCCAATACTTTCTCTTTCGGGAAACCATACTTCTTTAATGCATTCACATTCTCTTCTTTTCCATGTACGAAATCTAGTCCAATTCCGGCAACAGGCAATGACACAATTTCTTCATAATACTCTACAGAATCAAAGTATGTTTGAAGCAATACTTTTATGTTAGGAACTGTTTCGCTTATGCGCTTATAGACGTCTTTCACTAACTCTACATGTTCCGGTGAGAATGAGCACACAAGCGATGGTTCGTCTACTTGTACCCACTCGACGCCTTCTGCTACTAATTCTTGTAGTAATTGAATATATAATGGTACAACTTCTTCTAACACCGTCGCAAACTCTTCTTCCTTATAACCTTTCGCTAGTGAGACGAATGTATATGGTCCAACGATAACTGGTTTCCCGTTAATACCAAGTTCTTGCTTTGCTTCACGATATGCTAAAAGTGCTTTATTCTCTGTAACCGTATATACTTTTCCTTTTTCATATTCCGGTACAATATAATGATAATTCGTATTGAACCATTTCGTCATTTCACTCGCAACCGCGTCTTTATTTCCACGTGCCATCGCGAAATATGTAGCCAGTGATATCTTTCCGTCTTCATGCTTGTATCGATCTGGGACCCAACCAAATGTCGTTGCCATATCCAACACATGATCATAGAACGTAAAATCTCCAACTGGAATAAGGTCAACCCCTTTTTCTACCTGTGTACGCAAATTTCCAAGACGAATTTCTTTCATCGTTTGAAGGAAATCCTCTTCCTTTACATCACCAGCCCAAAAAGCTTCTAATGTCTTCTTCCATTCTCTGTTCGCACCAATGCGTGGATACCCTAAGTTACTTGTAAATACATTCCCCATACTTCTTCCTCCTTCAATATAAAAACATGATTTCTTCCATTCTTTTACTCTATTACAAAAATAAAAAAAGCATTCCTACCGAATAAGGGTAGAAATGCTTTGCTTTGGAATTTATCCATTGTCAAATAAGCTCATCGTAGTAGCTCAAAGCGACACGATGAAACCATTTCATACACCTCCCTATCTCCCGTAGGTTAAAACAGCGTCGTTAAGATAGGCAGGTCTCCTGACTCAAGTATCATCACTAGCTAATTACCTTCCCTATATTGCTATAAGTGGCATTATTATTAACTAATTCCTCTCTCACAGTGGCGGGACCGTATTGGATTTACACCAATTTCCCTATTAAACTCTAAAGAACCTTTAGAGTACCTATCTTCATGATATTCTGTTATTTCAGTATATTGTGACACTTAAAGTTAGAATAGTCAAATGATTTTGGTTGTTTTGATTTTTATTTGTGCAAATAGACAATCAATCTCCTTCTGGACATTACTCCTCCACTCAATCCTTGTTACCGGGACATTCGATTCATTTTTGATTATTAACAAGAAATCAAAGACATCTTTACATAAAAAGCATTTACAAAAAAATAGTAATCATTGTAAGATATAGACATGTGTTTTCACCTTCTTTGACCTTCAACGTTTTTTCTTCATTTGCTCCTTCGGTTTGTTGAATACACTAGCTTTGCTATGTGTTCATATATAAATTTTTCAAGGGGGTACAAATCTTTATGAAACATGCGGTAACAACTGTAAATCCATTGGTAGAGGCTTTCTTGGACGGTACAAAGAAATTATTTATTAACGGAGAGTTCATTGAAAGCGTTTCCGGAATGACCTTTACTACTCCAAATCCAGCTACAGGAGAAACATTAGCTATCGTAAGTGAAGCTCGTAAAGAAGATATTGACCTTGCTGTAATGGCAGCTCGTAAAGCCTTTGACGAAGGTCCTTGGTCTAAGATGAGTGCAGCTGAGCGTAGTCGCCTTATGTACAAACTCGCTGACTTAATGGAAGAACATAAAGAAGAACTTGCCCAACTCGAAACGCTTGATAACGGGAAACCAATTAACGAGACACGGGCAGCAGACATACCTCTTGCAATTGAACACATGCGTTACTATGCTGGATGGGCAACGAAAATTGTTGGACAAACCATTCCAGTAAACGGTAACTTCTTCAACTATACTCGCCACGAAGCAGTTGGTGTTGTTGGACAAATTATCCCTTGGAACTTCCCACTCTTAATGGCAATGTGGAAATTAGGGGCTGCTCTAGCAACTGGCTGTACAGTCGTATTAAAACCAGCTGAACAAACACCTCTTTCAGCACTATATTTAGCTGAACTAGTTTCACAGGCCGGCTTCCCAGCGGGTGTTATAAACATCGTTCCAGGTTTCGGAGAAACAGCTGGCGATGCACTCGTAAAACACCCACGTGTTGATAAAATTGCCTTTACAGGCTCAACAGAAGTTGGAAAATTAATTATGCGAGAAGCATCGCAATCATTAAAACGTGTAACGCTTGAATTAGGTGGTAAATCTCCAAACATTATCCTTCCAGATGCAGATTTATCCCGTGCTATCCCTGGTGCACTTTCAGGTGTTATGTTTAACCAAGGTCAAGTATGTTCTGCTGGATCACGTCTATTCATCCCGAAGAAAATGTATGATAACGTTGTTGCAGATTTAGTGTTACATGTACAAAAGTTGAATCAAGGTGCTGGATTAAATACAGAAACAACAATTGGACCTCTTGTATCTGGAGAACAACAAGATCGCGTAATGGGTTATATCGAAAAAGGTGTGGCAGAAGGAGCTGAACTATTAGTCGGCGGAAAGAAACCATACGATAAAGGTTATTTCGTATCTCCAACAATCTTTGCAGCAGTAGAAGACAAAATGACAATTGCAAAAGAAGAAATTTTCGGACCTGTTATCGCTGCTCTTCCATTTGAAGACTTAGATGACTTAATTAAACGTGCGAACGATTCTAACTATGGACTTGCAGCAGGTCTGTGGACAGAGAACTTAAAATCTGCACACTACATTGCGAATAAACTCCGTGCTGGTACAGTATGGGTTAACTGCTACAACGCATTCGATGCAGCTTCGCCATTCGGTGGATACAAGCAATCTGGCCTTGGTCGTGAAATGGGTTCTTATGCACTCGATAACTATACAGAAGTCAAGAGTGTATGGGTTAACTTACAATAATGAAAAAAGAGCTAGGAAGAATCTTTCTTCCTAGCTCTTTTTTATGCTTGAAACTCTTGTAATAAATGGTCTAATGATTCAAAGATACACACCGGCTCCCACGTGTCTTCTCCGTGCATAGCCGTAAATACTGGATAACCTTCTACTTTCACATCAACAAAAATTGGATCATCTGTATCTTCTTCTACACCGATAACAAGCCAACTCTCTTGCCATGATCCAGGACCTTGTCCAACAAGTGAATTTCCTTCTTCATCTAATGAATAACCCACTTGTGCTTCCTCTATTTCTTCTTCAGAAAAAAGATAGATAGCCATATAATCCGTTTCTATTTCTTGCGTATGTAATGTTTGGAGTTTTGCTAAAATAGTGCTAACTGTATTGTTCATCATGATTATCTCCTTCTGTATGTTGGCTTTTAGTATACACAACTTTCTTTGAAATGAAAATAAAGAAAACATCGCGGCGTGGCGATGTTTATATATTATTCAGGAACGAACGTTGATCGACTAGTAGTTGTATAAAGAGCAAAATAAAGAAGGAATCCCACTCCAGCTAACATAAGCAATATTGGCATGTGGCTCATCTCTACCCCTACCTCATCTTTGTACTTCATTACAAATTCGGATCCTTCCTTCCCTTTCACACTTTGAACTATTGCATCCTTTTCAGTATCATAAAAGATTGTTGCTTTATGGTATTTCTTAAAAAAATTATCCCTTATACTAGTGTACTGTATGAATAAGCCTTCTGTCTTTTCTACTGTAATAGAATCCAACACTACTAAAGAACCTTCTGCATAAAAAGAGTTTTTCTTTTTAAGCGCCGCTTCTATCTGAGTATATAACTTGTTGTCGATACTTTTCGTTGATTCTTCTGCGTGAGCCATTGCGCTAAATGAAAATAGTAACACACTTAACATAAATACATAACACATTTCCCTCACATCAAACAGTCCCTTCATCTTTTTTACAAACATCTGTACATGGCTTGCAATTTCGAAAGCTTCTTTGTTGAATGCAAATTATTTTTATCACATATTAAATATAAAAATTTAATATGTGATAAAAAAACGCTTATAAAGATGATGTGGCATTTTAATAACGATTCAATCCTTATAAATGTAGAAGCATATTATATCCGTTATGGATGTATGAATAATTGTGATACGACTGATGAGAATACACAATTTTAAACAAACGTGAAGACCCCCGTAGTCCATTACCTTCTTCCTAATGATTTTAAAACGACTCAAATCGTTCTAAGGTACTTTTCATATTGTAATTGATTGACTTACAAGCTTTAAATAGACTTCAAAAGATGGGTGGACATGATTCTAACAACTTCTACTCTGTCCACTCAACTCCGCTTCCTTACTCTATCCCAAAAAGGACGATCCAGCTTTTCAACAAATGACAAACCGTGAGTGAGATATTAGTCTTCGATTGCCTGATAAACCATGGTCCAGAAGTCATGGATAACCCGTGCCGAATCCGCAGTGGACATCCCAACCTGGGTAAGTAGTATTCCGGTGAGCTGTTTGTCCGGATCAGCGTACGTCGTAGTGCCGGTTCCACCGTCCCAGCCGAACTGGCCTATGGACGCGAAGTCACCGCGGTAGGTGCGCACCGCCATCCCAAAACCCCAGCCGCCATGCCTCCCTAGGCCGTACGATACCTGGGTGTTGTTGGCCAGAGCCTCACGGGCTGCTTGTTGCCGGGGAGTGAGGCGATTAGTTGTCATCAACTGGACAGCAGGACGAGACAAGATTCGTTCATTCCCGTGCACCCCTTCATTCAACAACATCTGGAAGTACGCGTGATAGTCATCAACAGTTGAAACCAACTCACCTCCCTGGAACGCTGGAGGTTTGCTGTAGCGCCCCCCAACGGCTTCGTCCCATACGAAAAACTGTCCGGTCTGTGGATCAGGTGCGTAGCTTGGTGGTAACCTGTCAATCTTATCGGCCGGCACGTAGAAACTGGTATCCTTCATCCCCAACGGATCGAGAATACGTTCGCGTAAGAACGTCTCGAATGGCTGACCCGTGACCCTAGCGACTAATACGCAAAGCACATCGTTGCTGACATGGTACTGCCACCTCTCTCCTGGTTGGTGACTTAGAGGAAGTGCACCTAGACGACGCATCCACTCATCTGGATTGGGCACCTCCGCCATTCCCTGACTAAAAATCCCCTGCTCGAAAATCGCTCTCTGGATTGGGGATCCCAGCGATGTCTGATCCACTCCTAGTCCGAATGTAGATGTCAACAAATCCCGGACCGTAATCGGGCGTCGTGCAGGCACCGTATCATCTAGCGGCCCATCGGCCAGTTTCAGTACCTGGCGGTCAGCGAGTTCGGGCAGCCACATATCTACTGGGTCGTCCAACCTTAACCTACACTCATCGAGCAAGACCATCACCGGCGCCACCGCAACTGGCTTAGTAGTAGACGCCATTCGGAAGATTGTGTCCCGACACATCGGCTCCCCACCTTCATGTCGCATTGTGCCAATTGCTTCGACATGCGTCTCACCGTGTCGACTAACCAAAGCAACAAGCCCAGGAATCTTTCCCGATGCAACATGTTGTTCCAGCACGTCGCGCATTCTACGTAACCCTGTTTCAGAAAAACCACTATTGCTTTGTCCTATTGTAATTTTTTCATTTTTTATCTCCCTTTACTTTTTATCAGCCCTATTTGTTATTCATACTTGAAAATCCTTTATCAAAAACAGACGTTCGATACATCAAAGAGACTGGATATCACTAATAAAGGATAACCTCACTCCTATTCTAGATAACCAAAATCTAACTAGGTCCCATTACAAACATATATGTCACTAGCATGGGATCACAGTGCCATCCCAGAGTAACCCATACATCCTTGTACAAAATCCACTGTCATCCAAGCTGATGTATTTCTTCTTAACCTAACTTACAAAATTGGACATCAATAACATGCTTTTACTCACGAAAGTCATACTCTGTTGCGGGTCCTTATAATCACTGCTATCAAACAGGAAGATAACGAGATTAACAATAAATTGATTCACCATTTAACTGCAAGCGGTGTCAACTCCGCTATTACTCCCCTATATGCTATATGTATACCTTACAAATTATTATTATTCTTCTAGTCTCTAACAAAATTATCTCTCCCTTCTATGTTGCATTTACATCGATATAAACCTATGTATAACAACTTCGGACAAGTTCTATGCTACAGCGATAAAATAAAGAAAAAGGAAATGACACATAATCGCCATTTCCTTAATAAAGAGACATAGATAAAAACAGGATACAACCTATTAATCCCGCCTGTTGTTTTAATACTAGATTTTCTGGATCGTCCAAAAAGAATAATACTACTACAAAGCCAATAGGCACTGGAATAAAGTAAATCCAAAATCCAATAGCACCTACCACCATAAAGCAAATCAATTTCGCATAGAGGAGAGACTCTTCTTCTTTTCTTTGTGTATAAAGATACGTTAATCCCCCAAAGACAAATAGCAACTGAATAATAATGATGAATGCGACCATGGTGTTACCTTCCTTCTATTCATCTATTATGTCTTATTTAAAGTATATTCAAGACGAACAGGCATTTATGAACTACTGCCCGTACCAAAATTACATACGTGTAAAAGAGGCTATTCGCATAAGCAAATAGCCTCTTCTATAAACATATATAAATTAGCAACGTAACAATAATAACCTATTTATCAGTGCTAAAGAATCGGTACCATAGTTGATATAAAGCAGATAAGCCAACAAGCCAGTATACAATACTCACAGCTACATCTGAGAAACCAAATACAGTGTCTACTACATTAAAATCAAGCGCAAAGAATAACCAATTTAATCCTCCAAGCACAAGCAGTAAAAACGTAAAATGATTAAAGAATTTCATGATTATCACCTCCTCTTAATGGAGTAGGAAACTTCACTTCTCTAACACTATATTCAAGACTGCTTGTTAGAATGAATACATACGCTTCCACAAACACCCATTTTTCTATAGAATCAGTGAAAATGTGCGCTGAAACTTCACTTTACTTAGTATTTTTTTGCCAGAGTCCACCATGACATAGTGAAAAACCACATTTCTTATAAAACTCCTTATTGTCTTCACTAAATGTGCATGTGATAATCTCTATCCCCCTGTTCTTCCCCTCTTCAAGTAGCGCTTGGACCAATACTTTTCCAATGCCTTTTTGTTGGTAAGCAGGGTGTACATTGACATCTTCCAAATAACCGTGTTGAAGACCAGTTCCTGCAACATAAGCAAATGCAACTAATTTATCTAATTCATTACGAATTCCTCCCCAATATACACACTTCTCAAACAACATGGGGTAATCTTTATCTCTTCGTTCCCAGCCAACCATTTCTCGCAAATCTGGTACTTCATGTTTTGCAATTGGCATATTAATAATAACCCTATATACTTCTATCATCCACTTATGCTTCTCTGTACATTTGCCATTTCAATTGCCGCAACAGCAACTTCATATCCTTTGTTCCCTGCTTTCGTGCCAGCTCGTTCAATTGCTTGTTCGATGGTTTCTGTCGTTAAAATCCCGAACATAATTGGAATATCATATTGCAAAGATAGACTAGCTATTCCTTTTGCCGCCTCATTACATACATAATCATAGTGTGTTGTTGCACCGCGAATAACCGTTCCTAGTGTGATAATCGCATCATACTCTCCCTTTTTTGCTAGTTGTTTCGTCACAAATGGGATTTCAAACGCTCCTGGTACCCACGCAATATCAATATTTTCTTCTGCTACACCGTGCCGAATTAGTGCATCCTTTGCACCACCTAATAACTTGCTTGTAATAAATTCATTAAAACGCCCAACAACAATCCCAACTTTTAATCCTGTTCCTATTAATGTCCCTTCATATACATTGTTCATTTCTTTTTCCTCCCCTTATATGTTTAATAAATGTCCTAATTTTATTTGTTTCGTGTGTAAATATCCTTTGTTCTCCTCTAACACTGGCATCACAATCGGTACACGTTCCACTACTTCCATCCTGTAACCGTCTAATCCAGCAATTTTCTTTGGGTTATTGGTCAATAAGCGAATCTTCTTTACGCCTAATTCCCGAAGAATTTGAGCGCCAACACCATATTCACGTAAATCTGGACCGAAACCGAGTTTTTCATTTGCTTCTACCGTGTCATATCCTTCTTCTTGTAACTTATATGCTTTTAACTTATTTAACAAACCTATACCTCTTCCTTCTTGCCTCATATAAAGAAGAATACCTCTTCCTTCTTCTTCAATTTGTTGCAGAGCGGCATGAAGTTGCGGTCCACAATCACAGCGACATGAACCAAATACGTCACCAGTCAAACATTCTGAATGAACACGGACTAATAACGGCTCATCATCTGAAATATCTCCTTTCACGAGCGCAATATGTTCTTTGTTATCTAACGTATTTGAATAGCCAATTGCTTTAAACGCACCGAATCCAGTAGGTAATTCAATCTCCACCTCTCGTGTTACAAGTGTGTCCATGTGAAGGCGATAGTGAATCAAGTCGGCAATCGTAATCATCTTCAGATTAAATTTCTTAGCAATATCAACTAACTGTGGGACTCTCGCCATCGTGCCGTCCTCTTGCATAATTTCACAAATGACACCCGCATGTGTACTACCACATAACATTGCTAAGTCAACAGCAGCCTCTGTATGCCCAGCCCGCCTCAGAACACCACCTTCTTTCGCAATGAGTGGGAAAATATGCCCCGGACGACGGAAATCATTTGCTTTAGCGTTTTCATCTATCATTTTCAAAATTGTTGTGGATCGTTCATACGTACTAATTCCTGTTGTGGTCGATACATAGTCAACACTTACCGTAAATGCTGTTCCATGTTTATCCGTATTATGTTCAACCATCGGATCAAACGATAATTTCTTTGCTAATGCATGTGTAATTGGTGTACAAACAAGACCACGACCATACGTCACCATAAAGTTAATCACATCTGGCGTTGCTTTTTCCGCCAGTACGACGAAGTCACCTTCATTTTCCCTGTCCTCATCATCACACACGATAATTACTTTGCCTTGCTTCAAATCCTCCAGTGCTTCTTCAATTGAATGAAACATACTATCTTCTCCTCTCCTTTATTAACAAAAACCATGTTCTTCTAAAAATGATGATGTAATTGTTGACTTCTTTTCTTCTCTACATAGTGCAGAACGTATATACTTACCTATCATATCTATTTCAATATTCACCTTCTTACCGACACCTTTTGCTCCTAATATTGTATGGGAAACTGTATGCGGAATAAGGGAAATCGTTATTTCTCCCTCTTGTATGTGAAAGATTGTCAAACTCGTACCGTCAATAGTGATAGAACCTTTATGAATACATTGTTCCGTTAGTGATGGAAGCATTCGAATAACATAATAAATGGCATTCGCCTGTTTTTCCTTGCGAATAATCTCGCCCACACCGTCGACATGACCAGATACGAAATGACCACCAAATCGACCGTTTGCATGCATCGCTCGTTCGATATTCACAAGCATATTTTTCGCTATACCGTATAAAGACGTCGCTCGGACTGTCTCCGGCATTATATCAACAGTGAACGAAGATTCCGTAAATGACGTTACCGTTAAACATATACCGTTAATTGCCATACTATCACCAAGGTGAATATCTTCCATCACTCTCGCAGCTGAAATTGTAAGTTTAATCCACTCTTTTCCACTTTCAACATGTGTAACAGTACCGATTTCCTCAATTATCCCTGTAAACATGAACTATGATCTCCTTTAGCAAACTTCGGTATCGTGACTACTTTTATATCTGTACCGATTTGTTCAATTGATGTAAATTGAAATGAATATGCATCCATCATTCTTTCTACTCCAGATCCACCGAACGAGCTAAGTGAGTCTATTCCACCAATAATTTTTGGAGCGATATACGTAATGACTTTATTTACTTTCTTTGCTTGTAAGAAGCCCATATTAATTTGTTGTCCGCCCTCTACTAATAACGATGCAACACGCTGTTCTCCTAATACACATACAACGTCTTCTATATAAATTGTTTTTGTTTGTAGTTGGAATACTCTTACACCATAACTCTCTATTTCTTCGATTCGCTCTCTTGAAGCGTGATACCCAACAAATATCCATGTCGGCGCTTTCTTGTCCTGAACAATATGAGATTCTACAGGTGTTCGTAGTGTTGTATCAAGAACAATCCGAATTGGCTGCTTCTGCTCTGGTATTATTCTTGCAGTTAAATATGGATTGTCCTGTATTACCGTATTCACTCCTACTAAAATAGCATCATGTGTATGACGTAAATCATGTACATCATGCCGTGCTTCTTCACATGTAATCCATTTGCTATCGCGACTTGCTGTTGCAATTTTTCCATCGAGTGTAACTGCTTGCTTCAATGTGACAAATGGCTCATTTGTTGTGATGAAATGACAAAAGACCTCATTTAAGTCTCTTGCCTGTTTCTCTAATAATCCTACATCCACTCGTACACCGGCATTTCGCAATCGCGTAATCCCACTTCCTGCTACTAGCGGATTTGGATCAGTCATTGCTACTACTACTCTTGTAACCTTATTTTCAACAATAAGGTCTGTACAACGCCCTGTCTTTCCAACATGGTTGCACGGCTCTAGTGTCACATACAGTGTAGAGCCTTTCGCTTTCTTTCCAGCCATCCGAAGTGCATGCACTTCTGCATGTTCTTCCCCGGCTTGTAAGTGCGTCCCGATTCCAACAATTTGTCCATTCTTTACTACTACTGCACCTACTACTGGATTAGGGCTCGTTTGCCCCTTTGTTGCACTTGCTATCTGTAGTGCTAATTCCATATACTTCACATCTCCCACGCTTCCACCTTCTTTCTTGAACATAAAAAACCTCTCTAGGATTATCCTAAAGAGGTTTGATGGAAGGCTTAAATATAGGTTGAAACAACTGTGTTTGTATAGGTCATAGATAAATAAGCCTATTAACTTTCATTTTTCTTGAAGAATAGGCGCTTTCCATCTATAACGAAATAGACCTCTAATACTTGATAAAAAAGCCGACTACTCCCTTGTATCAGTATTGAGATTTTTTCACCTTATACGAAAAAAAATACACACTTGTCCCGTCACTATATTATCCTTCTCCCATCCAGACTATACTGTCGGCTTTGGTTTCTCACCAAATCCACCGCCTATCGGACTACTTTTCTTTGATAAACGGGTCACGGGCTTAGAAGTCATTACGCTTCATCACCGCCGGTTGGGAATTGCACCCGACCCCGAAGGATATGACATATGGACTTTTTTGAAATGTTGACGACTATAGTATACTAATAATTCAGATAAAAAGAAATGAAAAATTACAAAAATTCCAATCTTTTATTCATTCGATATACTTTCCCTTCTAATTCTGTCTTCATTATCTTTAAATCCATCTTCTTATAGAAAGCGATTGCCCTCTCATTTGTAACAGATACCCGGAGATGATATTGTTCTACATGTTGAAGCTGAAAGAACCGTTCTGCATAATCAAATAACTCTTTCCCTCTACCTTCATCTCGGTAACTTTCTACTAAATAGAGTAAGTGAACATAGCCAATACGCTTATCTTCATACTCGACAATCTGTAGTTCGATTTGACCAACCGCTTCACCATGTTCTTCGACAAGGATAAAACCATCTGGAAACAGTGCTGATCGCTCCGTGACCCAGTCAACATACTTATCTTCACTACTAAAACCATCTATATGACCGAAACTAACAAGGAAAGAATCCCGCCTAAACAGTACAATTGTTTCCTTGTCCCTTTCTACATGCATTGGACGAAAGACAAACATAATAATCCTCCTTATATACTAGATAGTTTCAAAATCCTTTCAACAATACCTTCTTGATGCATATGTTCCAAACAATACACATTTTCAGGTCCGAATGTACGGTATGGTTTTTCATTACATAGCAAAAGTGCTGCTTCTTCATCTAAGCAAAGTGCCTCTCTACATCCAACTTCACTCATTCCACGGATAATGTGTTCATGCTCTTGCCACTGGGAATAATGAACTGCTACAAGACTTGATGAAATGAAACCTATTCCTTCTGTTACTTTCATCTGTTGATCATCTGTATCATTTGGCGAAATAACTACCGTCTTAGGTAAGATAAGTGCACCTGCTGAACAACCAGCGATTGGTGTACCACTTTCATATTTCTCAGCTAGCAATGTTTTAACAGGATCATAGGCATACACATTATGATACGTTTCTGTATGTCCTCCACCAATATAAATGCCTGTCGCATTCTTTATGCACTCTAGCTCTTCACCCGACAACTCCGTTCGATTATTAACAGCAATAATATGGATAGAAGAAACACCTAATTGCTCCCATTGATTCGTATAACGCGGTACATGCTTTTCCCATGCACCTTTTTTCACTGTTAATAACACTAACCGTGCTTCTTTTCCTCCGCTCAAATGAACAAAACTTTCTACTGCATCTGAAAGTGTAGGATTTCCCCCTAGCAAATACACGTAACGATTCTCCATCGTACTCACCTCTTTAAAGTTACTAATAATTCTTCCAACCTGCCGATAATAATTTGCACTTGCGGAAGATGATAAAATGTACTTGTTAATGACACATCATACACATCTTCATTTGGTGAAAGAATATATACCGGCTTGTCCAAACCTACCGCTATCCCCATTTCGATGTGACTTCCTTTTCCTGCTGGTAAGAGAATAATCAAATAATCCGCCTCTCGAACTGCCTTCCTTTCTAACTCTCCAATTCTGGATAGCTCCTCAATTGTAGAAGCACGGTTATTCCTTGTCCAATCGTATGTATGTGTATGACCTATCTCTATTAATCTAGTACTTAGTAGTTGTACTTGCTCTTTATTTTGCAAACTCGATGCGATATAGAACTTCATTTTCTTTCCCCCTATTTATACGTCTATAATCATCGTGTCATATGCGAATGTGACTGGCAGCCCTGCATCTTGCAATTCCCCTTCTAACTCCTTCAAATCATCGTAGCCCAAGTTATCAATCTCTTCGATGTGTGTCAAAATCACTTTTTTCGCCTGTAACTTCTTGATAATGTTCAATGTATCTTGGAATGACGCCTCTCGAACATGCTCAAGGAATTCACGACTAAATCGTTGCTCTCCTGTATTTTTATCCTCTTCATGAATTCCCATCGGCAAAATCACTATATCTACTCCATTAAGGTTCGCTGGCGGTTCCCATCCGTATAATTCATCCGGAGCGATAAATACACGCTTACTCTCTTCTTCTAATAAGAAACCGTATACATACTTTTCATGTAATTGAATTGGTGTCACAACAACATCATGCAACGTAAAGGATTCCTCGTCTTCTAACACATGCATCCGAATCGTTCCAAACGACTGTAAAAAGGTAAAGTGATCCCATGAACCAAGCATTTTCTTCATGTCTTCTGCCACTTGCTTCGGAAAATAGACGTCACTCACACGTTCTTTTGTTGGGTGCTCTCGGAAATCTCCATTAAGCATTTCCCATACACGCCTCCCCATCACATGATCTGGATGCCAGTGTGAATAAACACCATTTTCAACAAATGAAATATTTGCTCGATTCAGCTGTATATGACTTTCTTCTGGCGTATCGATTAACAAGTTGGGACCATGTACGAAAACACTTGGACCCGTTCGACTATACGGAACACCTTTCTTTCTCGCTTCCATACTTACACGCTGTTGACTACCTGGCCTAGGAATCGGAATCGCTCCCCCTGTGCCTAGAAATTCTATCCTCATTGTCCTACCTCCCTTTTTGTAATTTTTGTAATAGTAAATTAAAAAAGGAGGGAACGCAAGAAAAAAGCTTATAGTAGATAGAATCCTTCTATGCTTTATATACCCATATCATAATAGCCCATGATGTTAGACACCTTTTATGTACGTCCACATAAATCCTTGTTGAATTTTGTATAAACAACAAAACGATAGTACCTATTGACTTTTCAGATAATTCTATCTAATATTTAAATTGAATGAATCGTTCATTCAATTTAAATACATTTCTTGAAGTCGCCTTTTCCTTATTAAGAAGCTTGTAAATAATAGATTGGAGGCCATAATGATGTTCAAAACAGGAGGAAGATTTAAAAAAAGCAGCTGGGAAAAAGTAATTGTGATCGGGGGAGGAATAGCTGGTTTACTCTCTGCAAGAGTGCTTTCTGAATATTATGCAGAAGTAATTATTATAGAAAAAGATGATTTACCTACGAAACCAGAAATTCGTGCAGGTACTCCTCAAGCTTTTCATCCACATCGATTTACACCGCGTGGCAAAATGATAGTAGAACGACTCTTTCCTGGATTTAATGATGAATTACTAACTTTAGGCGCTCCCTCTATGCAGAACAAAATTATTCATCAGACGAATCAATATGGATCTCTTGAAATGCCCAATCCAGAAAATGATGTAACATTCAGCAGACCTCTGCTTGAATGGGTATGTCGTCAACGTGTAAAAAAGATTTCAAACGTTGAATTCCTTACAAAAGTTAATGTAATTGGCTTGCTAACGACATCAGATCAAACAGTTATAACAGGTGTCCATATAAGAGATCGCGAACAACGAAATCTGTTACAAACAATAGATGCCGACCTCGTTATTGATACTAGTGGACGTTCCTCTAAGCTAAGTGAATGGCTACAGCAACTCGGATTTGATGTACCAACTCCAGATATCCTCAAAGTCTCACTCGGTTACAGTACTCGCCATTATAAGATTCCCTCTCACTCATCAGTAAAGTGGGATATCATCCGTATTGCAGGTGACCCTTCCAATAAAAGTTTAACTGGTGGATTTTCCACAATTGAAAATAACATAGCTGAAGCCGTACTTTATTGCCCAGGTGGTCATTATCCAACCACGGATGTTGCTGAGTACGAACAAGAACTCACGAAGCTTGATAGCCCATTGATCGCCGAAGTATTGCAAGATCTTGAACCTCTAACTTCCCCTAGAGGTTATAGAGTTACTGAATTATCTCGCCAGCACTTTGAAGAAATGAGAAAATGGCCTGCAGGATTGTTAGTTTTAGGAGATGCTTTTTGCACCTTCGATCCGATTTTCGGTCAAGGAATTACAATTGCCGCAATAGAAGTAGAAATGTTAGAATCCTGCCTAAGCGAACAACGAAATCATCCCTTACCTTGTTTTGAACGTACTATACTCCAAAAAATGAATGAAATTGTTGAACCTGCCTGGTGGTTAAATTGTGCTGCAGATTTACCGTGGCAAGGAGTATCTTATATAGGCAAGCCGTTGAAAGGTATTGAATTTGCCCAAAAATACTTTGCATTATATCTAAAACATGCCACTTCAAAACGTAATTTTGAACAATATGGTTTGTATTGGGCAGTTAATTCTTTACTCTTACCACCGGATGAAATAATTAATTCACAGATGGTAGCAGCTATTCTAGCTTCTGAAGAAAGTTCTTCCGAAAGTAAAGAACTTCTCTCTGAACTATCAAAAGCAGCTGGTCAGACACTTGATGAACAATTGTCTCAAATTATGCCCACTTTCCCCTCAACAGCCTATGAATATTTGAATACACAGCAATACTAAAAATAATATAGGAGTGAAACATCATTACACCTTTAAACAAAGAACAGTTGCAACAAATTCGTGATGAACGAAGAGAACAAATTATGGAGGCCGCCCTTAAAGTCTTTGCACGACGAGGAATTATCGGTACAAAAATGAGTATGATTGCTAGTGAAGCTGGAGTAAGCACAGGACTTCTCTACCGCTACTTTGATTCCAAAGATAAACTATTCACTACACTCGTTCAGCAAGCAATGGACGAATCTATTGTCGGAATCAAGAGCATCTACCAACTACCCGGATCACCATTAGATAAAATAAAAATGTTAACAACTGAAATACTCAATGAAGGTTCTCAACTTTATTTCATGTTGATGCATCATGCCCGCACATCGGATGAAGTGCCAATAACAGCCAAAAAGCTTATTGAAGAGAATACAATGAAAACTTATATTGATATATTAGAACCTCTTTTCATTGAAGGACAGAAAGAAGGCGAACTTGCAGCAGATCCTCCTTGTGAACTCATCTCATGCTATTTATCCCTGCTCTCTGGATTAATGACATTAAATATTCAAGGGGATGAAAATTATCAAATGCCCAAAGTTGATTTACTACTAAGATTTATTATAAGGTCCTCATCATAAAAAAGATGAGATACTATTTCTTCGGCTACGTAAAAGCCAAACAACTCCAAAACATATGACAACAGTCAATTTTGGAGTTGTTTTTTTATTCGTTTCACTTTCCCTTCTATTTGAATAACTTTAAACAAATATAACCACAGACACAAAAGTATTTGCTAACGATTTTAAAAGTGTCATTCTTGAACTATCCCCACCTGCTCATTGGACTATGCCCTTCACGTTTCTTGAGGAAGGGGTTCAGATAAACAAACAGCATGCTTTCACCCTATTTTATTTACCAAAACTCATCTCATGTTAATACCTGTATTTTGACAATCCACACAACGATATTAGGAGCTAATATAATATGAAAATATGAATCATATATCCTACGTTGACTAGACGACCTAAAATGCACACATCTTTCCCAAAAAAGTGTTGACTGAATTTTCTAAATAATTTAAGATGAATTTGCAGTCTGCAATTTATAAATGTATAAAAATGAGATTAGGTGAATACGAAACTATTACAAGGAGGAAGAAAGATGAATTGGAAGAAGAAAGTAATGAAGGTTGCTCCACTTGCAGTATGCGGTATCGTTGGTTCTTTATTATTTACAAGTGGTGCATCTGCACATGGTTACATCGATAATGGACGCTCATCTTTATGTAAACAAGGACTAAACACTGGTTGTGGTCCGATTCAATATGAACCACAAAGTGTTGAAGGCCCAGGGAACTTCCCATTATTAGGTCCATCGGATGGACAAATTGCTGGTGCTGGAAGCTTCCCTCACCTCGATGTTCAAACCGCAACTCGTTGGCATAAAGTGAACATGACAGGCGGAACAAATACATTTTCATGGACATTTACTGCCGCTCATCGTACAAAAGAATGGAAATACTACATTACGAAAAAAGGATGGGATCCAAATAAACCTCTTACTCGTAGTGATTTAGAATTCATTTCAAGGGTGGACGGCGGAGATAAACAACCACCATTGAAAGTTGCACATCCAATTAATCTACCGACAGACCGCACCGGATACCACATTGTTCTCGGTGTATGGGAAATTGCGGATACTGGAATGGCCTTTTATCAAGTTGTTGATGTGAATTTAGGTAATAATACGCTTGTAGGAAATACTCAAACGCCTTCTCTTCTAACTAACATATTATCACCAAATAGTACTCACTTTACTTGGTAAGCTTCTTTAAGTTGATACCAACACTACATGTAGAAAATCATACACTTACAACTAAAGCCCCCCTAAATTCGTACAAGCTATGCTTAGCAACCATCTACCCAAATTACGTTGAATCAATATAGCTATGTAACAAGAATTATGTAACAAAGCAGCTCTAACCATTTTGAAAAATCGGGTTATACCCTAAAAACAAATCCACACCTTTATCTATCATAAAAGGTGTGGATTTGTTTATTGTATCTATTCCTGATAACACTAAGAAACGAGCAAAACTATTGTCGTTAGAGGATAATATACTTTTCACATTATTTACACTTCTCCAACAAGCTAATCTTTTTTAACTTATTATAAGATAATTTATACTAAAGATATAAGGAGGTGCGAAACGGGATGAGAGAATGTTTGGCATACCAACTCGATCAAAATAAACAATTCTACTAGTATCGGATCTGTCAGACTAAGCGCCACTACATCCCTTAAAAATTCATGTCCAAACGAATTATATTGATGCACATTTTACTAACATATATAGCTGTTCGATTCTTTGTAAGATTAGACTTGAACAATATTACCTGGTACGAAATCAGTATGTTTATCGTAATACCTCTATGGGTACTTGCGTTGATAGGAACCATTGTTGATACAGTAAAGGAGCGAAAGAATAAATGACAACTTTATGAGGAATATTTTTCGGACTATCTTCTTGGGCATTTATAATCTTATTAGCAATATATTTCTTTCGCCTTTTGATGAAAAAGGACAATCCAAACAAGTATACAAAGTTTGCTGGTATTGCATTTATGGTCGCTCTTACTTCATTACTACTATTCAACGTGCTGACCTAATGACACTGAGGGATGACACCGAATAGTTACCAACGAAGAAAATATAGAAAAATGTAAGCATTTCATAAAAACAACCCCCAATCCCTTACATATTAAAGCGTTGGGGGGCTATTTGTTAGATCAGCTTCGTACACCATCGACTCTCTCTCTGTCCACCCAAGCTTACGGATTGCCTCATCCAATGTCCAAAAGACAAAAGAAAACCATAATCCATTAAACACATAAAATAAATATTCAGGTAAAAGCGTACTAAAGTCTTTCCATCCTTCTCCCGTATAAATAAAGAACAACATGACCGCCGGAATACATGCACCAAATCCGATATGAAGAAAACATGCATATATTTTGCGATATTTTTTCTCTGCAGTGAAATAATCACTCCATAACGAAATTGGAATAGCAAATAAAAATAGTGATGGCAGAACGAAAATACCATAAATAAGTAAGTAGTCCACATAATGAAACCAGTCCCCTGATATTGTCAAAAAAACTACACATTCAAGGGTCACACCGATAAAGTAAGTAAGCATCGCAACGACAGCTTTCCTCATCTTCCATCCCCTTTTTCATTTAGTTATCTTATTTCCTCTTACTTTTAATGTTCGTTCTTTTTGCTTTTCGTCCTTCCTGTTTTCTACCCGAAATACCGGCAAACTTCGGCATAGAAATTACAATCGTTTCCGAAATTCGATTTCACTCTCAATTTGGATACCTTCCTTAGTAACGAGAGGAATAGTCGGCTTTATCTTTCTTGCTTCATGAATAGCTCCTCGATGAAGCGCATGCATATGATAGCCACGCTTTTGATAGAAGTGCATTGCATGTGTGTTATCATTACTTGTAATTAACCACATTTCATAGCAACCTATTTCCTGCATCTTACCTTCTACGCATTGAAGTAACATTGTACCAATGCCTTTTCTCTCCTTTATACTATCCAATGAGACAATTTCACATCGGTCATTTTCCTTATTATATGTCACAATTCCAATGATAGAATCCTCTGTCATTGCTACAAATCCTGCTAATTCACTAAGATGATGCTTATGCCCTTGCGAGACCATCAAATCATCACCCCAATTTTGAACCATAAATTCTTTTATCATTGGTCTCATGTCGTATGTTATTTCTTGAATAGAAACCACTGGTTCTGATATTACTACAACGCCATTGGTGTCTTTTACGTCTAAATATTCGGTATCTTTTATATACACTTGCTTCAAGCCTGTCTTCTCTCCTAGCATATACTCTATTTCCTGTAATCCTTCTAATACGCTTTTCATAGTATGTACCGCTTCTTCTGTAGGTAATATAATGTTCATCTTCATTATCCGTATGTCCCCATCTCCAACTACATCATGACGAAGTTGCAGTTCTACCTTCATTTGATATGGCGTATGAATAAAGGTTCTTCTATTATTTCCATCTACTGTCCAGCCAATATTTTTAGCACGCTCACAAATCTTTTTATACTCATCCTCAGAAACAAGAATACCAAGATGATCAAATATAGGACGTTTCCCAAAACCAAAAGTAACATTCACTCGCCCTCTCCTCATCTCAATAATTCGAAACATTACGTTCGTATCCCTGAACTCTTCCCATTTCATTGGTGGATTAAACGTTTGAAATACTCCGTCCTTTTTCCCCATTCGTAGAACAACAGAGAAACCAAGTGCTTCGTACCACTTTTCTGTTTCTTCTAGAAATGGCGTCCAATAGTGATAATGAAATAACTCCATGTATCTCTCCCCCTTTCTATTAGTGTAGCACGCTCATCACACACTCGCATTTCACACGTATTCATCCATCCGTTATAATGAAACACATACACCTTGTACATATTGTGCATATAATATAAAAACAAATAGAAAGGTTGAGGTAAATGGCATATTTTGAAGAATTACGCAAATTAGTTGGACATCGCCCTCTTATTTTACCAGGAGCTGTCGTAATTATTTTAGACGAAGATAACCGTATTTTACTCCAACAACGAAACGAACCACGAAAACGGTGGGGACTTCCCGGCGGCATTATGGAACTGGGTGAATCAATGGAAGAAACAGCTATACGAGAAGTAAAAGAAGAAACAGGTCTTCACGTTAACTCCCTTCACTTATTAAATGTCTATTCTGGAAAGAACTATCATGTAAAAGTTGAAAACGGTGATGAATTTTACGTTGTCACAATTGCTTATTATACAAAAGATGTAGAAGGCACACTTCACTTGGATAAAAAAGAAGGATTAAACATACAATACTTCTCAAAAGATGATATTCCTGAAAATATCGTCCTAAGCCATAAGCGAATGATTGATGACCTCTTTCAATATTTAACAAATGAAAAAAGAAAATGCTTTTAAGTCTTTTCTTTTTTTGTTAAAATACTACTGTGCATCAGTTACTGATAGCATGGGCGGGAGAGGGATTTTTAGAAAAGAAGGAAAATTATGTTACGTCAACTTATGAAAAAGCACTTCGATCTTCCAGGACATAACACAACAATGAAAAAAGAAGTGATGGCGGGTATTGTATCTTTCTTTACGATTATTTATATCGTAGCGGTAAACTCTTCAATTTTATCAGAAGCTGGTATTCCAATTGAAGCAGCGATTATTGGTACAATCCTAACTTCTGTATTCGGCTGTGTGCTAATGGGCTTATGGAGTAACTCACCTATTATTCTTGTTCCTGGTATGGGAATTAACGCAATGTTCGCCTATACAATGGTTCAATCAATGGGGCTTTCTTGGCAAGAAGCATTAGGTGTTACATTTGTTTCCGGTGTACTTTTCGTACTAATTGCGTTTACAAGTCTATCTACAATTCTGACGAAAGCGATTCCACACTCATTAAAGGAAGCGATTACAGTCGGGATCGGTCTATTTTTAGCATTCATCGGACTTGAAAAAGGCGGTATAGTCGTCGGAAGTCAGACTACACTAGTGAAACTTGGTAATTTAAGTGATCCATATGTATTAGCAACAATTATTACGTTACTAGTTGCCATTGCACTATTCATGCTAAATGTACCTGGAAACTTCCTAATCAGTATGATCATTGGTACATTAATTGCATTCATGTTTGGATTAGTAGATGTATCTCAAATAGGTGACTTCTCGTTCTCCATTGGTGACTACTCATCTCTATTCGGAGCGATGTCGTTTGGAAGTATTACTTCTTATGTCTTTTGGATAGCTACTTTCTCCTTAACAATGGTCCTTGTGTTTGAAAACATCGGGCTTGTTCATGGTCATACGCAAATGGCTGGTTCACCAGAGAAGTTCAAACGTTCATTCCAAGCAAACGGGATTTCAGCAATGATGTGCGGTATTTTCGGTTCTAGTCCAACTGTAGCAACTGTTGAGACTGCTGCTGGGATTACAGCTGGAGGTAAAACAGGTATCACTGCTATTACAACAGGTATCTTGTTCCTATGCTCGATGTTCTTCATACCAGTGATCAAAATCATCCCTGGTAGTGCAATTGCACCAATCTTAATTATTATCGGTGGTTTAATGCTTCAAAATATTAAGCATATCGACTTACAAGATTTATCAGAAGGCTTCCCTGCATTCTTCATCATTGTGATGATTCCACTAACATATAGTATTGCAGACGGAATTGCTGTTGGTTTCATTATGTATCCATTCTTAAAGCTAGTAGTTGGTAAAGGTAAAGAAGTTTCATTAACTCTTTATTTAATCTCTGGATTATTCTTACTCAACTTCATCTTGCACGCAATGGGTTAGAGATAACTATAAACAAAAGAGAAGCACATTTATTGCTTCTCTTTTGTTTTATTTATATAGTATGGTAGGAAAGGAATGAGAATTATGAAACATATTAGCGCATCCCTTCAATGGGTATTATTCATTATTTCCGGGAACCTAGTCGCTCCAATTGCAATTGCATCCGCTTACGGTCTAGAAGGTACCGATGCGATGTTATTTATTCAACGAACACTGTTTGTTCTTAGTGTAGCAGGCTTATTGCAAGTATTATTCGGGCACAAATTACCGATTCACGAAGGACCTGCGGGCTTATGGTGGGGCGTCTTTACTTTGTACGCGAGCCTTGGAGTAACGTTATTCGGATCTACAACTGAGACGTTACAAGTATTGCAGTTCTCCTTGTTACTTAGTGGTGTTCTCTCTATTCTTCTTAGTATATTTGGTATTGTAGAAAAACTAGCAGCATACTTTACCTCTACTGTTATGGGAATTTACTTATTGCTACTCGTCGTTCAACTAAGTGGAGCATTTTTCAATGGGATGCTCGGTCTTACATACACGCAAGATGGAACAATTCATTCTACTATTGCACTCATCTCACTAGCTGTAATGGGATTAGCATTCTATTTGAACACTGTTCCACGTTTGAAACAATATAGTATGATGATTTGTATTTGCTTTGGATGGGTGCTATTTGCGTTATTTGATTTAACTACTCCAATTGCTCATACAACGGATTTATTCACTATCCCAACCTTATTCGCATTTGGTCCACCTATTATAGAATGGAGCATGGTGCCAACTGTTTTTCTTGTGACACTACTGCTTATGACCAATATGTTAGCAAGCGTACGTATTATGGAGAGTGTCTTAAAATCCAAAAATGAAAAAGTAGATAACATCTCCATTAAAAAAGCTGGTTTTTTCACTGGAGTTGGTCAATTAATAGGTGGGCTCTTCTCTGCTGTTGGTCCTGTTCCTATTTCTGGTGCAGCAGGATTTGTAGCCGCAAATAATATTCCATCACGCATTCCGTTCATTATCGCTTCTGTTATTATTATCGGATGTAGTTTGTTATCGCCAGTTACAGCCTTCTTTGCAACCTTACCATCATCGGTAGGCTTTGCAGCTATCTTCCCAATATTTGCTGGGATGCTTGGTCTTGCGATACAAGAATTAGATCGTGTACATGACAGGAATACCTTATATAAAACTGTTGGTATTCCACTATTCGCTGGAATCGGAATTATGTTCGTACCGAGCACAGCATTCGGTTCGCTATCACCTGTTCTTTCATCATTATTGAGCAATGGTCTAGTATTTGGCACAGTCATTGCCATTATATTTGAAGTAGTTAGAAGTAGAGGAACTTCCTAAAGATATTTAGGAGGTTTTTTCTTTGTTCTCGATTAATTCACCTTGAATAATTAAACGGTGTGTGGGATTTTTCATTGGATGGCACGTAACAAGAGTCACTTCTTTTTTACTTTCTTTATCTTCAATAACTTGTACGTCTGTTGGTAAAACCAATTCTTTACTTTTAATACGATAGACATATTCTTTTTGTTGATAGATGACTTTTACTTCATCACCTACTTCTAATTCCGGTAGACGGTTAAAATGCTTTCCATATGTAAAACTCCGATGTCCCGCAATTGCATAATTCCCCTCTCCTACTTGTTGTTCTTTTTTAATTGTCGTAATCGATTTTCGCAAATTTTCTTTTGTAGAACCTTCTAGCACAGGCATTTTTAAGTCAATCTTCGGAATTTCCAAAACAACTCGCTTATCTTGCACTGTTGCAACAGGAAGAACCTCCTTCGACACTTCTTCTGTTTCTACCAAGTCTAATTGTTCCCATTCTTGGAGGAGATTTGCTTGCTCTTGTTGATAAAAATAACCTTCAATTTGTTGAGAAAATAATAAACCTATCCCGACAATGAACAATAAAAAGATAAATACTTTTTGCATATGAATCCATCCCCTCTACAAATAATCGTCAAGTAGAAAACATGCATCGTTCATTTCTTATGATGAAGTAATAATCACTTAATAGAGCTAGGTGTCACTATTCAGATATATTCATTTCTTAAAAATTAATTTCCTAATTCCACTATGTACCTAATAACTCCTTGCTCTATTTCAAGCTTTTCATCGCATTATTCGCACTCTATATCTAAAGTCATCGATATATCATTCTTTTTGTCAAAAGAGGTGTTTCCTTATGTAGAAAGATGTTAGATAGTAGCGATTACTCCCTGACACTATTATTCTCTTCCGAATAAAGGAAAATATTCATAATTATTCATCACCTATCTGAAATGTGTTAAAATAATAAAAATTCTTTCTTTAATAAGGAGCCACAACCATGAACATTTCAACTTACACAGGTGAACACGAATATTTACCTTTCCCATTGTTGCTACAAGCCGATCCGTCTATGAAAAGTATCTCGGAGTATATTCATCGCAGTACAAACATTGTCGCAACAATCGATACAAAAACAGTCGGTATATGTTGTTTGCTGCATACACGACCATTCACCTACGAAATCGTAAACGTTTCTGTACATGAGGATCATCAACAACAAGGAATTGGAAAAAAGCTAATTGAACACGCTATCCAACTAGCGAAACAAGCCGGAGCACATAACCTTGAAATCTACACAGGAAATTCAAGCATTCATCAGCTAATACTTTATCAACGAGTAGGATTTGAACTAACAGGGGTTGAAAAAGACTATTTTATTAATCATTACGCAGAGAAAATTGTGGAGAACGGAATACAATGCAAGCATTTACTACGATTAGTATTGCACCTTAAGTAGGAGGAATATATATGACAACTATTTACCTTGTACGCCACGCCCACTCTCCTTATTCAACAGATGAATTAGGTAGAGGCTTGTCAGACGAAGGAGCCGCCACGATATTCCGTATTAGTAACCATTTAGTGGATAAGAACATCAATGTTATTTATTCTAGCCCTTATACTAGAGCCATTGATACAGTAAAAGAATTAGCAACTACTATCCATCAAGAAATTCATTTAGAAGAAGATTTTAAAGAACGAAAAGTAGCAACAGAATCCGTTCCAAATTTCGAAGAGTCACTGCATACCCTGTGGTCTAATCCTGAGTTCTCTTTTGAAGGCGGAGAATCCAATATAGAAGCTCAAGCTCGCGTAGTTCGAAAAACAGAAGAGCTATTACAACGCCATGAAGGAGAAAATATTGTTATCTCTACTCACGGAAATTTACTTGCTTCATTACTGAACTACTACGATAAACAATATAATTATTTATTTTGGAAGAACATGAGTATGCCAGATATTTATAAATTGTCATACAACGGACTTCGTTTGCATAAAGTGGAACGTATATGGAAAGAATCCTTCTTCCTACGAACGATTACTGAAGAAGATGCCTCTTCTGTTTTACACTTAATGAAGATAATTGACAGTGAATCATCTTACATGTTATACGGTATCGGGGAACGTACAACTTCTCCTGAGCAACAGAGAAAGAATATCAAGAATATATTAAAACGTGACAATGCTACGATATTGTTAGCAATGGACGATCAAACACCAATTGGATATATGATGGCATTAGGTGGGACAACGGAACGTACAAAGCATAGTGCATACCTTGTCATCGGCATTTTACATAGTCATACAGGTAAAGGAATTGGTAAAGCACTGTTTGAAAAAATGGAGCAATGGGCGATAGCGCATTCTATTACACGCCTTGAATTAACTGTTATGACGAATAACGAACGAGCTGTTTATTTATATAAGAAACTTGGTTTTGAAATAGAGGGAATGAAAAAACAAGCATTTTTCCTACATAATGAATATATAGATGCATACGAAATGGCGAAGATCCTCTCCCCTATTCCTTGCATATAACACACAAAAAGCTGTCTAATAGTATACTATTAGACAGCTTTTTTAGAATAATTTTAAATTGATAAATAATATTATCTTATTGACATTATAATTAATAATACATATAATTAAATTATAATTAATATAAATTAGAAATGATTATCAATAAAAACAAGGGGGACTTACATATGAATCCATTTCATCAATTAACAACAAATCAAGGAGCACCAGTCGGTGACAACCAAAATTCACGTACTGCCGGTCGTAGAGGTCCTGTATTATTAGAAGACTATCACCTAGTAGAAAAATTAGCACACTTCGATCGTGAACGTATTCCTGAACGTGTTGTACATGCGAGAGGATCTGGAGCTCACGGTGTATTCGTAACGAAAAATAATATGAGCGAATATACACGTGCTGCATTCTTACAAGAAGTTGGTAAAGAAACACCTGTATTCGTTCGCTTCTCTACTGTTATTCATGGTCAAGGTTCACCAGAAACAGCTCGTGATCCACGTGGATTCGCAACGAAATTCTACACAGAAGAAGGAAACTACGATCTTGTAGGAAACCATTTACCTGTATTCTTCATTCGTGATGCAATGAAGTTCCCAGATATGGTTCACTCATTAAAGCCAGCACCACATACAAACATTCAAACACCTGATCGTTACTGGGACTTCATGACCTTAACACCCGAATCTACACATATGTTAACATGGGTATTCTCTGACTACGGTACTCCAGCAAGCTACCGTGAAATGGAAGGATTCGGTGTACACGCATTTAAGTGGGTTAATGCAGAAGGAAAAGTTGTTTATGTGAAATACCATTGGGTACCACAGCAAGCTATTCGCAACTTCTCAGCGAAAGAAGCCGGCGAAACGCAAGGAAAAGACTTTAATCATGCAACTCGTGATTTATATAACGCTATTGAGTTAGGAAACTATCCAAAGTGGGATTTATATGTACAAATTATGCAACTAGACGAAACAGATTTGTTAGATTTCGACCCACTAGATCCAACAAAAGTATGGCCCGAAGATAAGTTCCCATTACATGAAGTAGGAACAATGACGTTAAATCGTAATCCACAGAACTTCTTTGCTGAAGTAGAGCAAGCCGCATTCTCTCCTAGCGCAACAGTTCCAGGGATTGAACCATCAGAAGATAAATTACTGCAAGGACGTCTATTCTCATATCCAGATACACAACGTCATCGTTTAGGTGCTAACTACTTACAAATTCCAGTTAACTGTCCTTATGCATCAGTAAGAAATCATCAACGTGACGGATTTATGCAGATGGATAAGCAAGTATCAACTGTTAATTATGAGCCAAGTATGCACGCAGAAAGTCCAGTTGAGAACCCAGCTTACCGTGATTCAACAATGCCAGTAGAGGGCTATGTATCGCGCGAAAAAATTGATAAACCAAATGACTTTAAACAAGCTGGAGAATTATACCGCTCTTTCTCAAAAGAAGAACAAGATAACTTAATTGCAAACTTAGTCAATGATTTACAACAGGTCAATGAGCGTACGAAGCTCCTTGCAATCTGTAATTTCTTCCGAGCTGATCAAGAGTACGGAATGCGCTTAGCAAAAGGATTAAATGTTGATATTTCAGCATATTTGAATCCTTCCTCTGAAAAGTAATAGTGGCTATATGCCTTCTCACACATAAAAATAAAAGCCATGTTATTCATTCTTCCTAAATGAATAACATGGCTTTTCTCTCTTTCATCGGCATCTTTTCATGGAAAAAAATCCACAAGACTATCTGGCCAAAAAATAAATTTTGCATTCCCAACAATATCTTCCTTTGAGATAAAACCAAAGTGGCGACTATCTTTGCTCACTTCACGATTATCTCCCATCACAAATAAACTTCCCTCTGGTACTTGATACTGATTTGCTACATCTTCTAATTTGAAATCTCTCGTTTTAATTACGTTCTTATCTAAATAAGGCTCAGCATATTGAACACCATTTATATATAGCTCATTTTGTCGGTATTCGATGTAGTCGCCTGGCAGACCAATAATACGTTTAATATAATTATGTGTATGGTCTGCTTTAAATACGATTATTTCAAACCGCTCGACATCGTCCATCTTATATAATAATTTATCCACAATTATTCGATCGTTATCGTGAATAGTTGGGCTCATCGATGCACCATACACGATAATTGGAGAAAGAATGTGCGTTCTTATCATAAAACAAACAATAATTGCTACAAATACACCAGTAATTATTTTTATTAGAACTTTATTTTTCATGCATTCCCCTCATTTCCCCCAGTATGCGTCATACCTTGTGTAAGAAAATGATGAATAGAAATACAAGAACATTCTTTGCTATGTATCAACTACCTCTCCGACTCTACCAGTACCTATATCCATTTTCTACGTTGTTATTCCCCATCATCCCCTTCCATTTTTTCATTGTCCCTTTATTATATTTTTAATTTACTGAATTTTCAATATAATATACATATTATTATAAAAAGGCTAGGGATTCCCCTAGCCTCTACTCTGTTTGATTAACTTCTTGCACAAGTGGCTGTAAATCTCTTTGAAACCTCTCTAGTTGTGCTCGTTGTGTTTCTGATGCTACTTCTAAAGCATTATTAATTTGTTCATATGCTTCATTTACCTCTTGACGTAAATGTTGCAACTCAGATCCGTAATTCACATCACTCTTTACTATGTTTTCGTATGTATGCAGTGCTTGCTCTACTCCTTGCTGGGCAGCTTGGAATGCTTGTTGTTTATCTTTATGATATGGCATCTTTTTTCCTCCTAATCATTAAGTACATTCTCCTATAGCATCTCTCTTTTTTGTTTTTTCATTCCTAAAATCGTATGTATAGAAACAGCGAACTAATTCATCCTAATGAATGAAAAGGAGGGATTTATCATGGCAAATAAAGAAGCCGGACAAAAGAACAAAAGTGGACAACCAGAGCCATTAAGTGGTTCTCACAAAGTAAAAAACAAAAATCATTCTCGCCAGAAAAAACATAGTAGCCACGATTTATAAATAATTGCGTACGAGCCCACACATTCTTCGTATTCCTGAATACTGTAATACTAATTACTGAATGTGGAGGTTCCTTTCATGCAAGAAAAAAAGAAAAAGGATTGCTTCGCACAAGTAGATGGATTCGAACAATGGATGGATACTTTTTTTCACGAGCCATATGAGTCCGAGTATTGTCAACACGACTTACACATCGATTTATTCGAAACGGACACAGTGTATATTATTGAAGCAGAGATTTCTCTAACAAACACTACTCATATTGTCATTAATAAGACACAACATAGTCTTACTATTCACGTCATAGACTCCTCACATGAAAAAGAGAAAATCATTGACTTACCCATACCAATTATGGATAAGAAAATCACTGCCCAAGTAACGAATTCTTTACTTGAAATCCATATTTCAAAAACAACTCCTTCTTCTGAACAAACATTAATAATTGCATGCCATAGTTAATACGCAAATTAACATGTCCATCAGTGTGGGATTCTTTCCCCACTGATTTTCTTTTCTTATAGGATAATCCCCTGCTTAGTTATATAATGAAGATGTACAACACATAGAAAGGACTTACATAATATGAAACTTGAAGTGATTGCAACAACAGTAGAAGATGCTATTATTGCTCAACAACATGGCGCAGATCGTCTTGAACTAGTAACAGGAATGAAAGAAGGTGGATTAACACCTAGCTATGCAACGATTAAACAAGTTGTGAAAGCTGTCGATATCCCAGTTCACGTCATGATTCGTCCCCATAGTCGCTCGTTTTATTATAATGAGTATGACGTAATGACCATGATAGAAGATATCGAAATGGCAAAACAACTTGGCGCACATGGAATCGTACTTGGAGGACTTCGTGCAGACAATACAATTGACGAAGAATTATTACAAAGATTCCTTCGACATTCCGGAGATATGAATGTTACATTCCACCGTGCCTTTGACGAAGCGCGAGATGTATACGAGGCAATCGAAGTGCTAAAACAATACCCTCAAATTACACATATTTTAACCTCAGGGGGACAGACAAGTGTCTTACAGGCTGTAGCTATTATGAAAGAGCTACTAATACGAACACAAGACACAACTCTTACCATCCTAGCAGGAAGTGGACTAAGCCTCGACACAATCGAAGATTTTATCCGTGAAACAAATATCCAAGAAGTACATTTCGGCTCTGGTGTTCGTATAAATAACGATGCACTAACAACTATTGATCCTATTAAACTTCAACAACTAAAGAGAATGTTAGAAAAATAAGTGACAATCCTTGCCAGAGGTGTTATCTACTCTCTATAATTGATTAAGTAGATATTTTCACAAAACAGAGGTGTGTAGGATGTTATCAAATGGTTTTAGCTGGTTTATCGTCATCTGGACGATTTTCTTAGCAGGCATGATGGGGATTGGTGGATACTTCATGTTTCGCAAGTTCTTAAAGCGACTTCCAAAAGAAGATGGTATGAGTATTCTTGACTGGGAAGAGCATTATATTAATGAAACACGTCATTTATGGAATGATGAGCAAAAAGAATTACTGGAAGATTTAGTTTCTCCTGTACCTGAATTATTCCGTGACGTTGCTCGAAATAAAATCGCAGGGAAAATCGGTGAACTAGCCGTACAAGAGAAAGCACAAACAATGACGCAAGAATTAATTGTCAAAGGTTACATAATCGCAACCCCAAAGCGCGATCATAATTTCCTAAAGAAAAAATTAAAAGAGAGAAATATTGATTATACTGTGTACAATCAATATTTCTCATAAGAAGTGCCCCTCTATTTGTTTCGTAAATAGAGGGGCTATTTTCTTATCTAGAAGCAATATTCTCCATTTCATCTAGTAATATACGTAGTGCATCGCCCTCTTCTTGGCATTTCATTGCTTCGATTATCTTTTCTTTATCTCTAGTTACTTGCTCCAAAAGTTGAATAAATGTTTCTTGATTCAACCTTTCTTCCTCTAACATACTTGCATATCCTTTCGCTTCAAACGACCTCCCATTTAATAGTTGGTCCCCACGACTTTGCTTTTTACTTAATGGAATAATCAACATCGGAATACGAAGTGCTAAAAATTCAAAAATAGCGTTCGATCCACCTCTTGTTATCACTATCTCGGTAGCTGCTAATATATGCGAAAGCTCTTCGTGAATATATTCATATTGCTTATATCCTGGAATATTCGAAAGAGAATCCGAAACATTTCCTTTTCCACATAAATGAACGATTTGATACTTTTTCAACAAGCTTGGTAACGCCTCTCTAATCGTTTCGTTCATTATTTTAGAACCTAAACTCCCTCCCATTATCGTTAATACAGGCAGCCCATGATGAAACCCTAAAAAATCTAAACCAACTTTCTTTGAACCAGTTAATATCTCTCTCCTAATTGGAGAACCAATAACTCTAGTCTTATTCGCCGGAAAATGCTTTTTTGCCTCTTCAAAAGATGTATACACCTTTGTCGCAAAACTTTTCGATATTCTATTTGCCAATCCAGGCGTATAGTCACTTTCATGAATGATGATAGGAATGTCCAAGCTTCTAGCTGCTATAATTACTGGTACAGAGACAAATCCTCCTTTTGAAAACACAGCGCACGGTTTAATTTTTTTCAATATACTCCTTGCCTCTAAACACCCTTTCATCACTCGAAAACTATCGATTATATTTTCAACATCAATATAGCGTCTTAGCTTACCACTCGATATACCATAATAAGATATGTTCAATTTTTCAATTAACTCTTTTTCAATACCAGTTTTAGAACCTATATAATATATCTGCCACTCTTCTTGATTCATCTCATTTATGATAGCAATATTTGGAGTCACATGCCCAGCTGAACCTCCACCTGTAAACACAATACGTTTCCTTTCCATCTAACAAACTCCTTCCCTTAATAAAAATGCCCTAAAATTGATAGATACATCTAACAACCTTAGGGCAACATATGATTTTTCAAATCATCAAAAGATATTTATTTCCTAATTGCTAAGCCTCAAGCAATTTTCTCTCCATCTTCTTATAAGAGAAGTACATTGCAATACGCCAACATACAATCATTGAGAAGGCAAGCAAGAAGAACATTCCACTTAATTGACCATAATCAATTGTACTACTTAAATAAGACTTAATTGCGATACGCAATGCTAACAGTCCAAAAATAATAATAACAAACGCTTTCGAACGTTGTAAGTAAATCTCCGTACCACGAATTTCAAATTTCGATGTCATAATTAAGAAAATCGAAAAGAACATCCCAACAAGAACTGCCTCTAGCATCTCCATAGGTGTGATACGAAATATTGGTATAATATACATACATGCCCCCGTACTCATGAAAAACGGAGGAAGAATAATTTTCTTTGCCGTGACAGGTTTCGCTGCTTCCTTCATACGATACACATTCCAGAAAATAGCCATCCCTAATGCCACAATAATACCAGCAGTCGCCATACCCCTTCATTCCTTTTCTATCAATATTCTATATTCTTCCTTGCACTATACAAAAATAGTAGATAATTCACAACTACTCGATTTCTCATTAGAAGCCCTTAAATCCTCCAAATAAGTCCATCATATAAATCGTAATTTGTGTCATCCAATCAAAATACAAGAGTATCCCCATTGCAATCATTAAGTAGCCTCCTACTTTCATAAAGCGCGTACTAAATTTGCGAATGAATGATAACTTCGTAATGAAAAATGACAAAATAAAGAACGGAATAGAAAATCCTAATACATATGCGATCATATATAACATCCCAGCTTCAGGATTTGTTGCAGATAACCCAAGAACCCCTACTAAAATTGGACCTGTACAAGGTGTCCATCCCGCTGCAAATGCAATCCCAATAAAGAAAGTTCCTATGTAACCAGACGGTCTATTTTTAAAAGATACTTTGTGGCTTTTCATTAAAAATGCTGGTTTCCACACCCCTAATAAAATCAAGCCAAAAACAGCAATAAGAATCGCACCCATTTGTCTAATCAAATCTTGATATGTAGCGAATATATCCGCAATAATAGAGGTTGTAAACCCAAGCGCAATAAAAATAACAGAGAAACCTAATAAGAAAAATGTTGTATGCAAGATACTTCTTTTTCGTAGCATTCCCTTCTCTTCTTGCAAATCTGATAACGACATCCCCGTAATATATGATAAAAATGCAGGATACACAGGCAAGCAACATGGTGAGATAAACGATAGAATCCCTGCTCCAAACGCCATAAATATACTTAAATCACTCATAAAATCCCCCTAACTACCTTTCTGTTCTCTATTCTACCAAATTCTCGCTATAATCACCTACCATTATGCTACGAAAATACATAAAACTTTCTGTTCACATAATTGTACATCTTTATGCATAAATACATTTGAAATTCGTTGTCATTTTTTGTATACTCTAATTACAATATTTTCAAAAGAGGTGATCTATTTATATGGCAAATGCTAATATCTCATTATTAATAGAAGAAAAGCGAAAAGAACTTACCTCTATTGTGAAGTCAAATGGATTAAGTGCAAAATCGACCATTATTTGTAGTCGTCAACTAGATGATCTCTTAAATATTTACTTTAAACAACAGCAAGCACTTTTATCGAAAAAGAAACACGCTAACTAATGAAAGAATGAATATTCATGCATAGCCCCGCAGCAATTCCATATTTGGAATGCTGCGGGGTTTTTTATATGGATACACACACATTTGTCAAAAAACATCGATTTCTTTATTGATAACATTGAACCTAACCTATTGTTATCGCATATATAATAGTGTATGATACACAGTATAGTGAGACACACATATATGAAGGAGATACAATATGAACTCTGTACATGAATACATGGATAAGTCCATGCAAGAACTTCGCCGAGGGACTATTACAATTGGTGTCCTTAGCCAACTTTCCACACCACAGTACGGATACTCCCTTGTCACAATACTGAAAGAAAAGGGATTTGATGTAGAACCTGGTACACTCTATCCCCTCCTACGCCGACTAGAAAAACAAGGATTACTAGAAAGTCACTGGGATACGAATGAAACAAGACCACGTAAGTATTATTTGCTAAGTGAAAATGGAAATGAAGCATTTCACTTATTACGAACAGAGTGGCAACATATCGTCACCAATATGGATTATTTATTAAATGGAGGAGATGACAAGAATGGAAATGATTAATCGCTATATTCATGCAGTAACCGAGAAACTTGCTCCGTCACAACAAGAGGATATTGCAAAAGAATTACGAAGTCTTATTCAAGACTTGTTAGATGAACGTGTATTAGACAAGGAATTTACAACAAAGGATGTAGAAGAAGTATTGTTAGAATTAGGAGATCCAAGTACATTAGCTGATAGTTATCGTGATGCAAAAAAATCCCTCATTGGTCCTTCCTTGTTTGATTCTTATATATCCGTTCTCAAAATCGTCTTAATTGTAACAGCCGTATCTGTTGGTGTTTCCTTCATCGTCCAAAGCATTATGGAACCTACAACGATTTTAGGTCACTTCACTGATTCAATCGTGTCATTAACAGTTGGGCTTCCTTTATCATTCGGATGGGTTACACTTGTATTTGCGATAATGGAATACTACGGAGCGGGAAAAAACGCTTCAACTAGCATCTCATGGAAACCATCAGATTTACCGGCTATACCAGACCCTAAAGGAAATATCAAACAAACCGGCCCTATTATCGCAATTATTTTCTATATCATTGTATTAGGTCTTGTAGTAAGTACACATTTTGTTAATCTTTTTGGTATTCATAGAGTGAATGAAGGAGCTATGGTTGTTCCATTCTTGAATGCAGAAACATTCTCATCATATTCACTATTCATTGTGTTCCTCTTTGGGATTGCAATTGTCAAAGAACTATTTAAATTAGCATTTGGAAAATGGACGCTTAGTCTAGTCATTCTTAATACATGTATCAATGCTGTCTCATTTGTTTGCATTCTTTACTTAATTACAAGTGCAACATTTTGGAATCCTGATTTCATGACGCAACTTACAGAAACCGGAATTGTAACAGTTGGTACAGAAGGATTTGAAAAGGCCACAAAAATTTGGGAAAGTGTGACATACTGGCTAACAATCATTTTAGTTGTTTCTTACCTATGGGACACGATAGAAGGATATATCCACTATTACAAATCAAAGAAAAATTCTTAACAAAAAAGGCATTTCGTTTTCTTATGAACGAAATGCCTTTCTCTTATTCTCTACACCGTTTGTTGAAGTGCTTTTTTATTTTGAAGTAAATACATATTATAGTATAAGCCCTTTTGTTGAAGAAGCTCCTGATGCCTACCATGTTCTACAACTTCACCGCTATGCAAGACAATAATTTGATCCGCATCTTGAATTGTTGACAGCCTATGGGCGATTGCAATTGTCGTACGCCCCTCTCTCATCTTCTCTAACGCTTCTTGAATTAATTCCTCTGTTTCTGTATCAATATTCGCTGTCGCTTCGTCTAGTACCAATACTTTCGGATTTGCCGCAATTGTTCTGGCAAATGTTAACAGTTGACGTTGACCACTTGAGAGTGTTGCTCCTCGCTCAACTAACTCTGTATCGTATTTATCTGGTAACTTCTCAATAAACGTATGCGCTTGAACAAACTCCGCCGCTTTCTTAATCGTATCTTCTGGAATACTTTCATTATGCAACGAAATATTGTGTTTCACTGTTCCAGCAAAAATAAAGGCATCTTGTAGCACTAAGCCTAACTTTTGACGAATTTCTTTCTCATCAAATGTCTCTAACGGCTCCCCATCAAGTAAGATTTGACCACTTTGTGGCGTATAGAAACGAAGTAACAAGTTCATAATCGTACTTTTTCCGCTACCAGTATGGCCAACGAACGCGATTGTTTCGCCTGCTCGAACTTTAAAGGAAATATCCTTTAATACATCTCGCTTCCCATCATATGAGAACGTAACATTTCGGAATTCAATTTCTCCTTGTGAAATAACAGGATGCTCATTCCCTACTTTCACAGGCGAAATATTTTCCTCATCCATTAAATCAAACACACGTGATGAAGATACAAGTGCCTGTTGAAATAACGCTAACTTCATCATAATCTCATTTAACGGAGCAAAGAAGCGATCTAAATAGCTAATGAATGCATAAAGTACCCCGATCTCAACAGGACTATTTAATGCATCCATACCGAAGGAACCGATAATAAAAACAAGTGCCACAACACGAACAACATCATTTGCAGGTCGAAGTAACAAGGCATCCAAACGAATGTTACGCATATTGGCTTGGAAATGCGATTTATTTGTCTCCTCAAATTCTTTGCGTAGTCGTTTCTCTTGTCTAAATACTTGAATAATTGCCATTCCCTGAATAGATTCATTTAATTTCGCATTTAATGTACTTAATAACGTCCTAGATCGATGGAAATAAGCTGAACTTCGCTTTCGGTACTCTTTCATAATAAGGAAAATAACCGGAATAATAAACAAGCAAAATAACGCTAATTTCGCATTTAATAAGAACATCGCAACAAGAATTCCAATTAATGCAACACCATGATGAAGAAATGTCGCTAGCACACTCACATAGAACTCTTTAATTGCTTCTGTATCGTTTGTAATTCTAGATACGATACTACCAATTGGCGTCTTGTCAAAGAAAGACAATGATAACCGCTGTACACGCTCATATACACTTACACGTATTTCTTGTACAATCTTAAAGGCAATTCTTTGAAAAACAAGCACTTGAAAATAAGAAAAAATTACTTTCAAGCAAAGCACGCCAAAGTAGATCCCCACTAGCATGATAAGTTTATTTTGTTCAAAGTTTTGCGGTACTAAATAGTCATCGATAAATATTTTAACAATGATTGGGCTAAGCATTTCTGCAACTGTTGCTGCAATTAATAGAAGGAATGCAACAGAAAATAATTTTTTATGTGGTTTCGTAAAAGAAAGAAGGCGTTTTAAGTCTTTCCCTTGTCTACTCGTGTCATTTTCATTCACCATCTTATTTTCCCCCTTTCTCTACAATATCCTCAAGTAGCTGGCTTTCATACATCTCTTTATACCAACCATCTTGCTTCATCAATTCAACATGTACACCTCGCTGTGCAATGAAACCATCCTCTAATACAAGAATAAGCTCCGCATGCGAAATAGCACTTAAACGATGCGACGTAATCATCGTTGTCTTTCCTTGACGCTCTTTTTTCATCGCGTGCAAAATACTTTCTTCCGTCTTTGCATCTACGGCGGATAAACAATCATCTAAAATTAAAATATCAGGATCTGTTAGAATAGCACGTGCAATCGAAATACGTTGCTTTTGTCCACCCGAAAGAGATACTCCACGCTCTCCAACAACTGTCTCGTATCCATCTGGAAACTGCAAAATATCTTCATGGATGTTCGCGATTTTCGCTGCCTCAATAATTTCTTCGTATGAAGAACCTGGCTTACCGAAGGCAATATTATCTGCAATTGTTGTAGAAAATAAGAAATTTTCTTGTGGAACATACCCAATTTTCTCACGTAGTGCTTTCAATGTAACATCTTTAATGTTCGTATGGTGAATGGAAATATCTCCATTGTAATGGTCGAACTCTCTGAATAATAATTTAAGCAATGTTGTTTTACCAGCACCTGTCTTACCAACTATTCCAATCGTTTCTCCCTCTCCTAATACGAACTGAATATCACGTAAATCAACTTTCTTGCCGTCATACGAGAATGATGACAGATTATATGCTATGTCCCCCGAATCTAATTCTGTCTTTGCACCCTCTCTATCTACTACATCTGATTTGACTGCTAGTAAACTACGAACACGATCATAAGAGGCTCTTCCACGTTGCATAATGTTAAATAACCATCCAAACGCTAACATAGGCCACGTCAATATTCCTAAATATGTTGTAAAAGTAATTAATTCCCCAATCGTTAACTGCTCTGTTAGTACTAAATGTGAACCGTAAGATAATGCAATTATGTATGATAAGCCTACCATAAAGAAAATCGTCGGATTAAAGAGTGCATCAATTTTTGCTACTCTCATATTTTTATGTACTACTTCCATAGATGTGTTATTAAATTGCTGAATATCTTGTTCTTCTTGTCCGAATGACTTAATAACTTTAACACCTGACATGCTTTCTTGTACATTATCATTTAAGGAAGAAAAAGCTTCTTGTGCAAGATGGAATCGTTTATGTAGGAGTGTTCCATAATACTTCGTAGCTAACGCCATAATCGGCATTGGAAGCAAGCTAACAACTGTTAATTCCCAACTGATTGTTGTCGCCATTGTAAGTAACACGAGCGATCCTAATGCAACTAAGTCAACAAGTGTTAAAATACCGGCTCCTGCCGTTTGTTGGACTGCTTGTAAATCATTTGTTGCATGAGCCATTAAATCGCCTGTTCGATGTTTCTGGTAGAACGATGGGCTCATCTTCGTAAAGTGTTCGTACAATTCCTTACGAAGTCTCCTAGCAAGGCGCATAGACGCACCAAAAATCATAATTCTCCATACGTAACGAAATACATACAACGTTAATGCAATAACAAGTAAGATAGCTAACCATTTCATTAGTGATTCTTGCGTCAACGTATTTGTTTGAATTTCATCTACTACTGTGCCAATTACTTTTGGCGGTATAAGTTCTAAAACTGCTACCATGATTAAGAAAAGAACACCGATACCGTATGCTTTCCGTTCTTCTTTAAAAAACCATGATAAGTCACGTAAGACTTTCACGTTTGTTCCCCCTTCTCTCTTTGTTAACAAAGTTAATCTTATCAGAAATCCTCTCACCGATAAAATAAAATGAATTTTCAAAAAATAAAGACATAAAAAAAGACACTTTTTCAGTGTCTTTTTCATGCGATTTCTTTTTATGTAAAAAGAAGCTCCCTTGCCTCTTTATTTCATTTGATTGTTCATCGCTTTCATCATTTGGTTGATTTTCTTTTGAGACGGTTTTTGTCCCATTTGTGCCATCATTACGCGTAACATTTGTTCGTTAATTGGCGGGTTCTTCTGTAGGTAGCTCATCATTGTTTTACGAGCGATAAAGAATCCAATTGCAATACCAGCTACCGCAGATAGTACGCCTACTAAAATATACATCCACATACAACTCTTCCTCCTTCATGTTGTCTACATAATAGTGTACTAAATAGTAGCTAGTAAGACAAGAAAATTCCGCACTTTTTTTGAAATTACATGGAAATTTTTTGTCTAATTGGGCTGAGCCATCCATAAAATTGTTGAGCGCTGTCAAATGCGAAGAAAGTGGTCAGTTTTTTCCTTAATTGCTCAAAGAAAACGGTTTCGGCAGTTGCACTTCCCCTCGCTCTTATTTCAATATATCGATCGTGAAAAATAAGCTTTGCTTGTGCTTGTTCATAAGGAATACATACGTTGTGCTCATGCTCATCCGCTTTATAGTAGGAACATGTGTGTAACGTTCGCTTAAGATGTTCATGAAGTTGCATACTTGGAATGACGTGCGTAACAAAGTCAACTTGCCTCTGTATAATATCTCTTACATACATATTAGAAGTATGTAGTTGATGGAACAATTGGAAGAGCAAGACTTCCTTCCCAGCATACTCCGTCGCAATTTCTTCCTTTACTAAATATATCATATACGTTCTCATCCCTATCCCCTCCTTCAAACAAGCTTTTTTCTCATTATATAAAAAGAGACATGCAATGCTTGTCTAAGGATGTAGAGGAAATGCAATAATACTGTCGAACGCAATATATTTTTTTATACAAAAAACGACATACCAAAAAGCGCATCTCTCTATAAAGAAAGATGCGCTTCTATTTATGTATCCCTTGTGAACGTGAACGGATTCCCCAACCCCAAAATTCTAGAGATTCAATAAAAATAGTAAAATAAATAGTGCGGATTCAATAAAGGATTCCCCAATCCTTCACTGAATCATGTATTTCTTATAACATTGCTTTTACACGAGCAACAACGTTTTCTACTGTAAATCCGTATTCAGCCATTACTTTTGGTCCTGGAGCAGAAGCACCGAATGTATCGATTCCTAATACTTCTCCGTCCATGCCAACGTATTTGTGCCATCCTAATGAAGAACCCATCTCGATTGCTAAACGCTTCGTTACGTTAGCTGGGAATACTGATTGCTTGTATTCTTTCGATTGTTTATCGAATAAGTCCCAAGAAGGCATGCTTACTACCATTGCATCGATTCCATCTGCAAGAAGTGCTTTTTGTGCTTCGACTGCTAATGAAACTTCTGATCCAGTAGCTACTAATAATGCATCTGCAACTTCTTTCGTTGCTGGTGAGATTACGTATGCACCTTTTGATACTTTTTCGAATGTGTTCTCTAACGCACCTTCTAATGTCGGTAAGTTTTGACGAGTTAACACAAGTGCTGTTGGTGTTGATGTTGATTCTAATGCAATTCTCCATGCTGCTGAAGATTCGTTGCCATCAGCTGGACGAATTACAGATAAGTTAGGCATTCCGCGGAATGAAGATAAATGTTCAACTGGTTCGTGAGTTGGACCATCTTCTCCCACTGCGATACTGTCATGCGTGTATACGTACGTTACTGGTAAGTTCATTAACGCTGCTAAACGCATTGCTGGACGAAGGTAGTCAGAGAATACGAAGAATGTACCACCGTATGCTTTCATACCACCGTGTAATGTCATACCATTTAACGCTGCACCCATTGCGAACTCACGTACACCGAACCAAATGTTCTTACCAGCATAGTTTTCACGAGTGAAATCTCCTGCTTCTTTAATGTACGTCATGTTTGAACCAGCAAGGTCAGCTGAACCACCTAAGAAGAATGGTACAGTATTTGCGATTGCATTAATTGCTGCTCCTGAAGAGTTACGAGTTGCGATTGCTGAACCTACTTCATATGTTGGTAAGCTCTTCTCCCAACCTTCTGGAAGTTCACCTTTCATCGCTGCTTCAAATTGAGCTGCTAATTCTGGGTGTGCCGCTTTGTAAGCTTCGAACATTTCATTCCAAGCTGCTTCTTTCGTTGCACCAGCTTGTACAACTACTTCGTTGAAGTGAGCATATACTTCTTCTGGTACATAGAAGTCTTCTTCATATGCCCACTCGTATGTTGCTTTTGTTAATTGTGTTTCTTCTTTACCAAGTGGTGCACCGTGTGAAGCTGATTTACCAGATTTGTTTGGTGAACCGTAACCGATTACTGTGCGTACTTCAATTAAAGTAGGACGTTTTTCGTCTTTTTTCGCTTCTTCTACTGCTTCTGTAATCGCTTTAATATCGTTTCCGTCTTCTACACGGATAACTTGCCATCCGTAAGCTTCAAAACGATTTTGAACACTCTCAGAGAATGATTTATTTAAATCACCATCTAATGAAATATCATTAGAATCATATAAAACAACTAAACGACCTAATTGTAGATGCGCAGCTAGTGAAGCAGCCTCTGCTGATACACCTTCCATTAAGTCTCCGTCACCACAAATTGTGTATGTGTGATGGTCTACTACGTCATATCCTTCACGGTTATACGTTGCTGCTAAATGACGCTCAGCTAATGCCATACCTACTGCCATTGCAACACCTTGTCCAAGTGGACCAGTAGTTGCTTCTACACCTGCTGTATGACCAAACTCCGGATGACCTGGTGTTTTTGAACCCCATTGACGGAAGTTTTTAATCTCATCCATAGATAAGTCATATCCAGATAAATGTAACATGCTGTAAAGTAACATTGAACCATGTCCTGCTGATAATACGAAACGGTCACGGTTTGACCAGTTTGGATTTACAGGGTTATGATTCATGAATTTTGTAAATAATGTATATGCCATAGGTGCAGCACCCATCGGCATACCTGGATGTCCAGAATTTGATTTCTCTATCGCATCAATAGAAATTGTACGAATAGTATTAACTGATAATTGCTCAATCGCTTGTACCATAAATAAAATCAGTCCTTTCTCGCTTTCATGGTATGTGTACCATACCACTATATGATATATGTACTTTCACAAATGTACAACTAATTATGACATATTTTCTAAAAAAAATTTGTTTTTTGTTATTTTTATATACCTTAACTATCTTTTATCATACTATTCACATTAATGTTATCGCTTTAAATTCCTTTTTATTCCTTTGAAATCGCAATCATATTTTCAATGTGTTATCTCTTATTAGTTATTGTGATATAACATTTAGACACAAAATATATAAAAAAACACGCCGAAGCGTGTTTTTAGTGTAATGTATCTTGTTGTTTCAGTGCTTTTAATTTTTCTGGTGTTACATCATTCCCTTTAGGATCGACAACTTTAATACTCTTTAACTGTCCAATCATCCCTTTACGGAATTCTTTTAAATATTTCTCACGTAATTTCTTTTGCTCTTGCTTTTCTTTGTCTGTTAAACCTTCTGTTTTCGCTTTATTTGCTAACTCGTTAATACGATTAATTAATTCTTGTGAAATCATACTATCTACTCCTTTACATTCAATCTATATAAACATGTATCACGATTATAAACATCAAACTTGTACTATCTTACAACACTTCTATGTATCTAGCAAGTGCTCGTTCTGATACTCAAGGTATCTGCGATGTACAGTCGCCTTCGATACGTCGTATCCAAAACCTCTCAACGTGGCAGCAATCTCCGCAAATGTTAAATCATTTTTCCTTAATCGAACAATTTCTTGAATCGGGACTTCTTTCTTTTCTCGCCCAATTCCACCACGATTCTTTAAGTTTTTCTCAGGATTAAAGCCTTTCTCCACCGCTCGCTTCATTCCTCGCTTGATCTTCATATTATGTACTTTTCGTTGGTACTCTTCGACAATGCCGATAATTTCTAACAACATTGAGTCTGATTCCGATACTTGTAGTTCACCGTTATGAATATGCGTATATATATTCACGCCTTCTTTTTGTAGACATCTCATTAACGCAATTTTTGCGTTCCCTCTTCCTAATCGTGTTTCATCTTGTATAAGGAGAACTTGAATTTGTTCATTCTTCACTGTATCTAACACTTCCAAGATCCCTTCTCGTTCAATCTCATATCCACTTGCTTGTTCTTGTACAATAGACACAACGTCAAACTGATATTCTTTCGCCAACATCTCCAGTTCCTCTACTTGACGTTTCAATGATGTCTCTTGTGTATCTTTCCGTGTACTTACCCTCGCATAAATAACTGCTTTCATACGATCCTCCATTCGTTCTTTTCATCTATTCATCATCATACGGCATATGAATATACTTCTGCAATATTTTTCGAACTTATGTTTGTTCGTTTTGACCGAACATGATATAATAGAAATAATAAATTTAGAAACGAGGTGTAGAAGAGATGAGTAAATTATCAAAGCGTCAAGAAGATATCTTAACATTCATTAAACAACGCGTAATGGCCAAAGGTTATCCACCTTCTGTTCGAGAGATTGGAGAGGCTGTTGGATTAGCATCTAGTTCTACCGTACACGGGCATTTATCACGTTTAGAAGAAAAAGGTTACATTCGCCGAGATCCAACAAAACCACGCGCTATTGAAATTTTAGACTTCGATCATTCTGGGAATACTACTCCAGCAGAGAATGTAAATGTACCGATGATTGGAAAAGTAACAGCTGGTAACCCTATTACTGCAATTGAGAATGTTGAAGAGTACTTCCCACTTCCTACTCATATCGTAAAAGACGACAATGTCTTCATGCTTGAAATCATGGGTGACAGTATGATTGAAGCCGGAATCCTTAATGGTGACTATGTTATCGTTCGTCAACAATCAAATGCAAGCAACGGCGACATCGTTGTAGCAATGACAGAAGAAGAAGAAGCAACGGTTAAACGCTTCTTCAAAGAGAAGGACCATTTCCGTCTTCAACCTGAAAATAGTACGCTTGAACCAATCATTTTAAATCACGTATCTATTTTAGGAAAAGTAATTGGTGTATATCGTTTTGTTCATTAATCAACATAGAACAAAAAAAAAGAGGTAGCCAAGCTACCTCTTTTTTATCTATTACTATCTAGTTCTATTAATCAACTACCCCTAGCGCTATTTTCGCATAACGAGACATTCTCACTTTTGTCCACGCTGGTGTCCAAACTACATTTACTTCTACATGATTCACTTCTTCCATTACAGCTAATGCAAATTTCACTTCCGAAACAATTTCACCAGCTACTGGACAACCCATCGAAGTCATCGTCATTGTCACAACTACATTATTATCGTCATCTATATCAATTCCATAAATAAGACCTAAATTAACGATATCAACATGCAATTCAGGATCAATGACATATTCAAGTTTCTTATACATCGCTTCTTCTAATGGTTGTCTCACTCAATTAACCTCTTTCTTGAAACTGCTTTGCAAACTCTTTCGCAAATTCTTTACATGCTTCTTCGTCGTCACCTTCAGGATAGTTCTCCACTTCTAGTCCTTCTAACGCAATTGTCGCTCCGGCTCCCTTTAACCCTTCTTGGATAATTTTCACCGCTAAGCAATATGTATCCCCGTATGCAGTATCCCCTGTTCCAAATGATGCAACAAGTTTCCCTGTTAAATCTAATGTCAATATATCCTCATACAGGTCGATTAATTCATCAGGTAAATCGCCGTCACCCCATGTATAACCACCTATCAATATTCCTTCATACGCTAAGACATCGTCTTTTGTTACTTGTAAACAATCTTGCATTTCCACTTGCAAACCAGCTTCTTCTATAGTTTCTTTCAGAATTGTTGCCACCTGCTCTGTGTTACCAGTCATACTTGCGTATACAATTAGAATATCACTCATACGGATACCTTCTTTCTATTTTTATAATTGATAATGAATCTCATTTTCAATTATAGCAGGATGTGTTTAAAATGGAAGTAAAAAGTCTGTTTTTTCTTAGGAATTTTTATTATTTAGTCTCCACTAAATATTGAATTGCCCCCACTATTATCCCCTAGCCAACTGCTTAAAGAATTTATCATACTTATGTCGCTTTTTTAGTACCCTCATACACTATAATCATTACAGTCTATAACTTTAACACTTAGCACATTTATAAAGTTATACGTATACCAGCTTATTTCTGCGCTAAAATACAAAAAAAGCACTCGTTGCCATTGGTGACAATCAAGTACTTTACATTTATGTATTTTCTATGTTTTATGACAATTCTAAATTCTTGTGTTTTATTACATCTTCAAAACCGTATGACACCTTTTGTGTCTGGTTACAAATGATACCTTTAAATGATAAGAAGCCATCATAAAGTACTTTCTTCAAGATAACCTTTTCTTACACACTTCATATGTGCTTTAGTTTTCAATTACCTGCGTTTACGTGTATATACATTAAAGAAAGTATTGTCTAGTTCAATGTAACCTATCCAATCTGTATATGCGCTTTTATATACCTTTATTAAGCAACCTGAACTTTAAGTTAAACTATAAATATTCTACTGTACCTACAAATTCTAAGTCACTTGTATCAATAGTTATATTCTTCTTAATTCCTTCATATTTAAAGTTGTATAGCAAAATTACAGCATTAAAATTCTTTTGTAAATCGTCCCCACACAATGATAAAATTCTAGGGATAATAATATCATCATATGAGTAACCTTCTAATAATCTACTAATTGAGTTATCCGCTTCATCATAAAATTCCGCTTCTCTAACTGCATCATCATATCTCTCAATATCAAATCCACGGGCAAAGAGTGATGGCACATAATCTCCATCTTCTGTATAAGTAACTTTAAGTAAACTCTCTAATTCCTCTAGCGAGTTAATGTTGCCTATCCAAAATGATACATATCCTTCTTTTTGCATAATCTACCTCCTTTTTGGTTTTAGCCCCTCTGGCAAACCTTCAGAGCCACCCTCGAAACGATAATCTGCCCAATTCTGTAATCGTCTTTTAAACATATCATAATCAACAGATGTGTCAATTATCTTTAATAATTCATTATGAGCTTTCGTCGATCCCCTTCCACCATGTTTTCCAGGCGGATTAACAAAATTCGTCTCACTTATTAACGTCCTCATTTCAGCAATTTGTTCTGCTGTTACTCCCCAGTATTTAAAAGTATCTGCACGGGAAACCAAATGCCATTCATGCATTCCGCCAGGATGACGCAATCTATCTTTAATTGAATCTCTTAACTTGGTATCTGCCCATACTTTATCAAACTCTTCCACACTTAAAGAATTAAACCAGCTATTAAATTCTCCATTTCTTACTGAAGGTACAGAGTTAGGTACTTTTACCGTACCCTTAATACTACCCTCAATCTTCTCTATCTTACTCTGAATAATTCCTTTGCTCTCTAGATGGCTTGCTTTGACTACACCTTCAACGTTTGAACCGCCTCGGCCTAAAGTTGCTGCTCCGCCAGCTGTGACGTCTATACTTTGCGCTGCTAGGTTATTCATGTTATCAAGCGAACGGGCAAATGCGCCTTTGATGGCGTAGTTCACATCATTTAATTTATCTGTCGCCTTTAGCCCTTCTAATCGGAGCTTTTGAGTCCAATATGTGTTGCTATCTTTTAATGATTGTACCACATTTTTTCCGGTATTTGGATTAAACTTAGCTAGGTTTTGGGCGATGGATTGCTTCGTTAAAGAGATGAGATCATCTGTCCCACGGAAGGCTTGCCGCACTCCTTTGACACCCGGAATAACGCCAAGAACACTGAATGCACCTCGCTCTATTTGTTCGCCTGTACTTAACTTCCTTCCTGTTCCCCAGTCTTCACCGGTCACAACACTTTTCACTTCGAGTCCTGTGAATACGGCAGTCGCTGCGATGGCTACTGGTGGACATACAACAGCTGCGACGATAATCCCAGCTGCGATGGCGAGGTCTCGCCACATTTCTAAGTCTTGTTGTTCTTCTTCCATTGTCTCGTATTCAATGAAAATATCATCGATGGTGATGGTGTCTTTTTGTACGCTGGATGTTTCTAGCCTTCCGTACGAATGAGCGGTTGGCATTGCTTTGTATTCTGTGGAACCAATACGGTTTTCTGTGGTGTAATTGCGGATGGAGAGATCTCGCATCTTGCCTGCGAATTCGTCCATTTTATGATAGAATGGTTCGTCGATGTGTCTAGATACAGTTTCTCCGACACGATGACAATAGTTTACTAGTTGATCATAGTCATCAAATAGATGGTTAATCTTTATTTTCTTACTCGTATGATGAAACGAAATACTTCGATCAGAGTCTAGTCGGTCAATTTTCCGTTCGATACTGCCTAGTAAATCATCTATTTGAAGTAATGTTCGTTCTGAATCTCGTTTCAGCCTTATTATCGCTTCCTTCATTTCTTGCCACGGTCCATGCCTATACCGCACATCCATGTGAATATCTTCCTCCGTTTCGTTAAGAAAAACTAACCTTATAATGTCACTACTAATTCATACTTTATTTCTCAAAAATGATAGCTATCGCTAGTTTTAGTCTACCAAAACATACCTACTCCGAACATCAATGGTTTTCGACATGTTCACGTGAATTTTCTTCCCTACCATAAAACACAACTTACACGTTAACTATTCTCCCACTAAAATAAAAAGCCTCGATACAATGTATCGAGACCCTCTTTCCTTAGTATAACGACATATATTGATCACGTTCCCACTGGTGAACTTGCGTGCGGAACATATCCCTTTCAATTTCTTTTGCTTCAATGAAATGTTCGAGCAAATGCTCTCCTAATGCATCACAAATAATTTTGTCTGTTCGTAAATTTTCAAGAGCCTGGGCTAAAGTAGATGGCAAATCGACAATCCCAGCTTCTTCACGCTCTTCTTTGTTCATCACATAAATATTGCGATCAACAGCTGGTGGTGGCGTTAATTGATTTTTAATTCCATCTAATCCAGCAGCTAACAAGACAGCCATAGCCAAGTAAGGATTGGCAGCCGGGTCCACACTCCGTACTTCAATTCGTGTACTCATGCCTCTTGAAGCCGGAATACGAATTAACGGACTTCGATTCCGGGCAGACCACGCCACATAACACGGTGCCTCATATCCTGGTACAAGTCGTTTGTATGAATTAACAGTTGGATTTGTTACAGCGGTAAAATAAGGGGCATGTTTGATGACACCAGCAATAAATTGCATTGCCGTTGTACTTAGTTGAAGTGGTGCAGATGGATCATAGAATGCATTTTCTTTATTTCGGAATAAAGAAAGATTCGAGTGCATTCCTGAACCATTCACTCCGAACAATGGTTTTGGCATGAATGTCGCATGTAGACCATGCTTTCTTGCAATTGTCTTTACGACAAGTTTAAATGTTTGAATATCGTCACACGCTTTTAATGCATTTGCATATTTGAAGTCAATTTCATGTTGTCCTGGTGCTACCTCGTGATGAGAAGCTTCCACGTCGAACCCGAGTTCCTCTAACTCCAACACAATATCTCGGCGACAATTCTCTCCTAAATCAGTTGGTGCTAAATCGAAATAACCACCATTATCATTTAATTCCAGCGTAGGCTCTCCAGCTTCATTTAACTTAAACAAGAAGAACTCAGGCTCTGGTCCAATATTAAAGTCTGAAAAACCTAGTGCTTCCATCTCTTTCATCATGCGCTTCAAATTATTACGTGGGTCCCCTCCAAACGGTGTTCCGTCTGGATTATAGATGTCACAAATTAACCTTGCTACTTTTCCTTTTTCCGCACTCCATGGGAAGATTACCCACGTATCTAAATCTGGATACAAATACATATCCGATTCTTCAATACGAACGAATCCTTCAATAGAAGAACCGTCAAACATCATTTTGTTATCTAACGCTTTCTCTAATTGACTAAGTGGAATTTCGACATTTTTAATTGTACCTAAAATATCTGTAAACTGTAAGCGAATATATTTCACATTACCGTCTTTTGCCATTGTAAAAATATCTTGCTTTGTGTACTTTGCCATTTCAATATCCCCCTAACAAATGATATAGCATTCATTTCTTTTGTTAACCGTTGAAAATGGGTACACTGCTACTACTAATGGAAGAAACGAGACATATCACCTTGTCTTAATGATGTTCGATTTAACCTACCTGCTTGTTGCAATTCTTCTCGTAACAATTTACGCAATTGCTCATCTGATAACGCGGCTTTCTTCTCTTCTTTCTTTGTTTCAGTGGCATGTTGTTTGTTTTCTTTTAAATTCATTACTTGCTTAATTCCAGCAATATTTAACCCTTGATCAAGTAGGGTTTTGATTTCTAATAATTTATCTACATCGTTAAATGAATACAGACGTCGATTCCCTTCTGTTCTCGCTGGATGAATCAGCTGATTTTCTTCATAATAGCGGACTTGGCGGGCTGATAATTCTGTTAGTTGCATGACAATCCCTATAGGAAATAAAGGGGTTGATCTTCTTATATTGTCACTCATCATTTTTCCCTCCTTTTTCCTGTATGTATCCATATTCTATGATTCGTCATTTAATATGTCAATACCATGGTATGTTTTCTCACATAAAAATATGTACATTTTTCATCAAAAAAATAAGAGGGTATTCCTTCACCTGAATCCCCCCTTATTTATTCTTTTTATACGCTTAATAAACCTTTTTCAATAAGGCTATCCACCGCTGTACAAATGGCGATTTTCACGTGTGCATACGTTAAGCCACCTTGAACATACGCAACATACGGCGCACGAATTGGACCGTCTGCCGATAATTCAATACTCGCACCTTGAATAAATGTTCCCGCTGCCATAATTACGTCATCTTCATACCCAGGCATATAATTCGCATATGGTGTGAAGTGCGAGTTAACAGGCGAGGCAAATTGAATTGCCTGACAGAATGCAATCATTTTCTCCGCATCATCAAATTGAACACTTTGAATTAAATCTGTACGAGGAGTATCCCATTTCGGATTTGTATTCATTCCTAGTTCTTCTAAGAATGCAGCAGTAAAAATTGCACCTTTCAACGCTTGTGCGACAACATTTGGCGCTAGGAAGAAACCTTGGTACATTTCTTGTAAGCTATATAAAGAAGCACCTGCTTCTGCACCAATACCAGGTGACGTTAAGCGATATGAACACGCTTCTACATACTCTTCTTTCCCAACAATGTAGCCACCTGTTTTGACAATACCGCCACCTGGATTTTTAATTAATGATCCAGCCATTAAATCTGCACCTACGTGGCAAGGCTCTAACTCTTCCACAAATTCACCGTAGCAGTTATCAACAAACACAACAACCTCTGGCTTGATTTCTTTCACAAATGAAATCATCTCTTTAATTTGAGCAATCGTAAACGACGGTCTTGTCGCATATCCTTTTGAACGCTGAATACCAATCATTTTCGTATTCGGCTTAATTGCTTTACGCACTGCTTCAAAGTCCACTTGTCCCTCTTCTGTTAAATCGACCGTTTCATATCCAATATTATATTCACGGAATGAACCTATGCCTTTACCACGAATACCAACAATTTCTTCTAATGTGTCATACGGTTTCCCTGTAATATAGACTAGCTCATCTCCAGGACGTAAAATACCGAATAAGGCTGTTGAAATAGCATGTGTACCAGAAATGATTTGCGGACGAACAAGCCCAGCTTCTCCACCAAATACTTCTGCGTAAATTTTCTCTAACGTATCTCGACCAATATCATCATATCCATATCCAGTTGTTGGGATGAAGTGAGAATCACTCACCTTATTCTCACGGAAACTTTCTAATACTCGATATTGATTACTTTCCATCACACGATCAATACGTGCATGTACAGCTTGAATTTTTGCTTCTACTTTTTCAGCGATAGGTGCAATAACTGCACCATGTGTTAATTTATTAAACATACCCTACTCCTTCATTGCCTCGTAATTCTTAATTATCGTATATAAAGGCGATCCTTCAAATACATAACCTTGACATTCATACATAGTCGTTTCTTCTTTGAAATCCATGGACATTAGCACCGTTTCACTCTTTAAACTAGCTAGCAGTTTCCCTTCATAAGCTGGAAGCTGAATATGATACTCCTCCATTTCCGCTATCACCATTTGTTGGATTGTTTCTTTCAGTTGCTCGATATCCTCTTGATTAAATGCACTTACTTGAACAAACTCTTCTGTCGGTGTAGGAATAAAAAATGGTGATGTAATATCTTTCTTATTATATACGTGTAATTGCGGTACTTTCTCTACTTCTAGCTCTTCTAAAAGTTTCTCTACCGTTTCTTCATGTGTTATATAGTTTAAATCAGCTGAATCTACAACATGTAGAATAAAGTCCGCTTCTTTCGCTTCCTCTAATGTTGAACGGAATGCCGCTACTAATGCTGTTGGTAAATCTTGAATGAATCCAACTGTATCAGTTAATAGTACCGTATAGCCACATGGTAGTTGCATCTTTCGTGTCGTCGGGTCAAGCGTCGCAAATAGCAAATCTTCTTCATATGTATCAGCCGCAGTCAAGCGATTAAACAACGTTGACTTCCCTGCATTCGTATATCCAACAATTGATAGTTGAAACACTTGATTTTGCTTACGCTTCTTTCGATAACGATTGCGGTGCTCTACGATAACACGTAACTGACGCTTAATTTCATCAATACGGCGACGAATATGACGGCGATCACTTTCCAACTTCGTCTCACCAGGACCACGTGTACCTATTCCACCACCGAGACGAGACATCGAAATACCTTGCCCCATTAGGCGTGGTAGTAAATATTGTAGCTGTGCTAGTTCTACTTGTAATTTACCTTCTCTTGATTTTGCTCTTCCTGCAAATATATCTAAAATAAGTTGCGTACGATCAATTACTTTTGCATCAAGAGAAGCTGATAAGTTACGCATTTGACTCGGCGTTAATTCATTATTAAAAATAACAACATCCGCTTCTAACTCTTCTACTAACATTTCTAACTCTTCCACTTTCCCTTTTCCTATATATGTGGCAGAATCGAATTTTTGACGCTTTTGAATGGTACTACATACAACCGTTCCTTGTGCTGTTTTTGTTAATGAATTCAATTCTTCCATCGATAATTGGAATCGTTCATCATCATCTTCAGGTAATTGACACCCAACTAAAATGACTTTTTCTTTCTCATCTATCCGCAAATGGCCGACCTTCCTTCTTTCGTAATCTCCCTATATCATAGCAGAGGAGATAGGTTTGAGCTATAGCAGGAGCAAGGAATTTAAGTGAGAACGCAAAAAAGTGCCTCTCTTTATCATCGAGGCACTTTTCATCCTACACACGTATACTTCTTTTACGTCGCATTTGTTCCGTCCATATTTTATCCGTTTCATAGCGTTCCGTACGACGTTTATGCAACATTTTCTCTACTTGTTTCTCTTCTTGTTCGACATCCTCTTGATATCTTCGCATAATCCCATACGGTAATGCCATTCCTGTTAAAAGGGTTGTAATTTTGTTCGACCCAGACACAAATGCCCCTTGATACAATTCATATGGCTTAATACTCGGTGGAAGTACTTTGGCTACTTCCGGTATATCTGACGTAGCTTCAACAACAATAACCGCTTTCGCAATTTCCGTTGTCTCCCCTACTTGTAGCATATTATAACGCCATGATGCTTCCATTCGACTCTGAATCGTATTAGTGTCTGTAGCATCATCATAAGCAAATGAAGATAACATCGCACAACCGCGCTCTGATAGTGCTGTTAATACATCCATATCATCAATGTTACTGTACACACTTTGCATTTTTGTCTTCTGTTGCAAACTATACAAATCGCTCAAGAATGCCATACTTGCAAGTGTATACTGTTCATATAAAGGTAAATTACGATGACGATCTTTAATTACATCACTTGAGGCTAAGAACATCGCTCCTGTATCCTCTACCGCACTAATTTCGGAGAATGCTTCAATTGCGTTCATCTTGTTCTTTAACGATTCATCCTGCATTGGCAGGAAAAGGAACGTCATAATAACTTTACTCGGGAACATATCACACAAGAGTTTCGCTACTTCCCGAATCATCCCACTTCCAGTCCCTCCACCTAAAGCTGCTGCTACACATATCACGTGCATATCCGAAAGATGAGTAGAAGCAAAGTGACGAATTTGCGCCACATGCGCATCAAACGCCTCCTTCGCAACGAAACGATCTTTCCCTGCGCCTTCATACCCCTTCAAATGAAGCTTCTTTATCGGCTCTATTCCTGTCAGGCCATCCAAATCTACTTGAGCGGTGTTCAGTACAATACTCTGGTACCTTGCCGCTTTTGCTAATTGACAGAAACGACCACCAGCTTGACCGATGCCCATAAATCCTATACGTAACATTCTCTACACCCCCGTTTCCATTCTATGCCTTCCAAGTTGTTGCTATGACTACCTCTCATCCTCTAGAAGTAAGTCACTACTTTGAACCGTCATCAAATCGTCTTTCGTAAAGAGATGATGCACTAATAGACGCATCGCTTGCTGACGAATGGACTTCTCAACGATATTACGTACATATCTACCATTACTAAAACTAGTCATGGACGTCCCATATTTGACCGCATTTAAATGATCTTGAAGAACCCATTCCGCTTCTCTTGATAAAATATATTCTCTTTCTTTGTACATATGTTTCCCAATCTCGATTAATTGTGAAACCGAGTAGTCAGGAAAATCAATAATAAACGGGAAACGGGATTGTAGCCCTGGATTCAATGATAAGAAATGGTTCATCTCTTGCGAATATCCAGCAAGAATGAGGATAAAATCCTCTGATTTATCCTCCATATGTTTTACAAGGGTATCTATCGCCTCCTTACCAAAATCCTTCTCCCCGCCACGCGCTAATGAATAAGCCTCATCGATAAATAAAATCCCTCCCATTGCTTTCTTGACTAAATCACGTGTCTTCTGTGCTGTATGACCGATGTACTCTCCTACTAAGTCTGCACGCTCTGCCTCAATAAGATGCCCTTTTGATAAAACGTTCATATCAAATAACAGCTTTCCAACAATACGTGCTACGGTCGTTTTTCCTGTACCTGGATTTCCTTTAAACAACATGTGTAGTACTTGATTCCCAGCCTTCAATCCTCGTTCTGTTCGCTTTCGATTCACATAAATCCAGGCATATATTTCTTTCATGACTTTTTTGATTTCTCCAAGGCCAACAAGCCCATCCATCTCTTCTTCTATCTTCTGTAACATCTCATGTTTGAACGGTGCCTCTTTTTGTATTTCCTTCTTTTTCGGCACAATAACCTTCTCATTATGATTTAACACAATATTAATTTGCCCATTACTTCTCATGCGTACAGGATTTTCCATCCTCATCACCCCACCTTCTGAAGACTGTCATCATTATGTTTGGGAACATCGCTTTTTCTTGTACAAAACAGCAAAAAATTCAATATCTTCACTCGCTTTTTGTTATAATAGAAAAAAAGAATTGGAGTTGATTATTCATGCAAATAAAGAGAATTAAAAACGAACACATTTGTGACTCCATTTTACAATTCGCAGCCTATCTCACTAGTAAAGGGCGACAGAACTCTACTATTAAACGATATGCATATGATTTAGAAGATTGCTTTCATTATTTAGAAGAAAAGAAGAAAATCACATCGCATGCGATATGGGACACGTTCACCACGGACGACTATCGCTCTTATTTCTCTGTATTAGCAAACGAACGACATTATTCAGACAAAACATTGCACCGCATCTTGGTTGTGCTAAATCAATTCTTCACCTTTTTACGCCAACAAAATGTCGCTATTACGAACCCAATACACACACTTTCAATCACAATTCGTCCTGACCGGAATTTCACAGATGATGATTTTATTACTTCTACCGAGGAAAAAGAACTTATTGCAACAATGCATAGTTTCAACGGTTTGTCAGAGAAACAAATTGAACCTCGGAAGTTATTACTACATCGAAACCTCTCTATTGTCTATCTTATGCTTTATTACGGAGTTACATTAAAAGAATTAGTGTCAATTGAAATGAAAGATGTTCACTTGGAGAATAACACTATCTCAATTCCTGCTGCTTCTGGCAAAGCTAGAACAATTACACTTCTTGATACTCATAAAAAAACATTGTATACATACATCAAAAAAATCCCTGAAGCGGTTCGTCCAAAATACCACTCGACGAATCCATTATTTATCGCATTTGACTTCAACCGAGGGACATATCGATGGGTATACGAGAATGATGCACCAAAAGGATTGACTGAAATTTCTGTCCAAAAGATGATTCGATTAGAAGTCAAGCGCGCAAACTTACGAAAAGGAATATGTGCACAACATTTTCGTAATACCTTCATTTTGCACCTACTCGAACAAAGTTACAGCGAAAAAGAGATAATGGCGAAAGCAGGCTTTAAAACAAAAATCTCTCTACGAAGATTTTTGCATTATGCAAATAAAGAAAAAGTATAAATACAACAAAAAGCAGGTTAATCATGATGATTAACCTGCTTTTTTCACGCACTTTCCATTAACTTACAAAATGTACAGAAGTAACCCCTTCTATTCTACTTCGATTTGAACGTTCTTTTGTGGAGCGAACGTCGAAATCGCATGCTTATAGATTAACTGTTGCTTTCCTTCTGATTCTAATAAGACAGTAAAATTATCAAACCCTTTAATTAATCCTCGAAGTTGAAAACCATTTAGTAAAAATACGGTAACATATGTATTTTCCCTGCGGAGTTGATTCAAAAATTGATCTTGAATATTAATTGTTTGCTTCATTTGCGACTGCCTCCTCTTTTTGTATACGTTAATGTATTCGATTTTTTTTGTTATTTCCCTTCTACATATCGCAAAATCTCTGTTAATTTTTTCTCATAATCCCCATCTGTCATATCAAACCACGCAACGTCTAATTTATTTCGGAACCACGTTAATTGGCGTTTCGCATAGCGACGCGTACTCTGTTTAATAAGATCAACAGACTCCTCTAACGTTAAATAACCGTCAAAATAATCATATAACTCTTTGTATCCAATCGCTCGAACTGCTTGAGAATCTCGAATACCACACTTATATAGACCTTCTACTTCTTCTAATAGTCCTTGCTGCATCATAAGCTCTGTACGGTGATTAATACGTTCATACAATTTATCACGGTCCATTGTTAACCCAATAATCGTAACATCATATAACAATTTATTTTCTTGTTTCTCTAAGTATTCCGAGAATCGTGTCCCTGTTACGTGATACACTTCTAATGCACGAATCACACGGCGAAGATTATTTGGATGAATGCTCTTCGCACTAACTGGATCTATTTCTTTCAAGCGGTCATGGATGACTTCGTTCCCTCTTACCATCGCTTCCGTTTCCAAGCGCTCACGAAACTCATCATCTGATGCCGCTTCCGAGAACTCATAATCATATAAGACAGATTGAATATACAAACCTGTCCCTCCAGCAATAATCGGTACTTTCCCTCGATTCGTAATATCTGTAATAAGCGGACGGACTACTTTTTGAAAGTCTGCTACTGTGAAACTCTCATCCGCTTCTTTAATATCAATTAAATGGTGTGGAATGCCTTCCATCTCTTCTTCCGTAATTTTCGCTGTTCCAATATTTAACGAACGGTATACTTGGGTAGAATCCCCATTAATAATCTCCCCGTTCAGCCTCTTCGCAATATCGACACTTAATCGCGTCTTTCCTACTGCAGTCGGCCCAATAATAACAATTACTTTCTCTTTCTTTTCCATCTATTTCACGCTCTTTTCCGGCATATTCTTTCTCATTATGTACGCTTTTCCACAAAGGCAACAAAAAAACTTTGGATTACCCAAAGTTTTTTACTTTTCATAGCTAATCGCTTGCTTACCCATTTGTACCCAAGCTTCTTCAAATTGCTTTCTCGGTACTTTCTTATCCATCTCTTTATCAAGCGGATCATTTATGTATACATACTCATCATCATATCCCGTCATCACAACGCTATGTTCATGATACGTCACTCTCATCTTACCACTTTTCGTATTCCACGTTTCAAATTGATTGTCCTTAAGTGGCGCAAACGTTGCATTTGTAATAACCCAAACAGGATAACCTTTATCTAACATACGATATAAATCTTTTGTCTCTTTTCCCGTTAAATTAATGAGTTGATCTGGTAAATATTCTAATCCTAATTCATATACTGGCCCTGCATATACACCTAATCCAGGTGTCTTCTTAGAATACATATCACCTACGAATCCCTCATTTAAGTCACCACGTAACCCATTCTTCTCAAAAGGAACTTTTTTGATATTCTTTGCTAATTCCATCTTACTAACAGGTACCCCAGCATGATGTAAAAGCATTGATAAGCTCGTCACTTCACATCCACGTGGTAATTCTGGATTCTGTAAAATAAGAGGAACTCCTTCTACACGCGCTTCACTTTTCAAAAATGAAAAGACACTAAGTCCCTTGTCCATACATCCTGCAACAATAAAGAAACATCCAATTAAAAATACATATTTTAATTTCTTCATTCCATTCACTCCTCTCCAACTATCGAATAAGGGAAAATCCAAGGAGTTTTATAGTTTAGTAACATCCCACTTACTAACTAGTATACTTACATACATCTATTCCTATTCTTGTACACGTTGTTTATCATATCATATTTTCAATAAATGTGGATGATAGATAGTAATAACAAAAGTCGAATTATTTTGCCTAGAAAAATTCTAAATATATTGAATTTTATATTCGTATATTTTAGAATTTAAGTAATAATAAAAAGGAGTGTATGAAATGGACTATCTTTTTTCACCACAGCAAAATGAACATGTATGTGTACAAGTAGAATCTTCTCCTGTTTGGGAGATTATTCTTGGCATCACTGGCTATACACACCGTAACATGCGTCATACGTTTGATTTAGATGAACAGTGGACCACAAAACAAGAAGACATACCGAACTCACTTATAGAACGATTAACGCATATAGAAAAAACTAACTTCTGGTACGGCTTACTGATGGTACAAAATGAATTATCCGCTACTAGCGTTCAAGATTTTTCGAATCAGCTTGTACAAATCCCTACTAACAAATTATATGAAATCCTGCTTCCTTATCATAGCCGGGAAAAGGACATAGCTCGAGTCACCATTGCTCACACAAACAATCAACCTAGTTTGTTTCACGATTATGCAAAAAACTTTCACAATCATCTTTTTTTAGAAGAATATATTCACCACCTCGCTCGTTACTCCCATGAGGAACTACGTCATCTGTTTATTTCTGTAGTAGACGAATGGTTCAATTGGATACGCACACAAGAGGAATGGGAAAAATGGACACACGCACTTTCATTAGAAGAAAAAAGGCAGCGTTTAGTAGATCAGATGAGTACAGTGGAAGAAGTAAAACGAATTACAAGGGGTATCCATTATCAACCGGAGCCTTCTATTTGGACAATCAAGCTCATTCCACATGTATCATATCGCCCTTGGATTTTGGAGCAACGGACACATGATACGAAGTTATTTTTCTACCCATTACATGAAGAATACTTATTAGAACACGGCACCCCGTCTATGCAATTAATTCGTGGACATAAAGCATTAGGAGATGAACTACGACTGAAATTACTCTATCACTTAGTACAAGGTTCACATTCTCTCCAAGAGTTAAGTACACACTTTCATATATCAAAAACTACGTTACATCATCAACTATCATTGCTAAAAGCAGCAAAGTTCATTCACGTAGAGAAAGGAATTTATTCTGCCAATCCAGCAGAAATCACACATTTCTCTAGTCGTCTTTCCCAATATCTTGGTGAGGAGGAATGAAAAACTATCCACGGTCATTCAAAGCTCTTTGGATTGGGGAAATTGTATCAGAGTTTGGCAGTGTTGCTGGTGGAATTATTAACGGGCTACTACTTTATGAAATAACTGGCTCAAAGGAATGGATGGGTGTCTTATGGCTCATCTATTTCATTCCTTCTCTTATATTACAATTCATTAGTGCACCTTTTTTAAATGGCGTAAAGAAAGAACAATTTTTACGCCACATCCAATTGATCCGTGCAATTGCGTATATCTGCCCTGTACTCGGATATATGATTGATTATCATATAGGTACAATTATCGGACTTATTCTCTTGCAATTAGTATTAGGACTTATCCAACCTATATATGCTACGCTTTCTTTTTCACTTTTGCCTGATATCTGTAAGGAAGATGACTTGCCACAAGCAAATAATTTACTAGATGGTACAATACGAATCATGAGCTTCCTAGCACCTAGTGTGACTGCTTTATTATTATTTATAAGTCCTGTGCAATTCCTTTACCTCTTCTCCTGTGGAATGTTCCTTGTTAGTTATCTATTACTTCAACAAATAGAAGCACAACAAACGAAAGAGACTGCTCCATGGACAAAAAAGTTTTGGTGGACAGAGATGAAAGAAGGATACCGGACATTTTTTCAATTTCCTACTTTACTTCATCTTACATTCCTTTCTTCACTCGTTCAATTTGCGGTAGGAGCGACAATGGTACTAAGCATTCCTTTCATTCGAGAAGAACTGCAAGGGAATACGTGGGAATATGCTATCTTTTCTGGGACATTCCCGCTAGGATATGCACTAGGAATGATCCTACTAACAAAAATACAACAAAGCCAGCAAACAATGTACATCGGATTACTTGGCGGTGGAATGTCCTTTATCCTCCTTTTCTTCGCGCCATCCATTCCACTTGCATGGCTATGCGAACTAATTGGCGGGATGTTCTTTCCATTATTTAATGCACAAAGTGCTGCTCTCTTTCAACGGAAAGCTCCGCGTGATCGATTAGCCCAACTTAGTTCTGTCCGTCTTTTACTTATGCGTGTAACAATGCCATTTGGAATCTTCTTTGCATCGACTCCTTTGTTTCATCTAAGTACACGGGCAACATATATCGTTATCGGGAGTATGATTGTTTTACCCGGTATATTCTATCTTCTACAATCAATGAAACTAGTAAATAAAACAAATTAAGTTAGCTGCACTATATGTTTTGTCGTATAATGGAAAGAGGGAGTGAGAAGATGATTGAATTTAAATGTGGTTCATGCGATACATATTTTTATATTAAACGAGAACAATATCGTGAAAGAATGATGCGCTTAGAGCAAATACAATGTCCAAGTTGCTTAGATCATGCACCATTTGACATTGAGTATATCGTAAAACGATTAGTAGAAATGGATGACCTACGTTCTTGGGAAATTGGCACACAGTTTGCACGTAGCCCACAAACGAACGAGGAAGATATCGAAGCATAATAAACGACAAAAAAGCTCAGAAGATTTCTGAGCTTTTATCCATTTGGAAGCACTATCCAACTACGGTCCATCTCTATAACATGCCCACTTATTCTTTCTGTTATTTCTGTCACAGATGAACGTTCTCGTAACTTTGATACTTTCCCCTTCACATATTGCTCGTGTATTTCTTCACTTTTCCATATAGAGACTGCTAAATATCGTTGTATGTCTGTTTGACTTCTGCAAAACACACTTGCTAGAATTCCTCCCGTTTCTTCCATTCCCGGATTCCACACTTCTCGTTGAGTTCTTTCAAAGTCCGCTTCATTGCCTCTTTTCACTGTACAATCTCCCGCACGAAGAATACACCCTTCTGTTAACACATCAACAAAAGGATGTTCCTTACCTATCTGCCTCTGCCCGTCATATAGTTCAACTGAAATATGGGTATACGTATTTCGTTGTTTATTCATATCAACTATCTCATCATGAATACGTTCCATGAACTGCCAATAAGAAATATCATCTTTCCAAAAAGAGATAATCCCTGCTTCACACGGTTGTTTTTTATTCCATCCACCTACTTGCCCAAGAAAACCTTCTGCACTCTCCAAGTTTCTCCATTGTTGTTGTGCAAGAGAAAATGCGTCTTTATCTTCTTCATTCACTAGGCATTTAATCCATTTAATGAACATATTGTCTCTCCTTCTATAAAAGATTCACTCTACTTTTACTTTATACACTGTTCGTAGCGTATCAAATATAAAGCGCACACTTCTCTTCGCAAAATCTGTATGATTAAAATTCCCGATAATATACATATCCATATACGGAACATAGAGCATAAAGGAGCCAATCGAACCAAGATGTCCCCAACTATTATATTTTTTGATAAACGGAATAGGTCGAATCCGCATTAACCCGTATCCATAATCTACACCTAACCACATCCTCTTCCATTGCATCATTATCTGAAGAGATTGTTTCGATACCAATTGATTTCCAACTAACGCTTTCATAAATTTCAACAAATCTCCCGAGGTACTAACCGTTTGTCCTCCAGCATAGAAGCTACTGAAACTCCGGTATCGCTCCACATCTACTTTTTGGTTATGCGCATAAATAGCTGCAACAGGATAACTACTCGTCTCAGTCGAATGTGAAAAGTGAGACAAATAAGAATTATTCATCTCTAACGGTTGGAAAATACGCTCGTGAAGAACTTCATGGTATGGCTTAGATGTAATATTTCCAATGATTAAACCTAGTAAGTTATAACCCGTATCTGTATAATGAACTTTCTTACCTGGAGTGAATTTCGGACTCATCTGCCGCTTTGACCATTCAATCGTTTCTTCTGGCATCCACATACGTGAAGGATCTTCGAAGAGAATATCTATAAACTTCTTACCTTCCTTAGGCTTATCCTCATAGAAATCTGGCAAACCTGACGTATGATTAAGTAAATGTTCTATCCGTATATCACTTGCATAATGTCTTCCTCTATAAACGTGTAAATCTTTTAATATATCTTTTGTTAAATACTCGGCAATAGAATCACTATAAGCAAGCTTTCCTTCCTCTACTAACTGTGCGATAACCGTAGCAGTAAATATTTTTCCAATACTCGCCGTATGGTATGGCTGATCTTGGTGTACTGGAGTATCGCCATAAACAATATTCCAATGAATGTTATGTCGGTCTGAATGTATAAGCAAATAGGCATTATATATGTCTCGATTAGAAGCTACAATTTCTTTCAGCTTAGTTTCAATAATCACCTTTACTTGCTCTACTTGCATAAGCGCCTCCTTCAGTTCTGTCAAACTTCCTTTTTGTTTATCTGTATGACAGCGTATGGACAACCATTCTTTATTTCTATAAGAAAACCATCCGTATCTACAGGGGAAATTTTAATCTAACGAAAGCCTGCTGATGAGTAGAATATTTCCAAACCACTTTTTGCTGTTGCCATTTGATATCCAGTCCACATATTATATGTAGGAGCAATTTATGTAATTTCCTCGTACTGAATCTTACTTCTAAAATACCCTCTCTTTATATACAAGTATTCTGCATAAAGAACATATTTAACGGAAAAGAACATCTATTTTCGAATGAAAAACCATTTTTATCATCCCTTATTTGTTATAACAGAAGAAAGATAGCATGCTACATCTCGTATTTTCGCATCTGTCTCTGCTTCAATCACTTCTCTTTCCTCTGTGTAATCATACAATGTATCACCTTGGATAAGCTGATCGGACACGTTTAACAAACTTCTTCGCTACAGCTAACGTCGTCGCTGTTTCCATATCAACGCCAACATGACCATTTGACGCCCAATCTCTTACCATTTCTTCTGTTTCCACTAATAGCGCCCCCGTAGAAAGAACACTTCCTACAGCATAGCTATACCCCTTCTTTTCACAATAATCAATTGTAGCGCGAAGAACTCTTTCATCTGACTTAACCCTCTTCTTATTTGGTAAGTAGCAGTGCGATACCCCGTCCTGCATCTCCGCCTCTTTCACAATTAAAATATCACCGTACTTCACCTCAAATGACAAACCACCGCAGTATCCCGTTTGAATAAATACATTCGCAAATCCTACATTTCTATCTTGGTAACTTCCAACAATCGTATTCCATTTTGGTAGCCACTTTTCTTCTTTCAGCACTTCGCTCCACAATTGCAAATTTTCTTCATGTTTCCATTCACCGTGAACAATAAACGAAGACGGAATTTCATGTGCATCTACACCAAATACACGTAACCAATCCTGTTGTGTGAAATCTCCGTATAACTTCATTTCCCTACCTCTCCTATTCTGCTATATATGCTAGGACTTTATGAATATAAGAATCTAAAGGTTCGCTAGAATAGACACGGATGTGAGGATATTGCTCTGGCTTCTTGCTATTATGGATGGAATATGTGAACACTACTTCTAATTCAATTGATTCGATTTGACTCATTAAACGTTCCCGTTGTTTCAACCGTTTATTAACCTCTTCTATATTATCGATATAACACTCCACATATTTATACTCTGCACCATGTTTTTCGGCTAAAGATATACCATTTTCCAAACCTTCCGTATAAAAACACGGGCTATCAAAAATCACACTGTGCCCTTGTGCTAATAAGGAATCAATTAATGCCCATTCGACGTCGTACGTGACTGCACCAACTACTTTCCCATCTATCTCTGTATTTTCTAACGATTGGATGAAAGCAGATTTCGTCACATCATGATCGAGAACAACCGCTCCTGTATGTTTGCTAACTTCTCTTGCAAGAGTAGATTTCCCCGAACCTGGAAACCCAGCCATTTGTAAAAAGAACACCTTATCCATCTCCTCCCAATTATCTAGCATTATATCATTTAATTGAAAGAAAATTCTATCATTACATGTTGTACTTCTGCTGATAATGACCTAACGCTAGCAAAGGAAAAATATAATTATAACTATGATAATACGTATAAAATTGGCGAGGTAATCCGATACCAGTTGGATATTCCCATTCTTTTGATGAATAGTTTTCCTTCATTAAATAACGAATCCCCTTTGTAACATGCTCTTCTTTTTCCTGTTCCATTACAAGTAACGTATCTATAGCCCATGCTGTTTGAGAAGGAGTACTAAAAGCTAACGGAACGAAACGCTTCACTTCACAGCTTCTGCACGACTCACCCCAGCCACCATTATCACGTTGCTTCGCAAGTAGCCAAGTCATCGCCTTTTGCAAAGATGGATGCGTCGCTGGCACGCCTACTGCTCGTAACCCCGTAACTACAGCCCACGTTCCATATACATAGCAAACTCCCCATCTCCCGTACCAAGAGCCATCCTTTTCTTGATTTTGTAGTAACCATGTTATCGCTCGCTTTACACTTGGATGTTTACTTGTAAAGCCTCCATGCTTTCCTAACATCTCTAATGCTCGACCAGTTAAATCTGCACTTGATTCATCGATAATCGCATCTTCTGCATTATCAAGTGGAATAAGCTTAAGCCACTTACTATTTGCCCCTTTTTCAAAAGAAGCCCACCCACCATCATCATTTTGCATGGCTAACAACCAATTCATCCCTTTTTGCCATGCATCACGAAAAGGCGGTGAATACAATGCACGTCGGTGAATTGCCCGCATCGCTACGGTTGTATCATCTACATCTGGCACTCTCGTATTCACATCCGAAAATCCCCAACCACCTGGAGCAGTATTCGGACTATGCACTTTCCAATCACCATATTCTTTCTGTTGCTTCCATAATAAATATGTCGTAGCCTTCTTTATCATCGGCTCTTCTGCCAATACTCCAGCTTCTTGTAAGGCATAACTTAACAGCGCGGTATCCCACACAGTTGAAGGTGAATTTTGCAGATGAATCGTCGTTTTATCATAATAAAACAAACTTTTAATACCACTAAGCAAACGTGTGATAACTGGAGACTTTTTCTCATAGCCTAACGCCAATAACGCATAAATCATGTAAAAACTACAACTTGCGTAACTGTATAAGGTTCCATTCGGTTCAAGTCGTTCCAACATAAATCGTTCTGCTATTTGATAGCCTTGTTGATGAATATGATATGGAACAGACGCTAATTGCTTGAGCGACTGAAGTACGGTACGAATAGGCGAACGAGCATACTCTGTCTCTTGAAAACGATCCATCTCTCTTCCTTTCTTATTTAAATATGATAGGTCCGGTGTCCATTTCGAAGTGATTGTGAACTTCTTATTTGCACATACCATCATCGGGACAAAATGAATACGAGCATAATTACTAAATTCATACACATTAAATGGTGCATACGTAGGTAACACTAACATCGGCATCGGAAAGTATAAAAAGAGCGGCCATCTATATTGTCCATACAGTGCTAACATAAACTTTGTCATAAAATGAGCTCGCTTTAATCCACCTTTCGCGAGAATATACGCCTCTGCTTTTTTCATTCGTTCATCCGATTGTTTATACTGACCTGAAAATAATAAAGCATTATATGCTTGAATCGTTGCATCCAAACTCCCTTCCTCTTGATCATCGTATAATTTCCAATAACCATTCGGTTGTTGTTTCTCTGCAATTCGTACGACAAGCTTTTGAATCAATGCCTCATCTTTTAAATTCAATGTACGCCATGTTGTAATAAGAAGACAATCCGTCATTAATGGTCCTTCAAAACAAAAGTCCCATGAACCGTTCGGTCGCTGTATCGACTGTAATTCACTTATTTTCTTCCTCAAAGCTGCGTTAATCTCCACCCTCTCACCTTCTTTTTGATCGTGTTACTGTATGTATATGCTTCGGATAGATTGACTAAAAATCAGATTATTCCTAATTTCATACCCAAAAAAGTATAATGAAGGTGAAAAGGAGGATGAATCGATGAAAGCAATTGTTATTACTGAACTAGGTGGACCAGAAGTAATGAAGTATATGGAAGTTGCAATGCCAAGCGTTAAGGAAAATGAAGTATTAATTCGTGTTGAAAAAACAAGTGTGAACTTTGCTGATGTGAAATCTCGTTACGGGAAAAAAGGGGCAGCAAAATTACCATTCATACCTGGTATTGACGCTGCTGGAGTTGTTGTTGAAGTAGGGGCAAACGTCACGTCCTTCCAAGTTGGACAACGAGTACTTGCATTTCCGTCAAATGGTTCTTACGCAGAGTATATCGTCGCAAATGAGAAATTAACATTCGCCTTACCTGACGAGCTAGATTTCACTACGGCAGCCGCATGCCCAATCGTTTCATTTCTTTCATATTCTCTACTTGCAAACGTTGCGAAAATAGAAAAAGGAGAAACCGTCCTTATTCATGCTGCTAGTGGCGGTGTCGGTACAACCGCTATACAACTGGCGAAGCTATTAGGTGCAAACACTGTTATCGGTGCAGTAGGAAGTGAACAAAAGCGTGGAATTGCTCTTGAAGCTGGAGCAGATCACGTTATTTCGTATGAGAAAGAAGGGTTCGCCGAAGAAATAATGACTCTAACAGACAACAAGGGCGTGGACATTATTTTAGACTCTGTTTCTGGTACGATTGCTGAAAAAAGCTTCACATCCCTTGCTCCGTATGGACGATTTGTTCAGTTTGGAAATTCAGGTGGTCACGCCGCAATCTTCAAATCAAGCGGCTTGCATGCAAGCTGTCGTTCTGTTCTTGGCTTCAGCCTAGGTACAACACGTAAATTACGCCCTCATCTCTTACAAGAAACAGCAAAACATGTCTTCTCTTATTTAGTTAACGGTGATTTACATATTAAAGTTGGACAACACTTCCCACTAGAAGAAGCCACAAAAGCTCACGAATGGATGGAAAGTAGGCAAAGTACAGGGAAGATTATTCTTGATGTGAGATAACATGCAAAAAGAGTTGTCCCTTCGGCCAAATATCGACCTAAAGGACAACTCTTCTCTTTTATTGTACTAAACTACGTTTAAAACGAGTCGCTTCGAAGATAATGCGTTCTTCATCTAACGTCTTACACTCGCCGTTCCATACAACTTGTTTACCGTTAATAACTACATCTGATACGTCTTTACCGCTTGCTGCGTATACAAGATGTGACATTACTTCTTCTGCTGGTTGTAAGTGTGGCTTGTTAGATGGGTCAATTGTAATGAAGTCAGCATACATTCCTACTTCTAGGGAACCTACTTGCTTCATACCAATTGCCTGTGCACCTACTTTTGTTGCTAATGAAAGCACTGTTCCTACTGGTAATGTCGTCGCATCTTTGTGCATTCCTTTTTGCAGTAATGCTGCGATACGTAGCTCTTCGAACATATCTAAATTGTTGTTAGAAGCTACACTATCTGTAGCAATACCAACTTTAATACCATGCTCAAGCATTGCACGAACGTCCGCAATACCAGAACCTAATTTCAAATTACTATTTGGATTATGTCCAACTCGTGCATCATGTGCTGCTAAGAACACACGCTCTTCATCATTTAACACGACACCATGCGCAATAAGCGTTGGCTGTTTGAAAATACCACAGCTTGCTACATAATCTACCGGACGCATTCCGTATTGTTGTTCAATATCACGCACTTCACGCTCTGTTTCAGAAAGATGAATATGCACCATTGCGTTATTTTCTACCGCAATTCGAGCAGATTCTTCTAACATTTCACGAGAACATGCATATGGACTATGCGGTGCAACCATCGTTGTCAGCATGCTGTCCTCTTTGTTATAACGTTTTACGTATTTTTCAATATTTACTACAGCCTGGCGTTGCTCTTCTTCTGTACCGAAGCTAAATAACGTACGAGAAATCGCTGCACGCATTCCACTTTTCGCTACTGTTTCCATAATCATATCTTGGTCAATTCCAATTGGATTGAACATATCATTAAATGTCGTCGTACCACTCTTCACCATTTCTAATAAGCCAAGTTCTGTACTTGCTACTGCTAATGCAGGTGTATATTGGCTTTCAAGTGGCCAAATTTTCGTTTCTAGCCATGGCTTTAATAACATATCGTCGCCAATTCCACGTAAAATCGTCATTAATACGTGTGTGTGTACGTTCACAAGTCCAGGTAATACCCATTTCCCACGTAAATCAATTACCTCATCTACTTGTGTAGTAGAAGAAAATTCACCTTGTTGTACTTCTATTAGTTTGTCGTTTTCCACGATCATATATCCATTTTTTAATACATCATTATTTTCATTTAATGTCACAATTGTTGCGTTCACATAAGCTGTTTTCAAAAACATTCACCTACCGTTTAAAAAGTTACTACCGAAATAGTAACCTATAAACTTCTTTAAGTCAAAAGGTTTTTTCAAGGGATTATATTAGCAAATATAGCTAATTAAAGTGTAGAATATTCTGTATATTGCTACTATATGAAAATACACGGGAGAGAAACAATGCTAAAAGTCGCTGAAATAGTAGAGTTAAATGAAGAAAATCTAACTAGTAGTGGGTGCTATTGCCTTCGTAGCAAGCCTAATTCAATTGGCTACACAAATAAAAATGAATGGCTAACGGAGCATTTTGAAAAAGGGTTACGATATGTAAAAGTGATGGAAAATAACAAACCAGCAGGATTTATTGAATACGCTCCTATCGAGCACTCTTCACGTGTTGTATACGGTGAAAACTATATTGTAATTCATTGCCTCTGGGTACATATTACAGGAAAAGGATATGGCTCCACATTAATTAAGCATTGCCTTAAAGATGCGAAGGCACAAAAGAAAGCCGGCGTTATTGTTGTGACAAATCCAGATACATCTTGGACACCTAGTAAAGATATCTTTCTGAAACACAATTTCATCAAAATAGACGATGCACCTTATGACTTTGAATTACTTGTTCATAAGTTCAACTCAGCACCTGACCCATACTTTCCAACTGATTGGGAGGAACGACTTACATATTTCAATAATTTAACGATTTTACGTACGAAGCAATGTCCGTTTGTAGATGTTGCGACAGAGAATGTTATTCAAGCAGCAAACAAGCTAGACATACAAGCAGACATTATTGATATAACAGACAGAGAGCAATTAATGAAACTCTCTCCTACTCCTTATGGTATTTACAGTGTTGTATACAAAAAACGATTAATCGCCTTTCATCGACTAACGGTTCACTCTGCGATGAAACGACTAAAAGAATTAATCTAGTTCAAACACCTTTCACAACACAATTTAAGAACACGACAAAGAGCACTCCTATTAAAACGGAGCGCCCTTTGTTCATTTAAAAATCATACTTCTTATCTTTCTCCTCTTGTATCCCTCTCACTGCATGCGCATGTAATATTGTATCTTCCACTAAGCGCTCAATTCGGAATAAAATATCATCGTTCACAATTTCTTTACGCATGAAATCTTTTTCTTCAATAAATACATACGTCGGTACAATATGTGCTTTCATATATGCCAAGATAGGTTTAAGCTGCTGCTCAACCATTAAATAATGCTTAGCCGTCCCAGCTGTTACTAATATGCTAACTACTTTATCTCGGAAAGCATTTACCGGAAGTAAGTCGAAGATATTTTTCAACGTAGCTGGAATCGATGCTTGAAACGTCGGAGTACCAATAATAATGGCATCCGCCTCCATAATTGTTTCTGTGACGTATTTTGTATCACCTTCATACTCAAAATAGTTCCGCCCATCGCTAAATGCTAACTCATGCTCTGCTAAATCTAACAGTGTAATTTGTACTTCGGGGTAGTTTTTTCGTATTTGTTCCATTGTATAATTCATGGCAGTTTTTGTTTTCGATCCGACAATTGACCCTGCAATCCCTACGATTTTCATCTTTTTATTCTCCCTTTTTTGACGTGTATTTTTTAACTGCTGGCATAATGTCCGTCGCAATTAATTCAATGTTTTTCATCACTTTGTCAAATGGTACGCCGCCAAAATCTATCTGGGCCATGAAACGCTGTTGACCGTATAATTCATATTGATAGAGCATTTTTTCAATGATTTGTTGTGGACTCCCTATCATTAAGGCATCACGGTAATCGGTTGCTTGCGCGAACTGCTGCTTCGGATATCCACCACCACGCAATGCAATCATCCCTGCATTTGCATGTGGATAATATTCACGTAATGCATCCTGTGAGTTTTCTGCTGTATAGAATAAGCTTGTCGTTGCAATTGGTAATTCGTTTGGATTAAATCCACTTCGCTCTGCCGCTTCACGATACGCGTCAACAGCGACTTTAAAGTTAACAGCTGGTCCTCCAAGCGTTGTAAGCATCATTGGAACACCTGCATATCCCGCTTTAATTGCACTCGCTGGCGGTCCACCTACTGCACGCCAAATTGGAAGCTGATTATCCTTTGGTTGTGGCAAGATCTGTGCATTTTTTAACGGAGCTCTGAATTTCCCTTCCCATGTGATACGCTCTTCTTTATTTAACTGGAGTAGTAATTCCATTTTCTCCTCAAATAATTCTTCGTAATCTTCCACATCGTAGCCAAGCAAATGATAAGCACCTACTCGCGAACCACGTCCAGCAACAATTTCTGCACGTCCATCTGATATCAAATCCAATGTTGCGAAGTCTTCATATACTCTGACAGGATCTGACGTACTAAGTACCGTTGCCGAACTGGCAATCTTAATCTTTTTTGTCGCTTGCGCAATGGCTCCTAACACAACTGTATGTGCTTGTGTTGTAAAATGATATTGATGACTTTCACCGACTGCAAACACATCAATACCAGCTTCATCCGCTAATTTACTTGCTTCAATTATTTCTTTGATTCGTTGTTGCTGGCTAATCCGTTCCCCTGTTAATGGGTTAACCATATGATCACCTAATGAATATAGCCCAAATTCTAGCCCTTTTTTTGTATCAATACGATATTGTTCCATATATACACTCCCTCTTAATCAAGTGGATTTAATCTCGCTTCAATTTCTGCACGTCTTCCTTCTAAAAACGGTGGGAGATCAAGTGATTCTCCTAACTCTTCAACTGCTGCATCAACGGTAAACCCTGGACCGTCTGTTGCAAGTTCAAACAAGATGCCATTTCGATCACGGAAATAAAGACTTTGGAAATAAAAGCGGTCTATAATCCCTGCCGTTTCCAAACCGAAATCCCTCACCTTCGCTTCCCAATATTTCAACTCTTTGACATCCTTCACACGAATAGCTAAGTGATGGATACTACCTTTTCCTGCTCGTTCAACTGGGCCATCATCTTGCTTTAAAACAATTTCTCCAAAGGCTTGGCCTTTTATCGCTTGATAGATCACTTCGCTTTCTGTTCTAGCTATTTCTATATAGTTAAATACTTCTGTTAATACGCGAACTGTTGCTTGTATATTACGTACTGTAATTTCTATTGGTCCCATTCCTAAAATACGATGATTTCCCTCTACGGTCGAACCTTCCCATGCTGTCCAAAAACTTGGCACTTCATCGCCATTATTGTTAATTAAGATAAGGCGTAATCCTTCTGAGTCTTCAAAGGGAAGTGCTTCACGTCCTGCGTATGTTATCCGTTCGCCATGTGTGATACCAAATAGTTCAAAACGCTTCTGCCAGTAGAGTAAACTTTCAGATGATGGTACAAGCAAGCCAATTTGTGTAATTGCATTTGTACCACGATGTGTCCTTCCGACCGTCGGCATTTCGAAAAACGATAACTCTGTTCCTGCACTACCTACTCGATCCCCATAAAACAAATGATACATCGATGGATCATCTTGATTGACAGTTTTTTTCACTCGACGTAATCCTAATACTTTCGTATAAAAATCGTTATTTTCCTTTCCGTTCTTCGTTTTCATAGAAATATGATGATGCCCTAAAATTTTATACATTTTGTTTCCTCCTTTTATCACTTGACTAATCAATTGATTGTGTAAAAAAAATCACTCTGGTGGTAATTCTTTTTTTAAGCTCTGTTTATGAACACGTGTCATTAATGTATATAGTGTTTTCTGCTCTTCTTCCGTTAATACTTCATCGAAAAAGGATGATTGAAATGCTAGTTGCTCTGGCAATACCTTCTCCATCTTTTCCTCGCCTTTTTCTGTTAGGCGTATCGTCTTTGTTTTCCATTCTTGTTGGCGTAAGATATACCCTTCTTTCTCAAGGCGTACTAGCATACGCGAAATACCACCTTGTGTAACTGTCACTTTCTCTGCTAGTTCACTTTGCGTGAGTGGCTGAAATGTATAAATTTGTACAAGTACATCAAATTGTGCAGTCGTTAAATCAAAGCGTTTTAGAAACTCATTCGATTGCTGGTTACTCATATTTGTAAATCTCAATAATCGCAGCCAAATCAATGAGCCCATTGTATTATGTTGCATGCTGTTCACCCTCCTATCACTAACCTTGTTATCACTTTACCACGCAATTGATAAAGTCGCAATAAAAATATCTTGAATTGAAGATATTTTTATTGCGACAAATTTATTTAGACGAAATTATTATTTCTTTGCATCTAACACTCTCCTCACTTATGAATTCCTACACTTCTTTTTGGGAGGGATTTTTTCATGGGGACAATACTTACTCATTGCGCCGGATTAGAAACTGTTATATGTATTTTAAGGAGACTTTCTAATGAAAAAGTAGTAAAGGAAATGAAAAAGTTCCCAACAACAAAGTAATCTTCATAGAAAAAAAGTCCTCTTTTATAAAATAAATTCTATAAAAGAGGACTTCCTTATGAATTAATGCCATTCTAATTTCATTAATGTAAAATTAACGCCTGACCTAGCAATATAATCCAAGGAGCGTATTTGTTAGTTACTACCTATAGTAGCATTCAAGAGTTCTGCGGGTGCTCCTGTTCCAGCGCCACCAATTGTAATGGTTCCGCCAGGAGGAATTTCGCCATTCCATCCCACATTAGTAATAACATAATGATTGTTTGTTTTACTCACAATTTGAGAATCCCAAACTTGTGTTAAATTACCGCTATAATCAAATTCTAATTTCCAGTTTTTAATAGGTGTTGTTCCGGTATTTTTCAGGATAATAGAGAAATTATAGCCACTTCCCCAATTTGAAGAGACCGAAAATGTCACATTACCATTTCCACCAGGAGATGTTGTACTACCATCATCTGTTTTGACAGTAACAGATGCAGGCTGTGACTTATTTCCAGCAGCATCTTTTGCTACGATAGAAAACGTATATTCAGTATTAGGTTTTAAGTCTTTGATTGTCATACTATTTGTCTTTGCAATCCATTTTTCCACTCCAGAAGCAATTTCATATTCAGTAACGCCTACATTATCAGCGGATGCAGTCCAGCTGAGTTGAACGGAATTTGAATTTTTACTTGTAACAGTAACGTTTTTAACATTTGTTGGCGCTACGATATCTTTTTGATTAATCGGCCCACCAAGTAATTCTGTTACCAACGTATCTAATAACTTTGGACCACTACAGCTATACTTAGGACTAGTGCGACAGTCACCACTCAGTTCCCAAAACATTGCACCACTTAGTCCCTTTGCTTTTATAAAGTCTGTTTTATGTTTCATCGATTCAGTATCATCATAGCTAATAAATGCTCCTGTCGTTTGATTATACAAATAAGGAACTTTAGCTGCATCATTCCAGTAGCGTACAAAGCCATTTTTATTTACATAATTGGCCACTAAATCGCCGTAATCATATATACCTGTGTCACCTGTAGAATAATCATCCCACGTACCTTTAGAAGCTAGCTTTCCATCACTCCCTGGCTTACAAGGTTGGTATTGTCCATTATTATCTTTTCCGCAACTTTTCCAGCCACGACCATAAAATGGTACACCTAATACAAGCTTATCTGCAGGAACACCTGCCGCTTTATAAATTTCTATAGCTCCATCTACGTAAAATTTCTTAGCAATTGCTGGGTTATTAGGATCTTTGTATAACGCTGCGTTATGATTAGAAGTGTCTTCCCATCCACCGTGAAAATCATATGTCATAATGTTAATCCAGTCGACGATTTGAGAGACTTTACTTAGTTCCGTATTATCTGCATAGCTTTGACTTGCGCCTGTCGCAATTGTTAATAAGTATTGCTTTCCATCTTCTGTTCCCGCCTTATTTAAAGCATTTCTTACATCTTGAAGCAGAAGGGTGAAATTTTGTTTATCCTCAGGTCGATAACTACCTCCTGGAATCGTTTGAACACCTGGATATTCCCAGTCTAAATCGACACCGTCAAACCCATATTCACGAAGGAAAGCTACTGTAGATTCTGCGAATACTTTCCTAGTTGCTGGATCAGCTGCTACATCTGAAAAGCGATTAGACCAAGTCCAACCCCCAACTGAAATAAGTGTTTTTAAGTGCGGGTATTTAGCTTTTAATCGTTTTAACTCACCGAAGTTTCCGCAACGAGCATATTTATCACAATCCTCCCAAGTTGTTCCTGAACCAGGAAAAGATTTGTTGACATCAGCCCATGGCTCACCTAATACGAGGGTACCATTAGGAACCTCTTTATTTTGCAACGGTACACTAGGTTCTTTACATGCCCATGTTTGCTTATTAGGATTATCGGGATGTGTAGAAGGATTTCCATGTCTTCCATTCCAACAAACATCAGCAAAAGCATAGTTTACGTGAGTAAGTTTTGATCCATCGATATCAGCGACTTGGTAATTACGACCGTAAATCCCCCATGAAGGGACGTACCCAATAATTTTTTGATTCTGGTTTGGTGAATTAGCTGATGCGAGATTAGGAGTAAGAAGGTTTGTAAGAATAAGAGGTAGGAAAAGTAGTAGAGATAAGAATAAAAGCATAATTTTTTTTGACTTCATAGTCATTTCCCCTTTCAAAATATAATGTATTTAAAGGCACTTGCCATTAAATCAAAACACGAAAACGTCTAAAAAATGAACAGATGTCACGAAGTCTATACAAGATTAACGATAATTCTTTTATTTTGACCATTTAATAAAACAGATAGATTTTTTAAATAAAAAGTAAAAAGTACTTTTAGAAATAAGTCCATGCACTCATTCTTCTGATGAATTATCTATATTCTGTAAACAACTATTATTAAAAGCAATGCAATGGTTGATAGAATTCTAGCTAGGTTAATAAAAAAGTGAAAAACGCCATAAACAAACAATAAATTGAATATTACAACAAATTATCAGAATGATTTTATTCTAACAAACGTAAAACCGAGTGTAAACGCTTTATTTTATAAACAGGAAGATTCTCTCAATTCGATTTAGAAAGCTATATTACCTTTAGAACTAAAGACCCAGCTGTTAGTCATGGATGACGAGAGACTCAAAACCTTAGACATGCATGAACAGAATCTGTTACTAGAAGATATTTGATAGATACTAATCGACGGAAACCGCTGAGTACTCCACTACCTACTCCAGACGAAAGCTTTGGATTCAAAGATAATACAAAGCTTCTCATAGGAGCATCCTAAAGAAAATATAGAGAAAAGTTTTGATATATCAAGGCTTTTCTCTATATTCATTTAAATTCAGTATTTTAATTAATGGGATTCATATACACTCATAGTCGTTCAAATATACCTGTATCTCTATATTCTCCATGATAAAAAAGTCATTAGTTTTATATTTTTCCGTTATTTTTTATTCAAAATGTGGTCATTTTTTTAAAAAAATCTGGTAGATTTCATAAAAAGCGGATACTGTTAACGGTGATGGAAGATTTATATGGTGAAGAACCTACGGACGCTTAACAGCGTCTATTTTTTATGGATAATAATGAAGAAAGGCCAGTTCGCTTACTTTAACAGCATTGTAAATAAGTTGATGGACAAGTTCTATTTTGATAAAGAATTTATGGGAGCATAAAAAACAAACTGCTAAACATTTGGAATTCTAAAAGTAAGGGGGAAATTCATATTTTTTCTTCGCTTTATGTTATGGTACAATATGTTAATTAATCACAATACTTTCTAAAAGGAGAATACATAATGAAAGCAACGAAACTCGTATCATTAGCAATACCTATTTTATTATTAGTAGGTTGTGAGATAGGAGATAAAGATTCTAGCCTTAAGACGGAAGAAACAAGTAAAGCAATGTTAAAAACAGTAGTATCAGAAAAGCAATATCCATATTATATTTGTGAGCAACTGGTAGAGTTTCAATTCAAATCGGATGAAATAATGTTAAAACTAGCAGAAGCTCCAAAGGATAATAAGAAATATAAAGATGTATTTAAAACAGCAGAAGATATGGATGAAGCCTTAGACCGTATAGAGAACATAGAAGTACCTGATAAATATAAAGACATTCATAAACTCGTACAAGAAGGAGTAACGGATGCAAGAAAAGGAACAAAGATGATAAAAGACGCTGGTAAAGAAGATGGACAGAAGATTCAAGTAGCTGTATTAGAAAGCGCTCCACACATGTCAGGTGTAGATGGAGAACAGTGGAGAGAAGCAATTTATAGGTTAAATCAAGAAACCAAAGATGCCTACTCCAAAGCACTTGATAAAAAAATGGAAGAACATACAAAGTAATAGAGTAACTTGTAATTATACAACTCAATAAGGAGTAATAGAAAAATGAAAGCAAAGAAAATTGTAACATTCGCTTTACCTATTATTTTCTTAGCAGGTTGTACAGCAACCGCATATGGACTTACACAGTTAGAGTTTCAAAAAGTGGACAAAGAATATTAATCAAGTAAACTAACAATATAATAAATGGTTGTTGCAGTTATTCTATTCATTCCAACTCTTACTTTTTCTTTAGTAGCGTTTTTGGCTTACTATTATACAAAGGCAATTTTCACTAAAACACAATTAGTAAAGAATGTTACTACTGGATAAAAATCCAAAGTCGATAAACACGAGTTCAAGCAATATAAAAGAGAATTCAAAATGAAAGAAAAAGATGTTCGAAAAATATCTGATTTAAAATAATATCAAAAGCCCGTCCACAGTGATTGGGCTTTACATGTTAAAAAGGAGAAACAGCATGTTTATATGTAGTCTGATTTTATATTGTGTTCACTAACCACGCTCTATTTACATGAACCTACGTGAAGGGAACGAATATGATTGACTATAACAACTGAACAATTAAATGAATCTATAAAAAAATTACAAGAAGAAGTTGAATCGGTAAAAAAAAATGAAAGATTTACAAGATGAATTTATCAATATACAAGACCATCAAATAACATTTTTAAATGAATCCATCTCTCATATGTGGATTCCAATTACGATAGTTGCTGGTTTTATAGCAGTTATTTTTGGTTATGTTACGTACTTAAATCAAAAAGCTGATAAAAAAATAAAACAAGCTGAAGAAATACTAGAAAGAACTGATAAAAAGATTATGGATTTAGAAGACAAGATAAGTAAAGCTGATAAAATTTTAATTGAGGGCCAAAATATTGTTAGTTTATCTCAAGATAGAATCGCTGAATTAGCGAGATCACACACAGATATGGAGATATTTACCATCCGCCTAGATTTCAATCAAAAAGTGGATAGTAGACTTACAGAAGTAAAAAATGAATTAGATGAAACTAAGTGGTTACTGGATTTATTTGAAAATAATGATGATAAAGTTATTGGGTTTAAAGCTGAATATCTTGTACTAGGAACAGCATTCCTCCTACTTAGTAAGGACATCCAAACAATTAGTATGAATGATGAAATCGTACCTCAAGAACAGTTAAATCGAACACTTAAATTAAAAGAATAAATTAATAAATTAAAAGAGGAGTGTAATGCATACAGTGAAAATACTGATAAATAAAAAAAGATGTTATACGTAAAAATTTCAGATAAAAAGGCGCACAACTCGTAATGAGTTAATGTGCCTTTTTTTGTATTATAGTTTTGCACGGTAAATAAAAAAGCACTCAAGAGAGTGCCTTACCTTAACTGATAACCAATCCATTTAGGTCCTAACCATGTTTCAATTTCATACCATGCTTGGCGTACGTCCACAGTTTGAGGCGTAAGAGAGCCTACTTCATTTCCACCTATTGATGAATCATATATTGAGGTTCTCGCTGGTAAATGTGAGTTTACTTTTAAAGTTGCATTTGATGCATTAAAATCTTTATCTAAATCCATAGGTATTAAATATCTGTCCTTCATTCTCATAGTACTTGGTCCTGCGAGCCTATATGAATTGTACCGAATCCATGTATGACCATTATACGAATTAATTAGAAAAGCTGATCTTATTATCTTTACATCTTGAATGGGACTAACATAATTTACTACAGATGGATCTGATGGGCTATTATGTAAAGCTTTAGTTACTTTAATGGTATTATATAAATCATTTCCCTTATAAAAAACATCTGCTCGAGAATCTCCTGCTGCCTTGACAGATGATGTACCAAAAGATATTGATGCTAACATCAGCACAAGTGTCGCAGTAATTAATTTTTTCATCTCTTCTCTCCGAATATATTAATTTATCAAACATAAAACTAGTTTTACAACCATTTAACACAAGGTACCTTTAGAATTGATATGAGCTTAGAACAAAAAAAGCGAATAAATAGGATACCTAAGATGTACTCAAATGAGCGTTTTTCCTTATCTTAATTGATAACCAATAAACTTATTTCCTAACCATGTTTCAATAACATACCATGCTTGTCTTACATCTACTGTTTGAGGTTGGAGACTTCCTACTCTTACAGAATCGTTATAACCATCAGTGATGCTGAATGGCATATGTAATTTTAAAGTTGCATTTGATGCATTAAAATCTTTCAATGTGTTCCAATTCCCATCTTTTCCGAATGAGAGAAATGGATCTTTTTCACCAATAACCCTTATCCATTTATGCCCTTTCCATGTATTAACTAAAAAATACGCTCGTAGTACCTTTACATCTTGGACAGGACTAACATAGTTTACTATAGTCGGATCAGCAGGACTATTATGTAAAGCTTTTGTTACCTTAATTGTGTTATACAAAGAATCTCCTTTTGCAAAAACATCTGCTCTAGAATCACCTACCGCTGAAGCTGACGGTGCATAAATAGCTGTTAATGATAATACAAATACAAAAAATAACGCCGCAAATTTTTTCATAAATATTTCCTCCTTTAGAATAATTTAGTTAACTATAGAATGTTAACATGGAAATCAAATTAATAGAATAGTGAAGATTTAATTGTAACCATTTGTAACCTTTTAAACTAATATTTGTATAAAAAAGCGACGTAATCTTTTAATAGAATACGTCGCTTTTTGTTCACTTTACGTCATACACGTTATACCACCATCCTTTTCCTTCTACGAAAGCCTTCGCCTCGTCGACCATGCTACCAACTAATTCTGCTGTCTCGCACTTCACCCACATATCACCGCCCGTGATATCAACTTTCCCCGCCCATTTTTTACTATATATAAACTCAATGAACGCCTTAACACCGTCAGCATCTACGCCATACGTACGGATGTATACGGCTTTAGTCTCCACTTTCGGCGCATGTGTTACCTTTTTACCCGTCACCGCTTCGACTATTGCGTCTGCTACCGACTGTAGATTCGCCATCAACGATTTCATATCCGAAACATTTCAAGATTGGAAGCGATTTATCTTATCTTTACTACGTTCAATGTCACACCAGAGCTTGCTGAGAAGCGTTTGGAACATTATGAGCAACGAATACTCACCAGTCACTTTCATGACATTGTACGTGCTGAATATGTCGTTTAAATATGCTAAGGGGGTATAAGACAAATGAAAGGCTATTTTAGAAAACATGGTGACACGTGGTCATTCACGATTGATATTGGTATGGACGATCTAACAGGGAAACGCAAACAGAAAACAAAGACTGGATTTAAGACGAAGAAAGAAGCACAAAAAGCTGCAGCTTTGCTCATTACAGAACTTGAGCAAGGTATTTATGTTGAAGAAAAGAAAATCACCGTAAAAGATTTTATGTTAGATTGGTTAGAAAACGTAGCTAGGCATAATGTTAAACCTTCTAGTTTTGTTAGTTACAAATCTATCGTACAAACAAGAATTATTCCCGTACTCGGGAAATACCACCTTACAGGCTTGAAACCGGCAATTGTTAATAATTTTTATACGTACCTATTAAAAGATGAAAATTTATCTGAAGAATATGTAGGAACTGTCCATGCCGTATTAGGCACTGCTTTTAATACTGCTGTAAAATGGGAGTATATAAAGTCTAATGTATTTAAAAAGGTAAGTAAGCCACGTAAAAAGAAGAAAGAGATGCAAACATGGAGTTTTGAAGAAGCACGTAACTTCTTGGAATATGCCAAAAAGGGCAAAAGACATTATTACATGCTGTATCTCTTAGCTATTTACACAGGAATGCGACGTAGCAAAATATTAGGGATTCGTTGGTCCGATGTTAATTTTGAAACAGGAAAGATTGGGGTTAAAAGAACACTATATTATACAAGTGAGCAAGGTATCATTGTTCAATCTACTAAAAACAGTCAGTCTATGCGATCCATATCTATTTCTGATTTTGTACTAGATGAACTAAAACAACATAAAGTATGGCAACTAGAAAGAAAATTACAATTCAATATACCTTATTATGAAGAAAGCTATATTACTGCTAATGAGACAGGTGATCCTCTTTCTCCTAGCCATGTATATGGCCACTTCTCCAAAGCTGTTAAAAATGCGGGTATCAAAAAAATACGTTTCCATGATTTACGTCATACCCACGCATCACTTATGTTGTTATTAGGAGAACACCCTAAAATTGTTTCAGAACGTTTAGGGCATTCTTCAATTGAAATGACAATGAATACCTACTCTCATGTTACATTCTATATGCAAAAGGAATCTTCCAATCGTTTTGAAGAAGCGCTTAAAAAGACAAATTAAATCTACGTGGTCAAAATGTGGTCATTTGAAAGAAAAAAGATAAAAAACCCTTGATATATCAATGGTTTCTCGTCTTTTTATTTAAATTCAATATTCAACAACCCATAAATAAACATATCTCGAATTTCATCTGTAACATTATGAGTTTCAAACTTCCTTAAGAAACCTTCTTCTTTAAAGTTGAATTTTTCCAACATTTCTTTTGAAGCAATGTTTTCCCCCGTCACAAACGCTTGAATTCTTGTTAAACCTAATTGGTTGAAACCTAGTGATAATACTTCTTGAACTGCTTCTGACATAATGCCACGACGCCAATAATTTTCCGACAACTCATAGCCAATGTCAGCTCGCTTTCCTTCAAATTCACTTAAAAAGATAGTTCCTATAATTGTATCTGTCTCTTTATCTGCAACTGCAAAACGGATGATCCATCCTTCATCATAACCTTCATTCCACATGTTTATTACTTCATAACTTCGCTCTAATGTTTCTGGACCGTACCAATCAAGGTAGCGATAGACATTTTCATTTGAGTAGTAATCTACTAACTGCTGTGCATCTTCTAGTCTTAATTTTCTTAATCGAACACTTTTCGTCTCTATTACCGGAAATTCGTTGAAAAACTTTGCGAAATTCATGATAATTCCCCTTTTTATTCTCTATGTAATTTCCTAGCAAGTTCTCTACGGTATATACTCATACTATATCGCTTCCACGCTTCGCTAACTTCTTCCCAATGAACAATTTTCCATGGGTTAAAGATCATTTGACCGTTTTTATTGAAGAATAAATTGTTTCCAACACAATAAGAAGCATGTTGAATATTGCCATCCTCATCTTGCCACACAATAACATCATCTTCACTAGGTTCATCCTTTACAACAGAATAACCGGCGTGTTTCAATCCATTCATAAATGCTTGTGGATGTAACCATTCGTAGATAATCCATTCCTGTCCTGTCACTGCAAATAGAGTTGCAGCTAAGCAGTTACTTCCTTCTTCTGATGAAAATGTATTCGCATATTTATGTAGATGAAGAGGAATATTTGTTGGAACAGCACGACTTGTCCAATTTTCCCATTGTTGTGGATACTCTGTAATCAATTGTTCCTTCACTCTATACGGAAGCTCCTTCCACATCATATATTGAACAACGAAAAAAACACCTTCTTTACTTTCTATTATATACTCCTTTGGAATAACAGTTGGATTATCCAATATCGCTAAAGGAAATACTAAACCTCTTCCTACTTCCAATTGAATGTTAAAAAGATCCTTCTTCTTATTTATAGGTAGTTTTATTATCCAATCAGGTTGAGCTACAATCGTGTAATGCGTATCTTTCGCAATATTCCAGTACACATATCGATTTACAAGTTCAATTGTCGTATACGATGAATGTTCAACAAACTCTTTCCTAGGCATAATTAAGACATCCTCTAAATACTCTTCAAACTTAACTAAATCTTCTTCCCGAATAAAAAACAAATCTTTATTAGGTACCTACTCCTTAACCCATTTCTCCAATTGGTCATTTGTTGGTTGAATTGTTACATACATTCCCTCATCTCCCCACTACGTCCTCGTCCTCGTCACCGTCATCGCTACTTGCTTATCCAAATCTGCATCCCACACACGCTGGATTTCAAATGTACCTGGCTCTAACAATAATTGAAATCTTTCTCTAAACCAGTCTTGCATTGGTAGATTCTCTGATTCATCAATTGGCACCCACATCAATGCCCCTTCTGGAGGATTTTCTAATAACTCTCCTTCAAACGTGTCCGTCCAATAATTAAAGACCATGTATCGCACTCTTTCTTTTGGATTTACATATTCATCCAAGCCTTTGAATATCAAATTTGAAACAGTTAATCCTGTTTCTTCTTTCACCTCACGTGCCGTACCGTGAACAATACTTTCCGGAAACTCTACTTTTCCACCTGGAGCCAAATATCCTGGGAATCCAAGATGATTTGGTCTTTTCATTAGTAGTACTTTATCTCCGTCCTGTATCATACACATCGTATATATTCTATGTTCGATTTCTTTCCATTCAGTAGACATATTCATTTCCTCCCTATCATCCTTTTCATTATATCTAAATATTCAGAAACAAAACAACAATCCTCTCTGAAGAATAGAAGAAAAACAGGTTGCTTATACTAGTAGAAAAGGTTGAGAAGGTGTATGGCATGAAGGTTATCTTAACAAAAATTATCACTTTTGTTATCATTTTAACAGTTATTATTCCATCCCAAGCAAGTGCCACTAACAACGAAGCGGAAACGCCAATTGCATTCGTTCCAGAAGCGCTAGCTACATTATACGTAACAAAGAAGAACGGCAATTTAGAGAACTTCACATTAAATATAAACGGACACATACAACATTTCCCCTTATGGCGAAATGTTGATAGCGAAGCACATAAGCCACGTATGCTATATAACGACATCAATAAAGATGGACAGAAAGAATTAATAATTATCTTAACAATCGCCAATGGAACAAACCGCATCATTCAAGATGCTCACGTCTTTCATAAAGTAAGAGTCAACTTCGTAGACACGTTTCAAGAAATACTTATAGATGATCCACTTGCTATCTTCTTAAAACATGCGAAAACATCACTAACACCTACCAAAGCTACCATTACGGTTGGCAATAAGACGAAAATTATTCATCTTATGAAATTTGGTATCCCGTCTGAACAATTATTCTCAGATATCGGTATAGGTAGCATTGTCAAATTTGATGTTGTACATCATGAATTAGTTGCCACACTAGGATTGCAAGCTTCTTCAAGTTCTTCAATTGGCTCTGTAACTATTACATATTTATTTAAAGATAAGATGTATCAAATAAAGAAGATATCACTAGAAGCATGATTCTTCTAAATGCAAAGAAGAAGCCACATCGACATGGCTTCTTCTCTCTTTTCTATTATAATACAGGCTTATATGCACCTTTAGATGACTTCACATCGTATACTGCATGGCTTGAGCTAACAACATAATCTTCCTTCGGTTTACCACGGCTTTGTCTATGACCTTCTAGGTGGATTTCGCTCGTCTCCCAACCTTTCCATGCTTCTTCTGATTCCCAGCGAATCATAATGATAATTTCTTCGTCTCCTCTTCGTACGCGCTTCACTAACACACTTAAGTCGATAAATCCTTCAAATTTCTCAATATGACCCTCTCCAGTAAAGTGCTTTACAATAATATCCGAATGACCTTCTGTCACAACAATTGTTTTCGTTTCAATAAACACTAGTGCGTCCCCCTATATACTAAAAATTTAGCCTTTTCTCTCATTTTATTGATAAAGATTCTCATTGTCAATGAAAATGAATCATAAAAAAATCCGCTATCTTTTATAAAAAGAATAACGGATTCTCTAAACTATTCTAAAATCTCCCACTTAAAGTGCTTTGCAACTTCATCTAGAGATGCTTTCATATCTTGAACAATAATGTCTTCTTTCGTCGATTCAATCATGTAGCTTCCAGAAGGCGTATTCACACTATATTGTTCAGTTTCTAGCAATAAATACATGTGCTGTTCATCTGTTGCTAAAAACAGTTTGTATGAAAGTTTCACATCATACTGTGCAAGTTCTCCTACTACTTCTTCATTTACACGTTGTAATAACGAAGCAAATGTTTCTTTACACACACAAATTGTCATTTCATCACATTGGCAGTTCAAGTTATATGTACCTACGATTGTACTTTGTTCACTATGGAATGTAATGGAATCTTCCGATGTGAAGAAGAACTCCTCTACTAACGCTCCTACTACTTCTGAGAAACGAATCTCATTTGATACACGATATTGATATATTGGCATACTAACACTCCTAATCAAAAACTAATAGAAATAATTATACCAAAGTGTATAGAAACAAGAAATCTTTATCATAAAGATTTGATATTTTTCATACGACTCACTTTCTGAATTGTTTCTTCATAGTAATCAAGATTATGCGGATATAGTTGATGGTACTCCACAACTAGTTCTTCATCGGATAACAACGATATGCAAGTTGCACTTGTTTGTCGCTTATACAATAGATCTTCTAGTACCGATAGCTTCATTTTCATCACATCTGCGACCTCTTCGCCCGGACTAAAGGTTAGTCGTTGTGTCACAGTGTGAAAATACACATGACATCTTTCTCGATCAATAAATGGCGGAAATGCACAATCTATTTTTTGAATACCTGTGTAATGTACATCTTCCGATTGAAACGAAATCCCTAATTCCTCTTCTATTTCTCTTAACCCTGCGATCATGATTTCTTCATCACATAAAATATGTCCTGCTGCGGTGATGTCCCATACATTTGGGAAGTCTTTCTTTGTACTTGAACGTAATTGGAAGTAGAGATGCATATCATCCTCTGCCTCTTCCACAAACCAACAATGAAATGTTTCATGCCAATCTCCATCACGATGTATAGCATTCCGTTCTTTTTCTCCGACCTTTTCGCCTTGTTCGTTGAAAATTGATAGTATTTCCGACATTATTGTTCCTCCAACTTCCTCGTTATCACTTCACAAACGCGATGCGTTCGTACAATACTTTCTTCATCAACGAGAAACGGCTCATCATTTTTCACACATGTTAAGAAATGTTCAATCATATCGTCAAATCCTCTTTGATATAACGTTGTATCCCAACTACCAAATGAACGACGTTGCTCCGTATTATTCACAAATGTTGTTCCATGAATTAAGCCATCAACAACAATCTTCTTCTCATCCCCCATTACCTCTAATCGTTCATCTGTCACACCTGTATGACGGTTCATCATACCAGTAGCTGACGTTGTCCCACCGAACATATTTAACACAAGATAATGTAATCTTCCATCTTCTATCTTCCCGTGAACCGTAACATCACGTGGCTCTCCTAAATAGAAAAGCAATGTATCAACAACATGGATGAAATCATCAAAGATTGTTGTACGAACATCTGATAATGTATATACACGATTTTTCTGCATGAAGATTGTATCAAACGCTGCAACTTCTTCTTTTATATCACGGTGCATCGGCGCGAAACGGCGATTAAATCCAACCATTAAGCGAACACCTTTTTCTTTTGCAAAGGTCATGATTTCTTCCGTTTCTTGCAATGTATAGGCAATTGGTTTATCGACGAACACATGAATACCAGCCGTAATTAGCTCACGTAAGATTTCTACATGTGCTTCGGTTGCTGCATGTACAAATGCTACATCCACTTTATGTTGAATTAATTCTTGAACAGTTGCACAACAATTATGTATACGGTATTTCTCTCCTACCTCATGGACAACTTGTTGATTTCTACTTGCAATATATAAATCAATATCTGTTCTTGTACTCAAAATAGGCAAATACGCCTTTTGTGCAATATCTCCAATTCCAATTACGCCAACTTTCATTTGTATATCCCCCTTATAAAGCCATCTTCTTTCCCATTGTACTCCTGTTTTACTTATAAGAAAAACAAAATAGGTCATCTCTATCCATAATGCCGACCACTATCTTTTTTATCCATCCCCCTACAACCAGTACTAAAACAAATAGAAGAGTAGAGACTTCTATTCTATTCTCTACTCTTCTTTCTATTTATATTAGACGTTTTCTTCCACTTCTACCGGGAACCAACCTGCCACATTCCAAATACGGTTCCATAATGGCGTTGGGATTTCTAATTCTTGTTGTGCATCTCTTCTTACCGTTACAAGGATAGTTTCTTCTTTTCCCCCTTCTATTTTCTGTACCCAATCTGGCTCAATAATGATACTACGACCTAAGGCTAAAAGAGGTATACCAGATTGTTTCGCTTTTAATGCGTCATCTGCTGTAAGAATCGAACCAACTCCAATTAATATAGTCTTATCGTTTACTCGTTCTTGAATTTGTTCCATGCGTGTACGTGTACTATCTCCACCTCGTCGCGGCTTCGACCAGAAATCTTGTAAAGATACATGTAAATAATCTAATTCCCTATCTGCTAATGCATCAACTAAGTGGAACGTATCATCCATTGTAAAACCATCTTCAAATTCCTCTTCCGGAGAGAAGCGATACCCAACAATGAAATCGTTAGTTGCATGTGTAGTAACTATGCGCTTTACTTCGTCTACAACTGCTAGAGGGAACGTCATACGTTGTTGCACTGTCCCTCCCCATTTATCTTGACGCTTATTCGTATGACCTGAAAAAAATTGATGGATTAAATAGTAGTTTGCTCCGTGAATTTCCACACCATCAAATCCTGCTTCAATTGCACGACGAGTTGTTTCTCCGTATCCACGGATAATATTTTGAATTTCTTCTTCGGTTAATGCTCGTGCTACTTGTTCCCCATTTTCGAGGTAGTCACTTGCACTTACAACATCACCATTCGGTACTAATGAAGCCGGTGATTTTCTTCCTGCATGAAAAATTTGCAATACTGCTTTCGCTCCTTGTTCTTTAATAGCAGTTGCCAAACGACGAAGACTCGGAATCATATTATCACTTGTTGCAGAGAACTCACCTGGGAACCCCTTTCCGCTATCTGTTACATATGTACAAGCCGTAATAACCATTCCGACACCTTTTGAACGGCGAATATAGTAATTCACTTCATCATCTGATACAGTACCGTCTTCATTTGATGAATAGTTCGTTAATGGTGCCATGACTATTCGATTTTTTAACTCTACCCCATTTTGAAACTGTAACGCTTCAAACAATGATTGATATTTCTCCTTCACCATTTTGTATCTCTCCCTTTTACAAAATCTATATATCGAGAAAAATCGATATTCATACCTAGAAAATGAACTATATACCCTCCAATACATATATGTCTAAAGAACATACACTAGTGTTCTACCACCATTTATATTTATATATCGGAAAATATCGATTAATTATGTAGTAAGGAGATTTTTTCCTTACTCGTTTAAATCTCCTCTCCAATATATTTCGCCAACTGTCGGAATGTCTCCTCATTCCTTCGATAAAATGTCCACTGTCCAATTCGCTTCGCTTCTAATAAGCCAGCTTGTTGGAGCATAGACAAATATTGAGAAGTTGTCGACTGCGATAATCCTGCTTTTTCTTGGATCTTCCCTACACAGACGCCACCTTGAAAACCTTCAAGTTGTGATGGCTGGATATCACATACAAAATGCATATCCGGTTCCTTCAACCATGCTAACATTTGTAACCTTGTTTCATTTGCCAATGCTTTGAAAATTAATATATAGTTCATACCTTCTATTATATCGGCAATTCTCGATATGTCAATTTAATTACCTCTGTGCATAAAAAGCTATGGAGCCAATACTCCATAGCCTCAACTAAATCAATTCAATTTCTTCTTCATTTCTTTCTGTACTTTTCTCAGCGCTTTTTTCGAGCCACGTTCCATGTCATGTTGCATTTTACGATCTTTGTAGCTCGTAAATAGCGTACTTACGTCATAACCTTCTGGGTATAATTCTGCTGCTCGTATCTCTAGGGATACACGCTTTTCATTTACTTCGATAAATTCATCTTTGTAGAACACGGTCACGTTATTATAATTATTTTGTTTCTTATAAATAATCGCAACGTCCTCATAGTCCAGTAACCTTACTTTATCCCCTACTTCGTATTCATAACTCGTTTCTTTCTTCACTTCTTCCACTATTGGTTTCTTTCGCTTACTATCACTTACTCGCTCTAAGTTGTAGTCTTTGTTATCCATATATTGCTTCGCTCGTTCAATCACACGGTCACGAATGTTCATTTTTCTTGAAATCCAAAGTGCGTTACTGTCTCCTGATGTTCCGATTACTAGTTGATATAACGGCTCTAACGTTTCATTATCAAATCGCATTGCGGCATTCATGAAGTCACTGTGCATTTCAGAAAATCGCTTAATTTCACCGTAATGCGTCGTGGCAACCGTGATGCATCCCATGTGATAAAGCTCTTCTAATATTGCAATTGCTAGTGCTGCTCCTTCATTTGGCTCTGTACCACTACCGATTTCGTCAAATAGAAGTAATGTATTATGATTCGCCATGTTCATAATCTCAGACATATTTTTCATATGTGAAGAGAACGTACTAAGCGCATTTTCGATACTTTGGTTATCACCTATATCAACAAAAATACGGTCGAAAATAGCTATTTCTGTTTTTTCCTCAGCGGTTATGTGGAAACCTGACATTGTCGCTAATGTCAGTAATCCGATTGTTTTGAGGACAACTGTTTTACCACCTGCGTTTGGTCCAGTAATCACTAAGCTACGATAATCCTTTCCTACTTCGAAATCTAGTGGTACGATGTTTCCTTTTAACAACGGATGTTTGCATTTTATTAATTGAATAAAGCCATGGTTATTTACTTTTGGTTCAATGCCGTCTACATTTTTACTGAATTTTGCTTTGGCGAATACCATATCGTACTGCGCAATCAGTTCCATATTGATACGGACTTCTGCTAACTTTTCTGCGACTAATCCTGTTAGCGTCGCTAAAATTTGATACTCTTCTACCGCCTCTTCTGCTTTCAAAATGCATAACTCACCACTTAATTTTGAAATAACAGCTGGTTCGATAAATACTGTTGAGCCTTTTGATGATATTTCTACAATAGTACCTGCAACTTGATGCTTGTATGATGCTTTAATTGGCACCGTATATTTGTCATCTTTTTTACTAATAAAGAATTCTTGAATATATTCTTTATTACTGCCACTCTTCATAAATTTCGTTAGTCGTTCGGAAATTTTCTCTTCTGTACTTTCAATGTGTCTTCTAATTCGCTTTAATTCTTTACTTGCGTTTGAATCTACTCGATTTCCTTTAATACTATAATTAATTTCTTCCTCAACGGATAGGAACTCTGTCATAGAATGTGCATAACTACTTAATGTTGGTGCAAAAAATACTTTGTCTAACATATATGTTTTTATTTTGCGACAACCTCTTAGGAAATCTGATATTTCGAGTAAATCAGATGGATCTAACATGATTCCCTTTTCTAACTTATCAATTAAATTGTTAATATTCGAAATGCCTACTAATGGTACATGGCTTTCAGCATCAATAATCTTTCGTGCTTCTGTCGTTTCATTTAGGCGATGTTTTACTACTTTGATATTTGAACTTGGGTCTAAATCATCTAATAGTTGTTTCCCTAGTCCACTAACGCAATACGATTTCACGATTTCCTTTAATTCGTTGTATTGTAACTTTTCAAATGTCATTGTATTCATTTTTTCTTCTCCTCATTATGTGATTCATTCATACATGAAGATACCCATTGATTAGATTTCAATGAATAAAGACATATAAAAAAGCCGTGGTCGATACCACGGCTTTACGTACATTTACAAGGCATATGTTCGACATATATACGAAATAAACTACTGTACACAAGACAGAGTTATCCCGCTACTATGTCATACGCTTTATAAAGTATTGTAGGTATCTTCATAGGTTTTGAAATAACCGCATGACAAATAAGCAGATGTTATTCGTATGAAAAAACATCCTTCGCCAAGCTAGTTACTTCATTCAATTTATCCTATTTAGATACTACTCCACTCATAAAAGCACCTCATAATTAATTTATTTGATCGTTCATTGAAATCTAATTTATACGCTCACTATACTATATTCCACAAGAGAAGTAAAGGTTCGATGTTAAGAAACTCCTTTACTAATGAATCGTAATGCACGACTTAAGACCGTTGGTACGACGGAAATATGATTTTCCTCTTCTGCTAAATAATACCCACATGTCACCTTTTGCTTGTCGATTTTCGATAAACGTTCATATAATACTTTTGCATCTTCAACCATATATCCCTTTTCTAATTCTCCTACACAAATAAATGCATAACGCGCTTCCGCTTCCTCTTCCTCACGCAAACTTGCAACAAACTTCTCTTCTAACGTTAATACCTGCTTATTATTCCACCATATAGATGGGCTACTAATGATATACGATTGAAATGCATCACGCTTTGAAAGCAACGTATATAAGCTAAATAATCCACCTAATGAATGACCAAACAGTGCTTGTTTCTTTCGGTCAACGTGGCATCGTGTATCAACAAGTGGTTTTACCTCTTCTTCCATAAACGTTAAGAACTTGTCTGCACCGCCGTGGTGTGGCCATTCTTTCCCTTGTGGATGTGGTGGCAATTCCACTGTATTTGCTGGCGGTGTGAAATCATAAAAACGATAATCTGAAACGAAATCCTCTTCGACTGGACAGCCTATACCAACAACAACAAAAGGAGTCACTCCTGTCTTCTCGGACCTTCTCGTTTGGATTCGGATTGTCTCAGCGAATGTTTGGAAGAACGCATTTCCGTCTAATACGTACAAAACAGGATAACCTGACCTTGGTGCTTCCGTATTAGGTATCGCAATGCTAATTGTATACGGACATTCAGTCTCTTTCGATATTATTTCTACCGTCTCTACTTTCATATTCTCCTCCTAATTTGTAACAAGAACTTTTTCTATTTCTTCAGTTTCTTCATAACCGAAGCATACGGGAGCGCCATTATGCGGATCGATCATGACCCGTGCATCAATTTGGAATACATTCTTCAGGACATCCTTCGTAATAATATGTAACGGTTCACCAACCGTCATAATCCGTCCTTCTTTCATTGCAATAATCTCATCTGAAAAACGCGCCGCATGGTTAATATCATGCAATACCATCACCACCGTACAAGCTTTTTCCTTATTTAATCGCTCAACAATTTTCAATACATCTAGCTGGTGGGCCATATCAAGGTACGTTGTCGGTTCATCTAATAATAATATTTCCGTCTCTTGAGCTAATGCCATCGCAAGCCATACTTTTTGTCGTTGACCACCTGACAAGTTCCCAATTTCTCGTTCACGAAAAGGTGTTACATTCGTAATATCCAGCGCCCATTCAATCATTTCTTTGTCTTCTTTCGTTAGCTTACTCGTATTGTTTCGATGTGGGTAACGACCATATGAAATAAGCTCTTCTACTTTTAACTCTAATGGTGCAACTGGACTTTGCGGGAGTAAGGCTAAATGCTTAGCGATTGTTTTCGTATGCATCTTCTGCATGTCTTGTTCTTGCATATACACGTTTCCACTCTTTTGTTTCAAAATACGCCCCATCGTTTTCAACAGCGTGGATTTTCCGCATCCATTTGGGCCAATAATTGTTGTTATCTTCCCTTCTTTTATCTCCAAATTCAAGTTACGAAAAACCGTCAATTTTTCGTAGCTCGTTTCCAGCTCTTCTACTCGTAGGATACTCACTCTATTTCCACTCCTTACGCTTTTGCTTTAAATAATAAAAATAGAAAATACGGTACACCGATGATGGAAATAACGATTCCAACTGGTAATTCCGCCGGCATGAAAATTGTCTTCGCAATGAAATCCGACACGACTACTAGCAACATACCGATTGCACCACATACCGGTAATACTCGACTATGTTTAATTCCAACAAGGCGTTTCGCAATGTGCGGCGCCATTAATCCAACAAAACCGATGCTTCCTGAGACAGAAACACACGCACTAACTATCCCAATACTACTTAATAATAAAATAGCTTTCTCTTTTTCTACCGCAACACCTAGACTTTTAATACTCGATTCTTCGAGCTGAAACAAATCTAATAAATACGCTTTTTTCATTACTATTGGAAGGAGTAAAAGTAACCATGGTAACATTGCCATAATGTACGTCCAGTTCGCATTATAAATACTCCCAGATACCCATACAGTCGCCATCTCGAAATCTTGTGCTTTCATTTTAAGAGATAAATAGATAGAAAATGCACCGAATCCAGAACCAATTGCGATACCAGTTAAGATAAGACGCTGGGAGTCAATTCGTCCATTCTTCCACGAGAAGATATAAATAACAATTGCTGCACCAAGTCCACCAATTAGCCCAAACATCGGCATCATCATAATTGCTCCCCAGCTCGTTCCTGTTACGTGCTCTTGAAAAAAGAACATGAACAGTACAATTGCTGCCCCAGCTCCAGCGTTAATACCTAAAATACCTGGATCAGCTAAACCATTTCGTGTCACACCTTGAATAACAGCACCAGCAATACCAAGACCAAATCCAACTAATGCGGCAATAACAATTCTCGGTAAGCGGAAATCAAAAATAACTAAATCATGCTCTGGTAGCGCATCTATATGAAATAACGTACGAATGACATCCATCATTGATAAGTCAAACACGCCATTCGTTAAGCTTATGTACATCGCTATTACCGTTAAGATAATAAGTACACTTACTATCATGACATATCGTTGCCACGAATCTTTACGCATGCCTTTCTCCCCCTCTCGTTCTAATTAAGTAGAGGAAGAATGGTATTCCAATTAATGCTGTCACGACACCAATTGGTGTTTCAAATGGATAATTCATAAATCTACTTATTACATCACACAAAGCGAGAAAAACTCCTCCAATAACTCCTGCACATGGAATAACCCATTTATAATCAATTCCAACGATAAATCGTGTTATATGTGGAATAATTAAGCCAACAAATCCTATTTTTCCAACTAACGCAACAGCGGTTCCTGTTAATAATACGACTGATAAAATCGACATTACCTTTACTAACTTTGTTCGTTGACCGAGGTTAATAGATACTTCCTCTCCTAACGATAAGATTGTAATAGATTTTGAGAGAGTAAGCGCAAGTATAACTCCTATTAATCCGAACGGTACAATAAGTTTTAACATCTCCGTATCAACTTGATGCAACCTTGCATTGTACCAAAAGCTAATATGTTGTGACACTTGAAAATACGAAGCAATTGCTGCCGAAACACTACTTAGAAACGTACCAATAACTGTCCCGATTATCGCAAGACGTACAGGTGACAATCCATTACGTAGCAACGAACCAAATCCAAATACAATACCAGCCCCAATTGCTGAACCAATCATCGAATATATAATTAATTGTATATTCGACATACTCGGTGCAAACACCATACATAACGTAATAACAAATGCAGAGCCATCTGATACACCCATAATAGAAGGGGATGCAAGATAATTTCTTGTCATCCCCTGCATAAGTGCTCCTGAGATAGCTAAAAACGCACCGACGAGAAGTGCACCAATTACCCTCGGCAAACGCGACGTCCTAATAATTGCATGATCTACATTATCTGCATCATAATAGAAAAGTGCGTCCCATATCGTCCCTACATCTATATTTTTGGCACCGTACAAAATTGATAAAACAATCGTAGCCACTATAAGCAATGGTGACAGACATAAAATGAATGTCGGTACAGAATTTATTTTCTTCATCTCATTCAACGCACCTTATTATTTAGTTAATTTATCCTCAACTGCTTTTAAGAACGCTATTTTGCTCCACGCTGTTCCACCTTGAGCTAGTGGGTCTACAGCATTAATAAACACCTTATTATCTTTTACTGCTTTTAAATTCTTCCAAATTGCGTTACTTTGTAATTCATCTAATACTTTTGGTGTTTTTGCATTCTCACTTTCATCAAATTGTAGGAACACAATATCCGGATCCATCTCTGCAAATTTTTCAATAGAGATTGCTTCTTGCTTTTCTACTGCTTTAATTTCAGTCGGTACTGTTAGACCTAAATCTTCGTATAAAACAGGATTTAAATATACGCTCGCAGGATATACTTGCATGTTACCTGCACGAATACGTACAACAACAGCTTCTTTGTCTTTCACTTTCGGTTCAATTGATGCTTTTACTTTTGCCACATCTTCCTTATATTGTTTGATAACTTCTTCTGCTTTCTCTTTCGTACCACTTACTTCACCCATTAGACGTAAATTTGCTTCCCAATCTGTAGAAATATGTGATACTGGTATCATTGTCGCTACTTTCCCTAATTTCTCTGCTACTTCCGGTTGGAACTTTGTTGTGCCCAAAATAACATCCGGTTTCATTTTTAACAGTACTTCATGATTAGGCTGCATTTTTTCTCCAATAGACTCCGCACCTTCTAAGTCTTTCGCTAAATACGTTGGTAACTTCCCACCAACTGTAATTGCTCCTGTCGGTTTCACACCTAACACAGCTGCGTCTTCCATCGCTTCTAAACTAGCTGCCGCAACCTTCTTAATATCTGTTGGAACAGTATAGTCTTTTTTCAAATACGTAATTGTTTGTGTTTCGCTTGTACTCGTTTCGCTTACTTTTTGTTTTTCTGTTGCTTTACTTCCTCCATCATTGCAAGCAGCTAACCCTAGACTAAATACCGTTGCCATTCCTACTACTAATAATTTTTTATTCATTTCTTTCTACGTCCCCTTTTAAATTATTTATGTAAATCAATGTACAACTTCATTGATTTAGCCTAGGGCCCGCTCGATCAGAACGTACCATGCCTTCACTTCCTTTTTATGATTTTTAAGCCACCAAAAAGAGAATGATAATCATTATCATTAATAAATATATAGCTAATACTCTCATATTTCAAGTATTACGTGCTACTTGTCACAAAATTGAAAAGAAGGGTGCCACAATGGACACCCTTCTTTTCTCTATCATTTATGCAATTTTTTCATACTCTTTTTTCGCTGTTTTTGGTGAAAAACGCGGGAAACCAATGACAATCGCAACGATTCCACATACCGCTACTAAAATTGGATAGAACGCATACGGTAATAGCTCCAATGGTGATAACGCCGCAAATCCTGCCGCTGTTAACATTTGTGCTCCGTACGGAATTAATCCTTGCACACTACAAGCAAATAAATCCAAAATACTTGCTGATTTACGTGGGTCGATTTCATATTGGTTCGAAATATTTTTTGCTAATGGTCCTGCGAATATAATTGCAATTGTATTATTAGCTGTACACATATTCGTCAAACCTACAAGTCCAGCAATGCTAAATTCTGCTCCCTTTTTCGAACGAATATTACGAGTTAAAAGATTTAATAAATAATTAATACCACCATTTTGTTGGATAAGTGCTACCATTCCACCAATTAGAATTGTTAATAATACTAGCTCCATCATGCCATTGATTCCTACAGTTACACTCTTCATGAAGCTTTCCAGTGTGTAGCTTCCATCAATAAGACCGATGACTCCTGCGAATAATGTTCCCCCTGTTAATACAACTAATACATTTACGCCTAGAAGTGCAGCGATTAATACACCTGCATACGGTAAGATTTTGACGATATCATATTCATACGTTGAGACGTTTGTTTGCGTACCTAACGTTAGCACAACTAATAATACACATGTAATAATTGCTGCTGGTAAAACAATAAGAAAATTTGTTTTGAACTTATCTTTCATTTCTGTCCCTTGTGTACGTACCGCTGCAATTGTTGTATCTGAGATAAACGATAAGTTATCCCCAAACATTGCACCGCCAACAACTGTTGCCATCGCAAGCGCAATTGCAATATCGGTTTGCTCACTAATTCCAACTGCAATTGGAGCTAATGCCGCAATCGTTCCCATTGACGTACCCATCGCTAATGAAATAAAGGCACCAATAATGAACAAACCAGCAACTAATAAACTTTCAGGTAAGACAGACAATGCTAAGTTAACTGTTGATTCTACCCCACCCATTCCTTTGGCTGTTTCTGAAAAGGCTCCCGCTAAGATGAAGATTAAGACCATGATCATAATATCTGGATGGCCGGCACCTGTCGCGAAGCGCTCTACTTTACTTGAGAACATTTCTTTTCTGTTCATGACTAGTGCAACCGCTACTGCAATTAGTATTGCCACTAAAATTGGCAATTTATAAAAATCCCCTGTAATAATTCCTGATCCAATAAATAACGCTAAAAATACCACAAGGGGTAATAACGCAAATGGATTACCTTTTGTTTCTGTCAACTCAACTTCCTCCCACTATACCTAACTATCCTTCTGCATACAAAAAGACCTCTTCCGCAAAGAAGAGGTCTTTTAATAAACTATAAGAGACGCTCTTCTTATCATTCAAGCACGTAGCTTGCTGGATTTGGCACAGCACTTCTGTGAGTCCGCTGCCGAGGTATCAAAGGGCCAGTCCCTCCACCTCTCTTTATAAGAAGGTTTCATATTTGTTATGAATTATTATCTTACTTTACTGTCAATTCCGTCAAAAGTCAATCATTATTTTTAAATAAATTGAAGTAAGATGGCAGGGATTATATTCACAATAATTGCACATGCTAGAAAGCAGATGTGATACAACATTATATACTTAGTGTGAACAAATCCGTTATTTTTTATTTTAAAAGCTCACTATACACAATAGCATGTTGCACGTCCCTCTCTATATTCCATGAAGAATCTTTACTTCTTCCATCCTCGATATTCATCGTATTTATCACAAGCTTTTAAAGAGTTAAAACCTTTTTTCTTCGTGTAGATGAAATGGAACGCTAACCCAAGAAGAGGAAAACCAAAAATCCAAATCCACGCCCACATAACCCCCATATAGTTATGAACTAAAACCACAATACCGATAAACCCTCCGTATCGAATGACTAATACATACCACGGATCCTTCCGAACAAATGAATAAAATGCAATTCTACCAATTACTAACAACACAATTGCCACTAACACTTGAATAGTTAACATATTTATCCGCTCCTTTTTATATAAGGTGAAAAAAGTTGGTTGAAGGAAAGTTTTTATCATTATATGCACTATTCTCCATCGATAAAATGAGGAAAACACCTTAATTATGTCATTTATTTCGACAAATCATTGGATACAAATATCTTCTTACATACTTCTATAATCCCACCACCATAAGGAGCCGTTGCTAGATTATTATGCAAACGCTTCGCCTCTTCTGTCGCATTGCCAACAAGATAACCGTGATTGACTGCTTTTAACATCTCGATGTCGTTTCCACTATCTCCAAATGCTATCGTATGCGTAACTGGTACGTCGTAATATTCCATCATAAACATCGCTAAGGTCTTTTTCCCACTCCCAAGCGGGATGAAATCAACATCATATGCATCCTTAGGATCTCCTGCCATTGGGTTGCAACAGCTAATATTGACTCCTACTCCGTTTAACTTTGCTACATGACGAATAATCCGTAAATCGTATGCTGTTTTTGTTGTTGATTCGTGGAAATAGTAATAATTATATTTATTGTTACTCTGACCAAATTGCGTCTGAGCGACTAACTTCACATTATATTGGTTCTTGCATTCTTGAAGTAAATCATCCACAACACGGGAAGAAAAGCTACTCCTATTTATTTTCCTCTCCCATTTGGATATCGAAGTAAATTCTCCTTCTTCATTTATTTCAATAAGTTCTGTCCCTAAATCACTTCCAATAAAATGTGGATAATAGGTCATATTGGCTAAGTTCATCTTTTCAATTATTTTTCCTACGCTACTCCCAGTAATCCAACCAATCTTCACATTCTGTTGAGTAGCCAGAGTCTGGAGATATTCCTCTAATTTATAGACTCTTTCTCTATTTCCTACTGTTTGATTATGTGGATAATACGTTTCATCAAAATCAAATAACAGTAAAAAGTCTGTTTTACTTGTATAATGGAAAGGCTTTCTATTTTTCATTATCATGTGATACACCCCATTTGTTTTTTTCAAGAATAAATGCTGGGATTGTTCCCATGTCAAGCAAAAATGAGGTGAACAAATGACTACTATTTATGATATCGCTCGCTTAAGCGGTGTTTCAAAATCAACCGTTTCACGTGTATTAAACAATCATCCATATGTATCAAAAGATGCAAAAGAAAAAGTCGCTTCGGCAATTAAGAAACTTCACTACACACCTAATTCGAGAGCCGTTCAATTTCGATTACAAATGACAAAAAACATTGGAATTATCGCTCCTATGTTAGATCATCCATACTTCAGCCGACTCATTAGTGCACTTTCATCCGAGTGTATGCTGAGAGGATATAAACCAGTCGTCTATCAAACTTTCTTTCAAGAGGAGCGAGAAAAAGAGGTCTATACAAAACTCATTCACAAAGAACTAGACGCTGTCATTATTACAACATCACTCTTCTCTGAAGCATATATTAACGAATTAACAGCATCACAAACTGTCGTAGCGTGTAATGAAGATTATGAAGGAACTTACTTTGACGTATTTTCCTTAGATGAAGAAGGAATTATTTACGAAGCAACTACCTCTTTATTAAAACAAGGCTTATCGAATCTTGTATTTTGCGCTGATATTCTCGATAATGCCTTGCAACAATCGAGACTCAAAGGATTCATACGTGCGCATGAACAATACAGCATTACATATCGGGAAAGTTACATATATAATCATATTTCAACGATTGAAGACGGAGTACAATTAGGGAATTCGCTATTTTCTGGAACATTAATGTGTGATGGCATTGTCGCTGGTAGTGACTTCGTTGCAGCAGGATTACTTAAATCAGCAAGAAAACATTGCATACATGTCCCAAAAGATGTCTCCATTATCGGCTTTGATAATCACCAAATTTCAACTATTACAGCACCAGAACTATCCACGATATGTAACCATATCCAAGAGATGATTACAGATGTATTCGACCGCTTAGTACATAGATTAAATGGAGGCGATACTCCTTATGAAAAGAAAGTATATACAGGAACATTAATAATTCGCGAATCTTGTGTTAATAAGAAATAGAGCTATTTCCTTAACATAAAAACAGAAACCAAGCTGCAAAGATTTAGACTGAACTCAATAAGTGAAACACAAATAAAAAACCTTCTTCATTCGCATATTAGCTTATGAGAATGAAGGAGGTTTTTTCCTATGATAAAAGAGTCTATTATGCAAGTGAAGTTAAAATGAAAGCTCTATAATTATGTTTAGAAGGACATTTCATTGTTCAAACAATAACCATGAGCAATTAGAAGTATTTTTATGTTTTTTGAATATGGATAATCCTATCTGACCTCGTTGGAAGTGTTACAATAAAGACTCCAACTAGAATTAAGCATCCTCCAACAAAAAAATTAATATCCAACGTTTCATTCAACAATAACCAACCTAAGAATGCACCAACTACTGGCTGAAAATAGAAGAACAGTGCTCCAATACCAGCATCTATCAACTCCATTCCTTTATTCCACAAGAAAAAAGCACCCGCAGTTGAGATAGTTCCTAGGTACAAAACTCCTAAAATAATATAAATATCTGTATAGTAAATTTCAATATGTTGAGTTTCCCATAACATAAATGGTGTGGTAAATATCAGTGCAAAAAATATCGCATATGTTGTAATTGTTAATGAAGACATAGTATCTGAAGCTACTTTTACATATACGGATAATAGTGCCCAAGTAATTGCTGCACCTACTAAGATGATACTACCAAATAAGTAGTTCGAAGCTCCTATATCCCATCCAATAATAGTTATAACCCCGAGAGTAGCTAAAATGAGCGAAATCACTTTTTTTGTGTTTATTTTTTCCTTTAAAATAAAGTGAGCGAAAATAGAAATAAAAGCAGGTGTAGCCGATGTTATTAAGGCACCTGTATGTGCATCCGATAACTTTGTCCCTATAAATTGAAAAGAAATAGAGACAAAATATCCAACAAATCCAATTCCACATAATAAGATCCAATCCTTTTTATTCAAAGATAATTTCTTATTATCCTTTCTTTCAATGATTTTTAATATGAAGAATAAAAAAATAAAAGCAATAATATAACGAAGCCAAACTAATGTCATCGGTGGTATATACTCTAACACAAATTTACTAACTACATACATCCCGCCCCATATACTAGCAGCTAAAGATAAACATATAGCTCCCAGTAGTTTTTGTCTACTCATATAATCAACCCCATTCGTTGAAGCAAGTACTTCATTTATACAAAACAAGAAGACCTCCGTCCCAAGCTCATATAGAGATGCGCGGAGGTAGTTCAGGATAACTAGTATACAGATGTTCCAATTAAAGCCTCTTTACTAGGAGTTAATAATGATAGTTCTCCGTCTTCTCCTGCAACACCAAGGATGAGCACTTCTGAAAGGAACCCAGCAATATTTTTAGATGGGAACCCGAGCACAGCAACTACTTGTAGCCCTTGTAGTTCTTCTTTTTTATAGTTAACCGCTTGTACACTAGACTGTTTTGTTCCAATTTCTAAACCAAAATCAACAACTACACGATAAGCTGGCTTCTTTGCTCGTGGAAAATCCCTGACCTCAACAATCTTTCCTACCCTTAAATCAAGTTCTTGAAACTGTTCATAGGTTACTGACATCATATTCCCCTTTTATTATCAGATTTTGTGTCGACGAATCATTCTATAACTACACATTACTTTTTACGAACTGCTACAAAATACATTTGAGCATTATTATTAGTTAATAAACCTCGTAATTCATTATCTAAATAAATCATAGATTCTTCACTAATATTATTTCCCCAATTGTTATAGCATTCATCTGTTAGGAATCCAAAATGAGTAGTAGATACAACTTCAAACTCTAGTGATTCTAATAATGTAACCATTTTATCAGCCGATATGGAATTATTCATTAAGAATTCTTTTTCGCTACGTGTATAGAATTGTAAGAAGTTAGTGTGCAGACACTCGGGATTCCAAGAAGAGAATAAAAATAATCCATCCTGTACAAGAGTTTTTTTAATTTGTTCTAAAAATAATATCCTTTTTTCATCAACTATATGATTAAAGGTTCCCATCATACAGGTAACTAAATTAAATTTTTCTGCATCTACTTCATCCGTAATAATATTTCTTTTTTCAAAATAAACATTGGCAACATTTTTACTCTGCTCACGGCAAATATCGAGTGCTGCATCTTCAATATCATACCCATAAGACTGAAATCCTAGGGACGATAACCAAAGTGGATATCGGCCAGTTGCACAACCAATGTCTAGTGAAGTAAGTTGTTGACCATCATTACGTATAGTATTATTGACTATTTCTCGGACTAAGGAAATTTCAAGGAGTTTTTTTCTTTCGTCTGAAAAGGAACCATACTCATATTTAAGATAATTAATTAGTTTATAACCTAGCAATTGGTCTATTTCTCCATTTAATTCATTTGATGTCCCTTTATTTGGACTAGTAATCGTTTTAATAATGGAATCTTTCATTTCTTTTATCATCTTCTTCCTCCTAAAATTGAGTTCAAAGTGGTTTGGATAACCAATATTATGTTTGAAAGTGAAAAAAACCATTTGTAATTGGTTTTTTTGTTAGAAAATAGATCCTAAAAATAAAAAATGTAGAGAACTTATTCAACTACGTTTTTTATTTTCACTTCAAGATAGGATACGACAGCATGTAATTCCCATTTAGCTGAGTATTGTCCAACTGTTAAATGCGTACTACAAATCCACCATACGCTAAAGATTCGGCTAGAATTGCTTTACCTAATTTGTTTACAAGTATAACCCCTTTTCTTTTTTATTTTTAATCAGTTTATCGACATGATAAGGTCAAGAAACAAACGGTTATAGCTCTATTTTAATAATCGTTACATAGATGTTTCTATTACTAATCATAGATGCTAGAAAAACAAACTAACTGTTACTACTGTTTTTCCGTAAAAGCTTCTATTAATCTCAAAATTTCACGTAGAAAAAACTTTGCTATGTTACATAGAGATTATTGAACAGCCCTCGCATTTACCTATCATATCAAATAAAGTAATATTTTACCATAAAATAAATAGTATAAGAAAGAAGTCAACCCATTTTAGTCAAACCAAAATAAATTGACTCCTCATTAATATTTGTTAATTGGATATTCAATAACTATTTAGGTTATGCAGGTATTGATATATTAGTATGAAGATAATACCCACACCTGTACGTGTTATAAAATATAACAGTCAGTAAATACCACATAAAAAAGAGCCATCTATACAGGTGGCTTATGTTTACTTTCATTCACTTAGAAATAATGGATTAACTAGTTATTTCTAAAGTCATGCTTACCTTTCGGAACATTGAGAGTGCGGTTGTTAATTACAACAGTATCGCCATCTAGCCACTTAATATTTGCAATGTCTTCCTGATAACCCCAATAGATATTTTTTGTTTTTCCATTTTTCTTGTTAAATACTAATTCACCTCGTATAGAGAACGCAGTCGTAGCTCCTCCATTAGATATATATGCTTTTACGGTATATTTTCCATCTGGAGAAGTTTTTTCTGTAAGATATTCTCCTGTTTTTAATCTCTCCATATTTAAAAAAAGTGAATGAATGCTATAGCCTCCTAGAGTGATTAGTAAAACACTAATAAATAAAATACTAATGAGTAAACTTCCTCGTTTCTTGTGCTGTTTTTTATTCTCTATTAGATTAGTAATCAAATCGTGCCCTCCCTTTTTAATAAGTTATCTAATTATATTTATAATTTTATCGAATAAATATTAATTTTTTATTAAATAAAAACTAATATTTTATAAATCAGGAAAAAGAATTAATTACCAGAACCGAATGCTAAAACATAAATTGAAACCACTTTTCCTTTCGAGTTCCAGGTAAAGTTGGAACAAAAAATTATCATGTAAGCTACTATGATTCCCTGACCTTTCTTTTGTTTATACTCATCCCTTCAAAAACAAAAGCATGCATTAGCCAACAAGCTAATCCATGCTTTTTATTGTCCGTCTCCAAATCATATGATCATGTCCTTCTCCCCAATAATCCTTCAGCAAATAATCAGGCATTCCGAACTTTCTTCCCCATATTTTTTGAGCGGTTGTATAACCACTATCTAAACAAAATTCATGTATTCCTCTATTAGATAACGTGCGGAGTACCTCATTCCACATTAGCGTTCCAATTCCATTCTTTTGATAGTCCGGTAATACAAATACCGTTCCTACTTCTACAACATCTTTCAATTCGCCATTCGTTTCTTTGACAACAATTTCTCGCGCAGGACCATATTCAATCGATCCTATGATTTTATTAGATTCTGAATCTATTCCTAACAAAAAGTACCTCTCTTCGCCTTTACTATCAAAATCACTTTTTAAACACTTCTTTTTTCCCTCTATCTCACCTTCAATATCATGAACCAAATCTGCTAGACCATTTTTCGCAAACGTATCCTCGATAACTGTACGGAAAAACCCATGTAATTCTCCTATATCTGTAACTAACGGCCTTCTTATTAAAATTTCACCCATCTTGTATCTCGCCCCCTGTTTCTTTACACTATCTAACTCCATACAATTTGAAATCTACGGACTATTTATCTACCAAAATATTCATTTCTCCATCTGTAGCATATACAGACACTTTTTCACCATTTTTCTTATAAATTCTTAATGCACATTCTGACTCATCTTCATCGGTCACTTCTGTCCATCCCCATAACCTAATTGTAAGATGATAATATTCTGGCATGCATCCAGCCGTTTGAACTGCACTCCATTGATATGTAGCAGACTTCTCTTCTTGATTAGCTTCTTTTACAAATGCAAATAATGGTTCTGGAAAACCTTTATGAACTTTTGAAGGGTGGTGTGCTACTAAGAGAACTCCAATTAGTAATCCGAAATATAATAAATACTTTAAAACCTTTTTCTGCTGTGCCGTCACCATAATTCCTCCATCTATTAATCAAGTCACTTGGATAAGTTTACCACACCCTTCACAGCACTTATACAAAAATACTTAGCAGAAGGAATCCACTAAGTATTCTTCACCTTATATAGCTTCTGCTTTCAACACGAAACGATGTTGCTTCACTTCGAAATATCCTTGTTTCTGAATGGTACGATGAATATCATAAAGTGACTCTATATACGCATCCACCGTAAATCCTGGGACTTGCCAAGGGATAGCAGTTAAATAGTAGATACAAGCACCTACATCGTAAAATCGTGAAACAGAGACGTCTTCCATACTATAGGCTACTTTGAAGTTATGTTTCTCTAATTCGTCTACCGCATACTTCAAATTCCAATGAGCGAATTCGTCATGCGGTTCCGCTCCTAGTTGGTCATTGAGGTCCACATAGTCTAATCCACCAACTTGTTGTGTAATAAACATTCCTCCGTCTGAAATAATTCGTCTTAATTCTTTCGGATCATATGATTCATGTTGATTCATAATGAACGAGAAATACTTATCTTCAAAAGGTAGTGAACTATCCTCTTCAAAATAAACAACCTTCACACCAAGTGGCTCTAGTCTTTCTTTTGCAATTGAAACATTCGGTACATATCCTTCTGTCGCATGCGTCGACATTGGGAATGGCTTGAGATGCGATAGAAATTCCCCTCCACCAGTTCCCATATCAAGCATTGTATCAGCACTACGAATGTAAGGAAGTACCATACTCCCAAATGACCACGGTAATAACTGCGACTGCATACGTCCTGTTCCTGAAATATATGAAAAATCCCAACCAGAAAACCCTTTATTTGCTTCTTCTAAGAAATAAGTAAACTCTTTATCTTTTAACATATTTATACCCTCCGATTTTTTTGTTTTATACACGTGAACTTTCTTTCTATATCCGGAGGGCCTCTTATTTTTGATAAACGGTTTTATATTTCATGTTCACATATAAGCATAACGTTCTCCTTTTTCTTATTTTTTATCTAATACATGAATAGCTTCTTGCATCTCTTCTTGAATCATCACAACTTGTGTATCCATATCCTTGCATCCCCAAGTTGGATCAATACATTCTTCCCAAAACGCTAGATGAATTTGATCAATTTCATGATGTGATTCTTCAACAAGTGCGCCACCAACACCTTGGATGGAGTACCAATATAAATATTCATCTTCTTCATCTTTTTCACGGAATATTGTTTCTACGTACATCTTTTCATCCTTCAATGTAAGGAGCACTTCTTTCATATGCTTATTTAATACTTCCATCCACGCATCTACTCGATCACTTTTTCCTTGTTTTATTTTAAATTTAGAGAGTTCAATGTTCATATGTATAGTACAATCCCTTCTGCAACTATTATAATTATGAGAATTTTATCTTTGGAAATTTTCAACCAAAAGCTTGTGCTGAAATTCCATATAGGTTTTTATTTCGCTTCGGTAATTCGTCTGCTCCTAGCATCATAATTGGTGCTTGAGCAACCTTTTCAAAGCCAAGTGTTTCGAGCGAAAGTACGTAGTCTTCCTTCCCTTCTGGTAGATCCACCCGTACCTTTCCTGGATACCCTTTCGCAAGATGATGAATAATTAGCGTTGCAATTTCATCATTTGTCGCAATAACAGGAGCTAATAGTAATAAATCTTCACGTTCCATACTTATTCCAAATCCTAGTACTTCTCCATCGTCGTTTTTGACAACAATCGTTTGTTTTGAATGACCTATTCGTGCTGTTACCATCTCTTTTCGTTTTGCTCCAAATGCTTCTTCATCTAACTTAACGAGGTGCGATAAATCACTTTCTCGATATGGAAATACATTGTATGTAGAAGCGTTGATTTCCGCATGGTACTCACTACAGGTATATAAATTTACATGGCTAACCGTTCGAAAGCCTAATTTTTCATACAATGGCTTTCCTTCATTTGTAGCAATTAGTATACTTGGTGTTTCGGATGGAATTGTCCGTAAACAAACTTCCACTATCTCTTGACCAAGCCCTTTTCTCTGATGATCGGGATGGACGATTACTAAGCCAACAGAAGCTAGCTGAGCTGCATAAGGAGCAATAACTGTGCTGGATACAAGTTGACCATCCTCGTTTACATGACCAAAAGACTTTGTACAATCCATCACTGCCAATAATTCATTTTCTTTATAACTCCAACCTACAGAATAAATTAAATCCAATAGTTTCGTCACATCTTTATAATTTAGCTGTTCAATTGAATACGTCATCATACCCTCTCCTTTTCACTATGAAACAATAGTTACTCCCTTACAAACTAGTGACTATTTTATTGTTGATAATATGCTCTATCGTCTTAGGCAATGACATAGGAAGAGACATTAATTTCCCAACTAACACTGCCGGCAATAACGTAATGGAATTCAGCTCGCTTACTTTATGCCAAGCAAAGTGAAGTGTTGCATTCGTCTCTTGTTCATACCCGTCGAAGATTGTTTGTTTCTGTAAAGTAATAGATTCTGGTACTTCGATAAGGTAATGGAATTCTACTCCACTTATAGGTTGATTGTTATATTCAAAGAAATTCTCCACGATCCATAATAGTTGTTTCATTTGTACTTCTATGCCTAACTCTTCTTGAAATTCTCTTTTTAATCCGGCTAATGTTGTCTCTTGTGCAGCAACATCACCTCCAGGTAAAATCCAAAAGTCATCCATCTTATGTAATAGAACATGTCCATCATGAATTGCAATGCCCGCTGCTCTAATATTCCTTCTCACGCCAACACCTCCTCTAGCGAAGACTTTTCGCAAAGCCAATACTCCGTGCAACATATCCTCTTTTTTCATAAAATTTATGGGCGGCAATTCGTTCCTCACGGTTGCCACTATTCAAACTAATTCCAGTAGCACCACTACTTCGAGCCCATTCTTCCGCTTCTTCTAGTAATCTCTTACCGACACCTTGATTACGATAAGTAGCATCGACAATAAAGGCCTGAATACGAATAAATGAACCGTCCATTTCATAATAAAAACTTTTCACTAATCCAATCATTGCAATTATTTTTTCATTATCAATCGCTACTAACGTATGATAATTCGGACTCGAAGTAATATATGTAAGCCGTTGTTTCATTTGTTCAGTAGAAGTTGGATATCCAAGTTGCTCCATAAGCGGTGCTAATTGTCTATAATCATCTAGAATGGATTCCCGAATCTCCATCTGCTTTCCTCCCGTACACTAATTCAAATCGTTCACATACAACTGGCATTTTATGATGAAACTCTAGATCTAAACCTTCCATTCCTCTTCTAAAAAAAGCCTCATGGGCATCACGCCAATATTGCAGAGAACGATCCCCTGCACCTTCTCGGTACGCATGCTCTTCCTTTACTTCATCAAAAGGAACAACTTCTACTGCCACTGTTTTGATAATCGCAACAGCTATTCCATTCCCGTCCAATACGATATTATAAAGACCAATGTGTGGTAGTGGTTCGTTTTCCAACTCGTACAGTGTATAATTGGAAGCTGTCGCAGTTTTTCTTCCTTCGATAACCCATGTTGCTAATTTATCGGCGAGTTCTTTTGAATCACCAAACGCCCAAGCATCGTACGTATCTGGAACTTCTGTATTTATCTTCTTATAGTCTTCCCATAATTGAACAACCGACTGATTTTCCATATGTATAAACCAACTTTCTTTATCTCGTCGTGCTTACACGTTGAAGCAATTGAATTACTGCTTCTTGCTCTTTTTCGATTGCTACATCAAGAGCACTCTTACCATCGTCTTTCGTCTTATGGACGTCTGCACCGTTATCAATTAATACTTGAACAATATCGGTTGCTCCTAATAATGCTGCCTCGTGAAGACTTGTCCATCCCCCACTTTGTGTCGTATGAACATCTGTACCATGTTCAAGAAGTAGTTTCACGATAGTTAATTGCTTGTTCGCTACCGCTGCATGGAGGGGAATATTTCCATTATTGTTCTTTGCTTTAAGATGAACATCGGCACCAAATTCTATTAATACCTTAACTGTCTCTTCATGACCAAAATAAGCTGCTAAATGTAGCGCACTCCATCCATCCTCACTAAGGGCATGTACAAGTGTACAATCTTCCTTTAATAACGCCTTAACCACTTCTGTATTACCGTTCATCGCTGCAGTTGTAATTGTCTCACCTACTTTTTACTATTCTTAATTTTCAGACTAAAAATAGTATAACACAGCATATTTATTGGAACAAAATGTAATTACTATCTTTTCAATGTGAAACAAGGGAACTTATATATTTAATGACATTCGTTTGAACGAATAAAAATAGCGCCCAACCACCAATGCCAAAAAACAGCGCGATAATTAAGTGGATAGAATTTTGCATGGCGATGTATACGATAAATACTAATACAATTGTAGCTGGTAATCCTTTTAATACTCCAAGAAGGAATGTGCTTAATGCCCCTTGACTCTCACCTTGTACAAAGAGCCAAATAATACTCAGTATTGTCACTAATGGAAGTGCTGCGATAACGCCTCCCTGTGCCGGATATCTTCTCGCTATTTCTGTAATGACTCCAATTACAATTGCAGAAACGAAAACTTTTATGAACGTGTACATAGTTGTGCTTTCTCCTTCAACAATGCAAATCCATCTATAATTGTCTGCCTCTCTTCCGCCGTCATTGCTTCAAATACATGCGTTAACTTCTCTTCATCTAAGCTAGAATGGCGATGAAGAATTTCCTGCCCACTAGCCGTTAGCTTTAAAATAACTCTTCGTTCATCTTCTTTCGATCGTGTCTTAATAATATATTCTTTCTCTAATAATCTCTTCACATGTTCTGAAGCAGTGTTATGGGATACTTGAATAGATTCAGCAATCTTCTTAATCCCGACTTCCTTTTCTTTTTCAATTACTTGCATAATCCTCACACTTTGATGGGAAATTTTCTCTTGATGTGGGTATCTCAAATAATAATATATCTCCGTCCAAAATTGGTTCATATCACCAACTTGCTTTTTCATACTCATCCTCCTCTATCGTTCTATACGAATATATCTTATTATACGATATAAATAAGAATGTTCAAACAATTAACCTCCGACAAAATACTATGTTTTAAACACGGGGAACTAAAACAACATTTATATTTACTAAATAATTCCATAATAAAAATATATAGCTAACTACTTTTAACAATAAAAAATGCCAACCGAATACTCGGTTGGCATTTTTTTAAATCATTTTCCCATGTTCTGATGAGAATAAAATTACACCGTTATTTTCTACTGAAGCACTATCTGTTTGAGCAGATACACCTAGTCCAAGAGATAAAACAGCTACACTTATCATTCCTAATACACTTAATTTAATTTTTTTCATTTTAAAGCCCCCTGTGTTTGAAATATTTTTTTCGCATCATAACTCATATAGAAATATGTACTCGCTTTCAACTCATTACCAGCATCAAACCATTCTTTTGCTAGTTCTTCACTATAAAGCATTACATCTTTCCATAAATCATATTCTTTAAAGTATTCAATAGCTTGTAAGAAAACCCCTTCTAGTTCATCAACAAGTAAATGATTATTCTTTGCTTCCAAAATTGAAAAATGATGACGATACTTTTCTTCACACACTTTCAAGCCTTCTTCCACATACTTCGCTACTTCTTGTCTATGATTTAGCTTGAAGTGTTCTCGTGCTAATAAATAAATCGTTGTATCGTACTTATAATCTTCAATAGCTTCACTCAAATGTCGTATCGCTACTTCTGACAACCCTTGATCTGCATACAACAATCCTAGATTATGTCGAACTCGCATAGCTAATGAATGTTCATTAGCTTTCTTGAAAATATCTAATGCCTCAAGTAAGTACTCTTCAGCAAGTTCATATTGCCCAAGTGTATTACACGCTGATCCCAATACATTTTTACAAGCACCTGTCTTAACTTCATACCCTTTGTGCCTAGAGAAAAATTCTTGTGCCTTTGTAGCATAATGAATTGCTAAAACTGGTTGGGATAAATAATATTGGAATGTGGAAATACGATAATTGAATTCTGCTTTCTCTACTTCATCAGGAATATGAATGAGTAAGCTTTCTGCAACTTCGTAATACTGTCGAGCATCACTATAATTACCAACTTCCATAGCATAGATGAATTTAAAGAAATGGTAGTAATAGTTTAAGAGATTATTGGTTTGTTCGTCTGTAATGGATTCATTTAAATCTTCCTTAAAATTCCCAACTAGCATTTCATATCTAAAATTTAGTAATCCATAGTAATTCAGAATATCTCGATCTTCTTCAATTCCATTAATTTTGCTATCAATTTCCTTTTTCAGCTGGCTTGCTTTGAGTACACGTTGTACACGCATTTCTTGATACCAATCATTTAATAAATATGTAATCTCTTGTTTTGTAATAACACCTATCCCAACAATCATTCCCTCCTTTCCTAGTTTCATAGTTCACTTATAGTATAATCCATTTCACTCCATTTAGAAACAAATAAATCTGAAAATTCAGTAATTATTCCACAGGAAATAATTACGTAGACAAAACATAAATAAACTGCATCCTAATTGCCAGATAAAAAACAACAATTAGAGTACAGTCTATTTTTATGTATATTAATTAAATATGCACATCCTAACCTAAGATCTACGCAGTAATACTGTCTAAAGTACCATTTCTCTGGGGTAATTTTATCGCATCTAACATCATAAGCTTAATACTGTGTGTATTTCTTCCACACCATAATCCCAACCAACAGAAGTTGATAACTGAATAAGTTTATCTATACTAGCACTGGTTAATTTGTAAACCGATAATACAGTTGTTTAATTTTGTTATAAAAATATAAAGAGCCTTGTTACAATCTGGTGTGTAGTAAGGCTCTTTAAAGTTGTTTAATTTCTATACATTTAAAAGGTATTTGTACTTAAAAATCATTAATAAAGTTGTTTCATTCTTATTGAACTAAAGCACCCGTTAGTGAAACAAGAACACTTATGAAACAATCGCGCCCGTTTATGGAAATGTGTTTCATTTTCATATGCTCAGACATTTTTTTCTCGTATGTACAACCGCATATAAAGATAACCATTCTCCATATCGTCTGTTATTTCAAAGCCTATGTTGCTCCAAAATTTTTGTGCAGTTTTATTTTCTGGTTTAATCGGTACGGAAATCCTTCTTGCATTATATTCTTTACACAAATAATCAATACAAAGCTTAGCCGCTACTGAACCATAGCCTCTTTTTTGAAAACGGCTATCTATCATAAAATTTATGATTTGGGGGTTGTTATTGCCAATATACATTGAAACATAGCCCACCATCATATTATCGGCATAAATTGCAAAGGGGCGTGCACCATCATAAAGCACCCAAGCTTCGGCTAAAGACCACGCTACAGCGTCTACAAAATCCTCATCGATCGCAGTTGCATGCAAATTTAAACATTCTCCATAATTATCCTCATTAATTGTTCTTAACTCCACCAAAAAATATCACCTTCCAAACATAGTTAAGGATGTTTAATGTAAATAATTCAACTTTTGAAAAGTCGAATTAGCAAATAAATCTTAATACAACCTGGAAATTCTAGAACTTAATGCTCCAATTGATTTTAAATCAATTCTCCTTGATACGATTGAAAGGAATAAAGGTTCCAATTTTTAATAAATTTCCCATTTAAAAATGTCGAAAATCCATTTTTCCTTATTGAACTAAACTGCACCGTTAGTGAAAGAAGGATTTTTAAACAACTATATTATTTTTTAAATGACTTTATTGTAAATTAAACAACTTTATTATCTCTGCACATAATTCTCTTATAAGATTCATGCTCTAGCCGCTACTCTTATATCTTCTGCATATGCGTTTCTTTAAAACTAGATGAATATTTAAGGCCATATCCTAACAATCGATCCATTCCAATATGAGCCGTCCAAATTAAGCCAATCATATACATCAAATCAAGTTCTACTGCTACACCGATTAACGTAACTAGAACAGACACGGCATACGTATGGAATAAGTTATACACTTGTGCTCCTAATCGGACATTTAGTAAATATGCTAACGCAGATAAATCTGGAGCTAATAATAACAATATAAATAACCACCAACTAAAATCATTTATATAGTACATATACATCGCCACAAACAATACAACAAGACCTTCCACATGTATTAATTTCTTTACCATATGTATTACCTACTTATCACTACACGATATTCTTTGGCTAATTCTTTTAATCTATCAATAATCCCTTTCTCACATAACTCGTCTAGCACAATCGAATCTTTCGCATGAGGAGCTAAATCTACATGATTGCCAATCATCACTGTGTGAAGGGCATGCTTGAACATACTAATATCATTTGCATCATTACCAAATGCAATGTACTCTCCTGCTTTAACACCTAGCGTTTGTAGTGCATTCCACTTATCAATATGTTGAGGACTAACGTCTAATACATTTTCATTTCGATGTGTATGTACAACGACAGGCAATGTATGCAATTGCTCTGCTAGTTGTTCCATATCCGCCGCAGTTAAAAGTAATATTTTTACAATGGAGCGTAATTCTCCAACTGAAACACAGTTAGCTAACTTATCCGCATCAACATTTAATAGTATTGGGTGATCAATTGGGCCTGTATATGCATAGTCCCAGTCACTATCAATCAAATACGTTGCTCCATATTTTTTAATAAAAGAGAGAATTTGAGTTAATGTTTGTTGATCAAATTCCTTCGCATACACTAACTTTCCATTTTGAGAAATAAGTGAACCATTACCGCCTATAAGCGTATGTTGATGAAAACGTGAATGTAAAACTGGTAACATATCACGAATTGGTCTTGCTGAGGCAAAAATAACTTCATGTCCCTCATTCTCTAGGTTATTCAAACACGTAAGAATCTCTTCTGAAACTGGCTGACCTTTAAAACAAATCGTTCCGTCTAAATCGAATACAAATTTCAAGCTTGCCACTTCCTTTTTCCTTTGATAATGAGCTTCTCTTTCTTATATGTTATAATTTACCACAAAACATTCAATCTACAAATCTTTTGCCTATGATAAACGTAAGAAACACATCTATTTACGCCTCTCAAAGTAATTTCTACTAAGAAAGTTCCATATCACTTCTTCTCTTCATAGTCACTAGTAATATAATTGCCATCGATTGGATATATCCCTCTTCCAACAATGCAAATAAAATCAAACATTTCATTTGCAAGAAAGTTCCGAATATAAGATACTATACAGAAATACTTATTACGGAGGATAGCATCAATGACCGAAAAAACATACGAACTCGCAACTTTTGCTGGAGGGTGCTTCTGGTGCATGGTAAAACCTTTTGATGAATTACCAGGAATTCATCGCGTTATTTCCGGTTATGCTGGTGGACATATAGAGAATCCAACATATGAAGATGTGAAAACTGGTACATCAGGGCATGTCGAAGTTGTCCAAATTACATTCGATCCAGTCATCTTCCCTTATCAAAAATTACTAAATCTATACTGGCCACAAATTGATCCAACTGACGACGATGGACAATTCTTCGATCGTGGACCATCATATCGCACAGTTATTTTCTATCATAATGAAACACAAAAAGAACTAGCTGAAAAATCAAAGCTATCCCTTCAGGAAAGTGGTAGATTTAAAAAGCCAATTGTAACTGAAATTCGCCCAGCTGCACCTTTTTATGAAGCAGAAGAATACCATCAACATTTCTACAAAAAGAATCCAGACAAATACAAGCAAGAACGTATTGAATCTGGACGAGATGCTTTTATTAAAGAAAATTGGTAACAAAAAACACCCTCAAGTTATTTCACTTGAGGGTTCATTATTTCTTTAACAAATCAATAAAGTCATGTAACTTTTGAACTGATATAATGTTCTGATTACAACTAACACTATCCTTACAAATATAGTTTCCTCGCTTTACAAATGTACCAAGTACTTCTCCCTTTTTCTCATGAAGAAACATCCCGACTTCTTCTAGCCTATTACATAGTGTACAAATTCCTTTTTGGTGAATAGGTTGAAATGTCCCGTCTATCCCAATGAGCCTATCTCCATGTTTTGTAATAATATATCTTTTGTTTGTTCCACTGTCCTCCCAGCCCAAATATGTTATTTCCATTAAATTTATATTATCTACCTTTGGTAATTTTAATTTTTTTGCTTTTGGAAATAGTTTCTTCACTGTTTGCTGTGTTACTTCTGGGAATGGAATGACATACGGATGTAGCTTCAATAAGAATAGCTCTGCTTCCTCCCTATTTTTCACATCACGAATCATTTCAATTAATACTTGTTGTTCCTTATTTACGTAATTGAATACAGATAATACTTTCTCCATTGCTAATGATTTTAGTGCTTCCACAACACTTCTATCGTTTGCTGCGGTATGACCATTTACAAGGTTATACGCTTGTTGTCTTATCAAATTATATTCTTCATTTCTAATAAATGCTTCCATCATACTATTCTCCTTTTTCATTATGTATTATTAGTGTATACATTCGAGCGAAAAGAGAAAATGTAGTAAACGATTTAGAACAAAACTTTACATACGAAAAAATGAGCAGGAAATACTCCCACTCATTTTCGATATACAATCTTCTTAATAGATTCTATTGACAGAAAATACTCATCTGCTAATTGTTGAATGGGTCTACCATTCCGAAAAGCTTCTTTAATTGCATCATTTCGTTCATCAAGTAGCTGCCTCGCTCCTGAGCGACTTCCCCATTTAGAATGAGTATCTTCTTTCTTCGGTATATAAATCATTTCACCTTGTACATATTGTTGAATTTCCGCAATTAATGCCTCAGGTAAAACAGTGTTTACATTCACATATTTCATAACGCTCGCTCCTTATTTATGAAATCGAATAAGGTGCAAAGCAAAGTATGATGAATGTTAATTGGCGACTTTCCTATTCAGTCTACCTCATGCAAAGAATCGCCACACCATACTTGGCTTTGCATGAGACGTTCCACTATGTGACAACTTCGAATTTATTGTCAACATAAACACCTCCCGTCATAACTGTGGTTTTATTATATGACATTATGTTACTTCTGTCCGCTGAATCCACTCATATACAAGCGATTGATACACTTCTTCCTGCTCTATTTGTAAATTATGCCCCGCCTTATCAAGTACAACAAACGATGCTCGTGGATAATTCTCTAGTATATTCCACGCATCTTTATATCCTACAACTGAATCTTGTTTGCCCATTAAGAACAGCATCGGTTTCTTGAACTTTTCGCTTAATGTATCCACATTAAATGAAAATGCGTATCCATTTGCTCTATATCGTTCTAAAAATTCCGCATCAGCTAACCTTGCCCCAGATAATATCTCTTTCTCGTATCGCTTATAAATAGATTTACTTTGAACGACTGACAATGAAGCAAAACTCTCTGCCCCTTCTACAGGTAGCTTCTGCAATAACCCCTTATCTTCTACTAAACAAACATGTTCTGGCACTGTTCTTTGTTGCATAGCGGCTATAATCACTGGACAAAGCAATAGCAATCCATCTATCCTATTCGCCATACGATAAATAATCCCTCGTGCCAAATACCCACCGTATGATTCTCCGGCTAATAAGAAGTTTTCATGTGGAATAATAGTGTTTATAAAGTGAATAAGAATGTCCAGCATGACATCTGCATTCTCAATCCAATCTGCACTCTCAGATTTCCCCATTCCAGGTAAGTCAATATATATTCTTCTATAACCATCTTGATTCTCTAAAATGGGCTCCATACACCCTGTCATTACTCGGTGATTTAATAAAAAACCGTGCAACATAATAATAGGTTTTCCCGTTCCTATTTCTTCATAGTTAATGGAAATATCATTGATTTTAAACTCCATCTATCCTTCTCCTAACAACATTAAGTGTTAAACAATGTCCCTTCCAATGCTTTTACATACCTCTTGGCAGACCTTTGAACCGCTTCATTTGCATTTTCATTGACAACCTTTTGAAATGCATTATATAACCGATCAAACGGTACATCCTTTACCTTATTTACCATTTCTTTTACTTTGTTAGCCGGCAACGGAATTAAATTAGGATAACTGTACATAAAACTTACCCACTGCTGATCCTCAACAACTTGAATAATATCACCCGTTAGAAGAATACCGTCTTTTTTGTTATCTCCTTGCCAATGCAATACAGCGCCACCTTTAAAATGACCACCTAAACGATAAATAGTAATCTCTTCATTTATAGATAGCGAGTCTCCCGACCAAAAAACAATCCGTTCACTTGGGCGCATTACCCATTCTTTATCATCTTCATGAATATAAATAGGCACATCAAAAACTTCTGCCCATTCTACTTGAGTCGAATAATAATGAGGATGAGAGAGAGCAATAGCATGAATGCCACCCAATTCTTTTATCTCTTGGATAGTAATGTCATCTAAATATGTAATGCAGTCCCATAACATGTTGAAATTCGTACCAGTAATAAGAAATGCATTTTGTCCGATGGCAAACTTTTTCTCTGTATGGATTCGATACAACCCGTCTTCTTGTTGAACTATTTCATTACGGTACAGATTACTTCCCCGCATTTCTCTAAGTGTCGTCCATTCTTGACCCGATACGTTAACATATTGTCTTTCCTCACTACAAATCGTACATATACTAGGAACTTCTTCACTCTTTTCATATTGAACACCACAAGTAGTACAAATATAATGCAACATATCTTCCACCCCTTTGGTAAATAGATTAGTTTCATTATATACCCAAAAGGCAGAATATTGACATTATTAACCATTACAAAAAAACGGATTTAACATATAGTTAAATCCGTCTAACACCTTACTTGTATATTTATGAAACGTGCCGCTGACTAATCAATGCCACTAAAAGTACGCATCCCCCTGAAACAATTAACAAACTTTCAACTTGAACAATATCTGCTAACGGCCCAAAAATCATCATTCCTATCGGTAACGCACATGAACTCGAAATTTGAACAAGGCTAAAAATTCTGCCATGCATAGACGAATTAACTTTCTCCTGCAATAATACATTAATAGGCGTATTAAAAATTGGCATCGTGATACCTATTAAGAAATTTAAACCTAAATAGACGAGAAATAGTGGTGCAATCCCTAATCCAATCATTAATCCACCGTAAAGCGCACACGCTAATATTGTTGTATGCATTCTATTACGAAAACCACTCCAAGCTGATATTAACAAGCCTCCTACAGCAGCTCCAGCACTAAATGTCATTTCACTTGCAGTAAGTCTCCATATTTCAGGACCAAACGATCTACTTACCATTAACGGTGTCAAAAACGCAGCTGGACTAATTAATATCATCACAGCAATAAGAAATAACAACAATCGTTTAATAAATGGATTGTCTTTTACATATAAGAATCCTTCTTTCACTCCTTGTACAGTCGTTTGTTTTTCATCTTTCTTCTTCACAAATGAAGGAATGTTAAGTGTGAACATAATAAAAATTCCAATGAAAGCTGTTATCACATCGATTAAAAGAGTTGCTTCAATCGTTATAACAGAAAGAATCCCCCCACTCACTGCTGGCGAAATAAACATAATGAATGATGTAATACTACTATTTACCCCATTTACTTTCATCAAATTCTCTTGTGGCACAATCTGTGGGATAAGTGCATTCACAGCTGGAGTTTGTATTCCTGTCCCAGCTGATCGTATTAGCAATACAATAAATAGTAACCAAATCTCTCTATATCCTAAGAAGAAAGATACTGCTAAAAGCAATGTTACCATAGCGATAATCCCGTCAGAGAACATAATCATCTTCTTGCGATCATACTGATCAATCCATACCCCGGCAAATAAAGAGATTGCTATTTGTGGGAGAAAGCCACATACAGTAGATATCGTTAACATAAATCCGGAAGTTGTTGTTAAGGTAATATACCAAATAATTGCATACTGAACTAACGATGAGCCGAACAATGAAATCATTTGGGCCGTTAAAAACAAACTTATCTTCTTTTTCCAATTTTTCTTATCATTAATCATACTTTTCTTCTCCTCTATCTCTTTTTACTATTTTCTATCTTTCAAATTTCCTTAATCCATTTTTCAGAAATATAACCAATACATGTCTTTAATACAGACTTTGTGACAATAAAAAAGCAGAGGGATATGCCATAAAGACATGAACCCTCTGCTTTGTTGTGACAGTCATATTTCTCGACGCCTAACTATACCGATAAATACGCTTATCTAGCATAGTAACAACACAAAGAGCCGCAGACAAAACATTGTCTACGGCTTTATATCTATGATTCATCAGAAAATAACCACACTCAAACAAGCATAGAAGACTATACTTTTTGAAAGCTATTCCCTGATGAATACAAGAGGCACTATACCTCTAGATTAAGCTCTGCACAATGCTTCATCCTATACATTTGTACAGAGCAGCGTTTCATCACAAATTTACACAGTGTCATATGTAACATACTAAACACCTTCCTCAAGCAAAAGACTATCACACACTAATATATTGGTCAAATAAAGTAGGGTACTCTAAAATAATACAAACACCCTTTTTTGCGAGGGTGTTTGTATCCGTTTTCAATATTCGATCTCATCATAATCTTTCGGTTGTGGAAGTGGATGTACGTTATTCGCAACTTTTGGATCACTGTATATTGCATTTTGTTCGATACGAATATCTTCTTTCAAATTTTTCTTTTCTCGTGGTTGTTTCTTCATAACAATCAACTCCTCATTATTATTCAAAAGAAATTATGCCCAAAAAATGGTCACCTCACTCTTTTCATATAATGAGAAATGTTTGTATTACTTCTTACTAGATTCTTCTAATATTTCTTCTAATCTATCTGGGAAGTTTGTGAACATACCTGTCACGCCCCACTCTAACAACTTCTTCATATCTTCTTTTTCATTCACGGTGTATGGGTGAATTTCTAAATCATGCTCACGTACTTTTTGTACATATGTCTTATCGATAGGTGCAAAGTTCATCCCTACTCCAATCGTATACTCTTTATACTTCTTTAACTCTTCATCTGTAATTGTTGCTAGCTTCGATTCATCTTCATACCATAGTAATTGCACAAGTGGTACATTCTTATCTAATTCATGCATCTTCTTTAAGCTTTCCGGGCTGAATGATTGAACAATTGCGTTACTAGCTTCCTTGTCTTTCCCAACTAATCCATGCTTATGTAATTTCTCAAGCAACTTTTCTTCCATACCTGGATATACTTCAGGTGATTTTGTTTCAATGTAATACTTATTATCTTTTCCGAACTTCTCAATAACTTCATCAAAAGTTGGTACTGTCAGTCCAACATATTCTTTTTTCGCTTTGTCTGGATATTTTTCATTAAACCAAGAGCCTGCATCCAACTTTTTAATTTCTGCTAATGTATAGTCTTTCACTAGACCTGTTCCATTTGTTGTACGTTCTAATGTCTCATCATGCAATGCAACAAGTTCCCCATCTTTTGTCATTTGCAAATCAATTTCAATATAATCCCCTTGCATGTCCTCCCCTAATTGATAAGCAAGGATTGTATGCTCTGGTGCATGACCCGATGCTCCGCGGTGTGATATATTCAACACTTCACTTACATCTGTTTTAATCTCTGCACTTTTAGCCTTTTCAGTCTTCGCCACTGCCTGCTCCTTTGTCCCACATCCACTTGCCATAAGGACCGCTGATACTACTGCAACCTGTAAAAAACGCTTTTTAACCAAAACTTTTTCCCCTCTCTAACTCTTAAACTCATATACACTTTAACTGGTAAATTTTAAGTGCACATGAACATTATGTTAAAATAGCGTTAATTTTGTCAAACATTTCACTCTACTTTCGTTAAAAAAAGCTCTTAATCATTCATAAACGTTCACCTTTTACTCTTTACACATAACCATCCTCGACTCTCATCCTCCAAAAATTGAACAGATGTGAATCCAACTTTCTTCAATAATGCTTCTAATTCTCTATCATCCTTATAAGCTTTCATGTGATATGCAATATTATATCTTGGCACTACAAGACCCCCCATCCGGCTTCAACACACGGTATACCTCTTCTATAATCCGTTCAAAATCCGACCAAAAATAATGCGTTTGAAAAGCAGCTATGAGGTGGAATGTCGCATGTTCAACTGGAATATCCGCCACGCTTGCTTGCAGAATCTTCACACATGTTAATCTTCTCTGGAATATCCTCAAGTAATTGCTTCATTATCCCATCGAAATCTTCAAACGAATTATGAACAACGTGTAACAATTCATCAAGAGAGAAGTGTTCATTAGGAAAATAATCTTCTATCCCTTGTGAAAAATATATTGGATGTTTGTTAGAAAAGCGGATTGAATTACGCTTTACATGCTCACAAATATGTAACGCAATTCCTCCTAGTGTATTTAGATTGGGTGCTTCTTTATTCCATACTTATTCTATAGATAATGGTCATACATCCGATGTTGTGAAATTGTTATGAATACTCTTATATTTTCTTTATTAGCCATTTATATCCCCTTCTTGTTCTTATTAGTGGTATCATTACATTAGCAAAAGTTTATCTTAAAGGAGGGAGCCTGTTCTTTTCCTTATTAAATTCGTAAAGAACAGACGCTATGCAATGAAAGTTATTAGGATTCTTGCACAAATCGTACTATTATTCGTTTTTTACTTTATAGGTGAATGGATACGCGGTATACTTCACCTATCAATGCCTGGCAGTATTATTGGGTTATTATTATTATTAGCCGCCCTTTCACTGAAAGTTGTCTCATTAAAGTGGATTGAAGATGGCTCAAATGTGTTATTAGCATATCTACCATTCTTACTTATTCCAGCAACAGTCGGTGTGATGAATTTCACTTCTATTTTCAAAGGAAAAGAATTAATACTTGTTCTTATTACAATCATTAGTACAGTCATAACAATGATTGCGTCTGGACATGCAAGTCAATTCCTAGCAAAGTACGCTAAGCGAAAAAAGGAGGATGCATCATGGAAAAAACACTCATCGCAGTCACAGTAATTGCAAGTACAATTATCCTCTTCATCTGTTTAAGTCGCCTATACCATCGCTTTAGACTCCCATTATTAATGCCTGTATTAACTACGATGATAGCCATAATTGTCATTCTTTCTTATTTTGATATCAGCTATGAAACGTATATGATTGGTGGACAATGGTTGGATAAATTATTAGGACCAGCAATTGTTTCCCTCGCTTATCCTCTTTATAAACAACGAAATATTATATTAAAACAAGTTGTTCCGATTGTAGGTGGAATTATAATTGGTACAACTATTGGTATAGTAAGTGGACTTATGTTAACACAAATCTTTGACTTCACGAAAGAACAGATCGTCTCAATGGTTCCTAAATCCATCACAACACCGGTAGCGATGCAAATAACATCTGGTTTAGGAGGAGTCCCCTCTTTAACAGTTGTATTTGTGATGATTGCTGGATTCACTGGTATTCTAGTAGGACCTTACATACTAAAATGGTTCTATCTTCATAGTGATATAGGAAGGGGCGTTGCTTTCGGTAGTGCCTCTCACGCAATTGGAACGTCAAAAGCAATTGAATACAATGAGCTTACATTCGCCATTAGTTCTGTTGCGATGACATTAAGCGCAATACTAGGATCGATGATTGCACCCTTCATTGTGTATCTCTATTTCCTATAATAAAGTATAAACTCCCTACCACTTTAATGATAGGGAGTTCATACTTTTTGCATCTTGACTATTTCACCAATAATACCTTCTAATTGATGTACCCCTAAATCCGTATTCGTCATAACAATTAATCCATGCCCCTTATGAGGATATGCGACAAATAAGCATTGAAACCCTATTCCCCATCCTAAGGACGACACTTCTACTCCTTGTTCTGTTTCATCCAAGAAACAACCTAATCCCGTCCACTCTTTACAACCGTAAGGAGCAATTACCTCTTTTACTAGTTTCCGAGAAAGTCCTAATTTACTTATACCTTTTAGCGCATTCATTAATTCTGTTAGAACGTATGACAAATCTGTCGGTGTTGTCCAAAGACCAGCTGTTGCAGCATATGGATAGATTGAGTATTTCCCTTCTATCACTTGTCCCTCTTTATGATGGCCACTAGAGAAACTTTCTTTGTCTATGCTCATTTTTGGGTAAGAACTGCCTTTCATTTGAAGTGGTTCGAATAGGTATTCTTTCATCACTTCTTCAAAAGGCTTACCACATCGATCTTCAATTACTTGTTGAGTGATACAAAAACCTGCATCTGAATAATGAAATTCTGTTTTTGGTGCAACTTTCACTGTAACACGTTCTGTACAATAATTTGTTTTTCCATTTAACAAGTTATGCATAGACGGAACACCCGTATTTTCATCTAACACTTGAAAACTTCCCTCTGAGTCTATCAATCCTGCTTGATGACTAAGCAAGTCTCGTAACGTTATTTGCTTCCCTTTCGTAAATTCGTTTCCTGGGATTTGCCACGATATTAATTGATCGTTCACGTCTTCCTCTAACGAAAGAATTCCTTTCTCGCACAATACAATCACAAGCATTGATGTTACAAACTTACTAATGGAACATGCATTGAAAAGAGACGTACTCGTTACATGTTTGTTCGTTCCAGCTTCTAGCACACCGTAACATTCTGTAGTATGTAATGTACCGTTTTTTATTTCAGCGATACTAATGCCCGCTACATTATAATGTTTCATTCGTTCGGTTATATCGATTTTATATGTTTGCATGAAGTCCCCCTACTATATATGGCGAATATCTCCCCACTCGTACGTTAACAAGTTTAACATTTTGCCTCCATAAACGATTTCTTCATCCTTACATAATTTAGCACCTAATGCCTCATAAAAATATTTGGATTTATTATCTTCTAGCACTTCCACAAAAATAGTCGTATACCCTAAATCACGAAAGACTTGAAATAGCGGCTGGCAAAGTTTCTTCCCTATCCCTTGCTTTTGATACGATTCAAAAATGTAAATAGACGTTAAGTCTCCGGAGTTTTCTACTGTATTTGTTTCTCGTTTTCCCCCATCAGCAAAGCCAATGATTTCTCCGTCTTCATTCTCCGCGACGAATAGATAGTTATCTTCTCGTTGTATATTGTGTAGCCAAAGCTTTGTTCGGTTCTCATACGATAAGTTACATAAAAAGTCTTCTGGTATGATGTCTTTATACGTAGTTCTCCAACAATCTACATGTACCCTTGCAATCCCTGCCGCATCTTCTACTTGCGCCTTCCTTATATTCATCTCTATTACCCCCGTCCTCTATTCTCGTACCAATCTAAAAAAGTAGTTTTCTCAATTACATTCAGGATACAAGCCGCTCCTGTCTGTTCTTCTAATTTCATATGTTCTAATGGAAATTCTGCTGCGATATCAAGCTTTATATACGCTAGCTTTTCTTGCGCTTTTTGCGAACGAACATTCACCAACTTTGCACCAGCAAAAACGTAGTCTAGCCCTAACTCTGTAAATCCGATATGTAAAATTTCTTCCTTTGCTAATTCATTGTATCCTCTACCCCAAAACTCATGACCAATCCACGTACCGATATGACTCGTTTTCGCTATGTGGTCTAGTTCCTTTAATGTAATAACACCAATTAATTTATTCTCTTCATTCAACATCATGCGTGAGTACTGTTTACTTTCTTCCTCTTGTTTCAAAATGAAATCAATAAATCCCTTTGTCCCTTCTAATGATACTTGTTCATCACTTAACCCTAGGGCATCTTTTACTTCAGGTGCAGAAGTTAATTGTGACATTCTTTCTGCATATAGTATATTGTGTGGTACTAATTTGACGGTAATCATGGTAGTCCCCCTATTTTGAATAATTCCATTATAATTCGTCACACAATTTTACATTTCCTTCTTTTGTATGCCATAATTAAATTAGAATATTGAATATAAAGGAGGTTGCACCATGCAAAAAAACGTATATATTTTTGACTTCGACGGAACTTTAGCAGATTCAAAGCATTGTAGTGTCGTAGCAACACAAGAAGCCTTTAAGGCACATGATCTTCTCATTCCAGATGAATCACTCATCGAAGAATTTATGGGGATTCCAATTGAGACGTCTTTTAAAAAAATGGCAAATACAGAACTATCTTCATCTATGTTTGACGAATTACTCCAAACATTCCGCACGATGTACAAAAAGTATGAAAACGAATTAATCGTAGCTTTCCCACTCATTCCTGAAGTATTGCAAAAACGGAAACAACAAGGTAGTCTCTTATTCGTTGTATCGAGTAAAAAATCAGATGTATTACGAAGAAATTTGCGTTCGTTACATATTGAAGAATTTTTCAATGGTGTGATGGGATCGGACAATGTTAACAATTACAAACCTCATCCAGAGGGAATTTTAAATATCTTAGCAGAAAACAAGTTCAGACCATCACAATGTATCATGATTGGTGATTCCACATTTGATATTGAAATGGCAAAAGCCGCTGGTGTGCAATCTTGCGGTGTTACATGGGGAGCTCATTCAAAAGAAATGCTAGCTAACACAAAGCCTACTTACTTAATTCATGACGTGAAAGACTTGTTACATATAGCCCCTCATCATAGCGCAAACTTACAAGCATAGTAGATATTAACTACTATGCTTTTCATTATTACAAAGAAAGAAGGAATGCCTGTGAATAATTATCGAAAAATGCTACTATCCTTTTTCTTCGCAGATTTCAGCCTCACGATTTACTTTATTACCGTTACATGGATTGTGTACGAACAGTCGAATAATGCTTTACTAAGCGGAATGCTTGTTAGTATTGGATTCTTACCCGGCTTACTACTAAACTTATTATTTGGTGTTTTTGTTGATCGATACAATCGTAAAAATCTAGCTATCATCTCTCATTCTATCAGTATATTTTCCATTATTATTTTATGTATAAACGACCTACTCGGCGACTTGTCCATTCCTTTACTAATTAGTACTCATATGCTAATACAAACTTCTGGCTCCCTACTCCGTCCAGCTATACAAGCTCTATTAGCAGAAGTTTTTAAAGAAGAAGATTTACCAAATATCTTTTCAAAAACATCATCTGTCACGATTTTAGGTGGGATTATTGGAGGAAGTATCGGAGGGATTTTGTTAGCAACATTCGGTAGCACTCTTACATTAACAACCGTCATTATCGGTTATCTTATTGCACTAACTAGCTTACTATTCGTACCTTATCGACGAACAATTCTTAACGAGGACACGATGAATACCCCCTCCATCTTACAAGAATTTAAAAGCGGATTTCATTATTTAACGAACAACAAATTTTTACTACTATTATTCGTCCTCTTATTCAATGGGCAACTAGTTTTCCATTCAACTTTAGGCTTTTTGTCCGTATATACATTAGCATATTTAGAAGAAAACGCTACCGTATATGGATTTCTGAATGTTGCCTTTTCATTAGGCGGACTAGCAGCAGGACTACTCGGTTCCTGGTGGTGGGCGTATGCAAAAGATAAATTCCCTTTGTACTCCTTATTCCTTGCATTGTTAGGCCTTGCCACCCTTGGATTTTCACATTACATTATCCTTACATTCATAGCCGTATTCTGCATTGGTGTTACAACAACATGGATACGTGTCTTGCTACAAGCTGTACAACAAATGGCTACTGATAAGCGCTATCATGGAAGAATGGCAAGTTATCGGATGGTTTGTAATCAAAGCGTTGTCGTCCTATCCGGCCCTATATTAGGTTGGATTGCACAACAATATGGACCAAATATCGTATATGTGTCATTAATGCTTCCTGTTCTTTTATGTATGATATTTGCTACATTTCTATCTACGCATCATCTATTCAAAAAGTTGGTCGCTAACTAAAATGAGCATATATTTACTAAGTTTCCTAAAGTAACATAAAAACAATAAGAAGAAATCCTTCAAATGTAATATAATGGAACAAAAGAGATTTATTATATAGCACGATGGTCATTTGCTTAGTAAATTGGAGGGATTTAATTGAAACGAACAAAAAAAGTCCTAGCCGGTGTATCAGCTATATTGATGACGACAACTACTGTAGGCTGTGGTTCTCCTTCTAGTACGTCCGAAATTATTTCAACAGAAAAAGTAACAACAACTACTGTAGAGGAGACACCTACAGTAGCACAAAATCCTGTTACACAACAACCTCCTAAAGAAAATGTCCAAACTTCTGAAGTCGAAATAGACGATGATATTGAAACATTTGCAAAAGATAATGGAATAGACCTACCTGAAATCCCTAATGATGAATATTGTAGTGAATGGGAATTTGACATGGAAGCAGGAGTTTGGAAATGCAACGACAGTGAGTCTACACACTACTCCTACTTGTATTACGGAGGACTATATTATGCAACATTAAGCTACTTGATGAACAATAAAACTTATAAAGATTATCACACTAGCAAAGGTTTTGCAGGAGGAAATAAGCTCCAAAGTAAATTTAGCAACGGTATAACTCGCAGTAGTAACAATGGTACTTACTCTAATAGCAATAATGGTAACAACACAGGGAAAAGTGGCTTTGGTAGCTGAAGTAGTACTATTAGTGGTGGTTAACAAAAAAAGGCTGAAGGGAATCCCCTTCAGCCTTTTTTATCTATTACCGTTCCTTATGTAATCGGATACAATTTTATTTTCATCTGCCTAGATGTTTTAAAAAAATAAATAAGTGCATAACCATGCTCAACATACACGAATTTGAACCTGCAACGTGCAATCACCAAATCCAACTAAATAACTTTTCAAACAAATACTCAAGAAAGAGCAGCATGAAATAACCCCAACACTAAATAATGTTCTTGCAAATACGCATAGTTATAAATGTTCATCTTCACATTATATGCACGATTCATAAATTGCACATTACAATCTGCAATTACATCCCCGTCTACTACTAATTGAGCTGGTTCAAACAATCTCTTACTAATTAAGTACTCTTTATTTTTATATATGAACGTAATTTTTTCATCTATATCAAAACATTCCGTCTCTCTCATGACAATTTCATGTTCTACTTGATTATGATCAATATACGTCACGAATGCTTTCTTTCTCGTGAATCCTCTCGCATCTTTCGAAATAATCCTCACGTTATTCTCACTATCTCGTAACTCATACGTAAGGTAACGACCACACTCGCTACTGATTTTATCCAAAAATTTCGTAAACACATTCTCATAAAAACCTTTCACAACTCCTACTTTCCCGCTCTTCCCATAAATTTCAATCGGTTTAGCCGATGTTCTACAGAGCGGAAGGTTATAAGAAAACTGTGACATATTACCCCTCCATTTATTAGTTTAAAACACTTTGACAGATATACTGTGGAGGGAAATATCCCTCCACGTTGCTTATTTTAAATCGATATTTTTGTTATCAAACTCTTTCACTGTTATCCCATCCATATTAGGTAACTCGATGTACTTATAATCAATTACATCATTTTCTTTTGTTAAAGCGACTTCTTTAGATACCGCGGATGGAACAATAATTAAGCTATTTGGCTTTTCTTTCACAACGATGTAGAACAATTGATTCCCTTCTGTTGTGACCGAACCTATTCTTTCTACTGTACCAGTTTCAGATTTCTCTACACCGTTTGTTTCTAAATTACCTTGAACCCCTTTACCTGCCAGAGCTTTTACATAACTATTTAATGTTGCTTGTAATGTATCGCCAGTTGCTACAAGGTTATAGTTCTCTACATTTACCATTCCGTATGATTTCACAAGACCTTTTTTGTCTTTTAATGTTAAGAAATACGTTGGTTCATTTTGAACATTAATTAAAATTGGATGTGTTGCTTTGTACTGTAAGTTTTGTACACTTCCTTCTGCCGACTGCATACCCGCTGTTTCTGTTGCGCCTGATACATTATACTTCGTCGTTTCTCCAGTACGTGTATTTGTAAGTGCAAATCCAACTGTTGATTCATCTTTTCCTACACTTGAAATTCCTGTATAGAAGAAACATTCTCCATTGTTATAAATAACTTGCATTCCTTCTGTTGTTTTCAACTTATCTTGGTTCGAGAAGTTGAAGAATCCGTGTACATACTCTCCCCAATAATCTAAGTGCTTTTCAACTGTCGATTGTGGTTGAATAATATCTACCCATTTCGGTGTATCTTCCACCGTGTATTGTTGCATCTCGCCAGTTTGTGCATCAATAATCAATGTACCTGTAATCACTTCTCCAGAAAGTCCAATCGTATGATCATACGTAGAAGCTACCCAGTAAGGATTTCCTTCATCATTCAATTCAAATGAGTAGTCTTTAATTCCCTGTGTTGGATGACTTAAGTATGCATGACGCTCAACATTTGAATTAAAGTAAGCGCTTGATAAATACTTCAATTTAATATCTTTCCCATTCAATTGTGTAACTAATTCTACATCCTGCGCATCAGTAGCACTTACTTTCACATATCCTTGCGTACCTTCTCTATTTTGGAACCATTTAAGAATTCCTGAATGCTCAAGTGGTCCTACATAATATAATTTCCCATCAATTTGTTGAAGCGTTAATTCCCCTACTTCAACCTGACTCCCTAACGCTGGTATTTCTCCTAATTTTTTATCTGCATAATTCCCTGCTAATTCTTTATCAATTGTAGGCAATTGCTCTAGGTCAACGTGCGCCACATCCGATTCAAATTTTCGTTCTTCTACTTCACCGATTAAGTGATGGTAGTCTTTGCTATGGATAACTGTTGTTGTCATAAAGAAGAAAACAACATTCATTAAAATAAGAAGTGAAACCGATCCAATCCCAACTATTGCAAATTGTTTCGCATTAAATCTTCTGAACAAACTCATGAATACTATGTAACTACTAAACAAGATAATAAGTAAAATATTAATCTTGAATCCCCATCTGTAGTGCAATGGTGACACGTTAAAATACATAATAATTCCAAATACTATTGCACTAAAAATCAAACTTAAAACAAACGGCAATCCAAAATAACCATTCGATTTCTTTTCCATATGTAATCCCCTTTCATCTCTGTAACACATTCGCTACACCATTATATTAACACCTATATACGAACTAGTCAATAGAAAAAGTCAAAAAACAAGTTCAAAAGAACTTTTCTTTAGAAAGAATAAAACTCAACCACGAAGGGCGAGTTTTATTTTAATGCTTTATATGTACTATACTGTGAATAAATGGCGCAAATAATACCTTTAATGAAATCACAAATATTTAACGAATCATGTAGATTATGGATTCCTCATTCACCTTTCCTCCAAAAAATTCACATACTGCTTAGTCATTTATCACTACTTATTTGTATCAACAATTGCTTGACCTGTTTGAACTTCAACCCAACCATGTTTCAAACGTGCTTCAGCTTCTTTCATTTTGATTAGTTCTTCTGTAATGGAAGAACTAATTGTTTTATTTGCATCTGCTTCAGCTTTTGCTTCAATCATTTTCTTCTCTGCAGCAATCTCAGCTTTCTGCTTCTCAATCTCTAAAGCTTTTAACTCCTGTTGTTTATTTACAACATCTTGAATGGCTTTCTCTGTTTGCTCATCGTAAGAAGGTTTTCCAAGTACAATACTAGAAACATTAAATCCTTTCTCTCCTACTTTGTTAGTAAATGCTTCAAAAATTTTCGCTTGGATTTCTGCACGATTATTATTTAAATCTAAAATAGTGTATTTAGAAACTACTTCAGAAGCGATACCCATCATACTATTTTTTAAATATCCTTGTTCCAAAGCCTTTGAATCTTGACCACGCCACTCACTATAAATATCACTTACTTTAGCGGGATCGTTTTGATAGTCTAAAACCATAGACATTGCGATTGTCTTTGTGTCTGCTGTTGGTAACGAAAACTCATACTCCACTGTTTCTGTGCTGATTGGATACTCAGTAATTCGTGCCATTGGCGATACAAAATGCAAACCTTCCGTTAATACTTCCTCTTGTACTCCACCTTGCATTCTATCAAATACTACTCCAACTTTACCTTGTGATACTGTCTCTGTGCACAAGAAGAATCCTGTAGCTCCTACCACTGTAACTAATCCTGTCCAAGCAATACGTTTAATTGTTCTCATTTCCATCATTTCCAATCTCCCCTGTCTCTCTTTTTGCTATTTTTCATTTATATTTTTTACCTGATAAATACCAAGCAATGGAACCTATAACTAAGATTACAAATAGAACATATGCCATAATAACTCTCCTTTAAATAAAAGAATCTCTTCACTCTCTCATATAGCGCTTTCATTGGAGCGCCAACATTAAACAGGATCACAAGTCAATAGCAATTTATAAACTATTAATCTTAAAAGTCCATCTAAAATGAATCCGTAACACATTAAAATACATCATAATTCCAAACACTAAAAATTAAACTCAAAACAACAATCCAAAATAACCACTCTCTTTTTTCTCCCTCTTTATTTATGTAAAATGCTTCCTACAAACACATATTAACACGCACTTATGAATAGGTCAATAGAAAAGTCTAAAAACAAGTTCAAAAGAACTTGTTTTTAGACAAAAAAATAAAACTCTCCTATGAAGGACGAGTTTTGTCTGTAACATTTTATATGTCCTGAGCTATAAGTAAGTTGCGTAAATAATGATGAAACTGTTTATTTCCTAGTGTACATTTTTCTATATCTATTCCTGTCATGATCGAAAGTCCCGATCATAACTTTTCTCCCCTTCGCAAAAAGTAAGACTAGACTATCCGCTCTCAACAATTGGATATCCAGTCTTACTAACAACTTATAATGAGCAAATTCAAAGAAAACATTGCTTTTTTATGAAAAAATAATCTCATCATTTAGTGATGAATCTTTATTTTGATAGATAGAAAATAATCACCGCTTTTTTACTCATTATAAGTAACAATATACTATATAACCCCAATTACATCTAAGAACACAATGATAATAGCTATTGGTGCTACGTAGCGAAGCAGCATTAACCAAAGTATGAATAGTTTATATCCTTTGTTTTCACTTACTCCTAATTCTTTCATTAATACTTCTTTCTTCATCTTTAGTGGAACGAATATTGCTACAAGTAGTACACCTAACGGCATTAACACGTTACTAACCGCAAAATCCGCTAAATCAAAAATTGTTTTACCGTAAAATGTGACATCACTTAGTACACCAAATGACAGTGCTGATGGAATACCTACGACGAAAATACATAAGCCAACAATGCTTGCTATTTTCCCACGCTTCTCCTTATTTTTAGAGATAAGTGAAGCAACACTTATTTCTAACATCGAAATTGCTGATGTAACAGTCGCAAAGAAGAATAGGAATAAGAATACGACGAAGAATATTTTTCCGAATGCCATTTTGCTGAAGATTGCTGGTAATACGATGAAGAGAAGACCAGGTCCTTGTGCTGGCTCCATACCAAAAGCAAATACGACTGGGAAAATTGCTAATCCTGCAAACAATGTGATCATAATTGTTAGACCAACGATTGAAAATGCTGAGCGTGTTAAACTCTCTTCTTTCGGTAAGTATGAACTATATGTCACCATTACTGCTACACCTACTGATAGGGAGAAAAATGATTGTCCCATCGCATACAGTACTGTTTCAGATGTTACTTTTGAGAAATCAGGCTGTAAGAAGAAGCTAACCCCTTCCATCGCCCCATCTAATGTTAATGAACGAATAATTAGCACAAAGAATAAGACAAATAATGCTGGCATTAAGTATTTATTTACTTTCTCTACCCCGTTTTGTACACCTTTACTCACAATGAAAATAGTCAATAATAAGAATAATAACTGTGCGCCAACTGCTAAATAAGGATCAGAAATAATTTGTCCGAAAACAACATCGTACGATCCTGTTGCTTCCCACAATTGTCCTGTTATTGCATTCCATAAATAAAGTAAAATCCAACCACCGACAACACTATAAAACGATAGTAAAATGAAACACGTAATAATTCCAAGTCTTCCTACCCACGGCCATAATGTACGCGGCGCAATGTCATCATATGCTTGTACTGCTTCTTTTTGTGTACTTCTTCCAATGACAAACTCCGCTAATAATAACGGCAAACCTATTAACAATGTAAAGCCAATGAAGATAAGGAAGAACGCACCTCCACCTCCAACACCAGCCATATATGGGAACTTCCAAATTGCACCTAAACCAATTGCAGATCCTGCCGCTGCCAAAATAAAACCTAGTTTCGATGTCCATTGTTGAGCTTTCATTTCTCTCTACCTCTTTCCTCTTTTGTATTAGACTTCCCTTCAACTACTGTTTGAACTACCACGTCCCTTCAAAAAAATAAAAAAATCGCCCCTACGTAAATACGTAGGGACGACAAAATATCGCGGTACCACCCTAATTGTGAAGATACACCAAAATAGAACCGAATAAAAAACGCCCCTACGCCAAATACGTAGGGACGACAAAATATCGCGGTACCACCCTAGTTATGAAGACACACCTAAAATAGAACCGAATAAAAAAACGCCCCTACGTAAATACGTAGGGACGAAAATATCGCGGTACCACCCTAGTTGTGAAGAAATTCTTCACCACTTACTTTGATAACGGTAATAACTACCGTCTTCCACTTCCTCTTAACGAGATTTATGAAAGATGCTCGAGGACGAAATTCATGAATAATCTATATACTGATTCTCACCAACCATCAGCTCTCTGAAATAGGGAGACATTCACTACTGCTTCCTGTCATTGCTTATTATAAGACGATTTGATTACTATTATTTTTATCATAGAAGTTTTCACCTGTCAAACACTTTTTAGAAAATTTCAACCTTCTTTACTCAAATAATCCCATACTTAAGTAACGCTCACCTGTATCCGGCGCAATACAAAGGACTTTCTTTCCTCTACCTAATCGCTTTGCTATCATTATCGCCGCAAAGACCGACGCACCAGAAGATGGTCCTACTAATATTCCTTCTTTTCTTGCTAAATCTTTCATTGTTTCCACCGCATCGTCATCAGCAATTTGAATGATTTCATCGTAAATATCCGTATTTAAATTTTTGGGAATAAATCCTGGGCTTGTCCCAACTAACTTATGCGGACCAGGTATACCCCCAGATAAAACCGGCGATCCTTTTGGCTCTACAACAGCGACGTACAAATTCGGTAACCTCTCTCTTAGAGCCTCTCCCGTTCCTGTAATCGTTCCACCTGTTCCCGCAGTCGCAACGAATGCATCTAATTCCCCATCCATTTGCTCGTACACTTCAAGTGCTGTTGTGATACGGTGAATATTTGGATTTGCACTATTCTCGAACTGTTGCGGGATGAAGCTGTTCGGAATTTCTTGTTGGAGTTCAATTGCTTTTGTAATAGCTCCTGGCATCCTTTTCTCTGCTGGTGTTAAGACAACTTCTGCTCCATATGCTTTTAATAAATTAATACGTTCTTTTGACATGTTATCAGGCATAATAAGAATTGCTTTGTACCCTTTCGCCGCTGCGTTCATTGCCAATCCAATACCCGTATTTCCACTCGTTGGCTCGATAATTGTGTCACCTTGCTTAATGATACCTTGCTCTTCTGCCATATATATTAAATTATACGCCGCGCGGTCCTTCACACTACGAGATGGATTATACATTTCTAATTTCACGTATACATCTGCACTCTCTTCCGGCACTATGCGTGACAATTTCACAACAGGAGTATTTCCGATTAACTGTGTGATGTTTGTATAACGATTCATCTATTCACCTACTTTACAAAAATTAAATCCCTATTTTTCTTATACGCAAACTATTTAATAACTACTATAACACTTCTCAAGAGACTATAAAAAAATAATGATTCGCTTTTTCATACTCACCAACAATAAAACCCATCAACTTACTATTAGTATAAGTTAAAGGGCATTCTTTAATTTTTATTATTTTCTTTATTCGTTAGTACATTCTCATGTTGAAGTAACCACTCTTTTCTCCACAAACCACCTCCGTAACCTGTTAATTTTCCATTTGAGCCAATAATCCGATGGCAAGGAACAACAATATTTAATTTATTTTTTCCGTTTGCATTTCCTACTGCTCGAATAGATTTCTCATTTCCAATAGCCACTGCAATCTCTTTATATGTAGCTGTTTCGCCAAAAGAAATACTTGTTAAAGCACTCCAAACATTTTTTTGGAATGGTGTCCCTGCATTCCAAATAGGAAATGTAAATACTTTTCGCGCACCATTAAAATATTCAATCAGTTGATGATAGCAATCTTGAACTACGGATGGGGTATTTTCCTGTACTCTATGTTCTATTTCTTCTCTTTCCGAAAACATAATAGAACAAATTGCGTCTTCCGTACCTGTTATTTCAATCATCCCAACAGGTGATAAATAATCTACCATATGTTGCATCGTAATAACCTCCCTGTAGTAATATAGATATTTCTATTTTCACTATCACTTCTACATATTCATCCGTTATTTCTATTCGTATCAGTATTAGTAGGAAAAAGTAATTTAATAACCGTCCCTACACCTTTTTGACTCATCACTTGCACTTCTCCACCATGAGCTTGTACTAACTGATGTGCAATCGCCATTCCTAGACCTGAGCCATCGCTACTATCCGTTGTCGTTCCACCTCGATAATAACGATTGAATAATTTGTCTATTGTTTCTGTATCCATTCCAACTCCATTGTCTTTCACCAAAATAGCTGTAGATGTACGGCGTTGTTCAACTACTACTGTTATTTCTGTATCACTTGGGTTATGTTCCCTTGCATTTGCCAACAAATTATTCATCATTCTAGTAAACCATTTTACATCAATATCTAGAAAGACTTCTTCTTGCGTACATTGAAGTTGTACTAGATTATCCGCCATACAATAGGACTTCACTAGTTCTCTTAATAAGGATACAACTTCTCTCTTTTCTTTTTGCAATGGTAAACCATTATTTTTTAATCGATATGTTAACGTAAGGTCATCAATTAGTTCACTCATATACGCAGACTTTTCCTTCATAATATGGCCGAATTCCATCGTCTCCTCCTTCGACCACGTATAAGCATCCGTTTCTAATAACGTCGCATATCCGTAAATAGAGGAAAGAGGTGTTTTTAAATCATGAGATAAACCTGTAATCCATTCTTCTCTCGTCTTTTCTATCTTTTTCTGTTCCTCTGCATTTCGTTTTAACGTGTCACCTAAAGATTCTAAGGAAACAAGAACACCTTTAAATACTCGATAGCGTTTATGTAGCACATTCCTTTTATTTAAAAGTGGTTTTTTCCCTTTTTTGTTTCTTGGCTCTTCTAATTTCCCCTCAGACATATTATTAACCCATCTCATTATGTGTAAAATCGGAATTCCAAATTTCTTGCCATACCAGAAGGCTAAACTAGCAATTAACAAAATTAAAAGCATAATGGCTACTAATATTGCTTTTAGCATATTCATACCAATATGAACATCCATAACATCATCTGGACTATACTTAATGTTATCAATTCCAACTACATATAATAACTCTTCTCTTTCTATATAGCTCGTAGATAATTGAACTGGCGAATTCCATGGTTCTTTCTCCGCCGACAAAATATCATTAAATGTGTAAGTAGCATCTTTCGTCAATCCGAATTGCTGTATTTTTTCCCCTTTGGCATTATATACATGCATCCATGCATGCTGCTGTTGTAGGTAATCGTTGTCTTCATTCGTAATGGTAGGAAATGTTTCTTTGTTCTTTAACACATTCAATATACGTTTACTTTTGTGTGTTTCTCCATATAAGACTGATACTTGTTCCCCAGATGGAAGTTTAACAGACCAATGGTGCGTTTTGTAATTCTCTAAATCAAGAGTAACTAAATCGATAAAACGATATGACACTGGTACGTCATTAGGTGTATTCACACTCCCAATGACTACGCCTTCTTCATCAATGACTTGTAGCCATCCATCCTTCGCTAAAACCGATTCACGAATCTCTCCCTTTATATATGCTTCACTATCCTCTATCTCTATACCGTACTCCAAATACCCAACTGATACTCTTGTGAAATCAGACTCTCTTTCAGCAGACATAAGCTCCCCTGCCAAATAAATGAGCAATACGAGCAGAAAAGTAATAATAATAAAAAGTAGCCCTACAAAATGAAACACGAAGCGAAATGTGAGCCTACGCCTTATATTCATCTTTGTACCTTCCCATGACTCACCATTTTGTAACCAAGTCCTCTTAACGTTAGTAAATATTGTGGTTTACTTGGATTCTCTTCAATCTTTTCTCGTATTTTCCGAATATGTACCATCACTGTATTTTCATCGTATAGAAGATCATCTCCCCACACTTGATAATATAATTGTTCTTTCGTAAATACTCGGTTGCAATTTTGACAAAAGAAAGCTAATAGTTTATAAATTTGAGCCGTACAAGGTATACTCTTCCCTTCTACAATAAGTTCAGCAGATTGTAAGTTTAATTGAAACCTTCCATAGTCTAGCACTCGTTCTTGCTCTATATGCCCTTTCGTCGCAAGATAACGAGATAATTGTGCTTTCACACGTGCAACTACTTCAAGGGGATTAAATGGTTTCGGAATATAATCATCACATCCATATGCAAATCCTGTTAATTTGTCTAAGTCCGACGTTTTCGCAGAGAGAAAGAAGATAGGAACATTAGAAGTGGCTCGTATTTGAGGTACTAATTCATATCCAGACATGCCCGGAAGCATAATATCCAAAATAATTAAGTCGTATGTATATTGTTCGATTAACGTAAGCGCCTCTTCCCCACTTGTACAACTATCTACAGAAGAAAAACCCTCCTTCTGTAAAACTAATTTCACCATATTCAAAATGGCCACTTCATCGTCTACAATTAAAATTTTCCCTTTATTCATGCAATACCCCTTTTCATTTTAAGGTTATATTAAGGTTGTATTAAATAAGCAATAAACTGCCATTATTATACTAAAGATAAGCAAGTAATGGGAAGGAGATAACAATATGTGGGCAATTTGCACTCATGAATTTAAAAGTTACTTTAAGAGCATCAAATCGTTGATTATCATTGCTATTTTCGCCGGTACAGCATACTTAATTGCTGATTTCTTTGCAGAATACAAGGAAATCATTCCGCCAGAAATAGGAAATGACGTCTATGCATTCGGTACAGTATTTGTCGTTTATTTCTTAGGAAGTTTATTTATCGCAGCTATTTCACATGATGTTATTAATCGTGAAATAAGTTCAAGAACGATGAGATTCCTTGTCACAAAAACAACTCGAACAAATATCATACTAGGGAAATTTCTTGGAGGATGGTTATTTTGGCTATTTTGTATCACTGCATCCTTCGCCATCATTTTTATCATGTCTCACAAGTTTTTATGGAAAGGCCTGCTAGAATGTATGGTTTTCATATCCGTTGCTCTAGCAATTAACCTTCTTTTCTCTATTTTATTACCAAAGCCAGGATTGTCGATGTTTTTCGGAATCGTCTTTGGACTTGTCTTTCCAGCACTTAGCTTTGCTGCAATTTATTCTGAAAATATATATATAAACTGGTTGAAGCTCATTACCCCTTATTACTATACAGATTTAGGTGGGTACTATCCTCTTATTAACATCCTTTATGCTGGATTATTAGTATTCCTGTCACTCATATTATTTAAGAGGAGAGATTTATAATGAATGTTATTGAAACAGTGAACCTTTCGAAGAAGTACGGATCGAAGACAGTCGTAAATAGTGTTCATTTACAAGTGAAAAAAGGAGAGATTTTTGGTTTTTTAGGTAGAAACGGCGCAGGTAAATCAACCTTTATTAATATGATTACTGGCATCACTACTCCCTCGGCAGGATCGTTCAAATTACTGAATGAATCTACTCTGCAACACGTTCATAAACGTATTGGTGTACTACCTGATTATTCTTCTTTCTATGACTCCTTGACTGCGCTTGGGCACCTAAAGTATTATGCGAATATTAATGGATATACATTATCGAATGAAAGAGGAAAAGCAGTACTAGAGCGTGTAGGACTACTTGAGCATGCGAATAAAAAAGTCGGGAAGTACTCATTTGGAATGAAGAAGAAACTAGGTATTGCACAAGCAATTATACATGATCCAGAACTCATCTTCTTAGACGAACCAACATCTGGCGTAGATGCTGAATCAGGTATAAGTATTCGAAGGCTAATTGCCAAGCTACAACAACAAGGAAAAACAATCTTTATGACGTCACATAACTTAGATGAAGTCGAGAAAATATGTAACCGTATTGCTATTATGAAAGACGGAGAAATCACGCACGCAGGTACGATAGATGAATTACGTGCTCGCTATTCTTCATCTATTCAACTGGAGCTAAAACACACCCCATTCTCTGAGCACATGCAACCTATTATGGATGACTTTTTACAAGATATTGGAAAAGGTGTTATCACAAATAATAATAAAACAACGTTAACAGTGGACAAAGAAGCTACTATTCCACGCATCGTTAAAGAATTTACAAAGTACGATATTGATTTATATAAATTACACGTTCATACACCTTCCTTAGAAGATATCTTTTTGGATGAGAGTAAATAAAGAGTAAACCAAATAGCTACTAGCATTTATTTCCAGTAGCTATTCCTTTTATTTCATACCAATAATTTCAAGATGCATCTTCAAATTGACTATTATATAAATCTGCATAGAATCCTTTTTCGGCAATCAATTCTTCGTGGTTACCACTTTCAATAACATCTCCGTCTTTCATCACTAAAATCAAATCAGCATTTTTAATGGTGGAAAGTCTATGTGCAATAACAAATGCTGTTTTCCCCTTCATTAACTTATCCATTGCTTCTTGAATAAGTGCTTCTGTTCGCGTATCAACGGAACTAGTCGCCTCATCTAAAATCAGCAACGGTGCTTTTTTTACCATTGCTCTTGCAATAGTAATAAGCTGCTTTTGTCCGACAGATAAACTTGATTTATCGTCCAATACTGTATCGTAACCTTTCGGCAACGTTCTAATAAAATGATGTAGACCTACTGCCTTACAAGCGGTAACAACTTCTTCATCAGTAACATCATCTTTGTTATACATGATGTTTTCTTTAACAGTACCTTCAAATAGCCACGTATCTTGTAGCACCATACAAAATAACTCATGAACATTTTCCCGAGTAATGGACTGAATTGGTACTCCGCCAATCTTAATTTCCCCGCTATCTACTTCATAGAACCGCATCAGAAGATTAACAAGCGTTGTTTTCCCAGCCCCAGTAGGTCCAACAATTGCAACTTTTTGCCCCGCTTTTATATAAGAAGAAAAGTCTTTAATAATAAGCTTCTCTTTCGTATACCCAAACTTAACGTTTTTAAATTCCACATTCCCTTGGACATCTTTCGCATCTAACGTAACGGTCTTATTACTTTCATCTTCAAGTTCCTCTTCTTGTAAAAAGGCAAATACTCGTTCACTAGCGGCCGCAGTTGACTGCAAACTTGTAGCTACCTGCGCAAACTGAGACAATGGCTGAGTAAATAAGCGAATATACACCATAAATGAAACAATAACACCAAATGTAATCGAACCATTCATTGTGAGTGCCGCACCTACTACACACACAACAACATAACCTAAATTCCCAATAAAGTTCATAAGAGGCATCATCATACCAGACATAAACTGTGATCTCCAAGCACTATCAAAAAGACGTTCATTGATTTCATTAAATGTTTGCTTCGCTTCTCTATCACCGTTATAAACCTTCACTACATCATGCCCAGAATAAATTTCTTCAATATGACCGTTCATCTTACCAAGATCTTCTTGCTGGCGTACAAAGTACTTACGCGACTTAGAGATGATGAAAATCATTAAGGCAAATCCAATGGCAGTTGCTACAACAGCAGAAAGTGTCATCGTCACATTAATAGAAAACATCATAATCAATGACCCAAAGAACATAACTGCCGCTGTCACTAACGAACCAATACTTTGGTTTAACGTTTGTCCAATCATATCTACATCATTCGTTACACGACTTAACACGTCTCCATACGTTGTAGAATCAAAATATTTCAGTGGTAATCTGTCAATTTTGTTCGAAATATCAGTGCGTAATCTTTTAGAAATTCGTTGAGTAATAGTAGCCATAATAAACGACTGAATGTATGTGAAAATAAAACTTAATCCATACAAAATAGCAAGAAACATCGCAATGTTCCCGATAGCTGTAATATCCATTACACCCATCATGCCTGCCATGATCAAATCTGTTATCTCACTAAGCTTATTAGGACCAATGATGGTAAAAGTTGTTCCGATAACCGCCAATATAAGTGCAAAAATAATTGCTGGCAAATACGATTTACAATAAGAAATCAACTTTCCCCATGGCTTTTTAAAGTCCTTTGGCTTTTCTCCTGGAGCTGCCATTCCACCTGCCATTGCAGTATTTTTCCGAGGGCTCTCGCTCTTACTCATTTTCCAGCTCCTCCTTCGATAATTGTGAATAAGCAATTTCCTGATACGTCTTACACGTTTTCAATAATTCACTATGTTTTCCCATACCAACAATCTTACCTTCATCAAGAACAAGAATCTTATCTGCATCTTTAATCGTTCCAATTCGCTGAGCCACAATTAACGTTGTTGCACCTTTTGTTTCTTGTTTCAACGTAGAACGAAGTTGACGATCTGTTTTATAATCGAGGGCTGAGAATGAATCATCGAAAATAAAGATTTCTGGATTTCTATTCACTGCTCTTGCAATAGAAAGACGTTGTTTTTGTCCTCCCGAAAGATTGGTACCGCCTTGAGCGATAACGGAATCATACCCATCATCCATTTTCTCTACAAATTCTTTTCCCTGGGCAATCTCCACCGCTTTTTTGATCCCCTCATCTGTCGACTGGGCTTCTCCATTGTCACCGTAGGTAACATTTGATTTCACCGTACCCGAAAACAAGACAGCTTTTTGCGAAACATAACCAAGCTTATTATGAAGAACTTCTTGGGAATATTCTTTCACATTCATTCCATCAACTAATACTTCTCCCTCCGTCGCATCGTAAAATCTTGGGATTAAATTAATTAGCGTACTTTTACCACTACCAGTAGAACCGATTAAGGCAACTGTTTCTCCTTTATGTGCTGTAAAGCTAATATTTTCTAACACATAATCCTCCGCATTTGGATATTTAAAGCTAACATTACGCAACTCAATTTCACCCTCAATCCCCTTAGGTAACGATTGCATTTCTCCATCAATAATTGTCCGTGGTGTATCAAGTACTTCATTAACACGTGCTGCCGATACTGATGCTCTCGGTAACAAAATAAATGTCATCGCTAACAACATAAATGCCATCACTACTTGCATTGCATAAGATGTAAATACGACCATATCGCTGAATAAACCGATTCTATCCATTCCTCCAGCATTCATAATTAAATGAGCCCCAATCCAGTAAATAGAAAGAGTTAAACCTGACATAATAAGACTCATCCCTGGATAAAGAATGGCCATAAGACGGTTTACTAAAAGGTTTGTATTTGTTAAATCCGTATTTACTTTTTCAAACTTTTCTTCTTGATATTTTTGTGCGTTATAAGCATGAACGACACGAATACCAATTAAACTTTCTCTTGTTACTTGATTAAGTCTATCTGTCAGCTTTTGAACAATTTGAAACTTCGGTAACACAAAGATGATTAGGCTACCTATCATAATAAGCAACACAATAACAGCTACACCTGTTGCCGCGGACCATTGCCAGCTCTTCCCTGAAATTTTGAAGATAGCCCACACGGCAAGAATAGGCGCCTTAATAATAACTTGAAGACTCATCGCAACAGTCTGCTGTATTTGTGTTATATCATTGGTAGAACGAGTAATAAGACTCGCAATAGAAAAACCATTAATTTCTTCCATCGAAAAAGATAATGTTTTGTTAAATACACCTTTTCGCAATTCCTTTGAAAGAGATGTTGCTACCATTGCTGCAAAATAACCAACAATAAATGACAAGATCATACTGCCAAGAGCACATAGCAGCATCTTTCCTCCCGTTGCCCATACTTCACTCGTTGTACTACCTGTTGTTTGTACGAGCATTGTAATTTCAGACATAAAATCGGGTAATTTTAAATCTAACCAAACTTGTCCTACAATGAATACAATACTGATGACAATAAACGCCCATTCCCTTGCTTGTAAGTATTTAAATATTTTCAACATATTTGCATTCCTCCTGAAGACAGCACACTTACCGTTAGTCTGCTAACTACATGAGAAAAAAATGCGTCAATCTAGCTGTCAATATTTTTCCAATATATACTATTTGAATTTGAATGGGAGTAAGACTTAAGAAGAGATCATACCAAGACTTTTAGAATTTTATACACTCATGGTTCTACCGACAAAATGATATTTTTTCTAGTATGTATAAGAGTGCCACCACATGCCCATTAACCTAAAAATCTAGAAATACCCCGAAACAAAAAAATGACTTTTTTGTTTCGGGGGTGCTATAAAACTTCAGCTTGATGGCGATGTAGCAATATTCAATAGCATTGCAAACTTTTGATTACACAGACAAGAACAGCAATCTTATATAAATTTTATATTAATAATGAAGATACTGCTAATTACCATTCAGTGAGTTAAATAATTGCACATCTCTTACCATGTTCAACCTATCAGATATTTCAAAAAAAAAAAAAAAAAGAAAGCATTTCTGCTCTCTTAACATTACTCCTTATATTCAAACGCTTCAGTGTTCTTGTCTAATCCAGTTTGAGCAGAACCTTTAGCAGTATTAGCTACTTTATAATTACTCAGTTTTCCTCCATCATCTATCTTAATAAATAGAGAATCATGAGCGGTATACTCTGAATTCTTTGCTTTAAAGTCCTTAATAAAAGATTTTAATGAATCCTCGTCTGTTACTCCTTCTACTTTAACATTAACATACATAATACCACTATCATCTAACTTCTCATTAGTAACTTCATATTTACCTGACCAATCTTTTGATTCACAGCCTACTAAAGTGAATGCTAATAATCCTACTATTAAAAATCCTAGTGCTTTTTTCAACAGACTTAACCTCCTAATGCTATTAAACTTTAAATCCCCCTCTATAATACTCTATTTCCCCAATAAAGTTAAATAATAATATATATGGATAATATAAACAATGATATTTACGTATTTATCAAATTTTTTTAGTTTAAGTGAAAATGTAAATATTCAACATAGCACTTAAAACTATAAGAAGAAGTATACTAGCAACAATCCCTATTTTTGCTTTGTATGATATACAAAGACTCTACCCAAACAGATAGAACTTTTACATACTATGCTTAATTTTTATTGGATAGTTTACGAGAATGTTAAGTAAGTAGTAATGTATTTGATTTTGTGTATTATTTTTTAAAAGCATACTATCATAAACTTGTCCCACCTTTTCGTTCACAACCCCATTTCCTTTGCTTTCCTACCTGCTTCAGCAAGTGCTTGCATACCTTCCCTAAAGCGCTTAGATTGCGCTAATTTGTATTGCAATTGTTCCATGTGCTCTTTTGACTTTTCTATATTGTTTCGTGGCTTAAGTTCGATTGAGTAGGAATTTAAAGTTTGTTTTTTTCCAGTCATCCTCTTTTAACCTCCCTTATTCCATCAAATCAGATACATTACATAATATGCTTGTACCTTCTTTGCGTTTGTAAAGTTCTTCTAAAGTTTCAAGCTGGATGCGTAGTAAATACCGCGCATGAAACTTCTACTCTGGCACCATTTCTTGAAATACTATGTCATGGAATAACAAAGGAAAACCTTTTCATTGTAGAGAATATATATGTATACACTTTCAGATAAAAGGAGAAATATCATGAACAAATTTGTAAATGATCAGTTTTCTGAAACGAGAAATAATCTGTTAAAGGAGATTTCTTGGTTGAGTGATGACCAATTTAATAGCAAGCCAGATATAGATACGTGGAGTATAGCACAAGTTTGTCATCACTTAGTTCTACTAGAGGAAACAGCTATCAAAGTAATTTCATTTGGATTAAAAGGGATTGATAATATCCAAAAAGAACGTCGAGAAATTCACTCTATATTATTAGATAGAACGAAAAAATTTATAGCACCAGAGATTATTGAACCAAGCTTAGAACCATTTGAAGTTCAGCAAATGATTAACTTGTTAGAAGCTTCAAGAAGAAAATTGATGACGTTTCTTAATGGAATAGAAGACGTATCTATATTGGAGGAGAAATCGGTCAAACACCCCGCATTAGGCGAATTACTTCTCGATCAATGGATAGAACTAATATATCTGCATGAACAGCGCCATATAGAACAAATAAAGGAAATACAATCACTTGTGAAAGTTAAATAGGATCATAGAAGCTCTGTCCATATGGATGGAGCTTTTTTGTTTCGCTAACGTTTACTACGTAATGAGATAGATATTGAGCGAAGTAAACTAGCTGGAGGTCGCCGAGGAGCATAACGCAAAAAGACCGCCTTTGAACGGACGGTTTATTAGTTGCTTATATTTCGTGTAGCGTATTACGTATGCCCGCCTACACCATTATTGTTCAGTGTTATTTCAATACCCCGATCTGTATTATGATTATTTTGTACTAACTCTTCGTTATCCTTGTGTTGACTCTCGATTACAACTACTAATCCCGATAACATTAAAATACTTGCTAGAAGTACTTTCCCTAACTTCGACATTGTTCACACCTCTTGTTTAGTTTTTTAGATTCCTTAGAACCTTCCTCTCTATTGTACATACATTTTTTTCATAATTAAGTAATGTAAGTTAATTGTAACCTTATTGAGATATTTTTCTATATAAAATGAAACATGAGTAATCCCATTGTCAAACATATAATTACTCCTTTTCATTTTATACCTATTCAACAAAGCCATTAGAAAACATGTTAACGAAACTCCACTATTTCAAGATTCGTTAACATGTAAGTGGGAGCGTTCACCAATCTCTCTACGCAACAATTCCTTGTATTGCGATAATGAACTCATAAAGGAAATATCCAGCAAAGCCTATTAATATAAATCCAGCAATTATCGATACCCATTTAATCATTGCACGATTCATTACTTTTCTTGTTAATGCAACAATTGATAGTAGACCAACATCATGAGCGAGAATACCTGCTAATATACCAGCCCCAACGATTAAAAAATCTACCGGTTGTTTATCATAAGAGTTAGAAAGCACAGATCCAAAAACAGAAATCCAGAACACGAGATTTCCTGGTGACATAGCTACTAGTAAACCGTTACGATAAGAACTGAAAATGGATTTATTTGGGATATTGCCATCTAATATAATATCTTGATCTGAATTTTTGATAGAATCATAACCTAGAAATGCTAAGAAGCATGCGCCGATAAGCCACATTGGAATTTGAACATAAGGTAGAGAAAGTATAGAAGCTAACCCCATGTATAATGCAATAATTAATAGGAAATCTATTGTCATTCCACCTAACCCTACAGCCCAACCATGAAAAAATCCTTTCTTTAAACCTTGCTTTGTCATTTCAATAGTCATTGCCCCAACAGGCATCGCAATGGCAAGACCTGCTAAAAAATACGTGAAAAATAAGCTCAAAAACAACACTTCTTTCAAAATTGATACCTTCATACGTCCGTTTGTATTTATATTAACATAAAAGCCTAACATAATTGTACATAATTATTCGAATATATAGTTTTTTATTCATCCTTCCTATGAAATTAATAATGATATTTTTAAAGAATACTAGTCCATCCTAGGTTTTTTTAAGATTTTTTGCTGTGGGATAATAGATGGTTAATCTTTCTTTATACGAACTGTTCCATTATTCCTCTTATATAAAATGTCTTTTTTCCGAATATAATTAAATCGTATGATTCCGAAATATTCTTTCTATTTTGTATAATAAATAGAAGATTGTTTAAAAAGGATGGAACATGAAGGCCTATTATAGTGGAAGAACTAATATGCAACTAATCGACAAAGCACGAGAAATGGCAGCAATTTATCAACAGAACCCTAAGGTAGAATCCGTTATTCTTGCTGGTTCTGTCTCGCGTAACTTACAAGATGAACATTCTGATATTGAATTGCACATTTTATGGTCGGCTCCGCCTGAGGATAAAGACCGTAACTATCCAATTAATCTTGTTGATGGAGAAATATTGTCTTATCATCCATTTGAAGAGGAAGAATGGTCAGAAGCTTACATAACGAAGGATGATATTAAGCTGGAAATTAGTAACTTTCTTACTTCAACAGTAAAACGATTTGTCTCAGATGTTGTAAAGCAATTCGAGACAGACTATGACAAACAATGTATTGTTGCTTCTGTTCATGATGGATTAAGTTTGTATGGGGAGGAAACCATAATTGGTTTAAAGAAAGAAATCGCTACCTACCCTCTCCAACTTTCCAAGCAAATGATCTCAGACAATCTACGGTTCGGTAATCGCTGGAATAACCGTGAGGCACTTCTGAATCGGCAAGATTGGCTCATGCTATATGATGTACTATGTGACGTGCAAAAGAAAGTCTTTGGTGTACTGTTCGGATTAAACAAAATGTATGTCCACCATCCTACGTTCAAATGGATGGCATACAATATAGACAACATGGCGATTAAACCGGACAACCTTTCTGAGCGGATGAGTGCTATATTAATAGACAAGCCAGAAAATAGTGTAAACGAGTTAGAAATATTAATTAGAGAAGTAATTGAATTAGTCGAAACTCATCTCCCTGAATTAAATATTTCGGAGCAAAAGGAAGCTATTCATTATACTAAATAACAACAAAGGAGGAGGTTTTACGACCCCCTCCTCTATTATTTTATGCTACCCAACAGCTCATCCATCGTAAATAAAGAATGCAGCTGTAGATCATGTTCTAATAGATTCTTCTTATCTTCTGGAGATCGATCAATGACACATAGTACGCTATCAATAATTGCTCCGTGCTCTCGTAAATCATTTGTACTCAAAATAATTTGCCCGCCTGTTGTTACGACATCTTCTACAACACACACTTTCTTCCCAGCAATCTCTACACCTTCTGCTAACTTACATGTTCCATACTCTTTCGCTTTCTTACGTACAAATACTACTGGGATGCCTGTCTGTAGTGATAATGCTGTTGCAACAGGGATACCTCCCATTTCTAATCCAGCTAAAACTTCCGTATCTGCTGGAATTTTCTCTTTCAATCGGTTTACAATCTCAAATAATAATGATGGATTCGACTCGAACAAATATTTATCAAAGTATTGATTCGATACTTGTCCAGAACGAAGTGTAAATGTTCCTGTTAAATGCGCTGTGTCAGATACTTTTCTTGCTAACGTTTCGTGATTCATACTAAACCTCCCCTCGGCAAAATCTCCTTGATTATACCATCGACAGAAAATTCCATACAATTATCCTGTCCCAATTTTCATAACGAAAAATCGACATACTCCTCTTGATTCCCTATCCAATTGTCAAATAGTTCACTAATTTCCCGATTTAAACATTGTGAAACCCTCAACTATAATGGTAGAATATACAAGTAACCTTTAGTATCTGATATTAATAAATTCACTTTTCATTATATAATCGATACAGACAAACATCAGAGACACCTGGCTATAAAAAGGGGGAGCTACAATGACAGACGTAAGAGAAAAAAACGAAATAATGGTAGAATATGAAGGACGATTGGCAACAGTCACAATCAACCGTCGTAAAATTTTGAACTCACTTGATGAGAACACAATTAAGTTATTAACAACGAAACTTAAAGAAGTAGCAACAAGCACATGTGATGTCGTTATTATCCGGGGAGAAGGTCGTGCCTTCTCTATTGGTGGCGATATAAAAGGAATGTTAATGAATGAAGATAAAACGATTTTGCCTCGTGTGATGGATGCCGCAAAAGAATTATCTCTTTGCTTATATACGCTACCAAAAATCGTGATAAGTGCAATAAATGGGGCTTGTGTAGGAGCAGGGCTAAGTATTGCGCTTGCTGCTGATTACGTCTATGCAAATTCGAAAGCACCACTAGCAATGAATTTCATTGGACTTGGCTTAATTCCTGATGTTGGTGGACATTTCTTCGTACAAAATCGAATTGGCGAAGTGAAAGCAAAGCAACTTATTTGGGAAGGACAAAAATTAACGGCAGAAGAAGCATTAAATATCGGCTTAATAGATGGTATTCTTTCTGATGACTTCCAAGAAAGTATTAAAGAAAAAGCAAAGGATATCTTGCAAAAACCTACACTGGCAATGATTGAAACGAAAAAACTTTTCACAGCTCTAAATAAAGAAAAATTACTACAAGTACTAAAGTTAGAAACAATTGGACAATTAACGATGCGTAATACGAAAGACCACCAAGAAGGACTAAGCGCATTCTCTGAAAGAAGAACTCCACAGTTTTTAGGAGAGTAAATGAGCGTGAAATAGAGTACTCAGGCTTTCCAAAAGTACCTTTCCTACTCACTAGGATATATCTGCTCACTTCTCTCTAATAAAGAGCCTGTTAGGAATCTTTCTTCTTCCTAACAGGCTCTTACAAAACTATTTCTCAACCAAGTCCCCAACTTCAAGTAACTTCTGAACAATTTGATCTTCATAATTACGACGAGCAAACTTCAATTCTTCTGTCTTTGATAAGATCCCCTCAGCCTTACCAATCGTTCCACCTTGAATCTTCCAAAAGTAATTATGGTCTTGATCTACTTTACTAAAATCGCGTTGCACCCATCTCTCAGCAATCTCTAATAACGCTACTTTATTTTTAAAATCACTCGCTTTAATCGCATCCCTTACTTTTGTTGCATTCTCAACAGACATAGGAATGGCTCCCCACTTTTGATCGGCCTTTACCTTTTGATGAGTCATTTTATGCATCATATCAATGACAGCACTCTCCGTCATATCTGTTTTTTCGAGTTGTTGTTTCACCTCAGCCTCTTCGACCTTTGTTTCTGTTGCGACTTCATTAGATGTCTTGTCAGTCCTACCATCCATCGCATATTTTACTCCGTATGCAACTCCGGCTGTTAAAATACAAGCACCCAATATCCCTAAAATCCAATACAACCCTTTTTTCTTCATCTATATCCCCTACCTACCTTTTTATCTAAAATATATTATACCAAATATACGATTTATCGTGCTTCTTTTGTTTATCTAAAGACGACTAGTAATATACTGATTCTTGATCTCTCTAAAAAGTTTATCAACTTATTACTTAGTGCTAAGATTAAGTATGTAAAACAACATAGACTTCTACACACAGCTAACATCCAATGCTTTCATGAAGGGAGCATGTATAATGATTTATGTCATTCGGTACGGATAAACCGATGTTAATAAAGAAGGTAGATTACAAGGACGAAATGGATTACCCCTTAACGAAGAAGGTATTAAACAAGCAGAGGCATTGCGCGAGAAATTGAAGAAGGTTACATTCCATTATGCCTTCTCTTCTCCACAAGAAAGAGCCGTTCAAACTGCCGAAATTGCAACTAGTATCACTCCTACTATCGATGTGAGATTAGATGTCTTTAATTTAGGAACAGCTGACGATCTGAAAAAAGAAGAAGTTGCATTATACGGTGCAATCCCTAACCCATCTATCTATGATGGTGTAGAGGATATAAACGATTATGCAAAACGAATATTCCACTTTATGCAAGAACTACAACATACATATGAAGACCAAAAGGTGAATATTTTGCTCTCGGGACATCGTTGTACAACAGGCTGTATCGATGCTTACTTCAATGGTATCCCAGAAGATAAAAATATCATTCGTTATTCATCCAATAATGGCGATTACAAAACATATCAATTTCATTCTTCCGTAACGTAACAAGGCGAATCGCATATATTGGATTCGCCTTGTTCTAATATAGAAGTAAAATAATATACTAACTTCGGTATTTCACACGCCATATTCGGTACTAAATTCTGCAACGAATCTTCTAGAATCATTTATCTAGATTCATCTTGTATAGTTTGGTTTTATACGAAAATCCTCTTTTCTGTAAATGTATTTTAATGATTTAACTAAGTTTCATATATGACTAGCACTATATATTATATTTGGATATATGTTTTGTATAACATAACTAGGAAAATAGTATTCTTTCCAAAAATCCTACTTTAAATATAAGAAATTGATTTTCTTCTTCCCACTTCACTTACTTGCTACTACTTTCGGTAAGATTTCTTTTACAAATATCATAAAAAGAACAAAACTAATTCCTGCTACTACAGCACATATAAAGAACAACACTTGATACCCCATGAATTGTGATACAAAGCCTAGTAAGATAGAACCTAAGCCTATACCTAAATCAAAAGCAGTGAAGAATGTCGCATTTGCTACTCCTCTCTTCTCTGGTGGTGCTAATTGAATCGTTGCCGCTTGAAGCGCCGGTTGTGCTGATCCAAATCCAATTCCGTACAAAATAGCACTAATAACGAAGCCTATTAGACCGTTTGTTATTGTCAATACAACTAACGCAATGCTTACAATAGCAAGCGCAGGTACAATAATTTTCTTTTGGCCATATTTATCTGATATTCTTCCTGCTAGAGGACGAATAATTGTTAATGTTACAGCATACACAAGGAAGAACACACCTGCATTTACCTCAATACTTGTCGCAAATAAGGGAAGAAATGCCATAATCCCTCCATACGTAATTGATAAGAAAAACATCACGAGTGCAATAGGTAAAACTCTTTTTTCATAAAATGATACTGACTGATTACTTTGTTGCTTTACAGTTGGTAATTTAATACTATATCCACTGACTAGTGCACCGACTACTAATCCTGTACAAATAAGAAATAGCCAGTGAAATGAAAGTGATTCTACAAGCCAAATCCCTGCAATAGGTCCCACTGCCATTCCTAATGTCATCGCAAGTCCATACCATCCCATTCCTTCGCCGCGACGTGATTCTGGGATAACATCTGTTACAGCCGTGCTCGTTGCAGTTGTTGCCACTCCCCAACTCACACCATGGATTATCCGTATGATAATTAATCCAAAGATACTTGTAATCCAATCGTATGTGTACATTGTTATTGCAAATAATACTAATCCGCTTAACATAAAAACACGACGACCATATTTATCCACTAATCCACCAATAATTGGTCGAAGAATAACGGCTGATAAAGTAAAAATTCCAACAATAAGTCCTACTTGTGACTCACTTCCACCAAGTTCCATTACAAAAATCGGTAAAGTTGGCATTAGTAAATAAAAACTACTGAATAACAAAAATGATACTACTATTAACATTACATATTTCTTTGTCCATAAACGTTCCATATTTATTCCTCTTCCTGTTAATTTCATAGAGCCTTATATTAAATCTCTTCTTGCTCCCACACATTCGCGATACAATGTATTATCTTCTATAAAGGACGATACCCCGCTCTATTACTACTAGCCCTTCTTTCGCAATTCCTAATGAGTCCCTTCCATACCTCACAAAAATCCACGTAGTAATCTTTTTTTAAATGCCAATCTCCTTTAACATTTAAGTAAGGTACATTAGAGAATGATGGATTTCACCTATAAACTCCTCCTACCCTAAAATGTTAGTTACCACTAACTAACATTTTAGTTAAAAAAGAATGTTAACCCCTTTTATTCTGGAGTTAACCCTCTGACAAGAATATATACTGTACTCGCTACAAAATCCTCAAAAGGTAACTGCTTCACTAATCCACTAGAAATAATATCGGAAACAAACCTTCCAAAGCTTACATTCATCACTGCCCATGCCTGTGCTTCAGGATCTCCTTTTATAACCTTCCCTTTTTGTTGCATCGTTTTGAAATATTCAATATACATCTCTTTCAATTTAAGGGGATGGGCCGTTAACTTCTCATTCATTTCTGGAAGTGTATTCCGCTCCATTAAAGCAATAAGAAATACTTCCCTATTACGTGACATTAATTCAAGGTATGCCTTGCTTATCATTTGCAAATCATGCGCTAACTCCCACTTAATCTGCTCTTCAAATAATTTTGTTAAAGGCGATGAATAATAATATTTATTAACTGCTTCATCTAAAATATTTTTCTTTGTACCAAACGTTCGAAAGATTGTCATTTCACTAACAGATGCAGCTTTGGCAATTTCCTTCGTAGATACTGCTTTAAATCCTTTTTCGGACATCAAATTGATTGCTACAGATAAAATTTTATCCGCTGTACTGATTGAATGTTCTGTCATCAAATACCCCCTATTCCATTCACTCCCTAGCATGTTAGTGTACACTAACATCTTAAATATACATCTTTCCTTTTCTTTTGTCAAACAGAGAAGACAGTGTTAACCCTTATTCTGAATCAATATTCTATAGAGTACAACATCAACAAATCCCCTTCCAATAACAGGGGATATAAAACATACTTCTTTACAAAATGAATAACCCCTATGCATGTCAACACAAATACCCCGAATAATATAAGATTAATCCGGGGTATTTTACATTATTTTTTGACTTTATTTAAATAGAAATAAAATAGTACTCCGTCATTTGTATTGGTTACCCCGTACTCTGCATGATGTAATTCTAGAATTTTCTTCACAATTGGTAAACCTAATCCTGTTCCACCTGTTGCACGGTGCCTAGAAACATCCCCTCGGTAGAACTGATCCCATATCTTCTCCAGCATCTCTTCTTCTATATGAGCTCCCTTATTTTCAACGGTTACACAAACTCTACTTCCCTCATCGATTACCTTAACAATAATATGTTGTTTCTGTTCCGTATAACGTATTGCATTCGTCAGCAAATTTATCATAACTTGTTCTAATAAATTTTCTTTTCCGTATACAACTACGTCTTCAACATCCAATCGTACGTGTAACGATTTGTCTTCTATTTGGAACTGTAATGTTTCATATACCCGTTTAATGATAAGGTGCAACTGTACTTCTTCTAACGAAATAGTGTACGTACCTGATTCGTATTTAGCCAAATTCAACATTTCATTCACTAATACGTTCATTTTTTCAATTTCATCTTCAATAGTCTTCCAATAATATTCATTTCTTTCAGGTGCAATCCCCTCTTGCAACATGGAAACAGAAATTTGTAGTACACTAAGCGGTGTCTTTAATTCATGTGATACACCTGCAATGAAATCTTTCCTTGTTTTCTCTAACTTTTGCTCTTTCTCGATATCTTCTTTTAATTTATCAATGTATGCTTCTATTCGCGTTGATAACTCGTTAATGTTGGCTGATAATTCACCAATTTCATTCTTGGACGTTACTGGTATCTTTTCTTGAAAATCAAAGTTAATAATCTTTTTCGTCACGTCATTTATTCTCAACAACGGTTTCGTAATAATCTTTGAGTAATACATACACATGATAATAGTCAGCAAGAATACTCCAGCGACAATATAACCATAATAATCCTTCATCAAATCTGTTACTTTCGTCAATGGCTGGATAGAAGTAAGTGTATAAATAAATTCTTTTGCTTCACCATTTTCTATAACAGGCTTCACCGATTCAATATATTGGATTCCATTGATAGATATTTCGCGTTGTTGCCAATCGTTATCTTGCTGAAACTCTATATTTCCTGTCAACCATTCTGTCTGAAAGTTTATAATTTGATTTGCTAATCCTAGATTACCGTATAACGTTCTATCAAGATTGTCGTTTTCATATTGCGGAAAATGAATATCCGTAACTTGTACTTGGTGACCCTGTACATAAAAATGATGACCTACCTGACTAGGGTACGCAATTACTCCGTTTATCTGAATTGCTTTCTTTATCTCATCTTCATTAGATGTCGCAAAGCGAAGATTAGAATCTTTTAGCCATACCGACAGAGGAGTTACAATACTTGTATCGTCTTTTCTCGTTACCCCTTCAAACTGGGCATTATTTGCAACTTCATTCTTGAAACTCTCAATAATTACTTGGAAATCCCCACTCTTATCTTCCTTCGCATTTACAATATTATTAAATACTATTTTTGATGTCTTCTTTGACTTTTCGTCAACAGCTAACAGGTAATAATCACCTGTCGGAAGTTCCTTTATATTTCCTAGTGAATCCAATCGTGTAATCATTATGCCTTGATTATTAAAATAAGAGCTCTCAATTTGTTGAAGTAACTGTCCATTCTCTATATTCCCTTTATATGTTTCATAATACTTGCCTAAATTATATTGAATATTTTCCTTTTCCTTATCTATATACAAATATTGGACAATGAAATATTGTCCAATAAAAATAAACGCAATAAGAAAGCTACATAGTGCTAATGTTAAAAAGAAAAACTGATAGACAATCTTCCGCTTCATGCTGTATGTACCTCAAATTTATATCCTACTCGAATAATAGTTGCAATATGTTTCGCCTTTTCACCAAGCTTATGGCGCAAATTACGAATATGCGTATTTAGAGCCTTATCATCTCCAATATATTCATATCCCCAAATAGCAACCATTAATGTTTCACGCGTAAGTACTTGCTCCTTATGTTCCATTAAAGAGCGTAGTAATTCAAACTCTGTCCATGTTAATGGTACTTGTTCACCTTCTACTGTTACGATACGTGCTGATTTGTCCAAGTGAATCCCACATAACTTAATATCATTTGCTCCTACTTCTAACTTCTCTACCGCTTTCAATAATCTTTTTGCTCGAGCAAGCAAAATAGACGGCTTAAACGGCTTCGTTACGTAATCATCCGCTCCTAAGTCGAAACCAAGCAACGTATCTTCTTCGTCACTTCTTGCCGTTAACAAAATAACTGGTGTTGTAGATTGCTTCCTGATACGCCGACAAACAGACCACCCATCCACTTTCGGAAGCATAATGTCTAATATAACTAGATCAACTTGGTTTGTCGCAAATAATTCTAACCCTTCTTCTCCGTCCTTGGCAGTTAGTACTTCATATCCATTATGAATAAAGTAAAAGGCTACACTTTCACGTATAACCTTTTCATCTTCAATAATTAAAATTGTTTTCATCTTGATCGCTTCCAATCCTTAACGATTTACGGAAGAATTGTCATTGCTTGTCTTCCCATTTGAATCCAGGCTGTTTCAAAATTACGTCTATCCATCTTTCTATTCTTATCTTTCTTTAACGGATCGTTGATATATACGTAATTTTCATCATATCCAGTCACAACAACGCTATGTTGTTGATACGTTACTTTCATCTTACCTTGATTAGTATTCCACGTTTTATACTGATTATCAGGCAATTCTTTAAATAACGCATTTGTTAAAACCCATACAGGAGATCCCATATCAATTGTTTCATATAGTTGCTCAACTTGTTTGCCACTTAAATTCACAATTTTAGACTCATCAACATATCGCTTTGCTACATCGAGGATTGGCTCAACAAACACACCTAATCCAGGCTCATTGAATGTACGCATATCTCCTACAAATCCTTCGTGCATGTTCCCCATTATACCATTTTGCTGGAACGGTTCATATTTTATTTTTTGTGCTAAATCCATTTTATCTACATAAATCCCTCTATACTGCAATACCATCGCAAGGCTTGTAACTTCACATCCACGCATTAATTCTGGCTTTTGTAGCACTAGGGGAACATCTAACGGATGCTTGACTTTTTCTTCAATAGGACTAGGACTAGAGCTAGCTGATTCTCCGACCGAACTAGGGTTAGGTCTAGATGTTTCTTCAACAGGATACTTATTAAATGCTTTCGCAATATATTTATCTACTCCGCCAAAATAGGATGCGCTAAATACAACTCCAGCTGAAAGTATAATTACAGCACCAATTCGTCTTCTCTTTATTTTTCTCATCTTCATGTCTCTTTTCATTTTCATCTCCCCTTTATCTAAGGAAAGTATAAAAAAGAGAAATATAGATGAAACCTGTGTAAAATATAATCTAACATAAGTTTATATAAAGATGAGGTAAAGATTTATTCTATAGTACTTACATATATCTTCCCTCTTCTACTTATATCAGAAATACTAAAATAGATTACAGGTCATCAGTCGTATAGTTTTACCTCTGCAATCCTTCTATTCTATAATAAAAAAAGTAACCAACATACAAAACTTCTATAAGTAACTATTTACTTGCTAGATTACATAAAGAGGTGTTCACATGATTTTACAAAAAGGCGAAGTTGTATTCCGCCAAGGAGAAGATGGACCGCTGTACCATGTAAAGAGTGGCTTATTGAAAGTGATTCGTCTACAAGAAGATGGTTCAGCCTTCTTGTTCAACATTATCGTGCCTGGTGAAACAATTCCGCATCATTCATTAATTTCGCCTAAAGATTATCACGGCACGGCCATTGCATTAACAACAGCTGAAATAGAAGTTATTCCTAGCGATACATGGTACAAACAATTAAAAGAAAATCCTGAGTCATATGCGGAAGTTGCCCTGCAATTGCAAACAAAGTTAAGAATGATGCAGCAACGTATCGATCAACTTACTACCGTTTCACCACGAGAACGTCTTATACTTTTACAAGAATGGTTTTCTACCTATCTAGGAGAAGTTCCAATCTATGAATTATTAACGCAAACAGAAATCGGGCAATTAATTGGAATTAGGCGTGAGACAGTCAATCGTTTGTTACGAGAACAATTGAAGAAGGAAAAATAAAGATGGTCCCTGCGTTGTGCAGGAACCATCTTTATTTAATAAGCTGAAGCATCAAATACTTGCTTTCCGTCTACACCGTAAATAACAGCTGTTTTTGCTTTAATTGTTTCACCTTCGTACTTAAAGTCATCCGCTGAGTAGTTAACAACTACTTTTAATTCTTCTCCGAATTCTGTACTTTGTACAAGACGGTCTTCTGTTAACGTTTTGAAACTTGTCATCGGCTGTTTGACTGCTTTTTCATGGAACGGTGACCATGTGCTTAAGTAGTTTACAAGCATGTCTTCATTCTCATTCCACATTTTTTCATCCACATGATATAACGGTGGGATATTGTGAAGAAGTTCTGTTAACATTCGGTTACCGACTTCATCTTTAATTTTCAAGCTCCCCCATTCCCAGTGGTGCGTTGTAATAACTGAGTCATTGTATACTAATTTATACAATGGAATAGAGTATGCTGGATCGATGTAAATATTTCGATACTCTGATTTAATAGGTACTTGTTTCCCGTATCTATCTGGTGTATTTCCAGATGGTGCCCAGTATCCACCTACATAATATTCACTATCTTTGTTTTTTCTCATATCTGCATCAGCCCATTTAATAACAGGTGTTTCAATACCATGTGCGAATGCAATTACGCTACTTGCAAAGTCATTACCACCTTCTGATCCTATTACCATTCCTCGTTCTTTTGCGATATAATCCATACGCTCTAAACGAGCTTGTAAATCTTCTTCTTGTGTTGTTGGATGATGTGGTGAATAATCATCATAAATTTCACCAGTTGCATCACAATCAATAAACCAAGAATTAAATAGAATGCCATTTTGAAGTATATTTCCCGTACGACTTTGTACACTTGGTAATGATAACGTTGGATTTAATTTTCTACCACGCCCTAAGAACCCATGTATATACTTACCTTCTTTATTGATAATAGTAGCTTCTTCATATAATGACTTATCTTCGAAGCTAGCTGTATTCCAATCTCTATTCCCTTTCTCATGAATAGAGTGATAAGAATCATAGGGACCAATTAAATAACCTTGGTCATTTGCTTGCTCTACCATTGCAGGATTCATTAAGCCATTTGCCCAATTAGATAGACCAACCCACGCTTTTGTAATTCCAGAATCGTACATATCTTCCATTACATCTGTTGTCGTTTTCTTTGCCCATGTATCAAGATCTGTAGTAGCATCTTTTAATTTTCCTTTCAGCAATCCTTTGTTACATTCATATAATTCTTGCTCACTTAAATTTCCTACACCTTTATCTAGTAACTTTTTTGTTTTACTATCTACATCAGGGAAAATATCTGGATTGTAGAACTGTTCTACTTTCAATACTTGATTAATTGACGTTGTAATAACCCTTTTTTGATATTTATCCACATAATCTTGATTCTTCACTTGTGCAATAATTGTTTCAAACTCGCCAGCACCATCTTCTGTGTGATTGGTTAACAATTTCTTCATCCATGTTACAAACTCCGCATCCATTTGTTCTCTTATCTTATTCCAATGAATATCGTCTTCTGTAATCATTTGATCAGCCCAGAAATAAATATGAGGCGCCCCGTATAACTTTTCAATATTCGGATTTGACTCTGCTTTCTGTTGAAGTGTTTTAAATTCGCCTTTTTCAATGATATAATTTTTATAAATTTGTGCAACATGTGTTGGATTATTTTCTGTCACATATAATCTAAAGCCATACTCTTTGTTCTCATTAATAGATGGAAACTCATGTTTCATACTAAATTGTATCTTATCATCTGTATTAAAATGAAGTGTATTATTAAATGCCTTATCAGCAATATACAAAATAGAATAATCGGATTTATTTAATGCAAAGAATGGCATTGAAAAGCTTTCTATTAATGCTAATTCTTCATCTTTCAAAAATTCTTTCCATGCTTTATCGTCACTCGGAATATATTTCCCTTCTCCAATTGGTAGCATATAGCTCTTGGCGCTCACTTTTGGCCATTCAAATTCACTCGCACCATTGGATGTGAAAGAAATATCCAAATAATGCTCTTTCTTTTCTACTTTAGCGCTCATCTTCTCGTCAGGATAATCCCATGAAACAAGGTTTTCAGATTGCTTTACATTACTTACCTTCTGCTTTGGCAAAGGCATTGACGCACTTTCTTTTACTCCGTCTTTTTCAACAATAATCTCACCTGTTTCTGGATTTACATCAAATGCGAAATCACCATAGTTAAAGTCTACTGGTATGTTCGTATATTCCTTTATCTTTGTGTCGTTCTTCACATAATATCCAATACTAGCTGTAGCAATCAGCGTGATAACAGTAGCTGGTATGATGAAATATTTTATTTTTTTATTCATTAACATTCCCTCCTGCTATCACTATAAAACTTCAATGTGACGCTAATGTTACAAAGGAGAAGTTTGATTTTTCAAAAATAAAATGTTACTACTAGCAAAGTAGTATTCAAATCATACAGAAAAGTTTATCTCCATTCTAACTGGACATAATGCTACTATAAAACATCGAATGGAGGATTTATAATGACACATAATCATTATACAAATCAAAACTTACCTCAACATACACACTCATACTGGACCGAGGCGCTTCACTTACCAAATTACCCTCGCTTAAATAAGGACATACAAGTTGATGTCGTTATCGTAGGTGGAGGCATTACAGGTATTACTTCTGCCTATCTTTTGGTAAATGAAGGCTTGAAAGTTGCTATTCTTGAAGCAGATACATTACTGAATGGAACAACAGGACATACGTCAGCTAAAATCACTGCGCAACATGATTTAATTTACGATGAACTCATTCAACATACCGGACAATCAATCGCACGGTTGTACTATGAGGCAAATGTAGATGCGTTAAAATTCATTGAAAAATTGGTTACCACATTACACATTGACTGCGATTTCGTAAACCAAGATGCTTACATATACGCTACAACAGAAGAATACGCACGTAAATTAGAAAAAGAAGCCCTAGCATATGAGAAGTTAGGTATTGAAGGTGAACTAGTAGATGAAATCCCTATCGATATAGCTATACATAATGCACTTGTAATGAGGAAGCAAGCACAATTCCATCCGCTTAAATATTTATCCCATCTTGTACAATTAATTACCGAGAAAGGTGGATATATTTTCGAAAATACGACAGCAGTGAATATACACACAGGAGAACAACCGATTGTTTTCACACGTGACGGAGCACAAATTACTGCAAATTACGTACTATCTTGCTCGCATTTCCCTTTTTATGAAGGAGCTGGCTTGTACTCTACACGAATGCACGCAGACAGCTCATATGTCATTGCAGCTAAAACAAACAAAGAATATCCAGGTGGAATGTATATTAGTGCAGATCAACCAAAGCGTTCTCTTCGCTCGGCTACCATTAACGGGGAGGAAATGGTCCTTATTTCTGGAGAAAGTCATAAAGTAGGACAAGGTGGTGATATACTTAGTCACTACAAAGCTCTCGAGGATTTCGGTCAACACGTTTTCGGGCTTGAAACAATTCCACACCGTTGGTCAGCCCAAGATTTAATTACAGTAGACAAAATTCCGTACATTGGAGAAATCACTCCTAGTCAAAAGAATATCTTAATCGCTACTGGCTACCGTAAATGGGGAATGACGAATGGCACTGTTGCTGCCTTGCTATTCCGAGATGCTGTATTGAGAAGACAAAACATCTACCGAGAAGTATATACCCCTTCACGCTTCCATATGAATCCGAGCTTGAAGAACTTCCTAGTAGAAAATGCAAACGTTGTGGGCCATTTAATTAAAGGGAAGCTAGAACATCCCAATAAGCTTCTGAGTGACCTCTCCCATAACGAAGGTGGTGTCGTTACTATCAATGGACATAGAAAAGGCGCTTATAGAGATACAGAAGGAAAGCTCTATGTTGTAGATACAACATGTACACACATAGGATGCGAAGTTGAATGGAACAACGGGGACTGTACGTGGGATTGCCCATGCCACGGCTCTCGATTTTCTTATACAGGAGAAGTAATTGAAGGTCCTGCTGAGAAACCACTTCAACAGTATGACTATACAATGCTAGATAACCTTCTCTCCGAAGACTCTGGTTATTAACTTGCATAATATAAAAACCCAGCCTTAAATCGGCTGGGTTGCTTTTTGAGGTGTTTACTTAAAACTTATTTGGAAACTGCTTAACAATCCCTGTTGTTAATGCATCGGCTATTTTCATAATATGGTCTACACCTTGGTCATACGCAATAATCTCCGCATACCAATCCTTTTTCAACCTTGTTACAACTTGATCTGTGACCATTCTCAGATGCATATATAACAAATCTTTTAACTCCTTCGTACTCCAATTTGGATTTGCTTTGCTGAGAAATACCGCAATATCATCCGCATTTCTGTACCATTCCTTATTATACTTTTCTAATTCACCTTGATTACCGCTTTTGGCCGCTTCAACAACTTTTCCTGCAAGGAGAATATGTTCTCTTAGTAGCTCAGCTAACTTATTACTTGCTGCTTCTCCGTAATAAGGTTTTATTGCATTTCCAATATCATCTTGATTTCTCAACAATCTTTCTACTACTTTATCTCGATCCGGCAAATCTGACAGAGCACTTACGATATAACTCCGTGTCCATGTCGTATGGTCGGTCCATAATCTCCGCATCGTATTCATTAATTGTATGGATGGCTTAGTAAAACAATGCGCTTGTGAATGATGCTTTCCTTTTGCCTCGATTGTTAAAGGGGAAACAACAAATAATAAAAATGCGAGTAATACCATTAATTTAGGGAGTTGTTTCTTCATACATACTTATCTCCTTTTCGTTAAAGTCACACACTTTACTACTATTTGATTACCTCGCACCTTTTATTCTATAAAGAAACATATTTATTGAATTTTCTAAATTCTATACTTAGTTATTCAACAGATACAACTTGTCCTTTTCATTCATATCATATAGTAAAAACATTTTTGAGGAGTGATTCACATGAAAGTAATAAGTAGCCCTGTGTCTACTAGCTCGACATCACCAAAAGATAATATAGTCCTAGTAATTCCTCCAAATATCAATGTCACAATTACTGCCCATACAGCAACATAAGAAAAGATTACAAAAAGCGACGAGTCTACTATGTGACACGTCGCTTACCGTTAACATACACCAGATATTTCTATCAATCCAGATGTTTCTTCTTTTAGGGATACTACCACATCCCCATCAAGCTAAGATTTATCACTATTCATCAAGTAAATAAAACGTTATCCTTTCTATAGAATTATAAGAAAGGATGGCGTTTTTTATGAATCTTTCGATTCTTGACGAACTTCAACCGATTGCTGAAGAATTACAACGACGCATGTCTCCTCATGTCCTCGAACATCTAGCTAAAGAAAAAGGATTCGTTCAGCGAAAGAGTAAATATCAAGCAAAGGAATTAGTAGCTTTATGTGTATGGCTTAGCCAACAGGTCGCAAGTACATCACTCACACAATTATGTAGCTATCTCGAAGCGTCTACAGGTGTTCTTATCATCCCTGAAGGGCTTAACCAACGATTTAATGCTTCCGCAGTACAGTTTCTCGAACAAGTTCTAGCTAATCTTTTAACTCAAAGAATTTATTCCGCAAAAGAAATAATTCATCAATATTCCACGACCTTTAAGCACATTCGGGTTCTAGATTCTACAACATTTCAGCTTCCAGATACGTTTTCTTCACATTACCAAGGTTCAGGTGGAAGTAGCCATACGGCAGGAGTCAAAATTCAATTAGAGTATGATCTATTGAGTGGGAAATTCCTGCACGTTTATGTAGGAGAAGGCAGAGAAAATGATAAAGCCTTTGGTTCCACAACCCTACAAACCATTCGATCAAAAGACTTGTATATAAGAGATTTAGGCTATTTCGATTTACATGACTTACAAGGTATCCATGATAAAGGGGCCTACCATATCTCACGTCTGAAATTAAATTCCCGAACCTATCGTAAGAATGAGAAGCCAGATTATTTTCAAAATGGGACTGTAAAGAAAGGAACACTCTAGATTCAGTTAGATATGGAAGAACTCATGAATCAACTGTCTCCTGGTCAAACAATGGAGATTTCAGAAGCATATATTGGACAGTATCAAAAATTACCAGCTCGTGTTATTATTCATCGATTAACAAAAGAGCAAACAGAGAAAAGACTAAAAGAACAAGCTAAAAAAGAAAAAAAGAAAGGTATTATCTACAAAGAACGAAGTAAACGGTTAAGTGGGATCAACGTGTATATTACAAATCTTTCTGCAGAAAATATTCCAACGGAACATATCCATGACTTGTATTCATTACGCTGGCAAATTGAAATTTTGTTCAAAACTTGGAAATCTTTCTTTCAAATTGACAAGTGCAAAGAAATCAAAAAAGAACGCTTAGAATGCCATTTATACGGGCAACTCATTAGCATTTTACTCTGTTCATCGACGATGTTCAAAATGCGTCAGTTACTCTTAGACAAAAAAAAGAAAGAGTTAAGTGAATACAAATCCATCTATATGATAAAGAATTATTATCTATTGTTTTATGAGGGAATACAGAATGGAACCGATGAATTATTAAAAGTTTTGCTTCGTTTGTTTCACCTTTTAGAGAAAAATGGGAGAAAATCTCACCGGTACGAAAAGAAAACCGTTTTCGATATCTTAGGTGTTGTGTATGATTATACGCTGTCAAAAAGCTACAAGGTTGCATAATATTTTTTTAAACACCTAATTGATAGGTTTATTTGTTATGCACATCTTTAATGGATTCGTAGAAATTTCACAGAAACACACTCACATATACTCCCTTGGTACTCTTAGCTTGATGGCGATGGGATACTACCAACAAAATGTTAAGTTCGTACGCTAAGAATTAATCTTTTACATAAAGAGAATGCCCAGATAGCTACCATAAACTTCAAAAGAAAATTTAACGCCCTAAAAGCTTAATAAGATACTCCCATCACTTTTTATGTTCATTTCAACCTTATTCATTAAAATCAAACAACTACCACTTTTTTCAAATTATTCTTTGAAGAGTAATTTTACCTAAATATCCAACTAAAAAACCAAGAATCCAAAATGTTAATAGTCCGATACTATCTATCTTTTTTAAATAATAAATAATGGATAAAAAAAACAAAAGAATAACAGCCCATATTACTACCAATATGTTTTTTTTCATTTGTTTATATTATTTACATTTTGTTCTTCATATGAAACACCTGGAATAATTGAAATAATCGGCATAACAACGGATACAGACGATACTGTAATATTTTTAAATTTTTTCTTCTTCATTACCCTTTTCATAAGTCATCTCCTTTATTATCAATAGTCTACATATTAAAAACATATCATTTTATCTAAACTTTCTAAACATTGTCCTTTAAACAAAGTTCGACGAATATATACACAATCTGCTCTTGTTGACTTCATGTACATTGTATATCCATATAGCTAAGCAATGGATGAAAATGAAATGCAATAACACATCATACCGAGGTATGATGTGTTATTGCACACTCATGTAACAAACGAATCATTTGAAACAATTAACGAACAAAAAATACCCCACTTGTTAAATTTACCTAACAAGTGGGGTATTTTATTAATCTAGACTTGCTGCTGGTCCGAAGAATTCGAAATGAATTCGCTCGTCAGTTACTCCCATTTCTTTTAACATCGCTTTCACATGTTTCATGAATGATACTGGACCACAGAAGTAAAATTCAGCTTCGATAGATGGCACAACAGACTGTAACCACTCTAAATCAATGAACCCTTCTTTATCATAGCTTTTATTTTCTTTATCTTGTTCTGTTGGTTCAGAGTAACATGTATATGCACGTACATGGTCATTTTCTTTTGCTACTCGTTCTACATGTCCTTTCATCGCATGAACGTTACTGTTTAGCGCCGCATGAATGAATGTTATATCTCGGGATGACTTCTCTCCTGCTAACGTATTGAACATGCTCATCATAGGTGTAATTCCTACCCCACCACTAATAAGAACAACCGGCAACTCACTTTCTCTATTTAATACAAAATCACCTGCTGGTGCACTGAGCAATAACGTATCTCCTTCTTGTTTATGGTCATGTAAATAGTTAGACACGATACCATTTTGGGTAGCTATACTCTTCTCACGCTTGACACTTATACGGTAGTAACCCTTTTCAGAAGCATCAGACAAACTATATTGACGAATATGTGTGTATTGTTCCCCATCTATGTTCACTTGCACACTTACATATTGACCTGGTAAGAAAGTAGATAATTCCCCATCATCTACTGGTTGTAAATAGAAGGACGTAATTACATCACTTTCTGTTTCTTTCTTCACAATTGTAAACGGGCGGAAGTCACTCCATCCCCCAGCTTGCTCTTCTGCTTCTTTATACATCTCTGCCTCTACTTGAATAAACACATCCGCAATGACACCATATGCTTCTGCCCACGCATCTAATACTTCTTGCGGTGCATCTGCTACTTCTTTAATTGCTTGTAGCAAACATTTACCGACGATTGGATAATGTTCTGCCTTCACTCCTAAACTACGATGCTTATGACCTATTTGTTTTACCACAGGAACAATAACTTCTAGTTGATCGATATACATCGCGGCTGCATATACAGCATTCGCTAACGCTTGTGGTTGTCTTCCCTTTTTCTGATTTGTATGATTAAAAATATTTAATAACTCGGGGTTCTCACCGAACATAATTTCATAAAAGCGTGTCGTAATTTCTACACCTTTTTCTTGTAATAAAGGCACAGTTGATTTTACAATTTCGATTGTTTTTGTTTGTAACATGTGACTCACTCCCTCTTTTTTATACTTTTATTGTAAAGGATATAAGGAAGAGAAGTTGTGATTTAAATCACACTGTTTAAATTCGCTACTATTGGCCCATATATTCTTCTAATGTTACTTGCTGCTTGAATATGTCCTCCGCAATACTTCCTACATAACGCAGATGCCATGGCTCATATGCATATCCAGTAATATGCTCTTTTCCTTTTGGATAACGGATAATGAATCCTGCACGATGAGCATTATCCCTCAACCATTTCCCTTCTTTCGTATCAGCAAAATATTGCTCCAATGCGTTATTGACACTATTGGCTGACACATCCATTACTAACCCTGTTTGATGTTCACTATGTCCTGGTTTTGCTGAAAAGCGATCTGCATGCTCTATTCCATTTTTATTAATACTATTTTTATAGACAGCTTGTTGATATTGATGTGAACGGAATCCCGATACAGCATTCAATTTTATTCCTTCTTCTTTTGCTAATGCAAATAACTTTTCTAACGCTCTAGCAGCTTCCTCTCGTAAATGGCTTTTTTCTACAACACCATTAAATGAAAATGATACATTTGGTACGACTAAATCTGTTGGTCTGTAACCGTCTGGGAGTTTATGTGTTTTGTTTACAACAACTTGTATATTGTTTGGATTAGTCCCTCTATTTTTTGTAGAAGGCTCATTACTTATTGCGACTTCTCTGTCAGCAACATATTCCTGTCCATGGACTACATTCCCTACTTTTTGTACACGAGCATTCATCATATATAACCCAATACTGCCTACACATGCAATGACAGCCGCACTTCCTATTACTTTTATTTTATGTTTTTTATTTTTAAGCATATTACTATTTCTCCTCAAATCACATATTTTTTCTTTATAGTAATAGACTCATATAAAGTTCATATAAAGCTAGGCTGAAATAAAAGTGATTTTTATTGGTCTATTTAGTTATTTACATGATTCTTCATCCTCTTATATTCCGTACCATACTAGTAACACATCCTTTTCAAATTTTCTGTGCTATATATGATAAAGAAAGAAGCAACTTCTAAGATTTAATCACTTTTTTGAAATACATAGATAATCTATCAAACTAGAAAAAAACTAGATTTTAGTACAAATTTACTAAATATGTTATATTTTAAATAAATTACGATTCATAAAAGGAGACTATTAGTCATGCATAAAACAGGATTCGAAGTAATAGAAGCAGCATATGAAGAAGATATGAAATATGAAAATTCATTAGGAATTTTCGAAACGTTAGAGGAAGCAACTAAGTGGATACAAGAAAATGTGGAAAATCCAGTAGAAGAGAATTATGAAGTGTTCACACGAGAAGTTATCTTAAAATAGTATTTCATCTATATAGAAAAAGAAAACACATCTTTATCTTAGTTAATAAAGATGTGTTTTCTTTAGAAGGAATATTCGTTTTTTATATACGCCAGAAACTGCTGTAACGGTATTAATCCCCTCTTTGGCATGTAACTATGAATAACTGAAACAAGCTCTAATTGTGGAATAACAATAATGAATTGTCCGCCAAATCCCATCGCAAAATATGTATGATACGGGAAATCGTCTTTATGTGAATTAAGTATCCACCACTGATATCCGTATGAGCCAACATGTTCATACGTTCGAAATAAAGACTCTGTCGATTCTTCTATCCACTGTTTTGAAATTAATTGCTGCCCGTCCCATTCTCCCTTTTGCAAACAAAGTATACCGATTTTGAGAAGATCTTCGACCAGCATCGCCATACCAAAGCCCCCATTATATACACCTTGTGCATCTTGTTGCCATGTAACATCCTCTATTCGCATTGGTTCAAATAAATATTTCATCGCAAACACTTCTGTCGTCATTGATGTTGCTTCTTGCAAAATATAACTAAGTAGATGAGACGAACCAGAATTATAATTCATAGCTATCCCTGGATCTTCATTCATCGGTGTATCCACAATATGCTCCACCCAATTGTTCGCGTTCGCGAACTCTTTCGGAAAAATCGCTTCCTTCTTAAACTCATACCACTTCTCCCCTGTTGTCATCGTCAACAAATGATACAGTGTCAGTTTCTCTTTCTCCTTTGGGATATGCGGAATCCATGTTTTGATTGGTGTATGTACATTCTCTATGTAACCTTTGTCAATGGCAATTCCAATTAAAAGAGCCATGATACTTTTTGTAATAGAATTAATTTTGTATGGGGTACTCGTACATTCTTCTGCTTTATAATAAGTAACTTTTTTCTCGCCATGCTGATGAACGAGAAAAGCATGTACATTTTTCGTTTTAAAAAATTCTTCTACTTCACGAAAATTCAACGTATCTTCCTCCAACTCTCAACTGTCCTTCACGATTTTTCATTATAACACGGAATTATTTTGAAAAAGAAATGAACACTTTAAGAGAATAGTTTTCTCGAACTTTTAAAATAAAGAAAAAAATCGAAAAAGTTATATGGTCCGTTTATTTTGGACATCTATCCCAAAGTGAATCGAGATTTTTTGTGCGTATATTCAAACATATAGTAAGCTATTCCCAGCCTAGTTTTCTTAAAAAATGGAATAAAGAGAAAAATATGATATATTCATAATATACAATCATTTTTTGTTAGGGAGATAGAGAATATGCCAACACAAAACAAGGAACAAACGATTTTCAATCATACAGGAAACAAAATTGCAACAGAAGATAGAGAAATTAACGTTATTTCAAAATTTGAAGCACCTCTAATCGTTGTGTTAGATAATGTAGTAAGTGACGAAGAATGTGAAGCATTAATTGATATGTCTAGAAATAAAGTGAAACGTTCTAAAATTGGTGTATCACGCGAAGAGAATGACATGCGTACGAGTAGCGGTGCATTTTTAGAAGAAAATGAAATCGCTACCATAATTGAGAGACGAATTTCTTCTATTATGAATGTCCCTGTTGAACACGGAGAAGGATTACATATTTTAAACTATCAACCTGGCCAAGAATATAAAGCACATTATGATTATTTTGCAGAAAATAGTAAAGCTGCACAGAACAACCGTATTAGTACGCTTGTGATGTACTTAAATGATGTCGAAGAAGGCGGAGAAACATTCTTCCCCAAACTGAATCTGTCTGTCTCACCGAAAAAAGGAATGGCAGTATACTTTGAATATTTTTACCAAGATACCGCATTAAACGAACTAACTCTACACGGTGGTGCCCCCGTTACAAAAGGGGAAAAGTGGGTTGCAACGCAATGGGTTAGAAGAAAGCCATTATATTAATTCTATATTTAAAGATAGGTACATTATCTTTTATGTGATAATAAAAAAACAGCCTCACAGTTAGTAAACTTAACTAACTGTGAAGCTATTCTTCTAATGAACTCCTACCTAACACTGATACACTTGACCACGAATTTCACCACTAGGATTTTGCACAGTATGAACATTCACATAAATATTCCTAGCACAAATTTCCCTCACAAGATCAGCAATCGAAAGTCCTTCTAGTGGCCCGACTAGATCGCTTTGAATAAGTGTTCCTGTAAAAACTGCACATTCGATTGAAACTGGATTTGTTATAGGCCCAAATAAAAATGCCACAACAGGACCATTCACTCCTGGTTGACCTAAATGAAGATGAGCAACGACTACATTTTCTATATCAAATAATTTCACTTTGAATGCTAGACTCTGCCAATCTTGACTTACATGAAAGAAAGCTTGTCCGTGAGCAGCTGTGACTACAGGTGGAACTTCATTTTGACCACATAATTTTGCAACAAACACACATATCACTCCTCTCTTCGTTGTTTCCACCCAAGAGATTCGTTTACTGTTAATATGCTTGTAATAATTATTAAATGAAAAAGGTGGTCACATAATAAATAAGACAACTTTTATACAATAATATATGCTTGTCCTTTTCAAAAGGTGTATAAGAAAAGGTGTTATCCTTAAGCTAATACATTAACTTTCAGATAACACCTTTCTATTTTGTTATAAAAGGACGAATATACTCTCCTTTCATTCTTGTATCATTGTGATTTGTTCCGAATTATAAATATGAAGCCCTGATTCATTACGTAACGCTACTGTATACATCCCCTTCGCAACTTCTTTCGCTTGAATCGGTCTATATTTTTCTAAAGAACCTTTAAATAGGAATGGCATGGAAGCTGATGCTTTCTCAGCCACTTTTTCTCCAAAGCGAAACTCTTCTCGATCACCTACTAATAATGTCGGGCGGAAAATGTGGATTCCTTTGATAGATAGCTTTTGTAGAGCTTCTTCCATTTCCCCCTTTACTCGGGAATAGAAAAAGATTGATTTCGCATTTGCTCCCATAGAGGAGATAACTAAGAAATTTTGTACCCCTTGTTGCTCAGCTAGATGCGCAACTTGTACTGTATACTCATAATCTACTTTTTTAAAGTTCTCCTTCGTTTTCGCCTTCTTAATCGTTGTTCCTAGACAACTAAATACATCATCTACAGCAAAAAGTTCTTTATGCGCTTCTAAATTAGAGAAATCCACTTGTTGTTGCTGTAACTTTTCGTGTTCAAGTTGCAAAGGCTTCCTTACTAAAATAGTAACTGAACCATATTGTTTGGAGTTAAGTAATAACTGTGTTAGTTCTTGTCCAACTAATCCACTTGCCCCCAGTACTAACGCTGTTCGTTTATTCATATATGTAAGTACCTCTTTTCTTTTACTCTCATTCTTTACTTACTTGTTGTTTCAAATACAAATACTGTTCTTATTATAAGTTACACAAAGGTTATTTTTCTAGATAATCTACTTAAAGTAAATTATCACCTATACCATTATAATTGTTTAAAAACACTCTTCGTTCATTAAGAATGGGGATATTTTCATTAACGATTTATAAGGAGGGATGAAGTGGAGTTATTATTTATCCGTCATGGAGAAGGATAACATACTCTCTGTCTACTAAATAAAAATACATTACCATGCGATAAAACACTTGATTTAGAGGTCATTAAGCATGATTTCCCATCTGTTAAATTTCATACAGGTCTTCCTCTCAACTTATGGTCTCAAGGTATCAACCTGCTACTTGAAAACGAATTTAGAGAACTAGCTCAAACGTTCCTTACTTATTGCAAGCAATTTCAATGTGAAAAAATCCATATAATTTCACACGATGGGACTATCACTGCATACCGCCAAATAATTTCAGATCAAATTTTATGTAGAAAAGATTTCCTCCCGGAAGCAGGGATATTTCGTATTACTTGTTGAACTAGTAAGTAATAATTACAAGGGGGATCTTCATCCCCCTCTTTTCATCTTTACAATGATACATTTTGCAAGTAACAATTTATAAAGACGTCATGGTTAGAGAACTGCTTCTAAACCTATACCTCTTTCTCCTGGTACCACCAGCCTCTATTATCCATCCATTTCTTAAAATCTTCTAAAGCTTCGTCTCTTAATCCCCCGGTTTCTGCGGTCGCCATACCATCGCGGAATCTAATATTGGCCCACCAGCCATGAGATAAGAAATACTCAGATACATCTTTAATTGCTTGCGGATTTAATCCCCCAGTTTCAATCACTTTTGTTTTACTCTTCACTTGCACTTCTTTACTAGTAACCACTCGCACAATCGCATTCACTACCTCTTGCATCTTATTCATTAAAATACTCATATCACTCGCATTATCAATAAAACCAAGTTCGATGAGAATTGCTGGGGCATTTGTTCTAGCTAGTACATACAAACCTTTGTTAACTTTCCCTCCACGATTACGTAACCCTGTAACATCAGAAATTGCTTTTGCTATATTATTTGCTAGTTCCTTTTGATCATAGTAGAAAACTTCTACACCCGTTCCACCACCAGCATTTAAATGTAGCGAAATATCCAACCGTCCATTCTTAGGATGGGCATTACAACTACGAACTAAATTGGCTAAGTTTTGACTTTGTGTTTTCCCAATATTATCTGTAGTGTCTATCACAGATTGCCCAACACTTTTGAATGCCTTGATTAATAAGTCGTTAAACTGACGAGCAACCACGCTTTCCTCATACCCGCTTCCTCGCGCGCCACCACCAACTGTATGTCCTGCGTGACTAGTAACTAGTGCATACGTCATTACTTGCCACCGCCCTCTTCATTATCCATAAACCATTTGCCTGCTGAAGGATTTGAAATGACTCCTGCTGCGACTAAAATAACTAAGAATAGATCGACATATTGCTCATATCTTCCTATATCGAAATGAGGAACAGTATCCATTAAGATCATGCCAAGTAAAGAGAATAATGCAACCCACAAACCTCTATTTTTTAGTTTTTCTTCCATATTATCCTTCCCCTTATTTCATATAATTTAAGTAACCTAAAATAATAGTCACTCCTAGTGCACACCAACTTACAAAACGGGCTTCTTTTGCGCTTTTTTGAGCCTTGTTATCCCTAATAATTTCTTCTACTCGTTTAGCTAGCGTTTCTACTTCTTTCTTTGTAGCAAAGTTCGCCGCGTATACGTCTAGTTTTGTTTCAATTCTATCATTCTGTTTTTGAATAGCTTTCATATCACTTTCTAAAGAAGCTAAACGTTCGTAATACTGTAGTTCCACTGTTCCTCACCCTTTTCACATGTAAAAAAAGAGACGCTTATTGCGCCTCTTTTGGTTGTTCTACTTCATTTCCCCCACTTTCTCCAGTCTCAACTTCTTCTGTGATAGACTCACCTGCATCCAAGTCTTTCTTAACAGTAATATCTTTTTCCCCTGGCTTAACAACTGATACTGTGATAGGACTTCCTCGGAATAATTCAACATTAACTGTAAAAGTACCAGCCGTGATCATTCCTGCATTTACAAGGTTATCAACGATATCATCAATCTCCATAAACTTATTATCGTTACCTGGCATTGCATCTTCGTTTGGTTGAGCTGGCTTTTGTGCTAGTTGTGTCATTAATTTCTCTAAGATTGGCATAGCTTTCGTTAAAATTTGTCCTCCATCTTGTCCAGCAGCAACTTGAGTTAAACTTTTTAACAGCTGTTCTACAAGTGCTGTCACCTGAGTTAAAGCTTGATTTTGTAATTGATTTCCGTCTTGTGTAACGTTAATATTGTTTTCTGTTTGATTTGTCATTTTAATTTCCCCTTTTTGTATGTTTGATTTTAATAAAATAAAAAAGCCTGCTATTGCACGCTTGATAAATTAATTGTTATTTCAAAAGTTCTTCTAACGCTTTTAATTCTTCTAGTTTTTTTTCATACTCTTCCTGTAACTGTTTGGGACTTTTTTCAAAATTAAGTTCGATTTTTTTCTGTTGCTCACGCTGCTGATCTATTACTTCTAGTTCATATTTTCCGTTCAGCTGTATGATGCGATAATTTTCTAAATCATGTCCGATGTATGAATCCACAACAAAAAAAATATCGTATTGTTTATCGGGAATAATATTTTTCCCCATTAGACTTTTTACCATTCCCAAATTGCTATCGATGTCAATATACACTTGTACTTGTTCTGTATTTAACATTTTAAAATCACCCCTCTAACCAAATTCGTCCTTTTCTAAGGTACGTTTTAACACCTTCTTTAAGTGAACGGAATTTTATATACATAGAATCGAGCTGCATTGTAGGTATTCCTAGGTCTACAGTGATTTCAAAACCTTCGCCACCATTTCCAATCCAATGCCCATGCGTTATCTGTGCCAAAACTACTTTTCCAGACCTGTCTACAATTTCTATTGCTTGTCCGCCACCGCCATCAGAGCCTCCCACAAGTTGTATTTTCAAGTATCTCCCTGTCCTTCTAAAAGAGTAAAAATTTATGGGTTGAAAGGTTGAGTATGTTGTGGTGTACCACCAACTTTCAATTTTAACTTGATCGCGACCGTTCCCAGAAAATGGTGGTTCGCACGCATCGACTGTAAAATCAAATCTTGGTACACCATTTTCTATCCACATAGCCCCGTCAGGTCTTTCTACAGCGAATGCTCCACCCTTGGCATAAAATCCTCTATGATCTATTCGTGCGAACTTATTAGGATTTCCTTGTGCATATGCAGTAATACCAGAGCTGTTCATTTCGATTTGCGAAGGTAAGGGTGATGTAAGTCGCATATCCTCTCTTATTTTTTTTGTATTGTTATTAGCCGTATTAATAGCTGCGTCCTTTGCTGCATTAGCTTTTGTAGTTGCATCCAAAGCTGCTGCGTTTTTTGCTGCTAGTTCCGCCGCGGCTGCTTTGTCAGCCGCTTCTTTCTTTGCTGCTGCTAAATTATCGTTTGCTTGTTTTATTCGAGCTGCTTCTTCGGCAGTGACTTTACCATCTGCATGTGCTTTAGCTGCTGTTTCTGCTGCTAGTGCTTTTGCAGTAGCTTCTCTAATAGCCGCGGCCTGTGCTTCGTCAGCTTTCGTTTTTGCATCTAATTTAGCTGCATTGATAGCTGATGTTTGTGCATCGTCGGCATTATTTTTTAACTTAGCTGCTGTTAGTTCACGTAATGCATCGACTGATAAATAATATTTAAGCCATTTATCTCTCCAAGTTGTCGCTACAACATCAATTACTTTATCTGTGTTTGTTATACCTGTATCCCAAGGTTTCGGAGACAAAGGTTCAAGATATGTCTTCAAATTGGTGTACTCTGTCTCTACTGCTTTATATTGGGTTGCAGTAGAGGGAATACCAGCATTCAATGCTTCTTTTCGACATGAATAAACCTCTCCACGCTTACTCGTATCGATAACAGATACTGTTGGTAGGTTAGCTGTGTCAGCAGGGATTTGACCAATTATCATCATAATTTTATCTTTGACGTATTGTCGCTCTGTCACATCTATTTTTCCATCTGATGTTATATTTTGAAGCGTTTTGCGTATTGGATCTAACTCGTTATCCGTATACACTTTAGCCGCATCACTGATTTTCTTTAATAATATAGTCTTTTTATTATAATAATCAGTGAAGTATCCTCTTAACTTAGTACCCTCTAAGTTAGACGTGTTGGACAAGTTAGAAAGCAATGGTTCAACATATGATTTTAGTACCGTATAACTAGCCTCATATGCTACTTTTTCTATCGTTATTTTAAATGTATCTGCTTGTAACAAAGTTGTTGGCAATTCAGCAACTATAATATCCCACTCTTTTTTTAATTGTTTTTTCTCACTCGCTACTAACTTATTATCATTAGTAAACTCTGCAACCGTATCTTGTACATTTTTAGCTTTTTCATTCACATCGTTGATTTGTTGATCTATATCTTCTGGAGCAGGTGACCAGTCTGTAGCACGATTTCCTTTTTCGATCTTAGGACGACCTATTCTACTTAATTCAGCAGTACATTGTACATATATCCCGCCCCTTACAGACTTTATTTCTTTATTTGTGACTCTTAACGTTCTCGAGAATCGACCTTTACGATTAGTACCATCTTCTACAATTTCCCAATGTCCTAACCATTGCCTAGTTCCATCTGCAAATGTAAATTCCAGCTCAACACCAATGCGATTATTTGTACTAGAGTCCTTTTTCCCTTTAACTATCTCAACATCTACACTAAACGTCAGTTCCTTTCCTCGAAGTAATGTTGCCTCTGTTATATCAAGTAGTTTTACGTTATTAGTTCCCGTTATATAAACATCGGAATCTCTTAATAAATTCCGACCACCAACTTCTATTGCATCAACATTTGCTTTTGCTTTGTCCGTAATAGCTTTTAGAACCTCTGCTTTTTTCTCAATATACGCACTTAATTTATTTTGAATATCTATGCCATTTACATTACTATCCGCATTCATATTAGCGAATAACGGAGTTAATACGATATTAAGTGCATTAAAAGCATCTGTATAATTAATTTGTTCAGTCGTTATTCCGTAGGTTGTTGCTTGCTGCTCGACAATTGTCTTTTCTAGTTTATAACCATTCCAATCGTGAATAAGAGCTTGTTTTTCATTAGGTGTCATGATACTATCGCTCATCATATTGTCAATTTTTTGAGTAGTAGTAGATAAGTCGTTCTTCAACCCTACAACAAGCGTATCTATTAGCTTTAAATCCTCTTCTGCATCCTTTTGCGATGGTGTCCATCCAGTTGACATATTGCCCTCTTCTAACTTAACTGATCTAAGCCAATACTTATTATCTGTCGTTAAATGTTGCGGCGAGTATACAAAAAATCGAAAATATGAACCTGGTACGATTGTCGGTTTCGTTTTAATAAGAATCGATATCTTAGTCCATTCATTCGATTTGGCTAAAGTAGTGCTAGTTAAATGTTTGTATTGTAACATCGCTCCTACGGTATTATCTGTAGTATTGTGCATCCACCAGTGAATAGGGTTAGCGAATTGAATTGGTGTATCCTTACTAAACATTATTTCAGTTGTCAAAACATACTCTGTGTCTGCCCTTATCGCATAATTCTGATTCTGCACAATTGAACCTACAGCCTCAACAACTCTTGCACCATCTTTTTCTACTAAAGCAATGTGACTACCACCATTTTTTATCCATGTACCTAATTGTGCGAAGTTACCAGAGTTATCTATTATGTTTCTTGCATCGATTTTTATATTATTAACCTTTATGTCTAATTCATCTATATTTGATTGGGCTTGATCTGCAAGCTCTTTGGCCCTAGACACAATTTTATTATCCAACTTCGCTGCTGCATCATAATAATTCATGTATCGAACTTTATAAATACTAGGGTCTATAATGCTATCTTTTATCATGTTTGTTGCATCTAAGATTGGCTTGTTATTGTTCGTATCTTTATCTACTGTTAAAAACTTACGTAGTTCATCATATCGAAGGTTAATGTTATCCCTCTCAATTATTTTTATAGTTTGTTCCCAATAGCCCAACGATAACTGTATTAGTTGTTCAAATTCTTTTTGAATACGAACCCATTCAGCCGTAAGGAACTTCTTCTCTACAGTTGTAATAACGCCATCTTTCGAGAAATTATTAACGACTTCGTCTACACGTTGTGCAATCTCGCTAGGATCATAACCATCTTCAAATACACTAGTAGGACCAACTCTAATATTAGATGCATCAAACTGTCCGACTACCCCGGCACTTGCTACAATACCTTCTGGGGTTATTGCTTCACTAAACGTATGTCCTCCATCCCTTGAGATACCGATACCATTACTATTAAATGCCACTAACTTATTAGTATCTTTTGGATTTACCGCGACAATACCATTCTCAAATTCCAGCTCCGTTTCTGCTGATTTAATAGATCGTGTTGCAGCTTTTACTGCTTCATCCAAAGCATTATAGGGCAACTGTTGTTTCCCTTTAACAATACTCTCGATAGTCTTGGATGTATGCTCAAATCGAGTAATCGTATCAGTTAATGTTGTTTGCTTATTTGAAATAACAACAGCAGTTTTGATTGGAACTAATTTAGAATCAAAGTCTTCCTCAATTTCGACAATCCTCGCTTCAAGATCCATCTTCATTGGTTCATAATCAATAAATCCATAATCACCTTCTGATGGCATATTGAAACTATATCCCGCTGCTCTTAAGTCCGCAAAGTCTACTTTTATAGACATTTCTATTTCATCGACTAAATCATTTTTTAAGCGTTCTAACATCTCTTCTTTTGTAGAATAGTCTTCACCATAAACAGGAGGAGCATGCCGCTCTCCATATATTACGAAGTTCGGACTCTTATACTCTACTTCAATCGGATAAGTTCCATCTTCCTTTTGCTTACCACCGTAACCACGGATAATTGTAGATAGTTTATTTGTATTCATATCTACTTCTAATGCTTTCACGTTGTGGTTGTACTTGAATAAGAAGTCTGTTTTATTGCCAATTTCATGTTTGATATAGACAGTTTTTCCAATCACATAAAACTCTGCGTTATAAGCCTCTAGCGCTTTTTTAAACAAAGATAAACAATTATCTTTCCCTAACTTAACACTTGCTGTAAAGAAGGAATCAATTATTTTAAAATGATATCCTGTGCCTTCAAAGATGAAAGTAAGAACGTCGTTGAATGTTCTAGAACCCTCTATTTCTTTGTAGTTAAAACAATCTCTCATATCTACAAAAAAACGATGAATAGCTTTGATCTCCATATAAAAACCAGTGCCCATTCCCTTCTTCTTCGCCTGCTTAATTACATATTCCTCACCATCAAATTCAACAATAGACTCCATTTTCAATAACTCAAAAGAATGCTTATTCAAATCCGTTTTATGTGCCGTAAAGCCAATAGATTTATCTCCATTGGCTTTACGGCTTCTCTTAAGTTGTTTAAATCCAGTAAATGCTTCTTGAGTGCCTCTTACATCTGTTAGTACAAGCATCTGATCACCTCTATAAATAGTAAGAACGATATTCAAAAGTAACCGTATAAGCGCCTGTCGCTCCCACTACTTCAATATCGTTCTCACCTTTTGCTAATGATATAAATTGTTTGTTGGTGTTTCTAAACACACTCAAATTATTCTTTTTAACACTTAATCCATCAATTCGGACTGTATCTGTTGTCTTCAGCACACCATTCAACATGAATTTCTCACCTGTAGTCTTATTCATAATTGTTAAGTTATCACCCGCGCCAACATATGTGATAACTAGCGCTCTATTACTTGGATTGATTGGAATATGACCATCATTCGTTATCTTGAACTTGTTGGTTTGATTTATAACCTTCTTTTGTTCATTAGATTCTACATAACCAGAGTACATGACGAAATCTATTTCAAATTCTCCCGTATCCCAATCTAAATAATCTACATCAAAATCAGAACTAACAGATACGAACATTCTTTTATCTGGTTGCAAGTCTCTTATGATATAAAATGGTTCTAAAGGATTAAAAATCGTAAATATTTCGTCCCTTAATAAGTCAAAGTCCAAATAATTATCCGCCTCTACAAAGATCTTTGCTGAGAGTTTTCTTTCTTTTATATTTGAACCAAAGTAAATAACCCCATCTTGTGATTCAAGTCGATCTGTCCTATGTTCTGGAGTAGGAGAAGAAATATGGAAAGAACTAACGAATAATTTTTTACTCGCAAGGTCTAGCATAGAACCATCTTTATATTGAATTTTAAAATTAAATATACTCTTTTCCACTATTTCATCCCTCCAAAGATCATATTCACATCTGTATCCTCACCTAAAAATTTATTGATGTAGGGAAATTGATTTTGTGCTAATTCTTGTCCATCTAGACTATTGTTCACTATCACGTTAATGACAGGATTAATAGCATAGGAAGCGGGAATTTCTTTTTGATAAAGTGATCGTTCTCCTGCTTCCTTATAATTAGGAACGATGAAACTCGCTAAATATTGCATTGATCGTGCTATCGTACTTTCTACACCAGTAACCATTGAATGTAAATGTCCTGTAATACCAAGCGACTTTTCCTTTGTAGATAACGGCGTTACCGACACTTTGTTCCCTTTCTTACGGAACAACTCTGGTCCTGCTTCCCCAGCAATAAATGAACCATCCCCTAGAACATTTCCTCCTTTAGCAAGGAGTGGAATATTAGGAATTAACGGAGCATCTACACCTGGAATTCGGTTTAATAATTCAGCTCCTCCATTGAACTTATTAATAAACGTATTAATCATTCTGATAATTCCATTTATAGCCAGTTTAATTCCACTTGTAATACCATTCCATACGCCTAACACACCACTTTGCACACTTTCAAATGCATTAACAACGGCAGATCGTATGTTATTAACGGGTGTCATAATCGCAGTGATAAGCCCATTCCATACATTAGAAGCTACTGTATTTATTCCTGTCCAAATACCTGTAATCGTTGACCTTATCCAATTCCAAATATTTATAGATACATCTCTAATGCCACCCCATATACCACTAATAAAATTGGAGATTCCTTGGAAAATAGGCATTGCAAAGGCTAAAATTGAATTCCATATCGTTGTTAGCATCGTTAAGATAAAGTTCCACGTTGCTAGTGCAACTGTCTGTATTCCTAGCCATATATTACTTATAAAAGTAGCGATTGCTTGGAAAACAAACGTAACAGTAAATAAAATCGTATTCCATATTAACGTTAAAAACTCTACTATTAAGTTCCATGCTATCATTGCAGCAGTATAGATCATTGTCCACACACCACTTATAAAGTCAACAATCGCTTGGAATAGATGCATTGCAAAGTATAAAATAGCTGTCCAAATAGCAATTAAATATTGAGTAACAAAGCCCCATATAGCCGTTGTTACTTGCCATATGATATTCCATACACCTATAATGACATTCGAAATAGTTTGGATAATCGGAGTAATAAACATTAAGATATTATTCCATAACGTAATAAAGAAAGTTTGAATACCTGTCCAAATCAGCATGGTCATTTCACTAATGCCTGTCCATACAATACTTGCCGCTTCAGCTATTCCTGTCCAAACACCGACTAAAAATTCTGTCACGCCACTCCAAAGAGTAACGAAAAAGCTTTGAATACCTGTCCAGATTAATATAGCTAGATTGCTAATACCTTCCCACAGACCAGTTAAAAATTCTCCTACTGAATTCCATATATTAATGGTCCATTCTTTAATAGAATCCCAATGATGAACAATAGCTACAACAAGTGCAACAACTGCAGCAATAACTAATATAACAATACCTGTCATCCCTAACATCACTGCTGATGTTACCTTAAACGCTGTCGCTATTGCTCCTATTAGTGGCATCATCCAAGAAATCACTATAAGTAACGGGCCTATTACAGCTAATAATCCACCAACGATGACAATGATTTTTTGTGCAGCTGGAGACAAATTGTTGAATCCTTCTGATAAAGATTGCACTGCACTCGCAATAGACGGCAAGATAGTTTCTGCTATGGATAATAACGTTAAACCTAATGGTTCTAAAGCAGCACCTAAGTCTCTTATAGCCCCTTGAAATCGTTGACCAAACGCTTCTTCTTGCGTCGTCTTCATGTCTTCCATTCGGCCATCCACATTTCCAAGGCCGTCTTGGATATCATCTAGCCCTAATACAACTCCCGCACCCATTTCTTGAAACTTTTTCCCGAAAAGGGCCGCACCAATTTTGTTCACTTTCATGGAGTCATCCATTTCACCTAAATCCCCAAGAACAGCTTTAAAAACATCAGAAGTAGTTGCTTTTCCATTTTTAAAACTATCCCATACACCTTGCGTTTCTTTCGATAATTGCCCAAATGCATCCGAAACTTCTTTCTTATCATTTTGGATTAGACCACCGAATTCTTGAACTAGTTGATTAATATTATCGATGCTATGCGAACCATCTTTAGCTCCATTTGCTAATATCATAAACATTTCATCAGCAGTGAAACCCGCTTCTTTAAATAACGGAGTATATTTACTCAGCGTATCAAACATATCACCAGAATAAGCTAAGCCATTTTGTGCTCCAGCAGCTAACAAATCAAATGCCTCTTTCGTTGTTAAGCCAAAATGATTCATTAATTGTCCGGCTGCTCGAGTAGATTGGTTTAAATTAACACCGTACACTTGCGATAACGTCAATACATTTTCTGTTGCCATTTGAAGGTCACTATGTGGAATGTCCCGCATATTTTGAAATACATTAATAAGGGCATTATCTACCTCTTGTAACGATCCTCCAAATCCTTTTTCCCATACACCTTGTGCTATATCACCTAAGCTCTCTGCTTCCTGCTTCGTAAGCCCTAAAGCGCTTTGTATTTTCCGCTGAGAATTATCTAAGTCAATTGCCGCTTTCACAGAACTAGCCCCTAGGCCGACCACTGCTGTTGTGACTGTTGCACTTAATCCTTCTCCTGTACTATTTAACCTATCACTAGATTGCTGAATTTGTTCTGCTGATTTACTAGCTACGACTCCTTGTTGTTTCAATGAATTACTTGTTTGTTGTACGTCGTTCGAAAGTTTTTGTTCAGCTGTTTGAGCTGTTATCAATTGCCGGGTCAGTTTCTCTACTGCTCCTGAATTCTCCCCGTATAGGTTCTTGGCATTCGAGAGCTGTTGTCCCGTCTCTGCAACACGTCTAGCAGCAATTCCTTGTGACTGTTGAAAAAAGTTCAGCTTAGCTTGTAGTTTTTCCGTTTCTGTTCCACTTAACTTCAATTGTTCTTGTAACAAGTTGAACTCTAATTTCAACTTACTACTTTCCTTCTGCATTTCATTTAAAGATTTATTGAATTCTTTGTTAAAAGCTTTGAAGGTTACTTTTATCTCTTGATCTTTCACTATCTCACCTACCTTGGATTTGCTTTCCAACTATCGAAAGCTACTTTTCCTTCTGCAATTCTTTCCACCGATCCGGCAGGCATATGCCAAAAAGTTTCAGCATCGATTCCATAAACTAAAACGTAGAGAACATACTTGTCCTCTACGTTTTCAACAGTTATCTTCGGTGGTGTTACTTCTTTTTTGAGCGTGATTTTGTACTTTTCTTTAAATTGGATGCAAAGTTATTTTTGTTAGCTGACGTTAAATGAGTAATTAATTCGGCATATAATTGTACCGTCTCCTCTAACGAATAATGATAACGTTTTAAGAATGTATCAAAGTCATCGCCAAAATCCTTATTTGCTCCTAAACATCCTAAATAGACGACCTTTTGCATCTCTAACTCATCCATTTCGCTAAGTGCATTAACATCCACGTCTTGGTTCGCTTCTGAACCGGAACCCATAAGCCCCTTCAATTTAAACACACCTTGTAGTAAAGACGTTTCAATTAACCCTAAATCTTTCCCCATCTTCGTTGCATAATTCGTAATATAGCAAGGGACCGTTGTTTCATTGCGTGTCACAACCTTAAATTCCCCATCAATTTCTACAATCTCTACATCTTTCAATTCCACTGTTTGAATTTTCATAGTATCACTCCTCCTGCATTATTAAGGTGCTACAACTGATCCTTTTACTAACTCTGGTGTAAATTGTGTATGCCATTTCGCCACTACTTCTGGATCAGCCACTTCTGCAGTAATAGCTTCATAATAAAATTCTCCACTATTATCACTCATTGCTGTAAATTCCAATTCAATTTCAGCTACTTCGTCTCCACCGTTCTCAATTGTTAACTTCAATCCACTTGTAGAAGTACAGTTTGAGAAAGCAATCATTTTCTTTAAATCTTCAAACTCATCAACAATGTCCGCTGTAAAAATAAACGGTGTTCCCTTTGACTTCGAACCGTATGCATATACACCTGGCTTAAGACCATCCGCCTTCAACCCGAAGATATTACGAACAACTGCAACCGGAACATGTCCTGTAATTGTCATAATCATTTTCTGTGGTCTTGAAATCTTCTTCACTTCAATTCCAGCACATTTTTTGATAATTTCTTTCAGTTCTGTTTCACCTTCTAGTTTCCCAACACACCCAAAAGAAGTTCCTGGTTGTGGCTTTCCTCCCTCTAAAAATTGAATACTCGCATTCTCGATTGTTACAGCATCAAATTGTTCAATAACTTTTGTCATTATTTCTTCCTCCTAAGGTTTCATTTCTTTTATTTGTTATTTTTGGTTTGTACATATTAGCGATGTGACAACAACACCATCACTTTAAAAGCAATGCTTAACGGACCTCGTCATTGTTACTAGCAATTCATCTACATATCCATCTACTCCGTCTTTTGGAATAGACTTCTTAGTTGAATGGACGAAGGAATACTTACTACCTTCTAATAGTGAAATAATATCTAGTAACATTTCATCTAAGTCATTCCTACTTTCTGAATAATAGCGAATCAAAATAGGCTGATATAATAAAGAACTATTTTCTTTCCTCTCAAATCCAGCTGCCTCAACAATGAAATATGGATAATTCCCTTCCTCATGTTTACTCACCCGGTTTTGATACACCTTCGCTTTAAAAGTACCCTCAAGTTTTTCGACTAATAATGTATTCATCTTTCGCAAACGTTCTTTAGCCTGCTCATTCATACCTACTCACCTCCTTTCACTTTTCATAAATACAATGCAAAAAACCGCTATCTAAGAAGATAACGGTTTAAATAAAAAACATTTGTATCACGCTTTTCTTCCATCTACTTCTGTACTATTCAAAAGTGATGTATGTAGCGCTGTGACAGATGTTTTTCATCTATTTCTTACAATACAAATATAACACATGTAAAAGGTCATTTCGTCCATATATCGTTCGCAAATAATTCGGCAATTGTTCACGCATTATTCACACGTTTCTTTCCATTATAAAAACCAATGCCTTCTCTCGACATTGGTTTCTATCTCCCTCAACAAATCGACCTATTCTATTTATATCGCCCTTTTACTATTCTCCTTCTTATACATTTCAATTTTCAGCATAAATGCAAGCCTACTCATCGCCTGTCTTTTCATCGCATAATACTTCGTCTTTCCCACGCCTAATTCTGCATAAATATCTGGATCGTACCCCATATCTGCTTCCATATACCGTTTAATAATAATGAAACGTTCATCTTGCTTTAAGTTGTTAACAGCCTCATAGATCACCTGCATAAACGTATCTCTTTCCTGTTCATATTCTATTCTTTCAATTGCAATACTTTCTGTAGAACTATAAAATTCGTTTGTCTTTACTGGTGGAAGAATTGAATAAGACGGCGTCATCTTCGGTTGAATATCATTTGGTATTGTCCCTAAATACATACGATATTTTTCAAGTATTTTCTCGACGTTCTTTTTTGTTGCCTTCAGGTCCACTTCTAGCTCCTGAAGGAAAAATGAATTATTCATCTACTTTCTCCTCTCATTATGTTTCTCACTATCTCACACGGTCTACGTATTCTTTCCCTAATTGTTCAATCGCCTTTTTTTGTTGCTGTATGATACTTTCTTTTCGATGTAACTGATCATTCAATGCACAATTCTTTTCTGCTATATCTTGAATCATTTCAGCCAGTTTCTTACAAATCATTTGCGTTCTATATTTTTCATTTTCTAGACTCTTTCTTATTTCTTTATTCTGCTTATCTAATACTTTTATTAACATTTGTTCCATTGTTAGTGGCTGTTGCTTTTCAATGCACCTTATTAATTCATCCAATACGCTATTGCTCTGTTCATTCATTTCTATTCCTCAAGCTCCTCTCTTCCCTCTTAAACCTTCTTCTAAGTTAACAAACTTATTTATTTCTTTTATAAATAAAAGCTTTACTGTTCCAACTGGACCATTACGCTGTTTTGCTAAGATAACCTCAACAATGTTCGTATCATTCCCATTCATATTAGAATAATTGTCACGATATAGAAAAGCTATTACATCTGCATCTTGTTCAATTTGACCTGACTCACGGAGATCTGATAGCTTGGGCCTTTTATCTTGACGCGATTCAATATTACGTGATAATTGAGATAATGCTACAACACAGACGTTTAGCTCACGAGCCATCATTTTCAACTTCCGACTTATCTCTGATATTTCCTGTATTCTATTCCCACTATGCTTTTTATCTCCTGTAATTAGCTGTAAGTAATCAATAATGATTAAGCATTGTTTATCTTGGTGTTTTCTTTTAAATCTTCTAACTTGAGCATACATTTCAGATATTGTGACACTTGGTTTATCCCATATTTCTAACTTCCATTCGTTAATACGGGCTATCACCTCGCTAAAGATCTGCCAATCTTCCACACTAAAATAACGCCGTGGATTCTTCATCTTCATCCCATTAATATTTCCAATACTGGACGAGATACGTTTGAGCAATTGTTCACTGGCCATTTCTAATGAAAATATTCCTACTGCTAGATTACTTTGGGCTGCCGCTGAAGCAATATTTAATGCAAACGCAGTCTTACCGACAGAAGGTCTGGCTCCAATTACAATAAAGTCTTGTTCCTGAAATCCGTCTGTCATATTATTTAATTCTTTATAGCCAGTATTAATCCCAGTTAACTCTCCTTTTTCCCTCTGCATCTCTTCATAAAGATCTACTAATTTCTCGTTCAAATGGAAATCTGCTGCTATGCCTATTTCACTCAAGTCTAGCAATTCAGATGTCATTTGATGAATCATACTTAAATCATGCTGTTGTTGTAAATGACGTTGGAGTTTAGACGTTAGCTTAATTGCTTCCCGGTGTTTCCATCCATCCAATACTGTCTCGACGTAAAACTGAAAATTTGCTGTAGAAGGAACTTGAAAAGTTAATTTATTTAAATATTCAGACCCACCTATATTCGCTAAATTATCCCCTAACTCTATCATTAGTGACACAAGATCAATTTTTTTATTATTCCCCTCTATATCACGCATTTTAGCGAAAATCATTTGATGTTCCGTAAGATAGAAATGTTGTGGCATTAGTAATGTATCTTTCATTAAATCTCCATCACATAAAATACATCCTAGTACCGATTCTTCGGCAAAGTAAATTGGATCTTCCATCACCTTTTCACCTCTTCAACTTTCGTTTTGTGTCCTCTATAATACGTTCAATATCATCTATACTAGCAGCATTATTTGACCACTTATGAATTTCTAAAGAATAGATTTCTGAAGATACTTCTTTATATGTTTCTGGTATTAAATCTCCTAACATTGGTGGATACTTGTTCCCGGCACTAATATATCTTTTTAATTTATCTATTACATGTTGAAAGTCGCAATTGGTAAATACCTCATAATAGATATCTATTTTCTCTTGCGTAATTTCCGTGTTTTTAATTGGATAAGCTGATGCTATTTTGGATAATAAATGAAATACTTCTCTTTTAGTCATCTAAATTAAAATCCTCCGCAATATAACTCTTATTTCTTTCTATAACTCTATTTTTTCGATTCCTCATGCTCTCTCTATATCGATCTAGTATGTACGGTACACAGTAGTTAAACGAACGAATACCCTCTTTCGGACTTCTCGAGTGATATTTATCGAAACATTCCTCTAACCACTTAACCGCACTATTTACAGCCATACTCGTTTCTAATACCTTATTAATACCCTTATAATCAGAATCAGTTAAGTGACATCCATTTCTCCTTAATTCAATAAACCTCTTAGCAACGCTACTTACATCCTCAATTGGAGGAAACGGCATTCCTACAATATCTTTTCTATCCTTATTTATTTCTAATGCACTATCTGCAGTATTCTCTGGTATAGATGTAGTCAAATTGACCATAGGTATAAGACAATCATTCTTTATGGGTTGTCCATCTTGTCCATGTTGATTCAATAATGAATGTAGTTCTTTATAATCGATTCGATACCATTTTGTCCTATCACTCTTTTTTCTATTAAAATTGTTTGACACAACAACTCTTCTTTCTTCTAACTTCAATATACTTCTTCTAATTGTACGTTCACTCCAGAATGGAAACTGTTTCCCCCAATCGGTATACGTATTGTACACCCACGTGTATCCATCACGGATATTCTTACTTTCTTGGAGCCAATAGTGTAGTTGCTGTAATAGAATAGCTTCATTTAGTCCATACTTACACGCTAAGGACGGTAAAACAATTAACGGTTTTTCATTTAACAAAAGTTTATTCATTCTTTTTTCTCCATTGCTTGAAAACTAGTAACCTGTTAAAATATATTTGTTTCAATGTATTATTTGCTCATCGTTGCAGCGATGGGCTCTTGTATCCTGATCAACTCACTCACCTGATAAAGACTTCTAAGATGCATTTGCTGAATCATCCGTTGCCTTTGATATTTTTCCCTTATCGCCTCATCTTGATTAGAAAATTCCAACACTCTATCTAAATAAGCTAATTTTTGTCTAGCCACATATGTAGACCTTCCTAAACTATGTAGTAACCTCTTTCGTTTGGAAATATTCATTACACACTTCCCTTAGTATTTGTATCCCTACTATGAATCTCTTTTTCGTCTTTTACCGTTTTGACAATACCTTCTTCATAAAAAAGCTCCATTACTGATACATTAAAAATATCAGCAACTATCGCCAACGCCTCAGCAGAAAACTTTGTCCGGCCACATTCTAAATAATAGTATCCATTTAACGTCTTGTACCCCAACCTCTCGGACATCTCCTCCAATGATAACTTCATTTTTTTTCTTATTCTTTTAATTTTGTTTAGATCCACTTTTTTACTTACTTGTCGCATAGAGCATCTCCTTTTTGCCATTTTGGAAACTTATGAGTTCATTCTATATTGCCATTTTGGCAAAGTCAACTTTTTTTATCCATTTAGGAAAACTAATGTTTAAAAACTTACCGTTATGGTAAAATATATGTAGTATAAAGAGAGAGGGAGCAAATCATGAGCATATTAGCGAAGCGAATGCGTCACATACGCGAGATCAAAGGACATTCCCAAACGAAAGTTGCACACGCATTAGGTATCTCGAACGTACAATTATCCCGTTATGAATCTAGCGAACGAAAACCTGATCCAGACTTTATTAAAAACATTGCTGATTTCTATGAAGTATCTACCGATTATCTGCTAGGAATTATTGACACGTATACTCATCAACATAGTGATGAAATAGATAAAGTCCTAAATGATCCAGAGCTAGGATTATGGTTTAAAGATATTAAAGATTCTGCTCCAGAACGGCAAGAAGAACTGAGACAGTTTTGGGAATTTATTAAAATGAAAGAAAAAAACCGAAAACCAGAAGATAAACAAAAATAGAAGCACAATATAAAATGTGCTTCTATTTTCTCTATCGCTATAAATACACTGTACCAATAAAATACATCCTTCATTTGAAATAGAAAATACAGCTGTGTATTAGTCAATTTCTTCATACCTTATCTAACCTACAGATGAAATATATTCCAAAAGCCCTCTTCACGGGCTTTTCTTTTTAGTGTAAAATAGGAACAAATGTTCTAAAATGTGATAATGGAGTGAAATGACATGGAGAAATTACAACATTACTATACTACTCAACTTGAAGACTATACAAAAAACTTATACCACTCGTTAGCTATCTCTATTCCAGAACAAGTAGATATAATGGACGTGGCACAAAAATTAAATGTTTGGGTTTACTTTGCTCCGATCGGTAGTTGTGCCATTGAGCGAAATGGACTAGCTAGTATTATCCTTGATGAGCGAAAAACACCACAAGAACAGTTCGAAGACTTTGGTCATGAAATTGCTCATTTACTCTATCACGCAGGTAACCAACTACAAATGCCAAAGATGTTTCTAGAGTATCAAGAAGCGAAAGCACAAAATTTTGCTATGCACTTTTGCATCCCTACCTTTATGTTACGAGACATGCTACTTCCTGCTACAAAGTCGGAAGCTATTAATATGCTTTCTAATACATTTAATGTCACGCCAGCCCTTGCGGAAAGACGATTGACTCATTATGAACAACAAGTTCTATCAAGCCGCCTTCATGACATGATACGTACTCAGTACGCTGTGTAAATACAGCTAAACACTACGAAAAAGTGGAACCTTTTTGTACAAACAAAAGGTTCCACTTTTATGTTAGCTATGTATCTAAATCAACCCCTTCTGACTATTAAGGTAGTCGCCTTATTCTCCGTAAATCCAGTTGGACATGCTTCATTTCATCTAGGTAGTACATATGCTATGTTGACCAAAATTCTACTCAAAATGAGGTGAAAACATGCCTATTACGAATCGATTTTCTACCACCACGAACGGTGCGCTTGCTATTACTGGAAACACATTAGGTTTGAGTAAACTTAGTAACCAAAATCGTGCTGGTACAATCGGTGCTATTGGTGCATTTGTAACGACGAATACAGCCTTACAAGTACCTACCTTCCCTGCTGGTACAACCTTAAGCTATACGCAAAATAATTCTACCGCTATTTTAACAATCCCTGCAGGTAGTACAGTCCTTTATGCAGAACTCATATGGGGCGGAAACTATTTGTCTCGTGATCAAAACATTACAAGTGTATTAGGAAATGCTGTCTCCTTTACAACTCCTATTTCAACATACTCTGTTACACCTTCAGCTGTTACAGCATCCAATCAAACATTCGTTTCTGGAAACGTTACGCTTGGCTTCTATACCCGTTCCGCAGATGTAACTGCACTTGTCCAAGCTGGTGGTTCTGGTTCTTATACAACTGGTTCTGTTCCTGGACTCGTCGATCCGGTAGACGCATCAAATGGTTCCATTAACTCTGCTGGTTGGACACTTATTGTCGCTTATCAAAATGGTTCATTACCAGCTAGAAACTTAACAATTTATGTTGTTGGAAATCGTGTCTCTGTGGAAACTGGTAGTTCAGATGTATCCGTATCAGGATTTTTAACACCTTCAGGTGGGCCTGTAAGTGGACGATTATTTTTAAGTGCAACAGAAGGTGACGCTGATCTTACTGGAGATCAGGCGCTCTTTGGACCGAATTTTAGTTCATTAACTGCTTTATCCGGACCAAATAACTTTGTAAATAACTTTTTTGCATCCCAAGTCAATAATTCGGCAGGAAATTTAGATACGACAGGAACATTTGGGACACGTAATCAAAGCGCGTCTACAAATACAAATATTTCAGCAGGTAGACAAGGTTTAGACATTACTTCGGTCAACATTTCACCGTATTTAACAAATTCTCAAACATCTGCCGCTATCCGTCTAACAACAAACGGCGACGCGTATATGTTAAACGCTGTCGGCTTACAAATCGATATTAATGCTCCGAACGTACAAGCGAGTAAAAGTGTAAATAGAAGCGTCGCTACAATCGGAGACATACTCACTTACACCGTCACTGTTCCTAATAACGGTCTGCTTCCCGCTAATAACGTTGTGTTGACCGATATTCTCCCTAACGGTACTTCTTTTATACCAGGTACCGTAACAATTGATAATGTCACCCAACCGAACGCGAATCCGGCTGCTGGTATATCACTTGGGACCATTAATAATGGCGCCTCTCGTCTAGTAACATTTCAAGCAACTGTTGTTTCTCTCCCGAGCGCCAATCCTATTTCTAACACCGCTAATGTCACATTCCAATATACACCAATAGCTGGTGGAACAACGTTTAACGGTCTTGCAACGAGTAATTCTGCCGGAACACAAATTAATCTCGCAGATATTAATGGAACAAAGTCTGTCAACAGACTATTTGCAGATATCGGAGACACGCTAACATACAGCATTTCTCTAGCGAATGTAGGAAATATCTCTGCAACGAACGTTGTCTATACGGATCCTATTCCAAGTGGGACTACTTTCGTTCCTGGAAGCGTAACAGTTAATGGGGTTACTCAGGGAGGAGCAAATCCAGCTACCGGTATAACAGTTGGAACGATTGCAGGAAACTCTTCGGCTACTGTTTCCTTTCAAGTTACTGTTCCCGCTATTCCACAAACGAATCCGATATTAAATAGCGGTACGACGACATATCAGTACGTTCCTATTCCAAATCAACCTGCAGTAAATGGAACTGATACAACAAACACCGTTTCTACCCAAGTGAATAATGCTACTGTAACGATGGCAAAATCAGTAGATAAAAGCTTTGCAGATATCGGAGATACACTAACTTATACCGTTTCTTTTATGAGTACAGGTAATACAAATGCGAATAATGTTATTTTGACGGATGTCATTCCAACTGGAACAACATTTGTCCTAAACAGCTTAACAATTGATGGAACAACACAAGTGGGTGCAAATCCAGCAAGTGGCGTTAACATAGGCTCTATCTCACCGGGTACAACAAAAAATGTCACATTCCAAGTAGTCGTAACTAGCATCCCTCCATCAAATAGTGTATCGAACGGAGCTAGTGCTTCGTATCAATATACCGTTAACCCTAGCCAAGGACCAATTACAAAGAACATTTCTTCTAACCTCGTTGCTACTCAAATTAACAACGCAAATATAACCTTAACAAAATCGACAGATAAACAGTTTGCTACAATAGGAGAAGTAATTAGCTATACGATCCAAATTGCCAACAGTGGGAATACAGCTGCTACTAACGTTGAATTAACAGACCCGATTCCAAACGGAACGATATTGATTCCTGGTACTGTACTGTTAAATGGAGTCATGCAAAATGTAACTTCTCTCGTTGCAGTGCCAATTGGTACTATTCCTGGCGGGGCTACATTTACCCTTTCCTTCCAAGTAGTCGTCAACAACCTACCAACTCAAAATCCTATTATTAATAACGCTTTTGCAACGTACACGTATACAGTAAACCCGGCATTACCGCCAACTTCAAAAACCGCAAACTCTAATTCTGTGACATCAACAATTAGGCTAGCAAATCTTGTTGCGACGAAGTCTGTTGATCAAACATTTGCGGAAGTAGGAGATGTACTAACATATACCGTTTCTCTTGCAAATGACGGGAATGTTGCCGCCAATAATGTCGTATTAACAGATTCACTAGCAAATGGCACTTCCTTTGTGCCAAATAGTGTTATTGTGAACGGCGTTTCTCAACCAGGCTTAACACCAGCTAACATCCCTATTAGTAGTATTAATGCTGGAACGATAAGTACAGTCTCCTTCCAAGTATCAATAACTGCCATCCCAATTCCAAATCCTATTTCTAATAGTGCTTTCATTTCGTATAACTTTACCGTTGATCCAAACAATCCACCCGTAAATCAAAATACAACGTCTAATCCTACATTTACACAAGTAAATGATGCGAATGTCATTTCAATAAAAACAGTTGATCGTGAGTTTGCTACTATTGGAGATACATTAACGTATACCATTACGTTAACGAATACAGGAAGTGTTTCTGCCGATAGCCCTACCTTCGTCGACACAAATCCAGATGGCACGACTTTCATTCCAAATACGTTTCTTATTAATGGTGTACTCCAAAATAATGCCGATCCGAATATTGGTGTTCCATTACCGCCTATTCCTGCTAGTGGCTCCATTACAGTCTCCTATCAAGTAATTGTTAATACAGTACCAACGCAAAATCCAACGATTAACTCATCAAGCACACAATATAGCTTCGTTCTCAATCCAGGTGATCCACCAATTTTCGAAACATCTGTCAGTAATACGGTAAGTACACAAATTAACTTAGCAGTTGTCGTCATAGCTAAAAGTGTAGATGTAACGATTGCTGATGTTGGTCAACCAATTACGTATACGATTGCCTTAGCTAATCCAGGGAATGTTGCAGCAAACAATGTAATTGTTACGGATATTATCCCTGCTGGTACTACGCTCGTACCAAACAGTGTGTTTATAGGTGGTGCACAACAACTAGGTGCAGATCCAAGTATCGGTCTGAACGTTGGTACGATTCCAGCTGGCGGCACGACAACACTCATTTTCCAAATAAGTGCTACTAGTCTTCCTACACCAAACCCTATCCAAAATAGTGCTGCACTTCAATATAGTTTTATCGCTGATCCAAATTTACCTGCAATCGTGATAAATACCACTAGCAATACCGTTTCTACACAAATTAATACTGCTACGATTGTCGCGACTAAACAAGCAAGTACAGATTTTGCTGATGTTGGCGATATTATTACGTATACAACTACCTTAACAAACAACGGAAATATAGTTGCTTCCAATGTTATATTTACCGATATCATCCCTACTGGTGCACTGTTCATTCCAAATAGCGTAACAATTGATGGTAGTCCGGTAGCTAATGCCAATCCTGCAAATGGTATTTTAGTAGGTACAATTGCTGCAAATTCATCACGTATTGTCGCATTCCAAGTTAGTGTCCCAGCTATTCCAACTGTCAATCCACTCACGAATCAATCAAGCACGACATTCCAATACACGTACGATCCATTAAAACCGGCTGTATTAAGCATGGCTACTTCAAACACTGTACAGACCACTGTTAATAACGCGAACGTTTCCGCTACTAAATCGGCTGATAAACAATTTGCCAATGTGAACGATATTATTACGTATACGACTACCTTGACCAACAGTGGCAATACGCTTGCAACGAATGTGATATTTACAGACATTATTCCGAGTGGAACAGCTTTTGTTCCGAATAGCGTAACGGTAAATGGGACGACGATTCCTAATGCAAATCCACAAATCGGAGTTTCAATCGATCCAATAAGCCCTAATACGACTACAACTATCTCATTTCAAGTACAAGTAACTTCTATTCCTAACCCAAATCCAATTCCTAACCAAAGTAATACAGCATATCAATATATCGTCAATCCGAATCTACCTCCAGTATCCGCAAATGCAGCTAGCAACATCGTAACTGTCCAAATTAATAACGCGACGATTGTTGCGACTAAATCAGCTAACACCTCGACAGCTGCAATTGGAGACATTGTCACTTATACAATTGCTGTTACGAACACTGGAAATATCCCTGCCACCGCCACTCTTTTAACAGATGGACTTGGACCAGGTGCAGCTTTCATCCAAGACTCTGTGACTATTGATGGTGTTCCGCAACCAGGATTAGATCCTTTACTAGGAGTCCACTTAAACGATGTTTCGCCAGGAGATACTGTATTTATTACATTCCAAGTACAAATTCTTACGATTCCTCCTAGTGGCACGTTAACGAATAATGCGCTTGTAAACTACGAATATGCAGTAAATCCAAACACAAATCCAACTATGGGTAGTACCATAACAAATACGACCGTGACACCCATTATTGACGCTACGTTAGTTGTAAGTAAAAGCGTTAGTACAACGTTTGCTACGATTGGAGATACGCTTACATTCACTTCGTCCGTTACGAATACAGGAAATACAACTGCGAACAACGTTACATTTACAGACATCATTCCAAACGGGACAATATTTGTTCCAAATAGCTTTGCCATCAATGGTGTAACTGTTCCGAATGCAAATCCACAAAACGGGGTTAATATTGGGAATCTTGCTTCAGGTGCATCCGTTACACTTAGTTTCCAAGTAAACATTACAGCTATTCCAAGTCCTAATCCTATTCCGAATCACTCCTCCTTGCAATATACGTTCATTGTGGATATAAACGAACCTCCTGTCTCTAGAACGATTCAATCTAATACAACGTTTACACAAGTGAATTCCGCTTCCGTTATCGCATCGAAAATTGCAAGTAGTGCATTTGCAGCGATTGGAGATACAATTACGTATACAACTACCTTAACGAATGGTGGAAATACAACGGCAGACGCACCGATTTTTGTAGATATATTACCACCTGAACTTTCCTTCGTTCCAGATAGTGTACAAATTAATACGATTCCACAGCTTGGATTTAATCCAAATAGCGGGATTCCGTTAGATTCCATTCCAGTTGGAGGCACGACCGTAATTAGCTTTCAAGTCCTCGTGGGAGAGATACCAACACCAAATCCAACGTTAAATCAATCTAGTACGACATATTCTATTATTGTTGATCCTAACTTGCCTCCTGTTATAGAAACAGCTACTAGTAATCCAATCTTAGTTCAAATAAACGAAGCTATCATTCAAGCAACAAAAACGGTAGATCGTCTCTTCTCTGATGTAGCACCTGGAAATTCCGTTTTAACGTATACCGTTTTATTAGAAAATATCGGTAACACAACGGCTACAAATATCACTTTTACAGATCCCACACCAAATAATACAGTCTTTATAGCGGATAGTGTACGCGTAGGTGGGGTTTTATTGCCTGGGGAAAATCCGGAAAATGGTATACAAATCGGGGATATAATCGCAGGGGATTCCATTAACATAACATTCCAAGTTCAAGTAGTAAGTATTCCAAATCCAGTTTTCACAATTGGACCAGGCGGACCGAATTCACCTGTCGTTAACAACGCTTCCGTCGATTATCAGTTTGTCAAAGGACCTAGCTTACCACTCGCTTCAAGAAATACGACATCAAATGCTACTTCTACACAAGTGAATGCCGGCGAAATTGTAGCAATTAAATCTGTAGATAAAGCCTTTGCAACAATTGGAGATACACTCACTTACACTATTTCATTAAGTAACCCAGGAAATGTCGCATCACAAAACATTATTTTCACTGATATCCTCCCTGAAGGAACGACATTTATATCTGGAACGCTAATAAACGACTTAGGAACACAGCAAATTGGTAACCCAGGAAGCGGTATACAAATTGGAACTATCAATCCAAATGGAACAGCTACCATTATAATTCATGCATTGGTAACAAATATACCAAGTATAAACCCAGCCTCTAATGTTAGCTCCGTACAATTTGAACATGTGGTCGACCCTAGTCAGCCTTCTGTCTCACAAACGACTGTATCAAACACTGTTACGACAACCATTAATAGCGCTATATTAACGGCTACAAAAAGCGATGATAAAACGATTGTTTCCGTTGGGGATACAATTACGTATACAACTACGATTACGAACACTGGAAATACAGCGGCTACAAATATAACATTTACAAGTGTTATTCCTGCTAGTACTACGCTTGTTCCAAATTCTGTTACAATAAATGGCATCACACAATTTGGCGCAAATCCAGCGCTTGGAGTAAGCATACCGAATATTGCTCCAGGTGAAACGGTAACTGTCACCTTCCAAGTGAGTGTTATTTCTGTTCCTCCTTCAAACTCAATTACGGGTAATGACACGATCTTATACTCGTATGCTGTTGATCCAAATGGAACACCTACTACTACTTCTACTACAACAAATATTGTTACAAATCCTGTTGTAGACGCTCTGATAACAATAGTAAAATCAGTTGATCAAACTTTAATAACTCTAGGGGATACGATTACCTATACAGCAGTTTTGACGAATAGTGGTAATACAAGTGCAACAAATATTACCTTTACAGACCTCATACCGAACGGAACTACGTTTGTTACAGATAGTGTTACAATAGATGGCATTACTCAATTCGGCGTTAATCCAAATACAGGAATAACGATAGGGGCAATCACCGCTGGAAATTCAGTATCTATAGCGTTTCAAGTTATCGCTACTTCTACACCTGTTCAAAATCCTATCGCCAATTTCGCTACCGCATCTTACTCATTTATTGCCGATCCAAATGCTCCAATTGTTACAAGAATGGCTACGTCAAATACTGTATTCACGACAATTAACACAGCTACTATTCTCTCCGTCAAACAAGTGGATAAAGCTTTTAGCCGTGTAGGAGATATAATAACGTACGGGGTATTTTTGATAAATACAGGAAACTCAACTGCACAAAACGTTATTTTCACAGATATATCACCAAGCGGAACAACCTTTATTCCAAACTCCCTTTCTATTGACGGTGTTCCTCAAGATGGTGCAAATCCTAATAACGGTGTAAATATTGGATCTATCACAGCTGGAACTACCGTATTTGTTCTGTTCCAGGTAGCAGTTACTGCATTACCAACTGTAAATCCGATTGTCAATTTCTCATCGACGACGTATGATTTAGTTTCACCACCTACTTCAGAAACGTCCATTAGCAATCCAGTCTCCACTCAAATTAATGAAGCAATACTCTCTCTAACTAAAAATGAAAGTGTATCCTATGCAGATATTGGGCAAACAACTTTCTATACTACGTCGATTGCAAATATAGGCAATATCGATGCAACAAATATTATTTTCACAGATATCTTGCCAGCTGGTCTAGCATTTGTTCCTAACACATTAACCGTTGATGGTGTTCTACAACCTAACGCTAATCCTACTATCGGTATTGCACTTGCTCCTCTTCCACCTAATGAGATATATAGTATCGTCTTCCAAGTTATCGTTACTAATATTCCACCTATTAATCCAGCACCAAATACGGCATCTACCACATATGCATTTACTGTTGATCCAAACAATCCACCAGTCTCAACTATCGCATCTTCAAACACGACATTTCTCCAAATTAATAACGCCACGGTACTCAGTACAAAAACAACAAATCTTTCATTTGCAGATGTTGGCAACACGATAACATATACACTTACTCTTCCTAATACCGGAAATACAATGGCAACGAATGTAACGGTTACGGATATCCTTGATAGCAATTTAACGTTCGTCCCGAATAGCTTCACCGTTAATGGGCAAACCATTCCAAACGTTGATCTATCTGCTGGGGTAAATATCGGTTCCATTAACGCTGGCGATGTGGCAATTGTCTCATTCCAAGCTACTGTTACAACACTTCCAGTCACTAACCCTATTTCGAACTCTGCTCATACCAGCTACCAATATAGTGTTGATCCAAATCAAACGCCTATTACAGCTTCTAATCAATCTAATACGACAACAACTCAAATTAATAGTGCCATACTTGCCGCACAAAAAACGGTAAATGTATCGACTGTAGATATTGGGCAAAGTATTACCTACTCCGTTGCCATTACAAATAGCGGAAATGTGAGCGCAACGAATGTTATTTTCACAGATGTTATCCCTAGTGGAACGACATTTGACCCTAACAGTTTCACAGTGGATGGAATAAATATTCCAAATGCAAACATCACTACAGGTGTACCAATTGGTACTATTGCTCCAAATCAAACAGTCATTGTAGCGTTCCAGATTACGGCAAATGAAATTCCACCTATTAATCCAATTACAAATCAAGCTACAGTTAGCTTTCAATATGTTGTTAATCCAATTAACCCACCTGTCTCCAAAAACATTATGTCCAACAGCGTCGCAACAACCGTCCAAAGCGCTATTTTAACCACTATTAAAATTGGCGATAAATCATTTGCAACAATTGGAGATATCATTACGTATACAGCAACCATTTCAAACGTAGGAAATATCCCTGCTAACAACGTTATCTTCACAGATCCTTTACAAACCTGGACACAATTTGTTGCCGGATCTGTCATTGTTGATGGTATGTCATTCCCAACCGCTTCTATTATTGACGGTGTTGGTATCAATACAATAAATCTAAATCAAACTGTAACGATTATTTTCCAAGTTCAAATCATAGCTCCACCAACAACTCTCACACCAGAACTCCAAAACGTAGGATTTGCTAACTTCCAATACAATGTAGGAGATATGTTACTTGCTCAACCTGGTAACGCAGAAACAAACATCTTCGTTACTGCTATTAGTACAGCAATCCTTTCAGCTACAAAAACAACGAATACAACTTTTGCAAATATTGGAGACATAATTACGTATACAGTTCTTATTCAAAACAGCGGGAATACAGCGGCTACTAATCTAAATTTCGTAGATCTTGTCCCAGCCGGAGCAACCTTTGTTGCAAATAGTTTCACCTTAAACGGAACTGTAATACCAGGAGCAAATCCTAATAACGGTGTGAATATAGGAACAATTGGCGTAGACGGTACATTAACCGTTACGTTCCAAGTGCTCGTTACAGCCATTCCACCTGTTAATCCACTAACAAATGTTGCATCTATTCAATATGCATTTATTGTGGATCCAAATGCTCCGCCAGTTACAGGTGCAATAAATTCCACTATTGCTGCCACACAAATTAATAACGCAACTGTGACAACTGTTTTAACAGCAAACCGTTTCATCGTATCCATCGGAGATGTTATTACGTACACAGCTACATTAACAAATATCGGAAATATCCCTGCAAATTCTGTATTAGTTATAAATGGTGTTCCTGAAGGTACTATGTTCGTTCCGAATAGTGTAACGCTAAACGGTGTTCCACTTCCAGACGCAAGCCCAACTCTCGGTATTCCAGTGGGCATTATCCAACCAGGTGATTCAGCTACTATTACATTCCAATTTCTCACTACTTCTATTCCGCCGCAAGGAGTCATCATTAATCAAGCAATTACAAGTTACACGTACCTCGTAGACCCAAATCAATCACCTGTTCCTGGAACATCTACTTCTAATTCCGTTAACACGTCTGTCATTGATGCATCACTATCTGCAATGAAAACAACAGACTCTGTTATACAATCTACCGGTGGTACAATCACATATACAATCGTTATTCAAAACAGTGGAAATCAAACTGCAAATACAGTCACTTTAACAGATTTAGTTCCTGAAGGTACTTCATTTATCCCTAATAGTGTTACGATTAATGGCGCTTCTGCTCCAGGAGAAGACCCAAATGTAGGTATATCTCTAAGTTCTATTCCTGCTTCAGCAAGCACTACCGTCACATTCCAAACACTTGTTGACTTCATTCCAAATACAAATCCAATTGCTAATACAGCTCGTATTGACTACACCTTTGTCGCTGATCCAAACGCGCCAATTATCGCTCGAACGATTACTTCTAATCCAGCTTTCACACAAATTTCAGATGCAAATATCCTTTCTCTCAAAACAGTCAATACACAACAAGCAACTACTGGTGACATCTTAACCTACACGGTAACATTAAATAATAACGGAAATATCCCAGCAACTAATCTCATATTTATAGATGCTATTCCTCAAAGTACTACATTTATAGAAAATAGCTTTACACTTAACGGAACAACGATACTTGGGGCAAATCCAGCTATCGGGGTCTCCTTACCCGATCTTGCAGCTAACGCAATCCATCTTATTTCATTCCAAATTATTATTAATGATTCATTCGCACAAGAGTCTATCCTAAACCAATCCGATACAACATATACCATTCAACCGGACCCTGGGCAACCACCAATTACAGAGACTTCTACAAGTAACATCACGATAACAAATTTTGTGCGAGCACAAGTAACCATTACAAAAACTTCCAATCTACTACTTGTAGATGTTGGAGAAACGATTCTTTATATCTCTGAAGTAACAAATATCGGGAATGTCGAAGCTATAAATATTATTTTCACAGACGCTATTCCAGAGGGAACTACATTCGTTTTAGATAGCTTAACAATTAACGGTGTTCCACAACCTGGTGTAAATCCTGAAAACGGTATACAACTTGGAAACCTACCCGCAAGTAGTTCTAGAACGATCCTATTTGAAGTGTTGACAAACAATCCAGCTACCGAAACGGCAATTGTGAACCAATCTTCCACAACCTATCAATATATAGGTAGTCCTTCTGCTCCACCAGTTAATCGTACGACGAATTCTAATATCGTTACAACACCTATCCAAAATGCAAATCTTATTTCTACGAAACAAGCGGATGCAGCCTTTGTATCACTAGGGCAAATTATTACCTATACAACTACACTACAAAATATAGGAACTGTCTCAGCCAACAACGTTGTTTTCGTAGACACTATCCCAGAAGGTACTACGTTCATTGCAGATAGCTTATCAATAAACAATGTACCTCTACCAGGCGTTAACCCGGAAAATGGAGTAACACTTGGCACAATATTATCAAATGAAACAATCTCTATCTCATTCCAAGTACAACTTACAAGCATACCAGCCAATAACACTGTGACAAATATCTCGACTACTTCTTACACCTATCAACTCAATCCTGATTCACCTATTATCCAGCGTACTTCTTTATCGAATACAGTGAATAGTAATGTACGAACAGTTAACACACAAGCAATCAAATCTGCTGATATGTCCATTACACGTATCGATCAAATTATCACCTATACAATTGCAGTAACAAATGCTGGTACAATCGATATTACGAATACACTTCTTATCGACGCACTTGCAGATGGAACATCATTTGTTCCTGACAGTATTCTCGTAGATGGAATTCCAAGATCTAATGAAACGCCAACTACCGGTATCACACTTACTACGATTACCCCTAATCAAACAGTCATCGTCACGTTCCAAGTAACAGTAACAGCGATACCAACCCAAAATCCTATCCCTAACGTTGCACTCGTTCACTATGAATACCAACCGATACCAAATACACCACCAGTCTCTGATACCATTTCTTCTAATACGACAACCATCCAATTTGTTGACGCGGTTCTTGTCGCTACGAAGACGGCAGATAGAGTGCTAGCTAGTATAGATGAGATGATTAATTACACAATCTCCATTCAAAATACTGGCTCTGCTAGCACAAACTCCATTTTCTTTACAGATACTATCCAAGACGGTACCGTATTCATTCCAGGAACTGTGTCCATCAACGGGAATATACAACCAGCTGCAGATCCTAACATTGGCTTTTCTATCCCTACCATTGACGCTGGACAAACGACTATCATTATATTCCAAGTATCTGTAACAAACTTACCAGCTATCAATCCAGTACCTAACACTGCCACAATCGATTATGACTTTATTTTCAATCCAGATTTTGCACCAATTCAAAAATCTACAACTTCCAATACAACACTTGTACAAATTAATGATGCTGATATCGTTTCTCTTAAGACAGCGAATATGGAGGCTGTCACAATTGGAGATACGTTAACATTCACAACAACTTTGACTAATATCGGAAATTCTAACGCAACTTCTGTTACCTTTACAGATTTTATTCCAGAAGGTACTACATTCATTGCAGATAGCTTATTCATAAACAATGTACCTCAACCTGGTCTGAATCCAAGTAATGGTGTACTTGTAGGCACCATTGCACCTAACATTACCATTCCTGTCACATTTTCAGTTACTGTTGTTGCACTTCCAGTTGACGAACAAATTCAAAACCAATCATCTTCTAGCTATACAATTAATGGAGAAGAACAAACATCAACGAGTAACTTTACGTTTACTGATGTTCTTTTCGTTACTATAGTAGCTACTAAAACAACACCTATTCAGTACGCTCGACTACAAACAATTATTCCTTACACCATTTCCATCTCAAATAACGGTAATCTACAAGCAGATAACATCACAGTTACGGATATCCTCCCAGCAGGTACGAGTTTCGTAGCAAATAGCGTTATTGTCAATGGTAGCGAACGCCCGAATGATGATCCACAAACAGGGATACAAATTGATACTATTCCACCTAATTCGACAGCAACCGTTCTGTTCCAAGTTCAAGTTACTTCCATCCCACCAACAAATCTGATTTCTAACACAAGTACGGTGGAATATCAATACACGTTACCAAATAGACCACCAGTCTCTGAAACGACCTCTTCAAATGCTACAAACACTCAATTTGTTGACGCTATTCTTGTGGCTACAAAAACGTCAAATACAGTCGTTGCTACTATAAATGATAGTATTGATTACACAGTCTCCATTCAAAATAATGGATCGACTAGCACAAACTCCATTTTCTTTACAGATACTATCCAAGACGGAACTGCATTTATTCCAGGAACAGTGGCAATTAACGGTACCATACAATCAAATGCTGATCCTAACATCGGTTTCTCTGTTCCTAACATTGCGCCTGGACAAACGATTACTATCACTTTCCAAGTAACTGCGACGAACTTACCATCTGTCAATCCGGTACCTAATACCGCAACTATCAATTATGATTTTGTTTTCGATCCTAATTTGGCACCAATTCAACAATCAATATCTTCAAATACGACACTTGTACAAATTAATAATGCTAATATCATTTCAATTAAAACAGTCAATATGGATACGGCAACGATTGGAGATGTTCTCACTTATACAACAACATTAATGAATACTGGTAATATTGATGCGACTTCTGTTATCTTTACAGATCTTATTCCAGAAGGTACTACATTCATTCTAGATAGCTTATCAATAAATAATGTACCTCAACCTGGTGCAAATCCGAGTACTGGTGTACTCATAGGAACAATTGCACCTAACGTTACGATTTCTATCGCATTTTCCGTTACTGTCATTGCAATTCCACCCAATGGAAGTATTCAAAACCAATCTTCTTCCCGTTATATAAGTGATGGAGAAGAACGAATTTCAACTAGTAACCTTATCTTTATTGAGGTACTTTCAGCTGATTTAGTAGCTACAAAAACTGCAAATAAGATTTTAGCTACTATAGGAGAAACGATCGATTATACTGTATCGATTCAAAATACTGGCTCGACTATTACAAACTCTATTTTCCTTACAGATGCTATTCAAAACGGTACTGTGTTCACTCCAGGAACGGTGACCATTAATGGTAGCACTATACCAACTGCAGATCCTAACATCGGTTTTTCTATTCCTAACATTGCAACGGGGCAAACAAGTATTATCACTTTCCAAGTATCTGTGGCGAGCTTACCTACTATAAATCCTGTACCTAATACTGCACGGATCGACTATAACTTCATTGTTATTCCGGACTCTGCACCCGTTCAAAAATCCACAACTTCCAACACAACACTTGTCCAAATTAATACTACTAGTATCGTTTCGCTTAAGACAGCCGATGTGGATACTGTATCGATTGGAGATGTATTAACTTATACGACAACATTAACCAATACCGGTAATACAGAAGCGACTTCCGTTATCTTTACAGATACTATTCCAAACGGAGCCACATTCATTCCAGATAGTTTATCAATAAATAATGTACCTCAACCTGGCGCAAATCCAAGTACTGGTGTACTCATAGGGACAATTGCACCTAACATTACGGTTTCTATCGAATTTTCAGTTACTGTCGTTTCAATTCCACCTAGCGGACGTATCCAAAATCAATCATCTTCTCGTTATATAATTAACGGAGAAGATGAGATATCAACTAGTAACTTTACTTTTACAGATGTTCTTTCAGCTACTATACTAGCTACAAAAACGGCAAATACAGTGGTAGCTACTATAGGAGATATCATTGGTTATACAGTATCCCTTCAAAATACTGGTTCAACTATTACAAACTCGATTTTCTTTATAGATGCTATTCAAGACGGAACAGCATTTATCCCAGGGACTGTAGCCATTAACGGTAGCACTCTATCAACAGCTGATCCTAACACTGGTTTTTCTGTTCCGAACATTGGAGCGGGGCAAACGACCGTCATCACTTTCCAAGTATCTGTAACGAATGTACCACCTATCAATCCTGTACCTAACACGGCACAGATCGATTATAGCTTTATTATTGACCCAAATTCTGCACCGGTTCAAAGATCGACAACCTCCAATACGACATTTGTACAAATTAACGCTGCTAATATTGTTTCACTTAAGACAGCCAATACAGATATCGCCGTTATCGGAGAAGTGTTGACTTTCACCACCACATTAACGAATACCGGAAATATTGCGGCAATTTCAGCTATCTTTACAGATGCTATCCCAGAAGGTACTACGTTCATTGAAAATAGCTTATCAATAAACAATCTCATTCAACCTGGCGTGAATCCAGAAAACGGAGTAATAATCGGGACGATACTACCAAATGAAACAGTCTCTATCGCATTCCAAGCACAACTTACAAGCATACCAAGCAACAACACTGTCATAAATACCTCTACTACTGCTTACGGATATCAAATTAGCCCTGATACACCTATTATTCAGCGTACTTCATTCTCAAATACAGTAAGTATCAATGTCCGAACAGCTAACATCCAGGCAATCAAATCCGCTGATAGATCTATTACACGTATCGGGCAAATTATCACCTATACAGTTGCAGTAACAAATGCTGGTGTATTCGACATTACAAATACAATTCTTATCGATGCACTTGCAAACGGAACGGCCTTTGTTCCGAATAGTATTCTCGTAGACAGTATTCCAAGACCTAACGAAACACCAACTACTGGCATCACACTTAATACGCTTATTCCTAACCAAACAGTCATCGTTACATTCCAAGTATCCGTAATGGCAATACCAACACAAAATCCTATCCCTAACGTTGCACTCATTCACTACGAATATCAGCCGATACCAAATACACCACCAATCTCTGAAACCACCTCTTCAAATACGACAAGTATCGAATTTATTGATGCTATTCTTGTCGCTATGAAGATGGCAGATAAAGTGTTAGCTAATATAGGGGATACAATTAATTACACCGTTTCCATTCAAAATACTGGCTCTGCTAGTGCGAACTCCATTTTCTTTACAGATACTATCCTAGACGGAACCATATTTATTCCAGGAACTGTAGCAATTAACAGTATCACACTGCCATCAGCAGACCCTAACATCGGCTTTTCTGTTCTTACTATCGCGCCTGGACAAACGACTACCATTACGTTCCAAGTATCTGTGACGAACTTACCAACTGTTAATCCTACACCTAATACTGCAACGATTGATTATGACTTTATTTTCGATCCTAACTCTGCACCTATTCAAAAATCGACAATCTCCAATACAACACTTGTACAAATTAATGACGCTGATATCGTTTCACTCAAGACAGCCAATATGGAAGCTGTCACAATTGGAGATACTCTAACGTTCACAACAACATTAACGAATATCGGGGATTCGGATGCAATTTCTGTTATCTTTACAGACCTTATTCCAGAAGGTACTACGTTCATTGAAGATAGCTTGTCAATAAATAATGTACCTCAACCTGGTGTGAATCCAAGTGCCGGTGTACTTGTAGGAAATATTGCACCTAATGTTACAACCCCTATCACTTTTTCAGTAACTATCGTTGCCATTCCACCTAGCGGACGTATTCAAAATCAATCTTCTTCTCGTTATACGTTTAACGGAGAGGAACAGACATCAACGAGTAACTTTACCTTTACTGATATTCTTTCTGCTAATGTAGTAGCTACAAAAACAACACCTATTCAATACGCTGACCTACAAACTATTATCCCTTACACCATTTCCATCTTAAATAACGGGAATATTCAAATAGAAAATATCACAGTTACAGATATCATCCCAGCAAATACGAGCTTTATAGCCAATAGTGTCATCGTCAATGGCATAGCACGTCCAAATGATGATCCACAAACCGGAATACAAATTGACAGCATTCCATCTACTACGACTGCAACCGTTCTATTCCAAGTTCGCATTACTTCTATTCCGCAAATAAATCCTATTTCTAATACAAGTACGGTTGAATATCAATACACGTTACCAAATCGACCACCTATCACAGAAACTATTACTTCATCAGCAGCAATAACAGAAGTCAATCATGCAGATTTGGATAGTAATAAAGCGGTTGATCGTACATTCGCAGCTATTGGAGATACGTTAACATATACAATTACACTCAATCAGACTGGTAATGTTCCAGCAAACGACGTCAACGTTGTAGACCTCATCCCTGAAGGCACTACCTTTATAGAAGATAGTGTTATCGTAAACGGGCAACCTCTACAAAATGTAGATCCAGCAACTGGTATACCAGTTGGCACTATCGGTGTAAGTGGTAGCGTTACTGTGTCATTCCAAGTTAGAGTAACTTCTATTCCAACACCAAATACACTAAACAACTTTGCAACGACGACTTTTAGTTATGTAGTAAATCCAACTGAACCGCCTATTCTAATCACACAACAAACAAATATCGTATCAACAACAGTTATTAATCCAATCGTTACAATTTCCAAAAATGCAAACCGACTCACCACTACTGTAGGAGATACGATTACGTTCGCATTAGAAGTCACGAATCAATCTTCCATCCCTACAATAAGTACCTCTGTTGTAGATACCATTCCAGACGGAACGACATTTGTAGAAGGCAGTGTAACAATTGACGGCATACCATTTCCAAATGTACGCCCAGACACCGGTATCGAAATTGGAAGCTTACTTCCAGAAGAAAATGCAACAATAACATTTGAGACACTCGTTACTTCTATCCCATCAAGCAACACGATTATTAATTCAGCAATCGTTACAGCAGCTTTCCAATTAACACCACAGGATCCAATTATTCGTTTGACGTTTGATTCCAATGTTGTAAGCATCTCAGTGCAATCAATAACAACAACAGTAATAAAAGATGCCTCTGTTTCATCAGCAACCTTAACTCAATATTTTGACTATACAATTCGAATTACAAATACGTCTACCGTCCCACTTACGAGCGTCTCTTTACAGGATATTGTTCCAACAGGCTTGCGCTTTATTAATGGAACTGTCCTCATTAATGGTATACCATCGCCACTAGTAGATCCGAATATCGGCTTCCTTGTTACGACGAACCTTGAACCAAATGAAACAGTAACCATTTCATTTACAGTTCAAGTAATTAGCGCACCTACTAACAATGAATTCGATAATACAGCAACAGCTACACTTCAACTTCAAACTTCGCCTACAGATCCACCAATCATCGTAACGATTATAAGTAACGAAAACACAGTCCTTTTTGTCCCAGGAGTTCTTCCAAATCTCACTTGTTTCTTTGATGGCGAACGCTTTATACGAGGAAACTTTTTCTACGATTGGTATAGAGGTAATAATTAAAAACAAAAAAGCTTGTAGTTTGGTTTTACTCCAACTACAAGCTTTTTGTATTTAATAAACTATTCTTATCCTAATCATTTAAGAGAGTTTGGACCTGAATGATGATAGGAAACGTCAATCATCATTTTGACACCATCTACCTTAATATAGCCTGTCCCAAATGCAAGGCCCTTAATATAAAATCCATTCTTAGTTGGAGTAATATCATACACCGTACCATCTCCTGTTAACGGTGTGAGGTGATTTCCTTCAATGAAAGTTGAACTCCCTACAAATAAAGGTAGAATGATTGGTAATACTTCAATCGACTGAACATTATTTGTTGTAGATTGATTAATATTTTCTACTACAGGTGATGCTTGTGCGACTCCAGTTAAGCTACCTAACACAATAACGGCTGCTAAAAAACCAGCTTTTTTCATCTTTAAACACTCCTTTTGTAGATAGAATTTAATTACTTATTACATATGGAATATCTGAACCTCCTAGGAAAAACACTCTTGCTATGGATGTTTTTTTTGAACATTCCATCCAAGTAACATTAGGCATTAATGTAGATAATCGCTTACACGGTTACATATTAAACATAGTCTCTAGATGAGCATTTAGGCAAATCTAATTTGGTTAGCCGTTTCTAAAACTTATATACTACTTTTAGTCCCCTATTACACTCGCAAACAATAACCTTGTTGCTACTACTGATAGCTAACACCTTAACGCACATAGCATTCCTCCTATCAATTTTTTTATATCTTACAATGTCTAGTTTAAAACAAATTCCGCTACATGATTATGTAAATATTTGACAAAATAACGACAAATATAAAAATTTTCCATTTTTTCAAACTATCCTTCCTTTCACTTTGTTTAAATGTGTCAAACTCTTAAGTGAGGAGTTCTAATAAAATAAAAACCCAATTCTCAGCACTAACATTGAGAATTGGGTTTTTTATTTTACATGATGGACCTACTTGTAACAATAAAGCTAAATAACGTAGTAAGCAACGGTTAACAGACATCTTTCATTAATCAAATACCAGTAGAGGCAAGGGAATATTTCTAGATTATTGAAAAACAACTACTTTTCTAGCACTTGAATCTCCAATAATATACAATAATGCCTAAATTCAAGGTCATATAATAATTATTGTATACATCGGTTATTCCATTGCCACACAGATCCAAATTAGAATAATGAATTAATACTTGCTAAGACAGTAAGTACACCTACAAGAATGACAAAGATATTGCTCATTTGTCCTTTGTACTTAGCTAGTACTGGTACTTTATAAATCGCATACATTGGTAATAGACATAGGATAGCAGCAACTAACGGACCGCTCAGCGATTCAATAAGTCCAAGAACACTTGGATTCGCATAAGCTGCATACCAGCATGTTAATACAACAAAGATAAGGATCATCATATTAACTGTCTTTTCTCCTAGATTTTTACCACGTGTTTTACCAAACTTCATAACCAAGTCACGCATTACCTCATGTGCTCCTATATAATGGCCAAGGAACGACTTTGTTATAGCTACAAAAGCAATGATAGGAGCTGCAATCGTAATTAAAGGTTGATCAAGCTCATTAGCAAGGTATGATAGGATTGACAAGTTCTGTTCTTTTGCCATCATAAGATCCTCTGGAGTTAAGCTCAAAGCACTACTCCAAACAAAGAACATAACAACAGCGAATGTCATGATATAACAAACTTTTTGTATTTGAGCAGTTTTAGCATCCACAGCCTTTATTCCGTAGGTAGCTCTCTGTTTCACAACAAATGATGAAATAAGAGGAGAATGATTAAACGAAAATACAATGATTGGTAGTACCATTAATAATGTTGCAAAATATCCTGTTCCTGTTGAACCAGTAGAAGCAGTTGAAAAACTAAGCATCGATGTATTCCACTGTGGAATCAAAGCTACTGCGATAAAGAGTAGAGAAGCTATAAAAGGATATACTAGCATACTCATTATCTTTACAGTGATATCTTGACCAAAATTTAGTATAGCTATAAGACCTAATACTAATACAAGTGATAAAATTGCCCTTGAAGGCTCTTCCATGCCCAATTGATGCACCATAAAACTACTTGTAGTATTTGTAAGTGAAATTGAATACATCAACACAATCGTATAAATAGAGCTGAAATATACGATGTTAAAAATAATACTTGCCTTATTTCCGAAATACTCTCTTATTGTACCTGTAATTCCCTCATCTGCAGAATTAGAAGCGTATATCATTTTAGCAAGCGCCCTATGCGAGTAATACATAACAGGGTATGCAAGTAAGGTAATTAGCAGTAATGATAATAACCCCCCTGAACCTGCATTAATAGGTAAGAAGAGTACTCCTGCTCCAATTGCTGTTCCAAAAAGGCTCATTGCCCATGTAGTATCCTGTTTATTCCATTTTTTAGGATCTAAATATTCTTCATTTTTTACTGCTGTATTTTCAGATTGTAATTCTATTTTTTCTGCAGTATTTCCATTCATATGATGACTCCCCCTCATATCCTATTCTTCCGTCTCTTTTCACGCTTATGAATTCAGACCATTTTTGAAACCGGCCTACAAGGTACGCCAACTTTTGTGTGCTCTTCCTCTAAATGGATTAAAATCCAAAAATTCACTAAGCATTAACCTGAAGGATTTATTAACGCTCACAAAACACCTTAATGGTATAGTAATATCTTTTAGCGATAATAACTTTCCATATACAGACACCTTTAAGAGAACAATAGAGAATAGAATTGTTAATCATTTCACAAAATTGACAATAATTGTTTATTTTTTAGTTATTCCCCTTCTAAAATTTCACTTTTAATGGTAATCTTGTAGGTGTGGTAGCCGAAATTCCGCCTACACCTATCTTTCTTACTTCGCGAGGCATCTCTCTATACATCGCTTCCATACCTTCATCAACATTGATGATTTTTTTACACTGGCTAATGCAATGTCCGCTGCTACTAAAGCATTTGCCGTTCCAATGGTGTTTCTCTTTACATACTGAATTTCTACCAAACCAGCAACCGAATCACAAATTAAATCGAGTAAATGTTGTAATGTAATTGAGGAATTTTCAGAAGATTTCTACGGCATTCCTCGATCATTTCTATTACATCACGAAAATTTAAGTTGTATCTCGATACCAACATACTGTTGACAAAACAAGACCCATCCGACAACGCTTTCATTTTCATATTGAAATAAAATATCCTTCTGATCATACCTTTCTTAGAGCAATCATAACTCAGTAAGTCAAATTTCAGAAGATTGCTTGCAAGGTCTTTAAAATTTTCGCACCAGAATCAGGTTTGATATGTTTCCATAGGTAATAGATTATCTTTGGACGTCTCATTATAACTCGTATATTGATGATTTTGATATTTTTTTATTCTTAAAAATATTCAATAAACAAAATACTAGACAAATAATAAATTAGGCACCGGTTCGCAATGGATTGCTCTTCCTTGTGTTACACTCTATTAATAGCTTAGAACTTATTGAAAGCCCCATCCAATTGGATAGAGCTTCCACGTATCTTTCACCTAATTAAATTACAAATACGCTATTCCCTACTTACAATATTAAAGGGTAAACAACGATTATCTACTGCTTTAATACCTCTTTGAAAATCCGTATAGAAATTTTTGAGTGATTCTAAATTTGTTATCTTCTCATCTAGAAGATATATCTCCTTTTGTCATTTCTCTGTCAATTCTTTACTACTTCCTTCAGATTTCTATTTTTGCAACCATTCAGCAATTACTTTTACTGTTTCATCTTGTTGAGCTTTTGATGTAATTAAACTATCATTATCTCCCTTTTGCTTACCATACATGCCAAAATTAGCATGATTCCCTCCTTTTATCATGTGCATGGTCGTATTTTTTGACATGAAATTCCCTCTGTTTTTTATTTCATCTACAGTTGCTACACCATCTACTTCACCATAAATTGATAACATTGGAATCGATTTGGTAGAAAAATCATCTGCTGGATAAGAAGCTAAGAAAATAATACCTTCTACCTTTTTTTCATGGTGAAAGGCATATCTAGAAATCATCGATCCACCCAGTGAATGCCCAACAACATACCATTTTTGAATTTTAGGATATGTTTCAATTATATCACCTGCTACATTCGTTCCAAGGATTGCTAAATTAAATGGTAATTTAGGCATCACAACAAAATATCCATTGTTTTCAAGACCTTTTCCCAAATAACTGTAAGACTCTACTTCTACCTTTGCTCCTTGATAAAAAATAATCCCTATTTCAGCTTCTTTCTGTCCAAATACCAAGTTCTCTTTATCTTTTTGATCTACTAATGATAAAGCTTCTTCGGTTGGTTTATACGTAAACTGAGACCATACAAAAAAAGTAATACTTCCTATAATCAATATACCTAGTACAGAGTACATAGCGATTTTTATCCATTTCTTCACCTATATCACCTCCCTAAGATGTTTGTATTTTAAACTTATTATGAATACAGCACTTAATGAAATATGGGTAGACTTTACTTTATCTGGAATAACAGACCTGTAAAGTTCCTAAATATAGCCTAGCTTATTTAGTGTAATGAAGTTAAGAGACTAACTCAAGATAATGGAGAGATGAAAGCAGAAAAACAAATGGCTACATGACAGCACTGAAAAAGTTCCTATCATGTAAAGAAACAAAGACTTTCATATTATTACACTTATATTTAATGAAACTTCTCTTTACATGTATTAGATAAACCCGCCCGTTTTTCGTTTTGAGCGACAATTTACTTTTAATTTAATGATGATATGACGGGATTTCAATTACACTCTACTTTTGTATTTCATAAAAAAGACAATAAAAAATCACACATACTTTTATATCCGCATGCGTGATTTTTTATAAGATGATTATTCTGTGGGTACTATTTTAATTGCTTCACACTTATTTTTCTATATACTCAAATAAAAAAGATTCTCCATTGCGATAAAACCTCGGATCATAAACACCTAATTTTTCCTCATTATCCACAACGACTAAAAATGGTGCCCACTGTCGCAATACCTCCGCGCGTGGGTTTTCTGTGAATAATGGTTGTAAATCAGCTTCTTCATGAGAATGGAACGTTTCTACCAGTTCTTTCTCTCCGAACAGACGTTGCTGATACATATGAACAACACTATCGTTTTTTCCAAGTGCAGTAAAATGACCAGGGATAAAACCAGCTGATAATGTTACCTTCTCATAATTTGCAGATGCTTCTTGATAAACAAGATATCCTTGTGCACCTTGAATAGCTACGTGTAGTAAAATGACACACCAAACCATTCGCCATACTTTATATCTTGGAGACATTTTCTTTATTTTGATAAACAAAAATCCAACAAGCATGATGATCCAAATAAGCACATCTACAATAGGAATAACACCCAATGTTATCCGAACTGATGAAACTGGTTCAAGCAAACCCGTTCCCCAGGCATTTAATGAGTCAGAACCAATGTGTATCAATACATTTAGTAAGGCCACATTAAAAATTATTTTATCTTTCTCTTTCCAGATAAAATAGCAAATGGCATAAATAAGGGCAGCCCAAATAGGTGCTAGAAAAATAGAATGACTAAGGCCTCTATGCCACATTTGATACATGGTTCTTCCTTGTTCGCTTATTTGTACAACGAAATCAATATCAGGAATTTGACTTCCAGCAACTGCAGCAACGAATAGCGCCTTTTTCGTCGTTTGCGACATGTTCTCTTTCTTCACAGCACCATAAGTAGTGAGCCCAAACAATGTATGGGTAATAGTATCCATAACTCTCCTCCAATCAATCTCCTAAAACATACGTAACACAAAAGCTGATACTGCATGTTAGTACAACATGTTCTCATTGCTTATCTATTATTTCATATCTTCTCAATCCATTGGATTCTTCCTCTACAGGTCAATTTTCTTTATTTTAGCATGATTTCACATATTTTTTGAGAGAAAAGTATTTTTCAAACATACCCTAATAATATGAGAGCTGCTAGTATTTTCATAGTTCTCACATTGAGGTTAAGATACATTCAATTTGTCAGCAGGACCCTAGTATGGAGTTGGCCCTTGAAACCATTCATCTTCCTCATTCCCTTTATACAATAAAAAGAACACCAAAACATAAAGTAATAAAATACTCTAATGTCTTGATGGCCTCCAGTTTTTCTAGTCAGACTATATTACATTGAAGTTTTCACTCAAAATTCGGTAAAAGTAAATACTTTCTCTCCATCTCTTATCTCTGTTAAACTAACAAAAGATAAATTTAACATCACATTGTATTTAAAAATAGAAAAGAGATGATAGTATGAACAATTATGCCAAACGATCTCTAGCTTGTTCACTTTTTGCATTTTTAACTTTATTCATTTCGGTAAGTGGTTTTACGTTACAAATAGATGGAGCATTTACTATGTTTTTGATAATTGGAGTTTTTGGATTTCTTACACCCATAGCAGGCTTAATTTTTGCATCTGCTGCTAATACCCTTAATCAACAACTATTTCTCGCATTGTTTAATTCAAGTTATTATTTTATATGTTTATACCTATTTTTCAATGATTTTTGAATAATCTCTTTCCACCACTAAATGAAATAATCTTCTATGAAGAGCAGTGAGTATTTACTAACTGCTCTTCATTTGCAAGCTAACTTGAATAATAAGCAATCTTATTTAAATAGTTTTACTATTATAAACTCCCCTTATCAAATTATGAAAGGCTACTAAAGACTATATATTTCGTTCCTCATACTCAAAGGGTTCTTCGCACGAGTAGATTTCATGGAAAAATCCCTTATACAGGATATCTTCTTCTAGGCATTTTATGAGATACGACATTTCCTCGTCACACTCAAGCTCTTCACCATTGTTCCGCATATCCTCGAACTCACCTACTATATTCTCCATAAGAGTTGCTTGAATAAATAAGGGCAACTTATCTAACATTGAATCTTCGATACTAGTCTCGGATTTGTATCCCTCAAGGACTGTTTCAAAATAATCTTTCATAAACTTTTTACGTTTACCTGCGTCTGGTTCAAATTGTATCCAGCCTACTCCGTGTGTCCAAAGATCTGCCAGGTCATACATATACCAACCGAAACATGAATTATCGAAATCATATACGGTTATTTGCCCAGTATCAAAGTCTATCGAATAGTTCCCATCGTTGTAATCAAAATGAATCATACCGAAAGATTCACGGTCTCTGCCCAATCCTTCTAAGGTTTTAAGAAGTTGTACCAATTTTTCTTTAAGTAGAGATAACGAGTCTGGTATTAGTTTATCGATGTATGTGGCATTGTATTTTTCCAAGAAACTATGGCGGCGATGGATAGGAGTATATTCTTTTGATAGTTGGTGCATTTTCCCGAGGACTTTCCCGCAATTATAATAATATTCGGTAATTGGAATGCCTTCTCGGTACCGATAATTATTTTCCACTAGCATTTTTCCTTTGGCCTTTTTAAATAGGCAGATAAAGAAGGTATCATGATGATGAGTAATTTCTTCCAGTAAATTTCCCTTCTTGGAGTTGATTACATCTGAGACACTTCCTCCATTTTCGAATAAATACCTGATATACTCAATTTCACCTAGAAAATCTTCCCGACTTCTATCAGGTAAGAAGGAGATTCTGAGTATTTTTGCATCAGCGCCCTCTTTCTCACAAGAATAAATAACATTACGTCCTCCGATATGAGGCTGAATCAGCCTCATATCATATCCTTCCAACCCGTACAATTCTGATACTAATGGTAATAAACATGCATCACTAATTTTAACAGCATCATTATAAGCCATGCTACTTGCATTCATAAATTGATTTCCCCCTGCCTCTTATTTTTGCTTACAATTAATTATACAACTAAGTATGGTATAATTTAACATTTAGTTAGAGCGTAAATTTACAAAAATCACAAAAGAACAATAAAAATTTTAATACTCTTTCACAAAGTCTCTACATCGCTCTTTTAATCAAGGAGATACATATACATTCATAGTGCTTCAACTATCTCTATATTCCCTATTTTTGCAACCCTTTCGTTCTCGCACTCCAATTCAATTCCTCCACATAATAAAAAGAGACGCTAGCGCGCCTCTTCCATTTCTATTAAACTCCCATGTTTATTAACAGACCTAGCAATCCAGTTACAATAACACCTAGTATAATCCGTAAGATCCAAGTAGTGTTCGTGCTTATTTTCTCTAATTGCTTATTAATTGTAGAGATGTCTTTCTCATTAATCGTTGTCCGAGTTTCTAAGTTACGAATATCCCGCATTATTTCTTTTTGTTCTATTCTTAAATCATCTACTTTCCTATGCAAGTCTTCCATAAATCCACCTCCCTTTTTAAACTTTCACAAACAATCTATATATTTTATGAAAAAAGTAATTTCAAGGTGAATACTTGTCCAGTTCTTTTTAATGCCAAAACAAAAGTTATATTTTGTTTTGGCATTATTGCACACTACCACCTTGTTTTAGTGTTTCTATCTTTAACTTACTTGGTACATCCATATTGTTTTGTTTAACAAATGAAAACAACTGTTCAACATTCAGTGCATCTAAGTTAATATCAGTAGATGTAGCAATTTGTATATAAGCTACTGTTGTACTATCTATCCCATTGGCCAAATCAATATCTACATGTGTAACTTCAAAGTCCGGTTAATCACCTGTTTCCACAAACAATACACGCTTCTCTTCAGCACCCCAATACCCTATTCCTTGCGCTGTTTTACGCATCTCAATAAACATATCTATCAGCTCCTTTCTATTAATTACGATATGTGAAATTTCGTATTCTAGGCATAATAAAAAGCATCCAAATAAATGGATGCCTCCCTCACAATACACAGTGTACTAACAGTCCATAGACGAAGAATCCCAATATCCATCTACTATTTGTACATAGCCAGGACGAAGGTCTTTCTCTACAGTTGCACCTACGCTACCCATCGATAAAGCTAATGCAGCAACCGTTAAAATTGCAATAAACGTCTTTTTCATATCAATCCCTCCTTTCATATGAATGTTATTTTTTCACAAAAGATAGAGATATCCTTTAAATATTTTTCGACAAACAAAAAGAGAAATCACGCACCCATTGCTCTTTTATTTATTCTCTCCGCGCTTCGGCCATCGCATTATGAAGAGTAATCTAACTACAAGTGAAAAACTATTTCTTTTTCAAAGTGGCATAAATCAATGTAGCCCCTAGTAAAATCAACATTAATTTAAATGCATTATCAAACAACAATGATGTCCATAAAAAGAAATTAAACATGTATTTCAACTCCTTTTAAGCATAATAAAAAGCACTCCTTAAGGAGTACTTTCAAATATTATTTTTCTTTTTTAAATATAAATTTAATACTATTTGTATGAACAGAAACTTCACCCGCGGTTCCTGCTCCCTTAACAACTGGTAAAGCTGATACAAGTTCCCATCCCAGTTCACCAAATCCTACTAACTCATCTTCTAACCCATCATCATTATTCGAATAAGGATCGTTGTCATAAGTGAAAACTTTGTAGATAAATTGTTTCATATGCTGCACCTCCTTTCATGTCTTGGATTCGACAAAAAAAGAAGATATCCTACATAAAAAGAAGCGATTATATACTAAATTGGAATTTTTGTTTAAAACCTATAAAAGCAAATACTTTCTTTCAATCTCGTATCTCTGTTAAACTGACAAAGGATAAATTTAACATCCTATTATATTTGTAACTAGAAAAGAGATGATATTATGAACATTTGGGCTAAACTATCTTTAGCTTGTATACCTACTGCACTTCTCACTCTTACAAGTAGTTATAAACTACTAGCACTATTCGGAGATTATGGCGTTCTTTTTATGAATGTGTTTCTATCGATAGGAATGTATTTACCCATTCTAGGTGGCTTTTTAGCATTTGGTGCTCGAAAACCGCTTCAAATTATTTTGCTTGCTCTATTGAACTTCAGTTATCTTCCTATTTTAATGGCAACCATCATGTACATGGCTTCTCCATAAACTATTTTTTTGTTCAGTTTCACTTATTGATGGTTGTAAATAGAATTATACTGATGAAAAGTAGCAGAATTATGAAAAATCTCACTACATTGCCCTATTTATTTTTATTAATTGCAGTAACGACCAAAACTATTGATATAACATTTACATTTTTATATAGTAATTTCCCCAATGTTACTTTATTAATTAGTCGCGTTATCGGATTTACTTTAGCTTGGTTTGGAAATTGTAATAATAACTGCACTGACAATATCTATCCCTAACGTTTGTAAAAATCCCATATAGATTGCACTGTCCTTCTATCCTAGCAAACAGGTAAAAAGAAAAAGATAGATACAAACAGAGAAATTCTGCTTGTTCTATCCTTTTGTGGTACTACAAATGATCTCATATACTACTACAATGTATCTGTTTTTTGATATATACAAAAAGGCACATGATTCACTGGTAAACCTAGTTAATGCGCCCTTTCATGTTAACCTTATTACTCTAAACTCTTTAATACTTCATTTAATTCATCACGTTCTTTTGTTAAACGTTCACGTGCTTCTTTCTTTTGTTCTTCTGTTAAATTATTCGTTTTAATTAAATCTTTTATTGTTTGTAGGTAATCTTCGGGTTGTGGGCAAGGCGTTTCTGATTGTGTGTCGCCGATTGCGGTAATAGCATAATAGATACCTTTCTGATCTGTCCCCTGACCTACGGTGTAGATTGTTCCATCTTTCCCAATTGTAATATTACTGTCCGCTGCTGTATTTATATGTCCGTCAATAGGATTTTCCCATTTTAGAGATCCATCTGAGTTTAATGCCAGAATCCCTTTTCGTTCTGGTGCGAAATAAACAATCCCATTTTTATCTATTACTGAAGTTCCAAACAAAGCTTTCTCCTTTTTTTTCCATTTAATTGAACCATCAGGATTATGTGCGTATATGTAGTCATAACCACCTAAATAAATAGTTCCATCTTTAGAAGAAACAGTAGGGGCGCTTAGAATATTTTCTTCTGTTTTCCACTCATTTTTGACTTTACCATCTGGTCCGATAACATAAATAAAGCTCCCATGATTATAATAAATATCCCCATTCGGTCCTAAAGTGAATCCTTTTGCTCCGGCAACATTTTTTTCTAAATCTATTGTCCATTGCTGTTTTCCATTTTTATCGTGAGCGTAAAATGATACACTGCCTGCACGAGCTAGATATGTGTGGATTAATCCGTTTTGAGAAATAAATATTTCCCCTGTTCCACTAGCTACTTTTTCAGATTTCCATTTTAACGAACCGTCCTTGTGATATGCCTCAATTGTTCCATTCACACGATTATGTATATAGATAGTACCGTCCTTATCTATACTAGGGCTTCTATATACATGTGTATCTATTTTCCACTGTAATGATCCGTCTGGATTATACGCTTGTAAATTCCAGTTAGTTGTTACATAAATAGTACCGTCTTCTCCGATAACCGGTGTGTTTATAAACTCGTGACCAGATTTTCCCCATTTAATTGAACCATCTTTATTTAAAGCGTAAAATTTCTTTTCTCCAAAATTTGTTACATATAGAGTACCGTCTTTACCGATAGCAGGACGGCTTTCAAATTTACTATTGCGTGATTTAAACTGCCATTTTATTTCGTTCTTATCTGAACCAGCATACGGGAAATTATTAGACCAGTTGTTCCCATATGCAAACTCAGCCTCCGTATCATACTTCCCCTGCTCAAATTGATTTCCCTGATAATTACTATTAGCTTGAGCCGTTGTACTAGGCGTTGCTACACTGAAAATCATCGCCGAAGCCGTAAGTGCTAAAAGTGATTTCTTCATTTTCTTTCTCCTAATATGTTTTTAAACTCCGTTATATATATCGTCTTTTTGGAAGAAATTTCAATAAAAAGCAAGTGAATAAATAAAAAAGACGGACCTTCCAAAGAAAGTCCGTCCATTTATTACGCAATAGATAATGTTTTTTTCGTTATAATACTAATAGTCAACTAATTATATAGAGTATAGAGGTTATAATTCTTAGGCTATTATCGAAAGAATAGCCGTTTACATGCGACCCTAGTCGTCCTATTATATAATAATCCCTGTATTTAGTGACCTGTAGACTTATTATAGTTTACTGGGTCAGCATTGGTATAAACATACGAATTGATACCTTCGCTACCGAAAGAGCTTAAGCTATCAGGCGTAGAAAATCGCATTAGCGTCAACTTATGAATACGATTTCCTAAAAGATAGTGTCCTGTCACTTGATTCAACTGCTCACCTGCAAGTGCTCTTTTTATCTTTGGGGTATTCATATTAGTAAGCTGCTTTTCAACTAATGTAGATAATTACGTATGTCCACCTACTGAGAGGCTCCCTACAGACCAAAAAGAGATAGTAGGTTAATCCTTTACATCTTCCTTGCATCTTTCACTAACTAGCTGCCATAACGCGGTGTTTTCTTTATTTTCCGGTCCAATCCTATTACAATTTTTATATTGAAGCTTTGAATTCCTTTATTTTTTTGCATTAAACACTAATAAATTTCCCAAAGATAACTAATTATTATGTCGTTTGTTAACTTCAATTGTAATGAACTCCGGCAAATAGCTGGGAGTACATCCTTTTGCTACTATTTCATCTTTGTAAAGACCCGTTTTCTCACCAAGTTTAATACAACGTGCACGATTCTTTTCATCATGAACGCCTATCCAGCCTGCGGTGAAATTCATAGCCCATTGAACTTCCGGTTCTTCCTGTCTAATATTAGCTTCTAATGCAGATAGCAAGTATGCGGTGTTATCAGGCGGTGTTTGTCCAGTCCATCTCAATCGCGCTTGATAATACCAGAAAGTTCGCCTTTGAAGAGCAGAAGGACTATTTTCCCATGACTCCATCAATGCAATTTTCTGCTTGTCTTTGGTGAGCTGATTAGCCATTAACCAATCCATTAAGTTATTTCGCTCATCAAAAGTGTGAGTCTGCATATCCTTATCAAGCTTATTTAGCGCATCTTGTGAAAGAAGTTTTTTGTCCATAATTAAGATTGCTAATAGTCTGGGCAAAAACTCTTCGGTTGACCAAAGTTCCATAGCTAGTTCGTGATCTTTTTTAATGTCCTTCGCGATTTTTCGTAAGTCGCCTAGCTTAGTTTTACTATTGATCTGAAGTAGAATGTTTTCTGCTTTTGAAAAGCGTTCTATTTCTGTACCTTTCTTTTCATTCATTATTATACAACTCCTTTATTAAAGTACTGTTTCATAATATGGCCTTGACGGGATATATCAAGAACTTAATTTTGTTATAAGCCTTATTGCAATGGTATGCCTCCAAAGTTAATATTGTATTATATATCGTATTAAAACTTTCTCCACCTATAATATAGAAGAGCAACCATCTTTAATATAATAATAACACACGCGTGTTTTATTATATTAAAGATGGTACCTAGGGGTTTGTGATACGTTAAGGTTGTTTTCATCGACCGCAATGTAAAAAAGGGCATTATATTATACTTGGGGTCCTGCCGCATCGCCATCAAGCTAAGAGTGCCAAGAGTGTATATGTGAGTGTGTTTCTTTGAAATTTCTATGACTCTATTAAAGGTGTGCATAACAAATAAACCTATTAATTAGGTGCAAAAAAACATTATGCAACCTTGTGATTTTTTGACCTCGTATAATCGTACACAACACCTAAGATATCAAAGACGGTTTTCTTTTCGTACCGGTGAGATTTCCTTCCATTTTTCTCTAAAAGGTAAAACAAACGCAGCAAAACTTTTAATAATTCATCGGTTCCCTTCTGTATTCCTTCATAAAATAGTAGATAATAATTTTTTATCATATAGATGGATTTGTATTCACTTAACTCTTTCTTTCTCTTGTTCAAGAGTAACTGACGCATTTTGAACATCGTTGATGAACAGAGTAAAATGCTAATGAGCTGCCCGTATAAATGGCATTCTAAGCGTTCTTTTTTGACTTCTTTGCACTTATCAATTTGAAAGAAAGATTTCCATGTTTTGAACAAAATTTCTATTTGCCAGCGTAATGAATACAGGTCATGGATATGTTCTGTTGGAACATTATCTACAGAAAGATTTGTAATATACACGTTGATCCCACTTAATCGTTTACTTCGTTCTTTGTAGATAATACCTTTCTTCTTTTCTTTTTTAGCTTGTTCTTTTAGTCTTTTCTCTGTTTGTTCTTTTGTTAATCGATGAATAATAACACGAGATGGTAATTTTTGATACTGTCCAATGTATGCTTCTGAAATTTCCATTGTTTGACCAGGAGACAGTTGATTCATAAGTTCTTCCATATCTAACTGAATATAGAGTGTTCCTTTCTTCACAGTCCCATTTTGAAAATACTCTGGCTTCTCATTCTTACGATAGATTCGGGAATTTAATTTCAAACGTGAGATATAGTAAGCCCCTTTATCATGGATACCCTGTAAGTCATGTAAATCGAAATAGCCTAAATCTCTTATATATAAGTCTTTTGATCGAATGGTTTGTAGGGTTGTTGAACCGAAGGTTTTATCATTTTCTCTTCCTTCTCCTACATAAACGTGCAGGAACTTCCCACTCAATAGATCATACTCTAATTGAATTTTGACTCCTGCCGTATGACTACTTCCACCTGAACCTTGGTAATGTGAAGAAAACGTATCTGGAAGTTGAAATGTTGTAGAATCTAGAATTCGAATGTGCTTAAAGGTCGTGGAATATTGATGAATTATTTCTTTTGTGGAATAAATTCTTTGAGTTAGAAGATTGGCTAGAACTTGTTCAAGAAACTGTACTGCGGAAGTATTAAATCGTTGATTTAGCCCTTCGGGGCTAATAAGAACACCTGTAGCTACTTCAAGATAGCTACATAATTTTGTGAGCGATGTACTTGCAACCTGCTGGCTCAGCCATACACATAAAGCAACTAACTCCTTTGCTTGATATTTACTCTTTCGCTGAACAAATCCTTTATCTTTAGCTAGATGTTCTAGAACGTCAGGAGACATATGCCGTTGTAATTCTTCAGCAATCGGTCGAAGTTCGTCAAGAATCGAAAGATTCATAAAAAAACGCCATCCTTTCTTATAATTCTATAGAAAGGATAACGTTTTATTTACTTGATGAATAGTGAAAAATCTTAGCTTGATGGGGATGGGGTCACATCACCAAAAGTAAAGAATTGTACGTTTAGGGTACCCACCGACCAAACACAAATTTCGTAAACTAAGAAAAGTTACATAAAGAAAAAGTCGATTTCCTTGTACAAGGCCTGGTCACAGGGTTGCTGCTCTAATTTGTTAGATTAGTTACATAAAATGTAACTCGCTTACTAATTTCCCCTAGAAATCTTAGTGTGCTTTTAGGCAGAAGAAGAGCCTTATTTGATTGTTATAGTTGATCCATCTTTAGAGTACAACATCAATATCACCCCAGCTATACATACTACCCAAGATAGAACTGAATTTGTACTAGCTGATATTTTATTTTGAATCTTGATTAATTTTGAATTTATACGACTTCCACATATTTTATATCCTAATAAGATCAATAAACCTGGTAATATCATAATAAAATTATATGCAGCTATAATTAAAAGTTTATTATAAAACGGTAGATTAATTGTTGATAATATGCCAATAGCAACAAAATACGGTAAAGCTGTACCTGCTTCAATTAAAAAAGTAACAATGCCAATAACTATTATTGAAAATATACCTTGAGTTTTAGGTTTTAGAATATTATTTTTTTTATTTGTAGGGATAAAGAAGCTAACTACAAATAAAATTAGTCCCATATTAAAAAGAACTGATTTATTTTGAAAAGCGCTTGAGAACGCTTCAATAATATAATCTAAACCTAAAATTCCTATAATACCTAGTGAAAAATACAATATCATAACTGTAATTAGATATGTTGATAATCTTGTGATTAAATTTTTATTATCCGATAAAATAAGATAGAGTGTAACACCAATTATTGTGGGGCTTAATGTATCTAATAGAGCTAAACCACCTAAATAAATTAATATATCCGTTCCCAAAAGAAATATTCCTCCTTAATATAATTTTGTTCCAACTCCAATATATGTTAACCCATTCTTAGGGGTAATTGTAATAACTAAACATAGTTTTTATTATGGGTTTTTGAACACTTTCTTCCTTAAAAATAACATATATAACTTTCTATAATTGTATTTATAAAAAATATTGGTTTTCTGAACAAATGTGTCTAAACGTACAATTTTTTACTTTTGGTGATGTGACCCCGTGTACATATTTCTTACTACTTTTGCCGAAACTATGAAACTTGTACACTGTACCGTAGAAAATCATCCATTCTTTATCATTAAGTGTACATATCTAATTCATTATTTTCTATAAGTAATATTCAATGTATATAAAACGAGTGTAGTAGGAATCGGAATAACGATTATGTAATGTTAGGATTCACAACAAAAAGCCATATCAACAAAATAATACATAATATTCCAAATAAATATTTACAAATTATTACATTAATTGTAATATAATCAATATGTTCATAATTTAATAAAGGGGGGGTTATAATGTTAAGGAAAATTTTAACAGGTGGTATCCTGGCAAGTATTTTATTTATAGGTATTCCTACTAATGTAAGCGCTGAAGTGACGGCTAAAAAGTGGGTTGAAAGACATGAGAGGCCATTTTACAACGCTGATCCGAATCATCTGCCATCTTTATCTGATTACAATGATGGCGATGGATATATTGGCACTTTGAATAAGGTTGATCAAGCATGTTCTCAAAGTCAATTAACAGGAGACTGGTTTTGTTATGGTTATTATTCAGGTTGGATATACGCGGTGCAATAATTCATTAGGACGCTATTTTAGTGTCCTTTTTTATATGCAAAAACGAGAGCAATCGATTATCGCTCTCTCTTACTTAGATACTTTTCTCTGTACTCTTCCTTGTTCATGCATCTCAATTTATCTACTAGTTGCGGGTCTACCTTTTCATTTTCGATGTTATCAACTACCACTTCATGTACTTCTTGTGGATCATAACCCATTTCTTCAAGTACATGTACAATTCCATCATACTTACCAAGAACATAGTCATTGTCCGTTTTATTTAATTCTTTCTTCAACTCCATTAATATTGCAATCATCATCATTTCAGGTTGCTTAATCATTACATCCACCATCCTTTTTATGTATCGACTAACATTTCAATGTAATGATGTAGAAGTCCTGCAATGGACAAATAAAAAAGCGTAACGATTCTATTCGCTACGCTTTTTTATTTACTATAATCCGAAATCCATACCGTCACCGATAAGATCAGCAACATCTTCCGAAACTTCTTCAGGCACTTCACTTTCTTCTGCGTTGTCCAAGACATCAGATTCAATGGATGCGGAAGTTTCTTCCGTTCCAGATAACGAAGAGGCACCAAGTCCACTTGCATAATACATTAAGAATTGCATTGGAGCTTGCGTCCCGCATTTCTCTGCTAGGAGCTGGTATACTTTTAAACACTCTTTTACTTTATCCGTTGTATAACCACGAGTTCCTGCGCCTTCTTTTTCGAAGTTTGCAATCAAGTTCGCGACTTCTATATCTTTGCTAGAATCATAGTACAATTGGATTTTGTTCTTACTCATCTTGCTATTGCCTTTCCAAACTCATTATATCCACGTACATTAGCCGTTTGGCCATCTTCTAATACTTCAAAGTTCTTGTCTTCACGCGCTTCGAAGAAGTCTTTGTAAGTGTACTACTCCGCCCGTAAAAATCACTTTATCGTAAGCACGTAAGTCGAACTTGTTGTCTTGTAAGAAAGTGAAGATGCTATTGAAATGCTTCTTCAAGATCGCTTGCACTTCCTTCTTTTTTATAATAGAGATGTTAGCTCCACCTAATGTTAATTCATTTTGCAATAAATTCGGTACATTAGAGATTGTAAGTGTCTTAAGAGAACCGTATTCTTCTGATAACATGTTGTAAATTTCTATGTATGCTTCTTTCACACCTTCATTGTTACCAGCACGCTTCACACTAGTCTTCCCTTTAAGTTCCGTTACGTCTAGTGTTCCGTGACCGCAGTCCACTACTAACGTAAGGTCCTTATTAGGTGTTACTTTCTTTGTAGATACGGCATATAGGGGTCACCATATAGGTAATCTTTATATTGAGTATCGATTTAGACATTGAATAATGAAAGGTGTTTTCCAAATACAAGGTATTCCAAAAGCAATGAGATTTTATAGTGTGAAACTACGTTAGTTTGCTGTTCTGTAAACGGGCAACATACTTGTAATAATTGAAACGATTTATATAAGCAAAGGCAACCAAGTTTGTGAATAAATGTACCTAAAATCGCAGAAGAACAGAGCTGTCATCTATACGGCTTTTTCTTATGCAGCTAACGAGTTAGTTTAAGTAGGTTGGGGTTCTGTGATATTCTTATATAAGAATATCACAGGGGAGATATCAAATGATTAAAGGGATATATGAATTTATTAGTGAAGAACAGTTAAAAAAGTATGCAGAACTTGCTGTACGAGCTGGTGTAAATCTGCAAAAAAATCAATTATTGATTATTCATAGTGATATACAAAATGCTACGTTTGCACGTCTAATTCAAACGGCGGCCTATGAGATGGGAGCTTCAAATGTATTTATAGATTGGACAGATGAACAGTCTACCAAAGAATTTTACTTAAATGCAGCAGATAGTGCCATCGATCATTTTCCTGATTGGCAGGTTGCCCGTTTCAGGGAGTGGGACGATGCAGGTGCTGCTTACATCCATATTATTTCTGAAAACTTAGATGTCTTTAAGAAGGTTTCCACAGAACGGATAAGTCGTTTTCAAAAGGTCTATCGTACTAAATTAAGGGATTATTATGCAAAAATCAGATCCCATGAGGTACGCTGGTGTCTTCTAGCAGTCCCATACGTTGTATGGGCAAGTAAAGTATTTCCCAACCTAAGTAAAGAAGAAGCTGTACAATCATTATGGAAATTAATTTTACAAGGATCTCGAGCGGATGGGAAAAATCCTATAAAAGATTGGGAAAATCACAATAAAGCTTTCGAATCTCGGAAAAAAATCCTAAATGAGAGCCAATTTGAGGCCTTGCATTTTACTAGTAGCCGTGGAACAGATTTATTAGTTGGCCTACCTAAAAATCATCTCTATATCGGTGGGGGCGTCATAGATAAAGCAGGAATACCTTTCTTTCCGAACATTCCTACGGAAGAAATATTTTCTGCTCCCCATAAAAATAAGGTGAACGGCAAATTGGTAGCTACTAAACCTCTTATCTTTGGGGGAAGTATCATTGATGATTTTTTTCTAACTTTTAAAGAAGGACGGATTACTGACTATTCTGCCGCTACTGGGAAAGAAGCGTTACAAAGTCTCATCGAAACAGACGAAGGTTCACATTATCTAGGTGAAATCGCCTTGGTCTCTAACAATTCTCCTCTTTCTCAGGCAGATACTCTCTTTTACAACACCTTGTTTGATGAAAATACAGCCTGCCATATTGGAATCGGAAACGCCTCTCCTTCCAACCTTCAAAATGGAAGCAACCTATCGGAGGAAGAGTTGAAGGAAGCAGGCCTTAATACTTCACTCCTGTTAGTCAATGTGACCTTTGGTACCAAAGATATGAAAGTAGTGGGTATTAAAGAAGGTGGAACTGAAGTCCTTCTAATGAAGGGTGGGGATTTCCAATTCTAATTTGGCTACACCTAAACAGAGGAAACGGATTTCTGATGGCTTATACTTAGTTCTATTTAAATCAAATTCCTCAGAGAAGCAATATCCTTTTAAGCAACAAAAGTCTGTTAGATTAATCCAGTTTTAAACAACTTTAAAGAGCCTTGCTACATTCTAGTGTGTTAAGGCTATTTAAAGTTGTTTAATTTGTGGAAGGCGAATAAATAATCGCCCCCTTTACAATTTTAAAAACCTTTCAATTACCAGTTGATCTGGAGGACTTATATTATTAGGAAGTTTTGTTAAATCAAAAAATTGAATATCTGTAGCTTCTGACTCTTCAAATTTTAATGAGCCACAATAATCTCGACAGATAAAAGCTGTTACAACATTATATACTTCATCTCCATGTGGATATTGGTAATAAAAATCCTTGCCTGAAAAGGTGCTTAATAAATCTAATTGATTCGCTTTTAATCCTGTTTCTTCAAACATCTCTCTACTTGCAACATCTTCAAGGCTTTCCCCTAATTCCATAGAGCCACCCGCAAGCCCCCAACATTTATTATCTTTTCTTAACTGCATCAAAAGTTGATTTTCATTATTAAAAATTAATACACAGGCTCCAACCATAATTAGAGGCTCAGCTCCAACTTTTTTTCGTAAATTCATAATATAGCTCATGTTATTTTCCCCTGCCCTCTTTTTATTACTTAGATGTCTAAAAATTCTTTCTTTTATTATACAGAGAAATTAAAGAAGATGGTATGAAAATCCAAATTCATATCATCTTCCAAAAGATTTTATTTGGTTTTAAACTACTTTATTTTCATTTCATATTTTTACACCTGGGGGATAGTTAATATCCTTAAGTTGATGGACATGTGGTGGGACCCCATCGCCATCAAGCTAAATATTTATTACACCCCCAGAACGAAATTTTTAGGATTTCTTGTAATGAAAAAGCCTATTTATCATTTTGGGGGTGGCTTGTTTTCTTAGGTTGATGGCAATGGGGTCCTGCCGACAAAATGCGGAATCCTTATCTTTTTTTAAATAAGAAGCTAACTTTTCCATTTTTTAGATTGTCTTGATTTCTTAAGTTAGGGTAAGATGGCATATACCTAAGTTCCTCTTTCGATTTACCCATCCCCCCCCTCTTTCATCTCCAATAAAAAAAGCACCCAAGTAAATGGATACTTTCTTTATAATATATATTACTAATATAGCCGCTCCAAATTGTATTCGCATTCCCATTTGCCTTTTACATACGTACAGATAGGACCAGGGCAATTGCCTTTCTCTACATTTGCGCTTATGCTGCCCATCGATAATGTAAACACTGCTAAAGCTGCAAATAATTTCTTTTTTATTATTACATCACCTTTCAAAAAGTTAGATTTAGAACACTTTCTCAATATATGGAAAACCAGCTTGTCATTTCACTTTATGTGGTAAATCTTTATAAAAATAGTTACGTAAACGTGTATATAAAATCATCGATAGAACAGTGTCCACATTGCAATTAAGTAGAAGACTATTACATCAAACAAACAGCTTACGGCCTTGTTCGATACAAACATGCTTACAATCGCAATACTAGTTTGAGAGCTTAACATTGAATTTACTATTTGATTCCTACTGCATTATAAGCAGCTTGCACTTGCTTTACTTCTTTAGAATTATCCCCATATAATTTTTTGGCTGCTTTCTCTAATCCTAAGCGTGCATCTTTGAAATTAGTATTCTCTGTGAATATCTCTGTAGCTGCAAGATAATAAATTTTCCCTACTTTTTCTTTTCCGATTCCTTGTACATTCACACCGTAATGAGTTCCTCCTTCGGAAAGTAAGTAAGATGCTTTATTAATAATACTACTGTTAAAATGAACACCACCGTGATCTTCCGTCCCTTTGTACAATTTTGAATAATGATCTGGATAGTGAGTATGTATTTTCCCCTCACTATCTATCAAAGGTTCCCTATACCCACTATTTATTGATAAAGGAGCAGAAGCTGGATTATTCATCGAACGTAAAAACGTTTTTCCATCTACATATACATCTTCTGCAAAATTCCAATTCGCTTTTTTCTTCGTTAGCTTTTTGTTGTAAGAATCATGTTCTATTAGCGTACCAAATAAATCTGCAATTGCTTCATTTAAAGCACCTGATTCATTTTTGTATATTAACTTAGAACTAGTCGAAATTATAGCGTGCGTAAATTCATGTCCAACCAAATCTAACGCACTTGAAAAACCTCTTGTCTGAATACCATCATCACTATTCCCATTCCCGTACAGAATACCGCTCCCAGCCCAAAGAGCATCAGCAAAATCTCCCATCCGCACATATGAACGAATTATTCCTCCCTTATTGTCATAGGAATTACGCCCATGCTTTTCTTTAAAATAGTCATAAACAACACCTGCATAATAATGTGCATCTACTGCAATTGCATCTTTGGCATCATAAAACTTTTTATCTGTATCACGCCATAAGATTGGACGAATATCATCACGATTTTGTCCGTCATAGGTTACTATTTTCACACCACGTGTTGTATCTTGTAAATAATACTGGTTATTCGCCTTTGTTGTATGAAGAATTCTAGTATCTCCAAAATGACCTATTCCTTTTGCTTTTGTATATTTGCCAGTCACTTCTTCCCACTTACTAGTTGTACTAGCTGCTAATGCTTTCGGGGTTCCTCCCAACGCTGATAATATAATTCCTGTAGTAACTGTCAGTGTTAATATCTTTCGGTTTAACAAAATCAACACATCCCTTCTTTTTTTCTCACTAATACCTAATTTTAATCAGCAGGCAAATCCTCCCTCCAAAGATATGTAATGAGTGTATAATCAGATTGTATATAATCTTTTTAAAGAAAAAAGAAAGAAATGTTAAAATTTTACTAAATTTCTTTTTTTGTCATGTCTGGCCTTTTAGCTAACTGATAGATAATTAGGGTTAACCTATAATAGGGTCACACCAACAAAATGCGAATTTCGTACGCTAAGCAAATTTCCACAAAGAAAAAGCCGATTTCCTTAACGTACAGGAAATCGGCTTTTTCTAATAGTTTATCAAACTAAATATAAAGCAATAAAAAAGCTATATCTTTTGCTGGAAATTGAAATAGAGTCTCTTTATTTATTTGTAATTCTCATCAGTGATGATGTCCAGATGATTCAGCTTTCATCTCACACAGAATCGAATTGTCATGCTTATGTGTCGATGTTTCCAACTGAATTGTCATATGGTGAATATTTTGGTGTTCAAGGTCATGTTCGATTTGACGCAGCAACTGCTCACTTTCAGCAATAGACATTTGGCCACTTACAACTGCATGGCAGGAAAGTGCATTTAATCCACTTGTAATCGACCAAACGTGCAAGTCGTGAATGCTCTGAATACCTTTTGTGTTTTGGATAGTTTGAATCACATTATCCATATCTATATTTTGTGGTGTACCTTCCATTAGAACATGTAATCCAGATTTTGTAACATAGTAGCCACTACGTAATACAAGTACTGCGACAATGACACTTGCTAATGGATCTGCCCATCCCCATCCGAAGAATATGATAAGCAGTGCAGCTATAATAGCGCCAATTGATCCAAGCATGTCGCTAATTACATGCAAGTATGCCCCGCGCATATTTAAGTTCTCTTCTACATCTCCACCGCGTAACATAATCCATGCAACAAAAATATTAACTAATAATCCAATTGAAGCGATGATTAACATTCCAGTTGAAGCAACTTCGGGTGGATTTTGGAAACGCTGAATTGCTTCATAGAAAATATAAAGTGAAATTAATACGAGTGTCACCCCGTTAAGAACAGCTGCCAATATTTCGAAACGTTTGTATCCATATGTTTTACCGTAGTTAGCAGCCTTTTCTCCAAGTGTAAACGCTACTAATGCAATCCCAAGTGATACAGCGTCACTTAACATATGTCCTGCGTCAGATAATAACGCTAAACTGTTGGTCATGAATCCTCCAATTGCTTCAATAACCATATAACTAGCGATAATAATAAAGCTTATAATTAATGTCTTCTTATTTGCACCATGTGTATGGTCGTGTGCATGGTCATGTCCCATTGTAAGTTCCTCCTAAATTAATGATGTGAAGCATGTTCAATTGCTTGTTTCAGCAAATTCATGACGTGGTCATCATCTTTCGAGTAATATAAAGTTGTCCCGGCTCTTCTGAATTTAACCAATCTTAAATTTTTCAAGAAACGCAATTGATGAGAGACGCTTGATTGGCTTAAATCTAATATCTCTGCAATATCGTTGACGGAATGTTCTCCTGCACATAGTAAATTCAAAATACGAATTCTAGTTGGATCACTTAACGCTTTGAATGTTTGCGAAACGACAAATAACGTCTCTTCGTCCAAATGGTGATCTCCTTCATTAAAATTCCCTTCACGATTCTTCTCTTCACACATTTATTCCACCTCATTATGATTGATTTTATATATGAGCATATGTTCATATATATGATATTGTACAATCCGATGAATGTCAATAAGAGGTACAGTCGCGATATACATGCATCTCGGCTGTATCTCTCTTATTGGTCACTAATTCTGCAATAAAAAACAAACACCAATAGTTAATAGGCTTCTTCTCTAGTGGTACGACTTTCTGCTAATTATTTTGTCACTCATTAGATGAACTCTCTTCAGATTCATTTCCATTTTCTTCATTGGAAAGTTTCCCATTTAATCCACGTGCTTTTTTTAATTCAAAGTATTTATCAAGGATACGTTTGCCGACATCTAGACTCATCCCAGAGCTCTGGTTTGTTTGCCGAACGCTAGGTACAACAACCGAGAACGCTATTTCAGGCTTATCAGATGGCGCATATCCTACTAACGTGTAGTTATAAGTTTCAATACCATTAACAAAAGCTTGGGCTGTACCTGTTTTTAGTGCTGGCTTCTCTTCAGGTTTATATTTACCAAATACCCTATAAGCCGTTCCTCTCGGTGAATCTGCTACCATCTCAAATCCTCTTTGGATTTTCTGAATATGCTCAGGTAGCATATCAATACGATTTAATACGACTGGTTCAATTGACTCCAAAATTCGTTCACTATTGCTTTCAGGATTATTATTAGCCTCTGTAATGGACTTAACAATTTGTGGTTTCATACGATATCCGCCATTTGCAATAGTGGATATATACTGTGCAAGTTGGAGAGCAGTATATGTATCATACTGGCCAATTCCGAAATCCAGCGATAGACCAGGTAAATCATCTTTTCCTTTTATCCCTATAGTTTCATTCGGTAAATCAATTCCGGTCGTTACACCAAGACCAAATTGATTGAAATAGTAGCGTAAAGTGTCAAATATATTCTTACCATTATTAATATTCTCAAATGGTAAAGACATATCCTTTGAATAATTTAATCCTAGCATTTTAATTACTGCTTTAAACATATAGGAGTTAGAGGATACAGCTAGTGCCTGTTCTGCATTGACTGTTCCAATACCACCTGTCCATGATTTTTTCTCTTTTGGATTCCCTTTTAACCATATTGGTTCATCATTGAACGTCTCAGTTTCTGAAATTGCGCCTGTTTGTAGACCCGCAAGGATTGTTGCTCCTTTTACAACAGATCCCATTTCATATGCACTATTCATCGCTCCTAATGCATAATCTTGTATTTCCGTTGATCTGTCTTCCTTTTTGACAAGCTTCTTACCAGCCATTGATAAGATTTCACCAGTGTATGGGTCCATCATGACCACAAACGATCGATCCATTAAATCATAACCTGCCATTCCTTTGTACTTCTCCATCTCCTCTGTAATAATTTCTTCTACTGCTTTTTGTAAATCCGCATCGAACGCTAAATTCAAATTATCTCCTTGTTTACCTTTGTAAATAACCTCTGTATCAATAACCTTTTTACCAGTTTGGTCAAGTATGGTTTTCACTTTTGCTTTCTTTCCATGGAGCACATCTTCATATTGTCGCTCGATATAACTCTTGCCAACACGATCATTTCGGTTGTAGCCAAGTGCTAAATAGTAATCTAACTGATCATCAGGTAACCCTTCTCCTTCTTTAGAGACGTTACCTAGCACAGAACGAAGTGTATCACCATTTGGATAACTTCTTGTCCAATCTGATATTACATCGACGCCCGATAATTCTTCTAATTTTTCGCTAACAATTGCGAACTCTCGATCTGTTACATCTTCATTTTTAATCATTTGTGGCGTCATTTTATAGCCACTTTTCATTCTACGGAATATCTCTACTACTTGTAGTTCTTCTCCTTGAATCTCTTGTAAATTATCTTCTGTGACACGGCTTAACTTAATATCATATATTTCACTTTCTTCTTTCTTTTGCGCTTGAAACGTTTTTATCTCCTCTTTTGAAACTAATTTATCTCCTTCTTTATCACGTGTCATAATCCAAAAATCTTTTTTATCACGAAGAGGGATCTTATCTGTCTTAACATCTATATACTCAGCTAATTTTTCCGCTGTTTTTAACATATCTTCGTTCCCAACATTTTTGTAACGTGTATACGTTATCGCTCGTTGCTGCGTATTATCGACAACAATTTTTCCATTACGGTCATATATTTTTCCACGTGGTACTGATAAGCTTACTGTTGAATTTTCTTGTCTGGCTACCTCTTTCTCAAATTCTTCATTCTTCACGATTTGCACACTTACAAGTTGAACAATTAGAACGGAGAACAAAAGAAATACAATTAAAAATAATATATTGAGCCGTGAGGTTATATGATTTTTACTCTTTATCTTCTGCATCGCACACCTTCTATTTATCTCGATTTTAATTTATTTCATATGATTACATCCGCAGTAAAACTACAAACGTAATACTATACTACGTGTGTAATCGGACTACGTTTGTAGTATAGTATTACATACGTAGTTTAATTGAGTCAACTTTTATTTTTTTATCATCAAGCTACTATATTGCTGTGTATCTATTTTAAAAAGTTTAAGAGAGTTGGTGTTGAAGAATATGTCTTTAACCCACTTTTTAATTTGCTTGCTAGTATCTTCATTTTCTATTACCGTTCTCCTACTTGTACGAAATTGGTTTGGAGGATAACTGACAGCGAAATGGCACTATCATTTGTGGATGAGATTACAACTCCCCTTAGTAATTCTTTAATTACATTGTTTTTTTATAAAATCAATATGGTATGTGAAATTTTATTTTGTATTGTTAATATTTTTACTAATCCCATTACCGTTATAGCTCTAGCCTTCTTCAAATCGTGTCCTTTGTAGCAATACTAACTGTTTTTGATTGCTCATGAAAAGTTCTGAAAAACATTAAGTAAGTAACTTGTTATGAAAATGAAATAAATCTATACAATGTAAGTGTATGAATTAATGAAGACAGGAGAAGATGCGAATGGAAATTAAAGAAGACATGAAGGTAAGCACTAGAAAACGTAAACCACTAATCATCCTACTTAAAGTAATAATTGGAATAATTATAGCAATTGGACTTTTCATAGCAACCGTTTTTATAGTTAATGTTGTCTATACCAAATTGGAACAAGAAGAACTAGAACAATATGGACAGCTAATCCCTGTAGATGGGAAAAATATGAATGTTACCATTCAAGGAGATGGCGAAGAAACAGTCGTACTGTTACCTGGTTTTGGAACAGTATCACCAGCACTTGATTTTACGCCGCTTGTAGAAGAGCTATCACCATTCTATAAAGTAGTCGTAATTGAGCCTTTTGGATATGGATTAAGTGATGGAACTGAAAAGGAACGCAACACAGAAAATATTGTAAATGAAATTCACCAGGTTTTACAGGAACTGAAAATCAACCGCTATATTTTAATGGGTCACTCCATTGCAGGCATTTATGGCCTAGAATATGTGAATAAATATGAACACGAAGTTAGTGCATTTGTAGGAATTGATACCAGCGTTCCAACACAAAGCGGCATGGATAAGGAATTTCCAATAGGAACCTTTAAACTACTCAAAGAAACTGGTTTAGGCAGATTGCTCATGAAACTAGAGGGTAGTCCATATGCCGAATTATCATCTTATGATGATCAAACAAAAGAGCAACTAAAAATTATCGCCCTCAAAAACATGTATAATTCCACTATCCTAAATGAAATGGAAAATATTCATGCAAATTTTAAAAATGCTGAAAATCTAACATTCCCAAAGAACCTACCCCTTATTTTCTTTTTACAGGCTGATAATGAAGCTATGGAAGAGTGGATACCACTTCATGAAGAGCAAGTAAAAAACTCTATACATGGGAAAATTATAAAATTGGATGCTGGACATTATTTACACCATACGAAATCCAAAGAAATCTCTGAAAATGTGAGAGGGTTTATAGAAGAGGTACCGCCCACATTTTAACGAAAATATACGCTAAGCAAATTCCGACATAAAAAGCGCCGTTTTTCTACTCTAAGGAAAAACGGCGCTTTTAAACCGACTAGAACAGCACCCCTGTGGACTAAGCCTAATACGGTAATTCATTCTTAATTCTAGTCAACTCTTCACAAAGTGCTGTTACTTCATCGAACAAGTATAAATTGTGTTTATCAACAAGGTTACATCTATCTGCATTTTCATCTTCTACACTTTCCCCTATTTGGTGCATATAAAGATATATTTGCATTAAAATGTCATTTGCTTTTTGTATCTGACCCTCATATTTTGTACTCACAAAATTTTCTTCATATTCATTTAATCTATTAATTGAATCTAAGTATATTTCAAATGCCACAAATTGCTTTTTGAAATTCCTAATAACCCGTTCTTTTTCTCCATTAATAGGCTGGATTGTATTAATTACTTTAATAAGAAATTCTATCTTCCTTATTAAATTTCCTAATGTACCCTTAAAAGCTTTAATATTTTTTTTCATTTCTTTTTTTCTATCAAATCGTCTTAATAAATACTGCGTAAATAATGTTCCTACTATCGCTAATGCTACCGATATCACCGCTATTATTAATCGCTCATTAAAATTCATCTACTAATCCCCCATCAACCCTCTAAAAAATTAGGGTTCATAAAATTTGGATTGGGATATTTGTAGAATCCTTCCCCGCCCCCTTTTCCAAGTTTTCCTTTATCAATGAACTCTCTTTTTATTATATTTGCTAATTTTTCAAATTGTTGATCACCCCTGTCAGACGCTTTTGAAAGTGCAACATTGTATTCTGTAGTCATACCTATAATGTCTAAAATTGCAAAAGGACCTAAGGGAGAGCCTGTTGCTTTCATCCACATTTTATCGATTGTTTCAGGATCTGCCACTTCGTTTATCCATAGCTTCATAGCAGCTTCTAAAAAAGGATCCAACAAAGAATTCAATATATAGCCCGGTTGTTCTTTGTATAAAGGAAACACGACCATCCCAATAGCTTTTGCAAATGTAACAACATCTTCAAACACTTTCATATCTGTTCTAGGATGTTTCATAATTTCTACGGTATTGTTAACCCAAATTTCATTAGCAAAGTGCAAAGCTAAAAACTTTTCTGGTCTTCCTGTCACTTCTGCAAATTGACTAGGTAATAGCAGGGAAGAGTTTGTTAAGAAAACGGTCTCCTCTGGAGCTACTTTACCTAACTCCTTATAAAAGTTGTTTTTAATATGTACCACTTCAGGCACTGCTTCGATTACCAAATCAACTTCTGAGACAGCTTTTGATAAATCACAATTGTAAGAAATACGCTGAAAAGCAGCATCAACTTCATCCTCAGTTACACTTAAGTCTTCTTGATAACGATTCATCAAATTCATAATTCTTTTTTTGCCATTGTCTAATGCTTCAGCATTTATGTCATATAACGAAACCTGAAATCCTTTGAAAGCAACTTGGAAAGCAATTTGACTTCCCAAAACCCCAGAGCCAGCAACCATAATATTCTTATAGTTCATAATAAAATCCCCCTTAATATTTATTAAAGAATTTAATTAAATTACTCTGTTAAAAATGGTTTTTTAGTACTTTTTCTCAAATCAGATACAATCGTTTTTTATACTTCTTCTCCTTTAATTTTTATTATGGTATTCAAAAGCGTGCACCAGTGCACACTTTTGCACATTTTGGTCAAAAAAATTTACAACTACTGTAAGAGTTTTTCTAATTGATCAGTCGTTAATTTAAACTTATTAAAAATCATTTGGCTATTTACTTCGTAGTAAATATTTCTGCCTACTCTTGTTTTTGAAACAATTTCAAACCTATACATTAAATCCAAATGCTTTGAAATAACTGATCTATCCTGTGGGAGATTTTCAGCAATTGTCGTTATATTTCTTTCTCCATAAACTGCTAAATATCTAATGATTTCAATTCTAACAGGATCGAATAGTGTTTTATAAAACTCAAAATCAATAGCATTAATCTCGTTTGAATAATTAAGCTCTTTATCTCTATCCATATTTACTTCACCCCTTATAAATATAATACGTGCAAAACTATGCACATGCAAATAACAAAAACTGAAAATTCTATTTAATTAGATTTTAATATCGCAGAACGCTTATCTATCTGTGTTGATCCATACTGGTCAATCGTTCATATGTGCCAGACAAAGTTCCCCTCACTATACCTGCAATTCTTTCGTCAGCATACGAGTTGTTGATGTTATTTGCGATTGCCCAGCATGATTGCGACTGTCTTTTCACTTGGTGATTTAAAATGTGAGTGATCCCCCTTATAGGTGAAAGTTTTCATCGCTACCAAGCCGACAAAACGCAGATAAGGGAATCGTCAGTTGAAAATACTTATGGTGTAATTCGATTCCCTTTATAACTAAATTAAATGTAAAATATTTCAAAATATATAAAAATCGTGTTAAAGTATAGCTATGAAAATCTTTTTACAAGCATATTTTCATAGCTATACTTTATTTGGAGGGATGCTATGCTTTAAATTTTCTTCAATTGAGTTGTGTTAAGTGAAAGAAGGCTTAATTTCTAAAAATTCTTGTACGAAGAGAGGTTTCTATATGTATGATAATGAAAATCCAACATTAACAGGCCGCATTGTGTCACCAGGTGACGCGCAATATGATTCAGAACGTCAATCGTTTAATACATTCTTTAGTAGATTCCCTTTTGTTATTGTCTTTGCACAAAATACTCAAGATGTTGTGAATGCAGTAAAATGGTCATTGCATAATAACGTACCTATCCGAGTACGCTCAGGAGGTCACAATTATGAAGGTTTATCCGTTTTAGATGGTGGTATTGTAATTGATGTCAGTGAGATAAATCAAATAGAAATAGATCCAACATCAAAAACTGTTAAAGTAGGAGCTGGTTGTAAAAATCTCCAGTTAGCTGAAGCTCTAGGAAAAGAAGGATTAGCTGTTCCTAATGGAGTCTGTCCTAAGCCTGCTATCGCAGGAATAGCTCTAGGTGGTGGGCAAGGTATCCTTTGTCGACCATTAGGGCTACTACTTGATCATGTAGTCGAAATAGAAATGGTAGATGCTAACGGTTTTGTCTTGCAGATTAATAATGAGGAGCATCCTGATTTATTTTGGGCTTTACGTGGTGGTGGTGGTGGCAGTCTTGGTATTTGTACATCTTTCCGCTTTCGTACTCATAAAATTGAAACTGTTGGTTTTGTGGAAATTAGTTGGAATCATCAAGATTTAAAAGCCGTTATACAAGAATGGCAAAAGTATACTCTTCCTACTTCTGATAAACGTTTTACTCCTACATTATTATTATCTTCAGAAAAGACATCACCATTGTTGATGCATGGAATTTTTCATGGATCAGTTGCAGGCCTAAAGGAATTGATACAACCACTGCTTAAAACTGGATCACCTATAAAGATAGACATAAAAGAATTGTCTTTCTTAGAAGCTATAACGTTAATATCCAATCACCAGCCTGCAACTCCTTTTCCATTTAAAAGCGTGGCACCTTTTATTGATTCTTTATTACCTGAAGAAGGTATTGCTACAATTCAACGCTTTGTGAGTCAAGCCCCACCCAACTGTACGGTTTCAATATTTTTTCAAGGCTTAGGCGGGACTGTTTCTGAAGTATCTGAGCAAGATACTGCTTATTTTTATAGAAAAGCTCTAGCAAATATGGTGTTATTTTCTACATGGGATAAATCTGTGGGAGCTGCACAAGGGATTCGCTGGGTAGAAAATTTCCGTCATGCATTAATTCCTTTTACAAAAGGTGTCTACGTTAACACACCAGATCTTTCAATGAAAGATTGGTCAAATTTATATTATGGTGAAAACTTCAAGCGATTAACTCATATAAAAGCTAAATACGATCCAAAAGATATTTTCAATTTCCCACAAAGCATTCCCCCTGTTCATGAGAAATAGGATTACCTTTCTGGCCTTGAATTTTGCAACTTAATGAAGAATAATAAAGGGTCCTACCAAAAAAGTTCGAATTTCATACATTAATTAGAGTATCATGAATCGAGGATTGTTCGTTCGATATAGAGGCGAATATCCTCTCTTTTTATAGTGCAGCACGTCCAAGCTATGAAGGTGATCAGATAATATTTTTTTACACATAAGGAGATAAAACTATGAAAAAAAATAAATTACTAAGAATGGATAATGTCGGTATCGTTGTAGAATCTCTTGATGACGCAATCTCTTTCTTCGAGGAGATTGGCTTGAAACTCGAAGGGAGAGCTACTGTCGAAGGTGAATGGGCTGGTCGCGTAACCGGATTGGGTTCTCAATGCGTAGAGATTGCTATGATGGTCACTCCAGATGGCCACAGCCGACTTGAACTTTCGCAATTTCTCACCCCACCTACTATATCAGATCACCGGACTGCTCCTGTAAATGCCCTCGGTTATCTACGCGTCATGTTCACCGTTGAAGACCTTGACGAGATGGTATCCAGACTTACTAAGTATGGCGCTCAGCTCGTTGGCGAAGTGGTTCAGTACGAGGACTCGTATCGACTCTGCTACATTCGTGGAACCGAAGGACTCCTAATTGGTTTGGCGGAACAACTGGGTAATAAATAAGTGACATTTTATAAAAAGCCCCATCTAATTACTGATGGGGCTTTTCTTTATAGCGGTGACTAGGGTACTCATCATGGAAATCATTGATAATACACATTCCCACCGCTTTGAGTGGCTATACGATATAAAATAAGAATTATTCACCTAATTGTTTATTATAAAGATCGATTGAATGTATATTCTCTGCTAATAAATTATCTGCTATTTGCTTTAATACCTTTGGCTCCCTTAATTCTTCATTATCAAATTCCACTAACTCATTTATCTTAATCCACTTACTTTCTGATATGTTGATGTAATTGAGATGATTCACTTCCACCTAGGAATAGGCTATCTAAGTTCCAAACTTGCCGATATTTTGTTTTACTCAATTATTTCTCCCCCTTAAATTCCAACAATAACCAAACGTACATTCCTGGTTTATCATATCATAGAACATTAATGATTGTTATTTAACTATCTTGCTCGATTGCTTATACAAAAAGACACATCATATTATTCTAGAAGAATACAATAAATCACTAATTATTTATTATATAGTCCCTATTCCTATTTTATTATTTTCTATAAATAGCTATTAATATATACAAAAGAACCACGATATGAATCAAAATTTAAATCTACAATATAAATCCCTATTATTATCATTTTCCTAACAAGCATACTTTATACATAAATTTTTATTTAAAAGCTATTAAGCTTGTCTATTGGAATATTAACCTCCCTAGATGCAGATAATACTACATAGAAAAACAAAAGGAGGATATCCATGAACGAAGTATCTTACATTTTAATAACATTAGCTGGAGCTATCGGAAGTGCAGCCATTGGAGACTTAGGAAAGAGAATCTGGGAACACATCAAGAAATTGTATAAGCCAAAAAGAAGAAAAAAGAAACCTAATAAAAGAAAGCGGAAGAAGGTCGGTTAATATTATTCTTTTTTAATCAACAAAAAAAGAGCTGATTTCCATATCCCTCGTGCCTCCATCAAAGAATTATTTTGTTTAAATTCATCTTTCTCTTTTTATAAACTTCATTTGCGGTCTATCGACACCTTTCATGCCCTCGACCTTCTTTATTAGTTCATCGATTCTCACCGAAAATAGTCCGTTATGTTAACCTCATATGGGTAAGCATACATTAACCTCTTCTCTCGTTAATCATGATAAAATGAACAATAAGAAAATTCATGTAAGATAAAGGGAGGAAGATTTATGGTCAGTTTTGATACTTTGCTAGCTTTTGCGCTTGTTTCACTTAGTATAGTTTGTTCACCCGGTCCTAACATGATTTATCTCATTTCCCGTTCTATTACACAGGGACGTATGGCAGGGTTCATTTCTCTGTTAGGTATCATGCTTGGCTTCATTATCTATATAATTGCAACCATGTTGGGACTTACAGTTCTTTTCATGACTGTTCCTGTTCTCTACGAAGCAATCAAGTGGGCAGGTGTCGTTTATTTACTCTGGCTCGCCTGGAATTCGATTAAACCTGGTGCCACATCTATTCTCGAACCTCATACAGTTTCTATTGAACCACCACGAAAGTTATTTCTAATGGGACTCATGACTAATCTATTGAATCCTAAGATTGCTATTTTGTATGTGTCGCTTCTACCTCAATTTGAAGATCCTGAGAAGGGATCGATGCTTATGCAAGGTGCAGTTTTGGGACTTACACAAATAACTATTAGCTTTATAGTCAACCTCCTAATTGTATTTACAGCGAGTAGCATTGCCAAGTGGTTTGGCACACGTCCGACGTGGCTGCGAGTGCAACGTTGGCTCATGGCGAGCATCTTGGCAGGTCTTGCTGTGCGTCTTGCTTATGAACGCCGATAGTAAAGCCGTCCTTAGGGAGGGCTTTACTTTTGACTAGCCTAGTTTCTTCCCAGTTAGTTACAAGGTTAGGTTCATGATGAATCACCCAAATATCTTTTTTGTTATAAAACTTCTGTTAGTATTCTGTAACTCTTGTATGGAATATTATTCCTGTTTTAATTTTTAATTCTCATCAAAATAATACTCTTCTGGCAGATACACCAATTTAAGAAGCCTACATACACTATGGATACATCACTTTTTAATATACGTTTTGATCGCAGAGCGCCTTTCCAAGCGCTCTTTTTTCACGTTTATTCCTCCACTCAAATAAAGATTTCATAAAGATTAACCATCTATTTCTGCACATCAGTTACAAATAATTACAATGTGTGCGGAACAGGAAATGTACAGACCAGTTTTCCATACATTGAGAAAGTATTCTAAATCTAGCTTTTTGAAAGGTGATGGAGTTTAATGTTTAAAAAGATTCTTTTATCTAGTGTGTTATTAACCAGTGCCTTAGGGATATCAACTACTCAAGTTAATGCTGCAAACAATGATGTAAACCAATTACCAAACACATTTAATTTATCTAAGATTCATAGCCCCATTGATAGTAAATCTGCAACAAATAATAAATATTCATGGGAAGAATATCCGTGGGATGCTTTATCTCCTTATGAATTTTCTGGAAGCTTCCAATTACCGCAAATAATAAGTGTAAAAGAAGGGTTATCCAGTTTAGAATTTGTTGTCGCAAATGATAAACCCTTACATTTCGTACTTGAATTAAAAAACATAGCAACAGGAGAAATACGAACCTCTGTAGAGTTACCTTTTTTGCCAAATGATGAATTCTACCAGTTTTATAACTTTAATGACCTGGAACCTGGTGACTACACTGTAACCGTGATAGAATTAGTCGATGAACAATGGAACAAGGTAAAACACAAAGGAATAATCGGCTTCTATAATTGGAGTGGCCTAATTGAATAACTTGTAATACTTTTTAGAAGATGGCCTTCTTTTTTATAAAGCCATCTTCTTTATATTTCTTGTTTCTTTCTCATACCAAATAACGCTTTTGTATTAATCTTAAACTAAGCATCCATCAACTAATAAAAGACCGTTTTCACATTCACAAAAGTATTCGTATAATGATCCAATATTTGTATCTTCTTTTGCTTTAGCAAGGTTTATTAAATAAGTCGATAATGCCTGCTCTTGTGTTAATTCTTCCGGCATTCCTTCTTCTTTTACCGAAATCAACGCATAATAATCTTGCTTATTAAACTCGTAAAAATCTGGTGTGAAGAAGATTCGCTTCCATGATATACGCCATACTCATGCATCGCTTATGTTATTTCTAGGAGAACATCCTAAAATTGTTTCAGAGAGACTTGGCCACTCCTCTATCGAAATGACGATGAATACATATTCTCACGTTACATTCGATATGCAAAAAGAGTCATCCGAGCGATTCGAGAAAGCATTTCAACAAACAAATTAACTCAACGTGGTCAAAATGTGGTCATTTAACAATAAAAAAGCTCCAAAACCTTTCTATATCAAGGTTTTGGAGCTGCTTTATTTACATTACACGTTTAAACATCTTCTCCAACTCGTACGTTGAATAATGAATCATAATTGGTCTACCATGTGGGCATGTGAACGGGCTCTCTGATTGACGTAATGATTCAAGTAGTGCAAAGATTTCATCGTTTCGTAAGTGATGATTTGCCTTAATTGATGCTTTGCAGCTCATCATAATAGCAGCTTCTTCACGTAGCTTTTTGATATCTACTTTCTTTGCCTTCAATACTTGTTGAATAATATCATCAATAATCTCAATTTCCTGTCCTTTTAGGAACCATTGTGGGTGTGAACGGACAATATAGCTCTGGTGTCCGAATTCTTCTAAGAAGATTCCTACTTTTTCAAGTTCTTCGATATTTTCCTGAATTAACAAGTATTCATTTAGTGATAGTTCGATATGATGTGGAACAAGTAGTTCTTGTACTTCATTTGCTACTTGTCCAACTTTTTCGCGGAAGTATTCGTACTTCACACGTTCCTGTGCTGCGTGTTGGTCGATTAAATAAAGACCATTTTCATTTTGAGCTAAAATATACGTACCGTGCATTTGACCAATTGGATAGAGAGGTGGAATTTTTTCTGTATCTTCTTCACACTTCTCTTCCTCCCACTGAATCTCTTCTTCTACTTCCTCTTCTACAAAAACAGGCGCTAAAGGTAATTCTTCTTCATATACAGGAAGTTCATATTCCGTTATTGGTGGTGGAACAAGGTCATATTCGATTCCATGCGTAGATGATTGTTCATGAACAACTTCCTGTTTCACCTTCTCTACCGGTACATACGTAATCGCTTCTTGTTTTTCTTCTATTTTCGGAGAGATGCTTGTCTTTGATAACGGAACATCCTTTAACTGGTGCTCAAACATAAATGTTTCTTGCACAGTCTCAACCTTTTTCTTTGGTCTCACCGGAGCCATTTCCGGTATGAGTCGTTCTTGACGCAGGGCATCTTTAATACATTCTTCAATTAATGCATTTAGCTCTGCTTCTTTACTAAAACGTACTTCTAGCTTCGATGGATGTACGTTTACATCGACTAACATTGGATCCATCACGATGGACAACAGGCCAATTGGATAACGTCCGATTGGTAGTAATGTATGAAAACCTTGCTGGACGGCACGGTGCAAAGGATAATTCTTCACATAACGACCATTTACGATAACCGTTAAATAGTTTCGTGATGCACGGTTTACTTCCGGTAAGGCCACATATCCTTCCATCGTGAAGTCTAATGATTCCGCACTTACTTTCTTTAACTTCTTCGCGACAGCCATTCCGTATATTGCCGCTAATACTTGTCTTACATCACCATTTCCGTTCGTATGAAGAAGCTTTCGACCATTATGCGTTAACTTAATACTTACATCTGGGTGAGATAAAGCGATACGATTCACGATATCGCTTATGTTCCCTATCTCTGTATTTACAGTCTTCATATATTTAAGGCGTGCAGGTGTATTGAAGAACAAATGTTTTATTTTGATTTCGGTACCTTTACGACTTGGCCCTGGTTCATGTGTAATAACATGACCGCCTTTTAAAACAAGATGCGTACCAGGGGCATCACCTGTACTTGTATTCAACTCTAGCTCACTAACAGACGCGATACTCGGTAGTGCCTCTCCGCGGAACCCGAGTGTACGAATACGGAATAAGTCATTCTCGTCCTTAATCTTACTCGTCGCGTGACGTTCAAAGGCTACTAACACATCTTCAGCCGCAATACCATCACCGTTATCAAGAATACAAATTTGTGACAAGCCACCTTCTTCAATTTCGATTTCAACGACTGTACTATTTGCATCAATCGCATTCTCAACAAGCTCTTTCACAACCGATGCCGGTCGTTCTACTACTTCACCAGCAGCAATCTTATTGGATAATATATCGTCTAGCTTTTGAATCTTCCCCATGATATCCCCCTTCCTTCATCTTTATTTTTTTAGTTTCTTTTGAATTGCATATAATGTATTAATCGCATCAAGCGGTGTTGTATCTAATAAGTCTAATTTACGAAGCATCTCTAATATGTCTTTTTCTTTTGACAATAGCTTTTCTTCTTTTTTTGGCTTCTCTTCAGCCGTACTAAAGAATGATAGTTGGTCATCTGCAAGTATATCAGCCTTTGGTTCTTCTTTTTTCTTTTCTTCTACTACTTCACGAACAATTTGTACTGGAATAGAAGCTACTGGTGCATCTTCTTCTAAGCTATTTAATACTTCTTGCGCTCGATTAATTAATGTTTTTGGTAAATTTGCTAATTCTGCAACGTGAATACCGTAACTCTTATCCGCTGCACCTTCTTTAATTTTATGAAGGAATACTACTTTTCCTTTTTCCTCTACTGCACTTACGTGAACATTCCTCAGCGCGTGTAATTGTTCTTCTAGTGCCGTTAACTCGTGGTAATGTGTTGAGAATAACGTTTTTGCACCGATATGTTCATGGATATATTCAATGATTGCTTGTGCTAATGCAATACCGTCATACGTCGATGTTCCACGCCCAATTTCATCGAATAAAATAAGGCTTCGCTCTGTTGCATGTGCAATTGCATTATTTGCTTCTAACATTTCAACCATGAACGTACTTTGTCCAGAAATTAAATCATCCGCCGCTCCAATACGTGTAAAGATTTGATCGAAGACAGGTAATAACGCTTCTGTTGCAGGTACATAGCAACCAATTTGGTTTAGAATGCTAATTAATGCGATTTGACGCATATACGTACTCTTACCCGACATATTTGGCCCTGTAATCAGGAAAATATTTAAGCCATCTTGCATCATACAGTCATTTGGTACGTAACGGCTTGATTCTAGCACTTTCTCCACAACTGGATGGCGCCCCTCTTTCACGAACATTTCACGTTTATCCGTTAAAGTTGGTTTCACAAAGTGATTCTCTTCACTTACTGTCGCAAAGCTTTGCAGGACGTCTAATTCACTAACAATTTTCGCTAATTGTTGTAAGCGTGGGATAAATGTTTTAACTTGTTCACGAAGCTGCACGAATAAATCATATTCTAATTGAACGATTTTTTCTTCTGCACCTAGGATCATCGCTTCTTTTTCTTTTAATTCATCTGTAATAAAACGCTCTGCATTCGCTAACGTTTGCTTACGCTCGTAACGCCCTTCTTGTAATGAAGCGAGATTTGATTTCGTTACTTCAATGTAGTAACCAAAAATACGATTATATCCAATTTTAAGCGACCTAATACCTGTTAATTCGCGCTCTTTACGCTCTAACTCAGAAATCCATGTCTTTCCGTTCTTGCTAATAAAACGATATTCATCTAACTTTTCATTATAGCCCTCTTTAATGATGTCCCCGTCTTTAATCGACAGTGGTGGTTCTTCTTTAATACTACGTTCTAATAGTGCTGTAAGCTCGGGACAAGCATCTAATGAATCAGCCATTTTGTCTGCATAGTCATTGCCAAGTTGTCCAACTAAATCTTTTAACGTTGGAATTTGCATTAATGAACGCTTCAATTGCATTAAATCACGTGCATTCACATTTCCAAATGCAACTTTCCCCGCAAGACGCTCTAAATCGTATACTTCCTTCAAGCTTTCTTTCATGTCTTCGCGGATGAAGAAATTATCTTGAAGCGTCTCGACCATATGGTGGCGCTGTTCGATTGCTGCACGGTTAATTAATGGACGATCAATCCATTGCTTTAAGAGACGACCTCCCATCGCTGTCTTCGTCTTATCTACTAACCATAACAGTGAACCGTTCTTTCCTTTTGAACGAATTGTTTCTGTTAGTTCTAAATTGCGCTTTGAATGCACGTCGATTTTCATAAATTGATTACGATCGTACAATTCAACTGGTTGTAAATGATCTAAGGCACGTTTTTGTGTCTTTAATAAATAGTTTAATAAACGTCCGAACGTTTCTTTTAACTTCGTTTGTGTTAATTTACTCACTAACGGTTGGAACGCATCAGAAATTGCCGTATCTTCTTCCAAAGATACAACGATTTGTAATTGTTGAATGACCTTTTGAATCGATTCGATTGGGAAAGTAGACGATACAACTAGTTCTTTCGCACCTAATGAGTGTACCTCTAATATAACCTCTTCTAACGTACCCCTAAATAACGTCGCTGTGTTTTCTCCTGTTGTTAAGTCATTACACGCAATTCCATATGAACCGTCTGCGAAGTCCGTTACCGATACGATATACGTGTTCGTCTTCTCATCCATCGTTTTACGTTCCATCATTGTCCCCGGTGTAATAAGTTGAACCACTTCACGGCGGACAATACCTTTAACTGCCTTTGGATCTTCTACTTGTTCACAAACTGCTACTTTGTATCCACGTTCAACTAATGTTTCAATATATCCTTTTGCCGCATGATACGGTACACCACACATTGGAATACGGTCATCTCCACCATCACGGCTTGTTAATGTAATCTCTAGTTCATGAGCTGCCTTCACCGCATCCTCAAAGAACATCTCATAAAAATCTCCTAAACGGAAAAATAAAAAGGCATCTTGATAATCTGCCTTAATCGATAAATATTGCTGCATCATAGGCGTATGCTTTGCCATTGTCATCCTCCACACTCTCATGTCTAATAATATCCCTTATTATAACATAACTTTCTCTTCTACTTAGAAGTAAATTTGGGGAGGTGAGACTGATTTTAAGCACAGTGCGATTGATACGATTCTCCATGATGTAGAAGATAAATCTTAATAAAGTATCTCTATTTTCCTGTTATTCAACAACAAAAAAAGCCAGGAAGAATATTCTTCCCAGCAATTACTCTTCTTCTGATCCAACAATGAAGTTTGGATCTAAGTCTTCAAATTCTTCATCGTTCACATCAAGACCCCAATCGTCATCCTGTTCGCATCCTTGAGGATCTACCATTACACACACTTTCGTTTCCCCTACTACTTCCACAACAAATTCTCTCTCCACTTGAACAATAATTTTGTTTCCATTTGGAGAAATAACTGCTTCTAAACAATTTGGATGTTGAATAACACGAGCGATAATTTCATAATCATCACCGAGTACTTCTTGATCTTTGAAGCGTAGGCGTACTTCATCTTTGTATGTCATTGTCTCTGTTACAACTTCTGTCTTTGTATTGTCATCATACGAATACCAAACGTTACTATCATAGCTTCCGTAAATCTCTACGTAATCACCATTTCGCTTTGCTTTATACACGTGGTTAATAACCCAGCATCCTAGAATACTCGTTGGGCAATGACTAGGACATACTGTATGCGTGGATTTTGTATACTTTCGTCCCTTTCCAATTACTGCTTTTGTAATAATCTCTCTGTATCCAGACATATTCACTAACCCTCCTCAGTCCATCTTCCTTCATTTCATCCTATGCAAGACAATCCTTATTCATTCCTAATACCTTCCCATAAATATGCAGGTTCAAAGGAAACGTTACTCACAAATTTTGTTGTGTCTTTCACGACTAAGAAATGATTGCTACTTCGGGATAAATGCCTAGTAGTAAAAGCACATCTACTGTATCATATGCATGAATTTCTAAATACGTGCCTCTTTTTTATAATAAAATTATGGTAAGTGAAATTTCAAAAGAAAGGAAACCAATCAGAAAAAAAGTCCAACGCATCATACGTTGGACTTTCACATAAATTAATGGCAACCGCAACCAGTGCCACAGCTTTTTCCTGCTGATGCTTGGATTTGTGCACCTGTTTCGCCGCGTAATACATCGCCGCCTGTTGACTCAATAATTTGGTCTGTTACTGTATTTGAAATAGTGTTTGCCACAAGTTGAAGTAAATCATTTACTTCTACTTGTGATGATTGGAACTCTTGAACAACTGGAATTGCATCTACTTCTTCTTGAAGATTCGTGATTTTTTCCTCTACACGCTTTAATGCTTCTGTCTTTCCGTAATGCTCAAAGTTAACTGCTTGCTTTTGTAATGCTTTAATTTCATTAATGTGATTTCTTACTGTTTCATTTTGATGAATAAGCGCTTCTGCACGCTTGAAAAAGTCTACTTCTTCTGTATTTGCAATCATGCTAGCAAGCTCTCTTGCACGAGCTACGATTTCTTCTTTTGTGTAATGTGTCATTACCTTACTCACCTCTACAATTTCTTCTATCATTTCACCATTTAAACTCCACGTTTTTGCATCGGTGATTTTTACTTTTATAATTTTACCAATTACTGATGTAGGGCCTACAAAGTTCACTAACTTATTCTTTGTCGTATAACCAGCAAGAACATCTTCATTATTCTTACTCGTGCCTTCAACAAGTACATCCACGACTTTACCGACGAATGCTTTATTCTTCTCTAATGCCATTTCATTAACAAGCGCATTTAGACGTTGTAAGCGTTCTTTTTTCACTTCTAACGGAACATTGTCTATCATCTTCGCAGCTGGTGTACCTTCACGCGGTGAGTAAATAAATGTATATGCATTATCATATCCTACTTCGCGATATAAAGATAGTGTATCTTCGAATTGCTCATCTGTTTCATTTGGAAAACCTACGATAATATCGGTTGTAAATGAAGCTTCTGGCATCGCTATTTTAATTTTGCTAGCAAGCTCTAAATAATGCTCTCTGCTATACTTTCTCGACATTAGCTTTAGGACCTCGGTACTTCCAGATTGAACTGGTAAATGGATATGATCCATTAAGTTACCACCTTTTGCTAACACTTCAATTAAGCGATCATCAAAATCACGCGGATGACTTGTCGTGAAACGAATACGTGGAATGTCAATCTTACGGATATCATCCATTAAATCGCCTAAACCGTACTCCATATTTTCTAAGTCTTTGCCGTATGCATTTACGTTTTGGCCAAGAAGGGTTACTTCTTGGTATCCTTGACGTGCTAATTCGCGCACTTCTGCGATAATATCTTCTGGACGACGACTGCGTTCTTTCCCGCGTGTATACGGTACAATGCAGTACGTACAGAACTTATCACATCCGTACATAATATTAACCCATCCTTTAATTTTCCCTTTACGTACTTTCGGAAGGTTCTCGATAATGTCGCCTTCTTTCGACCACACTTCGACAACTCTTTCCTTCCCAAACATCGCATCTTGAATGATATTTGGTAAACGGTGAATATTATGTGTTCCAAAAATCATATCGATGAATTGGTGCTTTTGAAGAATGCGGTTTACAACACCCTCTTCTTGTGACATACAGCCACATACACCGATTAATACGTCTGGATTCCTTTTCTTCAAAGGTTTTAAATGACCTATTTCACCAAATACTTTGTTTTCGGCATTTTCACGAATTGCACATGTATTTAACAAGATAATATCTGCATCTTCTGTTGAATGTGTTGCCTCGTATCCCATCGACATCAAAATTCCAGCCATGACTTCTGTATCATGTTCATTCATTTGGCATCCATATGTACGAATATAGAATTTATGACCTTTGCCGATAGCCTTCATTGATTCAGGAATTTCGAAATCGCGGTGAATTTGCACTTCTTCTTTCCCACGTTTTTTCGCATCCTTTAGAGACGGTGATTGATACACATTTTCGAAATACTTACTATAATCCTTCTCCGCTTTTTTGCCCGCCGGAATCGTGGATTGTAGCCTTTGTTGCTCGTTCATGAAACTAACCCCTCTCACAAAATATACACAATATCTACATATCACTTACTCTCATCTATTAAAAATAGCCGCTCTTTGCCCAGAAATGACATACTTATCTAGAAATAGATAGAAAATAATAGAAATATATGTATATATTATAACAGTATATCGTCTACTTTCAAGGTTAACAGAGTACGAATTAAATAATACCCAACTCTTTTCCAGCCTGCTCAAAAGCCGCTAACGCCTCTTGTAACTCCTCTTTCGTGTGCTGCGCTGTTACAATTGTTCGGACACGTGCAGCGTCTTTTGCAACAGTTGGGAACGCAATACTTTGTGCATATACACCATACTGCAACAACTTATCTGATAATTGATGTGCTAACACACTATCTCCTACGATAACAGGTGTAATTGGTGTTGCGCTTTTACCTGTATTAAATCCTAACTTCTCTAAGCCGTCTTTGAAAAACTTCGCATTATCCCATAGCATTTCCATCCATTGCGGTTCTTCTAACAGAACATCAATCGCTTCCATACAAGATGCTGTTACTGCTGGTGGATGAGATGTGCTAAATAAGAACGGTCTTCCTTTATGAATTAAATAATCGATTAATGTTCGCGTACTGGCAACATATCCTCCTAATACACCAATTGCTTTACTTAACGTACCAACTTGAATATGAACACGACCATCTAAACCAAAATGATTAACTGTTCCTCTACCATTTTCCCCCAATACACCAGAAGCATGTGCATCGTCTACCATGATAATTGCATCATACTTCTCCGCTAACTCCACAATTTGTGGAAGTGGTGCAATATTTCCATCCATTGAGAAGACGCCATCCGTTACGATTAAACGTCTACGGAAGCCTGTTGATTCTTTCAGTGCTTCTTCTAACGATTCCATATTTACGTGCTTATATACTTTGCGCTTCGCCTTTGTTAAACGAATACCATCAATAATAGATGCATGATTCAATTCATCTGAAATTACAACGTCCTCGTCAGATAAAATGGCTGATAATACACCTTGATTCGTTGTAAACCCTGATTGGAATACAAGTGCCGCTTCTGTATGTTTGAATGTTGCTAACTTCTTCTCTAATTCATCATGCATTGTAAATGTTCCTGCAATCGTACGCACAGAACCAGTACCAGCTCCGTAGTTCTCCACTGCGTCTAAAGAAGCTTTCGTTAAACGTGGGTGATCCGTGAATCCTAAGTAGTTATTTGAAGATAGCTGAATTACTTCTTTACCGTTAATTGTCACTTTCGAACCTTGCTTTGAATCTAAGATTGTTAGACGACGAAATACTCCGCCCTCTCTCATCTCTTGTAATTCTTTCTCTAAATGTTCAAATCCTCTCATGAAATACCCCTCCATTTGTTACGGAATTAAGACAACTTTTCCACATTTTCCTTCTATCATTAACTCGAAACCTTTTTCAAACTCTTCTAATGGTAATTCGTGTGTAATAAGCTCTTCTACACTTACTTGCTTTGCATGTAATAATGACGATACTTGTTGCCATGTTTCGTACATTTTTCTTCCCGTAATACCTTGAACTTCTATTCCTTTAAATACAATGTGATTTGTAACATCAACAGACACAGGTCGAACTGGCAAACTTAGAATAGACACACGTCCACCATTTGTCACCATTTCAAAACCTTGATTCATTGCAATTGGATGGCCCGACATTTCACATACAACGTCTACACCGTCACCGTTCGTTAAACTTTGTGCTACGGCTACTGGATCTTCATTCATTGAATGAACAACCGTTGTTGCCCCCATTTTCTTGGCTAGCTCTAAACGATATTCATTCACGTCAAATGCAAGTACTTGTGAAGCACCACACGCTTTTGCTACCGCTACTGCCATTAAACCAATTGGTCCACATCCAATAACAGCTACCGTACGTCCTGCTACTTCACCAGCTAATACAGTATGAACGGCATTTCCCATTGGCTCTTGAATAGACGCTACTGAGAACGGCATATCACTTGGATTTTTCCATAAATTCGTTGCTGGTAGTGCCACATACTCAGCAAAACATCCTTGGGTGTCAACTCCAATAATTTTCGTGTTTTTACAAATATGATATTGCCCACGTAAACATTGTAGACAGTCACCACAAACGATATGTGTCTCAGCTGATACGTGATCTCCTATTTTCACATTTGTTACCTTGTTACCTATTTCTACTACTTCCCCTGCAAATTCATGTCCAAAAACATATGGTGGATGAACACGACTTTGTGACCATTCATCCCATGTATAAATATGAACATCTGTTCCACATATAGATGTTGCTTTCACTTTAATCAATACTTCGTCTTCTTTAATACTTGGAATATCTACCATTTGTAGCTCTGCACCGAATCCACGGTGATGTTTCACGATTGCTCTCATTTTCCCTTGCACGATGAACACTCCTTTTGTCTCTCACTAGCAGATAGTATCATTTGTAGGAGGAATACTCCCCCACTTCCATATGTATCAACATACCTTATGAAGAACTTGTTTATGAATCACACACTTGTATGCGTTTACACTATTATTCTATCATTCAATTTTTCCTTGGTAAAGAAATTGGAGGAAACATCGATATTTTCGGAATAGACTGAATTTTAAACTTTAAAACTAACACTCTCTTCATACAAAAAACTCCTCATTTCACATGAAATGAGGAGTTCTCTATTATTACATGAATTCTTCAAGTAATTGATCAAATTTCTCTTTGCCTAACGTTAAGTTAGCATGTACTAACGATTCCTCGCTGTAACCTTGAATTAATTCTTGGTATGATTTTCGCTCTTTATTTTGATAAATTAAACCTGTTACTAAACCGTTGTTTTCCATTAATGTTTGCATTGCACTCATACGGTTGTGAGGATCATATCCCTCCACATCGCTAAGCTTTGTTAAGTTCTCTTTAAACCAGTCATATGTGTTCACTTTGTTGTAGGTTACACATGGACTGAATACGTTGATTAATGAGAAACCATCATGCTTAATACCTTCTTCAATTAACGCCGTTAACTCTTTTAAATCACTAGAGAAACTTTGTGCTACGAACGTTGCACCTGCTGTTAATGCCATTTCCATTACAGATAATGCTGGCTCAACAGAACCTTGTGGTGTACTCTTCGTCTTGAATCCAGCGCTACTACGTGGAGACGTTTGACCTTTTGTTAAACCGTAAATTTGGTTATCCATTACAATATACGTCACGTTAATATTACGACGAATTGCATGGATTGTATGACCCATACCAATCGCAAATCCGTCACCGTCACCACCAGAAGCGATAACTGTTAAATCACGGTTTGCCATCTTCACACCTTGTGCAATTGGAAGAGCACGGCCATGAATACCATGGAAACCATATGAATTAATATAACCAGAGATACGGCCCGAGCAACCGATACCTGAAACAACTGCTAAATTCTCTGGAGTTAGTCCTACGTTCGCAGCAGCACGTTGAATCGCTGCTTGAACAGAGAAATCTCCACAACCTGGGCACCAGTTAGGTTTTACATTATTACGAAAATCTTTAAATGTAGCCATTTTATAACAACTCCTTGCTATCGTTATATACTTGTTTTGGTAAGAATGGATTTCCATCGTACTTTAACAATGACTTAATCTTGTCTACGTACCCAAGATTCATTTTCATAATATTTGCTAACTGTCCAGTTGCATTGTTCTCTAGTACAATAACATGCTTAGCCTTTTCGATTAATGGTTTCATTTCATCACTTGGGAACGGGTGAAGTAAACGAACATGTGCATGGTTTACTTTGTAGCCGTCTTCCTCAAATTGAACCATTGCTTCTTCAATTGCACCTCTCGTTGAGTTAAATCCAACGAATAAGATGTCAGCATCTTCATGCGGAGCATTTTTATAAACAGGTGTATTGAAATTAATATTATCTAACTTGCGCATACGCTTATCCATCTGATCTTTACGATTTGTTGGAGACTCAGATGGTTTACCAGTTTCTGCGTGCTCTACACCTGTTACGTGGTGAATACCATTCTTCATACCCGGAATAACACGTGGCGATACACCATCTTCTGTTACTTCATAACGTTGGAAGTACTCTTTATTTTCTGATTCTGGGATTTCAACATTTAAGTCTAACTTACCTCGGCGGATTTCAATACGGTCGTACTGTAATGGTTCTACCGTTTGCTTACCTAGTGATAACTGTAAGTCTGTTAAGACAATAACAGGTACTTGGTATTCTTCTGCAATATTAAATGCATCTACCATATCATAAAAGGCTTCTTCTACTGTACTCGGAGCCATTACCACTTTCGGAATTTCACCGTGCGTACCGTAAATCATTGCCATTAAGTCTGATTGTTCTTGCTTCGTCGGAAGTCCTGTACTTGGTCCACCACGTTGCGTATCAACGATAACTAATGGTGTCTCTGTAATACCAGAAAGACCAATAGCTTCCATCATTAACGAAAGTCCTGGTCCAGCCGAAGCTGTTAACGTACGAACACCTGCGTAGTTAGCACCAATTGCCATTGTACATGCCGCAATTTCATCTTCTGTTTGGATGACTGCTCCACCAACAGCAGGTAGTTTCTTAATTAAATATTCCATGATCTCAGATGCAGGAGTGATTGGATAAGCTGGCATGAATCTCGCCCCTCCAGCTAATGAACCTAATGCAATTGCATCATTACCGATCATATACATACGTTTCTTGCCATCAGCTTTATCAAGCTGCATAACAGACTCGTCCTTAAGGAGTTCTTTAATATGTAACATACCTTGCTTAATTGCTTCCATGTTCTTCTCGACGATTTGTTGTCCTTTACGACCAAAAATCTCATCTACTACACTTTGGAATACAGAAATATCAAGATCTAATACAGCACTTGATGCCCCTACAGCCACCATGTTCTTCATGAGTGATGTACCTAGATCTGTTGCAATACCTGTAAATGGTACTACATACAATGTTACATCTGTTCCCTCAGGAATTGTTGGATTGAATTTCTCATCTGCAATCACAACCCCACCAGGTCTTAACTCATGGAAGTTCAAATCGATTGTTTCCTGGTCGAAAGCGACTAAAATATCAAGATCATCTGAGATTGCTCGTACTTGTGTTGTACTTACGCGAATTTTGTTGTTCGTATGCCCACCTTTAATACGTGAAGAAAAGTGGCGATACCCGTATAAGTAGTATCCCAATCTATTAAGAGCAACTGAGAAAATCTCACCTGTACTCTCAATACCTTCACCTTGCTGACCTCCAACTTTCCACGACAGTTGACTAACCATCTCCTACACCCCTTTTAATCTTGTACACTTATGCATCTAGTATCATTTGTGCTACGTATAAAAGCAGCAACTACCATAGTGACTACTACCCTTTCGCCGAACGATAAGCAGTTTAGTAGGACCTTTTTACACTAACCCTGATGATAGAGCGTTCGTTCTAGAGAATTATACCCTTGCTCATTCCCCCAGTAAAGAACTTATAAGAATTCAAATGAAAAAATCTTCTTCTTATAAGGATAGAGCGCTTGCAATACAGCATTGAATCCCCTTACATACCAAGTTTATCATATAATGACAAAATATGATAAAGAACTGCTTTATATAAATATATCTTTATCATTAATCATGATATATCTATAAGCAGAAAATTACAATTATTTAGAACGGAATATGACGAATAAAATTGTAATAACAAAAATTCTTCACTTGTTCGTATGAATAATGTTTCACTAGGCTTTCTATTAAGTAGTAATAATCCGTATATGATGTCAACCCTTCTGTCATCTCTGTAATACCGTCAAAGTCCGACCCGAAGCCAATTTGATATTCCCCTCCCAGGCTACATATATACTCGATATGCCTTAACACATCCGTAATAGATGCTTTTTGTGTATCATTCAAAAACTCAGGAACAAAGGTTATTCCAATTACTCCATCTCTATTCAACAGAGCTCGAATTTGTTCATCTTTCAAATTACGCTGATGCTTGCATAGTGTATAAGCATTTGAATGAGAAGCAATTGGATACAGTGCTTTCTCCATTACATCCCAAAATCCTCTTTCATGGAGATGAGAGACGTCCGTCCACAGTCGATATACATTATGCTGATTAACAACTTTTTCTCCAAATAAACTTAAACCTGCTCCCCTCGATTCACGTACCCCATCTGCTACCGCATTCCCATAATTCCACGTTAATCCAACAGCACGCACACCTAGTTGATACAACGTACGTAACCTTACTAAACTGCTACCAATCGCATCACATCCTTCTAACGTTAACACAACACCTATTTCCTCTTTCTTTAATCTTGCGATATCTTCTTTACACAAAATAAGCTTTATATCACGATGCTTCTGGAGGATTTCCCGATAGAAAATATCAATCATCTCTAAACAAACGTCAAAGCGATGCTCTTGTCTTACATGCTCAGGAATATACAATGCCATACACTGTACTTTTCCATTTGTTTTCTTTAATTTCTCATATGTGACATGCAAGTCAGTGCTATGTTGAAAGGAAGTATTCTTCTTGAGCCACATTTTATATAATACATCACAATGCGCATCGAAAATAGGGATACTCATTCATTCTCCTCCTCTAAAAGAATGATTCAACATATATCTAGTCCTAAAAAAATAACCTGCTTGCGATGCAAGCAGGTTTGCTCATTAACGAGGCTCAATAATTAACTTGATAGCTGTTCTCTCTTCGCCATCAATCATGATGTCCGTAAATGCAGGAATACAAATTAAATCCACTCCACTAGGTGCGACAAACCCTCTTGCAATCGCTACTGCCTTCACGGCTTGATTTAATGCACCAGCTCCAATAGCTTGAATTTCTGCTGCGCCGCGTTCACGCAACACACCAGCAAGTGCACCAGCTACAGAGTTAGGGTTCGATTTTGCTGAAACTTTTAATATCTCCATTCCTAGTTCCTCCTCATTTATAAAAAGCTATGAATTCTACACTTTACTATATTCACTAGGAAGGAGAGATATTCCTGCTGATTTTTGTTAATTTTTCTAAAAATTTAAAAAAATTACACTTCGAATGATAAATGATCATCATTTATCATAATACGCTCAATTTTCGTCGCCTTTCCAGTTTGTGGTGACACATCAATTACAACACCACTTAACTGCGTACGACCATCCGTTACTTCAAAACGAACAGGTAAAGACGTTAAGAACCTCTTCAACACTGCTTCTCGTTCTACTCCTAAAATCCCATCGTATGGGCCTGTCATACCAACGTCTGTAATATACGCCGTACCCTTAGGTAGAATACGATTATCAGCAGTTTGAACATGTGTATGTGTACCAACAACTGCTGTTACTCGACCATCTAAGTACCAGCCCATCGCTTGCTTTTCACTCGTTGCTTCCGCATGAAAATCAACAAAGATAATAGATGTTCGTTTCTCTGCTTCAGCAATTAACTCATCTGCCTTTTTGAACGGGCAATCAATTGGAGGTAAGAAAGTTCTTCCTTGCAAGTTAATAATAGCTACTTCGACACTGTTACATTTTACATAACAAATTCCACTCCCTGGTGCCCCTTCAGGGAAATTCGCAGGACGTACTAAATATTTTGCTTGATCAATAAACTCAAACACACCACGGTTATCCCAAGCATGATTACCAAGTGTAACAGCTTGTGCACCACATTCTAAGAAGTTACGATATATTGCTTCCGTAATTCCTTTTCCTCCCGCAGCATTTTCGCCATTAATAATCGTAACAGTCGGACCATATTTCTTCTTTAATGCTGGCACATAATCTTGAATCATTTTTCTCCCTGGAGAACCTACAACATCTCCAATAAACATTATTCTCATTTCTTAACTATCCTCTCTATTACTCATCACTGTGTAACGCTTATTTTATCCTACATGAACAACACGTACTCTCTTATTTATAAACGAGAGTACATCGAAAAAAAATAAAGTGGCTATCGCCACTTTATTTTGCATATTCTACCGCACGAGTTTCACGAATAACCGTTACTTTAATATGTCCCGGATAATCCAGCTCATTCTCAATACGTTTACGAATATCACGCGCTAATCGATGCGCATCTAAATCATCAATTGTATCAGGTTTCACCATAATACGTACTTCACGTCCTGCTTGAATAGCAAATGATTTCTCTACTCCTTCATAAGATTCAGAGATTTCTTCTAACTTTTCAAGACGGCGAATATAATTCTCTAACGTCTCACTTCTTGCTCCTGGTCTTGCTGCAGATAAAGCATCTGCTGCTGCAACCAATACAGCAATGATTGACTTCGGCTCTGTATCGCCATGATGTGAAGCAATACTATTAATAACAACCGGATGTTCTTTATACTTCGTTGCTAATTCAACACCAATTTCAACGTGACTACCTTCTACTTCATGGTCAATCGCTTTACCGATATCATGAAGTAATCCAGCACGACGAGCTAACTTCTCATCTTCACCTAGTTCAGCAGCCATTAAACCTGCTAAATAAGCAACTTCCATAGAGTGTTTCAATACGTTTTGACCATAACTCGTTCTAAATTTAAGACGTCCTAAAATTTTAATAAGATCTGGATGAATACCATGAACACCTACTTCGAAAGTTGTTTGTTCTCCAACTTCACGAATATACTCGTCAACTTCACGTCGTGATTTCTCTACCATTTCTTCAATACGCGCAGGATGGATACGTCCATCTTGTACAAGCTTGTCTAATGCAAGACGAGCTGTTTCACGTCGAATTGGATCGAAACCGGATAGAATTACTGCCTCAGGTGTATCATCGATAATTAAATCGATACCTGTTAACGTTTCTAATGTACGTATATTACGCCCTTCACGGCCGATAATTCGACCCTTCATTTCATCATTTGGTAAATTAACAACAGAGACTGTTGTTTCTGCCACATGATCTGCTGCACAGCGCTGAATAGCTAATGACAAGATTTCTTTCGCCTTCTTGTCCGCTTCTTCTTTCGCGCGTGTTTCTGTTTCTTTCATTAGTAAAGCCGTTTCGTGTGATAACTCATTCTCTACTCGTTCAAGAATAATATGTTTCGCTTGTTCACGACTTAAACTTGAGATGCGTTCTAGCTCTTCTTGTTGTTTGCAAATCATCTCATCCACTTTGCTTTCCAACTTTTCAATCTGCTGTTGTTTTAACGTTATAGAATCATCCCTCTTATCAAGCTGAAGCTCTCGCTTATCAACTTGCTCATTCTTGCGATCAAGGTTCTCTTCTTTTTGCATTAAGCGATTTTCTTGTTTTTGTAACTCATTTCTTCGGTTACGAACTTCGGATTCTGCATCTGTACGAAGTTTATGAATTTCATCCTTCGCCTCAAGCAAAGCTTCCTTTTTTACAGCTTCGCCATCGCGCTTTGCATCTGCAAGGATTTGTTTTGCTGCATTTTCAGCTCCACCAATCTTAGCTTCTGCAATGGATTTACGAACAAGAAATCCAACAAATCCACCAATAATACTGGCAAGCAAAATGGAGATGATAGCTACAGGTACTGACGACATATTTCCACCTCCTCTTGCTACGATTATCTACTCTGTTTCATAGGCATGTACATTGTTCAATATACAAGCATGTTAACTTTTTTGTATTCTAAACTCATTTAGATTAAGAATATACATTCTAATTGTAAATGCCACATTTTTTATTGTCAAGAGTTGGAATCCTTACTTTACACTTTATTATTGACTTTCTAATGTCATATACACTATTTCCCTATAAAAACACCTGACTAATGAATTGTTTGTACACGAAGAGTAGACGTTTTCCTGTATAGTAAAAAGAGCTTCCTTATATAATGTCGACGAGACACTACAAAGAGAAGCTCCTTGCTTATCCGTCAACATAAGCTAAACGGATACTATTCTTATAATTCTTCCTCTACTTGCTCTTCTACAATGACTTTATTTGATTCATCATCTAAGCCGTAGTGGTCACGAATTTCTTGTTGAATCATTAAACGAATATCTTCATTCTCTTTTAAGAATTGTTTCGCATTTTCTCTTCCTTGACCTAAGCGCTCTTCATGATAAGAATACCATGAACCACTCTTTTGGACGATATCTAGTTCTGAACCGATATCAAGGATTTCACCTTCACGTGAAATTCCCTCTCCGTACATGATATCAACTTCTGCAACACGGAATGGTGGAGCTACTTTGTTCTTTACTACTTTAACCTTCGTCTTGTTACCTACAATATCATTTCCTTGCTTTAATTGTTCAGCACGACGTACTTCTAAACGAATTGTAGAATAGAACTTCAGTGCACGACCACCTGGTGTTGTTTCAGGGTTTCCGAACATTACGCCGACTTTTTCACGAATTTGGTTAATGAAAATAGCAATTGTATTCGACTTGTTAATCGCACCTGATAATTTACGTAACGCTTGTGACATTAAACGTGCTTGAAGACCGACGTGTGAATCACCCATATCCCCTTCAATCTCCGCTTTTGGCACTAATGCCGCAACAGAGTCAATAACAATAATATCTACTGCGCCACTTCGAACAAGTGCCTCAGCAATTTCTAACCCTTGCTCACCTGTATCTGGTTGAGAAAGAAGTAACTCATCAATGTTAACGCCTAATTTTTGTGCGTATACTGGATCTAAAGCATGCTCCGCATCGATGAATGCAGCTTGTCCACCTTGGGCTTGCACTTCTGCAATCGCATGAAGAGAAACCGTTGTTTTACCAGAAGACTCTGGTCCATATACTTCTAAAATTCTTCCGCGCGGATAACCGCCAACTCCTAATGCTATATCTAACGCTAATGAACCACTTGGCACAGTAGAAATTTTACGCTCTGACTGTTCCCCCAGTTTCATAACCGAACCTTTACCGAATTGTTTCTCAATTTGTTTTAACGCCATATCTAAAGCAGCTTGTCTATCGCTCACAATATTTCCTCCTTTGTGTTAACCTATTAATACTATATCTTTTTTTTACCCATTTGCCAAGTAAAAATCGAACATTTATTCGATTATTTTTCCACACCTATTTTCGCCATTTTTTCATTTTCCTATACGAAACATCGATTTTCCTCATAAAAAAATACAAGAAAAAGAAAACTAGAAGATCCTCACTCTTCTAGTTTTCTCAATATATGATAGAGACCGTGCTTAACAGCCCTCAATTTAATCTGCTCTCTTGTTCCAGCTATTTTTAACGAATGTACAACTTCTTCTTTCCCTTGTACAGAGATACCTATAAAGACTGTGCCTACTGGTTTCCCTTCAACCGAAGTAGGACCAGCTATACCTGTAAAACTAATACCTACTGTCGTATTAAATTGCTCACGTACATTTTTTGCTAAATATGCCGCACACCTTTCACTTACAGCACCGTCATGTTCCAGAACCTCTTTTGGTACATGTAACAATTGTTCTTTGCTTTCATTTGAGTAACAAACAATGCCACCTTTATAAATAGATGAAACACCACTATAGGCTGTAACACTATCTCCAAATAATCCACCCGTTAGACTTTCTGCGCTAGCTAGTGTATATCCACGTTGCTGTAGTAACTCAATAACCTTACTAGCTAACGTCTCATCGTTATACCCATATACATACGTGCCAACACGTTCTCGAATTTGCTGCTCCATCTCTTCCAATAGATGGTTCGCTTCATCTTCTAACTTATGTTTCGCTGTTAATCGAATTGTTACTTCTCCATCACCAGCTAAAGGAGCAATTGTCGGATTCGTTTGCTCCTTAATAAGATCTAATAAAGCTGTTTCTAACGCCGCTTCACCAATCCCAAAAAAGCGCAGTACTTTTGAACGAATATACCCATCTGTTGCATATGTTTGCATGAAATAGTCTCGAACTTGATCAAACATTGGTATCATTTCTTTTGGCGGACCAGGAAGAAGGATAAATAGCGTCCCATTCACTTCTTTGGCCATTCCTGGAGCCATGCCGTGATGGTTCATAAATACAGTTGCCCCATCCAATACTAGCGCTTGCTTCTTATTATTTTCCGTTATTACTCGATTTGTCACTTGAAAAAACGATTCAATGGAACGTAACGATTCCTCGTGATAAATGAGACTTGTTTGACAAAATTCAGCAATCGTCTCTTTCGTTATATCATCCTCCGTCGGTCCTAAACCACCTGTGAATAAAAGGATATCAGCCCTTTTAGATGCAGTAGAAATCGCATCACGCAACCTTAATTTATTATCGCCTACCACAGTATGGTAATAACAATTATGCCCTAACGTTGCGAGTTGCCTTGATATATATTGCGCATTTGTATTTGCAATTTGGCCAAGTAACAGCTCTGTTCCAACTGCAATAATTTCCACATTCATCTGCTATCCCCCACCTTCGCACATTTCCTCTTTTTAGCGCTGAGATAAAACTTCTTTATTCTTATTGAAGTAATCCCATCCAGATACGATTGTTAAAATAACAGCAATCCACATACTAATTTCATCCATTGGGACATTAATATAATTAAATGGTACATTATGTAGTAAATACAATATAATTGCCGTTAGTTGCATCCATGTTTTTAATTTACCTAACATATTAGCAGCTACTACTTCACCCTTACCCGCTAAAATTAAACGTAGACCAGTAACAGCAAATTCTCTACTAATAATAACAATTACCATCCACGTTTGGACGTATCCTAAATCTACTAAAACAATTAATGCTGATGACACTAGTAACTTATCTGCCAACGGATCTAAAAACTTCCCTAAATTCGTTATAAGATTATGTTTTCTAGCATAATAACCATCAATCCAGTCTGTTAACGCTGCCACAGAGAAAAGTACCACTCCAACCAAATGTGTATATGGAATCATTTCATCCCCAATAGTTACAATGCCCCAGTCAATTGGAGCTAACATAACAATTAAAAACAAGGGAATTAAAAGGATTCGAGAAAGTGTTATTTTATTAGGTATATTCACTCTTATTCCTCCATCAATGTATCGTACTATCATTTTTCATAGTCATATTCATTATAACCATTAATTATGTAGGTCATATATGTGAGAAAAAGTCATCATGAAGATGATGACTCCTTCTTCTCACCTATATTTTTAATAGTAATAATTTGATGGATATTTTTCGTTGTTTCTAATGGGTATTCCATCTCTTGACCATTAATTTTAAATTTCACATGCGGTGTACTACCAATGTTGATTTCAACTTCACTTTCTTCTGTCAAGATAAGCTCTTTCGTGTCACCCGCTTTTAATGTCGTTGTAAGAAGTTGCCCTTTCTTACTACCTGGTTTTCCAACACTCACATAAGACTCTTTGTCTGTCGCAACTAACTCAAGAACAAATGCTTTATTTGGGTTATTTGTTAACTCAGCCGTTGTTCTCTTTCCTTTTGAAGGACTATATGTAAGTTTTTGTTCTAAAACTGGTTCAGCCGGTGGCTCTTCTTTTTCTTCTTCTTTTTCTTCTTCTTTCTTTTCTTCCTTCGGCTCTTCTTTCGGTTCAGCCGGTTTCTCTACTTCTGTCGCATTCGTTTTCGGCTTTGGTTGTTCAACATTATTTACAGTAGGCGCTTTTGCTTGAAAGATAAACCAAGCTGCTACCAACACTCCAATAATTGCTGATACAACTAGAATACGTGGAATGTAATCCATCACTTTTGAATTCTTTACCGATACTTTCTCTTTTCTTGTTAATACCGGCTCTTCTTTTTCTTCTTTATCCTCTGTTTGAGGAATTGTATTTGGAGTCGTAGAGAAATGGTTTTCAATTAGTTGCTTTGAATCCAACCCTACTGCATCTGCGTACTGTTTAATAAATGCTCGCACATAAAAATCACCAGGTAACACATTAAAGTTCCCTTTTTCAATGCTTACTAAATACCTCTTCTGAATTTTCGTGCTTTCTTGTAATTCGTCAAGCGATATCCCTTTCGCCTCACGCGCTTCCTTCAAGACTTGTCCTAATTCTGTCAATGATAACACCTCAATACTTTTTTAAAAATCAAACATAGAGAAATGACCCGATGAATTCCCTTTCATTTCATCTATTACTTCATATGTGATTTCCTCTTCATCACTATTACGAAGTTCAATAATATAGTCGAAATCATCCAACGTATACTCAGACTGGCTTACGAATACATCTGGATGTTCAATTACTTTTGTAGATGGTAATTGCATAATTTCACGTAATAACTGCCAATGACGTTCGTTCGCCCGCATTGTCGAAACAATTCCGTCAATAATATATATATTATTGTCACTATATTCCTCTTCAATTAACTGACTTCGTATCGTTTGTTTAATAAGAGTCGACGATACAAATAACCACCTTTTGTTCGCACATACGCTAGATGCAACGATTGATTCTGTCTTTCCAACTCGCGGCATACCACGTATTCCTATTAATTTATGTCCGTCTTTCTTAAACAATTCAGCCATGAAGTCAACTAACAATCCAAGTTCATCACGAACGAAACGAAATGTTTTCTTGTCATCTGCATCCCGCTGAATATACCTACCGTGTCGCACAGCAAGGCGATCACGTAGCGAAGGTTGTCTTAGCTTCGTTACCGTTATATTATCCATTGTATTAAGGATTGATTCGAGTCTTCTAATTTGCTCATTATTTTCACATAATAATAGCATACCACGTAGTCTATCATCAACACCGTTAATTGTGACAATATTTATTCCGAGCATCCCGATGAGAGAAGAAACATCTCCAAGTAAACCAGGACGGTTTTTATGTATCTCGTACTCAAAATACCATTCCGTTTTCTCCATACCGCTTCCCCCTCGCTTTTTCCCATCTCTTCCTATAATATCTGATTTTCTGGAAATAGAAAAGGTATATTCATCAATTAACAAGTAAAAATATGCACATTTCTACCCGTGCTTCTTTATTTTCTGTAAAAAAATCGATTGGACTACATAGATATATCTTCCTATTATAAAAATCACTAATAAAAAAACAGGGAGACCTATATGAGGTCTCCCTGTTTTTTAAAAAATTATTTACCCACAAGCTTTACCATTAAATTTGCAATTATATGTTGCTCTTCTTCTGATGCTACTTTCCAAAGATCGGAAAGTAGCTTTTCTTGCTCATTTCGCGGCTCTACTTCATTTGCTAAATAGTTACCAATACGAAATGCCATTTCTGAAACAGCACCACCAGCTGTACCTTCTCCTTGTATAGCATCTAGACGTTCTCCTAAAAAGGATTTCCATTGTTCGAAATTATCGAGAACAGACATACTAACACTCCTTTTCCTAAAAGTTCATTGTTAGTATGAAACGAAGTTCCCTATCTTATACAGTATTCCTAACAATGCCATCCTCCGTTCACTCCAATTACTTGACCTGTTACGTAACTTGCTTGCGGAGATAATAAAAATGACACAACGTTTGCCACCTCTTCGCTCTTTGCCATTCTCCCAAGTGGAATCTCTTCTTCGATAAGTGCAATATCTTCATCTGAAAATGACTCCATCATTTTCGTTTCGACTGCACCTGGTGCGATACCGTTCACACGAATATTACTTGGCGCTAGTTCCTTCGCTAACGCTTTGACATACGTATTTTGCGCGCCTTTTAGCATAGAGTATAGTACTTCACACGACGCACCAATTTGCCCCCAAATAGATGAAATAACAACAATATTCCCACTTTTTAGTTTCACCATAGATGGGATAAATCGATTGCATAATGTATATAAGCTAGTGACATGCAATTGAATCATCGTTTGCATTTCTTGTTCAGAGACGTCCGTCACTAAGCCCACCATACTTTTTCCGGCTGTATACACCACATTTTCAATGGGGTGGTGAATTTGCGAAGCAATTTCAGCGACTGCTGTACTTTGTGCTAAATCCGCTTTTACACAGTAACATTCCATTCCAGCTCGCTGTAACTCATCATATAACGAATGGATACCTTCTAAATTTCGATAATAATGTAAATATAAACCGTAGCCTTCTTCCCCTAATTTTCGTGCGATAGCTGCACCAATACCACCGCTTGCGCCTGTAATTAATACGTATTTCTTCATTTTCTTCCTCTTTCTTCTAGCCCTGTCTTACTATGCTTTTGGCAGCACTTGGCATACACTTATTCTCTCTTCTGCTACAAACTGATCTGCCACTTGCTTAATATCTTCTACTGTAATCTTCTCTAACATCGGTACAACATCAAATAAACTCATCTCATTAAATGCGTAACGAGTAAATTGATTTGCAATAAACTCTGGTGAATTAATTGCTCGTAAGAAACTACCAATTTTCTTCTTCTTCACTCTCTCAATTGCCTCTTGTTCAATATTAGCTTCCTTCGTTTGCAACAATAACGTCTGGATACGTGTTGCTAATTCATCAGGTTGCTTCGTATCGCCGCCAATCATCGCAAAGCCAAAGCCATACTCTTCTGAGTAATCAAAGAAGAAACTATCGTCAATTAACCCTTCTCCGTATAAATGTTGATATGCTTCTGAACCTTTTCCGAATAAGTAGTCAAGTAAGAGACTAATGCATAATTCATTCTTCAATAAATCATCCGCCTGCCTTGTTGGCTCATATGCTTTAATACCAACGAGACATTTCGGTGTTTGCACGGACATGTGCATCACTTTTTTCTTCTCATTTACTTCTACTGGTTCCTCTTCAAAAAATCGTTCAATCGGCTTTGCATTTTCAAATGTTCGTTTCGCTTGGTTTGCACGAACAAGCTCCATCGTTTCATCTGGCGTAACAGCACCAACAATAAAGACAAGCATGTTACTTGGGTGATAGAACGTATGATAGCACTCGTATAATAATTCTGCTGTGATTGGCGTAATTGATTCAATTGTTCCTGCAATATCAATATGAACTGGATGGTTTTTATACAAACTTTGAATTAAGCCAAAATATAGACGCCAGTCCGGATTATCATCATACATTTTAATCTCCTGACCGATAATACCTTTTTCCTTCTCGACCGTCTTCTCTGTAAAGTATGGTTCCTGTACGAAGTCAAGTAATGTTTCAATATTTTTCTCTACGTCTGATGTACTAGAAAACAAGTACGCTGTTCGCGTGAAAGACGTGAACGCATTCGCCGACGCCCCTTGCTTACTAAAGTCTTGGAACACATCGCCATGCTCTTTCTCAAATAATTTATGCTCTAAAAAGTGAGCAATACCATCCGGCACTCGCTTCGCTTCACTTTCCCCAAGCGGTACAAAATGATTATCAATTGAACCGTACTTCGTCGTAAACGTTACGAAAGTTTTGTTAAATCCTTGTTTTGGCAAAATATATACAGCTAAGCCATTTGGCATTTTTTCATAGTAAAGTGTTTCATCTAATTGTTCAAAGTGCAACTTCTCCATTTACTTTCCCTCCGTTCCTTTTAAGAAGTAAATTGTATCTAGTTCTACTTTGTTTGCAACTGCAACTATCTCATCTTTCGTGACTTTCTCTACATTCGCTACCCACTCACTCATCGGGCGCTCACAACCAGCAACAACGTTATGATACATCATTTCAATCGTTCCGCGTGACGTATCAATGCTCTCTAACAACTGATTACGAATAACAGCCTTTGTTTGGGTAATTTCTTGATCTGTGAAATCACCATCTTTCATTGCTTGCATCTGTTCTTTAATAATCGTAACAGCCTTCTCATAATTCTCTGCTTCAATACCAGCCATCACCATAAGTAAACCTTTATGACTTTCATAACGGGAAGCTGCATAATACGCTAAACTATTCTTCTCACGAACATTAATAAATAATTTCGAATGAGAGAACCCGCCAAATATTCCGTTAAACACTTGAAGTGCATAGTAGTCTTGATCGCAATAGGATGTATGTGTGCGGTAGCCAATATGTAATTTTCCTTGGTGAATATCTTGCTTCTCGATTATTTCTTTTTCTTCTACTTTGATTGATTCCGTTTTCTTTTCGTTTGTAACAGTGGCACATGAAGGCAGTGTAAAGTATTTATTTACCATCTCTATACAATCACTTTCTTCTACATCTCCGATGATATAGATATCCTTACAATCCGACTCAAGCATTTGTTTATAATACGTATATAACATCTTATTATCAATTTTTTGGACATCTGCTACTTTCCCATTTGCATTTAACTGATACACTTCATTTTTGCACATTTCTTCCATCAAGCGTTCATTTGCATAACGTAACTTATCATCGAAAACGGATTGAATACGTTGAACTAACGAACGCTTTTCATTTTCCACAATGGATGTAGAGAAACCATCTCCCTCTACAAGTGGCTGAAGTAAAACCTCACTTAAAAGTGCCAATGCTTTCTCAAATAGTGGCGTTGTATCTTGTAGATACTTCTCATTTACAATATCCATATAAAAACTCATCACATGGTAGTCACCTTTTTTGCCTACATCGACACTTAATGAAGCACCATACATTTCTTCTAAATATTGCCTCACTTCTCTTGTACTTGCTAATGACTTCGTCGCACTTTGTAATACGTATGGTAATAATGCTCGTAATGAAACGGTATCTTCTTGAAGAGGGGCCTTAAGTCGTAGGACAAATGTATTTGTTTTATACTTTTTTGTCGGAATTGTATGAAGTGTAATCCCTGTTAATGCTTTCGTATGTTCTTCCATGAACTTCATATGTGAATACCTCCTTATAATACTTATTATTCCCACTATACACGTACCCTTCCTATTATTTCAACTTCCTTCATACTATTCCCATTCCAAAGAAAAATAAAAGAAGGAAAGACGTATACATCTTCCCTTCTTTCTCTTTAACGTTTCCCTTTTATATAAGGTGTTCCAAGTGCCTTTGGTGCTTCCGAACGACCAACGAATCCAACTAATGCTAAGATTGTTAATACATATGGAAGAATGTATAAAACAACTTGCGGAATTGCATCTAGACCTGGAATTGTGCCGGCTGTAACACTTAACGACTGAGCAAATCCAAAGAACAGTGCAGCTCCTAACGCTCCAATTGGATGCCACTTACCGAAAATCATCGCCGCTAGCGCTAAGAAACCTTGCCCTGTAATAGTTACAACAGAGAAGCTTCCAGCAATTGCAATTGCATAGACAGCACCACCAACACCTGCTAATACGCCAGAAATAAATACTGCTACATAACGCATTCTCGTTACATTAATCCCCATTGTATCGGCAGCCATCGGATGTTCCCCTACTGCACGAAGACGTAAACCAAATGGTGTTTTATAAATAATGTACCAAACAACAAACGCTAGTCCAATTGCAATATAAGATGTAATCGGAATGGATGTGAAAAACACCTCTCCGATTACTGGTATATCTGATAATACTGGTATATCCATTTTATCAAAACGAATAGCAATTGAATCGGTTTGACCTTTATCGAAAATTTTCTTAATCGCAAATACTGTTGCACCGATTGCTAAAATATTAATAACTACACCACTAACGACTTGATCTGCGCGAAGAGTAATACTCGCTAATGCATGTAAAAGCGATACTAGACCAGCAATACCCGCCGCAATTAGAACTGCTAACCAAGGTGTTGCCGCTCCCCATGTTTCTTGCATTAATAACGATACTGTAATACCTGTACATGCACCAACTACCATTAACCCTTCTAGTCCAATATTAACAACACCTGAACGCTCGCTAAACACTCCACCAAGTGCTGTAAATATTAACGGAGCAGCCGCGAATAACGTTCCTTGAACAATAATTGCAATAATTGTTAATACATCCATCTTATTTTGCCCCCTTTGTCATACGTTGTAAGAAATAACGAATGAAGTAGCCAGAAGCAACGAAGAATACAATACAACCAATAATAATATTTACTAGCTCTGATGGAACATCCGCTGTAAAGTTCATTGCTGGTCCTGCATTCTTTAAGCCACCAAATAAGAAAGCAGCAAATAGGATACCAAATGGATTATTTGCGCCTAATAACGCTACAGCGATCCCATCAAATCCAATACCTGTAAAGGCTGCCAGCGCTGTCATATCTCCAAAGGTTCCAAGCCCTTCCATTGCCCCACCAATCCCTGCAACAAATCCTGCAATTGTCATTGATAAGAAAACATTTTTTTTCACATTCATCCCTGCATATTTTGCAGCGTGTTGATTAAATCCAACTGCTTTTAACTCATATCCTAATGTTGTCTTTTGTAACAATACATGCACAACAATAGCCATAATAATAGCAATTGCAATTCCCCAATGCATACGAGAATTATCTGTCAAAGATGCTAAAAATTCAGATGATAAAGACGCAGATTCTTTAATTGTATGCGTCTTTTCATCCCCACCATAAAGCGCCTTACTACGCACTAATTCAGCTGTTAAGAATAAAGCAATATAGTTCATCATAATTGTTACGATTACTTCATTTACTTTAAACCGACCTTTCAAGAAACCAGCAACAAATCCCCAAATTCCACCTGCTATACCAGCCGCTAATACTGCGACAACAACATGTAACAAAGGAGGTAAATCTAGTAATATACCGACTGAAACCGCCGCTAACCATCCTACTAGTAGTTGACCTTCTACCCCAATATTAAACAATCCTGTACGGAAAGCGAAGGCTACAGATAAGCCTGCTAAAATAAGCGGTGTCATCGCACGAATTGTTTCTCCAATCGCAGATGGACTCCCAATCATCCCTTCTAATAATGCTTGATATCCGACAACTGGGTCATAGCCACCAAGTACCATTACAATTGTCCCTACTACTAAACCTAGTATAATAGATACAAGTGGAACGATAATTGCAAATACTTTATCCTTATTCATCGCTGTTCACCTTCCCTTTTCGCTTACCTCCAGCCATTAATAAGCCTAACTCTTGTTCATTCGTTTCTTTTGGATCAACAACCGCTACTACTTCTCCTTCATACATCACAGCAATGCGATCACTTACATTTAAAATTTCATCTAGTTCAAATGACACAAGTAAAACCGCGCGTCCTTTATCACGTTCTTCTACTAATTTCGAATGAATAAATTCAATTGCCCCAACATCTAACCCACGCGTTGGTTGCGCCGCAATAAGTAATTCTGGTGAACGGTCTACTTCACGTGCAATAATTGCTTTTTGTTGATTACCACCTGACAATGCACGTGCTGGCGTATCTTTGCTCGGTGTACGGACGTCAAACTGCTCAATTAGTTCCTCTGCTTTTTTGTTAATTTCCTTCATATTTAGGAATCCTTTATTTGAAAAGGGGTCTTGATAATAAGTCTGTAGTACCATATTATCTCCAATTGTATAATCTAATACGAGACCATGCTTATGACGGTCTTCTGGAATATGACCTACACCTGTTTTTGTAATCTCTCGCACAGGCAGCGACGATAATTCTTTTCCATTCAATTCAATTGAACCACTCACTACTTTACGTAATCCCGTAATTGCTTCAATTAATTCACTTTGACCATTCCCGTCAACCCCAGCAATACCGACAATTTCACCTGCTCGAACTGTTAGATCTAATTCATTAACAGCTGAAATGTTACGGCTATCCTTCACTACTAACTTATTAATTTCTAATATAGTATTGCCTGGATTCGCATCTGTTTTCTCCGTCTTAAAGTTAACTTCGCGCCCAACCATTAACTCCGCTAATGAATCTGGATTCATATCTGCTACGTCTACGGTACCAATACCTTTTCCTTTTCGAATAACCGTACAACGATCACACACTTCCATAATTTCTTTTAATTTATGCGTAATTAGGACAATAGACTTACCTTCTTGCACAAGGTTCTTCATAATCGTAATTAATTCACTAATCTCTTGAGGTGTTAATACAGCTGTTGGCTCGTCAAAGATTAAAATTTCTGCGCCTCGATATAATGTTTTCAATATTTCGACACGTTGCTGCATACCGACAGAAATATCTTCAATCTTCGCGTATGGATCAACAGACAGTCCGTATTGCTCTGAAATTTTCTTGATTTCCTTTGCAGCAGAGTTAATATCAACTTTGCCACCTTTTGTTGGCTCACTACCCAAAATAATATTTTCTGTTACAGTAAAGTTATGAACAAGCATAAAATGCTGATGTACCATCCCAATTCCTAAACGATTTGCAACGTTTGGATTCGTAATTTTTACAGCTTCACCTTTAATTTTAATTTCACCTTGCTCTGGTTGATATAAACCAAACAATACGTTCATTAACGTTGATTTCCCTGCTCCATTTTCGCCTAACAATGCATGAATCTCACCTTTTTTGACTTGTAAGGTAATGTTGTCATTCGCTACAATACCCGGGAAGATTTTGGTGATATTATTCATTTCAATCACATGTTCCATCGTAATCCTCCTTCATCTGAACAAATGTCCGTTATAACATCTAGCAAATAAAACTACTTGTTAGACGTTATAGCGTCACTTCTGAATAACGGTTGCTAGCTGCTTTTTCTAAAAAACCTTTTCTTACACATGTAAGGGCTAGCTCATGATACGAACTAACCCTCTTATTTATCTCATGCAAACTATTCTTTATTATTGCTTTGGTAATGTTTCAGTTACTTTAAGTGTACCGTCTAAAATTTGCTTTTTGTATTCTTCCATTTTCGCTTGAATGTCTTTACTTAAATTCTTTTTACCGTAATCTAGTCCTTCTTCTTTGAATCCATATTTCACAACTTTACCGCCTGGGAAGTTACCATCCATTACGTCTTTAGACATTTTCTCTACAGCAATATCTACACGCTTAATCATTGATGTTAATGTAACATCTTCTGGTAGACCTTCGTCATGTTGGTCACGGTCTACACCGATAACCCAAACATTTTCACCTTTTTTCTTACGGTTTTTCGCTTCTGTGAATACACCTTTACCAGTACCACCAGCTGCATGATAAATAATATCTGCACCTTGTCCATACATAGCCGAAGCCAATTGTGTTCCAAGCTCTGACTTATTGAAGTCACCAGCAAATTTAGAATTGATTTCAATATTTGGGTTAATTGCTTTCGCACCTTGTACAAATCCCGCCTCAAACTTTCTAATTAGTGGGCTATCTGTACCACCAATAAAACCAATCTTACCTGTTTTCGATGTCATTGCAGCTGCAACACCTACTAAGAATGATCCATCTTGTTCATTGAAAACAATGCTCGCCACGTTAGGTTTCTCTACTACTGTATCAACGATAGCGAAGTTGTTTTTGGGGAATTTATCCGCAATTGTTTCTGTACTCTTCATCATCATGTAACCAATTGCATATGTAATATCGTATTTAGATTCAGCAAACTTTGTTAAGTTAGGAACATAGTCTGCTTCTACATTCGATTGTAAATATTTAAAACCTTTGCCGTCTTTTAAGCCATTTCCTTCACCAAATCGTTTAATACCTTCCCACGCAGATTGGTTGAATGATTTATCATCTACTCCACCAGTATCTGTAACCATACCTACTTTAAAATCGCTTTCTTTTTTCTCAGATTTACCGCCAGATGTTTCTTCAGACTTTCCACAAGCGCCTAGTAATGTACTAGCTGCAAGTGTTAATGATAATAAAATACCTGCTTTCTTCTTCATCGAAAAACCCCTCCAATTTTGTATGTATGTGAAAATAGTAAAACAAACCTCTCGTGCTCCTCTGCCAGCCTCACCTCCTAAAAATGTCTTTTTTGCTTATCCACGCTTACGAAGAACGTGGAAGCTAAATTTATCCGCTCGGAAATAGTTAATAGAATACAAGATTGGTTGATCATATTGATCATAGTGAACTTGCTTTAAAATAAGTAGTGCTGTTTCTGGCCCACATTGTAAAATTGGTGAAATTTCCTCATGATAACCAATTGGTTCAATTTCTGTCACCGCATACTGAATATTGCGCTTCGTTCGTTTTGACAGCGCTACCATTAATGATTCCTCTTCTTCCCAAAAATCTACCGATGGTAAGATTGTCATAGGTATTTTGTCTAGGCAGTAACAGACAGGAATATCATCCGCCGTTCGTACACGCTCTATTAAAAAAATATCTTCTACTTCTAAACTAGCAAACTTCTCTTTTACTTCTTCTGACGCCAATATACGTGTCGAAGAACGAACAATAGTTCCAGGGTTTTTTCCTACTTTTTTAATCATTGAAGTAATGCTATCTAACTGTTCAATACCTGATGTAAATAACGGTTTCGTGTTAACAAATGTTCCTACACCATGTTTCCTTACGATAACGCTCTCTTCTTCTAATACCCGAAGTGCTTCACGTAACGTTGCGCGACTAACACCTAATTCCTTTGATAGTTCAAATTCAGATGGAAGCTTTTGCTTCTCGCCATATGTACCTTTCTCAATATCACGTTTTATTCGATCAATAACTTGTAAGTATAAATGTCGATGATCTGCCCTAATACTCATTTATATCTCCCTCCATCATGATATATCCGACTTCCGATGTTAGACGTCCAATTCCCTAATTCATAAGCTATATTAACAACGTATAATATTAGAAAATTCTCCATTTTTTGACTTTTCTCCGTAAAAAAAACCTTGTACTAATGTAATCTTCTCTTCATCTATTGAGAAAGCACTAATACAAGGCTAAATTTCTACACAAAAAATCTCTTCAGCGTCGCTTTCCCCATAGTCTAGTAATTTACTGGTTACTAGGTAGAAACTATTGGACCATATTCCCAAAAATATATGAGGCATATTCTTTTCGTGTACATCTTATCACTAAGATATTTCCTATGTCAACAAATTTTGACAATTAAATTGTTATTTTTACATAATTTTTTAAATCTCTTTATCTTCTTCATCTTTCGTAATTAATACTTCACGAGGCTTACTTCCTTCGTACGGACCTACAATACCCATTGCTTCCATTGCATCAATTAATCTAGCAGCTCGTGTATAACCGATACGAAACCTTCTCTGTAACATCGATACAGATGCTGTTTGCATTTCTTTTACTAATCGCACTGCTTGGTCATACAATTCATCATCTACTTCCATCTGCCCTTCTTTTGGCTCAGATGGAATCATCTCTGCTTGATATTGTGCTTTTTGCTGGGAAATGACATAACTAACGATATTCTCTACCTCTTCATCAGATAAGAATGCTCCTTGCACACGAATTGGTTTTGGCGCTCCAATTGGCATAAAGAGCATGTCTCCTCTGCCAAGTAACTTTTCTGCCCCACCCATATCTAAAATAGTACGTGAGTCTGTTTGTGATGATACGCTAAACGCAATACGTGATGGAATATTTGCCTTAATAACACCTGTAATAACGTCAACCGATGGTCTTTGTGTTGCAATAATAAGGTGAATACCTGCCGCACGTGCCATTTGTGCTAAACGAGTAATTGCATCTTCCACATCCGATGATGCTACCATCATTAAATCTGCTAATTCATCAACAATTACGACAATATAAGGTAACGTCGGTTGTTTCGCTTCCTCGTGTTGATTATGTTGTTTCACGTAATCATTATATCCTTCAATGTTACGTGTACCAGAGTGCGCAAATAGTTCATATCGTCGCTCCATCTCACTAACAACTTTCTTTAGTGCTTGTGATGCCTTACGTGGATCTGTTACAACTGGTGCTAATAAATGTGGGATTCCATTGTAGACATTTAGTTCAACCATCTTCGGGTCAATCATCATCATCTTTACTTCATGTGGTTTTGCACGCATGAGAATACTTGTAATAATACCGTTAATACATACACTCTTTCCACTTCCTGTCGCACCAGCTACTAATAAGTGCGGCATTTTGTTCAAGCTAGCAAAAATAGCTTCACCAGTAATATCTCGTCCAAGACATGTTGCTAATTTCTCATCAGGACGGTTGTTTTCTTTTGACTCTAATACTTCCCGTAATGTGACAGTCGCAACATTGTTGTTAGGTACTTCAATACCAATGGCTGATTTCCCAGGGATAGGTGCTTCCATACGAATATCTTTCGCAGCAAGTGCCAATGCTAAGTCATCACTTAAACTAACAATTTTACTTACTTTCACCCCTACATCTGGATATACTTCATATTTTGTTACAGCTGGTCCCATATGTACTTTCGTTACTTTTGCCTTTACACCAAAACTATGAAATGTTTTCTCAAGCTTTCTTGCATTTTCATAGATACGATTATTTTCTCCACTAACACGCTTATTCTTCGGTAACTTCAATAAGTTCATCGGTGGTAACTTATAATCTTTGTTTTCTTCATCAACAAAGGCCATTGCTGGTAACGTCGGTTGCTCTACTACTTCTTCCACTTCTTGTTTGGACGTTACTTTCGTAACACGAATAGGCTCTTCTTCCACCTCTACTTCTTGTCTTACTTCTTCAAAATTAGAAATGATAGGTTTTGAAGGAATATGAGTGCTTCGTTCCTCTTCTTCATATTCTTCCTCAACCGCTTCTTCTCTTTCTTCGTCCCTATGTGCTTTTTTCGTTCTGCGCTTTAAACGCCATTCTCGTATATCTTCACGAAACGCAAGTACTTGTTTCTTCGTAAAAGATGTAATTGGTGAAAATATTTTTGTTAATAAGTCACTAAATGGTTGTCCTGTAATAAGTAAAATACCTAACAAAATAAAGATAATACCAACAAGAACTGCTCCTTTTGCAGCGAATAGGAAATAAAATGTCGCTAATAAAACAGCACCAATCATGCCGCCACCTAAATCTTGTGAACCCACTCGACCATTCGCTTCTACTAAGAAAAGGTCTTTCGTATTCATAATAACAGAGGGACTTGTAAATACACCGTCCTTCGATAGCGCTTCAAATAAACTAATATGACTAAACATTAAAATAGCACCGTAAATCAAATATATACCTAATAGTTTCGGATAAATAAGATTTGGCCATTTCCTCTTTATCATAAAGTATACCGCTATACTAATGCAGCCAATCAAACTTACCATATACCATTGTCCAAAGAAGAAACGTAAAAATAATACAAGTACATTCCCGACAATACCTAGCTTTAAAATGGTAACGATTGATAAAGCAAAAATAGCTAAGCCAATTGCTTCATAATAAAGCAATTGCTTTATTCCTTCTTTTTTACGTGTTCTTCGCTTTTTTTGTTTCGTCGCCACTGCGTCACCTCTTCCTTCCATAACAAGAAAGCAGCCGCTTGGCTGCTTCTTTCTTGTTATGTATATTATAACATAACGAACATACGTTTACTACTTCGTTTCCGCCTACATCGTAAGCCGTTGTCCTGGTGTATACAATAAATAATGTTGCGGATCTGTACTAAGAATACGAACTACTTCATATTCACTTCCATCCGTATTCCCTACAATCATTTCCACGTTATTTACGATAACTGTCCGTTGATTCATGTACGTTGCACTATCAGTTGGGTACACAAATTGCTCTGGCATAATTGTATATAAAATCATTGTGCCACCGCTCCGTTCGCAATTCGTCTTTGGTCCATTAATTCATTTAACTTTGTAATCGCTTGTCCAACCCCACCTACATCATCAATCAAACCGTATTTAACCGCATCAGAACCCACAACATTCGTTCCAATATCACGTGTTAAATTTCCTTTTGTGAACATTAACTCTTTGAAACGCTCCTCTGTAATTTTTGAGTGCTTTGTCACAAAGCGAACAACTCGTTCTTGCATCTTATCTAAATACTCAAATGTTTGCGGGACACCAATGACAAGCCCTGTCAAGCGAATAGGATGAATAGTCATTGTAGCGGTCTCCGCAATAAATGAATAGTCTGTCGATACTGCTATTGGTACACCAATCGAGTGACCTCCACCTAAGACAATAGATACGGTTGGTTTTGAAAGGGATGCGATCATTTCAGAAATAGCAAGCCCAGCTTCTACATCTCCACCAACTGTATTTAAGATGATGAGTAACCCCTCAATTTTAGGATTTTGTTCAATCGCGACAAGCTGTGGAATAACATGCTCGTATTTGGTTGTTTTGTTTTGGGGTGGAAGTTGTACATGCCCTTCAATTTGGCCAACAATGGTTAAGCAATGAATTTTGCTATCTGACATTTGCGGGACATTCGTTTGTCCTAACTGTTGTATCTTTTCTACAAGACTCATTTCTTTTCCTTCTTCTTTCTTCTCTGGCTCACTCTCATTTTGTAATTTCCCTTCTATGTAAGGCTTATGTGACATAAAAAATACCCCTTTCACCAATATAACGTTATTATTGGCAAAAGAAGTATTTTCATGCGGATGAATTAAACCTCCATAAAAATAGGTAAAATCATCGGCTTCCGCTTCGTTTGTTCAAATAAATATTGATACAATACATCACGTACATTTCCTTTTAATGTTCCCCAATCTCGCTGATTTTCTCCTAGTGATTGTTCAATTGTTTCTCGTACTAACTTCGCAGCATGATTCATCATTTCTTCAGCTTCTCTCACGTAGACAAATCCTCTAGAAATAATTTCTGGCCCTGCAACAATACATTTTTTCTCTTTGCTAAGCGTAACAATGACAATGAAAATACCATGCTGGGACAGTAATTTGCGATCACGTAATACAATTGCACCGATATCACCGACGCCAGCACCATCGATAAGCATGTTTCCTGTATGAATCTTCGGTCCTCGTTTTCCTACTTTGTTCGTGAATTCAATACTTTCTCCCTTATCTAATACAACAATCCGGTCGCTTTCCATTCCCATTTCTTCGGCTAATTTCGCATGTGCCTTTTGCATACGATATTCCCCGTGTACGGGTAATAAATATGCTGGTTTCATTAATTGAATCATTAATTTAAGCTCTTCTTGACATCCATGTCCGGATACGTGAATATTATTACGTCCATAAATCACATCCGCTCCAGAACGACACAATAAATTTACCGTTTTAGCAATAGATAGCTCATTCCCTGGTATAGGTGTCGCAGAAATAATGACCGTATCTCCTTTTTTAATTGTCACCTGCTTATGCATCCCTTTTGCCATGCGAGATAATGCTGCCAACGGCTCCCCTTGGCTCCCGGTTGATAGAATTGTAATATCTCGTTCCGGATAATGATCGACATCCATGATGGAAATAAGTAAGTCATCCGGAATACGTAAATATCCAAGTGTTTGTGCAATATCAATAACACGTACCATACTTCTACCAACAATCGCAACTTTCCGATTATGTAAATATGCTGCATCAAGTACTTGTTGCAGACGATGTATATTCGATGCAAAAGAAGCAACAATGACTCTTCCCTCTGCCTTCGCAAATACTTTTTGAATCTCTGCACCGACAATTCGCTCCGACTTCGTAAATCCTTGCTTCTCTGCATTTGTACTATCGGATAATAAACAAAGGACACCTTCTTTACCTAACGTGGCCATTTTGTATAAATCTGCATCTTGATCATCAATAGGAGTTTGATCGAATTTGAAGTCTCCCGTACAAACAAGAGCACCTTGTGATGTATGAATACTTACCCCAACCGAATCTGGGATACTATGCGTCGTTTTAAAAAATGAGACAGATGCCTTATCAAACATCATGATAGAATCAGCATCTATTACCTGCAAATTCGCCTTACTTAACACACCTACTTGGCTTAACTTATCTTCTACTAATCCAAGCGTCAGCTTTGTCCCATATATCGGGACTTGTACTTGTTGAATCAAATATGGTACACCACCAATATGGTCTTCATGGCCATGTGTTAAAAATAACCCTTTCACTCGCTCTTTATTCTCTACTAAATATGTAATATCAGGTAACACAAGGTCAATACCAAACATTTCTTCATCTGGGAACATAATCCCAGCATCTATAATAAAGATATCTTCATCTATCTCTATTACATACATGTTCTTTCCTATTTCACCTACTCCACCTAGTGCAAATACACGAATATTTTCTGCTGTCTTCATCAATTTCCACCTACCTTGTTTTAATCCGTTCTTTCTTAAGTATTTCTATTATACCATAGGTGGAAAATAGTTCCTACATCTTGGATTAGGAGTGTTTATTCTGTTCTAGCTGGATATATGTAATATATGTATGAAAGCCCATCTTTTCTAAAATTGGTGCACTATGCCCGTCTCTAGCATGTGTTGTGATAAGACGAATACCCGTTTCTTTTGCTTTTTGTAGACGAGCCTCTAAAAGAGCACGATATGCCCCTTTCTTTCGATAAGTTGATAATACGCCAGAACCGGTTAAATATAACGTTTTTCCGTCAGAACTTCTTCGATCCTGTGCATATCCTATCGGCTTGTCTCCTTCATAACATATGTAATACGTCCCTTTTTTATATGGAGAGGTTATATACGCTTTTCGTTGTTCAAACAAATAAGGCAATGATTCTTTATTATAGCCCCAAATCGCTGCACTCACCTCGACTAAATCCTCGATTTCCTTTTCTGTCTCTACTTCATAAACAACAAATGACTTCTCACGCATATTAGACTGCCAATCCGCTACTAACATGGCCATACCTTTGTATGTATCTTTTAGTTGGAATCCATATGTTGTCACTAATTCGCCAACCCCTTCTTGAAGCTGCTCTTCTGTCATCCACCATGCAAATGGAATATCCCCAAAGTATATAAGTACCCTTTCCACTTCTTCCTTCCTATTTTGTTGAAAGGCAAAACGAATGATTTTGTTAGCATAGGTAGATTGTACAAGTTCGTTTTTAATCATTATTAACCGATCACTGTGTATATACTCTACACTATCTGGTATTAATTCTTTTTCATAGTCCCAGTGCTGCGATTCAATCGCCTGCACTATACATTGATTATTCAAACTATTATCCATACTATCCCCCCATTGTATACAAAAAGAGCTATATGTTTATATAGCTCTTTTATCTATCATCTATTTATGCGAGAACTTCTGATAACTGAAGACGCTCACTTTCTGTTAATGGTACTAATGGCAAACGTACTGATCCAACATCTAGCCCTTTAAATTGAAGGGCTGTTTTCACAGGAGCTGGACTTGGTGCCATAAATAAAGCCGTCATGATTGGTACTAACTTCCCGTTTAATGTTTGAGCTTTTTTCAAGTCACCATCATTAAATGCCGTCATCATGTCTTGCATTTCGTTTCCGATAACATGTGAAGCAACAGATACTACTCCTCTTCCGCCAATCGCAAGAACAGATAATGTAATACCGTCATCTCCACTATATAGTGCAAAATCGTCGCTTGTATTGGCGATAATATTCGTCATCGATACAAGATCACCACTTGCATCTTTAATTGCTACGATATTATCAATTTTTGATAAACGTACCACAGTGTCTACTGTCATACCTGCTACTGTGCGACCAGGTACCGTATATACCATCACTGGTAATGCCGTTTCTCTCGCAATCGTTGCGAAATGTTGGTAAATACCTTCTTGGTTTGGCTTATTGTAATATGGTACAACGAGCATCACTGCATCTACACCAGCTGCTTCTGCTTTTTTCGTTAAACTAATCGATGATCTCGTATCGTTGCTTCCTGTTCCAGCGATAACTGGGACACGTTTATCGACGACTTTTACAACATGACGGAAAAGAGCTACCTTTTCTTCTGTCGTTAACGTTGGCGATTCTCCTGTTGTACCGGCTACAACGATAGACGTTGTACCATTCTCAATTAAATAATTTATTAACGTTGTTGTCTTCTCAAAGTCAATGTTCCCTTTCTTATCAAAAGGCGTCACCATTGCCGTTGCAATACTTCCAAAATCAATCATCTTACACACTCCTATTCGAAATCCTTCGCCATTTCACCTGATAATTCAAACGCACCGTGAAGTGCATTTACCGCTTGGATCATATCTTCATCACGTACTAATACCCAAATAGTAGTATGACTATCAGCTGATTGTAGAATGCCAATCCCTTGTTCAGACAGTGCTGTTACAATTTTGGACGTAACTCCTGGAACACCAGCAATACCAGCACCTACAATAGATACTTTCGCACAATGCTCCGTTACAATTGGCTCATATCCTTTCTCACGAAGAATAGCAACCGCTCGCTCTGTTACATCTCCATTCACTGTATACGCAACACCTGTTGGTGAAATGTTAATAAAATCAACAGAGATATTCGCTGCTGCCATCGCTTTAAATACCGTCGCTTGCAGATCATATGCGCCTTCTTTTTCCATTACTTTAATTTGTGTAACGTGTGAAACATGCGCAATACCTGTTACAATTCGCTCTTGAATTTCATTGCTTCCTTTCACAGTTACAAGTGTACCAGTCGATGTAGAATATGTCGAACGAACACGTAACGGTACTTTCGCATGCATCGCAATTTCTACTGCGCGTGGGTGAATAACTTTTGCTCCTGAGTATGCCATGTTACAAATTTCATTGTATGTCACAACATCTAGAGGGCGCGCATCTTCTACAATGCGCGGATCCGCTGTCATTACACCTTCTACATCTGTGAAAATATCAATATAATCCGCTTGCAAACTAGCACCTAATGCCGAAGCTGACGTATCACTACCACCACGTCCTAACGTCGTAATATCGCCTTCTTCCGTTTGACCTTGGAATCCTGCTACTACGACAACATCATGTTCTTCTAGCATACTACGTAAACGATCGCATTTCATGTCAACAATCTTTGCATTCGTGAAATCGTCGTTTGTGCAGAATCCTGCTGCTGCCCCGTTTATCGCTGTTGCCTTCACACCATTTTTATTTAACATATTAGAGAACACGATGGAAGAAATAATTTCTCCACAAGATAAAAGTAAATCTTGTTCTCTCGTTGACACACCTGTATCTTTCGCTTCAATTAAATTAAGTAACGTATCTGTCGCATACGGCTCTCCACTTCTTCCCATTGCAGAAACAACGACAACTACTTTATAGCCTTCCTCTAACGCATGTTTAATATGCATTAACGAATGCTTTCTACCTCGGTCGTCTCTTACAGACGTACCACCAAATTTTTGAACAATAATTTTCATTTTTGCACCTCAATGCTAGCCTATCTTACACTAATTGTAACTTTATTAAACTCTCTGCAATTTGTACAGAATTCCATGCAGCACCTTTTAATAAGTTATCAGACACAACCCATAAATGTAAGCCGTTGTCTTTGTTTAAATCTTTACGAATACGTCCAACAAACGTATCGTATTTACCTACCGCATAAAGTGGCATTGGATAAAGTTGTTCACTTGGATTATCCTGTAGAACAACACCATCTGCCTCTCGTAATAATGCTTTCACTTCTTCCACTTTTAGTGCTTTGTCTGTCTCAATGTATACAGATTCCGAATGACCTGATACAACTGGTAGACGTACACATGTTGCAGCTACTTCTAATTCTGGAAGATGCATAATTTTCTTCGTTTCATTAATCATTTTCATTTCTTCAAATGTGAAACCATTTTCTTCGAATTTATCAATCTGCGGGATTGCGTTGAAGGCGATTGGGTAATGTTTATCTAACGAACCTACTGGTAAGATTTCTGATGTTACCTCTTCTCCTTCAAGCATTGCCTTCGCTTGTGTTTTTAATTCGTTAATTGCTGCTGCTCCTGCTCCTGAAACAGCTTGATACGTTGAAACAATTACTTTATTTAAGCCATACGCTTTGCGAAGTGGTTCTAATGCAACAACCATCTGAATTGTTGAACAGTTAGGATTCGCAATAATACCATTATGGTTTCTTAAATCTTCTTCGTTTACTTCTGGTACTACTAAAGGAACAGTTGGATCCATACGGAAGGCACTTGTATTATCGATGACAATTGCACCACGCTTTACTGCTTCGGATGCTAATTCTTTCGATATGCTACCACCTGCACTAAATAAGGCAATATCCACTCCTTCAAAACTATCAGGAGTTGCTTCTTGCACTTCCACTTCTTGACCATTAAATAGTAGTTTTTTGCCAGCTGAGCGTTTTGAAGATAATAGAAGAATCTTTGAAATAGGAAACTCTCTATCTTCCAATGTTTTCATCATTTGTTGTCCTACCGCTCCTGTTGCACCGACAACGGCTACCGTATAAGCTTTACTCATTGTACAAACTCCTTTCAAATGCTCCTTTTTATACTCTGCTCCATTTTATCATATGAAAGAAGCTTAGTAGAATCTTTTTTATTTAATTATTTTTACTGATACTTATATTTTTCCACGATAACTGGTTGTAGTTGTTTTCCTTCAATTGCAGCCACAATCGTATCTCGAATCAAATCCATTCTCGCAACCATCGAGTTTGGTTTAACATGCGGTGCATCTTGCCCAAATGGAATGAAATAAATATTCTTTGTACTCATTAACTGCATAATATTCACACCATTCAAGCCAAGTGCATCATTTGTTGATATACCTAGTACAACTGGCTTTAAGTTACGCAATGTCGCTTTCGCAGCCATTAAAACCGGTGAATCCGTCATCGCATTTGCTAATTTGCTCATCGAGTTCCCCGTAAAAGGAGCAATAACCATACAATCTAATGGAATTTTCGGTCCAAGTGGTTCTGCTTTTACAATCGAATCAATCACTTTCTTTCCCGTGATTTCTTCCATTTTCGCAATCCACTCTTCTCCTTCACCAAATCGTGTATTTGTCGACTGCACCGTATGCGACACAACTGGTAGTACTTCCACACCTTCGTCAACTAACTGTTGTAAGTACGGCATTACTTCTTCATATGTGCAATGAGAACCTGTAAATCCGAAGCCAATCCGCTTTCCTTTTAACGACATCATTCCTTCTCCTCTCTAGCTTTCCATTCTTCTCCTAACAACTGTGTCAAAACCCCAGCGAGGATTTTTCCTGCGGTCTTTGGTGCAACAACCCCTGGTAATCCTGGAGCTAGTATTGCTTTAATTCCTCTTTTCTCTGCATAACGGAAGTCTGTTCCTCCTGGTCGCGACGCTAGATCAACAATAAGTGCATGAGATGGCATTCGTGAAATCACTTTGGCTGTGACAACAAGGTGAGGTATTGTGTTAATACAAATATCTACATCCTTCATGACCTCTTCTATTTCGTGCATATAAAAAGGCGTTAATCCCATTTCACTAATACGTGCAATATGTTCAGATCGTCTTGCTCCAACTCGAACTTTTGCACCTAAACCAGCAAATGCTCTTGCAACGCTCATTCCTGTTCTCCCTAATCCAAGAACCGCTACTGTTGAACCGTGAATTGTATAATCTGTATGTTGAATAACCATCATAATGGTACCTTCTACAGTTGGAATCGAATTATAAATCGCAACATCATCTCGTTCTAAAATTTTGACAAGCTTTCGATTCACTGTAATTTGATTCAAATAATCATTACTAATACCAGAATAAACTACTGCGTGCTTTGGTGTTTTTTCTATTAATCCTTGCGTTAAAATAACTTTTTCATTTGAAAAGATCGTATCTACTTCCCCTTTTGGATTTGTTCCTGCTACCGGTAAAATAATGGCATCTAATTCTTGAAATAACCCTTCACTAACTTGCTCCTTATTTGCTCCAGCAAAACCATGATCCAATTGATCAAAACCAATGAGAGATACTTTTGCATCTAATTCTATTAACTTACGAATAACTTCCAGCTGTCTTGCATCTCCTCCGATAACGGCTATATGCATGTTCGTTAACAAGCTTTCTTCACCTTCTTCTATACTAAATCATAATTAGACGTGCCTGCCTATTCGGTTTTTCTCCACATCATATGACACATGCGCCTAATCGGTGAATAAAAAAACAGCATCGCTATTGTAGCAATGCTGTGTCGTTCTCTTATTGTAACGCTGCTGGCAACTTACCGTCCGGGCTAATTAACGCAGCTGATCCCTTCGATCCAAAGATTCGGTGAATTAAATGGTGTACAGACTCTTCCGTTACTCCATTAATGCTTTCAACAATTGAATCAAGCGAACGATGCGTACCTAAAAGTAACTCATTCTTTCCGTTACGGCTCATGCGACTATTCGTGCTTTCTAAACTTAACATTAAGCTTCCTTTTAGCTGTTCACGACTATTGTTTAACTCTTTCGCCGTAATACCTGTATCTTTTAACTTTTGTACTGTTTCTTGAATTGTTTCATACAACGTATTAAGCTGGGTATTCCCTGTCCCACCATAAATTGTTAACATCCCGTTATCTTCGTATGAAGAATGATACGAGAATACTGAGTATGCAAGACCACGTTGCTCACGCACTTCTTGGAAAAGACGACTACTCATGCTCCCACCTAAGATATTATTTAAGACAATTAAGCTATAAATGTCCTTATCTCCAACTGAAAGTCCTTTATATCCTAAGCATAAGTGTGCTTGTTCTGTTTCTTTTTGGCGCACTAATACTTCTTCATGGAAACTTGGTGCTGTAATCGTTGCTTGTCTTCCTTTTCCTTCATATGACCCAAAATATTTCTCAACTTGAGAAATAAATGCTTCATCAATATTACCAGCAACAGATACAACTACTTTATCTGGTGTATAATTTTCATCCATATATGTACGTAACGTATCACCATTGAATGTTTCTAACGTTTCTTCCGTTCCTAAGATTGGATATCCTAGTGGGTGATTACCGTATGTTGCTCTCGTTAATAAATCATGGACGATATCATCTGGTGTATCTTCGTACATTTTAATTTCTTCTAACACGACATTTTTCTCTTTCTTTAACTCTTCTTCATCAAATGTTGAATTGAAGAACATGTCTGCTAATACTTCTAATGCATATGATGCATGATCGTCTAACACTTTCGCATAGTAGCATGTATATTCTTTTGACGTAAAGGCATTTACTTGACCGCCGATACTATCGAATGATTCTGCAATTTCCTTCGCATTGCGATTTGTCGTTCCTTTGAAAAACATATGCTCTAAGAAATGTGAGATTCCGTTATTTTGTTCATTTTCATGTCGTGAACCTGTATTTATCCATACACCAATCGCTACAGATCGTACCGTTGGGATATTCTCTAAAACAATTCTTACGCCATTTTGACATGTATATTTTTTAATCAAACAAGGTTCCTCCTATACCATACTTCTTCTGTTTATAAACTAACCCTTCCCTATCTTAACAATTATCTGAAGCGGTGTCATGCCTTAATTCACTCTTTCTTCATTTAATAAAGTAGAGATGTTCACAACGTCATATCCTTTTTCTCTAATTTGCTGAATTAATTCCTTAAGAGCTGAGTCTGTCGCTTCAGTCGGGTGCATAAGTACAATTGTACCCGGCTCTACTTTTTTCATTACACGTTCAATTAATACATCACGTGACGGTTTCTTCCAATCAATTGTATCAGCCGTCCACATAATGGTCTCCATGCCCATTTGCTTTACTTTTTTAATTACTTCCTCGTTATGTGTTCCACTAGGCGGCGCAAACCATTTCACATCTTTATTTGTAATCGCTTTAATCACATCATTTGTTTTCGTTAATTCCTCATGCAACTGACTAGAGGATAATGCAGTCATATTCGGATGTGTATACGAATGATTCCCTACTTCCTGCCCTGCTTCCACGATCATTTTTGCTAAATGTGGAAACTTCTTCACCCATCGTCCCTCTAAAAAAAAGGTAGCATGCGCGTTATTTTCTTTTAATGTCTTTAACATAGACGGTAAATATTCATTTCCCCATGCAACATTAATTGTAAACGCAACCATTTTCTTTTGGCCATTCCCCTTGAAAATTGGAGCTGGAGATAAGTCTTTTAAATGAACAGACGGAGGTACTTGTTTTACTACCACCTTTTTAGGATCAAATTTTCCTCCTGCTTTCATTTTCTTATGCGTTGCATCTACATCGACAGTTTGTCCGTTATAACCCGGAACAGCTTTCCAAATTTTATCGATACGTGCATTTTCAGGGGGAATTTCATATGTTGCAGCATGTTTTTTTATTTCTTCATAAAGTGGTACAGCTGATTTCGTGGAATCGTCTGTTTTCATCGTAGACATGTACGCTAATGAGGATTCGCCTTGTATCAGTAGCATTAATAAGACCGTATAACCAATTATTCTAAGACGCAGTGTATGTCCATTCATTAGTAGGACCCCCTAAATATAAAGTATGTGTTTCACATATTCCATAGAACAACAGAAAAAGGCTCTACCCTTAGTTTCAGAGTAGAGCCTTCATTTTATTCGTATTATTCTTGTTCTGTTTTCTCAGCGTCTTGTTCTTTCAGTGCAGCTTTGCGAGATAAGTTGACACGACCTTGCTTATCGACTTCTGTTACTTTTACAAGTACTTCATCACCAATCTTCACAATGTCTTCTACTTTTGCAACACGTTCTTCTGCTAATTCAGAAATATGAACTAAGCCATCTTTGCCAGCAAAGATTTCAACGAATGCACCAAACTTCTCAATACGTTTTACTTTACCTAAGTAGATTTTGCCTACTTCTACTTCACGAACAATATCTTCAATGATTTGTTTCGCTTTGTTGTTCATTTCATGGTCAATAGAAGAGATGAAGATTGTACCATCTTGCTCGATGTCAATCTTAACACCTGTTTCTTCAATAATCTTATTAATTTGTTTACCACTTGGTCCAATTACATCACGAATCTTATCCGGATTAATTGCCATCGTTAAGATTTTCGGAGCATACTGTGATAACTCTGTGCGTGGCGTATCAAGAGTAGCTAACATAGACTGTAAAATGTGCATACGGCCTAATTTCGCTTGTTGAAGTGCCTCTTCTAGAATCTCACGTGATAAGCCACTAATCTTAATGTCCATTTGAAGTGCTGTTACTCCGTTTTCTGTACCAGCTACTTTAAAGTCCATATCTCCTAAGTGGTCTTCCATACCTTGAATATCAGATAGAACTGTGTAGTTCTCTCCTGATTTCACTAAGCCCATTGCAATACCAGCAACTGGTGCTTTGATAGGTACACCTGCATCCATCATCGCAAGTGTTGACGCACAAATACTTGCTTGTGAAGACGAACCATTTGATTCTAATACTTCTGATACAAGACGTACTGTGTACGGGAAATCTTTCTCAGATGGCATAACCACTTCTAACGCACGCTCACCTAGTGCACCGTGACCAATTTCACGACGACCTGGGCCACGCATCGGTCTTGTTTCCCCTACACTGAAGTTAGGGAAGTTGTAATGATGCATGAATCGTTTTGATTCTTCTACACCAAGGCCATCTAGGATTTGTACATCGCCTAATGCACCTAACGTACAAATGCTTAATGCTTGTGTTTGTCCACGAGTGAATAAACCTGAACCGTGTGTACGAGGTAAGATACCTACTTCAGAAGATAATGGACGAATCTCGTCAATTTTACGGCCATCAGGACGTACTTTTTCCTCTGTAATTAAGCGGCGAACTTCTTCTTTTACGATTTTCGATAAGATTTCGCTAACTTGTCCTAATACATCCGCTTCTACTTCTTTCTCTTCGTAAGAAGCCTTCACACGTGCTTTTACTTCATTAATTGCATCTTCACGCGCATGCTTCTCATGCACTTGAATTGCAGCTAATAAGTCTTGCTCTGCAGATGCACGAACTTCTTTCTCAAGCTCTGCATCTACTTCATATAATGTAACTTCTGTCTTTTCTTTTCCAACTGCTGCTACAATCTCTTCTTGGAAAGCAATTAATTTCTTAATTGCATCATGACCAAACATGATAGCTTCTAACATTACTTCTTCAGGTACTTCTTTTGCACCAGCTTCAACCATGTTAATTGCATCTTTCGTTCCAGCAACTACTAAGTCGATATCACTTAACTCTGCTTGTTCTACTGATGGGTTGATGATGAATTCACCATCTACTCGTCCAACAATTACACCTGCAATTGGACCTTCAAACGGAATATCCGATACAGATAATGCTAATGAAGAACCGAACATTGCAGCTATTTCTGATGAGCAATCTTGGTCTACACTCATTACCATACTAACTACTTGTACTTCATTACGGAATCCATCAGCAAATAATGGACGGATTGGACGATCGATAAGACGACTAGCTAGAATCGCTCTTTCACTAGGACGTCCTTCACGTTTAATAAATCCTCCTGGAATTTTCCCTACTGCATATAAACGCTCTTCATAGTTAACAGTAAGTGGGAAAAAACCTACATTCTTTGGTTCTTTTGACGCAGTTGCTGTCGCTAAAACAACAGTATCACCATATCGAACTAATGCTGCACCGTTTGCTTGTTTTGCTAGTTGACCAACTTCAACTGTTAATTGACGACCAGCTAATTCCATGGAGAAAACAGCTTTTTCTTGTGCCATTATTGTAAGTGCCCCTCTCTAAATAATTTCATTATGTAATTTATATATTAAACGTATAATGTTTTAGTTATGTGCATTCGTTTTCTATTTACATTCGATAACGGATACATTTTGATGAAAGATAAATGATATACGTTTATCAATATTATTCCACTATTATTATCTCCTAATTATACGTTACTATCAACATCATTAGAAAGAAAATATTTTTTACCTAATAAAAAAGCGGGAATGCTCCCGCTTTTTACTAGATTATCGACGTAATCCAAGCTTTTGGATTAACTCACGGTAACGAGTAACATCGCTGTTACGTAAGTAAGTTAATAAGTTACGACGACGACCTACCATCTTTAGAAGACCACGACGTGAGTGGTGATCTTTCTTATGAGTACGTAAGTGTTCGTTTAATGAATTGATTTCCTCAGTTAGGACAGCAACTTGAACCTCTGGAGAACCAGTATCAGTCTCATGAGTTCTGTAAGCTGCAATAATTTCATTTTTACGTTCTTTTGTTAATGCCATCCTATTCACCTCCTAATTAAATTCATCCCCATTTGCCCAGCAAACGTCGGTGACTCGATTTGCCACGCAATGGTTCATAAGTACGTTATTTAGAATACTACTTTTCACGAGAAAAAGCAAGTACATTCTTGGGAGTTCTGAAAATATGTCTGAATTTGTTGTTTGTCTTCTTGAAGTTGGGCAATTAGCTCGTGAATACCATTAAATTTCTTTTCACTACGAATGCGAGTATACCACTCCACGATTACTTGCTCATGATAAATATCGTTATTGAAATCAAAGACATTCACTTCCACTGTTGCTTTCTTTAGGTCATCACGGAATGTTGGTTTAAATCCGATGTTACACATTCCATCATACCATTTATCGCGAATCTTAATCTTCACTGCATATACACCAAGTGGAGGCATCAAATATTCATCTTCTACTAAGACGTTCGCCGTAGGAAAGCCAATTGTTCGTCCACGCTTATCGCCATCTACAACGACACCACGCACAGCATAATGCCTACTTAATATCGTCGGAACTTTATCAACCTTCCCTGCTTGAACAAGTTGACGTAGGCGAGTCGAACTAATCTTCTCATCTTCATATTCTACTTTCCCAATAACCGTTTGGTCGAATTGGTCTCGTGAATGGAATGGCAATGTTTCCATTGTACCTTTCCCTAAACGTCCATATGAATAATCAAATCCAGCCACTACGTGCTTCACATGTAAGCCAATGATATACTCATCAACAAATTGTTGGGGCTGTAAATCAGCAAAAAATTCATCAAACTTTACAACGTATAATGTATCAATACCCAGTTCTTCTATTAAGCTTTCCTTATCTCTCATCGACGTAAGATACTCCACTTGTTGCTTATCTTTTCTCAACACAACTAACGGATGTGGATAAAAGGTCATTACCGCGCTTTTTATTCCAAGCTTCGTTGCAGTTTCTTTTGCTGTTTTAATTACTTGTTGGTGACCTAAATGGACACCATCAAAAAACCCTAAAGCCATTACTGTTGGCTCTAGTTCATCTTTATTTAATGTATGTGGATGTGTTAAATAAATAGTTTTCACGTGTGTTCACCTTTTCGTTAGAGAATACAAAATGAAACGTCACTTTTACGATACTCGTATATGATTTGTTTTTCAATTATTTTAACTCATTATTGTTTACTAATACTTTTTCTGGCTTAAACAACGACGGATTCTTATCGTATGTTTGATAAATAGCTAGGCAACGTCCTTCGTTATTATATATAGCTATTCGTTCAGACGAAAGGAGCTCTGTCGGTACTTTAATTATACCACCGTTTCGAATTTTTTGTTCTAACTCTCCGTCTACTTCAAATCTTGGGAACATCGAAAGTGCTTCATCAATAGAAATAAAGACCTCCTGCACATTTCCCTCTTCCACAAACTGTTCTAATTGTTCAAATGTATAGCATTGCTCCAACGTAAATTTTCCAGATGCTGTACGAATTAAATCAGACATGTGTGATGGATAACCAAGTCTTTCTCCAATCATTACGGCTAGCGTTCGTACATATGTACCTTTACTACACGCAACACGGAAGCGGAATGAAATTTCTTCTCCTTCAAATGTTTCACGATCATCTAGTAACTCAAATGTATCAATTGTAATTGTACGAATTGGTCGCTCTACTTCTATTCCTTTGCGAGCGTATTCATATAGTTTCTTTCCGTTTACCTTTACCGCAGAATACATCGGGGGGGTTTGTTGCAACTGCCCTGTTAATGATTGAAGCACTTGTAACACTTCTTCTCGTTTAATAACACGCTCGACACTCTTCTGCTCCACAACTTCTCCAGATGCATCTTCTGTCGTTGTACTAAAGCCGAGTGTTACCTCTCCTTCATACGTCTTCGTATCACTTGTTAAATATTCCACAAGTTTCGTTGCTCTACCTACACAAATTGGAAGTACACCCGTTACGTCTGGATCAAGCGTTCCCGTATGACCGATTTTCTTTTCTCTTAATAACTTCCTTAACTTAAATACACAGTCGTGCGAAGTTAATCCTTTTGGTTTATGAAGAAGTACAATTCCCTCCATCATGTCTTTCACCTCTATTTTCTATCATCCTATAGATGTGTATCTCTATACTTCAAAAAAATGGATAGACGGAGTCGTCTATCCATTATTCTTATTCTTGATTCTCTCTTCTAAGTTGATGTAATAACGTATCGATTCGATTACCGTAATCGATAGACTCATCAAATTCGAATAAAATCTCAGGTGTTTTACGAAGACGGATACGTTGGCCGATTTCAGAACGAATGAAACCTTTTGCCTTTGATAATCCTTTTAACGTATTTTGACGTTGCTCTTCGTCACCTAATACCGAGATAAATACTTTTGCAATTTGTAAATCTCCACTTACTTCTACATCCGTTACTGTTACGAATCCGATACGTGGATCTTTAATTTTACGACTAATGATTTCGCCAAGCTCTTTTTTCATTTGCTCGCCTACTCGATTTGAACGTATTTTCATACTGTCACCTCATCTAGAGCCATTCTATCTTTATTACTATTTATTCTATTTCAAAAGTGAACGAACGTAACTGAATACTTGTACCACTTTATGAAATTCTTTTAATTTTGATGATAAGACACATGGTTCACGTTACTTACCATGTGTCTTTCTCATCTCTATAAGAATATCTTAATTACTTACGCTCGATTTCTTCCATTACGAATGCTTCGATTACATCGCCTTCTTTAAGGTCGTTGAATTTCTCAACTGTAATACCACACTCATAACCTTGTGCAACTTCTTTCGCATCGTCTTTGAAACGCTTAAGTGCGTCTACTTTACCTTCGTAAATAACGATACCATCACGGATAACACGAACGCCGCTATCACGAGTAATTTTTCCGTCTGTTACGTAAGAACCTGCAATTGTACCAACTTTTGATACTTTGAATACTTGACGAACTTCTGCTTGACCAATTACTTTCTCTTCGAATTCTGGGTCTAACATACCTTTCATCGCAGATTCAATTTCTTCCATTACTTTGTAGATGATACGGTGTAAGCGAATATCTACATTCTCTACGTCAGCTGTACGTTTTGCGTTAACATCTGGACGTACGTTGAAACCAATCACGATAGCATTAGAAGCAGAAGCTAAAATTATATCAGATTCTGTAATTGCACCTACGCCTGTGTGAATAATTTTAACGCGTACACCTTCTACTTCAATCTTCTGTAATGAGCCAACAAGTGCCTCTGCAGAACCTTGAACGTCCGCTTTTACGATTACGTTAATTTCTTTTACTTCACCTTGTTTGATTTGTTCGAATAAATCTTCAAGGCTAAGTTTTGATTTTTCACCACGTTGTGCAAGAAGATGGTTCTTCGCACGCGTTTCTCCTACTTGACGAGCTTTTTTCTCATCAGAGAATACCATGAAGCGGTCACCAGCTTGTGGTACTTCATTTAAACCAGTAATTTCAACTGGAGTAGATGGACCTACTTCTTTCACACGACGACCTAAATCGTTAACCATCGCACGTACACGGCCGAATGCATTACCTACTACGATTGGGTCACCTACGCGTAGTGTACCGTTTTGAACTAGTAATGTTGCAACAGAACCTTTTCCTTTATCAAGCTCTGCCTCAATTACTGTACCTAATGCAGCACGTTTTGGATTTGCTTTATATTCTTCTACTTCACTTACAAGAAGAATCATCTCAAGTAATGAATCAATACCATCACCACTTAAAGCTGAAATTGGTACGAAAATTGTATCGCCGCCCCAATCTTCAGGAACTAAACCGTATTCTGTTAATTCTTGCATAACACGGTCTGGATTTGCAGTTGGCTTATCCATTTTGTTAACTGCGATAATAATTGGTACTTCCGCAGCTTTCGCATGGTTAATTGCTTCTACTGTTTGTGGCATTACACCGTCATCAGCAGCAACAACAATAATTGTAATATCTGTTACTTGCGCACCACGTGCACGCATTGTTGTGAAGGCTGCGTGACCTGGTGTATCTAAGAATGTAATCTTCTTATCGTTTACTTCAACTTGATATGCACCGATATGCTGTGTAATACCACCAGCTTCTCCAGCTGTTACTTTTGAGTTACGGATAGAGTCTAATAATGTTGTTTTACCATGGTCAACGTGACCCATAATTGTAACAACAGCAGGACGTTCTACTAAGTCTGCCGCGTCTTCTTCACTATCGATAAACGTTTCAAAATCTGTCTCGTCAACGACTACTTCCTCTTCCACTTCCATGCCATAGTCACCAGCGATTAACTCAATTGAATCCTTGTCTAAATCTTGGTTAATTGTAGCCATCACACCTAACATGAATAACTTCTTGATGATTTCCGATGGCTCTTTTCCCATCTTTGCTGCAAGTTCTGCAACTGTTAATGATCCAGAATACACAATTTTATTCGACTGTTCGTTTTGATTATTGTTTTTTTTATTCATATGGTTTTTGCCTTTCTTATTCGTAGACATCAAACTATTCTTGCTGTGAGATTCTTCGATTGTTAGTTTTTTGCTATCGTTTTTTTTCTTTTTATTACTGTTCTTTTTCCCCTTGATAAGAACAGGTACTTGTTTATTACGATCGTTTAATACATCTTGTTGTTCTGTCTTAGGTGTCGGTGTCGAAAGATTAACATTGGTTACTGGTTGTTTGAACGAATCGTTCAACCTTGTCACAACGTCCGTATCAATCGTCGTCATGTGGTTTGTAACATCAATATTCATCTCTTTCAGTTTCAGTATTACTTCTTTGCTAGACAAGTTCTGCTTTTTTGCATATTCATATATTCGCATTTTTGTCATACCTTCACCTCCGACAAATTTACATAAGCGTCTTCAATTTGTTGGCAAACCCTGCGTCTGTTACTGCAACCACAACTCTTGCGTCTTTTCCGATTGCATTCCCCAATTCATAGCGATCGCTTACTGTCTTTACTGGTACCTTGTAATAACTCGCTTTGTCCGTTACCTTTTTCATTGTATTGTTCGAAGCATCTGCTGCAATAATAACTAACTTCGCTCTATTACTACGTACTTCCTTTATTACTAGTTCTTCTCCAGAGGTTATTTTCCTTGCACGATTTGCAATTCCTAGTAGAGATTTCCACTTATTATTGTCTGACATGTCTATTTACTCCGTATCTACTAATGCAAGCAATTCTTCGTATACACTTGCACCTACTTTTGCTTTCAGATGATGATCTAGTACATTTTTTTGCTGCGCAAGCAAGATACATTCTTTATCTTTGCTCACATAAGCACCTCTGCCAGACTTCTTGCCTGTTAAATCGATGGAAACTTCGCCTTCTTTTGAACGTACAATACGAACTAGTTCTTTTTTAGGTCTCATTTCTTGTGTTACAACACATTTTCTTAAAGGTACTTTTTTCATGCTCACTACTTTTCACTCCTATTCGATTTCATCACTTAGTAAATCGAACAACGGTGCATTTTCATCCGCTTTGTACATACCTAATTTTTCTGCATCTGATTGGCTCTTAATATCGATCTTCCAGCCAGTTAACTTAGCCGCAAGACGAGCATTTTGACCTTTTTTACCGATTGCTAATGATAATTGATGATCTGGAACGATAACCGTCGTTGCTTTCTCTTCTTCGTTCACTTGTACTTCTAATACTTGTGAAGGACTAAGTGCATTCGCAACAAATTCAACTGGGTCATTTGACCAGCGAACGATATCAATTTTCTCACCTTTTAATTCGTTCACAACTGCTTGCACACGTTGACCTTTTGGTCCTACGCATGAACCAACTGGATCTAAGTCAGCATTCTCGGAATGTACAGAGATTTTCGAACGATCTCCAGCTTCACGTGCAACAGATTTTACTTCTACTGTTCCATCGTAAATTTCTGGTACTTCTAATTCGAATAAACGCTTTAATAAGCCTGGGTGTGTACGTGATACGTAAATTTGTGGACCTTTTGTCGTCTTCTCTACTTTCGTAATGAACACTTTAATACGGTCATGTGGCTTATAATGCTCAGAAGGCATTTGTTCACTTAATGGTAATAACGCTTCGATTTTGCCTAAGTGCACATAAATGAACTTTGAATCTTGACGTTGAACAGTACCTGTCATGATATCTTCTTCACGATCGATATATTCATTATAGATAACTCCGCGCTCTGCTTCACGTACACGTTGTGTAACAACCTGCTTCGCAGTTTGCGCTGCAATACGACCAAATTCTTTTGGAGTTACTTCAATTTCAATAATATCTCCAGATTGGTAGTTCGGGTTGATTTCACGTGCTTGTGGCACAGAAATTTCTAGGCGTGGATCGAATACATTGTCGACCACGTCTTTACGCGCGAACACACGCATACTTCCGATTTCAGGGTTGAAATCTACGCGTACGTTTTGTGCTTGGTTATAGTTGCGTTTGTAAGCAGAAATAAGTGCTGCTTCTACCGCTTCAATAATTACTTCTTTACCAATGCCTTTTTCTTCTACTAACTTTAGTAAGGCATCCATTAACTCAGTGCTCATGCTGATCCCCCTTATTATTAAAAAGTAACAGCAAGTCTTGCACTTGCTACCTTTTCATATGGAATAACAATTTCTTTTTTTCTTGTTTTGATCGTTTGTAATAGTGTCACTTCAGCTCCATCAAAATTCAGTAACTGACCTTCAAACATTTTCTCTCCATTAATTGGCTCATATGTTTTGATAGCTACTTGTTTCCCAATGGCTTTTTGGAAATCTTTCTCTTTCTTCAATGGGCGTTCTGCTCCTGGAGAAGAAACGTCTAAGAAGTAAAGGTTATCAATTGGATCTTGCTCATCCAATAATTCACTTAGCTTCTCACTCACATTTCCACAATCCTCGATATCAATACCATCTTCAGAATCAATAAATACGCGCAAGAACCAATCTTTTCCTTCTTTTACATACTCTATATCTACTAATTCTAAATTTAATTCGTCTACAATCGGCTGTGCTAATTCCGCAACAATTTCTGTTACTTTCTTGCTCATATATAGCCTCCTTCCTACAGATGAACCCCTAACTATTTACTATATGATGAAAATACCCCGCTTTTCTTAGCAGGGACTTGTTTTTCTTAGTATTACCAACTAAAACCGTAAAAAAAATTACCAAAATATGTATTACTAAGAAAACATACAAGAAAGAGAAGATGATGAAATCCTCTCTTTCTGCTTAAGCATAAAAAGCATATAGTAACACAAAAGAGCGGGTTTCCCCACTCTTTCTGCTCGTTCATTACATACTGTGTATATTCAACAAATAATATAGCATAGTTTTCCCATATTTGCAAAGAAAAATTCATGATTATTCATTAAAATAACGATAATTGGTTTTGATCTGGCAACGATTCTAAACATCCATGATTATCTAGATATTCTAAAATTGTTTTAGAAATTTTACTACGTTGCTGTAAATCTTCTTTCGATAAGAACTCCCCTTCTTCTCGTGATTTTACAATGTTCAGCGCCGCGTTCGTTCCTAATCCAGGAATCGAATTAAACGGTGGAATAAGTGTTTCTCCATCGATAATAAATTCATCTGCGCTTGAACGGTATAAATCTACTTTTTGGAAAGAGTAGCCACGCTCGCACATTTCTAATGCAAGCTCTAATACTGTCATTAAGTTCTTTTCTTTTACCGATGCATCTAAGCCTTTACCACTAATTTCATCAATTTTTGCTCTAAGTGCATTCGAACCACGAACCATTGCTTCCACATCAAAATCATCTGCACGTACTGTGAAGTATGCCGCATAATACAGAAGTGCATGATGAACTTTAAAGTATGCAATACGAACGGCCATTAATACGTAAGCTGCTGCATGGGCCTTCGGGAACATGTACTTAATTTTCTTACATGAATCAATATACCATTCTGGTACACCGTTATTTCTCATATCTTCTTCCCATTCTGGCGGTACACCTTTACCTTTACGAACCGACTCCATGATTTTGAAGGCTAAGGATGGATCTAAACCTTGATAAATAAGGTACACCATGATGTCATCACGACAACCGATAACTTCACTTAACGTACATGTACCGCTATAGATTAATTCATTCGCATTCCCTAACCATACGTCTGTTCCGTGAGAAAGACCAGAAATTTGGACAAGCTCAGAGAAAGTCGTAGGTTTCGTTTCCTCTAACATCTGACGAACGAACTTCGTCCCAAACTCTGGAATACCAAGTGTTCCTGTCTTACATTTAATTTGTTCTTCTGTTACACCTAACGGCTCTGGCCCAGCAAAAATCTTCATTACTTCTGGGTCATCTGTTGGAATTGTCTTAGGATCAATTCCACTTAAATCTTGAAGCATACGAATAACGGTCGGATCATCGTGTCCAAGAATATCAAGTTTTAATAAGTTATCATGAATCGAATGGAAGTCAAAGTGCGTTGTACGCCATTCTGCTGTTTGAGCATCAGCAGGATATTGAATTGGTGAGAAATCGTAAATATCCATGTAATCAGGTACTACGATAATCCCGCCTGGATGCTGACCTGTTGTTCTCTTCACCCCTGTGCATCCTTGTACAAGGCGATCTACTTCTGCGCTTCGAATCGTCAAGTTATTATCATTTGCATATCCTTTTACATAGCCGTAAGCCGTTTTCTCTGCAACTGTTCCTATTGTACCTGCACGATATACATAATCTTCACCGAACAGTATTTTCGTGTAGTTATGCGCCCGTGGTTGGTATTCACCGGAGAAGTTTAAATCGATATCGGGTACCTTATCTCCTTTGAATCCAAGGAATGTTTCGAACGGAATATCATGTCCGTCTTTCTTATAAGCAGTGCCACATTGCACACAATCTTTATCTGGTAAGTCAAATCCAGAGCCGACAGAACCATCGTTAAAGAACTCAGAATGCTTACAACTTGGACATACATAATGCGGTGGTAATGGGTTTACTTCTGTAATTTCCGTCATTGTCGCAACTAGCGATGAACCTACCGATCCACGTGAACCTACTAGATATCCATCATCTAATGACTTCTTCACGAGTTTATGTGAGATTAAATAGATAACGGCGAATCCATGACCGATAATACTCTTTAATTCCTTCTCTAGACGAGCCTCTACAATTTCAGGTAGTTCCCCTCCGTAAATACTTCTCGCCATATCATAGCTCATCTGACGCATCTCTTCATCTGCACCTTCAATTTTCGGTGTATACAGATCATCTTTAATTGGTTTTACATCTCCGACTAACGATGCAATATGTTGTGTATTCGTTACAACAACTTCCTTCGCTTTTTCCTCACCTAAGAACGAGAAGCACTCAAGCATTTCCGTCGTTGTACGGAAATGCACATCTGGAAGTTGATGACGATTAAGCGGATTTGCACCACCTTGCGAACCAATTAAAATTTTGCGATATATTTTATCATGCGGATTCAAGTAATGAACATTACCCGTTGCCACAACTGGCTTTTCTAACTCTTCACCTAAAGAAACAATATTTGCAATGATCTCTCGAAGCGTTTTTTCATTATGAACAAGCTCACGTTCGATAAGATGACCTAATGTCTCAGGAGGCATAACTTCTAAGTAGTCATAAAACTCAGCAAGCTCCTTCGCCTCTTCTTTCGTCTTTTGCATCATCGTTTCGAATACTTCCCCTTTGTCACATGCCGTTCCAACTAATAGTCCTTCACGATGCTTTCGTAACACCGATTTCGGAATACGAGGAATACGGAAGAAATATTGTAAGTGAGAAATAGAAACTAATTTAAATAAATTCTTTAAACCAACTTCGTTCACCGCAAGTAATGTTGCATGCGATGGCCTAGCACGCTTATATGAGTCACCTTGTCCCATATTGTTGTTTAATTCATCGTGATAATGAATTCCTTGTTCAAGTGCACCCTTTAATAATTTCACTAATAAATATGCTGTTGCTTCTGTATCGTAAATAGCACGGTGATGTTGTGTCAATTCGATATCGAATTTTTTACATAATGTATTTAAACGATGATTCTTCATCTCTGGATGCAAAAATCTCGCTAATTCTAGCGTATCAATAACTGGATTCATTGCTTTGTCGATACCATATTTTTTAAATCCTACTTGAATAAAGCCCATGTCGAACGAAGCATTATGAGCAACAAGTGTATAATCTTCCATCCACTCTTTAAACTCTCGTAATACAACATCAACTTGCGGAGCATCCTTCACCATATCGTCCGTAATACCAGTTAATTCAATTGTCGTTGCTGATAGTGGATGATTGGGATTTGCAAAACGTTCGAATCGTTCGATAATCTCGCCTTCTTTAATCTTAACAGCTGCTAACTCAATAATAGTATCATATGCTGCTGATAAACCGGTTGTCTCAACGTCGAATACGACATATGTTTCGTCCTCTAATGCTCGATGAACTTCATTATACGCAATTGGTACACCATCATTTACTAAGTTTATTTCAACGCCATACAAAATTTTGATGCCATTTTTCTTTCCAGCACCGTATGCTTCTGGGAATGATTGTGCTACAGCATGGTCTGTAATAGCGATAGCCTCGTGTCCCCATTTTGCTGCTTGTGCTACTAATGCGGATGTCGATGTAACTGCATCCATTTGGCTCATTGGTGTATGAAGGTGTAACTCAACACGCTTTTCTCCTTCTGGTGCATGGTCTTCCCTTCCAGCTGGTTTAATTTCATTAATATCGTTTGCAATCATAACTAAATCACGTACGAATGTATCATTTTGAATCGAACCGCGAACTTTCACCCACATACCTTTTTTAACGGATTGAATAAGAGGAATATCTTCTTTATCACGCGAGAACATCTTCACCATGATTGAACTTGTATAGTCTGTGATTTTAAAGGTTAGTAATGTTCGACCACTACGAAGCTCTCGTGTCTCAACATCAAAGATATATCCTTGTACTGTTTTACGTTTTTCTTCATCAATAATTGACTGAAGTTGGACGATGTCATCATCTTTAATTAAATATCCAAGAACAAGTGGTCCAGCTGGTACAGCAGAATCTTCTTCTCTTTCTTGTTCTTTCTTCGCCATTTCATCCATTGCTTGGATAACACGTGCCCTATCTTCTTCTTGCTTCATTTCTTGGAACTTCTGCATCTCTGCTTCATTATTCGATACTGTTGCCTCAAATTGCAAACGCGGAAAACCAAATGCTTCATATGCACTTTTCAACGTTGGTATACAACGTTTTTCTAACGTTTTCGCCTCTAAGTCATTACGAACCGTCATCATCACTTTCGCTCCTTGAAGTGACGGACTCCATTGCCTCATATTTTCAAATAATGGTGGAATCATCTCCATTTGATCAACTGCATACGGCCAATAACTTCTCACTAGTTCTTCGTTATATCCCCCATCAATTGTTTGAAGGTGTAACGATACATTTGCAATGTGAGCAAAAGCTTTCGTTAGTTGAACCTGTACTAATTCATATACATGAATTGGTAAAACAGCAGGTATTACTAAATGAAAGCACCATTGTTTTGTTTGCTTGTCCACGAATAATTTGACGATACCACTATTTTGTAAATATTGATTCGCTAAATCTTCTGGTATATTTGCTTGCTGGAGCAGGATTTGAAAGCGATCTTTTTGTTCATTTGTTAATGAAATCATAACACCTCTCCACCCTTTCTTTATTTAAAATAGTCCTTCATGTCAGAAAGGTACCTCTACATAGAGGTACCTATCCTATTTTCACATATAGTAAGCGTTTCTTCTATAAGAAAAATTTACGAATGTCGTTCCATGTTACGACAATCATTAATAAGAATAATAAAGCAAAACCGATGAAATGAACCATACTTTCTTTATGACGATCAATTGGCTTACCACGTAACCCTTCAATCACAAAGAATAATAACCTACCGCCATCTAAAGCAGGAAGAGGTAATAAGTTCATCACCCCTAGGTTCACGCTTAGGAATGCTGCCCAGTGTAATAAAACGTAAATGCCAGAACTCGCAGCTTGATCTGTGTAGTTGTAAATACCGACCGGCCCTGATAAACTATCAAATGAAACTTGGCCAGTGATCAACTGCCCTAATCCAACAAATATCGCCTTACCATAACCATACGCCTGTGTCACTCCAGATTGCAAAGCACCTAGAAGTGATTTTTCCATTGGTGTATGCATACCGATTTTCCCAACTGTTTTGCCATCTGGCATTTCATTTCCTGCTGGTATAATATCAACTTGCTTCTTTTCACCAGCACGTTCTATGTTCATCGTAATTTGTGTATTTGGTTTCGCTTCAACGAAAGTACGAATGTCTTGCCACGTATTCATCGGCTTTCCATCAATTGAAATAACTTTATCTCCCTCTTGTAAGCCAGCTTTCTGTGCAACGCTACCTTCTACAACTTTTCCTATTTCTGCTTTATCCGTTACAACACCTTGTACAAGCCCAATTCCTACTAAAATAACAATTGCTAATAAGAAATTCATTAGCGGTCCTGCTAAAATAGCAAGTGAACGTTGCCATAATGTTTTCGAACCGAACTGGCGGTTATACGGTGCAATTTGCGTTTCTTGTTCGTCTTGAACAATCATTGCTTTTTCGTCTATAGAGAATGTTTGTATTGTCTCGCCGTCTTCTTCGTATCCTTTAATATATAACTTATGTTCTAAATCAATTTCTTCTACTTCTACAAGACGGATATTTACGTATTTCTCAAAACGGTTTCCAATTAACTTCACGACTTTTCCTTGTTCGTTCATTACTAATCCAATGCGCGAACCCGGCTTAATTTCTACCGTTTCTGGATCTTCTCCAGCCATGCGTACAAATCCACCTAGAGGTAATAAACGAATCGTATATAACGTTTCATTGTGCGTAAACCAAAAGATTTTTGGCCCAAATCCAATTGCAAATTCACGACATAGAATGCCTGCTCTTTTCGCAAAATAAAGGTGACCTAGTTCATGGAAGAACACAAGTGCACCAAATATTAAGATGAAGGATAATACTGTATTCACATTTATAACCCCCTTTGCTTAATGAATGTTAAGACCTCTTTTCGAGTTTGTCCATCTACTAATTGAATCTCTTCTAGAGTCGGATTCTTGCTAACAACATGTGCTTCCATCGCCTCTTCAATGAGATCTTCAATTTGCAAGAAACCAACTCTTCTCTGTAGAAATGCCTCTACAGCAACTTCATTTGCTGCATTTAAAACTGTAGGCAATGTTCCGCCAACTTTCCCAGCTTCATAAGCAAATGCTAAGCAACGATATCGTTCAAAGTCCATTTTATCAAAGTGCAATGTTCCTAATTCCCATAAATTCAAACGTTTTTCATCAAGAAACTCAAGACGCTTTGGGTAAGTCAGTGCATATTGAATTGGTACACGCATATCAGGTGTTCCTAGCTGTGCGATAACACTTGAATCTTCGAACTCCACCATAGAATGAATGATACTTTCTTTATGTAATAACACGTCGATTCGCTCATATGGTAGCCCAAATAACCAATGTGCTTCAATTACTTCTAATCCTTTGTTCATCATTGTTGCCGAATCAATCGTAATCTTCGCTCCCATCGACCAATTAGGATGATTCAGTGCATCTTCCACTGTTACGTGTCGCAACTCTTCTCGTTTCTTATCACGGAAACTACCACCCGATGCCGTGACGATTAAGCGAGAAATAGAACGATTCTCTTCACCATTTAAGCATTGGAAAATTGCAGAATGTTCACTATCTACCGGCAAGAGAGAAACACCATGTTTCCTTGCTTCCTCCATCACGATATGTCCAGCAGTCACAAGTGTTTCTTTATTTGCAATCGCTATCGTCTTCTTTGCACGAATTGCTTCTAATGTAGGAATTAACCCAACACTGCCTACCACCGCCGTGACAACAACATCCGCATCAGGATGCAAAGCAACTTGAATTAAACCTTCTTCTCCCCAGTAGACTCGGACATTCCCCGGTACTTCCATTTGTAGTCCTTCCGCATCTTCTTTATGCATAACAGATACAATTGTCGGAGAAAACTCTTGGATCATTTGCTTTGCCAATTCGATATTTCTCCCTACCGACATCGAAACTAGTTGAAACTTGTCCTTATGCATACGGATCACATCTAATGTTTGTGTACCAATAGATCCTGTTGCACCTAATAAACTAATTTTTCTCATGAACCTAGCTCCTCATTCCTTAAAACATTAAATGTAGAAAATGTAAAATTGGCAACGCAAACAGTAAACTATCGAATCGATCAAGGACGCCCCCGTGCCCAGGAAGGATTTTTCCAGAGTCTTTCACATCATAATGACGCTTAAATGCAGACTCTACTAAGTCTCCTAATTGACCAAAAATCGAAACTGCCATCGCTGTAACGATAATAACACCAAACGATACTGGTAACAGGTCGAATACTTGGAAGATTACTCCTGCTACAATTGCTGAAGCTATTCCACCAAGGAACCCTTCTACCGTTTTATTCGGACTAATTTCTGGCCAAAGCTTCTTCTTACCAATAGACTTTCCAATGAAATACGCTCCTGAATCAGTTGACCAAATAACTAGCAATGTAAAGAAAATATACATTAGTCCTTCTTCACGTGTTTCAAGGAAATAATAGAATCCCATCCCAACATACATTGTTGCTAACAATAGAAACGCAGAATCATCAAATGTAAATTTATTTTTTGATATGACTGTATACGTTAATAGTAGCAAGATAATGATGAAAGTCAATTCCGTCTTTGAAAATCCAATTGTATCTAAAATATGTACATACGCCCCTGGAATTAACGTAATCCATAGCAGTAAGATACTTAAAATAGATGGAATAGAATACATATGAATATTTTTCATACGTAACAATTCATATAGTCCAATCGTTCCTGCCACATATAGCAAGATTGAAAGAGGAAGTCCTCCGTATACGACAATTGGAATAAAGAGCCCCATTGCAATTATTCCTGTTATAATACGTGTCTTCATTTGCTAATCACCACTTTCTAGATGCCCCCAAATCTACGCCCACGGTGCTGAAAGTCATAAATAGCCTGCACTAAATGTTCTTCTGTGAAATCAGGCCACAACACATTTGTAAACCAAAGTTCCGAATAAGCGATTTGCCATAACATAAAGTTACTAATGCGAATCTCACCACTTGTTCGAATTAATAAATCTGGGTCCTCTATTTTATTTGTCATCAAATGAGATGCTATTGTTTCTTCATTTATATCATTTGCATCTAATTGATTTTCTTTGCATTCTTCTGCAATTTTGCGAACTGCTTGTACCATTTCGTCTCTACTTCCGTAATTCAAAGCAAAGTTCAAAATGAGACCTGTATTATGTTTTGTGTCATCCATCGCTTTTTGAACAGCCCTCTGTGTATGACTTGGTAACTTATCAAAGTTTCCAATCGTTTGTACACGAACATTCTTTTCAATTAACTCCGGAAGAAATGTACTAAACATTTGCTCAGGTAATTTCATTAAATAATCTACTTCACCTTGTGGTCGCTTCCAATTTTCCGTTGAAAAAGCATATAGTGTTAACACTTCCACACCTAGCTTATCTGCAATGCGTGTAATACGCTGAACAACTTTTGTACCTTCATGGTGGCCTGCAATTCGAGGCATTGCTCGTTTCTTCGCCCATCTTCCGTTTCCATCCATAATGATTGCAATATGCCTTGGGACAGGATGTTTTTGCACTTCTTCTAGAAGATCTCCGCTAATCTCTTTCTTCTTTTTCCAAAATAATAATTTATCAATCATGATACAAGCCCTCCACACCAAGCCATTTGTACATTAAGATGATGAAAATAAAGCTAGGAGGACATGCTAAAGCCCTCCTTCCCTTACTTTCTATTTCAAAAAAACCCTCTGCCATACAGAGGGCTTTTTGTGGTTGTTAAACTTCCATGATTTCTTGTTCTTTTTTCTTCGTGATTTCGTCTACCTTCACGATGTACTTATCTGTTGATTTTTGTACATCTTCTGTATAACCACGTAAATCATCTTCTGTAATTTCGCCGTTCTTTTCTAATTTCTTTAAGTCGTCATTTGCATCACGACGCACGTTACGTACCGCTACTTTTGCATCTTCTGACATTTTCTTCACTTCTTTAGCAAGATCGCGACGACGCTCTTCTGTTAAAGCTGGGAAAGATAAACGAATAAGTGATCCATCATTTGAAGGGTTTAATCCAAGGTCTGATTTTAAAATCGCCTTTTCAATTTCACCTAAAACTGATTTATCGTATGGTTGAATTACTAACAGACGTGCCTCAGGTGCTGAAACACCTGCTAGTTGGTTGATTGGTGTCGGTGCTCCGTAGTAGTCAACTGTAATACGGTCTAATACGTTTGCACTTGCACGGCCTGCACGAATTGATGCTAATTCACGTGTGTAAGCAGCAATCGCTTTTTCCATTTTTGTTTCTGCGTTTGTAATTACTTGTTTCGGCATATTATTTCCCCCTCACAATTGTTCCAATGTTTTCACCAGTAACAACACGCTTGATGTTACCTTCTTCCATTACCGAGAATACGATAAGTGGAATATCATTATCCATACATAAAGAAGAAGCCGTTGAATCCATTACTGCTAAACCTTCTTTTAATACATCTAAATATGTTAATGTTTCGTACTTCTCTGCGTTTGCGTCTACACGTGGATCTGCAGAGTATACGCCATCGACATTATTCTTTGCCATTAAAATAACATCTGCCTCAATTTCAGCAGCACGTAGTGCAGCCGTTGTATCAGTAGAGAAATATGGGTTACCAGTTCCCGCTGCAAAGATTACTACACGACCTTTTTCTAAATGACGAATAGCTTTTCTTCTAATATAAGGTTCTGCAACTTGTCTCATTTCAATAGACGTTTGAACACGAGTAGGAATTCCTAAATTCTCTAAGCTATCTTGTAGTGCAAGCGAATTCATTACTGTAGCAAGCATGCCCATATAATCAGCATTTGCACGATCCATACCCATTTCGCTTCCGATCTTACCGCGCCAAATGTTACCGCCACCTACAACAACTGCTACTTCCACACCTAATTCAGAAATTTCTTTCACTTGTTTTGCAATAGACTGAATAATTGTTGGCTTAATACCAAAACCTTCTTCACCAGCTAATGCTTCTCCACTAAGTTTCAAGACTACACGTCTATATTTTGCGTCACTCATATTTGCCTCCGAATACATTTATATTTTCATTTGAAAAATAGGGAACACAATGTGTTCCCTATTTTTATTAGTTACCGCGTACTTGGTTCATTACTTCTTCAGCAAAATTGTCTTCGCGTTTTTCGATACCTTCGCCCACTCCATAGCGTACGAATTCACGTACTGTAGCGCCTTTTTCTGCAGCTACTTGACGAACTTTCATATCTGGGTTTTTAACGAATGATTGGTCTAATAAGCAAATTTCTTCGAAGAACTTGCCAAGACGACCTTCAACCATTTTCGCAACGATTGCTTCTGGTTTACCTTCGTTTAATGCTTGTTGAGTTAACACTTCGCGCTCACGCTCTGTTTCTTCAGCAGAAACTTGATCACGAGAAATGTATTTAGGATTAACTGCAGCGATGTGCATTGCGATGTCTTTCGCAGTAGCTTCTTCAGTTGTACCTTCTAATACTGTTAATACACCAATACGTCCGCCCATGTGTAAGTATGCACCGAATGCATCAGCGTCTGTTTTAGATGCGATTACGAAACGACGTAATGAGATTTTCTCTCCAATCGTTGCGATTGCAGCATTAATAAATTCTTCTACAGTTTTACCGTTCTCCATTGTTGTAGCCATAGCTTCTTCAACGTTAGCTGGTTTCTTAGCAAGTAAGTGCGTAGCTAAAGTTTTGATTAAAGCTTGGAACTGCTCGTTCTTTGCAACGAAGTCAGTCTCAGAGTTAACTTCTAATAATACAGCATCATTTCCAATTACTTCTACAGAAGTTAAACCTTCAGCAGCAATACGGTCAGCCTTTTTAGCAGCTTTCGCGATACCTTTTTCACGTAAGAAATCAACCGCTTTTTCCATATCTCCGTTTGTTTCTGTTAAAGCTTTTTTACAATCCATCATACCTGCGCCCGTTTTTTCACGAAGCTCTTTTACCATTTGTGCAGTAACTGCCATAATAGTTGTCCTCCTTTAAAATATGTAGTATATTTTTACCTTAAAAAAAGGTGATAAAAGGCTATACCCCCTTATCACCTTTTGCATTCATTAAGCAGTAGTTTCTTCGCCTTGTTTAGCTTCTAAGATAGCATCTGCCATTTTCGCTGTAAGAAGTTTAACAGCGCGAATTGCATCATCGTTCGCTGGGATAACGTGATCGATTTCATCTGGATCACAGTTAGTATCAACGATACCGATGATAGGGATGTTTAATTTACGAGCTTCCGCAACAGCGATACGCTCTTTACGTGGATCAACTACGAATAAAGCATCTGGAATGCCTTTCATGTCTTTAATTCCACCTAAGAACTTCTCAAGACGCTCTAACTCTTTGTTAAGCTGAACTACTTCTTTCTTAGGAAGTACTTCGAAAGTTCCGTCTTCTGACATTCTTTCGATATCTTTTAAACGCTTAACACGTTTTTGGATTGTTTGGAAGTTTGTTAACGTTCCACCTAACCAACGTTGGTTAACGAAGAACATACCTGAACGGATAGCTTCTTCTTTAATAGCATCTTGTGCTTGTTTTTTCGTACCAACGAAAAGAATGTTTCCGCCTTCAGCAGCGATTGATTTCATTACATTGTACGCTTCTTCAACTTTCTTAACAGTCTTTTGAAGGTCAATGATGTAGATTCCGTTACGCTCTGTGAAGATGTAACGCTTCATTTTTGGGTTCCAACGACGAGTTTGGTGACCGAAGTGTACACCAGCCTCAAGTAATTGCTTCATAGAAATTACTGACATAGTTTGTTTCCTCCTAAGTGGTTTTGATTTTCCTCCGCTTACATCACCTTCAAGCACAACTATACTCGAAAGAAGAGATTCTCCTTTCGTTATAGCACCAACACTCGAATCAATAAGCGTGTGTAATAACACCAATGACTACTATAGCATAATAATGAACAGCAAGCAACAATTATTTCGTATAAGATTGTCGAAACTTCATTAATAGTTCTATTTCAGTTTTTCCTTTGTTTAACTGTTTTGCAATCTCTTCTATTTTATATCCTTCTTGCGCTAATCTCTCTGCTTTTTCCGCTATGTCGTCTAATAATAATGGTGCTTCTTTTGTTTCTACCACTTCTTCATTTGAAGATCGGTCTTCTTCTGAAAATGGTGGCAAAAATTCTTTATACGCTACTTGTTCTTCCTTTACATCTATAGAACGTTCATACTCTGTTAGTATTTCTTGTTTTTGTTCTTTATATTCGATAGTCGATGTACTTTTCACTTTTTTTAAGAACTTTTCATTCTCCTCTTTCATCTCTGCAATAAAGCTCATCAAAATATCTTCTGTTTCACGTTGAATCTTTTCGTTATCTTTTTTTACATCTTGTAATTGATTAAGTCTCTTATGCAACACGGTAATCCATAAAAGCATGATTACTTGTGTCACGATACCTATAATAAGTAAATAAAACATTCATCCACCATCTTCCATTGCATAAGCATAGCCGCACATATACGTGTGCGGCTACTTCATTATTTTATTATTTTTGTTAACTTCTCTCGTAATTTAAAAATTGCCTTCGCATGGATTTGCGAAACACGAGAGGTCGAAATACTTAAGATTTGGCCTATTTCTGTGAATGTAAGCTCTTCTTTATAGAACAAACTAATAACAATTTGTTCTTGCTCATTTAACATTTCAATAGACACAGATAAATCATTAAGCAACTCTTCTTTCATTAAGTGTTCTTCTGGCATTAACACATAATCATCTTTAATATGATACTTCGTTGATTCAGCTATACTCGTGTCTCGCTGAATATCATCAATAGATAATACATTCGCATATAACATATCCACTATCGAACTATGTACGTCATCTTCTGACATTTCTAATTCTTGCGCTATGTCACATGCTGTTATATTCCGAGAGTAAGTTTGCTCTAATTTTTCGACTGTCGCTTCGATTTTTTTTACTTTATCTCGTGCTGTACGCGGTAACCAATCTTCTTTGCGCAATCCATCTATAATAGCACCTCTTATCCGAAAAGAAGCATATGTATCAAACTTAAGATTCCTCGATGTATCAAACTTTTGCAAGGCATCGTATAATCCTATAAGACCAAAACTCTTTAATTCATCTCTACTAACATTTTTAGGTACGCTCATTCCAATGCGCTGTACTTGATAATAAACGAGGGGCAAATACATTCTAACAAGGGAATCACCTACATGAGGATCACGTGTTGCTATCCATTTATCCCAGAGTACTTTATCCTCACTTTTTGATGTTTGCACCATGCTTATCCACCTCAGCTTATTTGTTATATTTCTTTCGTTCCTTCATTTACAGTTCGGATTGCTAACTTACATGTTAAGGGAGAAAATTCAATTGTACGACCTTTATTCCCTCCGACATCTTCGCTAACAATCATAATATGATGCTTTTTTAATACATCCTTTACTGCTTCCACATTTCTAGGACCTATTCGAGTTAAATCACTTTTGGAACTAAATTGGAACATTTGAGCACCACCCGCGATTTTCGCACGTAACGATGCTTTCTTTCCACCTTCTGCATATATTTTTTCAAGTAAAACTGGTATTGCTGTATCCGCATACTTTGCTTTATTTTGAATAACACCTTTTGTCAGGCTAGAATCTGGCAACATAATATGTGCCAAACCACCAATTTTACGTTCTTCATCATAAATCACAATCCCAACACACGATCCTAATCCCGCTGTTCGAATCGTTTGCAAAGATTTCACTACCCCTAGCTCCGATATCCCAACTCTTACTACATCTGTACTCACTTTACTCAACCCCTAAAGCCCTGAAAATAGATCGAAGGCTTTCTGGATCTGGCATAAGTAAAAAATGACTATTGTATGAATCCCCTGTTACATCTTCGTTAATTGTTGTATCAATCATAATAACAACGTCACTTTCTTGTGAAAGTTCGATTAAACTATGACTCAAACTAGCTCCTAACATATCAATACTTAGTTCAGGTACCGATGGATATAGACGCAGTTGTGAAAAATCTGATAGTGCTCGTAAATATGATCCCGCTAGTATATTTGAAAGCTCTTGCAGTGCAGAAATTGATAGTTCAGAACCATTCAGTTGTTCAAATGAAAATTCATTATCCGATGTTAAATGCTTAATAAAGTGCGTTGCTTGCTCTAATGTTAGTAATACATACATATTGCCTGTAATATCTCCCTCTAAACGAAGGAAAACAGATACAACTACACTTTCTGCTTCTCCTACACTTTCAATCATTTCATTAAATGATAAAATTCGCACGCTTGGTACTTTCATATCAATTTTTTTTTGTAACAATTGAGATAAGGATGTCGCTGCATTCCCAGCACCAATATTTCCAATTTCTTTTAACACATCTAAATGAACAGGAGAAATATTATTATCCATATATATTTCTCCTACTGTACAAGACTTTCATTTTCTTCTTTCATTTGTAACACTTTTTCTAAGTGTAACAAATTAAGCAATCTTCTTTCTAACTTTGCAATGCCTTTTATATAATCTGTATGTATGCTACCAACTACTTTTGGCGCTGCTTCAATACTGTCAACCGGAATATCTAATACATCGTTAGCTGCATCTACAATTAATCCTACTTCTGTTCCACGAATCGAGATAATAATAATTCTCGTATTTTCTGTATGTGGAACTGCATCCATTCCAAATCGAAGACGTAAATCGACAATTGGTAACACAACACCTCGTAAATTAATAACACCTCGAATATAGGCTTTTGTTTGAGGTACACGTGTAATATATTGAAGTTTTTCTATTGACTGCACTTGTTGTACAGGGATAGCGTATTCCTCATGATTTAATTCAAACACGATTACTTTTTCCTCAGCAATTGTTTCCACGTTCATCCCGCCCCTATTTTATAAACTTAGCCTCACTTAATTAATGCATTACAATCAATAATTAACGCTACTTGTCCATCTCCTAAAATCGTTGCGCCTGAGATTGCAAATACACTATCTAAGTAGCTACCTAATGACTTTAAGACAATCTCTTGTTGTCCAATGAAAGAGTTCACAACTAATCCAGCTGTCTTATCTCCTTTTCGTACAAGGACAACAGAATGATATTCTTCTTTCACACCATCTTCTGGTACTTCAAAAATATCTTTTAAGAAAATTAGCGGTACAACATTACCTCTAAAGTCAATTACTTTTTGTCCATGTGCACTTAAGATATCTGATTGATGCACAATAGCCGTTTCGATAATAGACGAAAGCGGTATCGCATACTTTTCTTTCTTAATTTCTACTAATAGTGCTGAAATGATAGATAATGTTAACGGTAATTGGATTGCAAACGTAGAACCTGCTCCTTCTACCGAATCGATTGTTAAAGAACCACCAAGTGATTCAATTGTATTCTTTACAACATCTAAACCAACACCACGACCAGATATATCAGATAATTTATCTGCTGTTGAGAATCCAGATGACAAGATCAACTCAAACACTTGACGGTCTGTCATTGTTACTGCTTGTTGCTCTGTCACTACGCCGCGGCTAATCGCTTTTTGTAATACTTTATCACGATTAATACCCGCTCCGTCGTCTTGAATTTCAATAAAGACATGATTACCGCTATGGTACGCTTTTAATTTAATTGTACCTATTTCTGATTTTCCTTTTTCTTTGCGAACATCCGGCATTTCTAAGCCATGATCTAGCGCATTACGAATTAAATGAACTAAAGGATCTCCAATTTCGTCAATAACTGTGCGGTCTAGTTCTGTATCTGCTCCAATAATCTCAAGATCTACTTGCTTCCCTAAGTCACGCGCTAATTGGCGTACCATTCGTGGGAAGCGATTAAATACTGTTTCCACCGGAACCATTCGCATATTCAAAATAATGCTTTGTAAATCGCCTGATATACGTGCCATTCTCTCTACTGTTTCTTGAAGTTCTACATCATTCAATTCTTTCGAAATTTGCTCTAGTCTCCCGCGATCAATAACTAACTCTTCAAATAAGTTCATTAAAATATCTAATCGCTCGATGTTCACACGAATTGTCTTATTAGCAGCTTGATTGGCTTTATTTTTTGTATTTGTTTCTTGTTTTACGTCTTTCACTGGCGTCACTTCAGCTACTTCTTGTACAACTGGTTGTGTAACTTGTTCTTGTTGTACTGGTTTCGTTTCTTCCTGTTCTCTTGGAGGTTCATCCACATTAATTGCCTCTATATGTACATGATCAACTTCTGAAACTTTTAAAATACGATTCTGGATTTCTTCCATTGCTACATTTGAAACGAATGTAATCGAAAACTCAAAATCAAACTTTTCTTCTTCTAATAATTCAACAGACGGTGTTGTTCGAATTACTTCACCAAGCTGCTCGAGTGCTTCAAATACCATAAATACACGAACGCCTCTTAGCAAGCAGTCTTCTCTTAAAGTAACTGTAATTTCGTACGGTTCAAACCCTTGTTCCTTCGATTGTTGTAGCACTGCATATTCATATCCATCGTATGTTTGTACTACTTTCTCCTCTGAATCAGCTTCCATCACGGTAGCAGCTACTTCCTCTATACCAAATGTCCCGTTCTCAATACTTTCTAACTTCGAAACAACTTCACTAACATCGCGTTTTCCATCTCCACCTTCTGCGATACTCGTTACCATTGCTTCTAAGTCATCAATTGATTGAAATACAACATCTAATATTTCTGTTGTTACAGCTAATTTATTATTTCGAATACTATCTAATACATTCTCCATTTGATGTGTTAATTGAGCTAAATCTTCATACCCCATCGTTGCAGACATACCTTTTAACGTATGCGCTGAACGGAAAATTTCATTTACAATAGAAACATCAGTCGGATTTTTTTCTAATAATAGCAATTGCTCATTTATCGCTTGCAAATGCTCTTTACTCTCTTCTATAAACATATCTAAATATTGATTCATATCCATTGCCATCACTCCCCTATAAACTAGAATATTTCATGATGCTCTTCGCAATTTCTTCAACATCTACTATGTGGTCCACTACACTCGCAGCAATTGCGCTTTTTGGCATCCCAAAAACTACCGATGTTTCTTTCGACTGAGCAATTGTAATAACACTCTGTTCTCTTTTCAGGGCAACAAGCCCTTCTGTGCCATCAGAACCCATCCCAGTCATCACAACGTGAACTTGATGGTAATCATCCCATCCAACTAATGATTCAAAGAGTGTGTCAACAGATGGACGATGTCCTCTACGAGGCGCTTCTTTCGTCAAACCAATCTCTGCTGTCATTCCCTTTTTCATTATTTTCATATGAAAATCACCAGGAGCAATATATGCCACGCCATTTTGAAGGCTTTCTCCATGTTCAGCCTCTTTTACTGTAATTTGAGAACATGCGTTTAATCGTACAGCTAAAGATTTCGTGAATCCAGCAGGCATATGTTGCACAATTAATACTGGAAAATCAATCTCAGCAGGAAACTTTGCTAGCACTTCCTGAAGTGCTCGTGGCCCCCCTGTTGAAACACCTATACATACTAATTTCTTCTTTTTTCCTTTAGACGGAGAAAAAGGTAAGACAACTGGCGTAATTGACGTATCATGTACTTTTCGTCCTATATTTGCACTAGCTGCTGAAACAACTTTATCTATCACTGTATAGCCAAATGTTGCTGAATCAAACTTCATCATACTCGTTGGTTTCGTAATGAAGTCTACAGCACCATACTGCATCGCAATAATTGTATTTTCCGCTCCCTCTTTTGTTGTACTTGAGCACATTACAACAGGAAGTGGATATTCTTTCATTAATTGTTGAAGCGTTTCCAAGCCATCCATAATCGGCATTTCAACATCCATGGTAACAACATCTGGCTGTAAGAGCGGTAATTTTTCTAACGCATCTTTCCCATTTCGTAGTGTACCTATTACTTCAATACGCCCATCCTCTTCCAATAATCCTTTAAGCACTTGCCTCATGAAGGCCGAGTCATCTACAATTACTACTTTTACTTTCTTCATCCTTCTCATTTCCTTTTCAAAAAGAATGTGCGCAGCTTATCAACAAACCCTTCTTTCTGCTCTGTCCACACGTTATCATTACTCAAGCCAAGATATTGATTAACAATCGTCACTATCGCTTGACTAACAGCACTCTTTGGATCATAAACAGTGAATGGTACTTGTTCAATAACAGCCTTCATCACTAATTCATCATGAACTATACTACCTAACATTTGAATATCTTGCTGTAAGAAATGTTTCGCTGCATTTGCAATTCGCATGGAAACTTGCTCTCCATCTCTTTTACTCCAAACCTTATTAACAACTAGATAATAAGCGACACCCTTCTCAAACGAACACATATACTTCATCATAGAGTATGCATCCGTAATTGCGGTCGGTTCTGGAGTCGTAATAATCATCATATCTTCCACAGAACGAAGAAATGCTAAGTTTATTTCTGTAACTCCAGCTCCCATATCAAATAGAATATAATCATACCTTCCTATTACCATTTCAAGTTGAACAAAGAAATAATTTAGCTTTTCCTCATTAAATTGAAACACTTCATGAAAGCCAGTACCTCCAGCAATATAATCTAATCCAAACGTTCCTGTATTTATAATATCATGAATAGTGACACCATTCTTAAAAATATCGACAAAATTCCCCTTTGCTGGTTCACCAAGGATTAGTTCGACATTTCCCATCCCAAGATCCATATCAATAAGCAATACTTTTTTACCTTTTTTGGCAAGCTGTAAGGAGAAATTCACGGAAAAATTAGATTTACCAACTCCTCCTTTGCCACTAACAATCGCTATCGTTCGTGCTTTACGTGCTATTTTACTAGCGTTAATTTTCCTTCTAAGAACCTCAGCTTGATCTCTCATTCGTATAACGCTCCATTAATACATGTAAAATTGCTGTAGGATTTCCTTCTACAATATCATCCGGTACATTTTGGCCATTCGTCATATAAGCAACACCAAGATTATATTCATTCATAATATTTAGCATTGCACCATAACTTAATGTTTCGTCCATTTTCGTAAAGACAAGTCGATTAATACCAATCGCTTGAAACTGTGATGTAATCTTTCTCATATCCTCATATTTAGAAGTAAGCGATAAAACTAAGAGTGTCTCTGTTTGTGAAAAATCAATAATTTCTTTGAGACCCTCAATATACGTCTTATCAGTGAAATTTCTTCCTGCCGTATCAATTAAGACTAAGTCATAGTCTTCAAATTGTTGAATCGCTTGATGAAAATCCTCTAACGTATAACATACTTCTATTGGAACGTTCAAAATAGACGCATATGTTTTCAATTGTTCAATTGCACCAATCCGATATGTATCAGTTGTAATAAACGCAATTCTCTTCTGTAATTTCAGCATTGCTTCCGCTGCGATTTTAGCCAAAGTTGTCGTTTTTCCAACTCCGGTTGGACCCACTACATTGATGTACTTACATTCGTTACTTATTTTCCCGTAATCTAAATGAGAAATTTCATTATATAGTATTTCTTTCATCCAACCTTCGACCATCTCATCACTTGCTTTTGATTGGTGCACGTACCACTTTTCTAGTAGCTTCTCCATGCAGATAGATCTAAATGATGAAGATATTTCTTGCTCTTGCATGAAAGTATCCCATTTGGCAAGGGGTAAAGGATATGATGTATTTCTATTAACTTCCTTTGTTTCTTTCATTTCTGATAATAATTCTTTTAAATCTGTAATTTCAGCTAACAACTGCTCTTCTTTTATAGACGAAACTGGAAGAGGTGGTGTAACAGGTTCCACCACTTCCCTTTTTATAGTAGAGCGCGGCACAAAAGAAGTAGCGTGTACTTCTTCATCAATTGCCGCTATTACTTCCATTTTCTTTGTTTTGAACATTCCGAGGAAGCCACCTACATAAATAACTTTCGAACTAAGAATAACCGCATCGCTACCTAATTCTTCTTTGATTTTTTTCGTTGCCTCTCCTATCGACGGTGCCACGTATTTTTTTATTTTCACTCAATTGTCACCATCCCAACACTTTGCACTTCAATATTTGCTTCTAATTCGTTATAAGAGAGTACTGGAACTGTTGGCATATAACGTTCTAACAACTGTTTCACGTGCATACGTACAGCTGGCGAACATAATAAAATTGCAGACTGTTCCATTAACGATACTTTCTCTGCTTCTTGTGCTACAGCTTGAATAATTGCTTGTGATGTCATTGGATCAATCGATAGGTAATTACCGTGTTCCATTTGTTGAATACTATCTGCAATTATTTTTTCTACTTTTCCGGATAATGTAATAACTTTAATTACACCATTATTACCACTATATTGCTTTGTAATTTGTCTTGCTAATGCTTGTCTAACGTATTCTGTTAATACATCTGTATCTGTTGTTAATCGACCATAATCAGCTAATGTTTCAAAAATAGTTGGTAAGTTGCGTATGGATACTTTTTCCATTAGTAACTTCGCTAATACTTTCTGTATATCTCCAACACTTAACGGGCTTGGTGTTACTTCCTCTACCAAGATTGGATATGTTTCTTTTACATGATCAATTAAATTCTTCGTTTCTTGACGACCTAATAATTCATGTGCATGCGCCTTAATAAGTTCCGTCATATGTGTCGATACAACTGAAGGTGGATCAACAACCGTATAATTAAACATTTCTGCTTGTTCTTTCATTTCTTCTGAAATCCACTTAGCTGGTAAACCAAATGATGGCTCCACTGTATCAATACCTACAATAGATTCTTCATCATACCCTGGGCTCAGCGCTAAATAATGATCGAGTAACAACTCACCTCTCGCAACTTCATTCCCTTTAATCTTTAAGCAATATTCATTCGGTTGCAATTGGACATTATCTCGAACCCGAACAACAGGAATAACCATTCCAAGCTCCATGGCTAACTGTCTACGAATCATCACAATTCGATCAAGTAAGTCTCCTCCTTGTGATACATCCGCTAACGGTATTAAACCGTAACCAAATTCGAACTCGATTGGATCTACTTCTAACAATTTTACAATTGCTTCTGGACTCTTCATTTCGTTCGTTTCTACTTCTTGCTCCATTTCTTCGACTTCAATTGGATCCACTTGTGGTTTGATTGTCATCTTATACGCCGCAAAGATTAACAAACCAGCGACAGGGAACGTTAAGAAAATTCCTATCGGTGTGAAAATTCCAAGTGTAGCAATTGTTCCAGCTGCCACGTAAAGAAGCTTTGGATAATTAAATAACTGTGCTGTAACATCAGCAGAGAAGTTCTCATTTGATGCACTGCGAGTCACAATTAATCCAGTTGCAGTAGATAGTAATAATGCTGGGATTTGGCTGACGATACCGTCACCAACAGTTAACATCGTATACTTTACACTTGCCTCATTTAAAGAAAGATCTTGTTGCACCATTCCGATAATGATACCGAAAATAATGTTAATTAATAGAATAACAATACCTGCAATGGCGTCTCCCTTTACGAACTTCGTTGCACCATCCATCGATCCATAGAAATCTGCTTCTCTAGCTACTTTATCTCGACGCTCTTTCGCTTGTGCGTCAGAAATAATACCTGCATTCAAGTCTGCATCTATACTCATTTGCTTACCAGGCATTGCATCTAACGTGAATCTTGCTGCTACTTCAGATACACGTTCCGAACCTTTTGTAATAACGATAAATTGAATGATAACTAGTATTAAGAAAACAACAAACCCTACTAATACATCTCCACCGATAACAAATGTTCCAAATGCCTCGACTACTTGTCCGGCATGACCTTCACCTAAGATTGCTCGTGTAGTCGACACGTTCAATCCTAATCGGAATAATGTTAACAATAGAATCAAAGAGGGAAATACCGAGAAGTCTAGCGGCTCTCTTAAATTCATTGAAATAAGAAGTACTAATAACGCTAACGTTATATTAACGATAATGAAAAAACTTAACAGCCATGTCGGTAACGGGATGATAAGCATTGCCACAATAAGAATTACACTAACTAAGACAGAAATATCTCTTACCTTCATGAACAATTTCTCTCCTTACACTTTCTTTTTCACCTGATATACATACGCTAATATTTCTGCTACAACTTTAAAAAAACTTTCAGGAATTTCGTCTCCAATTTCACTTTGAGCATAAAGCGCTCTCGCTAATGGTTTATTTTCAACCATGACAATGTCGTGGTCATTTGCGATGTCTTTAATCTTTTGTGCGACAAAGTCTACACCTTTTGCAACAATAAACGGGGCATCGCGTTTTTCATCGTCGTATTTTAATGCAATTGCATAATGAGTTGGGTTCGTAATAATAACATCTGCATTCGGAATTTCCTGCATCATACGACGCATCGACATTTCTCGTTGCTTTTGCTTAATTTTCGACTTAATGAATGGGTCTCCTTCCATCTTTTTATGTTCATCTTTAATATCTTGTTTTGACATACGAATGTTCTTTTCAAAATCATATTTCTGATACGCATAATCAAAAATAGATAAAGCTACTAAAGCAACAGACACAAAGAGCCCCATCTGAATCATAATATCGAAAATCATTTCTAACGAGCTACTAAGTGGGATAAGCGCTAAATTTAGTAACTCTCCAGCGTGTCCCCATAGAATGAATGTAGCAATAGAACCAATTAATATTACTTTCAAAATTGATTTCACTAACTCTACGATTGCTCGTAATGAATAGATGCGTTTAAATCCAGAAAGCGGATTTATTCGATTCCCCTTCATTTGAATAGACTCTGTTGAGAACATAAAGCCTACTTGAATATAGTTTGCTACTAATGCACTAAGAAACGCTGCACCAACAAATGGTGCAACCATCATCATAAAATCTATTAAGATTTCATACGACAAGGAAGCGATATTTTGTGGTGTTACTTCTTTTGTCATATATACGCTAAAACTCTTTACAAGAAAATTTTGCAATCGATCATACAAATATCCCTTACCTGCGTACAACACTAAAAAACTAGCAAATAAAATAAGGGCTGTGTTCACATCTGCACTTTTTGCTACTTGCCCTTTGTCACGAGACTCTTCTCTTTTCTTAGGAGTAGCTTTCTCTGTTTTTTCGCCAGAGAAAAGTTGTAAGTCTAATTTTAATTGTGCCATCCTATGCCCCTCCTATAACCTTCATCATTGCTCTCATTGATAGAATCATCAACTCAAATAATTTCTCTACAGCGATAAAGAACGTGGACATTGTCACAATTAATAATACAAAACTAACAAAGATTTTCACCGGATATCCGACAACAAATAAATTTAGCTGTGGAACAGTTCGACCGAGAATACCAATCGCGATATCCACAAGTAATACACTTCCAACAATAGGTAATGCCATTTGAAATGCAATGACAAACATTGCACTAAATGATTTTACAACTAACAGAATAAATCCTTCTTCCCCAAACGCAGACGTAAATTGTGTAATCGGCATAAACTCTGTGCTGTAATAAATGCCATCAAATAACAAATGATGCGCATCTACTGTCAACAACATTAACCATGTAAAATAGTTCAAATATTGCCCCATTAATGGTACTTGCGCTCCAGTTTGAGGATCAAGTACATTGGCCATCGCAAACCCCATTTGAAAATCAATTAAACCACCAGCAATTTGAATGCCCGAAATAATCATATAAGCAAATAGCCCAATGACCAGTCCGATTACAACTTCTTTCATGACTAATAGTAAATAAACCATATCAATATTCAATGGTATTGCATCCATGTTCGTTGTCATGGAGACTGCTAGAAAGAATGCTAATCCTATCTTATGTGTGTTCGGTATTGTCCGATAAGAGATAATAGGCATTGTAATAAGAAAAGCAGATACTCTAGCAAAAATAAGTAAAAACAGCGGAAAATAAACTTGAATATGTTGTAAATACTCCATATGGTGCTATTACCTTATATACTGTGACAAGTTTGCAAAAATTTCCGTTGTAAATGTTAAAAGACGTGAAAGCATCCACGGACCGAAGAATACTAATCCAAGAAGTACAGCTACAATCTTCGGAACAAATGCTAATGTTTGCTCTTGAATTTGCGTTGTTGCTTGAAAAATACTAATAATTAATCCGACAGCCAACGCAATCCCTAATAACGGACCGCAAACGAGTAATAATGTATAAATCCCTTTCTCTGCTAATGAAACAACAAATTCATATGTCAACTAAATCACCTACTTAAAAACTTGAGAGTAACGATTTTACAACTAAGTACCAGCCATCAACAAGAATAAATAGCAATATTTTGAATGGCAATGAAATCATAACCGGTGGTAGCATCATCATCCCCATTGACATTAAAACACTGGCTACAATCATATCAATAATTAAAAAAGGTATGAAAATCATAAAGCCCATCTGGAACGCTGTCTTAATCTCACTAATTGCAAAAGCCGGAACAAGTGCTTTCAACGGGATTTCTTCAACGGATGTAGGTTTTTCTGTTTCGCCAGCATAACTCATAAATAAGGCTAAATCTTTTTGCCGCGTATGCTTACTCATAAATTCCTTCAATGGTAAAGTCGCTTTCTCATATGCTTCTTCTAATCCTATCTCGTCCTTTGATAAAGGTTGTAACGCTTGTTCATTTATTTGCAAGAATGTTGGTGACATCACAAAGAACGTAATGAACAATGACAATCCAATTAACAACTGATTCGGTGGCATTTGTTGCGTCCCTAAAGCTGTTCGAACGAAAGACATCACAATAACAACACGAGTGAAACAAGTCATTAAGATTAAAATACTTGGAGCAAGTGAAAGAACAGTAAATAAAAGAAGTAATTTAATAGAGGTTGTTGTTGCCGCGGGGTCATTAAAGTTTAAAAAATCCGTTATGTTATCCATCTTTTGATGTCCCCTTCTTCTCTAAATCCGTTAATGCTTTCTTCCTTTTGTTCGTTAATTCACTAAGTTGATCTTTAAATACTTCTTGGAAAGAAAATGATTTATTATTGACAGAAGGATTTTTCTTACTAATCCATTTATGTAATAATGTCGATGGTTGGAGTTTATTATCCAACTGTTCTTCATACATGTTCATCATCATTTGTATCTCAGCTTCATCATCAATTTCTTTTAATAGTTGAACATTCTCCCCCACACCAACAATATAGAGTTGATTCCCTATCTTTACTACTTGAATGGAGCGATTTCCACCTAATGGTGTTCCACCTATATTTGAAATGAGTTTATTTCCTTGGAAACTTTGATTCTTCTTTCCTAAATAACGAAGAAGAAGAAACAGCAGAACTAACACAAAGACAAATGAACCAATCATTTTTACAACATCCCATGCAGATGCATTTGTATCAGGTACCGCTGGTGCTTCCACTTCTGTTGACTCTTCTTGATCACACTGCTCTTGATTTCCAATGCAATCTTTGACCGACATTTTTTCCGCCGCTTCAGCTGAATGCTGAGAAAGCGGCGAAAAGAACATCATTGTTAAACCAAAAATCATTATTATTCGTTTCAACAATGCTATGTACCCCCGTTACAATTACGAAAGTGCCTTAGTAATAGCTTCAATAACGCGGTCAGCTTGGAAAGGCTTTACGATGAAGTCTTTCGCTCCTGCTTGAATTGCTTCAATTACCATCGCTTGTTGACCCATTGCAGAACACATAATAATTTTTGCATTTGGGTTTGTTTTACGGATTTCTTTTAACGCTTGAATACCGTCCATCTCTGGCATTGTAATATCCATCGTTACTAAATCTGGTTGTGTTTCCTTGAATTTTTCAATTGCTTGTTGACCATTTTCTGCTTCGCCACAAACTTCAAATCCATTTTTCACTAAGATGTCTTTAATCATCATTCGCATAAATGCTGCATCATCTACAATCAAAATTTTCCCCATTTTATAATTCCTCCTAATTTCCTTATCCTAATTTATTTAATCTTGCGGATTGACTAATTATATCTGTTACACGCACTCCAAAGTTTTCATCAATTACAACTACTTCTCCTTGTGCGATTAGCTTGTTATTTACTAGAATATCTACAGGTTCACCTGCTAACTTATCAAGCTCAATAATAGAACCTGTTGCTAAATCTAGTATATCTTTTACAGAACGCTTCGTTCTTCCTAATTCAACCGTCACTTTTAGCGGAATATCATATAATAGATTTAAATTCTGCGCCTCCACATTGACGAATTCCGTTGATTGGAAATCAGAAAATACAGCTGGTTGTACATTCATCGGCTGTGCTGGTCTTGATGATGGTGCTTGCATCTGCTGCTCTGTATAATGTGCAGATGAATGTTGTTTTACTGGTTCAACCATTGGTTTTGCTACTGGTAGCGGTGGTGCTGCTTCTACAGTTGCTGCTTCCTCTACTGCCGCTGATTTATGTAATAATTCATCTACCAATTCTTTTGCGAATGGAACGGATAATAATTGCATAATATTTGAATCAATTAAATCACCCACTTTTAAGCGGAAAGAAACTTTCACTAACATATCATCTGATGGGATATTATCTGTTCCTACCCCATGCTTAAAATTCAATAAATCAATAAATGGAGGTGAAATATCTACTTTTTTGCTAAAAATCTGTGACATAGAAGTTGCAGCTGAACCCATCATTTGATTCATTGCCTCTTGTACAGCACTTAATTGAATCTCATCTAATTCAGCTGAATTAACGAGTCCATCGCCACCTAACATTAAATTAGCAATAACTGCTGCATCCCTTGTATTAATGACAAACAAGTTAGTTGCTTCAAAACCTACTGTATAATTTACATACACAGCAACGTATGGTTCTGGAAATTCGTCTTTTAATTTATTTGTTTCAACAATATGTATAGACGGCGTTGTAATATCTACTTTTTGATTTAAAAGAGTAGATAATGCAGTTGCCGAGCTACCGATAGAAATATTCCCTATTTCTCCTAACGCATCAATCTCTATATTTGATAAAAAATCTTCAATGGGAAGTACCATAACCTCTTCTTCTTTCAGATCGTTATCATCCACGCTGCCTCTTAATAATGCATCAATTTCATCTTGTGATAACATTCCATCATTCATCAATTCGCTCTCCTCCCCTGAAAGAGTCAATAATTTGAACAGCAAGTTTCTTATTTACTTTCCCTGGTTGTCCAACATACTTCGGTTGGTCTCCTACACATATCGTCAACGGTTTACTTACATCTTTTTCGAGTGTAATGACGTCTCCCATTTGTAAATGTAAGAAATCTTGAATCGAAATAGTGGATTCGCCTAATTGTGCGGAAAGAACCACTTCTGTATTCTTCACTCTATTTGCTAACAGTTGAACTTCTTCTTCATTTCGTTCTTTCTTCACTGTCTGCATCCAATGTTTCACAGACAAGTTTGGAAGGATTGGTTCTAGTACAACGTGAGGGATACATATGTTAATCATTCCTGTCGTATCTCCAACTTGTGTACTTAATGAAATAACCACGACCGTTTCATTAGGTGAAACTATTTGTAAAAACTGTGGATTTACTTCAAACCCTGAGAAAGATGGATCAATGTCAATAACAGAGCTCCATGACTCTTGCAAACTATCAACACATCGTTCGAATAATTGCTTCATAATCTTCGTTTCAATTTCAGTTAAACTATCGATTTTATTATAACTAGCTCCTCTTCCCCCTAACACACGATCTAGCATTGTGTAAGCAATATTCGGATTTACTTCTAGCATAATACGTCCTTCTAAAGGTGCTACATCAAAAATATTTAGAATAGTCATCTTTGGAATGGAGCTAATAAATTCTTCATAAGGTAACTGGTCAACAGACATAACTGATATATTGACGTATGTGCGTAATTGTGCTGAAAAGTATGTTGTTAATAACCTAGAGAAGTTTTCGTGTATTCTTGATAGGCTCCTCATATGATCTTTCGAGAAACGTAGTGCTCGTTTAAAATCATAGACTCTTACTTTTCGTTGATTGTCTTCTTTTTTCAGCTCATCTGCATCCATTTGTCCAGTAGATATCGCGGAAAGCAGAGCATCAATTTCACTTTGTGATAAAACATCTCCGACTGCCAACAGTTTCACCCCCCTTTTCCTGCTACTATTCTATCCTCATTGTACCATAATAGAAGTTGTGTAGACTCGTACAACACTTCCACTTTTCATTAGTTCATTTACTTTATTTTTTATCACACTTTCTAACGTTGGGATACTATTTTTTTCCCTTACATCATCATGTGTCATTTGTACTAATTCTTGAATAATAACATTATTTACTTGAAAATCGCGTTTTTCTATCTCTTCTTTTGCTTTTTTAGAGCTCATTTGAATTTTAAATTTAATTTTAACAAACTCACCGCTTAATAAGTTTGTTGTCACCTCAGGAACATCATAAGAAACTTCGAGTACTTCATCAATTGTTTGCTCTGTATCCCCTTTTGGCTTACTAAATTTATCAAGTACAACAAATGTAACAGCGGCTGTGAGAACAATACAAACCATAAGTCCTAACATAATTTTCACTGTCTTATTCATCTTCATCCACCTCCTCACGTAACCTACATCCTATCAATCCAATTGATTGATAGAATGTATGTACACGCTCTTTCACTATCTCTTCTGTTTCACATACAACAATTTTCGTACCACTTACTAATGTAATTGTCGTATCTGGAAAAGATTGCACTTGTTCGATGTATAATGCATTTAAGGTGAATGACTTTCCATTTAATCGTGTCAAAGTAATCATTCGAACGCAAATGCCTCTTTAGTAGACACTTGCTATTTCACCTACCTTATCGCTTCAAGTTTACAAGTTCTTCTAAGATTTGATCTGAGGTCGTAATAATACGAGAGTTAGCTTGGAAACCACGTTGCGATACAATCATCTCTGTAAATTCTTCTGATAAATCTACGTTACTCATCTCAAGTGAGCCTGCTTTAATTCCACCTGCACCGTCACCAGCTAATGTGATATTTGGTAAACCAGAGTTATTCGATTCTGTGAATAGGTTGTTACCTGATTTCATTAGACCAGATGGGTTACTAAAATTCGCTAGTGCAATTTGACTTACTACTTTCAATTGACCATTTGTGAATGTCGCATTCACCTCTCCAGTTGGAGAAATCGTAAATCCATTTAAGTAACCTTCAGCAAAGCCATCCTTGTCCTTTAAGTTCAACTTCGACGGTGCAGCTACTTGTGATACATTCTCAAACTTTAAATCAGCAGCTTGGATTACAATATCATTCGCACCATTCAAGCCTGGTATTCTTAAGTCTGCAACTGTTGATGTCGGAGCAAGCTTACCATTCGCATCAAAGTTTAACGTACCACTTGATAACGATGTAGCCTCGCCTTTTCTCGTAATATTGTATGACCACGCATTATCGCCATTCTTTGTAGCAACCATTGTCATTTCGTGTTCATTTCCTAATGAATCACGCACCTTAAAATCAAGATTCGCTGTCGAACCGTTCGCTGCTCCTGCATCTAAGTTCCCGGCAAATGTTGCGAATGTTGTTGCTGTAGGTGGCATGAATTCATTACGATCAAGCTGAATATCTCCAACTTGTGTTGTATCTACTTTTCCATTCACTACAGGGAAACCTTGTACTTTGTATCCACCAGGTGTTACTAAATTACCAGCATAGTCAAAATCAAAGTTTCCAGCGCGTGTATAGAATGACTGATTTCCATTCTTTACTACGAAATAACCATCACCGTCAATCCCTAAGTCTTGTGTTCTACCTGTTGTTTGTAAGCTCGCACTTGTATGGATTGTATCAATACTTGCAAGCGTTGCACCTAGACCAACTTGCATTCCATTTTGGCCGCCAAGATTTGCAGTTGGCCCACTTGCACCTGATAGGGTTTGGCTTGCAATATCTTTGAACGTCACACGACTTTTCTTGAAGCCATATGTATTAACGTTGGCAATATTATTCCCGATAACATCTAGTTTTGTTTGGAAGTTTTTCATTCCACCAATTCCTGAATACATTGAACGAAGCATAATTATTTCCTCCTTTTGTATGTGTGAATATTTCTATGAATCTATCTCCATCTATTCCTTTTTCGGAGTTTCTTCTTCTACTTCTGCTTCCTCTTCTTTTATATCTGCTCCAACAGAAGTAATAGTGAATGCATTTATTTTCTTGCCATCCATTAATTCGATGATTACTTCTGTTCCTTTGTAATGAACAGATTTCACAATTCCTTCACCTTTCTCCGTGATGAAGTTTCCTTGTTCATCTTTCTTATCAGTCACCGTTTCAAATGATACTTTTTTTCCAATCATTTCACTGAACTGTAGTAATTGTGAACCGTTTTGTGAAATAACAAGTGTTTCCAACATTTTATTCATGTTGATCATTTGCTCTAACGAGTTAAATGTCGCCATTTGCGCGATAAAATCTTTATCTTGCATTGGATTTAACGGATCTTGATGTTGTAATTGTGTTACAAGAATTTTTAGGAATGCATCTTTTCCTAGTGCATCATTTGGTGCTTTCTGCTGAGCTGGAGGTGGATCAAAATTCCCTACCAACCTCTCATTTGTTGGTTTAGTATTGTTTGATTTCGCTGCAGTTGCTTGCTTTGCCATCGTATTTCCTATATTCATCTTGTCACCTACGCTTTTAGGTTTGTTAGCTCTTCTAAGAATGAATGTGTATTTTCTTCATCCTCGTCCGCTACTTGTCGCTTATGTTGTTGTTGCTGTTCATGTGCAGATTGATTATTTTGTTGATGCTGTTTCCATTGCTGTAAGTAACTTGCTATTTCGACTTTATCAACAGAAATATTTTGGTTAACAAATGCCGCTCTTAATTGTTGCACTTGATTTTCCAACGCTTCTCGTGCGGTTCCAGAAGAAGCGACAATTTTTGCAATCATTTCACCGCCACGCTTTATAATGTCTACATGAACAGCTCCTAAATGCTCTGGGTATAACTTAATACTTAGCTTTTGAATACCGTTTGCAGAAGTCAAATTACCATTCATTAACATTTGTTGGAAATTGCGAATGAACTGTTGCTCATTTACCTTGTTTCCATTCATGGCTACATATAAAGCAACTGCTTTTCCTTCCGTTGGCGGGGCAACATGAAGGTTAATGCTTTCCATCGGCTGATAAATAGGCAACGTACGTGTCGGTAAAATACTTATCCCCGCTTCTTTTCCTTCATTCGGAAACACTCGCTCCAGCACACCTTGCAAGTACGTCATTTTCGCTTCATCTTTTTTCTGTTGCCATTTCTCCACCACTTTTTTGATTTCAGTTAGTTCTTTTTGAATAAGTGGCTGTTCAAGTAGTGGTGCTAATTTATCTGCTACTTGCTTAGAAAGCACACCATCTTGTTGCAATTTAGCTACAATATTTTTGATTTCCTGTGGTTGAAGCGCAATGCTAGCAAGTAACATATAGGCTGCTTCTTCTATATTCTCATGCTGCCCTATTTTCTCTTTCAATGCTTCCATTGTTTGTTCTAGTAGCTGCTTTTCTTCTGGTGAAACGTGTTGAAACAATCCTTCTATTAATCCTTTTAAAGAAGGCAAGTCTAGTAATGATGCTTCACTATCTTGCTGCTGTAAATTAGACTCTAATTGTCCCATAATAGATGTAAATAAGGAATCTACCCCTTGTGTACTAGATCCTTTGCCTGCTTGAGACATGCTCTGTGAAAAAGATGGTTGAACCAATTGGATACTTGTATTCACCTACTCTCCCTCCTTTCACGATGTTTGTTCTTTTGTTAACAAGGATGTATATGTTGCTGCTTGCTTGGAATCTATGTTTTCCAAAATAGCAGCAAGGACATCTGGCTTCAATCTAGCTAATAACTTAACTGCTTCTTCTGTTGGTAATTCTTGTACAATTTTGGCTGCTTGCTTCGGTTTCATCTCTTCATAACTTTGCGTCACTTTTTTAACAAGTCCCTTTGTTTTCGCAAGCGCTTCTTCTTCTACGTTTTGTGCTACATCCGCTGAACTTGTAGCTCGATTTAACTTAACTTCTAAACTACGAATATCTGCTTGTTTCTGCTCAAGGTCCTTCTTTAACTTCGCAATTTCTTCTTCTTGCTTTTGGTTTTTTGTCTCTAACTTACTTGCTTCAGAAGCATTCGAAGCTTCTTTTTTATTTGCTTCTTCACTAGAAGAAATAAATGGAATATTCTTACTCGCTTCCTTCACAGTGCCAATAACATCATAGCCAAGTGCATTGAACACGATAGCAAATAATACAGCAGCAAATAAAGCAGGAGTGACAATCATATAAAGTAACCATTTAAAAAAGCCGTTTTTCTTCGTTCCTACCTCTTCCTTATGATTTTGCATACTTTTCATAACCTCACCTAAATCCCACGATTCATAAACTGTTGAATGGAAATTTCGTTCATTAACATGGATTCCATATTCTTTTGTTCAAAAAGATAATTCTCATAATCATTCTTTTTAATTTGCTCATATTTTTTCACTTCAATATTTGAATGAATGAGCCCTTCTTGCATTTGGTGCATCATTTGTCTTGCTTCTATCACAAGTACCTGGTGGTTCATAATAACTTTCTCTAGGTTATCAATGAAGTATTGTTGCGCTAACATGTCCCCTACAGGTAATCCTCGTTCCAGCTTTGCTTGTCTCATTGCCTCTAAGTCTTCTTTCTGTTTCAACAGTTCATATAGCTTTTCTGCACACTTTTCAAATTCCATTACAGATTGTTCATACTGAGATTGTTTTTCTTCTTTCTCTTTTTCCTTAATTGACAATATCTTTCCGAATTTGTATGTGTACATTATTATAAGCCACCTTTATGTATTAACTGGAACAACATGTTCAAACTTTCCTCTTGTGTCACAGACTCATGTACATCTTGCTTTAAAAATTCAATGATTTTTGGATAGAAATGAATTGCCTCATCAATTTCAGCAGAAGAACCCCGTTTATATGCTCCGATGTTAATTAAATCTTCCGCATTGATATACGTCGCTAGTAGCGATCTCACTTTTTCAGCTGCTTGTCTATGTTCTTTCGTGACAATTTGATTCATCACACGACTTACACTTTTTAAGACATGAACAGCAGGGAATTGTCCTTTATTCGCTAATGCACGGTCTAATACTAAATGTCCATCTAAAATCCCCCGAACTGTGTCTGCTATCGGCTCATTCATGTCATCTCCGTCCACAAGTACTGTATAAAATGCAGATATAGTACCATGCTCACTCGTACCTGTTCGCTCTAACAATTTCGGTAAAATAGCAAATACAGATGGCGTATATCCTTTTGTAGTTGGAGGCTCCCCTACTGCTAAGCCAATCTCTCGTTGTGCCATCGCAACACGCGTAACAGAGTCCATCATAAACATGACATTCATCCCTTGATCTCGGAAGTACTCTGCTATCGATGTTGCAGTATACGCTCCTTTTAACCTCATTAAAGCAGGTTGGTCAGACGTCGCTACAATTACAATTGACTTCTTCAACCCTTCTGGTCCTAAGTCTTTTTCAATAAACTCTCGTACTTCACGACCACGCTCTCCAATTAATGCGATAACGTTGATATCCGCATTTGTATTCCGTGCAATCATACCCATTAACGTACTTTTCCCAACACCACTACCTGCGAAAATACCAATCCTTTGACCTTTTCCTACTGTTAATAAACTATCAATCATTTTGACGCCAACTTCTACTGTCTCATGAATAGGTGGTCTTTTCATTGGATTTGGCGGATCGTTCTCTGTTGTAACAGGAAGCAATCCTTTAGGCAACTTAGAACCATCTAGCGGATTACCAAGCGGATCAAGGACTTGTCCAAGCAACGCATGGCCAACTTTCACTTGCAGTGGCATTCTCGTTGCCTCTACCATACATCCAGGAGAAATATCCTGTACATTTGTAAATGGCATTAATACGACATGCTCCCCTCGGAACCCGACAACTTCTGCATATACTTTCTTTTCACTTTTTCCACCAACATGTATATAACACACGTCACCAATGGAAGATTCCGGACCTTTTGATTCAATCATTAATCCTACTACTTTAGTAACCTTCCCATAACGCTTATATGTATCTACTGTATGAATATGTTGAAAGATTTCTTCACTATTCATCTCGTTCCCCCTCCATTAGTTCGAGGAGTTTCTCTTTCATTTCCGCTAATTGTGTATCAATACTTGCATCAATTCTCCCAAACGAAGAATCAATAATACAATCATTCACTTGTAATTCTTCATCAGGGTATATATACATATCTACATCTCTCTGTAACAATTCACATAACTCTTCTTTAAACGAAAGGAGCAATGGATACTTTTCTGGATGAATACGAATATGTACGTCTTGATGTTCCTGTACTTCTTTTACTGCTTTCTTTACTAACGGCATAAATTGTTCTGGCATATCAGTTAACATACTATCAAGAATACGCTCTGCTACCTTCAGCCCTATTTTTAAAATCGTTTTATCGCTAGAGTCAAGGTGACGATTGTATTCTTCCCGCGACTGTTCCACAATATTATGTGCTTCTTTCAAGAGGTCATGGTACTCGCTATGTCCATACTCTCTTCCCTCTTCTATTCCAACAGCATATCCTTCATCCTTTGCTTGTCGGATAAGCATCTCCTTTTCTTGTAACCACTGCTCGCGTTCTTGCGCCAACTGCATGTTCATCTCACTAACGTATTGTTCAAAATCATGTTTCTGTTGGATTGCTTGTCTTTCTTTCTCTTCCAATAAAAGAATACGTTTCTCATGATGCTCTACTTCATCTACGTCGTGCTTCTCACCAGAAGTTAAGCGAATATTATTTAATTGAATACAATATTGATCGTTGGACTCATCTAACACTTGATAGGATTTGATAATTCTAGACAACGATTTCATCTCCTCCGCCTCTTGCCACAACAATAACACCAGCATCCTCTAACTTACGGATAACATTCACAATACGTGTTTGAGCTTCTTCTACATCTTTCAAACGTACTGGACCCATGAATTCCATTTCATCTTTAAATGTTTCCACCATACGTTGAGACATATTTCCAAACAGAACATTTTTCACTTCATCACTCGCTATTTTCAGTGATAGCATTAAATCTTCATTTTCAACTTCACGTATTACACGTTGAATAGCTTTCGTATCTAGAGTTACAATATCTTCGAATACAAACATGCGCTTCTTAATCTCTTCTGCTAATTCTGGATCTTGCATGCTAAGTGCATCTAAAATAGTCTTTTCTGTGCTTCTATCTACACCATTTAGCACATCCACAACAGCTTCAACGCCACCAGTTTGCGTATAATCTTGCGTCACTGTTGTTGATAGCTTTCGTTCTAGTATTTGTTCTACTTCGCTAATAATCTCCGGTGACGTACTATCCATTAACGCAATACGTTTTGCAACTTCTGCTTGTAATTCTGGTGCAAGCGCAGACAAGATTTGTCCAGCTTGATTTGGATCTAAGTAAGATAACACTAGTGCAATTGTTTGCGGATGTTCATTTTGGATAAAGTGTAAAATTTGATTTGGATCGGCCTTTCTAGCAAAGTCAAATGGCTTAACTTGTAAAGACGAAGTTAATCGATTGATAATTTGAAGCGCTCTATCCTCTCCTAAGGCCTTCTCTAGCACCGACTTAGCATATCCAATCCCTCCTTGCGCAATATAATCTTGCGCAAGGGCCATTTGATGAAATTCTTCAATAATTCCATCCTTCTCATCAGAAGTTACTTTCTTCATACCTGAAATTTCTAATGTTAATTTTTCAATTTCTTCTTCAGATAAGTTTTTATATACAGATGCCGAAACATCTGGACCTAGTGAAATAAGGAGTATCGCGGCTTTTTGCTTACCAGTTAGTGCTTTCTTTATACTTTGATTAGCCATTTCTTTATCCTCCTAATCTTCCGATAACCAAGTACGAATAACTTTTGTGAATTCTTCTGGTTTCTCTTTCGCCAACTTCTCTAATTGCTTTCGACGAATAATTTCTTCTGTCTCAATTTCATTATTAATATCTTCAATACGAATTGGTTCCATAAATTCTTCTTCGATTTCTTCAGAATCGGCTCTCTTTTTACGTACTAGCATAACAACTAAAAGGATAATCGCTAGAAGTAATACTCCTCCAACAATGTAAACCCACATCGGAATAGCTGTTGCTTGATTTGTAGTAGCTTCTGCTTTTCCTTTCAAATCACTTACCGTAACAGAAATTTTATTCGTAATTTCTTCATCTGTTAATGGTGTTTCATCATTTTTTGAAATAGATGTTTTCACGATAGAAGATAACATTTTTTCAATATCATCTACTGTACGTTGTGGTAACGATGCTGGTTCACCTGGAGTTGGTGGTTCCACCGCTACTTGAATACCTAAGTCTTTCACTTTATAAGGACTTTCAACGATTTCTTTCTTAATACGATTTACTTCATAATTAATGCGTTCATGGTTTTTATTGGATTCAGAATTCTGGTTATTATTCGCTCCTGCTGCATAACCCGTGCCAGCTGGCTCGTCCTCTCCTGTGCCAACTGTACCACCTTCATTTTCCGAGTTCCCTGTATATGTTTCTTTAATTTTCTCCGCACTAATAGCAATACCTTGCATATTTTCTTTATCTACAGGCTCTACTAACTCTTCTGTACGATTTTCTTGTGTGAAGTCTAAATCTGCTGACACAACAACTGCTACTTTATCAGCGCCCATCATTGTGCTTAATAATTGCTGTACTTGGCGTTGAATATCACGCTCTACTTCTTTCTTCATATTGCGTTGCATCGCAAAGTTTGCGTTACCGCTTGTAGAATTTGTTGAATCTAAATCATAATACTCGAAGTTTTGATTCATGATAACAATATTTTCAGCTGGTAAATTCGGAACGCTTTTTGATACTAGATGATATAATGATTTCACTTGCTTCTCATCCGGATTATAGCCAGGCTTTGTTTGCAATACGATAGATGCAGATGCAGCTTCAGATTTGTCACTTACCCATATACTTTCTTTTGGTAATGTAATCATGACCTTTGCATCTTCAATTCCTTCAATGCCTTTCATTAATTTAACAAGTTCATTTTGCATCGCTTCTAGCTTTACAACATTAAACTCATTATCCGTCATACTTAAACTACTCTTTTGACCAAAGAAAGAATAATCAATAACTCCTGAATTTGGTATTCCTTTTGATGCTAATTCTACTTTCAATGCATCTGCGGCTGTATCTGGAACTAAAATGGTATTACCATTGTTCGTAATCTGAGATACAACGCCTTTCGCATCTAATTCTTCCTTAATCTGACCAGCTTCTGCTGCAGATAAATTACTGTATAAAGGAACTAATGTCTGCTTTGTTAAAAAGTAAACAGAACCTGCCGCTACTAACAATACCGCAACGAGAGTCCCTATAATAAAACCTTTCTGCTTCTTCGTCCGATTGGACCAATACTCTTTATATTGACCCATCTGACCTTTTATCTTCTCGTTCATGAAATTCCCCCGGTTGTTCATTCATTCCATTTATATTGACTACATACTCATACGCATAACTTCTTGATATGCTTCGACTACTTTATTACGTACTTCTATCGTTGTTTGTAACATGACACTTGATTTTTCTGCTGCAATCATTACATCATGAAGTTCGATATCTCCGCCCTTTATTAAAAGGTTCGTGGCTTTATCTGAAGCAAGTTGTGCCTCATTTACTTGATTAATCGCATCTTTTAATACAGTTGAGAAGCTTGTTGTATTCTTTTGTTCAACTCTCACATCACCGACAGGTGTTGTTACTGATTGTATACCTGTTATACCATTTATGTAATTCGGCATTCTTTTTTCTCCTCCTCATTCAAAATTATAGTACTCTGTTATTTCCCAATTTCTAGCGCTTTCATAAGCATTCCTTTTGATGCATTGAATACCGTTACATTTGCTTCATATGAGCGACTTGCACTCATTAAATCTACCATTTCTTTTAAAGGATCCACGTTAGGTAATTGTACATAACCTTCCGCATTCGCATCTGGATGTTGTGGATTAAACACTTGTTTAAACGGTGTTTGGTCTTCTGCGATACGTGTTACATTTACACCATGTCCCACTTTCGCATTGCTACCTTTCAATTCTTGCTGAAAGATAGATGAAAACGAAGATTGTTGTGGCGCCATTTGCACTAATTTTCTGCGATACGGTTGCCACTCACCATTTACAAATTCTGCTCTCGTTGTATCTGCATTTGCCATATTTGATGAAACAACATCCATTCTCAAACGTTGTGCCGTTAAAGCTGATGAAGAGATGTTTAAACTATGAAATATTGACATGCTTATTTCCCACCTTTAATAACAGTTTGTAACGATCTGAACTTTCCATTCAAGCGATCTACCAATGCCTGATTATAAATCTGGTTTTGTGCAAGCATTGCCATTTCCTTATCTATATCTACATTATTTCCGTTATGATTATATGTACCTTTTCGTTCTGTTAGTTCATACGGATTCCCACTACTTGTTGAAAAATCTAGGTGCTTTATAGATGACTTATTTGCTTTCATAGAAGATATTGCATTCGTAAACTCATCTTTAAACGATACATCGCTCGCTTTATAATTCGGAGTGTCTGCATTTGAGATATTTTGAGAAATTGTCTTTTGTTTAATTGCTGAATATGAAATACCTTTTTCTAATTTACTTATCGTTCCACCAAATAAATCCATTTTCGTCCCCTTTATGCCATAATGTGTGCTATACATACAAATCCACTTAATATAATCTAATATTCGTCACTATTCTACATTATATCAATATTATTCGACTTTTTCTCACGTCTTTCTACACGTTTTCGACATGAATTAAAAATGGGTCTTTTTACCTACAATACCATGTCTTTAGTACTAAAAATGGCTTTTTGTTCGCTATCGATACGATAATTGTTGGATTAATTCCCTTTTTTTGTATATATCTATATATAAATAAAAAACCCCTCATAACGATCGTTTCGTTATGAGGGGTTTTCGTTAATTAGTTAGTTTTTAGTTTTTCAAGCTCAAGTAAGAATTTATCGTTTAATACTTTAATGTATGTTCCTTTCATACCTAAAGAACGCGATTCGATAACTCCAGCACTTTCTAACTTACGTAGTGCATTAACGATTACTGAACGTGTAATTCCAACACGATCTGCAATTTTACTAGCTACAAGTAATCCTTCGTGTCCACTTAATTCTTCAAAGATATGCTCGATTGCTTCTAACTCACTGTATGATAATGAGCTAATTGCCATTTGAACAACAGCTTTGCTACGTGCTTCTTCTTCAATCTCAGAAGCTTTTTCACGTAACATTTCCATTCCTACTACTGTTGCACCGTACTCACCTAATACTAAATCGTCATTCTCGAATGGTACACCTACACGCGCAAGAACTAGTGTACCAAGACGCTCACCGCCACCAATAATTGGTACAACTGTCGTTAAACCAGCTTGGAATAATTCTTTGTTTTCTACTGGGAATGCAGTGTGCTCATCGTTAATATCTAAGTTTGAAGATGTTTCAGCAAGATTTAATAAGCTATTTGTGTATTCTTCTGGGAAACGGCGCTCTTCAAGCATACCTTTCATACGTTCGTTTTCAATTTTTTGCGTAATACCGTAACCTAAAATTTTCCCACGACGGCTTACGATAAATACGTTTGCTTCGATAACTTCCGTTAATGTATCAGCCATTTCTTTGAAGTTAACTGGCTTACCAGCTGACTGTTGTAATAACTTATTAATCTTTCTCGTTCTTTCTAACAATTCCATTATTAAAATCCTCCTACATGCTTTACAAAATAAATTGACTTACGTCCTTGTTCTTTGCAATCGTTTGTAACTTTTCTTCTACATACTGTGGTGTAATCGTTATTTTCTCTAATGTAATTTCGGAAGCTTCAAATGATAAATCTTCTAACAGCTTTTCCATGATTGTATGTAGCCTTCTTGCTCCAATGTTATCCGTTTGTTGATTTACATCAAAGGCAATTTCTGCTATTTTACGAATAGCTTCGTCAGAAAATTCAATTTCTATACCTTCCGTCTGTAATAATGCGATATATTGTTTTGTTAAAGCGAAATCTGGTTCAATTAAAATATTCACGAAATCTTCAGCCGATAACTTTGTTAATTCAACACGAATCGGGAATCTCCCTTGAAGTTCTGGAATTAAATCAGAAGGCTTTGACATATGAAATGCTCCAGCAGCAATGAAGAGGATATGGTCCGTCTTAATTGCCCCATACTTTGTTACAACAGTCGATCCTTCCACAATTGGTAGAATATCACGTTGTACACCTTCACGAGATACATCAGCAGATGCACTCCCTTTTCCAGCAATCTTATCAATTTCATCGATAAAAATAATACCAAGCTGCTCCGCACGATAAATAGCATCTTGTGTTACTTCATCCATATCGATTAACTTACTAGCTTCTTCATTCGTTAATACTTTACGAGCATCACTTACGGGTAATTTGCGCTTTTTCTTCTTCTTTGGTAAGAAGCTTCCTAGCGCATCTTGTACGTTCATGCCCATTTGTTCCATTCCTGAACCTTGTAACATGTCAAACATCGACATTTGTTGTTCTTCTATTTCAACCATCACTAGTTCATTTTCTAATTCGCCTAACGCTAATTTTTGTTCTATTATCTTCCGCTTATGCGAAAGCTCAGTATCTTCTTTCAAATCGTCTTGAGACGGTTCTTCAGATCCCCCACCGAACAACATTTCAAGTGGATTTTTGTATGTTGATTGTTTCTTTGTACTTGGCACTAATAATTCGACGAGGCGATAATTTGCTTGCTCTTCAGCTTTCGCTTGAACACTAATCATCTTCTCTTCTTTCACCAAGCGTACTGATGTTTCCATTAAATCACGAATCATCGATTCCACATCACGACCAACATACCCTACTTCTGTAAACTTAGTCGCCTCTACTTTAATGAACGGTGCTCCTACGATCTTTGCCATCCTTCTTGCGATTTCCGTTTTTCCAACACCAGTCGGCCCTATCATTAAAATGTTTTTAGGAGAAATTTCATCACGAATTGTTTCTTTTAACAAACTTCGACGGTAACGATTTCGTAAGGCTATAGCCACCGCTTTCTTTGCGCTTTTTTGACCAACGATATACTGATCTAATCTTTCAACAATTTGACGCGGAGTTAAATTTGCCTTCATTCTCGCTCTCCCCCTATAACTCTTCTAAAATGATATTGTTATTCGTATATACGCAAATATCACTTGCTATTTCTAAGCTCGCTTTCGCTATTTCTTTCGCAGAAAGGTGCTCTCCAGCATGTTTCTTTAACGCACGACCAGCCGACATCGCATAATTCCCACCAGAGCCAATTGATAAAATACCATCGTCTGGTTCAATTACTTCACCTGTACCTGAAACAAGTAATAGGTGTTTTGTGTCCATAACAATTAGCATTGCCTCTAATTGTTTCAACACTTTATCCCCACGCCATTGCTTTGCAAGCTCTACAGCTGCACGCTGAATGTTGCCATTAAATTCTTCGAGCTTTCCCTCGAACATTTCAAACAAAGTAAAAGCATCTGCAACTGACCCAGCAAAACCGGCCAGTACTTTACCATTGAATAGTCTTCTCACTTTGCGCGCTGTATGCTTCATCACGACAGAATTTCCGAATGTTACTTGACCGTCTCCGGACATAGCACACTCACCATTATGATGAATAGCGAATATTGTTGTTGCATGAAAATTTCCCATTCTCATACCTCCTTGTTTTAAAAACGAGTTTCCAGTAGGTACTAAAACTGAAAAAAAGCATCTAAAATGCTAATGTGCTCGTGGATGATTTGTCATATAAACAGATCGTAATTTTTCTTTTGAAACATGGGTGTATATTTGAGTTGTAGAGAGATGCTCATGACCAAGTAATTCTTGTACAACGCGTAAATCCGCTCCTTGATCTAGCATATGCGTAGCAAACGAGTGTCTTAGTTTATGGGGACTAATATGGATGGAGAGTGCAGCTTTTTCTATCATTTCAGATAAAATATATCTTACACCTCTAGTAGTTAAAGCTTTACCTCTACTATTTAAAAAGAGAACATTGCAAGCATCATTCGCTTTGCCTAATAAAGTCTTCCTACCATTTTGAATATATGTATCTAGAGCATCATGGGCAAAACTACCAAAGGGTACATAACGCTGCTTCTTTCCCTTTCCATGTACTAAAATAGTTCCTATTGTGAAATCAATGTCATTCATCGTTAAACGACAACATTCACTAACACGAATTCCCGTTGCATATAACAACTCTAATAATGCCTGATTCCGTTGCCCGAGCGGTGTATTCAAATCCGATACGTGAAATAACTTCTCCAATTCTTCTTCATATAAAAACTTCGGAATTGTTAGTTCCTTTTTCGGAAGAGAAGCTAGCATAAATGGATTTTCCTTCACATACTCTTCTCTCATTAAAAAGCGAAAAAAACTTCTTAATGTTGAAACCTTACGAGCTACTGTTCGCCTAGATAGCTGCTCTTTATGCAATTGCGTTAAATACAAACGCACAGCTGGGTAAGAGACATCTCTAAACGAGCTAATACGTTCTTCCTGCATGAAATTCATAAAATGTTCAATTACAAATTGATAACTTTCAATTGTATATCTTGAATAGTTCCGTTCTATTTGTAGGTACTCGAAATAAAAATGACACATTTGTGTTAGATTCAAAGTATTTTCACCTCACAAGGGCTATTAAATAGTAACACAATTCAATAGCCCTTGCAATGTGTTTTTCATTAAATGTTTAGAAAGTTTTGAAGCGTTTCTAATGCGCGATTTGCATAAATTTCATAACGTTCTGCTTTTTTCTTCACTCGTGTTTCAAGTGGTGGGAATAAGCCAAAGTTTGCATTCATTGGTTGGAATGTCTTTGCATTTGTTGATGTAATATAATGCGCCATGCTACCGATTGCCGTTTCAGCTGGTAATACAACAAGCTCTTCTCCTAATACTAAGCGAGCTGCGTTAATGCCTGCCATTAAACCAGATGCTGCTGATTCAACATATCCTTCTACACCTGTCATTTGTCCTGCAAAGAACAAGTCATCGCGACCGCGATATTGATATGTTGGTTTCAATAACTTCGGTGAGTTAATGAATGTATTGCGGTGCATAACACCGTAACGAACGATTTCTGCATTCTCTAAGCCAGGAATTAAACGGAATACTTCTTTTTGTGCACCCCATTTTAAATGTGTTTGGAATCCAACGATATTATAAAGTGTTCCTGCTGCATCATCTTGACGTAATTGAACAACCGCGTACGGTTTCTTTCCTGTCTTCGGATCTTCTAATCCTACTGGCTTCATTGGACCAAATGTCATCGTTTTGTGTCCACGCTTTGCTAATACTTCAATTGGCATACATCCTTCGAAGAAGATTTCTTTTTCGAATTCTTTTAACGGTACTACTTCAGCTGAAATTAAAGCTTCATAGAATGTATTGAATTCCTCTTCTGTCATCGGACAGTTTAAGTAAGCTGCTTCTCCTTTGTCATAGCGAGATTTCAAATACACCTTATTCATATCTATGCTGTCTTTTTCAATAATTGGCGCTGCTGCGTCATAAAAATAAAAATAATCTTCTCCCGTTAACGCTTTTAATTGCTCTGATAACGCAGGAGATGTTAATGGGCCTGTCGCAATAATTGTCGGGCCTGCTGGAATTTCTCCCATTTCTTCTGTAAATACCGTTACATTTGGGTGGTTCTTTACATAGTCCGTTACTTTCGCTGCGAACTCATGACGATCTACCGCCAATGCTCCTCCTGCTGGTACCGCACATTCGTCAGCAGCTTTAATAATAACAGAATCTAAACGGCGCATTTCTTCTTTTAAGACACCAACCGCATTTGCTAAAGAATTACCGCGAAGAGAGTTACTGCATACTAACTCTGCAAACTTATCTGTGTGGTGAGCTGGCGTTTGCTTAACTGGACGCATTTCATATAAATTAACTTTCACACCACGTTTCGCAAGCTGGTATGCAGCTTCACTTCCTGCCAATCCTGCACCAATGACATTTACTACTTTCTCCATACATTTCACCGTTCCTTTTATTTATTCTTAAGATGTTGTTGTCACGAAAAAGATGTGAGCTAAGTTGCTCACATCTGTTGTTCCTCATGATAATCACATGAAACACATTGAACTTGAACGCCCTTTTTCAATTTCTTCTCTACTAGCATATCATCACATTTCGGACACGTTCTAGCAATTGGCTTATCCCATGATACGAAATCACATCCAGGGAAGTGATCACAACCATAGAACAGACGTTTCTTCTTACTCTTACGCTCAATAATTTGTCCTTCTTTACATTTTGGACAAGCAACACCGATTTCTTTCACGATAGCTTTTGTATTTCGGCAATCTGGGAAATTTGAACATGCCATGAATTTTCCGTATCGGCCCATTTTGAAGACCATTGGATTTCCACATTCTTCACAGTCTTCTCCGGCTGGCTCATCTTTAATTTCGATCTCGCGCATTTCTTTTTCTGCTTTCTCTAAATGCTTCTCGAAACCTATATAGAAGTTATCAATTACTTTCACCCAATTCTCAATTCCCTCTTCTACCTTATCAAGGGAACCTTCCATATTCGCTGTAAATTGGATATTCATAATATCTGGGAAGAACTCTAAGATAAGTTCAATTACAATTTCTCCAAGCTCCGTTGATACGAAACGTTTATTATCTAAAGCAACGTAACCACGCTTTTGAATTGTTTCAAGTGTTGGTACATAAGTTGATGGACGTCCTATTCCCAACTCTTCTAATGTTTTGATTAAACGCGCCTCTGTGTAACGAGGAGGTGGTTGTGTGAAATGCTGCTTCGGTGTAATGTCTTTTGAGTAAACCACTTCACCAACACTCATTTCTGGAAGCAAACGATCCTTCTCTTCCACACCTTCGTCATTGCTTTCTACATACACTTTCATAAAGCCCGGGAACTTCACAACCGACCCATTAGCGCGGAATGTAACACCTTCACACGTCACACTCACCTTTACTGTGTCTAAAATAGCTGATGCCATTTGACTTGCTACAAATCGCTCCCAAATTAGTTTGTACAAGCGATATTGGTCACGTGATAAGAATTGTTTCATCGTATCCGGAGTACGCATTGTCCCGGTTGGACGAATCGCTTCATGGGCATCTTGTGTCTTCCCTTTATTTGTATCTTTCTTCTTCTCTACAGCTACATACTCTTGCCCAAACTTCGTTTCGATATACTCTTTCGCTTCTTTCTGGGCTGTTTCAGAAATACGGGTCGAGTCTGTACGCATGTATGTAATCAAACCGACTGTTCCTTCTTTTCCTAAATCAATTCCCTCGTACAACTGCTGTGCAAGGGACATCGTCTTCTTGGCTCTCATATTTAACTTACGCGCTGCTTCTTGTTGTAACAAGGAAGTTGTAAATGGAACAGCTGGATTTCTTTTTCGCTCTTTCTTCGTCACGTCATCTACTGTAAAAGCATTCGTTGTTAGTTTCCCTATAATTTCTTTCACTTGTTCTTCGTTACGTAAATCTACTTTTTTTCCATTTACAGCATGGAGGTTTGCCTCAAAGTTCTCTGTTCCTTTAGCGAAATCACCTTTCACTGTCCAGAACTCTTCTGGAACAAATAATTTAATTTCTGCTTCTCGCTCCATAATTAAACGAACTGCAACGGATTGAACACGTCCTGCGCTTAATCCTTTTTTCACTTTCTTCCATAATAAAGGACTAATATTATACCCTACTAATCTGTCTAACATTCTTCGTGTTTGTTGAGCATCTACTAAATTCATATTGATTGGTCTTGGATGCTTAAATGACTCTTTCACTGCATCCTTCGTTATTTCATTAAATACAACACGACACGGAGAAGTAATATCAACGTTTAACATATGTGCTAAATGCCAAGCAATTGCTTCCCCTTCTCTGTCGGGATCGGCTGCAAGATAGATTTTCTTTGCTTTTTTCGCAGCTGCTCGTAAATCTTTTAGTACAGGACCTTTGCCACGAATCGTTATATACTTTGGTTCATAATTATTCGTTACGTCAATGCCCATTTGACTTTTTGGTAAGTCACGAACATGTCCCATGGATGCTACTACTTTATATTTTTTTCCTAAATATTTTTCTATCGTCTTTGCCTTTGACGGCGATTCTACAATTACTAGAAACTCGGACATCTACCTTTCCTCCTTCTAAGAGGTAAATACAATCTTTGTTTATTTTTATTATTAAATCTTCATTATTATTAAATATACTCATCCTATTTGTCAATCAAGAATGAATATAAAATACCACACCCTATTAGGGATTTGTCAACACCTCACCTTAAAAAAAACAAAATAGCCCATAATTCGAGCTATTTTGACATTTTTCATCATTATCTATTTACCGATAGAACAGTTCATCATGATAAAGAAAATTCACTCGTAATATCATCTACACTATGTACCAATTTTGCACCTTGTTGAATTAAATAGTGGGTTCCACATGAATAAGGTGATGTAATTGGCCCCGGTAGTGCAAATACTTCTCTACCTTGATCCAAGGCACAATCCGCTGTAATAAGCGAACCACTTCTCGCTTTGGCTTCTACAATTAACGTACCTCGTGATAGTCCGCTTATAATGCGGTTACGCTTTGGAAAATACCACCTCTTCGGGGGACAATACGGGGGATATTCACTTACTAAAAGATGATGTTGACGGATATATGTAGCTAATGAACGGTTCGCTGCCGGGTAAATGTGTTCAAACCCTGAACCTAAAACAGCTATTGTTGCATGACCATGTTTGACTGCTAACGTATGAGCAAATGTATCTACCCCAACTGCTAATCCACTTACAATCACCCATTTCTCAGGTTCGAGCTGTTTAATGAGCGTTTCCAAACCGTTATATGCATACTGTGTAGGGCTTCTTGTTCCAACAACGCTCAACGTGCGTGGATGACATAAAAGAGAAGAGTTTCCTTGGAGATAAAGAACATGTGGTGGATCTGGAATTTCTTTCAATAACGGTGGGTATTCTTCATCATAAATCGTTATATACGTAATGTGATGGTAGTGAAGATGCGACTGGAGTGCTGAAATAGAAGTTGTTTGCAGATAATGATGTAACTTAGAGGCTTTCGAAGGGGATAACGGAGTGTATAGTTCTAATTCGAGTAAAGACATGTCGTAAATTTTCGCTAATGTTGGATCGACAGATAACAATTTCTGTATCATCGCATAGTTATCTCCATATAAATAGTGCAAATGGAGTAAACGTTCTCGTATTGTACTCATTAATAACCACCCTTATTTAATCATAGTTAATAGAACTACTAGTGAAGGTTATTATAACCTTCACTAGTAGTTTCTTCATATTATTAAGACATTTGGTGCGTTACGCACTTCTCATATACGCCTTTTTCTTTAATTACACGAATTAGCGTATCTCCGATTACAGCTGGAGTTTCAGCTACTTCAATACCGCACGCGTTCATTGTTTTAATTTTTTCTTCTGCAGTGCCTTTACCACCTGAGATAATTGCTCCTGCATGGCCCATACGCTTTCCAGGAGGCGCTGTTTGACCACCGATGAAGCCAACTACTGGCTTCGTCATGTTTGCCGCTACCCACTCAGCTGCTTCTTCTTCCGCTGTTCCACCAATTTCTCCAAGCATAATTACTGCGAATGTTTCTGGGTCTTCATTGAACGCTTTTAATACATCAATGAAATCCGTTCCATTCACAGGGTCTCCGCCGATACCTACTGCAGTAGATTGGCCAATACCAGCTTGCGTTAATTGATGAACTGCTTCGTACGTTAACGTCCCAGAACGCGACACAATACCTACATGACCTTTACGGTGAATGTAACCTGGCATAATTCCAATTTTGCACTCGTCCGGTGTAATAACGCCTGGACAGTTCGGTCCAACAAGACGTGTTTTCTTCCCTTCCATATAGCGCTTTACATTCACCATATCAAGAACAGGAATACCTTCTGTAATACAGATTGCTAAGTCGATTTCTGCATCAACTGCTTCCATAATAGCATCTGCTGCAAATGCTGGTGGAACATAGATAACAGAAGCGTTAGCGCCTGTTTCTCTTACTGCATCTGCCACTGTATCAAATACAGGAATACCTTCGATTTCTGTACCACCTTTCCCCGGTGTTACACCTCCAACAATTTTCGTACCGTACTCAACCATTTGCTTCGTATGGAACAAACCTTGAGAACCTGTAATACCTTGTACAATTACTTTTGTATCTTTGTTAATGAATACGCTCATTCTGCTCGCCTCCCTCTCTATTAACCTACTAAGCTCACGATTTTTTTCGCCCCATCAGCCATTGACTCTGCCGCTGTAATATTTAAGCCTGATTCTTCTAAAATTTTCTTACCTAAGTCTACATTTGTACCTTCAAGACGGACAACAAGTGGTAATTGTAAACCTACTTGTTTCGTCGCTTCTACAACACCTGTTGCAATAACGTCACACTTCATAATACCGCCGAAAATGTTAACGAAAATACCTTTTACACTTTGGTCAGAAAGAATGATTTTGAATGCTTCTGTTACCTTTTCTGTCGTCGCACCGCCTCCTACATCAAGGAAGTTAGCCGGGTCTCCGCCATAATGCTTGATAATATCCATCGTTGCCATTGCAAGGCCTGCACCGTTTACCATACAACCGATGTTTCCATCTAATGGAATGTAGTTTAAGTCATATTTAGACGCTTCAATTTCTTTCTCGTCTTCTTCGTCTAAGTCACGTAATGCTAATACGTCAGCGTGACGATATAACGCATTTGAGTCGAAGTTTAACTTCGCGTCTAATGCCATTACATTACCTTCTCCAGTTACAACTAATGGGTTAATTTCAGCGATTGAGCAATCTTTCTCAATAAACGCCGTGTATAACCCCATCATAAATTTAACCGCTTTATTTACTAATGCTTTTGGAATATTAATATTAAATGCAATACGACGCGCTTGGAAGCCTTGTAAGCCTACAGCTGGGTCGATAAATTCTTTAAAAATCTTCTCAGGAGTTTTTTCTGCTACTTCTTCAATTTCTGTTCCGCCTTCTTCTGAAGCCATTAACACAACTTGAGAAGTTGCACGATCTAACACAAGTCCAATATAGTATTCTTTCGCAATGTTGCAGCCTTCTTCAATAAGTAAGCGCTTAATCTCTTTACCCTCTGGACCAGTTTGATGCGTTACAAGTGTTTTACCTAATAATTCATTTGCATATGTATATACTTCATCTACATTTTTCGCAATTTTTACGCCACCAGCTTTACCGCGGCCACCTGCGTGAATTTGTGCTTTTACAACATACACTTCGCTGTTAAGTCCCTTTGCTGCTTCTACTGCCTCTTCTGCTGTGAATGCTACTTTCCCGTTTGGTACGCTAACTCCATAACTTCTAAGGAGTTCCTTTCCTTGGTATTCATGGATATTCATCGCCCATCCTCCTCGTGTTTTCAGAAAATAAAATATACTTCTACTATATTTTATATAACGATTTCTCATCTGTCCACAAATAGGCAACGGTGACGTGTCGAATTATCGAAAAAGAAAAAAAGCTATCAAATTTGATAGCTTCCTTATCCCTTGTAATGCTTATCCACTCTATAAATAAACGCAAATACTTCCGCAACAACTTGATACAATTCTTCTGGAATTGATTCATTAATTTCGAGCTTACTTAGCACCTCTAGTAACGAAGGATCTTCTTGAACCGGAATATCATGCTCCTTTGCTTTAGCAAGTATTTCATCCGCAACAAGACCTCTTCCCTTTGCTACAACATAAGGGGCATCTTGTTTAAATTGGTCATATTTTAGAGCAACAACTTCTCTGCGCTTCTCCATCATACGTGTAAATCAACTCCACTATACGTCTTCGAGTAGTAAGATTGCCCTTGGATTCTCTCTACTTTCTCTTCTCCAAAAGGTCGTACTTTAATAGCCGACAACTCATAATTTAACCCTTGTAAATGCTGTCTTAATGACTCCTGATACATAGGAATAATACGCTCTAATCCATCTGTATTATTCAACACAGTAATCTGAACAATTCGATTTTGAATATGTACATCTATTCCTGTATCTTGCAATGCTTCTAATTGTAGATAGAAGAAAATACGACAAAAATCCGTATCAATTTGACCGTCTTTCGTTTCTTTTCCACTCCACTCTATTTGTACATCTCTTAATACACCAGCCATCGTCATTGGAATGTGCGTTACCACATGCAACATAGGGCCTACTGTCTCTTGAGATAACAATTGTTGGCCAGTTATCCGATGAACAAGCACCTCTATTTGGCTTTTTGTTTGTGATGTTAATGGTTCTTCTAATGTTTGTAATAGAAGTGGCTTTAATGTATTCATATGTTCTTGTTTCTGTTGTCTTCCTGTAAGCGATTGCTCCCATTCAAGACCTAATGACTCTATAACCATCTTCATATGAGATGCTAGTTCTTTCCCAGCCGGCATTGCGAAAACATCATTCATAACCTTTGTCAAGACTTGTTGCTCTTGCTTCGTTAATTGCGGCATTTTCTCGGATAACATTGCAAATTGTTGTACCGCTGTAGAGGGTAATGTATCTTTGCTAAAATACGAAAGCAATTGGTGTACTTGTTCTTGCTTACTAGGTAATTCTTTCACAAACGATATGAACTGTTCTGGTGTCATGTTCTTCACCTGTTCATTTCGACTAACCTCTGCCATAGGTAGCGTACCGTTGCTTACATTCACTTGTTCTACAGGTACTTTTGTATTACTAATGTTCATTTTTTGCAAAAGAGATTCGACAACGCGATTTTCTTTCCCTACTATCCCCTCTGTTAATAGACGGATAAGTGCATCTTGCTGTTTCCCTTGATACGTCGTTGTTAGAAATTCTTTCAGTTGACCGGCGGCTTTTGGCAATTCTTCCTCATTCATCAGAGCACTCAATACATTCGTTATACCTTGTTGAAGAGAAGGATTTTTCTCATATGTGGTGACGCTTTTGATTGTTGTCTCTGTTAACGGAAGATCTTTCTGAATAAGCAAACGAATGGCTTGCAACTCTTCTTCACCTAAAGGCATCTTTGCTAATACATTCGCAAGTTGCTGAAGCTTTGCTTGTGTAAGGGGAATATTATTGTTTAATAACATAGTTGCTAATTGCTTCATCTCTAAGGTACCACTAACTCCTACTTGTTTTAGAAGGAGTGAGACTCGTTCATCCATTGATAAAGTATTTCCCGGTTGCATCACTTTTAGCACTAACTGACCATTTTCAGATTGTTTCACTTGTAAAACGTATCGCCCATTTTCTTCAAGTGGTGCTTCAATTTTGGCAAGCATTTTCGTATTATTAATTTGTACAACAGCCATATCTCCTGGTAACTTCTCCATAATAGTGCCTTGTACGACTTGTCCGGGCCGTAACACCGTTTCTTTTGCCTGAACAGCTGACGACGCTTGGACACTGTTTAATAAGCGCTGAAGCATGAGTTCTCCCTCCTCTTATTACTTCACGAAATCTTTAATTGGTGCAAATGACTTACGATGCTCAGGCAACACTCCATGCGCCTTTACAGCCTCAATGTGCTCCTTCGTCCCATATCCCATATGCTTTTCAAATCCATATTGCGGATGCTTCTTGCCTAGTTCTTTCATCATACGATCACGTGTTACCTTAGCAATAACTGAACTAGCTGCAATCGACACGCTATTTGCATCCCCTTTAATAATTGATGTTTGAGAGATGTCACACTCTAACTTCATTGCATCAATTAGTAAATGCTCAGGCTTCACATCAAGCTGCTCAATCGCTATCAGCATGCCCTTCTTTGTCGATTCATATATATTAATAGCATCAATTTCATCACTTGAGATAACTCCTACGCCAATACTAATCGCGTGCTCTATAATATAATTGTAGTATTCATCACGTTTCTTCTCACTTAGCTTCTTTGAATCATTAAGCCCTGCTAAATAGAAATCTTCTGGTAAAACAACTGCTGCACATACAACAGGACCCGCTAACGGCCCTCGTCCAACTTCATCCACACCAGCGATGTGTTGAACTCCTTGTTCGCGTAACTCCTTCTCATATGAAGACATATGAATAAAAAGCTGTCTCTGTTTCTCTTTCTCTTCTTGACGCTTCTCCCATTGTAAAATGGCTTTATGAACACCTTTACGTTCGTCTTGACGTAACGTTTCTACTTCTTCTATCGTTATATCTTCGCTCTGTAAAAACTGCTGTATCTCTTTAATAGATTGCTTCATCCCTAAACGCTCCTTCTCTATCTTTATTATCGGATATATCTATACTTTGTTAATACCGGCGTATTTCCACAAAAAACAAAGGTCCACCTTATTCAGGTGCACCTTCTGTTGATACTTCTAAATCGATTGGTCGCTCAAATGTTAATCGTCCTAATCTACCACCACGAAGCTCTCGTAATACTAAATCCGATACTTTATCATAATCAACATCCCCGCCGCCCATTAAGCAACCACGAAGCTTTCCAATCGCATCAAATGCTTCTACAATATCATCTGTAATAGCTGTAATACCGTAACGTTCTTCTAGGCGCTTCGGATAGCGTTCACCTAAGAAACGAAGTGCATATACCGTGATATCTTGTAAATTCATAATTGAATCTTTAATTGCCCCAGTTGTCGCTAGACGTAAACCAACAAGCTCGTCCTCAAATTTAGGCCATAAAATACCCGGCGTATCTAACAATTCGATTTCTTTTCCAACTTTAATCCATTGCTGTGCTTTCGTTACACCAGGACGATCTCCTGTTTGTGCGATATTTTTCTTCGCTAATTTGTTGATTAACGTTGATTTCCCTACGTTTGGAATACCTACGATTAACGCACGAACAGCACGAGGCTTAATGCCTTTCGCTCTCATCTTGTCAAACTTTTCTTTCACAAGCTCTTGACAAGCGTTAATAATTTCTTTCATTCCTTTCCCAGACTGCGCATCAATTGCTAGTACTTTGTGACCTTGTGCCTCAAAGTATGCAATCCATTCTTTCGTTACTTTATCATCTGCTAAATCAGCCTTATTCAGCAACATTAACCTTGGTTTATGTGAAATAATCTCATCAATCATCGGGTTACGTGAAGATGCAGGTAAACGTGCATCAATTAACTCGATTACAACATCGATTAATTTTAATTTTTCCGTTACTTGACGTCTCGCCTTGGCCATATGACCAGGAAACCATTGAATTGCCATGTTGTCACCTTCTTTTTCTTTCTTTATTTTACAATACCTACTTCATCTAAAGGCCAATAAATAACATCTACCCCGCCAATTACCACATCCATCGGAATAACCCCAATTGTACGACTATCTTTGCTAAAGCGACGGTTATCCCCTAATACGAACAAATGCCCTTCCGGTACAACTTTGTATCCTCCAGGTAAGTGTTCTAACGTGAAATCAGATGTAAATGATCCATTGCTTTGCTTCTTTTTATATTCAGCTAAATACGGCTCGTCACACGGCTCTCCGTTGAGATAGAGCGTATCACTCTTATATGCGATATGATCTCCCGGCAACCCAATTACTCGTTTAATATAATTTTTGTTCTCCGTTGCTCGAAAAACAATAATATCAAACCGATTTGGTTCACCGAATTGATAGCTCAGTTTGTCCACAATCACTCGATTTTCATTATGCAAGGTTGGCATCATCGACACACCATCGACTAAAATAGGTGCCCACAAAAAGGTGCGAATAAGGACAACGGTAAGAAAGGCAATAATAGCCACCTTTATCCACTCCCACATTTTCGACATAATCCATCTCCTCCATATATTCTACACGACTTTATGCACTCGTAGTATGTATACAAACAACGCAACCAATAGAAAATGATGAAAAAAATATCCTTAGTAAAAAAAAGGAGCTTGCAAAATACAAGCTCCCATTTCGTTATTATCGAATTTCTTTAATACGTGCAGCTTTACCGCGTAACTCGCGTAAGTAGTATAACTTAGCACGACGCACTTTACCGCGACGAATTACTTCTAACTTAGCAATTTTTGGAGTGTGTACTGGGAACGCACGCTCAACACCAACACCGTAAGAAACTTTACGTACTGTAAATGTTTCGCTGATGCCGCCACCGCGACGCTTGATTACAACACCTTCAAAAAGCTGGATACGCTCACGAGTACCCTCTACAACTTTCACGTGTACACGTACAGTGTCACCAGGACGGAAAGCTGGTAAGTCAGTTCTTAATTGTTCTTTTGTAATATCTGCGATTAATTTTTGCATAGATATTTTCTCTCCTTCCACAGATGCTCTTGCAGTGAATCCACTTACAGCGGAACATCAGTTTTAAGGACCTATGTTGTACATAAGTCACGAAAATTATCATAGCATAATCACATTACTTATGCAACAAAAATTGTTAATCCTTAAATTCCTCTAACCATGCTTGTTCTTTCTTTGTTAACTCATATCCTTCAAGAAGATCAGGACGCCTCATATACGTGCGGCGTAACGACTCTTTTTTGCGCCACTCTTCAATTTTAGCGTGATTTCCTGATAGTAAGACGTCCGGTACCTTCATCCCTCTAAACTCCGCAGGACGCGTGTAATGAGGGTGTTCTAGGAGACCTGTACTAAACGAGTCTTGAATATGCGATTCCGCTTTTCCTAACACATCTGGTAATAAGCGAACGACACTATCTGTTACAACCATCGCCCCTAACTCGCCACCCGTTAACACATAATCACCAATTGAGATTTCATCCGTTACAAGATGCTCACGAACACGCTCATCGTACCCTTCATAATGACCACATAAGAAAATTAAATGTTCCTCCTTGGCAAGTTCCTCTGCCTTCTCCTGCGAAAAACGTTCTCCTTGTGGACACATTAAAATAATACGAGGCTTCTTCTCTGTCTCTTTCGTTAACATCTCTACCGCATCAAAGAATGGCTGTGGCATAAGTACCATACCTGCCCCACCACCATATGGATAATCATCCACCGTATTATGCTTATTAGAAGAGAAATCACGGAAATTAACGACATTAAGATTGACTGCATCCTTCTCCTGTGCTTTCTTCAAAATAGAAGAACCGAACACACCTGTGAACATTTCAGGAAACAGTGTCAATATATCGACTTTCATTATAGTAATCCTTCCATTATATGAATAATTACTTTTTTCTCTTCTACATCAATGTCTAGCACGATATCTTTAATATATGGAATAAGTGCATCTTTTTGTCCCTTACGAGCAATAACCCATACATCATTTGCACCTGTGTTAATAATTTCTTTAATTGTACCAATCTCATCTCCGTCTTCTGCATATACTGTGCATCCAATGATTTCATGGTAATAATATTCATTTTCCTCTAGCTCACCTAACTGATCACCTGTTACTTTGATCATGCCACCCTTAAACTTCTCCACGTCATTCACATTAAAGTACCCTTCAAATGACAATAAATCAAAGTTTTTATGTACACGATGCGCCGCTACAACAACTGGTATTGGTGCTTTGTCATTTGGCATAAAGATATGTAACTTGTTGCCAATTTCATAGCGCTCTTCTGCGAAATCTGTAGTTGAAATAACACGTATTTCTCCCTTAATACCATGTGTATTCACAATTTTACCTACGTTAAACCATTTCATCATTGTTTCTCACCTCAAGTTATAATTCTCTTCTCTATATTGTACTCATCTATATATATCATTATTTCACGATAGTAACATACACCAATTAGTTTCTCATAATACAAAAAAAGGAGGAGGTAAAACCCCCACCCTTTTTTTGTAAAACATAATCGATCATTGAATATCTAAGTAGATACGTTTACCTTGTTGATGTCCTGCAGCGTAGACAACTGTTCGAATTGCTTTCGCAACGCGACCTTGTTTGCCAATCACTTTCCCAACATCATCTGGATGTACAGTTAAATGATATTTCACTTCTGCATTCGTTGATGTTTCCGTAATCGTCACATCTTCTGGAAAATCAACTAACGGTTTGACAATCGTTTCGATTAAGCTTTTCATATTATGCTGAATCCATTACTTCGCGTTTTTAGCGTTGTGGAATTTTTCCATGATACCAGCTTTTGAGAATAAGTTACGAACTGTATCAGATGGTTTAGCACCTGTTTGTAACCATTTTAAAGCTTTCTCTTCATCGATTTTCACTTCAGCTGTTGGTTGAGCAACTGGATTGTAGTATCCAATTTCCTCGATGCAACGACCGTCACGTGGTGAACGAGCGTCTGCTACTACTACACGATAGAAAGGAGACTTCTTTTGTCCCATTCTTTTTAAACGAATTTTAACTGCCATTTTATAAAGCACCTCCGAATTTGTTTCACACAGGATATAATAATATCAATATCTAATGTGTTTGTAAAGTATTTTTTCTTAACAGGTGAAAAATACTTTATTTCCTTAATCTTTTTTACATAAATGGGAATTTAAACCCACCTTTTTTCTTACCTTTTGCTGTCATTCCTGACATTTGTTTCATCATCTTCTTCATATCTTCAAATTGCTTGAGAAGACGATTCACCTCTTGCACATTTCGTCCACTACCTTTAGCAATACGCTTCTTACGACTAGCGCTAATGATTTCAGGGTGGATTTTTTCTTCTTTTGTCATGGATTGAATAATCGCTTCAACATGTTTGATCTGCTTTTCATCAACCTTCATGTCTTTTAGACCTTTAATCTTATTTGCTCCTGGTAACATACCAAGAATTTCATCAAGTGGGCCTAACTTACGAACTTGTCCTAATTGATCTAAGAAATCTTCGAACGTAAAGGACATAGAGCGCATTTTTTGTTCTAATTCTCTTGCTTTGTCTTCATCTACAGCCATTTGAGCCTTTTCAATTAACGTTAAAACATCACCCATACCTAAAATACGAGATGCCATACGTTCTGGATGGAACGGCTCAAGCGCATCTAACTTTTCACCCATACCAACAAATTTAATTGGTGTATTTGTCACAGCTCGAATAGATAACGCAGCTCCACCACGTGTATCACCATCTAGCTTTGTCAATACAGCTCCAGTTAAACCTAATTGCTGATGGAAACTATCTGCTACGTTTACAGCATCTTGACCGGTCATAGCGTCTACCACAAGGAAAATCTCATCTGGCTTTGCGATTTCTTTGACTTGTTGTAGCTCGTCCATTAACGCTTCATCAATATGTAAACGACCTGCTGTATCAATTAATACATAATCAAGATGTTCTTCCTTTGCCTTCGCAATTGCTTGCTTCGCAATTTCAACAGGGCTTACTTGATCGCCTAATGAAAACACAGGCATATTTAACTGCTTCCCAAGCGTCTCAAGCTGTTTGATGGCTGCTGGACGGTAAATATCCGCTGCAACTAATAATGGCTTACGATTATACTTTTTACGAAGTAAATTTGCAAGCTTACCTGTTGTTGTCGTTTTACCTGCCCCTTGAAGACCTACCATCATAATAACAGTCGGAGGGCGATTACTTACCGCAATCTTACTTTGTTCTCCACCCATTAAAGCTGTTAGTTCTTCCTGTACCACTTTAATAACTTGTTGACCTGGTGTTAAGCTTTTTAATACTTCTTGTCCCACTGCACGCTCATTCACGCGCTTAACAAAGTCTTTCACGACTTTGAAGTTAACATCCGCTTCTAAAAGAGCAAGACGAACTTCACGCATCATTTCTTTTACATCAGCTTCGTTTACAACACCTTTTCCGCGAATCTTTTGCATCGTTTGCTGAAGTCGGCTGGCTAATCCTTCAAATGCCATCGCTACCGCCTCCTAATCTAATTTCTCGATTGTATCAACTATTTGCTTTATTTCATCACTTGCTTGTGTTTCATCAAGTATCGACTTTAATTGTAACACAAGTTGTTGGCGTTCTTGAAACTTTTTCAGTAAAAGTAATTTCTCCTCATACTGCTCAAGCATCGTTTCTGTTCGCTTTATGTTATCATACACAGCTTGACGACTTACATCGAACTCTTCGGCAATTTCACCAAGAGAATAATCCTCTAAATAATATAGAGACATATAGCTGCGTTGCTTTGGGGTTAATAACGATTGATAAAAGTCATACAAATAATTCATTCGCATTGTCTTGTCTAAATTCATTACTCCACCCCTTGTTAAGTTAATTACCTTTACAAAATATAGAATACTAATATTCAAAAGAACTGTCAAGTATTTTTAGTTGATAGGGACTTTTTTTTTACTTTTATGGTTCTTCATAAAAAACAAAGAGCATATGCACCGTACTCCGCATGGATGTTGTCTGTTACATGCATGCAACACAAAAAAGCTACTAGACATTACGTCTAGCAGCTTCCACTAGTTATTCCTCTGTTCCTTCTAACACGTCTCCAAATAAACCATATACAAACTGCGATGCATCGAATTCTTGTAAGTCATCCATTTTCTCACCAAGTCCAACGAACTTCACTGGTACATTCAGTTCTTTACGAATTGCAATCACGATACCACCTTTAGCAGTACCATCTAACTTCGTTAACACAATACCTGTTACGTCCGTTACTTCGCCAAATGTCTTCGCTTGCTGTAAGCCATTTTGTCCTGTTGTCGCATCGATAACTTGTAATACTTCATGCGGTGCTCCTGGAATTTCACGTTCAATAACACGCTTTACCTTCTCAAGTTCATTCATTAAGTTAACTTTATTTTGCAAGCGACCCGCTGTATCACATAATAATACGTCTACTTTACGTGCTTTCGCTGCTTGTACAGCATCATACATAACCGCCGCAGGATCCGAACCTTCTCCCTGCTTAATCACTTCTACGCCTACACGCTCGCCCCATACTTCAAGCTGGTCAATTGCACCCGCGCGGAATGTATCACCCGCTGCCAGTAATACCGATTTACCTTCTTGCTTAAATTTATGTGCTAACTTACCAATTGTTGTTGTTTTACCAACACCGTTTACACCTACGAATAGAATTACAGTCAAACCATTCTCTTGCATATTAAGAGCTGGGCTCGTTTCGCCAGCTTCGTTGTAAATATCGACTAACTTCTCTGAAATAACTTCTTGCAAATCTTTCGTTTCTTGAATGTTGCGTTTCTGCGCTTCGAACTTTAATTCATCAATTAAGTCCATTACTGTGTTAACACCAACATCTGCACCAATTAAAATTTCTTCAAGCTCTTCAAAGAAATCTTCGTCTACTTTGCGATATCTCGCTACTAAGTCATTCACTTTCTCTGAGAACGAATTTCTCGTCTTCTCAAGACCTGTCTTAAACTTTTCAGTTACACTCTCTGTTTGTCGTGAAATTGTTTCTTTTAACTTTTTAAAGAATCCCATATGTACACGCCCTTTCCCTACACTTTATGTATAACTAGAAGGTAGAACATTATCTACCTTCTGGTTGTTAAACACCAACCTCTTCTTGCTCATCTAAACGAACAGATACTAACTTCGATACACCTGACTCTTGCATCGTCACACCGTACAGAACGTCACTTTCTTCCATCGTACCTTTACGATGTGTAATAACGATAAACTGAGTTTCAGCACTGAAGCGTTTTAAGTACTGGGCAAAACGAGCTACGTTCGCTTCGTCCAACGCTGCTTCTACCTCATCTAGTATGCAGAATGGTACTGGCCTTACTTTTAAGATAGAGAATAGCAAAGCAATAGCTGTAAGCGCACGTTCTCCACCTGATAGTAGTCCTAAGTTTTGCAATTTCTTCCCTGGTGGCTGTGCTACAATCTCGATACCAGTATTCAGTAAATCATCACTATCCGTTAATTGTAAATCTGCTCGCCCACCACCAAATAGCTCTGCAAATACTTGTCCAAACTCTGCTCGAATACTTGAGAACATATGTTGGAATCGTTTCTTCATTTCTTCGTCCATTTCACTAATTACTTGATGTAATGTATCTTTTGCTTCCCGAAGATCCGTACGTTGTTCCATCAAGAATGTATAACGCTCTGATACACGTTCATACTCATCAATCGCACCTAAATTCACTGTACCAAGCTCTTCTATTGACATCTTAATTAGCTTCACACGTTTTCTCGCTTCATGAACTTCTAATACCATCGGATACTTTACTTTCGCTGCATCATACGACAACTCATATGCCTCTTGTAAATGATGTAGACGGTTATCCAGTTCAACATCAAGACGGTTAATTTGTACTTCTTCATCTTTTAACGTGTCTAATAGGAACTTATGTTGACGTTTCGTTTCTTTTAATTCATTTTCCACGTCTTCTACTTGCTTACCAAGTTCTAATCTTTCTTGACGACGAGATGTAATTAATTCTAATGTCTGCTCTTTGTCGTGCTTCTTCTTACGTAACGTTTCTTCCACTGTCGTTTCACCGTGCTCGTTCGTCGTTACGTCTGTTTGGAGAAGTTCTAGGTTTTCTCGTGCTGTTTCTAATTCTTTCACTTGTAATTCATGTTGCTCTTTCAACCTAGTTACTTTTTCATCTTGATTCGTTGCAATTTGTTGTTTCTCAGCTACTTTTACTTTTAGCTCTGTAACTTCAAGTTGTAACGTTTCTTTCGATAGTTGCTTCTCAGCTTTTTGTTTCGTTAACAGTTGAACTTCCGCATCTAACTTCGTAATTAACTCTGTTGATTCTTCTAACGACTTCTTTAAGAACGTTATTCGATTTTCCATCTTCACACGTTCTTCTGCAAAATCCGCCATTTCTAAGTCATATAAAGATAAACGATCATTAACGCCTTTTGCTTCCACGTCCACTTGCTTTAACTCACTTAATAGACGCTGTTCTTGTAAGCGTAAAGATTGCACGTGTTCTCTTTTCTCAAATAACGCTTCATCATTTGCTTGAAGGTTTACCTTTAAGTCTTTTACGTATTGCTCAAGGTCAGTTGTCTTCTTGACCATATCTTGAAGCTTCTCTGTCACATCCTCTAACTCACGTTGACGGCTTAATAACGATGTTTTATTTTGCTTCACTGCACCACCAGTCATTGAACCACCTGGGTTAACAATATCTCCTTCTAACGTTACGAAACGATAGCGGTATGAAAGTTGACGAGCTAATTCATTCGCTCCTTTTAGATCATTCGTAACAATAACTGTGCCTAGTAAGTTCGTGACGATGTTCGTATACTTTGCATCGAACACTAATAAATCAGATGCAATGCCAACGAACGATGGGTGTTGCTTTACGTAATTTAATTGATCAAATGGGAACGATTTCCCCTTCATAACGGATAAAGGTAAAAACGTCGCTCGACCATAACGATTTTGCTTTAAGTACCCAATTGCTTGACGTGCGTTCGCTTCATTGTCTACAACAACATGCTGCATTGCTGCACCTAACGCTGTTTCGACCGCCACTTCGTACTCTTTCGGCACCGTAATTAACTCCGCAACCGCTCCTTCAATACCAGGTAATGTTTCTTTCGCTTTTAGGACTTCTTTTACCCCTTGATAGAATCCTGCATAATCATCTTGCATTTCTTCTAACATTTCTTTACGAGACTTTGTTTGTTGCATATATTGATACGCCTGATATAGCAACGTTTCTTTCTTACTGTACTCTTCTTTTGTCGTCTCTTGCTTTACTTGTAACTTCTGAAGGTCTGCTTGCGCTGCCTCTAGTTCCTTCACTAACTTCTCTAGCTGTTCATCTAACGTCTCTTTTTGTTGTTGGAACTGTTGACGCAGCACTAAATATTTCGCATTCTCGTCATCTAAACGAGCGTTCTTAGCACCATATTGATTCAACTGTTCCTGTAACATACTCAGCTCATTACGGAATGAAGCTTGTTGATTTAATTTCTCGATATAATCAGCTTTGACGTTATCAATTTGCTCTTCTAACGCTTTTTCATCAAAGAGAAGTCCTGTTTCTTTCTCACACAGAACATGTTGGAGTCCTTTTATTTCTTTTTTTAATAATTGCAACTCCGATTCTTCTTCTAGGCGAGTTTCACTTAATTGCTTCGTCGTTCCTGTTAATTCTTCAATCTTTTGTTTTAATTGAAGAGAATACGAAGCTGCGTTTTTCTTACGCTCTTTTAATAATTCTTTCTGTCCCTCTAACTTCTCAATGTCATTACTTGTTAATAACAACACTTCTTGAAGAGACTGAATACTTTCATCAATCACTTGGATTTTCTCACGATAATCAACGACCATCGCTTCATTCTTTTGCAAGGAAGCTGATACCTCAAGTTCTTTAAGCCCGTGTGCTTCGAACTCTTCTTTTAGCTTCTCCCACTTCGCATGCAATTCTTCAATTTCATAGACAATAAGAGCTGCTTCTACTTGCTCTAATTCTTCTTTCTTCTCCAAATATTCTTTCGCAAGAGATGCTTGTATTTTTAACGGTTCGATTTGCCCTTCTAATTCATGCAAAATATCTTCTACACGATTTAAGTTATCTTGTGTTTCCGACAATTTAACTTCCGCTTTTTTCTTACGTGTTTTGTATTTCAATACGCCCGCAGCTTCTTCAAAAATACCGCGACGATCTTCTGGCTTACTACTTAAAATCTCTTCTACTTTTCCTTGACTAATAATAGAGAAGGCTTCTTTTCCTAAGCCCGAATCCATAAATAAATCAACGATGTCTTTTAATCGACAATTTTGTTTATTAATAAAGAAATCACTGTCACCCGAACGATATACTCGGCGTGTCACACTCACTTCGTTGTACTCAAGAGGCAATGCATTATCTTCGTTATCTAATGTTAACGTTACTTCCGCTACGTTTAGAGCTTTGCGAGAGTCGCTTCCTCCGAAAATAATATCTTCCATTTTAGAACCACGAAGGGATTTCACAGACTGCTCTCCAAGTACCCAACGAACAGCATCTGTAATATTACTTTTTCCACTTCCATTCGGCCCTACTACCGCTGTTACACCTTTATCAAAGTCAATTGATATACGGTCTGCGAACGATTTGAATCCAACGATATCTAATCGCTTAAGATACAACGTAATCCCTCCAATCTTTTATTATCTCGATACGAAAACAATCCCCCTGTCGAAAGGGGGATTTAGCCACGTTCTTCTTTTAATTTTTTCAGGGCTTCTTGTGCCGCATGTTGCTCGGCTTCTTTCTTTGATTTCCCACTTCCTAGACCTAACACAATACCGTTTAGTGAAACGCGCGATACGAATTCACGATTATGTGCAGGTCCTTTTTCGTGTAAAATCTTGTATTCGATATTTCCAATGCCATCACGCTGTATTAATTCTTGCAGTTGGCTCTTGTAATCCATCACATGAGAAAAAGCACCATTATTAATTTTAGGATATACAATATCCTGAAGGAATGAACATACAGCTTCTAATCCTTGATCTAAGAACAACGCTCCGATAAATGCTTCAAATACGTCGGCTAATAACGCTGGGCGTTCACGGCCTCCCGTCATCTCCTCCCCTTTTCCAAGTAAAACAAGACTTCCAAATTGAAGTTCATTTGCAAATTGGACAAGTGAAGGCTCACATACAATAGCAGCTCGAAGTTTTGTTAACTCCCCTTCGCTCATTGTTGGATATTTTTGAAACAAGTATTGAGAGATTGTTAGTTCTAATACTGCATCTCCTAAAAACTCTAGTCGTTCATTGTCTTCATGTGGCTTTTTACGATGCTCATTCACATAGGATGAATGTGTAAATGCTTGGATTAATAATTTTTCATTCACAAACGTAACGTTCAGCTTTTTTTGAAATTGCGCAAATGCTTCACGATACTTTTGCTCATGTCTCTTTTCTCTCATTCGCTTATAATTTGCCATCGGTACCTCCAAATATATGTCAAGTTAATGATGTAAGACTTAACAACGGAAACACCTTTGTTAACACAAAAAGAAAAAACATCTATCCGAATTCATAAAGGAATTAAGCCCCACCGTAATGGGGCTTAATTTATTGCATCTTATAGATTGCTTTCTATGTAGTTAACAGCGTCACCCACAGTTGAAATCTTTTCTGCATCTTCATCTGAAATTTCCATATCGAACTCATCTTCTAGTTCCATTACTAACTCAACTACATCTAATGAATCCGCGCCTAAATCTTCTTTAAAGCTAGACTCCGGTTTAACTTCTGACTCATCTACACCAAGGCGGTCAACAATAATCTTTGTTACACGTTCTAAAACCTCTGCCATGCTTGTCACCTCCCCTCAAATATTATAAATTATATTTTATCAAAAAACTAGTACCATTTAAATAAGCATAATAAGAGATTATCTAGATCCTCTCGCTTATTAGCGGGAGGAGAAATTACATCACCATTCCACCATCAATATGAATTGTTTGACCTGTAATATAATCACTATCTGATGATGCTAAAAACGCTACTGCCTTTGCGATATCTTTTGCTTCGCCAAAGCGTGCTAACGGAATTGTTTTTAACATCTCATTCTTCACTTCTTCAGATAATTCATCTGTCATATCTGTCGTAATAAATCCTGGCGCAAGTGCATTAACGTGGATATTACGGCTTGCAAATTCTTTTGCAGTTGTTTTTGTTAAACCAATGACACCAGCCTTTGCCGCTACATAATTCGCTTGTCCAGCATTACCAGATACCCCGACAATTGAAGCGATGTTGACGATTTTACCATGGCGTTGACGTGTCATATGACGAGATACCGCCTTAATACATAAGAATACACCTTTTAAGTTCGTATCCATTACACTATCCCATTCTTCTTCTTTCATACGCATTAGTAAGTTGTCTCTTGTGATACCTGCGTTATTAACAAGAATATCGATTTGACCGAATACATCAATTGTTCGTTTCACCATTGCCACTACTTCGTCGTTACTCGCAACATTTGCTTTCACGGCAATAGCATCACGACCCATTGCTTTAATTGCATCTACAACTTCATTCGCTTTTTGTTCATTTCCAGCATAGTTTACAACAACATTTGCGCCTTTTTCCGCTAACTCTAACGCCACTGCTCGACCGATACCTCTTGAAGCACCTGTCACAATCGCTACTTTCCCCTGTAACATTTTCATTCCCCTTTCAATTTCGCCACTGTTTCTTGAATAGTAGAAGTATCATATACACAGTACGCTTGTACATTTTTATTAATCGACTTCATTAATCCAGCTAACACTTTTCCAGGTCCAATTTCAATGAACGTATCTACACCTTGCTCAATCATTTTCTCAATTGAAGGATACCATTGTACTGGTGAATATAGTTGCTCTACTAATTTCTCTTGGATAACTTCCGCTGCTGTCACTGGAGTCGCAAGTACATTCGCTACCACTGGAACATTTGCTTCGTTCCAAGATACACTTTGAAGAACATCTTTGAATTTCTCGGCAGCCGGCTTCATTAACGATGAATGGAACGGTCCACTTACACGAAGTGGAATTGCACGTTTTGCACCTTGTTCCTTCGCTCGTGCTGATGCAATCTCAACGCCTTCTTTTGTACCAGAAATAACGATTTGAGCAGAACTATTCATGTTCGCAACATCAACTGCATGACCTTCCGCCGTTACATCTTTCGTGATGTTATGAAGAATAGAAGCATCCATTCCAAGTATCGCAGCCATGCTACCAATCCCAGCTGGTACTGCTTGCTCCATTAATTCTCCGCGCTTACGCACAACGTATACTGCATCCTCGAACGATAACACGTCCGCTGCAACAAGTGCACTGTACTCACCTAAACTGTGACCCGCCACGTAGTCCGGTTTAATACCAGCCTCTTTTAACTTCATCAAAATAGCTGTACTCGCTGTTAACAGCGCTGGTTGCGTATTTACTGTTAATGTTAATTCTTCTTGTGGACCATTGAAGATAAGGTCACTAAGCTTCATATTTAACGTGTTATCTGCTACATGAAAAAGATTCGCCACTTTCTCACATGAATCATATAACTCTTTCCCCATCCCTACTGCTTGTGATCCTTGTCCAGGAAATAAAAACGCTACTTTCCCCATTTGTCTACATCCTCTCTTACTCGTCTACACGCAACCCTTCTTTCTCGATTGTTTCACGGATAATCGTTGATACTTGTTGATTAGCCATTTCGTGCGCTTGACGGATTGTATGATAAAACGTCTTTGCAGTTGAAGATCCATGCGCTTTAATAACCGGTGCATTTAATCCAAATAGACTTGCCCCGCCATGCTCTGAGTAGTCCATACGGTTCTTAATGGATTTAAATTGTGGCTTTAGTAGACCTGCTGCTAATTTGCTCGTAAACGTACTCGTTAACTCCGCTTTTAAAATCGAGAACATCGCTAACGCCGTACCCTCCATCGATTTAAGTGCAACATTCCCTGTAAATCCATCTGTTACAACGACATCCGCCACACCGCTCATTAAATCTCGTGCTTCAACATTCCCTACAAAGTTTAAATTTGAATTTTGTAATAATGCGAAAGCTTGTTTCGCTAAGTCGTTTCCTTTTTTATCTTCTGTACCGACGTTCAGTAAGCCTACACGTGGATTTGGAATCGCTCGTACCTTCTCTGCATAGATAGATCCCATTACTGCATATTGGTACAAGTGCTCTGGTTTCGCATCTACATTCGCACCTACATCTAACATGACAAACCCTTGCCCATCCACTGTCGGTAAAGTTGGTGATAACGCCGGACGCTCAATTCCTTTAATACGTCCAACAACGAATAATCCAGCTGCCATTAACGCTCCTGTATTACCAGCTGAGATACAAGCAGCTGCTCGTCCCTCTTTCACTTCTTGTGCCATTAAGACCATCGAAGAATTCTTCTTGCGTCTTACAGCACGTACAGGCTCCTCATCTGCTTCAATTACTTCGTCTGTATGTAGAATATGGATACGTTCTTCTGACGTTAAATGTTCGCGAATCTTGGCTTCATCTCCTACAAGTGTAAATTCTACATCTGGAAGTTGTTTCACAGCTTCCATTACTCCTAGTACGACTTCTTTTGGAGCATTATCTCCACCCATTGCATCAATTGCTAATCTCATTATTCGTTACCTTCCTTGCCATGTTGTTTATTTGAACGGTACATATGGAATGTTCCTGTGAAAACTAACTCTGTTCCAACAAAGCTATTTACTTCTACGACCGTTCTTCCCTTTTCGTTCTCTACTTCCAAGACTTTCGCTTTCGCTACAACTCTCTCATTCTCTTTCACAAGACGTTTGAAGCGAACAGTAGAAGAAGCAGTTAACGCTAATTGGTCATTAATAACCGCCACAGCTAAGGAATTTGCTTGCGCGAACAAATGGTGTCCCCTTGCAATATGATTTCGACTAAAGACATGCTCTCTCTTCACTTCAAAAAGAGAAATAGCACTGTTATCTAACTCTAAATCAACAATTTCTCCTATTACATCTTCTATTTCTAAAGACTTCACATCTTCTAATTGTTGTGTCGCTACGTTTTTAATACGTTCACGTAATTCCGGAATAGATAATTCTAAACGATCTAAACGGATTGTCTGAATACTCACTTGGAATTGCTCCGCTAGTTCTTCATCTGTAATAAACGGATTTTGTTCAATCGTTTCTTTCAATAACTGCTGTCTTTCTTTCTTATTTCTTCGCATTTTTGCTACCTCGTCTACATTAATTATGACTAGGTACTAACAGTAGTATATAATCAAATATAAAAAAGCGCAAGCACTTATTTTAATCTAATTTTTCACCTTGAAACACACCACTCGCGTGCAAGTACTCCCTTAGTACCTTATATTCCTCTTCTTTCCAAAACGCATCTTCGTCCACTAGACGCGCCGCATCTGCTCTCGCTGTCTCCAACGCACGGTAATCATGGACCATGTCAGCAATTTTAAATACAGGTAGCCCACTTTGCTTACTACCAAAGAAATCACCTGGACCACGCAATTCTAAATCTTTCTCTGACAGAACGAAACCATCATTCGTTTCTGTCATAATACGCATACGTTCCTTACCGACTTCAGACTTAGGATCAGCTAATAAAATACAATACGACTGTTCACTCCCTCGTCCAACACGACCTCTTAACTGATGAAGTTGTGATAATCCGAAACGCTCAGCATCATAAATAACCATCATTGTTGCGTTTGGTACGTTCACTCCTACTTCTACAACAGTCGTTGATACAAGTAACTGCACCTCATTACGACTGAATTCTTTCATCACTTCTTCTTTTTCAGCCGCCGATAAACGTCCATGCATTAAACCGACATTATATTTATTTTGAAAATGGAACGTTAACATCGAATGAACATCGATCGCATTTTGTACATCTAATTTCTCTGATTCCTCAATTAGTGGACAAATAACATACGCTTGCCTACCCTTTGCTAATTCCTTCTCTACAAAATCAAGCACACGCTCAAGCATGGTTTCTTTCGCCCAATACGTCTCGATTTTCTTCCTTCCAGCTGGCATTTCATCAATAATCGACACATCCATTTCACCGAAAGCAGTAATGGCTAACGTACGTGGAATAGGTGTAGCAGTCATAAACAACACATCTGCATGTTCGCCTTTTTCACGCAGCACACGACGCTGCGCTACCCCAAACCGATGTTGTTCATCTGTAATAACAAAACCTAGTCGTTTAAAGTTTACTTCATCTTGGATTAAAGCATGCGTACCAACTAAAATATTGACCTCACCATCTTGAAGACGAGCTAATATATCCCGACGTCTTGCTCCTTTAACAGAACTGGTTAACAACTCTACCTTTACATTAAATGGCTCAAAAAGGGAGACTAACGATTCAAAATGTTGCTCTGCTAGAATTTCCGTTGGAACCATCAGTGCACCTTGATAACCCGCTAGAACACTCGCATACAATCCAATTGCCGCCACGACTGTCTTACCTGACCCAACATCCCCCTGTAATAATCGATTCATTCGATACGGCGATGTTAAATCTTTCATCATTTCAGATACAACACGAGACTGTGCCCCTGTTAGAGGGAAAGGCAAGGCTTGAACAAAAGCTCGCAATAGGTCTTCATCTATCGTCTTCGCTATACCTATCGCACTCTCTCGCTGCACTTTCCTAAGTGCTTGCATCTTCAATTGGAATAATAAAAACTCTTCATATACAAGACGTCGACGTGCCTGTTTCAAATGAGCTTGACTTTTCGGATTATGGATATAATAAATCGCTTCTGACCGGGATAATAACTTATATTGACTTAAAAAAGCAACTGGTAGAAACTCTTCAATACGTCCACCGTGTTGTTGCAATGCAAGACCAATAAACCTACGCATCCCTTTTACAGTCATCTTTCCCTTTACCGAGTAAATAGGTTCAATATCTTTTTGTGTCTTGTAAGGACCGATGGTTAATTCGGATGCTGTAATCATTTGACGGTGCTGATCCCATTTTCCTGTCACAACCACCGTTTCACCTAATGTTAATTTCGTTTTCAAATACGGTCGATTGAAACATGTCACCGTAATTAAGTACTTATCTACTAACACTCTACACGTTAACTTCGACTTCTTCTTCCCAAAGAACTGTACAACAGGCATACTATGTACTTGCCCCTCTACCGTTACACGTTCTTCATGTTTCACTTCTGTGAGAGGCTTCATCTCATAATCTTCATATCGATATGGGAAGTACTCCAACAAATTCATTACGTTGTAAATTCCCATATCGTGTAATAGACTGGCCGTCTCTTCGCCGATTCCCTTTACATCCGTAATCGGTAATTGCATTTGTTCATTCACGTTTCTATGTAACGACAACATCATCCCGTTGTCGCCAAACTGCTATCGCCACATGATTGCTTATTTTGCAAACCACTTATTTGTTAGCGGAACAGTCTTCCTCCTTCCACAAAGCATTGTATACATTAGATACACTACTAACATCTTGTTGCACCTTATCCCCTTATTCTAGTATAAGATGAGGTACTAGAACAATATGTTATTTCCACTTTATTGTACCTGCTAATAAGATAGAATATTCCATTACTCCACCATCTGTACAACTTGTATTACGTGCTCTAATTGTTCTACCTCCTGTAGAACACTCGCTTCAAACGCTTGATCCACTTCAATAATCATTAGCGCTAGTTTTCCTTTTTCCTTGCGAGACACTTCCATATGACTAATATTAATCTTATATTTCGTCAATACTTGTGTTACATGTGCAATTACACCGTAACGGTCATTATGGACAACTAAAATAGCAGGGTCTATCCCCGATAGTTTCAACTGGAATCCGTTTAATTCTGTAATTTCAATTTTACCGCCACCAATAGAGATTCCCACTAACTCCATCTTGTCCTGTTCATCAGACAGAACAATTTTTGCTGTATTCGGATGTTCAGAAAGCGCTTCCTCTTCAATGAATACAATATCAATCCCTAATTCTTTCGCTAACTGTAAAGAAGATGGAATACGTGTATCGTTTGTATCAAAATCTAAAATCCCACCGATAATTGCTACGTCCGTACCATGACCTTTGTATGTCTTAGCAAATGAACCATAAAGTGATACTTGCACTGTTTTTGGCATTCTACCAAACAACGTTCGTGCGACACGTCCTATCCTTGCTGCACCCGCAGTATGCGAACTAGAAGGACCAATCATAATTGGACCGATAATATCAAACACACTTTTAAACTTCATCCCAGCATCCCCCTTTTTATCCGTATATAAAGGAAATAGAAGGGAAGAATCCCTTCTATTCATTTTATTCTATAGAGAAGATATATGAGTATAAAGGTTGGTTCCCTTTATGAATTTCTACTTCCACATCTTCAAATGTTTCTTCTACAAATGTTACTAATGATTCTACCTCTACATCTTCCACATCTTCCCCTTGGATGATTGTTAAGATTTCATCATCTTCTGTTACCATTTGCTCTAATAACTTCTTCGCAGCTTCTAGCTTTTCTGTTGCAGTTGCAACAATCTTACCTTCCGCAATACCCATGAAGTCATCTTTCGTAATTTCAACACCATCAATTTGCGTATCGCGAACCGCATACGTAATTTGACCTGTCTTCACTTGGCTCAATGCTTCTTTCATCATTGCTCCATTACTTTCTAAATCAGCTGTTGGATTGAATGCTAACAATGCAGCCATCCCTTGAGGAACTGTCTTTGATTCAACAACAATTACATTTTCTCCTACAACTGAAGCAGCTTGCTTCGCAGCCATTACGATATTACCATTGTTAGGTAAAATAATGAACTTCTTCGCATTCGCTTCTTCCATTGCTTTCACGATGTCCTCTGTACTTGGATTCATCGTTTGACCACCTTCAATAACAACTGAAGCACCGATACTCTTAAACATATCTGTAATACCAGAACCCATTGCTACTGTGATGATACCGTATTCTTGCTGCTCTTTTGAAATTGGTGCTACTGGAGCTACTGGAGCCTCGTATGCATCTTCTTCAAATAATAAGTTGCTATGTTGTTCACGCATATTTTCAATCTTCATGTTAATTAAGCTTCCGTAACGCTGACCATGCGTTAACACGTCACCTGGATGCTCGGCATGAATGTGTACTTTCACGATTTCTTCATCAGCAACAACTAATAACGAATCCCCATATGCGCTAAGGTCATTACGGAACTGCTCTTCCGAGAAAGGATTCCCCGCTAATTTATCTGCTTCGAATTTCACCATGAATTCTGTGCAGTAGCCGAATTCGATATCTGCTGTACTCATATGACTTTGTGCGTTTCTATGGTGCTCTTTCTTCACCATTTCTTTCATTGGCGCAGCCGCTGCTACGTCTGCAATTTTCTCGCCTTTTAATTCAGCAAGGAAACCTTCATATACACATACTAAACCTTTACCACCACTATCAACTACACCAACTTCTTTTAATACTGGTAATAAGTCTGGTGTACGGTCTAGTGACGCGTTAGCTTCTTTTAATACTTCTTCCATGAATGGGATGAATTCTTTTTGCTTCTTCGCGATACCTACTGACTTCTTCGCCGTTTCTCTCGCTACTGTTAAGATTGTCCCTTCAATCGGCTTCATAACTGCCTTATAAGCTGTATCTACACCAGCCTCAAGTGCTGCAGCAAATTCTGCTGTTGTAATTGTTTCTTTTGATTCAATTGATTTCGAGAAACCTCGGAATAATTGAGATAAAATAACACCTGAGTTACCGCGTGCGCCCATTAATAAACCTTTAGCGAAACTTTGTCCAACTTTTCCAATATGTTCAGATACGTTATTTCGCACTTCTTTCGCACCAGATGTAATAGATAAGTTCATGTTTGTCCCTGTATCACCGTCAGGCACTGGAAAAACGTTTAAGGCATCTACCAATTTTACGTTTTTACTTAAGTTTGCTGCCCCCTGAATAACCATTTGAGCAAAACGTTTTCCATCTATTTGTTGAATTGACACAAATTTTCCTCCTTAATGCAACCAAGGATTAGTTAATTACTTTAACCCCTTGAACATAAATATTTACTGAATCTACCGATAACCCTACTGTTTTATCAAGCGTGTATTTCACTGTGTTTTGTACGTTTGTTGCTACCTCTGAAATTTTCGTTCCGTAGCTCACAATAATGTACATATCAATATGTACCACATCATTCTCTTGACGAACAACGACTCCGCGTGTGAAATTTTCTTTTCGCAAAATTTCTGTTAACCCGTCTTTAATTTGATTTTTAGAGGCCATTCCTACAATACCGTAGCAATCAACCGCTGCACCTCCAGCAATTGTTGCAACTACTTCATTGCTAATATCGATATTGCCATACTTTGTTTTCATTTCAATTGTCATATTCAGTTCCCCCTTTTATTTTATTATTTAATATAAAGGATCCAATTGAATTAGTTCAGTTTGCTACATGTTACTATCATTCATACATTTCCCGCAGCAATAACCTATATACTATAATATACTTTTTCAAAATAAAATGCCACGTCAAGAAAACAAATTAACGGATTCATTCCCCATTCTACCATTTTAACATAGTTTCCTTTGTAATTATATATGTAGTCCTAAGTCATGTGTCAAGGTTTTTTTCTTGAAATGTTTTTGCGATTGTATTGCATTCTCGAAATTCTTATGTTAAAGTATATTAGTGTTTCTAAGCATATCTTATGAACAAAAACAATAAAAAAATCAAGTATGTAAAGTATGTAAGGAGGGAAATATAGATGGCTCGCGTATGTGTTATAACTGGTAAACGTTCTCGTTCTGGTAACTCTCGTTCTCATGCAATGAACGCTAACAAACGTACTTGGGGTGCTAACCTTCAAAAAGTTCGTATTTTAGTGAACGGTAAACCTAAAAAGGTTTATGTTTCTGCTAGAGCGTTAAAGTCTGGCAAAGTTGAACGTGTATAATCGTTGAAAATGGAATGGATATCCCTTTAATGGGGCATCCATTCCATTTTTTATTCTCTTCATAGAGAAAAGCACCAATGCTCTTGGTGCTTTACTTTTTTTTGAATGTATTTAACATGGCTCTTACTATTCCACCTAGTATTTTCGGTAACTTAATCGTATAAAATTTCATACGTACTCCCATTACCAAAACCTTATTCATACGTATAAGGAGTCGTCTTCCCTACACTAGATCCAACGACGTCTTTTACTTGGAAACGGGTTTCACCCCCTTATATTTTAATAAGTTTGTGTATGAACTATACCGAATCTCACTATTCTTTACATTAAGAAATGCATCAGAAATAGCACATGCTGCATACATTGCTACACGTTACTTCTTATGAAACTCACCTAATCTTTGCTTCTTACCATTATTACTATGCCACTTAGAAACGAATAAGTACCTGTATCCTCAACTAATTCATTGCTAATACATAACGTAGAACCCCACTGAATGGAAGCATTAGTAAGACTATATTTAAACCCACGCAGAAATATACCTGTTACTTCTTTTGTAAATGGTACAAACGAAAGGTACGGGTACTCTTCTTCTTTTTGCACACTATATTCTCCCGCTTCTTTCATACATATCCTGTTCTGCCGATCAAGAATCTCCATTAAAACCTTCTGTTCTATCCCTTTTACTAACAACTGCATATTCGCTAACGTATGATCAAACCTCCCGCCCGTCACTCCAAATAATTTAATATTCGTTGGCTGTTGCTCCAACGCCCATGAGATTGCTATCTCCAAATCCGTTTCATCCTTTTGGCTTGGAAAAATATGAACGTGTGTAATCTTCTCTTGAATGAAAGACAGTTCTTCCTCTGTAACAGAATCAAAGTCCCCAAATGCTTCATGTGGGACAATCCCTTGCTCTAATAAGTAATAGACGCCCCTATCCGCTCCAACCCATATAACATTCTCTTCTTGAAAATCTTGTAGGGAAGGAAGATATTCCTTCGGTCCACCTGCAACAATATGAATATGCACTCTTCTCACCCTTTATATAATATGTATTAAAAAGACAACAACCAAATACAAGGCTGTTGTCTTTTTCATTAACCGCGAATTGAAGAAATTGCTTCTGCACGGTCTTCTTTGTTATATACAGCAGAGCCAGCTACTAATACGTTCGCTCCAGCTTCTACACATAGACGAGCTGTTTCTTCATTCACACCGCCGTCTACTTCAATTTCAACATCCAAGTTACGCTCACGAACCATCGTTGCCACTTGCGTAATTTTCGGTAAAACAGAATGAATGAACTTCTGTCCTCCAAATCCTGGGTTAACTGTCATTAGTAATACCATATCGATATCTTCTAATACATGTTCAATCGCACTTACTGGTGTTGCAGGGTTTAATACAACTCCCGCTTTTACACCTAATGATTTAATTAACTGAATTGTACGATGTAAATGCGGACAAGCTTCCACATGTACAGTAATAATATCAGCTCCAGCCGTCACAAATTCTGGAATATAACGATCTGGATTTTCAATCATTAAATGTACATCTAATGGTAACTTTGTAACCGGGCGAATTGCATCCACAATTAGCGGTCCAATTGTAATGTTCGGTACGAAATGTCCATCCATTACGTCAACGTGAATATAATCTGCTCCTCCACGTTCTACATCTTTAATTTCTTCCCCTAATTTTGCAAAGTCTGCTGATAAAATAGATGGTGCGATTTTAATCATGATTAATACCTCGGCTTTCTATCTTTAATCTCTTCTAAGAAAGTTAAGTAGTGGTCGTATCGATATTTCTTTATTTCTCCACTCTCTACTGCTTCTTTCACTGCACATTTGGGTTCAGCAACATGAAGACATCCCCTGAACTTACAATTTACACTATACTCTCTTATTTCAGGGAAGCAAAATGATAAGTCTTCTGCCTCAATACCGATGAAATCAAGCGAACTAAAGCCTGGCGTATCGGCAACAAGACCATTCCCTATTTCAATCAGTTCCACGTGTCTTGTCGTATGTTTCCCACGACCTAAATGGGATGAAATATCATTTGTTTTTAACTCTAATTCTGGACGAAGAGCATTTAATAACGAAGACTTCCCTACCCCTGATTGCCCTGCAAATACAGTAATTTGATTTTCTAAATACGGGATTACTTTTTGCACACTCTCTTCTTCATTGGCCGACGTTAACAACACATCATATCCAATACTTTGATAGTATTCTACATACTTGGCAATTTCCGCTTCTTCCTCTTCATCTAGCAAATCTATTTTACTAATACAAATGATAGGACGAATATGGTTATGTTCAATTAACGTTAAAAAACGATCAAGTAAATGAGTGCTGAAACCTGGTTGCACCGCCGAAAACACAAGAATTGCTTGATCTACATTTGCAATAGGTGGTCTCACTAACTCATTTTTGCGTTCTTTCACTTCTAATACATAACCTTCGTCTTTATTCTCGGCCTGGAATACTACATGATCCCCAACTAATGGAGTAATCTTATTCTTACGAAATACTCCTCTACCTCTACATTGAATAACCTCATCACCATTGGCAACATAATAGAATCCACTCAATGCTTTAATAATTTTGCCTTCTGGCATATATTCACACTCCAATGCGTTCTTACTCAGCCGAGTATGGAATCGTTTCTTCTGCATATACTTTTCCATCTCGAACAACTTTGAACTTTGCTTCTTTTCCATAAGGAATCGTAATTGGAATCGTAACTGTACTCGTTGATGTTATCGATTCTTTCTTCACAGGTTCTTTCATGTCGTTATTTAAATCATCAATATATACTTCGATTGTTTGTGGTTTATCTGGCTCTGATGGCTCATATTTAACCTCAACCGTTCTTGTTATCTTTTTAGGTGGTGTTTCTTTCTTACCTAACGATACAACAACCTTAATTGTTTCTCCAGGACCCAATTGTGCATTCGGAGCAGGAGATTGAGAAATAATTACTCCCTTCTCGACCGTTTCCGAATATTCTTCTTTTGCTTCTACCTTTAACTTATTATCTTTTGCGTACCCATTTAAATTACTTAATGTCCAACCAGATACATTAGGCATCTTCACTTTCGGTGGACCTTTACTGATAACAAGCTTCAACTCAGTGTCTGTATCAACAATTTCTTTTCCAGAGGTTGGAGACTGACTTAAAATTTCACCAGCTGGTTTGTCGCTTTCTTTTTCTGTCACATCTACACTTTTATACTTCGACTCCAATGTATCTTTAATATCTGTATATTGTTGACCAACGTAATTATTCATCTCGCCTTTTTTCTTTCCTAACGATTTATAAATTGTAATAGACGATTTCTCTTTTACATTGGCACCAGCAATAGGGTCTGTTTTGATAGCTTTGCCTTCTTCTACTTCTTCATCGTGAATTTGTTTTGGCTCATTTAATACAAAGCCTTTACTAGATAATTCTGCTACCGCTTTATCATAATCCATTCCTGTTACGTCAGGCACCTTTATTTCACCTGGGAACATAAATTTCGGGAAGATCGTAAACATCAAAATCGCCGAAATGATAATAAAAGCTGTTAATGAAATGATAATTTTTGAATATTTTTTCTTCCATCCAGCAGGCAATTTAAACTTACCTTTCTTTCCTTCCTTTTTATCCGTAACGGGGGCTTTTTCGGAAACAACTGGCTTTTCACCTGTATGATGAACAATCGTTTCGTCCACATGTGTATCAAACATGTCATCTTTAATAACCGGCATTACTTTCGTTGCATCTACATCTTCTGGAACAAAGAATTTCGGCTCGTTCATTCTTTCTGGTTGAAGTGCCGTCATGATATCTTCTTTCATATTATCAATTGAGTTGTATCGATAAAACGGATCCTTTGCTGTCGCCTTTAAGACGATATTTTCGATACTTTGCGGCACGGAGTCATTCCATCTCTTTAATGAAGGTGTTTCATTCTGCAAATGTTTTAGGGCAATTGCAACTGCTGATTCACCAGAGAATGGTGGTCTTCCTGTTAATAGTTCAAAGAACACAATGCCTAACGAATAAATATCGGATTTCTTATTTGCTAGTCCACCTCTTGCTTGTTCAGGAGATAAATAGTGCACCGATCCCAATACAGAATTGGTATGAGTAATTGTTGTAGCACTCGTTACAATTGCAATCCCAAAATCCGTTACTTTTACGGTTCCATCAGGAGCTATTAAAATATTCTGTGGCTTAATGTCACGATGTACAATCTCACAATGATGTGCATGAGCCATTGCAGATGTTAATTGTTCCATGATATCTACCGATTCTTGAACGGATAGATGCCCTTTTTGTTGTATGTACTGCTTTAGTGTCAAACCAGCAACGTACTCCATAACAATATAGTAAATCCCCTCTTCTTCCCCTATATCATAAATATTTACGATATTTGAATGAGAAAGAGAGGTTACCGAATGCGCTTCTCTACGAAAACGCTTAATAAACTCCTCATTGTGAGCGAAGTCAAGACGCAACACTTTCACTGCAACATCTCTCTCCAAAATAATATCTCGGGCTAAGTAAACGTTAGCCATTCCCCCGCCACCAATCATTTTCACAATTTTATAGCGGTCATTTAGGCGCTTTCCAATCATCACGTCCATCGTCACCCTCTTTCCTGAACAGGCATGACATGCTCAATTAGCACAAGCGTGATATTATCTTCGCCACCGAGATCATTCGCTAATTGTACAAGCGTTTCTGCTTTTCGTTCAATTGTTTCATCTGTTCGTAACGTATCATTAAGTTGTTGCATAGATACTTTATTCGATAATCCATCAGAACAAAGTAGAACGGTATCGTCTACTTCCCACGCCAACGTCTTCATGTCTAATGCCACTCGTTCTTCAGTTCCTAACGCACGCATCAATACATTTTTACGTGGATGTACTTCCGCATCTTCTTTTGAAATTTGTCCTGTTCGTACCAATTCATTTACTAATGAATGATCTTCTGTCAACTGCGTGAACGATTCACCCGATAGCATGTAACAACGACTATCACCAACGTGACCAATTGTCATGAAATGATGTGTACAAATTACAACAACCAATGTCGTGCCCATACCTTGGCACTCCATATTATTAGATGCATACTCATACATTTGTTGATTCGCAATTGTAACTTGTTCTTTAATCCATTGTTCTGCTTGTTGTGGAGTTGTAAATTCTTCTGTATCCTTCCACACCGAAGCGAAATGTTTCACTGCCATAGAACTTGCAACATCGCCTGCGCGATGTCCCCCCATTCCATCTGCTACAATTCCAAGAATATTTCCTACTTCATTTTCAAATACGCCAGCACAATCTTCGTTGTGCTGACGTACCTTCCCCTGGTTTGTCATAAAAAACGTTCTCACGCTTCTCACCTCGTCTCCTCTTTACGCTCCTTTGCACGTAACTGGCCGCAAGCAGCATCAATATCATGTCCTTGTTCCCTACGAGTTGTAACATTTATACCATGTTTCTTTAATGTGTCTTCAAATGCCTTAATTTGTTCTTTTGGCGTTCTTACATAGTTACGCTCTGGAACATAGTTAACTGGAATTAAGTTAACGTGGCACTTTAATCCTTTAATACTCTTAATTAATTGTGCTAATTCTTCCGCATGCTCGACTTGGTCGTTTTCGCCACCGAATAAGCCATATTCAAATGTTACACGACGCCCTGTCTTCTCATTATAATACCTAATTGATTCCATTAACTCTGGTAGCTTATACGCACGGTTAATTGGCATTAACTTCGAACGTAATTCTGAGTTTGGTGCATGTAGTGAAAGCGCAAAGTTAATTTGTAAACCTTCATCTGCAAATTGATAAATTTTCGGAATAATACCACTTGTTGAAACTGTAATATGACGAGCACCGATGTGTAACCCTTTATCATGATTAATGATACGTAAGAAGCTCATTAATGCATCATAGTTATCAAACGGTTCACCGATACCCATTACTACAACCGAACTTACGCGAGCATCATCTTCATCAATTGCACGTTGTACTTCTAGTACTTGTGCTACGATTTCACCCGGTTCTAAGTTACGCTTTAATCCACCTAATGTTGACGCACAGAACGTACACCCAATACGACAACCTACTTGTGTTGTTACACAAACAGAGTTTCCATAATCATGACGCATTAATACCGTCTCGATCGAATAACCATCATATAACTCGAATAAGAACTTAATCGTGCCATCAAGTGATTTCTGCTTTACTAACGTCTTTAACGTTGTAATCTCAAAGTAGTTTTCTAACTTCTGACGTAACTCTTTTCCTAAGTTCGTCATATCTTCAAAACTTGCTACACGTTTTACATATAACCAATCGAAAATTTGCTTTCCACGAAACGCTGGTTCTTTATTTTCTTTTAACCACGCTTCTAATTCTGCTAATTCTAATGAATAAATAGAAGGTTTCTTATCCTTCATATCTTTTTGTTTCTGTCGATTCATTGTTGTCTCCACAGTATTACACCTTCTTCCTTAAACAAGCAATATAAAACCCGTCTGTTAAAAACTGATGAGGTAAAATCTGTACTTGTCCATCTTCAATTAATTCTTGTACTGGACGAGGTAGACGCTCTTTCAACGTCATATCCCACTCAAATTCTGGATGATTCTCTAAGAAGGAAGTAATCACTCCCTTATTTTCATCATATTCAATTGTACATGTACTATAAACTAGTTTGCCACCTTTTTTTACGAAAGGTGCAATCTCTTCTAAAATGGCACGTTGAATACGAGATAAATTTTGAATATCTTTCTTCTCTTTACCTAGCTTAATATCTGGCTTACGACGAATAACTCCGAATCCAGAACAAGGAGCATCGACTAAGATCTTGTCGAAGCTTTCCTCTTCAAATTCTTCACGTACTTTTCGTGCATCTAATGCTTTCGCTTCTACATTTTCAAGATGAAGACGTTTTGCTTGCTCGCGAATTAATTTCACTTTGTGCGGATGTAAATCAAGTGACACGACTTGTCCGCTACCTTTTAATAACTCAGCGATATGAGATGTTTTTCCCCCTGGTGCCGCACAGCTATCTAAAATACGGTCTCCTTCTTCAACACCTAAAGCTCGTGCTACTAGCATCGAACTTTCGTCTTGAATGGATAAGCGACCTTTCTTAAACGCTTCTGTATGCGCGATATTTCCACTCTTAAATACAATCGCATCTTCCGCTAAATCACCTTTTTCTACTTCCATGCCCGCATCTGTTAACTCCTCAATCATTTCATTAACAGACGACATCATCGTATTTATACGCGCAGATGGAACTGGTGGCAATAAATTCACTTCACACATTTGCTTCGTTACGTCCAAACCGTATTGCTTTGTCCACTCTTCTACTAACCATTTCGGATGACTCGTTGAAATTGCGATGCGTTCAATAGCATCTGGAATCTCCTCTAAGGATGGTAAACCCTCTCGTTGAATGGAACGTAAGACACCATTCACGAGGCCAGATACACCTTTATGGCCCCATTTTTTCGCAATTTCAACCGCCTCATGGATTGCAGCTCGCTCTGGAATACGATCTAAATACACGATTTGATATAATGACATACGTAATAGTGGCATTACCCAAGGCGCTAACTTATTACGTTTCTTGACGAAAGGCGCTAAGAAAAATTCTAACGTATCTTTTCGTTGGATTGTTCCATAGACGATTTCTGTTAATAATCCTACATCTTTTGGATCAAGGTTGTTCTTCTCAATACTGCTATTTAATAAAAGGTTACTATATGCACCATTCTTCTCAATTTGAAGCAAAATGTCGAGAGCAACCTCTCTTACTTTCTTCTTTGCCATGCTATTCTCCTAACTGTGCTCCTACTTGTACACTTGCGCCTGTTCCGTTCACATATTGCTCACCAGTCATGCGCTTCTTACCAGCAGGTTGGATATCTATAATTTTAATTGCTATTTCATTACCTGTCGCAACGACAATACCGTCCTTCTCGATTGCGATTACTTCACCAGGTTTCCCTTCTTTCATAGTAGGGATTTTCTCGCCCCACCATACTTTTAGCGTAACGCCATTTAACGTTGTATATGCAACTGGCCACGGATGCATTCCGCGAATATGATTGTAAATTTCTTCCCCTTGCTTTGTCCAATCAATTTTCTCTTCTTCACGCTTGATGTTCCATGCAAATGTTACTTTGCTCTCATCTTGCTTCACCGGCGTGATACGTCCTGCTAATAAGTCTGGAATTGTTTCAGAAAGAAGCTTAGCACCTGCAACACTTAACTTGTCATGAAGTGTTCCAACGTTATCTCTCTCTTCAATCGGTACCTCTACCACTGATAACATATCTCCTGCATCAAGCTTCTCAACCATATACATAATTGTCACACCAGTTTTTTCATTTCCACTAATAATTGAGTAATGAATTGGTGCACCGCCTCGTAATTCTGGAAGAAGAGATGCATGTACATTAATACACCCATACTTAGGAGACTCTAATAGCTCTTTCGGTAATATTTGGCCAAATGCAGCTGTCACAATTAAATCTGGCTCTAACGCCAACACTTTATTTAACTCTTCTTGTTCACGAATTTTTAACGGTTGAAGAACTGGAATGTTATGTTTTTCTGCTTCTACTTTCACAGGTGGGGGCGTTAATACTTTCTTACGTCCTACCGGTCTGTCTGGTTGAGTTACAACACCAACTACGTCATAGCCGTCTTGAATAAGTTGTTGTAATACTAGTACAGAGAACTCTGGTGTCCCCATAAATACGATTTTTGTCATTCTTTATCCTCCCCTTCTATTTCGCCCTCTTCGTAATAACGCGTTACTTTTTCTGTAAACAGTACGCCATGTAAGTGGTCAATTTCGTGCTGAAGCGCACGAGCTAAGAACCCTGTCGCTTCTAATGTAAATACTTTGCCACGACGATTTTGGGCACGTACTTTCACGTAATTCGCACGCGTTACTTCCCCGAATAATCCAGGGAAACTTAAACATCCCTCTGGTCCGACTTGCTCTCCCTTACTTTCTAAAATTACAGGGTTGATTAAATCGATACGTCCATGACGATCGTCAACATCTACAACAGCAATTTGCTTTGCAACTCCAATTTGAGGAGCCGCTAAACCAACGCCATCTGCTTGCAGCATTGTGTCATACATGTTATCTAATAACTTAATTAATTTCTTATCGAATGTAACGACTTGCTCACATTCTTGTTCTAATATTTCACTAGGATGTTTTACAATTTCTAAGATAGCCAATGTTGTTCCTCCAAATTTATTTCTTACATCATCATTGTTGGGTTAAAATCAATCGATATTTGTAAATTGTCTTTTGTCATTTCTTGTGCGTATTGCTCTTGCACAAATTGTAACCAGTTAATTAGCTCTGGTTCCCGTTTGTATTTTATCATGCATTGATAGCGATATCTATCCTTTATCCTTGGGATTGGTGACACAACAGGACCAAGGATAATTGTATCGTTTGCACATTTATTACGTAAGTACGCCACAATCTTCTCCACGACATTCACAACTTTCATTAATTCGGGGTGCGAAACAGTAATTAATGTCAAGTAGTAGTACGGCGGATATTGACGCGATCTCCTTGTTTGCATCTCTTCTACAAAGAACTGTTCATATTTCTGCATCTTCGCAAGAGAAATACTATAGTGCTCTGGTGTATACGTTTGGATAATTACTTCTCCAGGTAAATGATGCCGTCCCGCTCGTCCACTTACTTGTGTTAATAGTTGATACGTCTTTTCACCCGCTCTAAAATCAGGTAAATGCAGCATCGTATCTGCTGTTAAAACACCTACAAGTGTAACATTTGGGAAATCTAATCCTTTTGCAATCATCTGTGTTCCGAGTAAAATATCCGCTCTTCCGTCCCCAAATGTCTTAAGGAGTTTCTCATGCGCTCCTTTTCTACTCGTTGTATCCACATCCATGCGAATAATACGTGCTGCCGGAAATAATTTCACTAATTCCTCTTCGACTTTCTGTGTCCCTGTTCCAAAGAAACGAATATAATCACTTTCACAACTTGGACATGTCTTTGGCAACGCCTCTTCATAGCTACAATAATGGCACTTTACTCGTTGATTCATACGGTGATACGTAAGTGAAATATCACAGTGAGGACATTCAATTACGTATCCACAATCACGACACATAACGAATGTAGAGTGTCCACGTCTATTTAAGAAAAGCACTGTTTGTTGTCCTTTTTGTAGGCGATCTTCAATTTTCTCATGTAACTCTTTTGAAAACATCGAGCGGTTTCCACCTCGTAACTGTTCACGCATATCAACAATTTCAACCGTCGGCAAGCCTTGCTCACTCGTTCTTTTCGTCATTGTCAATAAGTGATATACACCCTTTTTCGCGCGGGCGAAAGACTCTAATGTTGGTGTCGCACTACCTAACACAACTGGACATTGGTGGTAGATTCCTCTTTCAATTGCCACATCACGCGCATGATAACGAGGATTATCTTCTTGCTTATAACTACTCTCATGTTCTTCATCAATGATAATCATGCCGATATTTTCAAATGGCGCAAATATTGCTGAACGCGCCCCTACAACGACACTTACTTCTTTCCGCTGAATTTTGCGCCATTCATCATACTTTTCACCAACAGACAAAGCACTATGTAATACAGCTACTTTCGAACCAAATCTCCCTTTAAAACGCTCAACCATTTGCGGAGTAAGAGCAATTTCCGGTACTAGGACAATGGCTTCTTTTCCTTGCTGAAGCACCTCATCAATCGCTTGCATATATACTTCTGTCTTTCCACTACCAGTCACGCCATATAGAAGAAATACGTCATGGCGATTATGGTGAACACTTTGTTTAATACTATCTAACGCTACTTGCTGTTCTTCCTTTAACGGAAACGGCTTCGTTGGAACAAAATCACGCTCTGCATACGGATCACGATATATTTCCACTTCGTCTTCTTTTAACACACCTTTTTTCACAAGACTCTTCACAGGCGCATCAGTAATCCCGAGCGAAGAAAGTAACATTTTCTTTCGAATCGGAGAGGCATCTTCTATGAAAGTTGCCAATACATCACGCTGTTTTTGCGCTTTCGTTTCCTCATATACTTGTTTTAATTGCTCTAATGAGACAATGGGGCCGATTACTCGTTCTGTCTTCTTTCCACCCTTACTTTTCACTTCATACACAACTTCTAGCACACCGCGTTCGATTTGTTTTTGAACTGTAGTTAAAGGTAGGTGCTCAACTTCTTTCCAATCTACTTTTGTACGGTTTAGAAATAACGCCTGCCATTCATCAGGAAGATTCACTTTATCTTCCTCTGTACATTGCAAATATTTATTATACGTCGCCTTAATCGCAGCAGGAAGCATCACTTGAAAAGCAGAAATCGTAAAGCATAATGTCTTTTTTGTCAGCCAATAACCAAGTTGAAGCAACTCTTTGTTCAATACCGGTGTTACATCTAATACATCTTCAATTGCTTTTAACTTGTCTAACTTCACTTCATGTTCATTCTTTAAATTAATGACGAAACCTTGTATTTTCCTTGGACCAAATGGTACGATAACACGCATCCCCGGTTGAATTGTGCCCTCCCACTTTGGTGGAATCAAGTAATCAAACGGGCGATCCAATTGCCTTGTAGTAACATCTACAATGACGCTTGCAATATTTTTCATACACCCTCATCCAATTCATACGCAATTTGGCGTAATAATTCGTATGCAACTTCACGCTTTTGCATTTTTGGTAAATCTACTATCTCACCCGTGCGCTTATAAATCGTTACAATATTTGTATCTGTCCCAAATCCAGCGCCTTCTTTTGTTACATTATTCGCCACAATCATATTTAAGTTCTTCTTCTCTAGCTTGCGCTTCGCATATTCTTCTACATTTGTTGTTTCAGCCGCAAATCCGACAAGGAACTGGGTTTCTTTATACTCGCCTAATGTTTTTAAAATATCAGTTGTTCGTTCTAATTCAAGAACCGCATTACCTTCTTGTTTTTTCATCTTCTGAGCATGTACCGTTTTGGGACGATAGTCTGCAACAGCTGCTGTTTTTACAACAATATCTACTTTTCCGTAATGCTTCATTACTTCATCTAGCATTTCTTGCGCGGACTCAATGCGAATTGTCTTCACACCAATTGGATTAGGCAAATCAGTCGGCCCTGATACAAGAATGACGTCCGCCCCTAGTTTCGCCGCTTCTTCTGCTACACTATATCCCATCTTCCCGCTAGAGAAGTTCGTCATATAGCGAACCGGGTCAAGCCTTTCACGCGTCGGTCCAGCTGTTACGAGTACTACCTTACCCTTTAACAACGTTTCATTAGCAAAAAACTTCGCAACAACTTGTATGATGGTTTCAGGTTCTTCCATTCGGCCTTTTGCTACATATCCACAAGCTAAGAATCCTTCATTTGGTTCAATAAAATGATAACCAAAACTCTTTAACTTGTTCATGTTTTCTTCTACGATTTTGTTTTCATACATATGTACATTCATTGCCGCTACAACAAAGATTGGTGCTCTCGTCGCAAGTAGCGTCGTTGTAATCATATCATCTGCAATACCATTTGCTAATTTACCAATTGTATTCGCTGTCGCTGGTGCAATAATTACAACATCCGCCCAATCAGCTAATTCAATATGTGAAACAACTTGTGGCTCTTTTTCATCAAATGTATCTATGTATACGTGATTACGTGATAAAGCTTGGAACGTTAACGGTGTAACAAATTTTGTTGCAGACGTGCTCATCATTACTTTTACGTCAGCTCCGCTTTGCACAAGTTTACTCGTTAATGCAGCTGCTTTAAAAACAGCAATTCCTCCAGTTACACAAAGTAATACTTTCTTTCCGTTCACGTTGTTGCCCCCTTCGGTCTAATCCATTCCTACTATCTATTTTAGTCCTAATCATAAAAAATCGAAACTTTAAATGTCGAAATTTTCCCCTTCTAAAAAAAGGACAACCTATCAAAAATAGGTTGTCGTTTCTTTCTATTCATTATCGTTCGCTGAATCCAGACGACGGTAGTGAAGTAATCCTTCGTTAATTTCTTCTAACGCTTTTCCAACAAATTTATGAGATACTGGCTTTTCTACAACTGTGTCCGTTTTATCTTCTTGCATTTGACGTGCACGTTTTGCTGATACAGTTACTAACGTATATTTTGAATCTAACTTCTCCATTAATGAATCAATTGATGGATTTAACATCTTATTCAACCTCCGTCAAGCTTTTATATAATTTGGCTACTCGGTCACGTCGGCAATGTTCACTTTGAACGATTGCTTTAATGCGATTACAAGCAAACTCTACTTTATCATTTTCTACTACATAATCATACGCATCCATTAAATCAATTTCTTCTTTTGCCATCTGCATGCGATTATGAATTACATCTTCCGTTTCCGTACCTCTTCCTACAATACGACTACGAAGTTCTGAAAGACTTGGCGGTACTAAGAAAATAAATACTCCTTCTGGGAATACTTCCTTCACTTGCATTGCACCTTGCACTTCAATTTCTAACAATACGTCTTTTCCAGATTCGATTGTTTCTCTTACGTAATCAACAGGCGTACCATAGTAGTTACCTACAAACTCCGCCCATTCTAACAACCTATTTTCTTTAATTAACTGTTCGAATTTTTCTCTTGAACGGAAGAAATAATCAACGCCGTCCACTTCTCCTTCACGAGGTTGTCTCGTCGTCATGGAAATTGAATATTGTAATTCGATATCCTCTTGGCTAAATAATGCTTTACGTACCGTACCTTTCCCTACACCTGACGGCCCCGAAAGCACAATCAACAAGCCTTTTTCTCGCTTCATATAGCAAAAAACCTACCCTTCACTCTTTAAAATCTAAATGAGATGCTACTCATATGTAAACACACTATTCAATATTTTGCACTTGCTCACGAATTTTTTCAAGATTATTTTTCATTTCAACTACATGTTTTGAAATATATAAATCATTTGCCTTTGAACCAATCGTATTTATTTCACGATTCATTTCTTGAACAATGAACTCCAACTTCCTTCCAACCGGCTCATTCGCTTGAAGCGTTTCACGGAACTGTTCTAAATGACTGTCCATTCGAACAAGTTCTTCCGAAATATCACAACGATCTGCCACAATCGTAATTTCTGTTAAAATTCGTTGTTCATCATATTCACTTAGCTGTAATTCTTGAAACTTCGCCAACAAGCGTTCTTTATAATTCTTCACAACATTTGGGATATGCGTATGGATTTCTAATAAAGAGTCTTGAATATTCGATAAACGAAGTATCAAATCTCTCTCCAATGACTCTCCTTCTTTTTCACGCATTCCTTTTAGCTGTTCTACCGCCTCTCGTACAACACGTAAGAGATTCAACACGAATGTTTCATCCTCTTTCTCTACATCAATTAACGATGTAACTTCTGGTAGCAGCATTAAATCTTTCGCAGTAATCGAATCATTCAAATGGAACATTTCTTTCGTCTGCTCAAGCATACCCATATATTGGCGCATTAACTCCCAATTTACTTGTAGCGTCGTCTCCTGTAGTCCTTGTCCCTCAATTGTAATATTCATTTCAACACGACCACGATTAAGGACCTCTTGCACAATTTTTCGTACTTTGTCTTCATGCCTCATCATCGGGCGTGGCATTCGAATGTTCATTTCTAAAAATCGATGATTGACCGTCTTTGCTTCAACGATCATTTGATATTGTTCTGTTTCAAATTCCGATCTTCCAAATCCTGTCATACTTACTATCATTTGATCACATCCACTGTCTTTTCTCAATCTTCTTAGCATTATCAAATAGTCGCTAAATAAATTGAAAAGGTAATAGAGCTATCTCTACTACCTTAGCGAATCCTTATTATAACATACTTCCTATCCAAAGTGAAACGTTAATCCACAAGAAAACTTTTCATTTAACAAGCGGTAACTCACACATTTCTTGCACGTATTAACCACATCATTTTAGAAGTATTTCTTCTTCCAAAACACAATAGCCGTAACGCTTGATAATACAAATGCAAGCGATACTGTCATCACCCACGCAAAAGGTATATCTTGAAACGGTAATTCTACATTCATTCCGTAGAAACTAAATACCATCGTCGGGAATGTTAACACAATTGTAAATGACGTCAAGAATTTCATTACAATATTCATGTTATTTGAAATAATTGACGCATATGCATCCATCATCCCACTTAAGATTGTACTATGAACTTCTGCCATCTCAATCGCCTGTTTATTCTCAATAATAACATCTTCTAATAAATCTTGATCATCTTCATACATGCGCAAAATATTTTGACGCATCATCTTCTCCATGACAATCTTGTTCGATTTCAACGATGTAATGAAATAGACCAAGCTCTTTTCAATACTCATCAACGCATATAATTGCTTATTTTTCATTGATTGATGAAGTTCTTTTTCAATTTCATCTGTTTGGCGATTCAATTGCTTTAAGTGACGTAAATAATAAGACGAAATAACATATAAAATTTGCAGGGCAAACCTTGTTTTCTTAAAAGTAAAGAAACTTCTTACTCTACCGTTTATAAATTCATGAAGAATTGGTGTATCTTTTAAACATACCGTAATGAAATAGTCATTTGTAATGATTACCCCTATCGGCATCGTTTCATAATAAGGTGTCTTAAATTCATCATATGTGACAATAGGAAAATCGACAATAATTAATAATTTATCATCATCTTTCTCAATACGAGAACGCTCATCATTATCTAGCGCATCTTTGATAAAGTCTAATGGAATTTGTAATTGTGTGGATACTTTTTTTATTTCTTCTTCTGTTGGAGCAATCATATTAATCCAACAATTCTTTGTCATCTCTTCTACTTGTTGTAATTTGCCGTCCCTATCTGTTAAGTAAAACTGCAACATCACGTAACCCCCTCTTCTTTAAAGAGAAGACCTACATTTATTCCTACCGTCGATAGGATGAACGAAGATAGTCCATAAAATCATGATCTTCTCATACCTACTACTCGGATCAGGTTCACTCGTACTCTGTCCATTCATTCCTATCAACTCCTTTTCCGTTACTTTTTAACTCACTCATTATATCTCTTTCATATTCTTTTGTACACGTGTATTTTCACATTGTTCTCCATGATATACAAAACATATAAAAAGGTTCCAGACAGAAAACATAAAAAGGGTAAAGTACACCATTGTACTATACCCTTTCTTAATTACTTATGCTCGTTTGCGCTCTTCTTCCTGTACTTTCGGTACAAGAACACTATGTTTCTTTGAATAACCAAAGTATACGACCACACCTAGTAATATCCAGATGCTAAAGTATAACCATGTAGAGCTAGGTAAATTAATCATTAAAAACACACACGTTCCGATAGATACAATTGGTAAGAACGGAACGAGAGGTACACGGAAGCCTCTCTTTAAAGAAGGATGCGATTTTCGTAAAATAATGACAGATAAGCCTACCATCGCAAACGTTAATAATGCACCAATATTCGCTAAATTTGCTAGGTCTTTCAAATCGATAAAACCAGCAACAAACGCTGCGATAACCCCTGATAGCCAGGTCGTCATTGTTGGCGCTTCTGTTTTTGGATTAATAGACGCAAAAGCTTTCGGAAGTAATCCGTCACGTGCCATTGAGTAGAATACACGAGTTGTTGCATAAATATATGCAAAAATAACGGCCATAATTCCAATGATTGCTCCAGCAGCAACTATCCCAGCAATTGCATCATGACCTACAGCATGTAGTACATACGCCATCGCCTCCGGAACATTCAACTCTGTGTACGAAACCATTCCCGTCATTACTAAACATACAGCAACATAAATAACTGTGCATACCGCAAGTGAAGTAATAATCCCAATCGGTAAGTCGCGTTGTGGATTTTTCACTTCTTCTGCCGATGTCGACAATGCATCAAACCCTAAAAACGCAAAGAATACAGCTGATGCACCAGCTAATACACCCTCCACTCCAAACGGCATAAATGGCGTCCAATTCTCTGGTTTCACATAAAATACTCCGACAACTAGGAATAAAAGAATAACTCCAATTTTTACCGCTACCATCATATTATTAACGCGTTTACTTTCTTTTGTTCCTTTTGAAAGTAACCATGTAATAAATAAAATAATGACAACAGCAGGCAAGTTAATAAGCCCACCATTACTCGGTATATTCATTAGCTTGTCCGGGAGATAGATTCCGAATCCCTCAAGGAACCCCCCTAAATAAGCAGACCAACCACCCGCAACTGCCGAAGTTGTTAACACGTACACAGATAACAATGTCCACCCCATTAAATGAGCAACGAACTCCCCAATTGTTATATACGTATAGGCGTAAGCACTTCCTGATACAGGTATTGTGGATGCAAACTCAGCATAACAAAGTGCTGCAAATCCACATACAATCGCTGCTAAAATAAAAGAAAGAATAACGGCCGGGCCAGCATCGCGTGCTGCAACAAGACCTGTTAATACAAGTACACCCGTTCCGATAACAGCTCCAATTCCCATTAACGTTAAATCCATTGCTCCTAACGTCTTCGTTATTTTTTTCTTTTCCCCATTATTTTGTAGAAGTCCTTCTACTGATTTACGCCTAAATAGTTGACTCATACTACGACGGCTCCTTCCATGTTACGAGTAAATTTCTTTTCCTCACTATACGGCTTTTATACATATTGACATATGACGTCATACAACGGAATATCTGATGTAGTCATGTCTAAAATCACTATACATCTATTCTTCTTGTAAAGCGTTTCATATGTAGCACTTACTACTTTATTTTCAATTCGGACTTTTGTCAACACTCGTCTAACGTCAAATAAATTGTATTATATTCCCATCTAATTATTTATATTTTTTCATCGTCACTGTATCCTTATACGACAAAAAAGCACGTCAGCAATTTTAACGCTAACGTGCTCCATTCTTTCTATTATCTCATGCATTACGCTCTTCCTTTTTCTTTGAGAAAAGAGCACCTACTAATAGGAATGTAGGTAATGCTGCTAATCCACTAATTAACAACCAATCTCTCGCTTTTATGGACACTGTGTTAAAGATTACTTGAAGTGGTGGGTAGTAAATAACTGCTAACATGACGCATGCTGAAATAATTACCGCCCCTACTAAATAGATATTTTGGAATGGATTACGATGGAAAATAGAACGCTCACTACGGCAATCGAACACGATAATTAATTGAGAGAATACTAACGTCGCAAATGCAACTGTTTGTGCATATGTTAAATCATTTGGATTCTGATTATAGGTAATAACGAACGCTATTAACGTGACAATCCCAATCATAAATCCACGACTAATGATTTTCCAACCAAGACTTCTTGCAAAGATTCCTTCTTTTGGATTACGCGGCTTACGCTTCATTACATCCCCTTCTGGAGAATCAAGCCCGAGCGCCATTGCCGGTAATCCATCCGTCACTAAGTTCACTAACAAAATTTGAATTGGTACGAGTGGTAACGGGAGAGTTAACATCAGCGCAAACAACATTACTAATATCTCTCCTACATTCGATGCTAATAAGTAACGAATGAACTTCCGAATATTTTCGTAAATATTACGTCCTTCTTTAATCGCCGCTTTAATCGTCGCAAAATTGTCATCTAATAGTACCAGTGCCGATGCTTCTTTCGCTACATCCGTTCCAGAAATCCCCATCGAAATACCGATGTCCGCACTCTTAATAGCGGGGGCATCATTCACTCCATCTCCTGTCATCGCAACGATATGTCCCTTATTTTGAAACGCCTTCACAATTTTCAACTTATGTTCTGGCGATACACGAGCAAATACATACGTGTCATCCACTACTCCCTCTAAGTCTTCAACACTCATATTAGTTAAATCATTTCCTTCTAATACACGTCCACCTTCTGGCAAAATACTTAACTGCTTTGCAATGGCTGTCGCCGTAATTTTATGATCTCCTGTAATCATCACTGTTTTAATCCCTGCTTCACGACACTCTTGCACAGCTTGTTTGACTTCAGGACGTGGCGGATCAATCATCCCTTGAATACCGACAAACGTCAATTGATTTTCTGCATCTTTCTCCGTTACTGACCTAGCTGTTTGTGGGAGTGGTTTGTACGCAATTGCAATCGTACGTAACGCATTACTACCTAACGTGTGAATCGTTTCTTGAATACGGTCTTTGTATTCTTTCGTCATGACTCTTAACTGATCATTCCACAGCACACCATTACTAATATTCAAAATAACATCAGGTGCTCCTTTTGTTACAACATACTTCTTCCCATTACGGTCTTTCACAATTACACTCATCATCTTTCTAGCTGAGTCAAATGGGAACTCATGAATTACTTCATATTGAGTAGCTAATGACTCTCTCGTAATTCCTGCTTTTCGTGCCGCAACGACAAGTGCTCCTTCCGTTGGATCACCGTCTAATATGAACTCTTTTTTTCGATTAATAATTTCTGTGTTATTACATAAATAACCGAATGTTAACATTTGATACAACGAACGGGAAGTCGTTGGATTAATTACTTTATCTCCCTTAAAAAATTCACCAACAGGCTCGTATCCCTTCCCATTTACATTCCATAACTCGCCAGCTGACCAAACATGAGTTACCATCATTTTATTTTGTGTCATCGTTCCTGTTTTATCTGAACAAATAACGGACGCACACCCTAATGTCTCTACTGCTTGTAATTTTCGTACAATCGCTCGCTTTTTAATCATTCGCTGAACACCAAGAGATAGTGCCACTGTCACAATAGCTGGTAACCCTTCTGGAATTGCAGCCACTGCAAGCGATACTCCTGCTAAAAACATATGGTACATATTATGACCTTGATAAATACCAAGTAAGACAACTAATGCAGTCAACCCTAAAGCAAGCACAATCAGAATTTTGCCGAGTTGCTCTAATTTTCGTTGAAGCGGCGTAATCATTACTTCAGCTGATTGTAGTAAATCTGCAATTTGCCCCATAGCAGTCTTCATACCAGTTGCCACAACAATTCCCATCCCTGAGCCACGTGTTACCATCGTACCCATAAAGGCCATGTTTTCTTGATCTCCTAAACCAATATGCGAACCATTTATCGCTTGTTCTTTCTTTTGAACCGGAACAGATTCCCCTGTGAGTGCAGATTCTTCTATGTACAAACTTGTTGCTTGAATAACACGAATATCCGCTCCAATCCGATCTCCACTGGAAAATTTAATAACATCCCCTACAACAATGTCTTTCGAAGCGACTTTAATCCAGTTACCGTTACGTCTCACTGTCACTTGTGGTGCTGCAAATTCTTTCAATGCTTGCAACGATTTCTCCGCCCTCGTCTCTTGCACAAATCCTAAGATACCATTCAAAATAACAATTGCAACAATTGCAATGGCATCAACGTACTCTCCTAGCAGTCCAGAAATAATCGTTGCTCCAATTAACACTAATACCATGAAATCTTTGAATTGAGATAGGAACAACACAAGAGCAGACTGCTTGTTCGTTTCTTTCAATTCATTCTTCCCAAACTTCGCTTGCCTTGCTTTCACATCTCCTTCCGACAAACCAGTCGCTACACTCGTATTTACCCGTTCTTCTACTTGGTCACCTCTTAATTCATACCAGTTCATTCCTTCACCTCATATCTAGATAACGTTGTCTACTGAAATACTATTCAGACTCGTCCTAATTAATGCTATAATTAACAAAATAAGAAATGAGATAACGACTATCACTTTCACCATTTGCTAGCCGTTTCACGAAATTCACATAGATAAAGGAAGTGTCTTTATGTCCTTTGATGGATTATTTACACATGCAATGACAACTGAGCTCACAACAGCAATTGAAACTGGACGAATTTCAAAAATATATCAGCCATCTAAATATGAGATTCTCCTTCATATTCGTGCAAAAGGAAAAAATCACAAACTCCTACTATGCGCACATCCAAGCTACGCACGAGTTCATCTTACGGAACACACATATGAGTCTCCTGCAACACCACCAATGTTTTGTATGTTATTACGCAAACATCTTGAAGGCGGTATTATTGAGGAAATATGCCAACTAGAGTTAGAACGCATTATTGAATTAAAAGTTCGTAGCAGAAATGAACTTGGTGACGAATCTTCTAAGCGTATCTTAATCGAAATTATGGGTCGCCATAGTAACATTCTCTTACTTGATGAAGAAGGTAAAATCCTCGATAGTTTGAAGCATCTCTCTCCCGCGGTCAATCGTCATCGTACCGTGTTACCAGGGTTCATGTACGTTGCACCACCAGCACAAAACAAACGTAATCCGCTTCTAGTAGAAAAAGAGGAAGATGTCATCATGCCACTCGATTTCCTTGCAGGAAAAATGGAGCAACAACTTGTACAAACATTCGCAGGTATTTCTCCAATTTTCGCAAAAGAAATTGTCGCAGAGGCAAAACTAGTGAACGAACGTACATTACCAAAAGCATTCTTTACGGCTGTTACACCGTTAAAAATAAACGAGATTACCGCTAATATGATCATTACCGATGATAAAGAGTATTTCTATATGCTCCCTCTCTCTCACATCCAAGGGGAAAGAAAGACATTCGCTACATTAAGCGAACTACTAGATCGTTTCTTCTTCGGTAAAGCTGAACGAGATCGCGTCAAACAACAAACAAATGATCTAGAGAAATTCCTAGCAAATGAACTGGCGAAAAACAAAAAGAAGCAAAAGAAGTTGCAACAATCACTCATTGATGCAGAAAAAGCCGATCGTTATCAACACCTTGGTGAATTAGTAACAGCAAATATTTATATGATGAAGCGCGGAGATAAACAAGTAGAAGTAATTGACTATTATGATGAGAATGGCGCAACTATTACCATCCCATTAAATCCGCTCAAATCACCTGCTGAAAATGCACAAAGCTACTTCCAAAAGTACCAAAAAGCAAAGAAATCTATTCTTCATATTCATGAACAATTAGAAAAAACAGCAGAAGAAATGATCTATATCGATAGCTTAATTCAACAAATGGAGGCCGCTTCTTCAAAAGATATTGAGGGAATTCGTGAAGAATTAGCTGAAGAGGGGTATATAAAAGCACGTATCGTTAAAAAGCAGAAGAAACAAACGAAGCCGATTTTAGATGAATACACATCAACAGATGGAACAACTATTTTAGTCGGAAAGAATAACAAACAAAATGAATACGTAACGAACAAGCTTGCAAGCCGGGACGACATTTGGCTGCACACAAAAGACATACCAGGCTCCCACGTCGTTATTCGTACAAAAGAGCCGAGTGACAAGACATTACTTGAGGCTGCACATCTAGCTGCTTATTTCAGTAAAAGTCGCAACTCTAGTTCTGTCCCAGTCGACTATACAGCCGTTCGTCATGTGAAAAAACCAAGCGGAGCAAAGCCCGGATTTGTGACGTATACGCACCAACAAACGATGTACGTGACGCCTAATGCCGATTTAGTATTACAGCTGTCAAAAAAATAAAAAATATCCAGTCCGTCAGCTCGGACTGGATATTTTTTATCCAATAATTCTTAAATTCGTTTCCTTTTTCAAATCAATAAACGTATCACCTACACGAACAAGTGGTTTTGTTAATTCATCATTTGAGAAGTATATAATTTCTCCTACTTGACCATCACTTAATGTGACAGTCTGATGAACGAAATGTTGTTTTAAATAATTGACAAATGGTAACACAATTTTCGGGTTTAGTTTTCCATCAAATGAATCTCTCTTAATTCGCTCTGCTGCATCTAATGGAGAAACCTTTCCACCAGCCACTTCTGATGAACATAGTCGGTCATACTTATCTGCGACCGTTACAATCTGAACCGGGAATGGTATCTTCTCTTCTGTATATCCGTGCGGGTAACCAGACCCATCACAAGCCTCATGATGTAAAAGTGCAGCAACTGGTACTAAGTAGTGAATACCCGGACTTCCTTTCAACAACTCGTATCCATACTGAGTATGCCTCTTGTCTTCTGATTCTTCTGATAATTCAAAGGAACCTTCTAATCCTACCTCTTGTTGTATTTTCAACTTCCCAATATCGTGAAGTAATCCCATCTCACCTAATTTACCTATTAAAGCATCTGGTACATTCAATATTTTTCCTATTAAAGCTGATAAGAAACCAACATTTACAGAGTGTTCATACGTAAGCGCATCTTGTGTATGCAATGCTCGACTCATATGCAATAAGTTATGTTCTTGCAACATATCCTCTAATAAAGAATGGAATGGTGTAATTGCATCTTCTAAGTTCGATACATTCCCATCTGCGACTTCTCCCATTAATTGCTTCATATGCTGTACAGCATCGTTATATTTTACATCATTAACTTCTTCTTCACATTCTGTTATATGTTCTGTTTTTACAGCGTGTCTTGCAAGTAAATTCATATGTGATTCTTGCATGTTGGTTCCCTTACTTAACAGCAATACACCGCCCTCTGTATAAATATCGTGCTGTAATATACCATTTACTATTTTATATGTTGTACTCATTCTCTTCCGCTTCCCCTTCCAAACTATCTATCCCTATATAATAAAAAGATCTTTGCGACTTCGTAAATCAATGCATTCATTGTCTACTAAAATTAAGGGCTTCGTTGGATGACCTTCAAAATAATAAATGATTTTTCCAAACTTCCCATTGTTCAAGAGAACTTCTTGGTTCAACATTTGACGCATGATGTATTCGATAAATGGTAAAATAATAACTGCATTTAATTTCCCTTCAAACGCCTCTTTCCTTAACTCTTCTGCTACATATAAAGGAGATTTCCCTTTAGAGTATGTTCGCTTTGCTGTCATCGCATCATACGTATCTGCAACAGAAAGGATTTGTACACAAAATGGGATTTGCTCTTTTTTCAAAGAAAACGGATAGCCTGTACCATCTAATCGTTCATGATGTAAAAGAGCACCTAATAAAACAAATCTATTTATCTTTTTATTACTCTTTAAAAGTTGATATCCATAAATAGGATGTTTTTTCACATGCGCATACTCATCATCAGACAATCGTGCTGGCTTATGTAAAATTGATTCCTGAATACGTAGTTTCCCAATATCATGTAAGAAACCCATCTGCCCTAAGATATGATTCACTTTATCTGGGAATCCAAGTATTTTTCCTATTAACCCCGCAAGCAAGCCAACATTAATAGAATGACAATAAATAGAATGGTCATATCCTTGAAGTAGTTCAATAAATTCTGCTAAATGACGCGTATGCAACATCTCTTCTAACAACCCTGAAAATGTTTCTATCGTCCCATCTATCTCTTCTACTAAGTCACCTTCTCCCGACTCAATAAGATTCCTTAAATGGTCCATATTTAATTGTACGTCATTTAAAAGCTGTTCAAATTGTTGCATAGGGATTCTGTCTCGTCTCTGTGCCTCTAAACGATGCCTTTTCAACAAAGCTAATTGCCTTTCTGTAACTTTCGTCCCCTTACTAAGAAGCAACCCTCCCATTTCCCCATATATATTCTCTTTTAACACTTCATCTAGTAGGTTATCTATCTCAAAACTATTACTTTTCTCCATTATGACCGCCCTATAAAATGGATTCACTATCTAAGTATTCTTACAGATTATTATACATATTTTTCTAGGGAATTACAAAGTTATAATCTCAAAAAAAGGGACAAATTACCTAATATCAATATAATATTATGATGTTATCTGTAAAAAAAATGTTTACAAATTTTTTCTCTTGTACTATACTTGGTTCAATCATTTCATAACATAAATCGTCGAATAAGAAGAGTACGTATAATTGCTGCGTTTCAGAGAGCTGGGGATGGTGGAATCCAGTACGACACATTATACCGAATGGACTTAGGAGAGGCTAGCTGAACATATATAGTAGGCAGCACGGGTTCCGCCGTTAAAAGGATAGGGTATCAGAAATATATTCTCGTACCTGATGAGTGGGATTATTTATCCAATTGAGGTGGCACCACGGTATTTGTATATATCGCCCTCTATATGTGTATCAACATATAGAGGGCTTTTTGTCGTCTATCATTATTTTTCTATACTAGATAACCTTAAAGGAGGTATTATTCATGAACAAAAATCAACAATGGACATCGAAATTAGGATTTATCCTTGCCGCTGCAGGCGCATCAATCGGGCTTGGCGCGATTTGGAAGTTTCCTTATATGGCCGGTAATAATGGTGGCGGAGCATTCTTCATCTTGTTCTTACTTTTCACATTAATAATTGGTGTACCTTTATTACTAGCCGAATTTATTATTGGTCGTAGTACACAAAAAGAAGCAATTAGCGCCTATAAAGCAATTGCTCCTAACTCTTTCTGGTCACTTATTGGCCGCCTAGGAATGGCCACTGCATCAATCGTGCTGTCATTCTATAGTGTAGTTGGTGGCTGGATTATGATTTATTTATTTTATGCTTTAACAGGAAAGTTATGGGAGCATAATAATGATTTCGGCGCAATGTTTGGTGCTACTATCTCAAATCCTTATATTGCAGTCGGTGCACAGTTCCTATTCTTACTATGTACAATATTTATTGTTAGCTTAGGTGTCCAAAAAGGACTAGAACTAGCTAATAAATATATGATGCCATTATTGTTTGTTTTATTTATTGTATTAATCGTTCGGTCTCTTACATTTGAAGGAGCAATGCAAGGGGTTGAGTTTCTATTAAAGCCTGATTTTTCAGCCGTTACAGCACAAACATTATTGGATGCCATGGGACAGGCACTATTCTCCTTAACAGTTGGTGCATCTGTTATGATTACGTATAGCTCTTATTTATCGAAGAAAGAAAGTTTAACAAAGTCAACAACATCAATCGTATCGTTAACAATTATCATTACATTACTAGCTGGATTAGCTATTTTCCCTGCAATCTTTGCGATGGGGATGCAACCAGCACAAGGTCCTGATTTATTATTTATCGCATTACCATATATTTTTGCGAATATCCCATTTGGAAAAGTATTTTTCGTATTTTTCCTAGTTGCATTCTTCTTCGCAACATTAACATCGGCAATTTCTATGTTAGAAATTACCGTATCTAGTTTCTCAAAGAACAACACGAAAAAGCGTCCAAAGATAGCTGCAATTATTGGTTTATGTGTGTTCGTTGTTGGAATACCATCAGCTCTATCATTCGGTCTCTTAAGCGAACCGGTCTTATTTGGCAAAACAGTCTTTGATTTAGCTGATTTCGCAGCAAGTAATATTATGTTACCTCTAGGTGCTTTACTTATTGCTTTGTTCGCACCACTAAAAGTATCTAAGCAGGTCGTACAAGAAGAATTAAGTATCGGTACAAAACACGGACATATTTGGGTTAATGCTTGGTATTTCTTAATTCGATTTGTTGTTCCAATTGCAGTTCTTCTTATTTTCTTAAATGTTGTAGGAGTTTTCTCCTTATTTAACTAAACATAAAAGACACTCGGTATGAATACCGAGTGTCTTTTGCATTTAATTATTTATGACCATCCAAGATTCATCTTGTGGATTCCTACGCCATCCTGTTAATTTCATTAACTCTTCTTCTGAGATGATTCCTTTTTCTCTTGCTACTTCTGTTAAAGCTGTATAGTCACTCAACGATACGTTCTTCACATTCGCTTCTTTCATACGTTCTTTTCCAACTTCTAATTCATATGTAAAGATTGATACAACTCCTAACACTTCACAACCAGCTTGGCGTAGTGCTTCTACACATGTAATCACACTTCCACCTGTTGAAATTAAATCTTCTACGATCACAACTTTTTGACCAGGCGCTACTTTTCCTTCAATTTGGTTTCCTTTGCCGTGCTCTTTTGCCTTACTACGAACGTAGCACATCGGAGCATTTAACACATCACTTACCCATGCAGCGTGTGGGATACCTGCTGTTGCTGTACCAGCAATGACATCAACTTCTGGATAATACTCTTCAACTAACTTTGCTAATCCTGTTGCAATATCTTTACGAACTTCTGGATAAGACAACGTTAAACGGTTATCACAATAAATTGGCGACTTAATACCTGATGACCATGTGAATGGCTCATTTGGTTTTAAAAATACTGCGCCAATCGTTAATAAATGTTCTGCTATTTGCTGTTTCATACAGTTTGTCCCTCCATTTGTTCTTTTACTAGTTTGTATGTGTGTAATGGATTGCTAGCTTTCGTAATAGAACGACCTACAACAATATAACTGCTTCCTTTTTCTCTCGCAATTTCTGGTGTTGCTACACGTGCTTGATCGTCCACAGAATCAGATGCTAAACGGATACCTGGTGTAACTGTCGCAAATTCTTCACCGCACGTTTGGCGTAATAGCGCTACTTCATGGACAGAACATACAACTCCGTCTAATCCACTCTCTTTCGCTAACTTTGCATATTGAACAACTGCTACGTTTAACGTAAGTGGAATCATTAATTCTTTTTGCATTACTTCTTCTGTCGTACTTGTTAATTGTGTGACAGCGATACATAATGGACGCTCTTTTCCTTCTGGTGTACCTTCTTGCAAACCTTCTAATGCAGCTTGCATCATCTTACTTCCACCTGCAGCATGAACATTTACCATATCTACATCTAATCGTGCCAAGTTACGCATCGCGCTCTTTACTGTATTCGGGATGTCATGTAGCTTTAAGTCTAAGAAAATTTGATGTCCTTTTTCTTTTAAATAGGTGATGATGCTATTTCCTTCTTTGTAAAAAAGCTCCATACCTACTTTCACATAAAGCTTCTCTTCACCAAAGTTTGCTAGAAATGTTTCTACTTCTTGTTTACTTGAGAAATCAAGGGCAATAATTACGTTGTTAGACATACTTCTTTCCAGCTCCTTCCGTGACACTCTGATATATGATCAAATCCTAACTTATCTAATAATGCTGGTAACTCTTCAATGATTTTCGGACAAACAAATGGATCAACGAAGTTTTGGGTTCCTACTGCAACTGCACTTGCACCTGCGTAGAAGTATTCAATAACATCTTCTGCTGATTGAATTCCACCCATTCCGATAATCGGGATGTTCACCACTTGACTTACTTGATGAATCATACGGATTGCAACCGGCTTAATAGCTGGCCCTGATAATCCACCCATACCATTCGCCAAGATAGGCTTACCCGTCTTCAAATCAATCCGCATGCCAAGTAACGTATTAATCATCGTTAGGCCATCCGCCCCTGCTTGTTCGACTGCTTGCGCAATCTCCACGATATTCGCTACGTTCGGTGATAACTTCACGTATACAGGTACTTCCGATACTTCTTTTACACGTCTCGTTAACTCCGCTGCCACTTCCGGTACCGTCCCAAACGCAATCCCACCTGTTTTTACATTAGGGCATGAAATATTTAGTTCTAATGCATGTACATTTGGCGCTTTTGCTATTTCCCGGGCAACGTGTACATAATCTTCTGTTTGAGAACCGGCCACGTTTGCGATAATCGGAAGATCAAATTGCTCTAACCAAGGCAACTCTTCTGCCATTACTTTCTCTAAACCTGGATTTTGAAGTCCAATTGCATTTAACATTCCACCCGGCGTTTCTGCAACACGAGGTGTCGGATTGCCAAAGCGTGGTTCTGCTGTTGTCGCTTTAATCATAATAGATCCTAGAACGCTAAGGTCATACAAGTTCGCGAATTCTCGGCCGAATCCGAAACAACCTGATGCAGGGATAATTGGATTTTTCAAACTTAACCCTGGTAATTCAACCGCTAATCGATTCATAGCACAACCTCCCCTGCTCTAAATACTGGTCCATCTACACATACTTTTTTATATGTATGACCATTTGGGTCATCTTGCTTATGACACACACATGCGAAACATGCACCAATACCACAAGCCATTCGTTCTTCTAATGAAATGTATACTTTTTTGTGACCGTAATTTCGCTCCAGGGCACGAAGCATTGGTGTTGGACCACACGAGTATAAAACATCAAACGAAATACCTTGTTCTTCAATAACAGTTGTCACGAAACCTTTCGTTCCATGTGTGCCGTCAACTGTTGCGATATATGTGTCCCCTAATTCGTTAAATTTCTCTTCATAGAACACAACGTCCTTCGTCTGGAAACCTAATACGTGAATGACTTTCACACCTGATGCTACTAAGCGCTTTGATAGTTCATATAGTGGTGGTACACCAATTCCCCCACCTACAAGTAACGCTGTATCACCTACTTGCGCTTCTCTCACCGGGAAGCCATTTCCTAGTGGACCGAGAATATCTACGTTTTCACCAACACGACGTTTTGATAGAATCGTTGTCCCTTTTCCTTCTGCACGGTATAACATCGTGAATTGCTTCTTCTCTCTATCAATCTGACAAATACTAATTGGGCGGCGTAGCAGAGGCGTATCGCCCTCTGCTACTTTTATATTTACGAACTGCCCTGGTTCGTTCATCTCATCAACTAAGCTACCTTCAAGAACAAGTTCAAAAATATCTTGTGCGATTTCTTCTTGCTTTACTAGCTTCATATGTTGTTGTTTGATCATGAATATACCACCTGACGTTTCTCTGCCTTTTTCATTGAGTATGCTGAGAATGTCATTGACTCGATAACACGCAAGATTGCGCGTGTCGTATCAAGTGAGGTTAAGCACGCTACACCGTTCTCTACTGATTCACGACGAATGCGGAAACCATCACGTGCTGGTTGTTTTCCTTTCGTTAACGTGTTAATAACGAACTGTGCTTTTCCTTGGCGAATGATATCCAGTAAGTTGTTCTCACCATCACCAATCTTATTAACAACTGTCGCCGGAATATTCTCTTTCTTTAATAATTCCGCTGTACCACTCGTAGCTAAAATATTGTAGCCAATGTCATTGAAGCGGCGAGCAATATCAATTGCCTCTACTTTATCATGATCTGCAACTGTAATAATTACTGATCCGTAAGTCGGAATGTTAATTCCTGACGCTACTAATCCTTTGTATAATGCTTTCTCAAGGGTCGTATCTTTCCCCATTACTTCACCAGTCGATTTCATTTCTGGTCCTAATGTAATGTCTACTGAACGTAACTTCGCAAACGAGAATACCGGTGCTTTTACATATACTTCATTTTCTTCTGGATGGTATGCTGTACCATATCCTAACTCTTCAAGTGAGATACCTAAGATTACTTTCGTTGCAAGGTTTGCCATCGGTACGTTCGTGATTTTACTTAAGAACGGTACTGTACGGCTTGATCGTGGGTTAACTTCAATTACGTATACTTCATTTTCGAAGACGACGAATTGGATATTTAGTAGTCCAACAATCTCTAATCCTCTTGCTAGGCGAATTGTATAGTCAATGATTTTATCTTTCACTTCTTGTGTTAAGCTTTGCGGTGGATATACTGCGATACTATCACCAGAGTGAACTCCTGCACGCTCGATATGTTCCATAATACCTGGGATATAGACGTTCTTTCCGTCTGAAATACCGTCTACTTCGATTTCTTTACCAATCATGTAGCGGTCTACTAATACTGGATGTTCTGGATTTACATTTACCGCATTTTGCATGTAGTGCAATAACTCTTCCTCTTTATACACGATTTCCATCGCGCGTCCACCTAGTACATAAGAAGGTCTTACTAATACTGGATAACCGATTTCCGTCGCAATTGCTACTGCTTCTTCCACTGTCGTCGCTGTTTTCCCTTTTGGTTGTGGAATATTTAATTCTTGCAATGCTGCTTCAAACTTATCACGGTTCTCTGCACGGTCTAACGCTTCTAATGATGTTCCTAAAATCTTCACACCACGCTCTGCTAATTTTGCAGCTAAGTTAATTGCTGTTTGACCACCGAATTGAACGATAACCCCTTCTGGCTTCTCATGATCAATAACGTGCATCACATCTTCAATTGTTAGCGGTTCAAAGTATAATTTATCTGAAATAGAGAAGTCTGTTGAAACTGTCTCTGGGTTGTTGTTAATAATAACTGCTTCATAACCAGCTTCTTTAATCGCCCATACAGAGTGTACTGTTGCGTAATCGAACTCTACACCTTGACCGATACGAATTGGGCCAGATCCTAGTACTACTACACTCTTACGGTCTGTTACAATTGATTCGTTCTCTTCTTCGTATGTTCCGTAGAAGTATGGTGTTGCTGATTCAAACTCCGCCGCACACGTATCAACCATTTTATACACTGGCATCATGCTTAACTCTTTACGCTTGTTATACAAGTCAATTTCTTTCATTCCCCAAACTGCTGCAATGTATGCATCACTGAAGCCTAATTCTTTCACTTCTTGAAGAACAACTACGTCTCCTACATTGTTACGAAGCTTCTCTTCATATTTAATGATGTTCTCTATTTTGTGTAAGAAGAAGTAATCTACTTCACACCATGCATGAATGTCTTCTAATGTTACCCCTTGACGAATTGCCTCTGCGATGATGAACATTCTCTCGTCATCTGCTTTTTCAATACGGCGCTTCATTTCGTCACGGTCCATGCCTTTTAAGTGCTCCATTTCAAGATGGTATACACCAAGCTCTAATGAGCGAACAGCTTTTAAAATCGATTGTTCAAACGTACGACCTATTGCCATTACTTCACCAGTTGCCTTCATCTGTGTTCCTAGCTTACGGTTCGCTGATTCAAACTTATCAAACGGCCAGCGTGGGATTTTCGATACGATGTAGTCAAGTGCTGGCTCGAAACATGCGTAAGATGTTTTCGTTACTGGGTTAATAATTTCATCTAACGTTAAGCCCACTGCAATTTTCGCCGCTAACTTCGCAATTGGATACCCAGTCGCTTTCGATGCTAATGCAGATGAACGACTTACACGAGGGTTAACCTCAATTACATAGTAGTTAAAGCTATGCGGATCTAATGCAAGCTGTACATTACATCCACCTTCAATACCTAGTGCACGGATAATCTTTAATGATGTGTTACGTAACATTTGGTATTCACGGTCACTTAACGTTTGTGATGGTGCCACTACGATGGAGTCTCCTGTATGTACACCTACTGGATCGAAGTTTTCCATGTTACATACTACAATTGCGTTGTCATTTGCATCACGCATTACTTCGTATTCAATCTCTTTGCAACCTGCAATTGATTTTTCTAATAAACATTGTGTTGCTGGTGATAACTTTAATCCATTTGATACGATTTCTACTAACTCTTCATCATTTGAACAAATACCACCACCAGTTCCACCCATTGTGAATGCTGGGCGAACGATTACTGGATAGCCAATTTCCACTACGAAGTCTTTCGCTTCTTGCAGTGTGTGGATGATTGTACTTTCTGGGATTGGCTCGTTCAATTCTTGCATTAAGTTACGGAATAACTCACGGTCTTCTGCTTGCTCGATTGCTGATAATTTCGTTCCTAATACTTCAACACCACACTCTTCTAATACACCGCTTTTTGCTAATTCAACCGCTAAGTTCAGTCCTGTTTGACCTCCAAGCGTCGGTAAAAGCGCATCCGGACGCTCTTTACGAATAATGCGTGTTACAAATTCTAACGTTAATGGCTCAATGTACACTTTATCTGCTGTTTCTGTATCAGTCATGATTGTTGCAGGGTTTGAGTTAACAAGAATTACTTTGTATCCTTCTTCTCGTAACGATTGGCATGCCTGTGTTCCCGAGTAATCAAACTCCGCTGCTTGCCCGATAATGATAGGTCCCGATCCGATTACTAAAATAGTTTCAATGTCTACGCGTTTTGGCATAACTCTTCCCCTTCTTTCTTAAAGTTTGTGATCATTTGTAAGAACTCGTCAAATAAGTAGTTTGCATCTTCTGGTCCTGCTGACGCTTCTGGATGGTATTGAACTGTAAATGCTGGTAATGTTTTGTGTTTTAATCCTTCTACCGTTCCATCATTTAACGCAACGTGTGTTACTTCTAACTCTGTACCTTCTAATGAATCCATCTCAACCGCATAACCGTGGTTTTGTGATGTGATTGCTACTTTACCTGTTTTTACGTCTTTTACTGGATGGTTTGATCCGCGGTGACCGAATTTCAATTTACTTGTGTTTCCACCACCTGCAAGTCCGAATAACTGATGACCTAAGCAAATACCGAACAATGGAATTTTTCCTAGTACACCTTTAATCATTTCAATTCCTTCTACTACATCTTTTGGATCTCCAGGGCCGTTACTTAACATGATGCCATCTGGATTTAAGCGTAAAATTTCTTCTGCTGTTGTGTTATAAGGAACAACGATTACGTCACAGTCACGTTTGTTTAATTCGCGTAAAATACCATGCTTCATTCCGAAGTCTACTAATACAACACGGTATCCACGACCTGGACTTGGGTATGCATCTCTCGTTGATACACGCTTCACGTGATCTGTGAAGAATGATGTAATACGTAGTTCATTCACTACTTCATCGATGTTTGCTTCCATACTGCATAGTCGACCTTTTAATGTTCCGTATTGACGGATAATACGTGTTAACTTACGTGTATCAATTCCTTCTAATCCTGGAATGTTCTTTTCTTTTAAATATGCATCTACCGTTTGTTCATTTCGGAAGTTTGATGGATGTTCGCAAAGCTCACGAACGATTAAGCCGTGAATTGCTGGGCGAATTGTTTCAAAGTCATCACGGTTAATACCATAGTTTCCTATTAATGGATACGTTAGTGTAACGATTTGTCCGCAGTATGACGGGTCTGATAAAATTTCTTGATATCCTGTCATAGCAGTCGTGAAGACAACTTCACCATTTTTTTCTACATCAGCGCCGAACGCTTTACCTACGAATACTGTTCCATCTTCTAAAATTAGTTGTCTTTTCATACGTTTACACTCTCCTTTTGATACACAATGTTTCCATTTACAATGGTCATTACTGGCCATCCTTGGCATTCCCAGCCAGTGAATGGTGTATTTTTCCCTTTTGAAGCGAAGTGTGTCGGATCAATCGTTTGGCTATGTTCTAAGTCAACGATTGTAAGGTCCGCTACCGCTCCTTCTACTAAAAATCCTTTATTAATTCCGAAAGTTTCGGCAGGTTTGATTGTTAAGAAATCAACTAATTGCTTTAATGTTATGACTTCTCTTTTTACAAAGTAGCTATATAACAATGGGAATGCTGTTTCTAATCCAACGATACCAAACGGTGCACGCTGCATTCCTTGGGCCTTTTCGTCCTCCGTATGAGGAGCGTGGTCTGTCGCAATCATATCGATTGTTCCGTCTAGTAACCCTTCAATTAATGCTTCTTGATCTTCTTTCCCACGTAATGGCGGATTCATCTTGTAATTTGTATCTAAGCCTGGAATATTGCCATCATTCAGTAATAAATGGTGTGGTGATACTTCCGCTGTTACGTTAATACCAGCTCGCTTCGCATCACGTACAACACGGACCGAACCTTTCGTACTAATATGGCACACATGATAATGACAGCCTGTTGCTTCTGCTAATAACACGTCACGCGCGATATGTACTGATTCACATACAGAAGGAATACCGTTCAGGCCATGTTTCTTTGAGAACTCGCCTTCATGTACACACCCTTTGTGGATTAATGTATTTTCTTCACAGTGAGCAACAACACTCACGCCAAGCTCTGCTGCTTTCGTCATCGCTTGCAGCATCATATCTGCTGATTGCACGCCTACTCCGTCATCTGTGAAAGCGAATGCTCCCGCTTCTTTTAATCCAGCAAAGTCTGTTAACTCTTCTCCGATTTGACGAGTTGTAATAGATGCATAAGGAAGTACATTCACGATTGCCGTTTCCTTAATGCGATTTGTTAACCAATTCATTTGCTCGACTGTATCTGGTACCGGTCGTGTATTTGGCATTGCACAAATTGTTGTGAACCCACCTCGTGCGGCTGCCTTTGCACCCGTTTCAATCGTTTCTTTATGTTCTCCACCTGGTTCACGAACGTGTACATGCACATCAATGAATCCTGGTGTAATTAATTTTCCGTCTAATTCTACTACCTCGATATTTGTTGCCTCTATGCATGGAGAAATGGTAGCAATTTTTCCTTCTTCCACTAATACGTCTACTACTTGTAATGTTCCTTCTTCGTTTAACATACGACCATTTTTAAGCAAGTACTTCATTTTCAATTCCTCCTAACACATTTGGTAATGCTCGTTTTAAGACAGCCATTCTTACATACACACCATTCTCCATTTGCTTGAAGATTCGTGAACGTTCACATTCTACTAGTTCACTCGCAATTTCTACATCTCGATTAAATGGTGCTGGGTGCATAATAATACTTGCGACTTTCATTCGTTCCTCACGCTCTACAGATAAACCGTATGTGTGTAAGAAACTATCCATCATCTCTCCGGCTTTCATTTCATGACGCTCGTGTTGTACACGAAGTAACATCACCACGTCTACATCATCGATTACATCATCGATATGAACGTATGCCCCGTATGTGTTTGTCTCATCTTGCCATTTTTCTGGACAAGCGAAGTACACCGTCGCTCCTAACCTCGTTAGCATTTCGGCATTCGATCTCGCTACACGGCTATGGCGTATATCTCCGACGATGGCTACTTTCAATCCATCGAATAGACCAAATTCTTGTTTAATTGTCAGTAAATCTAGCAAACATTGTGTTGGATGATTACCACATCCATCCCCAGCGTTTAACACTGGAATGTCTATCTTACCAACCAACTCATCAAAGTAACGATCTTCCGTATGGCGAATGACAACTGCTTTTGTACCAATCGATTGAAGTGTTTTCACTGTGTCGTATAACGTTTCTCCCTTTTGCACACTAGAACTTTCTGCCGCGAAATTTAGTACATCTAAGCCTAAGCGTTTCTCTGCTACTTCGAAACTGAAACGCGTTCGCGTTGAATTCTCAAAGAACAAGTTTGCGACAAACGTCTGCTCTATTGCTTTCGTTTCTTTACCATCTGCAATTGCTTGTGCTTCTTCTAAGATGTCTAACACTTCTTGCACAGAAAGTTCACTCATCGTTAATAAGTGTTTCATGCGTCATTCCCCCTGTTTTATTATGAATATTCGGTATATTTTTTTTTATAAAAACACCTTAATCACGGTAGACTAAGGTGTTAATACGCGTATCTTTAACACCCTTTGAAACCTCTCTGGATTTCATTAAAAGGTTATGCGATTGTTGCTACTTTTCCATTGTCTTCCTCCGTCTCAAATAAGTTCTCTTCTACACTTTCTCGACCTGGAAGAACTAAGTTTAGAATGATTCCGATGATTGATGCTAATGCCATCCCTTCAAGAGATACATCTCCAAGATGAAGCGATGCACCACCAATTCCGATTACTAGGATAACCGATGCGATAATTAAGTTGCGCTTGTTTCCAAAATCTACTTTATTCTCTACTAACATGCGTAATCCGCTAGAAGCGATGATTCCGAATAGTAAGATTGATACACCGCCCATTACTGGTGTCGGAATCGTTGATAGTAATGCTGAAACTTTTCCGATGAATCCGAAGCAGATTGCAAACACTGCTGCACCGATGAATACGTAGATGCTATAAGCTCTCGTGATTGCCAGTACTCCGATGTTCTCACCATATGTTGTGTTCGGTGGACCGCCAACCAATGAGGCAAGGATTGTTGCTACTCCGTCTCCTAATATCGAACTGTGTAAGCCTGGCTTCTCTACCAAATCTTTTCCTACTACCTTACTTAACACTAGCTGATGACCGATATGTTCTGCAATTGGTACGATCGCTACTGGTACCATTATGGCAAACACTGTCCATGAGAATGATGGTGTGTAATCAACGAATGGTATTACGAAATTCGGTACTGCGAACCATGCTGCTTCTTGTACTTTCGTGAAATTAACTAATCCCACCGTGAAGGCGAATAAGTAACCTCCAACGATTCCTACTAATACTGGGATGATACTTAAAAATCCTCTTGTAAATACTGCTACTAACACTGTAATGGCTAACGTTACAAGTCCTACCGAGAAGTGAATTAAGCTATATTTCCCGTCTGCATCATTCGTTGCCATTCCTACTGCTGTACTTGCTAATCCTAAACCGATAACCATGATTACTGGCCCTACAACGATTGGTGGTAATAAGCGCATTAACCACTTTACACCTGTTGTCTTAATTAAGAGTGCTACAAGTGCATACACAATACCTACCATGAAACTTCCGACCATCGCTGCCCCAGGTCCATCGAATGCTTTCGATGCAATAATTGGTGCGATAAATGCGAATGATGATCCTAAGTAAGATGGTACTTGACCTCTCGTGATAAGAATAAATGCTAATGTACCGATACCACTTGAGATTAATGCAACCGCTGGGTCCATCCCTGTTAAGAATGGTACTAATACCGTTGCACCGAACATGGCGAATAAGTGCTGTACACTTAGCAAGAACCATTGTGTTAATTTTGGTCTTTCGTGAATTTCTAATACTGGTTTCATTTTGTTTCCCCCTAATTTTTATCGATGCCGTCTTAGGGTATAAAAAAACTCTTTGTGTTTTGGACACAAAGAGTCTTTCCTCTTCCTCAAATAAGCATGAGGAAGGAAGACCCTTTGTTAGCCTCTCTGGACTACCTGTTAAAAGGGCATCTTATTTATCATGTATACTAACTTGATCTGTACTATCTACTTCTTTTAGCGTTACCATAATTTTCTCATCACTTGATGTCGGAATGTTCTTTCCTACATAATCTGCGCGAATTGGAAGCTCTCGATGACCTCTATCGACTAGTACAGCTAATTGAATTTGTGATGGGCGGCCTACGTCTATTAATGCGTCCATTGCGGCACGCACCGTTCTACCCGTAAATAATACATCGTCTATTAAAATAACTTTTTTGTTTGTAATAGTTGCGTTGATGTTCGTCCCTTTCACTAAAGGTTCTTCATCCATTGTTGTTTTTGTTAAGTCATCACGATATAACGTAATGTCCAACTCACCCACACCAATTTGCTTACCTTCAATTTGCTTAATGCGCTCCGCAAGTCGGTTCGCAATGAAAATACCTCTTGTCTTAATGCCTACTAATACACAATTATCAATACCTTTATTACGTTCGATAATTTCGTGTGCAATACGAGTAAGGGCTCTTCGAATCGCTTGTTCATCTAATACGATCGCTTTTTGTGCCATGTGCACTCACCTCTTTTTCTTATTACACAGTTAGAGTGACCTGTAACTAAAAAAATATCCTCATGCCTGAGTTGACATGAGGATACCGTTCAAGAGAGTAAACTACTCCCTCTATAACCGTTTCCTTCTCAACCTCACGGGGCTGTGTTAAAGGATCATCTATACTGTTGTGAACATTATTGCACCAAAATGGTTATATGTCAATAACTTTTTCTTAGCTCTTCTAAAACTGCTTCTAAATATGCTGGCGTTGGTGCTTCAAATTCAATATGTTCCTTCGTTCTTGGGTGCTCAAAGCCTAGTACAGCTGCATGTAATGCTTGGCCATCAAGATTCATTGTTTTTCTCGGTCCATACTTTGGATCACCTACTAATGGGAAACCAATGTACTTCATGTGTACACGAATTTGATGCGTACGACCTGTTTCTAATTGACATTCCACTAACGTATAGCCATGGAAACGCTCTAACACGTGGAAATGTGTTACTGCATGTTTACTATTCTCTTCTGTTACTGTCATACTTTGACGATCTTGTTTGTCACGACCAATTGGTGCGTCAATTGTTCCTTTATCATGCGGAATCACACCGTGTACTAACGCCACATAGCGGCGCACAACTGTTTTTGCGACAAGTTGATTTACTAATGACTCATGAGCGATATCATTTTTCGCAACCATTAATAAACCAGACGTATCCTTATCAATACGGTGAACGATACCTGGACGCATTACACCATTAATTCCTGATAAATCTGTGCAATGTGCCATTAAACCGTTTACTAATGTACCTGTCACATGTCCGATTGCAGGGTGAACAACCATTCCTTTTGGCTTATTCACAACTAATACGTCGCTATCTTCAAAGTAAATGTCTAAGTCCATTTTCTCTGGTAAAATATCTAACGGCTGTGCCTCAGGTATTTCGATAACAATTTCATCATTTAATTTTACTTTGTAATTTCCTTTTGGTGCTTTTCCATTCACGGTTACAACACCTTCTTTGATCCACGCTTGTACTTGCGAACGAGACCACTGTGCGTCTACAGTTGATAATACTTTATCAATACGCTCACCTTGCAATGTATCATCAATTGTAATTGTTCTTGTTTCCATTTAACTATCCCTCTTTCTTATATGCTACGAAAGAAAAGGAAGCGTGTTAGCTTCCTTTTTTCCCTTCTAAAATCGTCTGAATAAAAATTAGTCCTACTCCAATACATAAAGCCGCGTCTGCCACGTTGAACACCGGGAAACTATACGAGAAAATATATGTATGAACAAAATCAACTACTTCTTGTCGGAACACACGATCAATAAAGTTACCAATCGTTCCACCTAACATTAATGCTAATCCTGTTCCTAATAATTTATCTTGTAAACCTTCTTTACGTACAAAATACATAACTCCTGCAATAAAGACAACCGTTACGATATAGAAGAACCACATTTGACCTTGTAAAATCCCCCACGCTGCACCACGATTGCGGTGAGAAGTAATATATAAGAAATTTTCAATAACAGGAATACTTTGTCCTAATTCCATATACTTGACAATTGCCCATTTTGTTAACTGGTCAATTAATATTACTACGAATGCAATGAGATAAAAATACATAATTTCCCCCTCTAGTGTGCCATAATAGTATAGGTGTTACTTATGCATTTTAGCACACTCTTTCTATAAGAGAAAAGGGATTGTCTAGAAAACATACGAGAATTGCATATTTTCTTCTTTTTCTATGGACAATTGGCAAGTATTCAGCGATAAAATCTCTGGTATGATACGTCCGCCACTGTTCGCGCCGTCGGTAAAATACGTAGTTGCTTTATTTCCATTCTCGTTCCTGTTTCTTCACAAATACCATAAATCCCAAGTTGCATCTTTAAAAGCGCTCGCTTTACATCTTGTAAATCTTCTTTTATATGATGCACAAGCATTTTACGTTTTACTTGTTCTTCAGCAGCTTTTCCTGGGTGAAATGTTAACTCTTCACTTATTTCTGTATCATACTTATTGTAATACTCTTTCAATAATCTCGTTTCAAGTTCTTTCTTTGTCAGTTCAAGCTCTGATTGTATTTCCAAAAATGCATCCCTCATTATGAAAATCCTCCTTGAAACGTTGTTGTAAGTCGTTGTTGTAGTCATTAGTGTATCCGAAATTTTTTTCTCTACGGCACACACTTTTTTCCTTATATTCAAATATTTAATCCCGCAAAATTATCCAAGGATTTCGATACCATATACCTCCCCGCTTGAGTCCTCACTCTCCGTTCCGTTTTATAAAAACTCTTCATCCTCTTCATAAAAAAAGACGACTACTAGTTGCATAGTAATCGTCCTCTTCTTTAGCTATATACACATTCTTTCACTTCATTAACAGGCGTAAGCGGCTTCTTTCCGCCTAGGACAGCAAGTATATTCTCCACTGCCATCACAGCCATTGCATCTCTCGTCTCAATTGTTGCATTGCCAATATGCGGTGTTAACACCACATTCTTTAATGTCTTTAATTCTTCCGTGATATGTGGCTCGAATTCGAATACATCAAGCGCTGCACCTTCAATGACACCATTTTTTAGCGCATCAACTAATGCTTGTTCGTTCATGATTGGGCCTCTCGATGCGTTTACAATATACGCTGTTTTCTTCATCATTGCTAATTCGTCCGTGCTAATCATATGTTTCATCGATGCGTTGTACGAACAGTTAATTGTAATGAAATCAGCCGTTTGCAATAACTCCTCAAATGGTACATAGGTGACACCTAGTTCTTTCTCTACTTCTTCTTTACGATTTGGCCCAGTATAGATAACATGTAAGCCAAATGCTTTTGCACGCTTCGCTACACCTTGGCCAATTTTCCCTAAACCGATAATACCAAGTGTTTTGCCGTATACTTCACGCCCTAAGAAGAAAAGCGGTGCCCATCCATTAAAACCGACTGCGCGACACAATTCGTCTCCTTCTGCAACACGACGAGTAGCCGCTAGCAGTAATGCAAACGTTAATTCAGCCGTTGCTTCGGTCGATACATTCGGTGTATTTGTTACATGAATACCTCTTTCTTCCGCATATTGATAATCAATGTTGTCAAAACCAGCGCCGTAATTCGCAATAATTTTTGCTTTCGTTGCTACATCGATTGTTGCACGACTTACTTTCGTTGATAATAAGCTAAGGATCGCATCACTCTTACGGACGCGTACTTGAAGCTCTTCCTCGCTAATTAATTCTTCGCCAGTATACATATCTACGTTATGCCCTTCTAACAAACGTAATCCTTCCTCTGGTATGTTTCCTGCTACAAATATAGTTGCCATGTGTGCCACAATCCTTTCTGTCTGTTATACACTTATCATAAAAGGATATATCCGAAATCACAACGAAAATACCTTTTACTTATCTAACTTGTACATTGTTACGTACTATGTATTCACGAACAGTCGCCTGTGCTAAACAAGTAGACGAATCAACGAAAAAGTCTTTCTCTGCTTCCACGTCTATTACGACATTTAAATCTGTACAAGCAACGATACAAACGTCTACAGTCGCTTTCAACTCTTTATATAAACTGTTCCATACACGTGTAGCTTCAACTATCTTCCCTGCCTTAATCATTGCTAATAATTCATTAATTGCTACTTGCCATTCATTTTTCTGAATATGCTCTACTTCCTGTAAGTACTCATCATACAAACAAGAATCCACAGTCGTTTGCGTTGCTAAAACTGCAACTTTCTTCGCTTCTTTAGGAATCGCTTTCATCGTTTCTTCAACGATATGTAAGATAGGAATGGTAAGTTGTTGCTTAATGTTATGTATGTACAAGTGCCCTGTATTACATGGCATCGCAATGAAATCTACACCAGTTTTTTCTAAGCGTTTAGCTCCCGCAATAATTGCTTTTTCCATATCATTATGATTAATTGGCTTATTCGTATAATAAGGTGTCGGGCACGAGTAAATCATCACTTCTGGAAAATCCATATCTTCCATTGCTCCGTATAATTGCTGGCACTGCATCATCACTTTATCAATAAAAGGACCTGTGGACATCGGTCCCATCCCCGCTAGTATTCCAATCATTTTACATACATCCTTTCACCGTTCATTATAGGCATTAAAAAAGTAGACCTTCTGTCGCAATGACGAACTTTTTAAACTGTTCGGTGATAACGGTTCGAAATGTATGCTTCCCCTTCTTCATTTGCATAGCTAGGTCTTTCGGATTGAAATACGAATCCTCTCGCTTCATAAAAAGGAATACCTTTATTGTTCCCTTTAGATACAGACACCCCTTGTTCTGTTATACCTAACTCTTTTTGCACATCTGTTAAACCTTTTAATAGTAGCGTGCCAATACCTTCTCCTCTTCGATTTGGATCTAAATAAAACACATGTACTTCTCCTACTGTATCTGCGGTTAACCCTCCACCGATAGCACCAACAACCTCATCATTCTCTAAAGCAACGAACCAGACATTCCATTCTTTTGAGATGTTTTCTATTTCCCCTTTTACTCGGTCATAACTATAAAACTCTCCAATCACTCGTTCAATATAATACTGCGGATACATCTCTTTATACGTTTCCCGATAGCCATCTGTACATACTTTGCAAATCCCTTCAATATGTTGTTCATTCGCTCTTTCAATCGTAATCATCGTCATCCTCCTTTTTCCTTTAATTGTGATTTTATCACAAAATTCTGTCTTTTCTACCCGAAAAAGACTGACTAGCTACATCGCTAATCAGTCTTTACATGTTATGCTAATTCTTTGACTACTGATGCACAGCGCGTACATAATGTTGCATGTTCGCTATCTGTTCCAACAGTTGGTGTTACAGTCCAGCAACGCTCACACGTATCGCCTTCTGCTTGTTTTACTACGATTGCACATGTATCGAATTGTTGTGCTTCTTCTGGTGCTTCACCAGCTGCTACAACGAACTCAGATACGATGAATAATTGTTGTACGTTCTCTTCAATTGAATCAAGAAGTGCTTTCGTTTCTGCAGTTGGGTACATCGTTAAGCTTGCATTTAATGATTTACCGATGACTTTCTCGTTACGAGCTACTTCTAATGCTTTTAACACGTCATCACGTAAGTCCATGAAAGCATCCCACTTCTTAAGAAGCGCTTCTGCATCCTTTACTTCTACTGTTCCCGGCATATCTGTTAATTGTACAGAAGCTTCTTCTGCACCTTGAACGAACGCCCAAACCTCGTCTGCTGTATGAGGTAAAATTGGTGCCATTAATTTCGTTAATGTTACTAACACTTCATAGTACACTGTTTGGATTGCACGACGATCTGCATTGTTTGCAGCTTCGATATATAATACGTCTTTCGCAAAGTCTAAGTAGAATGCACTTAAATCTACTGAACAGAAGTTATTCACTGCTGTGTAGATTGTTGAGAAATCATATGCTTCGTATGACGCTGTTACACGATCATTTAATCCATTTAACTTCACTAACATGTAACGATCTACTTCGCGTAAGTTCTCCACTGCTACTGCATCTTTCGTTACATCGAAGTCATGTAAGTTACCTAATAAGAAACGGAATGTGTTACGAATCTTACGGTATGCTTCTGCAACTTGTTTTAAGATATCATCTGAAATACGTTGATCTGCTTGGTAGTCAACAGATGCAACCCATAAACGTAAAATATCCGCACCCAATTGGTTACATACTTTAACTGGGTCAATCGTGTTACCAATAGACTTACTCATCTTACGACCTTCACCATCTAATGTGAATCCGTGAGAAACAACTGCTTTATAAGGCGCTTTACCTGTTAATGCTACTGCAGTTGATAACGAAGAGTTGAACCAACCACGGTATTGGTCAGAACCTTCTAAGTATAAGTCTGCAGGGTATTGTAAGTGATCACGCTCGTCACATACTGCTTGGTGAGAAGAACCCGAATCGAACCAAACGTCCATAATATCTTGTTCTTTCGTGAAGACGCCGTTTGGACTTGCTTCATGTGTGAATCCTTCTGGTAATAAGTCTTTTGCTTCACGCTCAAACCAAACGTTTGAACCATGCTCTCTGAATAAGTTTGCTACGTGCTCAATTGTTTCGTCTGTAATGATTTCTTCACCGTTCTCTGCGTAGAATACCGGAATTGGTACTCCCCATACACGTTGACGAGAAATACACCAGTCACCACGATCACGAACCATGTTGAATAGACGAGTTTCTCCCCATGCTGGTAACCAATTCGTATCTTGAACAGCTTTTAATAAATCTTCACGAATTGCTGCAATTGACGCAAACCATTGTGCTGTTGCACGGAAGATAACCGGCTTCTTCGTTCTCCAATCATGTGGATACGAGTGCTTGAAGAATGATAACTTCAGTAATGCACCTTTTGCTTCTAATTGCTCAACAATCGGTTTGTTTGCATTATCGTAGAATAATCCTTCAAATCCAGGCGCTTCGCTTGTCATATGACCTTTGTCATCAACAGGACATAATACGTCTAAACCGTACTTTTGACCAACGATGAAGTCATCTTCACCGTGTCCCGGTGCAGTATGAACGCAACCTGTACCTGCATCTGTCGTTACGTGTTCACCTAACATCACTAATGAATCACGACCATATAACGGATGCTCAGCAACTACGTATTCGAAGTCAGCACCTTTGTGTATTCTTACTACTTCTACATTCTCCCACTCAAGAACTTTCGTTACTTCTTCTACTAATGCAGAAGCTACGATATACTTGTTGCCATCTACGTTGACAACGCTATATTCTAATTCAGGGTGAACAGAGATACCTAAGTTCGCTGGCATTGTCCAAGGAGTAGTTGTCCAGATGATGAACTTCTCATCGCCCTCTAACACACCTTTTGTATCTTTAATTCCAAATGCTACATAAATAGATGCTGAGCGCTTATCTTGGTACTCGATTTCAGCTTCTGCAAGTGCTGATTCACTTGATGGAGACCAGTATACTGGCTTTTTCCCTTTGTAGATTAAGCCTCGTTTCGCCATTTCACCAAATACTTTAATTTGGCGTGCTTCATACGCTGCATCTAACGTGATGTATGGGTTGTCCCAGTCACCACGTGCGCCTAGACGCTTAAATTGCTCACGTTGACGATCAACTTGGCTAAGTGCATACTCTTCGCAAAGACTACGGAATTCCGCAACGGATAATTCTTTGCGATTTACTTTTTTATTGTTTGTTAAAGCTTGCTCGATTGGTAAACCATGTGTATCCCAACCTGGTACATACGGTGCACAGAAGCCTGACATTGACTTGTAGCGTACGATAAAGTCTTTTAATACTTTATTTAACGAGTGACCGATATGGATATCACCGTTTGCATATGGAGGTCCATCGTGTAGTACAAATAATGGACGATCTTTCGTTCTCTCTTGTACTTTCTCATAAATATTCATTTCTTCCCATTTCGCTTGCATATCTGGCTCACGCTTTGGTAAATTACCGCGCATTGGAAATTCTGTTTGTGGCATTAATAAGGTATCTTTGTATTCCATTGTCTACTCCTCCTAAGTTATCTACATCATCAGCTTTGCCAGAGTGAACGAAAAAAAGACCCCTCATCCCAAGAAGGGACGAGAAGGTCTTCCCGTGTTACCACCCTAGTTAGACATAACTATATGTATAGTATATATCCACTCTGACATTCTTAACGCGAATGAAACGCCAACGCCTACTCCTCATTTCAGCATGGAACTCCAGGGTGATTTTCATCTTATCTTCTTATCTCGAGCTCACACCATCCTCGATTCGCTAATTAAGTATCGATAAAACTACTCGTCCCTATCTTCATCATTCAGTAGTATATGTTATTGAATTATATGTAAGATTAAAAAAAACGTCAAGTCATTTTGGATAGTTTATTCTTGTCCTTGCTCTAACAACTCTTTATTAAGTTCCATTAAGTTGTCCCAGTCATCATTTTGAAGCATTTCTAGTTGTGCTTCAATTAGCATTTTGAAACGCGTACGGAATACTTTTGATTGTTTCTTTAAGTCTTCAATTTCAATCGCGACTTTACGTGACTTCGCTAATGCTTCATTCACAATACGGTCTGCATTCTTCTCTGCTTCACGAATAATTAATTTTGATTCTTTCACAGCATTTCCTTTTACTTCTTCTGCTGTTTCTTGTGCAATTAGAATCGATTTGTTTAATGTATCTTCAATGTTCGAGAAATGACTTAAACGGTCTGTTAAGTCAGTTACCTTCGCTTCTAACTCTTTCTTCTCACGGATGACTAACTCATAATCTTTAATTACTTGGTCTAAAAAATCATTTACTTCATCTTCAGCATATCCACGGAATCCACGAGCGAATTCCTTGTTATGAATGTCTAACGGTGTTAATGGCACAAACGCCACCTCCAAATTCTTATATTTAATATACGTATGATTCCTATTTTGCTCTTATTCGACAAAAAGAGAGGTATTCCTGCTAATAAATTTAATTTTTTTGCAATCCATACGTAATTTTCCACTTATCTCGCTTCGTTTGCCCTTCAATTGACAACATTTTACACCTTCCGTATCCACGTACAGAAAATAAGTCATCTTCTCCACATTCAAACGACGGCTGTTCAACGATTTTATGGTTCACTTTCACAGCCCCGCCCTTAATGAGCATTTGAACTTTTTGGCGAGATAAGTGGAAAATTTCTGCAAGCACCACATCTAAGCGAAACGATGTTATCGTTCCTCTTCCTTCTTGCCACACTTCTTTCACAGTATGGATGGTAGAGAAAGGTATCGACTCAATTGCTACCTTCGCACGCCCTACCGATGTCACGTTCATTTCAACGAACGACGCAACTTCTTTCGAGACGACAAGTTGTACGGCATCGTTTGAAATAATGATGTCACCGTATTTTTGACGTTTAAGACCTATCCCCATTAGTGCACCTAACAGTTGGGGATGTGTAATCGTATGGAACTTAGAAGCATATTTCACTTCAAGTAATAAAAGAGAAAAATCATCTTCCATCGGTTCTACATATGCTGGAACCAACAATGCACGTTTTCTCTCGCTCGTATCATGCCCGCCGAAGAAAGACACATTTATCTCATCATTTCCTCCAACTAAACTACGAACAATATATTGCTCTCTCGGGTCTAAGAAATCCGTTAATTTCGAAGTATACGAGTATTCTACTTGTTGCTTCCACTCTAATACATGGTCAATAAATGTACGTTCTTCTTTCCGAAAATGTTCATAAATACTCATATGATTGTCCCATCTATATTAAATAAGATTTAACAGACGGAATAATGACCAAAGCCCTTCCCCTGCAAAGCGAAGTACTAAAATAGCTACAAGTGGCGAAAGGTCAATCATTCCAAGTGGCGGGATAATTCGGCGGAACGGTTCTAAAAACGGCTCGCACATCGTCCCTAAAAACGTGCCTAAAGCAGAATCTCTTGCTCCAGGGAAGAATGACATTAAAATATATCCAATAATAAAATAACTATAGATGCTAAGAATGGTTTGTAAAATCTCTAGTACAAGTAACATATATGTCTACCACCTCTTTTGACTGTTTTCGAAATCAATATTCAAGTCTGAGATTTGCCCAGAAATATCAACGTTATCAGACGTACATAAGAATGTGCTAGAACCAATTTTCTTAATATCGCCGCCGATTGCATATGTCGTACCACTTAAGAAATCAACAATACGCTTTGCATGCTCGTAATCTACTTGTTGAAGATTAATGACAACGGCACGTTTACTAAGTAAATGATCCGCAATTTGTTGTACTTCTGAGTATGCACGTGGCTCTAGTAATACTACTTTAGCAGGGTGCTTTCCATTTTGCACACTTTGAATACTCACAACATTTTGATTTGCACCTCGTTGCGGACGCTTTGGCTCTTCGTATCGATCTTGTCGATCTTGTCTGTCTTGCCTCTCATGCCTTTCTTCTTTTACATTGGGCTCATCATCATAATATTCTTCCTCATATTCTTCTTCTAATCCAAAATACTTCTTAAAAAATCCCATAGTATGTCCCTCCTTATAAAATATAATATAGTCTAGCATCTAAAACCGAACCAATGACATATGGCGAGTGTAGTTGTCTACCTTCATCACCTTTGCCCATGAAATAAAATAATAGCTAGTGGTTTAATCCTATTCCTCTACTAAAATGGTTCCTAATCGAATAAACGTTGCTCCTTCTTCAACGGCAATCTCAAAATCATTCGACATCCCCATTGATAGCTCCGTACACGGCACATGAGGTAATTCCAAACGTTGCAATTCCTCTTGCAAATTCTTTAATTGACGGAAACAAGTGCGAATCTCTTCTTCGTCCTCCGTATAAGGCGCCATTGTCATTAAGCCTACTACTTCAACTTTCTCCAAATGAATTAGGTTTCGTACGAAATTAACAACCTCCGTCGCCTCTAATCCTTGCTTTGATTCCTCAGAAGAAGTCTTTACCTGTACGAAACATTTCACTACGTGTTCAGCACGCTTTTCAATTTCTTCAGCTAAAGACATACGGTCTAATGAGTGAAGATAATCAATTTTATTAATGATCTGCTTTACCTTCCTCGTCTGAAGAGAACCGATAAAATGCCACGAAGCTTTTTCACCGATAGCTGCATGCTTCGTTAAAAATGGCTCATTTCTATTTTCCCCTAAATGAGTCAATCCTTCGTTTAACAATGCTTCAGCTGTTTCGGTATCTACGTTCTTCGTAACAGCAATAATTGTTACGCCATGTACGCTACGATTACTTCTATCACACGCTTCATTCACACGTACCTGAACGTTTTCTACATTTTTAGCAATGCTCACATTCCTTCCCCCTTAAACCCGATGAAACTTAGCATTCTACCTGTCTTACCTTTGTCTCGTCGATGTGAGAAGAATAATTTGTCCTCACAACTTGTACAATAGGAAGATAATGTAATCTGTTCTTTCGGTATTCCCATATTAACAAACAATAGACGATTTACCTCTTGTAAATCAATGCGATATTGTCCATCGCTCACTTGTTCATATACAGATGCATGTTGATTAGCAGGGAGAATTTCTTTAACAGCATTAATTACCCTATCATCTACAATATAACAACAAGCATGAATACATGGTCCAATTGCTACATGTATATCCTCTAATGGAATATGCTCGTCTTCTGTCCACACTTGAATCATTTCTCCAGCAATGTTCTTCACTGTGCCTTTCCATCCTGCATGTGCGAGTCCAATTGCATCGTGTTTCGGTGCATAGAAATAAAGTGGTACGCAATCTGCATAACAAGAGGTCAATAATACATCCTTTTCCCTTGTATATATGCCATCGGTTCCTCTTATTCCTTCTTCATATACATAAATTCCTTTTCCTTTATCATCTGTTGTTACTTTTGCAACTGTTGCTTCATGTACTTGTTCAGCACATACCCATTTATGTATCGGATAGGAAAGCGTTTCTCCTAACTTTGTACGGTTCATCATCACATGCTCATGTTTATCATTCACGTGTACACCTAAATTGAATGATGCGTATGCCTCTATACTACTACCATACGATGTATCCTTCGTTGTAAATCCAACAACAAGAGGAGAAGAAAGATGCTGCCACGAATCTAAATGGAGTAATTCATCATTGTTCTTAATAAAAGGTTCTTTGTTCATTACAAGCTCCTCCCCTGTTTATAGACACAGTTTCTTATATTCTAACATATTTTTCACTTGATTGTAGGTATCTATAAGACTAATTTTTAATAATTATCTCTGATGGGTTTAGTTCAAATGTTTGTTGTAAACGTACTAAAATAACATCTTCCCCAATTTTTACTACATGCTCCCAAGGTATGGATAATTCTTCTTCTTTCCCGAATATTCCTAACATTTTCCCAGGTCGTACAATCATAACCGCTGTAATCTTGCCTGAGGTTAAATCAATATCGATATCTCCGATGTTCCCCAACTTCTTTCCATCAGCTACATTCACAACATCCTTCGTTTGAAAATCTGAAATTCTACTCATCTATTTTCTCTCCCTTGCGTTGAAATGTCCGTCCTATGTCCACTATATGAATACGTACAAGTTGTTCATGTCTATAAAAAAGAAAAAGGACAAAGCTGTCCATAAACAGTTTTATCCCTGAATGTTTTTATTCATTTGTTTAATCGCCGACTTCTCTAAACGTGACACTTGCGCTTGTGAAATCCCAATTTCCTCCGCTACTTCCATCTGTGTTTTTCCTTGGAAGAAACGTTTTCGAATAATCATCTTTTCACGATCATTTAGGCGCTTTAATCCTTCTTTTAATGCCAATTCTTCTACCCACTGTTCATCTTTTTGCTTTTCGTCACTTAGCTGGTCCATCACAAAAATAGGATCCCCGCCATCATTATAAATTGGTTCAAATAGTGACACTGGGTCTTGAATAGCATCTAACGCAAAAACGATTTCCTCATGCGTAACGCCCAGTACAGCTGCAATTTCAACTGGGGTCGGCTCTTTTGAGTTGTCCGCAATTAATTGTTCTCTTACTTGTAACGCTTTATACGCAATATCACGCAATGACCTCGATACACGTATCGGGTTATTATCACGTAAATAACGGCGAATCTCTCCAATAATCATCGGTACAGCATACGTTGAAAATTTAACATTTTGACTTAAATCAAAATTATCAATGGACTTCATTAGTCCAATACACCCGACTTGAAATAAGTCATCAACAAACTCTCCTCTATTGTTGAATCGTTGTATGACGCTTAGCACTAACCGTAAGTTTCCATTTACAAGCTTCTCTCTTGCGGCAATCTCTCCACTTTGCAATTGCTGAAACAATTTTCGCATTTCATCGTTTTTTAGTACTGGAAGTTTTGATGTATCTACTCCGCAAATCTCTACTTTGTTACGTGTCAATGTCTTCCCTCCTAAATTTGGAGATGCTGTACAAAGTAAAGTATCTCCTTAGGAGGAATTTTTATGCACAAAGTATTGTTTACAGATTATTCACTTTTCCACTTAAACACTTCTAAACCATCTTATTAAATTCTTTTCGCAATCGCTTAATAATTCGTTTCTCTAAGCGCGAAATATACGATTGCGAAATCCCTAACATATCCGCTACGTCTTTTTGTGTACGCTCTTCCTTTCCATCTAATCCAAATCGCAGCTCCATGATTTGCTTCTCACGCTCATTCAATTGATGAAGCGCTTTTAGTAATAACGTACGGTTCACATTCGCTTCTAAATCTTTCGTAATAATATCATCTTCCGTTCCAAGCACATCTGACAACAACAGCTCATTCCCATCCCAATCAATATTAAGTGGTTCATCAAATGATACTTCTGAACGATTCTTATTATTTCGTCGTAAATGCATTAAAATTTCATTTTCAATACAGCGTGAAGCATACGTTGCTAATTTAATCTTCTTTTCCGGATTAAATGTATTAACTGCCTTAATTAAACCAATTGTGCCAATACTAATTAAATCTTCGATATTAATTCCGGTATTCTCAAATTTCCGTGCAATGTATACAACAAGTCGTAAATTTCGTTCAATTAATAACGATCTTGCCGTTTCATCTCCGTTCGGGAGTTTTTGAAGTAACACTTCTTCTTCTTCTTTCGTAAGTGGGGGTGGAAGTGCCTCACTTCCTCCAATATAATAAATTTCTTCGGTCTTAATTTTTAATTTCTTTAATACTTTATACCATAGATATAAAAAACGTATCTTTAATTTTTTCACACCCTCATCTCCATTCATCATCTATTTGCCTTACGCACTAAACACTTGAGATGTAAGCATCATCTTTGGATGTAAAATACATTCGTATTCATTATTTGCCGATAAAGTCGTATGATTAAGACCTATCAGTACTTTCTTCACAACAATTCGATCCTCTCTACTCGTAATCGTTACCTCATCTGGACGAATAGCCAACATGAAATTCCGATGCTGCCCTACCCCTCGATACGGAATGATACGAACTCGACTTAATAATGCTTCATCCTCATCGATTGCAGTGAAATCAATATCATGAACATCCTTCGACTTTTCATATAACCAAATCGGAAGAAAATCATGAATTTTTGTTAAATCGATAATCATAACCGGTGTTTGAGTGATGGGATCACATAGCGCATTACCACTATCGATCAGCCCTTTCATTCCCCACTTTTTCCCTTGCAATACAATTTCGACACTAACAATTTGTTCAAAATGGATTTTTGTAATTTCTAGATGTTCCACTCTCTTCCTTGAGAAATAAACGATACATGGAAATGCAACGAAAACAAACAACCAACTAATTGGATCTCCTATCCCTGGTGAAACAGTTGTTATTACCCCATCTAAAATAGCTGTATCATAGTGCAAGAAATAATGGAGTCCAATAAGCCCACCACCAACCATAAAGGTAACAAAATAAAACATAAGCGTTGTTTGAATAAACGTACGTATCGTTCCAAACCCAAAAGTCGCCAGCACCATCGCAAATGAAAACAATACCTTCCCAATAGGATGAGACATAACTGGCGCTAACGGTGTAAAAAGAAAAATAACAATCCACGAACCAATAAATGCTCCTACTAATACACGGTACCATTTACACTTTCTTTTTAACAAAATAGCTGTTAACGATAACAAAATAAAATCAATACATAGATTCAAGAGCCAAACAATATCTGCATACACAACCAACCATAACCACTTCCTTACTCACAGACTATACATAGGAAGCCTTACTTAGGTGCATATATTTCCTTTTCGTACAGAACAAGCTAGCATATTCTCATTCTAGTCCTTCGTAGAAAAAGAGAATACTAAATGAGACGTGAACAAACAGTTTAGAAAAATCTACTTGTTGTTCATCGAAAGCTATACGATGAAACTAGTATAGCTTAGTTAGGAAGTGGAAGTCTGTCACTTCTTGTATGCTTATTTTTACTTATTTTGACGATTCTTGTTTCTAATGCCCCCTAATATAAAAGGTGCATCACAAATATGTCATGCACCTTTCTTTTCACATATAAAATAAAGCCGCAGAGAAAATCTCTGCGGCTTACTTACCTTATATTAGCGACGCTTACGGTTACGTAAGAATGCTGGGATATCTAAATCTTCTACATTTGTAGAACGATGTGTTTCTACCATTTCTTCCTCACGCTTTATTTCGCGAGCTGTCTCACGAGCTGTTTCACGCGCAGCTGGTGCTGGCTTTGAAATAGCTGGACGTAATGGCTTTGGTGGTTCCATTGAAATACTATCATCGAAGCCAGTAGCAATTACTGTTACAACAATCTCATCTTTTAAGTTCTCGTTAATAACAGAACCAAAGATCATGTTCACTTCTAAATCAGAAGCTGATGCTACAATATCCGCAGCCTCTTGTACTTCGTATAAACTTAAGTTTGTTCCACCTGTAATGTTCATCAGTACGCCTTGTGCACCGTCAATTGACGTTTCTAGAAGTGGAGACGAAATTGCTTTCTTCGCTGCTTCCGCTGCACGATTCTCGCCTGTCGCAATACCAATACCCATTAATGCAGAACCTTTGTTAGACATAATTGTCTTTACATCTGCGAAATCAAGGTTGATTAATCCAGGAACAGCGATTAAATCCGAAATACCTTGTACACCTTGACGTAATACATTATCCGCTTCACGGAATGCTTCAAGCATTGGCGTATTACGGTCTACAATTTCAAGAAGACGATCATTTGGAATAACAATTAATGTATCTACATTTTCTTTAAATGCAGCAATTCCACTAGCAGCTTGTGTCGCACGTTTTCTTCCTTCGAACGTAAATGGACGCGTTACAACACCTACTGTTAATGCACCTAGTTCTTTCGCAATTTGTGCGATAACAGGTGCCGCACCAGTACCTGTTCCACCACCCATACCTGCAGTTACGAATACCATGTCCGCACCACGAAGTGCTTCTTGGATTTGCTCTTTGCTTTCTTCAGCAGCTTTCTTACCAACTTCTGGATTTGCTCCTGCTCCAAGTCCACGCGTTAACTTTCCACCAATTTGCATTCTTACTTCTGCTTGTGATAAATTTAACGCTTGTGCATCTGTATTAACAGCGATGAAATCAACACCTTGTACACCATGCTCAATCATACGGTTAACAGCGTTGTTTCCGCCTCCACCGACACCGATAACTTTAATATTTGCCAATTGGTCTAAATTCATATCAAAATCTAACATTATCTAAATCCTCCTACGAAATCGAATTTCAAAAGCTATTCGACTATTACTCCCATAAATAACGGAAGAATTTTTTCATTTTCTTACCCATTTTTTCGTCGTCTTTTGCTCTTGGTTTACTTACTTGTTTTGGTTTTGCTTTTGGCTTCTGATGTATCGGTCTTTCTGTTACGTCCTCTTGTACGTTAGTTGTATGTACTTTGCCTCGTAACTTAGATTTCTTGTACGCATATTTAATTAATCCTACCCCAGTCGTATACTGCGGCTCGCGCACCCCAATATAGTCAGGATATGCAATTCTTACATTATGTTTTAATACATGCTGTGCTAATTCAAGCACTCCAGGCATTTTCATAACACCACCAGTTAGTACAAAACCTCCTGGTAGGTCTCTTACTCCTAAGCGTCTTAACTCAAGTTTCACAAAGTCTAATATTTCTTCTAGACGCGCCTCTGTTATCTCAGAAAGATCTACTTGTGTATATTGCTCATGTTGATCACTTCCCATAATCGGAACGCTGAATAACTCTTCTTCTGATGCTGTATCATAGAAAGCATGCCCATACTTCACTTTAATCTTCTCGGCATCATCTGATGATGTCTGTAAACCGATAGAAATATCTCGTGTAATATGCTGCCCACCAATCGGAAGAACATTTGTTGTTTTTAACATGCCTTCTTTAAAGATTGATAATGTGGTAGAGCCTCCTCCGATATCCACTAATACAACGCCTCTGTTTATCTCGTCTTTGGATAACGCAAGAGAACCAGCTGCTAACGGCTGTAAACAAATATCTGTTATTTCTAAACCAGCACGCTCTACACAGCGCAATAAATTATGCATTAATGTTTTGGCACCAGTTACTAGAATTCCTTCCATTTCTAAGCGGACACCAATCATGCCACGTGGATCTTTAATTTCATCTAGACCATCTACAATAAATTCTGTTGGCACAACATCAATGATTTCACGCTCAGGTGGAATAGCTACTAATTGTGATGCCTCGATAACACGTTGAACATCGTTATTTCCAATTTCACGGTTTTCATTGGAAACTGCAACTACTCCTTTACATGGCACAAGTTGGACACCGTTCGAACTAATTCCAACAATTACTCGATCGATTTTGATTCCTACCATTCTCTGTGCTTCTTCAATTGCTTTACGTATTGATTGTACAGTTTCATCTATGTCGACGATTGAACCTTTACGGAGTCCATCTGACTTCACATTTCCTACACCGATAATGTTTAAATTCTCATTTACCATCTCACCAATGATTACCTTTACATTGGATGTACCGATGTCTAAACTGACAAAAATTTCATTGCTGTTCATTCTTTGGCACCTCCTTTTAAAATATCACCCTTTGTTTTATACATAATAAACAACAATTATGCTAAAGGAATATGTATAGGTAGAATATTCAACGTATTCTACTATTTCCCTCTATTTCTATTACGGTTTTTTCACATTTTCTTTTCATACTAGTAATTTTTATAGAATATAACGACACATAACATCTAAATAATAAAGATAAAACTATTACTGTCTGTATATAAGTCTACACTAAGATACTCGTATAGAAAAGATAAACTTACGTGAAAAACTATATTGAAAAATAATACCAATATAAAGAGTATTTTTAAGGAATTTACTTCAAGACTTTAGACCTATTATCCTATCTCGAAATGTCTAACAACTATGTAAATGGGATTATTCAGCTGTTTCATACGGAGCGTAATAAGCACCTTTCTCTAAGTTGATAATTCCTTTAAGGTGTTTCTTATCTTCGGCAATCGCTGGATACAGAAGCATCTTATTCGCAAAATCGTTAATTGTAACATGTACTTCAAATCCCTCACTCATAAATAGCGTAATAGAAAGGGCATCCTTTTCTTTTGGTGTGTAATAAATCTCCGAAATCGATTTTCTAATACTTTCTGGTAATATTGCCATTTCGGCTGCTAACTCTTGCAGTTCTTCAAATTGTAAGCCGGGATTTTGAGTTTCTCCTTCTAAGGCTTCTTCTTTTTCTCTAAAATCATATAATAACGGTGCTTGTACAGGAAACTCACCTTCAATCGAAACATCTAACACCTTGCCATTTTCTAAGACTGGATGATAACTAGATCCTTTCATTAAATATCCAACTGTTCCATATTCTTCGACCTTTATGTATATGTTATTAGGGAATTTTTTCGTTACCTTAGCCGATTGAATTTCACCATGCTTTTTTATTTCCGCTTCTACTGCTTCTTCAGAAATCTTCCAATAGCTTGTTTCATTCTTAAGACCGGATAATTGAATAACTTCTTCTTTCGTTACATACTTATTACCTTCCACTTCTATTTTGGAAATATTCCCAAAAGCTATTTGGAAGTACAAAACTGCTATCATCACAAAGAAAAAGAAGAAAATATAAAAAACAAGTCGATAATTTGATTTCCTTCTCAACTCTTGCTTCAACCTAGGGATTCTCTCCCCCAAATCAATTACTTTTTCTTTTTCCATCATGTCGCCTCCGCATTCATTACAATTATTTTGTTTTCTCCACGTAGGCTTTCTCGCAATGAAACGTACAAGAAACGGCATGGAAAATCATGCCGTTCCTCACCTTACATAAGTCTTATTCATTATAGCATATATCTTATTCCTTGACAGATATATACGTTTATTTTTTGCCAATAATTTCAACTTCTGTTCACGTTTCAATCTCGAATGCATCTAGTTTTCTGTATGGATGCACTGCATATCGTATATATTCTGTAGTTTCCTAATACATGTCCAATGAAATTACGATGAAGCTCGGAAACTCTTGCACGACCAACTTGATAACAACACCTTTCATTCCATTAGCTAGGAAAAGTAAATTATCTACTCTCTGAACACCCTTCTAGCTTATATTTGTTGAGAATTATGGTGTTTTCTTTACTGATTTTATGCTATTTGGAACAATAAACAGCTCAACGTCTACCGTTCTATTGCTTTCTAATAAGCTCTTCTCCGTACTTCCTCGACATTACTAAAAAATCCCTTGAATACCTTCTCAAACCTAATTTCCTCTAGCTCGCACTTCTATTTCCCAGTCAATGCTTGCATTTCTTTGTATAGACGCATTGCTGCATCTTGAATACCTAATTCTTCTGATGCTTGTTTCATCTTCTCTAAAACGTCATCTTGCAATAAAATGTTGTCCATATCCTGTAACAAGCTCGCTCCAGTTAGTTCTTGTTCCTTACGTACTAACGCTGCTCCATTTTCTTTTAATGATGAGGCATTCTTTTCTTGATGATTATTTGTTACGTAAGGACTCGGAATTAAAATACTGGCTTTCCCAAGCGCTGTTAATTCTGCTAACGTTGTTGCACCTGCTCGTGCTACAACTAGATCCATTCCTGCTAATACTTCCGGCATATTGTACACAAATGGCTTAATAACGACGTTTGATGGATTCCCGCTTTTCTTCACTTCTTCCATGACACTATCGTAATGCACTTCTCCTGTTACATATAATAATTCGTAATCTTTATTCCCGATTTCTCCTAATATTTCAAGCACTGCTTCATTAATTGCACGCGCACCACGACTACCACCTACTACTAATACAGCTTTTTTCGTAGGATGTAGGCCGACTGATTCTTTCCCTTTTATTCCATCGTGATGCAGAACTTCCGATGCACGTGGATTTCCTGTTAACACAACTTTTTCTGTCGGGAAGAAAGTCGCTGCCTGTTCAAAGCAAATTGCTACTTTGTCTACATATCTACTTAAAAATTTGTTCGTTACACCAGGAACACTATTTTGCTCATGAACAATTGTTGGAATGCCTAACTTAGCTGCAGCGTACACCACAGGGCCACATACGTATCCACCTGTTCCAATCACTACATCTGGTTTGAACTCTTTAATGTACTTCTTACTATCGCTAACCCCTTTAAAGAAGCGCATAACTGTTTTTACATTTTCAAATGAGAGCTTACGTTTAAAACCTGTAATTTCAATTGATTTGAACGGAATGTCTGCTTTACGAACGATATCGTTTTCCAATCCTTTTTCTGTTCCAATATATAAAAATTCAGCTTGATCATTATGTTTTTTTATTTCACGGATAAGGGCTAATGCTGGATAAATATGACCTCCAGTACCTCCACCACTTACTAATACTTTCATTCCATTCACCTCATTAAAATATCTCTTCACCTAATATGAGCATACACAATGCAACTATTTTGTTGTAACAACTATATGTTTCGTGTACCTCTTTTGTGCCTATCTTTCTAGTTTAACGTAACTCGCTAAAATTTCTACATTTTTTTCATGATTTATCGAAAAAACCCTACTCTAAATGTGAGTAGGGTTTTTCTTAATATCGTGAGTGCTTACTAATATTCAATAATACCCCTACCGCAACTAGCATTAAGGTGAGCGATGAACCACCATAACTGAGAAATGGTAATGTAATGCCCGTAACAGGCATCAATCCTGTTACAACACCAATATTAATCATTACTTGAATGGCGATCATAGCAATAATCCCAACCGCTAAGAATGTTCCGTACAAGTCTGGGGCTCCTAATGCAATACGAATCCCACGCCACAACAGAAGTGAGAATAATAATAAAACAAACGTCCCACCGATAAATCCTAACTCTTCTGCCAAGATAGCAAAAATAAAGTCTGTCTGTGGCTCTGGTAAATAAAGATACTTTTGTCTACTGTCCCCTAATCCAACACCGAACAATCCACCCGGTCCAATCGCAAGTAACGACTGAATAATTTGGAAACCAGAGCCTAATGGATCACTCCACGGATCTAAAAAAGAGGTAATCCGTTTCATTCGATACGGTGCAGAAATAACTAATGCGATGAATCCTGCTATACCAACTGCTCCAAATACTGCAAAATGCATAATACGTGCTCCTGCCACGAAAATAATGACGATACACGTGCCAACCATAACTGTTCCTGTTCCTAAATCCGGTTGCAGCATAATTAAACCAAATGCAAAGAAAATAAGGCTCAATGAAGGTAGTAAGCCCTTCTTGAACGATGTTATTTTCTTTTGATTTTCCGCCAGGTATTTCGAGATGAATGAAATCATCGCAAATTTCATGAACTCAGAAGGTTGAATAGAGAAAGCCCCAACACCAATCCAACTCCTTGCTCCTCCACGCTCCATCCCAATCCCGGGAATTAAGACGATTACAAGAAGAAAGAAACACACTAATAAAATGGTCTTCGCATATTTTCTCCAAATCCAATAATCCACGTTCATAATAATAAACATCGCAACGATTCCTAATCCAGCAAATAACAACTGTCTCTTTGCAAAGAAAAAGGAATCTCCTAGTTTTACATCTGCCCAAATAGCACTTGCACTGTAGACCATAATCATACCGACCGTTAATAACAGTAACGTGACGGCAATTAGAATAAAATCAGGAGTAGCTTTCTTCATCGCAACACCTCTATGCCAATAAGATAAAGTAAACCTTTCATCAGTAGGGGATTTGTTGCTTTTTATGCACAGGTGTTAATCTATGAATCACCCTTGAACAGTCGCTCTACTTCTCTATACTAGCTTATGCACAGCTTGTATAAACATGTCGCCTCTCTCTTCAAAAGTTTTAAATTGATCCCAACTTGCACAGGCTGGTGAAAGTAAAATTACATCACCATCTGCCGATAACTGATACGCCGCTTCAACAGCTGTTTCTACAGTATCGACTACTTGTACATGTTGTATTCCCGCCGCACTTCCTAGCGCTTCTAGCTTGCTTGCTGTTTGACCATACGTAATCATTCCCTTTACGCCGCTTAAGTACGGTAGTAGGTCATCAAATCCATTACCACGATCTAATCCACCTGCAAGTAAAATAACTGGCTGTGCGAATGCAGAAAGTGCCGCTTGTGTCGCTAATGTATTCGTTGCTTTTGAATCGTTATAGAACTTACGACCTTGAATTGTCGTTACGTATTGTGTACGGTGCTTTACACCAGCAAACGTTGTTAATATACGTGCAATTGCCTCGTTATCAACACCCATTAATTTAACCGTACAAATCGCCGCTAAAATGTTCTGAAGGTTGTGCTTACCTGGTAAAACAATATCAGCGATAGCAATTACTTTCTCTTCTTTGAAATACAGCGCACCCTCATAAATATATGCCCCATCTTCTACAACGCGTTGTGTAGAAAACGGAACAAGCGTCGCATTGCTATTTTTTGCAAGCATTGCAACACGTTCATCATCAATATTATAGACAGCAAAATCATCTGCTAGTTGCTGACGGAAGACGTTCCCCTTTGCCGCAGCATATTCATCTAACGAACCGTGATAATCTAAATGCGCTTCAAAAATATTTAATAATATACTAATTTTCGGTTGGAACATTTGCGCCCCCATTAACTGGAATGAAGAAAGCTCTGTTACAATTACATTGTCTTCTTTCGCATCACATGCTACTTCGCATGCTACCGTGCCAATATTCCCAGCAATTAACGGCTTTTTCTTCGCCTCTTCTAACATGTTGAATACAAGTGTCGTTGTCGTTGTTTTTCCATTCGAACCAGTAATACCAATCATTGGAGCTTCAGAAATACGGTACGCTAATTCTACTTCTGTAATAATCGGAATATTACGCTCAGCTGCCGCTACTAACATCGGATTGCTATAAGGAATACCTGGGTTCTTTACCACTAGTTCAATTCCTTCATCCAAAATTTCAATAGGATGGTGACCGGAAATGATTGTTATTCCTTTTTCTTTTAGCTGTTCTGCTAATTCATTGCCTTCTAGCGATTGCTTATCATTAACAGTAACAATTGCCCCTAATTCATGTAATACAGTGCTAGCACCGTATCCGCTCTTTGCCAACCCAAGTACAAGTACTTGTTTATTTGTATAATCCTCTATCCTCTTCACCTTACACCCACACCTCGATATAAATTCCAAGCACTGCAAATAGCAGGCCTACAAACCAAAATGTTGTTACAACTCGCCATTCTGACCATCCAACTAGTTCGTAGTGATGGTGCAATGGACTCATCTTAAAGACACGTTTTCCTGTTGTCTTAAATGAAGCAACTTGAATAATAACAGATAGTGTTTCAATTACGAACACACCACCGATGATAATTAATAAGATTTCTAATTGTAAAAATACTGCTACTGTAGCTAATGCACCACCAAGAGCTAAGGAGCCTGTATCACCCATGAATACTTTCGCTGGGTGTGCGTTAAATACTAAGAATCCTAATACTGCTCCTACAACCGCTACACAGAAAATCGCTACATCGAAGTTTCCTTTGTACCAAGCTAAGATACTAAGCGCTCCAAAAGCAATTGCGGCTGTACCAGATACTAAACCATCTAGGCCATCTGTTAAATTCACAGCGTTTGAGAACCCTACAAGCCAGAAAATAAGGAAAACAAAGTAGAACCACCCAAGCTCAATTGCTATATCCGCTCCTGGAATATGAACCTCTGTTGGGAAGCCCATTTGCTTGTAAATAATAAAGAAAATCCCCGCAATAACAATTTGGCCTAATAATTTTTGTTTAGACGTTAATCCAAGGTTACGCTTCATCACTACCTTGATATAATCATCTAAAAATCCTAATAAACCAAATCCAAGTGTTACAAATAGTAATAAATACGTCTTAACGCTAAGCTCAGATACTTTCGTAGAAACGATAAATGTCGCTAACAATAGAGCTGTTAAAATCATTAATCCACCCATTGTTGGTGTACCTGATTTCTTCTGATGTGATTTCGGTCCTTCTTCCCTAATACTTTGGCCAAACTTTAGTCGGCGTAAAAACGGGATGAAAAATGGTGATAATAAAACAGTGATTAAAAATGCTACTAATAATGTATATAAAGCTACTTGTTCAAGCATAGTAGCCCCCCTTTCTCTTGATGTCCTTTCACGAAAATTATTAGATGTCCTTTTTCGTTTCTTGGCTACTTGAACATTTTATTATTCCTTCGTTTCAATTGCTTCCTTTGCCACAAGGCGATCATCGAAGTCTAGTACATTATTGCCGATAATTTGGTATGTTTCATGACCTTTCCCTGCAATAATAACAACATCATCCTTCTTCGCTTGCTTAATAGCACGGAAAATTGCTTCTTTACGATCAATAATTGTTTCGTATCCTTTTTCCTCTTCCACACCAGCTTTCATATCTTCTAGAATAGCTGCTGGATTTTCACTACGAGGATTATCCGATGTAAAGATTGGGTATGTTGATAGTTGTGTTGCGATATCTGCCATCAACGGACGCTTCGTCTTATCACGGTCACCACCACATCCAACAATACAATATACATCGCCTTCCGCAAATTGATTTACTGTCTTTAAGACGTTCTCTAAACTATCTGGCGTATGTGCGTAGTCAACGATAACAGTAAAATCTTGTCCTGCATCAACCACTTCAAAGCGACCAGCGACACCTTTAATACATTTGATAGACTCAACAATTGATGCAAGTGAAATGCCTGATACTAAACAAGCTGCTGTTGCTGCTAACACGTTATATACGCTGAACTTACCAACTAATCTCATCGTTACATCGACAGATTCATTGTTTACTACTAGTGTGAACGTTGTACCGGCATTTGTCATGCGGATATTCGTTGCCATCACATCACTCTTCGTGTCAATACCGTATGTAACAACTGTTGCTTGCGTATACATCATATATTCCTTCGTCACAGCATCATCATTGTTTAAGACAGCAAACTTTGGACGCTCATGATTAAAGTGATTCCCTAACTGAGCAAACAACAAACCTTTTGCTTTCTTATATTCTTCCATCGTTCCGTGATAGTCTAAATGATCTTGTGTTAAGTTCGTGAAGACCGCTACATCATAATCACATCCATGCACACGACCTAAATGAAGTGCATGAGAAGAAACTTCCATAATTGCTGTTTCCACTTCTTTTTCCAACATGTAATGGAATGTCTTTTGAAGTGTAATTGCATCTGGTGTCGTATTCTTCGCTTGTTGTACTTCGTCACCAATTTTGATACCAACAGTCCCTATAACACCTGTTTTCTTCTTACAATCAGTCATCATTTGATCGATTAAGTGCGAAACAGATGTTTTGCCATTTGTTCCTGTGATTCCAATAAGATGTAACTGATGTGTTGGTTGTTCGTAGAATGCATCTGCTAACACCGCTAATGCTCTCGTTGTGTCTTTCACCTTTACAACCGGAACAGAAGCAGCTACGTCTTTTTCTACCACAATAGCTGCTGCCCCATTCTTAATTGCTTGCTCAATAAAATCATGTCCATCTACCGTAAATCCATCGATACAAATGAACAAACTTCCTTCTTTCACTTGGCGTGAATCTACCTCAATAGACGTAATATCTGGGTCTTCTACTGGAATGATTGGAAAATTGCGTAAAACCGCTACTAATGAATGTAATTTCATCGTCTTTTACCTCGCTACTTTCTACTATGTTTAGCTCGTTATTCATCACCTAAATAAATACGAATAGTGGAGCCTTCTTTTACTTTTTCACCAGCTTCTGGTGATTGCGTAATGACCTTATTTCCTTTTCCACTAACATCTAGTTTAAAGTGTTCTAACTGCTGATGCAATTGTTCAATTGTAAGTCCTTTTAAATCTGGTACTTCTTGCGGTGGTTGCTCTGGCCATGTCAGCTCTTTTTCAATGCCACCTTGACGCTTTTCAATACCTAGTGCTGGTAATGCATCCTTCATAATATTACCAACAATCGGAGCAGCTACTACACCACCGAACTGGGTAACTCCTTTTGGATGATCGATTGCTAAATACACAACAAGTTCAGGATCATCCATTGGCGCAATTCCCATAAACGATACGATATAGCTACCTTCCATATACCGTCCATCTTTTACTTTTTGAGCTGTTCCTGTCTTCCCACCAACTCGGTATCCTTCTACATACGCGCCTTTTCCACTTCCTCTTGCTACAACACTCTCTAGCGCCTGGCGTACCTGTTTGCTCGTTTCTTCTGAAATAACTTGTCGTTTCGAAACAGGTTGCTTTTCATCTACTATCTTCCCCGTTGTTGGATCTTGAACTGCTTTCACAATATATGGTTGATACAATGTACCACCATTCACCGCAGCTGCTACGGCCGCAACTTGTTGAATAGCTGTTACAGATACTCCTTGACCAAACGCCGTCGTTGCTTGCTCAAGTGGGCCAATCTTATTCGGATTAAACAAAATACCTGTACCTTCACCTTGAAGATCAATTCCTGTTTTCTTTCCAAATCCGAAGTCATAAATATATTGGAACAATTTCTCTTTCCCTAAACGATTTCCTAATTCGATAAATCCAGGGTTGCATGAGTTCTCCACTACTTCTAAAAACGTTTGATGACCGTGTCCTCCACGTTTCCAGCAATGGAGGGTTGTTCCCGCCACTTCTACACCGCCATCATCATTGAAGGTTTCTTTCAAAAGGTCAACTTTCCCTTCATTTAATGCTGCGGCTAACGTCATAATCTTAAAGGTTGAACCCGGCTCATATGTACTCCATACTGGGAGATTTCGATTATAAATGATTGGATCGACTTGTTTGTAATTTGCGGGATCAAACGTGGGACGACTTGACATACCTAGTATTTCACCAGTTTTCGGATTCATTGCAACCGCAACAATATTATCTGGGTTATACTGTGCAACAGCATTATTTAATTCTCGCTCTAAAACTGTTTGCACACGTGTGTCAGTAGCCAATATTAAATCATATCCATTACGAGGCTTTGTATAGTCATCTGCCATATCGGGCATTTTCTGATTTTTCGCATCAACGAAAAACTTTACATGTCCCTCTTCCCCTTTTAACAAAGCATCATACGACAATTCCAAACCATTTAAACCTTGGTTATCAATACCAGCAAACCCTAACACATGGGACAAATAACTACCAAATGGATAATACCGCTTGGAATCTTCTGCGATATGTACACCTTTTAGATCCAAACTACGGATTTCTTTTGCTTTTTCATGGGAAATCTTTCTTCCTTCTGGATTAAGACTTTCTAGATAAGAATTTTTCACAAGATGCCTATATATTTTATCGCTAGGTACTTCCAATATTTTCGCTAATTTATCTGCTACTTCTTGCTTATTTTCAATTTGCCTCGGTACAACGTAAATAGTTGGAGCACTTTCATTCTTTGCTAATTCCACACCATTACGGTCTAAAATCCTACCACGCTCTGGCTGAAAAGGAACGTTACGACTCCACGAATCTTTTGCCTTCGTAGTCAATGAATCTCCTAAGAAGAATTGAACATACCCTAGGCGAAAATCGATCACAAAGAATACTAGAATACCTGTAATTAATACGAACATCAACCTCTTACGTACGGTCACATTTGATACCCTCATATATAGGAACCTCCTTCATCTCGGTTCAAATATATGCTTGTACCTTCATGATTAGAACATACGAAAGCTTGTATCGTCAAGACCTAGACAACAAAAAAGGGGGATTATCCCCCTTGGTTCGGCGATGCAAACTGCGCCTCTAAAATACTATCTTGCGCAATAACTTCACCTGCTGCAATGCTTTGTTGAACAACATAACCGGTACCTTTTATATTCAGCTTAATACCTAGTAATTGGCATAGCTTCATTACGTCGTTAATAGACCAGCCAACTAAGTCAGGCATTGTAACCTCACCATTTGTGAGCAATAATACTCTGTTATTCGCAATAACCTTCTCTTCTGCTTTTGGACTTTGATCTCCAACTGAATCACCATTACCTAATGTAACTACTTTCAGTCCTTTATCCGTCAATTGTTTTTGTGCTTCTTCTACACTTAAATCACTTACATTCGGGACAGTTACACTATGATCATCTACAAGCTTATCAATCTTGTTCTCTACTGGCTTTATATTCTTGTATTGTAATGCACCTGTTGTAATATGCTTGAAAATTTCAGATACTGGTTGAGCTTCATATTCGTCACCTTCCAGACTCGGCTGAACAACGTTTACATATACAAGGATCTCTGGTTCATCTGTCGGTACCATTCCAATGAATGACAACAAGTAATTACCATGACCTACCATATATTTCCCTGTATTAGGATTAACAATTTGGGCTGTCCCTGTTTTTCCAGCAATCGAATAACCTTCCATGGCATACATACGTCCCGTACCGTGCTTCGCTGTCACAACCGTTTCCATTATCTCGCGTGTTTCTTTTGCTGCTTCCTTCGAAATCGGTGTACCAACTTCAGTCGGTTTGTGTTCTTCGATAATTTCATGCGTATCTGGGTTTTCAATTTTCTCAATGATATATGGCTTCATCATCTTCCCATCATTCGCAATCGCCGTTGCTCCTTGGATCATCTGAATAGGAGTAACGGTTGAACCTTGACCAAATAACGTTGTCACTCGCTCAATTTCACTATTAAAATTAAGTTTACCAGATGCTTCCCCTGGTAAATCAATACCTGTTGGCTTAAAGAGGCCGAAACGATCGTAATAATCTTTCATGAGATCTGGACCGATAACTTTTTCTCCTAAATGCGCCATTGCTACGTTAGAAGAACGTTGGAATCCTTCATTATACGTAATGAATCCCCAACCGTTTCCATTATTATGGTCTCCAATAGTGCCTCCTTGAGTAGCGTATTTACCAGATTGGAACGTTGCATCCCCATTATATTTGCCACTATCAATTGCAGCAGCTAACGGGAATATTTTCATCGTTGAACCTGCTTCGATTTGAGCTGCAATAGGATGATTCACGTAATCCGTAATATTTCGTAAGTTCGGATCGAAACTAGGTCTATTACTCATCCCTAATATCTTACCTGTCTTCGGATCTACTACAATAGCCGTCATGCTCTTTGGCTTGTACTTTTTCTCCGCTTCCGTCAGCGCTTCTTCTACTAAATGTTGAATACGAGAATCAATTGTTAAATACACATCATTCCCATTCTTTGGTGGGGTGATATCTTTTTGAACAGATGGTAAAATAACACCTTCTCTGTCGGTCTTATACGCTACTTTTCCATCTTCTTTGCGAAGAAATTCTTCAAGGCTCTTCTCCAGTCCCATTTGACCAACTACTTCTCCTGCTTGTGGACCTTCTTCTATCTTCGCTGTATATCCAATACTATGGGAAGCGAATTGGCCTTCTGGATAATAACGTTTTATTCCTTCTCGTAAGAAAATCCCCGGAAGCTTCAGCGCTTCAATTTCATTCTTCTTCGCAAACGAAAGCTCGCGACCCTTCTTGCCAAACTCTACTTGTTTCGCATCTTTGTTTAATTGCTCCAAAATGTCTGTTTCACTCATTCCGAGAATCGGCGCTAGTTTCGTCGCAGTCATTTTCTTATCTACAACATGACGTGGTTCCTTCGAATTCTTCGAGTATTCATTCGTTAACACTGCATATAAATCATACGCAGGGACATCTTCTGCAATCGTCACCTTATCACTGGAATAAATAGTTCCGCGTATACCAGGTAACGTTCCTTTTCGCTGATGTAACCCTTCTTCATCTACATATGCTTGGACATCGGTGCCTTTTGCTGTTCCCGTTATTTGAATATACAAAAATGTTGCAATCATAATGAAAAAGAGCAGTGCAAATATCATATGCAATAATCCTGCTCCTTTGTTCATGTATGGGCTTTTTCTAAACATATTCCCTCACACTCGCCTTACTATTCAAGATTTTTAATGTTATTCGGATCTAGCTTTAATCCTTTTTCTTTCGCTTTCTTAATAACATCCTCAGATCTTGTTAATGCTTCTACTTCCATTTTTAATTCTTTATTTACTTTTTCTTGATTTTTCACTTCTGCTTCAATATTCGTGAGTTCACCATTCACTTTATACAACTCGTATTTGTTAGAGATAAAGAATGTACTAGCAACTACACTCCCCACTATTAGTAAACCAAAAAGAAATTTCTCTCCTAGCGTGATTCGTATCGCTCGCGTAACTGTTTGTGTCGTGACTTGATGCTGTTTCTGCTGATTTTCCTGTATCTTTCTCGCTACATTCCCCACAGTTCACCTCTCCTCTCTACACATCATTGTTTTTCTGCGATTCGTAGCTTTGCAGAACGAGAACGATTATTTTCTCCTAACTCCTCTTCTGAAGGTAAGATTGGCTTTCTCGTAATAAGCTTCAACTTCGGCTTGAATTCATCTGGAATAATTGGAAGTCCTGGTGGCAATGGTGGTAACGTACTGTTCTTTTTAAATACTGATTTACAAATACGGTCTTCTAATGAATGGAACGTAATAACACTTACTCGACCACCTTGCTTTGTTACATCAATGGCTGCTTCAATCGCTTCTTCGAATACTTTCAACTCATCGTTTACTGCAATTCGAATCGCTTGGAATACACGCTTTGCCGGATGTCCGCCTGTTCTTCGTGCTGGTGCCGGAATACCTTCTTTAATTAATTCAACGAGTTCCGCCGTCGTTTCAATTGGACCTAATTCGCGTCTCGCTTCAATTTTTCTTGCAATTTGTTTCGAGAATTTCTCTTCCCCATATTGGAAGAAGATACGCACTAAGTCTTCATATCTCCATGTATTCACAACATCATATGCACTTAATGTTGCATCTTGATCCATACGCATATCAAGAGGTGCATCATTATGGTAACTAAATCCTCGCTCTGGTGTATCAAGTTGTGGAGAAGAAACTCCTAAATCAAATAAAACACCATCTACTTCATGCACACCGATTTCAGCTAATTTTTCTTTTAAGTATCGGAAGTTACTTTTTATAATTGTAAATTGTCCTTCATATTGCGCTAACTTTTCCTTCGCATGTGCGATAGCCATGTCGTCTTGGTCAAATGCAATTAGCCTACCTTTTGAGGAAAGCTGTGATAATAAATAAGAGCTATGTCCAGCTCCACCTAATGTACAATCGACATACACGCCATCTGGATTAATATTTAATCCATCTACTGTTTCACGTAATAATACTGTTATATGTTTAAACATTGTTGCACCTACTTCATCTTAATCAATTTTCTCTATTTTTCGATAAAATCCGCATTTTCATTCTCTTCAACTTTACCATAAACACAGGGGCAATACTACCCGCCTTTCCTAATTATTCTCGGCAAAACAAAGAAAATCCTGCATACTCCTATGCAGAATTATGAACACATCGCTATTTATCTGTATATGCTGAAAATTCCTTCCTAAAAAACACATCTTCCTTCCTAGTCCTCCTCAAAATATGCAGGAGGAACACAGGAAAGAAATGCTATATAAGCATTACTTCTTTTTATATTTCTAATACTTTCTGCTTATGATTCCATTCTAATGATACTGTTACAAGTTGATCAATAAAAGATACACCATATTTATTAAGATAATAGAAAATATTCCACACACGCTCTTGCGGTATTCCTAACGGCCAAATAGAACGGTCGATTTGGTCAAATTTTTTCATTTCCACATCGTGGCGTAGTAATATTTCTTTTTCAATTGTTCGTTGCAAGAATGCTACTTGTTCTGTGATTTTTTTGTAGTTCTTTTCCGCTAATCCCTCTAACGCTGGATTCACCGAAGTTGCCACTTCACGTAATTTCTCGTGGATAAGATTCAATTGGCTTTCGGCTTCTACAAATTCCGATTCTATATCATAAGACGATTGCTGTTGCAACCAACTTACACGAAATGGTTCTACACCACGTCGCAATACTTCCTCTAGCTCTAGACCAGTAGCTATCAATGCTTTTTGCACAGACGGCTCTATAATCGTAATCATTTGCCTTGGCATAATTGGTGGCATTTTCATCTTATGCGCCTCAAACACTTGCTTCAATTCTCCCCAATACGCTACTTCGCCGTGTCCAGCAACAAATGCTAGTGTTGGGAATAAATATTCTTGCATAAGCGGTCTCGTTACAACATTGTTACTAAGTAGATGTGGAGATTGTTCCGCTATACTCGATAACTGCGTATACGTAAATGTCATCTTTCCGTCTTTTGTTTGGAATAAATCTTCGCCTACTTTCTCCAACAAATGACGTTCCCCGTCCTGCTGAATAAATAGGTGCATGCTAGTATCTTTTGCCTGAATAATTGGTTGATACCCTTCCGTTATTAAGTGTTGCTGTTGCCTCACGAAGGCTTCCGCCACTTGTTCATGAGCATGCACCATCTTACTAAAATAAGGTGCTTCAATTTCCCTTAAGCCAGCATCACCTGAATCAATTAGTACTAATCCTTCTTTTTTGAAAAGACGGCATACAAGGTGCGCAAAGAAATCTACATATGTATGTGAATCTCGTACCGCTTCTTGTAACAACGCACGTACTTCCTTCGTATACATTGTTTCTCCGTAAGTCTTCACGACCTCATCAATCCACTTCCTACATTGCTCTTCGTTTAATACTGTCTCTGAAGCAATTGTTCTTTCTTCACGCTGATAGAAAATTTTCTTCTTAACATGACCACTAGCTTCTACATGTACATGGTTAATTTCTTGCAGGTCATGATCCTCCCCCGCAATCCAGAATACTGGAACAACGTCTACCCCTAGCTCTTGTTCATATTTCTTTGCAAGTTGAATGATAGACGTTATTTTGTGAATGCTATAAAGAGGACCTGTTAACAATCCAGCTTGTTGACCTCCAATTACTACATATGTATTATCATTTGCTAATTTGCGAATATTTTCTCTCGTTTTCTCTCCAATCGGGAATTGTGAATGGAATATAGATAAATAATCACTTAACTGACTTCTCGGAAATACTCTACCTTGTAAGTCATCGAAGCGCTTTTTCACGTACTCTTTCTCATGAATCGAATAGTCATAACAACATGACATATCTTTTGTATGATGAACATAATCATTAACCAATTTATTCGCAATCGGTAATGAGTACTCACTTATTTGCATCTTGAAAAACCTCTTTTCTCTTAACATCAGAATGAACATTCATTTGTCTTTCTAACCCTTTTATCGAATGATACATACACATCGTTACTGGTATAGAAATATTCTTATTTCCTGCTTCATTCACAATATATCCTAAAATAGCATCAATTTCTGTCTGGCGTCCATTGTCAATATCCCGTAACATCGATGAACGGTTCCTTTTTGTTTGTTCGCATATCATACAAATGTGTCGCCACTCTTCTTCTCTTTCGCCACTACCTATTACATCAAACACTTCATTAAATAACTGCTTCATCACAACATGGTAATCGACATTCAGAAGAAGTCCACCATTTTCAATATTATATAATGCAGTAAGTGGATTAATAACAGCATTAACCATTAATTTCTTTCCCATAATTTCTTTCCAACTATCCTCATACACGACTGGGAAGGATTCATGGGTATAATACGCTAAAGAAGATATATCTCCTTTTATTGTACCTAGTTTCATCATTCCAATCCCCGTATGTTCAACAGTTGTATCATCGTGTTTAAGAGCACCGTGTTCCACAATACCAACCCCAATATTTGTTTGCGGAAGACTTTCTATAAATGATACATGTCCCATCCCATTTTGCAAGAATACAATTGTTTCGCATCTCGCTTTCAACAAATACTCTTGGATATTCGATAAATGATATTGTTTCACCGCTACAAACAATATATCTACAAACTGCCCTAATCCTTCCTCTAACGAAACAGCATCTACAGAATAATGATGTATTTTCTTTTTCTTTATACATGTTAATCCTTTTTGACGCAATGCTTTTGCTTGCTGTTCTCGCCTTGTATAGAATGTAACCTCTATATCCTTTTCCTTTACATAAGCGCCCACTAGCATCCCTATTGCTCCTGCACCAATAATCCCTATTCGCATCTGTCCTACCTCATTTCTTTTCCCATTGTAGCAAATCAACCAAACTCTTGCATCATCAAGAAACATAATCAATCCTCAAAACATTAACATTCTTTTCTTAAAGAAAATAAGTTATAATAATAATGTGACTATTCTAAATAATGTGGAGGGTGATAGTATGTTCACTCCAAAAGTGGAGCGCTTATTAATCAATTATAAAACGTTAGAAGAATTTAAGAACTTTAATGGCAACGGCGTTCAAGAATTATGTATGTATGAAGATTTACGTGCTAATTTAATCGATAATGATAGTGAATCTCCTTTTTACGGTATTTTTTTCGGAGACTCATTAATTGCCCGTATGAGCTTGTATGAGATTAATACTCCTCTCTCTACGACTTTGATGTCATACCATACACACGTAGAGCTTTACAAATTAGAAGTGCTTTCGGACTTTCATCGCAAAGGACTTGGATCAACTCTTGTCCAATTCGCAAAAAAATTAAATATGCCTATTAAAGCTATTTCACGAGCAAAATCAGATGAATTTTGGCTAAAACAAGGATTCTCAAAAGTAGAAGGGGAAGACGAATTTTACGTATGGACACCACCTCTATACACAGGGGAAGACAGAGATTCTGCAACAAATTTTGAATTAACATAGTACCAACGAAAAGAGGATGATTACACACATCCTCTTTATTCTATATGACAAAAAAAAGATAGCTACATGAAGTAGCTACCTTACTTCTCTACTTTTTCTAGTGCACCTTTGTTCCTCGAAGTACGCACACCTACATCATAAGACATCACATTCCGCTTCTTATCTACGTACTCAAAGAAAGCAACATACTCCTCTTCCAACTTCATTAACCTGTCTGTTAATTCATCTTTCTCTTGACGCAACCTCTCGTTCTCTTCTTGCAAGTGCTGAAATTGTTGCTGTCCGTATTCTCCTCTTCTAACAGACTGTAATATCTCTATCGCATGCTCTAAAACACTTTCACGCGAGCCACCTTGTTGTATACTGCTCTGTTCCTCTTGCCTAGTTAATTGCTTCGGTACATATTCCATCTTCTGCCCAATTTCTTTCCGGTGTTGCTTCGCTTCCTCGATATTCGCTTTATGCAATTTTCTAACATATGAATTCCATCTAAATCCACAAGCCGCGGCTGTACGTGAAAGATTACGTCCTACCTCTTTAAATGCTGAAAGCTGCGTTCCCCCTTCTCTAATATGCCTTAATACAACTTCGGCCAACAATAAATCTTCATCTTCCGTCCATGCATCTTGACGTGTTGTTGCCAATTCTATCCCTCCTCTAATAGAAAAGCGCTAACGCTAAACATTTGTTAAACAAATTGGTATCTACTATCACAGATTGGTATTCACAAAACACTAGTTTACTTCTCTACAAACATATGCATGGAAAAAGAACGATAGAAGCAACATTTTCAGAAAGTAAAACGTGAATCAATCGACACTTTCCTCCTATTTTTCATACACCTATATCTAAAAAAACACAAAAAAAAAGAAAGTAGCGATGCTACTTTCTTTTTTATTAGTTGCTTACTACTTCTTTGCCTTTGTAAGTACCGCATTCTTTACATACACGGTGAGAAAGTTTCATTTCTCCACAGTTAGGGCAAGCTACCATGCCTGGTACAGAAAGCTTGAAGTGAGTACGACGTTTTCTTTTTGCAGTTTTAGAAGTTCTTCTAAATGGTACAGCCATTATTAACACCTCCTTAAAAGAGTGTAGTTTCATATGAAGGCCGGATAAGCCGGATACTTCGCATTAATCCTTTTTGTCAAAGAATTTCGCAAGACCTGCTAGACGTGGATCAACTTTCTCCGTCTTCTCCACTTCTTCGATTACTTGCCAATCTTGACCTTTACTTGGCGCGCTTGGCGCATCCTCCGCTACATCTTCAGCGAAGACTTGCATCGGAATCTCTACAAGTATGTTCTCTTCCAAAATTGGAAGTAAATCAAGGGTATCTCCTTCAAGCGCATGGAAGTCTCCATCGCCATCTAACCAATCTTCATCCAATAAGAATGTTTCAGTTGTTTGAATATCAAACGGAAGTGTAACTTCTACTAACGTACGTGAACACGGTAATACCAATGATCCCGTTACGTGTAGATGGAAAACAATTTGTGAAGAGCTGAAATCAACTCGTGCTTGTACATGTACAGGTGAGACACTAATAATTTCTTTATTAATCTCTTTCAAACCTGCCATATCAATTGTTTCATCCAACGTTAATCCCTTGTGTTTTAATTTTTGTAATTGATGGATTGACCATTTCATGTATATCACCCCTTAAGGCAACAAAGAAAATTATAGCTTTGTCAGTTCTGTTTGTCAATATTTTTTCTTTACAGTATAATTATTTTGCAATACATCCAATATAACACGTTATTTCTAAAAAAAAAAGGAGATTTGTCGTGCAAGCTACAGGAATTATTGTTGAATATAACCCATTTCATAATGGACATTTGTATCATTTACATGAAACACGAAAATTAACAGGCGCAGACGTTGTTGTTGCGGTCATGAGCGGAAACTTCTTACAACGCGGTGAGCCTGCACTACTTCCGAAAGAAGAGCGAACGAAGATGGCCTTAGCTGCCGGAGTCGATCTTGTTATTGAACTCCCATATGCATTTGCCACCCAACAAGCAGACGTATTTGCGAACGGTGCCATTTCATTATTGCACGCCCTGTTTGTCCAAGATATTTGTTTCGGAAGTGAAAGTGGTAGCATCGAAGAATTTCATACATTATTAGAAAAGAAAGCAACGCACCAACATACCTTACAACAAATAATTAAAGCAAAAATGAAAGAAGGAATTAGTTATCCAACGGCGCTATCTTTTGCCTTGGAACAACTTTCCACAAATGGAGTCGACGTATCACTCCCAAATAACATTCTAGGTATGCACTACATAGAAGCTATTAGGCAACAACAGAGTTCTATTGTGCCTCGAACAATTCAACGTCACGGTTCGAACTATCATGACGAAACGTTCCAACATAACATCGCTAGTGCAACAAGCGTACGAAAGACATTACTAACAAACGATCTTTCTCTTTCATCTATTGAACAAGTTATTCCGACTGCAACAGCAAACTTATTAGATTCATACATTTCTTCCCATGGGATAATTCACCACTGGGAACACTACTTTTCTTCCTTAAAATATGCACTACTAACGAGAACAAAAGAAGAATTAGCTTCTATTTATGAAGCTGAAGAGGGATTAGAAAATCGATTACTTGCACATATTACAGAAGCATCTTCTTTTACCTCCTTCATGGAAGCAATCAAAACGAAACGTTACACATGGACAAGATTACAACGCTTATGCTTACATATCTTAACAAACACAACGAAAAAACAAATGGCACAAGCACATCAAGAGAAACTAGTTCCTTATATACGTATTTTAGGAATGAACCAACAAGGACAACGATACCTTTCTCTTATGAAAAAGAAAATTGAATTACCACTACTCGCAAACACAAAAGCATTTTCCCATCCACTCTTAGAGTTGGATAAGAAAGCGAGTGCAGTCTACACAAGCATTCATCCAGAACCGATACGTTCTGCCATGTTAAAACGCGAATTAACACTACATCCAATCCGTTATAACGAAATAGAAAAAGCGTTCTCTCATTAGAAAAGAACGCTTTTTCTATTTTATTTTGCCTGTAATCCAGCTAAATAGTTCAGTGCATCATCTAGTGTGTGAACAGGTACAACTTCAATCTTCGCTCCTGTATCTTTCGCTGCTGCTACTGCTTCATCATAATTAGATTTACCATCTATTTTCATTGCTGGCGCAAAAAATACAGTCGCTCCTGCCTCTTCGGCAGCTAGTACCTTCTGATCTGCACCACCAATTGGTCCGACCTCTCCTTTATCATTAATCGTTCCTGTCCCAGCAATACGATGACCTTTTGTAATATCTTCTGGAACTAATTGATTATAAATTTCTAACGTGAACATTAATCCCGCTGATGGCCCACCAATTTCTTTTGCATCAATCTTAATCGCCGGATCTACTTGTAACGTACGGTCATCTCCAATGGATACACCAATACCAGCTCGCTTCGGATCATCTTTTAATGTCTGTAACGTTAATACAACCGTGTCTTCTTTTCCCTCTCGCTCATATGTAATCGTAACCGTATCTCCAGCTTTCTTCTGACCAACGTAATCGATAAATGCCTGTGCTGTTTTCATTTCCTTCTCGTCTACTTTTTTGATATAATCCCCTAGTTGTAGTTTATCTGATGCTGGCATATCTTCCATCACATGAAAAACGAGAGCACCATTATGTACATACTCTACCTTTTTTCCAGCTTTCGTATAAGCAACTTCCATTGCTGCATTTTGAGACGTCTTCATCATATGAGACTGACGGAAACTATATTCTTGATGAGAACCACCTTTCCCAAGAACTTCTTCCTCTGTATAAAGGTGATGATATTTATTCATAAATGTTGAAAGGTAGCGGAATACGTTCGCTTTCCCCATCGAAATTGTCACAAGCATTAATTCTCCGTCATCTTCATCGCCACCTTCTACTTTCACAAAGGGCTTCAATTCTTGTGCAGAACCTGGTGTTGAAACATAGTACGGTAGTGTAATAAATGTACCTGCCGCCACAAGGATGAGCACAAGTAATGATATCTTTATCCATGTTGACTGTTTTCGCATCCTACTTTGACTCCTTCCAATTTGCAATTAATGCTTTAATCTCTTCTATATGTTCTCTTGCTGCTACTTCCCCAGCTTCAATAATCTCATCTAATTGTGTAAATGTACGCGCGTTGAATTGATTTACTTTCGGACGTATCATACAATCACATGCTATTTCATGCTGACGGAACCCTTCGTTTTGCATAATATCAATACTTTGCATAATAACATCATAAATTGATACAATTGGCTGATTCCGCTTAATAACAGACACATCGACACCAATAACAATATCCGCTCCTAGCCCTCTTGCTACAGATACTGGAACACGCTCGACAAGGCCACCGTCGACAAATAATCGATCACCAATTTTCTCTGGAACGAAAATCCCTGGAATTGAAATACTGGCCCGAACTGCCGAAGCAATTTCTCCTTCTGTAAAAATAACTTTCTCTCCTGTCGAAAGATCTGTCGCAACAACTGCTACCGGGATATCTAACTCTTCTAATGTTTTCCCAAACGTCATCAATTTCATAAATTCTTTTATACGATTGCCAGCAATAAGACCCATCTTTGGCACGATAAAATCAGTATAATATTTTCGCTTGAACAATTGCGCTAGACGATATAAGCGCTCTACATCACTACCAGCTCCATACAATGTACCTGCTAATGCACCTATACTACTTCCCGCAATCATATCGATTGGAATATTTTCTTCTTTTAATACTTTCAACACTCCCGCATGAGCGAAACCACGCGCACTTCCTGAACCGAGTGCCAAACCAATCTTTGGTCTCAAACCTCTCACCTTCTTTGTTATTGTTTGGTCTAAACAAGCACTATATGCTCGTATACTTAAGATAGACGAGATTCATAACACATTTTCAGGAGGCTATTGCGTTGAATAAGTCAAAATTACTAACACTTCTTCTTACAGCAATTATTACTATTCTATCATTATCACTTATCATAAATCCACAGGCTACACTAGAATCATCGATCAGAGGACTACATATATGGTGGGGGATTGTCTTTCCGTCATTACTTCCTTTTTTCATTTTATCCGAATTACTTATTAGTTTCGGTATCGTTAGCTTTATCGGAGTGCTACTAGAACCACTCATGCGTCCGTTATTCCGCGTCCCTGGAATTGGGGGATTCGTCTGGGCAATGGGGATGGCTTCTGGATTTCCTTCCGGGGCAAAGTTAAGTGCAACCTTACGAAAACAAAGTCAATTAACACGTGTTGAGGCAGAACGTCTCGTTTCATTCACCAACTCGTCTAATCCACTCTTTATATTTGGAGCTATTAGCGTGGGATTCTTTCATAATGCACAATTAGGAATCGTACTAGCTGCCAGCCATTATGTGAGTAATATGTGCGTTGGACTTGTCATGCGATTTCATGGGAGAAAAGAAGAACAAATACCGAAACAGAAATCGTCTTTCTCCCTTCGAACGGCCTTTCACATCTTACATACGAAACGTATCGAGGAAACGAGACCACTGGGAAAAATTTTAGGCGATGCGGTTACTTCATCCGTCCACACACTACTCATGATTGGTGGTTTTATTATCTTATTCTCCGTACTCAATAGAATGTTAACGCAAATTGGGATTATTCCTTTTTTTACATTTTGGATCCAATATATATTACAACTTCTCTCTTTTTCAACCGCACTTGCTTTCCCACTTTTATCTGGCATATTTGAAATTACATTAGGGAGTCAACTAGCAAGCGTTACCACAAATACTCCATTGCTTCAACAAGCAATTATTACGAGCTTCATTCTCGGTTTCGGTGGTCTATCTGTACAAGCGCAAGTAGCAAGTATTTTAGCGGACACAGATATTCGCTTCAAACCATATTTCATCGCACGCATTCTACAAGCTGTATTTGCTGCTTCACTTACATATTTGCTTTGGAAGCCACTATATATGAACTGGAACCAACTTATCCCTGTAGTCGAAGAGCTCCCTGTTATTACTTCGCCTTCCACGCCATTCTTCGCTACCTTATACGATACTACCCTATCGTATGGACCAATTATTACAATTAGTATGCTCTTCCTTTATACAATCATGTTACTTCGGAACCACGTACTTCCGAAAAAAACGTAAGGAAGCCTGTTCCATATACTAAAACAGGCTTCCTCTATGTACATTATACACGCATTGCAAATTTCTCTTTCAACGCTTTCTCTATCTCTGGTGGCACAAGTTCTGATACATTTCCATGGTGCTTGGCCACTTCCTTCACGATACTCGAACTTAAAAACGAGTATTGATTATTTGTCATCACAAAAAATGTATCGATGCTTTCTTCTAATTTACGGTTCATCGCTGCAATTTGCATCTCATATTCAAAATCAGATACTGCGCGTAAGCCACGTAAGATTGCTGTTGCTTTCTTTTCACGCGCATAATCGACTAATAATCCACTATGTGAATCTACTTTCACATTCGGAATATCTTTCGTTACTTCTTGAATTAGTGCTACACGCTCTTCTACCGTAAATAATGGATTTTTCGAAGAGTTGTTAAATACAACAACATATACCTCATCGAATACTCTTGCACCACGTTTAATAATATCTACATGTCCTAACGTGATTGGATCAAAGCTCCCTGAGCAAATCGCCACTGTTGCCACGACTATTCCTCCTCTTCTAAGGCAAATTCATAAATTGAAATAGCAGTAATTCCATAATCTTCATACCTTACTTTCTTTAGCTTACCAATTTCGTCTGGTAATTGCACTTCAACCGCATGCTCAGTCATAATTGTACCGTCTTCCTTCAACAACCCATTTTGCTCAATCACACTAATTAAGCTAATAATCTTTTGATTATTGTAAGGTGGATCTAATAAAATTAAATCAAATGATACTTCTCGTTTAATTAATGCTTTTAACGCACGTTCTGCATCGTTACGATAAATTTCTACTCGGTCTTCCATGCGACATGCTTCTACATTTTTCTTAATCGTTGCGATTGCTTTTCCTTCACGGTCAACGAAAATCGCTTTATCCATGCCGCGACTTAACGCTTCAAGCCCTAAGCCACCGCTTCCTCCGAATAAATCTAATGCTAGTCCACCATTATAATACGGACCAATAATATTAAAAATCGCCTCTTTTACTTTATCTGTCGTTGGGCGAGTGGATACACCTGGAACTGCCTTTAATGGTCTTCCTTTACATTCTCCTGATACTACTCTCATTCGTATTCACTACCTTTAACCTTGAATTAAAAAATCATCCTTATCCTACCATAAATCAGAAAAAAGCAAAACCGTTCCCAACTTTTTATTTTGAGCTATGTATACACTTACCGAAAATGGACAAGATAGGAGTAACAACATCAGAGGTGATGTTGTTGCCAACCGCGGAGAAGACTTACGTTTCCCCATAAGTTCTTCCTCCGGTTTCTCCTCTCCCTTTGCCTTCTTGCTAGTGAATACTAGTACAAGGAGGACCCTACCGGTAAAACGGTAGGGTTTTTTTATGCTTTTCTTTTCTATTTTATGATACAGTAAGGATAGAAACTTTGTAAAAGAGAGGGATTGTAGCATGATTCAACGTTTTATCGAACTAGGAGAAGGCTATTCTGATTTATACGAATTACTAGAACTTGCACGTACGAACAAACATCGCCTTGCTCACTTATTATCATTAGAGACGGTACAAAACGGCAGAAAAACAGCATCGTTTGTTATCATTTTGCACCCAACGACAACAGGTAAATTCCAACCTTTATATGTTTGCCGTGAAGGAATTGCGTTACTAGAAGATCGGACGAGCCAACGTGTTGCATTATTTGAAGAGTTAGCAAAAGAGTTAGATAAGAACATTATTTCATTCGAAGTGAAACCATCTTCTATCTTCCCGGAGAAAGAACTATATTACGCTTACTTAATTGGTATTTTGCGATTGAATCACTTAATTCCACCGTTACAGTAAATCACTCTAAATGTCCTACACATCCACTCTAAGTGGACGCTTTCCACGGGCGAGAGTGAACCTCCTCGCTTTTTCCGCAGGAGTCACCACTCTTCGTTCTATGTATAAAATATTATTCTTTTTTCAAAAATACCCGCTTATCAATAGATAAGCGGGTATTTTCCTCTGACTATTCTTCACTTTTTTTCTCCGCAATGACTTGATACGTTCCACTTATCTTTTCATAGAATAAACGTTTATCACGTTTGAATAAATGAAGAAATACGTGTAGAACAAACAGCCCAAGACCTAAAACAAATACAAGAGTTAATACAATCTTAATAAGATTATCACCTGTATTGGATAAAATTCCGCTCGATAACACGTAATTCACCCCACCTACACCATAATAGAGTAATCCGTAGCGAATAAGTAGTTCCTTGAACGTGATATTACCGTTCTTCCCTTGAATACGCGCACGTAATAACCATTTTCCGAATGTATATCCTTCCGTCCGTGTTGGTAAAACGATAAAGTATAAGAAAATCGCCACACTTAATGCAATCATTGCCGAACTATTTCCTATAATCGTCATCGATTCTACAAAGAACATTGCTTCTATAAAGAGCGTAATAACACCAACAAATACCCAATCAATCCAAAATGAAATAAGACGGCGAACATATCCAACTGGCTTTGTAGCTAAATTCACTTTTGCGTCTAGTTGATTCGCTTCAGGTAAGAAATACGTAAATACTGGCGCAATCCAGTAACCAACTGCTCCGCCAAACGTATTTAATAGAAGATCATCTACATCAAACAATCGATATGGACACGTATACGTACCATATAATGCCGTCGCTTGTGTTACTTCAAAAAATAATGAAGCAAGAAATGTAATGAATACTGTTTGCATGAAACCTCTTCCGAAATAATAACGAAGATATACCCCAAGAGGAAGTAACAAAATCGAATTAAATGCAGCTTGTAAAAATGCTCGCTCTTTCAATAATCCTAAATATGTCGCTGGGTTACTCCAAGAGAAGTTTGTTTCTAAAAAAACTTGCTGTACAAAAGTAAACGGTTGAAGTTGATAATGTACAGTCCCAGCTCGTTGAATACTACATGTATCAATCACCTTTGGTAATGGTAAAATGACTAAATAAAACGCAACAATGGAATAAAATAACAACGAGTACAAAATAACAGAACGCAATTTATTAATATATCCATATTTACGATATTGAAAAATTAAAAAAGGAATGAGTAATGCTAGCGCTATAACAGGAAACGTAATAATCGCTTTTTTGATAGGGTATGCATGTGCCCCCATTTAATCACCTACTTACAAAAATATTAAGTACTTACTAATTTTACAGTCCTTCTTAACAAAGAACTATTCATTTTTCTTACGCAACCTTACACTATTTTCACCTTATTTCATCTCACTATCCGTTTATTTTTATCAGAAAATTCAACCTTTAAACAACCAGATATATTATAATGAGGAAGAAACAACTATTTTAAAGATAGAAAGGTGGAAACTTATATGACAGTAGTATCAAAAGAAGAGTTAGTTTCTTGGCGACGTCATTTACATATGAATCCAGAGCTTTCATTCCACGAAGAGAAAACGTCGCAATATATTTATGATACATTATGCACATTCCCACATTTAGACGTATCACGTCCAACAAAACATAGCGTCATGGCACGTTTAATCGGCAATCGTCCAGGCAAAACGATTGCTCTTCGCGCAGATATTGATGCATTGCCAATTAAAGAAGAAAATACATTTGATTTCATTTCAAAAAACGAAGGTGTGATGCACGCTTGTGGTCACGATGGGCATACGTCGATGTTATTAGGCGTAGCAAAATCATTATCAACAAGACACGATGAAATTGACGGTGAAGTACGTTTCTTCTTCCAGCATGCAGAAGAATTATTCCCAGGCGGTGCTGAGGAAATGGTCAATGCTGGCGTTATGGACGGTGTAGACTATGTAATTGGAGCACATTTATGGTCTTCGTTAGAAGTTGGTAAAGTCGGCGTTATTTACGGACCAGCAATGGCCTCTCCAGATGAATTTACTATCAAAATTAAAGGAAAAGGCGGTCACGCTGCTGCTCCACACGAAACAGTGGATAGCATTGCAATTGGCGCACAACTTATTACAAGCTTACAACAAATCGTATCACGCCAAACAAATCCATTAGACAAAGTCGTATTATCCGTAACACAATTCCATGCTGGTACAGCACATAATATTATTCCAGACCACGCTTATCTAAACGGTACAGTTCGTACATTCTCACGTGAGTTGAGCCAAGCAACAGAAAAACGGATGGAACAAATTATCCAAGCGATTACATCTGCATACGGCGCAACATATGAATTCTCATACGAATATGGATATCGTCCTGTTATTAATGAAGAAACGACGACAGCTATCGTCGAAGCTTGTGCGAAGGAAACAATCGGAGAAGAAGCAGTCTCCCGTTTACAACCTAGCATGGGCGGTGAAGACTTCTCTGCTTACTTACAAAAAGCAAAAGGAACATTCTTCTTCGTTGGTGCAGGAAATAAAGAGCTTGGGATTACATACCCTCACCATCATCCACGCTTCTCCATTGATGAAGACGCCCTTCCAATTGGCGTAAATGTATTTATCAAATCTGTCTTTAAGCTATTACAGCAAGACTGACAAAAAAAAGGTATCTCCTCTTATGAAGAGATACCTTTTTCTTTAAATGCCTACTTTATAATCATACTCTTTCGCACGATCTGGCTTTGAATTCTCGTATTCTGTCTTTAAGAAGGGCTTATATGATGGATCAACACGTTTCACATAGTTTAACTTATTTAACTTCTCCATCATCATTTCCACATCTTCCATATTACAATACAGAACAACATACTTTAAACGCCTAGATGTATAATGAACATTGCCAAATTTGCGCAAAAGCTTGACATGCTTCAGCGAATGCAAATAAACGATAATTGCTTGTCGTTGTCCGAACATACCTTTCTCCTCTGCCTATCTATCTTGTTTTTTAGCATATCATATATTTAGGCATACTTTCAATTTTTCCTTCTTTCTCCCTAAAGAAAATCTAATCATCCATGAAAAAAGAAGCTAGTATCTCTAGCCTCTTAACGGGTTTTACACCCACAAGATCCACCTGTCGCACATCCACCACCACTACTACAAGATTGTTCAAAGAATGGATTACCAGTTGGCACTTTAATGAATGTCGATACTTCATGAGCGATAATGACACTCACTTCATCTAATAACTTCTGAAGTGCACGCTCTACCTTCTTGAAGTTCGTAATATTCTCATTCATATCAAGAACAAGCTTACGGTCTCTCATTTCTTTACGAATCTTAGCATAGTCCGGATGATATTTGCCAAAGCGCTGGACATCCTCAAACTGATCCTTTGCCTTCACAAACTCTGAAATAACTTGCTGTGCTTCTCGGTCATTCTTTAATATATGATAAAAATAGCGATATTGCTCTCCTAGCTCTGAACAGATAATCATGTGAGCGAGGTTTTCTGCATCATCGATAATTTGAACTGTTTCTGACGTTGCAAACATTGTCATCCTCACACCTCCATTGTACTATCTTATCACACTTGAAGAGAAATACATACTTATGCTTTCTGATTCAATAAATTAACGCCTATGCTTGCATAATACGAATATGCTCGGCAACGTTATATCTTACTACTTCCCACTCTCCATCTACATGTTGAATGAAGTTAGCACCTGCATTTGCAAGTCGGGTAGAGAATGTAATTTCTTGCGGAGCAATTGCATGCAAGATTGCCTTAATCGCATGTGAATGTGCGACAAGAACAATACGCTTCCCTGCATATGTCGCCGCAACATCTTGTAATCCTTGGAAACACCTTGCTACAATTTCTTCTTCTGTTTCTAAGCCTTCAACTGTACCTTCTGCAATCAGATGACGTACGTCTGGAATTGGCTTCCCAGATGCTTCTCCAAAGTTTCGCTCAATGAAGCGCTCATCTAATATAATCTTGTCTATTCCTACTGCATCGGCAATCGTTTTCGCTGTTTCATAAGCACGACCTAGTGGACTACTCATTACGATATCCCACTGTTGTTCACTTAGAAACTCGGCACTTTGTCTCGCTTGCTGTTTCCCAACTTCATTAAGTGGAATATCTTCGTGCCCTTGAATAATCTCTTGAAAATTCCAATCTGTTTGTCCATGTCTTACTAAACAAATTTCGGTCATGATCCCCGTCTCCTCTTCTTCATCTACTACACTACATTGTACCAGAAGCAATAGGTTGCGAAAACCACCTTTTGACCTACCTCAGCTTTCCAATTGTATTGATTGTTTCCCTGCGCATATCACATACTCCGACTAACTTTCCTTGGGAAATACTTTGCTTCTCATCTTTATCCCCCTATTAAATTTACCGTGTTTAACCACTGTCATTTATATAAATAACAAAAGAAAAATCCCGTCTTTTTAACAGGATTTTGCATTCTTTATGATTGTCCCTGCCTCATCACTTGAAATACATCAATCATCAACGATGCCATTTGCACTTGATTTTGAAATTTCTCTACACGATCTGGAATAGTTTTCTTATAATGATGCAGCATAGCTAATTCGAACGCTTCTAAATCTGTTGGATTTCGAGTGAGCTTTCGATACCAAATGGGCTGTTCTCGAATAAATTTCTGTAAATCTTCTCGTGATTGAAGGAACTCATAGACCTCTCGCCTCATGCTATGGCCTCCTTCTTATCTATAACTCCGTCTACTCCCTAATCTTTTTGAAACGAGAATGGATTTGGCTTTGCTGCTTTTTTCGTCTCATTATTTGTAGGTGAAGAACCGGTGAAAATACCAACTAGTTGCTGTAAATTACCTAGCATATGATTAAAGTTGTTCAACTGCCCTTGCACTTGATCCATATCTAAGTTTTGAAAGAACGACATAATTTGTCCGAGTGTTTTGTTCTCCTCTTTTGCCTCTTTCTCTGCCTCTTCCTCGTCCCTACTACTGAACTTTGCCCAAGCTAAGTCATCATCGCCAATCAAATACCACTCTTCATATAATGTTTGCCACGTTCTTCTACCTTCTCGTACGTCTACAATGAGCTGTGGATGTTTCCGAACAAATTCTTTAAATGCCTGCACAGATGGATGAAGGTCTTTCCTTTTCGCACACATCCTTCCACCTCCCCATAGTATGCCTACTACAGTTTAAGGGATGGACAAGAAAAGTGTGCGCCCAATTTCTATATCTTTACTGAATGAAGTTTTGCGTATAATATTTTTGATCAACACCAACCCCTAAGCTTTTGAATGCAGGTTGCACCATATTTTTCCGGTGACCTTCACTATTCATCCACGCTTCGACCGCTGCAATACCATCTGTATAATTGTAAGCAATATTCTCTCCTGCCGAACGATAGGATACATTTCCACGTTGCAACCTGTCTTTCAGTTCACCAGTAGTTGGTGATTCATGCGCAAAGAATGTATTATCTTTCATGTCTTTACTATGTAAATAGGCAACATGAGATGCTTTGTCATTCCATTTCAAAACACTTAATTGATGGCGTTTGCGAATCATATTTGTCACGTCCAAAATTTGTTTCGCATCCCCATCATCTACTCGTTTCTGTTCTTCCGCCGACAATGTTTTTGGTGTTGGTAATTTACCTGTATACGTAAATGCATATGAACGCATTTTAATGAAGGTTTCGGCATCCATATACCGAACACTTGATAATTTCCCCGTAGGACGATCAATATATAATTGAATCCACACGCCATCTTTTTCGATAATTGGTCGTTCTATCACATCAGCATCCGTTAATTCTACACCATACTTATTCCCACGATGAGAAAACTGTACCTTCTTCTGGAATGAATACATGGCATTTAACTCTTCGTACGTTTTTCCGCTCGCAAATGGTGCCATACGAGCATGATTCCCTAGTGCATAGCCCGTTACAACTTTATTTCCCAGTAAACCTAGTTGTATGTAATACTCGTTCCCTTGGTAAGTCCACCACTCATACTCATATGCAGACGGATACGTAGCAGAAGGTTGACCAAACTGCTGGATTACCTCTTCTTTCGTAAGTCCAATTGCTGTATGTAATGTACTTGCATCTGCCCGCTTCATCTCTTCATTCTCAACAACTGGCTTCTCTGGCTGTACTTGCTTTTGCTCAGCTTTATCGATTTCTTCAGACAAACGTGACATAATGCTTGGCCCATAATAATACCCTACGAAAATAACCCCAATTACGATACATAGCTTTAATAAAGCTCTCACTTTCATCTCTCCTTTCTACCCATTATTCCCTTGTTTCATCATATATCTTTCAATATTGCCAACACAACACTAAATATTCTGCCTTCTCGTCCATAAAAATGTATTTTTCTTTTGTATTCTGTCGTTTTCATATATAATTATCATGTAATTATGATGTAATGAAACACAAAGGGGGATATGTTTCATGAGATTTGAACATACAGGGTTAGAAGAAGAAGTACGCGAATTATCGTTATTAGATGATATTATGGAAGAAAACGGTTTCGTTCGTGCTGGTGGCTGGGATTATGAGCGCCTTACATACGATTACAAAATTGAAGTATTAAAAGATGTATACTACTTACGTGTTCAAGGTGTGGCTGTTGAAGGTGATATCGGTGGACGTTATGCAGTAATCCAATTAATGAAACCAATCCTTGGAAAACACTACTATCCACACGGTGTGGAATATGATGAAGAGTTTCCAGAGAACATCGTGTCAAAATGCGAAGGCATTTTAAAGAAAGTAAAAGAACATTTAGTAGCAATGCCTAAATAGTAAAGAAAGAGTACCTATCCACTTCTTGAAAGGTACTCTTTTTTATCGATTAATCCACATACAACCCCACATTCTCCGTCCATAATGGTTGTGCTTGTTTCAGCAACATTTTCTCCACGTATACATTTACTTTATTTACAGTAATACCTGTCAACCATTCTATCTCTCTCGTTACCCTTGCTTGCACACGCTCGCACAATGATAAGATTGATTTATAGGAAAATAAACAAATATACAGATTAATGACCATTCCTTCTTTTTCCTTTTTCAATACAACTCCACTTTTCACTCCACGCCTACTTTGCGATGGAACAATATAATGTTGTACTTTTGAGAGTAATCTCATATCAGATTTGAAATCATCCATAATCGCTACAATAATATCGGAGATTGTCACATTTTCAATCGTAAGCGTCCCGTACGTAAGCATGCTTTTAAATGACATTCCATCCCCTCCTTATAGCACATTATATGAACAAAATGGTTCATGTAGTATAATTTGCACTTCATTAAGGATTGTCTCTATTCTTATACGAACTGTTTCCTCATTTTATAGTTTATTAATGCAATACCTTGTCGATGAACCGTTTGCTCACAAACTATTGTATATCCTTTAGATAAAAAGAACAGCTTTGCTGTAATGCTTGCATGCGTATGAACTTCAGGCAAGTGAAGCCGCTTTGCTTCACGCTCCAATTTATGAATTAACGCGGATGCAATACCTTGACGCTGATAGTCTTTATGAACATACAGGCGGTCCAAATAACCAGAGGATGTTAAATCACCGAACCCGACAATTCTCCCATCTTTTTTAGCTACATATGTAATATTTTGCGTTAAAGAAGTACCCCAAATATCCATTTTATTATCCTTTTCTGAAATAGGCGCCCACACATCTAACTGTTCTTTTGAATAATCATTAGCATTTACAATATGAACAGTATCATAGAACAAAGAAAGAACCTCTTCACTGTCTGAAACATGAAACTTCATTATTTGCATCTAACGTGCACCTCCAATTCTAACAAAAATATATCTTTCCCAAACGGTTTATCGTTAGTAAAAAGAAGTCTTTTATCATAACATATAATTGGTTTTAAGGAGAATAAATCTTTCATACACGAAACGAAGAGTAACAGCTCCTCCGGAAAAAGCGAGGAAAGCATCCACTCGAAGTGCAATGTTAAATTCCCCGTCTTTTTAGTGAAGAACACAAAAGAGACAACTTTAGCTTTCACTAAAATTGTCTCTTTCTCTTGAACTATTATGTTCCTAATATCGCTTTAATTAACGATGTTGTTTCTCCACCTTTGTATAATACGTATAACAATACATATACAGCAACACCTGTAATTGCTGTACCAAACCAAACGATACTTGTAACAGGTCCTAATTTACGATGAATCTTTAACTTGTCCTGGTATCCGGTATATAGTGTTAGAAGACCAAGAACAGCTCCTGTTGTTGCTAATGTCACATGGAAAATAAGGAAAATCGTGTAATAGATTTTCAACTCATCTGGTCCCCCGAAACTTGTATTTCCAATGAAAACAGTACGTGACATATAAATTGTGAAGAATATTATCGCAAATACTGCGGCTAACATCATTGTTTTCTTATGCGCTTCTATTTTGCGCTGTGCAATTTGAACCCAACCGATTGCAACTGTAATCGCACTTAATACGATGAAAGTCGTGCTAATCGTTGGTAATATTTCAATATTCATCTTTCTCTCTTCCCTTCATTAAATGGACTCATTTTGTGCTACATATGGAGGAAGTACTTGTTCTTTCTCTCTTACTTTCTCTCTACGCACCCATCCAAAGAACACGTATCCAATTGTTGTACCATATACGATCTCTTGAATAATCTTCATGACAACGCCGCCTAATTGTTGATCTTCAAGTGGAGGCATCCAATCAAAGAAATACGGACCTGCTAAATCTAATGTTTGCAATACATCAAGCGGAACACATAGCTGCAAGGCATCTGCCCACGCTTTTGAATCAGTGAATGTCGCATATAACGGCGCACTAGCAAAAATAATAAGCGCACACGCCGGTGTAATAAGAACGCCATTCGCAAAAATATAACCAATTTTCTTTACCGGTGAAATTTTGTACTTGTCTTCAAATGGGCTTACAATTGGCCACCACATCATAATAGATGTAAAGAACAAAATCCCCATTGCTATTCCATGATACAAAGCATCTGTTTTCACCGTATCAAAAATAAGTGGAAGATGGTAAAAAGAGAACAATCCGTTAAATACAAATAACGCGATTAACGGCTTCCCGAAGAATACAAGTGTGTAATGGACTGTTTTAAAGGAGACCAACCATCGCAGGAACCACTCTGGTAATCCAAGCATTAAGAGCGGCGGAACAGCTAAGAACAGTAATGCCATTTGTGTCATATGTGCACTAAATAGAAGATGTCCTAGTAAATCGACAGGTCCCCCCTTTATGACATACAACAACACAATACCAGAAACGAAGAGGAGCTGTTGCTTTATGCTCACTTTTGAACTATTTTTGAAATTCTCTCGAAACAACGTAATTACTAAGTAATACGCAATTAATACAAAAATCATTAACATTAGAAAATATGGGCTCCATAACGCTTCAAACCCAAACATCGATAACATATCTAACATGCTAATTCCTCCTCTTAGGAGTTTACTCCACAAAATAAGAAAAAGAGAGTGATTGGATACCAACCACTCCCCCTAACATTAAATCCATATAATTGTTACAAACGCTAAAATCGTGATGAACCCAATAATTAATCCTGAGTACAAGAAGAATGCAATTGTATCATGTCCTTTATGCTTCATATGCATGAAATAATATAATTGGAATACTACTTGTATCGATGCTAACACAAGGATAAATGGTACGACAAAAATCGGATTTAACTTGTCTTGAAACATTACTGCAGCGAATGCTACTAACGTTAAGAAAATCATAGTCGCAAAGGTAATAACTTGATGCTTCATTTCCTCTTTGCTTTTCTTTCGACGATACGTTAACTCTACATGTGAATTTTCTGTTGCCATCTGTTTATCCCACCATTCCCATTAAGTATACTACAGTGAAAATAAACACCCATACTACGTCAATGAAATGCCAGTAAAGACTAGCTACATAAAATTTAGGTGCATTGTAAAGTGTAAGTCCACGCTTTGCATTGCGAATCATTAATGTAATAATCCAACCTAAACCGAATGTTACGTGAAGTCCGTGACATCCTACTAATGTATAGAAGGCCGAACTATATGCACTCGTCTTAAATCCAAAACCAAATGCTGTTACATAATGATAAAACTCATAAATCTCTAACACTAAGAACGCTAAACCAAGAAGAACTGTAATACCTAACCAAATTTGCATTCCTTTGAAATTACCATTCTTCATATGGTACATTGCGTACACACTCGTTAAACTACTTGTTAATAGAAGCATTGTTGCTGCAAAAACAAGCTCTAAACCAAACATCTCTTGTGACGTTGGTCCACCTGCTGTAGCATCACGAAGAGCCAGATACGTTCCAAATAACGATGCGAATAATACTGTTTCCGCACCTAAGAAAAGCCAGAAACCTAGAAACTTATTTTTACCTTCAAGGGTTGCCGTTTCCGGATGCGCCGGAATCGTTTCAGCTGTTAATCTTTCATTTACATCTGCATGCATTATGCTCCAACCCCCTTATCATCTTCTAAATCTTCTTTATGAATATGATAACCATGATCATCAATTACTGAACGTAAGAACATTGTACCTAATGTAATTGCCATACCTACAACCGCTACAACAACCCAGAACTTGTTTGCACCAGCCTCCATATACATGAAGCCGAATGATGCAATGAATAAACCTAAAGAAATAACAAATGGCATAATTGTCGCATTTGGCATGTGGATATCGCCAACAGGTTCTGCTGGTGTTAGTCCGTTACGACCTTCCATCTTCTCTACCCACAGCGCATCGTAACCACGTACAAATGGTAATTGCTTAAAGTTGTATTCTGGCGCTGGAGATGGAATACCCCATTCTAGCGTACGACCGTCAACCCATGGATCGTTTCCAACACGCTTGCCACTAACTGTTGTTTTCACAACGTTAATTAATAGAACAACAACCGCTACAGCCATGAAGATAGCTCCGACTGAACTAATCATGTTTCCAGTTTCTAATCCTTGACCTTCTAGGTATGTGAAGTAACGACGCGGCATACCCATTAAACCTAAGAAATGCTGAATAAAGAATGTTAAGTGGAAACCAATGAAGAATAACCAGAATGTAATCTTCCCTAACGTTTCATCTAACATTTTACCAAACATTTTTGGCCACCAGAATGTTGCACCTGCAAATAGACCAAATACTACTCCACCAACAATTACGTAGTGGAAGTGAGCTACGATGAAGTAGCTATCATGTAACTGGTAGTCAGCTGGTGCTGCTGCCTGCATAATACCAGTTACTCCACCCATTACGAACGACGGAATGAAAGCCGTTGCCCAAAGCATAGGTGTTGTAAATTTAATACTTCCGCCCCACATCGTTAAGAGCCAGTTAAAGATTTTGATACCTGTTGGTACCGCAATCGCCATTGTTGCAACTGCGAAAATCGCGTTTGCTACTGGGCCTAAACCAACTGTGAACATATGGTGAGCCCATACCATGAATCCTAAGAATCCGATTAATACTGTCGCAAATACCATTGACGAATAACCGAATAGACGCTTCTTACTAAATGTTGTAATAATTTCTGAGAATATACCGAATGCCGGTAAAATTAAAATATATACTTCTGGATGACCGAAGATCCAGAATAAATGCTCCCAAATAATCGTATTACCACCAAGAGCTGGATCAAAGAAGTTTGCTCCAAATAGACGATCAAACATCATTAAGAATAATCCAACTGTTAATGGAGGGAATGCGAATAAAATTAACGCTGATGTAACGAATGTTGTCCATGTAAACAGTGGCATACGCATGTACGTCATACCTGGTGCACGCATGTTAATAATCGTTACAAGGAAGTTGATACCCCCAATAAGTGTACCGGCACCTGAGATTTGCAGACCTAGTACATAGAAATCAATACCGTGTGTTTCAGATGCAAGTGATAATGATGCATATGAAGTCCAACCTGCATCAGGTGCACCGCCTAAGAACCAACTTAAATTCAGTAGTAATCCCCCGAATAAGAATAACCAAAAACCTAATGAATTCAAGAATGGAAACGCTACGTCACGCGCTCCAATTTGCAATGGAACTACTGCATTCATTACTGCGAATACCAACGGCATCGCCGCAAGGAAGATCATTGTCGTTCCGTGCATCGTTAATACTTGGTTATACATTTCCCCAATTAAAAACGTATTCTCTGGAACTGCTAGCTGAATACGAATGAACATCGCTTCTAAGCCACCAATTAAAAAGAACAATCCACCAGCAATTAAATATAAAATTGCTATTTTCTTGTGGTCGACAGTAGTGAGGTAATCCCAGATCACTGCTCCGACTCCTCTTTTTTGTGCATAAGAGCTCACAATTCTACCTCCCCTTAAGGTTTGTACATTTCCCCATTACTCCAGTTTTAAGCCTTTTAAATACTCTGCTAACGCGTTAATTTCATGATCTGATAAATCACCATACGTACCAGACATTTTATTACCTGGTTTAATTGAATCTGGATCTTTCAGCCATTTTTCCACGTTATCATGTGTATTATCTAGAATACCCGCAACTTTATCACGATCTCCAAAATTTGATAAGTTAGGAGCAACACCAGTTGCTGGTCCGTTTGCATCAACTGCGTGACATCCAATACAGCTCTTGTTGAAGATTTCTTCCCCTTGTTTCGCAAGGTCTGTCGTTGCTACACTCTTCGTTGTTTTCATTTTTTCGAACCATTGATCAAATTCAGCTGGTTCTACTGCTTTAACCTGGAACTGCATTAATGCGTGTGACGGTCCGCAGAACTCCGCACAGAAACCTCGATATGTACCTACATTATCAGCTTGAAGATACATTTTGTTCTCATTATCTGTATTCGTATCCATTTTACCTGCTAATGATGGAACCCAGAATGAGTGCTTAATATCTCCGCCTTTTAACTTAATGTACACTCTCTCACCAGTTGGAATGACTAGGTCTTGCGCTGTTACAACATTCTTTCCATCTGGAGTTTGATACTCAAATTCCCACCAGTATAACTTTGCTACAGCGCTAACAACTACTGTATCTTCTGGAATTTCTTCACCATCGATTGGTCTTGTGTCAGCTAATGTAAACGTGTCTCGTACTGTTGGAACTGCCAAGATAATTAACAAGATAATTGGAATAACTGTCCAAATAATTTCTAGTTTATGATTTCCTTCTACTTGTTCAGGAATCACATCTTCTTGACCTTTTTTACGGCGGAATTTCACCACTACGTAAAGGAAAATAATTGTTACAACTGCAACTACCCCTACCATGATCCACGTACTTAACATAAGCAAGTCATATTGCATTTTCGCTACTTCACCTTGTGGAAGTAATGTTGATTGAGATTTCTCCCCACACCCTCCTAAGAATAGTGCTATGAAGAAAACAAGCGAAACCAGTCGCCAATGTTTCATAAATAAATCCAACCCCGCTTTCTTTGTTGATTAGATTAATCTTTATGTGAAATAAAGTAATCCCGATTGTGAAAATTCCCCCTCTTTTTTGTTACAAATAACGCTTGTTTAGAACAATGTCACAACAATCATCGAAATGAAGAGAATCGTTAAATAGTTTAGTGAATACACAAACATCTTCACCGACCACTTAATATCATCTTCCTTCTTGTAACCATATAAACCTAAAACTAACCACCCGATGTTTAGGAGAGTTCCAATAACTACAAACGTAACTCCTAATGAAGATAAATAGAATGGTAGTGGTAATAAACAAAGAATCCAAACCATAATTTGACGCTTCGTCATTGCAAATCCATGTATAACTGGAAGCATTGGAATTCCTGCTGCTCTATATTCTTCGCAACGCTTCATCGCAAGTGCTAAGAAATGAGGCGGTTGCCAAATAAACATAATAAAAAATAACAACCAAGCAACAATATGTAAGTCAGGATCAACCGCTGCCCATCCAATTAGCGGAGGAACTGCACCTGATACACTACCTACAACTGTGTTAATTGTATAGTGTCTCTTTGTCCATAGTGAGTACAATACGATATATGTAAACGCCCCTATCCCCCCGATAAGCGTCGCTACTAATGTCGTTTGTGCCAGTAACAACATCCCCACTAATAATAATACAAATCCCATTGTTAATACTGTGTTAGGTTTAAATTTCCCCGTTACAGATGGCCTAAATCTCGTTCTCTCCATCAAATGATCAATGTCTCTATCAATATAGTTATTAATAGCACATGAACCAGCAATGATTAGAGAAGAACCTACTAATGTAAGCACTAACGTACTAATTGACGTTGAAGGCGCTATACCGTTATAAAATAGCGCTAGCCAAAAACCTGTAAACGTTGTCAATGCATTCGAATTAACAATGCCGATTTTCGTAGTAGCAAAAATGTCTTTCCACAATGATGTTTGTGGCATACGTTCTTCTAATTGACCAGTCATCCCGCTCAACACTCTGTCCCCTTTCTCTCTCAATTCTCCCAAAACTGCTCATCCCATAAACATTTTAGTAATATGAATATAGTAATATTAAGCTAGATGTATACTACCTTCCACCATTTATTAAAACATAAAATATGTAGAAAGTGTGACACAAAAGTGAATTTTTTGTTACATTTGTAAAAAAACTTCAAATACACTAACTAGCGTGAACCTTCTTACTTATAATAATAAAACATTTTGTAGATTATCGCACTTTTTAAGCCTTGATTATAAAAGGAATGTTCATACTCGAGAGCACTCCTTTTTCATTTTTACTATAAAAAACTCTCCTCTGTCTAGTAATATGCTTTTCTTTGCTATATTTCGACCTCCTATTCTTTGATATTTTCAAAGTTTTTATATATGATAGAGTAGCATGAACAAAGTATTAGCGTTCTATACGTAATAATTTAGTGTTATCGTATAAAAATTTATTTTCTATAGAAATGGGTGGAGAAATTGCAACGTTCTTTAAAAATTTTATCTGTGGCAACAACACTTGTTCTGTTGTTTGTCTTGCTTGGGGGAGCATTAGTAACAAAAACCGATTCAGGAGATGGTTGCGGTAGATCATGGCCACTATGTCATGGCCAACTTATTCCTGAGGATATACCTGTTGAAACAATTATCGAATTAAGTCATCGTGTTGTCGCTGGTCTTGCATCTATTCTTGTAACAGTATTAGCTTACTTATGCTGGCGTAAATTCGGTCATGTTCGTGAAGTGAAGGCGCTTGCGGCCATATCCTTCTTCTTCCTGTTTGCACAAGCATTATTTGGAGCTGCCGCTGTTATATGGGGACAATCATCCTTCGTACTGGCACTTCACTTCGGAGTATCCCTAATTTCCTTTACATCCGTCGTACTTTTAATGCTACTCTTATTTGAAATTGATAAGAAATTTGATGCCCAATCGCTTAAGATTGGCAAAATGATGAAGTTCCACATATATGGTATTTCTATTTATACATACTTCGTCGTATATACAGGTGCTCTTGTGCGACATAAGAATGCTAGTATGGCTTGTCCAGACTTCCCGTTTTGCTCAAATAAGAACATAGGTCTTCCGACACAAATTCAAGAATGGGTACAAATGAGTCACCGTACCGTTGCAATCCTTCTATTTATCTGGATTGCAATCGCAACAATTCATGCAGTACGTCATTACAAAACACAACGTGTCATGTATTGGGGCTGGATTATCGCATTCACTCTTATTACACTACAAGCAACAACAGGAATACTAAGTGTATTTACAAACATTAATTTATTTATCGCTCTACTTCATGCACTATTTATTTCTTGCCTATTTGCCCTTCTTTCGTACTTCATCATGTTGTCGACAAGAAGCAAGTCAACAAAGAAAGACGCCGTATCACCAAACAAATCAGCATAACGAGTAAGCCTTAGAACGATATGTTCTAAGGCTTTTTTTGTGAAAAACGTGTCGTCTTATCCCAACCAATTGTTTGATTTTTTCTTTTTGCTCGCACATACAAGATTAGGCTTCGCACGAATAAATACGTAAATAGCTGTGCATATGTAAAGTACATAATGAACGCAATAAACACATTGAGCGGCGTGGTCGTCCGTTCAATCATTTGTGCACTGAATAATTGAGCCGTATAGACGAAATATGCAACATACCACATAAACAGGAGTGGCAATGTATGTGAAATCTGTAGGAAACCGAAGAGCCCTGCGATAAACCATACGTGCGAAATAACAAGAAACGCCCAAAATATCATATATACTAGTACTTGCTGAAGAGAATGAACAGCCATCTTTCCTTTAAAAAACGTCCGTATATCACTACATATTTTCTCTAAAATATAGAGATTTCCTTGTAACCATCTTGTACGTTGTTTAATGAGTACTTTTAGTGATTCAGGTTCTTGCTCCCACGTAATAGACTCTGGAACAATCGGGAGATACAACCCTTTTTGTGTAATACGAAGTGTTAATTCCGCATCCTCTGCAATTGCATATGGATCATATCCTCCAACCTCTTCTAATACACTTCGACGGAGTAACATATTCGTACCTGTGAGTGATCCAGTCTTAAATAACAACCACCTTCCTGATTGCATCGATAGCTGAAATACTTGAAACTCCAATGAAATCATTCGCGTAAGCCAATTTTGTTCTTCATTAACTGTACGTACATAACCAACTGCTCCTGCCGCATCTTTCACTTGCTCCGCCTCTTCTACAAGCATTGTTAATGCATGCTCTTCCGGTTGATTATCTGCATCATATACGCAGAAATAATCACCGTCCGAAATAGAAAATGCATAGTTTAATACCCGTGATTTACCACGTGGTTCCCCTGGAGGTACTTTAATGTGCTTCACATTTTTATACATACTGGCGAACATCTCAGCGATTTCGCCTGTATTATCTTGTGAATTGTCATTTAGTAAATATATCGTTAACTTCCCTGGATATTTAAGCTTTACCATCGCGGCTAATGTATGTTGAATAACAACTCCTTCATTATGAGCCGGAATGAAAATATCAACACTCGGGTACACATCAAGCGGCTGACGTTTTTTCTTCTTTGCACGGAAATACAATCCGTTCACTGTTAAAAGCGAATAATATAACAACATTAAAATAAATAGAAAAGAACTAATTAATAAGAAGGTATGTAGAGCTGTATTTACACCAACAAAATAAATTCCAATACAAAATAATACAAAGAGAATAACTAACCATATCGTTCTCACATGAACACCTTCTTCTCTGCTTGCGGAAGAATCGGTTCAATATCCATACGTATGTTGCTTTGTTCTGTATATTCAAAACGAATGTGCTTTAGCATATCTTCCTCTAAATACTCTTCCGCATTCTCTCTCCATCTATTTAATACTATCTCTAATCCTTCTTCATTTGTATTCTGTAACAAAATGACTAACGTATTATTATCCCATTTCCCCACTAAATCATATTGTCCACGTACAGTATGTAGCGAAATATCTGCTAAGGTTAACATCGCACTATCACGGATAAAATCACCTAGACGTCCAACATTTAACCTCAAAAGGTAACCTTGTTCATTACGGCGTCTCATTGATGTAATAACTAGCTCTGCACGTTGCTGAAATTCTTGCTTTGTTAACAATTCAGTATCCATGAAATATCGTTCAAGCTCGTTTACTTTTCCAGTTAAACGCTCATTTTCTTTAGTAATTTTCTTGAAATAGTACGCTGACATATAAATAACAAAGCCATTCATTGCCACAAGAAAATGAAAAGATAACATCTCAAACTGTATATTTGTCGACCAATCATCTATAAAAGCCTTCGCTAAAAAATAAAAAGCAAGTAATAAACTACCCGTAATGAAGATAACAAATGCTACTCGATTCGAAACAAACATAAATAGCATATATAAACAAAAATACACAATTGAAGCATAAAAAAAGCTCATTGGCTCTAATACAATAGCCAAACTAATAAATAAACCAATCTGCAAAATCCACGTCCAGGTCATCTTCTGTTTAAGATTCATCTCATCCCTCTTTCTCTCCTTACCTATGTAAGGACTTACTCTTCATTATCTTTCATTATCTTTCAATTTTAACCATTGAAGTCTATTTACTTATTGTACCAGCCTATCTGATAAAAACAATGATTTTTCGACAAAAAGATGTATATACATCTTTTCATGTCTCTTTTTTAATTAGCTCTTCTATCTATTTTTATGGAACTATGTTAAAAAAAGCGTTCTTGTAATTAGTATGAAACAGCCAACTAACTACCATTCATAAAAAATCAATACAAATAAGCAGTAGAGGTCCCCTCTACTGCTTATTACTTGTTCTTATTTCTCTATTTCAATTAATAAATCACCTGGTTGAATCGCTTCTCCGTTCTGGATATAAATATCTTTAATCGTACCAGCGAATGGCGCTTGAACAGTTGTTTCCATCTTCATCGCTTCCGTAATTGCAAGATGGTCACCTTTTTGTACCTTTTCTCCTTTATTAACAAGCACTTTAATAACGGTTCCTGGCATCGTTGCACCAATATGATTTGCATTTGACAGATCTGCTTTTACTTTACTTACGACAGTTGATTTCACACTCTCGTCCTTAATAATAACTTCACGCGGCTGACCATTGAATTCGAAGTAAATCACACGCGTACCATTCGCCTGCGGTTCACCAATCGATACTAATTTTACGATTAATGTCTTACCTCGTTCGATTTCCACTTCAATCTCTTCGCCAAGACGCATACCATAGAAGAATGTCGGCGTATCAAGAACCGAAATGTTGCCGAATTCTTGCTCTGTCTTCGTATAATCCATAAACACTTTCGGATACAACGCATATGCAAGTGTATCAAAGCTCGTTACTTGACGCTTTAACGAATGGAACAGTTCTTCTGACAGTCCTTTGAAGTCTACTGGATCTAATAATTCTCCCGGACGTACTGTTAATGGTTGCTTTCCTTTTAAGATGATACGTTGTAGTTCTTTCGGGAAACCGCCATGTGGCTGACCAAGGTATCCTTCGAACATTTCTACTACTGAGTCTGGGAAGTCTAGCACTTCACCACGTTCAAAAATATCGTCTTCTGTTAAATTGTTTTGTACCATAAATAACGCCATATCCCCTACTACTTTCGAAGATGGTGTTACTTTCACGATATCGCCGAACAATTCGTTCACACGACGGTACATGTCTTTTACTTCTTCAAAGCGGTCACCTAGCCCTACACCTTTCGCTTGCTGCTGAAGGTTAGAATATTGTCCACCCGGCATTTCGTGTTGATATACTTCTGTGTGCGGTGCATTCATGCCACTTTCGAATTCTCCGTAGAACTTACGAATATCTTCCCAATAGTAAGAAAGTTTCTCTAATGACTGTACATCAACATTCGGCTTACGATCTGAATGTTCTAGTGCATAGTATAATGTGCTTGCGCTTGGTTGCGATGTTAATCCTGACATCGAACTCATCGCCACATCCACAATATCAACGCCCGCTTCAATTGCTTTCGCATATGTGAAAATACCGTTCCCGCTCGTATCATGGGTATGAAGGTGAATTGGGATAGATACCGCATCTTTTAGTGCGGAAACTAATTGATACGCCGCTTCTGGCTTTAATAAACCAGCCATATCTTTAATACCTAGAATATGCGCCCCAGCTGCTTCTAACTCTTTTGCCATATTTGTGTAATAGGCAAGGTTATATTTCGGACGATTTGGATTTAAAATATCACCTGTGTAACAAATTGCCGCTTCCGCTACTTTCCCGCTTTCACGAACCGAATTAATTGCCACTTTCATACCATCAATCCAGTTCAAACTATCGAAAATACGGAATACATCAATTCCCGCCTCCGCTGACGTTCTCACAAATTTTTGGATGACATTATCAGGGTAATTCTTATATCCAACTGCGTTCGATGCACGAAGTAACATCTGGAACAGAACGTTTGGCATTTTTTCACGTAAGGTTAATAAACGCTCCCACGGATCTTCTTTTAAGAAGCGATATGCTACATCAAATGTAGCTCCTCCCCACATCTCCGCAGAAAACATATTAGGAAGAAGTCTAGCTGTTGGCTCAGCAATATTCTTTAGATCATTCGTACGAATACGAGTTGCTAACAAGGATTGGTGTGCATCGCGGAACGTTGTATCTGTTAACAGTACTTCTTCCTGCGCCTTAATCCACTTAACAAGTCCTTCTGCTCCTTGCTCCTCTAAAATTTGTTTCGTTCCTGATGGAATTGGTTGTAACGCGTTCACTGTTGGAATACGAGGTTTGTCAAATACAGGCTTTTGCTTGACACCGATACCAGGGAAACCATTAATTGTTACATTTCCAATATATGAAAGCATCTTCGTTCCACGGTCTTTTCGTTTCGGGAATACGAATAGCTCTGGTGTCGTATCAATAAAGGATGTATCGTACTCGCCTGTCATAAACTTCTCATGCCTAATAACATTCATTAGGAAAGCTAAATTTGTTTTGATTCCGCGAATACGGAATTCTTGTAAATTTCGGACCATTTTATTTGCAGTTTGTTCAAACGTTAATGCCCATGTTGTTACTTTTACTAATAAGGAATCGTAATAAGGTGTGATGATCGCACCTTGGAAACTATTCCCTGTATCTAAACGAACGCCAAATCCGCCACCAGAGCGATACGCCATGATTTTACCGGAGTCTGGCATAAAATTATTTAATGGATCTTCTGTTGTAACACGACATTGAATTGCATAACCACGTACTTGAATATCTTCTTGCTTCGGAATGCTAACAACATCGCTATGCAGAGCATGTCCTTCGGCAATTAAAATTTGTGATTGCACAATATCAATACCTGTGATCATTTCTGTAATCGTATGCTCTACTTGAACACGAGGGTTGACTTCGATGAAGTAAAAATCATTACCTGCTACGAGAAACTCGACTGTACCAGCGTTAATATACGACACATTCTTCATTAATCGTACAGCTGCATCGCAAATTTCTTGACGGAGTTCCTCTGAAACACACATACTTGGAGCTACTTCAACTACTTTTTGATGACGACGCTGAACAGAGCAATCTCGCTCATATAGATGAACAATATTTCCGTTATGGTCACCGATAATCTGCACTTCAATGTGCTTCGGATTTTCTACAAACTTCTCTACATATACTTCATCATTTCCGAAAGCAGCTTTCGCTTCTGATTTTGCGCGCTCATATGCATCTTTCAGAGATGCTTTGTTGCGAACGATACGCATACCACGTCCACCACCACCTAGCGATGCTTTAATCATCATTGGATAACCATTTGTTTCTCCAAATGCTTCTACATCTGCTAACGATGATACTGGACCATTGCTACCTGGAATAACTGGTAAACCAGCAAGGATTGCTTGTTCCTTTGCTTTTACTTTATCCCCAAACATGTCTAAATGCTCACATGCTGGACCAATAAAGATAATGCCTTCTTCTTGGCATCGTTTCGCAAATTCAATGTTCTCAGAAAGGAAACCGTAACCTGGGTGAATTGCATCGACGGCATTTGCTTTCGCGATTTTAATAATACCTTCAATATCTAAATAGGCATCAATTGGCTTTTTACCTTCTCCTACAAGATATGCTTCATCGGCTTTATAACGATGATACGAACCAGCATCTTCTTTCGAATAAATTGCGACTGTACGAATATCTAATTCTGTACAAGCACGGAATACACGAATCGCAATCTCTCCACGGTTCGCAACTAATATTTTGTTAATGTTGCGTTGCAATGTCATCTATTCTTACCCCCTATTTCTTTCGGATCATGATCCTATGTATATTATAAAAATGACCCTTGCATTTGCTCTGTGTAAACCAGAACCTAATACAGGGTCATTTTTATCATACTATATTTTTTTTATCTCGTCATTACTTTACAACTTCTAAAGGTGAATTTTTATTCACTTTTTTTGCCAATCTTGCTTTCGAAAAACGATGAATATTCATTAATATCCCCATTGAAATAAATAATAATACAATCGATGTACCACCGTAACTAATAAATGGTAGCGGTACACCTGTTAATGGCATTAAGCCTGTTAAGCCACCAATATTAACCGTCGTTTGAATCGCAACCATCGATGAAATACCGATTGCTAACAGCGAGCCAAATGCATCTGGACATTTCCTCGCAATCATCAATCCTCGGAATACAACAAAAGCTAAACCTAATAAAATAACCGATACACCGATAAAGCCTAACTCTTCCGCAATTATTGCCATAATAAAGTCAGTATGTGGCTCTGGAAGATGTCCATACTTTTGCGTACTTTCTCCTAAACCAACACCAAAGAAACCACCTCGTGTAATCGAAATAAATCCGTGCACTAATTGATATCCCGTATCTTGTGCATAATCGAATGGATTACTCGTTACTTTAAAACGATTAAGTTGATGCGGGCTTAAAATCTTATCATATGCGAAATAAAGAAACGTTCCTACTGGAATCCCTACCATTAGAGCAATCGTCACAATCTTCTTCAAATCGATTCCAGAAGCAAAGACCATTGCACAAGCCGTTCCTAAAATTAATAGCGATGTTCCTAAATCCGGCTGCATATTGATTAAAACAAAAATAACCAGCACATACATGAAAGGCGGTACAATCCCTTTCCAGAAACGGTTAATAATCGTTTGATTACGACCGTATAAAGCCGCTAAGAAAATAATAACACCTATTTTTATAAATTCTGCTGGTTGAAACTTAAATCCACCAATACGAAGCCAACTTTTGGCGCCGTTCGCCTCTTCCCCCATTAACATAACAAGCAACAGTAAGCCAATACTAATTACTATATTCGCAATGAAGAAAAGCCTCTTACGAAATATTTGATACGGTAACATGGAAAAGAGAAGGAACATAAATGCACCTAGTATCATTGCGTTCACTTGCTCCTGAAAAAAGTAATCGCTTGGTAAATTAGCGCTCTTATAACGCATAACAGCCACGATACTACTTGCGCTGTACACCATCACAGCACCAATCGTACAAAGAAGTGTTATCGCGATAATAAGGCTATAATCTAGTGATTTTAAATATCGTTTTATCATATATCCTCTTCCTTACTAAAAACATTCCTTACATATATGTAAGTTCCATATTTTCTGCTATAATCCTGCTACTATCACTCTCTTTTTTAGAGTGTGTAATGAGAAATAAAAAAACCCAAACTTAAACGGATAAGTTTGAGTTCTTCTTTTATTATAAGATGTTTTTCAACACACTTGTAGAAAAATTATTTTTTGTTATTCGTAAATGCCTCATGTAGAAGTGAAAGCTCACGTTCTAATTCACCTAATATCCCTTTGCCCACTTCACTATCAATTAAGCCCAAACGAACAGCGAAGTCAATCTCACGTGATAGACCGAACATTTGCGTGTCTAACACCTCTTCATATAACGGACATTGTGGCATTGTTAAATGATCCATTTGCACTTTAATTAACTTCAAAATTTTCTCTGCATCAGCTTTTAAAAGTGCATATGCCTTTTCTTCGTGGTTTACCGTAGTCTCAGCCGTCAATGTGCTTCCCTCCATTCCTACATACTACCTCACTCTATCCTATCTTTTTATATTATCGATAGTTTGTATAAATTGCAACTAAAAAAGTTTGTCTAAGCCGTTTTCATCGCAATTGCCGAAAGAATCCGTATAATTATATGTATATAGGATAGAAGAAACAAAGGAGACGAATAGTATGGAACAAATAATTCTAATAAACGGAAATGTATCCTTCCCCATCACACTCGATCCAACTGTTTGGATTCTAGATGATCGCAAAGTAGATTTACTAACGTGCTTTACTTCTCCTACAGAGACGATGGAAGATAACTATGTAAAAGAAATGGCTAGTTTTTGGAACAAAGAATTAGAAACAAATGACTCTAATCAACCTATTCGTAAAGTAGAAAAAGAAAAGTTAACAACAGCTTCTTACGGGATGCCACTACACCATTTCTTACATCGTGCAGAACCGAAAGACAATGCAACAACCTTACATATCATAACGGCAACAGAAACCCATTCTCTTTCATTAGAAGAAGCAAAAGAAGTCATTCTAGGATTCTCGAAAGATGGGAAAGCGTTACGTGGGGATGGACCTGTTCATATTCATATGCACAATCGCCCAGTCATTACACATGTGCGTACTTTAACTATCATATAAACATAAAAAGAAACAATCCTCTAAAAGTGAAGGATTGTTTTTTTATAATAGGTCAGCAGCTAATTGCGCTAAGTTCGAGCGTTCTCCTTTTACAAATTTAATGTGTCCACTTATTTTTTGATTTTTAAACTTCTCGACGACGTACATTAAACCGTTATTATATGAATCTAAATAAGGATGATCAATTTGATCCGGGTCACCTAGTAGGACAATTTTACTCCGCTCCCCTACCCTTGTCAAAATTGTCTTTACTTCATGACGTGTTAAATTTTGTGCCTCATCAATAATAATAAATTGCTCTGGGATACTTCTTCCGCGTATATAGGTTAACGCCTCGACTTCAATCGAACCAATCCCTGCCAAAATCGCATCAAGTTCGCCTGGTTTCTTCGTATTAAACAAGTATTCTAGATTATCATAAATTGGTTGCATCCATGGACGAAGTTTCTCTTCTTTCTCACCTGGCAAATAACCAATATCTTTTCCAACTGGAACAATTGGGCGTGCAATAAGAAGTTTCTTATAACGTCTTAAATCCTCCGTGCCCAATAACCCAGCTGCCAGTGTTAATAAAGTCTTACCTGTACCGGCCTTCCCAATCAATGTAACGAGAGGAACATCTTGACGGAGTAGTAATTCTAGTCCCATTACTTGTTGTACATTACGCGCTTTAATTCCCCATACAGCTTCATTTGGAAATACTAACTTCTTCACTTTTTTCCCTGTTGCATCAACCATGCCAATAGCCGAACTAGATCCCCCTAGCAAATCACGGAGTAACATAAATTGATTTGGATAAAGATGCTGTTTTGTAATATCCAAAACTGGTAACTCTCCAACTTCATAAAAACGATTTAATACCTCCGTCTCTATGTAACACTCTACGAAACCTGTATAAATGTCCTCCATCTCGATAACGCGATCACTTAAATAATCCTCTGCTTGCAAATCAATTGCATCTGCTTTCACCCGAACTAATACATCTTTACTTACTAAAATAACTTGTTTGCCACCTTCTTTCGCTTCTTCTTCTAGCGAAAGATTTTTAGCAACAGCTAAAATTCGATTATCATTTGTCTTTTCAATGAAGATTTCTTGTAATTGTTGAAAGGAACGATGATTAAGCTCGATACGAAACGTTCCTCCATTATCTAACGGTACACTTTCATATAGCCTACCACGTTCTCTAAAACTATCAATTAACTTTGACACATAACGTGCATTCCTACCTATTTCATCCATATATCGTTTCTTTGAATCAATTTCTTCTAATACGACCGCTGGAATAACAACGTCATTGTCGTGGAACGAAAAAATAGCAAGTGGATCTTGTAGTAATACATTCGTATCAAGCACATAAATTTTATTCAATTCGCTTCCTCCTGACCACCTATTTTCCTTCTCCTACGTGCCAAGCAAGAGTTCCTCGTTTCATATACAAGGACGAACCGATGTTAATATATATGACTTGACGTACAAAGTTAGTAGCTTTTTTTACGAGAACAAAAAAACAAGCGAATGGCCTCTGCCATCCGCTTACTTCTTTACTTCTTCATCACTTCTAACACTTGATTATCTAATTTCTTCGCTGCACGTAAATCATAGGTTTTTTCATAGGCTGGCTCTGTTACAATCTTCGCTCCATAAAACATCGCATCACGCACTTCTTGGACCGTTACTTCCACTAATGCTAATTTCAAAGGAACGCCTGCCATTCTATCTTCTTTAATAATCGCTGTCCCACTAATAGAGTACGTTGATTCATTCGCAATAACATTAATTACTACTTTCCCTAGATGGCGAATATTCTCCACAATCCGAGAACGATTGTCAACAGCAAAGCGAATCACCTTCTCATCTAATGCATATATCCATGAAATTGCGCTCACATTTGGACCACCAGTCTCAAAGTCTGTCGTCGCCACAAGTACAAGTCGCTCTTCTTGAAGAGCTCGTACAAGTGGTGCTGTTAATCGCTTCTCTACTTCATTTGCCATATGCAACACCCCTATCTTCGTTTCTATTATTTTATCGTGTTTTTCTATCCTTGTAAAAATATCCTTTTCGTCCTCATTCATCAACGTTCTCAAATCTCATTCTTTTTGCTATTATAGAAAGAAAGTATATAATAAACCGTTGAGGTGTGAAAAATGAGAGTAAAATGTGTTTTATGTGATTATATCACAAATATCGATGATGAATTGCCAGTGGCGAAGCGATTACGCAACCGTCCGATTCATACATATATGTGTGAATCTTGCCAAGAGCGTATTACAAAACGTACAGAGGAGCGTATTGCAACAGGCTCATTCAAACTATACCGTGATAAAAAAGTCGAAGATGACTGGTAAACAATACTCCCTTAGCTTAACAGCAGGCTTTTGGAGTGGTATCATCTTAGGAATTATTTTATACATACTAGAGAAAGTAAGTGGGAAGAAAGTATATACACTACTAATGAACGTGGACTTCATTCCTGTTCTAAATAGCTACCTATTACCGCCATGGATTGAATTTTCGCTGCATTTAATTGTTTCTCTCCTTCTTAGTGTAGGGATACAGTACCTAATTGTGAAGAGAAATACTTATCGTATCATGCTCATTACATGCGTTGCTGTTCTTCCGACTATCCTTCTCTATTTCCCATTAAGCATTCTTGCCACAAAGGAAGTTGCTCGCATAGATGATATATCTGCTTTCTCCTATTGGAGCATAAGCCACGTCATCTATGCACTAACACTTGGATATATGTTACGCCACATAAACAAAGGTCACTCAACGGAGTGACCTTTGTTTATGCTACCGTTAATCGTTTCATTAAGCGAGCAAATACTGGATGCAACATTTGTACAACTAACGCAAGAAGTATCGTCACAATAATTGTACCAAGTCCGATTGCACCTTTGAATGCAACCGCTAATAATAACGCTGATCCGTCTGTAATAAAACGAGCTGTGCGAAGACTTAAATTAAATCGTGTTGAAACAGCTACCATAACACTGTCCATCGGTCCAGCTGGGAAGTTTGCTTGTAAATAAATCGCAATACCTAAGCCATATAAGAAGATCCCTACAAACAATGCTGTATATTGAGCTAATAATGTTGTCGGATTGAATGTATCTAATACATGTACTAACCATATATCCATAATCATCCCAATCACAAAGATTGTTACTCCAGCCAATATTTCAGGCTTCTTCTTTAATAAAATTGCATTAATGATAATTAAAATAATCCCGTTTATAAAAACACTCGTTCCAATGGTAATGCCAAACATATTCGCCTGCCCGACAGCTAACGCATCCCAAGGAGAAGCCCCTACATTCGCTTTAATAATAACTGATACCCCAAGTGTTAAGAAAAACAAACCTACTAAAAAAAATCCAAATCGTTCTTTCATTCTTTAAATCCCCTTTTCGTCAGTCGTCTGACCTATAAGTTAAAACGCTTACATATATAATTACCTTCACATCATACGGCTTTCCATACGAAATAGCAATGTAAATTCATCCCATATGCACCTAGTAAATTCATCACTAAAAGAAAACAGTCGTATATAACATACCTATTCCAAGTGACCATTTTCACATGGCTGAGTCAACCCCTACACTATTCTTACAAGAGTTATCATTCTCCATTATGTGTATGAAAAATACTTCATTTCCGACAAATCCAGTATCTGTTTCGATAATAAACCATCTAATAAAAAAATATTGACAACTGCTTATTTTTCGTTAAAATATAAATTAATATAATTTCAGAACATTTAAACACTTTGAAAGGAAGAGTAATAATAAGATGTAGTTATAGCGAGTTAGGGACGGTGTGAGCCTAATACGAAGCTTATTATGAAAAACATCCTGGAGTTGCTAATTGAAATCGTCATAATGCCGAGAGTAGACTTAGACGGGACTTCGCCGTTACAAGAAGAACAGTATCGAGCATCTCGCTCCGTACTGATAGAGTGAGCAATTTCGATTGCTAATGTGGGTGGTACCGCGGAGCCAAGCCTTTCGTCCCTTATTAAAGGAGAAGAATGGCTTTTTTTATTGGCTTCTTACCTATCCAACACACTCAAGGAGGAATAAAGGATGTACCAAACATTACTTAGCATTAAAGAGACACAAGTTGCAATTAAGGAAGTTAAGACAAAAGTAGAAGAACAATTGGCAAATCGCCTAGCATTACTACGTGTATCTGCACCATTATTCGTGACGAAGAAGTCTGGTTTAAATGACCATCTAAACGGTGTAGAGCGCCCTATTTCTTTCGATATTCTACACTCAGGGGAAGAATTAGAAGTTATTCACTCTCTCGCAAAGTGGAAACGCTCTGCTCTATACGAATACGGATTTTCTATTGGCGAAGGGTTATATACAAATATGAATGCGATTCGACGTGACGAAGAACTAGACGAAACACATTCTATTTATGTCGATCAATGGGACTGGGAGAAGGTTATTGCACCTGAATGGCGTACAATTGACTACTTACAAGAAACCGTTCGAACTATTTATAGCATCTTCAAAGAATTAGAAGATCATTTATATACAAGATATCCATTTTTCGGTAAGTATTTACCGGATGATATTATTTTCATTACTGCACAAGAGCTAGAAAATAAGTACCCGGAACTAACACCAAAAGAACGCGAAGACGCAATCGTGAAGGAACACGGTGCAGTCTTTGTAATTGGTATCGGAGATGCACTAGCCTCAGGAGAGAAACATGACGGCCGTGCTGCTGATTATGATGACTGGCACTTGAACGGAGATATTCTTGTGTGGCACCCAACATTACAATCAGCATTTGAGCTTTCTTCAATGGGCATTCGTGTAGATGCCAAATCATTAGATGAACAATTAACAAAATCTGCCGAAGATTTCAAACGTGACTATGATTTCCACCGTGGGATTCTAGAAAACACATTACCTCTTACAATTGGTGGCGGTATTGGCCAATCAAGAACGTGTATGTTTTTCTTGCGAAAAGCACATATCGGTGAAGTACAATCTTCTGTTTGGCCAGACGATGTACGTAACAAATGTAAGGAAAAAAACATTCATCTTCTATAAAAAATACGAAAAAGGAGAAATAATGATGGCCCGTTGTACGAAGTGTAACTATAAATGGCGACTTAAAGAAATCGTATCGCTCGGTTTCTCAAAAGAAGGAAAAAACTACTCTAATTGCGGAACAAAACAATACATTTCAGAGAAAACACAAAATGCTTTAACATTAGGTTATTTAAGCTTATTATTCCTCCCTCTTTTACTGTTCGTTATCCAATTAAGTGCCAAAGATGAAGCTATCTACAAATAATAAAAGCCGCTGTTAAGATTCAATTCCTAACAGCGGCTTTTTATTCTTCATTCGTAGTTCACAAACTTCTCTGGTTCACGATGCATACTATCAAGGTAACAATCGATTAATTCGGCTGGAAAGCGCGTATTTTTGCGCTCTTCTCCTTTGACGTATGTCACTAAGTACATCTCTTCATTCACTTCAATTTCCACTTCATGAATGTTATGCTCTTCTTTCAAGATTGAATCAAATAATTCATACGTTTCTTGGGCAGCTTTGTCATCTGGACGTGCATCTGCAACAACTTTAATAGTTAACCAATTATATAATGCATCTTGAACCGACTTCATCTATACGACCTCTTTCTTCTCAGACTTCGAGCGATGTAGACGGAACTTATACATCCCAAGTACAAGCGCTGCGACTACTAATCCTTCTGCTACTGGTAAAAACACACCTAAAAATGTTAATAATGTACAACCTAATGCTAACATTATGTAAATGATTATATTTTTTCCTAGTGATAATTTTTTTGCAAACCCTAAATTATATACAAGGATACACAGTGCAACAATTGTTATGTACAAATACCACATATGGGCGTCACTCTCTCCACCAACTCCATATAATTTCGCGAAGAATGACATTCTCTCCATTTCCATCTTATTCATCCCCTTGTTTCTCTTACTACTTCCATTGTCGTAACATATTCATATTCTGTCAAATAAAAAGGATTCGTTACAAAAACGTGAATGACACATATATCCCCTGTTCCAAGTGAACATTTCCCATAGGAGTCATCACTGTCCGTTTCATGTATGAAATCCCACAAAAAAAATGACCTTTATCTTACAGTGACAAACAAAAAAGACCAAATCACCGAATGATTTGGTCTTTTCTCATAACAAAAGAATTAGTTATTAGTTTCTGCTAATTTCTTTTTCTTCGCTGCTCTTTCACGCTCGTTCTTATCTAATAACTTCTTACGAAGACGAATAGATTCTGGCGTTACTTCACAGTACTCGTCGTCATTCAAGTATTCTAAAGATTCCTCTAACGTCATTAGACGAGGCTTCTTAATAGAGCTTGTTTGATCTTTCGTTGCTGAACGCACGTTAGTTTGTTGTTTCATCTTCACGATGTTAACCGTTAAGTCATTCTCGCGAGTATGCTCTCCAACAATCATACCTTCGTATACTTCTGTACCAGGTTCTACGAAGATTACACCACGGTCTTCAACTTGCATAATACCATAAGTTGATGATTTACCTGTTTCCATTGAAACAAGAACACCTTGACGACGTCCTCCAACTTGACCTGGTTGCATTGGTTGGTAAGAATCGAATGTATGGTTGATGATACCAAAACCACGAGTTTGTGTTAAGAATTCTGTTGTATAACCGATTAAGCCACGTGCAGGTACCATGAATACTAGACGTACTTGTCCGCTACCGTTGTTGATCATATCTAACATTTCACCTTTACGAGCACCAATTGACTCCATGATAGCACCTGTGTACTCTTCTGGAACATCGATTTGAACGCGCTCTACTGGCTCACAACGTACGCCATCAACCTCTTTAATGATAACTTCTGGTTTCGATACTTGTAGCTCGTAACCTTCACGACGCATGTTCTCGATTAAGATAGATAAATGTAATTCTCCACGACCCGAAACAACCCAAGCGTCTGGAGAGTCAGTATTTTCCACACGTAAACTAACGTCTGTTTGAAGCTCAGCGAATAAACGCTCTTCAATTTTACGTGATGTAATCCATTTACCTTCACGACCAGCAAATGGTGAGTTATTAACTACAAATGTCATTTGAAGTGTTGGCTCATCGATACGTAGGATTGGAAGTGCTTCTGGTGTTTCAACTGGACATACCGTTTCACCAACGTTAATGTCTTCCATACCAGATACGGCAACTAAGTCACCAGCTTTTGCTTCTTCAATTTCAACACGCTTTAAGCCGATGAAACCGAACATTTTTGTTACACGGAAGTTCTTCACTGTACCGTCTAACTTCATTAATGATACAGATTGACCAACTTTCATCGTACCACGGAAGATACGGCCAATACCGATACGACCAACGTAGTCGTTATAGTCAAGTAATGTTACTTGGAATTGAAGAGGCTCTTCACTGTTATCGATTGGAGCAGGAATGTGTTCAATGATTGTCTCATATAATGATTCCATGTTCTCATCTTGATTAGCTGGATTTGGATCTAAGCTTGCTGTACCGTTAATTGCAGAAGCATATACAACTGGGAATTCTAATTGCTCTTCGTCTGCACCTAGTTCGATGAATAAGTCTAATACTTCATCTACTACGTACTCAGGACGAGCTGAATCACGGTCGATTTTGTTAACAACAACGATTGGTGTTAACTTTTGCTCTAATGCTTTTTTCAGTACGAAACGTGTTTGTGGCATACATCCTTCGTATGCATCAACAACTAGTAACACACCGTCTACCATACGCATGATACGCTCTACTTCTCCACCGAAGTCAGCGTGACCTGGCGTATCCATAATGTTAATACGCTTGTCTTTGTAGTTGATTGCAGTATTTTTCGCTAAGATTGTAATACCGCGCTCTCTTTCTAAATCATTTGAGTCCATTGCACGCTCTTCTACGTGTTCGTTTGAACGGAACGTACCTGACTGGTGTAATAATTGATCGACTAACGTTGTTTTACCATGGTCAACGTGAGCGATAATTGCTATATTTCGAATATCATCTCTTGTTTTCACTTATTTATTCACTCCTAGGCTTCTTGCCGAATTATCTTTTTTTCATAACTTATCTATTATAGCATATGCATTTTCATATTGTATTAAAAAAGTTCCTATCTTGTAAAGAAAAAAGTACATAAGGCGCTTTCATTTACGAATTTGTAGGTATTTTGTACAATATTTCTATGGAGGGGATATAATGCAACACATTCAAGTACGCTTTTTAGCACTTGCAGCACTTGCCGTTATCTTCATGTCATTAGTTGGCATTATGCTTGCAGAAAAGAATATGCTTCTAGCTACTTTATCAGCAGTAGCTTCATTAGCAGTAGTAGGGTATGGCTTCATACAAAAAAGCAAACAAAGAAAAGCAAGCTCTTCTCAACAGTAATCGTTGAGAAAGCTTGCTTTTCTATTCTTTACATACAATATAGTTCGTTAACATATCTTCATGCACACCACGTCTTGCAATTAATAGGCCGCTCTTATGCAAGATGCTTAACGGTTCTCCTTTTAAGGTCGTCGCAATAACGCCTACTTCATTTGCCATAATTGCTCCTGCTGCAAAATCCCAAGGAGCTAGACGCGGCGTCATATATGCATCTAATTTTCCTGTTACAACATACATCATTTCAAGCGCCGCGCATCCGTAAGATCGTGTACCACGTGCTCGTCTTACTAACTGTGCAATCTTTTCATGGTCTAATCGGCGATTCTCTGTTAACCACGTTGCGTTGACAGACACAACAGCTTGTTCTAAGTAACCTTCTTCTACCCGTGCTATTTTTGTACCATTCATATACGCACCTTCACCTGAAATAGCGTAGTACATATCATTAGCAGCAACATCATAGACAATCCCAAATACACCTTTTCCATCGATGTACAACGCTAATGAAATAGCAAAATTGCGCTGTTGATGGATGAAGTTCATCGTTCCATCAATCGGATCGATAACCCACACGTATCCATCCGTTCTTTCAATTTCATCACCAAATCCTTCTTCTCCAACGATAGCATGTTCTGGATATGCCACACGAATTCGATTAATAAATAACTTCTCGACTTCTTGATCAATATTTGTTACTAAATCAGAAGCATTTGACTTCGTATCAATTGTTAATGCGGATTGGAATGAATCATGAATATACGCACTCGCTTCTTTGATCCATTGCATCGCTTGCTCTCTCATCACCGTTACATTTTCCATCATATACTCACTCCGTTTGTAGACATGCTTTTATTGTACCATAGAAAATGAACGTACAAAATATTACTATTTATAGATGACCCGGACGAAGGGACACAGGAAAAGACGAACCTTTATGTAAAAAGGTTCGCACCAATCTTACACTGACACATACACTACTATCATGCTTCTAGGCGCAACATTTCTTGACGTAATACTTCCAACTTTTGTTTCGATACTTCCATCGCTGACACGTCGCTAATTTGCATCGCATCATACAATGTTGCCAATTCATAATCTAACTCTAATCTCAATACCGGAATTCGTAATTCTGCATCCTTTCTCTTTAACGCATTAATCACCTGTCTCATCCTTCATTTCTCCCTTCGTCCCTTTTATTCGTTCGTCCTAAAGTTAACTAAATTTTCTGATTTTTTATACTATATTATGATGGATAAATATTCTATGCAACAATTTTCTGTTTTTATCTATAAATTTTTTTATGCAAGCGTGAACGAACCTATGTCGATGCAAGCCGAAACGTCCATTCGATTAATGTCGTTTTTTTTGGTATGATAGGACATAGATATTATGAACAAGGAGCTTTAGACATGACTACTATCACATTTAAAGAAGAAGCATTCGCAACATTTTCTGTAGACGGACTAGACGAGCGTATGCATGAAATTATTACACATATTCGTCCGTCCTTTTCAAAACTAGGAGACATTTTCGCTCCTAAGTTAACAGAACTAACAGGAGAAGAATTCTTTCCGCATATTGCAAAGCATGCGCGTCGTACAGTAAACCCACCGAAAGACACGTGGATTGCATTCGCCGCGAACAAACGTGGCTACAAGATGTTACCACACTTCCAAGTAGGCTTATGGGAAAGTCACGTATTCGTGTGGTTCGCGCTTATTTATGAGTGCTCGTTAAAAGAAGAATACGGCAAACAATTCGAACAAGAATTAGAGACAATTCATGAACATATCCCAGCTCACTTCGTTTGGTCGATGGATCATATGAAACCAGGAGCAACATTACATAGTGAGTTAAGCAAAGATGAACTTCAAGCAATGTTCACACGCCTTCAAAAAGTAAAGAAAGCTGAATTACTATGCGGTATCCATATCCCACATGAAGAAGCGGTGATGTTAACGGAAGAGCAATGGATCAAAAAAATCGAAGAAACATATAAAACGTTACTTCCACTTTATAAATTAGGACGATAAGGGGATAAACGATGACCGAGAAGCTATATTATGAGAATGCCTATACAAGAATGTTTTCTGCGAAAGTAGTAAAAGCAGACAATGATGAGAACGGCTTATACGTCGTCTTAGACAGAACAGCTTTCTATCCAACTGGTGGTGGACAACCATGTGACAAAGGTCGATTAAATGAATCGTTGGTAGAACGTGTAGAAGAAGTAAACGGAGAAATTCGTCATTACCTCTCTTCCCCTCTTGCGAGAGAAACTGGAGTAAAAGGAACAATCGATTGGACAAGGCGTTTCGATTATATGCAACAACACGCTGGACAACACATCTTATCAGCAGCATTTGAAGAATTACATCATATTGAAACAATTGGCTTCCATCTTGGAAAAGAATTCGTAACAATTGATTTAAATATTGAAAAGCTTGATGAAGAAGTTGTGAGAAGTGCTGAATTATTAGCAAATCAAATTATCTTTGAAAATCGTACAATTGAACCTCGTTTCATTGATGCAGAAGAAGTAGCGACACTCCCACTACGTAAATTACCGACTGTACAAGAAAACATCCGTGTCGTAATTATTGATAACTTCGATTATAACGGGTGTGGTGGTACACACCCTCTCCAAACAGGAGAAATTGGTCAAATTAAAGTAGTAACGTGGGAACGCCATAAACAAAAAGTACGTTTAACGTTCGTTTGTGGTCACCGTGCTTTACATGAAATGAATAAAAAACAATCATTGCTAGCACAGTCAGCTCATGTGCTGAAATGTAACGAACAAGATGTTCCCGTGAAAATTGAAACACTTGTGCAATCACAACGAGAACTAGAGAAAGCACTACAAATTGCACAAGGGAAATTACTTGAAGTAGAAGCGCAAGAGCTTATACACTCTCATCATACAAATATCATTTCCGTAGCGTTCCAACAACGTACGATGCAAGAAATACAACAACTAGCAATGAATATTACCAGTACAGAAGAAGAGGCAGTTGTCCTCTTCGTCATTGAAGACGGTGAGCGCCTGCAACTGTTATGTGCATGTGGAAAACAAGTTGACCACAGTATGAATGACCTTGTAAAAGAAGTATTACCACTTATCGACGGAAAAGGCGGTGGAAACAAAACATCTGCTCGCGGTGGTGGCATTGCTCGTATTAGTAGCGATGAATTACTGACTAATCTCCGTTCACAACTTATGTCATAACGATTTAAGCCTGCACGATGATGTACATCATCGTGCAGGCTTATTTGTCATATCCCCTTTAAATTATCGCACTATTTCGCTTATTGTGGTATAATTTATAAAACGCTTACAAAAATGAGGTGTGACAATGAACAAACAGACAATCCTTTTACTTCTATGGCTAGTACCTCTTATTCTTTTAACAGTAATATCACTCGTTCATTTTACGACAGGACATATAACAGAAAACGATATACACATATATACAGCAGCTTTTTTAGTTATCGCACAAGTAATGATGTTTGATTATTTCACAAGACGTAAGAAGATTTCTTCCTAATATCACACATCATCCAAAGGCGTAAAAACGACCACCAACAAATAGTTGTTTTTACGCCTTTTTTAATACAAGAGAAAGATAAAATTGAACAGAAATAGCAATTCCTTTTGGAATTATAAAGCAATCCTCTACCCTTCTCGGTTCACCATATGACTAAATACCATATCTCCTCGCTTAATCTTCTCTGCAAGTACACGTGGATAAAGCGTAATTTCATCTAACGATGTGAGAGGCATCCATTTATAATGGAGACTCGTATCTTTTTCTATTCCTTTGAACGCTTCTTGTTGTAGTAACATGCTGTTTGTTGGCAAAGTTATATGATAGTAGAAACCAAGCTCATGTAGATTTTCTCCCTCATATCGAAAAAAATTCTCCGCAATTGCATAGAGACCATCTACACACACAACTTCTCCAATTTCCTCTATCATTTCACGCTTTAGCCCTTCTTCTGTACTCTCTCCCATTTCTAATCGTCCACCTGGTAACGTCCAATATGTATCTTTCGATGAGCGATGAACTAGCAACTTGTCCTCATGAATACAAACTCCAGCTACACGGAAACTAAATTTCCCTTCGTTCGTTGAAAATGAAATCATATCCTCTCCCCCTCTCTTTTAGATGTTTGATTTTACCAAATGAACAAGAAAAAAGCGAATAGAGATATCTCCATTCGCTTACATTTTGACAAGGTCATTATCTTCTAATGATTTTGCCTGTTGCACCACTCGATAACAAGAGTACCCACTCACTCGATCAAATTCTGAGCATAATGTTTTTTCTTCTGCTTTGCTTGGTACGATTTCTTTGAATCGACGATACTTTGCCATTAACTCGCTTCGTTTCACGCCTTTTTCATATGCTTGCTCCACACACTCGTAGAAAGCAACCGCATCAATAATTTCTTCTGTACTCCAATCCATTGCCATTGGGTATTGATAATCCATGTTCTCACCTACCACACCATTTTTGTTTAATTTGTTCCGATTCAGACATCATACGCTCGAACAACTCAGATACAGTTGGGATATCTTTAATTCTACCCATTACTTGCCCAGCCCATGCGAATCCATCGTCACTTCCCTCATATATGTAACGTTTATTAGCTTCACCACTAATATAATCTTTCACTGCTTCATATGTTCCTTCACGTGTTTCGATTTGTATAATTTCGTCGGTCCAAGTATTATGAATTGCACGTGCCGGAGCACCAAGACTACGCTTGATTACTATTGTATCATCTTCTGTTCCTTGTACAAGCGCTTCTTTATATTTATGATGAGCGTGCACACACTCTCGCGTCGCAATAAAGCGAGTTCCCATCTCAATACCTTCCGCCCCGAGCGCAAGTGCCGCCATTAACCCTTTCCCGTCACCAATTCCACCAGAAGCAACAACTGGAATTGATACAGCTTCTACTACTTGTGGGACAAGAACCATCGTGCCGACATCACTTCGACCAAGATGCCCACCTCCCTCTTGTCCAACAACCATTACCGCATCTGCGCCTAATGATTCCGCCTTCATCGCTTGCTTCCTTGCTGCAACTAAAACGATTTTCTTCACATCGACACCTTTTAGCTCATCAAAGATTGGGGCCGGATTCCCACCTGTCATCGAAATAACAGGAACCTTTTCCTCTACCGCTACTTCTAACATATGCTGAAACGGACGATTATGTTGACCAATAGCAAAATTCACGCCAAACGGCTTATCAGTCATCTCTCTTACCTTTTTTATTTCTTCACGCAATGCCACTTCACTCTGCAAACTCATCGCAGTAATTTGTCCTAATCCTCCAGCATTACTCACCGCACTTGCTAACTCTGAATATGCTAAATAAGCTAAGCCACCCTGCACAATCGGATATTTAATTCCTAATAATTTCGTTAAGCGTGTCTCCAACATCTTCGTCCCCTTTCGTCTTATATATCTCTTTTTTCTCATTTTACAGCATTATGGAAATAATGCGTATACATTCAAAATTAAAAATGCTATAATACTTTTTGTTTTCAATAATATTCTAATAATTATGAGGTGAGAGTTAAATTGTCACAATGTCAAACACCATTGTTTTCACATTTACTAGAACATAGTAAAAGAAATCCTATTCAATTTCACATTCCAGGCCATAAAAAGGGGTATGGCATGGATCCAACCTTCCGTGAATTTATAGGTCATAACGCGTTGTCTATTGATTTAATTAATATTGAACCATTAGATGATCTACATCACCCAAGAGGAGTTATTAAAGAAGCTCAAGCTCTTGCTGCTGAAGCGTTTGGTGCAGATCATACATTCTTTTCTGTACAAGGCACAAGCGGTGCTATCATAACAATGGTGATGAGTGTGTGTGGGCCAGGTGATAAGATCCTTGTTCCACGTAACGTTCATAAGTCTGTCATGTCTGCTATCGTATTCTCAGGAGCTACGCCAATCTTCATTCATCCTGCAATTGATGATACGCTTGGTATTTCCCATGGGATTACATTAGCAAATGTTCAACAAGCAATTGAAGAACATCCAGATGCGAAGGGATTACTTGTTATTAATCCAACATACTTCGGCTTCTGCGCAGACTTAAAGAGCATTGTCAAGCTTGCCCATTCATATAACATTCCTGTTTTAGTAGATGAGGCACACGGCGTTCACATCGGTTTCCACGATGATCTCCCATTATCAGCAATGCAAGCTGGCGCTGATATGGCAGCTACAAGCGTTCACAAATTAGGTGGTTCTCTTACACAGAGCTCTATCTTAAATGTGAAAGAAGGGCTCGTAAATGTACAACGAATCAAATCTATTCTTAGTATGTTAACAACGACTTCGACGTCTTATATATTATTGGCGTCATTAGATACATCTAGAAGGTACCTTGCTACAAAAGGACATGGACTGCTAGAAGAAACAATTCAATTAGCACAGCATGTTCGTAAGCAAATTAATGATATTGACGGCTTATATTGCGCAGGGAAAGAATTAGTAGGTACAGATGCAACATTTGACTTCGATCCTACGAAACTCATTATCTCTGTTAAAGACTTAGGAATTACAGGACATGATGTAGAATTATGGTTACGCCAAAACTACAACATCGAAGTTGAATTATCTGATTTATATAATATCCTTTGTCTTGTAACGTTAGGTGATAGCGAAGAAACGGCAAATGCCCTTATACATGCATTACGTGAACTAGCAATGCAACACCGCGGAAGCGTAACAGAAAAAGTAGATGTTCAAGTCAACATTCCAGTAATTCCAAAATTAGCACTATCTCCACGTGAAGCATTCTATGCGGAAACAGAAGTTGTTCCATTCGATGAATCTGTTGGAAGAATTAGTGCAGAATTCATCATGGTATATCCACCAGGAATACCGATTTTCATCCCTGGAGAAGTAATTACAGAAGATAACATTGCATACATCACAAAGAATATTAAAGCTGGATTACCTGTACAAGGATTAGAAGATCCAACATTTAAGACAATCAAAGTAATTAAGCAATCGTAAATGATAGAATAAGCTTATAAAAGAAGGAAAGATGAGTGTGAAATCATTGTGATTTTATACTCGTCTTTTTTATTAGACAAAAACAAAAGGAAGCTTTGAGAAGCCTCCTTTTTATATTTTATAAATGAAAACGCTTTTATTTTTTCTTATTACAACATTCTTTACAATTACCGTAAAGTACAGTTACTTTCTCGTCTTCGTAATGATCAATAATCCCATTACATACTTGACATACGATTGTTCCCATTGTTAAACTCCTCCATAACCGTTTTTTGTTGTATTCTTATTTTCATTTTATGTCATACAATTGAATCCGTCAACTGATATATAGTATGGCATAAATAAATTTTTATGACTATTTTTCATCAAAAAAGGCAAACTACCTAGTTGATAGTTTGCCTCTTCTTTATACATTTGCATGCTGGCGTAATTTACGCTGTGCCACCTTCTTCGCAATAACACCATGTTTGGGTGAGAAAAAGAAAGCTAAAGCGAATAGTATACCAGCTGCTACTGTCATCGCTCCTGCAATGGAACTGTCGATAAGCGTTGCTATGAAATATCCCATAACAGAGCTTAATGCCCCAATAATGACACTTAGTACTAACATTCTAGATAACTTATCCGTTAATAAGTATGCTGTCGCACTTGGTACAACAAGCATCGCAACTACAAGAATTGCACCTACACTCTCAAACGCCGCTACTGTTGTCATCGATACTAAGCCCATTAATAAGTAATGGAACAGCAATACCGGTATACCAACTGCCGCTGCAAGTGCTGGATCAAATGCACATAACTTAAATTGCTTGTAGAATAAGCCAATAACTACTAAGGAAATGAGGAATACACTTCCAACTAACCATACTGCCTTTGGTACACCATTTATACCAAACACATTCACTGTATCCCATGCAACATACGCAATTTCACCGTATAAGACACAATCTAAATCTAAGTCCACTTTGTCAGTGAAAAGGGAGACGAGCACAACACCGACTGAGAACAACGCAGTAAAAGTAACACCAATTGCCGCATCGGCTTTTACACCGTTTGTGTGTAGCAATTGAATAATAAATACTGTTAATAATCCAAAAATCATCGCACCAATCAACATGACGATACTATCACGACTGCCACTAATTAAAAATGCTAATACGATCCCTGGTAAGATAGAGTGGGAAATCGCATCGCCTAGCATTGCCATCTTACGTAAGATAAGAAAACAACCGAGGAAACCGCATGAAGCCGCCACAAGTGCTCCGGTTAAGATAATCCAAAATGTACTACTCATAGCGACACCTCACTTCTCTTCTTATCCGACAAGACGTTCGCTTGAAACGCTAGCAAGTTCGGCATCATCTCGTAGTCCTCAAGACGCTTAAACATTGTTTGGCGCTCCGTATGATTCAACTGTGTGATAATATTTTCTTGACCCTTATCGATATTAAACCCTTGATAATCTAATTCGTTCATATAATAGACATCCCATACGCGTTCATTTAACACAATTTCATGTGCTTTCTGTAGACCTGTTTTTGTAAATTGTATACCAGTCTGATCAACATGAACGAATAAATGACTCTTCAACATCTCAATTGCACGCTGAACCTTTGTTATTGACTTTCCACTACGCTTCGCCAATTCGTCGATTGAATAACCTTCTTTTAATTCGTATTCCATACTCTCATATAGTACTTGCAACACATCTTCTTGCAATACTTTTTTACGTACCTTCATATGTGTAACAAGACGTATCACCACACCACGTTTCGGTGAGAATATAACCGAAAATAAGAAGAATGTTGTAGCAGCTAATACAATCATCGGGCCAGTTGGTAAATTATTCACTTGTGTACTGAAATACGTTCCAAGCACACCACTTAACGCACCGAAGACGCCAGCCAGAATAACCATTGTACTAATTTTATCTGTCCAATAACGGGCTGTTACTGCCGGTGTAATTAACATTGCTGACATTAAGACAACTCCGACTGCTTGTAAGCCTGTTACAACACATAGAAGAATCATGAGCATGAGGATGCCATCTAATCCCTTCATCGGGAAACCGAGTCCTCTACCGAAATTACTGTCAAATGAAAGCAACGTAAATTCTTTAAATAACAATGTAGTTGTTAGCAATAACACAGCACTAATTGCAATCATCGTATATACATCACTTAAAACGAGTGATGCCGCTTGCCCAAATAAGAACTTGTCGAGTCCGCTTTGGTTCCCGCTGTTCGAATGTTGAATGTATGTTAATAACATAATTCCTGCACCGAAGAAGACAGATAAAATAATCGCAATCGATGCATCTTCTTTAATACGTGTATGCCTTGAAATGGCCGTTATACAATATGAAGCAAGTAAACCAATAATTGCAGCACCAATTAAGAATAGCCCTATTGACTTTATTTGCGTTAGTAAGAACATTATACATACGCCCGGCAAAGCTGCATGAGCAAGTGCATCACCGATTAATGAGCGATTACGTAAGAAGGCAAAACAACCAATAACTCCGCTACTAATTCCTAAAAGCATACATGCTAGTAATACCCACAATGTATTTGGATCTAGAAATGTCATTACTCTTCACCTGCTGCTAACATGGAAGACTGCTGCAAGAACTGAAGCTTTCCTCCATACGTTTTTTGTAAATTCTCATGCGTAAACACTTTCTCTGTTGGACCCGAAGCAATGTGGCGACGATTTAACATGACAACCCAATCAAAGTATTCACTTACTGTTTGTAAGTCATGGTGCACAACAAGCACAGTCTTTCCTTCTGCAATTAAGTTATTTAACAATGCGATAATTGCTTTCTCTGTTGCCACATCTACACCTGCAAACGGCTCATCCATGAAATAAATTGTTGCATCTTGTGCTAAGGCACGCGCTAAAAACACACGTTGTTGCTGACCACCGGAAAGTTGACTAATTTGACGATCTGCGTACTCTCTCATGCCAACTTTCTCCAAGCACTCTAATGCCCATGCTTTCTCTTTCTTACTTGGACGACGAATCCATCCTAAACGACCATACGTACCCATTAATACAACATCTAATACGTCCGTCGGGAAATCCCAGTCCACCGATTCACGCTGTGGTACATACCCAACTAATGAACGTTGTTTCTTGAACGGTTTTCCGTATATTTCAACCGTACCAGCCGCAACTGGAATTAATCCTTGTACGCCTTTAATAAATGTTGATTTCCCTGCACCATTCGGTCCAATGATTCCAATTAGTTTTCCTTCTGGAATTTGCAGTGATACATTTTTAAGGACCGGTTTCTTTTGGTATGCAATTGTTAAATCTTGAACCGATAATGGTATTGCCATTCTACTAACCTCCAATTATTGCTCTCTATTATTTTAATGCCTTTACAATTGTATCTACGTTATGACGAACCATTCCGATATACGTTCCTGCTGGGGTTCCGTCCTCGCCCATCGCATCCGAGAATAATTCTCCGCCAATTTCAACTGTATGACCTTTTGCTTTTGCACCTTCTACAACAGATTCAATGGACTTTGTTGGGATAGACGATTCAACAAAGACCGCCTTAATCTTTCTTGATGTTAGTAAATCAATAATATTTTGTACATCCTTCAATCCATATTCAGAAGCTGTTGACATTCCTTGTAATCCTTGTACTTCTACACCGTAAGCCGCCTCTAAATATCCGAATGCATCATGTGCCGTTACAAGAACACGTTGCTCTTTCGGAATTGTCGCAAGTTGTTCTTTTGCGTATGCATGCACTTCTTCCAATTCCTTTAAATATTTCGTTGCATTTGCTTCGTACGTTTCTTTATTCTTTTCGTCTACTTCAATAAGACGATTCTTCGTTTCTTCCGCTGCTTCCATCCAAAGTGATACATCGAACCACACGTGTGGATCGTATGCATCTGGAGCTTCTGGGTCTTTTTGTAACTTACTCGTTGAGATTTTTTCCGTTACAGAGAATACTGGCTTTTTCTTCTCTAATTTCTCGAAAATATCGACCATCTTACCTTCTAAATATAATCCTGAGTAAAAAACTACATCTGCATTTTCGATTTTTTTAATATCCCCTTGTGAAGCTTTATATAAATGAGGGTCTACACCAGGCCCCATTAAATATTCCACATCCACGTGTTCCCCACCAATGTTCTTTACAATATCTGCAACCATACCAGTTGTCGTTGTAATTGTTAACTTATCTTTGCTCTCCGTTGCACTCTCTGACGTACATCCAACTAATAAGGCCGCTACACTTAATAATACTACTGTTAAAAATACTCTAACTCGCTTCAACAACTTTCCCTCCTAAACGAAAAATCTTTTATTAATTAGGATTATGCCAAACTTATTTGATATATGCAAGTATTTTCTACTAAACTAACAAAGTTTCCTTAAGGCAACTTTTTGATTTGATAGCATCCTTTGAACTACATACTAGTCCTGAATATGATATACTTTATTTGTTGTAAAATTCAGAATCGAAGAGGTGTATAACATGCATATTCGTATTCCTGCTTCTGTGCAACTATTACTTGATGAATACGCCCGAGAACTTTGCTATTATTACGGCGATAAAATTGTTGGAGTATACATATATAACTCTGTCGCCCTTGGAGCATATGATGAAGAAAAAAGCGATATCGATCTTCTTGCTATCATACGTGACGATTTCAAAGAAGAGGATTGGGATACTCTTTCCACTCTTCATAAACAACTTGGTAAAAAATATTCCTTAGCAAAACGCATAGAAGGAATGTACATTAGACAAGCTGATATCGGAAAAGGACAGGAGGAAATATCACCTTATCTTTACTTTATTGGTACAAAACTTCATACAAAAGGCTACCACGATTTAAATTTTGTTACATGGTATACACTCCAACATCACGGTCTCACCGCATACGGATTACCAATTCAAAACCTATCTATAGAAATGGCAGACGAACAACTCCTATCGGCTATGCTATACAACCTTCACACCTACTGGAAAGAAAAAGCAAAGAAAAAACTTATTTTCTTATTAGATGAATGGGTAGAGTTTGCTGTTCTCACCTTATGTCGTATCGCCTACACGATGGATACACAAACAATTGCATCAAAGCTAAACGCCGCAAGCTATCTGGAACAACGTACAGAAATTGCTTTCCAACTACTTATCCAAGAAGCTGTTCGTATTCGGACAAACTCCGCTCCTACGTCATACTATAATTCAAAAATCGATCGTGCAAAAGAAGTACGACGATTCATTTCCTATGTTATTAACTTGTACGGAAACAAAAATATTAAACAAATAAGAAAAACCCGTTAGAAGAAATATCTTCTAACGGGTTTCCCTTACTCCGCCTCTGGCCCACCAACAGCATGTGGTAATAAATACTTGAAATACTCGGATAAATCTACCGCTTCTTTATCAGAATCAATTTTGAATAGTTGCTGTAAGTGCTCCACATTCTCCACATCTTCTTGGCAAAGCACGGCTGACCTTCCTGTTTGCATACACACAACTAACGGTTTCCCGAAAAAGGCATTTGTGTACACAATTCCAAAATCATATCGAACATCATCTGTCATAAAACCCACAAATTTCACTTTCACGTTCTCTGTCTCGTCATACAATTTATCGTACATCCAAACACTCCCCCTCTTTAATTTAGTGAGTATTTTTCAACATTGTATGGTGTCTTGACAAAAGAAGTATGTTGTCATTGTCAAAAAATTTAAATAAATGATACAATAAAATAGATATGATGTCAATATAGGGGGAAAAACGAAATGACACAGCATGCATTTATCAAACTTATGCCAAAATCGACACAACAAACCATTACACTCGCAGAAATTAAAGACCTATTCCATTATTATAAAAACATCACAGCGAAAACAGGTGATCAAGTGAATTGGAATTACGGTGAAGCGGCCTTCCCGTATGTTATGAACGAACGTACGCACAATGACCATACGTTACTAGAACTCGTGTCAAACGAAGACAGGTACAACCACTTCTACGTTGGGGTAAAAGAAGAAAATGACGAACACATCATCTTCCTTTCCCTACCAGAAAATGCTACGTTCGGTGATAAAGGAAAAGCAAATGAATTTTGTCGCTTCCTTGCGAAGAAATTACAGGGACAACTTCACTTATTTAATGGACGAATTATGTATTTCTATAAACGATAAGAGGTGATTGTATGCGCCAAATTATTGCTCTTGGCGGTGGCGGGTTCTCGATGGAACCAGAAAATCCGTTATTAGATTCGTACATACTGAATCAGTCAAAAAAAGAAAATCCAAAGATTTGTTTCATCCCGACCGCAAGCGGAGATGCACAAAATTATATCGACCGTTTTTATACGTTCTTCAATGAACAGAAGTGTATACCATCTCACCTCTCATTATTTAAACCACCAACGAGGGATTTAGAGGGCTTCATCTTGGACAAAGATATTATTTACGTAGGTGGTGGTAATACGAAGAACTTATTGCTTCTATGGAAAGAATGGGGCCTCGATGCAATTTTACGTAAAGCATGGGAGCAAGGGATTATTCTTGCTGGTATTAGTGCTGGAGCGATGTGTTGGTTCGAAGAAGGGTTAACGGATTCATTTGGAGATGGACCCGCACCTATTACATCTTTAGGATTCTTAAAAGGAAGTGTATGTCCACATTATGATGGTGAATCTTACCGACAAAACGCCTATCGGCAATTTATTACATCCAACGGGCTTCAAGCTGGTTTTGCAATCGACGACGGTGTAGCTATCCACTTCATTGATCGAGACATTCATCGTATTATTAGCTCACGACCTGCTAGCAAAGCATATCGCGTTTCTTTTGACGAAACATTACGTGAAAAAGCGTTACCGACTGAATATTTAGGTGCTTTAGTGCGATAAAAGGAAAACAGGGTGTATTATAATGCACCCTGTTTTTTCGTTTCGTATTCTTCTTTTAATATACCGTAATACACTAAATCAACAGGCTTTCCCCACTTCATAACATGATGACGCATCGTACCTTCATAGGTCATATCGAGTTTCTTCATAATTTTCCATGAACCCGGGTTTTCGGTAAACGAAGCAGCGTAAATACGATGAAGCTGATGTTCTTCAAATCCAATCTGGATCATTAGTTGGGCTACTTCTGTCATATACCCTTGGCTCCAATATTCTGTCCCAAGCCAATATGCTAATTCCGCACGATTGTGAACTTCTGCAATCAATAAACTAATTGTACCAATCAACATATTATCTAACGTAATAGCAAATGTTCTTCTTGTTTTTCCTTCATTAGGATCTTCCAATATAGAAGTAATCCATGTTATCGCGCCACCTTCTGGATATGGATGCGGAATATTTAATGTCGTCTTCGCAATTTCATAATCACCCGCTAATGCTTCTACCTGTGCTGCATCACTTAATACTAGTGAACGTAACTGCAATCGCTTCGTCTCGTACATGCTGGATTTCTCCTTTTGGACCATCTTACTCTCATCTCGGTTGTATGTAAAAAGTTACGCCTACGAAATGCGTATCTTTAAGAAAAAAGATGAAACAATGGCGTCACGATTAGTTGTAGGAGGAAATATCCTCCTATGTTCATACACGTTACAATGAAAGCTTGTCTCTTATGAGGGAAAAAGCGTTTTGTCACAAGGTAAGAAACATATAGAAATATGATAAATAACATACCTTTTGCATACACCTTGTCCTTTTGAGAAAGCCAAACAATTACTGAATACCCACTCCAAATAATACCTTGTAAGCTACTAACAAGAAGATGCTTCATTTTCTTCATCCCCTTTTGCACGTCTGTAGTTTATTGTACGAGCAATATAAGTATTTCAGTACAAGTTACTGAAATTTTATTTGTTATTCGAGCCTATACTAATGACTTTTAAACATAAAAAACCACAGAAGAACAAGTCCTCTGTGGTTTTATCATTTTATTACATTGTGTGGATTGGGCTTCCGATTGCTACTTCAGCAGCTTCCATTGAAATCTCACCTAATGTTGGATGAGCATGGATTGTGTGAGCGATATCCTCAGCAGTCATACCTGCTTCGATAGCAAGACCTAACTCAGAGATGATATCAGATGCACCAGCACCAGCAACTTGAGCACCGATGATTAAGCCATCTTCTTTACGGCATACAAGTTGTACGAATCCTTCAGTTGCGTTTAATGATAACGCACGACCGTTAGCAGCGAATGGGAATTTCGCAACAGTTACTGCGATTCCTTTATCTTCCGCTTCTTTCTTGAAGTATCCAACAGATGCTAATTCAGGATCTGTGAAGCATACTGCAGGAATTGCTAAGTAGTCGATTTCTGCTGGCTCTCCGCTGATTACTTCAGCAGCGATTTTCGCTTCATAAGAAGCTTTGTGCGCTAATGGAGGTCCTGCAACGATATCACCGATTGCAAAGATGTTAGAAACAGAAGTACGGCATTGTTTGTCGATTTCAACTAAGCCACGGTCTGTTAATTTAACACCAGCTTGCTCTAATCCTAATTCTTGTGTATTAGGACGACGGCCTACTGTTACTAATACATAGTCAGCTTCGATTGATTTCATTTCGCCATTTGTTTCGAACTTAACAGTAACACCTGTTTCTGTTTCTTCTACGCCTTTAGCAAATGATTTCGTGAAGATTTCTACGTTACCTTTTTTCTTCAATTCTTTTTTAACAACTGTAGACATTGATTTTTCGAAACCAGCTAAGATTTCGTCACCAGCTTCTACAACTGTTACTTCTGTACCGAAGTTAGCATAAGCAGTTCCTAATTCCATACCGATGTAACCGCCACCGATTACAACTAATTTCTTAGGAATTTCTGTTAATGCTAAAGCACCAGTAGAATTGATTACGCGTTTAGAAAATTTGAAGCCTGGGATCTCGATTGGAGTTGAACCAGTTGCAACAATTGCGTTCTTGAACGTGTAAGTTTGAGCTGAATCTTCGTTGATAACACGCATAGAGTTACCATCTACGAAGTAAGCTTCACCTGTGATGATTTCTACTTTGTTACCTTTTAATAAGCTTCCAACACCGCCAGTTAATTTCTTAACTACGCTATCTTTCCAAGCTTGAACTTTTGAGAAGTCAACTGTTACGTTATCAGCTTTAATACCCATATCTTCTGAGTGTTTAGCTGTTTCGTAACGGTGACCAGCAGCGATTAATGCTTTTGAAGGAATACATCCAACGTTTAAGCATACGCCACCAAGAGCACCCTTCTCGATGATTGCTACTTTTTGTCCTAATTGTGCAGCACGGATTGCTGCTACATATCCACCAGGACCTGCGCCGACAACGACTGTATCTAAATCAATTGGAAAATCTCCTACTACCATTGGATTACGCCTCCATTACTAATAATTGTGGATCGTTTAATAAACGTTTCACGTGGTTTAATGCATTTTGAGCTGTTGCGCCATCGATTAAACGGTGGTCAAAGCTTAATGATAATGCAAGAACTGGAGCTACTACGATTTCGCCGTTCTTCACAACTGGCTTATCAGCGATACGACCTACGCCTAAAATAGCAACTTCAGGGTGGTTGATAACTGGAGTGAACCATTGTCCACCTACAGAACCGATGTTAGTGATTGTGCAAGATCCGCCCTTCATTTCTGCAGGAGCTAAGCGACCTTCACGAGCTTTACCAGCTAATTCGTTAATTTCTTGAGAAATCGTTAATACAGACTTACGGTCAGCATCTTTTACAACTGGTACTAATAAACCTTTATCAGTGTCAGCAGCGATACCAATGTTGAAGTAGTGCTTTTGGATGATTTCTTCAGTTGCATCGTCGATAGAAGCATTTAATGCTGGGTATTGACGTAATGCAGAAGTTAACGCTTTAACGATGTATGGTAAGTAAGTTAACTTAATACCTTTGTTTGCAGCATACTCTTTGAATTGCTTACGGTGTGCTACTAAGTCAGTTACATCGATTTCGTCCATTAATGTAACGTGTGGAGCTGTATGTTTAGAGTTAACCATTGCTTTAGAGATAGCTTTACGGATTCCGCTCATCTTCTCACGAGTTTCTGGGTACTCACCAGCTGGGATTGGTTGTGGAGCTGCTTTTTCAGCTTTTGGAGCTTCTGTTGCAACTTCTGCTGCTACTGGAGCTTCAACTGCTACTGCTGCACCACCGTTTAAGAATGCATCGATATCAGCTTTAAGAACACGTCCATTTTTACCTGAACCTTGTACCGCACGGATATCTACACCTTTATGACGAGCATATTTACGTACAGATGGCATTGAGATAACACGTTTGTTCTCATCAACTGCTACTGCTGCCGCTGCTGCTGGAGCTTCTGCTTTAGGCTCTTCTTTCGCTTCTTCAGCGTGATCGTCGCCGTGGTCGTCACCCTTGAATACTAAGTCTTCGTAACCTGGAGCATCAAACTTGATTAATGTTTGACCTACAGTTGCTACTACACCCTCATCAACTAGTACTTCTAAAACAGTACCTTTAACTGGAGATGGGATTTCTACTACAGCTTTATCGTTTTGTACTTCACATAGTACATCGTCTTCGCCTACTTCATCGCCTGGTTTAACAAACCATTTTACGATTTCACCTTCATGAATACCTTCACCGATATCTGGTAATTTAAATTCGAATGACACAGTGGTTGCCTCCTATTTCGTACACTTCAGTTTCTATATGTATGACCTCTGAAGTGATATGTTTTTGTAAGTAAGAAGTCTAAAAGAAATCAACCGAACGATTTCTTTTAGACCAGAACTATTTATATATTAGAATTCGATTACTTTCTTAGCTGTTTCAACAATATCTTTGTGGTTTGGTAACCATACGCTCTCAGCAGCTGGGAACGGGAAGATTGTGTCAGGAGCAGCTACACGTAATACTGGAGCTTCTAATGAAAGAATGCAACGGTCGCTGATTTCAGCTACAACGTTTGCTGCGATACCAGCTTGTTTTTGTGCTTCTTGAACAACGATTGCACGGCCTGTCTTCTCAACAGATGCAACGATTGTTTCGATATCGATTGGGCTTACAGTACGTAAGTCGATAACTTCTACAGAGTGTCCTTCTTTCTCTAACTCTTCTGCAGCTTTTAATGAAGCATGTACCATTGCACCGTAAGTTACGATAGAAAGGTCAGTACCTTCACGTTTCACGTCAGCTTTACCTAATTCGATTGTGTATTCTCCTTCAGGTACCTCTTCACGGAATGAACGGTATAATTTCATGTGCTCTAAGAATAGAACTGGATCGTTATCGCGGATAGAAGCGATTAATAAACCTTTTGCATCGTAAGGAGTTGAAGGAATTACTACCTTCATACCTGGAGTTTGTGCAAATAAACCTTCGATGTTATCTGCGTGCATTTCTGGAGTATGAACTCCACCACCGAATGGTGAACGGATTGTTACTGGCGCAGTGAAGCGTCCGCCTGAACGGTAACGAATACGTGATAATTGACCACATACTGAATCCATTGCTTCGAAGATGAACGCGAAGAATTGGATTTCTGGAACTGGACGGTAGCCTTGTAAGCCTAAACCTACAGCTAAACCACCAATACCTGATTCTGCAAGTGGTGTATCAAATACACGATCTTCGCCAAACTCAGCTTGAAGGCCTTCAGTAGCACGGAATACACCACCGTTGTTACCTACGTCTTCTCCAAATAATACTACGTTTGGATCGTTTTTTAACTCAATGCGCAGGGCATCGTTAATTGCTTGGATCATTGTCATTTGAGCCATGGCTTACTTCGACTCCTTCTCTTTGTAGATTTCGAACTGTTCAGCTAAGTTGAACGGCATTTTTTCGAACATGATGTTCATTAAGTCTGTTACTTGTTGTTTTGGAGCGCCGTCAGCGATCTTAATTCCTTCTTTGATCTCTTCTTTAGCTTGCTCGATTACTTTGTTTTCTTCTTCTTCGTTCCAGATGCCTTTAGCTTCTAAGAACTTACGGAAGCGAACGATTGGATCTTTCTTCTCCCACTCGTTTTCAAGATCTTTCGTACGGTAACGAGTTGGATCATCTCCAGCCATTGTGTGTGGTCCGTAACGGAATGTTAATGTTTCGATTAACGTTGGACCTTCACCGTTGATTGCACGCTCACGAGCAGTGCGAGTTGCAGCGTAAACTGCTAATGGATCCATACCGTCTACTTGGATACCAGGGATACCAGCAGCTACTGCTTTTTGAGCGATTGTCTTAGCAGCAGATTGCTTTTCTACTGGAGTAGAGATTGCGAAACGGTTGTTTTGTACTACGAAGATTGCTGGAGCTTGGTAAGCACCTGCGAAGTTCATACCTTCGTATACGTCACCTTGAGAAGCTCCGCCGTCACCAGTGTAAGTGATTGCTACAGCTTTCACGCCGCGTTTCTTCATACCTAATGCAACACCAGCACATTGAATGTATTGTGCACCGATGATGATTTGTGGTGGGAATACGTTTACGCCTTCAGGCATTTGTCCACCTTGGAAATGTCCACGAGACCATAAGAATGCTTGCCATAATGGCACACCATGCCAGATCATTTGTGGAACGTCACGGTAACCTGGTAAGATGAAGTCTTCTTTCTCTAAAGCATAATGAGATGCTAACTGAGAAGCTTCTTGACCAGCCGTTGGCGCATAGAAACCTAAGCGACCTTGACGGTTTAATGAAATAGAACGTTGGTCTAACACACGAGTGTAAACCATACGGCTCATTAATTCTTTTAATTGCTCGTCTGTTAAGTCAGGCATTAAGTCAGGATTAACAACTTCGCCTTCTTCATTTAAAATTTGTACTGTCTGGAACTGCTCTTCAACTGCTTTTAGTTGCTGAACGCCATCAATAAGAGCTTTTGTACCTTTCATCTCTTTCACCTCGTAATCTTGTCAATTAACAAGTTTTTCACTATTCATTTGGTAAATAGTAATACACAAAAATTATAGCGCTATCACCACATAGCCGATGATAGTCGCTTTTTTAAAACGTTTTCATCCACAGTGTACACAGCGGTTCTTCCTATAAGAAAATTGTATATAATTTTCTACGCTGTGTATACAAGCTACGCGTCTAGCGTTTAACATTATGTCTACTTTGTGAAACTGTATCAATGTTTTATTAACAAATCATTAATACAACTTCATTCTGAGCAATAGTTTACACTAAGCCCATTCACTCGTCAATCCTTTTATATCTTCTTTCTAATGGAAAAAAGGACATAATTCAAGGAAATAATTACAAAACACTAATCCTAAACTGTATTAACACAACAGAACAATCTGTTACATAACAAAATTGTTCGTTTTGCACTATCTATTATATACAAATAACGAAAAACATAGTAGAAGTTTGACGAAATAACCTTCTATTCTTCCCTTCCCTTATGCTTCTATATTATTCATTTTTTCATTTCGTTTTATTTGGATTTCCTGCTATCTTTTCGTATAGCACATCTCGTTCTTTATGGTATTCATCTGTCCAATTATTAAAGGAATGATTACGCTCCGCAACTCGCTTATATTGTTCATCAATTTTTTTTATTTGATTCTCAACAGATACCGTACTAAATGGCGATTGAAGAAATACTCGGTACAACTCCCCTCCTTCTTTCAAGGCAACATCATATTCATTATACAATTCTTCATATGATGTATATCGGTGAGTCATCACCTCTTTCATCTTCTCCCATTCCCTTTGTATTCCTTCATCACTCATACCATGTATCAAGGGCTCGACTTGTTGAAATGCTTCCTTCGATTCCTTCACCGCTCGTTTTTCTTTCTCCAACAGTTTCTTTCGTTGTTCTAATAATTCATTTGCTTCATCCGCCAATGACTTCATCTCTGCTTGATTATCAAGACGAAGTGTTACCAGTTGTTCATATACTTGCTTCTCCTCCCCCTCCAGTTTTAGTAGCTCTTGTTGCGGTTCATACATATTTGCATCTACGCTTTCAAATCGTTCAAGTTGCTTTTGCACTTGTTCTTCCTGTACAAGAATATTCCCGCAACCACTTTGAATGAGAACTGCAAGACAAACAACGAAGAATCGAAACATATATTCATCTCCTTTCTCTACTTCATCACACTTGGTCTACACATACTTAAGCCAAAAATGGTATAACATGTTTCTACTTGAAATAAATCATTATACTGTAGCCTTTCGCTTAAATTTCTAAATTTATACATATAGGCTGCTGACTATACCGTTTTCCGCGCTCCACATACTTTATAAGTAACCGCTACAAAGCGGAAGATGACGAAGGGGGTTTTTTCCTATGCACGGATATGGGTATGGTTCTTCTTGTGGCTATCCATCTTACGGCTACTGTGGTGGAGGATATGGATACGGACGTGGATTTGCATTAATCGTTGTGTTATTCATCCTTCTTATCATTGTAGGCGCATCTAAGTTTTGCTAAGGTGCATATGTAAGAAATAACACTCATGAAAAAAAGCAGAGAAGTATCTTCTCTGCTTTTCTTTTTAAAACAATCCAACTATCCTATAAAAAGTGGTATAATATTCTCTACATTACCTTTCGTCAGGAGGATTTGTATGTTAACAATGAAAGATGTTATTCGCGAAGGACACCAAACACTTCGTGATGTTGCAAAAGAAGTACCGCTACCTGCATCAGCAGAAGACAAAGAAACTTTACAAAGTATGATTGACTTTGTACAAAATAGCCAAAATCCAGAAATGGCAGCAACGTATAGTTTGCGTCCAGGGATTGGTTTAGCAGCTCCGCAGATCAATGTATCAAAACGAATGATTGCTGTGCACTTAACAAACCAAGATGACTCGCTACATAGCTATGCCCTGTTCAATCCGAAAATTGTTAGCCACTCTGTAGAACGCACATATCTATCAGGCGGAGAAGGATGCTTGTCTGTTGATCGCGACGTACCAGGATACGTGCCTCGTTATGCGCGCATTACCGTAACAGGTACAACACTAGAAGGTGAACAAATTAAAGTACGTCTAAAAGGATTAGCTGCAATTTGCTTCCAGCATGAGATTGATCATTTAAACGGCGTGATGTTCTATGATCACATCAACAAAGACAATCCATTCACACAGCCAGAAGATGCCGCTCCTTTAGAGAGATAAAAAAGAAGCTGAATTTCCCTTGAGAAATTCAGCTTCTTTTTTATTTAATTTTCTTTTTCTCCACTGGCATATTCGCATGTAAATACTCTGCCAGCTTACGATGATACTCAATATCGTTCTTTTTTTTCATTTCTGCCCTTCTTCTAATAACTTCTTCCCTATTTTCATCCACTATTTGCAATAGTCTTTTGTTCATCTTAGTCTCCCCCTATCTTTGAAAACAAACGATTCATAACTAGCGTATGTCAAAAAGACACACCCGCCCTATGCTTGCACCTAGTTTCCAAAAAGATAGACGCTATGTGGTAAACGTTCTCGTAAAAAACTTTTTCTTCTGCTATTCATAGTTTTTATCGTGAAAACGAATACTAACAAAAAAAGATGCCGAAACTGGTTTAATCTGGGCGTCAGGGGGTATACACTAATGTTTAAACAGCTAAAACGACTCATGAAAAAGCAATGGATAGAACTTTTGCGGAAAAAGAAAATTGCTTAATTTTTTTATTTAAGATATGATAAAACAAGTCTACTACGACTTACGTTATAATAAAGATAAAATTTCCTATTTTCTTTTTGAAAAGGAATGAAATACATAGCAATATCCTATATAATATGAAACAGATGCTATATTTAAGAAGGAGAGATTTTAATGATTTTCAAAGTGTTTTATCAACAGGACGCAAAAGAAGCTCCGGTAAGAGAATGTACAAAAACTCTTTATATCGAAGCAATTTCTGAACGTGACGTTCGTAAAAAATTATCAAAATTCAATTACAATATTGAATTGGTTCAACAACTTTCCGGTGCTCATTTAGAATACGAACAACAAAGTGAAAATTTCAAAGTGACGGAGATCGAATAGTCTATGAAATTTTTAAAAAATGACCAAACTGCTGTATTCGCACTAGGTGGACTAGGTGAAATCGGTAAGAATACATACGCAGTACAATTCCAAGATGAAATTATATTAATTGATGCCGGAATCAAGTTTCCAGAAGATGAGCTTCTAGGAATCGACTATGTAATCCCAGATTACACTTATTTAGTTCGTAACGAAGAGAAAATTAAGGGATTGTTTGTTACACATGGACACGAAGATCATATTGGAGGAATTCCTTACTTACTTCGTCAAATTAACATTCCTATTTATGGTGGCAAATTAGCGCTCGGTTTAATTAAGAATAAATTAGAAGAGCATGGCTTACTACGTAAAACAAAGTTAATCGAAATTAAAGAAGACGATGTTATCAAGTTCCGTAAAACGTCGGTTACGTTCTTCCGTACAACACATAGTATCCCTGATTCATATGGCGTTGTTGTAAAGACTCCACAAGGACAAGTTGTACATACTGGAGACTTTAAATTCGATTTCACACCGGTTGGAGAGCCTGCTAACTTAACGAAGATGGCAGAAATCGGAAAAGAAGGCGTGTTATGCTTACTATCTGACAGCACAAACAGTGAAGTACCTCACTTCACAATGTCAGAGCGTCGTGTTGGAGAAAGCATTGACGAAATTTTCCGTAAAGTAGACGGACGTATTATTTTCGCAACGTTTGCATCGAACATTCATCGCTTACAACAAGTTGTTGAATCTGCTGTGAAAACGAATCGAAAAATTGCAGTATTCGGACGTAGTATGGAAGCTGCAATTGAAATCGGTCATGATTTAGGATACATTAAATGCCCGAAAGATACGTTTATCGAACCATCACAAATTAACCGCTTACCTGCTAATGAAGTAGTTATCTTATGTACAGGTAGCCAAGGTGAGCCAATGGCTGCATTATCTCGTATCGCTAATGGAACGCACCGTCAAATCCAGATTATCCCTGGTGACACAGTTGTGTTCTCATCTTCACCAATCCCAGGTAACACATTAAGCGTAAGCCGTACAATTGATAAATTATACCGTGCTGGCGCAGATGTTATCCACGGTTCATTAAGCGACATTCATACAAGTGGTCACGGTGGACAACAAGAGCAAAAGTTAATGCTTCGCTTAATTAAGCCGAAGTTCTTTATGCCAATCCACGGTGAATACCGTATGCAACGTATGCACGCACAACTTGCTCAAGATTGTGGTGTATTACCAGAAGATTGCTTCATTATGGACAATGGTGAAGTACTTGGCTTACGTGCAAACGAAGCACAAGTAGTTGGTAAGATTCCTTCTGGTAACGTATATATTGATGGTAGCGGTATCGGTGATATTGGTAACATCGTATTGCGTGACCGTCGTATTCTTTCTGAAGAAGGTCTTGTTATCGTTGTGGTAAGCATCGACATGAAAGAATTCAAAATTGCTGCTGGCCCAGACATTATCTCTCGTGGATTTGTCTATATGCGTGAAAGTGGCGATTTAATTAACGAAGCACAACAGTTAATTTCTGTTCACTTAAACAAAACAATGGAACGTCGTACGACACAATGGTCTGAAATTAAGAATGAAATTACAGACACATTAGCACCGTTCCTATACGAAAAAACAAAGCGCAAACCGATGATTTTACCAATCATTATGGAAGTGTAAGATATGTGTAAAAGGCACTAGGAAAAATTCCTAGTGCCTTTTCTTTCATTCTTTTGCATATATAATAGGAGCCCTCCTCGCTTCTCTATATAATAACTTATAATTAGTTCTTTACTCGAAAGATGGGATAATCTCTACACACTACACTCCGAGTGGACACTTTCCGCGGGCGAGAGCGAGCCTCCTCGGCAAGCCTTGCGGGTTCCCACTTTCCTCGCTTTTCCCGCAGGAGTCGCCACTCTCCGTTACGTGTATGAAATGTCCTTTATTCTAATACAGAAAAAGCAAATCGCTCAGCAATTTGCTTTTTCCTATATATATTACTTCCCTCTACTACTCATTTTAATAATCTGCGCAACATTACGTGCTGTACGTTCTAAATTTTGTTCGCCTTGTCGCAATGCTTCTTCTAGCGTAATTGCTGCTGGAACAATTGGGAAAACAATATCAATTCCATGCTCATATACAACTGCGCAATCTTCGCGTAAACACCCTGCAAGGCCGATAACTGGAATGTCGTATAACTTCGCCGTTTTTGCAACGCCAATCGGTGTTTTTCCGTAAATTGTCTGTCCATCAATGCGTCCTTCGCCTGTAATAACGTAATCTGCACCTTTTACTTTTTCTTTTAAGTTCGTTGCCTCAATAACAATATCAACACCGCTTTTTAGTTCGGCATTCAAGAAGGCAAGTACACCTGCACCTAGCCCTCCTGCTGCACCTGCTCCAGGTACTACTTCAACATTCTTTCCTAAATCTTCTCGAATAACATGCGCATAATGAGCAAGGTTGGAATCTAGTGCTGCTACCATTTCACTTGTAGCACCTTTTTGTGGCCCGAAAATTGCTGATGCCCCTCTATTTCCTGTAAGTGGATTATCTACATCACATGCCACGATGAAAGAAACATTTTGTAAGCGCTCATCCATTTCGCCCACATCAATTTTAGCTAGTTGTGCAAGTGCACCACCACCAACAGGTAATTCTTCTCCAACTCTATTTAATAACTTCGCGCCTAATGCTTGAGCCATACCAGCTCCGCCATCATTCGTTGCACTTCCGCCTAATCCTAAAATAATACGTTCTACCCCTTCATCTAACGCACGACTAATTAACTCTCCCGTTCCTCTTGTTGTCGTTACAAGTGGATTTCGCTTTGCTACTGGTACGTAATGAATCCCAGAAGCTGCCGCCATTTCAATAACAGCTGTTTTACCGTCTCCTACTATACCGAAATACCCTTCTACTTTATTACCAAGTGGACCTGTTACAAATTCCTTCACGATATATCCATTCGTTGCATCTACTAATGATTGTACTGTCCCTTCTCCTCCGTCTGCCATTGGCACTTGAACATACTCGGCATCTGGAAATACATGCTTCCAGCCTTTTTCAATCGCATGTGCAACTTCTTTTGCTGTTAAACTTTCTTTAAATGAATCTGGTGCGATGACAATTTTCATGTTGCTCTCCCCCTATATAAACAATTTAAATACACCAAACAGAAGTGTTGAAACTGTAACTAAAGTTAATCCTACCGCTGTTTCATATGGAATTAACTTTAGGCGTTCTTTCATGCCCATGTTCAGGCTGCCAGCTGTCGCATGGAAGAAACTACCGTGTGGCATATGATCCATTACTGTTGCACCTGCATGAATCATTGCCGCCCCTGCTAACGAAGCTACACCTAATTCTAGAATCGTTCCACTAAATACAGAACTTGCAACTGCCGTACCTGCTGTTGTTGATGCTGTTGCTAATGACATTGCTGCACCACTAATTGGCGCTAATAAGTAAGCTGGTAATCCTGAATTTGTTAAACCGTCAATAATCACATTTTTTAATCCAGAGTTCGAAATAATTCCTGCAAGTGTACCCGTTCCGAGTAGCATAATGGCTACACCTGACATTTTATTTAAGCCTGATACCGCATAATCATTAATCTTCTTCGCACGGCCCATCGCAATTGCACCGACAATACCACCAATTGGTAAGGCGATCATTGGATCGATATTAATATTAAATATTGGTCGTAATGCTAACAAAATAATTGCAGTTAGCGGTGCAATTATCGCTGTCCCGAAACTAGGTAATGATTCTGTGTTCACCGCTTGCACTTCTTCTTTCGTTACTGCTGTTCCTTTGTTCACTAGCTTCTTCGCTAATATGTACGTCACAACAATTCCGAAAATAGCCGGAATGATTCCTGCTGCCATAACAGATGTTAATGGTACATTGAATGCGTCAGATGCGGCAATTGTATTTGGATTTGGTGACATAATGTTACCAGCTTTTCCTCCACCAATCATCGCTAATAAAATTGCCATTTTTGATAAATTTGCACGACGCGCAATTGCTAATGCAATTGGCGCTACTGTAATTACTGCAACGTCCACGAATACGCCAACAGATGTTAAAATTGCTGTTGCTAATGTTAGAGATAGCAATGCTTTCGCTTCCCCTACCTTCTTGACAATTGTTTCTGCTAATGTTGTTGCTGCGCCTGATTCAATTAAGACACCTGCTAACACACCTGCTGCAATAATACGTAATACAGCTGGAATAATTCCTTTTGCACCTTCGATCATAAGTGTTACCGTCTCAACTAGCGTAACTCCTCCGATAATTCCACCAATCAATGCACCCGCTATCATTCCATATGCCGGTGGTACTTTCTTCAAAATAAGTCCAATTGCAATAACAAGCGCACAAATGGCACCTAACGCACTTACTTCAATTCCCATTTCCTCTGTCCCCTTTCTTTTTTTGTTACTTTCAGTATGAACGAAGAAAGCGTTTTCATCATTAGGCAAAAAGACAAGATTCTCTCTTGTTTTATATAAAAAAGTTGTTCATTTGCACAACAACAATAAAAGAAAAAAGCAGCCAATAAGCTGCTTTTACTCGGCTACTTGGAATGTATGACGTAACATAGCCCCGTACAACCAAAATAGGTCGTGAATATTCTTCGGATCTTTCCCTGTTAGTTCATAAATACGATTCAAGCGATAACGGAGTGTATTGCGATGGATAAATAACTTCGTTGCCACTTGACTCAACTCACCATTTTCTTCTATAAACGCGTGTAATGTGTTGCGTAGTTCTCCATTTTTATCTTGTTTAACAAGATAATCATACGATTCGTCTAGCGCTTCTTCCTTCCATGTCGTATGCATATCATAAAACAAAGCCTGGACTTTCAACTGCTCAAATGTATATACTTGCTCTTCTGGATATAATATTTTTCCAATTTGTAACGTTGTTTGTGCAATTTTATAGGATGTATGCACGTTTTTCATATGTGTAGACTGTTTCCCACTTGCAATACGTACCCTTATATTAAGCAATTGCTCACAGTTATGTTGTACAGAAAGAAGGCGTTCCTCAACATTGCCATGTAGCTTTACATCATCCAATAACACAATATAGTTCGAATCCACTACAGCTGTTAATGTGTGAGGACAACAGTTTGTTACTTCATTCATAACGAGATTCATCCGCTTCATCTGCTCATCTGAGGATATCTGTTCTATAGGGACTTCAATTAGACTTGCAACCCATGGGTGATCTAATCGAATACCTAATGTGTTACTATACTCTACTACTTGTCTATATGAAGGATTACGGTCGTAAATAAGAGAGAAAATAAATTCCTCTTTCAGTCGATTTGTCCATTCCATTTTATGAATGAAATACGCTTGTTCAATCATCATTTCAGCTGTCATTTTCATTAATTCTCCAAATTGTGATACTTCACGTGGATCACCTGTTATTCCGATAATGCCTAGTACCTTCTCTTGGAATTCAATTAACAGATTTGTACCTACTTTCACACCTTGTAATTGCTTTGACTGCTTATCATCTATATCAATACGGCTACTACGTCGAAGTGCCAATATCGCTCCTTCATGCGCTGTTCCAATACGTGACTTTTCACCTGAGGCGATAATAACGCCTTTTTCATCCATCACATTAATGTTATGATGAATGACGTTCATCGTTCGATTGACAATTTGTTGTGCTAGCTCTTTTGACAATAATGCCATGAAGTCCACCCTTTCCTACAACGTACGAAACAACATGCCTTATGTTCTTTTTCTTCTATTATAGTAAAATACAAACTTTATGTCAGTTGTATAGAAAAGAGTTGCCTCATTTGTCAAAATGAATGAGACAACTCTTTCTTACGTTGTATCTCTCCAACTTATCGTAATGCTTGCTCGAAATCTTGCAATATATCTTCTATATTTTCAAGCCCTACCGAGAATCGTAGTAACGTATTAGAAATACCACGCTTCTCTCTCTCTTCTTGTGGCATTGCAGCATGTGACATCTTGGCTGGATACGACAAAATTGACTCTACTCCACCAAGACTTACCGCAAATACAGGGATTTTAATTTTTTCTACAAACAAACGGAAGGTATCTTCATCACATAATTCAAATGAAAGTACTGCTCCAGGTCCATATGCTTGTTCTTGATGAATCTCGTATCCTTCATGCGAGGCTAAGCCTGGATAATAGACACGCTTCACCTTCGAATGATGCTCTAAGTAAGAAGCTAGTTGGAGTGCCGCTTTCATTGACTGCTCCATACGTACATGTAATGTCTTAATACCACGCATCACGAGCCATGCATCTTGTACTCCCAATACCGCTCCGAATGCTTTTTGCAAAAATTCAAGACGATACGCTAACTGTGAATCGTTCACTACTGCTAACCCTGCAAGCACATCACTATGTCCACCGAGAAACTTCGTCGCACTATGCAACACAACATCTACCCCTAACTCAAGAGGACGTTGTAGTTGTGGTGTCATAAATGTATTATCTAAAAATGTTAAAGCGCCTACTTCTTTCGCTAGCTGTGTCAAAGCTCTAATATCTGTAATCTTTAACGTTGGATTTGACGGTGTCTCCATATAAATTACTTTCGTATTTGGTTGAATAGCTTCGCGTACTTTTTCAATATCTGTCATATCTACATACGTATACGAAATACCCATTCTTCCTAACACTTCCGTCACAAAACGGTACGTCCCACCATACACATCTTCCGTAATAATGACATGATCTCCTGCCGACAAAAGAAGAAATGCGGTAGAGATAGCAGCCATCCCTGATGAAAAAGCAAATCCCCTCGTTCCACCTTCTAATTCTGCAATCGTATCCTCTAATGCTTCACGCGTCGGATTCCCAGCACGATTATAATCATATTTTCCAAACGCATCAATATCATACTGGTGATGCGTTGACGTATGATGAATTGGTACACTTACACCACCATATGTCGGCTCAATCCTATGCTTTCCGTGCAACACCTTCGTTTGAAATGTAAATTCACTCACCTTACGACCACCTCACTCGCTTTTTTCAATGCTTGCGCTAAGTCTTGCTTAATATCTTCTACGTCTTCAATACCAACAGAGAAACGTAATAATCGATTACATACCCCACGCGCATGTCGAATCTCTTCTGGAATATCCATATGTGTTTGCGTTGTTGGATACGTGATGAAACTTTCAAGTCCACCTAGACTTTCCGCAAAGCAGATTAACGATAATGATTGCAAGAATGGATTCACCATTGACTCATGCTGAATGCGGAACGAAACCATTCCACCTTTTCCAGGGTATAAGACATCTGTTACTTCGTCACATTCCTCTAAGTATTCCACTAACGCTTTCGCATTCTCTTCATGCTTTTTCATACGAAGTGACAATGTCTTCATCCCTCTCATTAACAACCAGGAATCAAACGGACTTAACACCGCACCGCCTGCATTATGGTACTTCGCCACTTGCGTTGATAGCTCTTCTCCCTTCGTCACAATTAAGCCAGCAAGCACATCATTATGACCACCTAAGTATTTCGTTGCACTATGAATAACAATATCTGCTCCTAATTCGATTGGACGTTGTAAGATAGGTGTTAAGAATGTATTGTCGACAATACATAATAACCCGTGACGCTTCGCCACCGAAGCAATTGCCTCAATATCACACTCTACCATTAATGGATTTGTTGGTGTTTCTAAAAAAACTGCCTTCGTCGATTCGTTAATTGCCCCGTGAACTGCTTGCACAGAGCTTGTATCTACGTAATGACACTTCAGTCCATATTTCGCAAATACTTCTTCAAATAAACGATACGTTCCGCCATATAAGTCATCCGAGACAATTAATTCATCCCCTGCTTTGAAAAGAGACAGAAGCGTTAAGATTGCTCCCATCCCGGAACTACAGGCAAACCCTGCATCCCCGCCTTCTAAATCAGCAATTGCCTTCTCTACTAATTGACGTGTCGGATTCGTCGTTCGAATATAGTCAAATCCCGTTGATTGCCCAATTCCCGCATGACGATATGCTGTTGATAAGTATATCGGTGCACTAACTGTACCCGTTACTTCCTCGCTTCGATTCCCAATTTGTGCTACTTTCGTGTCCACTCTATACACTCACTTCATCTCCTTTAATAAAATAAAAAAACCTTCTTCATAAGAAGAAGGTTTTTGACATTCCTATAACGTCACTTCCTCTTATCTGCTGGAATTAGCACCTTTTCAGCTCTATATGCTGACGGTTGCTGAGGTATCTACAGGCCAGTCCCTACACCTCTCTGGATAAGAAAATATTTTTACAATTACACACATCATACAATAACAAAATGAAACTTGGCAACAAAAATTTTCTAATTTTATAAAAAACAAAGAAAATTCCACCTTTTCATCAACTTCTTTCCACTAAATGCAAACAAAACACTTCAAAATAATAATTGACAAATAAAAAAATGCCGTGATATGGTAATAATCAAAATTTTATTTTTCTAAAAAGTTGCAAGTTTCAATCTTTTCCAACTGGTTGAATATGGCATTATACGTCTAGTTATCTATTCATTTTTCATATGTGCAAACAACAAACAAAGTATGTGGGAGGTTCAAGAATGAGCGAAGTTAAAGTGGCGTTATTAGGGTTTGGAACAATTGGATATGGGGTATACACAAACATTACAAACGAGCAAAATACAATTCAAAATGTGGTAAAGCAAACAGTAAAAATTACAGGTGCTCTTATTCGTGATCCTCACAAAGAGCGAAGTATTGCAAAGGATATATTGTTAACAACAGACTTTCATGAATTACTCGCAAAAGAAAAACCAGATGTTGTCATTGAAGCAATGGGCGGCATCGAACCGACATTAACGTATATTAAAGATGCACTAAACGCAGGTTGCCACGTTATTTCTGCAAACAAAGATTTAATTGCAAGACATGGAAAAGACATCGAAGAAATAGCGAAAGCAAACAACGTTTTCTTTGCTTATGAAGCAAGTGTAGGTGGGGGCATTCCACTTATTCGCACAATTAAAGAATTACTTCAGTTCAACCACATTGAACAAATTGAAGCTATCTTAAACGGAACAAGTAACTTTATTTTAAGCTACATGCGCTCAGAGAAAGCGTCATTTGAAGATGCTTTGGAAATTGCAAAAGCAAAAGGTTATGCAGAGCCAGATCCAACGAATGATGTAGAAGGATACGATCCATTCTACAAAGCAATGGTATTAAGTAACTTAATGTACGGTGCACAACCTCACTGGGAAGATGTATTTGTCGAGGGCATCTCAAAAGTGAAAACAGATGAATTATTACTTGCAGAAACACTCGGCTTCCGCTTAAAACAGTTTGTGTCTATTAACGATGCCCTACAAGTAAGCGTTGGACTACATTTCGTAGATAATACACATCCTCTTTACGGTGTAGAAGGCGTAGACAATGCCATTCGCTTTAAAGCAAAAACACTTGGCTTCTTAACATTACAAGGTCCTGGTGCAGGAGCAAATGCAACATCTAGCGCAATTATTGAAGACCTTGTTTCGTTCTATACGAAGGAGAAAGTCGTTCCAGAGGTACCAAAACAAACTCGTGTCCCAGAAAATGCAGAACGCCCAACATCAACATATACCCTTCTCTTCACAAGAGAAGATTGTTGTGAGAAATTGGTTGATATATTACAAGAAAACGGAGCTATTTTACAACGTGCATCCTCTCCGTATGGGTCAGCGCTCTTATACAAAACACACGGAACACCTACGTATCAATTACTCGCACAATATGCCGAAGACGTTGCATTATACAGTGCACACGTAACGAACGAACAGCTTTATACTAGGACGAAAGAAGTTATTTCAACTATTTAATATTCCAATATAAAGATTAAAGAAGGTTAACGTTATTCTAACATATCGTTAACCTTCTTTTTGTTTCATATATGCTTTTAATTCTTCCATGAATACTTCCGTTGCTTTTGATGGCAAACTTTCTTTTAAAAGAATCATAGACAGACGACGGATATACGGCTGTGGTAACGAAATCGTCGCTAATTCCCCATTTACTTCTGCTCGTTCCGTCACATCGGATGAAATAAGCGTAATCCCGAGTCCATTCGCAACCGCTTCTTTCACCGCGTAATTACTTCCAAACGTAATGATGTTCTTCGGTGCAATGTAGTTCGATGCTAAAAATAGCTTCAAATATTCTTGTGTACCAGATCCATCTTCCCGACTAATCCACGTTTCGTTCTGCACATGATCAAGTGAAAACGTTCTCCCTGCTAACGAGTGATGATTCGGCACTGCCAATACCATCTCATCCTTCGCAAACTGCTCATATGAGAAATGTGACGACGTAACTAACCCCTCTACTAGACCAACGTCTAGCTCATACTTCTTCATCCGCTCACAAATTCCAGTCGTATTATCAATTGTAATATGTAATGTAAGCTCTGGATATTTCTTCGAAAACTCTCCTAAAAAAGCAGGCAAACAATATTCTCCGATGGTAAAACTAGCACCAATTCGTAAACTACCTTCTACAACATGATGATAACTATTCACATCGCTTTTCAACTCTTCTACAAGATGGAGGATGTGTTTTGCTCGTTCATAAACGAGTTGGCCAGTTGGTGTCACAACGATTTTCTTCTGCTTATGCGAACGTCCAATAAGCGTCGTATGAAAATATTCTTCTAATCGCTTTACATGCAAACTAACACTCGGCTGTGATAAATTCACGCTCTCGGCTGCTTTCGTGAAATTTTTATGCTCTACTACCGCAAGAAATGTTCTCAACTCGTCTAACACGATACTCCCCCTAACCATTAATTTTTCTAATCGTTTTTATTAAATATATTCATTTTCCTTATTATTCTACTGTCATTATACTAAAAAGAGAGAAAAAATGGTAGGAAAGGAGCCAATGGCAATGAACAAACAACAAATCACTAATATCCTACCTGGACTTGCCATATGTATATGCATTGCGCTTCTTAGTACCTTTTTAGGAACGTATATACAGAGTATTGGCAGTGCAACAATCGCCATTCTTCTTGGTATTATTGCTGGGAACACATGTTGTAAAAATGAACGATTTACAGCCGGGACGAAATTTGCAGAAGGAACATTATTATCTTGTTCAATCGTTCTATTAGGTACAACAATTCATATTCAAGCCCTCTTCTTGCTCGGTGTATATGGAGTGGGCTTTATCCTCATGCAGCTTCTCCTGACAATTGTAAGTGCTATTTGGATTGGAAAGAAACTAGGATTCTCAGAGAACTTTCAGCTTCTCATGGCTAGCGGCAATGGTGTATGTGGTTCGTCTGCCATCGCTTCTACTGCGCCTGTTATTGGCGCAAATGACACAGAAAAGGGTATCTCCATAACGATTGTAAATTTACTTGGAACAGTATTAATGCTTCTTCTTCCCCTTGTTGCAACCGTTCTTTACAACGGAGAAACGAATCAATCAGCTGCATTACTTGGCGGGATTCTTCAATCAGTTGGGCAAGTAGTTGCAAGTGGGAGCTTAATGGACGAATCAATTAAAGAACTGGCATTACTGTTCAAAGTTATACGCATTCTTTTCTTAGTAGTTGTTGTGCTTAGCTTCTCTTATTGGAAACAGCGTTCTGGCTCGCACGAACAAGCTGTCAAACAGAAAAAAACGAATATTCCGTGGTATATTATTGGATTCTTTCTTATGTGCACGCTCTTTAGCTTAGGAGTTCTCTCTCCAACACTATCTCATATTTCTAAGTCTATTAGTGGTGCATTTGAACTGATTGCCCTTGCCGGTATAGGAATGCATATTAAAATTGATCAACTTATCGCATATGGTATGAAAGCCTCTCTATACGGATTGTGTATTGGCCTTATTCAAATTGGTTCAGCAATTTTGTTAATTTATGTGCTTCTTTAATATACACCATGGCAAATAGGTAACTTCCTTTATTACTTGGAAGTTACCTATTTTTTATCCTCATATTTAATTAAATACTACTTCTTTTTCATCTGCTCATTGAATTCCCTTGATTTCCCCCTAGGAATCGATAAGCACTGCCACTCTTTATTTTTCACCATTTTGCCGATATAGATAATTTGACCAATATGTGTACTGTAATGTACTAATTGTCTCTGGATGGCGTCTAATACACTTTGTGGCTCTTCTCGTATATAGACGATTTGAAACAAATTGTCCTTGTTTACTGTATTTAACGCATCAAAGCACACCTTCCATCCTTCTTCCCACGCTTCTAACAGCGCTTCTTTAGAAGAATAATCACCTTCGAATTCCCTGTCACGGTCACGCCATTCCTTTTCTCCATCTGTCGTGAGAAAATCTGTCCAACGTGATAACATGTTGCCATGTAAATGCTTGGCGATGATGGCAATACTATTTGATTCCTCGTTGTATCGCCAATGAAGTTGTTCGTTTGTTAATTGAGCAAGTACTCGTTCTCCTTGACGCTTTAACCCTTTATAGCATTGGATAGTACTTTCGAGATATGCTCTCTCCATTCCTTCTCCCCCTTACAAAACGTTAAAATAACGCGCCCCTGGATGTGCAAATACCATGGCTGTAACAGACGCTTCTGGCTCCATCATAAATCCTGTTGTTAACTGAATGCCAAGTTCTTCTGGTTGAATTAAGCTAAATAGCTTCGCTTGATCGCTTAATTCTGGACAAGCTGGATATCCATACGATACACGAATACCTTGATACGCCGCTCGGAAACGGTCGTGCATCGTTGTTGTTACTGGATCTGGGAATCCCCAGACATCACGCATAAGCATATGTGTACGCTCTGCTAATCCTTCTGCTAACTCTAATGCAATTGACTGGATTGCATGACTCTTTAAATACTCTCCTTGCTCTTTATACTCCTCTGCGACTTCACGGACACCGTGACCAGCTGTTACCGCAAAGAAGCCTACGTAATCCATTTCATCACCTACAGGGCGTAAGAAGTCACCTAATGATAAATACGGTGCTTTCTTTTGGCGCGGGAATGTAAAGCGCTCAATGACCTTACTGTGATCGTTCGGGTCATAGATGATAATATCCTCTCCATCTGACTGTGCAGGGAAAAATTGATACACCGCACGTGGCTTTAAAATCTCCCCCGCTTCTTGCAGTAAACTGTCTACTAAGTCATTCAATTCATGTGCACGGCTATCTCCTTCTTCTAGAAGGCGATCAAGCCTTCCTTTTAACCCTAAATGATGTCCAATTAACATTTGACGGTTCATGAACGGCGCTAAATGAGCAATCGGAATATTCCTTAATACTGTTCGCTTCAATGTTGACGGTACGAATACAGGAGCTGTCCCAATATCTGAACGGGCTGGGATATTAGCTACTTCTACCTTCTCTACTTGTACGTCTGCTGCAACTTCTTTTTTACGCTCTTGCTCTTCTTCTAATTTCTTACGCTCTTCCATATTCGCAAGGCGGTTCGCTAAATCAAGACCATTCATCGCATCTTTTGCATATAAGACCATTCCATCATATGCAGGAGTAATACGGTTATCTGTAAATTTACGTGTTAATGCTGCTCCCCCCACCATAATTGGTGTTGAAATATTTGCAGCACGTAAATCCTGTGCTGTTAATACCATCTGTTGTGCTGACTTCACGAGTAATCCTGATAGTCCGATAATATCTGGCTTATGTTTCTTCACTTGTTGAACGAGTTCATCTGGACGAATGTTAATTCCTAAGTTCACAATTTCAAAGCCATTATTCGTTAAAATAATTTCAACTAAGTTCTTCCCGATATCGTGCACATCGCCTTTTACCGTTGCAAGCATAACCTTTCCTTTTTTCGTTGCTTCTGTCGTTTCCATATGCGGCTCTAAATATCCTACTGCCGCTTTCATCGATTCTGCGCTCTGTAGTACTTCTGCAACGATTAATTGATTATCGTTGAAAAGACGACCGACTTCATCCATTCCATTCATCAATGGACCGTTAATAATATCAAGTGGGATATCCCCACGCTCAAGCGCCTCCGCTAAATCATTATGCAAACCATTTTTCGTTCCTTCCACGATATAACGAGCAAGCCTCTCCTCTAAACTTAAATTCTCGACAACTACTTTTTCTTCTTTCTTCACCCCACGGAAATACGCAGTAAAAGCTGCAAGCGTGTCGTCATTCGTTTCAAATAGGAGCTTATCCGTTAAATCAATTTCATCTTGTGGAATCGATGCATAACGCTCTAGCTTCTCTGTATTAACAATTGCATAGTCAAGACCTGCTTTTGTCGCATGATATAAGAAAACGGAGTTTAATACTTCTCGACCAGCAGGTGGCAATCCGAAAGAAATATTACTTACACCAAGTATTGTTAAACATTCCGGTAATTCTTCTTTAATACGACGAATACCTTCAATTGTTTCATATGCCGAACCGATATACTGCTCATCCCCTGTACCAACAGGGAATACGAGCGCGTCAAAAATAATATCAGATGCACGAATACCGTATTTTTTCGTTAGTAAGTCATAGCTTCGTTTTGCAACTTCAATTTTCCGATCTGCCGATACCGCCATTCCGTCTTCGTCAATCGTTCCAACAACTAATGCTGCACCGAATTTTTTCGCAAGTGGAACAACTTTTTCAAATCGTTCTTCGCCGTCTTCTAAGTTAATCGAGTTAATGATTGCTTTCCCTTGTGAATAGGTTAAGGCTCTTGCGATTACTTCTTCATCTGTCGAATCAATCATTAATGGTACTTTCAATACTTTCGTTGCTTTCTCCAAAAATCGTTCCATATCTTCGATTTCATCACGGTCTGGGTCGGCAAGACAAACATCAATGACGTGTGCATTTCGTTTCACTTGCGCTCTTGCAATCTCAGAAGCCTCTTCAAACTTTCCATCTGCAATTAAACGTTTGAACGCACGTGAACCGATAACATTTGTACGTTCTCCAACAAATAATGGTCTCATAGAGTCGTCATAATGAAGCGATTCTAATCCACTTACCATATGATTCGTCACTTGCTTCACTTGACGTGGCTGCATGCCATCAACTGCTTCTCTCATTGCCGTAATATGTGCAGGCGTTGTACCACAACATCCACCAACAACATTTAACCAGCCTTGTTCCGCGAACTCTTGTAACTTCTTCGCTAACGACTCTGGTGATTCATGATAATGACCATCTTCATCTGGTAAACCAGCATTCGGATAACATGTGACATACGTTTCAGCTAAATCAGACAATGTACGGATATGATCACGCATGAATTCAGGTCCAGTTGCACAATTCAACCCAATAGATAATGGTTTCGCATGCCCAATTGAAACGTAAAACGCATCAATCGTTTGTCCAGCTAATGTCGTACCCATCGGCTCAATCGTACCAGAAATCATAATTGGAACACGTATACTCAGTTCTTCAAATGCCTGCTCAATACCGATTGATGCAGCTTTTACGTTACGCATATCTTGACATGTCTCCACAAGTAAGACGTCTACACCACCACGTAGTAGCCCTCTTGCTTGACGATGATATGCCTCAATTAATTCTTCGAAGGTTACACCGCCCGTTACACTAATCGCTTTCGTTGTCGGCCCCATCGCACCCGCAACGTACGCTAGTTTGCCAGATTCCTTGATTGCGTCATTCGCTAATTGTGCCGCTCGTTCATTCAGTTCTTCATCTAAATGTTGAAGGTTGTAATCTGCAAGTACGATATTCGTTGCCCCGAATGTATTCGTCTCGATAATATCCGCTCCTGCATCAACATATTTACGATGAATATCCTTGATTGCATCTGGGCGTGTATGAACTAAATATTCATTACACCCTTCATACTCTTCCCCACCGAAGTCTTCTGCTGTTAAATCCAGTGCTTGAATCATTGTTCCCATCGCACCGTCTAAAATAAGAATTCTCTCTCTTAACGCTTCTTCTATTCTCATATCATGACACCTCTATACATATATTTCTGCTTTTCGTTTCGGATGATTAACGACATATGTTACTAGTTCTTCAGTTACTTCATATCGTAAAAATGGTGTCACAAGATAAATACCGTTAAAGTATGTTAACGCCTCATCAAGTAGCTCTTTTGCGAAGCGTAATCCTTCTTGTACCGCTGCCTCTGGTGACTCTGCCGCCCCCATTGCTTCGCGTACCGCATCCGGAACCGTAATACCAGGTACTTCAAAATGTAAGAAATCAGCATTTCGCTTACTAATTAACGGCATAATACCAAGGAAAATTGGCTGTTCAATATGCTTTGTTGCCTCATACATATTACGAATGAGGTTAATATCATAGACAGGTTGCGTTAAGAAGTAATCTGCTCCTGCGTCAATTTTCTTCTCTAACCTTTTAACTGCCGCATCTAACTTACGCACATTCGGATTAAACGCTGCTCCGACAGAGAAGTTCGTTTTTTGACCAATTGTTTTGCCGACATAAGAACGTCCTTCATTCATCTCCTTCATAAGACGAATTAATTCAAATGAGGATAAATCATACACAGACGTTGCTCCTGGAAAATCACCAACTCGTGCTGGATCACCGGTTAACGCTAACACTTCATGAATACGAAGCGTTTCTAACCCTAATAAGTGTGACTGTAAGCCAATAATATTGCGGTCACGACACGTTAAATGCGCAAGTACATTAATGCCACTATTAAGGAGCATCGATGCCAGTGCTGTATTGCAAACACGTGGTGATGCCAATGAATTATCCGCAAGTGTAATCGCATCTGCTCCTGCTTTCGACAATGCTTTTGCTCCTTCAAAGAAACGTCGTGTATCAAGAGTTTTCGGTGGATCTAACTCCACAACAATTGTTGTTTCACGCTTTGCTTTCTCTGCAAGTGATTGTGTTTTTCTTGGAGCTGCTGGCTTTACTTCAATTTTCATTGTTCGTACTGCAACATCTTTCTTTGTGACAGGCTGTACATTTGTAAGAGCACGTTTCATTGCTTTAATATGTGCTGGTGTCGTTCCACAACACCCACCTAATAAACGCACGCCTTGCTCAACAAACAATGTTGCCATTTGTTCAAAGTATGCATCCGTTCCTTCATACATGTAACGTCCATCCGCATACTTCGGTAATCCTGCATTTGGGAAAGCAGATAAGAATGTATCGTTTGGTAATGGAACTGTTTTCAATGATTCAATCATATGAAGTGGTCCTAAATGACAGTTCAGTCCAATAACATCCGCACCTAATAACTGTAACTGCTTTAATGCCTCTTCTACTGGTCGCCCGCTTTGCATAACTCCAACCTCATGAAGCGCAAGTTGTGCGACGATTGGCAATTTCGTATGATTACGAAGTATTTTCACTGCTTCATATAATTCTTCCTCATCATAAAACGTTTCTAATAGAAGGCCATCAACACCTTCTTCTAATAATGCTGTTGATTGTTGAAGCAGCATATATTCTCGTTCCATATTTGTTACATGGACAGAACCGATATGCTTCATTCCACCAATTGTACCGAGAATAATTGTGTCATTATTTGCAGCGCGTTTCGCATGTTGTACCGCTGCCTTATTAATTGCTACAACATCATCTTCAAGACCGTGAAGACGTAGCTTCGCTTCATTCGCCCCGTACGTGTTCGTCTGAATCACTTCTGCACCAGCTTCAATATACGCTCGGTGAATATCCGTAATTAATCCCCCGTCGGTCATGTTTAACTCTTCAAAACTACTTTGTAAGCCGTGTGAATACAATAGTGTCCCCATTGCACCATCTGCTATCACAATGCCACTTTCTAGCCGTTTTAATAACTTCATCTACACATTCCTTCTCCCATTAATTATTCTTGTTCAGAAAAGTTTTCTGAACAAACTAAAGAATCTCTACATTCTTTATATTCATATAGAATATCATTTTTCTGAATATTTTCAAATCAAAAAAGTGTATTTCTTAAAGAATATGTCACAAACTACAAAATGAATTGTGCAAATGAGGGATAAATAATGAAACGATTATTATTAATTTGTATTTTCTTTTTTACAGGATGTACACACTATTTGCCACATCATGATGTAGTAGACTACTTCAAGCCAAAGACAGAAGAAATAAAAATAGATGATATTCATATCATCGAATTGTATGAACGAGACTTCTTCGGCCCTATTTTCAAACATAAACATTCTATCCACCTCCATGACAAGACGGCTGCGTTAAAGATGATAGACACTATTTTTGAAGGACATTACAAGAACGTATCATTTAAAGGCATTCAAAGTTGGAAATATGTTCTCACTTTTCACCATCTAGAAGGTAATTTCAAGGAGCATAAAGTAAAAGTAAGTGACAGTGGTATTTTATATGAGGGGGCTTTTTATCCATTTGCAGACCAAAAGACGAAAGACACTCTCTTTCATCTAATAAAAGAATATCTCTACCAAGGGGAACATACGATGAAATAAAAGGTTGTCTATGTTGACATACCTATATATCAGTAGAGGTGAGAAGATGAAAGATAAGGTTCATTTGCTGAAATGGATTTCGATGGGGTTAGAAGCCTTTCTTGGTATACCCGTTATAGGCGGATCTATCGTCCTTAGCCTAATTTGGACACCGTTACTTTTCATGTTAGTACTTCATATTGTAATTGTTATATTATGCAGACAAGAGAAACTACCAAATGGAGCGAATACGATTGGCATTATTACGTCGTCCATCGCATGGATTCCCATTGTCGGAATGATTATGCACCTCTTAACAGCTATCTGTATCTTCCTTGAAATAAGAAACAATCGAAAATCTCACGCATCATAACAAAAAAAGGAGTTATCTTATTGTCATATCTGACAGATAAGATAACTCCTTTTTCTATACTTCCAGTAATGCGTTAAGTACCTTCTTTCGCTGTAACATTCCCGTCCTCATCAATTGTTACTTTCGGAGAGACAGATTGTAAATACTTCAACATCTTTGTTCGCTCTTTTCCTTCTACAGGTGAAATTTGATTGTTTCGAATCATATATGGATTAAAGGACATGTCAATTTTGTCACCCTTGGCCTTTAACGTTAATACACCTGTTTCTGCCGAATGTCCTTTTACATAATCAGGGAATAAGAAATTCCCTAACGAGTAGGCAACTGGAACGCCATTATAATACTCAAATCCTTGTAACCAGTGCGGATGGCTACCGACAATTGCATCTACTCCTGCTTCTTCGACCATTCGTTTTACATACTCTTTTTGATACGGAGCTGGTGTATTCGTTTTCTCAATCCCCCAGTGCATGTAAACAATAACATAATCGGCATCGCCTTTTTGTTCATTAATTTTCTCAATAAGTAAATCTAAATCGTAACCGTTTGGTACACCTGGCTTATCTTTTGTTGCGACCCAGCGGTAATCTGGATAGAAGCGGACAAATGTGAAGAACTTAAACTTCTTCCCTTTTATCTCCACTTCCTTCGGCTTATATGCCTCTTCTTCATTACGACCTGCACCTATGTAATCAAATCCTGCTTCCTCTACATGTGTTATCGAATCTACTAATCCTTCTTCCAAATAATCCAGCGAATGATTATGCCCTAGATTTACTAAATCAAACCCGGTATTCTTCACCGCTTGCAATGTAGATGGATCGCTCTTAATCCAAAATAATTGCCCGTTGAATTTTTCGGATCTTGTTGTAAAAGTAGACTCTAAATTAACAAACGAATAATCCGCCTTCTCAACTTCGCTCTTCACATGTTGAAATGGATAATCTGCCCCGTGCTTCGCAATAACAGGACGTAATCCCCAATCAAACATTGTATCACCGGAGAATGTTAACGTAATTTCCGGTTCTTCTCCAGGTGTTACTGCTTTTTCTTTTGTTTCTTCTTTTGATGTCTCTGTCTGTTCTTCTTTTGTTGCAACTGCTTCTGGGCTGTCAGACTGAGAAAATAAGCCACTCATAAACTTCCCTATTCCAAATAATAAAAATAACCCTATACATACTACTATCGTACGCTTTATTAGAACAATTTTTCGTCTATGTGGTGGAATTCCCCTTCGTCTCGTCACACTTTTTCCTCCTCTTTTTATATAAAAAGTGTAGCACAAGATACAGCCAATATATCCCAATAACTATCAAAATAGCTTTCCCAATCCAATTGAATTGAACAACTTGGTATACTGAAACCGCTTCAATTAATAGACCGGGAATTTTCCCGATAAGTGTTGCAGATGCATAGATTGGCATAGATACTTGTCCAATTGATGCTGCTAATGTTACAAGGCCAGATGGCATAAATGGTAACGTTCGTAATACAACAATAAGGTTAAATGCATCTTTTCCTTTCGCATCAAGCAACTTTAAAATTTTCGGATACTTTTCTAATTGCTTACGGGATGCTTTTTGCAATCCTTTACGGTATAATCCAAAAGCGATGATTGCACCGACTACTTCTCCAATAATCGATATGATAAATCCAACGACAGGGCCAAAGAACACGAGATTCGCAGCCGTAATGAACACGCTCGGCAAGACACCCACTAACGCTACAGCTATGTTTAAAAGAATACTAATAAAGAGTGCATATTGACTATATTGTTCAAGTATCGCTAAAAGTTCTTGTTGATTCATGCTTGTCTATCTTCTCTCCTCTTATTTATATTTTTCCAGCCCTTACATATTATACATTATATCGAACAATCGTGCTTACAAGGGGGCCCACCTACTTCAATAGGTGGGCCCCCTTCATCTTATCTCGATAAGTAATTTTCGTAACGGTCAAGATCTACATCCGCTCCGATTACAATCAATATATCTTCTTCTTTAATAATTTCATTGGCACGAGGCGACACAATAATTTCTTTCCCACGTTTAATCGCAACGATGTTAATGCCATATTTTGCACGAATATCTAAATCAATAATAGTATGTCCTATTAACTTATCATTCGCTATAATTTCAACGATACTATGTTCATCTGATAATTCCAGATAATCAAGTACACTATTTGATGCGATATTGTTCGCAATACGTACCCCCATATCACGTTCTGGATGAACGATTTGATCCGCACCAATTTTGCGTAATACTTTCTCATGGTGATCATTTTGCGCTTTTACGGTAATATTTTTTACACCTAGTTCTTTTAGAATAAGCGTCGTCAAAATACTCGCTTGTAAGTTATCGCCAATCGCAACAATAACATGATCAAAATTACGTATTCCGAGGCTTTTTAGTACCATTTCATCTGTAGAATCAGCAATTACAGCATGAGAAGCAATATTTGCAAATTCATTCACACGATCCTCATCTGTATCAATTGCCATTACTTCCATTCCCAAGTTACTAAGTTCACGACAAATACTTCCACCGAAGCGACCTAAACCAATAACTGCGAATTCTTTTTTCTTTTTCATCGATTATGTCCTCCACTATTAGATCTTTCCTCGCTTAACTTTACCATTTTTCTTTAAAGGAAAGAATATAAGCTTTGCTACTTATTTGTTCTTACTATACCATTCTTCCCAAAATTTCAACATATGCATTTTTTCATTCGTTCAAAAAATTGTTCTATCCTTATAACTTTTTACCCTTTCAAAACATATCGTTATCGATTATGATAGACAAAGAGAAATTTGTCAGGGGAAGGGAGAATTTGACGGTGGCAATTAAAATCCAAAAATTCTTGAAAGAAGTTACATTAGAAGGAAGTGCATATGGCTTTGTCTTTTTACATGAACAAGACGTTACATGTAGTTTCTCGACCTATGGTCTACAACATAGCCGTATGAAATATAACATTTATACACAGTATCGAATCATGTTTCACAACGTGGTAGAAGTAGATGCTGGGAAAACATTACGTTCTTGTGATTTAGAAGTATTCGATGAACGGATTGAGCCAGAGACCGATCGTTTCGCCGAATTCGATACATTCGATATATATAGCTTACCACTGCATCTTCCGAAGCTATCAACAGAAAATGTCAAAAAAGTGGCATTGAAAACCGCATTAGAAGAAGTACATAAATTCTTATTACCTATTGAGGTCGAAATCTTTAATAGACAAGCAATTGAAGCATTAGTGTTCCTGAATTCCAATCGATTACAAGCATTACCACGAGGATAAAATAAGAAAACCGAGGCCAGTAATACTGCCTCGGTTTTTTTTATTTATTTAATTCGTTTAAATCCTAAGAATTTTGACTTGTAATAACTATTATTCATACTATCAATTTTTACACGTGGCTCGTTCGCGTGGATAAAATTACCTGCATTATCAATTATAATTCCGATATGAGACGGACCACGGCGATATGTATTTTGGAAGAAAATAATATCTCCTGGTTGTGGCTTAGTAATTTTCACAAAATTTCTTGAATCATTCCAATAACCTTCTACATTTGTACGTCCAATCTTTGTTCCAGTTTTATTTAATACATGGTAAATAAAACCACTACAGTCTATACCTGTACTTGGCGAAGATCCCCCAAACACATAAGGTACTCCTAACAACGTTTTCGCATAATTAATCATAGCACTAGCCTTGGCTGCGTCACTAGGTGGCGTTACTTCAGGAGTTGTTCCTGTACTTTTCACCAAATATTCACTTGAAACATAGCCTGTTTTACCGTTATAGGAAATTTTGTACCAACCATTCTCTGATTCTAGTACGTTTACTTGTTGCCTATTATATACTGTACCAATTTTGCTAGAAGATATACTTGGTCCTTGACGTACATTAAGTGAACTTGCAGTCACAGTATACGCGCCCGATACATTTCCTGATGTTGGTGGTTTTGGTGGTTGTGTTGGCTGTTCCCCTGCTTTTTGCAAATAATCAGCACTAACATAGCCTGTTTTACCATTGTAGTTTATTTTGTACCAACCGTTCTCTTGACCTGTAACTGTTACAGTTTGGCCTTTATACGTCTTTCCAATTACGCCATGAGACGTATTAGGTCCTGAACGGACATTCAATGCACTTGCAGTTACAGTATACGCTCCAGATACATTTCCTGATGTTGGTGGTTTTGGTTGCTCACCTGCTTTTTGCAAGTACTCAGCACTAACATATCCTGTTTGGCCATTATAATTTACTTTGTACCAACCATTCTCTTGACCAGTAACCTCTAATACTTGTCCTTGATGTGCTTTTCCAATTATACGATGCGACGTGCCAGATCCTGAACGAACATTCAATACATCGGCTGTAACTTTGTAAACACCTGTTGTTCCTTGGCTTACATTTGATGATGATCCTTGCGTCTTAATATACGCACCACTCACATAACCTACTTTTCCTTGATGATTGACTTTATACCAGCCATTGACTTCTCCAACAATTGTTACTACTTGGCCATTGTAAGCTTTCCCAATAATACTATGAGATACATCGGATCCTGAACGGATATTCAACACATCTGCCGTTACCACACCTTGATTCTGAGATGCCTCGGCTGAATCTGCTAACATGATAGAACCAACAATTGCTGCACCTGTGATTCCCAAAACTTTATATTTCATGCCAAACTCTCCTTACTAAAAATCTATTTTCTCTCTTAATTCGTATAAAAGAATCGCTATCCTTTCCTAAATACGCCAAGAGATAAAACCATCTTTACTTGTTATATCGGTTCCAATCATGTAAGTATTAATAGAAAAAGACAATTATTTCAAAGATACTTCACTTCCATCCCCCAAGACCCTACACATCTAAGAATATATCAATCTAAAAAACAATATAATTCCCTATTTATCCCTTTTTCAACATATATCCTTATTATACACAAACCTTAGACAAAAAAGAAAAAGAAAACCAATAAAAATATAAATAACTCCCTCCATACAAAAAAGGCATACCATTCCGGCACACCCTCTTCCCCCTATTTAGCAGCATACAGTTTAAATCCTTTTGCTAACGCTACTGTCTCTATCGGTTCTTTCGAATTAGTCACAATTACTTTCGTCCCAACTTGAAGACGATCAAATAACCAATGAATATCTTTATTATGCATGCGAACACACCCTAATGTTGTATACCGTCCGATTGCTGCTGGGTTATTATTACCGTGAATCGCATACGTTGTTCCTTTTGTTCCATTTACATCCAATCCCATCCATCGATCTCCAAGTGGATTTCGCGGATCTCCTCCTGGAATATTTTTTGTGTAATATGGTCGATTTTTAATTTTATTTACAATCGGGAATACACCATCTGGAGTTTGCGTACTTGATTTCCCTGTTGCTACAGAGAATGTACGAGCTAGTTTACCATTTTCATAGAAATAAAGTTTATTCTGCTTACGACTTACAATTAGAAGTTGTTGCGGTACATTACCTTCTACAGCTTTTGCATCATCCTGTTTATTTTTCGCCGCCGGTTTTGCAGTTTTCGTCTCATCTTGTTTATTTTTCGTCACCGATTGTACATTTTTCGTCTCATCTTGTTTATTCTTTGCCACTGGCTGTATATTTTCTTGTTTATTCTTTGCAAGTGACTGTACAGCTTGGGCATCGTACTGTTTATTTTTTTCTTTATACAAGATTGTTTGTGCTTTTTTCGGTGCTGCATACGTAGTAAATTGTGATGACATCGCAGTGAATGCAACTACACCAACGATGAGGGTAAGTAGAAGTAAAATAGGGATAAAAACTTTTTTCCTCTTTCTTCGATGCTGAGCCCGGCTAAGCTTCTCTTCTTCCACGAATCGTTCACCTCCTCCTCTCAATAAATATATACTTTATTAACAATATTCACCCAACATCTTCCGAATTCCTGTTAAGTGTCACTCTTACCTTTTTCATCATATGATGACATGGATGAAATGACACCACGAAAGGATGAGCATATATGTTTCAAAAGCTCTCTGTCTCTTCATACGATTTCTTTATTCACTCTGTGCATCATTCTGAATTTGCAAAAGGACTTTGGCATGATAACCCAACCCCTGCCATTCTGTCATACCGTCGAAAGCAATACCCTGTATCTATGTCTTATCGAGGTGCTTATACACGCAAAATGAAGAAACGTTCCTATTCTGTCTTCTTAGAAGATAAATCACCTCTTGAGAACGTTCATACCATCCATTTAAATGCAGAATACAACGACCCATCTCTAATGAGGAACAAACTCGCCCTTGATTTCTTCTCAATACTTGGCATCCTATCACCTTCCTCAACCTACGCTAACATCACCATTAATCAAAAGCCAAAGGGACTCTATTTGCAATTAGAATCTGTTGACGAGAATTTTTTACGAAATCGTCGATTGGCAAAAGGCCCCATCTATTACGCCATTAATCACCGCGCTGATTTCTCCCTTCATCCAGACAAAAACCTCTTACTAGACGGATATATACGAAAGCATGGTACAGAAGAGGACGATAAACATGTAATCGATTTTTTGTCTACAATCAATACGACTACAAAGCAGGAGTTTGAACGACAAATCTATTCCGTTCTTCACGTTGAACATTATTTACGTTGGCTCGTTGGTATTGTTTGTACACAAAACGCCGATGGCTTTACACATAACTATGCACTATATCGTGATAACGATAGTAAATTATTTAGTCTTATTCCATGGGATTATGACGGCACATGGGGAAGGAAATATAATGGAAATCCGTTACCTCATGATTATATTTCTATTTGTGGGCGTAACATTTTAACCGAGCGGCTCTTACAAGTACCTTTAATTCGAAAACGTTACTACAAGCTACTTGAAGCGACATTGAAAGAGCGGTTTACTCCGTCCTTTATCCGCTCTGAAATTGATCGTATTTCATCAGTTGTGCAACCTCATTTGCATCGTGATCCACGTTTGAAATATGAGACACATTCATTTCACGAGGAAATTGATCATATCCTTGCGTTTATTGAAAAGCGGAATACTTTTTTAACAAGTGAACTGAGCGTCTTGCAATAACAAGTCGCTCTTTTTTCATTATCATTGCAATAATCAGATAATTTTCTGTATACTAAAATTACGATACTTGTCGAAGGAGTGAATAAATATGTACGCTGTTGTTGCATTATTTGATGAGAAGAGTGAAGCAAAAATAGAACAACTGTCACAGAAGTTAGCATCGAAAAGATTACCAATACATGCGCAACACGTCAAAGGAATACGACCGCACGTCACACTTGCAACATATCATAAATTGCCACTACATAGAATTCCAATTTATATCCAAACATTTTGCCAAATGACAAGGCCATTGCCAATTTTATTTAGTGCACTTAGTTCATTCCCCCCAGGTGGGACGCTATTTCTCGCACCGACAGTCACAATAGAGCTATTGAACATGCATACATCCTATCACTCTGTATGTCGTTCTTTTGCTGATATAGAGCATTCTTTATACAACCCGCAAAACTGGGTACCGCACTGTACATTAGCAAATAATTTAACTCAAAGAGAACTAAAGGACGCCTTTGCTTATTGCAGCGAACAATTTTCACCAATCGAAGTGACAATTACATCAATCGGCCTCGTTCATACGACATTCGAGAACGGTAAATGTGTTCGCTATCAACCTGTAATTGAACTTCCATTACAAGCAGATAGTTATGTATATACAGAAAAAGTAGATGCACGTACATAAACATACGTGCATCTACTTTTTTATTTATTACCCTTCCAGCGCATATACGTCACTAAGAACGAAATAGCTTTCTCTATTGCACCTTCACTAGGCATTAACTTCGCATGATGTAATCCATAATCCGAGTCTACGCCAAGCCAGAACATAAAGCCTGGGATGTCTTTGATCATATACCCGAAATCTTCTCCAGTCATCGCTTCCTTACATTCAATAAGGTTCATCTCCGACGCTTCCACATACTCCATAAACTCTCTCGTTAGCACCTCATTGTTATACACTTGATGGTACATCGCACCGTAATCAATAACTGCCTCGCACTGAAAACTAGCTTCAATCCCCTTCACAACTGCTTCGATACGCTCTTTTACCTTCTTCATCGATGTAACAGATAACGTACGAATCGTGCCTTCTAATCGAGCTGTTTCTGCAATGACATTCTGTACTGTTCCACCAGTAATTTTTCCAATCGTAATAACCGCACTATCGAGTGGGTCTACGTTGCGTGCTACAATGGATTGCAATTGCATCACAAGATAACTAGCTGCTACAACCATATCATTTGCATGATGTGGAAATGCAGCATGTCCACCTTTTCCTTTTAAATCAATGAATAATTCTGATGTGTTCGCAAAAAGCAACCCTTCCTTTGTTGCGATAGTACCAACTGAATATTCCGGTGCAATATGAAGACCAACAATCATATCCGGTTTCCACGCCTCAAATTCTTTACTTTGAATCATTGGTAATGCTCCACCTGGCCCTTCCTCCGCGGGCTGAAAAAGGAACACAACATCATCATCAATACGCTCTTCTGCCAATTCTGTCACAATACCAAGCGCAATAGTCATATGTAAATCATGTCCACATGCATGCATTAATCCTTCATGTGTCGATGTGAAGTCATATCCTGTATCTTCTGTGATTGGCAATGCGTCAATATCTGCACGATATCCAATTGTTTTCGTTGGACTCTTTCCCGCAATTCGAACGAAAATACCTGTCTTCCATGTTTTAATTTCCATATATTCCGTCGCGATGCTTTTCAAGTAATCTAATAAATAGGCTTGTGTCTTATACTCCTTAAAACCAAGCTCTGGAATACGGTGTAAGTCACGACGAATGTCTACATAACTTTTCATCCTCTTCCTCCTATGTCGTCTTTTCCTGTATTGTACAAAAAGGTTTGAAAGAAGTATACTACTTTCTAGCATTCCATAAGAAAAGGTTAGGAGGTACCCCTCCTAACCTTGTTCACATCTTCTTATAATTCACGTAATGCTTGTACGATTTCTGTTTTTGACTTTGTTTTCTCATCGATCGTTTTGATTACGCGAGCTGGTGTACCTGCAACTACTGTATGTGCTGGTACATCTTCTACTACAACTGCTCCAGCTGCAACTACTGCGCCTTCACCAATTTTCACGCCTTCAAGAACTACTGCGTTTGCTCCGATTAATACGTTATCTTCTAAAATAACTGGTTGTGCAGAAGGTGGCTCGATAACGCCTGCTAATACTGCACCTGCACCTACGTGACAGTTCTTACCTACTGTTGCACGTCCACCAAGTACTGCGTTCATGTCGATCATTGTACCTTCACCGATTACCGCACCGATGTTTAATACCGCACCCATCATGATAACAGCGTTGTTACCGATTTCTACTTGGTCACGAATGATTGCGCCTGGCTCAATACGAGCATTTACGCCTTTCATATCAAATAAAGGAATCGCTGAGTTGCGACGGTCGTTTTCTACCACATAGTCTGTGATATGCGCTTCGTTTGCTTCTAACGCTTCTTTCACTGCATTCCACTCACCAAATACAACCCCTGTATTCGCTTCTATGAATGCTTGTACCGCTTCCGGGAATTCAACCTTTGCCATATCCCCTTTAATATATACTTTCACTGGTGTTTTCTTTTCACTCTTTTGAATAAATTCAATAATTTGCTTTGCATCCATTATGTACATCCTCCTCTAGATCACAATATATACTACTCTAACAAACGTATGTGCGAACGACAAGCCCTTAAATGCATTTCCATCCAAAAAATATTATCATTCGCACATCGCTTTATCTCATATTCGTTAATAATAAAACAAGTTGATTTAATTTCTTTAATAGAGCTCGTCTTGTTAAGATTCCCTCAAAACACCCTTCTTCATTCTGTACACATACGAAAGGATGATCAATTGTCAATTCTAATCCTTTCACGACAGAATCATTCACATGAAGGCGAGGAATATCCGTCATCATGACCTCTTCCACCCTCATATGCTCTAAACGTTCATATTCAATGCGTTCTAATCCAAGAATCGAATCTAAAATGCGAGCTGTACTAATTAATCCTTTTAGTTGATATTTCGGATCCAATACCGGAATAGCGGAATATCCTGATTTCACTAATATTAATAATGCATGCTCTAGGCTATGCTTTACTTGTACGTGTGCCACTTTCTCAGATGAAATAAGTAAGTCTCTTATTTTATATGATAAGAAATCTTTATGATGAAGATGAATCACATTGGCTCCCCCATTCGTGTAAACTCACCCCCTTATCATACCATAAAAGCAGCTTGTCTTCTCTTCGTTTCTCTCGCAGAAACAAAATATACCATATTCCCGCTCACCCTTATCATAGTCTTCTATCTTACTAAGAAGAATGAGCGGAACAAATAATACATACTCCACTGTTATCTCGTATAGCGATTTGCATAACTAGAAGCAGCATAAGCATCTGGTTTAATTTTCGCAGTAATTCCCATTGCCGTAATACGCGATGTTGCTTCTTGAATGAATTCTCTCGTTAATCCATACTGTCCAATATCAAGGTGTATCTCCATCGTGAAATTACCTCCTTCTTTCTTATATGGATAGATAATTTCAATTAATTCACTCGTTCGTTCTGGTGTAAATAAATACGCAATCTCTTGGCTATACATCGTTTCTAAATGAATCTTCTCTCGTAAACTCATCACTTCTCGTTTTATCACAATTGGACGTAAGCACCCCCATGCACCATTTCCGATACGATGAATATGGATAGCAGTAATGAAGCGTGTGAATCGTGTGTGAACCTTAGAATCTGTTCCAATCGATAAGCGATAGTTTTGTCTAGGGTCTTTTTTCATAAACGTACATATTTGCCCAAACACATCCTCAAATGACATATTACACATCGATAAATTGTAAAACATCTCGTCACTCACGATTTGTCCTCCCCTCTGCATTAAATAACTACGTGGCACTATATTGTATTCTTAAAAACAAGAGTTATGTACATATAAAAACACCCCACTTGAACAAGTGGGGTGTTTTTATATGTACATGTATTATGAAATCATATCATAAATTTCGATTGCAACTAAATCGATGTTGTCGTATTGATATGTTTGTGGCTTCTCACCTTGTTGATATACTTCTAATTCGAATGTTTCCGTTTTATCAAAGTACTTTACGCTGCACATACGTACACCTTCAACTTCGAAGAAACGTTGAGAAACTTCACCGCTCGTTGTCGCTTGTTCTTTCAAGTTCTCCAGACGAGTAATAATTCCTTGTAGCAGAGACATAAAAAATCTCTCCTTTCTTCTATCTTTTTGCTTATCACTAGCTTTTGCATACATTGACATTCTATCCATACGAAATGAAAAATCGCACCTAGAAAATGCCCCTTTTACTAGAATAATCGTTCTCCGCTCGAATGACAATGAAAAACCACTTTTCTATCAATAATCCACAATGTTTCGACAATTCTCCTCGACATTTCGTCCGTTTTCTTTGCCAAATCACAAGCCTTTCGTAACTTTTTACAAAAAATTCACAAAAAATAAGAAAAAGAACTATGTTTTTAGCATACTTTGTAGCATACATTAATATCGTTGTTAAAGTGAGTTAATATTCCCTTAACACCGTCTCACTATAATAAAGCTAAGAGGGAATAACCACTAAAAGGAGGATCATTATGAAGTCTTTTTATGTTATTGGTTTCACAATATTAACGGAGGTGTTTCTTACTATTCTAATTGCTCTGCTAACCGGATGGAGCTATACGAGTATTTCTTTCTTCGTCAGTATCGCGCTCATCATCGGTATTTTTTGGCTAACTGTTCAAGGAAATATTCCGCTATATAACATTCAATATGAAATTCCATCAAAAGCTGGTATTGTCGATGAACCAGAAACCACTTCTACTACTTTCTCACCAGTTCTTCAAGGCTCTGCTTTATACAGTATCTTATCTATCGCACTTTTATTTCTTTTCACATAACCACAAACGCGTTCATCTTGTATAAGTAAGTATTAACGTATATACTAACGAGATATGACTCCCTTCTTTATTAAAAATAAGGGAATAAACAAGGAGACGACAAAATGACAGAACAACAAATTTTAAACATATTAACAGAGGCATACGTAACGGAAATTGATGTTGATTTCCAAACAGAAGAAGGCTCTATCACAATGCCAGTTGTTTTATTCACGGAAGAAAACACAAAAAAAGCAGAGCGTCCATCAATTGGCGATGATATGGTTGTCATCGGATATGTGAAAGGTTTAGAAAACTCCATTTGCGTGAACAAAACAGAAGAAGCCTTGCCTGTATATATCGTTGTAGGCAACGAAGGCGCATGGGAATATATAAACATCTTCCCTACTTTAAAAGAAATGGTAACAGAATAGAAACATCGAATGCCTCTTTTCAATTGAAAAGAGGCATTTTTGTGACAGAATCGTCTAAAGTATTTCATTCTTTCCCTATCCTTCGTACAATAAAGATGTAAGGTACAAGTGGGAGGGATTACGATGGAGTTAGCTTATAAGACAGTATTAGTAGCGGTAGACGGTTCTGAAGAAGCTGAACGTGCACTCGCTAAAGCAATACAAGTTGCAAAGCGCAACAATGCCAAGTTAGTTATCACACACGTTGCAGACTTAGGTGTCTATACAGGTAACGTGTACAACCCAACTTTTCACGAAAGCCTCGTTTCATATGGAGAAGAAATATTATCTGCCTACAAAGATAGAGCAACAGAAGCTGAGATTGAAGTAGAAACATATTTAGCATACGGTTCTGCAAAAAGTGTCATTCCAAAAGATGTCGCCATTAAATTTAATGTTGATTTAATTGTTTGCGGAGCACATGGAACAAATGCAGTTGAACGTCTCTTCATTGGTAGTGTATCAGAAAGCATTACTCGCCTCGCGAAGTGCGATGTATTAGTTGTTAAAAAGTAAGGCTATAATTTATATAATAAAAAAATAAAAAACTGTACTAGTGTAAATTGAAAAATCACTAGTACAGTTTTTTATTTTTCATCATTACCCTCTTATTTTTTGAAAACGCGTACATCACCAATCCGCTTACAACCTATAGAAATTCTACACTTATACGCTCATTCTTTTATTCACCAAAACCATCAATAATAACCAACATAAACACAACAGTTAACGTAAATAACATGTAACAGTTTTTTTCTAAATTGCCAAAAAAATAAAAATAATCGAAACAACTTTTTTTTGCGATATACTAAAATCCGAATTACTATTTCACGTTCTATTTCATATTAAAAGGGGAATAGAAAAGATTGCATATCTAAAGGAGAAAACAAGGGATGGAGATTTTAAAAGGGACTTTATTATTATTATTAGTACTATCTTTATTTTCATTATTCAGTTTCAAAGCTCCTAATGGTATGAAAGCAATGGGAGCACTAGCAAACGCAGCTGTTGCTAGTTTCCTAGTAGAAGCATTCCAATTATATGTTGGTGGCGATTTATTCGGCTTTGAATTTTTAGGAGAAGTTGGTACATCGGCTGGTAGTCTAGGTGGTGTTGCTGGTGCGACATTAGTCGGACTTGCAATGGGGGTATCACCTGTATACGCAATGTTAATGGGAGCATCCGTTGCCAAATTTGGTCTATTGCCAGGATTTTTCGCTGGTTACTTAGTATCATTCGTTATTAAGCAAATCGTGAAGCGTGTTCCAGAGGGCTTAGACTTAATCGCATGTATCGTAATTGCAGCGCCTCTTACTCGTTACATCGCGCAAGTAACAGACCCAATTATTAAAGGCACACTTCTTCAAATTGGTGGAATTTTAGAATCTGCTTCTGCTGATAGCCCAATTATCATGGGAATTATCCTTGGCGGCGTTATTACAGTTGTTGCAACGGCTCCACTTAGCTCGATGGCACTAACAGCAATGATTGGTTTAACGGGCATGCCAATGGCAATCGGTGCATTAGCTGTAACAAGTTCTTCATTCATGAACTATGTATTCTTTAAGCGTATGAAGTTCGGTGATAAGCGTACAACAATCGCTGTTGCAATTGAACCATTAACACAAGCTGACTTAATCTCAGCTAATCCAATTCCTGTATATATTACAAACTTCATGGGTGGTGCGATGGCAGGGGTAATCGTATCACAATTTGGTTTAATTAATAATGCTACAGGAACAGCTACTCCAATCGCTGGATTAATGGTTATGTATGGATTTAATGATGCAACGACCGTAACAATCTGCGCTGTTGCCATTGCAATTTCCGGTATCATCGCTGGTTACATCGGTTCATTAATCTTTAAAAATTACAAGATTCGTACAGTTGCTGAAATTCGTGGAACAAGTGAACAAGCTGCATAATAAATAATTGTAATTCGAAGAAGCAGAACATTTCGTTCTGCTCTCTTCTTGTTCTTACAACATATACTAACACTACAGGAGGAAAACAATGAAGTATAAAACAGTATTCGATATAATTGGCCCAGTCATGATTGGACCTTCTAGTTCACATACAGCAGGTGCTGCTCGTATTGGACGTGTTGCTCGTCAACTATTTAATAAACAACCAAAGAAAGTAGTTGTTTCTTTATATGAATCATTCGCAAAAACATACAAAGGACACGGCACAGACGTTGCAATCATTGGCGGTCTGTTAGATTTCGATACAGACGATTTACGTATCCCACAATCGCTTGAACTTGCGAAAGAAGCAGGAATGGAAGTTACTTTCGTCGAAGAAGAAGCTACATCCCCACACCCAAACACTGCAAAATTACTACTAACAGATGGCGAAGATGAGCTAGAAGTTGTCGGTATTTCCATCGGTGGTGGTAAAATGGAGATTATTGAGTTAAATGGCTTTGCATTAAAATTAACGGGTACTAATCCAGCTCTTGTTATTTTACATCATGACCGTTACGGTGCTGTTGCAAATGTAACGAAGACACTTGCTGAGAATCAAGTAAATATCGGTCACATGGAAGTGGCACGTAAAGAAAAAGGAAAAAAAGCAATCATGATCATTGAATCAGATGAGCTTGTAAGCGATGAGCTAATCGCAGAAATCCAAACACTTCCAAACATTTTACAAGTAACAACAATTGAAAACTAAAACAACAACAAAGTGAAGATAAAGGAATGATACTATGTTTCGTAATGTAGCAGAGCTAGTAGCACTAGCAGAAGAAAAAGGCGTTAAAATCGCAGAAGTTATGATTGAGCAAGAAATGCGCGTGACAAAACGCTCTCGTGAAGAAATTTTCGTTGGTATGGAAAAGAACTTAAAAACGATGGAAGATGCAGTAGAGCGTGGTTTAAAAGGTGTTAAGTCTGTAACTGGCTTAACTGGCGGCGATGCTGTATTAATGAAGAAATACATTGACAGCGGCAAAGGCTTATCAGGTCACACAATTTTAGACGCGGTAAGTAAAGCCGTTGCAACGAATGAAGTAAATGCAGCAATGGGTACAATTTGTGCAACACCAACTGCTGGTTCAGCTGGTACAGTACCAGGCGTACTATTTGCAGTAAAAGATAAATTAAATCCGACTCGTGAAGAAATGATTCAATTCTTATTCACAGCTGGCGCATTCGGTCTTGTTGTAGCAAACAACGCATCAATTTCTGGTGCAGCTGGTGGTTGCCAAGCCGAAGTTGGTAGCGCAAGCGCAATGGCAGCAGCAGCAACAGTAGAGATGGCTGGCGGTACACCACAGCAAGCTGCTGAAGCAATGGCAATTGCCTTAAAGAACATGCTAGGTCTAGTATGTGATCCAGTAGCTGGACTTGTAGAGGTACCTTGTGTAAAGCGTAATGCAGCTGGTGCATCAAATGCAATGATCGCAGCTGATATGGCTCTAGCAGGTATTTGGAGTCGTATTCCATGTGACGAAGTAATTGATGCCATGTTCCGTATCGGTCAAACAATGCCATCTGCACTTCGTGAAACAGCAGAAGGTGGCTTAGCAGCAACACCAACTGGTAAACGATTAGAAGCTGAAATCTTCGGTGATAAATAATTCTTCTCCCTTATGCTTACAAGCATAGGGGATTTTTTATTAAACAAAAACCCCCTCTACTCCCGCTCTTTCTGCACACCTTGTCCATCTCTCTCATATATTATTTTGATACACACTTTTTCTCAAAAAGGAGGGATACTATGGACGTTCAATTATATCCAGAAGCAATGATGCTCGTTCCTCTTCTCCTCATCTTAGGAACGATGCTCAAATCCGTAAAACAAATCCCAGACTGGTCTATTCCGTGGATTTTGCTCTTCTTTAGCGGTGTTTATTTCTTTATTAGAGACGGCTTTACAGCAGAAGCATTTCTCAATGCAATCGCCGCTGTCGGTATTGCCGTATACGGAAACCAATTGTACAAGCAAACCGTTGTGAACCGCACAGAAGACAAAAAAGAAGAATAAAAGAAAAAGGTGAGCCTAGTGTGCGCTCACCTTTTCCCTGCAAGTAATATTCATCTTGCATATAACAAAAAACAAAGCGTCTATACAAAATCACAAAAAACTCTATTACATACGTATTTTACATTCTAGCCTCTTCACTAGCCACATAACCTTTACAAGATTATGTGGCTAGGACTCACTCCTAATTGAATCTCTACATACCCTGTGGACAACCTTCCTCACATGATAAAGACGCCATGGCGACCTAGCTGTAATAAACATTAGGAGTGGCTACGCTTTTTTGTTGGTTATCTCTATTTAACTAGTATATCTTTGTATTTTGTATCTATATAGATTGATTCGTTTTCTCCTTTCTTTATACTAAAATTGTCTGATGAATGGAATTTAATAAGGCCCGGCTCATACTCTCTAACACTGTCTTTTCTAAAAAGAATAGGATTAATCGATTTAAACAAGGTATATTTGGATGAAAACACATCATAGCTAGCGCCTGTTTCATATTCAATCGTATGTTTGACATTTGAACTTTCATGAACCAAATACGAAGGTGATAAATCTTTGTTTCCTTCAATATACACATAATAATATGGATGGTTTTTTGTTGACCATAGCCACCCTACGTGAATAATTACCAAAAACACATTAATCAGTATGATTTTTCTGAGTTTAACTTGTCTCTTTTGTAGGAAGAAGTGCGTAAATAGCGGAACAACAAATACACTAGTTGAAGCTATCCATTTATCCACTGGCATGTCATTTATCCATATAACAAATCCCCAAATCTTCATAAGGATAAATATACATAGAACTATCATTAATAATTTTAATAAAGAATACAGAAGATTCTTTAGCATGTTTCCCTCCACTAGCACCTGCGGACAGAATAACCTAGCCTTTAAAGCTATTCGGTGCTTTTATGTATTGCTCTGACGAAATAGGCACGTGACCATGGACTCGAAAAAAATTCTTTAAATCTCTCTTAAACCCCAATTTTTAAAAAGATGTCTCTTCTTTATCGAGAAAAACTACAAAATGATAATTAACGATCCATTTATCTTTGTCCATCTATTTTCTTTCATATTTAAAGGGTATCAGTTTACTTAAAGAACTACAACAGTTGTATATAGGTATATCAATACTTAAAGTACTATAAATCATTAAACCGTATATTCCTTTACTATATAGAAAACAGGACCCTAGTAGCACAAAAAACTGTAGGGTATACTTCCCTACAGTTTTTACTTTTCCTTTTATTCTTCTTCCCTCTTCACACGAAAATGTTGTACTAATTCTCTTACCTTTTGACTATTTATCTGTAAATCGTCAGATGTTGTTGCAACGTGTTGTAAGTACGTTAACTGCTCATCTATTGATGCATTTACCTCTTCTGATGCAGCTGCTGTTTCTTCACTACCAGCTGCAAAGACTTGGATAATTTGGCCAAACGTTTCTTGATCTTTCGCTATATTCTCCATTTCAACTGTTACTTGCTTCACAGATTGTGCAAGCTTATCTGCTGCAGATGTAATAGAATTAAATGCACTTTCTGTGTTCATCACAGATTGTTGTTGTTCATTTGCCATTTGACGTGTTTGATTCATTGCCTCAACAGCTCGCTCTGTCTCTTCTTGAATACCTTTTATTGTATTCCCAACATGATCTGTCGCTTCTCTCGATTGCTCCGCTAACTTCCTTACTTCTGTCGCTACTACCGCGAACCCTTTGCCATGCTCTCCTGCTCTAGCAGCTTCAATACTTGCATTTAAAGCAAGTAAGTTCGTTTGCTCTGAAATAGAGCGAATCGTTGCCATTACATCACTAATTGTAGCTACTCGCTCTACTAAATTAGACATAACCACTTCTACTTCTTCTAATTGTGTAGTAGATTCACGTGACGTATGTCTTAATTGCTGTAATCGATTTATTCCGTCGTTTGATGAAGAATCTACTTCCGAAGATAGTTGCGCCATCGCATTCATCGAATTATTCACTTCCGAAACGGATTCTGACATATCTTCCATACGGGTTAATATGCCCTCAATTTCATTCGCTTGGTGTGTTGCATTTTTTGCTACACTATCCATTGCACTTGCAATCTCTTTACTCGATGCCGTCGTTTCTTCTGTTAAATTCGATACTTGCTGTGAAGACTCTTCTACATTTGCTACATTCAATTGAATTGTACGAACCATTTCATTCATTTGTAAGACCATTTCATTAAAATGTTTCGTTAGCTGTCCAACTTCATCTGTTGTTTTACTTTCTAATTGAACCGTTAAATCTCCCTCTGCAAATTTTTGTACCTCTAGACTAAGATTTGCAATTGGCTTGGCTATTCGTCTTGCAATGACATAAACTACAATAACTGTAAGGATTATCGCAATAATACTCATTATGTATACGTTTTTCTTTAATGAGTCTAAATCTTCTTTAATCTTTTCAACTGGGTACATGACCCCAACATCCAAGTTAAACTTCTCTAATGTTGTATAATAAACTTCCATTTCTTTTCCAGATAATGTACTAGAATATTGCTTATCCACATTACTCGTTAACGCTTGTACAATTGGTTCATTGGATACATCCTGACCATTTTTCTCTGGATATGCTACTGCCATCTTATTTTGATCGACAATAAAGACTTGGCCATCATGTGATATTTCCATGCTGTCGATTTGTTTTTGAATCTCATCTAAAGCAAAATTAAACGCAAGTACTCCTAACACTTCTTTATTATCTGATGACATAATTGCTTTTGAACCAGTTATAACTAATTGTTTCGAGGAAGCCGATTCATAAGGCTTACTCCAGACAACTTCTCCTTTAGCTGCTGCTGCTTCTTTATACCAATCTCGTGAAGTAGGATCATATCCCTCTGGTTGACTCTCCCCTCTATTGAACGACGTAATAAATTCCTTATCCTTCGTTCCCATATAAAGGGCAGAAATATTTGTATATTCGCTTATATATACTTCAAAATCATCTAATATTTCTTCTTTCACTTCATCTTTATTTGATGCGTCAAAAAAGCTTAAAATCATATCTGTCTTCGCATAACGATTTAAATCTAATCTAATTGTATCTAAAATATAGAAAAAGTCCTCTGATACATTCTCCACAATTAAGTTGGATTCTTTATTAATATTATCTTGTAATTTTTCATTTACTTTCAAAAACACTATCGATTGTATACTAATAATGACAATAGCAATTAATACAGTAAACATTAACATCATCTTTGTTTGAATTTTCTTCATCGATATGTACTCACTCCCCTAGTAGATTTATACCTCTAAAACATTTACCAAAATCAATCAAAACCTATCTTTTCCTCTCGCTAAAACATTGTTTATTATAGCATCGTTTCTATTCTTTTATAGTGTGATTGATGATTTGTTCATGAAAAATGAAAACAATGTACTAGCTCATAATTGTCCCACCTATACTATGTACCTTCTATTAGTAATTATTTGGGTATAATATGCCTATAAAACCCCTCTGCTCTCCTTCTTTCCTCTATACAATTTCTTTATTTATCGATATGATAAATAAACACTCCACTAAGAAAGGATGACGTACATTATGAAGGTCGAGTTATATACACAACCAGAATGCCCACCATGCACAATCGTAAAACAATTTCTACAACACCATGGCGTTTCGTATGAAGAGTTTGACGTAAAGAAAGATACAATAGCAAGAAATCGTATGGTACATGAGTATGACTCATTCTCTACCCCAACTGTTGTCGTTGACAGTATAGTTGTAGCTGGATTTAACATCGAAAAGTTACAGGAATTACTCGGAATAAAAGAATAAGGAAGGACATCGTGTCCTTCCTTATTTCAATACTGCTCCGTATTCTTGTAATCGTTCAATTTCAGGTAATAACTTCGTGTTCACATTATATCCTGTTATTTTCCACATATCTCTCTCTTTCATAAGCATAATCACGTAATACTTACCTTTGATTTGCTCATATACGTACACTAATCCATGTTCTTTATCGTATACCGCTTTCGTCTTGTTATCATAGCTAAAATCCGGTGTGTAATTCATTAAATTATCTCGTGAGTATGACTTAGAATCGCTTTGAGGGATGTTATCATCAAGAAATGCTTGTAAGCTTGTAGAAGTCAAATGCGGACTTAATGCCTTCTCCGCATTCGCTACATCTAACTTCTTTTTCACTACTTCTTTTTCTGCTGCTATTCCGCTTTTCACAACTTTCAATGCTTCGTCCCTATTAATCGTTGTTCCCTCCTGTGCCTCTGAAAACGAAACAAATGCAAAGACAAAAATGAGTAACAATATCCCAGCTAATAAAGGAATTGCTTTTCTTTCCATACACATCCCATCCCTTCCGTTTGTTTTCCTTGTCCTTATTGTAACAACGTTTAGAACAGAAACGATGAATAATCATTCGTAAAATAGCAACACCTCTAGACAGCAATCTTTCTAAATCAACGGTATTCCACTCTTTCTTTCAAAAAGCCCTATAAAATGCAAAAAGCTAGAGAGACATTTCTCTCTAACTTTTCCTAATTAGCGCAATAATCCTTCCGTCTTATACAAATAATCATACGGAATATCCATAAAAATGTAGTCATTGTCATCTGTTGGATACGAGAACGTTCGAATCGTTTCTCCACTTTTAATATCTGTATACAAATCTGACAGTCTACCTTTTTTGTTCACACGCATCTTCATAATATTTTCTAAAAAGTATGGTCGCCAGCTCCAGTTCTTCATCATATAGCTTGGATACAATACCCAATCACCATCTGCCTCTTTTTCAATGTTTGCTGACTTTTGGAAGCCATCTTCATCGCATACATACATGCGAAAACTGACATCCGAGAATTCCTTTGCTAGTACTTGAAGGAATTTATTATAATCATCTATTTTCTTCATTCGCATCATGAACGTATTTAATCGTTCATTTAACGTATCGCTGTAACTTTGAATCGCTTGTAATTTCTTCTTCTCATGAACAATAAATGTATGACATTCTTGACGCAAACGATCTTTCAATGAATATTTGTCCATGAAAGACGGGCTCGCTGCATGTAAATATCTTCCTTGATAATACCTACCACCGTTTTTCCATGCATATTGTAAATGATAAAATTGATCAATTCCTTCATACAAAATAGTCGCTCCCATTTTACGAGCGAGAAATGGTAACGATGATAACGTATCTTGATACGCTGGTGTATTCTGTTCCTTATCTAACGAAACTAAATCTACTTTGAAAATATCAGGTGCCAACATTCCAACACGGCGAATATTACTATTCCCTTTTCCAATATGATCCACTGCTAATTTCATTCCGTACGTACGATAGTATGTGAGTAAATGTCGCAAGCTTTTTAAATCACCTGTAAAATGATGCTCTGTTAGCTGGATAATAATATTCGTTAAACGGAGCCCTTGCTCTTCATAACGTAGCAATTGCTCTAAGAACATTTCTTTCTCATCATATTCAAGAAGGTTGGGATTACGATTAATAAATAAATAGAATGATTGATCCGTCTGCATATAATCTTCTATTGCCTTCTCTAATACGATTGCATCTACTTCCATACGAAAGTCTTCTGGAACAGATTCATCTAAGAAAAAATGCCCGATGCTGACATTCTCTCCGTCTATCTCCATATATCCTAATACTTCATATCCTATTACTTCGTGGTCATCCGCACTAAAAACCGGTTGGTAATAAGGGACTACCCTATCTAAATTCGCCATAATTTCTAATGCATCCATTGTTCAAGCCCCCTTATCATATCTCTATCGTGGATGAACGTTATTTACAAGTAATTCCTTGTTCTGTTAGTACATCTTTAAATGCTGCTAGAATAAGTGCTACATTTGTTTGCTTCGCATTATAGCCCATTAAGCCAATGCGCCATATCTTTCCTTTTAAACTATCTAAGCCTCCGCCTATCTCAATGCCATATTTCTCAAGCAGGCGCTTACGAAATACTACGTCATCCACCTTATCTGGGATACAAACAGACGTAAGCTGTGGTAATCGATACCCCTCTTCAACTAATAAAGATAATCCAAGATTCTCTAATCCCCGCTGAAGTTCCTTTCCAAAATATGTGTGACGGCTAATAACAGCTTCAAGTGTTTCTTCTTTTATCATTTGTAGTGCCTCATTTAATGCATAAATACTTGAAATTGGGGCTGTATGATGGTAGAAACGCTCTTCTCCCCAATAACTTTGGATCATCGATAAATCTAAATACCAACTCTGTACAGGCGTTTTTCTTGTTGCCATGACGTGAAGAGCACGTTCGCTAAATGTTACTGGAGATAATGATGGTGGGGCTGATAGACACTTTTGTGTGCCGCTGTATGCAGCATCAATGTTATATTCATCGATATTTGTAGGAATACCTCCTAATGATGTTACCATATCACATACGAATAGTGCTCCGTACATATGAACAAGCTCACTTAATTGTTCTAGTGGCTGACGTACTCCAGTGGATGTTTCTGCATGAACAACTGCAACTAGTTTGACATCACCATGTTGCTTCAATGCCTCTTCTACGGCAGTACAATCAATAATACTTCCCCATTCCGCATGAACTTCGATTACTTCTGCACCGCATCTTTTGGCAACATCAACCATACGTGTACCAAACAATCCGTTGACTCCAATAATAACTTTATCTCCTCGTTCCACAAGATTAACGAAGACAGTTTCCATTCCTGCACTTCCTGTTCCACTCATTGCAACAGTCAGTTTGTTCTCCGTCTGAAAAACGTAACGTAATAAATCCATCGTTTCATTCATAATTGTAAGAAAAGCAGGATCCAAGTGTCCAAGTAAAGGTGTCGACATTGCTCGTAGAACTCGTGGATGTACATCACTTGGACCAGGACCCATTAATACGCGAAAAGGTATTTTGTTCTCCATCCTATCCACTCCTTTTTCTTAACCAGACTATCTATATCGTACAACAAAGTCGCCTCGATAAATAGTCAGAAAATAGATTTTTTCCATTAAAGTGCAGAGAAAGGACGTTTGTATAGACTATTTTTACTAATTACCCTAGAAGAATCCACGAAAAATGTAACAGCCTTTTCACTGATTGATACCGTGAAAAGGCTGCATCTTCATACACTCTTTTTTCAACTTCTCCTTCGTACTTCATACGAATTACTTAGAGCTCTTCACCATTATTTCTCTGGCATTACTTTAATTACTTCATTATTTTGTGGATATCGGTGTTTATATTTTTCATCCTTACCTAAATGCTTTAACAATGTTCGTGTCGTTTCATCTAAACTCTTTTTGTCAGGAAGATAATAATACGTATAACCTTTTCGTTTCTTTTGATTTGTCTCTATTGCTTCTTTCTTTGAATTAATATAAGCATCTTGACCTGCTATTTGTAACTTCTCAATTGATGCACTCATTCCATATTTATAAAAAGAAATTAACTCATTAAATGTTAAATTTGTCTTAAAATTACCATCCATCGCGTCAATCAAACCTTCTATTTTGGTCACACTTCCAACACTTGCAACTTTTTTAATAATTGCTTCTACTACTAATTGTTGACGTTGACCACGCATCGCATCACTGTCCATATGGCGTGTGCGTGCAAACGCCAACGCTTCTTCACCATTTAATGTTTGAACACCCTTTTTCAAGCGAATAGCCCCTTCTTGATCACTACTATTTTGCTCTGTAATATCCGTTGGCACGTCTACTTCAATGCCCCCAATTTCATCAACAATCTCCATAAAAGCCGCAAAGTTAAATTTCACAAAGAAATCTACTGGTACATGTAGTAAGCCTTCTACTGCATCAATAAGTACGTTAGGTCCACCATCTTTTCCATTTTTCGCTTGTCCAGCACTATGAGCGTGATTAATTTTATCCATCTTCTTCGTTAATGGAATATATGTATACGTATCACGAGGAATACTAACTAATTTCACCGTCTTATCATCTTGATTAAATGTAGCTAATAATAATGCATCCGCCTGAACAGCTTCTCCCTGTACTTCCTTTCGCTTCTCACTCTCATCTACCCCCATAATAAGAACAGAAATATGATCTTTTAACGGATTTACTTCACTATCTCTTAAAGCAGACTTTCCTCCTCTGCTTAATGTTTGATTTGCATCCCCAACTGTCGATGATGCTTTATATACAATATACGCCCCGTAGCCAACGCCTCCTAACAGTAACACCAATACAACTACCGCTATCATACGGCCCATCTGCATCTGTCTTCGTCGTTGACGAGAAGATTTTCTTTGCTTCATGTTTTCCCATTCCCCTTCTATAAATCCTTATATCTAAATTCAAGTAAATAATAACTACATAAAGAAGTAATAGACTAGGTACTACTACTATCTATTCTCTCCCACATCACCCAAAAAGAAATAATAGCTATTTTTCACCTTCTTTCATGATAGCCTTTTATGCATAAAAATTGGTTACAGCTTAATTACATTTTATTACAAAAATCCACAATATTATATACCATTCAATGTTCTTTTTTTATTAGATGTGTACTATTCGGCTACAAAATATCTCTAAATACACAAAAAAGTTCTAGAATTCTAGAACTTTTTTGTGTATTTATTAGTCTGTCTTTGTAACTTTTATCACTTCGTTATTTTGTGTATACTTCTGTGAATAACGCTCACTTAATCCCAAATGAATACGCAACTCTTTTGTAATCTTATCTAAATTCTCTTTGTCTGGCAGATAATAATATGTTGTTCCTTCATGATACGTAGAATAAGCTTGCTTCTTTGAACCATTTCGAATATATGCATCTTGTCCTTCAATTTGTAATTTCTCAATTGATGCACCGATGCCATATTTGTAGAAAGCCATCATATCATTCAATGATAAGTTTGTCTTGAAGTTCCCATCAATAACATCAATAATATCTCCAATTTCCGTTACACTTCCAACACTTGCTGCTTTCTTTACAATTGCTTCTAATACTAACTGCTGACGTTGGCCACGCATCGCATCACTATCCATATGACGTGTACGTGCTAACGCTAACGCTTCTTCCCCATTTAATGTTTGTATACCTTTCTCCAAGCGAATAGCATTCGCTATACCACTACTATCTTGTTCTACAATATCAGCCGGTACGTCGATTTCAATTCCTCCTAGTTCATTCACAATATCGATGAACGAAGCAAAATTGAATTTCAAGTAATAATCAACCGGTATATTTAATAGTCCCTCCACTGCATTAACAGTTGCATCTGGGCCACCATCTTTTCCTTTTCTCACTTGTCCTTCACTATGAGCATGCGTGATTTTATCCACCTTACTACTAATAGGGATATATGTATACATATCACGTGGAATACTTACTAATTTCACTGTTTTATCATCTGTATTAAACGTCGCTAACATTAGAGCATCTGTATGAACAGCGTTCCCTTGTTCTTTTGCGCGTGAAGGACTCTCATCTACTCCCATTAATAAAACAGATACATGATTTTCCACTGGCTTTACTTCACTGTCTCGTAAATCTGATTTACCACCTCTGCCTAACGTTTGCTCGGCATTTTTTACTGCTGACGATGCTTTATATACAAGATATCCACCGTAGCCAACACCACCCAACACTAACATTAATAATACAATTATCACGACCATACGGCGTGTTTTTACTTTCCGCCTGTTTTGGCCTACAGATACCTTCCGATTCATGCTGTGTATTGCCTCCTTGTATACTCTCCGATAAATAAAAAAGAGTAACTCTCCCTAAAATTCAGAATAATATTACAAAAAAATAAAAATAGACATATTATATAGTATCCGTTTTATTCTTTTCTCATCGAAAATTATTGCAAAATCACAAATATCTATTCGATATATTATTTAATTATACTCTTTTATGCATAAAAAGCCGTTACAATTTCGTTACAATTCGTTACAATTGTATATCTACTTACATATTTACACAAAAAAAAGTAAGCTCTCACACTGTGGAACTTACTTTCTGATACTTTATTTATCTCTGTTCATTTTGTTTATATTTAGGAACAAATGTTGGACTCATTCCTAGATGCATACGTAGCTGACGTGTTAACTCGCTTAACTTCTGTTTCTCTGGCACGTAGTAATATACACCACCAATATATTTATCTTCTCCTACGACTTGTAGCTTCTCAATCGTAGCTCCGATACCATATTTATAGAATGATAACATGTTATTGAATGTTAAATTCGTCTTAAACTGTCCATCAATCGAGTCAATAATTGTACCCACTTTCGTAACAGATCCTACACTCGCTAACTTCTTCACAATTGCTTCAATAACTAATTGCTGACGTTGACCTCGCATAATATCACTATCTATATGACGTGTACGTGCTAACGCTAACGCTTGCTCACCATTTAATGTTTGAAGACCTTTCTTTACATGAATCGCATCTGGTACATCGTTACTATCTTGTTCGGTGAACTCTACTGGTACATCTACTTCAATACCACCTAAAGCATCAACAATTTTGATGAACGATTCGAAGTTGAATTTCACAAAATAATCAACTGGGATGTTAAATAGTCCTTCCACTGCTTCTCGTGTCGCTTTCGGACCACCTTCTTCACCACCATACTTTACTGCACCAGTAGCATGAGCGTGCGTAATTTTGTCTTTCTTATTTTCAACTGGAATATATGTGTACGTATCACGCGGGATACTTACTAGTTTCACTGATTTATCATCTTTATTAAAAGTTGCTAATAATAATGCATCTGTACGTACCGCCTCACCATATTCTTTTGAACGCTTCTCACTTTCATCTACGCCCATTATTAAAACAGATACATTATGTGTGACAGGACTCACATCTTCATCACGTAAACCTGATTTCCCTAAATCCATTGCAGCATTTCCTACCGCTGAGGATGCTTTAAATGCTAGATTAGCAGCGTATCCAATGCCACCTACAAGTAACAGCATAAATACAAGCGCGAAGATACGACGTCTTACGTATTTTCGTTGTTTCGCTCGTGTTGATGTTCCTCTATTCATCTTTTTCTTACTCCTTTATCTATAAAATTAACAATTATCTTATCCTTTTATAATATGGTTCATCAGTTCATTATAGTTTTTTTCGTTTAAAAAAACCACTACAAATTATTCACAACTAGATAGAGGTTATCTCCATCCCTTTGTTTATCTTACATAAATAGCTATTTCCGGGGTAATATGAAGTACAATTCTAACTCTCCTTCATGCATACGATGCCCATAAGACGCACCATGCTTCTTCAATATTTCTGCGACAATGGATAACCCAAGGCCTGTTCCGCTCATTTCTTTATTGCGAGATGTTTCCAATACATAAAATGGTTCCCAAATTCTATCTATATCCACACCATCTGTCCAGCTTACTCCATTTGTAATAGAGAAGAAACAAGCATCTACTCGATCTTCTAACGTAACATTAATATAATTGTTCGTACTATATTTCACTGCATTACTAACGAGATTGTCTAATACTGTCATCAGGCGGTGTGGGTCGCCTATTACATCATAATTACCATTATCCGGTTTTCTTTCGGTGTGCACGACTAATTGCTGCTTCTCTACGGCAATATCATATTTCTTAATAACCTGTCGAAGCAATGTATCTATGTTACATTTTTTCATCTCATGCTTCTCTGTTTGTAGCTTAGAAAATTGAAGTAATTCTTCTACTAATAATGCCATATCATCTGTCTGCTTTTGAATAATACGTAAATACGTACCATCATCCAATCCATCATGTATACCCGCTATATACGCCTTGACTAGCGCAAGTGGTGTTTTTAACTCATGAGAGATATCGGCTAAGAAACGACGTAAATTAGCATTTCGTTGCTCCAATTCTTGATGAGCCTTCTGTAACTTCTCGCTCATTTCATTAATACTTGCTGCTAATTCCTCTATCTCATCTTTTGTTTGAATCGACACTTTAGAAAATTTAAGTTCAGAGATATCTTTCGCTACATTCCTTAATTCTCCAATTGGAGAAACAATACGCTTTGAGAAAATGGCCGATAAAAATATCGCAAGGACAAATCCCCCTAGCGCAATGTATATATTTAATTTGTTCACTGTTCGAATCGTATCCGTTACATGTGCAATCGATTTGCCAAATACAAAGAGCGTATCGTCTTTTTTCATAAATGTCACAAGAAAATTCGATTTTAATTTCCCTTGGTCATATAATTCACTTTCTACTCCATCCCGTTCTACTTGCTCAAGCTTCTGCTCTGTTAACCAAAACTTATTCAACGTAATTCTTTTCTTTGCAAGAGCACGACGTAAATGGTCATTTAGTGTATCTAAATCCATATCAGAATCCTCATAGACGATTGTTACATTATACTTCTCTTCGATTTGAGGAATTTGTTCAATAATCTCTTGAACAGACATTTCTCGCAATTCTTCTGTAATTGTTTCAAGTTCCCGTTCTTGCTCATATAGGACATATTGAGGTACAAGGAAGGTCGTCACGAAAAGGGATAACAACATAACAACACATACAACCGTCACGACATAAATCGTTAACTTCCTACTTAATTTATTCATGATTCTCCTCAAAGCTATAGCCCATATTACGATGTGTCTTAATCCAATGAGCGCCTATCTTTTCTCGCAGTCGTTTAATATGTGTATCTACCGTCCGTTCATCTCCCTCGTAATCGAAACCCCATATGCGGTCTAATAGCGTGTCACGAGTTAAAATCTGTCCTTTGTGCTCATATAATATTTTCAGTAATTGAAATTCTTTATTCGTTATCTGTACATCCATATCATGCAACCATACTTTTTTTCCTGTGAAATCAATGCGCATATTTCGAATATACACACAATCTGTCCGCTGAATTAATTTCTTCGCTCGGAGGAGGAGTACTTGCGGATCAAACGGCTTTCGAACATACTCATCCGCACCTGCTTCTAGCGCGTGGCATTCATCCTCATGTTCGCCTTTCGCTGTCAAAATCAAAACTTTCACATCTCGACTACGCTTTATCTCTTTGCATACTTCCATTCCACTCTTATAAGGCATCATCCAATCTAAAATAGCTAAATCAACTGTTTCTTCGTAGAAGATAGCAAGAGCCTCTTCCCCGTCTTTTGCTAAAAACGTTCGAAATCCTGCTTTTTCGAAATACGCTTGCAAAATTTTCAACATGTATACTTCATCATCGGCAATTAAAACATTCATCTCTTTTCTCCTTTCTTCAACGTTAAGACCGTAATCTCTGGTTTACATAAAAAACGAAATGGCAATCTTGTCGTACCAAGACCTCTATTGACATACAGATAAAAGGCTTGCTTCGCTCCTCCAAGTGTATATAAGCCGTCTACGTACTTCTCCGCATATGTCGGAGTAACGAGTGGCCCAATGAACGGAAGTTGAATTTGCCCGCCGTGGCTATGACCTGATAATTGAAGATCGACTTCGTATTCCTTTACTTTATCCGCAACATCTGGTTCATGAGCTAATACGATTGTAAACTCTTCTGCTCGTATCGGCTTCAAGGTCTTCTCTATTTCCATATTTCCAAGCAATAAATCATCCAATCCAACAATATTTATGGTCGTATCTGATGAAATAGCTACGTTCCGTTTATCATTTATGAGTAAATCAAATCCTGCTTCTTTCATTATTTCTTTATATGCGCGACTTCCACCGCCACCGTGATCATGATTTCCATATATCGCAAACTTTCCAAGCTTTGCTTGTACTTTTGCTAATGCGGGCGCTAGTTTCTTCACTTCTTTATATTGACCAAAATGATCAATCAAATCACCTGTAAACATGACAAAATCTGCTTCTTGTTTGTTAATGATACGAACAGCTTCTTCTAATTGCTCTATTGAATAGTATTCTCCTACATGCACGTCACTAAATTGGACAATTCGCTTCCCTTGAAGATCGGCAGGTAGAGTTGGAATAGAAATACCTACTTCCCTCACTTGTATAAGCGTTGGCTCTACTTTCTTTGCATATGTATACGGAATACTCGTAGATACAAGCGAAGCTGCTGATATATAGGCAGATTTTTTTAAAAATGTACGACGTGATATTTTTCTATCTTGTATATTCATCTTATTTATTATCCATGCTTTCAATAAAATATAGTGCCAAATAGACGACGATACATAATACAATAGTTACTTTTTCCATGAACAAACACCTCACTCTGTTACATCCGTCACTATATCATTTGAATGTGTCCTCTATATGACAAAAATAAAAAAGCTTGAGGCAATGTACCCCAAGCTTACTTACTAATAAATTGTTGTGCCCAGTAACAGTTCTGGCTACCGCCTTTCGCATAACCGATACCAATATGTGTGTAACTTGCATTCAAAATATTCGCACGGTGCCCCGATGACTGCATCCACGACTTCACAACTTCTTCTGCTGTTTGTTGTCCAGCTGCAATATTTTCAGCCGCTTGCCTGTACTGAACGCCAAATTGACGTAACATATCAAATGGACTTCCGTATGTTGGTGAAGTATGAGAGAAATAATTCGCATCACGCATATCAGCTGCCTTCACATGTGCACAGCGATTTAACGTCGCATCACTACCACTTAATGGTTTCAATCCATTACGCTCACGCTCTTTATTCGTTAACGCTAACACTTGTTTCTCAAAATTCTCCATACTATCCGGTGGTGGCAAAGTAATCTTTTCACCAGGCTTTAAGCCGTTCGGATCTTTCACGTGACGATTTGCTTCCATTAATTTTCCTAATGAACACTTCTTTTTCGCAGCAATTGTATGCATCGTATCCCCTTGTTGTACAACATACGTCCAGACAGACGTCGGTGTATTCGTACCAGATACTTGTCCAGCAGCCTGTGCCAGCATCGGAAGCGCAATTAGAAGAAGCATTGCTAGTAGGGACCTTCTCATGATAAAACCTCCTTAGTAACAAAAATAGGACGCTCTTATCATACCCACAAAGCAATGCTTTCATGAATAATTACTACGAATTAGAATGGATATTGATGCAATGATTGACCGCCATCCATTGTAATACATTCACCGTTAATATATGCTGCATCATCTGATAATAAATAGTACGCAAGACCTGCAATCTCTTCTGGCGTACCAAGTCTTCCAAGCGGTACACTTTGTAGTGTACGCTTCGCTGCCGCTTCTGACGTGAACAACTTATCTGCTCCGCCAGTACGTTCGATCGGACCTGGCGCAATAGCATTGACACGGATACCGTATTTTCGTCCCCACTCTACTGCTAATGTTCGTGTCATTGTTAAGACACCTGCTTTCGCACAAGCAGAATGAATAACACCTGGGCCAGCATCCCATGCATATGTAGCTACCATATTAATCATGCTACCTTTAATACCTTTTTCAATCATATACTTTCCAACTGCACTACTACAGTAGAATGTACCGTTTAATACAATATTAATAACTGAATTCCATCCATTTACAGATAGATCCTCAGCTGGACAAATAAAATTTCCTGCCGCATTGTTCACAAGCGCATCGATACGTCCGAATGTTTCGTCAACTTTTTTTACCATGTGTTCAACATGCTCTGGGTTACGTACATCCATTTGTACAACTAACACTTGATTCTCAAACTGCTCAATTTCCTTCTTCGTTTCTTCTAACTTCTCCAGCGTTCTTCCTGTAATAACAACGTTCGCGCCTTCTTTCGCAAACTTCGCTGCCATTCCTTTCCCCATACCACTTGAACCACCTGTAACGATTACTACTTTACCTTTCACGCGATTCTCCCCCTTTAAATAAAACGCTTTCTTTTTTCATCACAAAAACGAAGATGATAATTCCACGAAAAGGATGAGTCTCCTTGCTATTCCCACAAGAACCTCTCTCCCTATTTCATGAATGAAACATCATTCATTTTTTAGAAAAATCCATCCATACTACAGCGATGAATCCTTTCTTTTTTATATTACCAAAAATAACCACACATTTGCACGACATATGGCAAAAAAAAATGCTATAATGAAGCCTAATATATTAATATAGGTTGGATTATTATGACAAAAAAAGTTTCTCGTCGGATTTTTTTAAAGAGATCTATTCAATTTTCTCTTTTCTCATTAGCTAGCTCGTTGTTTGGTTATGCCTATGCCCGAAAGATTGAGCCGATATTACTTGACATCGTTGAACACGATATCTTATCTACCTACCTCCCTCCAACTTTTAATGGAGTGAAAATTCTTCAATTTAGCGATACACACTTAAGTGATTATTATACGCTTCACCAACTAGATAAACTCGTCGAAACAATTAATGAACAGAAACCAGATATCGTCATATTTAGTGGTGATTTAATTGATAATTTCCAAACGTACAAGGAAGCTGACGACGTAGCACCTATTTTGAAGAAAATTCATGCCCCTCTCGGGAAATTTTCCATTTATGGAAATCATGATCACGGTGGATACGGTACACAAAAGTATCGTCAAATTATGGAAGATGCAGATTTTCGCTTATTAGTAGATGAAACAGTACGTATTTCTCACTCATCTGGAAGTTCGATTAATGTAGCTGGGCTCGATGACTTCATGCTTGGCAAACCAAAAATTGAACAAACATTAGAGAGTATGAATAAGCAAGACTTTAATCTCCTTCTTATCCATGAACCAGATATTGCAGATCGTGTAAAAGGCTATCCAATCGACCTACAATTATCTGGGCATAGCCACGGTGGACAAGTACAAGTACCTTTTTATGGTCCTGTTATTACACCTCCACTTGGCCAAAAATACGTTGAAGGATTTTATACCATCCCTCATTCGTCTACACGTATGAAACTATACGTCAATCGTGGGATTGGTACTGTACATGTGCCGTGCCGATTCCTATGTATGCCTGAGTTAACAATCTTTACATTGAAACAATCCTAAAACTGCGTACCTGTATGGATGTGACAGACTTATTGATTCAATGTGATTTAGTACTTTAGTGGTTGCAAAAAACAAATTACATCGGTATTTCATTTGTTTGCTGAAAAGGTAGAAGATAGTTATCTTCTACCTTTTTTTATTTCGCTGTTCAATATATGGTTTCACAAATAAATCAAATATTTCTTTATCAAGTAAATAACGATTTGTATCAAAAACGGAATTATATGGCGTGATTGGATTCGGACTTAAAATAAACGCTTGCGTAAGTCCTTCCTGTTGGACAATTTCCGTCATCGTTTCACTCGTTCCACCAAATGGATAAGCAATAGTCGTATCGTCTGCCTCTAATTCTTGTTTAATCATTTGCTTACTTTTTCTTAAATCCATTCGAAATGCCTCTGCGTATCCTTCGTTTAAAAAAACAGCTTGTCCATCCTTTAAATAATGCATGTCATGTGTATGACCTCCAAAGTCAGCTAAACCAGTCTGTTTCATCTCCCGTAATTGCTCCCACGGAGATAACTTGAAGTTTTGAAACACTTCCCCTACATGACCTGTAATGATATACATCGTGAATGGAATATTATATTGTTTTAACACGGGAAAAGCATTGTGGTATATACTGTGATCACCATCATCAAACGAAATCCACACGCACTTATCAGGAATTGCTCTTCCTTGTCTAAATTCGTATAAATCTTGTTGATTCGCAAAAAATGCACCTTGATCTTTTAACCACTTCATTTGGTACGCAAATTCATCTGCATACACATTATAGAGCACTAATTCTTTTGCACCAGTAAGAATCTCCACTGTTTTATACCAAAGATTAGGTGAATATACACGATGATAATTTAACCCGAGACATACATTTTCTTTTGAAAGTGTTGTATAGTCCGGGATAACACTTCTAGGTCCAGTAGGCAAGCTCCATATTTTCCATACTAATCCGGTTAGCACGATTAGTACGATCAAGACCCTCACCATTTTACTTCCCATCTTTTTCTTGAAGTTCCTTTACTGGATTTGTGTAGAATACTGTTACTTTATTCGTTTGAAGCATGTTAATATCCGATTCATCCATTAAGTCTAACGCTAACCAATCTTTCATCGTTGTATGAGTCGGCATGCTTCTTCGTGTTAATGAACCAAATCTTTTTTTGTTATATGTCCGCCATATAAAAAGCATTGCTGTTGATACAAGAAATAAAACAAAACTAAGAAGTAAGAGCTCACGAATATTAGCATTTGTCACATTAAAAGCGATTTTCACAATAGCCATATATGGATCGTAAATATTAAAAAGGGCACTCAAAAAGAACCAAAAAATAACAATCGTGTACAACCAAAAAATTAGTGTGAATAAGAGTGCAATTATTTTCCGAATAAAGGAATGTTTCGTTTTAACGAGAATTTCATTTTCAAAGTCATAAGAATGTGTTACAGGCTGCTCCTTCTGTTTCCCCTGTCTGGTGAAGTCCATGTTGCATATCCTCCTTTCAAACGTGAAGAGATAGCTTTTGGAGTAGCTGCTATAACAACAAATGTATTAATCATCCAGTATATTGCAGGGTACCAAGCTGCCCATATATAGTAACGCAATACTTTGTCATATCTTGAATCATTCCGCAGCGAAATAAGCAACTGAATATGGCTAACAAACACTAACGCAAACGAGTTATAAGCGAACCAAATAAGCATTTTTTGAACAGTATCTGCGGTAACCACTAAGTAAATCGTGACAATGAGCCACGCATATGCCCAAATGACGCTAATTACTTGTTCAAGATAAATAGGCCAAATTCGACGTTGACGCCACGACTTAAAAATATCAAAATGACGTAATACTACTTCTTGACCACCTTGTGACCAGCGTACACGTTGATTCCAAATACCTGATAATGATTCTGGTACTAACATCCAACATATTGCACGTGGTTCATAGCGAATATCCCAAAACTTCTTTTGTAATTTCCACGAAACTGCAATATCTTCTGTAATCATGTCGCGGTCCCATAGTCCAACCGAAATCAGCGCCTTTTTACGAAACATAACAATCACGCCAGAAACAGTCATGATTTTCCCGATAATTCGCTGCGTTCGTTTAATAGAACCGATAATAGAAGAATACTCCACTAGTTGCATCCGGCTTAGAAGTGTATCCCTGTTTCGAATACGCGGATTTCCTGTTACTGCACCTAGCCGCTCTCCTCGCATTAAGAAATGACGAACTAAATAGTACGGTGCATCTTGATCTAAGAAAGCATCTGAGTCAACGCATAGTAAATATTCTGATTTTGCAGCATGCGCAGCCATATGTAATGCATTTGCTTTTCCACGATTTTCATGACAGTCAATGACACGAAGGCGTTCATAGGTAGAAGCAAGAGCTACTAAGATTTCGCCTGTTTTATCACTACTTCCATCATTCACAGCGATAATTTCTACATGGGGATAATGGAGCCGATCCAAATATTTAATTGTTTCGGCAACTGTATCTTCTTCGTTGTAACAAGGAATCAACACGCTAATTAATGGCCATTCTCTTTCCTTGTAATCCAGGTCTTCATGCTTTTCTCTTGTAGTACTAAAAAGAAAGGCACCAGCAATCCAAAATAAAGCCATGACAAAAGGATACCAAAACACAAATTGTGCAAGTGGTTCCATCCAAGTGCTAAATTCTAAAAGGTAAAATCCCAATTTGATCAGTCCTTTTACATTTCTGAACAACTACGTATTGCATGTAATACTACCTTTCGTCAAGTCACTACAAAATATACGACAAACATTGTGATAGCAAAAGTAAGTTCTACCTTTTTAGCTGCAATAAAAAAAGAAGGCGGTTCATCTTGACCGCCTTCTTTTTACTAGTCTTTATTCGTGAAGAATAACTTAACAATTTCTTCACTTGGCACAGGTCTACTGAAATAAAATCCTTGTGCTTTCATACACTCTTGCTTCTTTAAGAAATCTACTTGGCTTTGTTCTTCGACCCCTTCTGCAATTACTTCTAATCCTAATATTTTCGCCATATAAATAATGGTTGTTGTAATAGCTTCCTCTTTCTTCTCTTTGCCAACTTCTTGAATGAACGAACGGTCAATCTTCAGCATATCAATTGGGAAAGCAGCTAAATAACTAAGTGAGGAATAGCCCGTTCCAAAATCATCGATAGAAATACCGACACCAAGCTCTTTCAATTTCCAGAGAACAGCCGCTGTTCTCGTTCGATTCTTCATTGCACTCTCTGTAATTTCAATTACAAGCTGGCTTGGTGACAATCCATTTATGTGTAAATGATGTTCAATTGTTTCCACAATATCAAGTGTCTCCACTTGCAACGGCGATAGATTAATTGCTACTTGCTTAATGCAATAGTTTTGATCGTTCCATTCCTTTATTTGTTGACATACATTAGCAATAACCCAATTGCCTATTTCAATTATGCATTCTGCTTCTTCCGCAATGGGAATGAATTCACCAGGTGGAACCATTCCTAACTCTTTACTATTCCAGCGAATAAGCGCTTCTAGCCCAATTAATTCTCCTGTTTCCACGTTTAATTGTGGTTGATAATGAAGAACAAATTCATTATTTTCAACAGCACGGCGCAAGTACCTTTCAATATTAAAGACATGCAGGGCAGTTTGTTGACATTCTTCATAGTAGAACGTATATGTCTGTTTACGATGTTGCTTATGTTTAATATCATAAAGTGCAATATCTGCTTTTTTCACAAGCATTTCTACATCCGTTCCGTTCTCCGGGTACATGCTAATTCCAATACTTAAGGTCATGTTTAACCGTTCTCCCATACAATGAAACGGCTCTCTCATCGCTTCTACTAACTCTTTAGCAAGAAGTTCTACTTGCTCTTTGTTTGTATCTCTACTAAGAATGATAAATTCGTCCCCGCCTTGGCGATAGGCGGCCAAATTAGGATTCTTACTTACAATTTTCTTAAACCTAGCTGCGAGTTCTTTTAAAATCATATCCCCTGCATCATGGCCTAACGAATCGTTCACAAATTTCAAACGATCTAAATCCATATACATAAGAGCAAATGTCTGCTTTTGCTCTTTTGCTATTTCAAATACCTCTTTAATATCCTCTATAAAACAAGCACGATTATAAAATCCAGTCAGTGCATCATAATACGCCAAATATTCAATTGTCTTTTCTTTTTGCTTTTCCTCCGTTACATCACGAGCCATTAAGTAGAATTCATCAACTGTATCATCAATCATAATTGGTACAAAGCGTACATTCATAATACGCTCTGTCTTATCTGCATGAATAAATTGACACGTATTCATAACAGCCGGCTGTCCAAATAGCGTATTGTTTAACATCATACGAAATGATTCTATTGACGACTGATGAATTAATTCAAAAATAGATGTACCAAGTAAGCTATCATCCTCGTATCCGAACATCATTGTCGTTGCTGGATTTGTTTGAGTAATAATACCTCTACAATCAACCGTCAAAATTGCGTCCATATTATAATCAATTAGTGAACGATACCGAAGTAAGCTTTGGTTTAGTAAATCTTTCTCGAAACGTCTACTTGTCATATCACGAATAACAGTTAATATGTAACGACATACTTGCTCCTCGTCCACTACAGGATTAAGTGTCGTTTCCCCATACATCATTTCCCCACTTACAAGCTGAATTTCTTCTGAAAAATGAATATTCGCCTTCTTTTTTACTACTTGTTCATGGTTTGCTTGTAGCTTATTTGCTACTTCTTCATTTTGCACTTCATGAAACGTCTTCCCTATATAATCTTCCCCTAAATTCAAATATTTCACTGCAATGGAATTGGCAAATTGATAGCTAAATAAGTTCGGTCCCTCCACCTTTACAATAAAAACAATTTCTTCCATACTTTCAATGAAATCTTCATTAAGATACAGTGATTGTGCTGTTGAATGCATCAAATTTTTATTCTTCGTCTCATTCATATGTGCATACCCCGTCCTTCTTTCAATCAACAAGCTTTTTATATTAATATACCATGATTTAACACAATACAAAAATTCTATCCTTGCAAACTTTTACTTCTCGACCTGTACACGCTCCATTAAGAAAATTAACCATAAACTATGAAGAAAAGCAGAAAGGAGGTCAATGCACTTATGTACCATACCGTACCACCTTATGAATATAATTACCGCACTGCACCTTATCAGCATGATTATGTTCCTCAGGATCAACGCTTCCTTCCCTTCCTCCCATTTCTCGGAGGACTCGCAGGAGGGTTAGTTGCAGGGGGATTATTATTTGGCCCACGTCCATACTACGGATACCCACCATACGGATATCCACCACCACCGCCTCCTCCACCTTGTTGCGGTGCGCCACCTTATTTTTATTAACATATACGTAGAAAAAGTGTCCGATTCAACGGCACTTTTTCTTCATAAAAAACTACAAATTACGCGCGAATTCTTCCATTTTCGGGTAAGCTATTCAAAAAATTGTCTATTCATGGGATAATTTGTAATACAACAAAGAAAGATGTATAATACATATTAGGTATAAAACGCTCGCTTTTGTGAGAACGCATTCATTTGTACCTCTTCTTTATCCTATTCTTTTATTTATTTTCTATGTTGCAATCGTATCTATTATATTGAGAGGAGGGCAATTATGATCCAAGAACAAAATTTGCCTACAAATAATGAATGTATTGAAGAAATTACTCAAGCGATCTTTATTGTGAATCGTCATGCAAAATCTGCACCAAATCCGAAATACTTATACTTACTAAAGAAAAAAACGATACAAAAATTACTAGAAGAAGGTAAAGCAAAAAAGGTTGGTCTTCATTTTTCCAATAAGCCAAAGCTATGTCAGCAACGATCTGATGTATTAGTTCAAGCTGGAGAATATTTTTTCCATATTCCCCCTTCAAAAGAAGACTTCAAGCTGTTGCCTCATTTAGGCGATTTAAATACAACATATCGAAATCCAAAAACAATTATGCGCCTTTCTCTTGCGAAGAAAATTTTGCAAAATTATACTGGTATTGACGATTTGAAAGCGGAACCAGTTGTAAAAAAACAAAAAAGACTTCCATTCCTAGAGAATTCTTATTTAAGCGGTGGCTATACGTCGGTTAGGCGTTATTAATGTAAAAACCCCTCCTGTATTCACACGATAATACAGGAGGGGTTTTTATTCTATTTATTCTTTTATTTTTAGGTCCATCGCTTTATATAATGTTGCTTTTCCGTCATTAAACTTCTTCGTTAACTCGTTAAATGATGTATTCGCTTCATTTACCGCACGATATTTTTCATTTAATGCTGTTACTTTGTCACTCACCGCTTTTAACTGTACATTATCCCCTTTTAACATTGTGTACAACTCTTTCTCTAATACTAACGCTTCTTTGTATGCTGCCACTAACGTAGAGAATGTTTCATAACGCTTGTTATATGTGTTGTGCACTTCTTTCGCTTGTTCACGTACTTCTTTCTTTTCTAAACTAGTTGTCATATTTTTCACTTTCTCACTAGCTTTATGTGCTTCTGCCAAGATTTTCTTCTCTTCTTCTATTAGCTTCTCACGCTCATCCACGCCTTTTAGTGCTTCATCTAGCATACCTTGTACAGAGTCGCTACTTTTCTTTGCATCTGCTAAAATCTTACTATATAATTCTTCATCCTGCTTTTCTAATGATGATAAATTTTCCGCTGCTTTTTGCAAATCCGTTTCCTTCTTCGCAGCATCCTCAAACGCAGTAAATAACTCTTCTTCCGCTGTCGCCCCGAAGCACCCTGTTAGTAACACTGTGCTTATCATCGCTGTCACTACTACCTTCCAATATTTCAAAGCAATTCCTCCTCAAACGAATTTCCATCGTTCTCTTATAAGCGTTCGTCTTTCCAGAAGTTCACTGGGAAATGGGCTTTTTCATCGTATGCTACAAGCTCATATCCTTTTTCTTTCAATTGAATAATAATTGGCTCCAGTGCATCTAATGACTGCTGGTGTTCATGTAATAGAATAACTTCTACATTCTCGTCTGCACCCTTCATTACTTGCTCAACAATTCCCTGAGGATTTCCTTTCAATCTCCAGTCATTAGAGTCAATTGTCCAGTCCCATACTTTAATTCCTGCTTCTGCTGTTTCATTACGCAGTTGTTCATGTAATCCTGGCGTTGATCCATATGGCGGACGGACTAATTTCGGATTTTTCCCCGTAATCTCATCAATCATCTTTAATGCTTCTTTCATCTCATCAACAAATTCATTTTGGTTATACAACTTACCGTATTTATGTGTCATACTATGTGCACCTGCGTAGTGCCCCTCTTCAACCGTTTGCTTCACATATGGAGCTAAATCTTTCTTTGCTAAGTTTCCTCCAACGAAGAAGAATGTTCCTTTTGCATCATGCTTCTTTAATACTTCTAAAAACTTTGGTAATAACTTACTTGGTCCATCATCAAACGTTAAATACGCTACTTTTCTTACTTGACCGTTATATTCTTGCGGTGCAGATTTTCCTAAACCTTGCACTGGAAGTTCCGTTGCAAGTTGCAACGTTTGTTCTACCTTTGCTACTCCTTTGGCAGGCGAAAAGAAGGCCTTTCCTGCAAAGAAAATCCCAGTAAATACCGCTAAGATTCCTATAATAACGCATGTACGCTTTATCATACGAATCTTGTCAGCATTCTTATTCATTCGTGACACATTCATCTACTCATCTTTCCTTTCTACGCTATATCCTATGCTGATCTTCATATTTGAAACACATCTATTTACCATCATACTAGAGATGACACTCCTAATAGTAAAAATAAAGTTACAAAACAATGAAACTAGCATGGTCTGTTCTCTAAACGTTCACGTACAAGTATCTTTTTAATCATAACATCCGATATACTCTGAAACAATGTAAGGACATAACTGTGCCAATAAAAAAACATGACAATTTCTTTATACGAAATTGTCATGTTTTTTATTACATTTATAAAATATTTTGGTCAATTAACTCAATAAGTTCCACAATTTGTGGCTTACTTACTTGCGCATTTGCTCCGACCATTTCACCTTTATGACGTAAGTCTCCTGTAATTAATGAAGAGAAGATTAACACAGGTAATTCCTTTAGACGATCATGCTCTTTAATTCGTTTTGTTAAATGATGTCCATCCATTTGTGGCATTTCAATATCTGTAATAACTAACTGAACGAATTCCTTGATATCTTTCCCTTGCTCGACAACTTGTAATAAGTAATCAAGCGCCTCTCTACCATTCTCATAAAATGTACAATTCGCATAACCCGCTTCTGTTAACGTTTCTTCTAATAACTTACGAAGTAATGGCGAATCTTCAACAACCATTACATGCTTATCCGAACGCTCACGCTCACCAAGACGCTTTAAGCTTGAGAATTTAATCGATGTTTCTGGATTAATATCAACAATCATTTTCTCGAAATCTAGTAACAGAATCATCTCTCCGTCAAACTTCACCACGCCTGTGATTTGCGTTTCTAATCCTTGATACATTTCATTCGGTTTCTCAATCTGCGTCCATGAAATACGGTGAATTTGCGTCACATTATGTACGTGGAAGACAATTTTCACTTGGTTGAACTCAGTCACAATATATTTATCATACTCTGGTTGTGTTGACGGTGGCATTCCTAACGCCGTTGCAACATTTACAACTGGCAACACTTCACCACGTAATTCAATAATTCCCTCTACATTGCGATGTGCTTGTGGAATTGGCGTAATTGGTAGTGGGTTAATAATTTCTCTCACTTTAATAACATTAATCCCAAACTTTACATTTCCAACAATAAATTCAACAATCTCTAATTCATTCGTCCCTGTATCTAACAAAATACCGTTATTCATTACTTTAATTCCTCTCTGTATTGAACTGTATTCATCCCTAGTATCTACTATTATAAGGTGAGTAGCTACTATTTGAAAATACTATACAACAAAAAAACATCATACGACTTAGTTAAAACATCCAGACGTATGTCTTTTGCTTCACATACTATATATCGTAAAGGATGTGAGAAAATGAATAACAAAATTGATTTTATTCGTTATTCAGCTGGTTTCATGACATCACTCAACCTTCTTCTGAACTCCCTTGGCTACAATCTAATTGAAAATGAACAAATGGTTAACTTCACAAATGTTATCTCTTTCGCTTATCTCATGTGGCTTACCCATAGCTCCTGCAAAAAGAAAAAAGAAGAGTAAATCAAAGAAACCATGCATCCATGCGTAAAATAGAGACAAGCTCTTTCTTTACGTAAACTAAAGCTAGCTCTGCCTGTCTGAGCTAGCTTTAGTCGTTGGAAAAAGAGACTAATAGAAAAGGTTTCATACTTATAGTAGAATAGAAAAGTAAGGGTTTTCAAAGTGAAAGGAGCTCACAATATGAATATAACATCCACAACAACACTATATAACGGTATTAAGATGCCTATTCTCGGACTTGGTGTATACAAAGCCCAAGAAGGCAATGAAGTAAAAAACGCTATTAAAACAGCGCTACAGCTCGGCTATCGTAGTATCGATACTGCCTCTTTATATGGAAACGAACAGGGTGTTGGTGAAGCAATTCGTGAGTCCGGCATCCCACGCGAAGAACTATTTATTACAACGAAAATATGGAACACAGATCACGGCTACACGTCCACTATCGATGCTTTTTACGAAAGTTTGAAGAAGCTAGGTCTTTCTTATATTGACTTATACTTAATCCACTGGCCAGTTCAAGAAAAGTTCTTGGATACATACCGTGCCATGGAGAAGTTATACGAAGAAGGATTGGTACGTGCCATTGGTGTCTGTAACTTCCATACACATCACTTAGAGAAATTGCTTGCTAACTGTACCGTGAAGCCAGTCATTAACCAAATTGAAATGCACCCTCGTCTGTCACAAGTAGATGTTCGACACTTCTGCACGGAACAAGATATTCAAGTCGAAGCGTGGAGCCCATTGATGCGAGGCGGTGAAGTATTACAAAATGATATTGTACAAACATTAGCAACGAAATACAACAAGACTCCTGCTCAAATTGTCCTTCGCTGGCACTTACAGCATGATGTTATCATTATTCCGAAGTCTGTCACACCTGCACGTATTAAAGAAAACAGTGAGATTTTTGACTTTGCTTTAACGGATGAAGATATGCTGTTAATTGATAGCTTACATACAAATACACGTACAGGAAAAGACCCAGATACATTTCATTTATACTTTTAATAAATAATAGGTTCATCACGATAACATAAAGATGATTTTTTATAAGCGGAGTATGTTTCATACACGGAGCGGAGAGTGGCGACTCCTGCGGGAAGCCTCCACTCGGAGTGCAGTGTGAATCCGTCCGTCTTTTATGATGAACCAAATAATAAGGAAGGTTACCATTTAATGATTGGTAACCTTTTGTTATCTCCCCCATTCCATCAACTTTTTAGATATTTATCAACTACTCTTATCCTTCCGTTCCTCCTTTTTTGAATTCGCTTACAAAAAATGTGTATATTTTTTGAATTTCCCTATATAATGGGTATAATTAAATTATGAACATTTTGTGAACGTTTTTTAGAAAGGGGTACAAGAATGGTTAAAAAGTGTCTTATTAAATTTGACTTTGCTTTTGTTATTATGTTTTGTGCGTGGTTAGGCATCCAATTCATTTGGCACATGTTATTCCAACTCTTCTCAGACTCAACAACGTTGTTTTATACATACATTACTTTCTCATCGGTCTTATTCATTTGGTCTTTATTCTACATGAAAAATTTACGCGGCAAACGTGACTATATGGAAAATAAGTTAGTATTACTTTTATTCTTCTATGCGTTATTTAGCATTGCATGGGTTTTTGCGATTAGTATTAGTTTAGTAAACAACTGGTCAACACTACTAGTCACTGCAGAAATTATCGGCCTTGTGGCGTCACTTGTGCCATTTTTGTACAGTATTTTACGTTTGAAGAAGCTGTATTATTATCAGTTGCGAGTAGTATAAAAAAGCGTAGAAGCACCTGCTTCTACGCTTTTTTTTATTTCACGTGCACCAATCGATGTGCAAAGTGGTTCGTTGGGCCATGACCACTTCCGATATTCAGTTCATTTTCAATTGCGGATTGGATGAACTGCTTTACACGACGCATCGCAACATTTACACTATTTCCTTTCGCTAATTCTGCCGTTAATGCTGCTGCGAATGTGCAGCCGCTACCGTGTGTTTGAATTGATTCAACACGCTTGCTCTCAAAGGCAACAAACTCACTTCCGTCATATACGTAATCAATAATTGTATCGCCTTGATACGTTGCGTGCCCACCTTTCATCACAACGTATGTTGGACCAAGCGCACGAATACGCTCTGCCGCTTCTTTGTAATCGTCTAACGATTCAATTTTCATCTCTGCTAATACTTCCGCTTCTGGAACATTTGGCGTAACGACATACGCTAGTGGCAATAAATGTGTACGAAGTGCTTCAACTGCTTCTTGTTGAAGTAGTGTAGCACCACCTTTTGCAATCATGACTGGATCAACGACAACACGCCCCCAGCCAAATTCGTTTATTTTACGAGCTACTAGTGTAATAATCTCACTATTAAATAGCATACCTGTCTTTAATGCCTCTGGTGTTAAATCTGCTCCAATTGAGTTCAATTGTTCTTCAATTGCTTCTAGTGACATTGGGTATACACCTTGTACGCCTAGTGTATTTTGGGCTGTAATTGCTGTAATAGCACTCATGCCGTACACTTCTAATTCTTGAAATGTTTTAATATCCGCTTGAATACCAGCACCACCGCCACAATCTGATCCGGCAATTGTTAATGCTTTTTTCACTCCCATTTTTGTTCCTCCCTTATCCAAAAAATCGATGATACAATGTTTTGGCCTTTGTTATATCTTTCGTACCGTGTATTAAGACACGGCCATCTTTAAATAAAACGAGACGATACTCCTCAATCATGAATGATAATAAATACGGATTTGCTGTTACAGTTGCTTGTTCACGTAATGCATGTGCGTAATGCTCTAAATCTACGTCTTTATTTGGCAAACGCATTTGTACTGTGTCTCGCCCACATAAGACTGTTGATTTCGTTTGATTTTCCTCTGCTAAAAAGGGATACGTTGGATTTTCTCCGCATGATGCACAGTTTGAATTTTTACAACGTTGGACATCAAGACGAGAAAATTCGTTCTTCCATAAATCAAAGCTTACTAGCTTACGTGATAACGCTTCTGTATTACTAGTTAAAATTTTGAGCGCTTCTGTCGTTTGGTGCGCAACAACCATTTGAACAGCTGGTGAAATAATCCCAACTGTATCACACGTCATCCCGCCAAGTGGTATACTTTCTAATAAGCATGAGAGACAAGGTGTTTCACCCGGCACTATTACATATGACAATCCATAGCTTCCAACGCATGCTCCGTATATCCACGGCACACAGTATTTCATTGACAAATCGTTCACGAGAAGGCGCGTGTCAAAATTATCGGTGGCATCAATGACTAGGTCGACATCTTCCATAAGACGTGTTAGCTCTTCCACTGTTGCATCTAATACGTACGCTTCTACATGGACATCGGCATTAATAGCTGTTAATCGTTGCTTTGCCGCAATTGCTTTTGGTAATTGATTTACGACATCTGCTTCTTCATATAATTGTTGGCGTTGTAAATTACTCCAATCAACATAATCACGATCAACGATGGTCACCTTACCAACACCGGCGCGAACGAGTACCTCAGCATTACTACTACCAAGTGCTCCTGCTCCGATTATAAGGACGTGCTTCTGCTTAAGTGCTCGTTGTCCACTCTCTCCAATTGGAGGAAATAAGATTTGTCTAGAGTAACGGCTATTCAAGAACACTCATTCCTTCTAATGGACTACTTGCTGTTGCATAACGTTTTCTCGCGATTCGACCTGCCTCGTAACCAAGTCGACCAGAAATAATTGCTAGTTTCATCGCTTCAGCCATCTTCACTGGGTCATTCGCTCCTGATACAGCTGTATTTAATAACACACCGTCTGCACCTAATTCCATCGCATATGCCGCGTCTGCTGGACTACCGATTCCTGCATCGACAATAATTGGTACTGTCGCTTGTTCGATAATAAATGATAGATTTAACGGATTAACGATACCAAGCCCTGAACCAATCGGCGATGCACCTGGCATTACCGCATGAACACCTAGTTCTTGTAGACGCTTCGCTAATAATACATCGTCCGATACGTATGGAAGCACAGTAAATCCTTCTTCTAATAACACTTTACACGCCTCATATGTCTCAAATGGATCTGGTAATAACGTCTTACTATCACCGATTACTTCGACTTTGATCATGTCGCAAAGTCCAGACGCTTTCGCTAGACGTGCGATACGAATTGCTTCTTCTGCCGTGCTTGCGCCTGCTGTATTTGGTAGTAACGTATATTTCTCTAAATCTAACTTCTCTAAAAAGTTCGGTTGGCTCTCTTCAAATACGTTCATACGACGAATCGCAAACGTTAAAATTTCTGATTCTGACACTTCTACTGCTTGCTTTTGAATATCAAAGTTTGGGTATTTTCCTGTTCCTAATAATAAACGAGATGAGAATTCATATTTTCCAATTTTCAACATATTAACCGCCTCCTACGAAATGTACAATCTCTACTTTATCTCCATCCATAATCGGAGCTTCGCCGTGTTTCCCTTTTTCAATAATCGCGCCGTTTACTTCAACAATAACAATCTTATTTTCTAGCTTTAAGTGCGTTAATAGATTAGCAGCATTCTCAATATTGCTTGGTACTTCCGTATCATTTCCATTAATTTGTAGATTCAAGATACATTCCCCTTTCCAGTAAGTTGTACGATTCATTTCCGTCTAATAATTCCGCCATCATATAGCCAGATATTGGACTTAGTAAAATACCATTTCGGTAATGTCCTGTACATGCATACAATCCTTCTATGTCATCGTGCTTACCGATATACGGATAATTCGTTTCAGACTGTGGACGTAATCCTGCCCACGCCTTATCCCACATCGCTTGTTCCATTTCTGGTACGAGTGCTTTTGCTTTCGTTAGTAACTCTGCTATCGCTCCCGACTCAACACGCTGATCGAATGAACGTGGAACGACTGTCGCGCCGATAATATAACGACCGTCTGGCTTCGGTACGATATAAAATCCTTCTTTAAATAACGGTACATTAAGCAACGGCCGTTCATTGCGAACAGCTACACATACTCCTTTTACTGGATAGGTTCCGTATGATTCATGGAATACTTTCATGAATGATGTACTCCACGCTCCCGCCGTAATAACGACTTGCTTACCATAAAATGTACCGTGATTCGTTTCAACACCCATCACTTTGCCGTTGTCGATGAGTAAGCCGTAAACGTCTGTATATTCTCTTATATCTGCACCATTTCTAGCAGCCGATAGCATAAATCCTCTCGTTAATTCCGGTGCTAGTACGTGACCATCCGTCGGATAATAAACAGCTGCAATCACTTCATCCGAAACAGATGGCTCGCGAACTCGTAGTTCTTCGCCGCTTAACCACTCTGCTTCTTCGCCAGCTTGTTGTTGCCATTGCATCGTTTCGCGTAAACGTTCTACTTCCTCTTTTGTACACGCAATTTTGTAAATGCCATTCTCACGGTAGCCGATATCTACTCCTGTTGCTGTACGTAACTCAGTCGCAAGAGAGGAAAACATCCGCAAACTTTTACGTGCTAAATCATACAATGGATCATACGTATCCCATTCTGCTTGCACACCAAGTAGACCTGCTGCGGCAGATGATGCGCCGGATGCAATTGTGTTTTTTTCCAGCACTACTACTCGTTTGTTCATTTTCGATACGTAATGAGCAATTGAAGTGCCTATGACACCCCCACCAACAACGATGACATCATACGTCTCATTCATTTCCCTTCGCTCCCTTATAAAGCTTGGCTTGTTCAAGCGGATTATCCACTTCTAAAATACCTGACATAACAGCGATACCAGCGTCTCGCACAAGAGTGCAATTCGCTGGTGTGATTCCACCAACCCCAACAATTGGAACCGATAATTGTTTGATGATTGCCTCGATTTCTTCTATCCCTCTTGGTGGAAGATTTGGCTTTGAATTCGTTGCAAAAAGATGACCATACATCACATAATCTGCTCCTTTTTGTTCGGCGCTTCTTGCCTCGTCTAATGAATGAACAGAACAACCAACGCGCAAGAACGGGAAATGATGCTTCACATACTCAACAGGGATACTTCGATATCCTAAGTGAATATTCGTAATACTTGTCACAAGTGCAATATCAATACGATCATTCATCACAAGTTTTGAAAGTGGAAAACCAGCTCTTCGCAACATCACAATTCCATCAATTATTTCCTGGGCAGTTTTTTCTCGCTCTCGAATATGCAGAAAATCGATATATGACTCTACTTCCATCGCAATCTTTGTTAATTCGGAAAAAGGCTGCCTTCCATTTGAGATAAGATGCACATCCATTTTCCTTACTCCATGATGTTCACGAACACGTCTTCTGCATTTGGTACTTCTTTAATAAGCCCATTGTCTTTCAACCAGTTCGCTTTCATATCCCAAACTTCTTTCGTTTGGCTTAAGAATGCCTCTTCTTCGCTGTCCATTAACGGTAGTAAAATATCCATACTTTCCTTCTCTACTTCTTTCGTTAACGGGAAGCTATCTTTTTGTTGGTTATCTAGTAAGATTTGGAGCGCATCTTCTGGATTTGACTTCATGTAATCCATTCCCTTTTGTGCGGCTCTAAAGAACTTTTGTAACTTTGCTTTGTCTTCTTTAATTGTTTTATTTCCTGCTACAAAGACCATTTCGTAGTAATCTGGAATACCGTAGTCAGCTGGATTAAAGTAGTTTGGATTTAATCCTTGATGACGCATAACTGGTACTTCATGATTAATTAATCCACCTGTCGTTGCATCTACTTTCTTCGCCGTAATGGAAGATAATAATTCAAACCCAACATCAATAATTTCTACTTTGCTTGGGTCACCGCCGTCATTTTTCACCATTTGCTTAATGTATGCTTCACTTAACGGTGTACCTGAGAAACCAACTTTTTTTCCTTCTAAATCTTTTGGCGACGTAATGTTTGATTCTTTTAAAGAAATAATTCGGTTCAATGGTTTATGTACAAGCGTTCCTACTGCTTTAATTGGTACATTTTCATTCGCGATTGCTGAAATCAAGTCTGGTTGATAATAAATACCTAACGTCGCTTGGCCTGCTGCTGGTAACGTTAATGGGTCTGTCGGATTTGCTGGGAATTGAATATTTACTTTAATTCCTTCTTCTTTGAAATATCCCTTTTCTTCTGCTGCATAAATGAAGCTATGAATTGCATTTGGATACCAGTCCAGAACGATACTTACTTCTTCTAACTCTTCTCCGTTTGTTTTTGCTGCATCTTCTTTATTCGTACATCCTGCTAACGCAACGACGATACATAACATACATACAAGCAGTTTTTTCATACTTCTTTCCTCCATCTTGTTGTCTTCTTTTCAATTAATGAAACAATAAGGACAAATATAATAGCGATTACAGATAGAAGAACAATTGGTGCAAATACACCTGCTCCGTCTAATTGTGTCATCATACGCTTACTAAAATAACCTAACCCTGACTGCGCTCCTAACCATTCTCCAATTGCGGCTCCAATAACACTTAATGGCATCGCAATTTTGAGGGCCGAGAAAAAGTACGGTAATGCAGAAGGCAATCGTAATTTAAGGAAAATATCTTTCTTCGACGCTCCAAACGTCACAAATAACTCTTCTGTCTCACGCTTCGTAGAACGGAATCCATCGTACACATTTACCGCAATTGGGAAAAATGTAATTAACACCGTCACTAACACTTTGCTCCAAATCGTATATCCAAACCAAAGCACAAATAACGGAGCTAAAGCCGTAATTGGAATTGTCTGCGATGCGACCAGAAGTGGATAAAATGCTCGTTCAATAACTGGATGCATACTCATCAACATTGCTAGTGCTACACCTAAGGCAATGGAAATAGCCATACCAATCATGATGACCGAAAATGTCGCGGGTAAATGTACGGTGAACAAAATGTCACGTAACTCCCAAATCTTCTTTACAATACTAGACGGGGACGGAAGAATGTACATTGCATCGATAAGAATCGCAACAACTTCCCATACGATAAGGAAAATTGCGCCTGTACTAATAGCTGGAATATACTTCTTCATATCTTCACCATATCCCCTAACTCTTTCATTAATTGCTCCTCCATCTGCAAGATTTGTGGCAAATGAAGATCTGTACGTTTCCTTGGATACGAAAGTGGCACGATTAATTCCTTCGTTTCTCGAATTGGCTTCTCCGATAATACACATAGTTTCGTCGATAAGAATAATGCCTCTTCCACATCATGAGTAATGAACAAAATCGTCTTCTTCCATTTGTGATACTGTTCAAGCAACCACTCTTGCATATGTCGCTTCGTAAATGCATCGAGTGCACTAAACGGTTCATCTAAAAGAAGAATATCCGCACCTGTTAAGAACGTCCGTAAAAACGAAACCCGCTGTCTCATACCACCAGATAAATCAGATGGATATTTATGTTCGTATCCTTTTAAGCCAAACTCTTCTAATAACTCCATTACGCGTACTTCTGCTTTTTTCTTCGGTACTCCTTGTATTTCAAGCGGGATAGCTGCATTCGCAGCTACCGTCCGCCATGGTAATAATAAATCTTTTTGTGGCATGTATCCGATTCTTCCGTCTGTATGTATAGCACCATCTGTTACTTCTTCTAATCCTGTTAGTAAGCGAAATAGTGTACTTTTTCCACATCCACTCGGCCCAACAATGCCCACAAATTCTTCCTCTTTCACTTGTAGCGAAAAGTTTTGAAGGATGGTATCGCCTTTTCCGTAAGAAAAGGTCACATCATCAAACTTCAATACGTCGCGTTTCTTCAAAGCTCCACATCTCCTTGTTAAATGACATATCCCAGAATAAGTACTCGAATCGGCTTGTATACAAGAAGATTTCTTCTAATCTAGCTAACTCTTTCTCTGACTTTCCTTCTGCTAATTCATTCATATAATCGATTAACCAAATAGCTGCCTGTGCGAACTCATCTGATGAATAACATGTTACCCACGGTCCGTAGAATTCATGATGACGTGCATCTGGATTCTCATCTAATTTCTTGCCAATTTCCCAGTAACTCCATGCGCAAGGAAGAATAGCAGCAACTAATTCTGCAATCGTTCCACCGTGTGATACAGCTAACATATAATGCGTGTAGGCTAAGTTAACAGAAGATGCTTTCGTTTCTTTTACGTCTTCTTCTTTAATCCCAAGACGCTTCATGTATGATTTGTGTACACTAATCTCTTCATTTAAAATACCTTGTGTAATTTGCGCGAAGTGTCCCATTACTTTCTCGTCATCTGCTTTAATGACACCTAATGCCGCTACTTTCGCATAGTCTAGTAAATACATATAATCTTGAATCATATAAAAACGGAATTTCTCAATATCAAGTGTTCCATCACCAATTCCTGTTACAAATGGATGCTCATGGTATTGATCCCAAATTGGTTTAGCTGCCTCAAATAAACGATCACAAAATTTCATCTTCTATTCCTCCTAATTTTTTGGTTCATCACGACAAGACGGTGTTGACAACATTACACTCCGAGTCTGCGCTTTCCGCGGATACGAGTGATTCTGTGAAATCTCCCACTTTCAGTAATGAACCTTATTTTTGAAATAATAACAAAAAAACCCACTTTAAAAGGCAAAGTGGGGTAACTTATACATACACTAAGTATATAAGCTATCGCCACTTCCCTTCGCTAGTATTACCTAGATCAGGTTATAAGGGTATTTCTCAGCCTATACAGCACCCCTAGTAGCACATAGTGAATACAAAAAACGTACAATCTCATAAGGAAATTGTACGTGCGTTTCACGTGTACAGCTTCCCTACGCTAGCATCATCTAGATCAGGTTATAAGGGTCAAAGACAAATACGGTCTTTATCTCAGCTGGCTCAACCAGCCCCCCTAGCATATGTAATCACTATCAATATGTTATTTTCGATATCAGTATAGCACTGAAAAAATAATTTATCAATCAATTTATATTATTCATTTTTCTACAATGATTGTGAGAATAGTTGTTCCTCCTGTAACCAGAACACACGAAAAATAAGGATTCTGTGTCGGTACAGAAAGAAATAATTATCTATTTTTCCCTTTTCTTGTATAATATTAGTATAGAGATATTTTTATAAATGGAGGATGATAGAAATGGCAAAAGGATGTATTAAATGCGGTCATACAGAAGCTACTGTGAAAGAAATTGCAACAACAGGTACTGGTCTTAGTAAACTATTCGACATCCAACATAACCAATTCAAAGTTGTTTCCTGCAAAAACTGCGGATATTCTGAACTGTACAACAAAAAAAGCTCAACTGGATCTAATGTTCTTGATTTCTTTTTCGGTTAATTTATTCTACAAAATACCGAAAAAAGTAAAACGTTTTACATGCTAACGAATCTGAAAAAACAGACTTTATCAACTTTTATTGACGGAACCTTTATTGGTTGCTATGATGTATCTTAATATTTCACACATATTCTCATATATACTCGACAAGATGGGTCGAGAGTTTCTACCTAGTTACCAACACTTACTAGACTATGAGAAAAAGCAACGACTTTCTGAGTCCTTCAATGTATTGCTTTTTCTGTATAGAAGCAATACATTGAAGGATTTTTTTATGTTTATAATGAGCAAAACTACTCCAATATTTTTCTATATCATCGAAAGAAAAATTCAGCACCAAATGATGTGAAAAGAAGGTCATGTCATGCACGAAGCGAAGAGTGGCTACTTCTGCGAGGAAAGGGAGACCCCGCAGGCTTGCCGAGGAGGCTCACACTCTCGCCCGCGGAAAGCGTCCACTCGTAGCGCAGTGCATAGAAGTCAATCACATCTGTCGGTCAAGATCGAATACCTTCATTTGAGTTTGTTCATTGTAAACTAGTTAGAAAAATACACAGAAATGACTGACTGTTGCAATTTCTCTATGTGGGAAAAACTCTCACAGCTTGTGCATACTAAAAATAACGTTGTATCTCAACACAGAAAGGAATGCTTATATGTTTAATCTTCAAGAACGTAATACATCGGTGAAACAAGAAATCATGGCTGGTATTACAACGTTTTTAACAATGGCGTACATTATCGTCATCAATCCAATGATTCTAGCAGATGCTGGCGTACCGTTTGAACAAAGTTTCACGGCAACCATTATCGCAACTGTTATCGGAACACTATTCATGGCCTTCTTCGCCAATTATCCAATTATTATCGGTCCTGCGATGGGTTTAAATGCTTACTTCACGTATTCAGTTGTAAAAGCAAACGATGATATTTCCTTTATGATTGCTTTCTCTGCTGTCTTTGTAACAGGTATTATTTTCTTATTACTATCTTTAACATCGTTTCGTACGAAATTAATTGAAGCAATTCCAGAAAACTTAAAGCATGCAATTGCCGCTGGTATCGGATTATTCATTGCATTCATCGGACTTCGTCTATCAGGTATCGTTGCAGATCATCCGACGAACTTAGTCGCACTTGGAGATTTCCGTGAACCATCTGTTGCACTAGCACTAGTTGGTCTAATCGTAACGATTGCCTTAATGGCATTAAATATTAACGGTGCATTATTCTTCGGTATGATTATTACAGGCGTTATCGCATTCTTCACAGGACAATTAACATTTACAGATCAGATTGTGGCTATTCCAACATTACCAGAAGGAATGATTGTGCTAAATCCGATTGAAGCTTTCTCAGATGTGATTAACTACGGTCTATACGGCGTTGTGTTCTCGTTCTTACTTGTTATGTTATTTGACACAACAGGCGCATTACTTGGAATTGTGAAACAAGCTGGTTTATTAAAGAACAACAAGTTAGAAAAAGCAGGTAGCGCCTTCTTAGCCGATTCAATTGGAACGACAGTTGGTGCAATGTTCGGGACAAGTCCGACTGCTGCTTCTGTCGAGTCATCTGCGGGTGTTGCTGCTGGTGGACGAACTGGTCTAACAGGAATTACCGTTGTTGCACTTTTCTTAATCACTGCTTTATTCAGCCCATTAGTAGGTGCAATTTCTGGTGTATCAGCAATTACAGCTCCATCATTAATTATCGTTGGTAGCTTCATGATTCGTAGTATTAGTCAAATTGATTGGAACGAATTTGACGAAGCGTTCCCTGCGTTCTTAGTAATTGTGAGCATGCCACTAACGTCAAGCATTGCAAACGGAATCGCATTAGGGTTCATCGCGTATCCAATTATGAAACTCGTAAAAGGACAAGCACGTGCAGTACATCCTCTCGTGTATATATTTGCGGTATTATTTGCGTATCAGCTAATATTCCTAGCACATTAAATAGAAAAGAGTGTATTAGGACAACTCCTAATACACTCTTTTTATTATGATCGATTCTCCCACTCACCTCGTAAAATCCCCATCACTGTTATATCTTGAAATGCCCCGTACCGGAAAATCTCTTCACGTAACGTACCTTCTTTTTTAAATCCACATTTTTCATATGAACGAATGGCCCTTTCATTAGAAGAAAATACTTCTAATTTCACTTTATTCAAATTAATATACGTAAAAATATAATCCACTAACACGTTCATTGCATCTGTTCCATAGCCTTTCCCTTGATAGTCTGAGCTAAGTGTAATACCAACGTAACACGTCCCATTCTTCCAATTTGTACGAAATAAACCAATTGTACCGATAAATGTATGTGTATCGAGCGTCTCCACAACGAACATATACTCGTCTTTTTTCGAGCTAATACCTTTTAAAAATGTTTTATGATCCTCTTCTGTCGGTGGAAATGGAAGGTCATCGTCCGCTAATAATCTCGTTTCCATATCACCTTCCATTTTTATGTATGGCGGATAATCACTTTCAGTTATTTTACGTAGTTTTACTTTTGTACCGGTCAAAAAAGCTTGTTTTACTTTCATCCTTCTCTCTCCTTTTCGTATATAAGGAGTTGCAGTATTAGTTCGACTCCCCATTTCTTCTACATAAAGTTACTGCAATTAGCGCTAACATTGGCATACGTCCTTCTTCATTTGATAATTCCATTTTATAGTTAACAGATTATTAAATCAATTTAACCGAATCATACTTACACTATCTTTTACACATACTAACATTCAAAGGAGGAATGACAATGTTACAAGTACGCGACTTTATGAGTACAAATATTGACTATTGCACACCACTCGATAATGTATACGAAGCAGCTGTCAAAATGAAAGATTTAGATGTTGGTGTTATTCCCGTTGTCGAACATGGGCAATTAATTGGACTTGTGACCGACCGCGATTTAGTCGTACGTGGTATCGCCGAAAAACATCCTGGTTCCAACCAAATCACACATGTTATGTCCCAAGAACTCATTTGTGTATCACCAGATGATTCCGTCGATAAGGCAACGGAATTAATGGCACGCCATCAAATTCGCCGCTTACCAGTAGTGGAACACGGTCAACTAGTAGGCATGTTATCACTTGGCGATTTAGCTTCTCACGAAGAAGTAGATGATCGTGCAGGCGTTGCCCTTAACTACATATCAGAAGACGACTAAGAGCGTAATTCCTGCTTCGGCAGGAGTTACGCTCTTTTTCTTACGTTTATGTTGGTGTTTACCATGTCTTCCTAATTTCCTCGCTTTTTTATCACTCCCTCTAGCTTCCCATAAAATAAAGGCTACCCATTCATCACATGAGTAACCTTCACATATACCGAATAAAAATAAAATAAGTTCTGTCTAACAAATTTTTTGATGATTAATATGACTAGAAGCTAGTCGCATACATATTTCATTCATCTCACTTGTAGATAACACAATTTTGCGATACTGATAGATAGTACGCAACAATTGATTCGCACGAATAACATGCGTGTGAGGAGAATGTACATTCATATTCCTTATTTTTACTTTGTCATCGAACGTAACAATAGAAATATACGGAATAAAAGGGTAACGCCGGAGAAGCTTCTGCATTGCTTTTATTCTTTCGTTATTCACAAACAGTGGATTTGGAATCTCGTGCTTTTGTTTCTCTCCTTTTACTTGCCACACTTCTCCATCTTCATAACCGCTAATCGTACCGTACACACGTTGTTGCCCAAGAAGAAATATACCGTACGGAGAGACAATAATTGCATCCATACAATGAACATCTCCATTTCCTGACGATAGCATAACATCTTGTAGCAATTTGTATTTGCGCTTATCAAGGCGGAGCAAATGATTCGTTACTTTATTCCCTATGAACCAACCCGTAACATGCGCCTGCTTTGCGATAGAATATAAAATCCAAATCCCACCCATAAAAACAAGTACATTCATCATCATTTCACCAAACACATGCATATGCTTACCCCCTTCTATATTGTTTTACATTGTTTCTACATCCCTTCTTTTTTCATTATAAAAAAGTTTTGATTAAAAATATTCAGATAATTACTTACTCTATATTATATACTAAAGAACTATTAGAAAGTATAGATAGTTCCTAAAAAAAAACACGATATATTGTTTCATTATATTCACAAATTGCCTATACTAACACACATCTATACAAATATAGATCGGCTTTTGTGCTAGTGGAATATCTCTCCTACTTCTGATACAATGAGCGAAACAAACATACGGAGGAACTATACACTTGTATGCATACTCAACATTTATCTGCAACAAAGTTAATGATATATTCAATCAAGACGATTCACGCCTCTTTCTGGCGTATTCTCGGGTTTGAAGTTTTCTATAAACTAGCAACTGTTTTTCTATTTATCCCATTTTTACAAGCGACTTTCTATCAATTGCTTGCACTAGGAGGATATAGCAACGCGACGAACGAAGAATTATTCGCTTTCTTCATTAGTAAGTACGGTATCTTGTTCTTACTTATTAGTTTACCAATGTCCATGCTCTTTATATTTTTCGAGTTTTCGGTTCTTATTATCATGGCATACTATGCCCATACAGGACGGAAAGTAAAAATTCGCTCTGCCTTTAAGAAAACCATTTCAAGGTTGCCAATCTTCCTCTCGTTCTGTTTCCCTGCATTCGCATTCTTCTTATTATTCATTCTCCCATTTATGAATATCGGCTTTAGCTCATCGTTACTACCATCTATTGAGATTCCGAAATTCATTACAGGAGAAATTTATAAGACGTTTCATTGGAAGATGGCATACTATGCCTTACTCGCTATTCTCTTCTACTTGAATATTCGTTGGATATTCGCCATACCAATTATGGTGCTAGAAGGAAAAGCATTCCGCCATGCAGCAAACAAAAGTGCAAAAATTGTAAATCACGACTACTGGAAGCTAATCAAAATTTGCTTTGTTCTATTTCTTGTCTTCCTTCTTTCTTTGCTTGCGATTGGCTTTATCATCGCTGGCATTGCCTATATCTTTGAGGTATATGTAACGGCTGGTAGTACAATAGAAGTAATAGCAAAATCAATCTTAGCAATTTTATACGCTAACTTTTTATTCATTATCGGATTTATTACAACACCGTTCTTCCTTATCATTGTGACACGTATATACGTTCAAAAGGTAAATCCGAGTGATATTACGCTAGATGAACATATTCTTGATTTTCTTGAAATGAAACATAAAAGCTTTTTCAAAAAGCATAGATACAAACTTATTTTTGTGTATGTATCTGTTATCACGTTCTTTCTTATTACTATTACAACAACAGCATTGATCGCACCTATTTATAACAAACCATTAACAATCGCACATCGCGGCTATATTAATACAGGTGTCGAAAATACATTAGAAGCTGTCCAAGGAGCAATTAATACACAGTCTGATTATGCAGAAATTGATATCCTGCAAGCGAAGGACGGTGAACTAGTTGTTATTCACGATACAAAATTAGCTCGACTAGCAAATACGAACGGCCACGTCTATGAAAAAACAACAGCGGAGCTACAAGCATTAACGCTACAACAAGATGGCTTCACTGGTAAAATTAGTACACTAGATGAAATGATGAAGTTTACTAAAGGAAAGATTAAACTAAACATCGAGGTCAAATTGCATGGCCATGAAAACCAAATCGTTGAAAAATTGATAGAGACAATAAAGCGTAATAACTTCGAGAATGAATGTATTGTTCAAACACTACACTACGAACTTGTTCCTAAAATAAAAAAAGCGAATCCCCACCTTCAAGTAGGATATATCTTATATGCAAGTGCTGCTAATTTACAGGCACTAGAAGGTGACTTCTTCGTCTTAGAAGAATACTTAGTTACAAAAGACGTTGTTCATACAGCTAAAGCGCTACGCAAACCATTATACGTATGGACCGTTAATGAATATGACAGCATGTATACCTTTTTGAAAATGGGGGTAGACGGTATTATTACTGATGATCCACCTCTCGTTCATGAAACGTTAAATGAGCTCATTCAAGAAGGAACATACTTCGATCCATTTACAAATGTCGTCGAAACAATTGAAGAATATTTAAATACACTCTTTCAAAAATCCCTCATTAGTGAGGGATTTTTCTTTTTATACATATCGTTATGAATAGTGGAAAAATTTTAATGTTAGAAAACCTAACATAATGTTGACAACTAATCTAACACGATATAAAATCAAACTATATTAAAGAATACAACTTATTTACGTGGAGGGGTTTTCACTTATGTCAAAATACTCAAAAGAGGATATTTTCCGCTTAGTTAAAGAAGAAAATGTAAAGTTCATCCGTTTGCAGTTCACAGATTTACTAGGAGCTATCAAAAACGTTGAAATTCCAGTAAGCCAATTAGAAAAAGCATTAGACAACAAAATGATGTTTGATGGATCTTCTATTGAAGGTTTCGTTCGTATTGAAGAGTCTGATATGTACTTATACCCAGACGTAGACACATGGGTAGTATTCCCTTGGACTGCCGAAAAAGGAAAAGTTGCTCGATTAATCTGTGATATCTACAAGCCAGATGGTACACCATTTGAAGGTGATCCACGCGCAAACTTAAAACGCATCGTTCAAGAAATGAAAGACCTTGGATTCACTTCTTTCAACTTAGGTCCTGAACCAGAATTCTTCTTATTTAAAGTAGATGAAAAAGGAAACCCAACTTTAGAGTTAAATGACAAAGGTGGATATTTCGATTTAGCACCGACAGACTTAGGAGAAAACTGCCGTCGTGATATCGTATTAGAATTAGAAGAAATGGGCTTTGAAGTAGAAGCTTCTCACCACGAAGTAGCACCAGGGCAACACGAAATTGATTTCAAATACGCTGATGTTATCAAAGCATGTGACCAAATCCAAACGTTCAAACTTGTTGTTAAAACAATCGCACGTAAGCACGGCTTACACGCAACATTCATGCCAAAACCATTATTCGGCGTGAACGGATCTGGAATGCACTGCAACGTATCATTATTCAAAGATGGCGAGAATGCATTTTTCGATGAAAAAGCACCAGGACAATTAAGTGAAACTGCCTTACAATTTATCGCAGGTACAATTAAGCATGCACCTAGCTTTACAGCGATTTGTAACCCAACAGTTAACTCATATAAGCGTCTAGTACCTGGTTACGAAGCTCCTTGTTACGTAGCATGGTCAGGTCAAAACCGTAGCCCATTAGTACGTATCCCAGCTTCTCGTGGCATGAGTACTCGTGTAGAAGTACGTAGTGTAGACCCAGCAGCTAACCCATACTTAGCATTAGCAACACTTCTTGCAGCTGGATTAGACGGAATTAAGAACCAATTAACTCCACCTCCTGCTGTTGACCGTAACATTTACGTGATGACAAAAGAAGAGCGTGAAGAAGTTGGTATCGTAGACTTACCTGCTACTCTATCAATGGCATTAGAACAATTAAAATCAAATGAAGTTATTTGCAACGCGTTAGGTTCTCACTTATTAGAGAACTTCATTGAAGCAAAAGAAATTGAGTGGGATATGTTCCGCACACAAGTTCACCAATGGGAACGCGATCAGTATATGGAACTCTACTAATTCAACGCTTCACAAGCTAGAAAGTAGACGTGTAAATTCTTCATATACTAAACTATTATATAACAGGGCGAGCACCTATCATAAATAGGTGCTCGTATTGTATACAACAGAGAAAGGTGGAGGTCTACTTGAAACAAACAAGAAATATTTTACTCGCATTACTTTTCGGGGCGATCGTCGGATTAGCACTGAACTTATTCGCACCACATTTGTTTACACCACTCAATCAATATGTGTTTGACCCTGTCGGAAAACTATTCATCAAATTAATTAAGATGCTTGTCGTACCTATTGTATTTTTCTCAATTGCTCTTGGTGCTGCTGGTATCGGTGACCCGAAGAAATTAGGAAGAATCGGTGGCAAAGCCATTTCATTCTTCTTAGTAACAACTGCACTCGCTATTATGTTAGCAATGGCACTTGCACTTGTATTATCTCCAGGAAAAGTCGGATCAATCGATACTGCCGCTAGCCAGGCGTACGAACCAAAAGGAGAACCACCAAGCGTGGTAGACACATTCCTAAATATCGTTCCTGATAACCCGATTCAAGCAATGGTTAATGGTGATATGTTAGCAATTATTTTCTTCGCCGTATTAGTAGGTTTCGCATTAGCAATGTTACGTGAGAAATCACCAACATTCTACAACTTCATCGAAGAAGGCAATAACATTATGCTTTACCTCGTTACAGTCGTAATGAAGACTGCACCATATGGTACATTTGCTTTAATTGCAAGCGCAATTGGTAAACAAGGATTTGATGCAATGGGCAAAATGGCGTTATACATGGTTACAATCCTTATTGCACTATTTTTACACACAGTTATCGTATACGGTGGCGCTGTGAAATTATTAGCGAAGAAGAGCCCTGTATGGTTCTTTAAAAACTTCTTCCCTGTTATGACGATTGGTTTCAGTACATCAAGTAGTAGTGCTTCGTTACCAGTCGCAATGAAAACTGCGCAAGAAAAATTAGGCGTACCACGCAGTATTAGCTCATTTGTTCAACCATTAGGCGCAACAATCAACATGGATGGTACAGCTATCATGCAAGGTGTTGCGACAATTTTCATTGCTCAAGTATATGGTGTTACATTAACATTCGAACAACTAATTATGGTCGTTCTTACTGCCGTATTAGCTAGTATCGGTACAGCTGGTGTTCCAGGCGTTGGTCTAATCATGTTAGCAATGGTATTAGACCAAGTTAACCTACCAGTAGAAGGTATTGCTCTTATCATGGGTGTTGACCGCTTACTAGACATGACTCGTACAGCTGTTAACATTACAGGTGATGCTGTATGTGCTCTAGCAGTCGCTGAGTCCGAGAAGAAACACAGTAGCCCAAATGAGAAAATAGCATAATTGTCCAGAAGCTAAATCATAATGATTTAGCTTCTTTTTTATATCTAAAAGAAAAAAATCGAATTATGGCAATTCGACTTCTCTCATTCATCAAACGATAGATTAATAGGCTCATCTAGCAAATTATCCATCATCGTTTCTAATATATTTGTAGTCGGTACTTTATCATCTACCTCATCAAAACGGAAGCTATCTGCCCACACATGACCAGGTCCTTGCAACATAACACCAAATACAATACACTCGGACTCTTCCGGTATATCTAATACAACTGAATATGTGTTCCACTCTGTTGCACCTCTTACTTTACGTGTTTCCATATTATCAAACTGAAGTACTTCCCCTTGTTTGTCATCGACACGCATCCAAAGCGTTGCCCCTGTCTTCGCCTCTTCCGTCTTCAAAAATGCCGACATGCGGAGACGTTTCCCACGATGCGTATGCGCCCTAAACATTTGCATATACGTCGCAAAACCGTATGCTTCACTACCATTTGACTTAATATACGCAGATGCTCTTCCTTGATGTGCCGTTTCCTTATCAATACCTATCGTATAATCATCTGGATGACTCCCACTTTCAATCCACCCTTGTTGATATCCAGTCTGCTCTTCCATCACTCTCTCCTCCTCCATATAAAATGTTCGAAAAAACGTTCGATATTTCTTTGGCGTCAAATGAAACATCGCCTTAAAGGCACGTGTAAATGCTTCTTGTGACGAGAAATGAAACATAAAAGCAATCTCAATAATACGTATGTCTGTTTCCACCAGTTGCTTCGCGGCATACGTCAATCGCCTCTTCCTTATATACTCTGCCACACTCATTCCACTCACCTGTTGGAAGATTCGATGAAAATGATACATTGACATAGCACAATGATTTGCGACTTGTTCTAGATCAATCTCTTCCATCATATGTTCTTCGATATATCAAATTGCTTTCTTCGTTAGTCGATCGTACTCTTTGTACACTCTCATCTCCTCCTTCTAAGTACCACTGTATCATACGTATATTGGAATTTTTTGATTTTTTTTGCGATAATAAAAAGAAAACTGCTAGACTCCCAATCTAACAGTTTCTCATACTTATTCTTTTACTTGCTTCAGTGGAGTATATCTCTTTATCATACCCCACATCGCAAAGCCTATTAAAATACCAGTCATATTTAAAATAATATCATCAATATCAAATATACCGCGCATCGTCGCTAATTGCAGCCCTTCTACTACTAACAAACTTAATGTACATGTCATGATAAGTTTCTTTGTTTTCATATATTTCTTAGATAATAACGGCAACAATGATCCAAATGGAATGAATACAACAATATTGCCAACGATATTCATCATCCATGTACTAAGATTATAGTTTGTAAATCCTGAAACATATGCATAAATTGACTGAAATGGAACAAGATTAATATAATGACCAATCCCAATATACTCAATTGTCTCTACCACCCTTGACCATCCATTCATTGGACGATTATAGATGAACAATAAATAAATCATCCATACTGAGTATAGACCTAATGCAATTTTTACATATTTTTCATCCGGAGAAATTGATTTTCCCAACTCTTTTCCAATAAATTTACTTTCTCCAAAATCACTAACAGCGGCACTCACAGCTCCTTCCTCATTCATTCCATTACTCAAATTCTCCATATACAAGCTATACAAATGATCGTACATTTCATCGTATAACTCTTGTCGCTCTTTCTTCGTTACACTTAGTTCGCTAAGTACCTTTTGTATGTACACTTCTAATTCTTTCATGCCAAAGCCCCTTTACCACACATATTAATTAAATTCGTGATTTGCTCCCACGATTTCAACTTACGCTCTAATTCTGTTTTGCCATTTGTAGTAATACGATAAAACTTCCGGCGCATCCCTGTTTCTGATTCTCCCCAATACGACTCGATAAACTCTTTTTGTTCCATTCTTTTCAGAGCAGGATACAGTGTTCCTTGACTCATGTTATATTCATCCCCACTCTGCTTCTTCAACTCTTGAATAATTTCATATCCGTACGTATCGTATTTCGAAATAATTGTCAAAAGCAAGATATCAATACTTCCTTTTAAAATCTCTTTATCCACGGTTATCACCTCTATATACATCGTATCACGACATATGTAGTGATACAAGATGAAAAAAGAAATAAAAACTAGTATTTGTAAATAAAGGGAATGTGGATTATTCTGAATATAACATCTTGTAATTAAAAAGGGGGATATCTATTAATGAAGCATATAATAAAACTACTATTTAGTTTGTTTACTATTTTATTATTAGCAGTTGGTTGTTCAAGCGAACCGAAAGAAACAAGCACACCCAAAGAACCTGCAAAAAAACAAGAGACCGAGGAGAAAAGCGCAACTTCCTCTCTCAAACCACTCTTATGGGAAGTGAAACACGGAGATGCTACAGTGTATTTATTCGGAACAAAACATCTTGGAAAACCAGAATATTATCCACTTCCATCATTCGTAAATGACGCATTTACATCATCTGATACGTTAGTGACAGAAATTATTGAAGAGGCTAACATGGAAAATAAACTTCTTGATTTTATGTACAAGAATGGCGAAACGGTTGAAAGCCATATTTCTCCTGAAACTGCGACACATATTAAAAAGCGCGCTGAAGAGTACGGAATTGATTACAATATGCTGAAAATCATGAATCCAGAAATGATTGGTATTACCTTTACACAAATGAGCTATATGGCAGCTGGCTATTCACCGGATTTCGGGTTAGACTCCTACTTCACAGAAGAAGCAAAAAAGACAGAGAAAAAACATGTAGCATTAGAAACGATGGATTCCCAACTAGAATTGCTCTATAATCAGTATACAAAAAACGAAGCTGAACAAGAATTAATGAAAATCAAATCAAAAGAAGAAGCGATTGCAGAAGTAAAAGAATTTGCAGCGAATTATCTAGAAGGTAACGAAGAAGCTCTAATGAAAGAAATCATTGAATCATCAAACGAAGAACAATACAAATCTGTTGTCTATGACCGTAATATCAACATGACAAAGAAAGTGGAAGAATACTTAAAAACGGACAAAACGTATTTCGTTGCTGTCGGTGCAGCACACGTTATCGGCAAAGACGGTATGGTGGCTATGCTGAAAGAAAAAGGATACTCTCCGATGAAAGTAGAAAAATAATTTGCCCGTTACAAATAAAGGATGCCTGTGAACATTCACAAGGCATCCTTTTCATTTTTTATTAGTTGCTATCAGTATGTTTTCAATTTTTACGATTCTTCGTTCTTAACTCTTCTTTTATTTGCAGTCGAAGCTCTTCCATACGGCTATGTTTTCTTAACATCAACGAAGAAGCGATGACTACAACGATATATTCCATATATGTATATTTTCCACCTTGTTCAATAATTCTTTGCATATAACCCCCTCCTTTTTCATTATTTTACCACAAAAAACCGTAACCCTTGATGGAGTTACGGCTTTATCATTTATGAAACAACTGATTCTTCTTTTTCTACTTCATCCTTTTTACGATCCGACAAACGAATATTACGCAAGAAGACCGCAATAACCGCAGCAATTGCCACAACGCATAGCCCAACAAGGAATACACTATGAATAGAACCAACCATTGCATCTTTCACAATTGGAACGACATGTTCTATCACAGATGGCGGCATCGTACTTAATAAGTCTGGATTTAATAGCATTGAATATAATCCTTGTGGATTCGTATGAATCATTTCAGACATTTGCGTATTCATTTCTTTTGGCATCGTATTTAAGAACGGTACTAATTTATCCGTTAATAAATTCGTTGACCTTGCATTCATCACTGCACCAAGTACTGTCATCCCTAACGTTCCACCAATTTGACGGAAGAACTGGCTAGAAGATGTTACAACCCCCAGCTCTTTCTTAGAGAATACTTCTTGAAGCGCCAATGTTAATGTCGGCATCACAAGGCCTAATCCTAGACCAAGTACAATCATATATGTTGTAGTCGTCATTTTTGTCGTGTTAATGTCCATTGTCGATAAGAGATAAAATGCCGTTGCAACTGTTACTAAACCGACGATAATTTGTGGTTTAACCCCAATTCTCACAACAATTCGCCCACCGATAATACTCGCAATAACGAGTGAAATCATCATTGGCGTCATAATTGTACCAGATTCTGTCGCACTTACTCCGACAACACCTTGCATAAATAACGGTACGAACATAATCGCGCCGAACATTCCAATACTCATTAAGAAACCAACAGCGTTGATTGTCACGAATGCTTTATTTTTGAATAAATGCATCGGTAAAATCGGTTCTTCCGTTTTTGTCTCAACAACAACAAATGCTACTAAGAAAATAGCCGCTAGCGCAAATAAGCTAATAATTTGCCACGAACCCCATGGATAATCTACTCCACCGAACGTTAACGCAAGTAATAAACTTACAACCCCAACAATCATCGTGAACATACCCGCAATATCGAACTTCACATGATCCTTCTTCGTATGACCTTGTAATCCCATCGAAATAACAACTGCCGCTAGAATACCAACTGGTAAGTTAATGTAGAACACCCATCTCCAATCAAGCGTATCTACAATCCATCCACCAACTTGCGGACCAATAACTGAAGCTAGGCCATATATTCCACCGAATACACCTTGCCACTTCGCACGTTCTTTCCCTGTAAAAATATCCCCAATAATAATCATTGCCATCGGCATCATAATACCGCCACCAATACCTTGAATACCACGGAAAATGATTAATTGCATCATATCTTGTGCCATTCCACATAATGCAGAACCGATAATAAAAATCGCAATACCTGCAACGTATACTACTTTACGTCCAAGTAAATCCGCTAATTTCCCCGCTATTGGTACGACAGCTGTAGACGTTAACATGTAAGATGTTGTTAACCATGCCATCATACTTAAACCACCAAGTTCCCCAACAATACGAGGCATCGCTGTACTAACAATCGTACCATCTAGCGCTGCGAATAACATCGCAATTAATAAACCAGCAATTAATAAACCACGCTTCTCCTGTCGTGGCTGCTGTAACGCTTGCTCACCCATTCTTTTTCCTCCTCTAACACCGCATTCACACTTACTAAAAAACTCCCCATGCCCAGTCTTTATATATTTGATAGGTGCTATCTATTTCATTTAGTATATTAATATTTAATAAAGTTAAACAATATATATAAATGTACGCTTCTTCTCTTGTATTGTCAACACTAATTTCCATCCCTTCTAGAAAAAATAAAAAGGTATCCATCTGCATGATGATGGATACCTTTTAAACTCGTTACACCGCCACTCGTTTAACTGTAATCTGTGGACAATATTCTTCAAATACAAGGTCTAATTTTTCCTTGTTACGTGGCGTTAGCATAATATAATTATTATTTTCCCCATAGAAAATCTCAACTTTATTTACCCCTTTTTTCTTTCCTTGTTCATCTACTCTCGTATGATCAACAATTTTTGAAATATCTTTATAATAGAGGTTAAAGCTGAACATTCCTTGTTTCACTTTTAAATATTCTTCCGACGGCTCATACTTCCCTCGTAAAAGAAGCGAAATAATCCCTACTGTCACAACAGTTTGAACTACTTGCCAGTTAGTTAATCCCCCATCGAGCACAATCGATAGCGTCAATCCTACATAGAGAAACAAACTAACGCTTCCAAAAATTCGCTGGAACGTAAAATATTCCACTTTTAAAGCCATGTAATCCCATCCCTACTGTTAGTCAGCACTTGGATGAAGCATTTTGGACGGGTCAACATATTCATCGAATTGTTCTTCCGTCAGTAACCCTGTTTGAAGTGCTGCTTCCTTTAGCGTTAGTCCTTCTTTGTGAGCGAGCTTTGCTATTTTTGCAGCATTCTCATAACCGATGTATGGATTAAGTGCTGTTACAAGCATTAAAGAACGTTGTAAATTGTTCTCTAATTGAGTATAGTTCGGTTCAATCCCAATCGCACATTTGTCGTTGAAGCAATCCATCGCATCTGCTAGTAAGCGTGCAGATTGTAAAAAATTATAAATAATAACTGGCTTAAATACGTTCAACTGGAAGTTTCCTTGACTAGCAGCAAAACCAATTGCTGTGTCATTCCCTAGCACTTGCGCAACGACCATGGTTAATGCTTCACTTTGCGTTGGATTCACTTTACCGGGCATAATAGAGCTTCCCGGTTCATTTTCCGGAATAATAATTTCACTAATACCACTTCTTGGTCCACTTGCTAACCAACGTACATCATTCGCAATTTTCATCAGATCTGTTGCCAACGCTTTCAATGCACCGTGCGCAAAAACTACTTCGTCATGACTCGTTAATGCATGAAACTTATTTACCGCTGATGTAAATGTCTTGTTTGTATATGTACTAATTTCTTCAGCAACCATGTCTCCAAATTTCGGATGTGCGTTCAAGCCTGTTCCTACAGCTGTTCCACCAATTGCCAATTCTTTCATATATTCTACACTGCTTATAATCATACGCTCATTCTTGTTTAGCATTTGCTCCCATGCACTAATTTCTTGTCCTAACGTAAGTGGCGTCGCATCTTGTAAATGCGTACGACCTATTTTTATTATATCAGAAAACTCAGTCGCCTTCTTCTTGAATGTTTCTTTCAATCGGCTTAAGGACGGCATTACATAGTCTTCTACAATTATTACTGCTGCAACGTGAAGAGCTGTTGGGAACGTATCATTCGAACTTTGTGACATATTCACATCATCATTTGGATGAATAACCTCTTCTTTTCCTTTCTCTTTCAGAAGTTGATTTCCTCTTCTTGCAATGACTTCGTTCACATTCATATTCGACTGTGTACCACTTCCTGTTTGCCATACAACTAACGGGAATTGCTCATCCCATTTTCCTTCGTAAATTTCGTCAGCTGCTTGAACGATTGCTTCCATCTTTGCTTCAGATAACTTTCCTAGCTTATAGTTCGCAATTGCTGTACCCTTCTTTAATAAACTAAATGCTTTGATGATCTCTACGGGCATTACTTCTGTTCCAATCACGAAATTCTCTTTACTTCTTTGCGTTTGTGCTCCCCATAATTTATCCGAAGGAACTTTCACCTCTCCAAGCGTGTCTCTTTCGATTCGAAAACTCATCTATCCCACTCCCACCTATTTAGTTTCGTTTTCATTGTAGCATAACAACAACTAGTTGATAACTATTCTCACTCAGGAATGCGTTTTATTTCCCACTTAACCAAATATATGTTACAAAAAGAGTAGTATATATTTATTTTTCCACATTAATTCCGGGGCAGAAATTTACTAACGAATAAATTTTGTGATGTGGAAATAGAAAAAGAATATATACGAAAAGATGTGGAGGGGGAACCACCATGACGTTCATGCAAATTATGATTCTTTTCATCATCGGGGTAGTATTATTAGTAATTGGATTCGTAACAAAGAAAAGCTGGTTGAAATTCGTAGCATTACTTCCATTCGCAATTTCTAGTTGGCAGCTTGTCATGTTACTCGGTCAATAGCTGTTTTAATACGTGCAAGAACAAAACGATTACTCCTTTTTTCTATATAATAACGTGTCAATACGTAATAATTATGTTCTCATTTCATATGATTATTTTTATTCCTACGATAATTGACAGCGCTTTAGATAGACAAAACGTAATCCACGTCAAATGTAAAAAAGCAAGTTGTCACTAGGACAACTTGCTTTTTCTTATTTTTCGTATGAATATGGCTTACTTGTGAAAATTTTAATCTTTTGTGAATCGAGTAGATGCAGTGTTACCGCATGCTTTCCACTATCTACCTTACTTGCACTAACTGTTAGCGTCGTTGGGTTCTCATACGTTGTATCTACTTCTTTACCGTCAATTACTACTTTCGTGTCTTTCGTGAACATGCTACCAGTAACAATGATATTACCATCTTTCTCTTCTATCTTCTCAATTTCCGGACCTTTAATTCCTAAATGGAAACCTTCTGGATTCGGAAGTTGAGCTGATGGTACGGCATATTGATTTCCGTGTAAAATATCGTACTGCAACATTTTGTACTCGTCCATCTTCTCACGTGAGAAGTTCTCTGCATCTAACCAACGTTCTGATGGTAAGAAATTCACACCATTTACATATTGTTCGTGTAAGAAGTTCGACATTGTATTCCCTTCTACTCCTGCACGGTCTAATAAATATTGACCTAAGAACGATGTCGTTAATGATAAATCGCCTTTTTGTCCAGAGTAATTGTCCCAAATAAGCATTGGTGTATTGTACATTTCTTTATATGATGCATAGTCGCCTGGTTTCTCACCCATACCTACTTCATCATATACTTTTTCACCAGCACCTAATGAAGGACGGTGGTCACCGAAGTATACAACAATTGTCGGTTCGTCAATTGCACTTAATTCGTCTGTTAATTGTTTAATGGATTGATCAACAGAATGCATTGTATTAGCGAAATATTCTACAATATTCTTCGATGATTCTGTTTTTAAGCCTTCTGCTGTAATATCCCCGATATCTTTATTATCTGGATACGGACCATGTCCTTCCATCGTTACAGCGTAAATAAATGCTGGCTTCTCTTGATTCTTCACTTGATCTGCAATACGTGGTACTAATTCTTTATCTTTCACATAACCGCCAGCTGTCTCTGGATCTTGGTAGAACTCAAGGCTATCAAGACGGTTAAATCCTAAGTTTTTATATACATCTTTAATTTTATAGAACCAGCTATGCCACGGTGTCATTGCTGTTGCGTCGTAGCCAGCTTCTCTAAATTGCCATGCGATTGATGGTAACGGACGATTCACATAATGAATGTAAGGCATTACTCCACTTGGCACATATTTCGCTGACATACCTGTAATAACTTCGAATTCAGAGTTTGCTGTTCCGCCTCCGAATACAGATACGTTCATCTTTCCTGATAGATGCTCTTTTTGAAGAGCATGGAAGTTTGGAAGTGGATCTTCACTATACGTTACGCCTGGTAATTCTGTCGGATCAGAGAATGCTTCACTCATCACAACAATAACGTTTGGTTGTCTTCCGTCTGGTGTATCAGGAGCTTTCTTCACTACTTCCTGTACTGCTGTCTGTGGTACTAAATTCTCAATTGTTTCTTTATTGTACCCCGCTGGTTCTGGCACATGTAAATGTTTAATGTTGTCAATAAACGCTAAATATAGACCTGCTGATTCGTAACTTGCACGTTGATCGTATGAAACGAATCCTAAGCCTAATTTACCTTGAATATCATATTTCTCTTCGTTCACTAATAGGAATACCGATACAAGCCCTAGAATTCCTAACGCTGCGCGAATGCCAAAATGGATTTTCTTATCGCCCATTGTTTTCCATACATAACGAACTGCCATCACGACAAGAATAAGGATAATTGGAATAAGAATCCATACAAATGTCGGAACATAGGATGTTACTTCACCAGCTTCTGTCGTTAATAAGAAATCTGCTGGAAGTAACGGCTCGCCACGGAACGCTTGCTTAATGGCACTCCCTGCTGCAAATCCACAAAGTGGAATACTTAATATAATTCCCGCTACCATGTAAGCACGAACGGAAATTAATAAAAAAATCGAAAACACACCAAATATTAATACGTATGTTACTAACCACTCTTTCGGATGAATACCTAACCATATTCCCAAACTTACAACCGAGCCACCGCGCTGAATCAGTTCAACTAGTAGCATCGTAATCAGTGGTAATAAGAATACAAATAAATATGGTGAGCGTTGCTTTTTCTCTTGTTGTTTCTTTTTAAATAACATTTAGACACGCTCCTTTGCTTTGTCAGTATAGATTATATCAGCTGTTAGTTCTCCACCTCTAACAGATTGATAGAAATATTCCTCTCGAATAACTTTCATTATAGCAGTCTACATACCTATTGAAAAATAAAAAAGTAGTCTGAAAACATCAGACTACTTTTCCTTAAAAGGTATATTCTGCACTTGTGTAAATGTTCGCATCTCGAGAGTCGTACAGTTGAATCTTAACTTTATCGCCATCTGCCGCACTCTTCGCCTCGATTTCTAACGTTGTAGGGTTCACATATGTTGTCTGTATATCTTTTCCATTTACTTGTACACGACATTTTTCAGTGAACACTGTCCCAGTAATTACTAGTTTGTCCCCATCTTTAGCAATCGTGCTAATTTCCGGACCTTTGTACCCTTGTTTGAAACCTTCCGTTACAGGAATATCTTTTTTTGTTACACCATAACGTTCTCCAAATAACATATCATATTGCAATAGCCTATATTCATCTATTACTTCTTTCGGGAATTTAATTTCATTAAACCACTGCTCTGCTAAAATGTAACGATGACCTTCTTTAAATAAGCCTGCTAAATAATTTGTTAAGTTATTTCCTTCTACACCAGCACGGTCTAATAAGTAAGGTCCAATGAATGGCGCACTCATTGACAACTCGCCTTTTTCACCCGAATAGTTATCCCATATTAATAACGGTGTATGATACATTCTCATGTAATCTTCAAACGGTGTGCCACCTGTATTGAATTTAGTACCTTCAAATACACCACCAAGCGAAGGCAAGTGATCACCGAAGAATAAGACAATTGTTGGTTCATCTAACGCTTGCAAATCATCTGTTAATTGCTTAATAGATGCATCTATTTCATTCATCGTATTTGCGAAATAACTAAGTTGTTCTAACTGATTGTCTGGTAACTCGGCATTAACCTTTATCTTATCTTTCTTCGGCATATTATCATATGGACCGTGACCTTGCATCGTTACTGCATAAATAAACGCAGGTTCTTCTGTGTCAGCTACTTGATTTGTTATTTTCTTCATCAATTCTTTATCTTTAATATAATATCCATCCATTTCTGGCTCTGCATAGAATTCCATACCTTCTAAGCGATTAAATCCAAAATATTTGTATACGTCCTTTAATCGATAGAACCAGTTGTGGTATGTCGTCATCGCAGACGTATCATAACCAGCTTGTCTAAATTGCCATGCGATGGATGGTGTTTCTTTATTGACATAATGAATGTACGGTATTCCCCCTGCTGGTGTATATTTCGTCGACATGCCTGTCAACGCTTCGAACTCACTATTTGCTGTTCCTCCACCAAATACAGATACATTCACTTTCCCACCAATATGCTCATCCTGCAAGCGGTGGAAGTTCGGAAGTGGATTTTCACTGTAGGTTACATTCGGCAAATATGTTGGATCGAAAAATGCTTCACTCATCACAACAATGACATTTGGCTTCTTCTCTTCCCCACTACCAGCTAATGCTGTTGTAGCAACCTGACTTTTCGCTCGCTTATCAACAAGCTCTTTTACCGTATCTTCTGTGTAATTCTCAGGTTCTGAAATGTGTAAATATTGCAAGTTATCAATGAACGCTAAAGCTAAACCGTTTTGATTATAGTTCGTTTGTTGTTCAAATGAAATAAAACGAAGTCCTGCCTGTTCACGTAACTTCACTTTATCTTCCATAAAGAAAAGAATCATTACTACAACTGCCAGCACTGGCATTACAATACGTACCCACTTCGGTACAGTCCTCCCTTTTCCCCATTTCGAAATAAAGAAAACTCCAATAGCGACACCGACAATTGCAAGTGCTGCTAAAATCCACGTCATAAGGGGCACGTACATACTTACCGCCATCGCCTCTTTCAACATCCAAAAGTCTGTCGGAATAACTGGCTCACCACGAAATTCTGCTTTAACTGAACTACCGTATGCAAAGGTGGCCAATAGCAATGTGACAACTGCACTTCCAATGAAGTATCCTTGCGCCGAAAATGCCATAAACATTGCACACGCACTCCATACAAATACGTACGTAAAGAAAAACTCTACCGGTCTGTCTACCATCCAATGAAGAAATGCACCAATAGAACGACGATGTAATCCTTCCATTAATCCAACTGTCATAAGTGGGAGGATGAACATCATGGTATAATGTACCCATGTCAATGATTTCTTCATGTTGCTTTTTCTACTCATCATACTTCTACTCTCCTCTTTTGAATTCTATCGACTATTATCCCCAATTTGTCGAACATTGTCCATAACTTTTAACATTTTACCCAAAAAACTACAAAACGCCTAGGAAGGTGTTTCACCTTTCTAGACGTTTTCCTTTACAGGTACATTTGACCTGTAGTGATTAAATACACTGTTGTTACAGCTGCAACAACAATGATAAGCGCTAACATTGCTTCATACTTCGTAAACATTCGCTCATTCGACTCTTTCTTCGCTTTCCAGTAGAAAACAAGTCCGATGAAGTATAGCGTTGTTACACTTAGTAAGTACGTTAATCCTGCAGCATAAATAAGCCATGCAGCATACACCGATGCAATAATACCGATAATAAGTTGTTTTCTTGTTACTTCATTTTGATTGTATCCGTCACGATTCACTGTTATTTTCACTTGATACAGCGCAGAGAATAAGTATGGGAGTAGCATCGCTGTACTTGCCATTGAATATAACGCTTGGTAAGTCGACGATGTAACTGCAATTAAGACGAAGAAAATTTGCATAATCCCACTCGTTACCCATAACGAAGCGCTTGGACTTTCATTCTTATTTACCTTATTGAACATTTTCGGAAATAACTTGTCTTTAGATGCGACATACGGAATTTCACATGCTAAGATTGTCCAACCAAGTAAGGTACCAACTAATGAAATAATTAATCCAACATTAATTAAGATTGCTCCCCACGGCCCAACAACATACTCTAACACATACGCTGTTGACGGAGACTTCAAGCTTGCTAGCTCTTCTTTTGGCATAACACCAAGTGATAACATCGAAATCATGATATAAATTGCTAACGTACCTAATAATCCGATAACCGTCGCACGACCAACATCTTTCTTATTTTTCGCTCGACCTGATAATACGACTGCACCTTCTACACCGATGAATACCCACAGTGTAACAAGCATCGTGCTTCTTGTCTGTTCAAACAACGAGCTCCAACTGAATTCACCTGGTCCGAAGAACTCAAATGTAAATGTCTTCATGTTGAATGCAATAACCATAACAATAATGAAAAGCACAACTGGAATTAATTTCGCAATCGTTGTTACTAAATTAACGAGCGTTGCTTCTTTCATTCCACGTAATACAAGAAAATGATACGTCCATAATAGAGCCGAAGCGCCAATCATTGACGCCATATTATTACCCTCTCCAAAGATTGGGAAGAAATAACTTAATGAATTAAATAATAATGTGAAACTAGCAATCGTTCCTAAGAAAGCCGATAACCAATAACCGAAGGCACTATTGAAGCCTACATACTCTCCAAATCCCGCTCGTGCATAACTATACACACCGCCATCAAGCTCCGGCTTCTTCACTGCTAAGTTTTGAAAACATAGCGCTAGCGCTATCATTCCTATACCTGTAATCACCCAACCGATTAGTACAGCACCGCTATGTGCACCTGCTGCCATATCACTCGGAAGGTTAAATAATCCCCCGCCAATCATGGCCCCAACTACTACCCCGATTAAAGAAGGTAGTCCTAGTTTGTTGTTAATCGCTCTCACCCCGATATCTATCTATATTCATTATTCCATTGAATATTTATACATTGTTTAGAAGCTAATTATAGAAGATGGTTATTTATTTGTCTATATATTTCCTCAAAAAAGTTTTTGTACTAAAATTCATAACACATTCTCCACTTATAAATACTGTCTAAATCCTTCTATTGCAAGCTTTTATAATACATGACTAGAGATAAATGGAATGCCATATAATAAAGGAGAAATGAGGTAACTTACCTCTACTCTCATGTGAAAAACCTTGAAATAACAAGAGTATTCTTATTATAATAAGAACTATCGTTTAGTTTTATCCTTATATTATAAGAATAATCTGCACATATACGAATCAAATAAGGTTCATTTATGTGCTCCTTATTCGGGCAACTATACATATATATTCATTTAACATGCTTCTTTCACTAACACTTTATTTGTCCTACCAACATAACCACTCACTTGGTTTTACAAATCAGCATATGTAGTTTAGTTTTGCATGAACAAGGAAAACAATAAAAAAGAGGAGGAACATTATGGGAAATATTCATGATTTTATTATTGCAGCGAACAGTGTTCTTTGGAAATACGTCCTTATCGCCGTTCTTCTTGCATTAGGTGTGTTTTTCACACTACGAACAAATTTCGTTCAATTCCGTTACATAAAGGAAATGTTCCGTTTATTAGGAGAATCAAAGCAAAAAGAGTCATCTGGCGTATCATCGTTCCAAGCATTCTGTATTAGTATTGCTTCTCGTGTAGGAACAGGAACAATTGCGGGTGTCGCAATCGCTATTACAACTGGAGGGCCTGGTGCTATCTTCTGGATGTGGGTTATCGCTCTGATTGGAGCAGCCACTGGTTTCATTGAGAGTACACTTGGACAAGTATACAAAATCCGTGATAATGGCGGATACCGTGGCGGTCCTGCTTACTATATGGAACAAGGACTAAATAAACGTTGGCTGGGGATTATTTTCTCTATTCTTATTACTATTACATACGGTCTTGTATTCAATGCAGTACAAGCTAATACAGTAAGTGCCGCACTACAAAACGCATACAGTATAGATACAAAAATAACAGGTATTTTATTAGCGCTACTATTCACAGTAGTTGTGGTTGGTGGTATTAATCGTATCGCTCGCTTCACAGAAATAATCGTACCAATTATGGCAATTGCATACGTTGGTGTTGCACTATTCGTTATGTTTAAGAACATTACGTTACTTCCAGCAGTATTTGAAACAATTATGGCAAATGCATTCGGCTTCCGCGAATTTGCTGGTGGCGGTATGGGCGCTGCCCTTATGCTTGGTATTCAACGTGGATTATTCTCGAATGAAGCTGGTATGGGATCTGCGCCAAATGCAGCTGCAACAGCGGAAGTATCTCACCCAGTAAAACAAGGATTAATTCAAACGTTAGGTGTATTTACAACGACAATTATCATTTGTAGTGCTACGGCATTTATGATTCTGTGCTCGGACTTATATGCTACATCTGGATTAACAGGAATTGAATTAACACAAATTACGTTACAAGAACAATTAGGTGGATGGGCAAGCGCATTCTTAACATTCACGATTTTCTTATTCGTATTTAGCTCGTTAATTGGTAACTATTATTACGGCGAAACAAACATTGAATTTTTAAATATTCATAAACGTTGGTCGTATGTATACCGTATTGCTGTTATTGCAATGATTGTCTTAGGTTCTATTGCTGCCCTACAATTTGTATGGGATATGGCAGACTTATTCATGGGCTTGATGGCGTTAGTGAATTTACTTGCAATTACGTTAATGAGCAAAACTGCTTTCGCTGTACTGAAAGACTTCACACGCCAAATGAAAGCTGGTAAAGACCCTGTCTTCTATGCTGACACAGTACCTGGCCTTGATAATGTCGAGTGCTGGCAACGTGATGACGTACAAGAAACAAAAAAAGACCAGAATCATTTAGCATAATAAAAAGTGGCCATCGCATAGGTGGTCACTTTTTTTGTTGTTCGCTTTTTGGAAGAATATTACCATCCACTTTGTTGATTTCCCCGCTGCTCGGCATAATTCTCCACTCACTATTTACGATAAACTGACTAAAAGTTTCATCCTTTTTCTTCATATCTTCTCCCCTTCCTTTATATACTGATTACAACACGTCCATTTTTCGAATGGACAACTCGGTTGCAAGGAACATTTTCTGTACGAAGGAGGATATGTCGTGAAGGAGGCATCACCAAACCAACTACGATTCATTCTGTTTGTTGCTATACTTATTTGGCTAAAAACATATATCGTCTACAAACTTTCATTCCATTTCAAAATTGAAAATACAATGCAGGAATTCATTCTTTTCCTTAGTCCTTTGAGCTCGGTATTGTTTTTAGTAGGTATTAGCTTGTTTCTAGAGGGGAAAAAGAGAACAAGATTCATCTTATTTGTGAGTATTTCCTTATCCCTCCTTCTTTCTAGTAACATTCTCTTCTATACATTTTTCGATGACTTTATTACATTGCCTGTTTTATTTCAAACAAACAACTTCGGAGATTTAGGCGCTAGTATCCAGCAACTAATCGACTACAAAATACTCATTGCGTTCGCAGACGTTATCATTCTCCTCTTCGTCATATGGAAAGTGCCGTCGTTCATCTATACAGGACCTGTTTCTCGCCCTAAAAAAAACATGTATTTCATCACTTGCATATGTATCTTTCTCGTTAATTTAACGCTCGCTGAAATACAACGCCCACAACTACTAACACGTTCATTCGATCGTGAGATGCTCGTAAAAAACCTTGGTCTATACACGTATCATCTGTATGACGCTATTCTTCAATCAAAGACCTCTGTTCAGCGCGCCCTTGCAGATGGAAACAAATTAACGGAAGTCGAAAATTACATAAGTGCAAAATATCCAGAAGTGGAGAACGACTCTTTCTTCGGCATTGCAAAAGGAAAAAATATTATTATGGTATCGATGGAATCAACACAAAGTTTCCTTCTAAATCAAAAAATAAACGGACAAGAAATAACACCTTTCCTAAATAAATTCGCCAAACAAAGCTATTCCTTTCCTAACTTTTATCATCAAACAGGACAAGGAAAAACATCTGATGCCGAATTTCTTATTGAAAACTCATTATATCCACTAGACCGAGGAGCTGTCTTCTTCACTCATCCAAACAACGAATATGTTGCCTTACCTGAACTATTAAAGCCAAATGGCTATTATTCTGCTGTTTTTCATGCCAATAATAAAAGCTTCTGGAACCGTGATGTCATTTATCCAGCTTTTGGATATGACCGTTACTTCCATAATGGCGATTACGAAACAACACCTGAAACGTCTACACAATGGGGACTCAAAGACAAAGAGTTTTTCAAACAATCCATCCCTTATTTAACGTCGTTGCAACAACCGTTCTATACGAAACTTATTACATTAACGAATCACTATCCGTTCGATTTACCTGAAGAAGAACAAATGCTACCACCTTATGACTCGAATGACCAAACATTGAACCGTTACTTCCAAACTGTACGCTATATGGACGAGGCACTTGAACAATTTATTCAAGACTTAAAAGATGCAGGGTTATACGACAATTCTGTCATTATTTTATACGGCGATCATTACGGGATTTCAGAAAATCACAATAAAGCAATGGCAGCATACTTAGATAAAGAATCGATTACACCATTTGACCATATTCAATTACAACGAGTTCCTCTCTTCGTTCATATCCCGGAAAAAAAAGGAAAGGTTATTCCAACTGTAAGCGGGGAAATTGATGTGAAGCCGACTATTCTTCATTTACTTGGCATCAGCAGCAACAAAGATTTTCATTTCGGACAACAACTATTCGCGAAGAAGCGCGAGGAATTCATCATTCTCCGTGACGATAGCTTCATCACGAAAGACCTCATCTATACGAAAGGTGTATGCTATGACAAAAAGACAGGAGAAGAAACAGAGATGGGGAGTTGTACACCGTATATTCATCAATCGAAAGCCGAACTCGAGTACTCCGACAATATTATTTATAGTGACTTACTACGATTTTTTCCAGGCAACAAATACAAAACTGGTGAGCTAAAAACAGATTATTAAAAAACGAAGCTACCTTTTCATTCAAGGTAGCTTCTTCGTTTCATTATTTCTTAATTATGGCTAATGCTTTTTCCGGCACTTCATTCTCTTGTACTTCGACAAATGATTTACCATTTCTGCCCTTCACGAATACTTTTAAATACGCGTCTTTTCGTAAATCACGTGATGTTAATAACACAAACTCTTGTTTGTCTCCATCTTTATTATAGCCCGTTAACTCGTACTCCCATTGTTTTTCGTCAAGCTTCTTCCCATCCTCTTTTAACAATACATAATACTCATCCATATCAATAAACGGATTCACACGGTCCATCATTTGACCACATCCACTTGTTACAATAACGAACATCATAAGTACAGCAAATAATCCTAATATACGTTTCATCTTAATAATACCTCCAATTACAATCACTATTGCTATTATGCTTAAAAAACATTAATGAAACTATTTCTTCTCCTTACATCTTCCTTACATTTTCGTCACATAAAAATGTTTTCAAGTCAAAACAATTGAAATAGCTGCTTATTATGCCGATGAAATTATATGGGAAAGCAAATACAAGCCTTATCAACATATATATGGTAAAATATTGTTCTATAGAAAAAAACAAAATATACCATTTAACTTGTTGAAGTGTATATTTTTCTCCCAAAATAAAATTTGATTTAAGGAAGGGACTTATTAATGAACTGGTTACGCCAAAAATGCTTTACAAATTTAGATCAGGAGTCACAGAAGAATAATCTACTATTATTTATTTGTATTTGTAGTTTTATGCTCGGAGTAGCTGCTATTAGCTATTACGGATATGCATTTACAATGACAGCATTACCATTTTGGCTTTGCGGCCTCTCTGTCTTTGGGGCTGGATTTGCCCTACAATTCGTCCCTAAAGCCGTACATATTTATAAGTACATCATGACATTCTTAACGCTCCTTATGTCGTATATCATGATTCAAACATTTAATGAAACACCAGCGATGTTCCATATGGTGTACTTTACGATCGCGATTTCACTTATTTATTTAAATGGTCGTCTAACATTTATGCTTGGTGGATTTTCTAGTATTCTAGCATTCATCCTTTGCCTTAACTGGCCAGAGCAATTTTTCGCTTATACAGATGGTACAGAAGCTGTGAACTTCGCAGTCTTACAGTTAATGATTACAACAGCAATGTGGGGAGTAACAAAGATTGGAAAGAACTTACTTGCACATTTAAATAATGAAAAAGAAGCAGTCATGAAAAAAGCGGAAGAACTAGAAGCATCACAGAAGTTAATCGAAGAAACGGTTATGACACTCAACCAACATTTCGGTCACTTAAAGCTAAACATTACAACATCAAGCGCATCAATGTACGAAATTAATAGTGCATTCCAAGAAGTCGCAAGCGGTACACAATCACAAGCTGAAATGATGTCTCGCTCTGTAGAAGTATTAAACAATATGGAAACAAACATGGCACAGATTATTTCACAAATACATAATGCCTCCGCAAATGTTGATGAAAGTCTGGAGGCTTCAAAAGTAAGCGTTGACACATTACATAACTTTGAGAAAAATATGGGAAGGTTAAATGATATTATGTCACAATCTGCTCATACATTTAAAGAAATACAAGAACACTCAAAGAAAATTAATGAAATTGTTGATATTATTACAAACATCTCAAAACAAACGAGCTTACTTGCCTTAAATGCAAATATTGAAGCAGCTCGTGCAGGGGAGCACGGAAAAGGCTTCGCAGTGGTAGCAAATGAAGTACTAAAGCTTGCTGATGAATCCAATCGTTCAGCAAGTCGCATTCAAAGTATCTTGAAAGAATTTGCGAACCAAACAAGTAAAGTAGAAGAACAAACGAAGAATAGCGAACGTGTACAAGAAGAGTGTAACGAAATGTTAACGAACGTATTAGCCAACGTGAACAACCTTGGTTCATTTATTCAAACGATTAATCGATTGATGGCAGAAATCGCACAACATCAAGAGAATTTCCAACGAAGAACATCTGATATTGTCCAAGACGTAACGCATGCATCTAGCGTCATTCAACAAACATCTGCTGCAACGGAAGAAGTACTAGCAAGTGTCGAAGAAGAAAATCGTCGCAATGAAACTTCTGTTGCTACACTTGATACAGTTGCTACACAAGTAAATCGCTTAGAAGTACTGTTAGAAAAATAAAACAAATAAGAAAGCAGCCAGCTGGCTGCTTTCTTATTTGTTTTTCTTGCTTTTCTCAAACATTTGCTTTGCACTCGTTGCCTTTTCTAAAAACCCCTTCGCCTCTTTAGAACTGATGCTAACCGGCATTTGTTTCTTCAGGCGTGCTTCTGGAAAATGCATATATACACTATACGCATCGCCTTTTATATTACCAATTGCATAGAAAGAAGAAAAAGCCCCTCTATTAATAATGCCTTTCTCATAAATCGTAACTGTCTTAAATGCTCGAACTACTTTTGTCCCATACAAGAAGCAGATACCGACAACTAAAACAATCATTCCTATATCCATCGTTATTGTCTGTTCTAATATCGCACGAATATCTGCATTCGTCGCCTTTTCCAACGCAACTTGTGATTTGTTCATACGACTCACAAGTGTATATAAAAGGATAACTAAGACAACTTGTGCACCAATCATTCCAAACTTTGCCGACCGTGAACTAGAAAATGATGCAATACGCTCTCCGAAATCTCCGTGTATCTCATGCCTTCGTTGCTTTCGTAAAATAAATACGTTCCACATACTAGCAAGAAATAGAAATACTCCTGCTACTATCATCACATAGAACCAAATAGATTCCATCTTCATTCCTCCTACCATCTAACTTATCTTGTTATTATATCAAAATTATTCAGAATATTACTATGAACAAGTATTGACTAAAACAACGAAAAAAAACCGTGATGCTGTTTTAAGAAAACAACATCACGGCTACTATTCTTTACATAATAGTAGCTGGTGTGCTTTTATCTTTGAATAAATCTTCTTCCATCCAATTGTCACCTAGAATCCAGCGCATAAATTCGTCTACTTCAAAGCCAGATAACAAGCGGTCATTGACTGCAATCTCTCCAATAGATAATTCATACTCGTCCAATGATACCGTTATATAAGAAAAAGTGATTTCAACACGTTCATTATTTTGTCGATTCACACCTGAGAAAACAACTAAATCTTCATCCCAATTCATACTATTTTTGTATTCCCACTGAACATTTGAATACATATTCTCTAACTCTATCCCAATATCAGATGTTTGAACATCGTAAACAACAGTATTCTCATATTCAGTCGCTCCTAGATACATAGCAACTCCACCGAATACAACAATATACATGGATGCTACTCCAACAATTGCCCATTTATTAACTCCACCTGTTCTCGCTAATAAGAACGGCTTCATATCAGATGTAAATGATGAGTATTGTTCTATTTTCTTCACTTTCTGCTGGACATGTCTATAATACAATGTATTTCCATACAATCCAGTAAGTACACTTATTGCTATCGTTATAACAATACTCATTGCTAAATTTACTTTCAAACTTAATTCCGTAACGATAGCTAATCCAAACAAGCTAGCCTCTAATAGAATGTATAATCCTACAACAGCAAACATCCATCTATACATTTTACGATACGCGAACCAATATGCCGTTAAGAAGAACGCTGCAAAGTTCCAGCTAATCCCTTTACTTGGATCCTCTTTCACTCCCCATTTTCGTTCATAGTATAATGGATTACGATCGACGAACAATAGTATATCTTTATGTCTTTGGCGTTCTTCTTCGTGAAGGTGTGCTTTTTTTGCTTCTATTTCCTCTTCTGTTGCTACATTCGGGACACTTTCTACTTCGTGCTGTACTACTTCTTGATCATTATCTTCCGTATGGTTGATAGTTCTTTCTTCATTTTTCCCCTCTACCATGCTGCTCTCCTTATCGTATAAATAATCTCTCTATTATATTAAAATGAAATATCCAAAAATAAAAGGTTTTTCAAAATTTTTGTATTTCTCTCTCGTCATCCGAACATAGCTGAATGCTCGTACAAACGATATACTTTGTCTTCTCTATGACATTGTCCACACGAACTTCTGAACCATCTTCTTCCAACCATGTATGAGACGTATTAAGAAGATGAACATTACCCTCTACTAATAAAAGAGAGCCTTGTTTAATAGGAGTAATCGACTGCAAAAGACGAAATGATTCTGTGGAGAGTACAACTGTTATACTACCAAGCCGGTCATCCAGACAAATATAGACACCCTCTTGTTCCTTGCCATCTTCCGTAAGTGGTAAGAGCGAGCCAATATCTAAAATACTTGTAACAATCCCTCCAACTGTTACATTCTCTCCGTTCATACATCTATCTAGTCCTGGGCTAAACAACGTAACACGTTCTTTTAGAAATTTGACAATATCCATCTACTTACACTCCTCTCATTTTCGTCTTGCAGCGAATTCGACTTTCTATCCCCTTATGTATTAATTAACTTCTGCATTCAAGCATGAACGGAAGTGTGACAATGCCCATTCATGTCCTGCTTGATTAAAAGACGCTACTGCCTCTTGGTATACAACAATATTGAATCCTTTATTGTATGCATCAACAGCAGTGTGGAGAACACATATATCTGTGCATACACCAATGAGATGTACTTCTGTAATACCACGTTCACGCAACTTCATTTCTAAATCTGTTCCAGCAAAGGCACTATATCTCGTTTTATCCATGTAATATACATTGCTTTTCTGTTTCGTTTGTTGATACAGTACTTCTAGCTTCCCATATAACTCTCTTCCTTCTGTACCTGCAATGTTGTGTGGAGGAAACAACATTGATTCTGGATGATGTGTATCTCCTTCTACATGTTTGTCGATTGCGAACACAACGAAATCCCCTGCCTCGACAAATTGTTCTGTTACGCGTACAACCTCTTCTTCAATACGTTGTCCCGGCTCACCACACGTTAATGCACCTTTCTCCGCAACGAAATCAATCGTATAATCTATGTTTATTAATGCTTTTTTCATCTTTTTCATCCTACTCTCTCTTTTCTCTATGAAACATTATTCGCCTTTTTCTTTCAAAAATCCTTTGAACATCGCGCGAAATTTCTCTAAAACTAGCTACGTATGATGAAGGAAACTAGCTTATAATGAATATATACATTTTAACCTATATATGAAAGGAGTTGTCGCAATGGTATCGAAAGAAAGTAAAATCCCACTTGTCGTAGCTGGTTTGTTGCTTGGTATTTTAATGGGGGCAATGGACAACACAATTGTCGCAGCCGCAATGCCAACAATTGTATCTGAGCTTGGCGGAATTGAACAATACGCATGGGTTACTGCTGCCTATATGGTTACCACGATGGCTGGTATGCCTATCTTCGGAAAACTATCTGATATGTATGGCCGTAAAAAGTTTTACGTATTCGGATTACTTATCTTTTTACTTGGAAGTATGTTATGTGGATTAGCAGATAGTATTGTATCACTGAGTATTTATCGTGCAATTCAAGGTATTGGGGGCGGAGCATTAATGCCAATTGCCTTCACAATTATCTTCGACCTATTCCCACCTGAGAAACGCGGGAAAATGACAGGATTATTTGGAGCTGTATTTGGTATTTCAAGTGTATCAGGTCCACTACTTGGAGCTTATATTACGGAGTATATTAGTTGGCAATGGATTTTCTACATTAACATTCCACTTGGTATCTTATCTTTATTCTTCGTTACTCGCTTCTATAAAGAGTCGCTTACATTTAAAAAACAAAAAATTGATTGGTATGGTGCTAGTACACTCGTCATCGCCGTCGTTAGCTTAATGTTTGCATTAGAGCTTGGTGGCAAAGAATACGCATGGGACTCTTGGCAGTTAATTAGCTTATTCGTTATATTCGGTGTGTTTTTCCTATTATTCTTGTATGTAGAAACAAAAGCTACCGATCCAATCATTTCCTTTAGTTTATTCAAGCGCCCTATCTTCGCTGCGAGCCAGGCTATCGCTTTCTTCTATGGAGCAGCATTTATCATTCCAGCAGTGTACATTCCGATGTATATGCAAGGAGTACATGGTGGTGCCGCAACGAGCGCAGGACTTGTCTTAATGCCAATGATGCTCGGTTCTGTTGTAGGAAGTTCCGCAGGAGGAATTCTTGCTTCGAAAGTAAGCTTCCGTAGCTTAATGACTGTATCCGTTATGTTCTTTGCAATAGGTATATACTTCCTTAGCACATTAACACCGACAACACCGCAACACTTATTAACGATATACATGATTCTTACTGGGGTAGGCGTAGGCTTCTCGTTCTCCTTGCTGAGTATGGCATCTGTTCATGAATTACCGGCCTCACAACGTGGGACAGCAACATCAACAAACTCATTCTTCCGTTCTCTCGGTATGACACTTGGTATTACGATTTTCGGGACATTACAGACGAATCTTCTTACAAGTGGATTAAGTTCTCTATCATCAGGTGGTGCACCAATGGGAATGGATGGCGGTAGCCGTGAACTTCTCTCTTCTGAAGCAAGAGAAGCTATTCCAGCACCTATTCTCGAACAAATTACTAACGTTCTATCTAGCTCGATTGCTGATACCTTCTTATGGTCACTTGTTCTAGTTATATGCGCAGCAATTGCCGTATCCTTCATGGGAACAGCACGTGCATCCACTGGGAAGCAACCACAAGAACAAACCGTACAAAAAACAGTGACGGAGAATTAATAACAAAAAGCAAGGTAGTGGAATCTACCTTGCTTTTTATTACATATACTACAACTTCTTCGGACGATTAAATCCATATGCGAATAATTTTTTTGTTTCCTCAAAACGTTCTATATCATCTTTAGTCCCCATTACAACAGATATCACTCTTCTGTCATCTTGTATAGCCGTGCCAGCAAAACAATATCCCGCTGAATCTGTAAAACCAGTTTTCAAGCCATCCATTCCAGGGACAGATAACGATTGATTCGACGAATCTAACATTTTATTCGTTGTTTTCAACGTAATCCCGTGTGATTTTATATTATAAGAAGTAAGTTTTGTTACGTTCACGACATCTGGAAAATTCGTTAGTAACTGCCTTGCCAAAGTAGCTACATCTAATGCGGTCATTGTTGTTTCTTCCCCATATTCATTTGCTAACCCTGTCGAATTAACAAATTTTGTTTTGCTTGATAACTTTAATTTCTTCGCCTTTGCATTCATCATTGCTGTAAAATTCTCTTCCGTTTTAGCAATGTGTTCAGCTAATGCAACTGTAGCGTTATTAGCCGATGGCAACACCATCGCGTGGAATAAATCTTTCACGGTAAGTCGATCTCCAACCTTAACTGGTATTCTTGCTCCTTCTGTATGTGACGCATTCCTACTAATTGTAACTAATTCGTCCCACTTCAGATTACCTTGTTGAATTTGTTCAAGTACAATATACTCCGTCATCATTTTTGACATACTTGCAGGCGCACGAGGAGTATGTTCATTTTTGCTATAAAGAATCTCTCCAGACTTAGCATCCATTAAAATAGCCGTTTCTGCTTGAAGAGGAGCTCCTTTAATATATGGCTCCAAAAAAAATAAAATAATACATATAGGAATTAAAATAGCAAACAAACTAATAGATTTCTTATATACTTTCATTTTCTACCCCTCCATTTTCTTGTGTATACACAGTGTAAACAAAACTATTTAATGGAAAGGAAAGAAAAGTTAAAGATTTTCTAAAGAGTATTTAAGAAAAGCAAAAAAAGAAACCTCTCAGCGAGAAGTCTCTTCCTTCATTGATTTCAATTTAATTGTGAACGTTGTTCTTTCCACATCACTATATACACTAATGGTTCCCTCATGTAGCTCAATAATACTCTTTGCGATAGCTAATCCAAGTCCAGATCCACCTCTATTTGTAGAGCGAGATTTTTCAACTCGGTAGAAACGATCAAATATATGATGTAAATCAGAAGGAGGGATTTCTTTCCCGTAATTTGTGAATTCTATTTCGACTAATCCATTCTCTTCGGACGCTATAATATCAAGATAATAGCCGTCACTTCCATATTTAATTGCATTAACAATTAAGTTTTCAAATACCCTTACTAATTTTTCTCCGTCTGCCAACACCATTAGTTTAGAGGAGTAGATGGATTGCCTAAACTCCATATTGGCGTCTTTTATTTCAAATCGGAATTGAACGATTAATTGATTTAGCATCTCTGTAATATTAATTGGAGCTTTGCTAAGGCTAATACCCTTATTTTGAAAACGAGTATACTCAAATAAATCATTCATTAAATGATTTAAGCGTAACACTTTATCATGCACAATTTCGATATAATAGCGTAATTCTATTTCATCCCGATACTTGTCTTGCTGAATGAAACTTATATATCCAATAATTGATGTTAATGGTGTGCGTAGATCATGCGAGACACTTGTAATCAAATCTTTCTTTGTTTGCTCAATTCTTCGTTCCTCTTCAATGGATTCTTTCAATTTTTTCACAATACTATTGATTTCTTCCGCCAGTTCGCCGAGTTCCGTATTAGGAAGTACCTTTATTTCATGATTAAGATTAACATTATCGATAAATTTCACTTCATCCAAAATCTGATGAAAATATTTTTTTAAGTATTGTCTTTTTTCCCTAAAATAAAAGACTACCATAAAGAGACAGAATGCTACGAAATATAATACATACTCGATATTCATAATAAGACGCTCAAAATGTCTCTTTCCATATGCTACTGAAATTTCTGTAGTTACCGTATAGAACGTAACAGATGTAACAGCGAAGCCGACAAGTATTAATTTAAGTATATACACTGCCACAATAGCACAAATTATCGATAATAATACATATACGCATTTTTTCCACGTAGGAATTTGATGAAAAACGTGATAAAAGTTATTTTTCAATTTTGTATCCTACCCCCCATACGGTATGAATAATCTTCTCACCATTCAATGCTTTTTCTAACTTTTCTCGAATATTACTAATGTGCACCATCACCGTTTTATTCGAATCGCAAACAACATCTTTCCACACTAACTCAAATATTTCCTCCGAACTAAATACACGTCCTGGATGCGAAGCTAATAAATACAAAATCTCAAATTCAATCGATGTTAACTTGATACGATTACCATCAACTGTCACTGTATGATTCTTTTTATTGATTTCAAGAGAATTGATATAAATACTCGTATCTTCTACTACTGGATTAGATACACGTTGCATATTAGATCTTCTTAGTAACGCTTTTACCCTAGCAACCAACTCTAACGGATTAAATGGCTTGATCATGTAATCATCTGCGCCGGTCATTAATCCCATTATTTTATCCATATCCTCTGCTTTTGCGCTTAGCATCAAGATTGGCATATCACTAGATTCCCTTATACACTTACATACTTCCATTCCATCCATACGAGGCATCATAATATCTAATATCATCATCGTAGGCTGTTCACGATGAACAATTTCTAACGCTTCTTCCCCGTCAAATGCCATATGTATCGTATATCCCTCATTTCGTAAATAAAGGGAAATAAGCTGCCCAATCTCCTTCTCATCGTCTACAATTAAAATGCTCGTCCCCATACGTATGCCTCCCTCTTACTTATCCTTACCATATCGATATTATTTCTCATAATGTATCATCCAAAACCACTCTATGTCCCTTTGCTAATGAAAATTAATTGGTACCAACAATTATATATATAAAAGATAAATAGAAGGAAAGAAAAGTTAAAGATTCTCTAAAGATTTTCTACACTAATATCTATTATATCATTCATCATCACATATAAACTCAAACTTCAAAAAGGAGAGCCTATTATAGACTCTCCAGTTACATACAAAGTACATTCATCTATTTTTATTTCCTCGCCACCAAAAACATTGCTCCTGCATCAAAGGATTGTACACTTCCATCTTCTATTTCTACTTGGAAGTAAGAGCGGATTGCTTCTGGTGCAGAAAGCATATATTCATTCAATGCGTTCTTCTCGTCTTCAGGTAGATTCGTCATGCTACACCACCACTCGAATGGGAATGTTTTCGTGAACGTGACAATGGATTCAACCCGGAACCCTGTCCGCTCAATCATCGAAATCCATTCTGTCTTCTTACATGCTCGGAAGTGACTACTATCTCGTCGCTTCTCTACTATGTTATAAAATTCATCAAGTTCTTCTCGCTCAGGAGCTACGTTATCGATTAAAAGAAATAAACCATTTTTCTCGACAACACGGTATGCTTCGTGAACAAATCGATCCACGTGCGGAAAATGATGCGGTGCAATCCGACACGTAACAGTATCAAATGATGCATCCGCAAACGGTAAATTCTCCGCATCCCCTTCTACAAATGAAACATTCTCATGTCCGTTCTCTTGAATGAAAGCTTCAGCATTTTTGAGCATATCTTTCGTTAAATCAAGGGCAACCGCTTCGTTGAAGAAAGGAGCTAACGTATGAACAACATGCCCTCCACCTGTAGCGATATCAAGCAATCGTTCATGACGGTTCTCTTTCACTACTTCTACTAGTAACGGTAAGTCTTTTCCCTTCGCATGAATCGTACTCGTTACATACTTATGAGCATTTTGTCCAAACTGACTAACAATACGTTGCTTATTATTCATCCTAGACACTTCCTTTGTTCGAAGATACTTTCATTGTACACCCGTATGTAGTAGAAAGAAGAATCTGATGCTTGTATCCTATTTCACTTAATCGCCTTCCTCCTCTTCGTTCCCTAACGTAGACTTATCTGGAACGATCCCCTTCTTCTCGAAATACATGGAAACACGGATCGTAATAAACATTAATACACCCGTAATAATTGCGATATCATATAGACCGTAACCAATTACTAAACCAAGACACGAACTAATCCACAAATTCGCCGCTGTCGTCAAACCGTGCTTCACATTGTTACGGTCACGCCATATCACCCCCGCACCGATGAACGTAATACCACTTACTACTTGAGCTGCTAGACGCATTGGATCACGGTACGGCCCTTCATTTAATAATGATAAAACCATCACTAAACACGAGCCTAAACATACTAATACATGCGTGCGCACTCCAACGAACTTTCCTTGTTTGGCCCGTTCAATTCCAATGATAACACCAAAAATAAATGCAACGACTAATCGCCCGTACAGATGGGCATGCTCTTGTACAAAAAGAAAGCCCATATTATTTCCTCCTTTATACCGTCCTATTGTTTCATATGTATGACAACATGCTCTCTTTCATTCTAGTATTACAGATAGAAAAAACGAGCTCCTTTACTAGAAGCTCGTCATCTATTTGCTATTTGATGGTTACACCATACTCATCATAGATTTGTAAAATAGTAGATTTCGATAATCCAACATCTTCTGAAAAATATATACGAGGCTGGATATCATTCTCTAGTAAATACTTCGCTTGCACAACTGCTCCAACTGCCGTTAAATGTGTCTGCCCAAGAGGATCTATTACAGAAATCGTTCGCCCTATTTTCTTCCCATTTTCATTCACACCATCTAGTTCAATAAGAAGACGATGTGGACCTCCTTCTCCTGGATTGTACAATAGCTTTTGGCGTGCCTTGTTGCTTAACATCTTCCATACTCTAGACTTCACAAGTGCGACAAGCCCCCAATTTATTAAGATATGGTCAAAGGTAATACGGAAATTCGCTTCTGTAATTGTATGAAAGCGTAGCAAAGTAAGATGATCTGGTGTATCGATGCGATAACATTTCGCTGTATGTCCATTTGCAAACGTCACCTTGCGAGGATCACTTAACGGATATACTTTTCTATTTGCGATATGAAATGGAGTTGTTAAACGATTCATATAGTCAATTGAATTAGGACCTGCTTTATCTTGAAGAGAATAGAGAGCGTGAATATTAACCGTAACGTCTTGAAGATTATGTGCAAACAGTTTTGATAGAAGAGCAGCAGTTCCTCCCATCCAGCCAGAAGAAAAAATTATTGGGGCACGGAGTTCTTTGTTCTCTAACCACGCAATTGAGTGTTCCATTCTTTCTGTCCAACGAGTAATATCAATAAGAGGAATTTCTTGTTCTTGTGTCACTCGCAAGAGATTGTCTAACGAATCATTTACTGCATTAATGACCAGGGCAATTGGTTCTTCGATAAACTCTAGTGGATTTGTACTCTTATTATCTGTAACAACACACTTCACCCTCTCCGATATGAAAGGTGCTTCTTTGTTCGCTGTTCTTCCTCCTAATAGAAATTCTAATTGCGGATAACGTTCATGCAACATATGGGCAATTTGACTTCCAACAACACCGTATCCTCCAACAATTAACACTGTTTTCTTCTCCATCACTCATCCTCCTAGTTAACGTTAATATTTTTAAACATTTAAACATATTAATCAAAAAAGAAAGAGATATAACTACATATCTCCATGTTCACTTTCTACTAATAACACTAATTCTTTCAACAAGCCAATTGCTTCTACAAAAGCAAGTCGATAATACATTTCCGTTCCTTTTTTCTGTACATCTAGTAATCTAGCTTGGCGCAATATTTTCAAATGATGCGAGACAGTAGGACGGGACATTGGAATATGCTCTGCTATTTGCGTCACATTTAGACTTTCTTTATCAATGAGAAGAGACACAATTTGTTGACGAACAGGATCTCCTAACGCTTGAAAACTCGGCTGTAGTTGATGCAGGACATCCCTTACTTCGTCATTACATGTTTTAGCATCCAATCTTCATACTCCTTTCATCTGTTTAAGTGTTTAAACATATTATACATCATTATACGAATAATCTGTCAATAGTTTCCTCCAAATAGAAAAAGACGTGTATCGACACGCCTTTACAAAATCTCAAAGTAATCTAACGCATTTTTACCAATTAATAAAAGTGATACGACAATAAATAAGGTTTTTACGTATCCCACGCCTTTTTTCATCGCAAAGTGCGAACCAATTAGTGCACCGACAATCATAGCTAATCCCATCACAATACCGTATGTATAATTTACTGAACCTAAATACATAAACATGAGCAGACCAGAAATATTACTTGCAAAGTTTAATACTTTCGCATTTCCTGCAGCTGTTACAAAGTCTAATCCAAGTGTTAAGAAAGCAAAAATAAGAAATGATCCTGTACCAGGACCGAAGAAACCATCATAATAGCCAATTGCAACGACAACAACTCCACACAATACCCACTTACGCTTCGACAAACCATTATACGTTGATTGCTCTCCCCAATTCTTTTTGAAAATAGTAAAAAGTGTTACCCCTACTAAAAGAACAAGCATTAATGGTTTGAGAAAATCAGAAGAAATATGTTGGACGGTGTAAGCACCGAATAAGGAGCCTACGAATGCAAGCGGAAATAACGCAAACGCTAATCGCTTGTTCACCTTTCCTGATTTCATAAACGCTACTGTACTCGTAAAAGAGCACATCGTTCCTGCTAACTTATTCGTACCTAATACCATTGCAGGTGGTAATCCCGCAAATAATAACGCTGGAATCGCAATAAGCCCACCCCCACCAACAACTGCATCAACGAATGCTGCCAAGACTCCTACTGCAACTAAAAAAAGCAACATGGATATGCCAAGTTCTTCCATAACATTCCCCTCCTGCTTTTCATCTTATCAAACGATTATGTTATTTTACAAAAAATTCGATTTTTCAGTTTTTATCTTTTAACCAATAGGCAGGATTGACCTATACGCCACACTCCGAGTGGACACTTTCCGCGGGCGAGAGCGAGCCTCCTGGGCAAGGCTTGCGGGGTCTGACTTTCCTCGCTTTTCCCGCAGGAGTCACCACTCTCCGTTACGCACACAAACGAACCATCCTAATTTTGCTAGAAACTTCATCTCCCTCACCTCAATTTATCATCTAGTACAATATGTGGATTTTTCTCTTTTAATAACTGTACAAAGTATGTTTCATTTTCTGGTGACACGAGTGCCATCTCCCACTTCCCATATGTGATTTCTAAACGTTTAAATGACAAGGCAGGGGCACTTAGTGGATTATTCGTACGTCTAATAGAAGTAATCGTTGAAATATCAATTTTCCCCATTGGGATAAATCCACCGTATACTTTCAACTCCGTGTCCATCACTACGTAATACGTACCAAACCATCCAAGGATGCAAAAAATTGCAAGTGGAATACAGACAAATAAAGAAATGAAGAAATCTGTTTCCGTTGGTCTATTTTCCGTATAAAGAATAATAGGAAGAACAAACATGGAAAGCGCGAGCCCCCACGTCACAATCCACGCAAATATACCTCGTTTAGATAGAAATTTTATTATTCTCACCTCTGAATAATGCCTTTGATTTTATAATCCATATAATCGAAGCGATGCCCACTAACGTTACAATCCCTTCCAACATCCATATATTCGAAATGACACCTTTTTGATATAATGCTGCTGGGAAATTAATTATCGCATGAACACCAATTGCATATAGAACATATTTGAATTTCTTAGAGCGTACCGCATACAGAACGAGAATAGATAATCCAATTTGAAGAAACAATGCCATCGTACGCTCTACTATCGCAACCCCACTCATATGCCACTCTGTTTCAAGTAATTGTTGCTTCACTGTTTGCAACGGTCCAATCATTTCGGACGTCGTCATCAATGAATCAAATGTATTGTTATTAATCATCGTCGCATACACGTAAGAAGTAATACTGCCTAGCCCCGTAATTAATATCATCTCGATGCCACCATGCCCTGCCCCGAATGTGACACCATCTTTCCATGTTTCTCTCCCACGAAGCGTATATTTGAACATCATATACCGCCCAATTTCTTCAAAGATACCTGCCATTAATCCACCGTATACCATATATAACCACGGGTTCGAAAACAGCTCTTTCGTTACTTCATTATCAACTAACACTACTTTATGAACGAAGCCTTCTAGCACACTCGCAAATAAGAAAAACGTCAGCATCCCAATAAAGAATACTTTTAAAGAAGCATCATATTTTTTCTTTAGAAAAATGAGTACTACGATTGGTACAAGGAACGAGAATACTGCCACAACTAACATCCACGTCATTGTCGTTTCGTTAACCATCTACTCTACACCCTTCCCCTACGCTTATTTGAATTTTCTACATGTAACCATTATGGCGATAACAGTGATAATGACACTAGCGATAAACAAATATCCTGTATATGTTCCAATTCCTTTTGCGTTATCTTGTGCAATTTGTACGTCCATTACGGTTAAGTACAACAAGAAAGAAATAATTTCAAATGCTAATACTTGCATCATCAAGCGAGTAAAGCGAAACATCTTCTCTTTTCCTTCTTCCGACATATTTTTCGGATATGTTAGCCCATCTGGAAAATGCGATAATCCTGTAAAAAGAAGAAAAATAAATAGTGCAATGCATGGGATAAACAAGATGAATCCTTTGTCTCCAAATTGGTCTGGCTCACCTTGAAAATTATAATGCGTAGGTATTTCACCTGATAATGAAAAGTAAGCGATAATAGCATAAAGGAGCGCTCCGATAACTCCTACACTATTTGCGGTAAATAATATTTTTTCTACTGTTGATTTAGGTGGATTTGTCATGTTTCTTCGCTCCTTTACTTATCAAGTTTGAAGTCTCTTATTACGATTACTTCAATCTAAAACTTCTTATGATAAAAAAGGCTATCGATCCTCCTATTAGACCGAGGAATATCCATAAGAAGTGCGCTCCTAACGATTCTTGATTCCCCTGTACAATTTCTATTGTCGAAAATACAAGATAACCAAAAATAAGTACTATTTCAACATTCATCACATGAAGCATCAAACGACCATTTTTGTATAGGCGTTCTTTGTTTTCTTCTGTTACTTTCACAGGGTGATTAAACATATGCGGAAAGCGACTTATTATCATTGTGCCTACAAATATAGCAGCCGTGATACATGGTAATATAAATAGATTCCCCTTGCTACCAAACCCATCCGCCTCTCCTGACGCATTGAAATGAACAGGAATTGTCTCTGGCAACAACGGGTACATATATACCATATAGCCAAACATCCCTATTATCCCTAAGCCAGAAAGCATAATTAAAAGTTTCTCCAATAAGCTTAACGGTACTTTCTTCATGAATTTCTCTCCCCCTCATTCTTTCAAACGAATAGCGCGAACCATAAAGAATACAAGTGTTATAGCTACAACAATAAAGAGAACGATGATAGCATACCCTCCTTCAAATAACCTGTCTCCCGTAGCACCTTCTAGCATGGCAAACGTATCATATGCAAAAAAGGTAATAAGCTCAAATGATAGAACATGAAGCATAAGACGACCATTTTTGTATACGTGTTCTTGATTTTTATTTGTCAATTCTACAAGATAATGAAAAGTATGTGAGGAGCGACCCATTAATGTTAACAATCCGAATAGGAAACATGCAACGATTGGAATAAACCATAAATTCCCCTTACCTCCGTAAGCATCCGGCTCACCTTGAAAGTTATAATGCGTTGGTATCGTTTCTGGTAAAGATGGATACATATAAAACGTATACCAAAACATCCATACAACTCCTAGACATGAAAGTGTCATCAAAATCTTCTCTACTACCGTTAAATCCATCTTTCTCATCTTCTGTCCACTCTCCCTTGGTGATTATTTCAAACAGAAACTTCTTATGATGAAAAAATATCAATAGAGCGAAAAAGATAACGTGTAGATGTGTGTATACTAATTAGACCAGTTCTGTTATATGGTTGATATGTCGCATAATTCTTACGTCAACTACTCAGCAAGACTATTTCAAACGATGACTTCGAACAACGAAAAAGATAATCGTAAGGATGAAGATACCTACGAAAACTAATAGAGATTCTGCTCCTAACGTTTCACCATTTCCATTTATACTTTGTATCTCTGTAAATTCGTTCCACCAAAAGAAAACAACTGTTTCAAATGCCATCATGTAAATAAGAAGACGACCATTCAAGTATAATCGCTCCTTATTTTCCTCCGTCACTTCAACAGGAGCATTAAAGGTTTTCCCAAAACGTGCAATTAAGACGAACATGATGAAAATGGCAAGCATGATACAAGGTACGAACCATATCCAACCTTTTGATCCAAAATTATCTGCTATACCGTAAACATCATAGTGAGTCGGGATTGTATCTGGTAAAGATGGATAAGAATATCCTACATATCCAAATAGTCCAATGATTAATGCAATCGATAGGCCAACAACAATTTTTTCAGCTATAGTAAGTGGTAGTTTGTTCACTTCTTTCTCCCCCTTCTCTATATTTTATTTCAAACGAAAGCTACAAATGATGAAGAATAATAACATACCAATGAATACGTATGGCGGAACTCCATTAGATATCGCCTTATTTCCTTTCAGCATTTCGGTATTTATGAACGTATGTAAAAAGAAATGCAAAACAATTTCACATGCAATTACGTGGAACATTAATCTTCCATTCTTTTACTGATGTTCTCGATTCTCTTCTATAATTTCTACGAAACTATTGAACTCGTTTACAAAGAATCTTACTGCCATTATCCCCCACAAATAGTAATAATACTTGAGAATGTAATGAATGCTTTTTTCTCTACGAACGTGAGCGGCGTTTTGTTCATGTTCTTCTCTTCTTCACAATTTGAATTAATACTCCCGTTACTACAAGTGGCCCTAGCAAGATTACTAATTGTGCAGCTGGCGCCAACGGAATAGTAAGCGCTACCACAATTGCAATTAACCCAAATCCTATCCAAATAGGTGCACTTAGTCGATGTACTTTACGCCACAACTCTTCATCTTCTAACAATGCTTTCGTACGAATACCGATGTATGGATTCGGAGATAATTTCGGAAAAATGATTCCACCGATAAGTGTTGTACTTCCAACGATAAGTAGCACAAGGCTGGATGGTTGCATCTCAATACCACCCGCATTTTTTAACGCGACGTAGGAGAATAATAATAAATTTGTTAGCGACATAATACTAGCTATAAGTCGTAACGATTTTAAATTGTTTGGACTAAGCTGACCTTTCTTTGCAAACTTAGGGACAACCAACACCGTTAAAAACATGAGAACCATGAATCCATACGGAAATAACACTAACCCTTCCCAAAATCCTGCAAAGCCATCAGCAACATCATCCGGCCCCCAATGAATAGCAATTTGTTCTGGTAAGCGGTCACGTAACAGGACAAGAATTGCTCCGTAACTACTCATACAGAGGATGGTAATGTGCACCCACGTTTGCTTCCATTCATCTCGAATACGATACGGCTTACTCATTATCCATCACCGTCACTTCCTTTTTTTTGAATGATTTTACGACGTATGTGACAAGTTCATCCAGAACGGAAAGAGCTGGAGCATAAATGATAAATGTTCCTTTCTTTCGCTTTGTCACGAGACCACTATTATACAGAATATCTAGGTGATGACTGAGTGTTGACATCGGGATATTTAACTTCTCACTCATCTCTTTCACAGCGTGTTCTTTCTCCATTAAAAGGAAAATAATCTCTCGACGTGATGGATCGGCAAGTGCTTTGAATATTTCTTGCATGCTTTTCACCTTCTTTATTTCTATATTTCTATGATTATCGAATTACTATCATTTTACCATAATTTCCATTGTTTGGTGAAATTATTAGTTTGATTTTTCCGAAAAAAAGGTGAATACGTATCGCTCAGCAAATCACAAGCTAATTGTTATTTCCCTTTTCGTTGTCGTGCTAGAATGAAAGACAACAATAATGGAAAGGGGTCTTTTTATGGCCAGTACGTCAGCAAATATTCAAGCGATTACCGCACGAAAGACGGTATTCCCTATTTTATTTGCGATTAGTTTATGTCACTTATTCAACGATACGATGCAAGCAGTTATTCCCGCTATTTTTCCAATTATGAAAGAATCATTGCAGCTATCGTACACACAAATCGGATGGATTGCCTTCGTCCTCAACATGACTTCTTCTGTCTTACAACCAGTTGTCGGCTTCTATTCGGATAAAAAACCAAAACCTTATTTACTACCGATTGCGATGCTTTGCTCCTTACTCGGTATGCTTGCGTTAGCCTTTGCGCCGACATACGGAGTCGTTCTCCTCTCTGTGATTTTAATTGGAATGGGCTCGGCTATTTTCCATCCAGAATCATCGAAAGTAGCACATATGGCAGCAGGTACGCGCAAAGGACTAGCACAATCTATTTTTCAAGTAGGGGGAAATACAGGAAGTGCCCTTGCACCGGCAATGACATTGCTTATCTTCATTCCACTTGGTCAATTCGGTTCTATTTGGTTCACACTTGTTGCATTAATTGGTTTCTGTGTTCTCACGTACGTTGCGAAATGGTACAAAGACGTATTACCAACTGTTCAGCAAATGAGCAAACGCCAAGTAACTACTAATCCAAATACACAAAAGAAATCAATTTTCCTTATTTCTATTTTAATTTTCTTAGTGTTTGCTCGCTCTTGGTATGGTTCAGGCATCGGCACATACTATCAATTTTTCTTAATGGATCAATACGCCTTATCGCTCGGAGATGCACAACTTTATTTATTTTTATTTTTAATTGCAGGGGCATTAGGAACATTCTTCGGTGGACCGTTAGCAGATCGCTTTGGCATGCGACGTGTAATGATATTATCATTCATTATTACAGCACCATTTTCCATTTTGCTTCCGCACGTCCCACTAGTAATCGCATCCATCTTCTTGCTTATTATCGGATTCGTCTTTTCATCTAGCTTCTCCATTACCGTTATTTATGGGCAATATTTATTCCCTGGAAAAGTCGGTACAGTATCTGGCTTAATTACAGGACTTGCGTTTGGCTTAGGTGCAATCGGGGCTGTGTTACTCGGAGGAGTAATTGATATGAGTGGCTTATTTACCGTTATGAGTGCAATTGGTTTCTTACCACTACTTGGCTTATTAACGTTCTTATTACCAAAAGACGCAGTACGCACGAAATAAATATAGGAGTTGTTATCATTGGATACGAACTATTATGTAGAAAAGTTTGTAGACATAGTTACAGAAGAAATAGGTAATAACCTAATTGGCGTTTACTTACATGGATCATTAGCAATGGGCTGCTTCCATGAAGAAACAAGTGATATTGACTTGTTAATCATTGTGCAAGAAAAACTATCCTTAGAAACAAATAAACGTGTTATTCAACAAGTGCTAGAACTTCACGACAAAATGCCTAATAAGCGTGGAATGGAGTTCAGCATACTACTCCAGTCTACGCTTACTAATTTCGTCTATCCGACACCATTTGAACTTCATTATTCTGATTTTCATCGGGAAAAGTATCGAACAGATGAAACATACATATGTGGAGGATTTAATGACGTCGACTTAGCAGCCCATGTCATGGTTACCTATCATCGCGGTGTTACGTTATATGGAAAAGCAATTAAAAATGTGTTCCTTCCTATCAATAGAGAATTGTACATCCAATCTATTCTCTTTGATGTGGAAAATGCGTATAAAGAAATTATCCAATCACCAACGTACTTCACACTAAATCTATGTCGTGTACTCTTCTTCCTACGAGAAGGTGTTGTATCTTCTAAGAAAGAAGGAGGAGAATGGGGATTGAATATGCTACTATCAAAGTATTATCCATTAATTCAGCACTGTTTACATGCGTACAAAGGAACCATAACAAACAACGAGTTACATCAACAAGAATTAATGGATTTCGCAGCTTATATGTTATGTGAAATTAAAAACCATCTTCCACGTTCATTCGTACAAACCTAGACTACTCTTTACCTGAATAGACTGAATTATGTAAGATCCCCTTTGCTCAGGGGATCTTTTGTTTTATTGTTCGTGCAAAAAGCGTTCTATTTCTTCTAATGATAATCGTTTGCTTAAATACTCACCTTGCATGTAATGACATTTATGTTGAAAATATTCTACTTGATTCTCCGATTCTATTCCTTCAACAATTGTTTTACATCCTAACAAGTATGCTAATTCCAATACAGCTTCAACAACTGTTGCACGCTTATCATTCTCCTCCATTCCTTCAGTAAGTTCACGAGCTAACTTCAGTGTATCGAACGAAAAGTTCGGTAAATAACTTAACGATGAATGTCCCGTCCCAAAATTAGCAATCGTAATACATATCCCGAGATGACGAAGAGCTTCTATTTTATGTTTCAAAGCGCCTTCCCTCGCAACTAATGTACTCTCCATCACTACAAATTCTATATATGTAGCTGCTATATTCACTTCTGAAAGAATAGATTGTACCTTCTCTAAGAAATCGTCTTTTTCTAATTGCTTTTGTGAGATACTCACAAACATTTTCATTAAAGGATACCCTTTTGAAAGCAAGTCTCTCATTTTCTTACATGCCTCCCGAATAACCCATTCCCCTATCGGCACAATTAAACCTGTTTCTTCTGCAATCGGAATAAACTCAGCAGATGAGACAATACCAAGCGATGGATGTTTCCAACAAACGAACGCTTCTAAACAACTAAAAGCAGATTGCCTTGAAGAAAATAATGGCTGATAAGATAGTATCAACTCATTATGTTCAATAGCATTGTATAAATCTTTCTCTATCGTGAATTGGCATTGATAGTGTCGAGCAATTGCTTCATTAAAAATTTGATAGTGGTTCTTTCCTTTTGCTTTTACATAATACATCGCCGAATCGGCATTTTTCATTAACGTCGCACTGTCCATTCCTTTCTCATAAATAGCAATGCCTATACTTAATGTCACTTTCAACACGTGTTCCTGCAAAATGACTGGCTTATCAAATGTCGCCAAAATTATTTCCGACATTTTGATTAATTCTTTCTCGTTCATAAAATCATAAAACAAAATTGTAAATTCATCCCCACCAAGCCTAGCAACCAATGTTGTTGAAGTAACTGCTACTACTAATCGTCTCGACACTTCCTTCAATAACTCATCTCCAACATCATGACCTAGTGTATCATTCACCATTTTGAAACGATCTACATCAATAAACATAACCGCTACATTCCGGTCTTTTTCATCTGCTAATGTAAGGTGTGTTGTTAACTGTTTATCAAATGTTCGTCTATTTGCCAGCTTCGTCAAGGGGTCATAATGTGCTAACTCATAAATTTGTTTCTCTTGTTCCATTGCTTTCGTCGTTTCTTTCAACATCACGTACATGCTATCTAATTTGGCTTGGATATGAACGGGAATCGAGGTAACCTCGAAATATCTCGTCGTACGTAACTCTACGTCATATACAGAGAAATCAAATTTCCTACGTTCTCCTTTTAACACATTCTCAATAAGATCTTGAACTTTCTTATCTCCTTGCAAAAAATCTTTATGTAAAGGAAGTTCTTTTATATGCTTCATGTCACCAAAAATCATTTTTTCTGCTGCACTATTCCTCTTTAAAATATTCCCATCCACATCGATATAAACGATTGGATTTGGAAAATACTGAAAGAAAGAGTAGTCGTTATGCTCGTTTCTTCTCCACTCCTTCGTTCGTTCATACAGAAGGTCTTCAAATTGCTCATTCATTTCGTAAGTATATTGCATCAACTCTTCCTTCTCCGTCACAATAATTATCTTACGAATGAAAAGAACAACGAATACTATAAATAAACAACTATATAAAATGTATGAAATAACTCTTAAATAATCAGTAGCAAAACGTAAGAAAAGAAATTCAACTGTCAATGCTGCGATAATTCCCAGTGAGATAATTCTTACGAATCCTCCAAAATCAGCTACGTACACATTTTCTTTTTTTAAGCGTTTATGAATAAGGAATATACATGTTATTAATAGCAACATACAGAGCATATTCACCACGATGCCCCCTCCTTCCCACACTACTTATCATTATTTCCAAAATATGTGCGTATAATGAAAAAAGAGGTATACAACGCTAAGTCATTCACGTTGTACACCTCTTTTTGTTATCTTTATACATTACTTCACAGCAAAATGACACTCTTCCAAAAATGTTTCTACTGCTTCTGGTGGCAATGGTTTACTTAAATAATATCCTTGCATATAGTGGCATTTGTCTTGAAAATATGTAGCCTGACTTTCCGTTTCTATCCCTTCGACAATTGTTTTACATCCTAACAAGTGTGCTAAATCTAATACAGCTTCAACAACTGTCGCACGCTTCTCATTCTCTTCAATTCCTTCAATCATTTCGCGTGCTAGCTTTAGCGTATCGAAAGAAAAGTTCGGTAAGTAACTTAACGAAGAATAGCCTGTTCCAAAATCATCGATAGCAATACTAATACCGAGATTTTTTAATTTCTCCATCCTCTGGAGAAGCTCATTATCTCTAATTAATAAAATACTCTCGGTCAGTTCAAATTCTATGTAGGTTGGAGCAATTCCTATTTCTTCAAAAATCGTAGCTATCCTCTCCACAAAGCCCTCTTTCTCTAATTGCTTCTTTGAAATGTTAACGCACATCTTCGTTACTTTATAACCCTTATTCAACAACTCTTTCATCCTCTTACAAGACTCTCTAATAATCCACTCACCCATGTTCACAATTAAACCTGTTTCTTCCGCAATTGGAATGAAATCGGCTGGGGATATAATGCCAAGTGATGGATGTTTCCAACGTACTAGCGCTTCAAGCCCTACAAATGTCTTCTTTCTCATACAATATTGCGGCTGATAATACAGGGTCAATTGGTTATGTTCAATTGCTTTATATAAATCTTTCTCAATTTTAAATTGACGTTGATAGTGATACGCAATCGATTCATCATAAATTTGATAATTGTTCTTTCCCTTTGCTTTTACATAATACATCGCAGAATCAGCATTTTTCATTAATGTCGCACCGTCCATTCCCTTCTCATGAATGGCAACACCTATGCTAAGTGTGACTTTAAGCACTTGCTGTTGAATAATAACTGGATTTTCAAATACAGCTAAAATATTTTTTGAAATCCTTGCTAAATCCGCCTCTTCTTCAAAGTTATAGAAGAGAACTGTAAATTCATCTCCACCAAGCCTAGCAACTAATGCACTTGAATCCACTGCTAATAGAAGGCGTTTTGCTACTTCTTTCAACAATTCATCTCCAACATGATGGCCCAGTGTATCATTAACAATTTTGAAACGGTCTAAATCAATAAACATCACTGCTACGGAATGCTCATCTTCATTTGCTAATCGAATGTGCGCCGCTAACTTTTCATCGAACGTACGTCTATTTGCTAATTTCGTTAACGTGTCATAATGAGCCAACTCATAAATTTGTTTCTCTTGAACAATCGTTTGCGTTATTTCTTTCAAAATAACGTACATCCCCTTTAACTTCCTTTTAATACGGATTGGAATAGACGTAATGGAGAAATAACGAGTAATCTGAAGTTCACTGTCATACATCGAAAAGTCAAAGGTCGTCAGTGAACCACTCAATATTTTATTGTTAATATTATTAATATCCTCTTCATTTTGGAACATCATCTTCTCTGCAATAAACTCGTTAATATTGTTCATTTTTTTCGATGTAATTTCTTCTGCCGCTTTGTTCCTCTGTAATATATTCCCTTTTACATCTAAATAAAAAGTAGGATTCGGATAGTTTTGGAACAATGATTTATCCCTATTTTCACTTACTTCTAATCTGTTTGTTCGTTCTTGTACTAATTCTTGAAGCTCGCCGTTCATTTGATGAACATTTTGAAGTAATTCTTCTTTTTCAATGACGATTAACATTTGTCGCATTAACATAATCATTAAGACGACACCGAAACTAATTGAACTAACTGTTAACTTCTCACCTGTATGTAAAAACGCAACAAATAAAGTAATACTACATAAGAAGTAGAAAATATAAGAGTAAATATACTCCATTTTTTGAATACGTTCATATGAGAACAACTGAACTTGTCCCTTTTTCCCATCCTGTATATGAATTTCTACACAAAGGAGCAATAGCATCCCTGTTATCATGATAACGGGACTCACATAGTGCCAAATGTTTTTGCCATGGAAAAAGAAAACATACATATTCATACCATTCATCGTCAATTGCAATACAAACGCAGTTGTTAATAGTAGCACAATATTACGACTAAGCTTTTTATAAATTTTTAGGACGAAACAAGCAAATATTGCACATAACATTCCAATATCTAACAATAAGTAAATAACACCAATTATATCCACTTTATGTATCTTACCTTGATCTAATAAAGGATGAATGAAAAATTGGTAACCTAATGCAAATACCGTTACAAAGACAACGAGAATATCTAACATGAAGCGAACCATCTGTTTCTTCTCATGCTGATCGAAATTAATCCACAAAATAATATATGCATACACACACATATATAAAATATATGGGATTACACGAAAATGCTCGACGGATAGCAGTGAGAAAATCGTTTCTAGTCCAAACTCCATCGTAATACCAAATGCCATAATGCCAACTAACCGCCAAAAATAATCATTTTGCAACTGATGTGTCTTCAAACGCTTATATATAGCTAATGTACAAACGAATGAGCCAATCATACAAAGTGAATCAATACTTACCGTCCACATATATAAATCGTTATCAATAAAGAAAATCCATCCATATACAAAAAGCGTATATGCTAGGATAGATATTATTTTTATTTTTATACTTTTCGTCATATTAATCTATTGTCATAACATAATAGGTGTTCGTAGTTGTTATTATGCATGGTGACAATCTTCTCTTCCCACCCTTCAACATCCACTTCTCTGTCGCTGTATCTTGAAATATAGAATGGTAATACTATTGGTTACTAACTTTCCTCTACACACAATACCTCTGTAGAATATTTTCCCAGAAAACTATCTTAACGAAAGAATTAGCAAATGACAAGAGATACGATTGTTCTATAGTAGTACATCGATGTCGTATGTTGAAACATTTTCAACATACGACAAAATCCCTTAAAGGAATTCTCCTCTCCTTATGGAATTGTGTATAGCATGAAGCTATATACAGGAGGTTCTGCCAATGGAAGGAAATTACTCTACTAGTCATGTTTCCAGAAAAATAGGTATCGATAGTACTCTTATTCGTGAATACAGTCGAATACTTGAAATGCAAGGCTACCAAATTCGAAAAAACACAAATGGACAACGTTGCTACACAATGAAAGATGTACGCTTATTACAGAAGATACATCGCGAGCAACGCGAAACACTAATTGAGCTTGACGAACTAGTCGCACAATTATTAGAAGAAGCCATTCCAAAGCCCCTTACACCAATTCCCCACGATATGAGCATCACAATGAAAGAGCAAGCAAAAAAAATGGAAGAATTTTTACACAAGATGAACCAAATTGCAGAGCAAAACAATGAAATTATTCAGCTAAATCATTTTCTGTTAGATGAGCATAAGCGTCAAGACAATAGATTGCTTACAATAGAAGAAACGATAACAAAACACTCTCACAAAAGAGATGATCAACTTATGCGTATTATTCGTGAGCTCCAAGTAGCAAAACGATCGGTAGCTGCAGCGAAAGAACGTACATGGGTTAAAAGCTTACGAAGTCTGTTTATGAAACAACCATAACAAAGCGAAGCCAAAAAAGATAAATAGAATATACATCCCTACTTATCTTTTTTGGCTTCCTGTGCTGATAAATTATGTCATCTTCTTAAATAGATCATTCATGATACGAACCTCTTCATCCGTATAGCAGTCAAATCTCTCTCTCATATAATTCGCTTGCAGCTCTTCCATCTCTGTCACAAGCTTCATGCCCGCCTCTGTAATTTCTAAATAGACGACACGGCGATCATTATTACAACGATTACGCTCTACTAACTCTCGCTTAATTAATTTCTCTGTCACCGCTGTAATATGGCTATTTGAGACGATTAACTCGCTCGCGATTTTTGATACCATTTGTTGCTTGTCTCGCTTCAAAATACGTAACACAAAAAATTCATTCAGCGGTATGTACGAATCAAACATTTGATTCATATCTGTTCGAAATCGACGGATAGTAAAGCGAAAATTGTTCGCTAATTCTTCCACTGCTGCTTTTCTTTCTGGATTCATTCGTTCATCTTCTCCTTTCCATACTAATTCATAGCCCCTCATTCCTTACATTATACTATAACGATTCCTTATTTTGTTAGAAATCCTATGCTTTTTTCCTTAGAATACATACTTTTTTACTAGGAAAAGCAAATAGAGCCTTCGTAGTAGGCTCTATTTATCATTATGTTGTAAGTGTTGTCGATACACTTAAGTTATTTGTCGCTGTAGACGTCGATGATCCTCCGAAACTCACAACCTCTAATTGCGCACTTGTACTCAGCGTAAGAACCGTCCCCGTTATAACAAGACTACTATTTGTTAAAGTTACATTCCCAGCAGGTTGTAAAATGCCGTTCAAATATGCATTATAATACCCATTCGTTGGCGGAGAAGGTAATCCATTTGCTGAAAGTGTCACACCGTTGTCGTTTTTGAAACTCGTCGCTTGTATCGTTGTTGTTCCAAGAGATAGAGCAATTCCATTAGCAAAGAAACGTTGGATCGATACCGTCACATTCGTTGTTGTACTTACATTAATTCCCCCGCTTATTGTACTTGCCGCATTTATTTTTAGTTTCTCTAATTCTGCGCTCATCACCTTCTCCTCCCTTCTCTTATCTACTATATTCACACTACGTCGAGATGGTCGTTGCAACACTTAAATTATTCGTTGCAGTAGATGTAGAAGCTGTTCCCCCAAAGTTCACAACCATCACTTGGACGCTCGTATTAAGAAGAGCACTTCCGCTTATTTGCACTTGATTCGAACTAAGTGTTACTGATCCCCCAGGTTGCAGCAAGCCGTTAACATACACATTATAGTATCCATATGTTGGTGATGTAGGTAAACCATTCGCACTAAGCGTAACACCATTATCATTCTTAAAGCTTGTCGCTTGTATCGTTGTTGTTCCAAGAGATAAATTAATACCACTGGCAAAAAAACGTTGGATCGATACCGTCACATTTGTTGTCGTTCCTATGTTAATACCGCCACTTAACGTACTTATCGCATTTGCCTTCACTTTCTGTACGTTACTAATCGTCCTCGGCTCCTCTCCCTCTTGTCCTGATATATCAGTATATTCATATTATCTACAAATGTGAGGTAACTTAAAATAATCTCTATTCGCTCTTAGCAAAATATATTAAAATAGACATATAGTAGTATAGATTACAAGAATAAAATACATATGCGTACACAGAGAAAGGTGGTAACACATTACTATGCAGAAAAAACCTTTTGAAATTATCCAATCATTATTCAAATGGCTCACCATTATTTCAATGTTTTTCCTCATCTTAAACGGCCAACAAGAAGAAGGTTTAGTAGAACGTATCGCTTGGGCACTTCTTCCACTTAGCATTTGGCTAGCATTATATGCAGTTGAGTTAATCGTGTACCGAAAAACAGCAAAATCCTTTGCAATTATGACTGCAATTGCAAGCGCCATCATCTTTATTCTTTGCGTTGGAAATTTAATTTTCGGCTAATAAAAATAAAAGCTATCTCGTCCATATCGAGAATAGCTTTTATTTTTATTTGAAGAGAGAAATATTTGCCTTTATTTTACAGAAGTTTTAGAATTATATTGTAATTCCAAAACTATAATGGGAGGATATATGAAATGACAATACGAAAAAAATGGGGACTACTATCACTACTTATTCTATTAGTCATTGGTATTATCGGATGTACAGAAAAGGCAAATGAAAATACTTCTACTCCAAAAGAAGAAAATACTTCCTCAATAGACAAGAAAAAAGATGAAAAAGACAAAGCAACAATTGAAACAGAGATAAAGGAAATGCTAAAAGTCCATGAAGATGCCTATAACAAAGAAGACATTGATACATATATGAGTACTATGTCTCAATCTTCCGCTTTACTTGAGCAAACAAAACAAATGACACAACTGTTATTTGATTCCTTTGATGTGCAAGTTGAATTTACAGATATTAAGATTACAACATCTACAGAAGCATCTGCTACAGTAGAAATCATCCAAAAAACTGTGAGCAAAAAGCCAAATCCAGATTTTCAAGATAATATTACAACCGCAACACACTTCCTCGTAAAAGAAGATAATAAATGGAGAATTTCAGCTTCTACTCTAAAGAAAATAACGGATTTAAAAGGTAACCCAATCCAACAAAAAACGTAAAAATAGAGCATGCGATATGCTAATAGCACATCACATGCTCTATTTCTTTTTATCTGCTGGGAGCGTAATAACTACTTCTGTTCCGTCCCCTTCTTCGCTAAAATATTCGATTATCCCTTCATGTGATTCGATGATTCGGAACGTAACCATTAATCCAAGACCGGTTCCTTTTTCTTTCAACGAATAGAAAGGTTGTCCTAATCGAAGAAGTTGATCTTTCGTCATACCATCTCCGGTATCTTTTACTTTAATAACAATTTTATTTTGCTCTTTTGTGGCACTGATTTTGATATAACCACGCATTTCAGTAATGGCTTCTATTCCATTTTTGAGTACGTTTACAATTGCTTGCTTTAATTTCACTTCATCACCAACAACATATAAATCATCGTCTACATATACTTGCAAAAAGACACCCTTTAACATCGCATACGAAGACATTAATGTGGTAATTTCATGAATGAGCCTCGTTAAATGAATATGCTTCTTCTCTTCCATTTGAGGTTTTGCTAAATTCAAGTAATCAGAGATAATATTCTCTGCACGGTCAAGTTCTGTTAACACTAATTTAAAGTACTCTTCATTCCCATCTACTTTATTTTGCTGCATCAATTGAATAAATCCGCGTACAACGGTAAGTGGATTCCGAACTTCGTGTGCTACACTTGCCGCTAGTTCACTAATAACATTCAACTTCTCTGATTGTTGCGTCTTCGTACGAATAACTGCATTTTCCTGCATATATTCTTTCAAATACACTTGAAGTGTCGTCGTAAACACAAACATCCCCATAATTAATGAATAATTCAAAAACGTATTTGGATGTGAATAAGCCTCTGGATAAATTGCATAATAAACAAGGAAAATCATAACATTAAGTGAAATGTATATACTCGCTAATACAAAAGACGTAATAATCCGGCGATTTTTCGTAAATGTTTGCCACCTTTTATGTAATAACGCTGGAATAATAAAGAAAGAAAACATCATCACTTTATCAGGACTAATATGATTTGGATGAAATAACATCGCATACATAATAACGCTCCATAACAATACAGCACCCGTCACATAACCACCGTACAAAAAGGCGTTAATAATAATAATCATACAAAAATGAATTGCTCCGTCAAAATCATTGTATACGTAGTAATACAAACTTAAAATCGCAGAGAAAATATAAAACCCGGCCAACATAACTTTGTTATCTTTCGGCAACGTCGTATGGTGCCGATTCATCCATAACATTTCATACAAAAAGACTGGCAAAATAACAATTGCTAATTGGATTAATAAGTCCTTTACAACGCCCACAGTCCCTCACCCACCAACACATTTTCCTAAATTATAACATTTTAAGTCAAAATATTCTGAAAAAAATATCTTGTTTTTTCGTGTTATGTCGACAAACCCCTCCAGCTATATGTGTTCATATGATAAAATAGAAAAAAACGATACACATCTATAGAAAGGAAGAACACGATGAAACATCTTATTAATCCTCTTGTGAAAGAAACTCAAATTAGTGGCATCCGCCAATTCGCGACATACGTATCAAAATTTGATAATGTCCTGTCGCTTACAATTGGACAACCGGATTATCCAACACCCCCTTCTGTAAAAGAAAGCGGAAAAAGCGCTATTGATCATAACAAAACAATCTATACACCAAATGCTGGCTTACCTGAGCTATGCAAAGCAGCGTGTGAGTTTGTAGCGGACCGCTATCACCTTACATATGATCCAGCATCTGAAGTAATCGTTACAATGGGTGCTAGTGAAGCAATTGATATTAGCTTCCGTACCATTTTAGAAGAAGGATGCGAAGTCATTTTACCTGCTCCTGTTTACCCTGGATATGAACCAATTATTCGACTATGCGGAGCAACACCAGTCTATGTCGATACGCGTGAAACGAACTTCACGTTAACGAAAGAAGCACTAGAAGCGGCTATCACAGAGAAGACCCGTTGCGTTGTGCTGCCATATCCATCAAATCCAATCGGTGTGACATTATCAAAAGAAACGCTTGATGACATCATTGATGTATTAAAAGACAAAGACATTTTCGTCGTGTCTGATGAAATTTATAGTGAGCTTGTGTACGGTGAAGAACACCAATCTATTGCTACTCACCCAGTAATGCATGAAAAAACAATTGTCATTAACGGCTTATCGAAATCTCACTCGATGACAGGATGGCGCATTGGTTTCGCCTTCGCACCAAGTTATCTAGCACAAGAAATGTTGAAAGTACATCAATATAACGTCTCGTGTGCGACATCTATTTCTCAATATGCAGCCGTAGAAGCATTAACAAATGCACGAGATACACCAAAAGAAATGAAAAAGTCATACGAAGAACGCCGTGATTTCGTATACAAGCGTTTCCTAGAGATGGGGCTTGATGTTCCAAAGCCAACAGGTGCCTTTTATCTATTCCCATCTATCTCAAAGTTCGGTCTTTCATCCTTCGACTTTGCAACAAAATTAGTAGAAGAAGAACGAGTAGCTGTTATTCCTGGTTCTGCATTCTCTTCATACGGTGAAGGACATATTCGTATTTCCTATGCATATAGCTATGATACGTTAGTAGAAGCGTGTGACCGATTAGAACGATTTATTAAGACCCTTTAAGCTGAGGTATATACCTCGGCTTCTTTTTTTAGTAGGATTTATCAAATCCCCCACACTCCAACAAGTTTTCAAAAACATCTACTATAGACAAGAAGCGGCGCATATAAAACATGTAGGAAGATTATTAGCTTTTTGAAGGAGGTCTTTCTCGTATGTATTATACGTATCCTCAAGACATGCGTTATCAACCTACGTATCCATATGGACCACCAGTCTATGCACCCATTCCTTATCCCCAGTATCAAACACCTTATCCTTATCCAACACGCACACCACAGCCAACGGATGAACTACGCGGCTCATGGACACCTTTTACATGGGTCGAGAAATATGCCTATGCATTTTCGGGTCCTTACAACAAAGCGGAAGTAGCGATTACGTTTGATGATGGGCCAGATCTTGGTTTCACACCACAGCTCTTACAGAAGTTGAAGAAATATAACGTAAAAGCAACATTCTTTCTACTCGGACAAAATATTGAGAAACACCCTGAAATGGTGAAGCGAATCGCGAATGAAGGACATCTTCTCGCCAATCATTCTTACAGTCACCCTAACTATGCCAAGCTCTCTCTTGAAGAATTTAAAGAACAGATTAACAAAACAAATAACTTAATTAAAGACTTAGTTGGCTATTCCCCACGCTTCGTCCGACCACCTTATGGATCCATTACCGAAGAACAATTAAGTTGGGCAACAAAAAAGAAGCTGATGATTGTGCAGTGGAGTGTTGATACACTTGACTGGAAAGGACTCAGCGGAGATGAAATTGCAAACAAAGTTATGGGAGGATCATTTCCTGGTAGCGTACTTCTCCAACATTCTGCGTCTGGTGTACCACTTCAAGGAACAGTCGATTCGCTTGATAAATTCATTCCAGCTATGCAGAAAAAAGGTGTTCGCTTCGTTCTACTTACAAAAATGTTCAATATGTCAAAATCGCCTTAAGTGGCTGGTAATTCACGGAGAATATCGTAATTTAACGAGACATAAAGGGATTACAGACTGAATCACTCCTACCATCTAAATCATTTTCAACATAAATTGACTAACGATGCGAAATTCGCAAAAAAATAAAACCAATCTATACAGTCTGTAAAGATTGGTTTTATCATTTGTAGAGACATCATACGTTTTTCACTTTCGATTACATAAATTCAAGTGTGTCCCTATACCCATGCTGTTAAAATACTACGATTGTCGTTTGCAACACTCCAGGATTAACTATATTATCAAAACCAATTTCACTCATAATTGTGATAATTACTGTAACATACCTGTCAGGATATGAATGTGATTTGTATCACAACAAGAAGAACTTCAAACAAGTAAAATAAGAACAGACCTAATCCATTCGCTTGCTTTAGTTGCTAAATAGCATGAGCATGACATGATGACATAAAAATAAAGGAGGTAAAAAAGAAAATGCAATGTTTACAGTGCAATAAAAAATATTGCCTGTCTTTTGTGCCGATTTTTCAACAGTTAAAAACCGAAGAAATAATGGAGCTGTCTCATATCGTGACACATAAGACATACAAAAAAGGAGAAGTCATTTTTTTAGCTGGTGATGTAAACAATCATTTATTTGTCGTCCATAAAGGCACCGTCAAAATAACGCATATATCCGAGGATGGCCGTGAACAAGTTGTCCGCATCATTCAAGCTGGAGACTTTTTTGGCGAGCTATCATTATTCCGCAGTAGTCCGTTAAACTCGAATGCTGAAGCCATCGAGTTGACCGAAGTTTGTATCCTGCAAGGGCACACCTTTAAAGATATTTTGACTAACATACCGAGCTTACAGTTCAACATGCTCAATCAGCTAAGCGAAAGGCTAGAAAAAGCAGAGTTTCAACTCAGCCAATTAAGTAACCAAGATGTCGGGCAACGCTTAGCTACATTCCTTCTGCAATGCAGCCAAAATAGCGGGAACGAAGCTTTCGAACTGCCCATCAATAAAACAGATGCTGCATCCATGCTCGGCACATCAAGGGAAACACTTAGTCGAAAGCTTTCCTTTTTCCAAAGGAAAGGCTATATTACAGTATCAGCTCGACAAATACGCATTTGCAATCGGAATGCCTTGCAAGCTTTACTTTCCTGAAAAAGACAAAATTCATTTCCCTTTCTTAGCCACCATAATCAAGGCTGGGGCATTACAATCATATGCTTTAAAGGAAAAGTTCCCGTAAGCAGTTACGGCCTCAAATCCGCAAGCTTCCAACATTGGTCGCAATTGCATAACGGTAGTCGGATACAACGGAATTGTATTCGTTTGTACACGTTCTTTTGTAGAAAGTGTTGTCGTGAACAACATATATTCGCCATCTCGTTCATACTGGCGTTCAAATGAAAAGTCATCTTTTTCAATAATCGGGAAGGAGAAATCTTTCTTATCGAAGTTTACAATTTGAAAAATAAAGACGCCTTCCGGTTGCAATCTTTCGAGCGTTTGGTGAAAAAAGGCGCGTATTTCCTCCACATCATGTAAGTGGGCAAGCGTATTACCAATACAATAAATGCCTTGGTATGTTTCATCTAGCGTACCGAGTTGTTGCATCGTATTCGTTGTGACAACGATTGGAAGCTGATGAGATTGTGCTTTCATCTGAATTTGTTCTGCCATGCTTTCTTCTGGCTCCATCGATGTTATCTGGAATCCTTGCTGTGCAAGAGAAATAGCCATATTCCCTGTTCCGGCTCCTACATCCAACACAGAGGCACCTTCTTTGAAATGGGAGGCTAAAAAGGCTAACGTTTTTTCATTAGTAGGAAAAATATCATCATAATAAGGTGTTAATGTTTTGTAAAAAGACATTGTCTTCCATTCTCCTTTCTATTAAGCATGCAGTCCGAGCGCCATCTTTGCCAACCTTGACATGTGACCTTTTGTCCATGCAGGCGTCCACACGATGTCCACATCAACTTCTTTCAACACAGGCACATGAAGAAGCAACGTTTCTTTTACATCTGCAATAATATGACCGGCCATTGGACAGCCCATCGATGTCATCGTCATTATAACTTTCACATGATGGACCTTTACGAATATCACATCATATATAAGCCCAAGATTCACAATGTCCACTCCAAGCTCCGGGTCAATCACACATTCTAATTCTTCTAAAATCTGTTCTTTCGTTATTGTTTCCACCATAAAAGTTCCTTTCACTAAAGATTAGCTATAAAAAATATAAGGTTGAAAAGTTTGTCCCTAACACGACTATACAAGATTATTCATGCAAAAAATGTGACCGGGGACACACTTTGAAAGAGAAATAGGAGGCGGTAGAGCTAAACATTTTACAAGCTTATATACTTTCTTATCTTTAAATAGTTTAAAAAAAGAAGGATTTAGTCTATCATTCTCTAATTACTTTCATTCATTATCCTGATATTTTTATGATGAAAGCATCTAAAAGAAACAAACACTAAGAAAAAGACATAAAAAAATGAACATATTATATATAAAATATGTTCACCCTTTTGATTTTACCGAATGTAAATCTACTCATCTAAATATAAGAACTGATTGCTTCTATTTGTTCTGCCTAATCGGATAAATTGTATCATACTCCTTTGCACGTACAGCCTTTCGCTTACTCACACCAATTTGTTGCGATGTATAAATCCCCGTATGACCTGAGCATACATAACTAATGATACATACAAGGAAGAAGTATATCGCTGCTTCTGAACCAAATAACTCAATCCCCATAATAAAGCATGCAATTGGTGTACTTGTCGCGCTGCAAAATACGCCGATAAATCCAAGTGCCGCAAGAAACGGAATCGAGACGTCTAAATAGCTTCCTAACGTACTTCCAAGGGAAGAACCAATAACAAATAATGGTGTTACTTCCCCACCTTGATAACCCGCCCCTAACGTCAGTGCCGTAAAGAACAATTTCATTAAGAAAGCAAATGTCGCAACCGTCCCGTCAAATGCCTGATCTATTAACGGAATGCCTAGCCCTGTGTAATCTCTTGTTCCAATAAGTAACGTTAACAGTACAAATAGAACACCACCGACAAAACTTCGCCACACAGGATGTACAAACAACTTCACAAAGCCTCTCTTCATCCAATGCGTTAACCCACTGAACACCCTACTCGTTAAACCAAATAATATAGCTGCTAACACAACTTTCATAACGAGTAACCAAGAGAACACCGGAACATCGCCAATGTCGTAAGGATGATGACCAACACCCCATGCTACCGTTACGATATTACCAATACACGCCGCAACGAAGCTTGGGAATAACGCTTCATGTCGAATCATTCCTATCGCTAATACTTCAAGTGCGAAAATCGTTCCCGCAAGTGGGGTTCCAAATACGGATCCAAATCCACTACTAATTCCACAAATAAGGATAATTTTACGGTCTATCTTATCAAGCTTACATACTTTCGCAACCAACTCTGAAAATGCCCCACCCATTTGTACAGCCGTACCTTCTCGGCCAGCAGAACCACCAAATAAATGCGTGATAATTGTTCCACCTAATACAAGTGGTGCCATTCGAAATGGTACACTTTCTTCTTCCCCTTGTGCTTGTTCGATAATTAAATTGTTTCCTTTAGAGGCATTCTGTCCGTATTTCCAGTATGTATAACTAACAAGAGCTCCGCCAAATGGTAATAAAAATAAAAGCCATGTATATGTATGTTGCATACTAGTTGCCCATTCGAGACTTACTAAGAAGAAAGCCGAAGCTGATCCAACAAGAATTCCGACAATACTTGCTAACACTGTCCACTTTACAAGATATAGTATAAGTTCTACTCTCCTTTGATTCATAGAAACCTCCTCTACGTAAGAAGCTAGCTCTACTTAAGAGCTAGCTTCTCTCTATTTCTTATCGTACACAACTTTCGTCTTTGCGATTAAGTCATGAATCGCACGTTTGTCTTTTCGTAACCATACTAGGTAAATGTTCGCAATAGCTGGTATTCCTAAAAGTGCAATATTTAAACCGATGTTCCCAACAAAACGAATAATAATTGTTTGAAAATCTAGCTTTCCATCTGGATATTTCGCAATACGAATGTTCAATATTTTCTTCCCAACAGTACGACCACGCCACACGAATGGAACAATAATGAAATACAGTGCTAATATACCGGTTGCAATAAGCAAATCATATGTAGGATTACCAACTGACGCACCGAAGCGTCCAAGTAAGTCTTTATAATTACCTGTTACAGCGAAGACTGTCACCCCATATAGAATGGACAGAATAAATAAATCGATAATCATCGCTCCAAAACGTACATACACAGGCGCTAGCGACGGATCTTTCTTCCTGCCAAACCATCCCTTCTTTTCTGGTTCTTGAACAGGTGCTTGTTCTTTTGCTTTCTTCTTCATGCTTCTTTTCCTACTTTCTGTCTATCTTGTTGTGTCCTTATCCACAGGATATGCGTACACGACATATCGATCTGGTGCATCCCCAACGAAGCGGAACGGATAACACGTTGAAATATTCAATACTTCTTCTCCTTGGATGGAACCAATAATGGACGTATCATTCGCTGGGACAATCTTTGAATCACGCATCTCATATGTAAATGTACCGTACGGAAGCTCTACAATGAACGTATCCCCAACCTCTAATTCTCCGAAACGACGAAATACAGTGTCTCGATGCCCTGAAAGCAAGATTTGCTCCTTATCTCCAGGAAATGCTGTTGTTGCAAAATGACCGACACCTTTCTTCAAGTCATTTTCATCTGTACCCTCTACAATTGGCAACTCTGCATCGATTTTTGGAATACGCAAAATACCAACTGTTTCATTTTGCTTCGGCTTGAAATCGGATCGTTCTTGCTTCGTTTCCGTCTTTACTAGTATTTCTTTTGCTTCTTGGAGTGATTCTTTCTCCGCTTGTTTCGTATTGAAATATTGCCAGCCACCTACCCCAAGCAACGAAATTCCCCCAATCATTAACAATAAACCAAACCACTTTCTCATGATGTCCCTTAACTCCCCTCTTCCTACATTACCCCTATTATACCAAAAATACGTGTGTTTCTTTACTCTTCTTGTCGTAAAACCCCATAGAAGAACATATCCATGAATTCTTCCGCCACGGCAGTTGCTTGTTGAAGGTTTTCATCTGTTGTCATAAAGACATTTTGCATGATACGAACGTATAAAATCAATGTTTCATCCTTGATGTTCGGACGAATACACCCTTCTTCTCTTCCTTGCTGTACTAACTCCATAAATAACGGATAACCAACTTGTGACGCATATTCCCCCACATACAATTGAAACTCTGTATTCGCTTCATATATATGCTTAAATGTCGTCGGATTAAATAACGTTGTACTCTTTGCCTTCCATAAAATAAGTTCCCTCAACTTTTGATCGAACGTCTTCTCACTACGAAGCAAATGAGTGATTTCATCTAACCTCATGTTCATTAATCGCTTCAGTGCTGAAGCGACAAGCCCAACTTTGTTCCCATAATAATTATAAAGTGATACTTGCGATACCCCTGCCTGCCTCGCAATATCTGCAATTTTAATATTATTTAATTCCTCTTTCAAAAAGGGCATTGTCGTCTCTTCAATATGCTTCTTCTTTTCGTTCGTCCTTCTTTCAAATCCGTTCATTCACTTCACCTCTCTTTTATCTTATCACATTTTTGAAATATCTAATAAAAATCATTTCAAAACCTATTTACAAACTTTTCTAAAAAGCGTAGGATAAAATTATGAAATATCAGTTATATAAAATTTCAAAAACGAGGTGGAGACATGATTGAGTTAACAAATTTAACTCATATTTTCCAATCTTGAAGAGGAATTAAAGATGTAACGTTTTCCGTAAAAGAAGGGGACGTATTTGGCTTTATCGGACCAAACGGTGCTGGTAAATCGACGACGATGCGTCACTTACTCGGCTTCATGAAAGCACAAAGTGGGAAAGCGACAATTAACAATCTTGATTGCTGGAGCGATGCAACAGCGATAAAGAACTATATCGGGTACTTACCCGGAGAAATTGCCTTTATTGAAGGCATGACTGGCAAGAGCTTTCTCCACATGCTTCAAGACTTACGAGGTGACGGGAATACCACTATTCAACAAAGGCTCGTTGAGCGATTCGAGTTCGATCCAACAACACCAATTCGTAAAATGTCAAAAGGAATGAAACAAAAAGTTGCTATCGTCGCAGCATTCATGCATGATCCTGCCATTTATATTTTAGATGAACCTACTTCTGGATTAGATCCACTTATGCAACAACGATTCGTCGAACTTATTTTAGAAGAAAAAGAACGTGGGAAAACAATCTTAATGAGCTCGCATTACTTTCAAGAGATGGAACGCACATGTGACCGCGCAGCGATGATTAAAGACGGCGAAATTATCATTACAAATGATATGGAAGCATTACGCAAAGAGCAGAAACAGCGTCTTCTCATTACCGTTCAAACAGAACATGATATGAATACACTTCTCACCTTACCTCATATCAAAAAAATAAATAAACAAACAGTTGAAATTACGGTTCAGAACAATATTAACGATATTCTAAAGCAATTAGCACATGTACATGTCACTTCCTTGCATATGGCGGAAACAGAGTTAGAAGAGCTATTTATGCATTACTATCAAAAGGAGGGAGTAAAATGAGTTGGACATTATACAAAACGATGATGAAAAAAAATCGTGGTGGCATTATAGGCTATAGTGTCGGCACATCATTATTCCTGTTGATGATTGTTCAAATATATCCGATGGTGTTGGAAAATGAAGAAGCAATGAATCAAATGTTAAAAGCATATCCAGAAGCATTGCTATCGGCATTTGGAATGAATGAGAATACACTATCTGCACTGGAAGGATTTCTCTCGGTTCAATATTTCAGCTTAATGTTCTTAATTATCGTAGCAATCTTCACCATCTTAATGACAACAAAACTTATCGCTCGTTTAGTCGATACAGGTAGCATGGCTTATCTCCTCTCTGTCCCAACAAGCCGTGTAAAAATTATCACAACAATGATATTCGTTTTCTTAACGGGATTAGCATGTATCTTAGTAAGTAACTTTCTCGTTGGTTATTTCGGCGCATTCACATTAGAAAAAGGTGACTTAGATATAAATCGTTACTTCCAACTAAATGCCGGTGGCTTCCTCTTATTCTATGCAATCGGTGGATACAGCATCTTGTTCTCGGCTATTTGTAACGATGAGAAGCGAGCACTTGCTTTATCGGGTGGCATTACACTATTCTTCTATATGGCCAACTTCCTTGGGAACTTAAATGAATCATTTGATGTATTAAAGTCATTTTCGCTTTTCACATTATTCGATAGCGCAAGCATCGCTAGTGGAGAGAAAGATATTTGGATGCCAGCCTTGATTTTCTTCTTAATTGGGACAGCTTGCTACGGACTAGCAATTTATTTATTCAAGAGAAGGAATTTACCGTTATAGATAGTGGTTTTAAAAGCCACTCCTTTCTTTTACCGACTGCTTAACCTACTTATCAGTCACATTTCTAACAAAAAAAGTTCTGCCATATGGCAGAACTTTTTTTCTGTTATTGTTGTTGCTTACGACGACGGAAGAATACTACTGTTCCTGCAAGAAGAGTAGCTACACCAGCAGCCATCATGCTATACATGTTCGTTGCTGTGTTTGGAAGTTCTTTCTCATCTGTTGTTTCTTTCACCGTATCTTTCGTTTCTTCAGTTGTTGGTGGTTCTGGCTTTGTTCCTTCTTCACCTGTTGTTGGTGGCTTTGGTTTTGTTCCTTCTTCACCTGTTGTTGGCGGCTCTGGATTTGTTGTCTCTCCACCTGTTGTTGGTGGCTCTGGCTTCGTCTCGCCTGCTTTCACTTCTTTAATACGACCTTCGATAGTTGGTGCAATTGTTTTGCCTTGTTGACCTAACTGTGTAATATAATCAACGAACATTTCTGTATCCGTTTTGTTACCCTCAATTAGTCTACCTTCTTTGAACTTCGTGAATGCATCTCCACCGCCAGCTAAGAATTCGTTCATCGCTACGCTGTATGTTTGGTTCAGATCCATTTTCTTACCATCCGGTAAGAACATATCTACAACGTGTGTACCTTTATCTGTTTTCGTATATGTATATTTGAAACCAGAAATTTGTAGGAACATATCACGAGCTGGATTTTGCCATTGTTGGTTTAATGCGTCTTTAATTTGTTGACCAGTAAGCTCATATGTTTTTACTTGGTTACCGAAAGGTTGTACTGCATATGCAGAACCCCACGTGAAGATGTCTTCACCTTTTTCATTTTTCGTTGGGTTTAATGAATCACGAATACCACCTGAGTTCGTAATTGCAAAGTCCGCACCAGTTAAAATACGTTGTCCATCTGTAATAAGGTTACCTAATGAGCTTTCGCCACCTTCTGGTTTACGCTCACCAACCGGATTAGCAGATCCCGCTTTTGCAATCTCTTTACCAGCTACTTTCTTTGTAATTTCAGTTGCTTCATCAACGATCTTTTGGATTTCCGCATCCGGTGTAACGCTCTCTTTTGTCACATCAACAATCTCTGCTTTCATTTCACCTTTCACGAAATCTTTCGTCGCTGGGTCTATCTTCGCATCGATATCAGCAAATGCTTTCGCATGTGATTGAGATTGGACAATTAATTTGCCGTCTACTACACCATTTGCATACTTATGGCTATGTGCAGCGAATAAAATATCTACTTCATCATCAATCTTGTGTGCGATATCTGCAAATTCTCCAGTCGTTACGTTCGTTGTTTTATTCGTTTCTGCACCAACGTGACCTAACACGACAATCGCTTTTACGCCTTTGTCTTTTAATTCCTTCGTATATTTATTAATCGCATCTGCTTCACTGATGAAATCGTAGTCTTTTACGAATTCTGGCATAACAACTGATGGTGTTTCAGTCGTTACAACACCGATAAATCCAACTTCCACGCCACCAATTTCTTTCACTGTATATGGATCAAATACTGGCTGACCAGTTTTCTTGTCAATTACGTTTGCCGCAAGATGTTTGAAGTCTTTGCTAATGCCGTCATACTTATAGTTTGTACCTTGCGTGTATTCTTTTACATTCGGATGTTGTTCGGCACCAGAGTATAGACGCTTTAACTCGCCAAGACCTTCATCAAACTCATGGTTTCCAAGTGCTCCAACTTTGAAATTCATCTTGTCTAAAATTTTCATTGTAGGCTCATCTTGTAATAATGATGATTCGGCTGGACTCGCTCCTACTGCGTCTCCTGCATGCACACGAATCGTATGTGCCCCTTTAGCTGTTGCTTCTGCTTCACGTTGATTAAAGCTTCCTGCTAAGTAAGCTGCATTTTTAATCGATCCGTGAAAGTCGTTAATACCTAAAAATTGTACATCAATATACTTTGGCTCTTCTGCTGCTTGAATTGTGTCTGTCGTTCCAAGTACTGTTGGTACAACTAATGAAGTTGCTAATGCAATAGATAATGCTGGTTTTTTCCACATACGATAAACTCTCCCCTATAAATAAAATTCTCGAAAACCTCTACTGAGGCAAAAATAATATCGCTTTCATAAAATGACAATATTTTCACCCACTACATAAATATACTAGTAATAAATAGCCCATCCGTCAATAAGTAAATAGGCAATTTTCACTTTATTGCCTTAATTGCTAAAAGAATAATTTATTTACCTTTACAGGTAGCCAAAAACTTCAAATAAATGGAATGATAGACACTAAATTATCTAGTAGAAAAGGAGAGATTTGTATATGATATAAAGATAGACAGTCGGCATGTTCTTACAAGAAAAAGCAAACATAAAAAACCCCCTACTTCCTAAAAAAGCAGGGGTCTTCACACAATTATATTTATAAGGGAATACATAGCATTTACAATCGAAGTACAAAAATAAATATATGCCATCTCCTTCTCTTTATCTTTCCATTCAGCTAGTCCCCAAAATAAAAAGATAACACTAAGGAATAACAAGACATACTCTTTGCATAAAATTGTTCCGTATTGAGCAAATGAATATATTCCACATCCGATTGCTATAAATAAACTCATAAGGAACATTACTTTCCACTTATTCATTTTGCTCTCCCCTCTCTACCACATACAAAAGGGACAAGCGTGTCCGTTGCCCCATATTCCCCTGTCCTTACGTCTCCTTACTAAAGGAAATAAGCTGTTTCTTCTCCTTAAACCCAGCTCGTTCATATAATCTAATTGCCGTTTCATTCTCACGCGATACACACAATCTAACACTTTCCATTCCATTAAAAGAGAATAAATAGTCAATTGCTCGCTTCGTTAATTGTAATCCAATGCCTTTCCCTTGCGAATCTGGATGCACACCGATAAATTCAATGCTTCCTTCGTTGAACTCTGGATCTGCTTCTACATATACGTAGCCTTGTACAACATCATTCTCTACATATAAAAAGACATTCTGATTCTCATTCACACGCTCTGTAATCTCTTTCCCATCATAATAAGTAGAAGGAAAGCATCTATCATGAAGGGCAATAAAGTCCGCTGTATACCCATTTAATTCTTCAACAATATGAGAATATGTACCTTGTACAAACTCATCTTTGTGTACTTCTAAAATGGAATGTTCTCCGCCTCTAGTAAATTCTAAAGAGGTCATGAATTCTGTTGCTCTATTATTCTGTTTATGGTAGAAACCGTAGAAAGTAGATAGATCGATTGGAATTTTTACGAGTAGCTCTTGCCACATCATTATCGCTACTTCTTGCCATTTGTCTTCTTTGACAAATGGTCCCCATATTTCTGCTTCTTTCGCTTCTTCATCTACATCTAATCCTAATACACCTATTAATTCCTCATTTTCATATATCGTGACAAAGTATTTCTCGATATCCATCTCATTTGTAAGTGTATCAATTATCTCTTCCTCATTTGTTCCACAATAACCTACACTATGTTCTTCTTCGTTGTTTAATCTAGCAATAAATGAGGCAATTTCTTTCACATCCAATATGGTATGCATACTCTATCCCTCCCTTTATTCAAAAAACAAACACTATTCCAAATTATAACTATGAAAGAAAAGATTGTAAACGAAATACAGTATGAATAAGTCGAAAGAACGAGATTAATTTTTGGTTGTCATCCCCTTTATTTTAAGTTACCATTACAGTAGTAACTATATGAAGAAGGGATTATGTAACATGAATTTCAAAGTATATATTTTAGCAATTTCGGCCTTTATTGTCGGTACAGTAGAACTTATCATCGGTGGTATTCTCGATACGATTGCAGATGATTTAGGCGTTTCTGTTAGTTCAGCTGGACAACTGATTACAGTGTTCTCCGTCGTATTTGCTATCGCGGCACCAATTTTATTAGCCACAACAGCTCGTATGGAACGAAAACAGTTGTATATGTATTCCTTATTCGTTTTCTTATTAGGTAACATTTTGGCGGCGCTTAGCACAAGCTATATGATGTTAATGGCAGCACGTGTCGTATCAGCTGCAAGTGGATCGTTATTAGTCGTTCTATCTATTACGATCGCATCAAGCATCGTCGCGCCAGCATACCGCGCTCGTGCGATTGGTATTATCTTCATGGGAATTAGCGGTTCGTTAGTACTAGGGGTACCAATTGGCTTAGTATTAACAAATGCCTTCAATTGGAAAGCACTATTCTTCTTGGTCGCTGGTTTAACCGTTTTAGCAATGATAGGTATTCATTTCTTTATCGAAAAAATTGAAGCGAAAGCCAATCAAATACCATTACGCCAACAACTTGCAACATTAAAAGATTCAAAGATTATTAGTGCCCACCTCATTTCTATCTTGATGTTAACTGGACACTTAACACTGTATGCATACTTAACACCATTCTTAAAAGATGTTGTGAATTTAGACGCAACATGGGTAACAATCGCATACTTCATCTTCGGTATCGCCGCTGTTGCTGGTGGTGGATTCGGTGGATGGATGGCAGATACATTAGGTTCAAAGAAAAGTATTCTATTTATCGTTACTGCATTCGTATTCGTTATTTTCTCATTACCGGTAATGTCATCGTTTGCCTTACCAATTTTCTTCGCAGTTATGATTTTATGGAGTTCATTAAGCTGGGCAATCTCTCCAGCACAACAAAACTATTTAATCCAATCCGCTCCTGAATCAGCAGAAATTCAACAAGGTTTAAATGCATCATGTATGCATCTTGGTATCGCCTTCGGTTCTTCAATCGGAGCACTTGTCATTGAACAATCTTCTGTATATTACAACGCATGGGTTGGTGGCCTATTCGTTATCGCAGCACTAGGATGTGCTATATTCTCATTCACACGAAATAGCACGAGTTCAGAAACTGTGACAAATTAAAAAGAAAGAGGATGTTCCTTTCCATTGGAACATCCTCTTTTTCTATGCTTTTCTCTGCATACTAGAATAATAGAAATACTTACATATCATGCACGAACAGGTACAAACAAAAAAGTAGCGGGAAAATAGAAAAAAAACTACAATAAAAAACAGAGGGGGATTTGTATGAAAAACAAGATTATTTTATTCGTCGGTTTAATCATGTTCACTATTTCACTAACTTTCTTTATACCATTACTATTAGAAATATTCGCCTATGAAAAATACATAAACAGTCGATATACCATTCACAACGTCATGGAAGATGACTATTCCAAACGTACACAGCACTTTCATAAGCAGAAAATCCAAACAGTAGCTGTTCCTGTCAATCCAAACATCCAAAAAAACACAGACAATAATTATTTTGTTCAAGCTTTCATTAACGTCTATATTAATAATGAACGTGTTGATATGCTAGATACTCGTCCTATTACTATTAATTACAGTCAATATCATATACTAAAGGATTTTCCTTATGTACATGATATAAACAAAAATGTCTATTTAGATCCAAATAACCTATATGAATTAAGAAACAATGTTGTTTATTATACAGTTCACGACAAACTAACGGAAGAAGAACAATTTGTTGTGTTAGTGAATAAAACGACGTTACCTGATGAATCCCTATCATGGAAAGATACACTAAATACAATTCATTTTACCTTGCATACTATTTCTGCAGATGGCAACGTGACAACAGATGATTTCTCTTATCACAATCGAACGAAACTACAAACCAAATTAGCTCTTCACGTTAGTCCAATTAGTTTTGGTTATTATACAGATATTTTCTGGGGTTTTGGTATATTTGTCTTACTCCCATTACATGCGACTATCTTCCTTGCCGGACTTATGTTAATGATTTTCAGTTCAAGAGAGCTAAAAAAGGCTACACTCAGCATATGAGTGTAGCCTTTTTTAGCTCTCTTAATAACGTAATCTCATTAATGTTTCTTTAATCTCCTCGTTGTCCATTAAGAGCCATGAGAACTTCTCTGTAATCTGCATAAGGGCTAAGTCGTGATAGAAGAATTCACTAAAGAATTTTACTAATGGTGGTGACGCTGTTTTAATTGCTTGCCACGCTTCTTCCTCTACCCCAGCGAAGATAATCTCACTATCATCAATTACCATTAATCGATAACGTTCTAGCAGGTGGTGCTCATCTGCCGGCACTAAAAAATGAATGTTCGATAATTTACTTTCTACTTTTCCAACAACAAGTGCCTCTACTTTCACACCATCAAGTTGTTTTCTTTCTAAAGCCGGAACATACTGTATAAAGTCATCATGCCATGATGAGATTTTAATAGATGTTGTCGCTTTTTCAATTAGTTCATGACATTGTGCTTGAATGGAAGAATCAACTTTCAAACTCCAGACACGATCATCTGCATACCTCTTCTTCGATACACTACTTTTTAACTCATCTACATTCGCTTGAAATTCTGCTGTTAACTTTTCAATTACTAACGGCAATGGTAAGGCACTATAACATTTCTTCTTCTCTGATAGCGATTCCATAATCATCCCTTTGTCTGCCATACGGGATAATATCTCATACACTTTTGCTTTTGGCACACCTGAATACTTCACAATTTGCGTTGTATCAAGTGGTTCTTCACTACATACAAGCGCTTCGTACACATTACTTTCATACTGAGAAAACCCGAACTTCTGAATCATACTGCCACCTCTAAAACAATATAGTCTATTAAAGTAGTCTACACGAAAATCGAACGATGTCAAAATATGACGACACCATTTTTACATTATTTACTCAATAAATTATTATTCTCTTCACACTTTTGTAACATTTTTAGAAAATTTAAAAATGATTCCACCCATTTCATCTACTAATGATGAAAAAACTGTCCACGAGTTAATAACCCATGGACAGTTTCGTTCGTCTTATTATTTCTTTAATAACATTTTTTCAATATCTTCTAATGCACTCATCTTACCAATTGGATTGAAACCTTTGCTGTTGAATGTTTCGTTATCAATTTCGTACACATTGTTATTCTTCACTGCATTGATATTGTTCCAAATAACACTCTTCTTCATTTCTTCATTTAACTTATCAGCATCTCCGCCGAAGTTAACTGTTACTAAGTGATCCGGATTAAATGCGTGTAATCCTTCAAGTGATATTTGATCGTATGGCTTGTCTACATCTTTTCGCTCAATGTTCGGTAATTTTAAATCATTAAATAGAATATCACCGTATCCGAAGTTACCGTATACGCGGTAGTTCTTCGCTGCTACTGCTAAGAACATGAACTTCTCATCTTTTGTTTGTTCTTTTACTTTTGTAGAAAGCTCTGCTGCTTTCGCATCGTAGTCTTTTAACCATGCATCTGCTGTTGCTTCTTTGTCAAATAAGCGGGCAACTTCTTTGAACTTACCGCGCCAATCATCTAATTCTGACTCTAATACAACTGTTGCTGGTGTAATTTTTGCTAATTGATCATACAGCTTTACTTGACGGTTGTTGATGATAATCATATCTGGCTTGTATTCCATTACTTTCTCAATATCAACTTTGTCGCCCCAGTACCATCCTAGTGGATCTACACCTTCTAAATCACCAACAAGATGCTTTTGGATTTTCTCTTTATATGTGTTCGCCGTTGTAATTGGCTTCTTGTCTAAAAGAATTAATTCTTCTGTTGAACCTGATAAATCAACGATACGCTTTGGCTCTACTGGAATTTCCACTTCACCTTTTGCGTGTTTAACTGTTTTTGTGTCTGCTGCTTTTGCATCTTCTTTATCAGAAGTACATGCTACAGCGAATAATGACATAAGTGCTACTACTAGCATTAATAATAAACTACGTTTTTTGTTCATTTTTCTTACTCCCCACTTCAGTAGTTGATAATGATTATCACCATCAATTCACTTGCAATATTATCTGAACATAAAGATAAAGTCAATAAAAAAGATAATTAAAATAAATCGGAAATAATATCCATAAGCAAAAAAGGTACATAAAACAGAAAAAAATCGATGAGGAGGGGACTCATCGATTTTTCATAGTGGCTGCTGCTAATTATCCGTTCCAGCAGCCATACATCTAAAAAAGTTTGTAGTTACGTCAACATGTATGCGGGCAACAAACATGTATCATAACTATCTATTCATTATAAGGGAGATTGTTATCTGAACTTGTCTTACTTGTAGGAGATATTCGCCGGGCAAACGAACATCTGGAAATCGAATAACATACATGTACTCCATGTGAAACGCTGGGCAGGCCTTCACATATTGTACGCACATTGTTGCTGACTTCTTTCTTCCTTTTACGTTTTCCTTCGTCACCGTTACACGATTATCGTATGCCTCTTGTGAGAATGTAAGGCTGTTAAACTTTCTTTGTACCGGCTGAAAAGGAGTACGCATCACCTCGCTTTATGTATTCAAAAAGTAGTGGCAAGCTACTTTTTATTTAACTGAGAACAATTATCATTATCAATTATAAACGCATTTTTGTCAACGGGTTTGCAAAACTTTTTTGATAATTTCATCATTAATCGTTCATTTGGTCTGTAGTCACTGTAAAAACATGACTATTTGCCTACAAAAATCCACTTTTCTCTATCATTATGAACAATGCTTGTTTTTCATATCCTCTGTCTTACTATCACAAAATGGTATACCTATCGTTGTGTCTCAATGAAAAAAAGATGCCCTCACTCACGAGCATCTTTTCCTCTCCTCCGTATCTCCTTATAAAACTCATTTAAACGAGCCACTTCTTCTTTGCTTGCCGTTTCATCTCCGTATCTAACACGGTTATAAATATGGGCGATATCATCTGAACCTTCAGGGAATTTTTGTATTTCCCTTAGACGATTCATCCACTGCTCAAATGTCTCACCTTTTCGTCTTGCATAGGAATTTTTCATATTTTTTTCTAAATGGAACACTTTGTTACGGATAGGATTTTTCGGTGGGCGTTGTTTTATTTCCTTTTGATAATAAACCGTTTCCTTCAGCGAATTAGTACCGGAAGAAAGAGCAAGCTCTTTCTTGCTTTTCTTCATCTTTTTTACGATGAAATATGCAACTAATGCGATGAAAATAACCGTCAGTATAATCGAAATATACTCCATTTCTGCTGATCGTTCAAATATCGCCTTTTGATCGGCATCTTCTTCCACCCCTACTTGCATTTTTCCGAACTGATCTTTAAATTCTTCTGTTGCTTCTAATGGTTCAATAGGAAGGATTGGTCCTAAAAATAACATAATGTAATAGAGAAGATAAAAAAATACAGCTGCAAGTTGTTGAAAGATTACTTTCGTAATAGCTTGGATGATAGGTAATGCATAAACAACACTAATTGTACAAATAGACAAAAATCCTAAGCTAATTAACTTCCACTTACGTTCATATATTGTTTTACTTGTGATCATTAAATACAACACAGTCTGAACACCAAACAGTGAGAACAATAATAGGTATGCCTCACTTCCATCAATTAAAAGTGAAATACATAAAAAGAAAAACGAGGCCGTTATGTAGTGAAAACGTTCTTTCCGTATATCTCCATACATGATATAGAATAAGATAGTGAAAAAGAAAAGAGACGGAATTGACAACGAAAGAAAATACCACATAGTAGCAAACTGAACAACGGAGAGAACATAGAAAGCATTTGGCTGACTACTAATAATCCCCTTCATAACATGCAAAAAAATAAGGCTGGTACATAAGAAGACAAAAAAGACTCCCAACTTATCTACTTGTCCAAAACTAATATACGCAATAACATATGTTAGCACTTGGTAAATATAATTCATCTTCCGCCCCCCCTCATTAATTGTCCTAATTGATTCACCGTATAGTAAGGGTAAGTCCATCCCCTACATTCCTCTTCGTGTGCTCCAATTATTACGTAAGTCGAATTTTGTTCTCCATGTTTTGCACACTCCGTAAGAAACGGAGATGTAAGGAGTAAAGAGAAATTATTTTTAATACGTGCTAGTGCCTCTAGCACATGCGCAAAATGGATATTTCCTCCTCCCATTGGAAGATGAAATGGCCTATTCCCTTTATCAATACTAATAAATACTTCATATGTAATTTTTTGCTTCGTTAAATATTCACAAATAAACGCTGTATAAGAAATCAATTCTTCTACGTTGGGTTGTATACACTTCCATTTAGAATCTGTTAAACAAAGAATGACAGAGAACCGTTTATTATAGACCGGTTGAAATTGTTTCGCCTGTAGTTCTCCAAGCCGGGCAGTTGCCTTCCAGTGGATATGACGAAATGATTCTCGTTCATATTTCTTTGTACCAACAACAGCTGATTCATCGTAATAAATAGAACGACTTGTTGCATCAACACCATATACGTCTTGCTGCAAAAGGTGCACATTCTGAACAACTTTCAACATAGGAAACACAACTATTTCCGATGATAAGCTTGGAATAGATGGATAATAAACCGTCGCAACCCCAAATATATCATTCACCATTAAACTGACTCTCTCTAATTTATATACCCCTCGCTGGCTTACAGATAGCGGTACTGCATATTCATTACAGCGATTTGGTTTTTGGATAAATGAGCTGCTATACATTTGCCCAAGTGACATGTATCTCTCATACTCTTTATTTCCTACACTAATCGAGGCGTCTAGATGAAACGAATATTTCGCATTCACAATCGGTACTGGTGATCCATTAACAACTTGTAGCGATAATTCTCCATCCTCTCCTGGAAAAAGATGTACACTTTTCTTTTTATTTGTTACATACACATAACGGACAATATATTGAAGATACAAGTGTGTGCACAAAACAAATAAATAATAGCAAATAGCAATCCCTATAAGGAAATTCCATTTTAGAAAAATCGCACAAAAAAGCAAAAATGGCATTACCATCTGCGTAAATATCTGCATACTACCATGATACATAGCAACTGGCTTATCTATCATTTGCTAATCTCCACTGGTACATCAATTTCATCCAGTATACTTTGGATCATATCTTCTTGATTAGAGCGTAGTGAACCTTCTAATGACAAAACTATACGATGTGAAAAAACATATGGAACCAGATGTAGCACATCTTCTGGAATACAATATGTACGGTTATTCATATAAGCTCTCGCTTGAATCCCTCTCATTAACGCTAACGTTGCACGTGGGCTCACACCATGCTCAATGTATTCATGACTACGCGTACGATGAACGATTTGTAAAATATAATCTTGAATCGCATCATGAATCTTCACATACTTTACTTCTTCTTGTAGACGATGAATATCTTCCACGCTAACGACAGCGTCTAACTCAGCATACGGCTCTTTCGTCACAAAGCGATTCATCATCGCCTTCTCTTCTTCAAACGTTGGATACCCAACAGATAACTTCATAAAGAAACGGTCTAATTGTGCTTCTGGAAGTGGGAATGTTCCTTGTGATTCAATTGGATTTTGCGTTGCAATAACGAAAAACGGATCTGGTAATTTATGTGTCGTTGCCTCGATTGTAATTTGCCTTTCCTCCATCGCCTCTAACAAACTTGCTTGTGTACGTGGCATCGCACGGTTAATTTCATCTGCTAAGACGATATTTGCCATAAGTGGTCCTAGGCGACTTTCAAATTCAATCGATTTCGGATTAAAGAATTCAATCCCCGTAATATCACTCGGCAAAATATCTGGCGTAAATTGAATGCGGCGGAAGCTACCTCCGATACTTTTTGCTAATGTTTTCGCTAAGAGAGTCTTTCCTGTTCCTGGTACATCTTCTAGTAATACGTGACCTTTACTTAATATAGATGTGATGACTAGATTGATTACCTCTTCTTTTCCGATAATTATTTTTCCAATGTTACTGCGTAATATTTGAATAAGTTCCATGTCCTCTCTCCTCCCTATTCTAGTACTTCAATCTAATCAGAATTTTCAGATTAAGTAAATAATTTATTACATTTTTTTACATAAATTCTACTTATCTCGCGAATTTTCTATCCTCCATACCTGAAAACCAACGTCCAAATTGTCTATTTCTGTCACTTGTTGAACCGCTTCACCAGCACGACGAATCCGCTCTTTTCCAATCTCACAAATCGTCTCGAATCCTTGCTTATATGCACTAGCACTTTCCTCTACTTCTTCTGGCTGTTGAATCATAATGAACGAACGCTTCCCTCCGTCCTCCGCATTCAACAGCATAACCGCATGCGCTGTGGTCCCTGAACCCGAGAAGAAATCTAACACAATATCATCATTCTTTGTAACGAAACGAAGTAAGTATTTAATGAGTGAGACGGGCTTCGGATAATGAAAGACTTTCTCTAGCTGTAAGTCTGCTAGTTCCTTATACGCTGTTTCATTCGTACCTATTCCAACCGTACTATTTAGTTCGATGTCATATTGATACTCCGAAAGAAAGTTCGTTGGCGGCTTCGTTTTCCCTTCGGCAGACAATCGTTGAAAACGAATCGAGAATTTCTTAGATTTCACAAGAAAATACGTCCCTTTTGCTATTTCCTCATCTAACTTTTGCTGATTCCACTTAAATTCTCCTTCTGCAATGAGCGGACTCTCATTCCATCCACCTTGCACACATACATCTTCTATTAATCTTACTTTCTCATAGTCCCCTTTTTCATACAGCCTGTCCTTTACATGAAATAAAACAGAGTGTGCTGGGAATGTTAATATGTTTCGGTTGTTACCACTGTTTAAAAGCGGGGCATCTCCGTTCTCAATTTGCTCGCCTTTATAGCGACTATTATTTCGTTTCTTCTCATAACAAAGTATAAACTCCACCGTCTTTCTACTCTTTCCAGACAAAGACGGAGCGGTGCGTGTCTTCGTCCAGACGAATACATCGATAAAGTTCTCTTCACCAAATATTTCATCACTTATTTTCTTCAAATTAGCAAATTCACGGTAATCAATACTCATGAAAATTACCCCGTCCTCACGAAGCAAATCACGCGCAACCTTTAAACGTGGATACATCATATTTAACCATTTCGTATGTAACCTACTCGAATGAATATATGGGTCATCCTTGTATACACTTCTCTTTTCTTTGAATGAATCATCATATACGAACTCTTGGCCCGTATTATACGGCGGATCAATGTAAATTACTTTTACTTTTCCCGTTAACTTTTCACGAAGCAATTTCAGTGCGTCAATATTATCCCCTTCTATATATAGATTGTTTGTTTTTGCATACTCTTTACTTTCCTCTTCGTATGGAACAAACTGAAATCCAGAAGCTTCTTCTGCTAACGCCATTGCATCTCGCTTCCCTTTCCATGTAAAATCATATGTATGTTCACCAAGCAACTCCTTAAGCACATCGACTTGTATTTTCCCATCAATAACTGCTTCCGGAAACAACGACCTTAATTGTTCGACCTTTTGCTGAACATGCTTTGTCATAATCGCCCTCTCTTTTAATCAGAATTTTCTATATTTTAACATATATACAGGAGAAACATAAATGCTAGAAAAAATCATACAACAATGGCAAAAAGCACTACGCCTAGAAGCGAAAGAAATAAAAGAAAATGGAAATCATATTTATCCTCTCACAAACGGCAAGCGTATGGCTGTCATCGGAGAAGATACATATTACTTATTCCAATCACCGTTCGAATTATCACTTCGAGATGATATTCCAATTCGTCTCATTCACCATGAGCAAGAATACGACGGTCAACTCATCTCATCTCTCGGTACACATCTATTAGTGAAAATCCAAGCATCTCTCGGCACTACTGTCCATGAAGCGCAATTAATGAGTGCACCGTGGGAACTACTCCTTACCCTTGCAGAACGCTTCGATGATGTACCCCGTGATAAGCAAAAGCGTATACACGCCTTATTAAGCGGAAAACCAGCAGTAAAACACCCACAAAATGAAACGATGCCTTCCTTAAAAGAAGCCATCTACCGTGCATGGTATAACAAAACAACGTACATTTGGGGGCCACCTGGTACAGGAAAGACATACACACTCGCACATATCGTCGCCGAACATTATCGTCGCCGTAAAAAAGTACTTGTCTTATCTCATAGTAATGCTGCAGTGGATGTTATCATGCTAGAAGTAGCAAAAATCATGGAGAAAGAATGGAAAGAAGGACATATTATTCGTTACGGCTATAGTAGTACGCCGGCGATGCTTCGCCATCCAACATTATTATGTAACCGTTATATGGAGAGCCTAGAGCCCTCATTGGTAGAGACGAAAATTAATCCATATAATATTGCAAATGTCGAGAAAGAACGTTCCGAACAGAAGAAAGAACGAAAGAAGCTCGAACAAAATATCTTAGATGAAGCAATTGTAATCGGTACGACATTAACAAAAATTACGATGGATACATCGCTTGCAGAAAAAGACTTCGACTTAATTATCGTTGACGAGGCAAGCATGGCATATGTCCCACAAATCGCTTTTGCGACAACATACGGAAAACGCATCGTCGTGTGTGGGGATTTCAAACAACTTCCACCAATTGCAACAGCCGACAACAAAATCGTAAACCATTGGCTAAAGGAAGATATTTTCCACCATGCAAAAATCGTTCAAGCAGTCGAAAATGACGAAGAACACCCGCACTTACTCTTATTAAAGAAGCAACGACGTATGCATCCTACTATTTCAGCTTTTACGAATCATCATGTATATGATGATAAAGTAAGTAATCATCCGTCTGTGAAAGAAAAGCAAGCGATCGCGGACCTTGCACCCTTTCCTGGTGAAGCAGTATCACTTGTCGATATTCAGCGTCTACCAAATGTCGCTTTACAAGACGTAACGACAAGCGATCGTTTTAACATCGCCTCGGCACTTATGACGATGGAACTTCTTCACGAGGCAATGAAAAACGGCATTACGTCAATTGGAATTGTAACGCCATATAAAGCACAAGCTCGTCTACTATCCGCACTTATTAAGGAAAATATCGAAACCCCCAAAAATATCGTTGCTGCAACGGTCCATACATTCCAAGGGTCGGAGAAAGACATGATATTTTTTGATGTGGTCGATAGTTTCCCACAAATTCGTCCAGGTGTGTTGTTCACAAATCGAGATGAAGAACGGCTTATTAACGTAGCGGTAACACGAGCAAGAGGTAAATTCATTCAAGTAATGGATAACAAATTTGCACATGCTCGTCTATCCTCTTCATACACATTGGCGAAACTAACGAAACATACGAGCAAGCATACACATACACCTGTATGGAAAACTGATGAACGAAAGCTATTTACGCTTATTGCCAACGCGACGAAACACATCCTAATTTGTACATCAAGCCCTTCTTCACTCCCGCCTTCTATTTGGAGCGCGATTGACCGAAAAGGACTTCTCACAACAGTTGTAACACCGTCTAAACAAGCAATTCCGCTCCAAGCATTTGATTACATCGAACGTGATACGTTATTGGAATGCGTCATTGTAGATTATGAGGAAATTTGCTACGGTGGTACTACTTTTGCAAAAGGGAAAACGAGCGTGAACTTATTGCTGACATACCTTGATATTCAACCAGGTACACGTAATGTTATACATAAGCAAGAAGTCTCCTTCACCCGCAACCGTGACATGAAGTTGAAAGACTACGTCACGACGTGGATTACATGTCCATACTGTTCAAGTCGCTGTACCGCTACTTCGTTCAAAGGAAACTTCCGACTCCAATGTACGCATTGTGGTAGTATTCTTCGTATGTTAGAGAACATGCTTCAAGCATATATTGACTACGTTGGGGTTTCGTGTCACACATGTGCGCGCCCTCTTCAAGCGGAGGAAGAGGAGAAAGATGTGTATGCGATATGTTATAAATGTGAGAAGAAGACGACGTTGGAGCAATTGTCGTAAAGGAGTTTTCCGGCTGAAGATTTGGGATTTCAGCCCGTTAGCGCAAAAACCTTACTATACTAAAAAATAAACCATCCTGCTACCTTGGCAGGATGGTTATACTGATTTTTCTTTTCTCGCTTTTTCTTTCTTCTATAATAAATGATAATACCGATTGCTAGGACGATTGGAATGATAAATGCGTACAAAGGTATTCCCAACAATACATTTCCTTTAATAGCCATGAAAATAAGCTTTAGTAACGCAAATATTTCACCTAACACACCTTATTTCCTCACTTATATTGTTTTTTCATATACGTCAACAACATGCCCCTTTGGCGTTGTTTTTTCTTCTACATATGTAAAACTAAATCCTTCCCAGAAGCGACGACCTTTTTCGTTGTTTTTTAAAACCGCTAGGCGAAGTGCTTTCTTTCCTTTTTGTTCTAACCAGTTCATTAATTCAACATATGCCATCGTTCCGTAACCATACCCTTGGTAATCACCGTGAATCATAAATAAACCAATCCATGGATATCCATCTTTGTCATGACGGTCTAAATATGAAAATAGACCAATATATGTATCGTCCGCTTTAATGAAGTAATGTTCACCAATACCAGAGCAAAACTCTTCACGAATTTCCGCTTCTGTTCGTGTCTCACAACCGTTCTCTAATACATTATATTCTTTATTGGAGTTAACCATCTCACTTGCAATGTACACTGTTTCTTCTGTTAGTTTTTCAAAATGAAGCATGTTCGTGCCTTCTTTCTCTCTTTGTTTCCTTCTACTATAATTCTTTTTGTACCTACGTACAATCTTCCGCAAAAATATTTATGCCGTTCTTTTCTAGCACTCGTATCGCCTTTGCTACAGGTAATTTCGGTCAGTGATAATTGTAAATCGTTCAAATACGAAATCATCTCTCGGCCTCCTGTTTTTATCTTACTAAAAAGCCTCGTCCCATACAGATATTTTTTTCGACATCACCCCATATAAAAAACATAAAAAAATAGTTGCAAAAAAAATATCTCGATGTTAAGATAAATTCATCAAGAAAATCTTAAATTCGAGATAAAAACATTCACATATCTCTACATCAAACTATTTTTATAATAAATATCTCGAATTAAAAATAAACAAAAAGCGGAGGAATTTTCACATGGAAAAATTATTAGTTGTACAAGGTAACCCAAAGAATACGGAAGCATCATTCAGTTTACGCGTGGCGGACGCATTTGTAGCATCTTACAAAGAGGCTAATCCAACAGCTGTAGTAGAAACAATTAACTTATTCGCAACAGATGTTCCAGAAATTGATGCAGACGTATTAAGCGCATGGGGAAAATTAGCTGGTGGTGTAGAATTCACAAGCTTAACAGCTGATGAGCAAGCAAAAGTTGGACAAATGGGACAATTATCGAATCAATTTATCGAAGCAGACAAAATCGTATTTGCAACACCAATGTTTAACTTCACATTCCCAGGTCGCGTGAAGAGCTACCTTGACACACTATGTGTAGCAGGCAAAACATTTAAATACACAGAGAATGGTCCAGTTGGCTTATTAGAAGGCAAAAAAGTAGTGCACATTCACGGTACTGGTGGCATCTACTCAAACACAAACATGGCACACGGCGATGCATACTTACGCCAAATCATGGCATTCATCGGTATTAATGACGTTGAAACAATCTTCGTTGAAGGTACAGCGGCTATGCCAGAGAAAGCACCTGAAATCGAAGCTGCTGCAACAGCAAAAGCAAAAGAAGCAGGCGCTCGTTTCTAATATACATGATGAAAATCCCCCTTGTTCAGAACAAGGGGGATTTCTTTTTATTTCGCAATTGATAAGCCGTATACAATTGTTTCATTTGGTGTACGAACGCTAAATCCAACACCATAATCGATTGTTACTTTCTCACCTAAGTATTCTTTTCCATAATCACTTACTAAAACAACAATACCATCCTTGTCATACACAACATCACTTTCTACCAGTTCATCACGAACTAAATCGACGATTACATATACACTACATCCACCGTTATATTCTGTACGAACACGAATCACAGTCGATTCTTCTGGAAATAACTTCTTAATAGCCACTTCTGCCTTTTCCGTTACAAACAGTTGCATCTCTTTCACCCCTATCCATGATTTCTCATTATAGCAATATTCCCACGAAAAAAGGGAAAAATAATTTTCTATCCTACCTGATATTCTCGCTTTTTCTATGTCGTATAACCTCTTCTTCATGCCCTTCTCGAAAAAAATTAAGTAGCTATCTACTTAATTTTATGAAAATACTTAACAAACGGTAGGAAGTTACCGATACAAGCTATAGAAATATGTCTCTGCACAAGACATATAAGTTGCGAAAGAAAATAATCAACTATATACTAAGATATTTGGAGACTTATTATCTACAAGGGGTAGATGTATCAATACAATGAAGGGAATTACTAACATGAAAGAAACAAACACTTGCTTTTTTTCACTATTAACAGCGAATGCTGATTTGCTTCTTGATAAAATCATGAAAAATATTAAAGTTCAGCCGCATGATCCTCACAAAGATAAAATCGCTCAAAACGCACTCCAACTTCACTGCCTATTCCTCGCCTATACAAAAAACGAAATTGGCTTGACCGATTTAGAAGAAATCGCCAAGAAAATTGCGTTACAGCGTCTTGAAGCAGATGTTGATATTCTTGAGTTCATCTATAATACGAACGTCGGAACGAAAGAAATGATTAACCTATTAGAAAAATACGCTGCAAGTGAAAGTGAATATACAGGCATTAAAGAACAGATTAATGAGTTTTTCGATTTCTTCATTTACTTAACCGTTCATGCTTACTATACACAGCAACCAGAATAAGTAAAAAGTCCAAACGGGTATACTCCCATTTGGACTTTTTTTACGCTGTTTTCTTCATGACAGAAAGCATGTATCCAATTATCATACCGATAATTGCTGGTACAAGCCATCCCATTCCAACATCAAATAACGGAATGTTTGCTAATAGTGATTCAGCTTTGCCGATACTGAAGTTTGCACTTTTCACCGCATCGAAAATACTAATGAAGAATGCACCAATCATACCGCACACATAGACCGATACCGGAACACGAACATAATGCTCTACTAACGACAACATGATTAGTACGATGCCAATAGGATAAATAGCAATTAAAATTGGTAATGCCATTGCATTCAACTGTGTTAAACCAATGTTTGCGACGAAGAATGCTGCCATGCAGAAGACAAGAACAACTTGCTTATAAGAAGCATTCGGGAATACTCTTGTTGAGAAGAATGTACCACACGCTGCCACAATTCCAACTGAAGTTGTTAAGCATGCACATGCAATTGCTACACCAAGTAACATAAGACCAACGTTACCGAATAAGTGATTCACAACATTTGTTAAGATAACACCGCCATTTGCACCCATTCCAAGTGATACACTAGATGCCCCTAAGAATGCAAGCGCTACGTATACTACTAATAGACCAGCTGCTGCAATAAATGCTGCGAAGATTGTAATTTTTGCGATACTCTTTTGATTTGTAATACCTCGTTCACGTAACGAAACGATAACAACATTACCAAATACAAGTGCTGCTAAACCATCTAACGTGAAGTATCCATCAATGAATCCTTTAAATAGTGGACTAGCATACGCTTCTGTCGCTTCACCAAACTCTCCCATCGGTGTCATAAGTGCTTTAATCACAATAATAACAATAATTGATAATAAGATAGGAGTTAATAATTTACCTATGCGGTCAATTAATTTAGATGGATTTAACGCTAAATAAAACGTTAAAATGAAATACATGAAAGAAAATGCAACTAATAACATTGATTGATTTGCTAATGATTCTGATAAGAACGGAGCAACTGCCATTTCATATGCTACTGTTGCTGTTCTCGGCACACTTACAAATACGCCTAAACAAAGATAAATAATTGACCCGAATACAAGTGCAAATATCGGATGAATATGTCCTGCTAATTCATTCAAATCTCCACCACGCAGTGCAATGACAATAACACCAAGTAACGGCAGACCTACACCTGACACAATAAAGCCGAATAAGGCAATCCATATATCCGACCCTGCACCTTGTCCTAATGCCGGTGGAAAAATCATATTACCTGCCCCAAAGAATAAGGCGAATAACATTAATCCTACTGCAACTAGTTCTGAAAATTTTAATGGTTGTTTCATTTTTCTCATCTCCTTAAAAAGTTTATATCTATATATTGTTTCCTTTTTACCTACTATCGCCTTACGTTTGTTCTATCACCCCCTTTCCATCTGAAAATAAAAAAACACTCCTCCCTATCAAAAGGGACGAGTGTTAAAATCGTGGTTCCACCCTTGTTCTAATCCATTTATGCGCATGCATAAATAAGACTGCTCAAGATCAGATAACGGCTGATACCGTCAGTAATTACTAGATTGTTCGTTCACTACCGAAGTTCAAAGGTGGTAAATTATTTCCCTGCGTTAAGAAGCTCACAGCCTAGGCTCCTCTCTCTGAAAACCGAAAAAACAACTCATGTCCTTATCATTACTTTTGCTATTTATTATTTTTGACCAAATAAAAAAACACTTATCCCTACTATAAAAAAAGGGACGAGTGTTAAGTTCGTGGTTCCACCCTTGTTCCAACCTACATATCCATACAAATAGGTTGCTCAAGTTATACATAACGGCTATTACCGTCAATAATTACTAGATTGCTCGTTCACTATTGAAGTTCAAAGGTGGTAAATTATTTCCCTGCGTTAAGAAGCTCACAGCCTAGGCTCCTCTCTCTGAAAACCGTAAAAATAAATCATGTCCTTATCGTGACTTGTTCGTATATGTTCTTGTTCCCTTATTATACTAACATATTTCTAAAAAGCAAGAAAAGTTTCGAATATATTTTCAGACAGAAAGAAAAGTAGTGACAAAAAGAAACGTCACTACCAACTCCATACACATATTCATTGTACAACTGCTCTCGTTTGTCATGCATGAAAAAAACAGGCATTGTGCGCTCTTCTTGTTGCTGACGACTACAACTCACAATTCCAACAATAATTAACAACATGATTAATATTTCCGTCGCTTTTGTCCCAATCACCTTCTTTCTCCGAGATGAAAGAAAGGCAGTGAATCACCACTACCTTTACATATATATGAGGAAGTGTGGATGTGAAGGACTTCTTATTTTTCTTTGAAAGGTTCTGGTGATTCAATTGGTGCTTTAGATCCAGTTAATGAATGTATCGGGATTAAACCACCGTTCTCGAAATACGCTACCATGTTGTTCAAGCTAACCGTAGCCATTCTCCTTGTTACTAATCCTTCTGGATCAAACATTTGATTACCAATCCCCGTCATAAGCTTCGCACCAACTACTCTGCCTACCGCATCTTGGTACTTAATTGACGCTTTATCTGTAAATATTACATTTATTTCTGGCGATTTCATCTTCTTATATGCCATCGCATGATCAATGATAACAGCCATCTCTTGGCGACTGACCTTCTTAGTCGGATTAAACTTACCATCATCACTACCTTTTATAATTCCTGCACTAGCTGCCTTTTTAATTCCTTCTTGCAGGCTAATTTCTATTTGTCCAATATCCGAGAACGTCACCTCACGTAATGGTAACTGCAATGCGTTTGCTACTAACATCGCAAACTCCGCTCTCGTAATTTCTCTGTTTGGTGAATCCTCATTCCTATCTGTTCCAATTAGCCTCTCCACCTACCCCACCCCTTTGTACAATATCCACCTTATCATCTTACCTAAAAAATTATTTAAACAAAAACAGTCTCAATTTAAGACACGGACATGCACGAATTTTCTTCTGCGCTACTCGTAGGTGCACCTTAATCATGTACATAATTAGCCTAACATATTCAAAAAAAATGAGTACTTGTACAAGTACTCATTCCTTCTTATTTCTTCGGTTTAAGAATATTACTATATCCAACAACTGTTCGTTTTACAGAGTCATTGTTAATTGTTAAGCTAGGCGTAATATCCTCTACTAACACAGAGTTCGTATAATGACGGACAACGGTTGCTTTGTATGTAACCTTATCTCTTTTGAATGTAATGTGATCTCCAACTTGAATATGTTCCATCGTAATCCCCTTCTTTCTAGCAAAACAACTTTAGTACTTTTAGGGCATAATAACATAAATTATGAATTTTTTCCATTTTTATAGCGAATTTGGGTACATAATTACACAAGTATCTAGCATGAAGGATAATTATCCTATTCATCCATCCCTTTTGCTACATCTTTATCGGATTATACCTGTACATAAAATAGAGAATCTGGACTGTTCTATTTCTATATGCCCATGCGAAATGGACTTATTATATACCGTCATCTCCTTCAAAAGTACAAGAAATTCATCGAACAAAAATGAAACTCGACGCCTATACTATTCTCTCTTTCTATCATGTTACAATTTGGGTGAAATGACAATAAGTGTAGTCTTGTAATTGTTCAGAGAATAAGATTATAAGACCACTATACAAGGAGGATACAAGATGACTTGGAAGAAAAAACTACTGAAGATTGCTCCACTAGCTGTATGCGGTATTATTGGTTCTTTATTATTCACAAACGATGCATCTGCACACGGATATATTGATAATGGACGCTCATCTTTATGTAAACAAGGATTAAATAAAAATTGTGGACCGATTCAATATGAACCACAAAGTGTAGAAGGAATTGGTAACTTCCCACAATCTGGTCCAGCAGATGGTTCAATTGCTGGTGGTGGACATTTCCCAGATTTAGATGTTCAAACAGCAACTCGCTGGCACAAAGTGAACATGACGGGTGGAAAAAACACATTCGCATGGACATTTACAGCAGCACACAGTACAGCAGAATGGAAATACTACATCACGAAAAAAGGCTGGGATCCAAATAAACCGCTTACACGTGCTGATTTAGAATTTATTTCAAAAGTAGACGGTGGTAACAAACAACCCGCAAAGAAAGTTTCACATGTAATTGATGTACCAACAGACCGCACTGGCTATCATGTTATTCTTGGCGTATGGGAGATTGCAGATACACCAAATGCCTTCTACCAAGTTGTTGATGTAAATTTACAAAACGGAGGTCCAGTACAACCTGATACAGTTGCACCTTCTGTTCCAACAAATGTAGCATCAGCAGCACAAACACCAACTAGCATTGACTTAGCTTGGAATGCATCTACTGATAATATCGGTGTACATCATTATGATGTTTACCGTAACGGGGTAAAAATTCAAACAGTAACAGATACAAAAGTAACAGATAACTTCTTAACAGCGAATACAGCATATACATATACGGTAAAAGCTGTTGATAATGCTGGTAACGAATCAAATGCAAGTGCTCCTATTACTGTGAAGACAAAAGAACTTCCAGCAGTAGACACAGTTGCACCTTCTGCACCAACTTCTCTACATTCAATGGGAGAAACAGAAACGACAGTTGATTTAATGTGGAATGCATCTACTGATAACGTAGGTGTGAAGCATTACGAGATTTACCGTAACGGGGTAAAAGTAAAAACAGTAACTGGTACAACAGCATTAGATACTGGCCTACAAGCAAATACAGAATACTCATACACAGTAAAAGCTGTTGATGCTGCTGGGAACGTATCAGAAGTAAGTAATACACTTGTTGTGAAAACGAAGCAATCTACAACAAATCCAGGAGTAGCAGCATGGGATCGTACAAAAGTATATGTGAAAGGTAATCGCGTGTTATTCAACGGTTTAGAATATGAAGCTAAATGGTGGACACTAGGTAATGAACCAGCGACATCAGACGCATGGAAATTAGTAACTCCGACTGCAACAGTAGACTGGAATGCGACTAAATCATACGAAGGCGGCGAACGAGTAGTCTTCGAAGGTAAGAAATATGAAGCTAAATGGTGGACACTAAATGAAACACCAGGTACAGCTTCGGTATGGCGACTAATCTAACACACTGATCTACACTTGGGTGTGGGTCCCTCCACCCCCAAGTAATTCTTCACTTTATCCTTTAATAAATAAAAGAAAGAACTTCCTTAAATCGGAAGTTCTTTCTTTTTACATTCTACTTATTCTTTTACAATAATATTGTCATCCGTAGACAAGTCCTTGTATAATTTTCTGTATATTCAGATAAAAGGAGGGAATTTATGTTTGAAAACTTTGTTAACTGGTTAAATAGCATTATTTGGAGTTCAGCGCTTGTCTATTTATGTTTAGGAACTGGTCTGTATTTCTCTATCCGAACAAGATTTTTGCAAGTGAGACATATTAAGGAGATGTTGAAACTTACCTTCAAAGGTGAGAAGTCGGATGCCGGGGTTTCCTCTTTCCAAGCATTAGCCCTATCACTCTCTGGTCGTGTCGGTACAGGAAACATCGCCGGAGTCGCAACAGCAATCGCCTTCGGGGGCCCTGGAGCTGTATTTTGGATGTGGTTAGTTGCTTTCTTAGGAGCTGGATCAGCTTATGTCGAGTCTACATTGGCTCAAATTTATAAAATCAAACATAAAGGGCAATTCCGCGGTGGGCCAGCTTATTACATTGAACGTGGCTTAGGTGTGAAATGGTATGCTATCCTTTTCGCTATCGCAACCATCCTCGCCACTGGCCTATTACTTCCTGGTGTACAAGCCAATAGTATTGCTTCTAGTTTAAGTACAGCGTTTGGCATGAATACATCTGTAACGGGATTTTTATTAATTACTGCGTTAGCACTTATCATTTTTGGTGGAGTAAAGCGTATCGTTAGTGTCGCACAAATTGTTGTACCATTTATGGCAATTGGCTACGTGTTAGTAGCAATTGTCATTGTTGCAATGAACATTGATAAGCTGCCAGACGCATTTATGTTAATTATAAAAAGCGCCTTTGCATTAGAATCGGCTTTCGGTGGAATTATCGGTCTCGCTATCTCTTGGGGGGTAAAACGAGGCATCTACTCGAATGAAGCAGGACAAGGAACGGGCCCTCATGCAGCGGCAGCGGCAGAAGTATCTCATCCAGCCAAACAAGGATTCGTGCAAGCGTTTTCAATTTATATCGATACATTATTTGTTTGTTCCGCAACTGCATTTATGATGATTATCACAGGCATGTATAACGTATATGATGCAACTGGGAAAGGTCTCCTTGTTAATAACATGGGTACTGCAGAACCTGGTCCTGGCTATACACAAGCTGCCGTAGAATCCGTTTTCCCTGGTTTTGGCAACATTTTCGTTGCTGTGTCATTATTCTTCTTCGTATTCACAACCATTATGGCTTACTATTATATCGCAGAAACAAATATCGCTTACTTAAATCGTGACAAAGATCGTCCATGGATGATGTATCTTTTAAAAATTTGCTTCTTAGGAGTTGTCTTCTACGGTTGCGTAAAAACAGCGGCAGTAGCCTGGGCACTTGGTGATATTGGTGTCGGCCTCATGGCTTGGATAAACATCATCGCTATTCTCCTTTTACAAAAACCAGCCCTCATCGCGCTAAAAGACTACGAGAAACAGAAAAAAGAAGGAAAAGATCCTATATTCAAACCAGAAGAACTTGGGATTAAAAACGCTGATTTCTGGGAACATGAATACGATAAAACGAAGCAAGAAACTGCTGCCTCAAAATAATAAAAAGCGTGCCGTCTCAAAGTCATACTTCTGACTAAGAGATAGCACGCTTTCCCCTGTTTACATTATACTTCATTCTTTTTCTCGCTCTTTATTTTGCTGTCTCACCTTTTTATACAAACGAAACAACAAAATGATAATGACGAACTTATATGACATGGAAATAATAGTATCTAATACGTTATCACTGCTACTAGAAATATTATCAATGAACAAGCAAAGAATCATCAAAAAAATTACTTCTGCTATGTATTTACCTCTAGCAACCTTCACGGCATCACCTCATTCTAGAAAACACAACGGTTCGTCGGTAAGCCTTGTACCCCTACTTTCACCATGAATACTTTACCACCTTCTGTATCTTCTTGATCTGCTTCATTACGAGCAGTTGTGATGAACAACGTATCAAGATTCATACCGCCGAATGTACAGCTTGTCACATTCACTGTCGGAATTGTAATCGCTGCCAATTGTTCACCTGTTAATGGACACCAACGTGATACCATTCCTCCACCCCAGTGCGCAATCCATAACTTTCCTTCTATATCAATCGTCATTCCATCTGGCTTTCCAAATCCTCGGTCATTGAAATCTATCACAACGTGACGATTTGTAATATCGCCACTCTTTTTTTCATAATCATATGCGAATACTTGCAACATCGTCGTATCAATATGATAGAACATCTTCGCATCAGGGCTCCAAGCTAATCCATTTGAATTACACACACCACGCAATTTCGTAATAACCGTTTCTGTATCATACATGCAATAAAGTGCCGCAGTTGGTGAACGGTCTGCAGAAATCGAGCCAGCCCAAAAACGTCCGTGTGGATCTACCTTTCCATCATTGAAACGGTTTGCCTCATTCTCTTCTTCTGGGTCTAATAATTTTGTACATTCACCTGTTTCCACATTTAATAGTTGGAAGCCTGCTTCGGTCGCAACAACCGGTTGCTTATTATGACCTAATGCAAATGCAGATACTTTATGTGAAGTTGGAACACTGGTTACTTCATTTATCGCTTCGTCCCAAAAACATATAGCTTGTCCTGTGAAATCTACCCAATATAAACGATTATTTGTATCATCCCATGTTGGACCTTCCCCCAACATGGCTCTTTTTTCATGTAATGGCTTTACAATCAATGTTCCCCCTCCTTATCCAATTATGTATATATTACCATATTTACCGGTGTTTTTCCGTCTTTTCAACGATTAATAGTTACAATTCATTGAAAATAGCGTATACTAAAAGCAATATGAAGAAAGGAACATGGTGATAACGACATGATTATTAACCTTATCTAACTCACATGACAAACGAACAATTTTTTCGCATGAGCACCCTCATGCTTGTTTCGTATGCTATGGAAAGATAAGGGATGTTATCACTATGTTCAACGGAAAGACAAATAACGTACCTATGCGTTTATTTGCCTATTTGTTATACATATCGTCGTCCCCTAACCTCTCATGCGAAACGCATGAGAGGTTTTTCGTGCCTTAACTGGAGGAATGACTATGTTTATGATAAAAGCAACAAATATAAAAAAAGAATTTGATGGGACGTTACTCTTTGAAGGTGTCAATATTGAGGTTGAACAGCATGAGCGAGTTGCTATCATCGGTAAAAATGGGATTGGTAAAACAACATTAATAAATCTATTATGCGGGGAATTAGAAAGCAGCGATGGCACTATTTATCGTAAGCATCCCGTGCATGAATGGGGATATGTGAGGCAACACCTCACTATCCAAAATGATACAACTGCTGAAGAGATGGCCTTGCAAGCAAACAATACGTATTGGAGATCAAAACAAAAACTGAACGAAGCCGAACAGCACTTAACACTTTCTCAAGATGAACAAGCAATGGATACTTACCAGCATGCTTACGATTTATTTGAAAAAAGTGGCGGTTATGAATGGGAACAACATGTCCAGGAAGAATTAACACGTATGGGTATTGGGCATGATTTATGGACGAAACCATTCACTTCTTTAAGTGGCGGTGAAAAAACACGTGTCCAATTAGCTGGCGTATTAGCACTAAAACCCGCTATACTCGTTCTCGACGAACCAACAAACCATGTTGATTATGAAACGATTGTACACATCGAACAAGTATTGAAACAGTATAAAGGCACCGTTCTCCTTATCTCGCATGACCGTTCGTTCTTAAACAGCGTCGCAACTGCCATTATCGAACTACATGTAGATGGTTCACGTAAGTTCAAAGGAAATTACGATGCCTACCGCAGCCAGAAAACATTCGAACGTGAAACACAGCTCACTCTTTACAAAAAGCAAGAACAAGAGCGTCAACACTTGCAAGAAGCAATCGCTCAGTACAGACAATGGTTCACGAAAGCACATAACAGTGCGAGTACACGAAATCCATTTGCAAAGAAAAAAGCAAATAAAAATATGACGCGCTACAAAGCAAAAGAAAAAGCACTCGAACGACTAGAAGAAAATCGCGTTGACCGTCCCAAAAACGAAGCTGGCATTCATGCGAAATTCCACACTGCATCGTTCGAGGCACACACGCTCATTACATTAAAAGATATATCATTTGCATATGATATATCTTTACTAAAAGACATTTCCTTTACCGTGAATCGACATGAAAAAATTGCCCTACTCGGACAAAACGGAGCTGGAAAGTCAACGATTGTCAAATTACTAACTGGCGATCTTGAACCAACGACAGGTGATATATATTATCATCCAACCTGTCACATTGGATATTTTTCACAAGAACTAGCTGGGTTACACGAGGACGAAACGATACTCGATTCCTTACTATCTTTACCGAATATGACACAATCGGCAGCACGCACAATTCTTGCTTGCTTCTTATTCCGACGAGAAGATGTATACAAACGGATGAAAGATTTAAGCATGGGGGAACGATGTCGCGTCGCTTTTGTAAAGTTATATTTTTCTGGGGCCAACTTACTCATCCTCGATGAACCGACAAACTATTTAGATTTAACGACGAGAGAACGAATCGAAGAAGCACTGCATCTCTATCCAGGTGCCATTGTCTTCGTATCACACGATCGCTACTTTACAGATAAACTAGCAACAAAAATTGTTTCACTTGAAGACGGCAAAGCAACAACATTTGATGGCACATACAAAGAATATACCGAACATACTCATGAAGATGAGGACGATAAATATCGAAAACAACTCGAATATCGCCTTCTTTGCCACATGCATGAAGACGAACCTGAGACAGATGAAGCAAAGCAACAACTAATGGAAACGATACGTGCCCTACAACAAAAAATCGAACAATATCGAGCTTAATATATAGAAAGGTCCTTACCCTCTTTTTTCCGGTAAGGACCTTTCTTTTATTTATATGTAGATAGCGGACGATGAATAGCCGATTGAGCACACCGATCTGTTGCATAGCTCATACGAATAATTGAAAATTGGACACTTGATTCAATAAGGGCATCTCGTATTTCCCATAAAGATGGTACGAATCGAACTTCTATATCACGTTCAGTTAACTTCGTTAATAAATCTCCTACCGATTTCATTGATACTGGACAGACATGTTCTTCTGATACGTAATACCCTGCCGTTTCATCTAGACGGTAAAACGATTCAACAGGGAATTCATATTCATAGAGTTGTGCTTTTCTTATTTCACCATACCATTTATTCTCCAGAACAATAACTTTTCGTGCTGTTGTATATGGAAAAAATTTCTTTATATCTTCAAGTGTCGTTGCTTCCCCTTCCCAATAAATAACACGTGGACAATTGCGTGGGAAATAATAATGAGAGGCATGTTCTTCATCAATCGCAAAGACGTACTCTTTATTATCCCAATGCTTCGCCGGACGCGGATAAAACTCGGTAATCGATGCTTCTTCACTATAATGATACAACTTCATCCTACTTCTCCCCCTACGAAAAAAGCTATTTACACAGATGCATAAATAGCTTTTGTTTGTTAGTTTTTATTTTTCTGATAATAAAACTTAATTTAAGGATACTAATCCACATACACCAATAATCGTTCCAATCGCCATAGAGCTAGAGATTTTTCTCGTATAGGAAGGCGAAGATAATACGATTGGCATTAACTTGCGAAAAAACACGTAACACGCTGCTGTTAAATATGAAACGAAAAAGCACACGTCTATATATAACACTAAGCCTAGTTTATTGGCAGCTATATCCTCTTGTATATACGATATACTCATCATAACTCCAGTCATCATCAAAAAAAACAACAGAAAAACAATACCATTCCTATAACGCGCCCACAACATTTCTACTATCTCTCCTCAATCGTATATCAAAATTACATTCTTTCACAGTGTATCATATATACCCTAAAAAAAGGAATAAAAATCATGTGAAGATTAGATGAATTTTTCTTTATTTCTTCGCACCAAACACAACATGGAAATGCATATGTTTCGAATCTTGATACTCCCCTAAATTCGTTATGATCCGGCACGCTCCGTATGTCTTCTCCATCTCAGTAGCTACTTCTCGAATAACGCTCATCACCTCGTATACAATCGGCATATCTTCTTCCTCTATATTAGTAAACGAAAGAATATGCTTCTTCGGTACAACCACAATATGCACCTCATAAAACGGTCTCGTATGATAATAAGCTAGTACATGCTCTGTTTCTTTCACAATATCAACCTTCGTCTTTCCGCTAAATACTTCCTCGCAGTAAAAATCATTCCCCATTCCAACACCCCCTGTCCTCTTTTCATTTCCACACAGGTCCATGCATCCCTTCCTACAAACAAACATTTTTTATTTACGTTTGACAATTGCCAAACAAAATAATATTATATCTATAAATAACCAAACATTTAAGGATGTGTTTAGAAATGGATGTATCACAATTATTTTGGAATGCTTCACTTGACGAACTAAAGCAAGGATACAAACAAGAAGGTGACTATTACACATGCCTTCTTTGCGGAGAAACAACAGAGAACGGCATCATCTATCAAGAAGACGGCGTATTGTACGACGCTAGAAAATATATGCATATGCATATTACGAGCACACACGAATCCGTGTTTCATTATTTAATTGGATTAGATAAGAAAGTAACTGGATTAACCGAACATCAAAACAACTTACTACGCCTCTTTTATGAAGGAAAAAGTGATGCGGATATTCAAGAAAATACAGGAATTGGTAGTGCCTCAACAATTCGAAATCACCGATTCGTATTAAAAGAGAAAGAACGTCAAGCGAAAGTGTTCTTAACAATGATGGAACTACTAAAAGAAAAAGATACACACGCTCCGACATTTATCCCAGTGCATAAACACGCAACAATGGTCGATGATCGCTACAACATTACAGAGGAAGAGCGTGATAAAGTGCTTGCGAAATACTTCTCAGATGGCATGTTAAAAACATTTGCTATGAAAGAAAAATATAAAATCATTGTTTTACGTGAAATTGTGAAGCGCTTTGATAGTGAGGCAACCTATCACGAAAAAGAAGTAAATGAAATCATTAAAGCGGTCTACAATGATTACGTAACAGTACGAAGATATTTAATTGAGTACGGATTTTTAGATCGTAATCGTGACGGTAGCCAATACTTTTTGAAGAAATAAGGAGGAAGAAAGAATGGACCGTAAAGCAGAATTAAAAATGCAATATAAAGAAATGAAAACAGAAGCTGGTATTTATCAAATTAAAAACACAAAGAACGGAAAAATCTTTATCGGAAGTACACGTAACATCAAAACGTTAAATGGTAAACGGTTCGAGCTAAAAGCAGGTGCATCCTACAACAAAGAACTCCAACGAGAATGGAATGAATACGGAGAAGATGCATTTGTTATTGAGATGGTTGAAACAATTAAGGTAGATGAAGAAAAATATCCTAACTTAAAAAAGGAACTAGAAAAGCTTGAAGAGAAATGGCTAGAGAAACTACAGCCATTTGGAGAACATGGATACAATAAATAATGCAAAAAAGGAATGGACGCCCATTCCTTTTTTTCTACTGCTTATCCCACACGCAAACGCTTTGCAAGGTTTTCTTCAACTTGCTTCGATACAAGTTGAATGGCTGGCGTGTAATCTTTCGCTATTACAGCTCGCTCGATTGCAGTTGTATATTCTTTTTGTTGGTGCATTGGGATAAAAATACATGGATAATATGCGTCCATTAAAAGGTAATTTAATACTAGCTTTGCAAGCAATTCATTCTTTTGTGCAAACGGGTGCATTTCAAGCAGGCGACAATGAAACGTTACCGCTGCATCTATCGGATGTTCTTTCTCTGCATTCTCATAGTATTCAAACAAGCGAATCATTTCGGTCGGCAAAAACTGATGAGAAGGTAGCTTATGATACTCTGCGAAGATCGATACATCCTTCGTTCGATACACACCACCATCTTCTTCAATATTTTCAACTAAAATACGGTGCACTTGCTTTACTACTTGTTCATTTAACTTGGGCTGTTGATATAAATAATTCATTGCTTTTATGTAATTAATAATTTCAAAGTGTTCACGCAATGTTTTATTTCCAACTGCTAAAGAATGCATCACAACTTGCCTCACATCTGCGTATGTTAACGTGTTTCCTTCAAACGCATTATGATGATAAGCACTTTCCATCTGTAGATTTCGATTGATTCCTTCTCTACTTTCTACGAATTCTGTCTGATTTTTGTCGTATATTCTTTTCAACATATCGACTTTTGGGTGAGACAATGGTATCTCTCCTTTCCTAAATCAAGCGCCATCTGTATTATCGGCTATTTTTTTTACTTATTTAGGAAAAGAGAAGAATTTTATAAATCCACTCCAAGTCTACTTGCTGTCATAAGTGCAATAACGAAAGCAATGGCAATGACTGGACCTAAGACGAACAAACCAAAAACGAACGAACTAATCCCTTCTGAGAAGAAGCTCATAGATTGTTTCTCCTTTGCTTGCTTCTCTATTAATAATTCTACACGTTCCATTCGTTTGTTCACCTCTTGTAGCTGGTCTACAACTTCTCTATTCATCTTTTTCCCTCCTTTTGATTACTCTACTTCATTCCTATTAAGAAGTTGTCCCTTTTATGCACGTAACATTGCTTGTGCGCTACATGTATCGTATAATAGTCTCTTCATTACCATACATAGGAGCTGAACAACATGAACAAACGAAATGTTTACTTAGCAAGCCCGTTCTTCAACGATAAAGAGATTGTCTTCATCGAACAAGTGGAACACATTTTAGAAAGCAATCCAACATTTAACGTCTTCAGTCCACGCAAATTAGAAACACCAGATTTCACTCCGCAAACGCCTGAATGGGCACAACATATTTTTGAAGCAGATATTACACATTTAGATACGGCTGACATCGTTGTCGCAATTATCCAAGACAACTATGATGACACAGGTACGTCATTTGAAATCGGCTATGCATTTGCAACGAAAAAGCCAGTAATTCTTGTCTACAACTCTGCTAATACACAAAACTTAATGTTAACGCAGTCATGCCATGCTGTAGTCGATGGTGTTGAAGGCTTAAAAGCATACGACTTTGATACAATGCCAAGAAGCACATACTCAGGTAAATACTTCTAAGCATATGAAAAGAGCTTCGGTAATGTACACCGAAGCTCTTTCTTTATTTCATCTTATGATAGATCTTCACTACTGTTTCAACTAATAAAATAAATACCCAAACAACAGAGAAAATAAGTATCGTCTGTATAAGAGCTAATACGGAAACGCCTCCCATTACCCCGTTTACTGATACGCTCATTCCCATTTCAGGAGGTACATCATGTGCCATAGATGAAAACGTAGAAAATATAGATAATTGAACCAAAAGAGATACAACTAAATAGAGAACATTAACCACTTTCAGTACTTTAATTATAGTATATTTAGGTGGTTCATCGCTTTCAGAAGGTAGTTCTATCTCCCCAGCCTCTACGGCTTTCTTAATACACTCCTCGCATAGAAATTCTTCTCCAAATTTCTTACCACCGTACACCGTCGATGTTTTCTCTTGACACCTTGAGCATTTCCGAACGTACATAAGATTTCTCCTCTCTACATTCTGTTACTCTCTATCATTCGACAAAACTAGCCTTTTCCCTTTTATGGACAAAACTTATTTCATATACTTCTCTACTAGTTCATAACATCTCTTTTGTGTTAGCTCTGCGGATATGAATCTTGCTTCTACTGGATAAGCTGTTCCTGGTTGACTTGCAATTTTCTTTGTTCGATCTTCTTTATCTTTATTCCATTTACGCTGTTCCTCTTGTAGTACCTTCATTTCATTTGATGGAAGCTGGGTCTTTAATGCGCCGTAAATTTCATTCAACGCTTTATCCCAAGCTGCTATTTTCTTGTCACCAGCTTCTCTCATGTCTGCATTTGTATCACTCTCAAGCTTCTCTGTAGCTTTATCTAAGTCTTTACCAATCTTATCTAATTTCGCGATATATTCTGCTTTTGTACTTTTCACTGATTCTTTTTTCTTCTGTGGATCTGGCTTCTTCGTTTCTTCTACTTTCTTCTCTACTCGCGTTCCTTCCTCTTTTGTAATATCAGCAAGTTTCTCTTCTGCTTGTTGATGATAGGTCTTCAGCTTCTCATTGTCTTTCGTTTCAGTTACAATTGCTTGTAATTCTTTCTTCGCTTCTGCGAATTTTTTCTCTGCTCGTAATGCTTCTACTTTTTCAAATTTTTCTTTATATGTTGCTTCTGTCTTATCTTGTTCAGACGGTGCGGATACTTCTTGTTCTTTTTTCGGCTCTTCCTCGCCCTTTCCACATCCTGTAGCAAATAACATCATAGCCCCTGTAATAATTAATAGTTTTCTCATACTATGTTCCCTCGTCTTTTTCTACATTTTTTCATACAACGTTAACGTATGTCCTCTTGCTCACATATGTGTAACTCATTTTCCCAACACATGCCGAACGATTTCTCGATCATCAAAGTGTATCGTTTTCCCATTTATAAGTTGATATGTCTCATGTCCTTTTCCTGCAATAACGACAACATCACCAAGCTGCGCTTGTTTCAACGCTTGTTCAATTGCATCTTTTCGGTCAACAATTAATGCATATGAGAGGTGTTCTCCTTCTATTCCTTGTTCAATGTTATGCAAGATTTCTAATGGGTCTTCATCCCGTGGATTGTCCGACGTGATGAGAATTTCATCGCTATATAAACCCGCAATTCTCCCCATTAATGGCCGCTTCGACTTATCACGATTTCCACCACAACCGAATACGGTAATAATTTTTCCTGTCGCAAATTCTTTAATCGTCGATAACGTATTTTCTAACGCATCTGGTGTATGAGCATAATCGACGATGACGGTGAAATCCTGTCCTGCTTCTACCACTTCCATTCGCCCACGTACAGGTTGCACACTCGCTAAACTTTGTTGAATTGTTTGCAACGATATCCCTTCAAGTAATGCCGTCGCAATGGCCCCTAACGCATTGTATATGTTGAATGTACCTAACATAGGCATTGTAATTGTTGCATCGCCTTTGAACGTAGATACATCAAACCGCAACCCTTTCGCTGTTACTTCTATGTTCGTCGCTCGTACATCAGCTTCGTTGTGGATACCATATGTAATCACTTCAGCAATCGTTTGCTCTGCAAAATAACGCCATGCTGAATCATCTGCATTCAAAACAGCATACGTCTGTTCTGAAAACATATTGCCTAATCTTGAGAAAAATAACCCTTTTGCCGCACGGTACGCTTCAAACGTTTCATGATAGTCTAAATGATCTTGTGTCAAGTTCGTGAACACTGCCGTTTTGAACTGCACACCTTTTACACGCCCCATATCTAAGCCTTGCGATGTTACTTCCATCATGCAATAATCTGTACCAACATCGACCATCTTCCTTAAACTTCTCTGTAACGTCGGTGGCTCTTGTGTATTAATATCTGTTGGCAACACATCTTTGCCAATTTTCATCTCGATACTTCCCATGATCCCTGTTTGGAAACCACCATCCGCCATCATTTTCTCAAGTAAGTATGCCGTCGTCGTCTTGCCGTTCGTTCCGGTAATCCCAATAACGCCAAGTTCCTTGCTTGGATGGTTATATACATGCGCTGAAAAAAGCGCGAGTGCATGCCTTGCATCACGTACAAAAATTTTCGGTACATCTACATCCACATCACGCTCCACCACAAGTCCGGCTGCACCGGCCTTCACAGCAACTTCCGCATATTGATGTCTATCCTCCAAAAATCCATCTATTCCACCTATACAGACGAACAAATCACCTTGCTGTATCTTACGAGAATCCATTTGAATACCTGTCACTTTTGTATGCCCATCACCAACTACTGTAGCCGTTGCTAGTAAACTTGCAAGTTCTTGAATGCGCACCATTCATTCCCCCTCAACTTGTATTAATTATCCAAACAGTAAAAAATACCCTTATTTACCATATTATAATACATCATGTTCCAATACCACTCTCAATTATTATATTAGAAGTATTTATATTATCGCTGAAAGGGAAAAGAAGAATGAAAGTTGTTTTGATGGTGCGACTAGTGAGGGCGTTCATCCGTCTAAATTTATGACGTATCATTTCACTTCAGAAACTATCAACCTCCTACATAAAGGAAGAATAAAAACAAAGAAACCCCTATCCTCATAGAAGTTCCCTTGTTTTCTCACACACTCGCACAAATTCTATTTTTCCCGCTATTCTTCGCTCTATATAACGCTGTATCGGCTACATGGAATAACTCTTCAAACAATGCAACCCTTCCACTTACATTATCCGATACACCGACACTAACTTGGATAGTAATAGCCTTGTCCTCTTTATCTACTGTAATCTTCTGAAGCGCTGCTTTTAATTGTTCGGCTTTTTTCATACCATACTCAAGCGATGCATATTTTAATAGCATAATAAATTCATCCCCACCATAACGACCAATTATTTCATCGTTACCGAGAATACTTACTCCAACTTTCCCTACTAGTTTAATCATTTCATCGCCAAATAAGTGACCATATTCATCATTGTATGCTTTAAAATTATCCATATCGAATACGATACAAACAATTGATTCACCTGTAATAGACGCTTGTTTTAACCAATCGTTAGCTATTCCTTCTACATAACTCCGACTATACACACCTGTTAAAGAATCTATATTCGCTTTCTTTTCCATCATAGAAAGACTATGTTTAACGTCTAACCTTAACGCTTCTAAAGCAAATTTCCGATCACTAATCTCTTTCAATAAAGCAATATATTCTTTTTGTACAACATATCCTAATTCCACATCTCCCATTAACTCACACAACTTGCATCGCTCTTCTTGAATCGTTTTTAGTAAATATACGTCATTATATCCCTCTACTAGCTCTTTTGCTGTTGTGAACGAATCGAATGCTTCTTTGTACTGTTGTTGCTTCGCATACCATATACCTTGTAAGTCGTAACATTGTGATTTCTCACGTACAAATGAATGAAGAAGCGGTGACTGCATTATTTCATCAATGAGTGCCTTCGATATTTCTAAATCACTCATTCCAATATATGATTTCGCAAGGTTCAATTTCACCCTCAGCTCCAAAATCTCACTTCTTGGTGTATGTAACATCGCCATTTCAATTCCTAATTTCGCCATCTTCCATGCATTCTCATAATCTTCTTCCACCATATAGACGTGGCTCATATTACTATATGCATTACTGACAATGTTATATCTTCCTAATTTCTTCCCTAAATCAATACTTTTCCACAATGTGGCTTTTGCCTTATCTGTATCTTTTCTCATTTCATATACGAAAAAGGATACATTATATAAACTCAGCCAATCATCGTCATCGCCTCGTTGACTACAAATCTCCTGGTACGCGCTAATACTCTGAAACGTCTTCTCAATATCACCAATACAATAAAAAGAAATAGCGTTATGAATATATGCCGTCAACATTGATTTATAATCATTTAACCGTAACCCGTGCTCAAGCAGTTCATATCCCACTTCAATTGTTTCTTTATACTTTCCTTCTGCTCGTAATCGTACTACCTTTTGCTGTAATACTTCTAACTCTTTTTTATCCATGCCGCTCCTCCCTACACTTCAAACCTCTGTACAAAACAACGCTCTCCGTCAATATTTTCTTCTGCTTCTTTCACTTCTATTTGTAAGTCGTTATATAGTTTTCTCCAAAAGGAAACAGCAGGTGTATTTTCTTGTAATTCAACAACGACATACTTCCCACGCTTCTCCTTAAACAACCATTCTACTGCTTGTCTTCCGAATCCTTTACCTTTATATTGATTCAATATAAATATATCGTTAATGCTAAAGTCACTTTCTCTCGTCAAAAACGGGCGTTCAAGTAGTAGAAGAAATCCAGCAATTCTCTCGTCCACTTTTAAAAAGTACGGTGTGATTCCCTCTGTATCCCAAAACATCTCCAAATCTTCATAATGGAAGGACCCATCCTCCCCAATCTGAATGGATGACGTGAACTGAGAAAGATCGTGGAGGTAAAAAGAATACAAATTACGTAAAATCTCTTTTTCTGTTTGTTGTACTTGTTTAAATATGACAGCCATAACCAGACCCCCTCCTTATTAGTATATAATTCGACAAAGACCATGCTTGTTCCTTGTTCATCTATCTCCACTCAAAAAGAGCCAACATATGTTGACTCTGCTCATCGCATCTTCTTCCGAAACATCGAATAAATAGTTATATCACCTAACTTATCTTCACCGACTACTTCATATCCAAACTTCTCATAAAGAGATACATTACGAAGATTTTCTGTATCAAGCCCAATCCCAGCCGCAGTAGAATCTTCATCCACCATTCGATGAATTACTTCTAATAGATTTCTCCCAATACCTTTTCCCTGTTCATTCGGATTCACACCAATACAACCTAAATAATAGTGAGCTTCCTTCGGTCGACGTTTACTTGTCGTTTTCATATAGTGGTTAATTTTAAGAAAAGCAGACCACTTCATTTGAAACGCAAATGCGAGGAATAGTCTTAATACTTTGACCTGCATAGATATGTTCGTTGGCGAAGATGGTCTTTCGATACATGCGACACCTTGTATCACTTCACCTGATTTTTGCCCAATAACAAGTTGCTCTCGTACATTCGTATACGCTAAGGCGAAGCGAAAGAACTTCTTTATCCGTCCATTTGATCTACCATCGAATAAGTAGTGAAACAACGGGTCATGTACAAATGCTTGTTCCAACACATCACTACACGCTTCAAAATCTTGCTCCTGTACCCTCATCGGACACTTCCGTTATGATGCACCGCAAAGCTGTAAATCACTTTGATCATATACATCATGTAGAGAATGAAAATCGCTTCTTCTAGCTCATTTCCAGTAAAAAACAATCCGATTAAGCTAACCGTTACGAAACATCCTGCGAGCGTACGATGAAAATTTGCTGTTCGAAGGATATTAATAATACTTGCGACTACAATTGTATAACACCATACTGCCACTGATATCCAAGTAGAACTTCCTAACAATAAGGTACAAAGAAGTGGCTGTACATGAATGGCGATAAAAATCCATCTAGCTCTTGGCCTTTCGTGATAATGCTGATCTGTACCAGACGTAAGGTTCGCAATAACCCCTCCCGCAATATCCAAATATAACAAAAGTAAAATAAGTTGTTGATACCACTGAAGTCCCGCCCAATAATCCAATGTAAAGAGTCCAACAACACTTGTAGAGACTATCGTGAAGGCAATAACGAGCACAAACTCACTTTTTGACTGCTGACTACCAAATAATTCATGAAAGAACGTAGGAATTTTCACTTTCTTCATACAGTGCTTCCTCCTTTCCATTCATTATTACGAAGAAAGCATTCGTTATATGTGTAAGAATTCATAAAGAAAACGGCTATTTCACCTTGTTAAAACACTTCACTTGAATTAACTGAATATTTTTGAAACAATAGTGAATGAAGTTAAATATTTGATAGTGAAAGGACGAGAACAACATGCACGAAACATACTGGTTAACGAATGTCCACTTAGAAAGTGGCTATCAATTTGAGTCAGGATTTATTACCGAAACAACGATAGAACAATGTCATCTATTAATCGTAAACGGTATTATTTCGCAAATTGTACCTTCTACTACACCATTGATAGATGAACTACCAAAAAAGAATGCTCGGCATTTACTAGCACTTCCTTCTTTTATTGAAAAGCACTGCCATTTAGACAAAACGTTACTCGGTAACCCATGGAGAGCTGTACAACCTGCTTCTAGTTTATTCGAGCGTTTTGATATCGAAAAAAATACGCTTCCGACTTTACCGACTACGATGAAAGAACGCGCAGAAAATTTACTTGAGACATTACTTCAAGCAGGTTCAACTCACGTTCGTACACACGTCGATATTTATGAGGAAGTAGGAATTCGCCATTTAGAAACAATTCAAGAAGCGCTAGCAACATACGAAGGTAAATTATCTCATGAAATTGTAGCCTTTCCACAACATGGGTTACTCCGTAATAACTGCAAAGAATCCGTTCGAGAGGCATTACGGAACGGTGCTGGACTAATAGGTGGCGTTGACCCAGCTACTGTAGATGGAAATATGGAAGCATCCTTACACGAGATGATGGAGCTAGCAGTCGAAGCAAACGCAGATGTCGATCTGCACCTACATGACGGAGGACAGTTAGGTCTTGCGACAATTAAGCGCCTCGCAGAACTAACAGAAGATGCAGGCTGGCAAGGGCGTGTAGCAGTAAGCCATGCATTCGCATTAGGAGATATGGCCGGACAGCAGGCAGAGGAAATGGCGCACATGCTTGCCGAACTTGACATAACCATTATTACAAGCGTACCACTCAATGGCTCAGTACCACCTGTTAACTTCCTACATGCGAAACAAGTACAAGTCGCAGCGGCATGTGATAACATTTTCGATTCATGGTCTCCTTTTGGAAACGGGGATATTCTAGAGCGTGCAGGACGCTTGGCTGAACGATTCGGAAGAAAAACAGAACGAGAACTGGCAGAAACACTAGGATTCATTACAGGTGGCGTAACTCCGTTAGACAAAGACGGGAATCAAATATGGCCAAAAGTTGGTGACGAAGCAAACATCGTATTTGTAGAAGCAAGTTGCTCAGCAGAAGCAATTGCTAGAAGAGCAAAACGACCAGTTGTCATGTACAAAGGAAAGATCGTTGCCGGTTCACTAACATAAGGAGGAACGAATATGTGGTTAACAAATGTACGATTAGAAAGTGGCTATCGTGTGGAAGATGGCCGTGTCACTGGAACGAATACCGAACTTTGTCATCTTCTTATTGAAGACGGAAACATAACGAAAATCATTCCCGCAACAGAGTCAATTGAAACACATTTACAAGTAAAAGATGCACGCGGCCTGCTAGCACTTCCGCCTTTTAAAGAAATGCACAACCATTTAGATAAAACATATTTAGGTGGGCCATGGAAATCATGTACACCCGTTAAAAGTTTAAGCGAACGACTCCAACTCGAAGCACAAGAATTACCTATTTTACTTGAATCGATGCCAGAACGAGCAGAAGTTATGCTTCAATTATTCGTTGAAGCAGGCGTAAATCATGTTCGTACACACGTGAATATCGATCCATACATAGGTTTAAAAAACTTAGAAGCTATTAAACAAGCACTTACAACGTTCGAAGACAAACTTACATATGAAATCGTTGCTTTCCCGCAACACGGATTATTACACAATGAAGTACCGGCTTTAATGAGACAAGCAATGCGTGAAGGCGCTACACTCGTCGGTGGACTTGATCCAGCTGGTATTGATAAGCGCATTGAAGCGGCTTTACACGAAATGATGGATATTGCTGTGGAGACAAATGCGGATATTGATATGCACTTACACGACCCAGGTCATGTAGGATGGTATACGATTAAGCAATTAACGGCTTTAACACGTGAAGCGAAGTGGCACAACCGCGTAGCAGTCAGTCATGCCTTCTCTCTCGGTGATATTCCACATGAACGTGCTGCCGATATAGCAGATGAACTTTCCGAGTTAGGCATGTCCATTATGTCTACTGCTCCAGTTAATAGAGTCATTCCACCTGTTCCATTACTGCGGGACAAAGGTGTGACAGTAGCACTTGGGTGTGATGGATTCTACGATTCTTGGGCACCTTTTGGAAGTGGTGACATGCTAGAGAAAGCATACCGTCTTTGTGAACGATACCGCTGGGTGGATGAACACGCTTTATCACAATCTCTTTCATTTATTACAGGCGGTATTACCCCTCTTACGAAAACTGGCGAACGTATGTGGCCAAAAATTGGTGACGAAGCAAACATTGTCTTTGCAGATGCGAGCTGTTCAGCAGAAGTAGTCGCAAGACGCGCGAAACGCCCTGCTGTTATGTACAAAGGAAACATTACTTCAGGAAGCTTAGAAAGGAAGAGTGAATAAACGATGAGTCTAGCCTATTGGTTACTAAATGTCCGCTTAGAAAGTAGTTATCACTATGAAAATAACCGAGTAGTAGCGACAGAAACAGAACTTTCTCACATTCGGGTGGAAGACGGAAAAATTGTGGAGATTGTGTACGGTGCATTACCACAAACGAATAACCTTCCGATTATCGATACGAAAGGATTATTAATGCTACCTTCCTTCAAGGAAATGCACATCCATATTGATAAAACATACTACGGTGGACCGTGGAAAGCAGTAAAACCAGTAACAAGTATTTTCGGGCGAATCGAAGAGGAATGCGAACTACTTCCAAAACAACTACCAACAGCACAAGAACGTGCAGAGAAAATGCTCGCAATGATGCTTGGATTCGGTTCCACTCATATTCGTACACACTGCAATATCGATCCAACAATAGGACTGAAAAACTTAGAAGCTACGATGTTAGCACTGGAAACATTCTCTGGTAAGCTCTCACACGAAGTTGTTGCATTCCCACAACACGGACTACTTCGTTCTGACGTGAGTGCTTTAGTAAGACAAGCAATGAAACAAGGCGCAACACTCGTAGGTGGTGTTGACCCAGCCACTGTCGACGAGAACATCGAAAAATCACTACATACAATTATGGACATTGCAGTTGAAGCAGATGCAGGTGTCGATATTCATATTCATGACCGTGATTCTTTAGGTATTTTCACAATGAACAGACTTGCCGACTTAACAGAAGAAGCTGGCTGGCAAGGACGTGTAACAGTAAGCCATGCATTCGGCTTTGCGAATGTTCAAGGAGGAGTAGCTGAAGAACTGGCAGAGCGCTTCGCTGAACTAGACATGACCGTTACATCTACCGTTCCAACTGGTGCCATTACAATGCCAATTCCGATGCTACACGAAAAAGGCGTAAACGTTGAGCTCGGTAACGATAGCATTACCGACCACTGGTCACCATTTGGTATGGGCGATAACTTAGAACTGGTAGGACGCTTGGCAGAAGTATACCGATACATTGACGAATTATCGTTATCTCAAGCACTTGGTTTCATTACCGGTGGGAAGACACCACTGAACCGAGAAGGAAAGAGAATTTGGCCGAATATCGGTGATCAAGCAAGTGTTGTATTTCTTCCTGCTAGTTGTTCCGCAGAGGCTGTTGCGAGAAGAACGGAATTACAAGCAGTTATGTATAAAGGAAATGTTGTGGCCGGGGAAATATAATTTTTAAAAATGATTCTGATTCTTAACTTAAATCAATGAGCAATTCTTATCCTCCTATTACATGAAAGTTAACTTTCGTGTAATTAGGAGGATTTAACATGATTATTTCCACAAAAGAACGAACCCTTCAATAGAAATACGCTCTCACCGCTGGCATATCCCTCATCATTATGACATTCGCTGCGTTTTTTTCTTATGGGTATGTGTACGCAACACTTATTGTACTAGACAACTACTATCACCAACATATTACAAAAGAATCCCCAAAACATTCAACCACTTAAACATGTTATATATTGGTAAATGAAAGTAGTACCATATTATATACTTTCATCGAAAATAGCAAAAATCCTTATCTTTTATCCCCTTTTCATCATATGGTAAATATATGTAATTTCATTACCAATTAACCCCCATTTCTCCTTCTATTTTTAAAAAAGGATTATTAAACCATTTTCCTATACCTATGTTATAAAATTTGTGATAGTATGTTAATATTGTAATTTTATTAAATTAATAGGAGATGATAAAAATGAAAGAAATCCAATTTTCGACTAGCCTGTTATTCTTTTGGATAAAAGGTAAAGTAGAAGTCGACAATAGGTTTGTCAAAACAAACTTATCAAACACATTTTTAGGATTTATTCCTGCTGGTAAAGACCAACAAAATATCCCTCTAAAAAATATTTCTGGGGCTATGCTATCTACTAAGTACTTTATCAAACCAATTATTTTAGGACTATTAATGTTTTTAATCGGATTTGGTTCTTTAGGTGATAGCTTTGTATTTGGCTTAATACTACTAATTTTAGGTGTAGGAATTGCAGGTAGTGGAATTCAAACAATATTACACATCGAAAAATCTGGAAAAACTGATTTAATAAGTGTTCCGTTTTTCGAAAAGCAAAAAATGCAATTATTAAATAATCATATACATGATGCTTTAGCCGATGATACAGATAAAACTGATTTAAATTTATTTTTTGATAAAAAATCGCAATAATATATAAAAATACATATCTTTAAAATGTAAACCATAGGAACATATTATCCTAATACTCCCTATGGTTTACATTTACAAATAAATCACAGATTATTATCAATTAAATACCTTTTCTTGAAATTTTAGTAATATCATCCACCTCGATTTGAATACTTCGGACCAATGTAAAAACAGGTCCTCTATCTATTTTAGTATCCTCCTTATTTGTCCCCTCGATATTCCCTATACGCCACCACTACATTCGACCACATCCCCGCAAGAACAAATGGAAGCGTAATTGTTTTAATCATAATATCAATAAACGCGTCTACTTCTACATTGTACGAAATAAATTCCGCAATTATATCGGGTGTCAGTACTTCTTTCAATACATCTAACTTGTAATAGGAAAGAAACGTCAAACTTAACCCACTTATGAAAATTGTATTAATAATTTGAACCGTTACTTTCAATTTCCTCAACTCAAAACAGTACATTGCCATCCCCCATGATGACACGAAAAAGAATATCATAAATAAATTTAATGTAGTATCACTTCCCAACATTTCTACAAACATAAATTCCACAATACCAAGTGTTAATCCTGCGAAAAATATTGGAAATACAATAAGCCATACTACTTGTCCAAAGATCGTGTTCGTTCGCAAAATCGAATCTTTCATTCGCTTCACATAGAGAAGCAATATGCCGATACACATGAAAGCAAAACTAATAGTAGGTGTATACGAGTACGAAAGTATTGCGATAACAAAACTAAGAAGAATAACAGCATATATCTTGTTCCTCTCCATCTCTATTCCTCCATTACAATGAACTGTTTCTACTTAGCTTTTACATCCATCTGTGAGTTTATCATTTTCTCTTTACAATGAATAAAAGGATTTTGGGAAAACATCTCGAAATCATCCATATTACAGAAATGAAAAGGAGTGAAGCTATGCAGAAGCTATCAACACTTTCCGCGACAAAATGGCTTGTAGAAGAAACAGAAAAAATCGATTTTGACAACTGGACTGGATGTCGTGTTTCAAATCTCGTTCCAAGAAGATACAGCCATTATTGCAAAATCATTCATCCTATCCATCACGATAAGACGATTGTAGATGAAAATCTGTTATGGAGTGATCTTGATCCACTCGAAGGGGTTATCATTGAATTAGGAGAACGAATTAGATTGAAGGATTTAGCAACAAAATATAACCTTCACTATACGAAAGAAATTAGTATTGACTCTCTCATCCATCTATTCAACAGCAGTCCTAGATATTTAATAGGCGGATTAGAAGGAAATATCGACGATGAAACGATAAAAGAAATCGTGTCCGTCTTACAACCATTCACAAAGACAGGGAACTGTTATTTCCACTATGAAATGTTGAAAGTGCCAAAGTATTACGAAGAGCAACTATATTACGGGAAACTAACGGATGCTCTGGACCTTTCACACGATGATCACGCCGAAGGTTCTCCAAGTTGGTGGTGGGAAGAAAATAAACATTGGTGCCTCGCTACAGAGTATGATCTAAGCTTTTCTCTCTTCGGAGGTAGCAAAGAAATGGTAGATTCACTTTTAGCCAATGAGTTTTTAGAATGTATCGAGGTAGATTGGCATACGAGAGTGGATTCCAAAGCTGATCAGACAAATATGAAAAAAGGATAGATAAACAGGCATTTCCCCTGCTCATCTATCCTTTTCTTCCTATCTTTTACTTCTTATTCAGCACTAGCTCTAATTGTACCCCTAAATCATTTTCTGCCTCTAAAACGATTGTATGTGGGCTCTTCATTCCGAAGTCTGCAAAGGTTACTTTTGTCTTACCTGATAGCAATAATTGTTCCCCTTTATACATTGCTTCCGACTCGAACTTCACGTCTTTCTCTTGTCCTTTTATTTTAAGAGTTCCTTCAATTGTAAGTGGTACCGCTGTTCCCTCTTTCCATTCCTTTGGTACACCTGCGAAAGATTTCGTCACAAACGTTGCTTGTGGGTGATCCTTAACTGCCAATAAATCTTCACGATCCCTCACATGCTCATCACGTGTCGCATTACCAGAATCTAACGCGCTCATATCAACGATTCCTTCACCCGTCATCGTCGCTGGGTTATTGATATCTACATTCCATGTTCCAGTTACTTTTTCATTCACGAAGTTAACTGTTTCTTTTGACGTTGTAACAGACCAGTACACTTTTGATTCGCCTGCAATTTCCCACTTGCCGTTTAATTTGTCAGCAGATACAGATGTTGCTGCACTTGCATTAGATGTTGAATCTAGCACCGATTCCACCTGCACATTATTTCCTACATAACTATTAAATGCTGTATATCCTCCAGCTCCAATCACCACAACTGACGCTACAACTGCTGGTATAAGGTATTTCTTCTTCATACTATTTCTCCTCCTATCGATCTGGCATGTCGCCGTTCCATAGTTGTATAGTAAAACCTAAACCTTTAATAAATCTTAAATACAGATAAAAAATAAATAAAATAGTTCAAAGAAAAAAAGAAAAAGAGTTAACATACCATTATTAAGGTTCATTAAAGGTTTAATTGTTATAATAGAAATTCTACATAGCTATATGATCATAAGGAAAAGGAGAATCAATCATGAGAATATTACTTGTAGAAGACGAAATCGGTCTGGCCGAAGCGTTAGGCCAACTTTTAAAGAAGCAACATTACTCTGTCGATATTGTCCATAACGGTCAAGCAGGACTCGACTATATTGTGAGTGGCATATATGATTTGATATTACTTGATATCATGCTGCCTGAAATGGACGGCATTACAATATTAAAAACAATTCGAACGCAAGGAATCACAACACCCATTATTCTATTAACGGCGAAGGGAGATATTCCTGATAAAGTTTCTGGACTCGATTACGGTGCGGATGATTACGTAGCGAAACCATTCTCAACAGATGAGTTATTAGCGAGAATACGAGCTGCTTTAAGGCGTAAAGGAGAAGTCGTTACAGAAGATTCAGTGACCGTTGGGGATATTGAATTGAACACACGTAGCCTCAAGCTAACGTGTAAAGACAAAGAACTGAAGCTTATTTTAAAAGAAAGCCTGTTACTAGAATTACTTATCTTAAGAAAAAACACAGTGACTTCGAAGGAGCAAATTATCGAGAAATTATGGGGATTAGACTCCGATGTAGAGCATAATAACGTCGAAGTATACATTTCTTTTCTACGAAAAAAACTAACCTTCTTACAGGCATCTATTCGGATTAATACAATTAGAGGCGTTGGATATATATTGGAGGTGACAACGTAATGTTTACGAAACTTCGAAATCAATTCCTCCTTGTAAACATGGCGATTATCTCCCTCATTATGTTGGCTGCTTTCGCTTCCATCTACTTCATTATGTATCAAAGCGTGAACAAGAATATCAAGACGGAGCTAAATAGCATGTCGACCTTTTATCATAATGCTGACAAAGCAAATACGAAGACAGACTCTCCCTTAAGGCAGAGCTTATCCCTTTCTTTCGCCTTGCATACAGATCAAAACTGGAACATACTACGTTCGGAATCTATGTGTAATTTCACAAACGACTTTTATAAGACTGCGAAAGATACCATTGTCATAAGTGGCTTAGATTCAGGACGATTCACGTTAAACGGAAACGACTGGGCTTTCATGATAGAGAAACAAGAAGAAGGATATTCCATCTACTCACTAGACATTACCGCTCAGCTAAAAATCTTAACTAATCTTATTTATACATTTATTGCTGTTGGATTCGTCATGCTCATTGTTATTTTCTTTACGAGCCGATTTTTCGCCAACCGTCACATTACACCAATTAAGGAAGCATTCCATAAACAGAAACAATTCATCGCTGATGCTTCGCATGAATTAAGAACACCATTAACTGTCATTCATACAACGACAGACCTTCTGTTAGCCAATAGCGAAGAAACCATTCGTAAGCAATCAAAGTGGCTGCACCATATTAAATCGGAAACAGGAAGAATGCAAACATTAACAAACGACTTGCTTTATTTAACGGAAATGGATCATGCACAATCACGTATGATTTTCGCTCCGTTTAACATAAGTGAAGCTATCGAGAGTGTTCTTCTAACAATGGAAGCTGTTATTTTCGAAAAAGACCTTACGCTTGATTACGAGATTGATTCTGGCTTAACTGTTCACGGTAACATGGAACAAATAAAACAAGTTATCATGATTTTATTGGATAACAGTATTAAATACACGAATCCTAACGGTTCCATCACAGTAACACTCAAAAAGCACAACAACGATACTGTTCTAGCTGTCACGAATACAGGTGAAGGTATCGAACAAGAACATCTAGAAAAGATCTTCGATCGCTTCTACCGTACCGATTCTTCACGTTCCCGCAAGCACGGCGGTTACGGACTTGGTTTAGCGATTGCACAATCTATTGTTACACAACATAAAGGGAAAATTTACGCAACAAGTACACCGAACGAGTCGACGACTTTTTATGTTCGGTTACCATAAGGTTTTTATTCAATAAAAAAGGTACGTAGAATATTTCTACGTACCTTTTTTCACGTACCACAAAACGTTTGATAAGATCCTGCACATTTCGGTACTGTCGTATATGATTCTTGCTCTGGTGAATACGCGTACGGATCGTCAAGTACCGCTAACAAGCGTTCCATCACGCTGAAATCACCTCGTTCTTCAGCTGCTTCTAACGCCTCTTCCACACGATGATTCCGAGGGATAATAGACGGATTGTTTTCTTTCATTAATTGGTTTGATGCTTCTTTTGATTCTTCTTGTCTATCCATTCTTGCTTGCCAGTTCTCATACCATGCTTTAAATGCTGGTGTTTCGAATAATGGCATTCCTTCTAATTTCCCAAGCGTTAACGCACGGAATATATTTGTGTAATCTGCTTCGTTCGTTTGCATCAATGTAAGAAGGCTATCAATAAGTACAGTATCTTCTTCCTCTTCACCGAATAACCCTAACTTCGCTCGCATTCCTGCATACCAATATGATTGATATACATCGGTAAAGCTAGCAATCTCCGCTTGCGCTAGCTCAAGCGCTTTTTCCTCGTCTTCATGTAACAGAGGCAATAACGTTTCGACTAAACGTGCTAAGTTCCATCCCCCAATAAATGGCTGATTCATATACGCATAGCGACCTTGTTGATCAATTGAACTAAAGACTGTTTCTGGATGATACACATCCATGAACGCACATGGTCCGTAATCAATTGTTTCCCCACTAATGGTCATGTTGTCCGTATTCATGACACCGTGAATGAATCCCACAAGTTGCCACTTCGCAATTAACTGTGCTTGACGATGCATCACTTCTTTAAATAACGAGAAATATTTATCCTCTTCATCCGCTACATGCGGATAATGACGATCAATCATGTAATCTGCTAACGTCTGAACTGCCTGCACTCCGCCAAACTTCGCGGCAAATTGGAACGTACCGACACGCACATGACTAGCTGCCACACGTGTCAAAATGGCACCAGGTAATTCTCCCATACGGAAAACCGATTCACCTGTCGTCACAACAGCTAAACTACGTGTCGTCGGAATACGGAGCGCATGCATCGCTTCACTAATAATGTACTCACGTAACATTGGCCCAAGCGCAGCACGACCATCTCCCCCACGAGAATACGGCGTACGACCTGCACCTTTTAGCTGAATATCCACGCGCTCCCCGTTAGATGTCACATGCTCACCTAACAAAATCGCACGGCCATCCCCCAACATATTGAAGTGTCCGAATTGATGACCAGCGTATGCCTGTGCGATTGGATATGCACCTTCTGGTATTTCGTTTCCCGCGAATACATTGATGCTTTCTTGACTTTGTAAGACTTCGGCGTCTAAGCCAAGTGATTCGGCTAATTCTTTATTTAAAATAACTAACCCTGGTTCATGCACTGTAGTCGGATCTATACGTGTAAAAAATACTTTTGGTAACTTCGTATATGTGTTATCAAAGTTTAAGTTTGTTTTATTCATGATTACTCCTTTTCTTTTTGTTTTTATGTATGCAAATATTATTTGTATGTTTCAAAGCTGTCATACTTTTTTCAACATATTATATCAAACAGCACAAATGAGATACATTTAATTATCCCATCTCTCCCCCTCATAACAATCCACATAATAATCTGCGCCTTCTTCATTATTCTGAAACAAACATGTCTTTATGCCAAGTTCTTTTGCGGGGATGATATCAATAAGACGGTCGCCAATCGCTAAATCAATTGTATGCTTGTTATGTAAATATTCGTACGATGCGACATGTGGTTTACGCGGAAACCCATCATCTATCGTTACGATTTCTACAAAATAATGTTCCCAGCCATAATAACATAAGATTTTCATTACTTCCGCTCGGGTACTATGCGTCATAATAACGTTTTTATTGGCACTTTTGAGTATATCTTCTACTCCTTTAAACGGCTTGAAATGGTCTGCTGGTGTTTCGTTTGTACGTGCAATGATACGCTGTATATGCGAGTCTGCTAGATTAAAATGTTTCACTGCATGTGTAAACGATGTTTTAAGCTGTGCGTAAATGTACTCTTCGGAAATATCTTCTTCCATTACTTGTTTCATAATTCTTGCGAAGACTGGATATGTATCAAAAATTGTTCCATCGAAGTCCCATAGAATATTCATGACTCTCCTCCTTATTTGCATTATACAACTGAATTCTATCTTTTTACTAAAAACAAAAAGGCTCCTCAAAAAGGAACCTCATTTTCCCCACGTCACCGCTAAGTCTGACAATCCTCCAAGTGTTCCAAGAACAACAAGTAGTGCTAGTAGCACCATGTATCTATTCCACTCACGTCTGAATACACTAATAGATATATATACGATAAACAACACACTTGCAATAACACTAAGCCATGGGAAAATCGGGTTAGCATCAAAGAAACTTTTCACTAAAGCAGATATAATGACGAGCGGTATGGCAAGTTTAAACGATAGTTGTTTCATTGATAGAACAAACTGACTTACTGGTGGTTCTGTTACAATCCACTCGCCTAATCCAGACTTCACTGTCACCTTGTTCACTTTCTCATGGAATTTCACGTACATAGGTTGCATATATAGGGCTGTACCATCAATCGCCTCATGTCCCCATGCAAGCATGTGATCACCAATTTTATAACGTGGATAATTACTATCATAGTTTGTATTGTTAATGTAAGAAGGCCGTAAAAGACGGTGTGTATCGATAGAAAAGACAATTCGTTTTCCCTCCATCGAACCAAAGTGTTTTTCCTTCTTTGTATAAATACCGTATGAGGAAACAAGGCCAAAGCTTCGGAAAGGTTGCCTTAAGATGGCAGCTGAACTAATATCGACTGGAATCCATCCAACCCCTTCATAAAAGAACTCGCACCATGCATGGGCCTGTGTATTCCCGGTTGCCCAAGCCCCTATCGTCGCTCTACTTGGAATTCCTAATGATCGGCAGTAAGAAATGAACAAGAACGCAAATTCTCCACAATCGCCCTTTTTACTTTGTCGGAAGTTATGAGCTCCTCTTTCTTTAAATTTCAACGAGTAATGATAGTTCTGTAAAATATAGTTATACAGTTTTCTACTCATCTCAATAACATCCTGTTCTCCTTGGATGATGCCTTTCGCTTCCTGTAACAACTCTTCATCAACCGGAGTAAGGGGTGTCGAACGTAAGTAATATTCTTTTTCCTCGTCTGTCAAACGGATTGTATCATTCGCTTGTCCTTCTACTAACGACACTTCATATCCGTCAAATTGATAAGCGACTGTTAATTCTTCATTCGGTTTTACTTTGTAATAATGGACCGTATTCAAAAAGGCATGTTCGTCTTTCTCATCTGGTGCTGGGAGTGTTGTGAAGATTATGTTTTGCTGGGAATCTGATTCTTTCGGAAGTGAAAACCATATCTCTACTTCCTCGCCTGTCGTATTGTTGTAGACATGTTTTACGTTGTATGTTTTTACCAATTTTTCGGCTAATGTATAACTCATTACTTTCCCCCTATTCTATTTTGTTATTAGACTTATTTTTCGACTTTTTTTGTCATAAACCTCTTCCTTTTTCTCTTTATATGGAACAATTTTTTTCGACAAAAAAAGGCGGGACTTCCGCCTTTTTACATCATCACTTTATCCTCTTTAAATACCCCTTTGGGTTAAACGTAATTAAAAATTTATGCTTCTCCTCATCAATGATAAAGTTGGTATTACTTTGCAGAAAATCTTCCACCGCTTCCATCGGACCAGGACCAAAATCAGGAGAAACAGGATGACCATTTATATTCGTATCCTCAACGATTAAATAACTTCCCTTTGTAACGAGCGGATAATAAAGATTCAATTCCGTTAATACATGATGTTTACGATGATCAGAATCTAATATAACTAGCACTGTGTCTTCTAGTGTGATCATTTCTCTTGCTGCTTTCAGGGCTTGCATCGATGTAGAAGAAGCTTTTAAGTATGATAATCGTTCATGCGTCGGAAGATTCGGTTGCGGATCAATATCAATAGACAGTACTTTTCCTTTGCCAATCAACTCTAATATTGAGCATAAGAACATTGCGCTGCCGCCGTTGAATGTACCGCATTCGATAATAATGTCTGGCTGTACTTCATGCAAGATTTCTTGGTATAGAAATAAATCACACGGATATTTCAAAATAGGATATCCTAGCCACTTTGAATTACCGTAGGCCCAAACGTTGCTGTTGTAAATTTGAAGATGTGTTTGATCAATGTAATCACTCATCTATACTCAGCTCCTTTTGCCCAATAAAAACACTCTACATCCTATATACGTAGTCAATCGAATGAACGTGCACGGTTTTTCCCCATAAAAAATAGCACCCTTCCAATGGAAGTGGCGCCACAGTTAAGCGTTGCTCATTTCTTCTTTCATATGCTTTCGGAAATCAGATGGAGAAAGACTTGTCACTTTTTTGAAAACACGACTGAAATAGAAATAATCCGTGTACCCTACTCGCTCCGCTATTTCCGCCATCGTAAGGTCGGATGTTCGTAAAAGTACGCCGGCTTTTTGGATACGTAAATCTGTTAAATATTCATTTGGTGTCATACCCATTTGTTTTTCAAATAAATACGTAAGTTTGCGGCGCTCGATACCGAAGTGATTGGCAATATCAATAGCAGTTAGTTGTGTATGATAGCTTTGTTGCATATAGCGGATAATGATAGCAATGTTTTCCGATTCTTCCTTATATATAAGTTTCTTGCTTGATAAAAGTAGTTCTTCTATAATCGTCAAAAATAACATTTTTGATTGCAAGAATGAAAAACCTCCAGGTATGACAAAGTGTTGAATAAGCTGATTAAGCATACCTGCTAGTTTTATATTATCGCCTACTTTGATTACAAAATGGCTTGTGTATAACGGAAAGTTCGTAACTGCTTCCTCTGCTAATGTAAAGTGAATCACGGCATATTCAAATGCCGTTTCACTCGTTACTTCTACTTGTAAATCTAAGTCTGGCCCAGCATGAATAATATGACCTGGCTTCGCTTTGTATGTTTCCCCATCAATAACAAACGTTGCTGTTCCTAATAGCGGAAAGATGAGGCCACACACATTCTTCGTTGTTTTCAACGGTTTCTCCGATTTTTTCGCTAGAAACTTATTTGTGATAACATCGACAAACGTGATTGGGGCCATTGTGTAGAAATCGATTAGTTGGTTTATATTCATCACGAAAAACTCCTTATTTATACATCGATTATCCACTTCCTGCAAGATCGAATGGTAGACAAAGTGGGCGTCCTGTATGCGGATCCATAATAATATCTGCCTCAATTTTAAATACTTCTCGTAGTACATCTTTTGTGATGACAATCTCGGCAGAGCCTGCATTCACAACCTGCCCACTTTTTATAGCAACAATATGATCTGCATAACGGGTTGCATGCGTTAAATCATGGACAACCATAATAATTGTTCGTTCCTGTTCTTCGTTTAACTTCTTTAATAATTTTAACACTTCTAGTTGATGGGCCATATCTAAAAACGTTGTTGGTTCGTCTAAAAATAAAATATCTGTTTGTTGAGCTAGTGCCATCGCAATCCATGCACGTTGTCGTTGACCACCGGACAATTGATCAACAGGCCGATCATAAAATTCAAACATATTCGTCACATCAATCGCCCAATTCACCATTTGTCGGTCTTCCCTCGTAAGTGATCCAAATCCACTTTGATGAGGATAACGTCCGTAACTAACAAGCTCTTGAACGGTTAATCCATCTGGTGAAACCGGATTTTGCGGAAGGATTGCTAATTCTTTCGCCACTTCTTTTGTCGACTTACTATGAATGAGTTCTCCGTCTAATAAGACCTGTCCTGATAACGGGGACATAACACGCGCCATCGTCTTTAAAATCGTTGATTTACCTGAACCATTCGCTCCAACTAAGGCGGTGATTTTTTTATCTGGAATAGCTATGTTCAATTTATCTATGATTATATGATTATTATAACCAATTGTTAAATCTTTTGTTGTTAATCGAGTCGTCATAACAGAAATCCTTTCTATATGCGTCATACATTAACTTGATACTTTCGTTCGTGCTAATAAGTATAAGAAATACGGGGCACCAATCACTGCTACCACGATACCTGCTGGAATTTCAGAAGGTTGAATAAGCCAGCGGCCGATCGTATCCGCTACTAGAACGAAGAACCCTCCAACTAGTGCTGAGATCGGAATTACTACTTGATGTTTTGGACCTACAAGACGTCGTACTAGATGCGGTGCAATTAGTCCAACGAAACCAATTCCTCCACTAACAGAAACGGCCGACCCAGCCAAAATAACCGCTATCGCTAATAGAATGAATCGATCTTTTTTAATTGTTGCTCCTAATCCAGTTGCAAGTGCATCTCCTAAATTTAATATGTTTAGTACATGAGATTTACGCCAAACGTACGGAATAAGAAGGACAATGAACGGTAATAGTGCTAACACAAAGTTCCAACTAGCACCCCATATTCCTCCCGCCATCCAAATCGCGATGAACTGATATTGCTCTGGCGATAATCGTAACGTCAAAATAATGGTCACCGCGCTAATACCAGACGCAAGTGCAATCCCAGTTAATAATAACTTCTTAGGAGAAAAGCCCTTTTCTTTATTATAAGAGAGTGTATAAATAAGAAAGGCTGTCAATGCTGCGCCTAAGCACGCTGCAATCGGTAACATAACAACTGTATTGAAATTTTGCGTGGGCATAAAAGCAACAAACAGCATCACAACTAAGCCTGCTCCTGCATTTATACCCAAAATCCCTGGATCTGCTAACGCATTTCGAGTCATTCCTTGCAGAATGCAGCCAGATACGGCTAACGCTGCACCCACTAAGATGGCGATAATAATACGTGGCAAACGAATCGTAAACAAAATGAGTTCTTGCTTCGCTGATCCGTTTCCAATGATTGTTTGAACTACTTCTAGCGGTGTTAATCGAATATATCCTGTATTCATACTGACAACAAAAGAGGCAAAAAGAAAAATAACGAAGGTAACTGCTATCCAACTATTTTTTCTTTTTCTCTTTTTCTCCACGGGTGATACGTAGTTTATATCCATTTACAATGCCCCCTTTTCTTTTTGTGCTAAATATAAAAAGAACGGGACACCAAGTACCGCAATAAGTGCTCCTAATGGTGTTTCATATGGTGGATTCACAGACCTCGCAGCGATATCTGCATAGACTACTAATAATCCACCCAGAACTGCTGAACATGGAATAATATAACGGTAATCTACACCAACTAAAGCTCGTGTCATATGAGGAACAATTAAGCCAATAAATCCAACCGCTCCTACTACAGTGACAGACGTTCCTGCTAACATCAGGATAACTACTGTAGCCAGAAATTTAATTCGCTTTGTCTTTTGTCCTAACCCAAGGGCAACTTCTTCTCCAAGACTTAGAAGGGTAATCGATCGTGATAGCATAATAGACGCAATCATCGCAATGATGACGAATGGTGCAATAACCTCTAACTGTTCCCACGTTGTTGCGGAGACACCGCCCGCAAACCAAAATGCCAAATCTTGACCAATTTCATAATATAACGCGACTCCTTCACTTAGGGCAATTAATAATGCAGTAACAGCCGCTCCTGCTAATACTAATCGTATTGGTGTCAATCCTCCTGCCGACATGGAACCAATTCCAAATACAAGAGTCGCGCCTAGTCCTGCTCCTAAAAATGCAATACACACGATTGTTAAATAAGAGAAATGGGGGGCAAATGCTAAACATAACGCTAAGGCAAATACACCACCAGCATTTAACCCGAGTAGTCCTGGTTCTGCTAAAATATTACGTGTCATCCCTTGCATCATTGCTCCAGCTACCGCAAAGCTTGCACCAACAATCATTGCACCAATTGTTCTCGGTAGTCGAAGCTCCCAAATAATGTTATGTGCTTTATTACTTGAGTCAAAATGAACAAGTGCATCTAGTACAACAGATACGCTAATATCTGCAGCGCCAATTGTAATAGAAAGACACATACTAAATAGGAGCAGTACCATTCCCACAGTCAAGATAATGAGTGTATTTCTTTTATGTTTTTGACCCGCTGTATATGGAATTTCTGCTTTTATTTCATCTGTTTTGAGTATCATACGTCTATTCCTTTACTTAAAAATCACTTTGCGTAAATCACGGTTACGTTCTTTGAAAATATCATTGTGAGAAGAAACGATACCTCCCTCTCTTGCTTCAGGCATTACATATTGCTTCGCTTTATTAACTGCATGTAATGCATCGTGGAATGCCGCTGCAATTAAATGAACTTTTCCTTGATAGTGTAGAATGTCTCCAGCTGCATATAAGCCTCGTACCGACGATTCACTAGACGTATTCCCTGCGATAAAATATTCATTCATCCGTTCAATTGGAAGCGGACTATTGTCGAGTAATGCTTTATCACGCACATAGCCATGGCTAATGACTACTTCATCTACTTCTACATTTATTCTTTCTCCCGTTTCCATATTAGTTAGCTCAACAAATTCAATAAGTTCGCCTTCTTTATTTGCAATTAATTTCGTAATTTCTGAATTTAAATAACAGGTAATCCCTGTATGTTTCAACTCTGTCACTTGAGCTTCGTGTGCGCTCAGCGTATCTTTCCGGTACACGACGCATACTTTCTTCGCTACTTCAGCTACCTCAAGCGCCCAATCAACAGCTGTATTTCCTCCACCTGAAATGATAACCACTTTGTCGATAAACTTCTTATAAGACTTAATGGTATAGTTCAGGTTGGTTGTCTCGAATGCTTCTGCACCTTCTATTTGAATTTTTTGTGGGTTAATAATGCCACCTCCTACGGCGACAATAACTGTTTTTGAATAATGTATGTTTCCAGACTCTGCTTGTAAGACAAAATTATTCGCTTCATTTTTAGAAATTGATATGACTTTTTCATCTACATAAACAGATGGATTAAATGTTAATGCTTGTTCGACCAACTGTTCAATTAACTGTGCACCTGGTATCGGTGTCACACCGCCGACATCCCATATAAGTTTCTCAGGATATACATGCACTTTACCACCAAGCATTGGTTGGCTTTCTATTATTTTTGTTTTCATTTCGCGTAAACCACTATAAAAAGAGGCATATAACCCTGCTGGTCCACCACCAATTATCGTAACATCAAAAAGTTCATTCGCTTCCATTTCTCTCACCTCATCATCTAGTTATAAAAGATGACGCTGTCCCAACTACTAACAGCGTCACAGTCTTATTTATCTTTTAAAATAGTAACTACTTGGTCAATTCCATAGTTTGTAGCAATTGGAGCATCTTGTGCAAATAACGAGCGATCAACAATATAGATATTTCCCTTTTTCACTGCGTTAATTTCTTTCCACACAGCATTCGCTTCATATGCTTTTAGCGTATCTTCTCCTACTGTTTGGCCACTCTTATCTAAGAAAATAAATAAGTGATCTGGATTTAATTCAGACATTCCTTCCATACTTAAATCCTTTGCTACGTCTTTTGGATATCCGTTAGGGACTTTTAATCCTAGTCCATTTTTCGGATTTGTTGGAGCAATGTTTTCACCATATAACATGAAACCACCTTTTGGATTAATAGACGTGAATACAACTGTTTCACCTTTGCTTGCGAATTTCTCTAATGTTTTACGACCATCTGCAATTTTGTCCGCAACACCTTTTAATACTTCCTCACCCTTCGCTTCTTTTCCAAAGAACTTCGAAATTTCCTTTATACCTAACTCACGGTCAAATGACATCGCACGTTGATTGAAGTAAACAACTGGCGCGATTGCTGATAACTGATCATATAGTTGATCATGAATACCTGCTGCAGCTAGAATTACATCCGGCTCCAACTCAATAATTTTCTCGATATTCGGATTACGAGGTTCTCCAACATCGACAAATGTATGTTTATTTACATACGGCCGATATGCTTCCCATTTATTAAATTGCTTGTCTGCATTCGTAATTCCAACAGGGACAATATCAAGGGATAATAACACATCTGGATACAATAAATGCATGACAGACACTACTCGCTTTGGCTCTTCTTTCATTACCACTTCTTTCCCTAAAGCATCTACATATGTTTTAGGCCAAATAGATTCTTTCGCCTCTTTCTTCTCAGATGCACCTACAGATTCAGAGCCTGTTTCTTTGCTAGAGTCTGAGCAACCTACCGCAAATACTGATAGACTAAGTGCGAAGACAAAGAACATCCATATTTTTTTCACGTCATTTCCTCCTCGAAACCGAAACAATTTTATTTGATAATGATTATCAGTTGAAATTGTAGCAAATGATAGAAAGCACGTACATAGAGCAACTTTTGAAGAATATGTATTATTTTATCTATGTTCAGTAAATAATCCATATTGTGTATCTAACAAAAAAAACAGAACCAAACAAGGTTCTGTTTTTCTCTCTACTCACCATCTATCCATTCTTCCCCTGTGCAGCTGATAACACTCTGACAAATTCAACACGGCCGTGCTTATATGCAGCAACATTCCGATGAATGGAATGAATCCGACAATTGATGCGAGTAACCCTAATAAACTACCTGTTTTGTAGGATAGTTTCGTAATAATTAACAGTAAAAGCGTGAGCATATGCAAGAAAAACATGATAACAAGTAGTTCCCAAATTTTCGCAAGAGATGATAATCCAATCAGAAATGGAAAAGCTATTAGTAATTCTAATACACCGTTAACTCCTTTTAACGTCGTTAAAACACGCACAGAAGCGTTCATTTTCCTCCCCTCCGTTATAGTATCAATATATCGAAAAGGTACCTTAATGGTGTCGATGTTTCTTGAATTCTTTGGATGTGATACAATACAAGAAGTCTTTTCTTTGAAAGATAGTTGAACGATTTTGGAGGAAAATCACATGTATACATATGAAAATACAGTAGCACTTTTACAAACATATAACCAAGAGCATTTATTAGCGTACTATAACGAATTAACAGCCGAAGCACAGCAGGCATTATTGCAACAAATTCATTCATTGAACTTTGATGATGTAACGAAAGCGATTGATACGGTGCGTAATCCTGTTCATAAAGAAGAAACGAATCCTACTTTTACACCAAACGCATATAAGCGTTGGAAAGATATCGACGTAGAAGGACAAGGTACATACTTAGAACGTGGCTGGGAGCTTCTTCGTGAAAACAAAGTAGCTATCGTATTAGTTGCAGGTGGCCAAGGAAGCCGTCTTGGTCATGACGGTCCAAAAGGAACGTACAATATCGGTCTTCCATCTCATAAGTCATTGTTCCATTTACAGGCAGAGCGCTTAATGAACATTAACGCAAAAGCTGGAAACACGATTCATTGGTACATTATGACGAGCCCTCATAATGAGAAAGATACGAAAGATTTCTTCGAGAAACACAACTTCTTCGGGTATGACCGTTCGGCAGTAACATTCTTTAACCAAAACTTATTCCCTGCGATTGATGCAGATGGAAAAATTATGTTAGAGGATAAAGGAACGATTTCGTTAGCACCAAACGGTAACGGTGGCGTATTTAACTCGTTATTAGCTAACGGCTTCTTACAAGATATGAAAAACAACGGCGTGAAATGGGTATTCTTAAATAACATCGATAACGCGTTAGTAAAAGTTGCAGATCCGAAGTTAATTGGCTTTGCCGATATCGAAGGTGCACCGATTTGTAATAAGTGTATTCCACGTATCGATCCAAATGAAAAAGTAGGAATGCTTTGCGAGAAAGACGGACGTCCATTTATCGTAGAGTACTCAGACTTAGATGATGAGTTAAAGTTAGCTCGTAACGAGAAGAATGATCTATTATTCGAAAATGCCAATATCGGTATTCACATGTTCGATGTAGACTTCTTAGTAGAAAATGCACACCGTACATTAGCATACCATTTAGCACATAAGAAAATTAAAACGTTAAATGAACAAGGTGAGTCATTCACACCAGAAGAGCCAAACGGCTATAAGCTAGAGCAATTCTTATTCGATGTATTCCCATTTGCGGAACGTGCATCCATTTTACAAGTTAATCGTGACGAAGAATTCGCACCAGTGAAGAACAAAGAAGGCGAAGATAGCCCAGAAAGTGCACGTACGATGTTACTGAACTTACACAAGAAATGGTTATTAACTTCAGGTGTACGTGTAACAGAAGATAATAACGAAGTATCGCCACTAGACTCGTATGAAGGTGAAGGATTATAAGAAATGAAAGACGTGGATTTTCACGTCTTTTTTTTCGTCTAAAAAGGAAAATTATGTTACTCTTTTAGTAAAGAGAGACAAGGGGGAGTGAAGTTGGAAAGCGCAGGACTATCCATCGGAGGTATTATCTTATTTCTTATTGCTTTATATTTTGTCATCAAATGGGGTGTCAAAAACGGTATTAACCAATCAATGTTATTTACGGATGCAGAGCGCCAAAAGAAATTCGAAGAAGAAATGAAACAAATAGAAGAGTTAACGAAAAAGAAATAGGGGGTTATTCGATGAACATCCAATTCTTGCTATCATTTAGCACCATTCTCCTCTTATTATTTGCGTTGTTCCTTGTAATGAAACAGTTGCTTCAAATTGCCGGTCATAAACCGCTAGACAAGAAACAACTTGCTTTCATCATCTTATTTCTATTCCAACCTCTTTCTGTCGCCATCGGCATGTTCACGATACAAGGTATTGTGTCTGCCAAACCTTTCTTAGAAATCGTCATGAATTTCGGCGGTATTACCGTTATATACTGTTTCTTTATTTGGATTTGGTGGAGTTTCTTACGGAAAGAAGAGTCGTAGCATCATGCTCGACTCTTCCTCTCACTATAGCAAAGTAGACTGAATTTCTTTCTATCATGCACCCTACTTTATATTTCCCGTTCATACTTTTCTATTTTTCTTCGTAACTTTTGTGCTCTATGCTTATATTTCTCCGCTTTTCGTTGATATTTTTTGTCTTTCGTGCCATGTTCAGAGATTTTCGCCGCTGCTTCATTTTCTCTATCCATATTTCCAATTTTTTGTTCATGTTTTACTAGTTTTTCTCGAAGTTTTTGTGCCAGGCGATGATGTTTCCTTTTTTTTCGTTCAGATTTTGATTCTTTGGATTTTCTTACTATTCCTTCTCCACTTGCACTTTTTATTCCCTGCTCATACGTATTTATTTTTTGCTGGATTTTTTGTACTAGGCGTCGATATTTTCCTAATTTCCGCTGATGTTTTGGTGTTTCACTCTCTCCACTAACATGCTTAATTTCTTGCTCATACTTTTCTAATTTCTCCTGAATTTTCTGGGATCGACGTTTGTATTTACCAAGCTTCCGCTGATGTTTTGGTCTTCTTGCTGGTGTTTCCACGTTGATACTTCCCCCTTCCTTTTAAGTGCTACTAACTTTTCCTTATTTAATCGTAATTGTCGTTCCGTCAAACTTCTTAAATGTGAAGCCAGAGAAATCTTCGTTATATGTGTTCTTAAAATCTTGTAAGATACTAATTGCAACTGCTTCTCCTAACTTCATTCCTTCTGATGCATCTGTGCGCCAATGTACGCCCGCTGCACAGCGACCTAGGGCAACATTAGATGCAAGCTTATTCAATTCATTTCCAACCGTTAACTTCGCGCCCCGATATGAACATAATGCTAAACCGTTTTGCGTCGCAACGACGGGGTCTGGAATGATGAAGTTTTCATTAAAAAACGCTTTCAACATCGTCACACCTGCACCTACGAAACATGCATGACCTGACGGATAGGCTGTATGTGTTGGACACCCTTCTGCATATGCCATTGGTAGTAATGCCGTACCGTAACGATGTTGGACAACTTCCAATGCGTATGATCTAAGAAGTTCTTGGTTAATTGGATACGATGCATTTCCTCTTACTACGTTGTGCACGCGTCCGCCAAATTCTTCTGGACGAAGACGAAGATGCACAAGAAACTTTTGGTACCAAGCTGCTTCTAACGCTGCTTGGGCTGCTTTGCCAACTAAATCAAGAATATGCGGTCCACCGAAAGTCACAAATCCATACTGTGTCTTCGAATGTACATACGGATTGCTTGGCGCTAGTGCTTCTTGTCCATAGCTAAGCAACATTAAACCAGCAGATAAGCATGCTTGATAAGAGAAATCTTTATGCACAAACTCTCCTAAATCACGGTTATTACGAATATAACGAGGAGTCGAATCAAGTACCGTCTTTCCTGCTGCTCCGCCATTTTGAATGTGTAACCAACTTCTGTAGCACGTCATATAGTCACGATACGGTACTGCTGTATGATATTTTTGAAAGAATGATGCCGCACCGTAGTCTACTTTTTGACATAGAAATTGGGAAAGGTATGGCCCAATTAAATCTCCTTGTGTTGTACCACGAAATAGTGTTTTTGTCGTTACTCGCTCTTCCACATCTGGATTAGGTGCTGATTGTGTAAATAAATTGGGATTTGCACCATCTACCTGTTTATTCGTATGAACAGATGGATGCTGTACGCCCCAATCTTTTCCTTTTGGCCCTCGGAAATCAGAGAACTTCGATAAATCCGCAGCGGCTGTACGTGTCCACTTATTTGTATCATATTCCGCAAACGGAACATCACGCGTCAACGCTTGCCAATATAATTCTCCCATCTCTGCAGCTTCCCACGCACTCGAAAATTCTGGTGCCGGTGCTATACTAAGATGATGAGAATCCGCACCGATTAAATTATATGCATAGGCAGCTTGTGGGTTCTTTAGTTTTGTTACACCTTTAATAGGTAATGATTCAAACGCTTGTGAATCACCAGATTTCAGTGCATTAATCCACGCTTCATATGCCGTTACATCTACCTCACCAAGATAGTTATGCGGAAATCCCTTTGAGTAGCTCGCAATCTTATTCGGATAACGTGTTTCATCATCATTACACGGATGATTCGGCAGCGTGATGTCCGCTTGAGCTTGTGCGGCTTCGATACGAATAGTAAGTGCCTCGCTAACTCGTTCTTCTGGCGACAATGGTCCAATCTCACAATTTTGCGGGGCAATTACTACTTCCGCTTCTGCTCCTTGTTGTTCTATTTCGTCTTTTTTTCCCTCTTCTTGTTTCACTATCTCTTCATCGGTTGATTCTTGCTCTACCTCCGCCTCATTGTTGAATACTTCTTCCATCTGAATCCTCCTTTTCTTCTACTACTAATCAACAAACGTACTCTAGTATATGCTGTGAAAATATAGAGGTATAGGCGAGTACAAGAGAGGAAGAATAGAAACAAACTAGAATAGTAGTTCTTAATTAAAAATATGGTCGATATATGCACTACACTCTGTTTGTAATGAACAAGACGGTTGATTTATCTTAACCATCGAACATAAGAAATAATAACAAAAGAGTTGCCTCTTCGATGAAGCAACTCTTTCTTCCTATTATTCGGTTTGATGTATATGCAATTAGGCTGCTTTTTCATAACGGATGAGGCTAGTACCTCTATAGAATACGTGCTATTCCCCACCTTTTTTTCTTAGAACACTCCTCTAAAGCTTGGTTTACTTAGCCAAACTGGATAAATTAATATATCATATTATGATATATCTATGTACATACATATCACATTATGATATATTGTTTTTAGATATACATATCACAATGTGATATATCTAAAATTGATATAGAGGGTGATTGGTTGAAGATAACTGAGCAATTAACAGATTCAATGTTTTATATTATGGCTGCTTTAACTAAACCAAGGCATGGTTACGCTATTATGAGCTTAATTGAAGAAACAACAAAAGGGGCAATTACTATAGGTCCTGCTTCAATGTACACGATTATTAAAAAGTTATTAAAACAAGAGTGGATTTATTTGCATGATGGATCGGATTCAAGGCGTAAAACATATCTGCTTACTGAAAAAGGAAGAGAAGTATTAGAAGAAGACATGAAGCTAAGAAAGCTAATGATTCAATTAGCAGAAACGGGATTGAAGGAGGGGGAAGCATGAGACAAACAAAGTATATTACGTCAGGTGGATTAGCCTTTTCTGAAGATAAGGACATGGAAAAATTACACCGATTTTCTTTGAAAGGTTGGCATGTTAGTGATTTTAAGTTTATGGGGTATACGCTTGAAAAAGGAGAAAGCTCAGATTATATCTACAGTGTAGATTATCATTTATTAAAAGAGGGGGAAGAAGAGGAATACTTTTACTTCTTTTCATCTTCTGGATGGTCACATATTGCCTCAAAAGGAGGTATTCATTTATTCCGAGCACATCCTGGTACAAAACCGATTTATAGTGATCGTGACACATCGGTTGAAAAGTATGAGAGTTTATATAGCTTCATGAAAAGTCTAGCCATCCCGATAGGTTTAATAACAGTACTTACATGGATTGGAGCAGTGATAAGCTCAGGTACCTTACAATCATTCCTTCATGTAATAGCTGTGATTTTCAGTATAATTGCCGTCCCAACAGCGTGGACTACAATCGCAGCATCCTCTAACAAATGGAAGGAAAAAGAAAAAAAAGGAGTAGTTAATTTATTAAAAACCATACCATTTCTTCTCTTCTCAATTGCTGTTATTACTTTATTATTTGTCCATGACAGTCCAATTCGCCTCTTAGCGTCTATGGTAATTGGAGCAATCGCACTTCCAACTGCTATTTGGATTATCTTGTCTCTTTATCATAAAATGGGAAGACAAAAAGCTTAGACGTTCTTAGATATTATTGTTCGACTAAAGTGGGCTTCTCTTTCATAACGCTCATTAGAAATAATCAAAGTTTCTCATACTTAGTAACCAAGATTAACTCCATTTTGATTAAAGTTTTATCAAAATGGAGTTTTTACTTTGGATAATAAATAAGGGTTCGTTACTTCACTTCTATCAACTTTTATTTCAATGCAACATGTTTCTCAATGCTTATGAAAAGTTACAGTTAATTTGTGAGATTCTTCGGCAACCTACTAACTTTCCCAGCTACTTTATTATAATCTCCTAATTAACGCTCCTAACCAATCCTCTAACTCTGTAAACACAAATCCAGCATTTTTCGCCTTTATTGTTTCCATGTACCATGAATCTGGTAAGCCATACGGAGAGTGGTTATCTGGTGTGCTCTCCTGAATAACGATAGCTTTCTTTCCTAGTTGTTCTTCTAATCTTGTCAGTAAATCTGCTAGCGAAATCTCACCGCCCGCACACGCATTAATTGGCCCCTCGACCGATGCGTCTTTTAACCAAGAAAGGAACGTCGCTGCTTCATTTGAATGAATAAATGATATAATCGCCTCGATATTTGGCATCCCAATCTCCATCTCATGTGCAATGCGTTCGCTATGAAATTCTAGTCGCCTCGTGTAGTCATCCTCGCCAAGTACAATCGGAAAGCGCACGGCACATACTGGGAACGTTGCTTTTTGGAAAAATACCGCTTCACATTGTTTCTTACCTTCTGCATAATCAAAGTCCGATTTGTTTCCGAATTTGATTGGGTATGTAAATGGATTAAAATCCTCTTCCTTGTTCCGAGTAGCGCCAAATGGATAGACTGCTAATGTTGAAGTGAAAATATATCGTTTTACTTTACCTGCAAATGCTTCACATGCATAAAGCGCATCATTCGGGCTATAACAAATATTATCATATACAACATCCCACTCATCGGCATCCGCTACTTCTTTCAATGATTCACTACTTGTACGCTCTAATCGCACTCGTTTTACACGGTCCCCAAAATCATCTGCTGTATTGCCACGCGTTGCGATTGTCACATTATGCCCTTCTTCAAGCAAGGATTCTACTAATTTCTTTCCAAAGAAACGTGTTCCACCTAGTACTAATATGTTCATATTCTTCTCCTCCTATATCCTTCTCTTACTGCCCAACGATGATGTTCATGAACAAGTAGTCTTTCTGCTTGATCTTCCCGTAACCATATGAGCAGATGATCTACATCTACTTGTTCTCCTGTTTGATACAACAACTGTGCTATGTAAAACGTGCCTTCATTTTCAATTGGTTCATTGGTCATTGAATAGAAATGATGTGTTGCCTTACCAATGAAACAATGAACAGACACCTCATATCCTGTCTCTTCCCTTACTTCTCTTCTCAAACAGTCTACTTCCGTTTCATCACCATTTAGACCACCACCAGGCAAAAAACAATGCCCTCGTTCTGTTTGAACAACAGCTACTTTGTCATTTGTTGCATGGAAAATAACTGCGTATACACCTTTTCGTTTCGTATACATAACCTACTCCTCTACACAAAAAAAGGATGCGTGAACATCCTTCTCTTACACAACATTCTCCGCCTTATACTTATCTACGTATTCCTCGTAATCTAACACTTCAATAACATTCGACCAATGGAGAACGGTTCCGACAAAGTCTTTCACATTTAATCCTGGCATATCATACGTTTCCTCTGTATTCGGTGTACCTGTCGCATTTTCAATGAACGTTACTTTATACCCACGGTCAAATGCCGCAATAGCCGTGAACATGCAACAAAACTCTGTTTGGAATCCTGTAATGAATAGGTGATCCACTCCTGCTTTTTCTAACATATCTGCAAGTTCAGTATGAAAAAAAGAGCTCGGTGTACCCTTCTCAATCACGCAATCCGCATATTCTTTTAAAGAAGCATGTAACTCCGATCCAGCAGAATCTTTGTGCAATGGACTTTCTGTCTCCTTATCAAAGTGCTGCATGAAAATAACAGGACAATCTCCCGCTTTGAAATCTTTAATCGTCTCCTCCATTAATGAAAGCTCTTCTTTAAACTCCCCTGCATCCACAATACAATTTTGCACATCAATCACCAATAATGCTCGCATCCCTCCACCTACCTATCACTGTGATAGGTACAATATTCGATAGGTAAATCCACGTTTCCTGCAACGATGAAAAGAATACCTATGCTTATCGAATATATCTGTAATACCTTTTTGGCTAGTTTACAGGACTCTCCAAACCCAAAAAAGCATACACGAAATAATCTTCATGTATGCTTCTACCTATTATTAAAAAAATTCATATAATCCTTCATTGAAATACTTGTATTCTTTCTCCGACACTTTGTAGCGCGTGTATCCTTCATAAAATGCTTTTCTTGCATCTTCATCGTTGCCAATACTGCCAATTGCCAGTGCCTCGTCATAGCGCGGATCACCAATTGTCATACCAGCTACATCGATGAATAATTTCACTTCACCATCTACAACAAGTACGTTATCGGTTGTATAGTCGCCGTGAATCATCGTTTGGCGAACAGGGGATAGCTTCGTAGATTTTAGCGTTGCTAGTAAATTGGCACTACCATCTGTTTGCTTTGTCTCAACATAGTGCTCTGCTGTTTCTATCTGTTCTTCTAACCAACCGACTTCCCGATGCCATGATAGGAGTATATCCATCTCATGGAACTGATGTAGGAACGCTCCAAAACTTCGGATAAGTGCATACTTTCCTTCTAATGAAGTTACTTCTCGCAGTGCCTTCGTTAATGTTATTCCTTTTTCAAATGACATAAGAAGGTGCGCACTGTCTTTCTCTTCTATAAAATTATAATATGTCGGTACTGGGACATATTGTTCCGTTAGTTGTTGCTTTAAGACATTCGCTTCTGCCTTCAACCACGCTTTATACTTTGATTTAAACGCACTCTTTAATAAATAGGTGCGCTCTTCTGTTATTACACGGCGTACTTCGGATGTCCAGCCTTGTTCGGCAAGTACTTCCATCGTTTTAATAGAACCAATTGTTGCCTCTATTCTTGCTCGAAACACTTCTGTCATATGCAAGCCTCCCACTAATTAGACTGCACCGTGATATGTATATGGTGCTGGATTATCATATAACTCATGAATACGACTTGGATAAAATGGCCATAACTCTTTTGCCTCATCTATATTAATCCATGCAACATCTACTATTTCATTATTATCTTGAATTCGAAGTTCTCCACCTGCAATAGTACCGGAGAAAATAAAGAAGATTGCATGCTGCCCTTTGTCCATGAACTTCTTTTCGTCTACTGCAATGATGTTTCCTGGTGTAATAGCTAAGCCTGTTTCTTCTAATGCTTCACGAATGACTGCATGGCGCAACGTTTCTCCCTCTTCCACTGCCCCACCTGGTAAGGACCATGTATTACGTCCTGCATTCTTCACCATTAGTACTTTTTCTTTCGTTTCATTGAACAAACACACATATGCTACATCTACTCTTTTCATGTTCTCCGCCCCTTCCTTACTATAACATTCTATATATTACCATATAATTGATAGTTTCGGGTAGTAGAAAAAGGTACTTATGTCCTAATTTTACCTACAAATAGAGAAGGGGTACTAGGTCAATAGTATAACTTTCTAACCGTAATTATAGTGAAAACCCACCGCTAACGCAGTGGGGATTATAGATTCATACATGTGTACATGAAATTCTCATCATATCATTCAATATTAGCAACATTTTCGTTAATTTATATCACCCAAATAGATGGAAGATGTTTTTTTAATAAAATAGTTTGTTAATCTCTTTGGATATACATCGTATTCTTGCAATTGGTCAATACGTAGCCACTCTACTCCAATTTGCTTTGGGTCTGGTTGAGTTGGTGTCACTAATTTATCATCCTTTAACGTACAGTGAAAATAAAATTCCACTTGGTGTGCGTGAGCATCTGTTTCTGCAAACTCATGGTTTTTGCCAATATATTCACGTACGTACAATAGTTCCCCAACTTCTATCTCTGCTCCTAGTTCTTCCATACATTCTCTTCGGAGTGTATCATGCATCACTTCCCCATGATCTTGACCGCCACCTGGAAAAATATAAAAGTCACCTGATGCACCACGATTTTTTGTCAATAATACAGAATCTTCTTTGATAATAACTGCTTTTATTGAATTTCGAATGTTCATGTTTCCTCCCCCTCACCCATCACAACAACCTATATATTACCATATAAGTAGTGATTTAAGGTAAAGAGAAGCTCATTCATTAATAGATTGGTACCCAACCTTCTGTCGTAACGAAAATACGAACTGCCACAACACGGCGATCATCTTGCAATTGGAAATAATGACGTGTATTCGGTGGTACAGAAATTAAATCACCTGGACTTAATTCAACATCAAAGAAATTATCATCTTGCCCTTGAATTGCGAAAATACCGTGACCACTTACGATAAAGCGTACTTCATCATCTGTATGGTGATGCTCTTGTTTAAAATTCACTAATAATTGATCTAAGTTTGGTGTATTCTCTGATAGTACGATAACGTCTTGTGCTTTGTAGCCACGACGAACAGAGATTTCTGAAATTTCTTGGTCAAATAATGCTAGAATCTGACCTTTGTTTTCATCTGTTAATGTGAAGTTCTCTTGTAAGTCTTCTGATAATTTTCCAATGTTCCATTGCTCATAGATTACGCCTTCTTTGTCAAGGAATGCTTGCACCTCTTCTTGATTTTCAATACGCTCGTTTGTTCCGTGAATACGAATAAATGCCATTTTATCTTTCTCCCTTCGATTGTTTATTTAATAGCTACTTACTAGCAAACTGTCTACTTTGTAAATGAAAACGGAATAGAAACTCATACGCTTCTAAATGCCGCTTCGCTTCAAATGCATCTCTACCCCATACAGTAATACCGTGATGGCGAATGAGTACAGCCCCGCTATCACCTTGAATATGCGGGCGGAATGCTTCTGTTAGCTTCGGAATATCCGCATAATTCGGAATAATCGGCACAGAGATTTCTCCATCTTCTTCCCAAATACCTAATGCTTTAATAATTTCTTGATCGGTAAAGTGAACAACTCCTTCTTCCCCGTATAAGCTTGAAATAACATTATTCTCGACAGTATGAACATGAAGAACACATCCTGCCCTGCTTTCCTTATACACAGCAATATGAAGAAGTGTTTCTGCTGATGGACGCAAGTCTGTTTCAAGAAGCGCCTTTCCATTTGCGTCAACGAGTAAGAAATCTTCTACTGTTTCTTTACTTTTATCTTTTCCACTCGCAGATACGAGGAACGATACTGGATTGTCGCTTACTTTGATAGAGATGTTTCCACTCGTCGCTGGAAACCAGTCTCGGTCTGCCAGCACTCGCTTCACATCTCGGATTTCTTCCCAACGTTTGAACAGTACACTCATTGTTTCGTCACTCCTAATCGTACTTGTAATTCTGCTGTGATATCATCAAACGTCGAAAATGGAATATGCGGGATATTCAGTTCCTCGCATTTTTGTTGTAAGTAGTCTCTTGCGAAAACAACATCTGCAAGTTTCGCTGCTTCTAAATCCGTAATAGAATCACCGATGACAATCGTTGTTTCTCCTTCTGTACTTAACTTTCGAATAAGAGACGGCTTACATAAACCACATCCTTGCGTCGCACAATATTCATCGCATGGATTTGGCCACTGGACGTGAATAGACTCGCTTGTGAAATCTGTCGCGTTGCAGTAAATATCTTGTTCGTCAATTAATCCTTCTAACAATCGGTACACGAAGAAGTCCATGCCACCACTAATAATGTACAGAGGAATACGTTGTACATTCGCAAAAGCAATGAATCTCGCAAAGCCTTCACAAATTTCCGCTGTTTCTTGTAAATAGTGAATGATTTCTTCTTTCTTCGCGGACGGGATAAGCGCGAACATCTTCTCGACACCTTCACGTATGGATATGCGCTGAGACAAAACGTCGTTCTTCAATTGTTCACAACGCTCGTCACCGAACTGTTTCATAATGCTCGCGATGTTATCACGCACCGTTACCGTACCATCGAAATCACAAAAAATCTTCATTTCCTCACCCCCATAATGCCAATGCTTTCTGTACATGTGTATCATCTACTTCTGTTAATGGGATTCCTTGTAACGTCGCATCAATTGCTCGGCGGAATGCTTTCCCTCCACCAATCGCTCCGTCGGGATGACCGTGAACTCCACCACCTGCATTAATGACAGAATCAATACCGAAGTCATTGATTAATAGTGGGACAAGTCCAGGATGAATTCCCGCTGATGGAACGGGGAACGTACTTGCATACGTATCTTTTTCGCGTAATTTCTCTGCAATTTGTAACGTTTCTTCTCTCTTTAGCGCAACGCTTCCGTATGGTGATGGGAAAAGAGAAAAGTCTGCACCTGCTAGACGTAATAGCTTTCCTAGCAACAGCGGATATGATACACCGTAAAACTCAGATGGTGTGAGCGCCCCACTAAATGCCGGATGCGCCATAATCGGAATTGGTAATTCACAGTCCTCTGATAAGCTTTGAAGAACATCCAAACCATATGCAAATACGTTGAATAATAGAATATCCGCTCCGCCGTCTAACGCACGTTTCGCTTTTTCTTTCAAGTCGAACGTACGCCCTGATAAGTTCACTGCATATAACGTACGATGTCCTGTCTCTTCGTACACATTCGTTAACGTTTCTTTTGACGTACGAATGCGTTTCTCAAATGGTGTTAACGGATTATCGAATAAAATTTCGTCATCCTTCACAATATCGATACCACCAAGTGCTTGCGCTCGTAATTGAGCGTTCATATCATCAAGACTTCTTCCTATGACACCCTTGAAAATGCTCATTAAGAGCGGACGATCGTAGACACCGACTAAATTACGAATGCCGTTAATACCGTATTGTGGTCCTAAATAATTCGCTCGTATATCGTCGGTAAGCGTAAGATCAAGTAACTTCACTTCACCGTCTAAAGATAATTTCCCAAACACTGTCGTCAAAATAGCGGGAATATCGTTGCTGTAATTATCAGCTGGATAATGAATTTTTAAGATGCCTCGTGTCACACGTTTGCCAAGATATGTGTTCACCCATTGATCCTCTTCTAATTCCTCTACGCTAATAATCGTGCCTTTATGCTTCTTTAATTGCTGTTGCTCCAAGCTTGGTAAATCCGTCCATGAACCAATTGTTAAGCCTAATGCAATTCCTTCCGCTTTCTTCACTAAATGATGCTTCTCGTCGTGGACGAGATAAGTTGCGGTTACGCCTCCCATGTGATCACCTCTCTACACGAAAAAACCTCTCCCAAAAGGAGAGGTTTCGATATACTCAACCATCTCCTTATCTCCCAGCATATTTGCTGCGAGAATTAGCACCGTGCTTATAAAATAAGTCGGTTGCCGGGCTTCATCGGGCTCGTCCCTCTGCCTACTCTTGATAAGAAGTTTTCGTAATTTTCTTTCAACAAATGTTTCTTACTTGGATTTTTACATGTTTTTTCCACATTGTCAATTCTTTTTTTCAAAAATACCAAGTTTTTTTATCCGAATAATCGCCTCTTTTAATCGGTCCTCTGTGTGAAGCAATCCAACACGTACGTATCCTTCCCCATGCTCTCCAAATCCAACGCCAGGGGCTACCGCAACATGGGCTTTTTCAAGTAATAAGTCAGCAAATGTTTGGGATGTATATCCTTCTGGCACTGGTAACCATGCAAAGAAGGAGCCATCCGGTGCATCTACTTCCCAGCCAATCTCATGACACGCACCAACTAATGCTTGGCGACGTGATTCGTAGGTCGCCACTAGATTATCTACGCATTGTTGTGATGATAGAAGTGCTGTCTTCGCCGCTTCTTGAATGCCACCGAAAATACTTACGTATATGTGGTCTTGCAGCAAATTAATTGCCTCAATTACTTCTGCATTTCCAACCGCAAACGCAATGCGCCATCCTGCCATGTTATATGTCTTTGACAACGTATAAATTTCAATCCCAACTTCTTTGGCACCCTCTTGCTGTAAGAAACTAACTGGCTTCTTGCCACCAAAACCAATGGCACCGTATGCAAAATCATGTACAACTAGCGTGCCGTATTTGTTCGCAAACTGGATTGTCTCCTCAAAAAATTCCTTTGTTGCAATCGCACCTGTTGGGTTATTCGGATAGTTAAGGAACATCATCTTCGCCTTTTTCGCATCTTCCTCACTAATCGCATCATAGTCTGGTAGAAACTGATTTTCTTTCACTAGTGGCATCGTAATCATCTTTGCTTTTGCTAATGCCACACCAGACCAATAATCTGGATAACCTGGGTCTGGAACGAGGATACTCTCTTCTTCCTCGATGAAACAAAGTGGTAATTCTACTAAGCCAGCTTTTCCGCCGAACAATACCGCTACTTCTGACTCTGGATCAATCGTCACACCGTACTCTCTTTCATAAAATGTTGCGACCGCTTCTTTTAGCGATACGTGACCGCGAAACGGTGGATATTTATGATGAATTGGTTCTGCCACTGCATCTTGTAAAGATTTCACAATATGCTCTGGTGTTGGTTGATCTGGATTTCCTTGTCCGAGATTTATCACATCGTGGCCTTCTTGTACGACCGCGTTAACTTTTTGTACGAGTGAAGCAAAAAACTGCTTTGGCAGTTGTTGTAACACATTTGTTTGACGAAATTGCGCCATGTTCCCCACCTCTTTTTTGTCAAAATTGTTGAAATTTTATGGCACCATGATATATCGTGAAAACAAACTTGTAAAGAAAAAAGGAGGCACCCTCATGAAAATTGCCCTTATTCAACTTGATATTGCGTTCGGTGATGTAGATGCAAACATTGCTCGTGCTGAACAATTTATTCAAGAAGCAATGAAACAAAAACCTGACGTTCTCGTCCTACCAGAACTATGGACAACTGGTTATGATTTAACTCGTCTCAATATCCTTGCAGACGAAGAAGGAAACGACACGAAAAATCTTCTAAGCAAATGGGCAACGACGTATAACGTACACATCGTTGGTGGTTCCATTGCGAAGAAAAATCAAGACGGTGTAACAAATACGCTCTACACGTTTGCAAAAGACGGCACATGCGCCGGCGAATATAGCAAAGCTCACTTATTCCAACTGATGAACGAGCATCTATACTTACAAGCTGGCGATAAGCAAGGGCTATTCCAACTTGATAACGTACCGTGTGCAAGTGTCATTTGCTATGATATCCGATTCCCAGAATGGATTCGTACACATACGGTAAACGGCGCGACTGTCTTATTTGTCGTAGCAGAGTGGCCACTCCCTCGCTTAGCACATTGGCGCACATTACTCATTAGCCGTGCAATTGAAAATCAATGTTACGTTGTCGCATGTAATCGTGCTGGCAGTGACCCGAATAACACCTTCGCTGGTCACTCATTAATTATTGATCCGTGGGGAGAGGTTGTCGTAGAAGGTGACGAACAAGAAGGAGTTCTCTACGGGACACTCGATTTCTCGAAAATTGATGATGTGAGAAAAGGTATTCCCGTCTTTTCCGATAGGCGTTCTGAACTTTATTTTTAAAATTTTCGAAAAGTTATTGACAATCAGACAATAAACTTGCTATAGTTCCAATCAAGAGCTTTTTACAAAGTTCTCATCTCCTGTCAATCGACAATGACAATGGGATACACAACATACTCGCTTTTTAAAATTGCATATGATTTTTCTCTTATCAAGAGCTGGCGGAGGGATTTGGCCCGATGAAGCCCAGCAACCGACCGTAATACCATTGCAAAATGGGGCGCTACATTTGCGCCTATAAGGCACGGTGCTAATTCCAACAGAGAGCATGTCTCTCTGGTAGATAAGAGGGGCGAAGACTACCTTCAAACCTCTTTCGACGAAAATGAAAGAGGTTTTTTTCATGCGGAAAAAACCTCCACAAATAAGGAGGATACTAATATGTCAAACAAAAACTATGCACCACTAACAGAGGAAAGCGCGATTACACTCGCAAAAGAACTAGCTTATTTCACAGCAGAAGAACATGTTACATGCGAAGAAATTGGAGACGGAAACTTAAACCTTGTCTTCCGTATTAAAGGATTCGAAAGAAGCATCATTATCAAGCAAGCATTGCCGTACGCAAAAGTCGTTGGCGAAAGCTGGCCATTGTCACTAAAGCGTGCCGAAATCGAAAGCCATGCACTTCGTATTCAAGGACAATACGTTCCTCACCTCGTACCAAAGGTGTTCCACGAAGACCATGACTTAGCGGTAACAATCATGGAAGATTTAAGTCACTTAACAATCGCAAGAAAAGGATTAATCGACGGTGAAGATTATCCTCTTCTATCGACGCACATCGGGACATTCTTAGCACATACTCTTTTCTTTACATCCGATTTCGGTCTACATGCATCGAAAAAGCGTGAACTAGATAGCCAGTTCTGTAATCCGGACTTGTGCGATATTACAGAAGGTCTTGTATTCACCGATCCGTTTGGCCCGTATGAAACGAACAATTTTGAACCAGCACTACAAGAAGACGTAGAACAAATTTGGAACAACGTTTCCCTAAAAGAGCGTGTTGCTCAGTTAAAATATAGCTTCTTGACGCACAAAGAAGCACTTCTACATGGTGACTTGCATACAGGAAGTATTTTCGCGAGCGAAACAGAAACGAAAGTAATTGATCCTGAATTTGCATGCTTTGGTCCAATTGGCTTCGATATCGGTCAGTTCTTCGCTAACTTATTGCTTCAAGCAATTTCTCGTGAAGAAGAACGACAAGCTGTATTATTCACGCATATCGAAACAACATGGAACGTATTCTCTGATACATTCTCTGCGCTTTGGCACCAACATAGCGTAGATGCATATACGACACTTGATACGTGGCGCATTGCGGTACTTGCAAATATCTTCCGCGAAGCAGTCGGCTTTGCAGGATGCGAAATAATTCGTCGTACAATCGGCTTAGCACATGTTGCTGATTTAGATGGTATAGAAGACGAGACAAGACGCATTCATGCGAAGAAGCAAGCTTTAAAATTAGGTACAGCACTTCTTTTACATGACGTAAATACAGTTGATGCACAATTTTATGACAGAATATTCAAAACCATTAAAAATGAGGTGAATGCATGAGTATCTTAGAAACGATTCCTCGCTCTGTCTTACTAGAGAAGGATCACATTGTCTTATTAAATCAGCAACTATTACCTGGAAAGGTTCAATACGAGAAACTTCATACGTTACAAGATGTATGGGAAGCAATCGTATCCCTTAAAGTACGCGGTGCACCTGCAATTGGTATTACAGCAGCATTCGGCTTAGTGCTTGCGGCGGACGCAATTCAAACAGAGCACTTAACAACACTACACGTAGGAATCAAAAAAGCTCGCAACTACTTAGCAAGCTCACGCCCTACTGCGGTAAATTTATTTTGGGCGTTAGACCGCCTTGTGGAAGCGTCTAACGAAGCAACAACAATTGAAGAAACGAGAGAAATTTTACGACGTGAAGCACTTCTTATTCAAAAAGAAGACGAAGATGTATGCCGCCAAATCGGAGAACATGCCGTCACACTTTTTGAACACGGCGCAAATATTTTGACACATTGCAACGCTGGTAGTATCGCAACAGCGCGTTACGGCACAGCACTTGCACCGTTTTACATCGCGAAAGAACGTGGCATCACACTTCGCGCCTTCGCATGTGAAACACGTCCTGTTCTACAAGGTGCTCGGCTAACAGCTTGGGAATTACAACAAGCTGAAGTAGACGTAACACTCATCACCGACAACATGGCTGCAAATACGATTGCATCGAAAAACATTGCTGCTATCATCGTTGGTGCGGATCGTGTTGTCGCAAACGGTGACACAGCAAACAAAATCGGGACGCTCTCGCTAGCAATTTTAGCGAAGCATTACAACATTCCGTTCTACGTAGCAGCACCTACGTCTACGTTCGATTTAACACTTGAACACGGCAATGAAATCGTCATCGAAGAACGAAATGAAAAAGAAGTAACACACGTACACGGCACACGTGTTGCACCAATTGGTGTGAATGTATACAATCCGGCATTCGATGTCACACCAGGTCAACTTATTACGGCTATCATCACAGAAAAAGGTATCATCCGTGGTGACTACTCTGTAGAAATCCAGAAACATTTTCAATAAGAAAAGAAAAAGAAGAGTATGGGGGCTCTTCTTTTTCTTCTATACTATATGTCCTCGTCTCCACTCTATAGGTTAGTCGTCTAATCTCATAGTGGCTACTTCCCATCTCTTCTTATTTATAGTAAGGTCGAGGTTGGGTATATTTTTGACAAAAGGGGGTGCTCTTGTGAATCGACAAGCGTATCAATATTGGATCATGACAAGTGTTGTAGCTATTTCTGGATTATCACAAGGAATGCTTCTTCCCGTTATTGCTATTATTTTCGAACAACAAAACGTAAGCTCTAGCTTGAACGGATTACACGCAACAGCACTTTATATCGGTGTTATTTGTGTATCACCTTTCTTAGAAAAACCGATGCGTCGCTTCGGCGTGAAGCCCATTACTGTCGTCGGTGTTGGAATTGTAACGGTATCATTTCTATTATTTACACAAGTATTTTCATTTTGGATTTGGTTTGCCCTCCGTCTTCTTATTGGAATTGGCGATCATATGTTACACGTCGGAACACAAACGTGGATTACGACGAACGCACCGAAAGAGAAGCTCGGTCGCAGCGTATCGATGTACGGGTTTTTCTACGGACTTGGCTTCGCATCTGGTCCAATTGTTGCAACGACTATCCAGTTCGGAAACAACGTCCCATTCGTTATCTCAACTGTCCTTTGCTTGCTCGCATGGCTCCTACTCCTTCCGCTGCAAAATTCAAAGCCAGCAGAAGAAACAAACGAAACAAAAAATGACTCTAGCTTCGCTCGTTACAAAAAAGTAATTGGCTATGCTTGGATTGCCTTACTTGCACCACTTATGTATGGTGTACTAGAAGGAATGTTAAACAGTAACTTCCCTGTATTCGCACTTCGTCAAGGAATGGAAATTGAACAAATCTCTATCATTCTTGCCTCCTTCTCAATTGGCGGCTTATTAACACAAGTACCACTTGGTATATTAAGCGATCGATATGGACGAGGAAAGATGCTAGCAATTTGTTATACAGTGAGTACGTTCACATTCGGATTTGTTGCCTTTAGCAACGATTCATATTGGCTCACACTTAGTGGCATGATAGTATCAGGAATGATGGTTGGATCTTCCTTCTCGCTTGGACTTGGTTATATGACAGACTTACTGCCGAAATACTTGCTGCCAGCAGGGAACATTTTATGCGGAATTGCCTTTAGTATCGGTAGTATTACAGGACCTGTTCTCGGAGGAACATTCATTCAATATACAGATGATGTTAGCATTTTTGCGGTAACAAGTTTATTTTTACTCTTCGTTTCTTTCGCATATCTTGTTAAAATGAAGAAAGAACAAACAACAGTCCGCTCAATGGATGCATAACACCTGGAGGATTACATGACAAAGAAGAAGAAACAAAAGTTTGAAGTACACGAAAATGAAACAATTACCGATTGCCTTGACCGCATGAAAGCAGAAGGCTACACACCCGTCCGCCGCATGGAAGAACCTGTCTTCCACGAAGTAACGGTAAACGGTAAAAAAGAAGTAGAACCATGCGGAAGTAAGATTGTCTTTGAAGGCATATTAATAAGCTAATGCAATACCTCATCTCTTATACGAGATGAGGTATTTTTATGACGATTTGCTGACAGTCATTTACCAATGACATCGTGCTTCTTATAATAAGGATAACCCTAAAAAGAAAAGAGGAATTCTTTATGCATACATTTCGTGCACTATTTGTAAATAAAGAAAGCAATGAAACGAACCTAGAGATTCGCCACATCACAAAAGACGATTTACCAAATGGTAATGTGACAATTCGCGTTCATTACTCAAGTGTTAACTATAAAGATGGCCTCGCTAGCATCCCAAATGGAAACATCGTTCAAAGCTATCCATTCATTCCTGGTATTGATGCAGCAGGAATTGTTGAAGAATCAGCGGATGAGCGTTTTACCGTTGGTGATGAAGTAATTGTCACAAGCTACGAATTAGGAGTATCTCATTTCGGAGGATATAGCGAATATATCCGTGTTCCCGCTGACTGGGTTGTTCCATTGCCAAAAGGATTATCATTAAAAGAAGCGATGATATTAGGAACAGCTGGCTTTACTGCTGCACTATCTGTACAACAGTTAGAACATGCACATGTTACACCTGAAAAAGGTGACGTGTTAGTGACAGGAGCTACTGGTGGGGTTGGAAGTATTGCTGTTTCCATGCTTGCCAAAAAAGGCTACGATGTCGTTGCTAGTACAGGAAAAATGAATGAGCATGACTATTTACATACATTAGGTGCAAAAGAAATCTTATCACGTGAAGATGTGTGTCCAGAGAAAATCCGACCTCTAGGACGGACTCGTTGGGCCGGGGCAGTTGATCCCGTTGGTGGAAACACATTAGCTCATGTTCTTAGTACAACAAAATATGGTGGTGCAGTTGCGGTAAGCGGATTAACTGGCGGAGTTAGTTTCCAAGGTAGCGTGTTCCCATTCATTTTACGTGGTGTAAATCTTCTCGGTATTGACTCTGTCTATTGCCCGATGGAAGTACGTCAGCCCCTTTGGGAGCGTATCGCTACAGATTTAAAACCTGCTTATTTAACAACTACAATTGTCCAAGAAATTACTCTCGAACAAGTACCAGATACACTTGCTTCTATTTTAAAAGGAAACGTCCGTGGTCGTGTTGTCGTTAATTTAATGTAAGTATACCGGTTGCATCTTCTCTCATAAAGGCATACAATAATAACTTGTAAACGAATTCACATATCTATTTATTATTTACAACGATGAAACTAATGAAAGAAGTGATTCCATGAAACTAATCGCACTTGATATGGACGGGACATTATTATCCTCCAAGCATGTGATTCCAGAAGAAAATTTAAAAGCTATTTACGACGCACAAGATGCAGGTCATATCGTTATGATTTGTTCAGGACGTGCGAAAGAACACATCACGACATTTTTAGCAGAAAGTGGATTAGATTGTCCAGTTGCATCTAGTAATGGTGCTGTCGTGTCTATCAACAATGAAATCATCAGCGAAATTAGCATGTCACGCGAAGTTGTTCGCAACATTGCGACTCAATTAGAACAAGAACATGCTCCTTACAAGTTATATACAAACAAAGGTATTTTCACGACGCATAACTGGTCTGAAAAAGTGAAGAAAGAATTTGACGAAGCCGAGTTCAAACACGAGAAGTGTACACCTGAAGAACTCATTCGCTTTACTGAAGATATTCCAAATGCCATTACAATGACATATGTAAATGACGTAGAAGAATTACTTCAAGACGAAGAAATTGTCGTACATAAGTTTTTCGTGTTAACATTCGATACGAATAAACAAGCTCACTTACGAGAAACAATGGCACATCCAGAATTAATGGTTACTTCTTCCCTATGGAACAACGTTGAAATTATGGACAAAAACGGTCATAAAGGAAACGGAATTAAAGCCGTGGCAAAACATTTCAATATCCCAATCGAAGACACAATCGCGATGGGTGACAACTACAATGACGTTGGAATGTTAGACGTTGCAGGATTCTCCGTTGTCATGGAAAATGGCGAGCCTGATTTAAAAGCAAAATACGACGCTGTGACATTAACAAATGATGAGAACGGCGTAGCACATGCAATTTATAAATATGTGTTAGAGAAATAAAACAGAAAACCTTCATCCCTTTTCGGATGAAGGTTTTCTTCTGTATAAACGAAAAATCCTTTATAATAAAAGAACAGATTGTATGATAAAGGAGAATGTACATGCTAAAGTTCATTGCAGAAAAACGTAGACCTTTTATTTACGGAGCAGTCATACTTGTCGCACTTCTTAACTTTGTGCTTGAAAATGATACTGCGAAGTTACTTGTACTACTAGTAGGAATTGTAACGATATTATGTATCGGTATTTCTTCGACTGTATACGAAGCGAAAAAAGGGAATAAACAAGAAAAAGGCAGATAAATCCACTCTGCTTTTTCCTTATTTGTAATCTATCAACTACTTAAGCTTTCGTATCAATAAATTTAATCACATACGTTGCTGTACTAATAATAAACATCCATTCAACCATATCCGTAATGAACTTAATCGTCGGATTATAAGAAAGTATGAACAAGCGGAATTTTATATTTCACTACTTATTAGCCCACTTCTAATACTATATCTATGTTAACGCAACTGAAAATTAGTTTAATAAAATAAAACAATGGAGGAATTGTCCATGAATTACCGCGATTTAATGGAACTAGATTGCATGATTTACTTCGTTGCGCTTGCAGAGCCTAGCACAAATTCATTACGAATCTTTGTAGAAAGATGCAATCCATCAAAAGAACGTACCTCGATTGAGATGGCAGGTCAAACAATTACAGATGTCTCACCAATAATGGCCGATGAACATTTGCCAATCATTCAACTAGATTTCTATTCCTATGTTTCATACACCGTTATCAACGAAGTCTTCATGCCTTCGGATAATGAAGAAGTGTGCGAAGGAAAGACGTTTCGTATTTATACAAAATCAAAAGCTTTAGATTTCGTTACATCACGTACCTCCGCTGAATGGATTCTCCCTGACCAACCATTTACCCACTACGAAATTCCTTGCTTAGACCACATCATTGACGTCATTTCCCATTCAGAACCCACCGTAACAGAAATTGATCGAAATACTTTTTTCAATGACGAACATCAGTAATACTCGGGTTGACCTTCACGTTACGTCATACTATACACTTTAGAAAATAGGAGGTGTTCTTCTTGGTCGACAACACTACAATCATGCAAGCTGGAAGATGTATCGAATGCGGAGCAAAAGAAACAGATGGACTTTCATGCTATGAGTTATTCGGATTCCCGCTCGTCTGGGAACATCATGATCCAGAATTATACGCTCTACACTTCTGGCTTGTATCGTGTTACATGATACAACATCCTTCTACTTATACAGAGGAAGGATATAATCATTTAGTTAACTTATTTACGGATGCGTATGACAACAATTGGGACACAGCTTACATTCTTAAGAAAAATCGTGAGTTAGTCCGAAACATGGATAAAATCACAAATCCACTTCCCTCCGAGGAAAGAACACGTAAGTTAAGGTTATGGTCTATAACGATTGAAGATATATATGCTGGCGGTGAAGAGCATGCGATAGAAAATATCCAGAAATGGAGAGATTGTATCCGAAACGAACTTTCCAACAAGTAAAAAACAGGCGAACTCAGCCTGCTTTTTACTTCATGTGATTCATATTCCATTTATCAACAGTTAACTACGTACTGCACTTTAGAATGGTTGGATCACCGTCCTTAAAGAAGCTTCTACAGACTGAGATGAATAATTAGAATTACTCACTTTATACGGATCTGGTAAAGCTACTACTTGATAATTTGTTTTTGTACTTACACGAGGTAACGTTAATTTATATATCTTTTTCTCGCCTGGTTCAACCGTAACATAATTGACAACTTCATTGTTTATTACCGGTACTTGTTGCCAATCTAAAAAGGCAATTAAAGCATATTGAACAGACTCATTTCCTGGATTCCCAATCGTCAAATATACCTCTTGTCCACTTTTTGCTGTCATTAAAGCAGTTAATTCCTCCGCTTGTTCACTAAGAAATACACTAGCAATTGGCTCCTTAGTTGAAATAAGAAAAGGCAATAAACTGTTTTCTGTAGGGGTGTTCCTATCCTCAATAGGATATCTTAATGACAATAGATTCCCTAAAGATACCGCTTCACTCTCAAACTTTTCAAGTAAAACATGTGGCTGTTTGATAATTAAATAACTAACTTCTTTCGTATTATCCTGTAATGTGTCTATAAAATCGATATCAACCGTATCATCGGCTTTTGCTAGAAAGTCATAACTTTGGTATGTTTGTCCCTCTACCTCAAATGGGGACTGCCTAAAATCATGTAGCGCAATGAGTTTATATTCTCTTTCATCATTCATATAGTGAGAGAAAGATAATCTCGAGCTAACTTCCCCTTCTTCCACAGCCAACCGGCTTCCATTATCTATTATTTTATTATCTTTGCCATATAAGCCTAACTCCCATCCTAATCCTACCTTATTGGAATTAGACTTTGATTTATCATCTATATTCCCTGCGTCTTGAGAAACTGGACTCCTTTGCTTATACATGATATATGCTGCACTTACACCGATACAAGCAATCATCAAAAGATATACTATTGCTTTCATTTTTTTCACGTTACTCCCCCTTCTCCCTTTTCGCATTAACTCTTCTAACTAACTATAATTTGTGAAATATTTCACAAATTATTATACAAGTAATTTATGGAAAAATCAAAAGATATATAACTAATAATTCTGTAAAAGAAAAGAGCAAGGATATTTACCCTGCTCTCTTCTTTATCGCATATTTTTTGGGGACAAAATGCAACATAATCCCTATCATCGAAAACGTAAAAATCCGTTCATTAACAGCTGGATAATGTTTAATTAGCCATAACCAAATGATTAATGTTGTAATGATAGCCACTATGACAGTTGGATAAATGCCAATTTTATTTAATGTTCGCTGTCTAACTTTGAATATTGGTTCAATAATAAGTTCTAATACTAGAATAATTGCTAGTGGAATAATGAATACCATAGTTACTACCCTTTCCTACAAATCAAATAAATGTGTCCAAACCTAACGTAATAAGAATCATCGTCATGCTTCTAACAAATGTTCCTCTATGATGGTAATGTTGCGCTTAGTGTTCATATAAGAAATGATATGATCTTGCATACGTGGATATAAAACAATGTCATTTAATTCCGATAACTTTATCCATTTTACATCCGTTTGATTTGGATCTGGATCATCTGGTAACTTCGGCTCACAGTTATCTTTTATCGTACTTTCAAAGATTAGTGCAACAGAATGTGTTAGGCCATATTTATTCTCATTCATATTCGGTGCATACTCGTAAACGAATGCTAATGGGCCAACTTCTATATCGATGCTAGCTTCCTCTTTCGCCTCTCTCCGCACGGCTTCTACAATTGTTTCATTCGGGTCTACTCCACCCGCTGGTAAATTGTAATGTAAGCCATTCTCGTCGTTGAACTCTACTAACAGAACTGCCTCATCTTTTACAATAAGAGCCCCTGCCCTTACTCTCATATGATATGCCATCGTCACTACCACCTTTCAACATCGTCTTGTTTCTATTATAGATGAAAAATAACGTTTATTTCTTTCCTAGACTGGTAAAATACAACAAAAACAATTTCTCCACCTTTTAGCAACCGACCGAACACTATTTCCATGCTACAATAATAGAAGCAAATAGATTATTCGTATGAGAGGTTGTAACAAAACATGTTTCGTTCACTATCACTTTATTTCATTATGTTCCCTGCTATTATCATTGGTGCGATTGCAATGAATGCTCATCATGTCTCACCTAGTATATGGGGACAAAACATCGTCATTTTACTTGTTGGAATACTTGTTTTTTCATTTATTCTATCCATTAATAAAACAGCAGGTCGACAAACGGTTCCTGCTATTATCTATCTATTAATTGCGCCATTCCTAAATAGCGGGATGGAAGGTGTACATCGTTGGGTTTCACTTGGCCCGGTACACCTTTATGTAGCAAGCATCTTCATACCACTGCTGCTTATCCAGTTATGGAAATGGCAAAATTGGTGGATGCCGTTTAGCATCACAGTTGGAATTGCTATTTTATTATTCCTTCATCCCGATGCATCCCAACTATCAGCATTCCTTATCGCAATGAGTATTTTATTATGGAACAAGACTTCTAACAAATGGTTACGATTCATGATGTTAGGTGTCACTATTCTATTCATCAGTTTATCATGGATATTTATCGATCACTTACCACCAGTAGCACATGTAGAAGATATTCTTTACTTAGTTGCAGAGATGGGGACTGGTTGGTTAATTGCGGGTGTTCTATCACTATTTCTTTTACCGTTGCCGTTCCTATGCTTTCCACCCGAAACAGACAAGCGCTTATCTCAAAGTCTCGGAATCTATATAACAGTCATTATCCTTTCAACTTTTCTTGGCAACTTCCCAATGCCTTTAATGGGATTTGGCGTTTCGCCTATTATTGGCTATTTCATTGCATTAACTTGGTATATACGAGAAAAAGCCCCTCTTACTTAACTAAGAGAGGCTTTTTCTTATACTCGTACTTCTTTCACTTGATGCTTCGCTAAGAACTCTGCGATTCGGCGATATACCGCAATCTCATTTTCTTTCTTTGAAAATCCATGTCCTTCATCTTTTAATAACATATATTCTACATCTCTATCTTTCTCTTTTAACGCATGATAAATACGGTCTGATTCTGCTTGTGGCACGCGTGCATCGTTTGCTCCTTGAATAATAAACATTGGCTTCACCATTGCATCCAAATACGTAATTGGGGAGTCTTCCATTAACTTCTCCTTATCACGCACCGGATGTCCTATCATACGATCCAACATCGGCTTCCAATGTTCTGGCACCCCTTCAATAGCTGTGAATAAATCACTTGGACCAAATATATCAACTGTTGCTCGGAAATATTCAGCATGTCGTCCAGCTAGCAGCAACGCCATATAGCCACCAAAACTCGCTCCGACAACGAACAATTTATCTCGTTCAGCAATCCCTTGCTCTATTAACCACTCCAGACCAGCGATACAATCAAGGCGTGGGCCACCTCCCCAGTCGCGCTCTACCATTTTGGTAAATATACTTCCGTAACATGTACTTCCTCGGAAATTCGGTGCAAATACGGTATACCCAAGTCCAACCATGTACTGGAAGAACCCCATATATTGTTTCCTCTCAGCCCATTGCGGCCCACCATGTGGCCAAAGGATTGTGTAGCCGTTCGCAACATCTCCCTTCGGTTTGAAAAGAAGTGCCTCTATTTCTAAATCATCATATGACGCATACGTAATCGTCTCTGGATTTGATAAACTTTCTTTCTCCAAACCTAGAACACTGTTATTCGTCAATCTCTTCCATTCTTTCCTATCATGTCCCATTACATATATATTCGCAGGAATAATAGCACTTTGTCCGAGCACGTATATATTCCCTGAATCTGCAACATGTAAATCGTATACCATATTGACTGGTAATGAAATACATGTACATACACCTGTTTCTATAGATACATGATATAGACGATCTTCCACCCCTTTATGCGTTAACACATAACAACTATTCGTCTCTCTTTGCACATAAATGCCTACTGCTTCTTCTTTTTCAAATGTCTGTACAACCTTAAATTCTTTCGTCGGTATATGGAACGATGCGACATATGGAAAGTCTGCCTCGTAATCTGTCACAAAAAGCACTGTATCATTATCTACAAAATGGCATAAACGTGTTACATATTCTTTTTCACTTGCAGGTGTTAAACAAATAAGCTCTACATCACGTAAAACATAGCACAACGAATACGTAGCGCTAAAATCTTTTTGAATAATAAACGTCTTTTCATCTTGGCTTACGGCTAATAACGTCGTTGTCGTTTCTGTCCCAGTATGAATTAGTTCATCTTGTTTCGTCTTAAGATGATAACATCTAGCATTCATATATAACTCGTTCTCTCTATTTGTTGTGTAATACATACGCTCCCCATCCTCTGATAAATGGGTGAAGTATTGCTTATCTTCCTTATTATTAATAGGAAGTAACGGGAATGGCTTTCCTCCCTCTGGTCGCAAGGCATGAATGTGATAGTTTTCGTCTCCTTCATGATCAAATGCCGTTAAGATGAACTTCCCATCTGAATCAAATTTTATAAAACTACTCGTTTGATTGCAGTACGTTAATGGATATGGATACATATTCGGTATATCCATCGCCCATATGTTAGGCTTGCCATTCATATTCGAACTAAATACAAGGCGTTTTTCGTCCTTGCTTACCGCAAATCCATTGATGTCATAGTTCTGAAAAAACTGTTCCGCATCATGATTCGGAAAATCAATCATCTTTCTTCCACCTTCCCACTTTGTTTTGTGATACATGTCCATTTTAGTTTTAACATCCAATATTTTCAAATTATTTTTTCCTTTTTTAATATATACAAAAAAGCTACCCCTTCTCACATAGGAGAAAAGGTAGCTTATATTCTTATACTCGTACTTCTTTCACTTGATGCTTCGCTAAAAATTCTACAATTCGGCTATATGCCGCTAACTCATTTTCTTTTCGTGAGAAGCCGTGACCTTCGTCTTTCATCACGAAGTATTCTACGTCGCGTCCTTTGTTCTTTAATGCCTCGTATACTTGATCTGATTCTGCTTTGACAACACGTGGATCGTTCTCCCCTTGGATAATAAGCATTGGTTTCACCATACCATCCAAGTATGTCACTGGGGAATCCGCAATTAACTTCTCTCTATCACGCTCTGGGTTCCCTACCCAACGATCCATCGTTGGTTTCCAGTGCTCCGGAACCGACTCGATGAATGTGAATAAGTTACTCACACCAAAAATATCAATGGATGCACGGAAGTACTCAGCGTGGCGTCCAGATAATAGTAACGACATGTAACCACCGTAACTACGCCCGAGAACGAATAACTTATCACGCTCTGCAATTCCTTGTTCGAACAACCACTCAATACCTGCTACACAATCAAGGCGTGGTCCTTCTCCCCAATCTCCTTCGATTACTTTCGTGAAACTCGTTCCGTAGCACGTACTTCCTCGGAAATTCGGAGCAAATAATGTATAACCATGACCAATAATATATTGGAAAATGGCACGGAATTGTTTGCGCTCTGCCCACTGTGGTCCACCGTGTGGCCAGAAGACCGTATGACCGTTCGCTACTTCTGCTTTCGGTTTGAATAGAAGTGCTTCAATTTCCAAACCCTCAAACGATGTGTATGTAACCGTTTCTGGGTCTGATAAATCTTCTTTGTTCAGTCCTAAAATGCGGTTATTTGTGAGCATTTCCCACTCATCCATACCGTTCTTCAACACGAAAAGATTTGCAGGAGCTACCGCGCTATACCCAGCGATATATATATTTCCAGACTCTGCGATATAAGATTGAATCATTACATCAATTGGCAATGACAGTTGCGTTACTGAGTAATCGTCTAATGATAAACGGTAACAGCGATCCTCTACCCCTTTATGCGTTAATACGTAGCAGCTATTTGATTCTTTGTGGAATTGTAGTCCAGCTACTTCTTCTCGCTCAAATACTTGTACTACGTTGAATTCTCTTGTCTGTAAGTTAAACGAAGCAACATACGGGAAATCTGCCTCATAATCTGTGACGAACAGAACTGTATCCTTGTCAACAAAGCAAGCTCCTTCTGTTACATATTCACGTTCACTTGCAGGTGTTAGGCAGATGACTTCATCTCCGCGGATAACATAACATAATGAATATGTGTTGCTGAAATGTTTACCAATAATGAGTGTCTCCTCATCTTCACTTACCGCAAGTAAATGTGTACTTGCTTCTTCACCAGCATGAAGCAACTTGTCTTCTTTCGTACGCAAGTTATAACAATGAATATTCATGTAACGTTGATTATCTTTACTTGTCGTGTAATACATACGCTCGCCGTCTTTTGATAGATGAGAGAAATATTGTTTCACCTCTTTCTCAGCCGGAAGTAAAGCAAACGGCTTTCCACCTTCTGGACGAAGAGCATACAATTGATAGTTCTCATCACCTTCATTATCAAAACCAGCTAAAATGAACTGTCCATTCGGATCAAATTTTAAGAAGCTGCTCATTTGGTTACAGTACGTAAGTGGATATGGGTATGCATTTGGTACATCCATTGCCCACACATTCGGCTTCCCGTTCATATTCGCGCTGAAAATAATGCGCTTCTCATCCTTACTTACCGCAAATGTATCAATATCATACGAATTTAGAAACTGCTCTGCATCATGACTTGGAAAAGTAATCACTCTTTCTCCACCCTTCATTTTGTTGTTTCTGTTTCCGTCTTGCTTGTACAGAATCAATTATAATTTAAATATTTTATATTTTCAAACTATTAATGAAGTGAATAATTTTAATATAAACACTGTTAATTTGAAATAAAACTGATAACAAATTGTCACGTTTATGTAGCCTTTTTTTGTTACAATGGGTAAGATGTACGCACACCGACATCAGAAATAAGTTTAAAAAAGAAAGGAGACTGTCATGAGCCAAGATTTAAAATTAATTTACAAAAAATATTACGAAACTTTCATGATAGACAATACACAACAACCAATTGACGTATTAGGAGAGGCATTTGCTTCTACGCCTGAGACGGATGTAGAGACACTTTCACCTATTCGATTCGCGCAAGGTGAACTATACCACGAGAGCAAAGACTTCGAGGCTGCCATTTTCAAGTGGGAAAAAGTACAAGGCGAATTACAAGAGTGGGCAAAGAAAAACATTGCCGATATTCATGTTGAACTAGATTCCTTACAAGATGCTGAACGAATCTACAAATCTATCTCCTCAGATAACGAAACGCTTACTGCTGAAGTTTCCATTCAACTATTCTTACTTTATGTATCACAAGGACAAATGGATCTTGCGGATAAAGTAATGAAAGAAGTTGTTTCTGTAAGTCCACATTACTCCAATGTTACAACACTTGCGCGTGACTTCTACGAAGAGCGTGAAGATATAGAAAGTGCAGTAGACCTTGCTATTTCAGAAGGACTTCGTACAGAATCAATTGAGTGGTTCCACACAATGCAAACTTACGTACATAAAGGATGGACAGCTTCTCATACGCCTCATTATTTCTATGAGAGCTTACTTGTCTTATCAACAATTGACCAAGCATTCTTTGAAGAGCTAGTTTGTACATTATGGAATAACCATAATGACAACGAGAACCACTTAGCATGGATTACGATGTTTAATACATTATTCTTACAAGTCGAGATTCAATCAACTCATCAATGGAATGATGTTTCTCGTCTATATGAAGACACGTATACACGCTTAATGGGCGGTGACTACTACGTACAAGACTTATGCGAAATGATCCCGACATTCTTAACGAGCTGGTTACGTATCCAAACGAAGGAGCAAGCATTATTCGTATCTGCCGCTATAATCGCATGGAATGAGGCGTTCCCAGAGAATGTTCAACCATCAGCTGTCGAACATGCAGAGAAACTTATGTATAGTGCCAAAGAAGATCCACGTGGACTTACGCATGCACTTGACCTATTCGAAGACATTACGAAATGGGCATACAAATACAAATTACCACTTGGACATAAGTGGGATGTGTGGGCGAATAAGTTCAACAACTTACATGTAAGCAACTTCTTAATCGCTGGTACAAATGGCAACGGAAAATCAACGTTTATAAACTCTATTTTAGAAGAAGACGTATTAGACAACGATACAGCTTCTGTCGTTATTTTCAATGATGCACATGAACGTACAATAACAGAAGTAACACGTACAGAGACTCGTCCACTAGCGACAATGAATGATTTCTACACATCACTTGCTACGCAACGTGATGAACGAGTAGAAGATATGTACATTGAATTTAATACACCATGCGATTTCTTACAAGACGAAGCGGTGACATTTATTGATACACCAGGATTTAGCGAAGATACATTCAGTCATCACACTGCATTTACGTATGCACCACTAGTTGATGGCATTCTTTTCGTGTTAGATGCACAAGTACCTTTCACAAAGATGGAATGTGATATTGCAAAAGAATTAAATAAGAATACGCCTGTTCATTTCATCTTAAACAAGCTAGATACACTTGCTACGGAAAGAGAAATGCGTGATGTCATTAAGGATACAACAACTCGTATCTATGAGTACTTCCCGGATGCACATGTATTCTCGTATTCTGCAACACATAGTGATGCACAACAACTGAAAGAATTAGCACAGTTCATCCGTTCTATCCGTGTAGAAAGTAACCTTCACCTAGAACGTACAGACAAATTCTTAGCCTTCATCCATTCCATGATGAAAAATGTTATGGAGACACGTGTTCAAATCGAAACAGACCTTGTTCATTCTATCGAGTGGAACGAAGATATGGCGGAGAAATTACGTGGTTTCACAGCTAGATTACAAGATACAGAACAAGAAAAAATGAGTACAATTATGAATTCATACAAGGCTATTAAAGAAGATATGGAATTTGAACTATCTGTTATCATTCCACAACTTTTACAAAGCTGTGCGATGTCAATCAAAGAAGATAGTGACTTCGGTACAATTCATATTGAGTTAAACAAAGAAATGAACGGACGCATTCATGAGTACCTACAAGAAACAACATTACCGAAATTCCAGAAATCGTTACTAAACTGGATTGAAGAAGCACAAGATGAATTCGGCCAAGCCGCTTCTTATTTATACGAAATGGGTGACACATTTAACGAACTATACGAAGAAGAGCGCATGAACCTGCACTGTGACTTCCAAATTCTCGAAGACTGGCAACGCGACGTACACCGTATGACAAGCCGTGTTCAAATTATGAACCAAAACATTTTACTACGCTCTAACCCATCGCAACTATTCTTAAAAGGCGTTGGGAAAATTCTTGGTACATTATCACCAAATAAAACGATTATGTACAACAAGTATAAGCAATACGTGGAAAATGAAGAATATAAAGATGTTACTACTGCCATTATCTCAGACTTCTTTACACAATTTGAACTATTTGAAAAAGCACTAGATCGTGACATCGCCCTATTCTTCAAACAACCATTTGCTTTCTTACAAGAATTAATTGAAGAAGCAGAAACAAACGTTGCGACAGGTAATAATATTGTCCAAACAATGCAAGAAACGTTAGAAGCATATTCAAATCCACTACACTTATTCAAGTTAAAAGTTCGCCAATATGAATTAATGAATAGTGCTAGTCAACGTACAAGTGTTAAGATTAACTAATACGTGAAGCTCCGTCGTTTTCAGGCCTCTTTTCAACGATAAAAAAGCGAAAAGCAACACAAATAGGGTATAAAATCGTCGTTGATTTTATACCCTATTTTTTTGTTGGTTTAACCATGTTTCTTTGTCATTTCCTATTTATTCAGTCGATGCCTTGGCCTTTCTTGTACAAAGGTAACAGATTCAGCTTTATACATTTTCCCTTCCCACCGATACTTAACTTTCAAGTTACCAATACGTGCTTCAGGAATTGTTACAAACACATTTGTACTCCCATACAGAACACCGTTTTCAGGCGTATAATCTTCTATTGATCCTGCTCCTGGAGAATCAACAGGAGTAGCATAACCAAAGGTCGCGTAATCAACGACATATTTCTTTTCACCAATTGAAAGAGTAATGATATTTCCTTTTTGTTCCATTTTTACAAATCGCCCAACAGCATCATGAATAGATTCAACTGGAACCTCTTCATATCTCCTATTAGGGTCTTCCACTTGATTTAATACATGAATTTCTTTTGTCGATATGCTCGTTCCCGAATCGGTAATCAATGCAACTATTACATCTTTTAGCTTATCCTTATTAATATCTTCATAATGTAATTTAGGGGCAAATTTAATATTGTACCAATTTGGAAAATGATACAATAACGCACCTCCAACACTACTACCTATTTGAACAGTAAAGTTATTGGTAGACATACTATCTACCTTATCTGCAATTAAAAAGATATCATCATACCATACATCAGATATAATGTGCGATGTAACAACTCTCTCAACTGCATATGCCTTTCCTGTGTGACAAATGACCAGCATTGCTAATACGCATAGTGAAAATGTCTTCATTGTTAGTATCACTCCTTATTCGTTCCTTACAATAGGCACATGCTTCACTGAAAAACATAGACGACCTATATACTGCACTACGAGGGGACGCTTTCCGTTACGTACATGAATTTATCATTTCCCAATACGTAGCGAATAATATGTATTTCATAGCCACACTAATCCCCCATAAAAAATCCCCCTTGCTTTTAAATCAAGGAGGATTTTCTGTAGCCTAGTTATGAAAAAACGCATCTTTTACACTTGTAACTCTGTCACCTTCTGTTGGTGCTTCTCTAAGAATTCTGCGATGCGGCGATACACCGCGATTTCGTTTTCTTTTTTCGAGAAGCCGTGGCCTTCGTCTTCTAATACCATATATTCAACATCGCGACCTTTCGCTTTCAACGCTTCGTACATTTGGTCTGACTCTGCTTTCACAACACGAGGATCATTTGCACCTTGAATAATAAGCATCGGTTTCACCATTCCGTCTAAATACGTGATTGGTGAGTCTTCCATTAACTTCTCCTTATCACGCTCCGGATGGCCTACCCAGCGTTCCATCATTGGCTTCCAAAACTCTGGAACAGATTCAATAAACGTGAACAAATTACTTACTCCGAAAATATCAACAGACGCACGGAAGTATTCCGAATGGCGACCTGATAATAACAACGTCATATAACCGCCGTAGCTACCGCCTACAACGAATAATTTATCACGGTCTGAGATACCTTGTTCAAATAACCACTCAATACCAGCTACACAATCAAGGCGTGGCCCTTCTCCCCAGTCACCTTCAATTACTTTCGTAAACTTCGAACCGTAGCACGTACTACCGCGGAAGTTCGGTGCAAATACTGTGTAACCAAGTCCTGTCATGTATTGGAATAATGCACGGAATTGTTTACGCTCCGCCCACTGTGGTCCACCGTGTGGCCAGAAAATCGTATATCCATTCGCCACTTCTTCTTTCGGTTTGAACAGGAGTGCTTCAATTTCTAATCCGTCAAATGATTCATACATAACAGTTTCTGGATCAGATAAGCTACCACTCTCTAACCCTAATACACAATTGTTCGTTAACATCTTCCATTCTTTTGCATCTTTTTCTAGCATGAAAATATTTGAAGGTGCAACTGCACTGTGACCTGAAACATATACATTACCAGACTTCGCAATATGTAACTGATTCACAATATCAACTGGCAATGACATCGGCACTAGAGAATCATCCTCTAACGATAAGCGATACAAGCGGTCTTCTACGCCTTTGTTCGTTATAATATACGCGCTTTTTGATTCTTTGTGATATTCGCCTCCGTTTACTCCCTCTGCCGCAAACTTCTGGACAACTTTAAACTCTCTCGTCTGTAAATTAAACGATGCAACGTACGCAAAGTCAGCATCGTAATCCGTTACGACTAGAACTGTATCGTTATCAATGAAACGAACCCCTTCTGTCACATACTCCTCTTCACTTACAGGTGTTAAAGGAATCATTTCACCATCCCGTAGTGCATACGATAACGAATATGTGTTACTAAATTGCTTGTGCAGAATAAATGTCTTCTCATCTTCACTTACCGCCATTAAGCCAGTAGTTGCACCATCTCCACTATATAAAAGCGTATCTTCCTTCGTTTTCAAGTTATAACATCTTCCATTCAAGAACTGTTCATTGTCACGACTTGTCGTATAATATAAGCGCTCTCCGTCCTGTGATAAATGAGAGAAAAATTGCTTCTCGCCTTTTTCAGCTGGCATTAACGGAAATGGCTTACCACCCTCTGGACGCAAAGCATGAATCTTATAATTCTCATCACCATCATGATCAAGCCCCAGTAAAATATAGTTTCCGTTTGAGTCTAATTTAATAAAGTTACTCATTTGATTACAATACGTAAGTGGATATGGATACGTATTTGGCAAATCGATTGCCCACAAATTCGGCTTCCCATTCATATTCGAACCGTATATAAGTCGCTTCTCATCCTTACTTACTGCAAATGCTCCGATATTATACGTTTGAAAGAACTGCTCAGCATCACATTTTGGAAATTCAATCATGCTTCTTCCACCCTTCTTTTTATTCTCCGTACGCTATTACATGTACAAGTTAATTGTAATTTAACTTTTCTTTATTTTCAAACTATTTATAAGGTGAACTTTCTCATTTTCTCATCAAATTTTAATCTTTCTCTCCTTTTTTCTTCATCTTCTTTTTTTATGATAAAAGTAACAAATCACTAGGGGGAAGAAAAAATGAAAAAAACAATTGTAACGTTATTAACGGCAAGCTTAGTAATTGGTGGAGTTACGTACGGTGTTAACGCCATGACGACAGAAGAGCAAGCGAAACAAAAAGCACTTCAACACGTGAATGGCATAGTAGAAGAAGTGGAATTAGAAAAAGAAAACGGTGTGCAAATATATGAAGTAGACGTTGAAACAAAACAAGGTGAGCAAGAAGTTGCAGTGAATGCACAAACTGGTGAATCACATGTGAAACAAGATGATGATACGGACGATAAGAATAACAAAGCTGCGATAACAATCCAACCAACGAAACAACAAAATAATCACAATGATGATAATCGTGATGACAACAATAAACAACCAGTTGTAAAAAAGCAAAATGATGATGATGACGACAAAGACGATGATGACAACGATGATCATGATGATCATGATGACGATGACCAAGACGACAACGACAATCATGATGATGATCAAGATGACAATGACGACGATGATGACGATAACTAAGTAATGACAAGGAGCACCCTTAATGGTGCTCCTTTTTTGCGATGACTTCTCCCTTCTATCACCAAGGAATGGACGAAAGATATTGACAGTTTCCTTCATTATACATATGATAAATATAACGAAAGTTGCATTAAGGAAACTTTTTAAGCATTAAGCAAAAAATAAAGGATGGTGCAACAATGAATGCATCCACATATATAAAACTATCAGATACACAATTTGGTGATACAGTAATAATTGAAGAAATGCACATAACAGGAACGATGAGACGCCGCTTAATGGACCTTGGATTTGTACCGGGCGCACTCGTTCATGTGTTGCAACGAAGCCCACTCGGGGACCCAATTGCGTTTCAACTAAACAATACAACTATTGCACTACGTAAAGAAGAAAGTTCACAAATTATCGCTAGAAAACTAGGTGAGGAACAATGAATTCACATATTCGAATTGCATTAGCAGGAAATCCGAATACAGGAAAAAGCACACTTTTTAATACATTAACAGGGTTAAAACAACATACTGGTAACTGGACTGGTAAGACGGTTAGCTTAGCAGAAGGTACGTATACGCATAACAAATCAACTTACACAATTGTCGATTTACCAGGAACGTACTCGCTCTTATCAAACTCAGCAGATGAAGAAGTTGCGAGAGATTATATTTTATTCGAAGAACCAGACATCACGCTCGTTGTCGTTGATGCAACTTCCTTATCACGTAACCTAAACCTTGCCCTGCAAGTATTAGAGATTACGAGCAACGTCATTGTCTGTGTTAATTTAATTGATGAAGCAAGTAAAAAAGGTATTACAATTGATGAAGTAAAATTATCTACACACCTTGGTGTACCAGTCGTATGCATGTCTGCTAGAAACAAAATTGGTATTTCAACATTAGTAGAAACAATTGAACGCATGGCAAACAATGAAATTACGACAACACCGAAGGTTATTACGTACACGGAAGAAACGGAAGCAACAATTGCTGTGTTAGAGGAAGATGTGAAAGCACTTGTTGGCGATCGTTATCCATCTCGCTTCATCGCTCTTCGTCTCCTTGAGAACGACGTACAATTCATCCAAACATTACAGAAACATATGAACAAAACAAGGAAGGAGGTTGCTACTCGTGGACAGACAATCGTCGCTGAAGCATAACGCCTTTGATGACCTTATGCAAAAGGCAAATCAACTAACAAATGACCAAATCGGAGACGAGATTGTAACGAGCTTATATAAAAACTCGCATCATATTTGTAACGACGTCATCACAAAAGAAAAAACAAAACACGAAGTACGATACGAAAAGCTAGATAAAATCGTGACGTCCCCTCTTTGGGGCTTCCCAATTATGTTCGCACTTCTTAGCATGGTGTTCTACATTACAATTGCCGGAGCCAATGTCCCGTCGGAAATGCTGGCAACATTCTTCGGTAATCTTGAACCATCTATTACGGCAGGATTTGCAGCAGTTAACGCACCAGACTGGTTACACGGCGTGTTAGTGCTTGGTTTATACCGTGGTGTAACGGCCGTTATTAGCGTTATGTTGCCACCAATGGCAATCTTCTTCCCGGTCTTCGCATTACTAGAGAACTTTGGGTATTTACCTCGTGTTGCGTTCAATATGGACCGTCTATTTAAGGGTGCTGGTGCACATGGAAAACAAGCATTAACGATGGCAATGGGATTCGGATGTAACGCTGCGGCAATTATGTCGACACGTATTATTGAATCGCCACGTGAGCGAATGCTTGCGATTTTGACGAACAACTTCGTTCCTTGTAACGGAAGATGGCCAACGCTTATTTTGTTAGCATCCTTATTCATGGCTTCTTCGTTCACAGAAGGTGCACAAACATTCGTTGCTGCTGCTGTTGTCATTGGCATGGTGTTATTCGGAATAGTTGTGACATTAACTGTTTCATGGGTTTTATCGAAGACGTTATTAAAAGGTGTACCAACTCACTACACATTAGAGTTACCACCATACCGCAAGCCACTTGTACTTGATACTATTTTACGTGCATCACTAGAGCGTACATTAGCAGTACTGAAACGTGCTGTTATCGTTGCAGCACCTGCTGCACTAGCAACGTGGGTACTTGCGAATGTGATGGTTGGTGATGCAAGCGTCTTAGACCATATCGTTGGTTTCCTTGATCCGTTCGCACAGCAATTAGGATTAGATGGATACATTTTAATGGCATTCTTACTCGGTCTACCTGCGAATGAAATTGTTATCCCAATCTTATTAATGGGCTACTTATCAAGCGGTTCCCTAACAGAAATCGATGATTTAAATGCCATCAAACAACTATTTTTAGATCACGGTTGGACGTGGTTAACGGCATTAAATATGATGTTATTCTCGCTTCTTCATTACCCATGCGGAACAACATTATTTAATATTTACAAAGAAACAAAAAGCCCGAAATGGACGTTCTTATCGTTCCTTATCCCAACAGCGATTGCGGTTGGTGTGACATTTACAATCGCACAAGTTGTTATGTTCTTCGGGTTAGTATAACCACATAAGATCGAGTATGAAGTCGTAACAGATTTTGTACTCGATTTTTTATTTGTCTGTACTCGAAAACAAGGCAAACACCGAATATGCTAAGAAAATATGTGTTACATTCGTCCAATAAAAATAAGCTCAAAGTGATAGGAGACTGTGAGCTTATTTTTACACCATTCCTTCTATTATTCACTTACGCTCTACTAATTTCGCATGGACAACAAGTCTTCCCTCTGTCGGATCTAAATCATAGTCACATGTAGAAAACGTAATGATGCGGTCTGCCGGAGTCAATGACACACCTGCATCGAAGAGAGAACGTTGTTGTATACGTTGTAAGAAACCTCCGTACTCTTCATCGTTCTGAAAATCCGTCTGAATATAATAAAATTCCGTCGTCGTTGTATATACAGAAAAAACTTCTAAATCGTACCCTTCATATAAATTATCGTAGTACAAGTTACGATTTTCGCGAAAAAAATCTTCCTGCAAGTAATTCTTCAAGTTACCAAACATCGAACCATCCTTCATACGATGACCGTATAAAATCGTATGGCGCGTAGGCACTGTTATATCGTTACGATAGTCCATGAAAATACTTCCTGCTTTCGTATCTTCCTTTTTATAATTACGGAATAAATAATAATCATTATCCTTCGCTTGCAAAATTGGATAATCAATCATCGTTCCTTCTACCGTAATCCATCCTACGATATCCGGATTCAATTTTTGTAGCTGCACAAATGAAGAGCGCATTCCTCCCTCTTCCTTCGTCTCTGTATCCATGTTCTCATAATACACATCTTGCGCCTCTGCTAATACGTTGCGATTATGATAATACCCTAAGAAAATACTACTTAGTTCGTATGCAGAGTATAGAAAAACCCCTATACAAAGCAACGTGATAACCCGCTGCATAATTGGTCGCTTCTTCTTTTCTTGTATCACTTTCTATCAAATCCCCATCGGTACTAAGTATCGTCCTGCCTCTTCATCTTCCTTTACTATGACGTCTACCCCGTAAATATCTTTCATCGCTTCGACAGTAATAACATCTGTTGGATGTCCTTTCATTTTCACTTCGCCGTCTTTCATCATAATAATAGAATTACTGTAACGAATTGCTTGGTTAATATCATGAAGTACCATCACAATTGTCATCCCGTGCAATTCATTCAAATGCTTCACTAAATCTAGTATTTCAATTTGATAATACATATCGAGAAACGTTGTTGGTTCATCTAAAAACAAAATAGGCGTGTTTTGTGCTAACATCATCGCAATCCAAACACGTTGTTTCTCGCCACCTGATAATTCGGAGATCACCATCTTCCGCTTTGCTTGGAGTTTCGTCTTCTCTAATGCCCATTCAATCGACTGCTCATCGTCTTCATTCGGGCGTTTGAACATTTTCTTATGTGGCAAACGACCAAAACTAACTAAATTCTCCACTGTCATATCAGCCGGCGCTTCATTTTGTTGATGAACAACTGCAAGCTTCTTCGCAAACTCTTTTGCCTTATACGTACTAATTTCTTTTCCATCCAAAATGATACTTCCTTGACGCGGCGTATAATTTCGCGACATCACATTAAGCAGTGTCGACTTTCCACATCCATTCGGACCAATAATCGTCGTCACTTTTCCTTGTTCAATTCCTACTGTTATATCTTTCAACTGGTCTCTTACATTATCATACGAAAAAACAACATTCTTAATTTCCATTGATACGATCACTCTTTCTAAGCAAGAATATTAAAAACGGTCCACCAATGACAGCCATAATTGTAGAAGCTGGAATTTCATTCGGTGGCACAAGTAATCTACCAAGCGTATCCGCAGTCACGATAAGCAAAGCCCCCGCTAGCGCAGAGAAAGGGATAAGGACATGATGATTCGATCCAACTAACCGCCTTGCAATGTGCGGAACCAATAGTCCGACAAAAGCAATTACCCCTGCAATCGCTGTGGAAATAGATGCTAGTAACACTGCCACTGCGGAAATCAATAATCTCGATCCGTTCACATTAAAACCGAGGTTTCTTGCAGTTTTGTCTTGCAATGCTAAGACATTACACACTGTTCCGAGTAACAACGCAATGAGCAAACCAATTGTGCCATACGTCATGATAACTTCTACATCCGTCCATGTACGCATCGTAATATTCGATGTCGATGTTTTGTTAATACTTTTCATAAAATAACTACAAATCGTCACGAATGATTCACTTAACCCTGTAAACATTGCGTTAATGGCAATACCGACAAGAATAATGCGTAATGGATTCAACCCCGTCTTCCATGAGAAAGAATAGACGAGTAAGCAAGCAAGTACGCCACCTAAAAAAGCAAAAAACGGTGACCAAAAATACAACTGCGGGAACAGTGTCACTCCAAACATCGCCATGAACCCAGCACCAGATGAAATCCCAATTACCCCCGCGTCCGCTAATGGATTACGCATAACAGCTTGAAAGAGAACACCAGATACTGCTAGAGCAGCACCTGCAAATAACGCGATAATAATGCGCGGGAAACGTAAATCTTTAATAATTTCAACTTGCTCATTCGATTCTACGAACAATCCCCGAAGCAACTGCATTGCACTCACTTCAATGCTACCTTTCATCGCTGAAAAAATCGTCACACCTACAAGTAAACTACTAACAATTATGAAACTCCAAATTTTTCTACTCATTGTATTCTTCCTTTATTCATTCTGGATATAACATCTTCATCAACACATCTAATGCTTCCTCTGCAGCTAGATTAGCTGTCGTTGGGAAAATTCTTTCTTCTAAGTCATATACGCGGTCGTTCTTCACCGCATTGAAATGCTTCCATATATCATTCGTCTTAAACTCTTTCTTAAACATCTCTACTACTTCTTCTGGCATACCATGTGCTGCTCGCAAAATAATATCCGGGTTCGCTTTTTGTAAATACTCCGTATTGGAAGCTAAATACTCAACACTCTCTCCTTGAACGATATTCACACCGCCTAGCGACTTTACAAGATCTCCTATGTATGAATTTTCTGTCGCAACTAAATAACTACCTGGTACTCCTAATAAGATAAGCACACTAGGACGCTCTTTTCCTTCTATTTTTTTCTGGATTTCTTCGATTTTTTTATCGTACTTTGCTACAAGTTCTTTCGCCTGTTCTTTGCGATTATATGTATCTCCTAATGTCGTAATAGCATCTTGCATATTCTTCAAACTTTCTAAGTTCAAAAACGTCGCATCAACATTTGCTTCTTTGAAATAAGGAGCTAAGTCATATTCCAATGTCGTCACTGATAATACATCCGTCGGAGAAAGCGACTTCACTATTTCCAAATCCGGCTTCATCGGATTCCCTATAACTGTTTTGCCATCATAACGCTTCGGCAATTGTTTGTAGCTTGTCGGAATACCGACTACATTATCAATTTCTAGGGCATCTAATATTTCCGTCACTGCAACCGTCGTGGCAACAATCCGTTCCTTCGATTCCTCTTTCTGCTCTGTTCCTGCTACGGTACTTTCTTTCTGCTCTGCACATCCAGCAACCCCTATTAGTACAAGCAAACACGTGATAATACGTCCCCATTTTTTCACAACTGCTCTTCCCCTTTCCACATCGCTCTTTATATTAATAAACAGTATACCCCCACCTAGCTCTCACTAAGTGAGGGAGAACTGTCTATTAACATTCCCGTCCATTCATAAAGGATGGAGGAATGAACGGGTCATGCTTTCTTCTTATAATCTTTTCGTTCTGAACTTCCAACCTAATCCAAGAATAGAAGCTACAAATAACCCTGCATACAGTGTAATTTGTGACGAATCTGCTGTTTTTGGGTTTTCACCTTTTACTTCCACTGCTTTTGGCGTTTCTTTCTTTTCATCGCCACTGCGATCAAATGACGGCTTGTCTGACGTTGGTGGAGTTGTGCCATTGAAAGCTTTCAACGTCGTTGCATCGAACTTCACTTGTACATCATATGTATTGTGATAGTTCAAATGTGGAATATCTACTTTGATACGTGCGTTCACTTTATCTACTAATTCGCCGGTTACTTCAAACTCTACTACTCTCGTATCTTTCGCTTTATCCTCGCTTACTACTTTCGCATCTACTAATTTACCGTTCTGTTCTACTTGGAACCACGTAATCCATGAGCTGTTTTTCAATGTAATTTGCGCGTATTTCTTTCCGCCTTTTACTTGCAATACAGCTGGGCTTATTACATATTGGTTCATCATCGATACTTGGTCTGTTTTGTCTTTTAATACTTTGTAATCAACCGTATACTTACCATCTTTTAATGCCTTTGGATCTAGTTTCGAATTCAATGTCGGATCTGGCTTCGGTGTTACCTCTGGCTTCGGTGTTGGATCTGGCTTCGGTGTTACATTTGGCTTCGGTGTTACCTCTGGCTTCGGTGTTACCTCTGGCTTCGGTGTTACCTCTGGCTTCGGTGTTGGATCTGGCTTCGGTGTTGGATCCGGCTTTGGTGTTGGATCCGGCTTCGGTGTCGGGTCTGGCTTTGGTGTTGGATCCGGCTTTGGCACATTTACTTCCACTAATGTAGATGGATCAAATTTCAGTTGTACTTTATACGTATTGTGGTAATTAAGCATGTCAATATCTACTCGTATTTGTGCATTAATTTTGCTTGCTAAGTCTCCTTCTACTTCAAATTCGACTACACGCTTATCTGCTGACGGATCTTCACTAATTACTTTCACATCTTGTAAGCTGCCATTTTGTTCTACTTTGAACCATGGCATCCATGAGCTATTTTTCAGCGTGACATGTGCATATTTCTTTCCATCTCGCACATGTAGTTTTGCTGAAGTATCTACGTATTGATTCATCATCGATACTTGGTCTGTCCCATCTTTCAATACGCTAAACTGAATGCCATACTCCCCGTTTAATAAAGTGGAAGATGCTTTCGCTGCTGGTGACCAAGCAGACGCCAATGCTAACAATGTCACAAAGAAGAATGACATAACTACTTTTAATGATTTACTCATCATGCACTTCTCTCCGTTTCTATATGAATTAACGACTATTGTATGTTGGACGTATCAAATGACATGCGAATATCGTATGTCGAATAGTAATTAATAACTGGGATTTTAATCGTTACTTTTCCTTTTAATAGTGTCGATAAGTCTCCAACTTCAAATTCTACTACTCTTGTATTCTCTGCTGTGTTCGTACTTAAGACTGTTGCATCAACCATTACACCATTTCGCTCGAATTGAATAGCCGTTACAAGGTTACTACTCTTCACTTTAAATGAAACGAATTTCTTTCCATCTTTCACTTTCAACGTTCCTGGACTAACGAAATAATCATTCATTTTAGATGGTTGGTCTTTACTTGCATGCAACACTGTAAATGGCAATGTGTATGTTCCATCTTGTAATGTTGCTGCCTTTGCTGTTGCTGGTTGAGCAATTCCTATCATTAAAAGCATAAGTGCACACATCATCATCATAGATTTCATTAATTTGTTCATACGTTACTCTCCCCTTATGATTTATTCGTTCTTCTAAATTTCTGACTACTTATTAAAAAAATAAGTGAGCTTACAAATAAGACAGAAAATACAATGACATTCGTCGAATCCCCTGTTTCTGGATTTTCTACTGGAGTTTTTGATTCGCCTGTCGTTGTAGCTGCTTTTGCACTTGGTTGTTTCGTTCCTTCACCTGCTACAGCTTTTGTACCTGCAACTGGTTTTGCACTTTTCTCATCAAAGGCGAAACGAATTGTATAATCATGATCATAGTTAACCGATGTAACTGTCACATGAATTTGTGCTGGCGTAGGTTGAGACAGATCTTTTACGTTGAATTCTACTGTACGCTTATCTGCTTTTTTGTCTTCACTCACTACTTTCGAATCAGCAAATCCACCACCAACAGGTCCTTTAAACTCTGTAATCCACGCACTATGATTCATTTGAACATGAACTTTCATTTCACCATTTTTCACAAACAATTTCGCTGGCTTCTCAAAATAGTCGTTCGCCATTGAAACAGAATCTTTATCCGCTTTTTTGATGACGTAGTTAATTGTATACGTTCCATCTTCTAGCTTGGCGGCAGCTTGGACACTTGGCGCTAACGTAAACACCATCATACATACAATTGCCAACATATACGTATACAATGTTCTTAATCGTTTCACTTTGTAAAAACCTCCTTTATCAACAAGATTTTATTGATAATGATAATTATTATCAATAAATCAGGACAGATGAACCCCTTTAATGATTATCATTCTCAATGATGATCAAAAAAAGAAAACATTATACATCCTTCCACATCTAACCTCATCAACTTAATTGATTATCATTCTCAATTGAATTGATAAAAATAATCGTTTCTTGCTATCCCCTACTCCATAGAGATAAACAAACGATATCCACTACCTTACCATATAAAAAATAACAGAATAGGATGCCTCTTTCATTAACCACTCCCTATCACTCATTCTTAACAAACTACACCCACTATGTTAAATGAAACATGAAAAATTTGTCAATATATTTGTTTGTTTTTTGTTAATTTTTTGACAAAAAAAACAGAAAAAGAGAGCTTATTGCTCTCTCTCCTAACAAATACACGTTTTTTTCTTCTTTCCAATTGTTCCTCTTGCTTCAATCTTATGAAGATAATCCGTTGCAAGTGGTACTTTACATGCTGTCGCTCCCATATCCACATGTACTTTCCCAATCTTCTCTGCAACATTCATTGCATGTTCATAAAGCGGTGCAACGAATGCACCAACACCAATAACAAAACCATTCATCGTATAACGCACACGATTTGGTGCTTCATGAATCGTTTCTTGAACGTGGTGTAGTAACTCCTTAATCTCTTCTAAATCAAGGTTCTCGTCTTTCGTAATCGATACGTAATTTGTATATGTACTCCAGCCAGCTATTGCGATTATTTCATCCTCTGATTGTATCCACTCTCTTGCTAGTTCTAGTGCATAATCACTTTCTGCAGCAACACCAGCCACTGTATACTCTCCTAACATGTACCACGTTGCCTTCTGTATCCAACCTTGTACTTGTTCCTTCGTCATCAACTTCGGATTAATGGACAGTCCTGCTAAATACATTGCATCGGAATTACCTGTTCCATATAGCGCTAACGCTAATTCTTGATTTTTCTTCACATGCTTCACTAGCTTTTTCAAATCACCTATTTTCACACCAAAAAATGGTTCTGGTGCACCGTGTCGCATAAATGTTTTTTTCGTCTGTTCTGTTCCTAACTTTTCTAGCTCTATCATGATTTCTTGTAAATTCATCTCGCTAACCTCCCGAAATATCGTTTCCTCTATTATACCCTTAACTCATCATCATGAAATACTACGAAGTAGAATAAACTAGACTAAAAGCGAAAGGATGTCAGAAGCATGCAATATGGATATCAATCCCCACAAGCAAAACAATATGATCGTACGATGATGGTGATTGGTGAAGGCAAAATTTCTGTCCTCCCCGATACCGTTTCCTTAACAGTTGGAGTACTAACAGAAAACAAAAACATAAAAAAAGCACAAGAAGAAAATGCTGATAAAGCAAATGCAATGCGTACCGCCCTTACACGAAGCGGTCTAAGCGAAGATGCAATTGAAACGAAATCATACCGTATCCAACCGAAATATGAACTAAAAGATGGTACTTCACAAATTGCCGGCTATGAAGTACAACAAACATTTGAAATTACCGTTCCAAATGTCCAAAAAGCAGGAGAGGTATATGACATCGCTATGTCAAACGGTGCAAATATCGCTCACTCTTTAACCTTTAGTACAACGGAAAGTGCAGCCTACTACTTACGTGCCTTAACACTTGCTGTACAAGACGCACGAGAAAAAGCATTTTCGCTCGCAACTGCAAGTGGGATGACAATCCATCAAATTCCGGTCTTAATTCAAGAAGAACCACCGAATCTTCCACACGCCATTAGTTATAGTGAATCAGTCCCTACGTTAAAAGCAAGCACAACCATCTCCCCACGCGATATTGAAATTGCTGCACGAATTAACGTCACATATGCTTACTATACAAAAAGCCAAATGTAGCATTTTGCTGCATTTGGCTTTTTCTTTTCCCTATTCCGTTACCGCACAGACAAACTCCGCATAATCTCCCATATAAATAATGGAGTCAAACTGGCTATCCGTTACTTTTGTAAATCCAAGACGCTTCGAGAACGCTTCTCCTTTATCCGTTACATTATCCGTAATAATAGAATCAATATGTCGCTCAATGTGCTTATAGTAGCAAATGCTTTCTCGCAATAATATTCTTAAGGCATCTGTTCTACGGTACTCCTTGTCAATAATAACACAGCAGAAGAACATATTTATCTTCCCATCTATTGGTTCATCGATGTTGATGATATGCTCTAACAGTAACTCACGGTCGTTAAATGTGCCTGCTCGTAACGCTTCAAAAATATGCTCTTTAACCGGAAACATATTGATGAAACCGATGATTGTACTGTTATCTCGCAGTGCACATACCGTATACGGATATGCCTTGTACCAACGATACGCCTCTTCATACGGCGTAATATGATTGTCATCATAGAAGTTACGTTCTAACTCTTGCATGTCTTTAAAGTCTTCTAATGTGAAATGTGTGATGATTTGCATGGTGTGGCCTTTCTATCTTTCTCAAATTTTACTGAAATATCATATACCAAATCTTATTCTACGTACCACTCTAATCGTACACCAGATTTCTGTGCTGGATACGGACATGCTAAATTGTGATTTCGTACTTTTTTATTAATGTCTTCTACCAATGCTCGGATTCTCTGTTCATCCTTACATTCTTTTAATTCTGCTTTTAGCAAGTCTATTCCTTTTCCAAGTTCAATCCATGGTGGTAAGACGTTGTTGTCCTTCATTGTCTTATACATTTGTTTTTCTAAATTATAAGATGCGGTTGTATCTAAGTTGAGTGGTTTTCCTTTTAGATGATCGATGGAGCCATCATCCCCGGTACGCTTAATAATAGCAGTTAAGTGGTCTTCGTAATCATGTATTCCTCTCTTTTCATCTTTCATCAGAATCTCTTCTTTCTGAATTTGCTTATCTACAGATTTCTTTTTCCACATAAAAACCCCTCCCACTCTATTATAAAAGAATCTCTATTTGTCTGTTATTCATTTCCACTGCGAACATAGTGAAAATGATAGCTTTTTTGTAAATTTTAACAAAATGTTCAAAATATTTTATAATTAGTACAAGAAAGATAATGGGAGTGATAGTATGGCTTATGTATTTACTGGAATTGACCATGTACAATTAGCGGCGCCAAAAGGAATGGAAAAAGAAATCCGTGCATTCTTCACAGGAAAATTAGGCTTTGAAGAGATTCCAAAACCTGAGAAATTACGTGCACGTGGTGGGTGTTGGTTTCGTTGTGGGACACAAGAATTACATATTGGTGTAGAAGAAAATTTCCAGCCAGCTAAGAAAGCACACCCGGCGTTTTGTGTGGAGAATTTACAAGCATTCCGTACGCATTTAGAAGAACAAGGATTAACCATTAAAGAAGAGCCTCCTATTGAAGGACGCGAAAGATTATTTATCGACGATCCGTTTGGAAATCGAATTGAGTTTTTGGAATATAAGGCATAAAAAAAAGACAAACCTTCTCGGGTTTGTCCTTTTTTCTACATCCACATCGCCGTACACCACGACATTAAAAGCATCGATTTTTCCTCTTTTGTACGATCTTTATGAAACTCTACGATAACTGTTTCATCCGGGAAGAGCTTCTTATTCTCTTCTACGGAAATACTGCGCTTTACAGAAACAACCTGATTACCATAAGCATCTTCTAAATATGTATTTCTATAATTGCTTCCTGAATCTGTATAGATTATTTCTTTACCATTGGCATCCACTAGATTTCCGTCCCATAAACCGCTCCCAAGATACTCACCCATTAACTCACCATTGTTAGTAAAGTATGAGCCCTTCGATGTAAGAAATCCTTTTTTCTTCATAAATCCAAGCATTTTACCTTGATGGTCATATAACGTTGCTTGAAATGGTAACGAAAGGTGAATACCATGCCAAACGAGCATATGCACATAGCTTAACGGAAAATGAAATTTTATTTCTCCAAGATATTCACCACTTGGTGTAAGTAATATATAACGGGGAAGAGAACTTCCTACTAACTCTATCATTATTTGTGGTGCATCCATCAGATGTTCTCCAGCTATCTGTACGTCTACTTTTTTTGTTTGTTTTCTATCTAATGCTGCTATTATATCTAACAAATCCCTACTCCCATCTATTGTTCATCCACACTCATGAACCACCACGAAATCAGTAATAGCATAAGTGCCTTTTCTTCTTCTGTACGCTCTATGTTCATCTCTATTATTGGGTTATATGTATCTTCAAAAACTTTCCAATATTCTAGTGGGAAAATGCCATACTTAAACGTTGCAAAGTGTTTATTCTCGGCGTCTACTAGACGAAAATCACCGTATTTCCCATGTACCTTTGATTGCAGTATTTCTTTACCGTCTGCATCGTTTAATGTTCCGTATATGTTCATTACACTTTTCAAATCGTGCTGAATATACTCTCCCATCTTTTTATCTTCTTTATTAAAAAAGGTAAGGTTTGTTTGCTTGAAACCTGCTTGCTTCGTAAAAAATGCAAGCTTATTACCTTCATGATCTCGCAGTTCTGCTGTAAATGGGAACCATCTAGGAATCTCTTTTTTGAAATAGATGGCTAGCACATGCCAATACCATGGGATAGAAGATAGCCTTATTTCCCCAAGGTACTCTCCTTTTGTCGTGAATAACCAATACCGCGGGAACCACCATGCAGCTTGCTTCATAATAAGTTTTTCTGTGTCCATTACATGCGAAGTAGTAACAGGAATCGTTAAGCTACTTACATGTTTCATTTTATAGTAATCTCTTATAATCGTTCCTACGAATAGAAACAACATAAGAACAATTATCGCTCCGATGAGATATTTATCCTTTTCCTCTGTACTAACCACAAACAAAACGATTAATACTGGAAGAAAAATAACTGCCAACTTGGCAACATATTTCATTCGATTCCTATATAGTTCCGTTAACACACTCATCCCTCCCCTCTTATAATACCATATATTTCAAAACCCTATCTACATTACCGCCAAACACATCCATTATCATCATAAATCATTCGTAAATAAACAAGCACTCCCAACAACCAAACTGTCAGCAGTGCTCCTATCATTCATGTATGTTATTTAGCCCTTCATCTTCTCTTTCCAATACTCCCAAACTTCCAAATAAGCCTCTAAATCACTCGGATGCCATGCTATACATGTACCAATTCGCACATATAAGCTTACAAACACTTCCGCTATTAATCGTTGTTCGTTAATTGGTCCATGATTTAATAAGTTCGCAGCTTCTAGTAATGTTTCTACATTCAAGTCATCTGGAGATGAACAAAATGCATAAGTGAAATCATACATACTCGTTCCTACTAATGCATCCGGATCAATTACTCCAACAAGCTGCTCATTATCGAAAACCATATTATGTACACCTACATCTCCGTGCACTAAGTACTTTTTATCCTCTTGCTCAAATTGCGCTAACCAATCTACCAAGTCTTTTACTTTATTATAATCTTCATCTGTTAAATGTTGTTGGATACGCGTACGCGCAAAATCTATATTCTCCATACAAAAGGCATGCCAAGATGAACTTGGACTTACTAAGCTTCCCCAAGATTCATTAACCTCTACTTCCTTGTAATGATTGAAAAAATTTGTGACTAAGTCTGATAGCCAATTGATTTTCTTTCCACAATGAATATGCGTCGTTCCCTCTATATGTGTATACACGAGAAAACGCTTTTCTGGGTCAACATATCCTAACTTCGAAAATAACTCTATGTTTTGATATGCCTGAAAGAAACGCTCTACATGGATAATCTCATTTGGATTATCCTTCTTAAATACATAACTCGGTTGTCCTACGCTCGTAAGTCGATATACTGTCTTATCCGTCGTGCCAGACATTTTCTTCACTCTGTAATGGCGCACTGGAAGAATATCCATGCGATGTAATTCCTCTATCATATACTCTGTGTTCACTTTCATTCCCCCTTCTACAAAATAGTATAATTTTTCACATTTTTTGTAAATGAAAGCGTTTTATAATCTTTGGGATTTTCATCTTTCACATATTAAGCTATAACAAAAGGATGGCACAGATATAAAAATAGTTAATTTGTTAAGCATTGCTATTAAGACTAGCATCGGGGTACAATGAACATTTTGTTATCTAGGAAAGCATGTGCGGAAGGATACTCCACTTTTAGGCACGGGATAGAAGTATCATTTTTATAAAATAACCATGTGATATTTCTTTCAAAGTTGTGCCAAAGTATTTTTGTTAAATAAGGAGAATTGGAACTATTAAAAGAAAGAGCATTAAGTTTCTCTTAAGTACACATCGAAATTAAGATATTCTGGTAAAGTTAACCTTATCCTCTTCTAACCACGTTACATCACAACCATATAAAGGCTTATCAAATGTTCCAATTTCGACTTTATATACTAATTCAATTCTATCACAGTGGGATAGTTCAATAACGTGGATAAAGCAGTGTGCTCTGGATTGATGACTCTTTGTTATTTGCAAAATAAAAAGCCCCTCTACTTGAGGAGCTTTTTTTCTCTATTTAGGATAAATACTATTATTTTATTGTATAATCCACTGTGAATCTTACTTGATCTTCATATAAGAAAGGGACATGGAATTGTACGTATACATTTCCATCTTCTTTTGGATAGTATGTGATGGCAGACGAGTACTGTCCAATAAATTCACCGTTTTTGTTATGAAGTGTAAAGTAAACAGAAGTATCTCCGCTCTTCTTTATTGTTATTTTCTGTCCCTTATGGACATAAAATGGTTCTTTCTCAGAAGAACTATTTGTCGGAAGTACATAATGTTTTGTTATATGTGGTGATTGTGCTTTTTGTTGAGAGGATACCTCTGCTGTATATTTCATTTCTGGTAATTCTACTGGAGTAATCCCGAATAGACTACTCGTTGCGATTGTACCACCTAGGACTAGCGATTTTATCATTTTAAACTCCTCCATTTCTATGTATCACACTTTGAAAGCGCACACAATTTAATTTCGACAAATGTTTTCAAAATCCCTTCTTTTCATATCGGATAAATTGTTTTTAATTATATAACTAACAAGAAATCCGCTGACCTTAGTGAGTTTATGGCTTTATCTTTGAAAGTTTCTAAATATATTACTATAAAAAGAGAGGTGTATTCACGCTTCTTTCTATAAAGAAAGGATAAAATAACTTCTTCTACACAAAAATGAGCCCTCTAAAGAGGACTCATTTTCTATATCCCAAACTGACTTGTATACAATCCGTAATAATATCCACGACTATCCATTAATGTATCATGGTTGCCTCTTTCAATGACTTCTCCGCCATCAATAACAAGAATTTGATCGGCGTTTTCGATTGTTTTGAGGCGATGGGCAATGACGAAGCTTGTTTTTCCTTTCATCAAGTTGTTTAGTCCACGCTGGATGTGTAATTCCGTACGTGTATCGATGTTGGATGTTGCTTCGTCTAAAATTAAAATATCTGTATTTGCTAAGATAGCACGGGAGATAGCGATAAGTTGACGTTGTCCTTGGCTTAAATTCGTACCTTCAGATGCAATTTCCGTATAATACTTATCTGGTAGATGTTTAATAAAGCTATGTGCCCATGCGGTCTTGGCAGCAGCAATTACTTCTTCATCCGTCGCATCTAATCGACCGTAACGAATGTTATCCATGATTGTACCAGAGAATAAATACGTATCTTGAAGAACGACACCGATTTTACTACGGAGGTTATGAATCTTGTAGTCTTTAATATTGCGACCATCAATACTAATTTCTCCATTACTTACATCATAGAAACGAGTTAAAAGATTAATAATCGTCGTCTTCCCTGACCCAGTATGACCAACGAGGGCAACTGTGTCACCTTGCTTTGCATGCAGATGGATATTTTTCAAGATTTGTTTCTCTTCTGAATAACCAAAATTTACACGATTAAATTCTACTTCTCCTTTGAACATGTCTACTTCAATAGCACCCTTCTTATCCTTCAACTCCGGTACTTCATCTAATATTTCAAAGACACGTTCACCACCTGCAACAGCTGATTGAATCGTATTAAGTAGTACTGCGAATTGGCTCAGTGGACGAGCGAATTGGCGGGAATAGTTCATGAACGCCGCAACAATCCCGACTGTCGCCCATTCATTTAACACCATGAATGCTCCCACTCCTACAACAAGACCAATTCCTACGTTATTCAAAAAATTCATCGTCGGTGGAATGAATGACGAGAAAGTATCAGCCCGCATACTTGATTGACGAAGTTCTTCGTTAATCGTACGGAACTTCTCAACCATATCTTTTTCCTTACTATAGAGCGTACTAATTTCTGCACCGTTAATCGCTTCTTCAACGAACCCATTTAGTTCTCCTAAATCTCGTTGACGCTTCACGAAGCTGCTGCTACTATGTTGAATAATTCGTTTCGTCGCGAATACCATTAATGGGACAACGAATAATGACACAGCCGCAAGCGTGATATTTAATGAAACCATCGCAATAATAACGCCCACAAATGTTAAAAGCGAACTAATAACTTGCAGGACACTTTGGCTTAATGCATTGTTTAAACTATCAATATCATTCGTTACACGGCTCATTAATTCTCCGTGTGGACGTTGATCGAAGAAACGCACCGACAACGTGTGTAACTTCTCAAATGCATCTTGGCGAATCGTTTTAATGGTCCGAAGAGCGACGTTCACCATAATGAATGTTTGTAGCCATGATAAAAGTGCCGTCACAACATAAATAGCACAGAGAATAAGTGCCATGCGAATCGTACCTTCTACATCGCGCGGGATAATATGTTCATCAATGATTATCCCGATCATATATGGACCAAATAAACTTAGTAGTGTTGTAATAATAACGAGAACAATTGCCATTACAAGTGGTAACCGTTGTCTACCCATGTATTGCCAAATACGTTTTACCGTTTCCTTTGCGTTTTTTGGTTTTTCTGCTGGTGCTCCTGGTCTACCGACACGGCCAAACATTTGATGAGTACGGTTTTGGTTAGCCATGTTGCACCACCTTTCCACCTTGCGACACGTAAATTTCTTTGTAGACGTCACAATGCATAAGAAGTTCATCATGCGTTCCTTCGCCCACTAGTTCACCGTTGTCGAGTACGAGAATTTTATCCGCTTCATGAATGGATGAAATTTTTGATGCGATCATAAACGTTGTTGTACCAATAAAGTGTTCTTTCAGTGCTTGTTGAATATGTTGTTCTGACTTGGCATCCACTGCCGAAGTTGAATCATCTAAAATGAGGATAGCTGGCTTTCGAACGAGCGCACGTGAAATCGAGACACGTTGCTTCTGTCCACCAGAAAGGTTCGTCGCTCCTTGGGTTAACGTATGAGCGAAACTGTCTTCTAGCTTCTCGATAAATTCAAGCGCACATGCATATTCCGCTGCATTCGTTAGTTCACCATTTGTTGCTGTTTCTTTTCCGAAGCGAATATTCGTCTGAATTTCTCCTGAGAAGAGCGATGCTTTTTGCGGAACAAATCCAATTGCCGAACGTAATGTTTGTAACTCAAATTTACGTACATCGATACCGTCTATGTGAACGACCCCTTCATCGACATCATACAAACGTGGTAACAATTTCGCTAATGTGGTTTTTCCGCTACCAGTCGAACCGATGACACCAACCATTTGTCCCGCCTGTACGGAGAAGGAAATGTCTTTCAATACTTGTTCATCGTTCTTCACATAACTATAGGAAACGTTTTGGAATGTTACATCCCCTTTTACCGTAGCTGGATTGTATGAACTAGATGGTTGCTGAATATCTGGTTCTGTCGTTAATACTTCTTGCACACGGTCTGCCGACGGGAATGCTTTCGCGATTTGCATGAATACCATGCTGATTGTCCCCATCGCCATTAAAATAAGATTCAAATAGTTAATGAATGCAAGAATAACTCCAATATCAATGATGCCATCTGCTACCTGAACGCCACCAAGCCAAAGGGCACCAACAATTGCACAACTAACGACGAGCATAATAATAGGCAACATAAGCGAAACAACTTGCACTGCCACCATGCTTCGTGACGTTAATTCATTGTTAATTTTCTCGAACCCTTCCACTTCGTGTCGCTTGCGCACATACGCTTTCACCACACGAATACCAGCTAAATTTTCTTGAAGCTTCGTATTCACTTTGTCGACTGCTTCTTGTACACTTTTGAATAGTTTGCCACCTTTACTCGATAACACAATAATAGCGACCAGCATAATTGGTACGACAACCATTAAAATTGGAAATAGTTCTCTCGCTGTGAAGAAGACGATAATAATACTGCCTAAGAACATAAGTGGTCCACGAACAAGTATACGAAGCGTCATCGTCACCGCAAGCTGAATGGTCGCAATATCGTTCGTCACAATTGTAATTAACTTTCCTTTTCCGAATGTATCCACATTGCGACTTGAGAATGTTTCAATCTTTTGAAATACATCTTGGCGAATATCTGTCGCAAAGTTCACGGACGCTTTCGCCGAATAAATCATACACCCTATTCCACCTACTAAACCGAGCACTGCCGCTCCAATCATAAGTAGGCTCATCTTGAGTACATACTCCGTATCGTTATTCGCAATACCAACATCAATAATGTGTTGCATAATCATTGGTTGTAGTAGGTCCATTGCTACCTCAAGCACCATAAGAAGTGGCGCGATAATCGCGAACAGACGATACGGCTTCATATATCCTACTAATGCACGCATCGAATTCATGCGACTCCCCCTTACTTTTAGTCCATGCTTTCTTGTTGCATCATCATATCTAATTTGTCATATAACGTAATGAATGTTTCTAGCTCTTCCTCTGAAAAGCGTGCAAAATAACGACGCATTAGTTCCCCATGTAGGCGTCTTGCTTTCTTCACTAATTCTTCTCCGCTTGTCGTCAAATACACATTCACTGCACGACGATCTTCTTCGTCATACTCACGAATGACTAATTCTTGCTCAACTAACTTGTTCACAATAATCGTAATTGCACTGGGCTTCACTTGCATCTTCTCTGCAAGTTGATTCACACGCGCACTTCCATCATTATACAAAGTCTTTAACACATAATATTGCTGCGGAGTCACATTAAATGGTTGGATTGCCTTATGGAAAATAGGACGCTGTTTCCTCCTTACCGACATCATTAACAGTTGAATACGTTGCATCTTTTCTAAATCGTGTTCCATCATACAATTAATTCCTTTCTTTATGAAATAATTAATTAACTTAAATATTAAAGGATGAAAATGGAAACGTCAACAAAAACAACCAGATTATTCTGGTTGTCCTTCGGAGAAGTATGTATAAAATACAGGGAATTAACTTTCTAAGGAGTGGGTTCAATGAAATATGCTGGTGCCCTATCCACCCTTCTATCTATCCGTAGCAGCATTCGTCTATGTATGTAATTAATACCTTTATACCAAATGAGTTTCCCTTCAAAAAAAGTAGTTGTCCATGGACAACTACTTTTTTCTCTATTATTTCACGCCACCGTATACAACGTCCTCAGCGGAAACTTCCACATTCTCTTCAACCCCTGACATTTCCATTGCTGTTTCGATGCGACGTGTTACCATTTCTTTAAATTGATTTGCTTGTTCTTCTGAAATTGCTGATTGCCAAGCTAAGCGCCTTTGAAAGATAACATCCTCTTTGTCCTCTAATGGATTAAGTGCCATACCTTTCCCCGTTACAACTGCATTTGTAGCTGCACATAAGTTCAAAATAAAAACATCCAAAATTTTTAATTCACGCTCGCTTAAATCATGATTTCTTTTGACTACTTTCACGTCTACTGCTGGTACTGTTTTACTAATAAAAACCTCTCCCTTTTATCTTCATTTCGTATGGAATATGCAAGGAACCTTTAACATATTCTTACAAAAGATACCACATACCTTTATACATGTCTAATTTTCCCTAATTTTTTAAAAAAGAAAGAACTATCCGTAGACAGCTCCTTATCACTTCTATTTATTTCACGCCACCAAGTACAGGAAGTTCCACGGAAACATCCATTCCTTCCTCAATCCCAGCCATAATTCCTGCTGTTTGCATACGGCGTACTAAATTTACTCGTAATTCATGTGCTTGTTGTTCTGATATAGCTGCTATCCATGAAAAACGATGATGGAAAATAGCATCTTCTCCTCGCTCTAATGGATTCATTCGCACATCAGTACCTATTGCGCCTGTAATTGCTGCCACACATATATTCAAGAATAGAACTCCCGCAATTTTTCTTTCTCCTTCAGTTAAAGCTGGATTACTTTTGTCTACTTTTACGTCTAGTGCTAACACTGTTCTACTGATAAAAATCGCTTCCTTTCTTCTTGTCCTACTGTTATATGTAAAAGTATAGCACGCATTTCTTTTATTTGTCTAATTTTTCTGAAATCTATAGGTAGAAATCACTATACTATTCTATTATAGTGATTGTATCCCCATGAGCTGTTGTTGGTTCGGTAGATACGATGTCCCCGTGCGTAATGGATACTTTTTGTCCTACTTTTATATCTTGGATTATATTTTCATTTGAAAACATAAAATGAATTTCTGTTGACTTCTCTTCTTCCAAAAGCGTTTCTCTAGCGATGATTCTCATTCCTTGTTTTTCTATAACATATCCTTCATACGTACCGCTGCTGTCATCTATGAGAAAAAATTTCTTTATGCTAATAGCAGTCAGAACAACTACTACAATGGATAGTAAGATGAGAATAATATTAAAATCTTTTTTCACAAAGTAACACGCTCCTTTAAGAAGATAATAACACATCATTTAACAGAAACAAGTTCAAAATTTACAAAAAAGTTACACACTCGTAATATAATGAGACTAGTTTCTTACCTTTTTTATGCGTATAATAGGGAAATCTACATACAAAAAACAATGTATAACAAAGGGAGAATTTCATGGAATCTTGGATTATACAAATTATGGAGCAGTTCGGATATTGGGGGATATTCTTCTTAATTGCTCTTGAAAATTTATTCCCGCCTATCCCGTCAGAAGTAATCTTGACGTTTGGTGGATTTGTCACAACAACATCAGATTTAACTATCACAATGGTTATTATTGTCGCAACAATCGGTTCTGTCGTTGGTGCGGTTCTGTTATACGGTGTTGGTCGCCTCTTAGACGTACAACGCTTAGAAAAAATCATTGATCGCTATGGACACATTTTGCGTTTAACAAAAGAAGACATCCATAAAGCAGATGCTTGGTTCGATAAGTACGGTATGTGGACGGTATTATTCTGCCGTATGATCCCTCTAATTCGAAGCCTTATTTCCATTCCTGCCGGGATGTCGAACATGAACTTCCCATTGTTCTTATTATTTACGACAATCGGAACACTTATTTGGAACACGATTTTAGTTAATGTCGGGGCTGCAGTTGGTGCATCGTGGAAAGATATTGTTGCATACATGGATGTATTCTCTAACGTTATCTACGCTGTTCTAGCCATTCTCGGTATACTCGTGATTGTATGGTACGTAAAGAAACGTAAAGAACGTGCATAACATAATAGCCAGTACCCGTATAAGGTACTGGCTTTGTAGTATAAAAAACAAACACCCAGCTCTTATCATATGATAAGAGCTGGGTGTTACCATGTATCATAATCGCCTTTTTCGTGGTAATGTTTAAATCCTAATTTTCTTGCCAGTTGTGTGTTCTTCACTTTGTTTACATAGGAGACGGTAAAGACAGAAAGATCCATACGATTGTTAAATTGATAAAGCTTCGTTGTAGCACGTAGCACTTCCGGTTCTTCGACGACATCTTTGTAATGGAGACCTTCTAATACAACGCCGTCAATATACACATGACTATATTCTTCCACAATCGTAAGGCCACCATTTTGCAAAATAATGTAATGTGGGTAACGGCTACGTACTTGTTGAAGGAAGCGAGAAAATCCTTCTGCTTGCCTCTGTAATTCCTCTGGCCTCCCAAGAAACTCTTCTTCTATCGTTTCAATTGTATTTAGTAAAATACCGTTGAATCCTTTTTTATGGATATGTTGTTTCAATTCCTCTAACAAAAATGTTCGATAATGCGGTGAAGACATATCCATTAAATACGAATCGTGTTCCCAGTAATATACTCTCTCTTTGTCCACCTTATAATAGTCATCTTCTCGGACGATATTATGCTTCTGGTTATTCTCTGCATCTATTTCCGCTACATCTATATACCCAATCATAAGCACACCTTGTTGTTGTAGTTCTTTTACTTGCTCTTTCGTAAAAAAAGACGGATTTACAATAAGCAATTCATATTGCTTTGCTTCCTCTATCATCGTGCTGGTGACTTCCCCGTAATAAAACCGATAACTTTTTAATTTTTCTAATCGGTCGGCGAGGATCTCGTTATATTGGTACATCGATTTCACCACCCATATACCCTATACTATTCACGTCCACCTTCTGAGTAGACAAGAGGTTCGCCTATTTCTACAAAAAATGAAGAAAATGCACATCCGTTGTGTTATATTCTGAATATACAGAAAAATATTGATAAGGAGGTACATATGACTTTTACAATCGGTGATGTATTAACATGGCAGAGAACATTTAGTGAAGAAGAAGTACTACAATTTGCTCGTATTTCAGGTGACAAAGGTCGACATCATATGGAGCACGATGAGAAAGGGCGACTCATGGTTCACGGCTTATTAACCGCAAGTATTGGGACGAAAATTGGCGGTGACATGAATTATATTGCCAGGCAACTGAATAGCGAGTTCATCCGCCCAGTATTCACAGGCGATACCATTACATGCAACGTAACACTTACGAACATCGAACAAGCAGTAGGATTCAAGAAAGTCGAAATTAAGTCAGTATATACAAATCAGCATAATAAGGAAGTCTTAATTGGAACAAGTCACGGCATTATTCGTGATTAAAGAAAAATGTTCAAAAGCATGTAGCTTTTGAACATTTCTAGGAGGCGATGTATATGCGTAAGTGGCTCATCCGCATTGGTGCCACATGCATTCTTCTCATTATTTGTATTGCGTTATTAATGAGTAAAGTAGATCGTTCAGATCCAATCGAACTAAGACCTTTCCTATTAGAAGGATACGCCGTCCTCAAAGAAAATCGGGTATTCTTTGAGGAACAAAAAGGAGAAGCCCACTCTTTCCTCGTCTTTCCTAATCAGCAAATGGGCCATGACTTGCAAACAGGTGACAAAGTGAAGGTATGGGCTCGGCACATCCTTGAATCCTATCCTGGGAAAATTATTGTTGATACGTATGAAAAGGTCGATTAACTATATCACCAATCACCAATCACGACCAGCTCCACCTCCACCAGACGAACCACCTCGTCCAGATGAATTTCCGCCACCTTTACCACCGTTATTGTTTCGTGCAATTGCACTCAAAATAACTTGGAACAGTTGCAGGAAGACGAAGAGCACATGCGCCTTCTCTTCCTTATTCATGTTACGCGTAAGAACTTTCCAAAGTACAAACGCAATAGCCCCTCCACCAAGTAAACCAATCGCCCAAAGGAATGGATTACCACTTGCCTCCTTAGCTGGTGTTGCCGTGCCGTTATACTCACTCATCACTTCTTTAACAAGTACGGTATACGTCTGCTCTACTGCTGCATCATAGTTCCCACCTTTGAGTGCTGGAGTCGTATATTCATCAAGAATACGTCCGACTTTCCCGTCAGGTAATACTCCTTCTAAGCCATAACCAACTTCAATCCACGCTTTCCTGTCTTCAATCGACATAACAACAAGTACTCCGTTGTTCTTTTCTGGGTCCCCTAATCCGTATTTTCGAAATGCCTCTACTGCATATTCTTGAATTGTATTACCATGTAACGATTGGACAAGTAAGAAACCAATTTGCGCTGTCGTTTGTTGATCTGTTATTTTCGCTTGCTGGTTTACTTTTTGCTTAACGCTTGGAGAAAGGTAATTGTATGGATCTTGTACATAAATATCACCTTTTTGATTTGGAATATCATCTTTTATATCCGCTAACGTAACGGATGGATAGATCAAAAACAACGCGAAACAAGCGAGTACGATTTTTTTCCACATCGCTCTCACCTACTTATTTGTACCAAAGTCCACTTTTACCGGCTGCTCTGCGCCTGGTGCTGCTTTGAAATATTCTTTCTCACGGAATCCAGACATATTGGCAATAATTGCTCCTGGCATTTTCTTCACTTTCTTATTGTATTCAGCTACTGTATCGTTATAGTCTTTACGTGCTACCGCAAGACGGTTCTCTGTTCCAGCTAATTCGTCACTTAATTGCCTAAAGTTCTCGTTTGCTTTTAACTGTGGATAATTTTCTGACACAACGAGTAAGCGATTTAATGCACCTGATAATTCATCGTTTGCTGCTGCTTGTTGTTGTCGTGTCGTACTACCAGCTAACTTCGCACGCGCATTTGCTACATCTGTAAAAATTTTCTCCTCATGCGACGCATATCCTTTTACTGTCTCGACTAAATTCGGAATTAAATCGGATCTTCGTTGCAATTGGTTCTCTACTTGCGACCATTTCGCATTTACATTTTCCTCTGCAGATACGAAACCGTTATAACTCGAAAAGAACATTCCTATTAATATAACGCCCACTCCGAGTACAGAGAGTAAAATAATCGTTGATTTCTTCATGTTGCATCTCCTTTTTCTTCGTATTACTTCTATCATACCACATTCCCATTTTTTCACACATGACAACAATGTAATGTTCCTGTAAGAGAAGTCGATATTTCTTTTGATCTATTTTTTCTATACTACATATACACACTACAAAAAAGGAGATAAAACTCTATGAAAAATCAATTAAAAATAGCATTCATCGCTATCCTTTCCATCTCGATATTCTCTGGATGCGGATTAATGGATATCATCTCAAAACAAGCTCACGGTATTATCGTATATGGTGACCAAGCACAAGTAGAAACAACAATGAACGAATATAAAAAGGAAGTAAAATCAAGCAACACACATGCAATCAAAATCGTTGAAGTAAATAATCAAAAAACACTAGTGATGAGTAAATCAACAGCAGAAGACTTACAAAAGAAAGAGTTATTCTATACAGTTACAAGCGGAGATGAAACAGAATTATTAAAGAGCCTACCAACTGTAACAGCCGACACTGGCATTTACTTTGCGAAAAGCGCAATGAATAACTTCTCCCTAAACAACAAAGCACTGAAATATGAAGGAAACACAATTATCGGAGAAGGTCGCCGTTACGTTGACTCATTTACGATTGTAGATGATACTACTTTCCAAACTATCCAAGGTACAAATAAAACAATGGGTATCTTACACTTCGAGAAGAATCCAAAAGAAAAAACAGTCGATATTTCAAAGAAAGTAGAATTATTCCAGTTAGTGTCGATTAAATAAAAAAGATTACCCTCTCACGGAGGGTAATCTTTTTTTGCCTATTTTTTTGAATTCCCTGTTCTATAAAGGGTACACTTTCTCCACCACCATCATTTACTAAGTACATAGCGCGTATTCACCTGACTTTTTAATACTAGAAAGGAGTCACGTACATGTATTTTTCTCCTTCAACTAACCACCTATTTCAAAAAATATATTTTAGCTCATTTACTCCAGGTCCCCCTGGACCACCAGGCACCAGCGGTTCAAACGGACCTCCCGGACCACCGGGGCCACCAGGTACTACCGGCTCAAACGGACCTCCCGGACCACCAGGGCCACCAGGTACTACCGGCTCAAACGGACCTCCCGGACCACCAGGGCCACCAGGTACTACCGGCTCAAACGGACCTCCCGGACCACCAGGGCCACCAGGTACTACCGGCGACACTGGACCTACTGGAGCGACTGGACCTACCGGGGTGACTGGCTCTACTGGCGACACTGGGCCTACCGGCTCAAACGGGGCGACTGGCTCTACCGGCGACACTGGACCTACTGGAGCGACTGGCTCTACCGGCGACACTGGACCTACTGGAGCGACTGGACCTACCGGGGCGACTGGCTCTACTGGTGACACTGGACCTACTGGAGCGACTGGACCCACTGGACCTACCGGCGACACTGGACCTACTGGAGCGACTGGACCTACCGGGGCGACTGGCTCTACTGGTGACACTGGACCTACTGGAGCGACTGGACCCACTGGACCTACCGGCGACACTGGACCTACTGGAACGACTGGCTCTACCGGGGCGACTGGCTCTACCGCTGAAAGTCCACAATCAGCATTTAGGGCAGAAAATAATACAACACCTCAAATTATTGCTTCAACTGGCACATCTATTACTGTCATGTTTCCTGATGAAATATTTGATTTAAACAGTGAATATACACCAAATTCGTTCGTTCCTACTCAAACAGGTGTCTATTATATTTGTGCTAGTGTTGGATTTGTCCCAACTAACGGGGCTATCGCGAGTTCCATCACGATGAATATTGAAGTGAACGCTGTAAGACAAGTCGTCTCTACTAATATATTTGTACCAGGATTAACCGTTGATAATTCCAATTCCATCTCTACCATCCTTCAACTAAATGTTGGCGACATTGTTACAGTCACCTTTACACTAGATAACGGAGACGGATCTGGAGGAACAATTCTAGCTTCTGGAGAATTCACAAGCTTTTCAGCAGCAAGAGTTCCATCCCCGTAACAAACTAGAAAGAACCCCTCACTTCATAATGAAAGGAGGGGGTTCCTTCTATGTATATACGAATCTATCATATATTACGTTTATATAAAGATTGTTTATAATTAATTAAAATCAAAGCTACCGCCGCTATCACATATAAAATAGCCGTACTAACGAAAATATCTACTCGATTTCCTATTTGAATTGTCATAAAGTAATTAAACAGCTGATGAATAATAATTGGAATCACAAGGTTACGATTTATGTTATAAAATGTCGTCATAATGATAGATGTCGCAATAATAGAAACCATAAAACAAATAATATATTGAACTAACTGCATTCCTCCATATCCTGACAAAAACCATAATGGCGTATGCCAAAACCCCCATAATATACCCACAATAATTGCTGATTTCAACGGACTACATGTCTGTTGCAAATCCGTTAATACATAACTCCTCCAACCAAGTTCTTCTCCTAACGGACCTCCAAGTAACATATGAATAAATACCCCTAGCAGCATTAACCAAGATGTAATAACTTGTTCCGTTATCGAAATACCATCAACCGTGCTTCTATAGAAAAGAACTCCTACAAAAATCGAAACTTGAAGGAAGATAATCCATAGCACTGTAGATACTTTCAACTTTTCACTAAATTGGCTTTTTACATAGCTTGCCAACTTAACCCCTGGTTTGATTTTACGGAACATAACAATAAAAACAAATGTAGAAGTCCACGCTGACACAACTTTTAATATATCAGCGAGCGTTTCCATCTTGAATACCATCATAACGACCCCAATTAAAACCAAAAAACAAAGAAAGATTGCATACGTCCACATGATATATTGCTTCATTATTCTCGGCACGACATAACCTCCAATGCACAAATTCAATTCTCTTCGCTCAAATCATCCTACCTAAATGACAAAATCTCCCCTTATCATAAGTATGAAGGGATGCCAAAAAGTAAAACACAAATAAAAAGCTTCTTCATTACATAAAACAAACCCTGCAATTGTCGAAAAATACAATTACAAGGTCCGCCTTCTTATAAATATGCAGTTTTAAGTATTATTTTGTTTTCACACGTACCGCACTTGAAGCATCCGATACATTTCCACTTGTATCTACCGCTTTTACGACGTACGAGTATGCTTTTCCAGATACTAAGCCTTTATCTGTAAAACTTGTTTTGTTTGATGTACCAATCTTTTTACCATCTCTATAAATCTCGTATTCTTTCACTTTCACATTATCAGCAGATGCATTCCACTGTAATGTAATAGTTGATTTTGTTTGTACTTTTGATGCTAACGTTCCTGGAACTGTCGGTGCTTCCTTGTCTACAACACCACCGTTATGAATAATTGGCGTATATGTGTTCACGAAGCCATGGTTGTAAGGGTTTCCATTTTTATCCCATCCACCGTCCCAGTTTACCGACCACGTCATCAATCCTTTAATTGGCGTTCCATCTGCCTTCAAACGTTCCAATGCACGTCTCAAATCTTCTGGATTTTTTACATAACCATTACCTGCACCATCAGGATTCGCCGGCAAACCAAGCGCTAATTTATGTGCTGGAATTTGGACGAATCCATTCCCTTTGATCATGTAATGGGAAATAGTGTATAAGAAGTCTTCCTTCACCGCATCGTTGTTTTGTGCAAGATATTTCCCGTCTAAACCTGTCACACCATCGCCCCATTGGTTATACAGTTGTGGATGGATAAAGTCATAATATCCTTCAAGGTCTTTCACATATGACACATACTTACCATTTGTTCGTAAATGCGGAAACTCTGGTGCCATTGTAATAAGGAAGTTCTTTCCTTGTTCTTTGTAATACTCTTTGACGATTTTCAGTGCTTCTGGAATAACCTTTTGATTTGCTCCAGCTGTAATTGCCTTATGCTCTAAATCGATATCAAGGCCATCAAATCCATACGTTTCAACGAGACGAATAATTTCATCCGCAAATGCTTGTGTGTCTCCCTCTTCAAAGTCAATATGAGCTTCCGCACCACCCATCGAAAGGATAACCGCGCGACCTTCTGCATTCAACTTCGCTACTTCTGCACGGAATTCACTGTCTGTCCCATTATACGGTTTGAACGTTGGAATACGATTATCTTCACTTGCGACCATGAAAGCGACATCTACAACATTATACCCGTACGGTGTTTCCGACAATCTATCACTGTTGGACGTTCCATTTTGGTACCCATCACTCTTTCCTAACCAGTTATGCCAATAACCAACGATAACATTTTTCCCTTCAAGAGATGGCATAAGTGACGCCGCATCACTCACTGATTCTGATGCTTTCGCAGCTGTTGGTTGTCCCATTACCCCTAATCCTGATGCCATAAGACTTAACGCTAATGAAACTTTTAATGACTTTTTCATTATTCCCGCTCCTCTTTTCTTAAATTCTATTATGTTAGATATCTAGTTGGATAGACATGTTGGTTCGTGTTGTCACCCTATTAGTAATTAGAGATACTTCTATATGAATCCTTTGATGAAAATGTTCTAGTTTTGTCGGATAAAGGGAAATAAAATGTTTTCCTTCATCACATACTACCTACATAGATAGGAGATGAAGAAATGGACGTCATTCATACGTTAAATGAGTTTCTAAAAGGTCAATACATGGGGATTCACACCTATGAACACTTTATTGAAAAAATTGAAGACCCACACATAAAAATAACCTTCCAACAAATCCAACAAGACCATAAACAACATGCCATGCAAGTGGCCGAGCGTATTCAAAACCTCGGAGGAGTACCCGTAGATAGCGAAGGGCTACTTGGTTCTGTGCAAGGATTCATCAGTACATTCACCAGCTCTGACACACTAGAAGGAATTATCGAACAGGCGCGAAAAGGTGAAAGTTACTACGGAGTGGAAGTATCAGAAGACATCGTGAAAGGAAACTTAGACATCGAAAGCCATCAACTCATTCGCGATATTTTGAACAAAGACCGAGAACATGTTGCTCTATTGGATAACTTGTTGCACTAAAGAAAAAGGGACTGTCCAAAAAGACCGTCCCTTCACAACGTATACCGAAATGAATAACACAACTTCTCATACTTATTCCTTCTATACAAAAAAGCCCTATTCCTCCTAGTGAAGAATAGAGCTTTTTTATTAAGATGACGATTTCAAGCGATTCTTCACACCGGCTGTTTCGCTTACATAAGAAGCTTCTAACACAGCTTGTGGATCAATCGATAAGACAACATCTTTTAATTTCGGATAGACAAGACGGTTCGTAATGCAGTAGATTACTTTTCGGTTATCCCCTAAGAATCCGCCTTCTCCATGTAAATACGTAATCGACACTTTTAATTCATTCATTAATACTGCGCCAATTTCTTCGCTTTTCCCTGAAATAATCATGACCGATTTTCCGCGATTAAATCCATCTAAGATAGCATCAATCATTTTCGTGACAATATAGAAAATCGCAAGCGAGAACATCGCATGTTCAATCGTAAACACAAAGGCAACAAATGTGAAGATAATAGCATTTAGCGCTAATAAGAACGTACTAATTGGGATGTTCCAATGTTTGTTCACCCAAACAGCTAACATTTCTGAACCATCAATTGCCCCGCCAGCCTTGACAACAATCCCAACACCTACACCGAACAATACTCCGCCGTATAACACGATTAATAACTCGGACGTCGTAATTGCTGGGAATGGTTTCAAGTAAATTAATGCAATCGTTGTAATGACATTCGCATACAACGTGCGAACAAAGAATTTCTTACCCATCTCTTTCGCTGTAAATAACAGAATCGGCAAGTTAATTCCAAGGAATACCGTGTAAATTGGCAAACCCCATAAATTGTTGACCATAATCGCAATCGCCGTCACACCACCGTCTACTAAATCATTCGGTGCTAATATAAGCTCAAGCGCTCCACCAACAATAATTGAGCCAACCGTTAATAACAAATAGTCTATTACCTTTTTCATTAAATTCCTCCTTTATATAGTGGTTACCTTTATTTTAACATACTTTCTGTCTATTTAGGCGATTTATGACCATTTTTTCAAATTAGTCAGAAATAGATAAAACCGAACATTCCTCCTTCTTCTCCTATACAATTAATATGCCAACTCATAGGAGGTTTTTATGAAAAAAAATATTTTTTTGATATCATATAGAAATTCCCCCTTGTCCTTTCACACGAATCATGTCATCAATTAACATATAAAATAAGTATCTATCCCATAAAAAAGACAAAAACCAGAACATACCTGCACAAAAAATACATAAAAACAATTAAAACACGTACATTAATGAACTTTTCAAAAAAAATAATCGTTTTTTAAGTAGACATCCCCGAAAAGTTATGGCATGATGTATAAGGAAATACGACATATAATACGGAATATTTACACTATACAAATTTTACATAAAGGGGAATTAGCATGTTTGATTTACGAAACAGACAGACGAACGTGCGCCGTGAAATTGTTGGGGGACTGACGACGTTCTTGACGATGGCGTACATTATTATCGTAAACCCTATTATTCTTGCAGATGCAGGAGTACCGTTTGATCAAAGCTTTACGGCGACAATTATTGCGACGATTATCGGAACATTAACGATGGCATTGTCGTCAAACTTACCGATTGCGGTTGCGCCGGCGATGGGACTAAATGCGTACTTTGCCTATTCAGTTGTAAATACGGAAGCTGGAATTGATTACAAAGTAGCTTTTGCTGCGGTGTTCGTAAGTGGAATCATTTTCTTACTCTTATCACTAACACCGTTCCGTGTGAAATTAATTGATGCAATTCCGCACAACTTGAAGCATGCAATTGCAGCTGGGATTGGCTTATTCATTGCCTTCATTGGACTTCGCTTATCGAAGATTATCGTAAGTCACCCGACTAACTATGTAGCACTCGGTGACTTACGTGACCCAGCAGTTGCTTTAACGTTAATTGGTTTCCTTATCACAATCATCTTAATGGGGTTAAACGTGAACGGCGCACTGTTCATCGGTATGTTCATTACTGGTGCGATTGCTTTCTTTACTGGTCAACTATCATTTAAAGAACAAATCGTATCCATCCCACACTTACCAGACGGTGTCATTGTGTGGAACCCGCTTGAAGCAATTGCACTTGTTGCGGAGTACGGCCTGTACGGCGTTGTCTTTACGTACGTATTAATTACGATTTTTGATACGACTGGCACAATGCTTGGTGTTGCCCAACAAGCTGGCGTCATGAAAGATGGCAAGTTGCCAAAAGCAGGACGTGCTGTATTCTCGGACTCGCTTGCAACAGCAATTGGTTCCATGTTCGGAACAACGCCAACGAGTGCATATGTAGAGTCATCGGCTGGTGTTGCAGCAGGTGCAAGAACAGGATTGTCGACTGTCATCGTGGCAGGATTGTTCCTAATCGCAGCTTTCTTCAGCAATGTTGTAGATGCTATTTCTGGTGTAGCGGCAATTACGGCTCCGTCGCTTATCATCGTAGGTAGCTTTATGATTTCGCATGTGAAGCATATTGAATGGGAACAATTTGACGAAGCACTTCCAGCATTCCTCGTTATTTTGACGATGCCTCTTACATCTAGCATCGCAACTGGAATTGCATTAGGATTCGTTTCGTATCCAATCTTGAAGATTGTAAAAGGAAAATACCGTGACATCCATCCACTCGCTTATGTGATTGCGGTATTATTCCTCTTCCAACTAATCTTTCTACCACACTAAAAAAACAGGCAAAGAGCCGTCACTCTTTGCCTGTTTTTTCTTATGCTAACGGAATGTCTGTTACTGTACGTTCCACAATTCGTGCACTCTTTGATGCAACAATCATGCCACCTGTTGACTGAAAAATATTCGCCGCGACAATTGTCTCCATCACCTTGTCCACTTTCTTCTCATCAACTGGTACGATTGGATGTTCAATTGTAAGTGTAACCGTCTTGTTGTCCTCATTCAAAAACTTCATCTCTAGAACTTGTGCCATTTCTTATTCCCTCCCCTTAGTTTGTTAATTCAGATGTAACAATTGTGTTTACTTCATGTAATGATAACGTTTGAAGCGATGCAATTGCCTGGGCAATCGGAAGAACCTCTGCCGCAGAAGCAGCTGGACGAATGTTTCGGTACGTTTTACGCTTCACTAGTACCTCTCCTTCACTACCTTCTCCTACTTTGAATTCCAACTGCAACGTTAACAATTTTTTTGTTTCGTTTGCCATGTTCCTCATCCCCTTTCACTATATATATAGCAAGTAAGAAGTCACTTTTTGTTGTTTATTTTTTATTTTGTCGTACCTTGTACAATTAGCGGTGCCTCGCTCTCATTTAAAAACGAATCAATCGCCGTAATTTCAATGCGATACGTCTTCCCTTTTTCCAAACCCTCTATCTTCGCATCTAACTTCACCGGCATTGGTGTTTTATAAAATTCGGAGAACATTTGTTTCTCACTTACCACTTCATTTGTTTCTTGGTCAATTACTTTAATCCGGTATGCATGTACACATTCATTATCCAGTGCTTGATCAAATGTGATTTCAAGTGACTTTTTCGAACTTTTCCCTTCATCAATACTAACCTTTGCATCGTTTCGAAATATTGGCTTAACCTTATCTCGATTATCCGTATAACTGAATGTCGTCACTTTCGATGGCTTTCTTATAACCCATGGTTTCCCAATCGTTTTCCCTGCTAAAAAGTCAATTCGCTTAATTTTCACATTGTCACCATTCGCCTCTACAACAATTCCTTGGCTCACATCCGTATGCCCTGTCGGAAAACTCCCTTGTGTCATTCCCTCTTCTACTTCCATATAATTCACAGATGAAAGTCCAATGGACGTGAAATCACGCTGATGAATACTTTTCGGACTGCTAAGTGGATAGTGAGAATGCCCAGAAAAGGTGACTACTTGCGGATGCTGAGCTAGTGCTTTATAGAGAAAAGTATGATTCGTTGATGTGCCCCACTCGTCACTTCCATATACTGTCCCTTTCACATGTTGATGCAAAAAGACAAAAATCGGTTGCGTTGGATTATCCCTCTCCGCCATTTTCAATTGACGTTTCAACCACTTTATTTGAGGAATCGAATATAAGCCGTGTGTCGTTCCACTTTCTGTTCCTAGTACAATAAAGTGATAGCCATTAATGACATGATGATAAAAAATATTCTTCATTCCTGTTTTATCCTTGAAACGCTTATGAGAATTACGTGCCGACAAGTTATTCCAATAATCATGATTACCAATCGCTAGTAATGACACTGCCTCTTGTTGCTTTTTTTCTAAAAAAGTTGTCATGAACCGATTATATTGTTTCTCCCGTCCATTGTTCGTTAAATCTCCGACTACTGCAATTGCATCTTGTTTCGGTGCATATTTGTTCACCATATCGAGTGCACGCTCTAGCTTGGAAATATCGTCGTCATCATTATCTTTCATCTGCACATCGCTCATCACGGCAAACGTAACACGATTTTCTTGTTCGTCATGCGTTGTATGTTCCACCTCTGCCGATGCATAGTCACTCTCTTCACCGTATGTTGTCACTTGCTTCATCACAGTTGGGAATGTTATCACACACATCAGGGCGATCATCCCGATCCACCTTACCCTTTTCCACATGAAGCATACCTCCGCCCATTTTTCTTTTTAATGTCCCAAATTAAGCGGTTTTTTATTCCGATTTTTCATTTCTTCTATATAAAATATGGTAAGATAGGGGGCGTAACAGGGGGGAAACATCACATGGCATTACTACGAAAAGCGGTGGCAACATCACTAGCAGCTTGCATATTCTTTGTACTCGTATCATTCATTTGGCCGAATACGTACGGGGCCGAAAATCTAACTTTCCAAAAACATATTTCTTATGCGATTGCATCAGTACATACACTTATGGTATTCGCCTTTCCAATCGTTGCAGTTTATTGTTTTATCACATCTATCATTAGTGATGAAATTGGAAAACTTATTGCAACGAAAACAGGAAAACAAAAAGCGGAAATCTTTGTTTCAGGGGCACTACATATCGTGTTTGGACTCATTTTTTACGGGGCTATTCTCGGAGCTATGATCTTGTTAGTTATGACAGAACTCCTCTTAAAGAAACGCCAAAAAGAACCTGGAAAGCTACTCATTATTTTCAGTTTTTCGCTTCCATTTATGCTTTATTTATCACAAGGCTTGAATAATTACTTCTAAGCAACGCAGAGAGCTCTAGTAAATTAGAGTTCTCTTTTTTAGTACCTTTTGTAAAAAAAGGCGTTTTTTCTTTGGAACACTTTTACTGAATGTCAAGTACACTATACGTAAAGGAAGCTTTACTTCAAGGTGGTGACAAAGTGAAAAATAAACTACGTGAATTACGCATGCAACATGACTTAACACAAGAAGGACTTTCTGAGCGCGTTGGCGTCTCAAGACAAACGGTTATTTCCATTGAGAACGGGCGCTACGATCCGTCGTTAAAATTAGCTTTTAAAATTGCCCAAGTATTTCACTTACAGATTGAAGATATTTTCATTTTTGAGGAAGCGAGGGAAAAGAAATGAACGTTAATTACGGCATAATTGGATTTTTGGTTGGTATAGCTTGCGCCTTAGGTGGCTGGTGGTTTGGTAGAAAGAAAGCAAGAGAAGTAAGAGGTCTAGACGAACGCTATGTAGAACGTGCACGAGATGCACGAGCGAACAGCTGGATTGTTACAACAGTTTACATTTACGCGATGTTCTTCTTATATATAGCTGGAGTTTCATTTTCTAGTGCTCAACTATTAGGCATTCTTCTATTCATTCATGTGGGATCGTGGGGTATCTTAACCATATATGTTAACGTTCGCGATACAATCGATTGGGAAGAACAACGTAAGAATCGTAACCAGAAGCTAGCGTTCTTTATCTCTATATTTGTCTTAACTGCTGTACCAAGTATCTTTCTATGTATCTCCTTTCTAACTGACGATTGGCGCTACGTACTATATAGTTTACCTGGCTCCTTTTTAGCAGGAGTTATTGGATTACTAGCAGTTCGAGCACAGATAAAAAAAGAAAATTAAGTAGATAAACTACCTGTTCATCATGACAGGTAGTTTATCTTTTGTAATACCCTACACCTTCTTCGTCAACGGGAAGAACACACAATCCTTAATCGTCTCACTACCTGTTAATACCATAAGCAAACGTTCAACACTGAATCCCCATCCGGAGATTGGTGGCATGCCGTACTCCATCGCGAGTAAGTAATCTTCATCCATCTCCATCGCTTCGGCATCACCGTTGGTTTTTAACAATGCTTGGTCTTCTAATCTTCTTCGTTGCTCAATTGGATTAACTAGCTCGGAGTACGCATTAATAATTTCTGCACCATTAATAATTAATTGGAAGCGGTCTGTTAACGTTTCATCCGTATCATTCGCTCGTGCAAGTGGTGATAAATCAATAGGGTGCTCGACTAAGAATGTTGGTTTTACAATGTTTGGTCTAGACACTTTTTTGTACAGAAGGTCGATAAAATTCCCTCTTCCAAGTGATTCGACATCTTCATGCTCTAAGTCAATTCCTCTTCTTTTTGTTGCTTCATATAACCCCTCAACATTCGGGTAGTTAGTAATATCTATACCCGTGTCACGTAAAATCAATTCGTGGAATGAAACAACCTCCCATTCCTCTGCAAAATCAATTATTTGTCCTTTAACTTCAATATGTGTTGTACTAAATGTTCTCTCTAATACCTCCAGAAACATCTCACGCATGAATGCCATTGTATCATTGTAATCCCAATACGCCGCGTACCCTTCTAGCATCGTAAATTCCTGTAAGTGTTGTGGACTAATCCCTTCATTCCGGAAACATTTCGCAAATTCGAATACTTTCGTAAAACCACCTACAATCAGTCGTTTTAAATATGTCTCCGGTGCAATACGTAAATTCAAGTCTGTGTGCAGCGAGTTATGATACGTCGTGAAAGGCTTTGCGAGTGCACCTGATGACGTATGTTGTAACACTGGTGTTTCTACTTCGATAAAATGTCGTTCTTCAAAAAAAGTACGAATAGCACGAATCATTTTCGAACGAACTAACAGACGTTGTTGCGTTTCTTTCGTCATAATCAAATCTAAATAGCGCTGGCGGTAGCGTAATTCTATGTTCGTTAAACCGTGCCATTTTTCAGGAAGCGGACGAAGTGCTTTTCCAAGAAACGTATACCGCTCCATTCGTAACGTCTTTTCCCCTGTCTTCGTCGTATACATCGTTCCTTCTACACCAATAAAATCACCAATATCGAGGAACTCATGAAATTGGCGATATTGTACATCGTCCACTTCTCCCTCGCGAATTAATAATTGTAAGCTACCTTCAATGTTTGACACCGTAACGAAACTGAATGTACGGAAGTTACGAACACTTATAATCCTCCCGGCAACACGAACATCTGATGTACCGTCTTCAAGTTTCCCTGCTTCATACAATTCATAATTCGTTTCAAATCGTTCTGGATATACTTCGATTCCTTCTCCTCTCAATGCATCTAATTTTTCCACTCGACGTATCATTTGTTCACTTTGCATATTATTCCCTCCAGTATGTATATAAAAAATAAAAAACTCCCGCCATCAAGACTATTCATCTTGAGGACGAGAGTTGTAAACTTCGCGGTACCACCTCAGTTTGTTCGTATGTTGCCACACGAACCTCTTCAAGTACAGCAATACATGATTGCGATACTCTATCTCGATAACGGGAGATCCCGTCGCAGCATCACTACCCTACTGGTAGATTCGTACGAAGCTCCGAGCCTTTCTTCATGAAGAACATTATTGCTGCTTCTCACCAACCGCAGCTCTCTGAAAATAACCATTCAACACTACTTTTCTCTTCATTGCTTTTGTATTCCGTATTCGATAATTATGTCCTATCATAATAGAACGAATTGAATTCGTCAACTTTCTAATCAGAATTTTCCGAAATAGTTTTATGTAAATCCCGCCATGCGTATGCCACTTCGTCTACCTGTAAATCTTCTACATATTCTTCAGCGATACATTCTGGTTTAAATGACTCGTAAAACTTTGTTGCGGGATTATTCTTCACAACCCATGTCATCATTGACTTATATCCTTTTGTCTGTAAGTCTTCCACAACGCATAAGAATAATTTCCGACCAATACCTTGTCCTTGATACGCTTCTAATAAGTAAATCGTATGTAATTCCGCTGCGATATCAAACTTGCCTGTTTGCTCTTTTCCACCACTCGCAAATCCGATGATTGTCCCGTCCTCTGTCGTTGCAACATATACCGCTGTTTGATCTTTATACTTCGTTAATACTATTTCCCACATCTTTTCACGTTCTGTGACACATAAGTTTTGCAGTACTCCATCTGGCATAATACCTGCGTACGTTGTTTTCCAACTTGCGACGTGCACGTTGGCAATTCCAGTTACATCTTCTACGCTTGCTTGTCGAATATTCATTGTATCCCCCCCCCCGCTTGTTTTCACCATCGTACAAAAATTATCATTATTTTACAAATAATCAAATTCGCAACGTAGCTTGTTCAATTATTTATCATTCTACATCTTGTTTTATCAACCTAGGCATCTCACTCATAACTTTTTTCAATTCCTAACAAAAAAACATAAAAAATACGCGTAGCCACGCCATTCTCTGCTACGCGTGATGTTTGTATGCTAAAATTCCAATCTCTTCTTCTTTCCATGCTGTCCACCATGATGGCCTCCGTGGCCTCCTCCATGATGGCCTCCGTGACCGCCTCCATGATGACCTCCGTGACCGCCTCCGTGATGACCTCCGTGACCGCCTCCATGATGACCTCCGTGACCGCCTCCATGATGACCTCCGTGATGACCTCCGTGACCACCTCCGTGATGACCTCCGTGACCGCCTCCGTGATGACCTCCGTGACCGCCTCCGTGATGACCTCCGTGACCGCCTCCGTGATGACCTCCGTGACCGCCTCCGTGACCGCCTCCGTGACCGCCTCCGTGATGACCTCCGTGATGACCTCCGTGATGACCTCCGTGATGGTGATGGCCACCTCCGCCACCGTAATAACCTCCACCCCATCCTCCGCCATATGGAACTGGTACTGGAATCGGTGCTACTATCGGTGGTACAGGCATAACTGGCGCAACTACTGGTGGCATACCGTATATATCCGAGCTACCCGGTATACCTGCCCCTGGTAAAATGACGGTATTATACGTATCTGATTGCGGAAACATTCCTGGCATTCCTTGTTGTGGCATCATTCCCGGCATCCCTTGTTGTGGCATCATCCCTGGCATCCCTTGTTGCGGCATCATTCCTGGCATCCCTTGTTGTGGCATCATTCCTGGCATCCCTTGTTGTGGCATCATTCCTGGCATCCCTTGTTGTGGCATCATTCCTGGCATCCCTTGTTGTGGCATCATTCCTGGCATCCCTTGTTGTGGCATCATTCCATCTTGCATGTTTATATTCGGCAGTTGTGGTGTTGGCATAACTCTTTCATACTCATATTGCAATCTTTGTTCCTCGTCCATATCATAGAATCCAATCATTACATGTAACTCCTCTCATGTCTTCCTTCTATGTACTATATGGTTCATAGAAATAAGGAGTTCCCAGGGAATAAGCCTAAAAGTAGGGTACGAGGAAGAAAGCAAGCCTAATCCTTACACCCTTCTTTTCTTCCCATCATCCACTTCTCCATAAAAAAAGCCTACGGATCCCCTTCTTCCGTAGACTATATTTCTCGTATATGAACTTTTCCGACTAATTGCTGAACATGTTCCACCGTACATAAGTCATGCGAGAAAGCCGTGGCACTTCCCGTTGCGACACCAATTTTAAAGGCTTCTTCTTTGTCATTTGTTCTCCAGTACGTACCAATAAATCCTGCCACTAATGAATCACCAGCTCCTATTGAATTAATAACGTCTCCTGGTGGTACATGTGCGATATAGACACGATTATCGGTGCATAAAGCAGCACCTAATGCTCCCATTGAAACAATGACATGTTGCGCCCCCATCTCGACAAGCTTTCGACCAAATGGAATTGCTTCTTCCAGCGTATGAATCTTTGTCTCAAACAATTCTTCTAGCTCGTACTGATTTGGCTTAATTAAAAATGGCTGTGCCAAAATAGCTTGGCGTAACGCTTCACCACTCGCATCAACAACAACACGAATGCCTTTTTGCGAGCATGTACGCACAATCATTTCATACAAATTGCGAGGAAGACTAGATGGGATACTACCGCCTACTACAACGATACTCCCTTCCTCTACCGCCTCTAATTGTTGGAACAATTTCTTTATGTGAAATTCCGTAATAGACGGACCATCCCCGTTTATTTCCGTCTCTTGGCCCGACTTTAATTTAATATTAATCCGTGAATCTCCTTCAACCGAAATAAAGGCTGATGATGTACCTTCTTCTTGTAACGTTTCTTTAATATAATCCCCAGTAAACCCACCAATAAACCCCAACGCTTTCGTTGGAACATTCATGCGTGTTAAGACACGTGAGACATTAATCCCTTTCCCCCCTGGAAATTTCTCCTCACGTTTCATACGATGTAAATGTCCAGTTTGAAAATCATTTACTTCTACAATGTAATCAACAGAAGGATTCAACGTTACTGTATAAATCATTTTTTTCCTACCTTTATTGTCAACGTTTTATTTTCATATAAACTTAAAATTTCATCATCCATTTCGTTCGTAATGATCGTTGCTTCGTCAATCGAAGCAAACTTCGAGAAGGATACTTCCGAAAATTTACTATGATCTGCCAGTATATACTTTTGTCCAGATAACTTCAATGCACTCTTCTTTACTAATGCTTCCTCTGGATCTGGCGTTGTATACCCTAACTCACAATGAATACCATTTGCCCCTAAGAAACATTTATCAAAACGATAATTCATCATACTTTCTAACGCCTGACTTCCGACTAACGCTTTCGTTAACCCTTTTATTTTTCCGCCAAGTAAATACGCCGTAATATCATGATCTGCTAGTAATTCAATATGCATTAAACCGTTCGTTACGACCGTTACATTCTTCTTCGCTAAATATGGAATCATCTCGTATGTCGTGCTTCCAGCATCTAAGAAAATGCAATCGCCTTCATTCACAAGCGCCGCTGCAAATGCTGCTACTTGTTGCTTCTCTACTAAGTTCTTTCCCGATTTCTCGTGCATTGTCGGTTCTATTCCTTTTGATTGCAGAAGCGAAGCACCGCCATGAACACGCTTTAATAAATTATTATTTTCTAAGAGACTTAAATCTCGACGAATTGTCGATTCTGATGTTTCTGTTACACGAACAAGATCTTGTAGCTTTACAATCCCTTGTCTTCTGATCATATTCAAAATTAGTTCATGACGTTCTGGTGTTAACATACTTCCCCTATCCCTTCTCTATTAATCTCCTAATGATTAGAATTTCCCAAAAAACACCACATATTCTATATCATATACTAAATGTCCTAAAAAAAATAAATATTCACACTTTATAATAGGTACTTTACTCTTCATCTATTGTATACCATTTATCATACAGACGTCTATACATCTCAATTGATAATATTTTGGTAAAACCGAAAAGAGCGAGAGATTTCTCGCTCTTTTCATGCTATCCTAAAAATTGAAATAGTTCCGCCAAATGTGTCGTATCTTGACTATATGCAACAACTACATAGGTTGTCGTACCAATCTCGGCTTCGATATACAACGCAATATGATCTTGTTCATACTTTAATGCACAGTAATACTCCAGCTCTTTAAACACTTCTTTCGTCGTACGAAGCACATAATGCTCGTTCTCATCTCGTCCATACTCAAAGATTGGGCGAAATCCGTACTTTTGATCAAACGCATCTATTTGCGCTTCCGTTACTTTCGTTAACAATGTTCGTTGTACTACGTCTAGCCGTTCATCGAATAAATGAATGTTGTCCATCCTTATCCCTCCAGCTTATTTGTATAATACTTGTACAATGCTTGTGTACCGCTGTTCTCCTCACCTTTTTCAATCAATAATTCATATAGCTTATACGCAAGGTCAAGCCCTGGTGCACTCACGCCCATCCCTTCTGCTTCCGACCTAGCAATACCCATATCTTTTACAAAATGTTTAATGTAGAAACCTGGATCAAAGTCGTCTTGTAACATACGCGGTGCTAAGTTCGATAATGACCAACTTCCTGCGGCACCTGTTGAAATGCTTTGCAGTACTTTCTCTTCATCTAATCCTGCACCTTTCGCATACGCCAGTGCTTCACATACGCCTAACATATTGGATGCAATGGCAATTTGGTTGCACATTTTTGTATGCTGACCAGCTCCTGCCGCTCCTTGATAGATGACGTTCGTGCCAAGAAGTTGTAAGAGTGGTACACACTTCTCATATACTTCTTCGTCCCCACCGACCATAATTGCAAGGCGTGCATCTCTCGCACCAATATCTCCACCAGAAACAGGGGCGTCGAGTGTATGCATGCTATGTATCTTCGCCTCTTCGTATAATGTTTTCGCAAGTGATGGTGTCGATGTTGTAAAGTCAATAAAGATTGTCCCTTCTATTGCATGTGCAAATAGGCCTTCTTCTCCCATATACACTTCTTCGACATCATGTGGATAACCAACCATCGTCATTACAACAGTAGCTTTCTTCGCCACGTGAGCAGGAGATTCCTCCCACACTGCACCTTTTCCTACTAAATCTAACGCTTTTTCTTTCGTACGTGTATACACATGTACATCATGTCCTGCTGCTAATAAGTGACCTGCCATGCTTTTCCCCATTACACCAATTCCGATAAAACCGATTGCTGTCATACTCTCATCCCCCACTTCTTTTTTCTTTTATTATACAAGGAAAAAGCGCTTTCTATCATCTATTTCATTTCGTTGACAATAAAAATGCTTTTCTTATATACTAAAAGTTACTTTACCATATAGAGGAGAATTAAATATGACAAAATCATTTACAGAAATCGCACAAGAACGTCGCTCTGTGAAAATTTATGATACAGAAGTAGAAATCTCAAACGAAGAATTAACGGAAATTCTTGAAGTAACGACGAAATCACCTTCTTCTTGGAACCTACAACATTGGCGCTTCGTTGTTATCAAGAGCAAAGAAGCAAAAGAAAAGTTACTTCCTATTGCATACAACCAACAGCAAGTTGCAGATGCATCTGCAACAGTAATGATTTTAGGTGATACAGAATCATACCGTAACTTTGATGAAGTGTTTTTACCAGCAGTAAAAGCTGGCTTCTTAGCAGAAGAAGTAGCAAATGCTCTTCATGGACAAATTAACGGTGCATATAGCGATAAGCAAAAAGCACGTGAAGCTGGACTTATTAACGGTTCATTAGCAGCCATGACATTCATGTATGCAGCACAAGAGCGCGGTTGGAGAACAAACGCAATCGGTGGATTCCATGCTCCTTCATTTATGAAAGAATTCAACATCGATGAGCGCTACACGCCAATCATGCTTATTACAATCGGTAAAGAAAAACAACCAGGGCGTCCGACACCTCGTCTTTCAGTAGAACGAATGACAGAGTGGAAATAACTCCCTACACCTCTTTCGCGTATGCGAGGGAGGTTTTTTTATTAGAAGAATATTCCCTCTCTCCAGTAACGTTTGGTATAATTAGGCATACTTGTTTTATTGGAGGGATAAGCGATGAAAAAGAATAAGTTCCGTGTAGTAGATTCAGAGTATGTGGAAATTCAAAACATTTACGACGTGAAGCCAATCGACGGCACAATTATCGGGATGGCAACAGAAGAAGAAATGGAACTAGCAACAGAGTTAGAATACAAACATCACGCCTTAACACGTCTACAAGAAGGAAACTTCCAATTTACCGGATCATACCGTGAATTACTACAAGACTTAGAAGCATTTGAGAAGGAATTCGTCATATTCTATCGAGCATTATACAAACGCTTATCTATTCCATGGGAATGGACAATCCGCATCGACCTCGCCAACGGTCCAATTTATGTAATTAATGAAGACATGCCTTACTATGAGGAATACGAAGAAAGCGATGAGTATGATATGTAAGAAGCAAACCTGATGGGGTTTGCTTTTTTGTTTGGATGAAACAGCTAGATGGATCTTTTTGTTAAACAAATTAATTGAAGGAAATAAGAAAGACATGATACGCTATAATTGGAATTTTTTGTGAAAGGGTGAGGGAATTTGAAGAAAAAATGGATTCATGCTCTTCTTATACTAGGGGTCCTTACTACTATGATTGGAGTAGGAAGAACGTACGCAGAAAATTATGATACGATGTTAGAATTTATTGATGCGAAGAAAGGTTCCAAAGAAGTCGCTCTCATCATCCAACGAAACGGCGAGCGTATTTATTCAACAAATGAGGATGTTGCATTGCCACTTGCAAGTATGGCCAAAATACTTGTTGCAATTGAATACGCGAACCAATTAGAAAGCGGCAAGATTAAGAAAGATGAACTCGTTCCTCTTTCAGAGTTAGAAAAGTATTACGTTCCACATACAGATGGCGGAGCGCATCCGGATTGGCTAGATAAAATTAAAGGCAACCACGTTCCATTATCCGAAGTTGTAAAAGGCATGATTCGTTATAGCTCAAATGCCAATACTGATTACTTGCTAACACGCCTTGGATTTGACAATGTAAACGCAGTTCGAGACCAACTTGGCTTGACGAATCATGACGAACTGGCCCCATTTGGAGCTAGCTTGTATGTTAGTAACGTTGTACAACGAGCATACCAACTATCAGAAGAAGATACGTTAGAGCACATGAGGAGGCTTTCGAAAGAAGAATATAGCGCATATACACATAAAATTCATAAAGCAATGTCTAACCCAGAGACATTCAAGAAACGAAACTTTGCACCGTTGCTCTCCATGGACTTCCAACGTGTATGGTCAGACCGATTACCAGCGGCAACAGCAAATGACTATATAAAAGTGATGACCTTCTTAAATGAGAAAAACACCTACTCACCAACTACACAAAAAGAGTTAGATGAGGTGATGGAATGGCTTATACCAGACCAAGAAAATCATGAATGGATTACTCATTTAGGTACGAAAGGCGGGTCAACTGAATTTGTGTTAACAGACTCGGTCTATGTAACAGACAAGCAAGGAAACAAAACCGAAATTGTTCTCCTAACGAATGATTTAACACCTTACGAGTCTAATTTCTTACATGAAAACTGGGATAATTTTCTCTTTGAGACGTTAACAAACGAATCATTCCGTAACACATTGAAATAAGAAGAAGCCAGTTGCATAGAATGCGACTGGCTTCTTTCACCGTATCATATACAAAAACTCATACTCTCCACCATTCGTCTCCTGCGTGTATGTGCGTACTGGTACAAATCCTACTTTCTCATAGAGATGAATTGCACGCTTATTAAACGTGGCAACTGCTAATGCATAAGCGGTCGTCCCAAATTGCTCATACCCAAACTGCAATCCAGCGTCGACAAATACTAGTCCCTGGCCATTTCCTGTTCGAGAAGGCTTCATCCCAAGACCGATACACATACGTGTTTCCATTGGATAGTACGCGAAGAAACCAATTAGTTCCGTCCCATCATAAACAGAGAAATAGCAATCGCCTCTTCTCTCTTCACTCATAAATTCTTCTAGATCGTCTTTGTCATTCTCCATATTATAGAATGAATACATGCCTTCGTATTCCCACGCAGCGATGTACTCGGCTTCTTGTTGCGTCATTTTACAAAAGTTCATTTTCTCACCTCTATCTGTACGAAGGCAAGTATTTCTACTAAATCATCAATTGTCGCATCGGCTTCCGCTTCTAACGTAAAGTAATCATTCCGCTTCCAAATGCCTTTCATGCCAATATTACGTGCTGCTTGTACATCGTATAATGGATGATCGCCAACAAATATACTCGCGTGCGGCTCAACCTCCAGCTTCTGAAGAGCACGATGGAAAATCTCTGCTTCTGGCTTTTTCATCCCTTCCCATTCTGAGACGAGAATGACATCAAAGTATTCTTTGATCCCTAATGCTTTGATGTTACGCATTTGAAATTCCCCGTAACCATTCGTAATTATTCCGAGCAAAAATCCTCGTTCTTTCAGCTCACGAAGTATCTCATGCAACGAAGGAAACGGTACACAATGTAGGGAAAATCCTGTTACATAATCATCTAGTAACTCAGCCGGTGCTATGCCTTCTATCCCAAACGCTCGAACCATCTTTTCGTACACAACATCTTTCCATACGTAACCGTTTTGTTCGAGTGTAAGAAAAGAATCTATGTACACATCTTTCTCGACATGTCCAACATATGTATACAATCGCTCATACTGATTTTCTATAAAACTTCGCACACTCGCACGTCTGTTCAGCAATGTTTCATCTAAATCAAATAAGACAGCTTCCTTCATTGTCCTTCATCTCCCCCCATCATTACTAAATAAAGCCACCACGACAGATACTTGAAAAGATATACTTCTCACCTATGTAAATAAGAGAAATCCCACTAGCAGGATTTCTCTCTTCCGACTGGCAAGAAGTACGATAAATTGTTGGTAATCTGTCCTCCGACACGGCAACCGATTGCACTTTCTTTGCCGTGTAAGACGAAGGATCCAAACATTTGATGCAATGTTTTCTTCGTGCCATTTACATTTACTTCTATTTTCGGTAGCGATGCAAATTGTTGATAGATAAATCCGTATTCTTCATACGTCTTCTGCTTCTCTTCTAACACTTTCGTTCCGGCACCATCGTATATTTCAACTGTGTCACCTTCACGACCATAGAGAGGTTTTTTGACATACTTCGTGTTTGTTCTCACAAACTCATCCGCTTCTAAATACGTTGGTAAGAAATATTCCTGAATCCATTGATGCTCTTCTTCCGTAAAGAACGTATTACCTTCTTCATGCAAGCCCCAAATGATAGCTTGTACCGCTTTATTTTGCAGAAGGAAAGCAGACGGTGGATTGATGAAATGTAGCGTTCCATCACAGACAAGTTGGAGGAGCATTTCACCTAGTGGTTCGCCCGCTTCTGTTTTATCTAATAGAAGACTTTCAATCGGAAACGTCTGACGGTAAAGTACATCAATCTTCTGACCCAACTCATCAAATAATCCTTCTCCTTCAATGAGTTGTAACTTATGGAGCGGTACATAACGAGATGGATAACGGCATAACTGTTGCAAATACAACACCGTCTCTCGATCTTCAACATCATCTTCATGAGATGTAAACACGACGTATCCATCCGTCGTAACAGATGTAATCGCATGTTCAATGGCCCGCTGAAGAACAGCCTCTTCCCCTTCATTGACATCTTCGACAGAAAACGCTTCGCACACCTTCCCATTCACATGGAAACATTCCTTAATGAAAGTAGGCGTGTCACTATTTAACTCCAGTACTTTAAACGTATTTCCATCTGCAACGAAATCAAGGCGTGCAATAACACTCGGTGCAAGGGCCGAGCTTTTTTTTATAAAATGAAGGGATGCTTTCGGATACCCCATCTCAAGTAACGTGTCGTCATGGACGTGTTGAAGCAATGTTGTCATTTTATAAAAGAGCGCACTCACTCGCTTCGTTGCGAGTTTTAAAGTGGTGTGCTGTTTTGATGACAACAAGTCTTTATCATATAATGCATAAGGCTCCCCGTATAAGTCATACCAAAAATTTAGAATGCCTTCGTATAGCTTCTTTCTTTCTATTTCATGCATTATGAACCACTACTTTTCGAACCAGAGCCAAATCCACTCTTAAATTGTGGTGTTTGTGTATATGTTTTGTAATTATTATCTGCTTTTAATGCATTCTTCGTTCCAAAATAGGCTCCCCCGTAATAATAACTACGGTAACGAGAAGAACCTTTTTCGTCACATACCCATACGCCTTCTTCCTCTTCAAAGTCCCAGTCGCTACACTCTGCATCACTCGGCTTCTCGGGTAAATTTGCGCTGTCCTCTTCACACCCTGCTAACGTAGCAGCAAGTGCTGTTGTAACCCCGATTAAGGCTTTTTTTGTTTTTTTCATCGGTTGGTGTCCCCCTCATTCAAACTCTCTCTATATTAATGATATAATAGAAACAGAATTTGGAAAAGGGGGAACGGCTTGTGAATTTAACTTATTTCACCATGAACGAAGATGAATCATACAAAGCTTTGTACGATTATAAAAAAGGAACAATTGATCCGAGCGAAATCTACGCAAGACAACTTTGTGAATACGCAGTACTGCACGGTGTTCAATACCGCTTACTATCGAATGAAATGGAAGAGGATACAGATATGTTAATCGTGGAAGAGGTTGGTAAAGCTAAACCACTCCAAGACGAAAAAACATACAAAGACGGCATCACAATTGAGTTCCGTGAATACCGCAGCGAATATGATATGCCGATTTTATACAAATTAACGATGAATCCATACGATAATCCACACTTCAAAGCGATGCGTTATTTACTGAAAGATTACGTACACATCCCGACAGTTGGTATTCGTAAACGCGACTCAGCAGAAATTGATGAGGACCGTGCATGCTATGTCATTTATGTGACGACAGATACATACTAAATCGATTAGATAAACGTATCAACAGACTGATAACACGCTTATCTATAAACTCTCAAAAAGAAAGGATGCCCCTCTGTTACGGAGGACATCCTTTCTTTTTTATATTTTGAAATGCTGGACTGTTTCGCTTAAGTTATTGCTTTCTTCTGTTAAATCGTCTAATGTTTCGACTACATGTTGTAAGTGACGAAGCTGTTCGTCTGTTGATGCTTGTACCTCTTCCGATGAAGAAGCTACTTCTTGGCTACCTCCGGAGAAGACATGAACAATCTCGACAAAGTGTTCTTGTTCCTCCGCAATTGTTTTCATTGCTTTTGTAACGTCTCCAATGGACTCACCTAACACTTCAGCAATCGATGTAATCTCTAAAAACGCACTTTCTGCATTTGTTACTGATTTCCCTTGCTCGTCCATCATATTGCGTGTGCCTTTCATTGCCTCCACAGCACGCTTCGTTTCTTCTTGAATGCCTTTAATCGTTTCACTTACATTGTCTGTTGCTAACTTTGATTGTTCTGCTAGCTTGCGTACTTCTTGGGCAACAACCGCAAAACCTTTTCCGTGATCACCAGCACGTGCTGCTTCAATACTAGCATTTAATGCAAGTAAGTTCGTTTGATCCGAAATTGTTCGAATCGAACTAATCACTTCACTAATCATCTCTACTCGTTCTACTAATTCCGCAACGACACGCTCCGCTTCTGTTAGTTTCATATTCGATTCACTTGAAGCATTACGTAATCCATGTAATTTTTCTCTTCCTGCACGCGATGCTCCTTCTGCTTTTGTCGACATCTCACTCATCGATAACATGGATGTATTCACATCGGTAATGGAATCTGCCATGTTATCTATTTGAATCATGATGCCTTCAATTTCATAAGCTTGCTTCGTGGCATGTCCTGCCACACTTTCCATTGCACCTGCCACCTCTTTACTAGAAGAAATGGTTTCCTGTGCAGACACAGATACTTTTTTCGATACATCTTGTACTGTCACAACGTTTGTTTGAATGGCTCCAACCATGTTGCGCATTTGCACTACCATGTCATTAAATGCTGTCGTTAGCTGATTAAGTTCTTGACTTTTGGCTCTTTCAAGCTGCACTGTCAAATCACCTTCCGCTACTTTACACACTCCATTTCGCAAACGGCGGATTGGGATTGATATACGTCGTGCAATTACGTATACAATAATAATCGTAACAACAACAGAAGCAACAAACATTAGGATAGAAATTGTGCGGAACTCCACTGCTTCTGCCATTAATTCATTTATCGGATATACAACACCTACTGTCCACCCTAGTGGTGTACCTGCGTAGTAATACTTTACTTTCTCTTCTTCTAATGTCCCTTCAAATGATCCATCCATTGCGTTCATCTGTTGAACATGTGGATCACCGGATAAATCTTCTCCATCTTTCCCTGGATATGTAAAGGCAATATGATTATTACTAAGAATAAATCCTTGTCCACCATATGCAATGTTCATGCTCTTCATAATTTGTTTAAAATAGTCTACAGATAAGTCAACCGCTACTACCCCTACTACGTCACCAGTTGTAGGAGAATGCACTGCGATAGAATTCGTAATAACCATATTTCCCGTTACTGTATCCTTATACGGTTGGCTCCTCCAAACGTTCCCGCCTTCTTTCACACCTTCCGTATACCACTCTTTTTCAATTGGGTTATATCCTGGCCCCTGATTACTCCACGTATTCAATGAAGTTAATGTTTCCCCGCCCTTCGTCCCTACATAAATAGACTCAACAGATGCATGTAACTTCGCATATAACTGAAAATCATCTACTAATTTCCCTTTCGCTTCATCTATATTTTCTGTTTCAAAAATCCGATGAATAAGATCACTTTTTGCATATTGCTGCAAATCCATATTTACATTATGTAATTCATTTTCAACAAATTGAGTTACATCATGTACAATGGCTTTTGTTTCTCTATCAACATGCTTCTCTGCTTGTGTAGTTGCTAACAAATAAGAAGCTAGTTGAGAAGAAATTAATACGATTCCGACAAATAATGTAAAGAAAAATATCATCTTTGCTTGCAATGTTTTCATCACTTTCACCTCTAGACGTCAAATTAATAGGTCTTATGTCATATAAAATCACTAAATTATTTCCTATTATAAACATTCATTCCTACTTTCACCACTTATATGTTTGTTATTTTCTAAAAATATCGAAAAAACCGTCAATAAATTGTAAAATATGCGTTACTGTCGAAAAGAAAGAAGTTACTTATGAAACAATATACGTTCAAGCAAGAAATAAGTAAGCATATTGCTGCTTTTCAAACCTTTCATTAACACGAAGCCGTGGTTTTACAACTGTTTCTCGTCTTAGAAGGAAGTGGAATCGTAAGCGGTGCGAATGACGAACAAATCAGGAAGCTGTCTACTGGGAGAAAGGGGAGAGCCATACTACCTATTCAGAGGAAGGATTAACAGCTATCATTATTGAAGCTAAAAATATGGCTGAATCTGTGCAGATCGCATTGTTGGAGATTGAGTGCCGATGTACTCTATGCTTCTACCGATACAAAAAGCCTGCGAGGTATCTAATTCCCTCACAGGCTTCTTTTCTTATATATTGAAACGCTTCACTACTTCTCGTAATTCATTTGTTTGCTCAATTAGTTGTTCCGACGTTTCGGCTACTTGCTGTAAATGTTGTAACTGTTCATCTGTTGATGCATTCACTTCTTCAGATGCAGCTGCTGTTTCTTCGCTTCCAGCTGCGAATTCTTGTAAAATTGCACCGAACGCTACTTGTTCTTCTCCAATATGGTTCATCGATGTTGAAATATCGGTAATAGAAAGGCGAACTTGTTCTGCAATCGATGTAATAACAAGAAAGACTTCTTCTGTCTCTGTTAATGATTGCTTCTGTTCATCTGCTAATTGACGTGTTTGTGTCATTGCTTCTACTGCTTTTTGTGTTTCTTCTTGAATACCTTTAATTGTTCCTGCTACGTTCTCTGTTGCTTGCTTTGATTGTTCTGCTAGTTTGCGTACTTCTTGGGCAACAACAGCGAATCCTTTTCCATGTTCACCTGCACGTGCCGCTTCGATACTTGCATTTAACGCTAGTAAATTCGTTTGATCCGAAATGGAACGAATTGTATTAATTACATCGCTAATTAATCGGACACGCTCTACTAGTTCTACCATAACACTTTCTGCATTTTGCAATTGTGTATTCGATACGTCTGACGCACTACGTAATGTTGCTAGCTTGCTTACACCAGCTTGTGATACACTGTCAGATTCGTTCGATAAATGCGTCATCGAGCTAATCGATACGTTCACATCGGCGATTGATCCGCTAATACGATCAATCTTCTCTGTAATTGTTTCTACTTCATTGGCTTGTTCTGTTGCATTTTTTGCAACGCCGTCCATTGCACTCGCAATTTCTTTACTAGATGCGATTGTTTCTGCCGCTAAATGATGGACACCACTTGATCCATCTTGTACGTTCGTCACACTATGCTCAATCGTCTGTACCATACCATGCATTTCTTCGACCATGTGGCTAAAGTTCCTCGTTAATTGACCGACTTCATCCTTCGCTTTCGATTCAATACGAACAGTTAAATCGCCTTCAGTTACTTTCTGTACTTCCTTATTTAATCGTTGAATCGGGCGTGCAATTGTTTTTGCGAACATAAATACAATTACGCTTGTCAGAAGGATTGCACCAATGACAATACGCTTTGTTACGTCACGAATACCCATCAACTCTGCCCCTAATTTTTCAACAGAGAAAATAATACCTACCTTCCATCCTAACTTACCAGAATCTGAATGATACACGCGCGCTTCTTCACCATCTAATTCATGAGTAAATACGCCATCTACTTTTTTGTTCACTTCTTGTACAATCGCTTCGCCTGAGACATCTTGTCCATCTTTGTTTGGATAAATAATTGCTTTATTCGAGCTATCTAACATAAATATTTGTCCATCAAAACCAACGTCTACCTTTTCCGCATATGCCTTTAGCATATCTAGCGAAATATCCATCCCCATTACACCAAGAACTTGTTGCGTATTTGGATCAATAATTTTTTGAGATCCTGTAATGATTATTTCTTTCGTTTCTTCGTCTTCATAAGGAGTACTCCAGATGATTCTCTCCGAGTTATCCATTGCTTGCTTATACCATTCCCTACTTGTTGAATCGTAGTTAATAAGACCTTCTTTTGCATCTATGAAACTATTGTCACCCTTCCCTACATATAACGATAGAATTTCGGGATGCAAATCTGCATACACTTTGAAATCGTGTACTAACTTTTTCTTTTCCTCTTCTGTCGCATCTGCTTTGAGAGCGTTTTCTAACACATCATCTTTTGAATAGCGAATGAATTCTACTTCTTTCGCTGTGAATTTTTCCTCAATCGCTGTCACTAATTCTTGCACACGCTGATTGGCATCTTTTTCAATCGTTACTTCACGTTGGTCACTAACCAACATATAAGTAATAAGCTGTACTATTGTAAACGTAACCGCCATAAGTAATGTAAAAATGAGCGTTATCTTTGATTGTATTTTTTTCATCTGCCGTCCCCCACTATTTGACAAAGTAATTATGAAACATAACCACTATGTATATCGGCAATATATGGGAAGTAGTTTACCTTATTTTCCAAATAAAATAAGAAATGGGACTTATATATGCAAAATAATTACTTTTCTACAAGTGCTATTCTTCCTCTTTTCTTACAAAATGAAGCGTACAACCTTACATACCACTTGCTCGACATCAAAAAAAGCCTGCAGGATTGAAATTCCCGCAGGCTTCTCTACTTATATATTGAAACGTTTCACTAATTCTCGTAATTCATCCGTTTGCTCAATTAGTTGTTCCGACGTTTCGACTACTTGTTGTAAATGTTGTAACTGTTCATCTGTTGATGCATTTACTTCTTCAGATGCCGCTGCTGTTTCTTCGCTTCCTGCCGCAAATTCTTGTAAAATTTCACCGAATGCAGCTTGTTCGTTACCAATATTGTTCATTGCCGTTGAAATATCCGCAATTGATAAGCGTACTTGCTCAGCAATTGATGTGATAACTAAGAATACGTCTTCTGTCTCTGTTAATGATTGCTTCTGTTCATCCGCTAATTGACGTGTTTGCGTCATTGCTTCTACTGCTTTTTGTGTTTCTTCTTGGATACCTTTAATCGTTCCTGCTACGTGCTCTGTTGCTTGTTTTGATTGTTCTGCTAGTTTGCGTACTTCCTGGGCAACGACAGCAAATCCTTTTCCGTGTTCACCAGCGCGTGCCGCTTCGATGCTTGCATTTAACGCTAGTAAGTTCGTTTGATCTGAAATGGAACGAATTGTACCAATAACATCGCTAATTAATCGAACACGTTCTACCAGTTCACCCATAACAGCTTCTGCACTTTGCAGTTGTGTATTCGATACATCTGATGCACTGCGTAACGTTCCCAACTTACTTACACCGGCTTGTGAAACGCTATCCGATTCATTTGATAAATGCGTCATCGATCCAATTGATACATTCACATCGGCAATAGATCCGCTAATGCGTTCAATTTTCTCTGTGATTGTTTCTACTTCATTGGCTTGGTCTGTTGCATTATTCGCAACGCTATCCATCGCACTTGCAACTTCTTTGCTTGTTGCGATTGTTTCCAGTGCTAAATGATGGACACCGTTTGATGCTTCTTGGACATTCGTTACACTATGTTCAATTGTTTGCACCATACCATGCATCTCTTCTACCATATGATTGAAGTTCTCTGTTAACTGACCAACTTCATCTTTTCGCTTAGACTGAATTCGAACCGTTAAGTCCCCTTCTGCTACCTTTTGTACTTCTTTGTTTAACTGTTGAATTGGACGTGCAATGGTTCTCGCAATCACATATACAATTGCTAATGTAACAATTACTGCTAGACATAACACAATAAGCGTCGTATTACGCATGTTCGTTAACTCTTCCTCTAACTTCTCTACAGGGAACATTATACCAATATTCCACCTTAACTTCCCAAGCATAGAATGATAGACTTTCATCTCTTTTCCATCTACTTCATGTGTGAAGACACCTTCTACTCGCTTGCTTGCTTCTTGAACAATAAGTTCGTTCGAAACATCTTCCCCATCTTTATCTAAATACTCAATCGCTCGATTTTGTGCATCTAATATAAATCCTTGACCACCGAAATCAATTTCTAAGTCTTGTAAATATTGATTAAACGTCGCTAATGGAATATCCATTCCTACGACACCCGTCACAGCATATGTATCGGAATCGATAATTGTTTTGGAACCTGTAATAATCATTTCTCCAGACACTGAGTCTTTGTAAGGTTCGCTCCATATGAATTGCCCACGCTTCTCCATTGCTTTCGTATACCACGCGTTGACAGTTGGATCATAATTCGTCACTTCTTCTCCTTCTGCATCAGAAGCAAAAGATTCTTTGTTCGGCTTGCCCATATATACAGCAAGCACTTCTGGATGTAATTCTTTGTATAAGCGTAATTCTGTTGTTAACTTCTTCTTATCTTCCTCACTTGCATTCTCTCTTGCTGCTCGCTGCATGACATCCGATTGCACATAACGTGTCATATCAACTTCTTTATCTTTAAATACGCTTTCAACTTTCTTTAACACTTCTAATACATACCAATGTGCATCATCTTCAATTTTCTCTGTACGATCTTGACTTACTTGTATGTACGTCACTGTTTGTGCCGCAATAAGCGAGACCGCCATTAGTAATGTGAAAAAAAGCATCATTTTCGTTTGAATTTTCTTCATCTGTCATCCTCCTGCTGTGCGGAAAAATAATTCTGATTAATAATATTATATATATCGGTCAAAATTCGACATTCTTAACCTCTCCAGCACAATCTATGAGAAAAAAGGAAGACCATTTCAGTCCTCCTTTCTTGTCTCATTCCTTACACACGAAAACGCTCTACTAACTCTTTTAACTTCTTGCTTTCTTCTTGTAAGTTCTCTGATGTTGTCATGACATGTTGTAAATACGTTGATTGCTCATCTGTTGATGCATTTACTTCTTCTGATGCAGCTGCTGTCTCTTGGCTTCCCGCTGCAAATACTTGAATTACTCCGGCAAATGCCTCTTGCTCTTCAGCGATACTATCTACTTCTTTCGTTACTTCTTGAACAGATTCCGTTAGACGCTCTGATGCAGCAATAATCGACTGGAATGCTTGCTCTGTATTCCCAACAGATTGTTGTTGTTCATCTGCCATCTCACGTGTATGTTGCATTGCTTCTACTGCTTTTTTCGTTTCTTCTTGAATACCTTTAATCGTTATGCTTACATGTTCTGTTGCTTCTTTCGACTGCTCTGCTAACTTACGTACTTCTGTCGCTACAACAGCAAATCCTTTTCCATGTTCGCCAGCACGCGCTGCTTCAATACTTGCATTCAATGCTAGAAGGTTCGTCTGATCCGAAATAGAACGGATTGTTTCCATTACATTGCTAATCATATGAACACGTTCTACTAATTGATTCATGACATTCTCTACTTCATGTAATTGTCCATTCGCCTCACGAGATGTTGCACTTAACTCACGTAGTTTGTTCATCCCTTCTTGTGACGACATATCTACTTCTGACGATAATTTATCCATTGAAATCACCGAGTTATTTACACCTGTTACCGATTGCGACATACGCTCCATACGACCTAAAATACCTTCGATTTCATTCGCTTGATGCGTCGCATTATTTGCCACACTATCCATCGCGCTTGCGATTTCTTTACTTGTTGCAATTGTTTCCTGCGTTAAGTTAGATACTTGTCCCGATGCATCTTCTACACTGCTAACATTTTGTTGAATTGAACGAACCATTTCATTCATTTGTTCTACCATGTCCGTGAAATTCCTTGTCAGTTGTCCAACTTCATCTTTTGATTCACTCTCTAGACGTACGGTTAAATCACCATCTGCCATTTTCTCTACTTCTTCACTTAACGTACGAATTGGTTTGGCAATACGGATTGCTACAAAATACACAATTGCTGTTGTAATTAGTAACGCAACCACTCCAATGATAACCGAAATTATCTTAAACTCATTTAATGCTTCTTGTAATTTTTCTACTGGGTATATAACCCCAATATTCCATCCATACTTGTCTAAATGAAGAGTGTGTACTTCCACTTCTTTATCATTTAATTGGCTCTTAAAGATGGCATTCTTACTATTCTGTAATGCCTGTACAAGTGGTTCTCCTGCTACATCTTGTCCATTCTTCTCTGGATATGCAACTGCTTTATTCACAGAATCAATAATAAATGCTTGTCCACCGTGTGCGATATCCATTTCTTTGATCATCGTTTGAATACCAGCTAACGAACAATCTACCGCAATAACACCTAATACTTCTTTTCCATCTGCTGACATAATTGCTCGTGAAGCTGTTACAACTAACTCTTTCGATGCAACGTCCTCATAAGGTGTTCCCCATGCGATCTTTCCACCAGCCTTCAGTGCATCTTTGTACCAATCACGTGATGTCGGATCGTAATCTGCAGGATGACTTCTTCCACGATCATATGAAGTCATGAAAGCTTTCTCTTTCGTTCCCATATAAATCGAAGCAATATGCTGATACTTATCCGCATATATTTCGAATTCATCCATTATTTTCTCTTTTGCTGTTTCTTTCGTCTCATCTTTAAATGCTGTTCTGATTATTTCAGACTCAACATATCGTGCAATATCAATATCAATTGTTGATAATGTATAATTTAACTGTTCAGAAATATTCTTCACAATCAATTGTGATTCTGTCTTGACGCCTTCTTGTAACTTATTATTCACTTGTATAAAAAGAGCAACTTGTGTCGTAACAAGCGAAATTGCCACAAGTGCTGTGAAAATAAGTATCATCTTTGTCTGTAGCTTCTTCATTCATTTCTCCCCTTTATATCTTCGTTACAAAAGATAACCCCACCATTTATGTATGAATTGCACGCTTGATTACCTTTAGTACAATACCCTTAGAAAATAAAACTTCAATATAACTAGTGCAAAAACATTGTTCATTATATCACTTATTTTCATAACATTTTTCTTATTTTCGCATTGTTCACAAAAAATGAAAATATTGTCCTATTTTGTCGAAATAAGACCAAACCTTTTACCTATCTGAAGGTACCTATACTTGTGATACTCCCTGCTATACGTTCTCATTCACTGGGGATCGAGTTTATGGATTATAAAATAGTTCTTATTACTTAGAACGATATAGATATGAATACAAATAAAATTATGAAAAAGGCTTCCTATCTTTTTATAGAAAATATTGTCTCAAGTTTGTCATTTCCTTTGTGACAATCGTGCTTGGCAATGCAATTATAGAAGGTGATTATGACATGTTCTCCGTTGCCGTAGTTTTATCTACAGTTATATGTTACTTCAGTGATGTAGGACTTGTTTTACTCATCGATTGTGAAGTACGTAATATCGCGCTTAGTTTCTTAAAAAAGAAAAAAAGAGTCAAGCCTTGTCGCATAATAGAAAAATCCCCCTTTCTCCTCTGAGAAAGGGGGATTTTTCTATTATGAACCTATATTATTGCTATGCCAGTTACTAATTTTGAACAAATTATTGTCTAGGCTTTTATTTCTTATATGTGCTTCGACCAATCAATTTGTTCTCCACAATTACTTTACCATTTTGTTTCACTGTCTTATATGCAGATGCTTTAATATGTGTATCTGTTTCGCTATCTTTTTTTGATGTAAGTGTAACTTGTTTTCCTGTTGCTTCTTTTCCTAATAAATTAATAGTTAATGTACTTCCTGATGGAATTGCTTGAACATATAACGGATAATCTAGTGAATTCTTAAATTTGAAGTCTGGACCGTAATCTGCAACTGTCGCATCTAACCCGATTGGTACATACCCCACTGTACGACTATGATTCACACGTTCAACAATATCTAAGTCAGCATTTAGTACAGCATTATATAACGTACTCGACACTTGGCAAATTCCTCCGCCATAATCTGTCGACAATTCTCCGTTCACGTATACAGTTGACTCCTTGTATCCATTCGCTTTGTTCGCATGCCCAACTTCTCCTTTGAAGCTGAATACTTCACCTGGTTCAAGAAGTGTACCATCTATACTTTTTGCCGCACGCTCTACATTAAAACGTGTGTTTCCTTCACGTCCTGTCATCGGTGATCCAAACCCGGCAACCGTCTTACTGAAATCCATCTTTTGTACATCTTCTGTCGTACGCTTTGGCGCAAATTCTTTCGTTGGAACCGTTACTGTCGCTTGCTTCTCTACTACCGCAGTTTCTACAAGCCCCTTTAACTTCTCCTTATCAACCATCACACCATTCTTCCCTGGTGTAATTTGCTTTTGGCTACCTGCCATATATACAGAAGCATTCTTCGGTTGAGTTAATGGTTTGTTGTAATCTGACTGTAACGCTTCATCGTACTTCTCAGGAGAGAATACTTGCTTCAAGTTATACACTCGTGTTCGTACACCTGATTCTGCTTCTTTCTTCATATCAACACGGTCACCATAATTAGCCTCTTGGCCACTAAAGATGTCATCAGCAATTGCTGTTCCTTCATAGCTAACACCTAAGTCTCCCCATGTGAGCGTCTTATTTTGACCATTTAAAGTAAGCGTTAATTGTGTTGCATTCCACTCATCGACCTTAGCTTGAACAATTTGCTCGACTTCCTCACGCGTCTTTCCTTTCAGATCAACACCTTCAAATGTTGTTCCTTGAAGAACATATGTATCTAATTCTTGGTTTAGCTCTGCTGTATGATTGTAGTACGTAGCACCAGCTACTCCCCCCAATACCCCAAACGACACAACGGCAGCAATAATAGGAATTTTAAATTTCATCCATCTACACCTTTACCCTCTAGCTTTTTTTTATTTTCTCTAATATGTAACAACAATATTTTAAAAGTTAATTTCCAAATATTACACATTATCCCTAAGAAAATGATTACTTTATCTATCTACTATTTTATCAAACTTCTATTGAATAATAAAGGATAAATTCGTTACACAGAAGAAAAACTTGTAACATTCCTGTAAAGAAAAATGTCGAATAGTTCTTTTTTATTACGAATTCTAACTATTAAAAGTATTATTTTTCCATTAATTACTTTTTATCTCTATAATTTCCGAAATATTTGTTACAAAAGCACACGTGTAAACACTGACTTTTCATCGATGTTTATTACCATAGTACTATAGAAGTATTTTTTATCATACAAGAAAGATCCATCTATTATCAAAATCGTTTGTTTGTTGTTTTTTGACACATTTTATTTTCTTCATATCTCACTATGTTCAGATAAAATCCTACAAAAAACTCACTTACCTCAACCATAAAAAAGACACCTCATCAGAGGTGTCTTTCTCAAGCATGATTAGATGCTTTTTACTAATTCTACAACTTCTTCAGCCGTTGACATGTTAAGTGCTTTAGCAGCTAACTCTTCCATTTCAACTTTCGAAAGTTTTGCGATTTGTGTACGTGCAGGTAGGATTGATGTTGCACTCATTGAGAACTCATGTAATCCTAAGCCTAGTAATAATGGGATAGCTAATTCGTCACCAGCCATCTCACCACACATACCAGCCCACTTACCTTCTTTATTCGCAGCATCGATAACCATTTTAACTAAGCGTAAGATCGCTGGGTTATATGGTTGGTATAAGTACGATACTTGCTCATTCATACGGTCAGCAGCCATTGTGTATTGGATTAAATCGTTTGTTCCAATCGAGAAGAAGTCTACTTCTTTCGCGAATAAGTCAGCGATTACTGCTGAAGCTGGAATTTCAACCATCATACCAACTTCGATTGAATCAGATACTTGTGTACCTTCTGCAACTAACTTCGCTTTCTCTTCTTCAAGTACCGCTTTCGCTGCACGGAACTCGTCCAGTGTTGCGATCATTGGGAACATGATTTTTAAGTCGCCGTATACAGATGCACGTAATAATGCACGTAATTGTGTACGGAAGATATCTTGTTGGTCTAAGCACATACGGATTGCACGGTAACCTAAGAATGGATTCATTTCTTTCGGTAAGTGTAAGTATGATAACTCTTTGTCGCCACCGATATCTAATGTACGTACAACAACTGGCTTACCAGATAAGCCTTCTAATACAGCTTTGTACGCTTCGAATTGCTCTTCTTCTGTTGGGAAGTTGTCACGGCCCATGTATAAGAACTCCGTACGGTAAAGACCTACACCTTCACCACCGTTGTTCATTACACCTTCTACGTCGTTTGGTGTACCGATGTTTGCTACTAGCTCAACATGTTGACCATCCTTCGATACAGTTGGTTCGTTCTTTAGCTTCGCCCACTCTGTTTTTTGCGCTTCGAATTTCGCTTTTTTCTCTTCATATTGACGAATTACGTCTTCCGTTGGGTCAACGATTACTTCGCCATCTAAACCGTCAACGATGACCATTACACCGTTTTCAATTTTTGAAGTTACTTCTTTCGTACCTACTACTGCTGGAATTTCTAATGAACGAGCCATGATTGCAGAGTGAGACGTACGACCACCGATGTCAGTTGTGAAACCTAAAGCATACTTACGGTTTAACTGAGCTGTATCAGATGGTGTTAAGTCTTCTGCAATGATAACTACTTCTTCAGAAATTGTCGCTGGGTTCGCGAAGTGTACACCTAAAATGTGTGCTAATACGCGCTTCGTTACGTCACGAATGTCAGCTGCACGCTCTTTCATGTATTCATTGTCCATAGACTCGAACATTGAAACGAACATTTGTGCAACTTCGTTCATCGCAAATTCAGCGTTTACATTTTCAGATGTAATTTTATCTTTAACAGGGTTTACTAATTCTGGATCATTTAATACTAATAAATGAGCTTCGAAGATAGCAGCCTTGTCCGCACCTAACTCAGCGTTAGCGTGATTACGGATAGCTTCTAATTCTACGTGTGATTTTGCGATAGCGTCTTCAAGACGTGCAATCTCAGCCGCAGCATCAGAAACAGCTTTCTTCTCAATAACTAGTTCTGGATTCTCTAAACGGTATGCTTTTGCAATTGCGATACCGCTTGATGCAGCAATACCTTTAATGTTAAACATTATTCACCTAGTCCTTCGTTCTTAAGAGTTTCTTGGATAGCGTTTAATGCAGCTTCTGCATCATCACCAGTAGCTGTAACTTTGATTTCAGCTCCTTGAGGAATTCCAAGGCTCATAACGCCCATGATTGATTTTAAGTTAACAGCTTTGCCGTTGAATTCTAAGTTAATATCAGCACCGAATTTGCTTGCTGTGTTTACTAATACTGTCGCTGGACGAGCGTGGATACCTGAGTCTGCAGTTACTTTGAAAGTTTTTTCCATAATAATCATTCTCCTTTTATGTAAATAAATTTTTATACATAGTTAGTCGTATAGACAAATAGTCTATCACTGTACATTTTATATAAAAGGTTGGGCATCGTCAACCACACCTTCCTCTTATATTGTAAACATTTTTTGTCTTATTTATGAAAAACCCCGACATAATTCGACATTTTTTCATAAAAAAAACACGAGTAAAGAAAAGATAAGGCAATTACTAACACGCTTACATATACAGCTGCACGCATTGTCTCTTCTAGTTTTTACTCATGCCTGATCGAATCAGTAACACATAAAATATTTATTCCGTTTGTACAGATATATCTTATTATAACGAAATTTGTCCGTCATTTCAATGAATTTTCATTGGATTTTGAATAAATATCCACCTATCATGGATATTTTTACCTGTTACATAGAAAAAGCGTGAGGGACACATCCACTGCACTCCGAGTGGATGCTTTCAGCGGGCGAGAGCGAGCCTCCTCGGCAAGCCTTGCGGGGTCTCCCTTTCCTCGCTTTTCCCGCAGGAGTCACCACTCTCCGTTCCGTTCATCTAATGTCCTCTATCTTCCAAAACCAACTAGATGATAACGAAAAAAAGACATCCCTATCGCTAGAGATGTCTTTCTTCATTACTTAATTGTAATGATGTCTTTTTCTTCTAATGCAACTTGACCTTGTTTGTTGATAACAACTTCTTGGCCTGGTTGTAAGTTCGTGAAGACAACTGGCGTCATTAATGACGGTGCATTTGCTCCTACGTACTCTAAGTCAACTTTAATAAGTGGTTGACCTTGTGTTACTTTGTCGCCTTGGGCTACGAATGCTTCGAAACCTTCGCCTTTTAATTTCACTGTGTCGATACCGAAGTGAATTAAGATTTCTGTTCCGTCTTCTGCTACGATACCTAATGCGTGCTTCGTTGGGAAGATATTCACGATTTCACCATTTACTGGCGATACAACTGTACCGTTCGTTGGCAAGATTGCGAATCCATCACCCATTAATTTACCAGAGAATACTTGGTCTGGTACTTCTGTAATTGGTTTTAATTCTCCTTCAATTGGAGAAACGAATGATGCTTTTGCTTCTGATTTAGAAACTTCTGCTTTTGGTTCTTCTTTTTTCTCAACAACAACTGTGCGACCAGCCATTACTGCTTCCATTTGACCACGTAATTGGTCAGAACGAGTACCGAAGATTGCTTGAACGTTGTTTCCAACTTCCATCACACCTGCAGCACCTAATGATTTTAGACGATCTTTGTCTACATTTTCTTTGTCTTTAACTTCAATACGTAGACGTGTAATACACGCGCCAAGTACTAAAATATTTTCTTTACCACCGAATGCTTCTACGATGTTTGCAGGTAATTCTTCTGCAGATACACCATCAACTTCCACATCTGCGTCATCTTCACGACCTGGTGTTTTTAAGTTAAACTTCACGATTGCGAAATAGAATAATACGAAGTAAATTGCTCCGAATGCTAGACCAACAAGCGCTAATAATAAAGGTTTTGTTGCGATTCCGAAGTTTAGTACATAGTCAATTGCACCTGCACTAAATGTGAATCCGTCTTTAATACCTAAAGAAATTGTGATGAAGAATGATAAACCTGTTAGTAAAGCATGAATTACGTATAATACAGGCGCTAAGAACATGAATGAGAATTCAATTGGTTCTGTAATACCTGTTAAGAACGCTGTTAACGCTAATGAAATAATCATACCACTTACACGTGCGCGATGTTGTGGCTTCGCTGCTGCGATCATCGCAAATCCTGCTGCTGGAAGACCGAACATCATGATTGGGAAGAAACCAGTCATGTATAATCCTGCTTCTGGATCTAATGCCATGAAGCGAGCAATGTCACCATGGACAACATTACCAGCTGCACTTGTAAATGAGCCGAAGTCGAACCAGAACATCGTATTTAATACGTGATGTAATCCGATTGGGATTAATAGACGGTTCACTGTACCGAATACAGCTCCACCAATTGCTTCTAAACTAATAATCCACTCACCAAAATTATGAATCGCTGCTTGAATTGGTGCCCAAACATATCCAAAGATTAATGCTAATAAAATCGTTGCAGCAGCTGTAACGATTGGAACAAACCGTTTCCCTGCAAAGAATCCTAAATAATCCGGTAATTTAATATCATAAAAACGATTATACAATGCACCTGCTACAAGACCAGCAATGATACCTCCTAAAACTTTCATATCTAGTGTATCATTCAATGCTGTTAAACCATTAGATAAAATTAAGTATCCAACTGCACCTGCTAAGGCAGCGGCACCACTGTTATCATGTGCCCAACCTACTGCTACACCAATTGCGAAGATTAGTGCTAAGTTAGCAAAAATTGCGTCTCCAGTTTTAGCCATGAATGGGATGTTAAATACATCCTCTTGGCCTAAACGAAGAAGTAATCCAGCAGCTGGTAGAACAGCGATTGGTAGCATTAATGACTTACCAATACGTTGAAAAAACGAGAAAACTTGACTGCGCATTTTGTTTTCCTCCTCTTGAATATTGTTTTATTTACACTCTCAACAATCAAAATAGGCATGAGTAAATAAGAGCTTAGTACTAATAATAAGTACTACTAAAAAGAGTATACGCAGTTTGTCTTACACGTATCCCTTCTATTTTAAGCTCTTCTTCACTCATGCCTGATCGAATCAGTAACACGTAAGAAGTAAGTAGTTAGACTACCCTATACATTCAGATGTATAGACCACAATAAGTGCACCAATTTGTTGAAAGTGCTTTCTTAGGTCTTGATTATAATACAGAAATAAAATAGTTGGCAATATGAAAATGCTATTCTATCACAAAAAATACACATTTAACGCCATTATAAACCAATTATTCCTATTAAATTACATTTATATCTTTTAAAGGATTCTTTTCTCAATTTGCATAAACAGTTCAGCACAATTATCGAAAGTAGATTTCTTGTATATAAAAAGAAATCTACTTTCCATTTAATTAAACTCTCCCCTACTAACAACTGCATCCTCATTACATCTTCTTCAACGAAAAGTCTTCTAGCCATCCTAAAAATTCAAGGTTCTTCTCTTCAAGTCCCTTGGAAGAATCTTGCCAATTACCAAGCATAGCATAAAGAAAACTTAGCGCATGAATATTTCTAGCTTCACAAAGAGCAGAGCCTTGCAAACTATTTATTGCGCTATATATTTGATCATCTGTAGGTGGTTTCTGAAGAACAGGTCCCATTACTTCCACCAAAGTATTGAATCGTTCTAACAATTCGGGAACTGATTGTTTTAATTCTAGAAGTACATTAGAGTTAACTTCCGCTATATTTGTATACGTCCAAGGGCGAGAGAATATGGACTTACTTTCACTCACATCGACTAATTTCATTCTGGAGCACAGAAATGAATCTAACCACTGAACATGAGGAATATTTGTTTCAATTCTTTCAGGAGGAGGTCCAATCCATAGTAAATAGCTAGACCATAGTGGTACGATATATACAGGTTCATCGGTCACCGAGCGAATTCTATGAAGCATTGTCGACAAAATAGTTGGAGTTGTAGGTAGTGGAACTTCTGCCGCCAAAAGCGTAGCAAGTAAGTCCATACAATGAAAAACAACCCTTCCGTTCTTCTTCCTTAAAGAAAGATACGTTTTCATCCACTCTACATCATATGCATCATCAACATATCCATCTTCATCGTATACATCAATTATAACCGTATCAAATGTCGATTTAATATCAGCTAAACCACTTCTAAAATCAGAGTATTTCACTTCATAGCTAGGATACAAGGAATGCAGCTCTTTATAATTTTCATCTATTTCTATGCCTACTCCAGTTGAAGGTATCCCCCATTTAGTTAATAGCTGTGTAAATGTACCGGCCCCATAACCTACCGCAAGTACTTCACTATCTCTTAACGTAGCCACAGACCAAGCTAAGTAATCCCAATATTTATACGTCAATAAATCTTTGACAATAACAGAATGTTTAAGCTCTGTTGGTGTTCCTGTCTTTTTATCAACAACTACAATATGATCATCAATTAGTTTCCATGTACTGATAGACATCGCCTGTCTCCTCTTCTAACATTATTTTGGGTGAAACTTGATTACATATCCAAGTAGTGGTATTAGGTTTTTTTTGCATATTCATCGTATTTGGTAATCCTTCAACAAATAAATGGTGCCTATACCATAACCTCCATTGAGACGGATCTGCCAATAACGTCTGTCTAAAAAAACTCATTAGTGATGAGGCTGTTGCTTCAAACTTATCAGAAATGATGGGCAAAGAAATTAGAAGCTCATCATCTGTCGGCGATATTGCACCTATGACGGGCACCTGTGTTTTTTCGAGAAGACGAAAAAATCCACTTCGTAATGAAATCTCGGAGCTTATAAATGGTACACGAATTGGACTTTTATCTTTACCGTATCCTGTCATACCATCTAAATATAGTACTACAATTCCTCCATTTTTAAGGTGTCTCGCAATACGCAATCCACTCGATGCATTTTCTGCTATAATCATCTGTATATTTAATTCGGAATATAGTTTAGCGATTACTTCAAATTGACTTTCACTCTTGTAAGATTCCTCATCCACTACTAACAACACTGGCTTTTCTGCTTTAATTTTCATAATCGCATTAAGGATGGTGGATTTTGTATAACGATAATTCCCATAATGCATTAATACTAACGCCAAACCTCGTTCCTTATACAGTTCTTGGAGCCCCTCTAAACTAAAACCACTAATTTTCTGAAAACCTTTAGTGGGAATAGGTTTTTGCTTATGACTTTCTGATTTCTCAATATATTTACAATAACCTTCCCAAACTTGTATAGGATCGTACGCACCAAAATAGGTTAATTCCTTAATAATGTTAGACAACGACATAAAGTAATCAAAACTCAATACCCTTTCGACTGTAGTCACTCTTATATAACCCCTCTTTTTTAGGATGAATGAAAAATTGATTCAAAATAGAAAGTAGGATTTCAAGCGGAATATCATAATCCCCTTTCATCACACTCCCACCTTCTGTTCCCTCTACAATATCCACACCGACAACTTGTCCATTTTCATTAAATATCATATCAACAATCGATAACAACTCCGCCCTGCTAAATCCACCAGGTACACCAAAGTCAACATAGGGAAATAACTGTGGGTCTAAACAATCTAAATCTATCGATATATAATTCGCATAATCTGAAAATTCTTGTAGCCAATGCTTCATTAACTCTGAAGAAAATTGAGCTTTAGGTATTTGAATAACTTTTGGATGTTCTACTATTTGTCCAACTGTTCGATATCCTCTACTTCCAACTTGAACAATAGCTTTTATGAATGGAAGATTGGCGATATGAGAGAACACATTCCCATGATCTAAGTGACTTTCATTTCCATATAGGTCATTATGAGCATCAAGAACCCATAAAACTATTGGTTTATTAAGCAATTCTAATGAAGCTACTACATCAAATGTATAAGAGTGGTCTCCACCCACACAAATAAACGGAAGAGAATTTTTTACACAATAACTCGTTACTTGACTAATCGATTCTCTTTCAGAAAGATTTCCATTCATTGTGACATTGCCTACATCCATTATTTTTCCACATTCAATTAATTTGCTCGTATCAAGATGGAATAGATTTAGAGGAATAGAATCGGGATATTGATTAGGGTGTAGTAATTTGTATGAAGCTTGCCTTAAGATAGTTGGAAATTTATCAGCCGTTGAAGTCGAAGCACGACTACCATTCTTGAAAGGGACTCCAAAAATGACTGTATCTGGTTTATCATCTACTAATATGTAATTGAAGAAAGGCTTATCTTCATGTATCGACCACGCTTGCCAATGCTCATCACTATACGTATAGTCTACTTTGCAGTAAGTATTATTGCTGATATCTCTTAAAAATAAATATTCACTATTTTGATTAACAATTTCATATCTTCTATGTTCCATAATCTTCCTCCGTATTTAAGATAAATATTCTACGAATAGACATGACTAACATAAATATGTAAAAAAAGGTTAAGACTATTTTATTCTCTAACTCAACATCATATTGAGCCCATAAAAGTACTAGCCCAAATAAAGAGAATAGGAACAAGCCTCCTACCGATAACCATAATACCTTTTTCACTTTACTAATAGGATAAGCTTTAAATATAAATGCCCCGTCCGTCATAGACAATGGCACTAAATTAATCGCAATTACACACAAATAAAAGAAGGCTAACGAGCTCACCCTAAAATCCTGTACACCAAAAACAACTAATAGTGACACCAGTAATTGTATAATTACCCCATTAGCAGTAAAGAAAAAATATTTGTTAAATGTTAGATTATCAGGATATTCAAATATCCCTCTAATGTAATAAAAGGAATATTCGAATCTCTTTAACCGACCACCAATTATATAAATTGCTATTACATGACCAATCTCATGTATAATTACCATGAAAATAATATATAATAAAAGAATAAAAAACATGGCTAACAAGAAACCACCCCATTATACTAAAAGAAGGAGGATTGCGCCCTCCTTCTTTGTTTAATAAGTTGAATTTTCGGAATACAACTTATAAAAAAAGACTACTAGCAGCGGATTACGCAGCGGATTACATTGCGATCTGCTTCTAGTTGTTTTAATTCTTCAGCTGTTAATGGTTTTGGTTGTTTTGGTTGCTTTTCCATCTGTATCACCTCCTTTCAAATCACGAACATCATTTATCAAAAAACTCACTCATATGTTTTATAATACTTCTAATTCGGGACATTTCACCTTCATCTGGTACTTTCCCATGATTAACAAAGTATACAACTAATCCGTCAATTTGTGCCCACCATAATCTCGAGAATGCAGTAGACATCGCAGGATCTATTGTAGGATTAGACTCTAGAATAATCTTCTCTACAAGACCCAAACTCGCTTGTGACCTTTTCATCATAATTTGTTGAAGTTCTGGAATTTTCGATGACTCGAACCAAAACTCGTATAAAATTCTAGCAAACATAAGATTCTCACTTGTCCACTGATTAACAATTTCATCCCATAGAATAATAAGTTTATCAGAAATTTTTAATCCATCACTGTTCTTTATATCGTTATCTGGAACATTACCTTGTTGTTGCATCCTATTCCAGTTTTCCGCTATTTCTAAAAAGAGTTCTTCTTTACTTTTAAAATAGGTATATATCAATCCTTTACTAATATTCGCTTTCTTTCCAATATCATCTATCGAAGTGGAACAATATCCTTTTTCTGAAAACACTTCAAGTGCTTTTTCTAAAATTAGTTGTTTTCGTTCTATACGCTTTGCTTCTGAAATTTTAGGCATCCTTATCTCCTCAACCAATGCACGTTTTCTCTAAACAAAACTGCACAGTCAGTTTTTTATCTATAACCAAATATTATATCTTGTACCTTTTTATGTCAATTCCAACCTTTCTCCTTTTTTCGACTCCTGACATCGCCATAAATAGACAAGAACATACAACAATAATTGCTCCCGCTATACTATATGTCCTCTGCAAACCTATTAAATCAATTAAAATCCCTGTCATTAAGTAGGAAATAGGTTGCAATCCTGTAGAACCCATAAATAGCAAACTCATTACTCTACCCAGCAAATGCTTTGGAGTTGATGTTTGCAAAGTTGTAATAAAAAGTATATTAATAATTGAAATGAGTAATCCCGATGCACATAATAAAATAAATACAAGCCATGTACTATTCGTCCAAATAAATGCTCCCCATATAACACCAAAAACAGCAGCGATGAACGACATGATTACAAAGTTATTTTTGTTACGAGGTAACAATCCTCCGATAAGAACTCCCATTAACGAACCTAAACCAAATGTTGATAATAAGTAACTTAATCCTGTCGTATCCAATTTCAAATAACTTTCTGCAAAAACAGGTAGCCCCACTTGTTGTGGTCCAATAACACCTACATTTAATATAGATGTAAAAAGAATAAGCATGATAATCACTCTATTTTTCAAAACATCTATAAAGCCTTTCACCATCCCTTTATTCATATCCTTCGTATCCGCATTAGTATCATCTATTATTTTTATTCCAGATAGTAAGAAAATGGCCGCTAAAAGTACCCCTCCCATCGCAAAAAAGAAAATATCCACCGCAACTATCCCTAGTAATATTCCGGCAATCGCAGGTCCAATAAAGAAAGATAATTGATTTAAAAATTGCACTAAAGCATTTGCACTTTGTAAATTCGAATCACTCACCAATTTTGGTACAATCGAATACGTTGCCGGAAGGATAATAGCACTCGAAACACCAAACAACCCTGCAAAAATGAACAGCTTAGTAAGTGATAATTGATTCAATCTTTCTATTACCCCTAATGCAGCTAGAATAAGTATTAATGCAGAATAACCTACAATAAGAACTTTCTTTTCACTAAATTTGTCTGTCAACATTCCCCCAATAGGTAAGATAATTAAACGAGGAATAGCCATCACCATTAAGATTGTACCTAATAAAATAGTGGATTCAGTTAACTCTAATACTAATGAAACTTGTGCTAAAAAATAAAATTGGGTTATCAAATATAAGAGGAAGCTAGAAAATAAAAACAAACAAAAATGTCGATTTTTTAGTACCTCTACTTTCAAATCTCTACCTCCTTCAAAAAAAATGACTAGTTAGTTTTTATTATCTCACATTGTAAAATTATGTAAATGTTTTTTCTAGAATATATACAAAAAAGGTACGTTACTCTAGAAAGAGCAACGTACCTTTTTTCAAACCTTATATTCCCCATTATTCATCTTCAACATTTTAGAATAACAGGTACCATATTCATTACTTAATTGTAATAATACCTTCTTCTTTTAACTCCACTTGGCCTTCTTTGTTGATTACAACTTCTTGACCTGATTGTAAGTTCGTAAAGACGATTGGTGTCATTAATGACGGAGCATTTGCACCTACATACTCAAGGTCTACTTGTAATAACTTTTGACCTTGTGTTACTTTGTCACCTTGTTCAACGAATGCTTCGAAGCCTTCGCCGCCTAATTTCACTGTATCGATACCGAAGTGAATTAAGATTTCTGTCCCATCTTCTGCAATAAGGCCTATCGCATGCTTCGTCGGGAAAATATTTACGATTTCACCATTTACCGGAGACACAACTGTTCCGTCTGTTGGAAGGATAGCAAATCCATCACCCATCATCTTACCAGAGAATACTTGGTCTGGTACTTCTGTAATTGATTTTAATTCCCCTTTAATTGGTGAAACAATTGTTGTTTTTTCTTTTGTTTCTTTCACTGGAGCTGGTGCTGCCTTTGGCTCTTCTTTCACACGAGCCGGCGTTCTACCTTCCATAATATCTTTCATTTGACCACGAATTGTTTCTGCGCGTGGACCAAAGATTGCTTGAATATTGTTACCAACTTCTAAGACACCTGAAGCACCTAATGCTTTTAGTTTGTCTTTATCAACATTACCGTTCTCTTTTACTTCTACACGTAGGCGAGTAATACATGCTTCTAATGATGCGATGTTTGCTTGTCCACCTAATGCCGCTAATACTTCGTGTGGTAATTCATCTGTATCTGCTGCTGCGCCGTCTGCTACATCTGCTGTTGCATCTTCACGACCTGGCGTCTTTAAGTTAAACTTGCGGATCATAAAGCGGAATCCGAAGTAGTAAATTACAGCTAAGCATAGACCCACGATGATAATCCACCACCATCCTGTACGGTTTGGAAGAACACCGAATAATAGGAAGTCAATTAGACCACCTGAGAATGTCATACCAACTTTTACATTTAATAACTGCATTGTCATAAATGATAGACCTGCAAAGATTGTGTGAATACCGAATAATACTGGTGCTACGAATAAGAATGAGAATTCAAGTGGCTCTGTAATACCTGTTAAGAATGACGTTAATGCCGCCGCTCCAAGAATACTACCTGCCATTTTTCTGTTTTCTGGTTTTGCTTCATGGTACATCGCTAATGCTGCTGCTGGTAAACCGAACATCATGAATGGGAATTTACCTACCATGAACGTACCAGCTGTTAATTCCACACCGTCTTTTAATTGTGCGAAGAAGATTTTTTGGTCTCCTCGTACAATGTTACCAGCTAAGTCTGTGTAAGAACCAAACTCGAACCAGAACGGCGCATAGAAAATGTGATGTAATCCGAACGGGATTAACGCACGTTCGATTACCCCGAAGATAAATGCTGCTACTGTTAAGTTCGCATCAATCATACTTCTAGAGAATGTATTTAAGCCATCTTGTACAGTTGGCCAGATAAAGCACATAATAATACCTACGATAATTGCTAACGTTGCTGTTGCAATCGGAACGAAGCGCTTACCAGCGAAGAATCCTAGGTACGATGGTAATTCAATACGGAAGAACTTGTTATAGCAATAAGCTGCTACTAAACCGATTATAATACCACCGAATACTCCTGTTTGTAACGTTGGAATTCCTAATACATACGCATATGCTGGATCTGTAAATTTCGCTGTGTTATTTGCTGTATCAAGAACAACATGATCGCCAACACTTAGGAAAACACTCATTGTCTTGTTCATAATTAAGAAACCTACGATAGCAGCAAGACCTGCTACCCCTTCACCGCCAGCAAGACCAACGGCTACCCCAACTGCGAATAATAACGATAAGTTATCAAAAATGATTCCGCCTGATTGTTCCATTACTTTGGCTACAGTTTGGAACCAAGCTACATCTAAGAATGGTAATTTCACTAGTACATCAGGGTTTTGTAATGCGTTACCAATACCAAGTAAAATACCAGCTGCAGGTAAGATTGCTACAGGTAACATTAATGCTTTACCTACTTTTTGAAGAACACCAAAAATCTTCTTAAACATTGTATTTCCTCCTTTTTCTATGGTGAAAAGCCTTTCAATAATGACAGAGAAAAGAGAATAAATGCAGTCTACATATACAGTATCTTGCCCTTGATTATCTCCTTCATTCTTCTTTTCCCACACATGCCAGTAACGAAAGGATTGCAGATTAACGCAAACGATTGCGTTGCCACAAAACAAAAAAGCATGAGTAGAAAAAAGGGTACGAAATGACTCCAATGTATATCGTCTTCCCATATACATAGACTTCTGTCATACGCTCTTCTTTACTCATGCCTAACATGTGTTAGTAACACGTAAAAATATTTGATAATAGCGGTCAAATCATTGAAAGCATTTTCAGTGATTGAACAAGTTTGATTATATGATTATTTTTCGAGAAAATCAACTACTTTTTAAGAAAAAACGAATGTTTTTCGTCAACTTTCGACAATAATCACTCATTTCCCTTCACTCTTTTCTTGTCTACCTGTTACAAAACGCTGTAAGTGCATCGTTAAGTACACCGCTTCTGCATTTGGCACATCCATACGTAAACGATTTTGCAACAACTTCATAATCTTCCACGCAAGTGAGTAGCATTCTGGATATTCCTGTTTCAATAATTCTCCAATTCGTATTGGCTCTTCTACTACTTCACCCGTCTTCATACGCTGAATCGTAAATAATAAGTGACGTACAAAACGTAAATAATGAACACTATCACGCTTCAATGTAATGTTTAATTCCCCTTCAATTAAATCTACAATTTCTGCAATAAAACGCGAATGCCTATTTACTTCTGTGAAGGATTCATCCGCCATAGCACTATAAATATGAAGTGCAATAAAGCCGATTTCTCCCTCCGGTAAATCAATGTTCAACCTTTGACGAATCATGTTAACAACACGTGTCGCAACTTTATACTCTTCTGGATATAAAGCTTCCGTCTCAACAAGAAACGGATTGCTAATTGCCATTCCCGTCTTAATACGCTTAATCGCAAACGCAATATGATCTGTTAACGCAATATGAATACGTTCATTTAGCGGCTTGTCTACTGATTCTTGAATAAATGAAATAACTTCATTCATGAACTCAACCAACTTTTCACTAACATGGCCCATCAGCATTTTATACTGCTCTTTTTCTTGTTCATTTTTCAAAATAAAGATTTTTTCGACGTTTTCATGCGCGATGAAGTCTGCTGTTTTCCGGCCGAATCCAATTCCTTTTCCTATCACAACAACTTCTTCTTTCGAGGAATCCGTCGCAATAATAACATTATTATTCAACACTTTCTTCACTACATATCCATCTAACATCCCACTTCCTCCTCTCTACAAACCTCTTATATTTATCTGAATTTATCTTACAAATTACACACTTCCCCGTCAATGTCAACTCATTGCCAATTGATGGAGACGAAGGCTATAATGAGAGTGACTTTGCAAAAAAGGAGTAGTGGATAATGATTAAACTATTTATAAGTGACATTGATGGGACAATTCTACATAACGGCACCATTTCTCCTCATGATATCGATGCCTTACATACTGCCGTGAAACAAGGCGTAACACTATGCTTTGCTTCTGGTCGTCTTGATAACGAAATTACACATCTCTTACAAGAAACAAATGTACCTTTTCACCGTATTAGTCAAAACGGTGCGTTTATTCATACACATACGAATGAACAGCTACATGCAACAGCATTTGAGCAAGATATTCTTGCTGATTTACTCGAAGCTGTAGAAGGCGATAATTTTGTTGTCTATATTTCGGATGCGAATACTTATTATATCAAAAAGAAGTGTGATTTGGTACGAGAAATCGAAGAACGTGCGAACTTAACATCAATTGAATTACCTACATTATACGAAGAAATTGGAAACACAATTCATCCAGTCAAATTCGCCATCGGTGGCGAAACAGAAGACTTATTTACCTTACAAAAGAAAATTTCGGCACAATTTGGCGATCGTATCAGCGCCTATATTTCTGCACCGCAATGTCTCGACATCGTTCCCGCTAACGTAAGTAAGGGCGGTTCCATCATGATGCTATTAGAAACATTAGGCCTAAAGCCAGAAGAAACGGCTTGCATTGGTGATTCATATAACGACCTTCCGATGTTTAAAGTCATTCCGAACAGCTTCGCAATGGAAAATGCCGATGATGCTGTGAAGAAACATACAAAATATGTTGTTCCCTCTGTCAAAGATGCGATTGACATTATTTTAGCTACTCGTGTGTAACGGGTAGCTTTTTCTTTGCTAAATTTGAACACTTTCGTACAATTTTCAGCTGCTATCACGCTACTCAATAAAAAAACACTAATCCTTACATCGGACTAGTGTTGTCTGTACGTTCAATATTTGTGATGAATTTGTAACGATCTGCGCGGTACACACATTTTACAAGTTCTAGTGGTTGATTCTCTGTTAAATAAGAGCACTGCTCAACGATAAGAACTGGATCGCCGCTCTCTACCTCTAACCACTTTTCCTCTACTTCTGTTGCTAGTGCCGCTTCAATCGTTTGCGTTGCGCGTCCTAATGTTAGTCCTAGCTCTTTCTCTACATAGTTGTATAGAGAGCGATGCACAACACTTTCTGTTAAGTGCGGCATTAACGTTACTGGAATATACGCCCATTCTAGCGCGATTGGCTCTCCATTCGCTAGACGACTACGGTGAATACGATACACCGGTGTCCCCTCTTCAATTGCTAATGCATCGGCTACACTCTTTTTCGATTCCACAACCTCAAACGAGATAAGAATGCTCGTTGGCGTTAAGCCACGCGCTTCCATATCTTCTGTGAAACTCGTTAAGCCTTGAAGACGTTGTTCTACTTTCGGCTGTTGAACGAATGTACCAATCCCTCTTTTTCTGTATAAGTAAGACTCTTTTACTAAATTATTAATCGCTTGACGGATTGTCATCCGACTAACGTTGAATTGTTCGCATAACTCATGTTCTGATGGGATTTTGTCCCCAGGTCTAAGCTCCCCAGATTTTATCTTTTCTTTTAATGATTCTTGAATTTGATAATAAATCGGAAGCGGAGATTCTTTATCGATTACCATGTTAGTGCTACATAATCACGTATGATTTGTAGCAGTCCTCCCTTCATTTGCTAACTTTCATTCCCCTAGTATTTATAATGTAAGCGTAACCATCTATTGTAATCATATTTACTATTGTAGTACGAAATAAAATAATAGCAAGCAAAATGATATCTTTCTTCTTTATTCATTATATTTTAGTTTTGTCAAAATACAAGCATAAATCATATTACCTTCTAAAATATTTGCAAAATTATGTGTACTGTTTCACATAATTACTGTACAATTAATATTGTATAATTTGGAAAAATGAGGGGGTTTGTATGAAAAAGAACATTATCTTCTTCACAAGCATACTAAGTGTCGGATTCCTTCTAAGCGCTTGTGAAGATGGCACATCAAGCGAAACAAATACCAAGACAGAAGAATTAGCAACTGCCGAAAACAAGATCAAAGAATTAGAACAGAAAATCAACGAAATAGAAAACACACAAGGAAATGAATCCCTACTAGCAGACATCAACAAAATTCATGAAGAAGAAATCTCTATGTACACCACGCTTGCAAAAGAAATGGTTAAAAATCTAAACAAAGAGGAGATGGAAGAACTCGGAAAGTTATCGTGGCACTATCAACTCACTGCCAATAAAGAACCAACTCCAAAGAACGGGGTGATAGAAGTAGACGCTGATAATATCGAGATAGAGCTAACTTCTAGACAATTAAACGAACCAGTCTTCCCACTAGACATCCATAATAAAGGAACTATTAGCGACGGCTTTGAAAAGCACATCACCAACGTCGAACCGAAACCAAGCGAAACAAGCGGACGCGATGGTACTGTTGTTTCGTCTATTTATCATGTATTTTCAGATATGGAATCTGGAAATACAATTACCGTCACGATTACCGACGAATTGAAACAGCGATTAGAACTCGAGACGACAACAATTACGATTAAACGAAAATAAACAAAAAGAGGACAGATTAATGAAGAAACTTTTACTACTATCTACAGCAATACTCCTAACTTCTCTTCTCTTCGGATGTAGCAATGAAAAAGCTTCAGGAAGTGAAACGAAAGAGCTAGAAAAGCAGCTCGAAGAATTAAAAATGGAAAATGAGGCACTTCAAACTTCCAAAGAGTTTGAAGAAAAAGGAAGCGTAATCTACACAAAAGCAATCGAAAAGATAGCTACAAAATTATCGCCTACAGATCAAAAAGAATTAAAAGCCTTATTGTGGAGTTATACATTCTCTGTGAACGGACAACTAATTCCAAAAGAAGGTACAATTGAAATCAATGATAACAAAGTTGAAGTAGTGTTAAGTCAACGAGATTTAACAGTTGGGATCCTACCATATGATTCTACTTATAGCGGAGCCGTTAGTGGTGAATACTTCGAACACATTACAGCAATTAATCCGAAACCAAGTAATACCGATATGTCTGCCGGAACAGTTGTCGTAGGATCCCATTATATTTTCGATAACGTAGAGAATGGACAAACTATTACACTCACTATCACCGACGAACTGAAACAACGAGTAGGACTTGATACAAATACAATTAAAATTAAACGAAAATAAAGTCTCCACGCTGCTAATATGAATATTCAAGATCTAACGAAGCTAACTTTTTATGTCGTTGAAAATATGGAAGCTAACAAAAGACAAGCAATAATAAATGATTTTCTTCAAGATTACTCCCCTTATCCACAAAATCGAAATCAATACTTGAAATAGACCTCACCTAACTAGGCGAGGTCTATTTCTTATGCTTCTTGTGTGCGACGTTTTTTCACATACATATACGCTTCAACTAAAAATAAGGTTGATATGACAATAGCAAATATATAATTATAATACGCCGCTGTGCCCTCTATAATTTTTTCTACATCATCAGCTAATGCAATAAGGCAAAGTACATATAGTATAACGCTTCCCCATTTTACTTTCATTGACGCCACCACCTTTGCTGCCAATATTATACTGAAAATACATTTTAACAGTTGTACATCTATTTTCCAATCGAAATCTCTTATACACGAAATATACATCGAATACATTCCGCCAAATGACTAATCGATTTATCTTTCATATATATGGGAAGCTTCAACACCTAAAAATAAAAAAACGCAAGGATCTAACATCCTTGCGTTTCTCGATATATTAAACTGCTTGTGCTTCTTTTTTGTCTTGGCAAAGTGATAATGCAGCTTCGTCAGCGATTACCGTTACATTTGCATGGTGTTGAAGAGCTGTTGCTGGGCAAGCTTCTGTTACGTTTCCTTCTAACATTTGCTTAATTGCTTCTGCTTTCTTCTCACCAGATGCGATTAATAAGATCTCTTTCGCTTTCATGATTGAGCCAATTCCCATTGTAATTGCGCTTGTTGGTACATCTTCTTTCTTCTCGAAGTAACGGCTATTGGCATTGATTGTTGATTCTGTTAAGCCAGTTACTTGTGTTGGAGAATCGAATGATGTGCCTGGCTCGTTGAATGCGATATGACCGTTCTCACCGATACCTAGTAACTGTAAGTCAACTGGGTTTGCTGCGATGATTGCTTCGTAGTCACCACATGCTTTTTGTAAATCAGCTGCTATACCGTCTGGTACGTAAGTCGCTTTGAATGGTAAGTGATTAAATAATTGATCATTCATGAAATAGCGGTAGCTTTGATCATGAGTTGGTTCTAAACCAATGTACTCGTCTAAGTTAATTGTTGTTACATGGCTTGTAGCTGGCTTGTTTTCACGCATTAATGCGTAGATACCAAGTGGTGATCCACCAGTTGCTAATCCTAATGTAACCTCGTTTTTTGATTCCATTACAGAAACGATTTTCTCATATGCTTTTTGCGCTAATTCCTCTGCGTTCTTCACTGCGATAACTTTAATCATTATGCATTCATTCCTTTCCCTAGACATATTGTATTATGCACGTATAGCTCTTCTGTCATTAATACGAAATCTGCGTCTTTACCTACTGTTAATGTTCCTTTATTGTCAAAACCAAAATGCTTCGCTTGGTTAACTGATGTCATTAATACTGCCTCTTCAATCGTACATCCTGTGAATTCAATCACATTACGGAACGCTGCGTCCATTGTTAACACACTTCCTGCAAGTGTTCCGTCTGCTAATGTTGCTTTTCCGTCTTTGACAAATACTGGCTGACCACCTAATTCGTACTCGCCCTCTTCTAGACCTTTCGCACGCATTGCATCTGTAATAACAAGGATGTCTTCTGCACCCTTCATTTTATATGCTAATTTCACCATTTCTGGGCATACGTGAATGCCATCTGTGATGATTTCTACTTTCACACCAGGCGTTAATAACACATATCCAACAACACCAGGTTCACGGTGATGTAACCCACGCATTTGGTTAAATAAGTGCGTACCATGCTTAATGTTTCGTCCTACTAAGTCTTTGTAGTATGCACCTGTATGACCACATGTACCAATTACACCTGTTTCTTCAAAATGCGCTTCTAATTCTCTTGCGCCTTCTGTTTCTGGTGCATATGTTACTAATTTAATTAAATTACCTGAAGCTTCTTGCCATTTCTTAAATAGTGCTACATCTGGATTAATTACGTACTCTCCTGGTTGTGCACCTTTCCAATCGTAGTTCACGAATGGTCCTTCTAAGTGAATAGCTTCAAAGTGTGCACCTTTTTCTTTCGCTTCCTTACACGCTTCTAATGCTTTCGTAATATTTTCAATAGATTGTGTCATCGTCGTTGGGAAGAACGTTGTGACACCTTCTTTCATTAAATCGTTACTAAATTTCACTAATGCATCGCTGTCGGCATCCATTGCATCGAAGTGATAGCCGCCATGAAGATGACAATCAATCATTCCTGGGATAACAAGCTTTCCTTGACCATCTGTTACAATATCCGTCTTTTCTTGTACAAATTGCTCCATGTTGCCGATCGTTTGGATTTGCTCGTTGTAACGGATAAACCCGTTTTCGATTACGCCTTCACCCGTATAGATTTTGACGTTTGTAAGTACTTGCATGGTTTAACCACCTTTATATTTTCTTCTATACTACTACTATATTAAAATACGCAAACATAGATGTCTATACATTTTAACATTTTGTGAAAAATTCATTTCTTTCTTCCCACTCTTATCCAAAAGAAGGGAAGATAAAGAGTATATGACTACCCTTTATCTTCCCTATAGTTATATGAATTAATTCATGATTTTTTCTTTTCCTAAGTAATATGCACCCTTTGTTGACGATACATCTTCTGATACAAATGTTGCATCGTTAAATGCTTCCTTCACACTCGTCATAAATGGCTCATTCACAAACGATACGTTCGTTAGAATTCCACCACGCAAACCAATTTTCACGTTCGTTGTTACCCCTAACTTACGTGCAGCTTGAATAGTTGTATGCGCCAAGTCTTCTCCTGCTTGCGTTAAAACACGAATAGCTATCTCATTGCCAAGCTTCGCTTCCTCTACAACAATTGGTACGAATTTTGCAATTGATGCTTTTGGCTCGTTATAGATGAAGCCAATAATATCGCCGACTTTGCTTACACCAAGCTCATCTAATATTTTCTTGCTTAATGAGCTTACTGGTTTGCCTTCGTCCTCATCTGCGATCATTGCTTTAAATGCAGCGACACTAATCCAGTAGCCACTTCCTTCATCACCAAGTAAGTGACCCCAACCACCAGCTGTTGCTGCAACACCATCTTTCATTGCAAGAGCAATAGAACCTGTTCCTGCAATTGTTAAGACACCGTTGTCTCCTTGTAGCAATGCTGCATGAGCGATAAATGCATCATTCATCGACTCTACATACACACCGTACTTGGCGCTTAACGTTTCATCAACTATTTGACGCAAGTTCCCACTCTCAATACCAGCTACGCCTAAATAAATACCCGCACAATCTGCCATCGAAAGGCCTTCCGTACACGTATCAATCGCTTTCGTTAAATTGCTCATCGCCTCATCGAAATGCACTAATAAGTTCCCGAATCCTGTAATCGCTTGTTTTACAACGTTCCCTTGCTCATCGTATACAACCGCTTCTGTCTTCGTGCCACCAGCGTCGACGCCAATAATAAATTTCATCTACGTTCCTCCTTACTTTTTCGCTAAGAAAGCAAATTTATCCCACGCTTCTACGTAATCTAATAACATGATTTCTTCTTCAACAATGTGTCCCACTACGTTCGTACGTCCTGAGTTCGGCATATCTTTTAGGGCAATTTGTAATTCCCCTTTGTAACGTCCATATAGGTCGTTGTCGATAATAATATCCCCGCGCTTAATATCACGTGTTGTATGTGCTGGGAATGCTTCGTTCTTATATTTCACACGGCTTTGTGTCGAGCGAATCATGTATTCAGATACATCACCACGGTTGAAGTGGAACTCATCTAATACGATTTTCTTCTCTAACTCTGACGCGTCTGCTGAGAATTCCACGCTAAATGTCATTAATTCTGGATTTAACTTGCTAAGTGCTGCTAATTCTTCTTCTGTCGCATAGGCATTCGCAATGATTACATCATCAATCATGCCTGTCGCAAATAAATGCTTCGCTTGTACGTCAATTGGCAATGTACGATGTTGTTCTAATGTACATAATCCTTCTGATACTGGCCATGGACCGAATGTTCCTTCTGCTTGTGAGCCAACGAATGCCGCTGTACGAATACCGTATTCTTTTACTTGTTTGTTCGCTTTCATGAAATGATCATATGATAATCCTGTGTAGCGATGTGGATAGAAGTTATGGCAACCAATTAAGTTGCTCGTATTTGGACGGAAGCTATGAATGTTGTCTAAATATTTCGTTCCGTTACTAATATTAATTTCGATTTTTAAATTGTATGGATTACACGTCATGATTGATTCTTCAAGTCCTGAGAATCCTTCATCAAGGCGAATTCCATATGCCCCTAATTCGTGGAAGAATGATAAATCATCGTACTTAATGTTCAGTTCACGAAGCACACTTGGTGCTACGTCCGCGATTACTTGCATGTTGTATGTATTGGCATGTGCAATAATTTCTTTGAACTCTTCTACCACTTTCTCGCGGTCACCATCAACAGATAATAAGCATGTGAAAATACGGCTAAATCCGTACTTCCCAGCAAGTGTAATATACTCTTTATCTTTTTCCATTGTTGAATTTTCTGGATACAGTGAAATACCTAAACGACGCATGTAAATCTCTCCCTTTTATATAAAAATTGCAAACTACGATAATCAGAATATGTGGAATAGCGCGTTTTTAAAACGCTTCCAACACCAATACTACACTAACGTATTGTAGTTGTCTATACAATCTTACTCCTCTTTTTGACAAGTCTGTGCAATATTTTCATTGTTGTGGGTATACTAACAACCGACCATATATCGTACACATAAAGGAGAAGATATGCGATGAAAAAACTGATTAGCTGTTTCCTTTTAGCTTGCATGTTAACTACGGCCGTTCAGCCTATCTATGCAACTGAAACCGAACAAAGGGAATTAACACCAGACGATGAATTAAAGCTACTCCTTAGCGCGACAGCTTGGACGGATTTAATTTATTACTACATGGCATCAACTTTTTACAGTAAACTTGATAAAAAAGAACAAGAAATAGTCGGAAAGAAAGCGCTATGTGATGCACAATTAATTAACATTCCAACCGCAAACAAAAATGTTCGCGACTTACTATACGAAATTTACAACTACAAATTAAATGCGTATAAACCACTCATCTATGCGGAAGCAAAGAAATACAACATTCCAACAGAAAACAAATCGCTTCAATACGTTGCACAGAAAGTTATTCAAGCTCGATTAGAACAAGGATGCCCGTAAGGCGAGGCTTTTAGCTGATACATTCATTTTAAAATGGTTATTTTTTCGAAGTCACTCTTGATAGAGTGACTTCTCTTTTTTCATAAAGCGCATACATATTAGTATAGACAATTAGACATTCATTTCTTATAATGGAAATGTAAGCGATGACATAACATTGCTCACAATCGTACATAGGGGGTACACACAATGACTAAAGGGATTAAAATTGCAACAATCGGCGGAGGGTCTAGTTACACTCCCGAGCTAGTTGAAGGTTTCATTAAGCGTTATGATAGACTACCCGTTCGTGAATTATGGCTTGTTGATATTGAAGAAGGTAAAGAAAAGTTAGAGATCGTTGGTAATTTAGCGAAGCGTATGGTCAAAGAAGCTGGCTTACCAATTGAAGTTCACTTAACATTAGATCGTCGTGAAGCGTTAAAAGACGCTGACTTCGTTACAACACAACTTCGTGTTGGCTTATTAGAAGCTCGTGCAAAAGATGAGCGTATTCCAATTAAGCATGGTGTTGTTGGTCAAGAAACAAACGGACCAGGCGGATTATTTAAAGCTCTTCGTACAATTCCTGTTATCCTTGATATCGCAAAAGACATGGAAGAATTATGTCCAGATGCATGGTTACTTAACTTCACAAACCCAGCAGGTATGGTAACAGAAGCTGTACTTCGCCATACGAATATCCAAAAAGTTATTGGACTATGTAACGTACCAATCGGTATGAAGATGGGTATCGCAAATGCACTTGAAGTAGATCCATCTCGCTTACACATCGACTTTGCTGGCTTAAACCATATGGTATATGGGTTAAACGTATACTTAGACGGCGTATCCATCATTGATGATGTTATTGAAAAATTAGCAAGCGGTGACGCAAACTACACGATGCGTAATATCTCTGATATGGGATATGACCCTGAGTTCATTAAAGGATTAGGCATTTTACCGTGTCCATATCACCGTTACTACTACAAAACAAAAAATATTTTAGAAGAAGAGAAAGAGCACGCAAAAGAAGGAAAGACTCGTGCTGAAGTTGTACAACAAATCGAAAATGAATTATTCGAAATTTATAAAAACCCAGATTTAAAAGAAAAACCAAAACAATTAGAAAGCCGCGGCGGTGCATTCTACTCTGACGCAGCTTGTAGTTTAATAGATTCTATATATAACGATCGTCGTGACATTCAACCAGTAAACACTCGCAACAACGGCGCAATCGCTGGTATTCCAGCTGACTCAGCAGTTGAAGTGAACTGTGTCATCACAAAAGACGGTCCAAAACCAATCACAGTTGGCGAACTTCCAATTGCGGTGAACGGACTTGTGCAAGCAATTAAATCGTTCGAGCGCGTAAGTATTGAAGCCGCTATAACAGGTGACTACAACAAAGCACTTCTAGCTCTAACAATTAACCCGCTTGTGCCATCAGATGAAGTAGCACGCGTGATTTTAGATGAAATGTTAGAAGCACATAAAGAATACTTACCACAGTTCTTTCCGAAAGAAACAGTAAAGAATTAAGTTCATAGATTACGAGAAAAAGCATCTCCTAGCGAGATGCTTTTTTTCTTCTTTTCAGTCGTGGTACAATGAACATGAACAATGTACATAAAGGGGATTTTACATGGAGAAATCAAAATTCATCGTCCTCGGAGCACTTGTGATGATCGTTATTGTCGTTGGACTTATTCCATTTTTCCAAGCGGAAGAACGTACAATCCAACGTGCTGTTGAAGCCGCAGCGGCACATACGGAAGATAAAGGCCTCTCGTCTTTCACGACAACATCAACAGAAGTACTTCCAAAGGACTCTGAACTAGGGGAAGCAATTATTGAAGTAAAAGGCTACGCTGACAACAAAAAAGACGAAGAAATCATCATTTACATCGACTACTCGAAAAAAGATAAAGTCGTAAAAAGCTCCTTAGAGGAATAGCTATGAAGGAAATCATTCAACCGTATATACTCGGCTTTGTCCTTGTACTAGTTGGTATCGCTCTTATGTTCCTTTCATTTGTTTTTGCCTCTTCCATTATCTTATGGAGCATCACACTTGGGATAAGTATCGTATGTAACATTACTGGTATCGTCTTACTTATTAAACGCGTACTTTCGATACCACAAGACGAATAAAATCGTACTCTATCCGACCACTTAGGTCAGGTAGAGTACGATTTTTTCACTACTTAGCACCAAAATAGTCAAGAATACCATCCACGATTCCTTTTTTCGACTTGTCTTGGAACTCTGCCGAATTCATACGTCGCTCGTCCTTTTCATTTGAAGTGAAACCTAATTCAAGTAACACAGCTGGAATTGAGCTTTCTCTTAGTACCATATAATCACTTGCTTTCACACCTCTATCTCGTGTATCCACATTTTGTTCGAAAATCCCCTTTTGAATAGATTTGGCTAATGTTACATGTGAGGATGACTTACTCGGAGCATAATGCGTTGTAATCCCTTCTACATTTCTATCTTCAAATGCATCGTGGTGAATGCTAATGTATAAGTCTGCTTTATTTGACTTTGCAAAATCGATACGCGCTTGTAATTCTGCTTTTTGATCTGTTCCCCCAAGTAAGCTGTTGTCATCTTCTCGCGTTAACAATACGTTCGCACCTGTCCTTTGTTGCAATTCTTCACGAATATTATTTGCTACTTTCAAATTTAATTCTTTTTCGTTCGTTCCATGCGTTAATCCAGTCGTTCCCCCATCTCTTCCGCCGTGACCTGGGTCTAACACAATTGTTTTCCCTGCTAGTGGTCGACCTCCACCGCTAGCACTTCTCCCCTCTGGCGATATATTATTTTCTGATGCTTGTCCTGTTAATAACATAGCACCTGCACCGACTGCTAATATAGTAACTAATATAATAATAGATAATAGTTTCTTCATCTTTATTCCCTCTCTAGACATTCCTTTCTTACTTGCTAGGCTTAGAATAAAGTCACTACGTAAAGATAAAATGCAGATGCTATCGATATAAATTAAAGAAAACAATTATGGATTGTGACACAATCTAATTTGCTACTATCCCTTTCTCTCACAAAAAAACACCCGGCCTCACAAGACCAGATGCAACTTTCCATTAATGATGATGACTATGATTCGATTGTTCTTTCTGACTAAATTGTTCCTTTATAGCTTTTATTTCTTCTTCTGATACATTACCAACTGTGAATAGTTTCGTTGGCATGACGTGTGTGCCTCTAGCAGAGACGTGTGTTTTGACAAAGTAAATACCGTCTTCTTTGAACGTCTTTTTCACGTAGTAGACGCCACCTTCTTCATGCTTGGCCATGATCAATTCACTCGCTTCTTTCCCTTTCCATATTTCAAACTGAACTTCAGAAGCGTCATCGACTGCCTCTTCACCTTGTGTTACTTGTACTTTCAATACATTCTCTTCATGTAATGCAAGATCTTTTGGTAGGAAAATAGATGCGACTACTGGTTCTGGCTTCTTACTCGTTTGTTCACTTGTTGTGCACCCTGTTGCAACAGCTGCTAGCATAGCCATTACAATACCAATAAAAAATTTCTTCATCTCAATCCTCCTCAATTAAACCATTGGTGTAGTTGTTTTACTTTTGATAACACAAAAAAGTCTAGCAACCATACAACAAGGATGGAAATTCCAACAAGAGGCATCACTATACCAAGCACTAACATGATGAAGAACACTGTACGTGTAACTTTCTTATCCTTCGACTTAGAAGGTGCACCAAGTTTTCCTTCTGGCTTGCGCTTTCGCCACATAACGAATGAGCTAACGATAATGAAAATAAGTCCTACACAAATGACTAAACCGAGTAATTGATTAGCTAGTCCAAATAATCGTCCTTCGTGGAAGGCGATTCCAGTTTCGACTAACTTCGCACCTAGACCAAAATCAGCGAAACGAACGTCACTAAGAATTGCACCGCTATATTGATCGACGTGAATCGTTGCTAAATCATTTGGAATATAGCTGCTTGAAATGATATATACACCTTCTTTGCCAGCTGGCATGGAAACCGCATAAGGTGTAGCAATATTCGAACTCTTTGCGATAGAATGAATCTCATCTACTGTTAATGGTACGTACTCCCCAACCGTTGATGATGGTACTGGTAACGTTTCGTTTGCCCATGGAATATCAACTGCTACATCTTTCGTATACGTAATCGATGTCGGCTTCTCTCCGTAACTATATCCATATTCCGGCGGAACAGATACTTTTTGAATTTGTGGACCTAATACAGCTGACCATGGCAACCCTGTCATAATTAATAATAGAATACCGATCGATAACCAAAACGCTGGCACAGCATGCATGTCACGCCAAAATGTCTTTCCTTTACTACGTAACCTTGGTAAAATTGTTCCCCAAACCGATGCTTTATTTCGTGGCCACCATACGTAAAGACCTGTAATTAATAAAATAATTGCCCAACACGCAGCAAGTTCAACAAGGTAATTCGCCGCCGTTCCTCCAACAATTAATTCACTATGTAGCTTCACAAATATTTCAGTAAATCGCTCTTCATTGTTAATACTTCCAGTAATAGCCCCACTATATGGATCAACAAACACAGAAGACATATGCTCATCTTCTAGTAAACCCACTTCTATTGTTCGATTCACTTCCTCATACTGCTTCACAAACCGTATCGTTCCATCAGGATATTCATCTTGCACATTCGATACAAGTGTCGAATAAGGTAAGCTTTTCTCGCCCACTTCTTGTACATAATACTGATCCTTATACAAAACCGACTCAATCTGTGGCTTAAATACATACACCCCACCACTAAACGCAAGAATAATTAAAAACGGTGAAAAAATAAGACCTGCGTAAAAGTGCCATCTCCACACCGTTTGGTATATGGCAGCCCTCGTGCGTCGTTTTGATGACTCTAGTGATCCAACTTCTTCTTTCGCAACTCCCACACTGTTTCCCCCTCAGTAGCTTTCTCCTTATAAAAAAGACTGCCCACTCACATGGACAGTCCTCACTCTTACTTCACTTCGATTTTCTCTTCGATGTGTTCGTGGATTTCGCCTTTTTCTACATGTAATTTCACATTGTATGTACCTGCTTCAGCGAATTTCGTTACTGCTTGATACTCACCAGCTTTCGTTTCTTTCGCCTCTACGAACTCATGCTTTTCTTTGCCATCTTTCCAAATCTCAAACTTTGCTTTTGCGCCCGCTAACGCTTCTTTCTTATGCTGTACGTGCATTGTTAATGTTGTATCTGCATTCACTTTCACATCTTTTGGTTGCATGAAGTGTAACGCTGTATCACCGCCGTGCCCCCCATGGCCGTGACCTTCTGCTTTCTTCTCACCAGCACCTACTGTTAATTCTACTGTTGGCATTGTGTGCATGCCATTTGCAGTTGTATGCGGGATTACACTGTACACACCGTCTGCCTCAAATGTTTTCTCGATTGTGTATACACCATCACCTTTATGCTTCGCTTCGATTTTCTCGCTCTTATCGTTATGCTTAATTTCGAATAACACTTCACTAGCGTCTGTCACTTTCTTCTCGCCTTGTGTTACAATCGCTTGAATTTCTATTTTTTCATTTGCTTTTAATGTTTCTGGATTTGTTTTCACTTCTACTTTTAACGGCTGAGGTGCCACATCTTCTGCTTTCGCTTCTTCTTTTTTCTCTTCTTTCGTACATGCTGATAACACTAGTACGATAGCTGACATTGCGATTAACCACTTTTTCATCGTTTCAATCTCCTCTGTATATAAATAGTATTACATTCCCCACATACTACTATAAATCATTTGCTACCATTTTCACTATAGCTACATAGGGCTATTCTTTCCGAATTAATAGTATTCTGATATTTTTTCTATTAAAATAAGAGATAGAAATTCAAAGGATAGGGGAATTTTCATATGACAGACAAGCAGATTAAAGCATTGATTCTATTAATACCTCCGTTCGCCATTGGGATGTGGGAATATGTTCGCCACGAATTTCTACTACCATATTTATCGATGGACTTAGGAAACGTCTTATCGCCATTCATCGTCTTCTTCGTGACAGTCTTTCCATTACTAAAGTTATTCCGTCACATGGAACGAAGCCAAGAAGAACTGAAACAAGAACGTGCCTTAAAATCATCCTTAGAAGAACGTGAAAATATTGCGCGTGAGTTACACGACGGCATCGCGCAGTCACTCTTTTTGTTATCGGTAAAAATGAACAAATTAAAGAAAGAATTGAACTTACAAGACCACGAACATTATCAAAAAATGGTCCAAACATTGCAGCACGTCCACGAAGATGTGCGCCAATCGATTAAAAATTTACGTGAAACACCGTCGCCACAACCTTTTTCATTAATTAGCTCCTTACAAGAGTTTATTGACAAAGTAAAATATGAAAGCGACATCACTGTCCATTTCGACTGGACGATACAAGAAGAACTTATTAGCCCGAAAGAAAAAGTTACGCTATTCGCATGTATAAAAGAAGCCATTACAAACGCGATGAAACATGCAAACTGTAAACAATTATGGATTCAAAGCGTAAAGACAGAACACGGGTGGCAGTGCATCGTCCAAGATGATGGCGTTGGCTTCCCTATGCACACACCGCAAAAAGGATACGGACTCGAAATCATGAAAGATCGAACAGCGAAAATGAACTGGAACTTATACATTAAACAAGCAAATGCTGGAACCATTGTGCAAGTTGAAAAGGTGGGATAACGATGCAACCATATCGAATTATTATCGCAGATGATCACGAACATGCTCGCGAAGGCATTCGTGATTTATTAGAAGAATACGATGACTTTGAAGTTGTAGGTGAGGCAACGAACGGACAAGAAGTTATTGGACTAACGGAACAACTCATGCCGGACTTAATTTTGATGGACATTCAAATGCCCATTGTAAATGGGCTTGAAGCAACAAAACAAATTAAAGCACGCTTCCCATATGTGAAAATCGTCATGATTACCGTATCGGACGATATTACGCACTTATTCGAAGCATTAAAGCGCGGTGCACAAGGGTACTTATTGAAAAATATTTACGCTGCCAATTGGTACGAACATTTAAAAGCATTTGCGATGGATGAAGTTCCTCTTTCAAAAGAACTCGCCTTTCAAATTATTGAAGAAATATCGAAACAAAAGACGAAAGACACGAAACAAAACCCTCTTTCTAATCGCGAACAAGATGTCCTTCATCTCGTAGCGAAAGGAAAAACAAATCGTGAAATTTCTGATATACTCTTCATCTCAGAACATACGGTGAAGAACCATTTAAAGAATATTTTGCAGAAGCTACACTTAGAGAACCGTGTCCAACTTGCATGCTATGCATACGAACAAGGATGGATACAAACGTGAAAAAACTCAGAGTTCAACTCTGAGTTTCTTTTTTAGCGAAGCTCGTTAGAACAAAAACGCCACCGTCGTAACAATCATCGCAAACATTAATCCTAGTGTAGCCATGAATGTATCCCTCTTTTATGAGATGACTCTAATGTTGCATGCTAGTAAACAAATATCATGCATCTTATTGCTCTAACTTCTCTCCTGTTAGCACTTCAAACACTGTGGCAGACTGTTCTATCGGTAGCTTTGTATATGCACTATCTCCGCTCACAACTTCTAATTGACGATGATCTGGCGTAATCCATACTTTGTATTGTACGGGGTCATCTGTAATTTGAGTATTTTTAAATGCAAATATAAATTGATAATTTGGTGGACGATTCATCTGTATCTTTTCTTTCTGCCATTCACTTTGATCTAATGCATCTTTTAATCTTTTCACTTCTTTTCCTTCTTGTACTTTGCGAATTTGTTCATAGTTGCCACTATCACCAACTTGCTTTTCAACATGAATAGCTCGTTTATACAAGTGTGTATCTTGATTTCCTTCGTTCTCACATCCCATTATCAGTAACAACATAACGACAACCCATCCAATCAAAAACTTTTTCCTCTTCACACAACTATCCCCTTTCGCAAAAAGTATTTTCTACGCTCCTCCCACAAGCATTATCCACGTATGTTGTGCAATTTTTTAAATGTAAAAATCTTATCTACAGCCCGCGTAAATCCACCTGCTTCTTTAAATGATTCACCAATCATTGTACTGTTCTTCTGAAAAGACGTATCTCTGAGGACCGTTTGTACCGCTTCTCTTAAATTGTGAGCAGTAACTGGTGACGTAAAAATAGAAACACCTGCTCCGAGCTCCGCAACTCTTGCTGCAATGAACGGTTGATCTGACGTTTGTGGAATTACAAGTAACGGTACATGATAATACAATGCTTCACTCGTACTATTCATGCCTCCGTGTGTGATAAACAAATCTGTATACTTTAATACGTCTAATTGTGGCACATAACGTTTTACAATGAAGTTTGAAGGAATATCTCCGAGCAACTGAAGGTCAATACGCGTTCCAACAGACAAAATAACTTTCCCATCAAAATCACGAAGTGCCTCAAAACAAGTATGATAAAAGTCAATATTTTCGTTTACTACCGTCCCAAAAGATATATAAATAACCTTCTTCTTTTCTAATTCAGCAAATGGAAACTCTATATCTTCTTGACGATCGGTGATAGATGGACCCACAAAAACAAATTCATCTCCAAACCCTTCCGAAAAAGGCTGAAATAATCTTGATGTGTATACAATGTTCAAATCACCATAACTGAAAAATATTTCATCTAAACTCGGTGTTTCTAATTGGAACTTTTGCGAAATTTCACTAGCCAATGCTTTTGTTTCATCAAGAAACTCTTTAGGCCCAATCACTTCAGGAGGAAAATTATCCAACCCTTGAAAAGCAAATGACGTAACAGATGACACGGAAGGGATTTTTAATAATTGCGCAAGCATCCTTCCACTCCCGAACATTGAATCGTGAATAATATAGTCAAATTTCTCACCTTTTGTTTTCTCCAATACTGTAGGAACGATGATTTCAGATGAACGTAATAAAATTTGTAATAAATGCATGAGGGTAAAGTCTGGCATAGTAGGTGGGGGTAATATTTTCATGTAGTTTTCATAAGAGCGAAATGTCGCACCCGTCTTTTCAATCTTGTCTTGAAATTCTTCTGTCGTGAAATAAACAACTTCTTCCCCGCGGCGAATTAATTCCTCAACCAAGCCCAATGTAGGATTCATATGTCCTTCAGCCGGCCCATTCATAAAGAGTACCTTTGACACGTTGTATTCCTCCTTTTTCATACCAAACATATACTAGTGATGTGAAAATGTGAATTCATAACGCCTGCCTAATTACCATTATATAACATAAAGCGATTAACTGTCGTTTCCTAACCACTATGTTCAACTTGCTATCTAAATTGGACAGCCAGGTTACGATAGATGAAAAGAGTAGCTATTGTCTACACATATTTCTTTGATGGGATACTCAAAATAGCATGATGGATGTTCACAAAGTACATATAAGTCCAACCTCTATCCCATATACATACGAAAAAACACCGCTAGAATTCTAGCGGTGTTAATTACCAAAGGGTGGCTCAAAAAACCATTTTTTATAGGTAGGATGACTCTTTAATAGCTCCGATACTGTCACGCATTTATATCCTCGTTCCTTTAGCTTCGGTAAGATCATCTTCAGCGCTTGTACTGTTGGCGTACGGTCTCCTCCAGCATCATGGAAAAGAATGATGTCTCCGTTCCGAAGATTCGTTAACACTTGTGTTGCCATTGATCCTGCCCCTCGTCCAGCCCAATCACGCGTATCTTGATGCCATGACCAAAGCACAACCTTATAATTTTTCTCTTCCATCATCTTTACTAACGGCCAACTAATGTTACCAAGAGGTGGGCGAAATAACTTCAATTCAGGCTCGCCTTCTCGGTAAATAATACGCTCTGTTTTCTCAATTTCTTTTTTCAACTTAGATGTGCTTACCTTTAAAATGTCAATGTGCGTAAACGTATGATTCCCAACTTCATGTCCATCGGCAATCTCTCGCTTTATAATTTCGGGATGCATTTTCGCATATTCACCAACGACAAAGAACGTCGCTTTCGCCTGGTGCTCTTTAAGCACATCTAACACTTGCGACGAGAAAATCGGATCAGGTCCATCGTCAAACGTAATTGCAATAAGCTTTTCCTTCATCGGTGCTTCCCATACAACTGGATATCCTCGCTCCAAGTCTTTCCGTTGCAACGATTCTCCCGAAACAACAGGGGCCACACATAACAACCAACTGCAAATAAGTACAACATATCGTTTTTTCATCTTATGACGCCTTGCTTTCCTCTATAATACCTTTATCCTTTGCATTCTCTTCGTCCTTCATACACACAAAAACGCCGAACCTATAGTATAGGCTCGGCACAATTTATCCCACATTTAATCTTTCTCCTGATGGTTCTCCTCTTCTTCTTCGGAATCAATTTGTTGGCGATCCCAGTAAAAAGAATACGGTGACTTATAATGAGAATCCGAACCACCTGTCCATACAATCACAAGCGTCAACCCGACAAGAAGAAAAAACAATAAAATCCACACCATATTCTTCCCCTCCATATACTATGTATATGCTAAGAAGTGCAGTATTGTCATTCTCCTCCGCCTCCTCCGCCGCAGTCGCCACCACTACTGCTACTGCTATCACAACTCGCACTGTCACTAGTATGGGAAAAGAAAACTGGTGAAGGAATGTCTGAATCACTTGACTTACTCTTCACTTTTTTCGATGAATACGTTCCATTTGACCCTTTCACAATTGCTAAAGCAATTAACGCCAACATAACAATGATAACGATGAATGGTATAGCTATCATTGTATTCCCTCCCTTACAATACAAATTTTTACCTTATTCTACCAAAAAAGAAGCTTGCAGTACATAGACCGCAAGCTTCTTCTTATCTATTTATACAGCTTGTTTATTCGCTGCATCTTCACGTGCTTTTTTGTCAAAAATAACTTTTAACATTGGTGGCGTTACGATTGTTGTTAAGATAACAACGATAACAACCGACGTGAATAATTCTTGTGGTAATAATTTAGAATCTAATCCCATTGTCGCAATGATTAACGCAACTTCACCACGTGATACCATTCCGGCACCAATTGCTAATGATGATGTTTTGCCGAATCCAGTTAAGCGAGCACCTAGACCGCCACCAACTAGCTTCGTAATGATTGCTACAATTGATAATACAACGATGAACCACATGTTATCCATTACACCGTCAAATGAAATTTGTGCTCCAACACTTACGAAGAAGATTGGCACGAAAATCGCATAGGCGATTGGCTCTAACTTATGCTCAACATCGTGCTTGTATTTCGTTTGTGAAATTGCGATACCAGCAGCAAACGCTCCGATAATTCCAGCAATACCCATTTGCTCCGCAAAGTATGCAAATGAGAAACAGATAATTAATGCCGCACTAATTAATGATTCTGTTACATTAAGTGGTGACAATAGGCGTAATACTAACGGTACTACTTTCCAACCTAAGAAGAAAATTGCTGCAAAGAAGATAAATTTCTTCAGAACAATCATCGATAAGCTGATGTCCCCAGCCTCACCTAAGAACGTCATTGCAAATGCAAGTGCGATAACAACAAGAATGTCATCAACAATCGCTGCACCAAGCATTGTTGTACTTTCTTTTGAACCTGATTGACCAAGATCACGTAATGCTTGAACCGAAATACTTACAGACGTTGCTGAAAGTAATAAACCGATGAAAATTGATGTTTCCATGCTAAGTCCGAAGGCATAAGCTGCTCCTCCACCAAGAAGGAACGGGAAGATGATTCCTCCAACCGCGACAGCAACCGCTGAATTACGATTTTTGTTTAATTCATCTAAATCAGTCTCAAGACCCGCCATGAACATTAGTAATAGAACACCGATTTGAGCCATTTGTGTTAACATGTCTGATTCTGGAACCCAGTTTAACATCGCTGGGCCGATGATAATACCTACAATTAATTTTCCTAGTACAGACGGTTGACCAAGACGAACACTTAAGTCACCCGCAAGTTTCGTACATAGCAAAATGATTGCTAATGTAAAGAAAAAGTACATTAGTCATCTCTCCTTTGTCTTGTTAGTTTTGTCTATGTGCAAGCGCATTTATCCATGGAAACCACGCCCAAAAACATCTTCCACATATTCATTTTTGAATAAAAATGAATAGAATTGCATATTTACACATAACTTAAAGACGAGATTGTCATCGGTTTTTTTAGCACCTCTTCAAATTATGACAAAATACGCAATTCCCAATATAGTATTCCTACTACTATTCTAATAGATTATGAACATACGTTGCAACCATGAGAAACCTACCATTATCATGCCATTCGACAAAAAAAACGTACTTCTTCCTATTAATATAGTACGTAAAAAACATCCAAAATTTATTTAAAAAAAATTTTTTCATGGCTAGTTTTTACGACACATTCACGCAAAAGTTCATATGAACTCGTGAAAACAAAAAGAAAAAGGGATGTTCATCACGGCAGAAAACGAAAAATGAACATGCCTTTTATCTTCAAATGAAATTTTTTCACACGATTTTCTTCCCTCTTTATTCTTATGGACGTTATTCACTTTTTATACCGACACGAACTTTTCACTTGCCAAATTTCGGTAAAGATGCATATAATAATGGTATCTTGCATTACAAGTTACCATTACACGCCACTATCTTGTAAAACAAGATACTTATTTTTCATCACCTATCTTGCTTTGCAAGATAGAAAGGAGATCATCATGTCTTCTAGTCAAATGTTAAAAGGAATATTAGAAGGCTGCTTACTTGCCGTTATCGCAGAAGGTGAAACGTATGGCTATGAGATGACAGAGAAATTATCTCTGTATGGATTCTCGATGGTAAGTGAAGGCAGCATTTATCCACTACTCATGCGGATGCAAAAAGACGAACTAGTCTCTACGACAATGAAAGCATCGCCAAGTGGACCAAAGCGCAAATATTATTCACTGACAGACAAAGGTCATGAAGAACTGCGCGAATTCATAACGAGATGGGATGCATTATCAACGAGTGTCGGCAAATTACTCGCGAAACATCGAGAATAACGACTAGAACAAAGGGGGAACTATTCATGAATCCACAACAGTTAATTGAAATGAATAATGAAAAACGTGAATTGTTAACAGAAGAAAATGAACGAATCTACAGTAATATGCTTGTGTACATCAGAATGGCTAGTATCGCTGAACATCATGTTGAAGAAGTGTTAATAGACGTACTTGACCATCTACTTGATGCACAAGAGTACGGTGAAACAGCTTATGATGTATTTGGAAAAAATCCAAAAGAATATTGCGATGAGTTGATTGAGGCACTGCCTAAGTATACATTATGGCAGGAAATATATGCATATCGATTTATTCCTTATCTCTTGCTTTGTATTACCTTTTCCCTTGAAGTCATTTCTGTTGTTATTGCTCGTATTTTTGAGCATCCAAGAGAAGAAGTTCAAACCTTTATTATCAATCCATTAGGTATCTTATGTGAATTTTTCTTCGTCTTCTTGCTTCTTGTTTTAGCACAAAAATATATACGAAAATCTGCATTCAAGCAAGATAAAGAAACCATTCGCTCTCTTTTCTTACCGTGGCTTATTACAAGCATCATAATAGGGTGTGTCATTGGTGGGAACATTTTATTTAAAAAGCTCGGCTGGTTGACCTTCTCAGTTCCATTAGGGCTTGGGATTCTGCTAAGTATCTTGTCATACGCATTATATAAAATTTCGTTCAATAGGCGAGAAAAATAATAGGATATAGCAATAAACATATATGAAATAAGCCTACTCAATCGCGAAAACGTGCTCACAAAAAAAGCGGTATACGAGCAAATGATTCTCTCGTAGCACTACTACGATGTAAAGGAGAGATGATAATGAATGAATGAAAGCTAAGTCTACTTAACCGTGAACAACGGGCATAATTAACCGAAGAAAACAAAGAAATATATGAACAAATGTTGTAGTATGTACGAGCTGCAAATCTTATTGATTATCATTCAGAGGAAGTGCTAATGGATGTACTTGATCACCTCCTTGAAGCACAGAAGAATGGAAAAACAGCTTTTAATGTAGTTGGAAAAGAGCCAAAAAAATACTGTGATGAGCTTATCGAGGCACTTCCAAAACCAACTTTTTGGCAGCGAGTAAATGATTCCTTGTTTGTATATATGTTTATGCTTTCTTTTATTCTTATCGTCGATACGATTGTATCCTTCTTCCTTAATCAAGCTGAAACAAATGCACAAACGTTTATCGTCAACCCATTAGGTATTCTCTTAATTATACTTCTTGCATCGATTATGCTTTTTCTATCGCCAAAACATTCACGAAAAACAGCTGTCATGAAGAAAAGACTTGGTTCACAGCTCTTCAACGGAGCATTATTCGTTCTGTACTGGATACTTGGTACAGCTACGACAAAAGGATATTTGGCATTAAAAAAAAGCGGAAGTACTAACTATCGCTACACCAATCTGGTTGGGAATCGTAGTAGGCATTATATTTGGTATCTTATATAAGCTTTTATCTACTAATAAAAGGTTAGCTTAAGGAGGCACACACATGAAACTATCGAAAGAAGGCGAATTATTCATTTGTGACCTAAGTGGCTACTTGCTCACAAAAGGCGTTAGTGACAAACAACGACTAGAATTCATCGAAGAAGCGGAAGCCCATCTTCTTGAAGCAGAGGCAAATGGAAAAACAGTACAAGACGTATTTGGCGAACACCCAAAGCAATATGCGGATGAACTTTCCCGGGAAATGAATGTCGAAAAAGGGTGGATATATTATCTCCCACTTGTCTTCTTCAGCTTTGTTGCGTATACATTAATGACTCCTGCTATACGCGGGGAATTAAGCTTCTCGCTGCTTGGCATTATTGGATATCCAGTGATATTCGTCGTAAATAGTATCCTACTTATAATCGGTGTCCGTACATCTTCGTTCCGCTCAAAATGGAAAGGCTTTGCTATTCTATACCTTTTCCTTTTTGTTACATGTATCACGACACTTATTGTCGCTTTAGTAGACCGCTTCATCATGGAGCCAATTATCGTTGTTGACGGAGCATACCGCTGGCTAGTTGTTGCTAGTTGTCTCCTTTTCTTTACACTTGTAGCATGGAAAGAAAAGAGCTGGATATGGATTGGCGTACCGCTTATCTTAACAGGACCTAAAATCATCTTAGAAGTAATCGGTATACAAGGTGAAGCATCCCTTCTCATCGAATCCGTTACGACATTCGGTCTACTCGCTATCTTGTTCCTATATGACAGCAAAAGATCACCAAAAGAAGTAAGTAACGCCTAGTGCAATGCTTGCTTCTTTTGGTATATCAGTGCTTTTTTCTTCCTTAACGAACAATCTCCGCTACTATTTTATATGGATCTATCCTATATGCACGGTACACGTTCTTCTTTCCTAGCAAGCCATCTTCTATTCTTCCTCTTATACCAGGACGAGGCATATACTCAGCGATATTGTCCATCGTTAGTGGTATGAACGCTGCTTCTTCGATTTCTTCTGGCTGAATAGTAATCTCACAGCTCTTACACGTCGCATAGAACATGATGATATAGACGCTTCGTTCCACTACTTGGTAGACACCAATCATCTCTCCAACTTCTATGTCAACACCTGTCTCCTCTTTCACTTCACGGCGGAATGCTTCTTCAAGTGTCTCGCCACGCTCGACTTGCCCGCCTGGCGCTTCCCACGAATCGTTACGCTTTTTCACTTTGACAAGTAACACTTCGCCTTGCTCATTTCGAATAAGTCCAGTCACGGCGACCGTATGGGTTGGAGGGTGATATGCTCCTGTTGATTCTAACATCTCTTCTTTCTGTTCTATGTACAAATTAGAAGGAACATCATATTTACCCCGCTCATACGCTTCTTTACTTATGTATTGCCATATTTCTGTTATTTCTCTTTTATCAGCTGTTACCCATCTCCCAATTAACCACGCACCTTGTTTGATGCTGTTTGGCAACACATACGTATGAAAAAATGCATGACATGCCTCATACATATCTGGATTTATTTCATATGTTTTGCGTACATGAATCATCCTCTTTCGCCCCCTACTACAGTTTTATACGGTTGCAGTGTAAATGCTTCGTACACATTATTTCTCCCCTGCAAAGCATCCTCTGTTCGTTTCCTCATATGTGGCCTAGTAATATACGAAGCAATATTATCAATTGTTAATGGTACAAATGCTGCTTCTTTTATTTCTTCTGGTTGAATTGCAATCTCGCCTCCTACGTACGTTGCTTGGAACAAGATAGAATACAAGCCCATCGTCATATTTTGATAGACGCCAATCATTTCCCCTACTGCAATATCAACACCCGTTTCTTCTTTTACTTCTCGGCGAAGTGCTTCCTCCAACGTTTCACCACGCTCCACTTGTCCACCTGGCGTTTCCCATGTATCACTACGGTTATTAACTTGTACAAGTAATACTTCGCCTTGTTCATTTCGAATAAGCCCACTCACGGCGACAATATGTGTTGGATATGCATAATTGTCTGTCGATTCGAGAAATTCTTCCTTCATACTCCGGTACAAACTACGTTCTTCTTCCGCATATGGATGTTCCGTACGTTCATACACTTCGTGACTCGTATATTCCCATATAACCGTAATTTCTGTCTTATCTGCTGTTACCCACCTGCCTACTAACGTAGCACCTTGTGTGAATTGATTTGGTAATACATATGTATGAAAAAATACCGTACATGCCTCGTACATTTCTGGAGTTATCTCATATGTTTGTCGTTTATACATCATACATCCCCCTCCCAATTCCTGTATATTTCGACAAAATATAAAAAATACCTTCACCCAAACTGGATGAAGGTATTTCTATTCATGATGACTGCATTTTATCAAGTCTTCGCTGCAATTTATCTAGTTGCTCCTGCATCGATTTCATTTGAATCTCTGTTGCTTTATCTATTTCTTTTTGCTCTGTTTGTTCTTCGATGGCTTCATCAATTTCTAATCTTGCTGCATATACTTCCATTGCGTATCCTATTGCAATAATAATGTCAGCTATTAACGCAATTTTTAAACTTGGGACGATGGTTATCTCATTTTCTCCATTTATTTGTTCATTTAAGGACGTTCTAGATGGCGTCTTTTTCTTCACCACATTCCACCTACTTGTTTTTTCTATCACTTTATTCAGTAGGCGTTGTCCTGTTGCACCTATCCTCGTTTCTACGCGTTAAATACATCGCGTTTTGTGAAAACATAGAACGTCGGAACAATTGCTACAACGAGCCAAATTCCTAATACCATGAAGCCTGTCGTTAATGATGCTTGAACTGTAGTTCCTGACCAATGTTGCATTAAGTCTAAATGATTCGTGAATAACCATAATTTATTTGATGGTGCTTGAATAACCATATTCAACACCATACCAACTACGACGACAACGAATGCTACACCTGTACTCATAATTACTGTTTTGAAAATCGTCGTACAGAAGAAAGCAATCGTGGCAATAAGAATCATTGCGACCGTTGACATTCCTATCAGATAGATGAGGTATAACCAACTTGGTATGAGATACGCATTATCATAATGTTGAATTGTTTGCATACTACTCTTACCAAACTCATCTACTCTTGAGATTGTTTCTGTCACTACATTTAACCACTGCGGTTCGTACATTCCTGTTGTGAATCCAAATATGATGCTTAACATTACCCATAATAACGTATAGAACACAACCGAGAAGAGAATCGTTGCCAGAATGCTAACAATCCACTTTCCGAGTAAAATTTTGAAACGAGAAATTGGACGAATTAACAAGAGCTTAATCGTACCTGAAGAAGATTCACTCGATACCATATCCGCCACTAAGAAAATGACAAGAAATGGGACAAATAACATAACAAGAGCTCCGTTCATATTTTGTAACTCATTATACCCCGATGTTCCCAATCCTCTTAGTGGCTTCACATCATTTTCTAAGTGATAGTTAATTCTCTCTAACTCTTCTATTTTATAGGATTTCTCCTCTTTAGAAACATTTGGATCTTTTATAATTGCTTCGGCTTCTTTTTTCTCTTCTTGTAAAACGGCCTTCCAATCACCAGTTGCAAACTCTTTTGCACGTTCGTACTCCTTTTTCACATTCGTAAGCTGTGCTTCTAACTCTTCCTTTGATCCGCCGTGCATACGGCCTCCTTCAGTAACACTAGCACTGTCAAAGTTGCGTAAGTCTGCTTCATACATTTCAATTTGATTCTTTAATTGGTTCAGAGGATTTCTCCATTCCTCACTTCTCTTTGCATCTATATATGTAATTCCTGTCAATGCACAAAGCATCAGAATCGCAATTGCCAATACAACAAGCAATCTTCTACGATGCTTTAATTTCATCCATTCATTCTGTACAACAGCTAATACATCTCCCACGTTAGTTCACCTCCTGCAAATTTTCAACGATGTTCAAGAATTTATCTTCTAATGTCTCTTTCTCCACTTGAATGCCGTACACTTTCACACCATTCTGTACGAACATCTCGACGATGGCTGGAATGTTCTCTTCTGTTACATCAATACGAACCGTTCGGGCATCGATTGCCGTGGTAACATATGCTGTACCTGTCAGCGCTTCTATCGCACGTTTTATATCATCTACTTTGAAATCGTATTGCTCCTCTGCCACAAGTAAGTCAGACACTTGCTTCTCAACAACGACCGCTCCTTCTTTCAAAATCGCCACGCGGTCACAAATCATCTCAATTTCACTTAGTAAGTGACTTGAAATAAAAACAGAAATTCCAGAGCTCGAAATTTTCTTAATAAGCGCACGGAAATCACGAATACCATTTGGATCAAGTCCATTCGTCGGCTCGTCTAAAATAAGTAGCGATGGGTTCCCAATTAACGCCTGTGCGATACCAAGACGCTGACGCATTCCAAGTGAATATGTACGCACTTTATCATCAAGGCGTTTGTCTAACTCTACTAGCTTCGCCATTTCATTAATACGTGTATCTATTTCTTTCTTCGGCACTCTCGCTAATCGTGCATAGTGAAGCAAGTTCTTTCGACCAGACATGTCTCCGTACAGTTCAGGATTCTCAACAATTGCACCAACTTGTGAAAGAGCATTACTGCGATCGCTCTGGACGTTATGGCCACCAATGAGAATTTCCCCTTCACTTGGGCGGATTAACCCGACAAGCATTCGAATTGTTGTCGTTTTCCCCGCACCGTTTGGTCCGATGAATCCATATACCTCACCTTCTCCAATCGTCATGTTCAAGCCTTTCACAATTAACTTATTACCAATTTTCTTTTTTACATTTTTCACTTCTAATACATACGACATATTTCTCCTCCTTCACGAGACAGTTCCCTTATGTTTCCATATTATACATGTTTTCTAGTGGAATAATAGGGGATTCGAGCAATCTTCAGAAACTCTTAAGAAATAAGGGCTAATTGAAGGCATTCTTCATTAATTCTTAAGAAAAAACCTCCTCATCACGAGGAGGAAATTCTATGCTTCTAACACTTTTTATACCAATTAACAAGCCATTCTTCTGGCATTTGTACCGTCTGCAAATCCAACGTTGCTAATTCCGAAACATCGAATGTATTCACAAGGTACAACTCCCACTGAGTATCAATATCATTGACTACCTCTGCTACATGTTCACTCAATGGCTTCGGTTCGATATAGTCGTTATGTTCTACCTCCCGTACATAGCGGCAACACCATTCTGCTAATTGATTATGTGTTTGTTCATTACGTATCGTGCGTTCTATCATTCTTCTTACATATTCATCCGTAAATTCATATTGCTCCATCTCATTCCGCCCTTTTCTTTTTATCTAGAAGTATATCAAAAAACACCTTCATCTACTGACAAAGGTGTCTCTTCTTCATCTATGTGAAACATCACGTTTTGCATAGACAAAAAGTGATGGGATTAATGCTGCGATTAGCCAAATACTTAAGACAACAATACTTGTTATCATCGGTGGGACCATCTCACCTGGCCAAATATTTAAATGATAGGAGAATAACCACGTCGATTCCTCTACGGAACGAGAGATTGCCTCACCGATGAGAAGTACAATGAATGCTAACCCTGCACCTATTGCTTTTGATAACGTCCTACATAGGAATGCGATTGTTGCGACAACAATCATCCCAAATGTCGATAATCCAATCATATAAAGAATAAATAACCAACTTGGCACAAGGTATGCGTAGTCTATATTTTGACGTGCTAATCGTTGTATATGACCACTATCACCGCTTACATCCAGTACTATTGTTGTTTCAATATCAAGCCACCTCGCTTCAAACACCCCTAAGGAAAAGCCATATATAACACTTAATAAAAGCCACACTATAGCATAAAATAGAAGCGAAAAAATAAAGACAATACTACTATTCATACACCACGTGCCAATCGCTGTCTTCATTCGACCAACAACATTACTCGTCACTAGGAAGATGACTAATCCTGGGAGTACGAGTGTCCCTAATACAGAATAAAGACTAATAAACTCTCGTGAAGCAGACCTTGTTTGACCTGGTAATTCAAAAAACGGTCGTACATCCTTCTCTATATAATACTGATGCTCTTTCAGTTTTTTCCCTACTTCGGCTCTCATGTACACATCTATATCCTGATCTTTCAGTATTTCTTCGGCGGCCTTTATCTCTTCTTGAATAATCGATTTCCAATCGCCTTGTGCCAGTTGGAGATGTCGTTCATAACGAAGCTTCACTTGCGCTAGACGATTTTCAATTTCCACCTTCGACTGTTCGTCCCCTTGATGATTACGCAATTCTTCCTCTGTTTTTAGTAGTTCTTGCTCATCCATAGCGAGTAGACTTTCTTCTTTATGTTTCTTCTTATCTGTATACGATAAGCTAACTAACACACAAATTGTGATAACTCCAATCGCTAATGCAAGGAATATTCGCTTCCAGTTTAGAAGGCTTTCACGCTCCTTCTTTCCTATGCTTCCCACTTCACTCATTCATTTCCCGTTGTCACAACATCGTACAACACAGCTATGTATATTTCATATAAAGATTTCATATATTCAAAAGGTGTTTCTCGAATCTGACAGACGGACTCCCCTCCCTTTTGTTTTTATGTTCTTCCACCACATTATATATTTCATTCATTACACATATATCACCAAAATTAAAAAATTAGGAAAAAGGATTCTGTACAGCGTTGTCGAATACAAAAAAGCATATTCATCTCTGCATAAATGGGTGAATACAATCTAGCGATAAATGGAGGGAATTTTGTTGGTTAAACAGAAAGAAGGAATCCTTTTATTTCTGTTCCTTGCTTTCATTTTCACCCTTATTTTCTTACCATCTGAAAAAAGGACGGAAAAGTACGTGACGAAAATTGTGACGAAAGACGACCTATATTGGCTCGAACGAAACCAACGAGAACTCGCAAATGACTTACGAGAAGAAAATCAATCCCTTAGCGACGAAATGTTAAAAGCAGCAATAGATATGTACTCCAACTTAGATATCATGGTGGACAATCCCCACTACAATCAACTAGAGATTAAACTTCCACTCATCACCTACGAAAAAAACGGGGAAACAATTGAATTTTTCACAGGAAAAGGCGAAATTCTACGCGTCCATACGAAAGATGGTTGGTCGGATTACAAATAGTTAACAACTAATTATCAATAAAAAATCGTCCATACTTTTCCACATATTAAAGAAAGGATTCATCATTAAATAAGAGATGGAAAAGGGAGACCCCGCAGGCTTTCCGAGGAGGCTCACTCTCGCTCGCGGAAAGCGCCCACTCGGAGTGTATACTTGCTCATTATAAATAATAAAAAAAGAAGCGGCATACGCCACTTCTTACATGATGAATACGATATAGAAAGCAATTGCTAAGATGAAGCGGTAAATTGCGAACGTCGTTAACTTCACGCTTTCTAATAATTTTAAGAATCCGAAGATTGCAAACATCGCAACGATGAACGCTGTGACGAAACCTGATGCGAATAACGTTAAATCTGCTGTTGATAGCTTGTCTAAGTTCTTCACAATATCAAGTCCACTTGCCCCAACCATCATCGGTACAGCTAAGATGAATGAGAATTCTGCTGCTGTTTTACGAGATACGCCAGCGAACATACCACCAGACATTGTTGAACCAGAACGAGAGAATCCTGGCCATAATGCTAATACTTGGAATAGACCAATTGTGAATGCTTGCTTGTACGTCATATCATCTAATGATTCGATTTTCGGCCCTTTTGGAAGCACTTCCGCCGCAATCATTAGAATACCACCAGCAACTAAACTCACTAGTACTGTTTCCATGCTGAATAAGTTTGCCTTAATCCAATCATGTAATAATAGTCCTACAACAATCGCTGGAATACCACCTAAGATGATATGTAATACGTTCAGACGAGAGCTTTTATACCCTTCTGTCTTCACACCAACAATCGACCATAATCGTTTCCAGAATACAACTACAACTGCCAAAATTGATCCAAGTTGAATCACAACTTCAAAGATTGAAGCACGAGGGTCGTCTTGGAAATTTAAGATTTCTGCTGTCAAAATTAAATGGCCCGTAGATGACACAGGTAAGAACTCTGTTAAGCCTTCTACGATACCCATAATGATACCTATTAGCCAATCTGCCATTTTTGTTCCTCCACATTTTCTTAAAATACACACATGCCACTAATTATAATACAACTTGAAGGGTATTCAACAAAATTTTTATTTTATCCGAAATAAGAACAAAAGGATGGAGAATAATGCGAATTTCATTACTACTCGTTTCCCTATGTATTTTTCTACTTACAGGATGCCTTAATGAAAAAGAAAACACTCCGAAAGACGAAACAGCAACAAAAACAGAAGAGAAAAACAAACCGACAAGCGGTTCAACAAATAAAGAACAAACAAAAAAAGAGCCATCTATCCAAAAACCAAGTGATAAAAAAAGCGAAACATTGTACACAACATACAAAGATAAGACATATCCATTCGAACTCAAATTCCCAGCTGATCTTGGCAAAATAAAAGCAACACATACAAAATTAGATGATGATACCGTTCAGTTCCACATACCAATTGAGGGACAAGAATCACTTATCTTCAGCGTCGTCGCTGTGCCAAGTGAGAAAGTTGCATCCTACAAAGACTCCCAAAGTTACACATTTGTAGGGAAAAACAATACTCATCACTTCTTTATTATTCAAGCAGACGAAGCACCAGATACTTTTTATCAAGCAAAGAACGAAAAGAAATTAGAACAATGGAAACGCGTGATGGAAAAAGACGTACCAATTATTATGAAGTCATTCAAGCTCCTTTCATAAGAAGGAGCTCTTTCTATGCATACGACTAGACAAGGAGAAAAGAAAGCGCTATAATTTGTTCGTGTGCAAAATATACATATTTTACCTTTTAAAGTGTGACAAAAGTGTAAGTTTCCCGTAAGATTCTTCAATGGTTCACTCTCGTCATTGTTCTTACAATAGACATAGATTTAATAAGAGGAGGTATTTCATATGAACATCAAAAAATTCGCATGGGGATTATGCGTATTATCAGGTGCCATTCTTATCGTAGGAATATATAAATTAAAAAACGTATGTACAAAAAAAGAAACGTGCTCAGAGTAAACGCACGTTTCTTTTTTTATCCCCACACCCCGTACAGGATACAGATAAGAACGAGGATAAAGAACAATACGAGTAATAGCTTCTGCATCTCATCTGCTCCTTTCACTTGTTTTTATTATCATATCGTACTATACGTCATACACCCATTGAAATGCCTTACATAAACCTTACAGATTTGTCATCTCTACATAAAATAGAAATACATGGAGAAACTAGCGAAAAAAGGAGGTTTGGTTTTATGAAGGGATTTTTACGACTATGCTTAGCATTCGCAATCATCATGACGTTATCCACTGGATGTATGAATAATAATAAAGATGAAAAAAAGGACAACAAAGAAGAACAAAAAGAAGATAGTAATACTGATCAAAAAGATGAAAACAAAGATTCTGAAGATTCCTCTAAGCAAGATGAAAAAGATAAAGAAAAGGACCAAGGCCCAGATCAAGAAAAGAAAGATAAGAAAGATGAAGGAAAAGACGATGCACAAAAAGAGGAAGAGAGTGAATAATCGTCTGTATGCCGATACATTCCCTATCCCTTCCATTTATACACAAAACTACAGGTTCTGTCTATGAGAATTTTTTTATCTTTATAAATGAGGTGGCCTATGCTGAAAGAGAAAATTGTAAAAGCGCTCGCAATTATTTCTATTTTCGTCACCATTGCACTCGGAATATGGACCGTCTATATGTGGTTTTACTAATAGACAACATCATTAACTACACAACAGGCAGAAAGAGAACGAGGAAATGGTTCTCTTTTTTATTTTTTCACATAAACTCAATTAGTCACCTTTCTCCACTGCTGCATGTTGTATACATCAAAGACAGAAGGAGCGTGGATATTTGTGAAAAAAATTCAAATTAGTTTGTTCAAGCGTTCCTTAAAACTTGGAGAAGAACGCATCGTTTTGACACTTATTGAACGTGCCCTACAAGCTCCGTACTCGAAACAACAAGAAGAAATATCTGGTCCTTTCGATTCCTTCGATGGTACGATTTGGTATGAAGCAACTTACAAAGAAAATGATTTACAACTAAATCTCTCCATCGCAGCATCCTACTTAAAAGAAAAAGTCGACATCTCCATCTTCCCAACACTCCAACATCTGCTCGGTGAACCAACAAATATCTTTCTCGCTCTTAAAAAAGGGGAAACTATTCCACAAATCACCTTCACGTATCATGACTTACTTGTTCTCACATAAGAAAAAAGGTATCTCTGTCTGTTAGAGATACCTTTTTTATCGTGATTTTTTCTATTCATAACGATTACGTTTAATAAATGCTAGATTTATAGAAAGAAAGTCGTCCATCTTCATAGATGAACGACTTTCTTCTATTCTATAATCGTTAACTTTACTTTCTTACGACCCCAACGATATGCTTCTTCATTTGTTGGAAGTAACACATCAATTTTATAACCTTTGATTGCACCGCCTGTGTCAGCTGCAATTGCATAACCGTATCCTTCCACATACACTTTCGATAATGGTGGAATAACGCGTGGATCAATTGCGATAAGACGAGGTGTTGGTTTCGCTAAAATGTTGTAGCCACCGTATTTCGTAATTGCGTGTGCACCTTGGCTTTCCGCTGGCGTATATGCAGTTGCTTCTACATACATTTCGCGACCTTTAATTGACTGTCCATCAACTGGAACAGAAGGTTGTTGCGGTACTACTTCTGATTGCTTCTTCTCTAACTCTTGCATTGCTTTTGCTTTTTCTTCAAGTGCTGTTTTTTGTGCTTTTAGCTGATCTGCTTGCGTCGTTGCATCTGTTAAAGCACTCGCCGCATCGTTATGTTTCTTCTCAGCTTCTTGCAGAGAAGCTTGTACAGCATCATATTGAGCACGTAACTCTTCTTGCTTCTTCTGAAGTGCTTGTTCCTCTTTCTTTAGAAGTTCCTCTTGTTTCGCAATTACTTCTTTATCTTGCTCAATGCTCTCAAGATCTTCTTCTTGTGTACGGAATAAGTCTTCATCTGAATTGAAGATTTGACTCATATACGTATAACGTTTCACAATATCCATAATGCTTTCCGCTGTCGTCATTAACTCTACGAAAATATCTTCTTGTGGATTTTGCTGCATCGATACCATACGTTTCTTCATAATTTCTTTGCGCTCAAGAATCTTGTTCGATACTTCGATAATCTCTTCCTTCTTCTGTTCGATTAAGGCAGAGGCTTCCGCTATTTTGTTTTCAATGGCTACTAGTTCTTGTTGATTCTTCATAATCGATCCGTCCAATGCTTTCACATCATCTTGAATCTTCTGTACTTCCTTCAACATTGCTTCTTTCTCTTCTTGCATTTCTTTCAAACCACTATGTTGATCACGTAATTGTTGCTCAATATGTATAAGTTCATTATTACTTTGTTCTGCATGGGCTGTACCCTGCACATTAATACTCATAAAAATAATACACGTGATGAGGAAGCTACTTAGTACTTTTTTCATAGTCATGATATCTTTCCCCTTTCTTAGTATCTACTAGTTATAACACAAAAAAATATGACTATGGTGTTGATTCCTTAACAAAATATTTCACTTATGTAACAAACATTTCATTTTATTTTCTATCATAATAAGCCTACATAACAGCAAACGCTTTCTATGATGTATATACGGTGGGTATTTTTGACAAGATAAAATATGGAAAAGGAGGTCACCTACGTGAAAATAATACAAAAAATCATCTTAGCAGCCCTATTACTTACACTCCTTGTCAGCTGTATTGGCAAAGAAGAAAACGTAACACCAAAAGAAGGAAATGAGTATGAAGATATTTCTCAACAAGAAGAAGTCACAGAAGAATCGGAGAAAGCAAACGATATTAAACATCCAGAGCTTATAGATGCTGGCGTCACTACCGTTCCAAATGAGCAAGAAAAGATTCGCGCAAACTCCAAACGAATGGAACAAGCCGAGGTCATTCGAAACATCGACGGTGATACACTGAAGGTACGTCTTACAAATGGAAAAGAAGAAAACGTCCGCTTTTTATTAGTAGACACGCCGGAAACAAAACACCCAAAACTTGGTGTCCAACCATTCGGTCCAGAAGCAAGTGCCTTCACGAAACGCATCGCACCAACTGGAAAAAAAATCACACTAGAGCTCGACGTTAGTGAACGTGAAAAATACGGGCGCCTCCTCGCTTACGTTTGGGTGGATGGCCAACTATTAAATCGCATGTTAATTGAACAAGGGCTTGCTCGTGTCGGCTATATTTATGTCCCAAATACAAAGTACGTCGACTACTTAAAAGAAATCCAGACGAAAGCTCAACAAGAAAAGCGTGGTATTTGGAGCATCGAAGACTACGCAACGGATAAAGGATTTAAGCAAGAGATATTGAAGTAACGAGCACTCTACCATGAGTGGACGCCTTCCCTTTTTCATCCATAAAAAAAGCCACTCATCTCAGAGTGGCTTAGTTCGTTACTTTCTTTAATACATATTTCGTTAACACTGCATATACAACAACCGTCCCAGCAATAAATGCGTATACCATGTTAGTCGCCTCCGTCATAATGATAATCATTATCATCTTTTATCTAGCTATCATCTTATCATAAATGGGAATGGTTATCAATTATTTCACGCCATCAACTGCTAACAAAAATGGTGCTTCGTCTTCTACTTGTAACAAGTATCCATTTGTCTCTACTTCGATATCTCCGTGGATAGCTGTTTCGTACATTCCTACTTCATGTTCCTTCAAACGCCGCATTACGACTTGGTGCGGGTGACCGAACGGATTTCCTTTTTGGTACGACAAAATTGCGTAAATTGGATGAACGTGATCAAGGAACGCATCAGACGTTGACGTGTACGATCCGTGATGACCCACTTTCAATACGTCTGCTTGTAAGTTATACTTTTTCTTCATCATTTGATTTTCCGCATATATGTCGGCATCTCCTGTTAAGAGGAAGTCAGCATGCTTGTATGATACTTTCAGCACAATCGATGATTCGTTATTTTCATCACGCTGAACACCGTTATTTAACACCCTCATTTCGACCAACGGATCCAATGTTAAATACTGTCCCTTCTTTGCATACATAAGCGGGATTTTCTTTTTCTTAATAAGACGGACGTACTGATAATAAATATTTGTCACGTACTTTTTTCCACTATCAACAACCATCCCTACATGCATATCTTTGAGTACTTCAAGTAATCCACCAATATGATCAAAGTCCGGATGCGTACCAACAACAACGTCAAGCGATGTTATACCCATCGCACGAAGTTTCTGTACAAGACCAACTCCTGCTTTTGGTGGTCCACCATCAATTAACACTTTCTTTCCATTTGGCAAAATAATAAGCGTCGAATCTCCTTGTCCAACGTTAAAGAACGTCATCTGCAAGGTACCTTCCTTATTTTCATACGCAGGAACCGTTCGGAAAGGAACATATAAGCACAAAACGGCAACAGAGAATAACATAAGCAATCGCCACATCTTGTACGCCCCTTTTTCTTTTTAGTATGGCACATGACAATAAGATTAAACGCAAAAAAAAGACACACATACAAATAAGCATGCGTGTCTTTTTTCCATTCTCCTAAAAAGCTCTTGCTAATGTTGGTACAATAACAAGCGAATCATTACTGTACGTATGTCCGTGTTCCGAAATATATACACCATGCATCCCTAGTTTGAGGGCAGGTGCAATTTCATTCATAAAATTATCACCAATTGATACAACTTCATGTGGCTCTACTGAATAAAGAATCATGAGCTTCTGCAAATGTTGTTCTGTTTCAAAAGGCTTGTATGCATCCGTAATTTCAAAATCAAATAACCCGTGTAGCTCTAATTCTTTCAACAGGCGTTGAACGTCTTCATAATCGGAATTAGTAAGTAGAACAAGTTTCTTCTCGTCCTTTAACTTCATCAATGCTTCTTTTAATCCCTCTGTTTTTGGCAAGACGAAATCTTTGCTTACCATGTATTCCTTTGTCTTATCGTAACAATGGTATGTATCTTTCACTCCATGATGTGCACCGTTCACATAAGGTAACCACCAACCATCACCAACCGCAATCATGCGCGCTTCGTCATACACAATCGGTTCGTTATACCATTCTTCTACTGTCGAATTCGGAAGTAGTTGTCCTTCCCACGTATGACCTTCTACTACAGAAAATGTCATTGGATCAAGTGTCAAAATGACATCTTTCTCCATATCATATACTTTTCCAATCTTCAGCGCATGGTCGCCCTGCTTCATCGCTTCATAATCACGTTCAAAATCTTGATGTAATTCTTTTGGCAACTCATTCTTAATTTGCTCCGCGTAGTAGTCGAAGTGACATGTTCCCTCATATAATGTTCCATCCAAATCAAAAATAATGACCTTACATTTCTCAATTAACGCCTTCATACGTTTCTCCCTTCTGTTTACTCTTTTTTCTTTTTGATGACTTCGACACCATAAGGAAGTTCATGTTCTTTCCCATCCCACTCAAAGACACTATACAATAAGTACATGCCTCCATTTGGTAGCGGCACGTCAAATGATAATTCCGGAGACTCATCTGTTTTTTCATTCGGATGAGCAAGGGCAATCGTTTCCATCTCTGCATCGACTAAATAGACCATACCCTCATCCTCTTTTAGCGGATGAAATTTCGTCTTCGTTTCTTTTTTTCCTTTCTCCTGGAACATGAAGGTTAACGTAACTGATGAATGTTCAAACAACACATCAGAAGCTAAACTCACTTGGAGTCCATCTATGTCTCTTGTCATTGCAATATCCTTCTTGATAGTACCTTCCTTCCAACCATCCATTTTGTAATTATCTATTTTATATGCTTTTTCCTCATCATGTAAATACAGAATGAACGCATGCGGCTCTTGTTTCTTGAAAGGAATTGTTACTTTAAATATACCTTTTCCACTATATGTTACGTTGTTGAGATAAAAGAACGAAAAATCTTGATTTGCTGCCGCAACATGTAACTTCTTATTATCAACTTCTCCAAGAGACGTGACAGCTTCCCCGTTCTTATCCTTTAAGCGAATCGTTACCGTATTTCCATTTACATCCCACTCGGCGCTCGTTGCCTCAAGTGTTCGCATCGTATTCTTCTGTCCACCTATAAATCCCTTTTGATAAAAGATTAACACAATAAGAAGCAAAAACAAACAAACAACCGGCACCATCAATCGCTTCATTCTCTCACCTCTTCCCCCAATACTTACTTAAAATAGTACCACACGAGTAGGACAAGGAGTATAGGTGTTAGACAGACAAAAGTCGGCAAAAGTTGCAAGAATCAACATACCTCACGAGTCTGCACTCTTCCTGACTACACATTTAATTGTAGTTTATGTGAACGTTCACCTCTTCCCCTATGCTATACTCATCTAAAGGAAGGAGCGAATACAATGACTACATACATACGACGAATCGAAGTAAAGCGAGATGATATTCCAAGTTATAAACACTACCCTTTTTCATTACCAACTATTAAAGAACTAGAAACGTTAGCATTTCATCCGAATGTGACATATATCGTTGGAGAGAATGGGATGGGAAAATCAACGCTACTTGAGGCAATTGCAATTGCTGTAGGGTTTAATCCTGAGGGGGGAACGTTGAACTTCTCATTTTCAACAGAAGATTCTCATTCTGATTTACATGAATATCTTCGACCTGTCCGTGGTGCCGATCGACCAAAAGACGGATTCTTCTTACGCGCGGAATCGTTCTATAACGTTGCTTCTGAAATTAACAAGCTCGACCGTGAATCAAGTTTAGGAGTGCCAATCATTGAATCTTACGGTGGTACATCTTTACACGAGCAATCGCACGGTGAAGCGTTCTTTGCAACATTCACTCATCGCTTCGGTGGAAAAGGCTTATACATTCTTGATGAGCCAGAGGCAGCACTCTCACCATTCCGCCAATTATCGATGCTTTCTCGCATCCATGAACTCGTCCAAGGTGGCTCACAGTTTATCATTGCGACACACTCGCCAATCTTAATGGCGTACCCAGAAGCAACACTCTACAATTTAACGGAAAATGGTATTGAAGAGACGACACTAGAAGAAACATCACACTTCTCACTTATGAAGCAATTCGTAAACGACAAAGACCGACTGCTACACCATCTTTTTCATGAGGAACAATAAAATAGCCATCGCACATGCGATGGCTATTTTTATATCATATATGAAACGATAAATAACAATACCGTCAATAAAATGACACCGAACGATAATGTTTTATCTGATATTTTCGTTCCTAAATAATATCCTACAAGACCGAGTGCTGCTTGGAAGAGAAGCAACACATGTTTATGTGTGACAAAACAAACGAGCACAAGAACGATAGCACCTGCTATAACCCATTGTAACCACGGTGCTAGCTTATGCGATAAATATTTTCGTATTGCATGATAGATAAGTTCAAATACAAACGTTCCCACGTATACTGCAATGGGAATGTAGAAAAATAATTTCGAGAATACGTGTAGCATAATCTCTACTTTATTCATTAGTAAGCCTATTATGAAGAATGATGCGCAAAAGAACATGAACGCAATTGCGCTTCCTGTGAAATACCGTCTCATCTACTAATCCACCTTTTCCGTAATACATCCTTCTTCTATGCTAATACGTTTCCTCCTTCATTTTGCAACAAAAAAGTTACAATATACGAAGAAAAAACAACCAGCTTTGCTAGCATATGTATAGATATGAAAAAAGTACTCACTTCGAAACAAACGGGTGCCCTTCATAATAGAAACGCCACGGATAATCAATTGCCTCTTCGGCGTAATCAATATTGATACGCGGACCAGCAGCAACAGCATAACTAGAAGATAGATGCTCCTCTTCTGGCACAAGCTCAATATACAAATCGTCTCGTTGCATCGAGTGACCTTGTTGCTCTAACGTAATCCCAAGCGCACGACATAACTTTCCTGGTCCACTCGTCAAATTGCGGTATTGTGCTTTTGTAATGTCTGTCTTACTAAAGCGAGATATCTTCATCTCCTCAATTCCATCAACTGGCTCTATTGCACGAATAAGAATTGCATGTGGAATATCTATCTCGGCAGTAACAATATTGAAACAATGATGCATCCCGTAAATGAGATACACATACGCATATCCAGCTTCGCCAAACATCACTTCCGTTCGATTCGTTCTTCTTCCGCTATAACTATGAGCCGCCTTATCATCTGGCCCTTTGTATGCTTCCACTTCGACAATATAACCACTTCTCTTCACTCCGTCCACTACATGAACGAGCTTCTGACCAAGCAAACGCTTTGCAATATGTAATGTTTCCCCTTCATAAAAAGATATAGGCGCCTTCATTGTTCTATCCCCTTCTGTGCTTTCAATAATTTCATCATCTGATACACATCACTTGGCATTCCACTATATTCTCCCCAAAAAGAAGGATAGTTGACCGGAATTATAGTCATAAAGAATTGAATAGATGTAAAAAATGGGACGATGTAATTCCATACAAATTGCACCATTCTATTTGTCCCCCCCAAGCGATAATGATTCCTTCTCTTTTCTACATCATCTATCAAAATCCTGCACCATTCTCCCTAAAACATAAAAAAAGCGAAACCAAGTTGATTTCGCTCTCCCCTTTATTCCACCGGTACAGCTGCTGCGTGCTCGACAACTACTTCATACTTGTGTATGTCGCTGCCAATAACGTTTCCGCTTTTTCCTTTTTTGCCTGAGTGGGCTTTCTTGAATGATTCACTCTTAAACCATGCTTCGAATGATTCTTTCTTGTCCCACGTTGTGCATACTTTCAACTCTTCGAATTCAGTTACTCCTTCTGTACGCCATAATTCTAAACGAACGAACCCCTCGAACTCTTGAATTGCCTTCGTTTCTTTGAAACGAGCAATTAATTCATCTCCAAAACCAGTCTTTACACGAATTGTATTTGTTACAATATACATACATATAACCCCTCTCCGTAATTAGTTTCTTCTATTATAATATGTTACTCACACATTGCCGCATTTTCACACGCATCTTTACGCACACAAATGCGCTTTGGTGTGAAAAATGGTTTCTCACCATCATTGTAAATATCAACGTCTATATCAAAAATATGTTGGAACATGTTTTTACATAACACGCACTGTGGATTGCCATCGTATTCAATAGCACCATCTTTCATGACGATTAACCGATCACTATACTGTGCTGCCTGGTTAATATCATGAAGCACCATCACAACTGTCATCCCAAATTCTCGATTAAGTGTCTGCACAAGTTCCATTACTTCTAGTTGATGTGCAATATCTAAATACGTTGTCGGCTCATCTAGTAGTAATATTTTCGGACGCTGAGCAATCGCCATCGCAATCCATGCACGTTGTCGTTCCCCACCAGATAATGAGTGAAGGGCACGATGCTCGTACTTCTCTAACTTTGTCAAAGACAATGCCCAACGAATGATGTCTTCATCTTCTTGATTCATACGGTCAAACCAATTCTTATGTGGATGTCGTCCAAACTCAATTAGGTCGCGCACTGTAATATCAAGGCGATGTTCATTCATTTGTGGTAACATCGCTAGTTGCTTTGCAATGTCGATACTCTTTACTTGCTGGATGCTCTTTCCGTCTAATACAATCTCGCCACTCTCTGGTGTAAGTAAACGTGATAAAAGGCGAAGAAACGTTGACTTCCCTGAACCATTCGGACCAATTAAGCCGACAATTTCTCCTTGCTTAATCTCAAGATCAACTGCCTTTAAGCCGAAAATCTCAGAATGGTTGTAATCAATACTTTTAGCTAATAGCACGCCCTTTTCCTCCTCGCTGAATTAAAAATAAGAAGAACGGACCACCGATGAACGATAGTAATAATCCAACTGGTAATTCAATTGGATCAAATGCGCTTCTTGCGATTGTATCTGTCAAGACTACTAAGAAGCCACCACCAAGTGCCGAAATCGGTAATAAATAGCGATAATCGTTTCCAATCAGTAATCGTACCATATGCGGTATAACTAATCCTACGAAGCCGACTAGGCCTGCTACACTTACCGCAATTCCTGCTAGCAATGTACTTAATACAATCAAGAAGAAACGACTTCTTTCCACATTATGTCCAAGTAAGGTCGCCACTTCATCCCCAAGTGATAAGAGGCGAACATGCTTAATACCAAATAAGGATAATACGAGTGCACCAATTGCGTAATAAGAAATCATTTCGACATGTGCCCAGCTAACACCTGCTACCCCGCCAGCTAACCATGGCAGAACAGACTGGACTTTGTCACTATGTAAAAGCATAATTGTCGACATCGTTGCACCGATAAGGGCATTGATTGAAATACCGACTAAAATAATACGTGCTGGTGATGCACCGTTTTTCCATGCTAATCCGTATACAACCATCGCTGTCACGAACGCACCTAAGAAGGCTGCTAATGGAACAAATATCATATAAGCAGGAAACAAAATCATGATGATTGTCGCCATTAAACCAGCACCAGATGATACCCCAATAATACCTGGATCTGCAAGTGGATTTTGCATCACACCTTGCATTAACGCTCCAGCTACCGCAAGACACATTCCAACTAATAACCCCACGATGACACGTGGAATACGAAGATCCCAAATAATACGCCTTGCCATCGTATCTTCCTCACTCATAATCCCCTGGTAAATGTCTTGTAGTGTAAACGATACAGAACCGACAAGCAGTCCATATATACAGGAAACAATTAATAGGATACTTATAGAAAGAAGCAGGATCCATCGCTTTTTCGCGAGTGGATGTGCCTGCTCCTTCCCAATCAGTGCTTCACTGCTCATTATTTCGCTACTTCTTTGATGCTGTTTGCCATGAAGTCAATCGCATCATTGATTTTTGTCCCAGGGTTTGTACCGAATAAGTGAGAAGGTAGGATTACTACTTTGTTATTCTTCACTGCATCAAGGTTCTTCCAGCCAGCATTTTTCTTCATTTCTTCTTCAAATGCTTTCTTTACTGCTTCTGGATCACCATGAGTAATTAAATACACTACTTCTGGGTTGCTTTCCACGACACGCTCCACACTTAACTGTGCGTATTGTGGGAATTCTTTCGTTGCTTCGTAGTCTTTCGCGATGTTTTCTCCGCCAACTTTTTCTAAGATGTCACCTGATAATGATGTTGGAAGTGCTGCCATGTATGTTCCTGGTGCACCGTATACTAATAGAGAACGAACTTTCTTCTCTTGCTTCACGCTCTTTAATTTGTCATCAATTGATGTTACTAATTCTTTCGCTTTGTCTTCTTTGCCAAGCATTTGGCCGTACGTTGTGATACTCTTTTGTAAGTCTTCTACTGAGTTTGTTGCAGATAGGAATACTTTCGTTTTGCCTTGTTCTACTGTCGCAACGTGCTTCTCAAAACCACTGTTTGCAATTAATACGTCTGCTTGTACACTTGCAATTTTCTCGAAGTTCGGTTGGTGTAGGTTTCCGATTTGTGTTGCTTTCTCAAGTTCTTCAGATGCTAGAGGTACTTTCGATGATGGGCGACCTACAATAGTTCCACCAAGCGCATGAATAATATCTACATCACCTGAACTTAATGCTGCAATGTTCTTCGGATGCTCCTTGAACACAATTTCACGATCCGTAAAGTCTTTCACCTTAATCTCTGCTGTTTTCTTCTCTTCTTTTGCTGATGTAGATGCTTCTTCACTTTCTTTCTTGCCACACGCTGCAAATACGAGTGTCATCATCATGACAACTACCAACATGAGAATTGATTTCTTCTTCACTATGTATTCCACCTTTTCTATGTTTTCACTAATAATGATAATCGTTATCAATTACGTTGTTAGTATAGATGATAACGATTATCATTGTCAATAATATTGTCATATTCTTTTAAACTATTTTTTATAGCCAGAGAAACAATAAAAAAACCTTGCCACTTCGCCTTGGCAAGATTCCTTCTTTCATCAAGATCCCTTCAATAGAATAAGCAAAAGCGGGAGCAATATTAACTCTAATGCAACTAGCCCAAGCAAATACCCGTCTGCCTTCTCTTTGCCATAGACACCTTTCTTTCGTAACCTTCTAATCATAAAAACACCTAGAGCAATAACGACAATACCAAGAAAAATTTTAAAAAGCATAAACATATCCATTCTGCCTCTCTCCTTTTCAATTGAGTATGCTGTTATATACATATATATCCTTTTATGTTCAAAAAAACACTCTAACAAATAGAGTGCAACGTTAAAAAGAACGGCGAGCTAAATATTCCCTCGTCTCTTCAGGTACTTTCATATTGAATGTCATCTCCAATTTCATAAAGGATACCGCAAATGTTACATACGGAACATCTTTGTATGTACGAAGCCTTGCTGTTTCATACATCGGTCTGTTCGGCTCTCTCTTCTCCCCAAGCTTCAATGTCTCTTCTTGATAAAACACATACTCATGCTCTTTCACGATATCCTTTGGTAGCGACGAAACAGGTTCCCATTTATCCACTTGTTGATGGTCAGCAAATATACCAACTTCCTCTTGTTGAATGGTGTATAACATCACATCACCTGCATACACCTCAATTTTCTGTGCTTTTTCTAACGTTTGAAAGCTATCCTTCATCTCTTGAGTGTCGGTACTAGACTCTGCTTGATTACATCCAACAAGTGCAAGTACACTAACCACCATCATTGCAAGAAACTTCTTCATTTCTCCCTTCTCCTCCCTTCGAAGAAAATGGATTATATTGTAAAAATATCTTTCTATCATCATACCACCATCACATGGTCTTATGTCAACGTATCAGCTATATAACTAAAAAAACCGCCTTCTTCAAGGCGGTTTTTACTCTATTAAGCTCCAACTAATTTCAATCCAACTGCACCGATTAAGATAAAGCTTAAGAACATAATTCGTTTCCATTCTGCTGATTCTTTGAAGAAAACCATGCCAACTAACGCACTTCCTGCTGTTCCGATTCCTGTCCATACAGCGTAAGCCGTTCCCATATCAATTCCTTTCATCGCTTGGGATAAGCATGTGAAACTGAACGAGAAAGAAATAATAAGACCAATTATCGTCCATTTCTCCTTCGTATCACTGTATCGTTTCATTAACATAACACCAATAATTTCAAGACATCCAGCTAATATTAAGAATACCCAAGCCATGTTACGCCACCTCTTTCTCGCCGTCTTCGCTTGCACTTGATCCTGTTAGACGCTTTAATCCAATAATTCCTGTTAATAATAGAGCTAATAATGCTAGCTTTGCAATTGAAACTGGTGCATCGAAGAACACGATGTCCACTATTACGATACCGACCGTTCCCATACCTGTGAATACAGCATATACTGTTCCTGCTGGTAACTCATCATATGCTTTAATAACGAGCCAGAAGCTCACTGCAATTAAGCCCGCTACACCAATCCACATCGGAATTGAATCCGCATGCTTTAAACCAAGCACCCAAAATATCTCAATAAATCCTGCTAAAAATACGTATAACCATGCCATGGTTGTTTCCTCCCTACCGGTTGTTAGTTTATCATCAAAAAAAGATACATCCCTAAGTTGGAATGCCGCCTTTTTCCATGCTATTAAATTCTTGCAACACCGCGCCAAAAAATGGACCATGCTGCCTGCAAACGACGTTGAAACTTCTCATATCCACCATATGTTAACTCAATAATTAAGCCATCAAATAAACATAAATATGCTTCAACAACATCATCAATTTCTACATCTTGATGAATTTCACCACGTAACACTGCTTCTTCTACTAACGGCTTAATCGCCTCGCCAAATGTGTAAATATATTCATTTGCTTTCTCTGTAATCTCCTCACGGAACGCATCTGGTGGAAAATAAAAGGCCATTAACCAAAAGCGAACTTCTTCCTTCGCCATCATGCGCTCACCGTATGTGATAAGCAGTGAATATAGACCATCTTTTGTTGGATGCCCTTCATTCTTCTTTACATGTTCTTGTAAAAATAGTTGCTCACGATGTAATGCTTCTTCTAAACAAGTAAAATATAACTCTTCTTTACCTTTGAAATGAGCATAAATAGAAGGTTTCTTAATACCAACATCAGCCGCAATCGTTGCTAACGATGTTCCTGCATATCCGTGTTTTGCAAAATGAAAAAACGCTGCTTCTTTAATCCGATTTGCCGTCATACCCTTCACCTACCGACCGTTAGTTTGTTGATATCTATACTATATGCTACTTGTTAGAAAGTGTCAAGGGTATATGCTACAATTTGAAAGAAAGAATTTCCAGAAAAAGGTGCATGCATGAGTAAGCCTACTATTTTCCTCCTTGGGACAAACCATTTCTCTAATCATGATAATGGTGACTTAATTCAAATGAAAACCGACGATATGTTAAGTGAAAAACGCCAACAACATATTCAAGAAGTCATTGGTTGTTTGAAGGAGTTTCGCCCAACGAAAGTAGCAATCGAATGGCCAAAAGAACTTCAACCTGAATACGACAAACAATATCACGCTTATCTTAACGATGATTTCCAACTATCACAAAACAAATCACATCAAATTGGCTTCCGCTTAGCAAAAGAAATGAGGCACGACACAATATTCGCGGTTGATTGGAATAAGGAGATTGAAGGAGTTCCAAACATCGGAACATGGACGAAAGAGAACCCGTCTGAGCATTTTGACAAACTTCTGCAAGTAGGCAAACAAGAAACATCTGAAATAGCTAAGTATTTCGCGACTCATACAATAAGAGAGTTTTTAGTATACCTAAACAAAGAAGAACGCATTCAAGCTACACAACAATTTTATGCCCAGTTAATGTTACTTGGCAGAGAAGAAGAACCCGTCGGCGCACAGTGGACTGCAAATTATTGGCACTACCGCAACATGCTTATTTATAAAAATATTATGGAGCTTATTACTTCAAATGAAGAACGTATCTTTGTGCTATACGGTGCCGGACATCTTCCACTTCTATTGCAGTTTCTACGTGAAAGCAATCTTTGTCATGTCGAAGTAGCGAGTAATTATTTAATATAACACATTTGTTATACTATTTTTCTATTATTCATTTTCATATCACTCTAATTTATCAGTCTGTTCTCACACTCACTGTTGAAGGGCAATTATACTACTAAAGTAAGCATGGGATTAATTAATTTCACTTCTAAAAATATATAACCTTAACGAAACACCCCAATTGTTAGCTTTTTGTCTAACAATTGGGGTGCAATCCATCATATATTACTGCAACTTAATCTTTAATTCTGTACCACTGAAATTCAATGGTTTGTAGATTACTGTCAAGTTATTATCACCTTTTTTTGCTTGGAATACTATTTTCCCAGCAACCTTACCCTCTGTCGCTAAATCTCCAGATTTCAAACTATCACTAAGTCCAAATCCAGAAGCATCAGTGTTCAGGATAACATTGTCACCGTCTTGCATTTGGAAATACATAGAATTAAAAGGAATTGTTTCTTTACCAACGTTTGATAGTTCAACATCAACTACAACGTATTCCTTTCCTTCATCTGGCTTCATGAATTCGCTTAGTTTAGCTTTTTTCTCTACTTTCTTCACTAGTAAAGTATAGCCATTCTGTTCAATAGTCTCACCAATTTTGAATTCGGTTTTTTCTGGTTTAGCTTCTTCTTTTTTTGCGGCAGCTTCTTCTACTTTCTTTGGTTCGTCTTTTGCTGCATCTGTGCAACCAGTCATAATAAACGTAGATGCAACAGCCGCAAGCCCTAGTGATAATATTTTTTTCATCTCTACCCTCTCCCAATATGTAGTAATTTCGTACTAATTGTACCATAAATATAAGTAATTTTGTGCATAATTCCCATTCTTCTTTGATGAGATTTTAGCTATAAAGAAACTACCTCTATTATTAAGCGGTATAATAATAAAGGTAGTTTAATTTTAAGTAACTCTTTTAAGACTATGAGTGTATTCTTAAACCGCCCAGTTTCCATTACGGAATAATGGCTCTTTTGTGCCTTCCGCTGTGATACCGTCGATATTCATATCAGCTGAACCAATCATGAAGTCTGTATGGACGATACTTGTATTTACGCCGTGTGCTTTTAATTCTTCGGCTGACATCTCACTGCCATTTTCGATGCACACTGGGTATGCACTACCGATTGCTAAGTGAACAGATGCGTTCTCATCATATAATGTGTTGTAGAACGTTAAGTTTGATTGTGAAATTGGTGACTCGTGTGGAACAAGTGCTACTTCTCCTAAATAACTTGCACCTTCATCTGAAGCGATTAAGTCTTGTAAAATTTCTAAGTCTTCTTCTGCTTTCACATCGACTACTTTTCCTTTTTCAAACGTTAACGTGAAGTTATTAATAATATTTCCTTGGTATACTAACGGTTTCGTACTTGTTACGTAGCCGTTTGCACCTTCTTTTAACGGAAGTGTAAATACTTCTTCTGTCGGAATATTTGCCACGAATGGTACACCATCTTCATTCTTTTCACTACCACCCGCCCATAAATGTGTCGGTGGAAGTTCGATTGTTAAGTCTGTTCCTGGTGCTTGGAAATGTAATGCTTTGTATTTTTTTTCGTTTAAGGACGAACCTTTTTGATGAAGGGTTGCTGAATGCTCTTCCCATGCACCAATTGGGTTATCAAGTGTTGCACGCGTTGCGTCTAAAATGGCGAACCATAATTTTTCGAAACGCTCTTCTTTCGGTGCATCTGGGAATACTTTGTCTGCCCACTCTTGTGATGGATAACCAAGTACACACCAGCTTACTTTATTTGATTGGGCTGCTTGACGGTAGTTATCAAGTGCCTTTCCTCTCGCTTTTGCACTTTCCGCAAGACGCTTCGGATCTACACCCTTCATTAAATCTGGATTACTCATCACGATACTTAAGAACGCTGACTTCTCGTCAACCATTGCTTCGTATCCTTTCGCAAGCCAATTCGGGAACTCTGTAAATGCTTCGTCCGGCGCTAAGTCAAAGTGGATGCGCTCTAATGCTTGGTCACTCCAAAATACACGAACATTTTTCGCCCCTACTTCATATGCTTTCTTTGAAAAATTGCGAACGAATTCCGCCGCTTCAATTGGTGCATGTACAACAACTTGTTGTCCTTTTTGTACGTTTAATCCTAATTTCACCGCGATTTCCGCGTAATTTTCTATGTATTGAGAGATCATTTGTAGTCCTCCTGTATTGTGAGAATATTTTTTCTATTATACCACGTTGGCGAAAGAAGTAGTACAAGTCTTTTTCTTACAATAGTCGTTCAAAATCTTTTCACATACACGGCTCAAGTCAGAGCGGTCATCATACGACAACTGCTTATGAAAACAATTAGTGCATTCTAAGACAACATGACAAAAAATAAGCTAGCTCCATTTGGAACTAGCTTTTCCACATCTATATACCTTAAAGGGAAAAAGGGGAAAACCGATTATTGTACGCCAACTGCATTAAATGCTTGCTTCACAGAATTAACTTCTTGTGAATTTGCACCGAATAAGTCAGCTGCTGCTTGCACAAGACCTGCACGCGCTTGGCTAAATGTTGTAGAAGCCGTGAAGTATGTTGTGTTTGCACGGTAGAAGATTTGACCCATCTTCTCATTACCAATACCAGTAACGCTCACATTGTAGTGTGTACCACCTACTGCTAATAAGTAAGCCGCTTTGTTGATGATACCACTGTTAATATGAACCCCACCATTGTCACCAGTTCCTGTGAAACGTTTCGAATAATGATCTGGATCACCATAAGCTGTCGGATCACTCATCGAACGGAATGCATCACCTGGCGTATTTGGTGTATAAATGTCCTCACCAATTAAATAATCAGGGTTATTATTTGTATGGAACTCTAATAAAGTTCCGAAAATATCAGAAATAGATTCATTCAACGCACCTGACTCATTACGGTAAATTAAGTTAGATGTACGCTCTGTTACCGCATGCGTTAACTCATGGGCAATTACGTCTAAGCCACCTGATAATGATGTGAACGTTGTACCATCACCATCACCGTATACCATTTGAGTTCCATCCCAGAATGCGTTGTTGTAGTTACGACCATAATGCACAACAGATTTTAGGATTGCACCGTTGTTGTCAAACGAGTTACGTCCGAACACGTCTTTATAGTAATCATATACTTGTGATGCATATGCGTGAGCATCTACTGCCGCACGATCATACGCTGCATCTAATAACGTGTCAGTGCTTCTCCATAATGTTCCTGGAAGTGATGTACGGTTTTTCGCATCAAATGTATGAACACCTTTTCCACGCGTATCATCTTGTAAGTAGTAATACGCACCTGATTTCACCATTTTGAATGATTTTGTATCACCAAGTACACCAGTTCCTGTTCCATTAACTGTTGTACCAACAACGTCAACGTTTACTGGATTTTTTGTTTCACCTTCTTTTACGTTGCCTTCTTTATGTTCCCCGTCTTCTGATCCATGGTTATGGATTATGTTGTATTTATCGACAACTTTTCCTGTATTCGCATCAATGAAATATTCATAACGACCAGGCTCTGGTGATAAGAAGTTTAAGCCTACTACGTATGCGAATGATACGTTATCACCGTTCTTATACACAATCGCCTTCACAGTTGGCTCTGATGTAAATTCCGGTGTAAGACCTAAATCTTTCTTCGCTGTCTCAACTGCTTGCTTTGCAGTTGTTTTTGGTTTTTGTTTTAATACTTCTACTTTATCTAAATCTGGTAGAACTGTACCAGAAACAACTGTTAACACACCTTTATCATTTACATGCGCTACTTGTGTAGATCCCCACACTTCTACTCCATTAAATACTTGTTGTAAGCGCACGATTGTATTACCTAACTTATCTTTCTCTGTGGATTTCACAACGAAAGATTCTTTCGCAGATTTTGAACCTAGTTTATACTCGGCTTTCTTAGAATCAATATAATCTAAAATAATATCATTTGCTTTCTTACTTGACGGACTCGTTAATGCACCTGACACGAATTCTGGTGATTTCACCGCTTCGTTAAATTTTTTCGTTGATAAAACGTTTGGAGCAACTTCTTTGTTTCCTTCTGCTAACGTCGGTGCTGCTAGACTACTCCCTAGCAATCCTACTGTTAACGCTACAACCATCCCTTTTTTCTTCATTTGCAATCCTCCCTTAAATTGTCGTTCCTTGCATACCGCTGACAAAATTTCTTAATAGATATTCCCGCTTGGATATGCTAAATTAAATATAAACGAAAGATTCTGAAAATAGTATGGAGAAAAAAGAAAATAATTTCCTAGTTTTAATTCCACATTCTCCTCTATTTTTTCTCAACTTTCAAAAGAAGGTGATCTATTGAGTCATGTAGAATATTCTCATATTGGAAACTTCATTCGTTTGCACCGCAAACAACAAGGCATTACGCAAGAGAAACTATGTGAAGGGATTTGTTCCATCACCTACTTAAGCAAAGTAGAAAATGGAAAAATGCTCCCAAGTGACGAAATTGTCGTGCTACTAGGAAATAGGCTTGGTGTCCATATCACAAATGGACCAGAACTAGATGAAGCACTAGAGAACGTTCAAATCATATTCGAACAACTATATCAAGAACATGAACGGAATAATTCGGATAAAATCGAAGAACTATATGAATCACTTCTTGCTTATAATGACTTCCTTCAACATCCTACTGTTTATACAGAATACCAATTAATCTCTCTCGTACACGCTATCCATACATTTGATGTTGAAAGCGCAGAACAATTTATCCACAAGCTCTCTACTATTGTAGAAAGCTTGTCCAAACTACAACAACTAAACTTTTATCATTTACAGGGAATTTATTTTTGCTTAAGAAAAAAACATTATGATAGCCTTGTTTCTTTAAAGAAAGCTAAAGAACTAGCAGAAGAACTTCAGCTCATCAAACCATTCCTACTCTATCATCTTGCACTTACCCATAGCCATTTAAAAAACAAACATGCTGCTATTTGCCATGCAAATGAAGCACTTAAAATGTATAACGAACAAGTGAATTACATACAAAGCTTGTATTGTCAAATGATTTTAGGGATTAATTATACACGAACAAAGAATTATCAAAAAGCATTAACCACTTATGATCAGTTACTCAAATTAGCTGACTCCCTAGAATTACATCGAACAAAAGCTCTAACTCTTCATAATTTAGCATACTTACATGCACATATTAATAAGATAGAAACAGCCATCGCTCTTTATCAAGAGTGCTTAAAATATGATATGTATCCAGAAATTTGTCTACAAACGTTATACCAACTAGCCAAACTACTATATGAAGAAGAACGAGTAGGAGAAGCTTCTCACTATATTGATAAAGCACTACAAATCCCTCCAACAAAAGACAATACAGAGCATATTCTCATTACTTGTTTAAAATATCAACTAGAAGATACTTCATCTGAGAAGGAAACACTCATTCTTTATTTAGAAGAAGCGGTTATCCCGTTCTTCCAAGCCAAAAATGATATTCATTATTTGGCTGAATACTACGAATTGCTAGGAAAGCTATATTATACAAACCGTAAGTATAAAATTGCTAGCGATTATTATCATTTAGCTATGCATATTAAAAAGGAAGGAGATGAATCAATATGAAAAAAGTTTCTATGTTTTTACTTTTAAGTTTTGCTTTAATAGTAAGCACCAATGCTGGTGATGTCTTTACACAAAACGGTGGTCTTGGTGGTGTTCATCCACCAGAAGTAGGAAAAGAAAAGTAGACGAAAAAAAGAAGCCTTGTCGCTTCTTTTTTTTGTTTCTATTCCAACCTAATCCCTTTGAAAGGAAACAATCCCATGAGCAAACCCGAACGATATATTAGCTTAATTGTCGGTCCAAATTGTGAGACAGAATCATTCGCTATCCGTTCTACCCTTGAGTATTTTGGTGCAAGAGTGACCTTGCACTTAGTAGGAAGACCAAATGATCTCATCGATGTATTGAATGGCAAAGACTTAGATGAAAAAGTAGATTACGTCATCTTAAATTTCCACGGAGATGATGGGAGATTTTGTATGCCAGAACTTGGTGATGATGTGTATGAAGAAGATGAGCCTCGAGGAGAATTTTTCAACGCTGAAGATGTGAAACGGTATGCGAAGTTAAACGATACACACATTATCGCATCGGGATGTACATTAGGTGAAGAAGAACTCGCAAACGCATTTCTCTCATGTGGTTGCAAGTCGTACATCGGACCAGACGACTACATAGATGGCAACGCCAATCTCATATTTGTACTACGGTTTATGTATGAACGTATTCAAAACAAGAAAAGCGAGCAAGAAGCATTTGAACTAGCAACGTCCATCGATGAAGAAACATTCATGTATAAACGATATGTACGCTAAAAAATGGACTGTACAGTAGAATAAAAAAGATATAAGAACATTCAGATATATTTTTTGGAAGTTACCGAAAAGGAGGAAGTTAAAGTGAAACTAGAAGAAATAAGAGAAAAATATGGAAATCGGAAGTATGTGGCTGCCTCCATTAATACTGTAGGTTTTCTATTGTATGTCTTTTTAGAAACAAGCAGTTTTCTCTATTTAGCCTTAATTTTAATGGTGGCATACGAACTTGTGTCACATAAACTATCACAGAATTTAGTGCTAAGATGTTTTTTCTACATAGTATTAGGAGTCACGACAATTTATGTACTCGAAAATTATATATTTGTGAAGTCATGATTTAAAAAATAGAAACCATGTAGATGCTGTTTCTATTTTTAGTTACCTCTCCTGTAAGAAATAGTACGTACAACGACATATAGACTGGAGGTGTATAGCACTATAAGAATGAAGCAGACAGTGGTTGATCATGGTAATAAGAACATGAAGTATTTTCATCGTATAAATCTGGATGCTTTGGCGTCCAACTTGCTGCTTGTGCAGTGCCAGCAGATAGTGCAATTCCAACCGCTAATGCTCCTATTATTACCTTTTTAAGCATAAAAACACCTCCTCTGCTCATTAGTATTTTTTCTATCAAATTATCTAGTGGATTTGATAGGCAGTTTCATCACCCCAATTAGAAAGGGAAAGTTTTATAATATTTCGTAATGGATATGTTTGGAAAATAGATGAATAAATTCTAAAATCCTAACTCATATTTGTTTATATATTTATATTTTTTGTTTCATTAGAAAATAATGGTATTTATTGTTATAATAAAGGTGGAGATACTGTTATCATAACGCGCATAATAACGATATTTCTAAGTAAAGCAAATAGGTAGATAAAGTTTTCACAGGTCTTTATTTACCAATATACTCGTCGCCATTATGAGAGAGGTGGCGACGAGTATATTATATTTGTTTAAGGCGTACTATCTTTTCATTGGATAGGGCGTTTTTTCGTTTATTGGTAGAAGAATCATCTTTATTATGCTTCGGCATAGACTGTAAGGAAAGTGCTAAGCAACAAGCACTAGAACTCGTTATTATCGAGACCTATCCTTTGAGAGGTAGGTTTTTTTTTGATTTTAATAAGATAACAACACGCTCATGTTGAAAAACTATTGCATTAATGAGTTTTTTTATGTATTATTTTCTAGAATAATTTACCTTTCTAACGAGTATATGGTAAGTGAACCTTATACTTTCATTTAGAAAGGTTTTTTATGTGTGAATCTAGAGTATTTAAGATTCGTAGTTTTATTAGAGAATTAGATTGAAAGAAAGGGAGTAGATTTTTTGATTAAAAAAAGTTTAGGAATTATATCTATGCTATTTGTTTTATTATTTGTTTCTCAAGGTGATTTATCTGCAAATGGTACTAGAGAAATGATGGACAAAGAATTTTTTGCGTTTAATGAGCCAACGTTCAGATCTAAGAAAGCAAATAATAATAGTGTATACAAACCGCAACCAATTCTTGTATTAGAAAAGCGTTCGGATGGTTGGTGGAAAATCCAGACATGGGAGGGACCAAAGTGGATTTTTCAAAAAGCGGAGATTTATCACAAAGCTTTTAATTTTCATGTGTATAATGAGCCAACATTCGAAGCTGCCAAAGCAAATAGAGGTATTGAGTATCCCCCCCATCCACTAATTATAATAGAAAAACGCTCGGATGGTTGGTGGAAAATTGATACATGGGAAGGCGCAAAGTGGACTTATCATCACAGCACAAGAATAGATAAGGAATTTTTTGCATTTGATGATCCGACATTCAGATCTAAGAAAGCAAATAATAATAAAGCTTATATCCCGCAATCCCCTAATGTAGTAGAAAAACGTTCGGATGGTTGGTGGAAAATCGAGACATGGGAAGGCCTAAAATGGATTTTTCCAAAGGCGGATATTTTTGATATAAATAAAAATTTTTATGCGTATAATGAACCCTCGCCCCACTCTCAAAAAGCAAATAATGGTGGTGTGTATACTCCACAACGAATGATTGTATTAGAAAAGCGTTCGGATGGTTGGTGGAAAGTTGATACATGGGAAGGATCAAAGTGGATTTTTCCTAATGAAGTAACTAATCCTATAGCTTGTGGTAGAAATGATAATGTACCAAAAGCTGCTGCAAGAGCTTATGCTCCAACAATTAATGTACCAAGGCTAAATGTAGATTCTAAATCTACTAGTGATAGTGTGACTTTAAAATGGAATGATATATCGGACAAATATAATGTTTACGTGAAAGACCAATTAGTTTGGTCTGGAAGTGAGTCAACTTATACACATAAAGATTTAGATGGTAATACGCGATATACGTTTAAAGTAGTTGCTTTTGATAACAATAATAAACCTATGGATATAAGCACTGTACAAGCAATGACGAAAGAAAACAAAAACCTAGCAGTGGCACGTTCGGCTGCAGTAGCGTCGCCTTCTGTTACTACAGTTTTAGATAATGTACAAGTAGTTGCTAATATTGCTCAGGATAAAATTGAACAAAAATGGTATGGTATTATTCCAGATGATGATGGTACGTATGAAATTTATCGAAATGATGTTAGAATTGGAAAAACACAGTCTCCTTGCTTTATAGATACAACTGTTAGTCCAGGCTCACATTATTTTTATAAATTTATAGGGAAGACAAAAGTAACGGATGCAAAAGAAATACAGGAGATAAAGGACAAAGGTGGTAGTCCGGAAAAGGATGGTAATTATTATCATTATTATGAAGTTGGAAATGAATCTATTATTGAGGCGTTAGAAGATTTCACTTATGCATCTCCTGCACGAATAACGATACCTTCTTATGAATATGATTTCCAATATCAATTTAGGTATCAAACTTTCATACCCGATGCTACAGTTAGCGATTGGATGACAGATCGCGCATTCGGAAAAGGGACAGTGCTTCATGGAGATGGAAGAGGATTTTATTATAATGCAATTTCATATCGTACAAAGACCGAAGTTTTAGCTAGATTTACTAATAGTGGTTCAAGTGTCAAATTACTAGAGGCAAAAGTTGGGCCAAGTATAATGATACATCCTAAAGATGGTACCATTACTAAAACTGCTTCAAATAGTGGAATATCGTTGAGAACCGATGTATCTACAAAGAAATACTTGGAGTTTACGGTGCAGCATGAAGTTGGAATTCCATTTAAAGGTTGGGGCTTCGTTAATTTGCCAGCAATTGATTATCGATACAGCGTATTCATGCATCTAAGAGGGGATCATTTTATTCGAGGTCATCATGATATGGCACCTTCTCATGAAATGTATTTAAGACGCCCATATACAGATATTCCAATTACAACGCTGCTTCAAAGTGAAAATAAGGGATTATGGGCTTTAGGTGGTTATCGTAAAACTTTTAAATATCATTTTTAAAAGAAAAAGCTAGTACATAGTGTAGCAATGAAAAGAGCTGTCTGGATAGATGGCTCTTTTCATTTTCTCATATTTCAAATGCTAATCGCGTTACTTAGTGCATAGACTGTACGGAACACGCTAAGCACAAGCATTTCGTTATTACAAGGACCTGTCCTTTCAGGATCGGTCTTTTTTATGTATAAAATAAAAATCATCTTATTTCATTTTCATTTTGGATGGTGAGATAATTTTCGTCAAATTTCTTATTTTATAGGAAAACCTCTCCCTTCTGAGAGGAATAGTACGTATAACGACATACAGCATGGAGGCATATAGCGCTATGGAAACAAAACAGACAGTGTTTTCCCCTGCCCGACCTATTAGGGATAGACGTATCGACACTTAGGAAGTATGCGGAGGCTTTAAAGAAGCAAAAATACAAGTTTCATAAGAATGAGCATGCCCACAGGAGATATTTTGAGAAAGACATTATAGCAATCACTGCTACACGAACCCTTTCCTCTTTCTCTCTTTAGGAACAACTCGACGAGATCAAGTGCAAGTTCAATAAGAAGCTAGTTAGAGGATCTACGGAAAGAATTACAAACCTAAAAAATGGACTGTACACATGTACAGTCCGCCTTTTTGTTATAGAAACAATACATAAAAACGATCCTTCTCCTGCTTAAATCCGAACTCTTCATAAATGCCTTGCGCACGCACATTATCTTCTGCTGTCTGCAACATAAGTCCTTTTGCTTTTGTTTCAATAGCAAGTTCTTTCGCTTTTTCTAGTAATGCTACTCCAACACCTTTTCCCCTTGCTTGCTCGGTCACATATAAATCATTTAATATCCATAAGCGCTTCATGGATACCGACGAAAAGCTCGGATACAACTGCACAAATCCACTTGCTTCGCCGTCCTCATCTTCCGCTACATACATAACGGATTCTGCTTTTCTAATTCTCTCTTCTAAAAAAGCGTGTGCTCCTTCTTCATCTGAAAATTGCTGATAAAACATACGGTACTGATCAAACAATGGAACTACTTTGTGTACATCACTCTCTGTCACTTCTCTAACATGCACAATAGACGCCCCCTCTTACAATTTGTTACAATTAGATTATTATTAATCTTAGAAAATATCAACTAAAGGAGCATCCTTATGACGACTATTTATCTTACTAGACATGGAGAAACGGAATGGAATGTACGAAAAAAAATGCAAGGATGGAACGATTCCCCTCTCACTGAAAAAGGTATTGCCTACGCACAAGCATTAGGGAAATCACTGCAATATGTGCATTTCGACGCTGTATTCTCTAGTACGAGCGGACGTGCTCTCTCAACCACACAACACATTCTCGGTGACCGCACCTTCCCTATTCAAACAGACGAACGCCTAAAGGAAATGCACCTTGGTGACTGGGAAGGACGTACACAAGAAGAAGTAAAGCAACATGATGCCACACAACTAGACTACTTCTGGAGCCAACCAACTCTTTATACACCCGAAACAGGCGAATCATATATGGATTTATATACACGCGTGTTACCATTTCTACATGAGATAGTAGAAAAATATCCAAATGGGACGATTTTACTCGTTACACATGCCATTACACTCAAGAGTATTACGAGACATTACAAAAACCTTCCCTATGAACAAATTTGGGATGATCCATACATTCACGGAACAAGCTTAACTGTCTTCACTGTGAAAGATGACAATGTTACTTTCTTGAAGGATGCGGATATGTCGCATATTGAAGATTTCGCGAACGAAATTACATATCGTTAAAGGAGGAGGTTAATGCGCTACTTCCGTAAAACTTGGTATCTATTCATCATTCTGTATATCGTTTTTGTTCTCTTTGATTATTGGCGAGATAAAACATTCAATTGGGGAGAAAATATTTTTCAATTAGCCTTTTTCATGCTCTTTTTATGGTTTTTCAACTGGGCATTTGAACGAAAAGAAAGCCGTTGATTACTCAACGGCTTCTTCTCATTATTAAAGTACGTTAAAGTCCTCTGGATCTGGACCTTTTCTTCTATTTTCATTTAACTTATTGATTACTGACATATCTTCTGCTGTTAACCCGAAATCAAATACACCGAAGTTCTCTTCAATGCGTGATGGTGTAACAGACTTAGGAATAACAATAACGTTATTCTGTAAGTGCCAACGAATAATTACTTGTGCCGGCGTCTTTCCATATTTCTCCCCAAGTGCCACAATCACCTCGTGATTTAACACGTCGCCCCCTTGCATTAATGGGCTCCATGCTTCTACGAAAATATCATGCTTTGCACAGAATGCACGTAACTCTTCTTGTGATAAGAATGGATGGCACTCTACTTGGTTTAAGACAGGCTTCACTTCGCACTCTGCCATTAGACGCTCTAAATGATGGATGTGGAAGTTACATACACCAATTGCACGTACTTTTCCGTCTTTGTATAACTTCTCTAATGCACGGTATGTATCTACGTACTTATCTTGTGCTGGCGTTGGCCAATGAACTAAATATAAATCAACGTAGTCTAAGCCTAACTTCTCTAAACTTACGTCAAATGCTTTTAATGTTTCTTCATATCCTTGATCGCTATTCCATACTTTCGTTGTGATGAATAATTCTTCACGTGGGATACCAGCCTCACGAATGGCTGCGCCAACTCCTGCTTCGTTCTTATATACCGCTGCCGTATCGATTGAACGATACCCTATTTCTAATGCTTTCTTCACTGCTTCTGTTACTTGCTCTCCGTCTTGTACTTGCCATACACCGAAGCCAAGTTGCGGCATTTTCACACCATTATTTAATGTAACGAACATTGCTGAATCCTCCCTTGTTCTTTCTACCTTACCTCTCCATTATACGCCTTCCCTATCATAAGTGGAAAAGTTTTAGCTTCTTACAAATTGAACCTTTCTTCTACAGCTTTCATCACATCAAATGCTCCTGAACTTTTGTTTGACGTTATCGCTAGCTTCATTCCAGACTTTGGATAGAAGGCAGAATGAAAGTTCACTCCAGGATCATACCCCATCACATGATACTTCACAATTGCATCTTCCTTTTTCCCAATCCAAATTCCATAGCCATACGCCACGCCTTCTTTTACGTGCACGTGTGGATGTAGTAATAGATTCGTATATTCCGCACTTAAAAGCTCCCTATTCATCAGCGCTTCCCAAAATGTTATCATGTTCGGTGCAGTAGTAAATGCTCCTCCGTCTGCGCCACCTTTTATCGGAAGAGAGTATATATTCGTACTCCACGTTCCATCTTCATGATCAACGTATCCATTCGCTGTATTTGACGGAAGTTGATTTAATAAAAAGTATCCCGACTCCGTCATCCCACATCGCTTAAAAATATTCAATTCCACATAGTCAGTAAAAGAAAGCCCTGAGTGTTGTTCAACAATTAACCCTAATACGATACATCCCGCATTATTATAGTAGAACTTCTCCCCCGGCTGGAACAACATCTTCTCATTTTGAAATAATGGAAGAAAGTCTTTTCCACTATGCAAAAGATACATAGAATTTTCTTTCCACAAATCCTCAAAATCCCCCATCACATCCTCGTCAAAATAGTCTGGTATACCAGACGTATGCGTCAAAAGGTGATGAATCGTTACATCTTTATGAAAATGCGGAAAAGCTATATCCAAACACTCTTCCAATCGTGTGTCGAACGATAACACCCCTTTTTCAACAAGCTGACAAATCGCAACAGCTGTAAATAACTTACACCCAGACGCAATACCGAAACGAGTATGTACCGTATTCACTCGTTGATTAGCTCTATCCGCATAACCAAACGCCGACTCCATTAAAACTTGCTTCTCAGCTTTCATATAAACCACACCAGAAAATTGCTCGTTTATTAACGTATCAATGGCTTCCACAATGATTCCTCCTTACACATAGCTAAAGTAATATTCTATGTTTTAACAACCTTCTCCTTTCTAAAAAAAATTAAATATAAAAAATAGAAGAAACATAAGCTACATTCCAAGTGAAAGCCTTCCATAGAAGTCATTACTCTTTATTACTCTAGTTACAAGCGTTCAAGAACATGGGACACTTCAAAGCAAAACTCAAAACATATATTCATTGCGACAATAGCGTTTGAATGGAGGAAAAACGAAAAGGCATGAGTTTTGTACAATACAAAACTCATGCCTCGCAAGCTACTTAAAAATATATGCCTAATTCTTTTCACTTCATCTTTCTAACAATCATAAATACATTTTTATTTATGACCTATATTCTCAAACTTACTATTGAATCGTCTTAATGATCTCCAAAAGTTTCTATATGTTTTTGGAAACTCTTACGCAAAACACCATTCTCTTTTAATGATTTATTATTATTATTTTTAACTACCAAATCATATATATACGCGCCTGCAAAGTCATCTTCATCATCTATCGCCTCTAATATAGAATGAATAGTCTTTACTATTAATTCATTTACTACTTTCTCATATACTTCTTTATCTTTCTTGGTTTTTAATAAGTGTTTCAGCTTTTGATATTCCTCTCCACAACTAGACCACGTTAAATCGGTATTTCCCTCTAAACTTTCTAATGAGGTTTCAAGCCACTGATTTTTCATCCAAATAAATTGCATAAACAATAGCTCTCTTTCTACCATTAAAAGATATTTATCCCACTGCATCTCCTTAACTTCATCTATCGTTGGTACCAACCAATCCATTGTACAAGGTTCCCGTCTAGCTTTGGATTCTATCATCTTAGTTGGACTATCAAATTCAAGCTGACATTCCTGACACTGCAGAAATAACTTATGCGTTTTAATATCCTTCACAATCCAAATCCAACCTTGTTTGCAGAGCGGGCACCAACCCACTGCATTTTCGTAATTTTCATTATTCATTCCATTTTATCTCCTTTATCATGTCCCAGCAGATTTCATTTTATTTGCCTCATCATAATAAGTCCATGAAGAGGTATCGACATGACCTGTCATATCGCGGAACATACACAATATCTCGAGTATTGGAAATAAACGCGATAGATGACCAATAAAGAAGATTATATTAATGCACTATGTATTATTCAATAAACCATAAAAAGCCCCATAAATAGGAAGCTCTTTTTCGTTTCGATAATATATATGAATTCATACAACACTTTATAAGCGACACATTTATTCTAGCGACCAAATTCTCAGATATTCCATGTAAGTATGATTCAGCTAGAATTCTTCTAACTACTCTAAAAAATCAAAAGTGATTTATTTTTTAAATTCCTGAATTCGATGTAAAATATGAAGTAGTTAATACCATTAATCTCATTTAAGCGATAAGTAGAGAGATTCTCCAAACATAAAATTTCTACTTTTAACTCTATAAAAAGCCCCCAGTAGTTCCATACTACTGAGGGCTTTTTTCAATCGGATAATAGGTTATGGTTATCGCATCAATATTATCTATAAAACTCCCCCCTCCTCTTACACATTTAAAGACAGTCATATCCAGTCTATACATGACCGATTAATTTGCTTTTCTTTCAATTTCATCCATTGTAAGGTATAATGAAATCCATTTTAGAAATATTTTGAAAAGGGGATATAATATGGAAATAGTAACTAGCATACTAGCAATTTCACTAATGATTATCGGCATTTTTATGTGGGTAAAAGGAGAGGGAAAACGAAAAGGGATTGGCATTGGAATCGTTATGGCTTTACTTATTACAGGATTTCCGGAGTTCGCCGACTCATTTTATACAGGTTTCATGGAAGGCTGGAACGAAGCTGAACTAGAGAGACAATAACTGTCATTCGTCTGATGTTCTACATTCATAGCATTAAGATTGTATAAGTACAAAATAATAAGACAAGATAGGCTATAGAGCTTACCTTGTCTTATTTTTATACCTTACGTCATAATGAAGATGGAACATTATGTACGAACTGACGAATTAGTAGAAATAGATACGCTCTTATTCTCCATACTCAACCAAATCGCAAATAAAATCTCAAAACCAATCATCACACTTGCTACGATGACTGTGCTAAAGGTAATGCCTATTAATAGAATAGCAATAGAAATCACAACAGACATCACAAAATACGCCTTCGATTTGTATACCCAACCGAATGGTAATAAATGTGCGCCGAATATGACAGCGATAATCATCGCCATTTTATCGGGAACCGCTTGATAAATCCACATCGCAATGAAAATGTATAATACTTGGTTCGCAACAAGTACAAGTACTAGCTTGTTAAGTGGATTGTCTTTAATCGAAAATTCTACTTTTATTAGTTTAGACATCATGAAAGCAATTGGGGCAAGCATACCAAGTATACAAAATGTTAATAAGTTCTTTATCGCTACTTCTTTTATCGGAAGTAACCACACTACTAAAATACCAATCCAAAGTACAATTGATGTCAAAATAAAATGCAATCCTCGTTTGCTTCTTACCGCTAAATCATCCCTTAGCGTTTCTAGTTCCATTACACCATCCCCTTTTCCTTATATTGGTTATACACACTCATTATACAGTTATTTACAATTTTTTTCGACAAATAAAAACGAATCGCCCCAGCATACGGAGCAATTCGCTTAAAAGATAATATACAACACGAAAATAACAAGCATGATTAACTGCAAGATTGCCTTTGCAACTGAACTACTTAAGAACGAAATAACGGTTCCCCATGCAACTTTCGCGGCTTCTTTGTTGTCTTTTCCTTGAACCTTTTCCGCAACGAATACAGAAATAAACGGAACAAAGATCAAACCAAACGGTGGGAAGACGAACGAACCAACAATTAATGATAAACAACCAACTCGTTCGCCCCACTTCGTACTACCGTATTTCTTTAAGAAATAGCGATTTGCAAGTATTTCTGCGAAGAAAATAACCGCCGAGAAAATCGCTAAAATGATCCAGAATGATACAGTTAATTCCTTATTATTAATTCCAAAGTGATACACCGCAATACCAACTAAAAATAAGGGTAACCCCGGTAATACTGGCTTAATTAATGCCACAAATGATAATACAAAACATAGAATCGCAACGATCCACCATACGATTTCTACTGCCATTCTTCCACTCTCCTATTCTTTTTTCCATGCAAATGACATATAGATTTCATCTACATATTGTCCGTCTACCTTTAATGCCTCAGGCTCTTTGCCATATGCGACGAAACCATGTTTCTCATAAAGACGAATTGCATGTTCGTTATGCGCAGATACAGTAAGCAAGATACGCTCTAATCCGTCTATTTGTCTCGCATGCTTTAATGTCATCTGCAACAGCAAGCCTGCCAATCCTTTGCCACGCTTCGCTTCTGTCACATAGACACCCCAAATTGTTCCTTTATGTAAGCTCTTTTTTCCCGTCTCTCGTGAAAAGCCCATCATCCCAACTAGTTGATCGCCTTCAAATGCTCCAATGATGAATGAATCTTCTTGCTGTAAAAATGTTTCTTGGACACGTTCAAATGGTCGTGCGGCAACTTCTTCATACGATGAACCGAAGTTTAGTGGGCTATTGTGTAACCCTTCTAAACGTAACTTCCAAAATGCCTCTACATCCGCTTTCTGTAAACATCTTATTTCAATCATTGAAACATCCCCCTCACTCTTACTCGTTTCGGTTTACATCTTCCATTTCTTTATGATGTTCATATGCAACACGAATTAAGTCTTTCACATGATCATCATCTAACGAATAGTACACTAATTTTCCTTCTTTGCGCATCTTCGCAAGACCTAGATTTTTTAAGAGACGCAGATGATGGGAGGCCGTCGCAATGGATGAATCAATCACATTCGCCACATCACACACACACAACTCTTCTTCTTTATATAACGAAAAAGCAATTTTCATGCGTGTTTGATCTGCTAATGCCTTGAATAGTTTCACCATGCCAGACATTTCATCTTGTACAATTGCCTCTTTTGCTCGTTTTACTTTTTCTTCATCTACACATGTAATTTCACAACGGTCATCATGCATACTATATTCACTCCGTCCCCTTTATTTTCCTTCATTATAATCAGTTCTTTCTCTACCGTCAAAAGGACTAATCTTCTCATACGTCCTCGTTTCTATACAAACCTCTCTATTAATAAATGCATGTCTCTTATACTTGGTATAGGAATATATACTACATCACGTAAATCTTCTTAGGAAATGTGTCGGTTTACAGTGGTTATTTTTCTTATTATTGTGTAAAATGTAAGGGTACACAATGAGGTAGGAGGTATGACGAATGAGCATACATATTGAAGCAAAACAAGGTGAAGTAGCTGAAACAATTCTTTTACCAGGAGACCCTCTTCGCGCGAAATATATCGCAGAGAACTTCTTAGAAGGTGTAACATGCTACAACAACGTACGTGGAATGTTAGGTTTTACAGGAACATATAAAGGAAAACGTATTTCAGTACAAGGAACTGGTATGGGTATCCCATCAATCGGTATTTACGTAAATGAATTAATTCAAAGCTACGGCGTGAAGAATTTAATTCGCGTTGGTACTTGTGGCGCTATTCAAGACGATGTAAAAGTTCGTGACGTGATCATTGCACAAGCATCATGCACAGACTCTAATATGAACAACATTATCTTCCCAGGCATCGACTACGCTCCAGTAGCAGACTTCGGTTTACTGAAGAAAGCATACGATGCTGGTGTAGAAAAAGGCTTAAAAATCCGTGTAGGTAACGTCTTCACAGCAGATATGTTCTACCGTGAAAACATGGACTTATACAAAAAAGTTGCTAGCTACGGTGTATTAGCAGTAGAAATGGAAACAACTGCCCTTTACACAATCGCTGCAAAATTCGGCGTGAACGCGCTAACAATCTTAACAGTAAGTGATCACATCTTCACAGGTGAAGAAACATCTTCAGAAGAGCGTCAAACAACATTCAATGAAATGATTGAAGTAGCATTAGAAGCTGCAATTCAAGAATAATATAGCTCGACTTCTCGGATGTTTACAGACTGTAAATACGAGACTATAAAGGACTTGCATGTAACAAAACAGGCAAGTCCTTTTCTACTAATAGGAGGGACTTCATATGCGAATGAATTTATCAAAAGAAGAAAAAGAACAAGTAGTTACCTCTGTCCAATCATTTTTCCTTGATGAATATGACGAAGAAATTAGCCAGTTGAAGGCAGAACTATTACTAGAATTTTTTGCGAGCAAGTTAGAACCTTATTTCTACAACAAAGGGATCGATGATGCGACGTCTTTCGTCCTCGACCGCTTTACGACATTTGAAGATGACTTGTATGCATTACGAAAACGTCCGAAATAAGCGTTCATCAACTTTAATATGCGGATTAATTGCGATGAGTTCATCGATAAATCCTTTCTTGTCTTTTGGAAAAAGAAGAATAACCTTATCCTCTCCGTAAACCACTTCAATTCGGTTGAGTGATAATCCCTTCCTCGAAAAAAAATCATCTGCCTTACGTATACGCGTAATTTTATGAATGGCGATTTTCTCATTAGATAAAACAGAAGCAACGTGCAAGTAATAGTCTTGAATAATATAGCGAAGATTGAAGGAGCCAAATAAGAAATAAATGCTGGCAAGAACTAACATACCAGCTATTAACACACGTTGCCATAACGGTTCATACATCGTTAATAGACTCGCAACAGCACCAACAAGCAAAGCTAATATTAATAAACAATCCTTTATGATTAACCATTTATCACGTTTCGGATGGAACACCATCATCTTTCCCTCTTTTCATATAAGACAAATTCACATCTACTTCAATATGTTGATTGATTGCTACTAGTGCATCGATAAACGCTTTTTTATCTTTTGGAGAAAGAAGGATAGACTTCTTCTCTCCAAAAGATATTTCAATCCGATCCGTTGACATGGCAGGGCTTGAGATAATGTCATTTGTCGCACGAATGCTAGTAATCGAGTAGATATTAATTTTCTCTTCGTATAAAAACATAATAGACAACGTATCATCTTGAACAATATAACGAAGCGTAAATACTCTAAAACAAAAATACATGGCCAGCAAAAGTACTACCACTACTACTAAACGCAACCATAACGCTTCTTGTATCGCAAGTAGACTGACACCAATACCTAGAGCCGCTGCTAGTAACACAATGATGTTCATCACCATTAACCATCGATCAAACTTTGAGTAGAATACCATTATTCTCCCCACTCCCTTTCATTCATAATACGTAAGAATGCCTCTTGGTGACTCTTACGATTAATCCGAAACGCATCCTGCTTCTCTGGTCTCAGTAACAGAATACTGTCCCCAACTTCTGCCCATACAACCAATTTATCTGTCGTTCCATCTTCGTATGTAATCGTGAGTTGATAATCTTCTTGATGAGCCATTTCATAGGTAGCGGGAGATTCATGCCTTGCACTATTTAAAATATCTTTTATTTTCCCAAGCGATGTGGCGTTATCTACGGTCATGCTTTCCATAAACGATTGTGTTTCTTTCGCATATTTTTCTACACTTACATATTCAATATGTGAAAATGCCCTTGAAAATAGGATGTAGCAACTAATGGCAATAACAACAACACCCATACATATAAACACCCATCTTCTCATACACATTCCTCCCTTTTTTGGCATTATATGAACCAAGCAAGGGGAATAGTCGACATTTTCACTGCTTTTGTAACCAAAAGAATAGACTAACAGCTAATACAACTACAAGACGTACTAATATAGAATTATATTCATTTGCGCCTACAGGTCCGTACTCAATCCTTTGTATCACTACTCTTCTAAGAGAACAAACACACCAATCATTAATCGCGCACAGTCTCTACATTTACATATTTTACCTATTAATCTCATCATATCATTCCTTCCTTCCCATTTAAAGAAGGAAAAAAAAAAAGACTACTAATGAATAAGTAGTCTCCAATTTTAAAATAACTCCATCTGCTCCGGCATTTTCTCACCGTATTCAATGTTCAGTAATCCCATTAGTTGCTTGGCATTATGCACTGCATCTCCACCAGAATTGTTGTTAAATAAAATGCATATTTCTTTTGTCTTCTTCTCTAACTCACGGATATGATTCACCCATTCTACCAACTCTTCTTTTGTATAACGGTAGAGGAATCGTACTTTACGCCAATTGTCTTGGCCGTGATTATTCCATCCATGTACGTTACGACCATGAAAGCGAACTAACGTCAAATTTTTGTGCGTTGGATGAAGGATGGTTGGGATAGAACCTGCTCCTGCTTGTGGTTCATCACAAATCGTGTGAATCCATTCTTCCTCTTCCATGAATGAGAGTGTGCGCTCCCGGTAATTGTCTCGAAACCACGTTTGATTACGGAATTCAATCGCTGCAGGAATATTACCGAGCTTCGCCTTTATATAGCGTAAATAATGAACATTTTCTGCCTTACAGTCAAACCACGGTGGAAATTGGAAGAGAAGCGCCTTTAGCTTCCCAGCCTCTCTTACTGGTTCTACGGAGCTTAAATAACGGTCAAACAACGCATCAAGCTCCGCTGCTTTTATTCCTTCTCTCGTATGCCCAGTCAATGTACCAAGCGCCTTTACAACGAATGAAAAATGACTAGGAGTTTCTTGTACCCACTTCGCATAATTTCTCTCGGACTGTACTGCATAAAACGCCGAGTCTACCTCAACAATTGGAAAGTGGTTACTGTATGTTTTTAATTTATTTTTATTCGTATATGTATCGGGATACAAACTATCGTGATCCCCCCAACCAGTTACGCCTATTTTAATTACCATTTTTTCACCTCTTTATGCATGCGATGTATTTTTTATCATATTTTGTCGAAATATGATATAATTTATAATTGTACAAATATATCCATTTTTTATCTATTTATTATTATTTGTATAACAGGGGTTTAAATGGGGAGAAAAGGTGTGTATGTTCTATGAAAATAATTAACAAGTACTCATACATCAGCGATCAACACAAAATACAACTATACGAAAATTTCATTTCGCAACTTCCATTCTCTTTTTCTTTTTCAGATGAAAGAACACAGTTATCATTGCACAAAAAAACAGACAGTAGCCCACTTGAAATTGAAGAAGTCTATAACGATGCAACAACATTAACGATGGATTTTTGTTCATCCAATGGTATTGCTGCGCTAGAAAAAGAGTGTGGAAAAATCTTTGATCCGATTCCGCATCACGTCGTCTTTCTAAATACAGATGGCATCGTAACATTATGCAACAAGAAAATGGTCGAAGATATGAACACCGAACGTAATGCAGTTATCGGACAGCACATCAAAGATATCTTGCAACTACCTGAGCATAAAGTTCTTGCTCTAGAAACAATTTCAACAGGAAAAGAGTTTCGTAACGAAACCGTCCTCGATAATCATTATGGGATTATTAATACCCATATTATACGTGATGAGCACGGAAACATGTTGCGTGTCATTTACACGCTCCAATTTTTAAATACAGAACGTGATGCTGAACGTTTTGCATTAGCTGGTCGAATTGCCGCAGGGATTGCTCACGAAATTCGCAATCCACTCACAACAGTGCGTGGTTATTTGCAATTTTTACAAGCACAAGTGGCTGAAGATATTCAACACTTATTCCAATCCTTACTTATCCCAGAGCTCGATCGCGCCAATAGTATCATTTGTGACTTCCTTTCGATCACGAAGACGCAATCCATTCAAGCAGAAGATGTATCTATTAATTGCTTTATACAAGATTATATAAAACCTCTTCTCTTAAGTGAAGCGCATCTAAACAATATTCAGATTGAATATATACTTGCACCAGAATTACACAATTGTAGAGTGGAAAGTAATAAGAATCAACTTATCCAAGTATTCTTGAACTTACTACAAAACGCCAAAGATGCAGCAGGTGACAAACCACTACATATTATCGTTCAAAGTATGCTTGAAAATGACCATGCCAAAATCACCTTCTCTGACAATGGTATCGGTATTCCAGAATCTATTGTCAGTTACATTTTCGATCCATTCTTTACAACGAAAGATACCGGCACAGGCCTTGGCTTATCACTAACACGAAATATTATTCATAACCACCGAGGCACTATTAAAGCAACATCATCCTGCGAAGGAACAACCTTCGTCATTGAATTGCCAATTATAATAGACGAAACAGGGACTCATTCATAATGGGTCCTTTCATTTATGATATAGAAACAACCCTTCTATCAGCAAGTAACCGTATCCTCTTCCAACCAATGATAAAACCACGTAAGCTTTTTAGAAATTACCGTCTCTCTTCCATGCTTTACATCCGAACGCCTCGCCATATTTCTAATGGCCTCTGTTGCGTATGCTTGTATGTATTGCACCGGAATGGTTAAGTTGCGTCTTTCTTCAATCGTTTCACTCACAAATTTCGTCACTAACTTATTCCATCCTTCTTTTGACCATCTTCCTAATGAGAAATTAGCATATAAACTATTACACGCTTCTTTCAATACAACTTCAAACTCATCAATTGGTAAGAATTTGTTACTAGTAACAATATTTTCTTTGTCTATATATTGTTTGTCTTTCTTTGTTTCTTTCTCTTTCTTTAATAGCTGACTCGTTTCAACTGTTGAAGATGAACTGTTCCTATTCAATTGCTGAAAATCGACACTTGAAAGAAGGTAAAAAAAGGGAGAACTTATATCCATAATAGAACATCCCGCTTCGATAATCTCTTTCATGAATCCGAGAACCTCTTCCTTTTTAAACGGTATATCTGAAATGTAGTATGCAAAATTATTTGTTTTTCCATCACGGTACTTAATTTGTACCCAATACCTCTTCGTCTCCAATTCGGCTACTGCTTTCGTCACCGCAGATCGACCAAACTTTTTATATAAATATACTTTCTTAATCTCCCAATCAACAGGTAAGGACATTAAATGTGCAAGTAATCCAATTGCACGTACATCCTCTAGTTGCTGTAAGGCGTTGTTATGTATTTGAGCATAGCTTGTGGCTTTTCGTCGTTTAATAATGCTGTTCACGTTTCATTCCTCCTAAAGAAATACTCCCACCTCCGAGGAAGTGGGAGTCAACTAGTGGACCGAAGAAGAAGTCGCTTCTTTTAAATGAGCGGGTAGTTGTTCGATTGATTGGCGTACTGCATCTAACTTCTGCTCCAAACGAAGAAGCACATACATCGTCACAACAATCGGAAATCCAACGTCGCTAATAAAAGGCAGGAGTTCATTCATCTTCTTCACCTCCTCACTATGTATATAGCAAGTTACACGCACCATTTGTCATAAAAAGAAAAAAGTATGTCTGACTATTAACAGACATACTTTTCTCTAGGAATCTATTTATTTACGATTTACGTCCTCTTCTTCAAATACTTTATTTAAAAGAAGGAAAATAGCTGCTAATGCTAGCTCCGTCCACGTTTCAATTGTAATTCCTTTCATCATCTCATCAATATAATGAATCGATACAAAATCAACGATAAGGGTCACACTCGCTCGTACCCTTGCACTAACCGAAATTTCCCCGTACTTCGATAACATCCTGATAATAATTGTACCTACAATTAGCAAAACCACTTCTAACAACATACCCACTAGCAAAAAGTTAATTAACACACCCGTCGAATCATAATGAATTCCTAGTACACGAAACAATCCAACGTGTGCGAAGAAAATAAAAGCACACACAAGCGCCATAACACTTGTAGCTGCAAGAACACCAATTATATTGCGTTTCATCCTGTCATCCACCTACCTATTACTACTGTCTCCTATTCTAGCATAGATAGACGAAATTAGGACTTACTTTTCTGTATGAATATAATATGTATCGTATGCTTCTTTGAATACATAGCCTAATTTTTCAGCTAATTTAGCTGAATTTGTATTCGCTGCATCCCAACTTGGGTACTTATCTTGTTCCAAGCAATCCATTATTAACGCGGCGGCTGCGACCGTCGCTAGCCCTTTACGACGATGATTTTTATGCGTCACGATATCAATTTCGATCCCGCTATCATAAATACTATATGAACCTGCACCACATACAACTTTTCCCTCGTGTAAAATAGCGTAACCAATCCCTCTTTCCACATAATCCTCACCTGAGTCAAATCTAGCGATGAAATCATCTGAAAGCTCATGTAGTGTAGGTTCATGGACGATAGACGTATCAAGTTTCACTAATTCATATCCTGTTGGAAGGTGTGATAAGAATGTTTGTACATGCTCTTTCTTTAAGTGCTCTGGATTTTTGTAAAACTGATAACGAAGAAATTTATCTAACGAACCTGCATGAACCTCTTCTATTCGCTCTTTCCATTCATCCGTATCTACAATGATTAACATATGCTCCGGAATATTTCTCAGTAATTCTTCTACCCCGGTCGCATACGCATCCCCAGCATAAAACGCAAAGTCTCCGACGATAATTTGAGCTGCCGTTGGATTGTCTACATCATTCACCCAAGCTGTTCCCATATGCCCTTGTAGACACGAAAGAATAAGGGTATCTAGCATCCCCTCGAACATTGGCGCTATCTTCTTCTTCCCTTCATTCGTTGCTTCGTAAATCATCCGTATCCCTACTTTCTTTGTTGTATCCTTCCTTTCATCTTGAACATTCCGAAAAATTTAGTCAAATCATTTGTTTATATAACTGATAGTAATCAAATTTAAATGAAAATAGTAATTCTTTACTAAAAAAAGGGGCCTACGTACTGCACTCCGAGTAGACTCTTTCCGCGGGCGAGAGCGAGCCTCCTCGGCAAGCCTGCGGGGTCTCACTTTCCTCGCTTTTCCCGCAGGAGTCACCACTCTCCGTTCCGTGTATGAAATGCCCCTTTCCTCCCCAAAAATTAGTTACATCATTCATGATAAATAAAATAAAAACCCCCTTAAAAAAGGAGGTTCTTACCATTAAAAGTTAAACGCAAAATCTTCGTCTGCTAATTTCTCTACGTTTGTTGCTTTTACGTAGCCGTTTCCTTTTACAGAGAAGAAGTCATGGTTCTTTGTATCTGTTTTCAAGCCGTTTTCAACGATTGGATTGATGTCTTCTTCTGGGAAGTATGGGTCTAATCCTAAGTTCATCATTGCTTTATTTGCATTGTAACGAATGAATTTATTTACTTCATCTACCATGCCAATTGATGTATAAATATCTTCTGTATATAATAGCTCATTTTCATATAATGCTTCTAGTAATTCTACTGTTTCCTTGCTTACTTCTGCTTTCTCTTGTTCAGAAAGAGAGGCAAATGTTTCTTGCGCAAGAAGACCAACAAACACACCGTGAATGGACTCATCACGAATAATCAAGTTAATAATTTCCCCACTCGCCGTCAGCTTTCCTTGTCCAGCTAAGTATAGTGGATAGAAGAAGCCGCTGTAGAATAAGAAACTCTCTAGGAATACACTCGCTACCATTGCCATGTACACGTCACGCTTTGGCGCATTTGGTGTAAATAACTTTAAGTAACGCTCTGTAATCAACGCTGATTTCTTTGTTAATTGTGGGTGGTTATCGACCCAGTTGAAAATCTCATCAATTTGTTCTTCTGTCGCTAATGTCGTGAAAATATGACTGTATGACTTCGCGTGAACCTCTTCCATTGCACCCATGAAAGCAAGGACACTCTTCGCTTGTAAGTTATCAACATGTAGTAAGATAAGCGGCATTCCTTCGCCACCTTGTTTCGTATCAAGAAGTGTTAAGCCTCCTAGCACTTTCTTGTATGTCTCTTGTTCCGCTTCTGATAACTTCATCCATGTGTTCATGTCAGAGGAAACAGCGATCTCTTCTTCCGTCCAGAACTGTGCAATGTTTTGTTTCCAAAATACTAAGCTATAATCGTCTTCTTTCTTATTCCAGTTAACCGCTCGCATGATAGGCCCCCTATTCACTCTTAAAAATCGAAGCCAAGTAGAGGCTTCGATTCGCTGTTGTTCTTTCTATATCACACAACACAAGCTACGCATTCTTCTACGCTTAGTTTACGCGTACGCGTGTAGTATAAGCTCTTTAAGCCTTTTTTGTTCGCATAAATGTAGTAGCGTGCAAGTTCTCGTGTTGAAATATCACTATTTACATATAGTATTGTACTAATACCTTGATCGATATGTTCTTGTACTTCCGCAATCAAATCGATGATCTTAAATTGATTCATGTCGTACGATGATTTATAGAACCAGAAGTTCTCACGCGATAAGTAAGGCATTGGATAGTACGTCGTTGAGTTCGCATATGTGCGTGACTCGATGACATTTACAATCGGCATCACACTTGACGTTGCATTTTGCACGTAACTAATCGACTGTGTCGGCGCAATTGCTAGGCGATATGCATTGTATAAGCCATGTGCTTGTACTTCTTCTTTTAACGCCGCCCAGTCCGCTTGCGTCGGAATGTGCATACCTTCGAATAACGCTTGTACTTTCTCTGAATTCGGCGCATAATCTGTTTCTTCGTACTTCATGAAGTATGTGCCTTTTGCATATTCACTTCGGTCAAAGCCTTTAAATGCTACACCGCGCTCTTTCGCAATTAGCATACTCTTCTCAATCGAGTAGAAGTTCAGCATCATGAAGAATGTACGTGCAAAGTCTTTCGCCTCTTCACTTTCAAAGGCAATTTTATTCTTCGCTAAGTAGCCATGTAAGTTCATTGCTCCTAAGCCTACTGAATGAAGCTCATCATTAGCTTTCTTCACTGTCGGTGCATTCGGGATTGTCGTCATGTCCGATACAGCTGTCAGTGCTTCCATACCAGCATGAACTGCTTCTTTCATCTCTTTATTTTCCATTACGTTCACAATATTTAATGAACCTAAGTTACAGTTAATATCACGGCGAATCACATCTTCTGTGCCATAATCGTTAATTTCAGATGTTTCTTGAAGCTGGAAGATTTCTGTCCTTTCTCTTCAGTAAGAGTCGCTACGTCTTACCCGCTTTACAGCTGCTGCATGTCGCCATACAGAGGAGACTATATCATCACCTTCAGCATTTATCTGGTCAGGTGCTCTGCTTTTCCACTCGCTTGAGTGTACTCCCATATGGGATAGTCGTTAGGCTTTTACTTATCGTAATCGTTCAGAAAGTCTCTTATAGGTAGGAAATTCATTATTATCTAATCTTCTAATAGTAGTCGCAACAGAAACCCCTATATCATATGAAGCCTCTTTTATACTTGAGTAGATTACACCGTCTATCTCTACAGTACAGGTAGGGTGATTGTTTACCTTCCGAATCACTTTGTTCTTTGGTACAACCCTTTCCCATGTAGGATATGCGTCTGAATCCAAACGGTAGTTTATAGTTGTAACATTCATATTAAGACATCTTGCTGCTTCACTCTGACTTCTATAGGTTATCCCCTCAATCATAACCGCTCTATTATTTGCTTCTTTAACGGAAGCAATCATATGAGGAGTCTTAGCTTTACCGTATTGGTGGTTCTTTTTACCACTCATATGTTGTCTCTTCAATTCACGAGTTATCTCTTTATGAGGATTAGTTATAAAAGTATCTCCACCAATTGAAGTCAATTTAATATTATAGTAAAGCGATGATTCTACAGCATCATACATCTTAATCAATTGTTCCTCAAGTATATTAAGTTCTTCATCTGAGTAGGCTTGGCAAAGAATTCTTCTCTTAAAGTTATTCTTTCCATACTTGGCAATAGCTCTTTTTAAGTAAAGACCTGAACCAAGATACGTACGCCAGCTATTTTGTCTATGATAGATACATTTCCCAATATATTTCATACCATTAACCATATTAATCGTTTCATATACAAACCCATAAGGCACTTTCCGTTCCACTTTGCAATCCCCCATCAATCAAATTAGGCTATACAACTGGAATCTTTACATTACGATAAGATTTAGCACGGTAGGTTACGTCAGAGACGCTTTCCCCGTTTAACAGAGTTTTCGACGACTATTTCTAGTCGAAGGTGCTAGCAATTAACACAAGTTACTCATCTTCACTTGTCCAAGATCTTTCAGTGGATGTTGGTCATTCGCATTTGTTTTGTACATGAAGTACGGATAACCTGACTCCAACTGAATCATCGCAATCTTGATTAACATATCACGCGCACTTAAGCTTAGTGATTTCTTCTTCACATTCGGATTCGCTACTAACTCGTCGTACATTTCGTCGATATCAATATCGTCTAAATGCTTGCCGTACTCTTTGAATACTGTGTAAGGAGCGAATACATATAACGGCTTATCTTGCTCCGCTAGTTCGAAGAATTTGTTCGGTACGATAACACCGATTGATAACGATTGAATACGCGTCTTCTCATCGGCATTGATTTTCTTCGAGTCAAGGAACTCTATAATATCCCAGTGGAAAATGTTTAAGTATACTGCTCCGGCACCTTTACGTTGGCCTAGTTGGTTGGCATAAGAGAATGAATCCTCTAACAACTTCATAACTGGCATAACACCACTTGCAGCATTTTCAATTTCCTTAATTGCTTCACCGCGCGCACGTAATTTTGATAAATTAAGTGCCACACCACCGCCGATTTTCGATAGTTGCATCGCTGTATTAATGTTAAATCCAATTGAATTCAGGCTATCGTCCATTTCAAGTAAGAAACATGATACCATCTCACCGCGGCGACTTCTTCCTGCATTTAGGAAAGTTGGAGTTGCTGGTTGGTAGTTTTGCTTAATAATCATGCGAACGTATTGCTTCGCCTTTTCTACATCACCAGCTGCTAAGTATAGAGAAACGATTGTTACACGCTCTTCATATCCTTCTAAATATTGATTTCCATCATTCGTCTTTAAGGCGTAGTCAATATAGAATTTCGATGCAGCCATGTACGATTGGAACGAGAAGTTCGCGTCGTATGCTACTTGGTATATTTCCTCTAGCTCGTCCACCGTATATTGGTCAAATACGTCGTAGTAATAATCATTCTCCACCATGTATCTTAGTCGTTCTTCAACTGTAGAGAATGTTACTTTCTTCGTTTCCACTTCCTCCAAGAATGCTTCCATCGCTTCCTTGTCTTTCTCTAGTTGGTAGAACCCGTCCACTTTTTTCGTAATCTCATTATTCAACTCAACATGCTTCAAGCTGCTCTACTCCTTTAATAAAATGTTCTACGTCTTTCGTTGTGCCCGCCATCTCAAACTTCGTTAACACTGGCACGTTATATTCTACAGATATTTTGTCCGCACTCGCTGCAAATGAAGTTCCCCAGTTACGGTTCCCACTTGCAGAAACACCTCGTAAATATCGTGCATTTTCATCTAAAAAATCCCTTACAGAATCCGGTACACTTCCAAACCCTGTCGTATACGTCACAAGAATAAAGTCCGTATCCATCTTCAGATCGTCGTGTATTTTTATTGACGGCATTTGCAACTTATTAACAAAGCGTTTGACATTCCCCGTCATTGAATCATAAACAATTACCATTCCGATTCCTCCCCCAGCACGGATATGTTGTACTTGCGTCTTTTTAAATTCTACTACATATTGTAGTACCATTTTCAAAACAACACAAGATATATGTTGGTTTTATTTTCGAAAGAAAAACGACACGAAGGAAGGACATATTTTTACATATATAAACTCTATAAAAAAGCATTTTAAAACTGATGTCAATACAGGGGGAAAAATGTTTTTTGTCAAATTGTTTATCGATATTTTTACAAAAAACCGCGAAGCCTTGGGGCACATGGACCGAACGTATTTTCTTGTTTTTCTAATAAAAAATAATCATAATTTTTCAACTTTCTAAGGTCGAAATGTGACAAGCCTAAAAATTTGTCCGCCTATTTTTCAACTTATTTCATCCTCTCTTTCATCTCCGCATATACTAGGATATCCTTACTATAAAATGGAAGGTGAATAGAAAATGAAGGATGAACAAGACATAGCTCCAACAATTCGTATCATTCGGCGAACGGATAAAGAAAAAGTCATCATTGGGGATATCGTCCGGTATTCCGTGACACTCCATAATGATTTTCCATATATGGTCACAGGACTCACTATCGTAGAAAATATTTCCCCTGATGTACTTTTACTTCCCGATAGCTTTTCGTGTGAAAATGCACGACTAACAATCGATCAAGCTTCTGCGATATTAACATGCCATACACTAGAGGCCTACGAACAAGTGACGTTTTACTACCAAATACTCATTACAAATCGACCCACTTCTCTTCTGTATGCAAGTTCGAGCACCGTTACGTACACCGCTATTGAAACGGAATACACAATTACGACAGATCCGCACTCTCTTACTGCTATTACAACTGCATCATCAACCGGTTCACACGTCCCACAAACAAATTCATCAGATCAATCAGATACATCATTTATGAATCGCTTTGCACAGAAAATAAATATTCCAATCGTCTATGATTACCGTATTTCAACGCCCATGAACCTGCGAGCGGAAGGTAATTTACGCGAAACACATTACGTATCATTTCAAATTCAACGTCAACCAAAACATGGAATAGCCGACATTAATACAGAAGGTAAATGGTCATATACACCATACCAAGACCATATCGGAACAGATTTCTTTATCATCGATATATTTGATCATTTCGGAAACAAATATTACTTCAATATGATAATTTCTACGCAGAAAATTATTTCACCAACACACCCAACCATCATCCAACACGACGATGGACGAAGAAATATGAATAATCGAGCAAAAGCAATCACTGTCTCACAACCAGAAGCGAAGGAAATAATCCCTACTATTTCACCTTCTCCTGAACTTGACGTTTCGCCTATTTCAGAGCAGTCGATTTCCAGCGAGGAACGAACACCTACTACGGATACTTTTGTTCTTACAAGCGAAAACAATACGTACAATAAGCAGCCATCTAGTTATGGGTCTTTTTCTCCTAATAGCCTTAATCGCTCATACGATGAACAACTACCTCTTTACACAGAAAGCATTCCTACTAATGAAGACCTTTCTTCTGATGAGCAGCCGCCTATTCTTGCAGAAAACATTCCTGTTGATGAAAATGTAACTGCTGACGAGCAACTGCCTATTTATATAGAACCTGTTCCTACTAACGAACTTATTTCTTCCGATGAACAGCCGCCTATTCTTGCAGAAAACATTCCTATTGATGAAAATATAACTGCTGACGAGCAACTGCCTATTTATATAGAATCTGTTCCTACTAACGAACTTATTTCTTCCGATGAACAGCCGCCTATTCTTGCAGAAAACATTCCTATTGATGAAAATGTAACTGCTGACGAGCAACTGCCCATTTATATAGAATCTGTTCCTACTAACGAACTTATTTCTTCCAATGAGCGACCACCTATTTACGTGGAAATTCTACCTATTGATGAACCTGCTACTTCGGACGATCAATTACCTATTCATGCAGAACTTGTTCTTTCTAACGAAGAGACTTCTTTCAATGAAGATACCCTTGCGCATGAAGAATCTATCATAAATACGATAAGTAATTCTCATGCTGAAATAGAAGAACAACTCACCTTTGACGACCTCATGGATGAATTAGAAGAAGAAGCTGGCATAGCAGAACAACTTTCGTTTGATGACATCATGTTCACTCCTCATGACACGAAACAAATAGTTGAACAAACCAAAAAAGCGAAACAGACTATTTATATGGAAGAAAAAGGAATGGGAGAAGGGAACTCCGTCGTTGAAGAAGAGACTATTCTGCATAGCGAACATGTTGTTCTGAATGCAGAGCCCACTATACGGGAAGATGACCCCGTTGTTAAGAAAGAAACTTTTTTGCATAACGTACATGTTATTCTAAATAAAACGCCGACTATAATGGAAAGTAACCCTGTTGTGAAAGAGGAGACTGTTTTACCTAACGAGCATATTGTTCTGAATATAGAGCCTACTACAGAAGAAGTCCCAATAGACGCTACGAGTAACACACAGGAACAAGAACCTGTAGCCCCTTTGTCGCTTAACGTACTAGAAGCGGCATATATGGGCGCAATTGATGAAACGGAACCACAACAAGAGGAACCTACTCTGCAACAAGAAACCCCTGTACAACAATCTCTCATGCCGTTAGGAGCGAATATGGCGCAAGCAAGTATGCCCTCATTCCACCATTACAACTTACAACTCGTTCATAAGCGTTCACTTATCCCAGTTTCACTTAGTCATCATGACGACGAAGCAACACCATTTAAGCTCGTTAATACAAAAGGAGACTTTGGAACGTTTAGTTATTTAACGAGAAAAGGAAATTCGATGCAAGAAGAATTTTTCACTGTCAACTTGACGAAATTCATGGTTCAAAGTCGTCAAGTCGTTCACCATAACGAAGGCTCACACCACGGCGAATAATCATCATAAGAGACATGGCCTAGTAGTAGGAGGAATAATCGTTGAAAAAGAAACGATGGATTAGTATTGCACTATGTATCGCTTTAACAGGGTGTACCCCACTTACGGAGTTAATGCGAGAGGATAAAATGGCATTCACGCCAGACCTCGTCCCATCTTTCTTCCAAGAAACCAATATGGAGAACGTCGTTTGGAAAGAAAGTTCAACCTTTCATTACGACGGAGAGAACGTAACTGGAACGAAAGGAAAAGGTGGCGTCGTCGCAACCGAATGGGAATCAGGAGTGATTACAAAAGCAACGTGGCACTTCTTTGGCGAACGTATCCCAACAGGACCATTTAGTATTATGGCAGTGAAAAAAGGGACAACTGAGCCCATTCAAGCTATTGTTCTCCAAGACGAAGCGACAAAAGTGTGGTCAACAACACCAATTACAATGGATAATGTCGATTACGCCGAACACGGTCAACTAGCAGTCAACATGATGCTTCCATCATCAGGCATGTGGGTACTAAACGCATATATTGGCGAAGTATTAACCGAGCAAATTATCATCCATGTAAAATAAACAACCATCCAAAAAAGGTCGAGCACATATACTCGACCTTTTCTTATACCTTTAACGAAACAAAAGGAGACCGAGCATTCACTCGGTCTTCTTCTGTTACTTCTTATCTACATATGTTGTTAAGAATGTGTCTACTGCTTCTTCATACGCTTCGATATTTTCTGGGTAGGACAACGCGTGTCCTCCATTTGGTGCAAGTAATAGCTGTTTATCCCCTTGCTTCTTCTCATACAACTCTTCTGTCATATGAACCGGAATATACATATCATCCACACTATGAATGAATAAAATAGGACTCTTCACTTTGTCGATTACTTCAATTGGCGATACTTCTTCCACACGGTATCCGTCGCGCATACGTAAAAATAAGTTCGCTAGCGGAATAAGTGGCCATTTTGGTAACTTATAGTCTTCCTTCAAGCGGTAAATTAACTGCTCCTGGAAGTCAGAGAACGGGCAGTCTGCAATATAGAAGTCTGCGCCGTCTTCCACGTATCCTGCATACTGCAATAATGTACAAGCACCCATCGATTCACCGTGAATACCTAATGTCATGTTGTCACCGAAACGTTTTCGTACCCAGTCAACAACCGCTTTTAAGTCATACTTTTCATAATAACCGAAGCTTGTCGTTTTTCCACCTGATTTGCCATGACGACGGTGATCGTAAATGATTACATTGTATCCCTTCTTTAAGAAATATAAGCAATACTTCACAGAGTTTAAGTAGCTCGTCGTTACACCATGACAGAAAACCATGTATTTTGTTGATCCTTCACTCGGAATGAAGTAACCATGTAATTTATATCCATACGGTGAAGGGATATGAATCTCTTCTTTTCGTAATGATTCGAATACTTCTTTATCAAACAGGTCAGATTGGCCTTCTTTTCGTTCAATCTCTTCTTCTGTTTTCTTCTTCATATACATTAATTTATTTGTAAAATATAATCCTGCACCAACTGTTGCGGCTGCTGTTACACCTAGAACCTTTAATACTTTCTTCATATAAATCCTCCACATGTTGTGTTATCTACTCTATTGTATGATGATTTATACTTTATTTCCACATTTGCACCATTATTTCTGGATAACGGTTAGTTTATTACTGCCTCTCGTCTCTTCGTCGCTACCATCATCACAAGTGTCACAACGATTGCTGGAAGTAACCAGCCCATCCCTACATTATATAAAGGAATAGAACGTACTACACTCGTTACACCTGGAATCACGATATTCAATGCATCCAGCTCAACAATTAAGCTAATAAGGAACGTTACACTCACACCAGCAATATATACAGCTGGACGATCTTTAATAATGCGATCGATAAACGCATATAAGATTAACACAATTACAACTGGATAAATGATTTTTAAGACTGGTAATGATAATGCAATTAATGAATTTAATCCTAAGTTCGCAATACCGAAACTAAAGATAGAAATGTATAATACCCACTGCTTGTACATAATACGTGGGAAGATTTTCGTAAAGTACTCTGAACATGCGCAAATTAATCCAACAGATGTTGATAAGCACGCAACAGCAATTGTAATTGCCAACAATACAAGGCCCAATTCACCGAATAAGTGAGACACCACAGTCGTTAATAATACACCGCCGTTATCGAATTGTCCTAAAGCTCCGCTCGTCGCGCCAATATACGTTAAGCCGAAATAAATTAATGATAAACCTACTGCGGCAATAACACCTGAAATAATGACATATTTTGAAATAACACTTGGTTTCTCAATACCAAACTGCTTTACCGAAATAACGACAACACTTCCGATAACTAATGCTGCCATCGCATCCATCGTTAAGAATCCTTCTACGAACCCTTGGAAAAATGCACGTGATTGATACATTTCGTTCGGCATTGCCATATCACCTACTGGCGTAACAAATGCTTTAATAATAATTGCACCAACAATAACTAATAAAATTGGTGTCATTACCTTTCCAATCGCATCTACTAATTTCGTAGGATTTAAACAAACGAAATAGTTTACAGTGAAATAAAGAGCTGTCACGATTAATAATAAGTACCATTCATTCGCTAGTTCAGCTGGAAGGAATGGCTGTACACTCATTGTGAATGTAACAGTAGCTGTTCGTGGTACCGCAAAAAACGGTCCGATTGCTAAGTACAGAACTAAGACGAATCCAGCCCCAAATAGCGGGTGAACACGATCAACTAATGTTCGTACGTTTCCATTAAATAAAGCTACAGCACTTACTCCTAATAATGGTAATCCGACCCCTGTCACGAGAAATCCAATTAATGCCGGCCATACGTTTGTACCTGCTTGCGCTCCTAACAACGGCGGGAAAATAAAATTACCTGCACCGAAGAAGATGGCAAATAACATAAATCCTAATGAGATAATTTGTGACGGTCGTAATGTAGTATTCATAGCTATCCCCTATCCTTTTGTAAAATCCGATAAGTAATCGGTTTAGTATCTAGCAAATTCTACCTGTACATACAGGTTCACTAGTGTTTTTATATTTTTTAAATTTTCTCATAATTTAAAGTGAATACGTGTTTTATTATAGTAAGACCTCGTACTTATTTCAACCTTTTTTTGATTTTTTTCTACAATTTTCGACCAATTTCCTTATATTTCATTCATTTCCAGCTAAATAGGAGACCTTCTTCCTAGAAAATCTCACATCACCCATTCTATATTCTCACAAAAAAAGCCAACCTCCTTCATAGGAGATTGGCTCTTATCTTACTTCGTTACTTTTCGTACTGGAATGTGGATCTCAATTTGTAGTAAGTCATTCTTATCTTCGTGGCACTTTTCATCATAACGCTCGAACTCGAACGTTCCTGCATGCTCGTAACCGGAATGTGGGAACCACTCAGCAAAGATTTTTTGCCACGTTTGTTGAATCGATGCCACAAACTCTTCCTTCTCCACTTTCGGTGTCGTGAAGACTGCATACGTTGTTTCTGGGAATGAACGCCCTATCATTCCTTCTGGCACATTCTCCAAAGAGGTTGCTTCCATTCCAATAATATATGTGATACTCCCTGCCTCGAAATTATAATCCGTACAAAGACCTAGTTCCACGTATTCATTTGTATGCACACGGTATGGAATCTTATCTCCCAAACCCTTTTGTAAATAATCTTGCCAGAACGCTGGAATGTCTTTTTGATTTTTTTCACCCTTCATTGATGTTTCCATTGCATAGCCAATTAAATCAAACCCCGGTTTTGTTTCAATACGATAATCCATCTTAATTCCTCCCAAATAAGAATGTAGTTGGTACTTCATCACATCGATCTTCGGGTACACAGGTGCGTGTATCCCTCTCTTCCTATATTCACTCGGTGTCATCTCAAATAACTTCTTGAAGGCTCTAGTCAACGTTTCATGAGATTGGAAACCATACGTAAGCGCAATATCGAGAATTTTCTCATCCGTATGGGAAATGTCATAAGCCGCGCGCGCCAACCTTCGCTTACGTACATATTCCATGACGGTATCTCCCGTCATCATGTGGAACACCCTGTGATAATGATAGTCAGAGAATCCTGCAACCATCGCCAAGTCTGTTAAACTCACTTTTTCTGCTAACGCTGTTTCAATATAATCGATACTGCGTTGTATTTGTTTCTCGTACTCATTCATTTCGTTCACCTACCTTACAGTTCTTATCATACTGGAAACAAAACATTCGTTCTTGACGTTTCTTGCTAACTTCGTTGCACGACATATGTAATGGCATCTGTCTTCAAATGTATATCTTGCTTATCTCGCTGAATAGTAAATTGTAAATGCTTTACCTCCCTCTTAATACTTGTCCATCCTCTATATGTATCGTCGAGTAACGCTAACATGTCTTCCGTTTTCATATTCACTTCTAGTAACGGTTCTAATTTAACACCTGTCAAGACATCAGTTTCTTCTATATTACTGTTCACCACAAAATAATGCATCCCATTTGCCCTCGTACCAACTTTCATTCGTCGCAAAAATTTCCGTAAAACCGCTTCCGATGAAACATGTTCAAGACTCGAAATCGCAACGATATAATCGTATGTATTTTCTTCGATGTGCATAGTATCAATTTCAGCTTCCATACATGTTAACTTATGTGCAACGTTATGTTGGTTACCGTACTCCATTAGCTTTTCTAATGCAATTGGCAGTAAGTCAACACAATCAACGCTTCCGTACTTCGCAAGCGGAATACTATGTCGTCCGACTCCACAACCGAGATCAAGTATACGTAGTGGCTTATCTAATTTCTCCGCAACTTCTAGGACAAATGCCACAGGCTTATGAAGCCACGAACCCGATTGAAACAATTCATGTTCCTTATAACATGTTTCATGGTACTCTTTTTCCTTTTGACGTATATACGCAATCCTCTCCATCTTCTCGCCTCCTTGTTGTATCGTTTCGCCACTGTACACATTTTTCCTTTTTTCGACAACAAAAAAAGACCATCCGAAAAGTACACCTACTTTGCACCTTCAGAATATGGTCCTCTTACTCCTCTTTCCCACGTCGCTTACTACCAATGTTAATTACATTGTACATGCGAACGTCATGGAAATTCCCGTATAAATCTTTTAACGTAATTGCACTCTCCATGAAATCTACTTCCCATACAACTGCTTGTAGTTCCACAATCGTGTTATCTTGCAAAATCGTAATCGGCACCGTTTTCTTGCTTCGATGTGCCTCTTTCAACATTTTCTTCATAATATGCATATGTTTCCCCTGACTATTCGGGAAAATAATCATACCCATCATTTTCTTATTTTCGTCATTCTCCCAAACATAGTCCCAATGTGGTATACGTTCCATTCCTTCTCCTCCTTTTCTTCTCTATTCTACTTACATCTATTCAACGCATATGCGTTTTATGTTATATATGCCATTCTCTCCTGTCATACACCTCTGACGAAAGAATATTTTCTACTTTTCAACCAGTTCATCTTGATGAGGAATGCTACAGCTTACGCTACGATAAAAGCACCTAGGAATACGTGATAAGCGCTTGTCAAAAGGATGTTTTCCACGTGAATGAAAAACCAGCTACATTTGACGAAACTGTTAATCTATATCAAGGATTCATTAAAAACCAAATTAAGCGACTCAAGATTGATCCGAGAAAGTTCGACGAATTCTATCAAGTTGGCATGATTGGATTATGGAATGCGTATCGCAACTATAACCCAAATAAAGGTACATTCACTACGTGCGTATTCGTTCATGTACGTGGTAGTTTACTTACCGCTTTGCGCGACGAACATAAGTACAACAAAGCTCATCATTTCTACGATACTACTATGTGTGATTTCTTTCAAGGTAAAAGCGACATTGTCTTACAAAAAGAAATAATTGAAGGCTACTGTCAACGATTATCACCAACTCAACAGAAGGTAATCATATCCAAATTTGTACACAACAAATCATTCGAAGAGATTGCCACCGAAGAAGGCGTACCTCTCACTAAGGTCCGTTCCTGGTACCGCTACGCCCTAGAAAAATTACGCCACCAAGAAAAAAGAAGATAGGCATTATGCCCACCTTCTTTCTGCCGATTGCTTAGCTACGTGGTTCATCTAAATATGTATACACAAAATCGCCGCCACGCTTCGCAATACCGCGGAAATGCTTGAAATCTTCACGTTTAATTAGCACTTGGCGAAACGTTAGAAATTCATCCTTCTTCACACGATATTCATGCAGCTCGCGATTTTGTAATTTATTCAAAACATCTTCTGCTAACTGAAAGTCCATCATCTTCACCTCCCCACTATTTTAACAGAAATAGCGGGGAGGTAAAAACAGAATATTACTCTTACATCTGGACTAGCTCCATAAGCAGATGAGGCGTAGCATTGATGAATCCATGTATTAGAATCAACACCCAAACGTTACGATATTTAGACCAAAGATATCCAAGGAATAAACCCGTCACGCCTTGATTAGCTATCACAGATGCTAAATCTACACTCGTTGCTCCAGTACTTTGAATAACCATATGCCAACTCGCCCAAAGGATAGATGTAAAAAGGATAGCAGGCCACCTTCCTACCAACACCTCCAAACGAGTTTGCAACCAAACTCGATAAAATATTTCTTCTAGCAAACTATTAATGAAGAAACCAACAATTAACGCTATTGCTAACATAGCTATATCCACTCTATCATTTGACACATACGGCACAGCATACACGGAAAAGAAATTTATATAAAACCACACACCAAAAATAATAATAGGACCAAACCAATGCCACCTAGTAGAAGAAGCAGACTTTATAGATGCAGACTGTTCAACGTGATAAAACCTCGAAATGTAGAACATAGCCAATGGAATAACCAACAAAAAAACAAGTTTGAGTATGACATACCATAACTGGAACTCTGCCTCCTCCTTGTTATCTACTAACATAAGAGACGTCGTAAATAAGAGTGCTCCTATCGTTAAAGCCCACGTTTGAATAAGAAGTAACTGTTTGTGTAGAGTACTAAGCGGCTGATGCATAACAAGACGAAAAAGCAGAAAACGAATGAGTATAATACCAACAAGAACAGGTATCCACCGGTTCCATATGGGAATCGTCCCCTCATGATCTGCGGTATAACGGATAGATACATTACCACTCCATACTAACCACCATGTTGCAACAAAAAAGATAACAATACCTACACTTCCAATAACACGACCAACTATAGGATAACGTACGTCCACATTTCCCACCCCTATTTTTATATTCCCTCTTTCCACATCGATGCCATTATAATACACCTACACAATCATGGAAATAATTAACTTATTATACAAAAGAAAAAGTACATCACGAAATACGTGATGTACCCTTGAACACTTATTCTACTCACGCAAATGGATCAAGTTCGTCTTTCTTTTGCGTCGATTGGCTTGATGATGTTGGTGGTGGTGTACTTGGCGGCGGTGTTTGTGCTGCTTGTTGAGCTGCTTGCGCCTGTTGCTGTGCTTGTTGTTGCGCTTGTTGTTGCGCTTGGTTACCTCCACCCATCATGCTTTTAATTTTGTCTAATGTTTGCGGCGCAACATCGATTACTTTTTCAATTAAATGCGTGCCGTCTTTTAAGTGCATGATGTTGATACCATTTTGATTCACAACTAGGAATGCAACTGGAGAAATGGATACACCACCTCCGCTACCTCCACCGAACGGATAAGATGTTACTGGCTTGTTATGCTCTTGCTTAGACGATGCACTTGACGATGCGTTGAAATCACTACCACCTGCACCAAATCCAAAACCAACCTTTGATACCGTTAAAATAACGCCACCATCTGGTGTTTGAATCGGATCGCCTAAGATTGTATTCACATCCACCATTTGTTTTAAATTTTCCATCGTAGCTTTCATAAGCCCTTGAATTGGATGATCTGCCATGATTTATTCCTCCTTTATGTATTCCCCCCTATTTTTTCCATAATTTATTATTTCATTCCTATATCCGAAAAAATGCTATAATGGAATAGAAAAAAATGAAAAACGAGGCGATAACAATGATTAGACAAGGAATCAAAGCAGATTCAAAAGAAGCAGCGATTCTACTGTACGAAACATTAGAAGGCATTGCAGTAAAGTTAACGGGCGGTACAACAGACGAAGAAGTACTAGCTACACTAGAAGATTTCTTCCAGCAAGAAGTAAACCGTCTGAACTATACAAATGCATTCGTTAAAGTCATCGACAACAAATTAGCTGGCATTATGATTGCCTATCACGGCAAAGACGCTGAAGCAATCGATGCTCCAATTATCGAACACTTACGTACATTAAAAAATGATGCAACAATTACAATTGATAAAGAAGCGGAAGAAGATGCTTACTATATTGATACATTATCGGTAAACGCAGAATTCCGTGGCCAAGGTATCGGCACAGACTTAATGAAAGCTGCCGAAGACTATGCAAAAGAACAAGGCTACGACAAAATTTCGTTAAACGTCGAGTACGATAATGAACGTGCACACAACCTATATACGAAAGTCGGCTTCAAAGAAGAAAAAACAATTACGATTATCGGCAAGAAGTTTTATTACATGGTGAAAGAATTAGCATAATAGAAACGGCATATCCTGCAACGGGGTATGCCGTTTTTATCTTTCTATACGTTGAAAATTATCAGAATTATCGTATAATAAAGATATTATAAAAGACTGGAGTGATTTCAATGCAAAAAATGAATAAACGAAATGAGGAGAGAAAAATGAGAAGCGAAATGAGGATTATCATACATGAAAACAATAAATATAGGGATTGTGGCGCACGTGGACGCCGGAAAGACGAGTTTGACTGAGCGTATTTTATTTGAAACAAATGTTATTGACCAGATTGGACAAGTAGATAAAGGGAATACCCAAACAGACTCGATGGAGTTAGAAAGGCAACGAGGTATCACAATTAAAGCATCCGTCGTATCTTTTTTGATTAATGATACAAAGGTGAACCTCATCGACACACCAGGACACGCAGACTTCATCGCAGAAGTGGAACGGTCTTTCCGTGTGTTAGACGGCGCTATCTTAGTTATCTCAGCAGTTGAAGGTGTGCAAGCACAGACGAAAGTATTGATGCGGACATTACAGAAACTGCGAATTCCAACGATGATTTTTATAAACAAAATTGATCGCGGTGGTGCACATACGCAAAATGTCATTAAACAAATAAGGGAAACTCTTTCAGAGAACATTCTCCCTTTTTATCAAGCAATAGACGAAGGAACAAAGTACGCTGCAATTTATCAATCTAACATGCATGAAGCATACATCGAAGTGTTAGCACCGCACAACGAGTCATTACTTGAATCATATGTGAATGGTGATTGTATATCAGAAGCAACATTACAAAAAGAATTCATTCATCACGTTCAACAAGGAAATGTTTATCCAGTTTTTCTCGGTTCAGCAATGACGGGGATCGGTATATCTGAATTACTCGAACGTATTTCAATGATGATTCCACCAACGCCTCGAACCACTAACATATTGTCTGGAGTTGTTTTCAAGATTGAACGAGAACCTTCTGGAGAAAAGGTTGCATACATCCGCTTATTCTCTGGGTTTTTATACGTTCGAAAAGATATCGACATATGTCGTGACAATGCACTATCTCATCGAGAAAAGGTAAAAAAACTGCATATCTTTCAACAAGGAACGACGATACAAGTACCGTCTGTTCATGCGGGGGAATTTTGCAAAGTATGGGGGCTTCACGATATTAAGATTGGAGACGTTGTCGGTGAAGTCTCGCATTATATAAAAGATATTTCCTTTGTAAAGCCACAAATGGAGGCAATGATTCAAGCAACACAACAAGGAAATGAACACGCCTTATTTGAGGCGCTAACAGAGCTAGCGGAAGAAGATCCGCTCATTCACATATGGAAAGACGATATTCATCAAGAATTATACATTCGACTATTTGGTGACGTACAAAAAGAAGTGGTAGAAGCGACACTAAGAGATAAATACGGGCTAGAGATACGATTCTCTGCTACGAGAATCGTCTGTATCGAAAAGCCACTCCGGAGCGGGCATGTGGTTGAACAAATGGGTGAACGGACGAATCCATTTTACGCAACCATTGGCTTGAGTGTAAAACGAGGCCCATCCAAATCTGGCATCACATATCAATTAGATGTCGAACTAGGCTCTTTGCCTTTGTCATTCCATAAAGCAATTGAAGAAACAGTACATCAAACATTAAAACAAGGGTTGTATGGTTGGGAAGTAACAGATATCATTGTTACCTTAACACATAGTGGCTATGGTAGTTCTGTTTCAACAGCAGGTGACTTCAGAAATTTAACACCGCTTGTCTTAATGGAAGCCTTAAAGCAAGCAGGTACAACCGTATTCGAACCAATAAATGAATTCGAATTAACTGCTCCTACACGTGCAATTAGTACAGCGATATATCGACTGTCAGCAATGCAAGCAACATTTACAGAGCCAATGATGCAACATGGTTCGTTCCATTTAACAGGAACATTACCAATGGCAAAAACAGAAGAATTCAAACGTGGCTTATACTCTTTTACGGAAGGCGAAGGCGTCTTTCTCGCAAAACCGTATGGATATAAGGAGTTAACAGCTCCTTTCCCAACCCGAAAACGAGTAGACTACAATCCGTTGAATCGAAAAGATTATTTACTGCATGTACTTCGAACATACTAAAAGAAAACAGGCATACTCCGTATCAGAGTATGCCTACTTACATGAAATACACAAATAGCTGAAACACGCAAATACCAATCGCCAGTACCCCTAACGTTAATAAGATAAAAAAGTCTATCCTACCATATGCCCTTTGCCATACGAATATGCGAAATGGGATGCCAACAGCTATCAGAATAAGTCCGATTAAAAAATAATACTCTCCAAGATAAAAAGATACGACAAACACGGTAAAAAGCAACAAATCGATTCCGCGTTGCCACACTCTCTCTTGATACATATAATCAGCCCCTTTTTAGCTATACATACAATCTAAACACATGCAATATTCACTATTTTTGACCTATAATTGGATTACCTATTCATACTAGGAGTGATTAAAATGGAAACGAATATTTATTTCATCCGCCATGCAGATTCTCCGTTCATTTTCGGTCAAGAACGAGAACGCCCTCTTTCAGAAGAAGGGGTACAAAGTGCTAAAAGAGTTGTAGAATCGCTAAAGAATATCCCGTTTGACGCTGTTTTTTCCAGCCCTTATATACGAGCAATCCAAACATTAGACGGACTAATAGACCCAGCAACTATTGTAATAGAAGAAAATTTACGCGAACGTGCTTTGAAAGGAGACTACCGATTACCTGAAGAGAAGCGAGAACATGCACACATGCAGTCATTTGGAGATGTAGATTTTTGTTTAGAGGGCGGTGAGGCTCTTCGCGAAGCACAATACCGATCCCTTCCTATCATTTTTCATATTCTTGAAAATCAAGCATACCAGCACGTTGCCATTGGGACGCATGGTAACATTATGACAACTATCTTACATTATTTCGATTCCTCTTTTGACTATACATTTTGGAAATCTACCGAAAAACCAGATATTTATCAAGCAACATTCAGCGGTTTCCATTTACTACGTGTGCAAAAACGAGAATACTAGTATCCAAGTAAGCATGATTAGTACCAACAACATTTGCATGAAGAAAAATATCTTCGGTTCATACATATGACGAAACTCTAAATTACTATATAACCAACCGCTAGCAAGTAGGATAGGTCCAACAGAAAATAATCGCTCTCCCCAAAAAAGAATGCACACAACAAAACATACTATTAGGGATGCATAACGTACAATACGATATGCTCTCACCTATTCTTTTGCTCCACGGTACCGATCAATTAATAGATATACATAGTTACCAATCATGACACAAACCGCACTAATCGACGCGATAAGCAACCCTCTCGCTCCAAGTAACACAACCCAGCCACCCATAAACGTAATAAACAGAAAGAAGTAAAGAAATCCAAGTAATACAATCGCTAACGGAATATTAACCGGGAATAAATACGACCAAAATTTGTACAGTAAAACAGAGAAAATAACGAACAGAAAAAGAAATATCGTGTGAAACATACTCCAAAGGAACACAAATCCAGCTAACCCTTCCTTGGCACTAATGGAATAAATAGCGAATTTCAACGTAATAATCGCAAGGACAATCAAAGTAATTAACACGTACTTGTTTACTTTTTTCAACATTTCCATGTTCATCTACTCCTTTTTCAGACTCCATATTCCTTCACCTTACATTTGAATCGCAATAAGAAAGAGGAAGAATGCCGCCACTATACTAAGCACAAAAAATACTTTGCTCTTTTTTTGAAATTCCTCTACTCCAAGGACAATCATCAATAATCCTACACATGACAATGAAACAGCCATCCCACTAAAGTTTCGTGTTAGTAATGCGTTAATAAATACGATGAGCGTGATACTAACAAGAATAATTTTACTAATTGTCAGCCATATATGCAGTTCTCCTGCACCTTTGTTGAACATATACACGTAATTGACAATGGCTAGTACGATTGAAACAATCAATGCGAATATCATTCCATACAATCCAAGCAAGGAAATCCAGCCAAACATAAACGTCACAAACGAAAAGAAAAAGGAAAATCCAAGCAACAAAATCGCAAGTGGCGTATTAGCTGGGAATAATTTGTCCCAAAATTTATATACCAAAAAGGAAGACAACAGCAATACAAGAAAAAAGATTGTATGCCACATGCTCCACAAAAAACCTAACTTCGATTGCCCTGCATCTGGGGCATCACTTGGAATAAGTAACGAGTATACTGAAAATCCAATCATTCCAATCGCCAATACGACAAGTAAAACAAAAATGTACCTATTTATTTTTTTGAGTGTATCCATATCCCCTAGTCCCTTTCTATGAATTGTAAAAATGTCGGCGTGTCTGTCTGTTGCCATATAGCCTGCTTCTCGAAAATTTTCATTTTCAATTCTTGCTCTAAGTCTTCTCGTTCTTGCGGAGACGTGTAATAGATGTTCTTCTTAATAATTGGTGTAACTGCTTGTAACACTACTTCTATTTCATACATTCTTATCCCTTCTTTCTATCATTTTTTTCACTTTCTGCAACGCACTTTTATGATTATACGAAATTTTTTGTTCGGATTCTCCGAGTAGCTTCGCAACTTCTTTATTCGAAAGTTGATGGACATAGATTAAATTGAGAATGTTCATCTGCAACTCATTCAACTGCTTAAGCGCCCTGTAAACATCTTCATTTTCAATATGCTCCTCTAAAAAATAGGACAACTCACTTACTTCTCTAAACGTGCTATCTTCTATATTTGTATGCAGCTTATCAAGCGAAATACCCTCGTCTGTCCCTTCATACATTACTTGTTTCCTTTGCTTATTTAACCGCTTATCGAAATCAATCGTATAGAACTTGATTAGCTTACTTATATAGCTATACATCTTCGCGTTCCGAAAATGTTCGGTGAACGCCTCGTCAAGCTGCTCTTTGTTGTGCGGAGTTGGTGACAAGATGTAGTTATCCACTAATTGCCTATTTTCTGCTACTTGTAGAAAACGAATCATGATAGGCTCGTTCAATTTCGTCTTATACTTCTCATAAAATGCATCGAGTTGTTCCTTCGTCATACTGCCTCCTCCTTTTACACCCATCATAAAACAAAACATATGTTCTGTAAATAAGAACAAACTAAAAATTTTGATTATTTAACCAAAATAAAAACGACCACTATATAGTGGTCGAAGAGGGAAAAGGTGATAGCCGGATTCGAACCGGCGATCAAGGTTTTGCAGACCAGCGCCTTACCGCTTGGCTATATCACCATAATTCGTTATATGAAATATATATGCCGTGTTTCTTCTGTATGTGCGCATCAAATTGTTTTATTCTTTTCGCATACATACACGCTAAATCTTTATAAAAGTCTTTCTCTTCTTCATCACATTGGCAAATTTCCTTCGACACATGAAGTAATCCCACTCTCAACTCACAACATCTTACTAAATCTTCTTCTAACGTCCTCATCCTATTCACCTCCTGTAGTTATTGTAAGAGAAAGAAACAAAGAAATATCAAAGAAAAAGATTTTTCCTCCTCATTTTGATAATTACGCTTTCCGCTCTCTTTATACAGTAAATCGCGCGATTACAAAATGAAAAGGGAGTTGGAAAAAATGAAAATTGTAGGACATACATTGGCATTTGGGACAAACACGCCTGTATATGCGATGCCAGACCAAAAGCGTACATTGTTACAACAAGTATTGGTGAAAATCGGACAAGACCAACTATTAATAGTAGAACCAGCTGAGCAGAAAGTATACGAAGACCGCTATACATTTGAACAAAACGAACAAGCACTACCAGTGAATGTAACAACAAGCTTCTTAAAGTATAATAACAACGTGAAAGTAAGTATCTTAACGAGCGACAACGAACATTTCGGAAGCATCGCACGTGCTGAATATTTAAAAGGGAACGATCAGAAACAAATTGTCACATTCCTAGACGGTGATCTTCTTACCGATGTGGATCTTTCTACAGACGACCAACAAGTCTATCTTCCGACCTTCGAAGAATATATGCCTCATCAAGATAACGCTACACCAACTAGTTCCATCGACGACTGCTGGTTAAATGGATGTTGCTCATTCCGCTACAACGGCTTACCTTGGAACCCACTCGTGAAATACAATTGGTGTGGTCGAGGTTGTGGTTCTGGAACACCAATTAATCCGTTAGATACTTGCTGCCAAGCACACGATAGTTGCTACGACACAACAGAAAGTGTATGTAGCTGTGACAAGAAGCTAATTGACTGCGCATCGAAGACAGACAATGCTGGTACAGACCGAGTGATTCTCGCATTTAAATTGAAATCGATGTTTTGCTAATACAAAATCCCCCCATCTATTAAAAGATAGATGGGGGGATTTTTATCGATATATAAAGACCTATTAGCCCATTAAACTAGCTTCGAAACAGAAGTATGGGTAAAGATTGCATTAATTATGTGATCCCAGTCATCAGCATGAATTTCATGACCAGTTCCTTCAAGCGTTAGTAAGGATGCTTTTAGAAGTTCATCAGCAAGCGCTATACCATGCTCATAAGGAAGAATTGTATCATGTGTGCCGTGAATCACTAATGCAGGAACAGCTATTTCTTTTATCTTATCCTCGTAATAATCGTCGCCTTTTAGCAGAGCGTGGTTAAACATGCTAAGCAAATTAGTTGCTCGGTTAAAGTCTTGTGTCGTTAACTCACGAACTCTTTTCTCATCGAATAGATGACTTGGACCACAAAGCATACGTGCACCTTCAACTAAATAGTCAATAACAGCTTCTTCATTTGTCCAATCCAACGTAGCTCCTTTAGCATGATAAGTAAACAATCTCTCATCCATTTCTGGTAAGCCTCGATTATTATCATCAGAGCCGAACAGACTGGATGCAATAGCAGTCATACTTAATACTCGCTCTGGATTATGAAATGCTGTCACTTGAGCTATCATACCACCTAATGACATTCCAACAACGTGTGCCTTGTTAATATTATAAGCATCTAGTACTCCAACAGCATCATTTGCCATGTCTACTACCGTATAGTTAGAAGTACCCGGTTCATAATTCATTGAGCGGCCAACATCTCGGTTATCAAATCGAATAACGTACCTTCCTGTATCAGCTAATCGCTGGCAAAACTCCGCATCCCAATAAACCATCGAATTCATCGCTCCATTAATTAATAAAATCGCTTGATTTGTTGGGTTTCCAAAACTCTCTGTACATATAATAACTCCGTTAATTCTAGTCATTTTTTCATTCATTATTTCTTCCTCGTCTCATTTGAATTTGGTGATCTTAGAAAGGTACACTCAAATAAATCCAAATGTCATGTAAAACAATATGGACAAATATAAATGAAATGTACCTAGAATTAACGTAAGCGCATAAAGTGAATAATCATTGAACAAACTCTCCTTTAAACAAGTAATAGGAGTATATCCTATCTCTCCATTATAAAGTATGTTACATGTATTTCACATGGGATTTTTTCATTTACCATCATCTGCTTCGCTATATCCTTCTCAACTATCCCATTGCCAAACCATTTTCATATGCATTCCCACGTACTTGTACAATACCTACTTGAAAGTTCGTCACTTCAGTTCCCCTTTCATCCACGTAATAAATGGTTCTTGCACATCAAAGGCAAATTCATTCAGCAATGGATAGCTGTATACATCTGTGTCATCTAATTCAAGGAACATTACTTTTTCATATCCGTGACCACGTGCATACACGATTTGCTGCTTCGTTAGTACTGTAATGATTTGTTGATCGATTTCATCATGCCTTCCACTCCAGCCAAGTTCTAATACTGTTCCCTCTCCGTCATCATGAGCAAAAACATATGCCACAACTTCTCCTCCGTCTAGTGCAACATAACTTGCACCTTTTACAACGTCCTCATCCTCAAGGCACATTCGCCATCTTGTATCATCAAACTCTCCAACTGGATTGTCCTTGTGTGTAATAGTATAACAACGCTTCATTAAACGAACGAGTTGTGTTGTTTGACTAGGAGTTAACACGCTATCTTCCAGCGAAACAATTTCATAAGGATATGTTTTTTCCTCCGCTGTTATGCGAGTTTCTTGTACTGTTGCTTCATACGTACGGCGCATTTCACGGAATCCACATTGCTCATACGCATGAAACGAAGGATGTACGTCACTCGTACGTATAATAAGTGGTAGCTTATCTTTCTTCACTTCTTCGACGTAACGAATAAACGTTGAAATGCATTTCTCTTCTTTCGCACTTATACCAAGATAGACCGCATACGGATGGAACGCTTGCTTCCGCACGCGCATCACACCGATTATTTCTCCATTCTCTTCCACTACAAAAATGTTTGGCACACCTTCATCGAATGTTCCCCAGTTCATGTACATGTTGAATGCTGATTGTTCTTTGAACGATGCTGGTATGAGATGTAGTACTTTTTCTTTTTCTGCTTCTGTGTAAGCGCGTATGTTCACTCTCATTCCCCCCTATAAAAAAAGAGAGTTCTTCACTCTCTCACAGTCGACACAATCGCTTCATTTTGCATCGCTACAATATATTCTCGTATCACATGCGCTCTACCGCCGTGCTTTTCATACCATTCTTGAATACGTTGCAAATGTGCTTCGTCACTTCGTACATTCTTTTCAATTCGCACGTATTCTTCATAACTGTCATACTCCCATATCGCAAAGATTTCGACCGTATCATCTTCGTTGTCTCTCATCCACCTTCCAACGAGACGAGCACCGTGCTTCAACTGGTTTGGTAAATTCGTCTCATTGAAATGATTATTAAAGATTTCAACAAACTCCTTTTTGATAATGTAATACTTTCTTCTATGAAACATGACGACCTCCTATTGTAACCATGTTTTTCGTTCATCTACAGACAATTTTACCATTTTTCGACAATAAATATCTATTTATTCTTAAAATTCCGTACAAACATCTTTCTCCAAACGTACAAAATAAAATTTCCTCCTCCATGATTCTCCCAAAATATAAATATATCGAGGGAGATTGACAAACATGGTAACTCAAACAATAGATACAACCTGCTTTCATTCCATCTTGCCCTTTATTTCGTTCCTCGGAAAATGAAATTTTCATAAATCGTTCATAATATCTATATAGCTAGACATCTCTACTATGTTACCCTATAAAATGTAAATACATTAATTAGGAGGTGGACATTGGTATGGAAATATACGAAGAATATGAAGTTTCACCTACAACAATGGCTATTACTTTCAATAACCATACAATGTATCAAACTAAAATATATGACAAGCACGGCATTTATTACTGTTCTAGAAAAGGAATGAATCTCATGGAAGAAGGATGTTTACAAGGGGGTTCTACCTATGACGGACGGAAAAAAGCTGTGGCACATTTGAAACGATTTAAGCAACGTACACCGATACCAGTCATTCCTAATGAAGGTGTCTTCGCATTTCCTACATGTTCACCGACGAATTGGAATTGTACATGGCTATTCTATCGCCATATTAAAGAGTTCAAACGGATCAATCATGAAACAACAATCGTAACGTTTCATAACGGTGCAACGCTAACTGTCGATATCTCGTCTGCTACATTACAGAAACAAATACAACGGACAGAATCATGTGTTGTACTCTTTTCGCCTGTATTTGGAACAGCACAACCGACAAGCGTATTAAGTACCCAATTTTAATAATTTAGCTTGTCTTACATGAAATTTTTTCAGAAAATATTCATGAAACCCTTTACTTCGTGATATATATATTGCAAACTAGATAATAACACTTACATAAATCACCAGATGTCAACTTATTGGCACTGTTATTTACGCAACTCTTTTTGTTAGCGCTTACCTCTTTGTTTTTCTGCTTTGTATAACGAACGTGAGTACCTAATCGCTAATGAAATGAGAACATGTATAGTTGAATAACCTGTTGATACAGCATTACAAAATACAGAGGAGAAAGGTGGTGTATCTGTCTGTAAATACCTTTACAGACAGACTACGTATGAATATTGCTCAACCTGGTAACATTATCGAATTTAAGCAAGGCTTAAAAGGTGTTGTCCAAAAGGTCAACCAAAACTCTGTCATTGTCGACATTACAATTACGGAGAATTTCCGTCAGCTAGATTTAGAACCTTTAACAGTTGTAAATCATAAAAATTATCGTATTTTACAAGAACAGATATAAGAATATGAGAAAGCTCCTATGCGTGGCATGGGAGCTTTCTTTGTAGAACAAGGAGAATCTATCTTATGAAAAAAATAATGATTGCTGTATGGGTCATTACAATTGGAGGATTAGGCTACCTATTATTTTTTCATAGCCCCAATCGGAACTTGCCTAATGCATCGTTTTTTACTATTAAAGATATAAAAACCAAACATCTAAAAGAAACGATACATATTACCGAAAAAGAAAAACTCTCCGATATTACAAACATCCTCAACCAAAGCAAATCTCTCTCCAAGAATATTGATTTCAAACTTGCAGGTGAACCAAATCTCGAAATGAGACTTACGTATGAAAATACAAAAGAAGAAAAACTATCAATTTGGGATGATTTCGAAAAAGGACAAACACTCATCTCTAGTGATGCAACTGGTTATTACAAGCTGAATGATACCCAATATGAGCAACTATTACGTGTTATACACGTATCGAACCCTTCATAGAACAAATAAAAATCCTCCTATGCCGCACATAGGAGGATTTCTCTTATCGATTATCAATCTTCTCTGGGTATAAATCGTGGTTCATTATACGGTACTCAGCCATTTGCTCGTACTTTGTACCTGGGCGACCGTAGTTTGTGTACGGATCGATTGAGATGCCACCGCGTGGTGTGAATTTTCCCCATACTTCGATGTAGTGTGGATCCATTAACTTAATTAAGTCGTTCATGATGATATTCATGCAATCTTCATGGAAATCACCGTGGTTACGGAAGCTAAATAAGTATAGCTTTAATGCTTTACTTTCGACCATCTTCACATCAGGAATGTAGCTAATGTAAATTGTTGCGAAGTCTGGTTGACCTGTCATCGGACATAACGATGTAAATTCAGGACAGTTGAACTTTACAAAATAGTCACGACCTTGGTGCTTGTTGTCGAATGTTTCTAAGATTTCAGGTGAGTATTCAAATAAATACTTCGTTCCTTGGTTTCCTAGTAACGTGATGTCTTGTAATTCTGAGTCTTTTCTTCCAGCCATTATAATTAAACCCCTCTCTTATTTCCCCATACTAGGGTGTGAAGTTGTGGTAATACTTTCGCATCGTTCATCTCAGATGAATGGATTGCCTTTTCTATTAGCCATTCATATCGCTCTAGTAATCTTGCAATTAATGAGTGATCGTCTGTCGTGTGCACGTCTTCGTTCCCAACTTGTAAGAAGAACGGAACATCCTTATAACGCGTATGAATCGTTGTCGCATAATCGAAATCTGCATCATCGAAGACGACAACTTTTAAACTTATGTTACATCCTCTTAGCTTCTCGATTACGTTATCTAGAGCAGCAAAGTCCGTATCCATTCCCGAACTAGGTGGCTTTGGTGAAATGGTAATGTCATCAATTTCACGTAGCCAATCTTGCCACTTGCTTCCTTGCGTCTCAAGGCCAATGCGAATGTTTTTTTCTTTTAGAAGCGTGACAAGCTCTCCCATGTTTTTCAACAGAGCAGGATTTCCGCCTGAGATTGTAACATGCGAGAACTTATCACCACCAAGTTGGTGTAGTTCTGCCCAAATGGCTTCTGCACTCATTTGGTTAATTAAATGCTTTGCTGAACCGTCCCATGTGAATGCAGAATCGCACCACGCACAACGGTAATCACAGCCAGCTGTACGAATGAACATCGTCTTCTGACCAATGACCATTCCTTCTCCTTGGACCGTCGGGCCGAATATTTCCAGAACGGGAATATTACTCACCGATCATCCACTCCCGTCTAACTTCTGCATAGCTAGTTGGTGTTTCGAATAAGCGAACGAATTCTACTCGTGCTCCTTGTGCTTGGAATTGTTCACTTGCTTGTAATTCTTCTTCCATTCTTTCATAAATCCACACAACCATGTTTTCCGCTGTTGTGTTCATTGGCGGCAATGTTTCGTTTAAGTAACGGTGATCTAAATGTACTTCGATTTTTTGCTTCCAAATTTCTTTAATATCGCCGAAGTCAATCATTAAACCGATTTCATTCACAAATCCGCTAATACCGAAGATTACTGTGTACGTATGACCGTGTAAGTTCTTACATTTTCCTTCGTAAAAATGAAGGTGATGCGCAGCGTCGAATGTGAATTCTTTGCTTACAAGGACACGCTTGTTGTGGTATTTTAATTGATTAGGTTGAATATCTTCATTGATTTTTTGTAATTTGTCTACGATGCTAAATGGAATATACATTAGTTGACCGCCCCTTCTTTTTTGCTTACGTATTCTTGTAATCCTTTGTTTCGTAAGTGACATGCTGGGCACTCTTTACACCCATCACCTTTTACTCCGTTGTAGCACGTTAATGTTTTTTCTCGTACGAATTCAAATGCACCTAGTTCATCTGCTAGTTCCCACGTCTCGGCTTTATCTAACCACATTAACGGTGTGTGGATCACGAAGTTGTAATCCATCGATAAGTTTAATGTCACGTTCAATGATTTCACAAACACATCACGGCAATCTGGATAGCCGCTAAAGTCCGTTTCACACACACCTGTAATAATGTGGCGGGCTCCTTTTTGTTTCGCCACGATTGCGACAAACGTTAAGAATAATAAGTTACGTCCATCCACAAATGTCGACGGTAACTCCCCCTCTTTCTCCTCAATCGAAATGTCATCACGTGTTAATGCATTTGGTGCTAATTGATTTAATAAGCTCATATCAAGAATGGTGTGCGGTACATTCAGTTCGGCTGCAATTTCTTTCGCACATTCAATCTCTTCTTTATGGCGTTGATTATAATCAAACGTTACAACCTCTACTTCGCGGAAATTCTTCAGCGCCCAAAATAAGCAAGTCGTGCTGTCTTGTCCCCCACTGAAGACAACAAGTGCTTTTTCATTTTTCATCCCTATCCATTCCCTTCTATAACAAAAACATCTATAACAAAAAAAGAGACTACTCACCAAAGTAAGTAATCTCTGTCAAAAAACATCCTCAACAAATACCCCTTCTCTAGACATGGAAAGGGCATAACGAAAGACACGAATTGTGTATGTATCGCTTCGCGTTAGTTTTTTATCGAGGGAGATTACGAACCTCGCCTATGTGATATACACATAGATTTGTTATTCATTTTTTCCTTCTCATTCTATCATACCGTTTTAGAAAAGCAACTTTTTTCGAAAGGAGCCGACACTATTTGTCGTTTTTTATTGAAAATGTAGCATAATTTTCCTATGATAGAAAAGTAAAGAAAGTGAATGATTTAACAAAAGGATATGGTGAATAAATTAGATGGCCATTAAATTTCTTATTACGAATTTATTACTGAACTTGCTATTTTTTATTGTGGGTGTTCTTATATATGCTTTTTTTCGAACAAGAAGAAATCAGCAGAAACCGTATTTACATGTCCCACTATTTATCTTGCTTGGTAATATTGTTGCTATCTTATGCGTATCAGTGTCAACAGGATTTGATAGTGGCTTCCACTCTAACTTACGAAGTGCTATCATTCCACTCGCAACCTTATTAGGTGGACCAATTGGCGGTGGTAGCACTCTACTTGTGATGAACAGTCATCGCTTCTTCTTTAATACAGAGGTTGCCTTATACTTTATTATTTCTGTTAGTATGTTTTCTCTAACATTAGCTGTCCGTCCTTATTGGTTGCAATTACGACTTGGAAACCGCCTTGTTTTTGCAAATATACTCGTGCTGTTTTCATCTTTCGTTTGGCTAGTAAGTTCGATACCTACGTTTCAATTGGACATTCCACTAGGTGAATTAGTTATCTATTTGCTTTGTAATGTACTAGGAACTAGCATCGTTATTTATTTAATTAACGTCGTTTCATCTCAACAAAAGTTAAAAGCTCGCGTAATTGAAACGGAAAAAGCACAAATGTTAAGCGAAATGGCTGCCTCTATTTCACATGAGATTCGCAATCCATTAACATCAACGAAAGGTTTCTTACAATTGTTGCAAAATGATTCGCTCTCTAAAAAAGAGGAAGAGTTCTATATTAAACTAGCACTAGATGGGATAGATCAAGCGAACAATGTCATTACAGACTACTTAACATTCGCCAAACCAGCTACGATTTCATATGAAAGAATCCTATTACAAGAGGAAATTCGACGAGCTGTTCGCTTTGTTACACCACTCGCATCGGCATCGAACATTACTATTAAGGCCGAATATTCACTAATTAGAGCGTATACGTACGGCGAGAAACAACGATTCCATCAATGTTTATTAAACATTTTAAAAAACAGTATTGAAGCAATGCCAACGGGAGGAACATTGTCTATTTCGTTAAGAGTAGAACAATTTACCCCGTCCTTGCTTATTACAGACACTGGTATTGGGATGAATGAAGAACAACTTAATAGGCTTGGTTCTCCTTTTTATTCGACAAAAGAAAAGGGGACAGGTCTTGGTATGATGGTTGTCTTCAGTATTTTGCAAGCAATGAATGCAAAGCTTGCTATTTCAAGTAAACAAAACGACGGTACATCCATCCATATTACATTCGCTCGCATGAAAAAAGTAGCAATCTAACAAAAGTAAGCGGGAACAATCGTCTCCCGCTTACTATGTGTGAATGTGTACCAATAAACATAACAGAAGGAGTGAAATGGGTAATATGAAAGAACTTATTATGAACTTACTCTTAAATATTTTATTTATTATGGTATCTGTCTTACTCTACTACTCCTTTTGGTTGCAACAAGAGAGAAAGTTATCATCTTTAAAAGTACCATTACACGTTGTATATTGTTTAATAACAACTGTACTATGTATTTTCTTCTCAACAACGATTGAAGAAGGCATCCGCTTAAATCTCCAACACATTTTGATTCTCGTTACCATTTTCTTTAGCGGTAGACTCGCAGGGGGAATTCTCTTTCTCTTCATGAATATTGTGCACCTTTTCGTTGGTGGAAATGATGCCATTGCTTCCGTCCTTGCAACGACTATCATCTATATTTCAAGCATACTTATTTATACCTATTTCCAACGAATGCGTATTATCCAACAAGTATTAGTAAGTGTATTCATCACGTTCTTTTCCGCCTTTATTTGTCTAAGTCTCTTTTTAGATAAAGAGGAAACGTATCATGCTCGGTACGAATTAATTGTCTTCTATCTATTTGAAGCGTTAGGAACTGCGCTTATTATGTATTTAATTATGGTACTGAAATCGCAAAATGAATTTCAAAAGCGACTCATTCACGTGGAGAAATTCCAATTAATTAGTGAGATGGCCGCATCCATTTCACATGAAATCCGTAACCCATTAACCGCAACGAAAGGCTTTCTCCAATTATTAGAAGGCGACGATATATGTCCAGAAAAACGAAAGATATATATTCAGTTTGCTCTAGAAGGGATTGCCCAGGCCGATGAGGTTATTACAAATTACTTAACATTCGCCAAGCCAACAATTGAAGAAATAGAAGAGTTGCACATCCAGCAAGAGCTACATAAAACGATTAATTTAATTACACCTCTCGCTAATATGTCGAACGTATCTATTCAGTTCGCTAGCATTGACGAAGAACTATATATTGACGGGGAAAAGCAAAAGTTAAATCAATGCTTCTTAAACTTATTAAAGAATTGCATTGAAGCAATGCCAACCGGCGGTGCACTAAAGATTCATGTCGGAAAGAAACTAAACGATGCCTATATCACCATCGCAGACAACGGTGTTGGCATGACTGACGAACAAGTAAGGCAACTCGGTGCACCGTTCTACTCCACAAAAGAAAAAGGGACAGGCCTTGGTATGATGGTCGTCTTTAGCATCTTAAAGGCAATGAGTGCAAGATTAAACATCGCCAGTAAGAAAAATGAAGGTACGACATTCACGCTTGTTTTCCCACTAAAAGACGTATAAAACCTCCCTAGCACAGATAGTATGAATAAATCTGTGCTAGGGAGGTTATTTTTGATGTAAAGAGATTTGTTCGAACTGAATTGCCTCTACATGTATGAAGATACTTCGTCCTTTAAATCAACCGACAAAAAAACACCCACAATCGTGGGTGTCATCTTCTTATGCTTCTGAGCCTAATACACGTAATGCACTATGACGTAGTGGCCCTACGTACTCGTTTAATGGGAAACCATTACGGATTGCCTCTGTTACATACTTCTTCGCTGTGTATACAGCGTCGCGTACGCTATTTCCTTTTGCTAATTCAGCTGCGATGCATGCTGCGTATGAGCAACCTGCGCCGTGTGTATATGTTGTTTCAATTTTTTCTGATTCTAATAATTCAAATGTTTCGCCGTCGAATAATAGGTCAACTGCTTTTTCTGTACCTAATTTCGCGCCGCCTTTAATTAATACATACTTCGTACCAAGTGCGTGAATTTTCACTGCTGCTTCTTTCATCTCTTCCACAGATGTGATTGGGCCTACACCGCTAAGTTGTGATGCTTCGAATAGGTTTGGTGTAACGATTGTTGCTTTTGGTACTAATACGTCACGTAAGCATTCGTTCGTTTCTGGGTGAAGAGCTTCATCTGCACCTTTGCACACCATTACTGGGTCAACAACAACGTTTGGCACGTTATACTTCTCGATTGTTTCTGCTGCTAGCTTAATAATTTCTTCTGAGCCTAACATTCCTGTTTTCATACCATCAATACCAACAGAAAGGATTGTCGCTAACTGTGCTTTCACTGTGTTAATGTCTTGTGGGAAGACGTTGTGTGCCCAGTTATTTTCTGGATCCATTGTTACGATTGTTGTAAGTGCCGTCATACCGAACACATCACGCTCTTGGAACGTTTTTAAGTCCGCTTGAATCCCAGCACCACCACTCGTGTCTGAACCTGCTAAAGTTAATACTTTTTTTAATGACATTCTTCATTCTCCTATCTGCTATGTACTTATAAACAAAACTTATCATCATTTTATACAAAAAATGAACTTTTTTCACCTTTTATTTCTCAAAAAAATTACAGCAAGCTAGTGCCTACTGTAATTCTTCTTTTCTTATTGGCCAATTAAGGCTGCACACTCAATCAAGCTTTCATTACATGTGTTTAATGCCTCTTGTACTTTCGCAAATCCTTCTGCACCAATCTTCTCTTTGAACTCCGCTAATGACGTCGCATTAACCAGCTCTGTTACAACTGCTGCTTCTGGAACTTGTTTCACAATCTCGTCAAATGCGTCTTTGTTCTCTGCATACAATGAACGAATTGTTTCCATTTTCTCTTGGAACGCTTGATCCGATGTTACATTTTGCACGTCATTTAATTGTGTTGCTACATCAACAAGACCTGTAATTTGACTCTCAACAAGTTTGTATACACCATATGTACATCCTCCCATTAACAATAGAAGAATACCAAGAATAATTAATATTTTCTTTAACATTCAACCCTCTCCCCTCTCGCTCTTAGTCTACTATATATTTTTAGACAAAAATTTACAGAAACATTACATTGTTCCTTACACTAACATTCTATCATCAATCGACGATAAATACGTATCTATTTCTCCGATGACAGATGCTACACAACCATCTTCAAACGGTGAAATAAGGTTTGCTACTTTTACTAACTCAACAAATGATTTACTTCCACCCTGCTTACATAATTCCACATAATCTTTCCATGTATCTTCACGGTTCTCACGCATCCTCTTCCAAAATTGAAGGGCACAAATTTCGGCTAATGTGTAATCGATATAATAGAATGGATCTTCATAAATATGGCCTTGGCGTTGCCAAAAACCGCCCATCTCTAAATATTCATTTCCTTCATAGTTACGATGCGGCAAATATTTCTTTTCGATTTCGCGCCACGCTTGATGGCGTTCTTCTGGCGTAAAATCTGGATTTGCATAAATCACATGTTGGAACTCATCGACAGCTACACCGTACGGGATGAATAGGAGTGCCCCGCTTAAGTGCCCAAAGTAATACTTCTCTGTATCTTCTTTAAAGAAATATTTCATCCACGGCCATGTGAGGAATTCCATACTCATCGAATGAATTTCACATGATTCATCCGTTGGTGCTACGTATTCTGGAAGGTCAAAATGACGACTTTCATATACTTGGAACGCATGACCAGCTTCGTGCGTTAACACGTCCACATCACCTGACGTGCCGTTAAAGTTCGCGAAAATGTACGGCGCATCGTAATTTGTTATTTCTGTACAGAATCCTCCAACTGCTTTTCCTGGCTTCGCAAGTAAATCCATTAAATCATTTTTGCGCATAAACGTGAAGAATTCATCCGTCTCAGATGATAACTCGTGATACATCGTTGTCGCTTGTTCAACAATCCACGCTGATTCTCCTTTTGGCGTTGCATTCCCTGACTTAAATTCAATCCCTTCATCATAGAAACGTAACGTATCGACACCAATACGCTCTTGCTGGCGCGCACGTAACTTCGTCGCAATAGGTACAATAATGTCTTCTACTTGCTTACGGAATACTTCTACCATTTCTGCGTTATAATCCGTACGCTTCATTCGTGCATAACCAAGCTCGACGAAATTATCGAAACCTAACTTTCTCGCAATTTTCGTACGCACTTTTACAAGCTTATCAAAAATATCGTCAAACTGTGCTTGATTCTCTACGAAGAAATTGTTGTATGCTTCAGACGCTTGTTGACGCCTTGCTCTATCTATATCTTCCAAAAACGGCTGCATTTGTTTAATTGTGTATTCTTTCCCTTCAAACTTTATTTGCGCCGATGCTTTTAACTCTACGTATGCAGATGATAATTTATTTTCTTGCTGTAACTCTTCTACAACTGAGTCATCGTATGTCTTTACTTCTAATTCCGCTAGCTTGAACAACTGTGTTCCGTACTTCTCTTCTAACTCTGCACGAAACGGTGATGCTAGCAATGCATGATAAAACTTCGTCACATACCCATCCACAATTGGATCATATTCATCGAAGAATTCTTGCTCCGCTTTATAGAAATCATCTTTCGTATTGATAGAATGGCGAATGAAACAAAGATTCCACATCGTACTAATATCATTACGAATAGTGTTAAGCTCTTTCATCGCATTATCTTGTCCTTCAAACGTCGATGCCTGTTCGAACTTTGTTAATGCTTCGTGGAACCTGACTTCTATTTCTGTTTCATTTGGACGTATATATGCATATTTTTTAAAGCTCATTATTCTTCTCCTTTGTTTAAAAAAGCTCCTGTACTTAGCTACTTATCCTAACTCTTTATCATCAATCGACGATACATACGCATCAATTTCTCCGATGACAGATGCTACACAACCATCTTCAAACGGTGAAATAAGGTTTGCCACTTTCACTAACTCAACAAATGATTTACTTCCACCTTGCTTACATAATTCCACATAATCTTTCCATGTATCTTCACGGTTCTCACGCATCTTCTTCCAAAATTGAAGGGCACAAATTTCTGCTAATGTATAATCAATATAATAGAAAGGATCTTCATAAATATGGCCTTGACGTTGCCAGAAACCGCCCATCTCTAAATACTCGTTCCCTTCATAGTTACGATGCGGCAAATATTTCTTTTCGATTTCGCGCCACGCTTGATGGCGTTCTTCTGGCGTAAAATCTGGATTTGCATAAACCACATATTGGAACTCATCAACTGCTACACCGTATGGTATGAACAGAAGCGCCCCGCTTAAATGTCCAAAGTAATACTTCTCAATATCTTCTTTGAAAAAATTCTTCATCCACGGCCATGTGAAAAATTCCATACTCATCGAATGAATTTCACACGCTTCATACGTTGGTGACACGTATTCTGGAAGATCAAAATGAAGGCTCGAATATACTTGGAACGCATGACCTGCTTCGTGCGTTAACACATCAACATCACCTGATGTACCATTAAAATTCGCATAAATGTACGGTGCATCATAGTTGACTATCGCCGTACAAAATCCACCTGTTGCTTTTCCTGGCTTTGCAACTAAATCCATTAAGTCATTCTCACGCATAAATGTGAAGAACTCATCTGTTTCAGGCGATAACTCTTTGTACATCGTTGTCGCTTGTTCAACAATCCACTCCGGTTCTCCTTTTGGCGTTGCATTACCTGACTTAAATGCAATTCCTTCATCGTAGAAACGTAACGTATCAACACCGATGCGCTCTTGTTGACGCGCACGTAACTTCGTCGCAACTGGTACAATAATATCCTCTACTTGTTTGCGGAATACTTCTACCATCTCTGCATTATAATCTGTACGTTTCATACGAGCATAACCAAGCTCTACGAAGTTATCAAAACCTAACTTTCTCGCAATTTTTGTACGCACTTTTACAAGCTTATCAAAAATATCGTCAAACTGTGCTTGATTGTCCGCGAAGAAATTGTTGTATGCTTCAGACGCTTTTTGACGTCTTGTTCTATCTGCATCTTCTAAGAGTGGCTGCATTTGTTCTAATGTGTACGTGTTTCCTTCAAACTCGATTTGTGCCGATGCTTTTAACTCCACATATGCAGAAGATAATTTATTTTCTTGTTGTAAATCTTCTAGCACCGCATCATCATATGTCTTCACTTCTAATTCTGCTAACTTGAACAATTGCGCTCCGTACTTGTCTTCTAACTGTTGGCGAAATGGTGACACTAGTAATGCGTTATAAAACTTTGTTACATAACCATCTGTAACTGGATCGTACTCATCGAAAAATTCTTGCTCGTCTTTATAAAAAGCATCTTTCGTATCAATCGAATGGCGGATGAAGCAAAGATTCCACATCGTATCAATATCATCACGAATAGCGTTAATCTCTTTCATCGCATTATCTTGTTCTTCAAATGTCGCCGCCTGTTCGAACTTTGTTAATGCCTGCTGAAACTTCTCTTCTACTTCTTTTTCATTTGGACGTATATATGCATAGTTTTCAAAACTCATTACGATTCTCCTTTACGAAAAGCTCCTTACTATGAAGGAGCCTAGTCTCTTATACTAATACTTTATCATCAATCGATGTTAAGTAGGCATCAATATCACCAATAACCGATGCAACACAGCCGTCTTCAAATGGTGAAATAAGATTCGCTTCTTTCACTAATTCTAAGAAACTCTTCGTTCCACCTTGCTTACATAGCTTCACATAGTCACTCCACGCTTCAGTACGATTCTCATGCATTCGCTTCCAAAACTGAAGAGCACAAATTTGCGCTAATGTATAGTCAATATAGTAGAACGGATAAATATAAATGTGTAATTGACGTTGCCAAAATCCTCCTGCTTCTAAATGTTCCAATCCTTCGTAATCGCGATGTGGCAAATATTTCTTCTCCAATTCTCTCCATGCTGCATTTCGCTCTGCTGGTGTTAATTCTGGATTTTCATAAATAACATGTTGGAACTCGTCTACTGCCACGCCGTACGGAATAAATAATAAAGCCTTGCTTAAATGAGAGAAGTAGTATTTATCGACATCTTCTTTAAAGAATTGCTCCATCCATGGCCATGTGAAGAATTCCATGCTCATCGAGTGAATTTCACATGCTTCTGCTGTTGGGAACAAATACTCACTAATAGCAATATCACGACTGCAATACACTTGGAACGCGTGTCCTGCCTCATGTGTTAACACATCAATATCACCAGAAGTCCCGTTGAAGTTCGAGAAAATGTACGGTGCTTTGTAGTTCGCTATATACGTACAATAACCACCGCCTCTTTTCCCTGGCTTCGCAACTAAATCCATTAAGTCATTATCACGCATGAACGTGAAGAATTCATCTGTTTCGGGTGATAACTCTTTGTACATGTTCGTTCCTTGTTCTACAATCCATTCTGGGTCACCTTTTGGCGTAGCATTACCTGATTTGAACTCGACACTTTCATCATAGAAACGTAACGTATCTACACCGATACGCTCTCGTTGCTGTTCTCTTAGCTTCGTCGTCACTGGTACAATAATTTCTTCTACTTGTTTACGGAACACTTGCACCTTTGTTGCGTCATAATCTGTACGCGCCATTCGTGCATACCCTAACTCGACAAAATTGTTAAAGCCTAACTTCTTAGCAATTTTTGTACGTACTTTGACAAGTTGATCGAAAATATCATCGAACTCTGCTTTATTTTCCTCAAAGAAACGGACAAATGCTTCTGTTGCTTTCTTTCTTCGCTCACGATTTTCATCTTCCATGAACGGTTGCAACTGTGCCAGTGTATATTCTTTCCCTTCAAACGGAATACTTGCCGATGCGCGTAATTTCGTATACGAAGAAGCTAATTTATTCTCTACCTGAAGATCTTCTAACACCGTATCATTAAATGTTTTCACTTCTAACTCTGCTAGTTTGAATAATTGCTTGCCATACGTTTCTTCTAATTGATTACGAAACGGTGTAGCAAGAAGTGCTTTGTACAACTTTGTATTGTAGCTCTTCAACACAGGTCCATATTCATCATAGAAATCTTGCTCTTCTTTATAAAAGGCATCGTTCGTATCAATAGAGTGACGAATCGAACAAATTGTTCCCATTGTGTATACATCATGAAATATAGATGTTATTTCGTCCATTACTTCTTCTTGTTCCTTGGCAGTTGTTACCTTCTCAAAAGCTGCTAACGCTGTATGAAACTTCACTTCTACTTCTTCTCGATTTGGTCTTGTATATGTATAATTTGAAAACCCCATATTTCTCTCCCCTTTCTATATACAGAAAAGCCCCTTGAAAAAAATTATTTTCTAAGGGGCTACAAGCTTATACTAACACTTTGTCATCGATAGATTGTAAATATGAATCAATCTCCCCAATAACTGATGCCACGCATCCGTCTTCAAATGGTGAAATTAAATTTGCTACTTTCACTAACTCTAGGAAACTCTTCGTTCCACCTTGCTTACATAACTCTACGTAGTCTTTCCACGCATCGTCGCGGTCTGCATGCATTCTCTTCCAGAACTGAAGCGCACAAATTTGCGCTAACGTGTAATCAATATAGTAGAACGGTCCGTTATAAATGTGTGCTTGACGTTGCCAGAACCCACCTTTTTCTAAATACTCAAATCCATCATAGTTAATATGTGGTAAGTATTTCTTTTCGATTTCTCGCCATGCAAGGTTACGCTCTGCTGGCGTAAAGTCTGGATTTTCATAGATTACGTGTTGGAACTCATCTACTGCTACACCGTATGGAATGAATAGAAGTGCACCACTTAAATGATCAAAGTAGTATTTCTCTGTATCTTCTTGGAAGAACCCTTCCATCCACGGCCATGTGAAGAATTCCATACTCATTGAATGGATTTCACACGCTTCGTATGTTGGCCATACACATTCAGGTGTTTCGATATGACGGCTTGAGTACACTTGGAATGCGTGACCTGCTTCGTGCGTTAATACGTCGATATCCCCTGACGTACCGTTGAAGTTTGAGAAAATATACGGCGCTTTGTAATTCGGTAAGTACGTGCAGTATCCGCCACCTGCTTTTCCTGGCTTCGCTACTAAGTCCATTAAGTCATTGTCACGCATGAACGTGAAGAACTCGTCTGTTTCAAGCGATAATTCTTTGTACATGTTCGCACCTTTTTCAATGATCCACTCAGGCTCACCTTTTGGCGTTGCATTACCTGATTTGAACATCACTCCACCATCATAGTAACGTAATGCGTCTACACCAATACGCTCTTGTTGGCGCTCGCGTAACTTCGTCGCTACTGGTACGATGATTTCTTCCACTTGCTTACGGAACGCTTGCACCATCTCTGCGTTATAATCAGTACGCTTCATTCGTGCATAACCAAGCTCCACGAAGTTGTTGAATCCTAACTTCTTCGCAATTGTTGAACGTATTTTTACAAGCTTATCGTAAATATCATCGAACTTTTCTTGATTTTCTACAAAGAAGCTATTGTACGCTTCATGCGCTTTCTTTCTACGCTCACGGTTTTCATCTTCCATGAACGGTTGTAATTGCGCTAATGTGTACTCTTTTCCTTCAAATAGAACTTTTGCAGATGCACGTAAATTCGTATACGCAGAAGATAATTTGTTTTCTTGTTGTAAGTCTTCTAATACAGCATCATCGAATGTTTTCACTTCTAACTCTGCTAGTAAGAAGAATTGCTTTCCATACTTCTCCTCTAGCTCCGTGCGGAAAGGTGAAGCTAGTAACGCTTTGTATAACTTTGTTACAAAACTTTGCATTACTGGACCTGCTTCATCGAAAAATTCTTGTTCTGCATTATAAAATTCATCTGTCGTATCAATCGATTGACGAATAGACGCAATCGTTCCCATCGTATCTACATCGTTACGAAGAACGTTAATTTCGTTTAATACATCAGCTTGCTCATCAGCAGTCGTTGCCTTTGCAAACTTTTCTACTAATGCTGTAAACTTCGCTTCTACTTCTTTCACACTTGGACGTACGTATGTATATTCTGAAAAACCCATTATGTATCTCCTCCATTTCTCTTCTATTATACATAGAATAGATAATAAAGTTAACTGAATATTTTCAATTAACTTATAATAGTAGGTAATTAAAAATATTGGAGTGGAAATAATGAAACGATTAGCTATTATTACCGTAGGCAAAACACATAGTGGAAAAACAGCCTTTGCTAGAATGCTAGAGGATGTCTTACCAAACTCATTTGTGATGGACCAAGATAATCAAGCTCTGTTTCTCAACACGTATTATAAGAACTTGCTCCCCACAGAAGGGCCGAATACATTGAAACACGCGCTTTCGCAAGTAATTGTCAAGCATGCAATGGAACAAACCGACTTACATTTCATTATTTGCAATGCAAATCGTAGTCGAGACAGCCGAGCTTATTTACTAGACGAACTGTTTCCTAGCGATAGATTTGTTCGTATCCTCGTCCATTTTGATTTAGCAGATGAAGTACTTCATGAACGAGTAACAACGAGTGCACGAAGTACAGCTATCTTTCGAGATGCAACGTTAACATTTGAAGAACTATTAAGCCATCAACATCGAGAAGATGTCATCGATCCAATAGAAGGAGAAGCTGATTATTTGTTTGTGTTGAAAGATAGCTCAGAAGTGGAATCAGTTATGCAAGAAATCATCCATCTGGCAAAAAACCAAAAACCGCTCAACATATAAAATGAGCGGTTTTTCCTTCTTATAACGCTTTGTCATCCACTGATTCTAGGTACGAATCAATTTCCCCAATAATAGATGCAACACATCCATCTTCAAACGGTGAAATAAGGTTTGCTACTTCAACTAATTGTAAGAATGATTTTGTACCACCTTGCTTACATAACTCTACGTAATCGTTCCACGGTTCTCATGCATTCTCTTCCAGAACTGTAATGCACAAATCTGTGCTAACGTGTAATCAATATAATAAAATAACCAGCTTATTTTACAGAAAAATCCAAAAAAGATAACAACTCATTATCTCTTTTCACTAGTCACATATGTGATTTCTCTACTTCTTCTTTCTTCCATAACTTCCCTGGCCAAAAAGCATATTTGCCTAACACGACAGTAATTGCTGGGACGAGAAGTGGTCGTACAATGAATGTATCGAGTAATACACCGATTGCGGTTACGATACCGAACTGAACGAGCACTTGCATGGGCAAGGTTGCTAATACTGCAAACGTTCCGGCTAAAATAAGACCGGCAGATGTAATAACACTACCTGTTTGTACAACGCCGTTCTTCACAGCTTCTATATGGGATTGCTTATGCTTATTCTTCCAAATCTCTGATACCATGAAAATATTATAATCTTCTCCTAATGCAACGATAAAGACGAATGCATACAGTGGGATCGCTCCTTGGATTGCCGGGTCTCCTAGACCGTAATGAAGAATAAGCCACCCTGCTCCTAGTGCAGAGAAGAATGATAAGACAACCGTTAAAATTAAGTAAACCATCGCAACAATTGAACGTAAATACACAAGTAACAATAACGCAATAATGCCAATCATTACTGGAATGATAACAGCTTGATCACGCTCCGTTGTTTGTTTCGTATCGTACAGTGCAGCTGTCTCACCGCCAATCCATACATGTTCTTCTACCTCGTTTATTCCAGCATCACGTACAATTGCTGCGACCGTACTGCGTAACTCTGGAATGTGGTTCATCGCTTCGATAGAGTATGGATCTTCTTGCAAGGACACTTCATACAACACTAATTGAGGAGTATCCTTTCCTTTCATCGGCTCTTTCACTCCCTCGATGAAAGGAAGTTTTTCTAGCTCACTTTTCACAGCAAGCCCTTTGTCACCTTCATCTACGACAATCTTCACTGGTGCCAATTCTCCAGCTGAGAATTGTTCCGAAATTAATTCAAATCCTTCTCGTGACGGCATATCTTTCGGGAAGGATTCGAGTAAGTTATACGTCACTTGAATACGAGGAACAAATGATGCTAATCCACCTAATAACACAAGGCTAATGAAAATAATTGTCCACGGCTTACGTGTAACGATACTACTTACCTTCTCACTAATGACTTTCTTCGTCTTCTTCTCTTTATACGGCTTGTTTTTCTTTTTCGCTAATACTTCATTCATCTCATCTGTTCGCGGAATAAATGGATAGAATGCCGCTCTCCCAATAACCGCAAGGATCGCTGGTAGAATCGTTAACGCTGCAATACCCATAATGAGTACCGCCACACTAAATGGAATTGCAAATCGATGGAACGCCCCATAATGCGCAAGTAATAACGTTCCTAATCCAAATACAACAGTAAGTGCGCTCATGAAAATAGCACCACCCGACTCCTTCATAGCAATGTGAAGTGCTTTCAGCTTATTTCCTTCTACTAGTAAATAATCACGATACCTCGAAATAAGGAATAAACAATAATCCGTTCCTGCACCGAATAAGAGCACCGTCATAATTGCAAGCGCCTGTGAGTCCGTTACAATCCAGCCTTTTTCTGCCAGAAAGCCAAGAACAGGGCTAATAATACCATACGCAAATCCAACAACAATTAACGGTAAAATGGCTAAAATCGGTGAACGATATAAAAGAATAAGTAACACTAATACAAGTACTACTGTTGCGATTAACAACTTCACATCCGCTTGTGTAAATAACGCTACTGCATCTGTTTGAATACCAACAGGCCCTGATAGACGAACGTGTAAGCCTTCATCCGATAATTCACGTTCAAATGGATTATCACCGAAGATATGTGTAATGCGTTTCTGTAATTCCTCCATATTCGCTTGAAGTACTTCCGTGCCTGCTGACTCGTCAAAAAAGATAGGTGTTACAAGCGTACTTCCATTCTCTGATGCTTGTTGCATCAATGCTTGCGGTGGTGGCGGCAACATTGCTTGGCCTTCAAGCGGCGTTTCTTGTAGCTCTTTGTACATACGCTGAATTGCTTCATAATCCGTGCTCTGCAAACTACTATCCTTATGCCACACTATTAATAATGGATTACCTGCATCATTTGGGAATTCCTTATTTATTAACTCATTCGCCTGTACAGATAATGCTGTATCAGGAAGATTTGTTACTTGATCTGTTTTTGTTTCGTTCGCAGATGGCCAAGCAAACGATAACACAAGTGTCAATAGAACCCACATGATAAGTGTTATCCACCTCGTCTTCGAACCTCCAACGGCTTTTCCCCACGTAGAGAGAGGATGTTTTTTCATATAAAAATCCCACCTTTTCTCATTTTTATCCTTTTCACTAATTATATATACTGGTTAGTTAATTAATCAAGAGCTATTTTTGTAATATGATATACTAATTATAACTGTAAAAAAGTTAGGAGAGAGCACATTGGAACAGAAACATCGCCCACTTGGAAGACCGCGTCAAGACAAAAAGGCAAAGCCGACAAAAGATGTGATTATCGACGTAGCGACTATGCTATTTCTTACTAGAGGCTACCAACTCGTATCGATCGATGATGTTGCAAAAGAATGTGGTGTCACGAAAGCAACGATTTACTACTATTACGCAACAAAGGCTGACCTCTTCACCGCTACAATGGTGCAAATGATGATACGCATTCAACAACGAATGGCACACATTTTATCCGCTAAGACACCACTCAAAGAACGATTACTTGAACTTGCGAAGGCTCAGTTAAAAGCGACGGTAGATATTGATCTAAAAGGGTTTATGAAGGAAGCGAAAATTTCGTTATCCGAGGAACAACTCCAGCAAATGAAAGAAGTAGAAGATAAGTTATATGCGGTATTAGAAGAAGCATTAACGAAAGCAATGGCGGACGGCGAAATTCCTTCCTCTCACCCACAATTAGCGGCACACGCTTTCTTATCTATCCTAGCAGTAGGAAACTACAAAGATACAAATCAACAACCAATCATCCAAGATTTAGATGCGTTAGCAATACAGCTTGTTAATCTATATTGGAACGGATTAAATGAATAGCTACACATACAAAAGACAGCTAATTGATGCATCGATTAGCTGTCTTTTTCTATTCCTTATGGTAAATCAATAAACATAAATCTTCCGCCGTTTGTTGAAGTGATTTCTACATCTGTTGTATCTGTAATACGAGCCGAATCACCTGTTGTTAACGTCTCACCACCGTTAATTGCGATATCTCCTTCAATAACCATGATGAAGATACGACGACCTTCTGCTTGCTTATACGGAATTGTATAGCCTGCTTCAATATCCGATAAATAAATCGTTAAATCTTGGTGAATATGAGCAACTTCATTGCTATCTGGATTCTTCGTTACGACTGGAAGTAAATTATTCTTCATCTTTGTAATGTCATACGCTGTTTTTTCGTAAGACGGTGTTAATCCTTGTACTTCTGGTAAGAACCACATTTGGAAGAAGTGTACTTCCTCTGTTGATGGATTTACTTCCGAATGATAAATACCTGTTCCAGCTGACATACGTTGAATCTCACCAAATGTCGTTACCGCTTTGTGTCCTTTACTATCTTCATGCTGTAAATGTCCTTCCAATACAAGCGACACAATCTCCATCTCTTGATGTGGATGCATTCCAAAACCACGATGTCCTGCAACGCGATCGTCATTTAAGACGCGCATTGGTCCAAATAAGATATTATCATGATCCATATATTCCGCAAATGAGAAGCTAAAACGGCTATTTAACCACCCGTGGTTTGCATTGTAACGTGATTCGCTTTTATAAATGTTAATCATTTTATATTCCTCCTATTTATCTTTAATTCGAGATATTCATGTAAAAAAATTTTGTTTTTATTTTTTTATTTCTATTTTTTTAGCTTCTTTAACAGGCCAATAACATCATCTTTCTCTTCTGCTGTTAAAGTTTGTAACGCTTCATGTAGTACTTCCTCATGTTGCGGAAAGATGTCTTCCATGAACACATTACCTTTGTCCGTCAACTTCGCATACGAAATACGACGGTCCTTTTCACATGGCTTACGGATAACCAGTTCTTTATCAACTAGTTTATCAACAACATATGTGATACTACCACTTGCAATCAAAATCCTGTCTCCAATTTGTTGAAGTGGCTGTGGCCCTCTATGAAATAATAGCTCCAACACAGCAAACTCCGTCGGATTTAGCCCAAAACTCTTAATAGACTTCGCGCTAATATCTTGAATGGAGCGATATGCCCTAGATAGCACAACAAACAATTTTAACGATTGCTGAATATCTTCCCTCTCATTCATCTGTTATTCAATCCTCTCTCAATATCTTGAATTTGAGATAATTATACCAAAAAAAATAGAAAAAGCAAACATCTTCTTTTCCCCTTCCTTTTTCGACAAATTCCCCTATAATAAAACATGGTAAGGAGGTAGATTGTGAACATCCATAAACATAAAGGGGTATTGTACATACTCATTGTTATTATCCCAACTTTATTCGTCGCCGTTTTATTCTATTCACATAACAGGCAATATTTACATATGGAAAAAGAGAAAGAAGCACAGAAAAATGCTTTTTCATACAAACAAAACTTAGACAAATTCATGAGCAATACGATTACAAGTCTTGAAACATTAAGCTTAATGGCAAGTGCCATAAAGAATGAAAATGTAAAGAATGACAGTGAAGATGCGAAAATTGAATATCTACTTGGTGAATTATCAAATAGCCCTACGGACTTCTCTTATTATTACTATGCGAGCCCAGAAGGTCAATTATATTTAGGCTCTCATCCCATTGATGCTCCGGTTGATATTACTGATCGAGATTACTTTGAAGAAGTGTCTACGAAACGAGTAACCGTATTCTCTCATTTTGTCACAGACCGTGTACTAAACCAAGAATCTATTATCGCTGCTACCCCAGTAGAAAATGACGAGAAAGAGCTAGTTGGTATTCTTATTGCAATACTACATCTGCAAAACATGGAAAATACAATTAAATCTGTTGTGAGTTATCCTTACTATACTGTACAAGATGAGAAAGGCCAGCAAATTATTGGTCAGGCACCAACAGACGGAAAGAAATATTATCCACATACCGAACAGTTAGCGGAAGATCGTGTTCCTTGGAGTGTAACAGTATATGCAAACAGTGTAACTGCTGACGAAATTATTCAACGCTGTATTCCAGCTGTTCTATTCGCTCTTGTTGTAACACATATTTTGTACTTATTAATTCTGTATTATATGCTCAAGAAGGAAACAGCATTTGAAAAGAGACAAAACGAAATTCAAAAAATTGAATTAATCGGCTCTCTAGCAGCAAGCACGGCACACGAAATCCGTAATCCACTAACAGGTATTAAAGGATTCGTTACGTTACTTAGTCAGAAGTATGATAATCCCGAAGATAATCTATACTTCTCGATTATCCAAGATGAAATTACACGCATTAACGAGATTATTAGTGATTTCCTTGTACTCGGAAAGCCAGTAGAATTCGCCAAGGAACAACATGACTTAACAGCGATTATTCATGAAGTATTCCCAATGATTCAATTAGAAGCAAAGATGAATGGTGTTCGCGTAAGACACCAGTTTACAACGAAACCGACACCTATTTATTGCTCGAAAAATCATATTAAACAAATTTTACTAAATTTATCAAAGAATGCATTAGAAGCAATGAAAGAAGATGACACGTTAACAATTAAAGTACGTATTAAAGAAGACTATGTCCAACTCATCGTTAAAGACACAGGAGAAGGTATCCCCGAAGATCGTCTAGAAAATATCTTCCAACCATTCTATACATCAAAGGATACAGGAACTGGACTTGGCCTTGTCATTTGTGAGCGTATTGTCGACACGTACAACGGAAAAATCATCATCAATAGTATAGAAGGAAAAGGAACAACCGTTCAAGTATTTTTCCCACTATGCACAGAGTAAATAATGGTATCAAACGGAGATCATCTATCAATGATCTCCGTTTTTTACATCAGTCAAAGGTACTATATCACTTTCTCTAACTAGGAATTTTAGCATGAAAAGAGTCAATTACAACAAATTCCTTTAACAACAGTATATTTCAACCGATATAAAGAATAACTGTATGCACTAGAAAGGAAGAATGGTCACATTATGGATAAGTCCTCGGTTTTTGGTTTACTTATTGGTATTATCGCTGTTGGAGTTGGAATGGTATTAAAAGGAGTAGATGTCTCTGCCCTTGCAAATCCAGCCGCACTACTTATCATTATTTTAGGAACAATTGGCTCTGTTACAATTGCATTCCCACTTAAAGACATTGCAAATGTCCCTAAACTATTCAAAATTATTTTCACAGAAAAAGAAGATCGTCTCGTTGATGTTATTAAACAATTCTCAGATCTTGCACTTGTTGCACGTCGTGACGGATTACTAGCGATTGAAACAAAGCTGGATGAAGTAGACGATCCATTTCTGAAATCTGGATTAACACTTGCGATTGATGGTCAATCACCAGATTACATACAAGATGTCCTTTCGGAAGAAATTGAAGCAATGGAAGAACGCCACAGTACAGGTGCATTAATCTTTACTCAAGCTGGTACATATGCTCCGACGCTTGGAGTACTTGGTGCCGTGGTCGGCTTAATTGCGGCGCTTGGAGATATGTCAGACACAGAGAAACTAGGATATGCAATTGCTGCTGCGTTCGTCGCAACATTACTTGGTATCTTCACTGGTTACATGTTATGGCATCCTTTCGCAAACAAATTAAAGCAAAAATCAAAAAAAGAAGTAAAACGTAAACAAATTATTATCGAAGGTATTTTGTCTATTTTAGAAGGACAATCACCAGCTATTATTGAACAAAAATTACAAGTATACTTACCAGTAAAAGAGCGTCACCTCGTATCAAGTGGTACAGGAGAGAAAGTAAATGAGTAAAAGAAGAAAAAAGCGTAAACACGAAGAAGGTCATATTGATGAATCTTGGTTACTGCCGTATTCTGATTTATTAACATTACTACTTGCTCTATTCATTGTTCTATATGCAGTAAGCTCATCTGATTCAGAGAAGATGAAGAAAATGTCCGATGTATTCAACCAGATTTTCTTAGGAAATACTGGAATCATGGATGAATCATCACCATATTCCGATACATCCGTAGCTCAAGCAGCTGAAAAGATTATTTTGGAAGAACAATTAAAGAAAAAAGACGCAGAAGATCCACAGAAGCCTCTAAAAGAGATTCAACAACAAATGAATGCATACATATCGGCGAATCAATTAGAAAACAACTTAGAAACTAACTTAACAGAGGAAGGTCTTCTTATTCGTATTAAGAGTGAAATTTTATTCGATTCAGGTAAAGCAGACTTGAAACAAGAACAACTACTTATCGCACAAGATATCGCAGCTACCCTTGTTTCTACAGCACCATTAGACATAGTTGTAAGTGGGCATGCCGATAACGTCCCAATTAGCAACTCAAAGTATCGATCAAATTGGGATTTAAGCTTCGACCGTGCACGCAGTTTCTTAACTGTTATGTCACAAAATACACAGCTTAATCAAAATCGCTTTAGCTTAAAAAGCCATGGAGATACTGTTCCAATTGCATCAAATGATACAGAAGAAGGTCGTGCTACGAACCGACGCGTTGAAGTTTTCATTTCTCCTGCGAAGCAAGCAGTCTCACCTGCACAATAAACGAGAAAAAGCTCGGTCAATTGACCGAGCTTTTTCTTCCCCCACAAACGCACAAATACTCTCCCTATTAAAATAATTAATGAATTTTTCTTTGTACATATCCTATTTCTATAAATAAATAAACATATGAAGGCATAATGCCTGTCCAATATATGTCTATATAAGCTACATTTTATTCGTTGTCTAAACAATTCATTCGTCTATTCCTTCCGCCTCTCTATCTCTATGCAATGGCGAAAAAGGAACTTGTTTTAATTGCTTGATACTTTACGATGACCTCATCTAATTCTTGACTAATCTGTAATGTTTCTTCAGACGTCAGTCCTGTTTTTTCCCCTACCCGAATCATTTCTTGACGTTTTAACGAAATGGTTTGCAATAACTCCTTCTCCATCCATTTTAGCGTCGTTGACATATGTTTTTCCCCTCTCCATTCTAGTACATCTCTTAATCATTCTTACTTGGAAATTATGGCAAAAAATGACCCATTTGTAAATACATTCGCAATAATAGACATTTTTTTTATACATTTTTTCCTTTGCTGTACTTTCCTCACCCTTTATCACTATTTATGACTAACTTTCACGTTTTTTCGCATACTACGTATAGTGAATTTTAGAGAAAAGAGGCTAGCATATGACAAAACATGTCGTTTCCTATCTATTACTTTTTTTATGTATGCTACAACCAGCTTCACTTGTACAAGCAGAAACGTCGAAACATCGCGTCGCACTTGTTATTGATGATCTTGGTAACAACATGAAAGGAACAGACGAAATATTAGCACTCCCAATCCCTTTGACGGTCGCGGTTATGCCATTTCTATCTACAACAAAAGAAGATGCCATACGTGCCCACAAAAGTGGCAAACAAATAATTATCCATTTACCGATGGAACCAAAGAGCGGCAAACAAAGCTGGCTCGGACCAAATCCAATTACAACAAACTTATCCGACGAAGAAATTCGCAAGCGCGTGACAGCAGCTATCAAAAGCGTTCCACATGCAGTTGGTATGAACAACCACATGGGATCAAAAGCAACAGCCGATGAACGTGTTATGCGCATTGTCTTACAAGTATGCAAGGAACATCGCTTATTTTTCCTCGATAGCCATACGAATTACCGAAGTGTCGTTGGTAAAGTCGCAATAGAGTTAGGTGTTCCATACATAGAGAATCAACTGTTTCTCGATGATATTCCGTCTTATTCCCATGTCTCGCGTCAAATGGAATTACTGCTAACAAAGTCGCGTAATATGGACAAGATAATTGCGATTGGACACGTTGGAAGATCAGGTATGTATACATCATCCGTCTTGAAACAATACATCCCACGCTTGCAAGAAACGACGCATCCATGCTTTGTATCCGAGTTACTCCACACAAAAAAACGTACAAAAAACGTCTCTTCCTCCTAGTAGACGTTTTTTGTACGCTCTTTTCTACACAACAGAGCTCTTCTCCCCTTGAATCATTAATAGCTTCACGCGGTAGCTCATTAAGAATTCCAATCCTTCCAACCACTTCTTTGTTTCAATCACATCTGGTCCCCACACTGTTAAGCCACGGTTACGTACAAGCACCGCTCCAATTCCATCTTGTATGTGTGGAAGGTAACGCTCCACTAACTTTGAAAAATCGCTATCGTTCTCGACAATAGGTATGGAAACGCTATCATTTTCTCCTCTTTGACTTTCCGAGAATACGTGTAGCATCTCGTTGTTATAAAAGACTACTTCCTCCTCGTCTCTGTATACTTCCGAAATAACATTATTATCAACTGTATGCACATGCAAGATACACATTGCATCTGTCTCCCTATAAATGGTCGAATGAATAACTGTATCGACAGGTGGCTTCACGTCGCTTTCAAATACTTTCTCTCCACACTCATTCACAATTGTGAACTCTTCCTCACATCTCTTGCGCTTATCCGTTCCCTCTGTTGTAATGAGAAAAAGAAGTGGATCTTCTGCAATCTTCGCAGACATACTACCGCTTGCACCTAAACACCAGTCTCTCATTGATAACTCACGCTTCACACTTACTAATTGTTTCCACTTACTCAAAAAAAGGTTCACTGTCTTCACCCCCGCATAGTTTGTTGTTATCCATACATGTATTTCTACATGGGTTTTAATTTTTTGATAATTCTTAAAATTTAATTGAATTATCACATGCGGAGATATTTTTGTCAACACGATTTCACAAAGTTAGACGCTAATTCTTTCCTCTATATTTAGACATTTTTCACGCCCAAAAGCACCTTTTGTAGAAAAATTCTACAAAAGGTGCTTTCCTTCTATCCACTTACCGATGTTCCCATTTGATGCAACATCTCATCTCGTTCTATTTCATTAATAATGTGTAACTTATATAATAACATGACATATATATACAACTTATTCATAGACCGCACAGACCTCATAATGTCCCCTTCTTTCCTACACACAACTTTTTTTCTGTTAGTAAATAGTATGACGCACATGCAAATTTGATACATGCTAGGAAAAATAATTGCGGCACAATGTATAAACAGAGGGATTATATCGGCTATAATAAAAATGAAGTATTGTCATTTTTAAGAAGAAAAAGAGGTAAAAATCACCATGAATGTAGTATTTAGCACATTAAATGCAAAGTATATTCACACGAACTTAGCGATTCGCTACTTGAAAGCATATGCACAACCAGAATACGAAATTGAGTTAGCTGAGTATACAATTAAAGATCCAGCAATTAATATCGTCACCGACCTATACCGTCGCAAACCAGACGTAGTCGGATTTAGTTGCTATATTTGGAACATCGAAGAGACAATTCAAGTTATCAGCATGTTAAAGAAAATTAACCCAAACCTAATCATCGTTATTGGCGGACCAGAAGTAAGCTACGATGTACGTGACTGGTTAGATCGCATTCCAGAAGTAGACTTCATCATTGTTGGTGAAGGGGAAATCTCCGTAAAGAACTTACTTACTGCAATCGATGGCGACCAAAACTATGAGAAAGTAGATGGCATCGCCTTCAAGAAAGACGATACCTATATCATTAACCCACAGCGTGGGAAACTAGATTTAAATTCGATTCCGTCACCATATCGTTTCAAAGAAGACATTCCACACTTAGGAAAGCGTGTGACGTATATTGAAACAAGCCGTGGTTGCCCGTTCAATTGCCAATTCTGCTTATCATCTATTGAAGTTGGCGTTCGTTACTTCAACCGTGAACGTATTAAAGATGATATTCGCTACTTAATGGCAAACGGCGCACGCGTCATCAAATTCGTCGACCGTACGTTCAATATTAGTCGTAGTTACGCAATGGACATGTTCCAATTCTTAATCGATGAGCACTTACCGGGAACAGTATTCCAGTTCGAAATTACTGCCGATATTATGCGCCCAGAAGTTATTCAATTCTTAAATGATAACGCGCCAGAAGGACTATTCCGATTCGAAATCGGTGTGCAATCAACGAATGATGCAACAAATGAATTAGTTCAACGTCGTCAAAACTTCGAGAAGTTAACACGTACCGTAACGATGGTTAAAGACGGTGGTAAAATTGCTCAGCATTTAGACTTAATTGCTGGACTTCCAGAAGAAGACTACAACTCATTCAAACAAACATTCAATGATGTGTTTGCCCTTCGTCCAGAAGAGTTGCAACTAGGATTCTTAAAGATGTTACGCGGAACAGGCTTGCGTCTACGCGCGGCAGATCACCAATATGTATATATGGACCACTCACCGTATGAAATCTTAAAGAACAACGTCTTAACGTTCGATGATATCGCTCGCATTAAAGAAGTAGAAGACGTACTAGAGAAGTATTGGAACGACCACCGTATGGACTTCACAATTGAATATTTAGTAGATAACGTCTTCCCAACACCATTCGACTTCTTCCAAGACTTCGGTTCATTCTGGATGAATAAAGGCTGGGAGCGCATCGGTCACCAATTAGAAGACTTATTTAGACGCCTACACGTATTCTTACGTGAACAAAATATTAAGAACTTAGATGTTGTTGAAGGCTTAATGAAAATTGACTACCTTCGCAACCAGAAGCACAAACCACGAAAGCCGTGGTGGGAGCAATCAATCGAAAAGGATACATTATCTCCTTACTACCGAGCGATTATCGAGAATCCACACGTACTTGGCGACAGTTTTGCGGAGCAGCGCCTATCGGAGAAAGATGTGTACAAGCATACAATGCTAGACTTCTTACCATTTGACTACAACACATTCTTCAAAACAGGCGAAATCATTGCAACACCAACATTAATGCTCGCTTACTTCGATCCGAAAGAAGCCGTATGTAAGTTATATACAACACCACTTAGCGCATTAGCGTTCTAAAAAAACAGAGGCCTTTTATAGGTCTCTGTTTTTCCATGTAGTAATAAGCATTCTTTCAAAAAGATTCCTTTCTACCACAATACAACAAACAAACTGACATACCACCTAGTCTCTGCTATGATAGAAAAGAAAATGGGAAAATAAGGAGGTTTATTATGAATAAAAAAATGATGTTTAGCCTTTGTTTCGCAGGATTACTTGCCCTTCCAGTTAACACTGCTTTCAGTGAAGATCGTTCTATCACCGTAACAAAAGAAGAACAAACTATTCGCGAAAGCATACAAATAGCAGGTCAAGACACTTCTATCACAATCACAGCTGAGGAACAAACGACGATTGAGAACTCATCTATCAAAAAAGGTGTTTTCCAACAAAATAACGGGACAAGCTTCTTATTCAGCAAATAAGACAAAAAGGATAGAGCACGCTCTATCCTTTTTGTTTGCCTTGTTTACTATTACGGTTCGCTGCTTTCGCTACGTCTTCTACGTCATATTGTGCCGCAAATTCCGTATCGGGTAAGCTTTCTTTCGGTGTCTTATTGTTGTTCGCTGCCGCATTATGTTTCACTTTACGCTTCATCATTATCAACTCCTTCGTGTGTAGTATGCTGCAAAGGTCGGCATACTATGAAAAAAGGAGACAGACCATGACGAAAAAAAATGAAAACATCGATTCACCGATTCTCGATGAAACCCTTCCCCACCAAATTGACTTCCCTTCTTACAAAGGAACGGGAAAGAAAATGGAACCACCATTTGTAAACAAACACGGTGTCGTCATCGGTGACAGCAAATATAATTCTCCCAATTCTCCACTGAATCATTGGAGTGATGAAGTGGACCCAGCTATTATGGCTGGTGATGAATGGGTTCATCCAACAAATGACATTGGCTGGATTACGCCAGAGAACCAAGAACTTTTACAAAAAGATACTGTCGATACACAAAATATCTTTACACACCCACAACGTGGCATTAACGATTAACAACTATAAAAAAGGCTGCCTCATCAACACGAGGACAGCCTTTTTTCACGAGCAATTATCCAATAATAACGCGCTCTTTTGGATAACGATACTTCACTTTTCGCTCTTCCTTACTTAATAAGAAAATAAATGTCATAATACCGATGCGACCAATGAACATTAAGACCATTAAGACACATTTTCCAACTGCACTTAGCTCAGGCGTAATTCCTAATGAAAGCCCAGTTGTTCCAAACGCCGAACACACTTCAACAATCAATTCCATGATCGAAAACGGCTCAGTAATGGTTAAAATAAATAGGGATGTGAAACAAAGAATGAATCCCATCATCGTAACAACAAGAGACTTTAAAATATCTTCTTCATGCAACTCACGTTTAAAAACTTTTACTGTACGGTTACGCTTCGCAAAGTTATACAGGAATAAAATATTTAACGCAATTGTCGTCGTTCGAATACCACCACCAACTGAGCTTGGTGATGCCCCGATAAACATTAAAATACTAATGATAAGCAACGTAGGAGTCGAGAACTCATGAATATCCATTGTACTCAATCCACTACTTTTCGTTGTAACGGATTGGAATAGCGAATAGAAGAACATCTCATGCCACGCTTTATCTTTAAAGAAATGATTAAACTCCAATAAAAGAGTCGATAAAAATCCGAAAATAACTAAGATGAAGAAAATCGACGTCGTTAATTTCGTATAAAGCGAGAATTGATACGCTCTCTTCCCTCTATGTGCACAAAAAGCACGAATTTCAACTAATACTGGGAAACCGATTGCCCCAAGAATAACTTGTAGCATAATAACACTCTGCACGAAATAATCATCTTTAAACGGCATCATCGAAGACCCCGTAATATCAAAACCCGCATTCGTCGTCGCACTAATTGATGCGAACGTACTATGATAGAACGCTTCTTGCCATGTGCTGTAATAACTCATAAAGTGGAAACCAAGAACAAGAATACCGATTATCTCAATCGAAATAATAATGATGATGATTTGGCGCATTAAGTTAACAAGACCACTTAAACCTGTTTGATTCTGGTCCGCCATAATTAATTGACGCTCTTTTAATCCTATCTTTCGCTTTGTTACTAACCATAAAAAGGTTCCCATCGTCATAATACCAACGCCACCAAATTGGAAAGCAAGTACTAAGATTGCGATTCCATATTCATTAAATGAATCAGCAATTGGAATGACGGTTAGCCCGGTTACACTAATTGCACTCACCGCTGTGAATAAAATATCTAGGAAAGATAAATCGATACCTTCCTTATGTACTGCAGGGATGCTTAGCAACATAACAGATATTGCTACCGCTATTAAATAAAATAGGACAATAAGCTGTACGGTCGTTAAGACTTTCACTTTTTCTTTCATCTTTTTTTTCACATTTTTCACCCAAACTTTTCATACCTCTTACACAAAAAACACAATACATCCATTGTACATAACTTCCAACAAAATGTCACATTACCTTCTCATTGTGCTCAAAAAGAGGTCTGCGTGTGGATGAGTTCCTTTCGTAATTAAATCGCGAACAATTTGTGCAAAAAGGACGCTATAAATCGTCCCATTCCCACCATATCCGTATAGGAAATAACAATTTTCATACCCTTCATACTGCCCGATAATAGGCAAGCCGTCATGTGTGCTTCCAAACGTCGCACTCCAGTAAAATTCTGGCTCCACCTCATACGCTGGAAAAAGCATACGTAATTCGCTCATCAACTCATAACGCTTATGGATAAGCATGCTATCTCGCTTCTCTGGAATAATGGTCACTTCATCTTTTCCCCCAATAACAATACGGTTATCAACTGTGGTGCGCATATACAAATACGGACGAGCCGTCTCCCATATTAAACACCGCTCATACCAACTGTCCATATTTGAGATAGTATTCGTTACGACCGCGTATGAACTCGTTAACACAGCATTTTTATCCTTCACAATGTCTTGCCCTTCATATCCTGGTGCAAAGATTGCATGCTTAGCTCGAATTTGTCGTTTCTCTTTCGTCCAAAAAACAAGCCCTTCTTCCGTTTGTATATGATGAACAATCTCTGTATTCCCGTATACACGTACACCATGTTCCTTTGCTTTTCCGACCAATCCATGAACAAGTTTGAATGGATTTACTTCCGCATCCCCATGTGTATAAATTGCAGCTGACTTTGTGAACGGAAACTTTGCACGAATATGATGATCTAACATATACTCGACCGCAAATCCATGCTTATGGAGCATCATATATTCTTCATGTAGTGCAGGGACATCCGCTTCTCTACTTGCAACATATAAGCTACCTCTTCGTACAAAATCAGGGTAAACAGGAAGCGTTGCTGTTATCTCTCCTAATTGATCAACTGCTTGCTTACATAACGTATAGAACCGCACCGCTTTTTCTTCTCCTAATGTATGAATGAAGGATGTTAGCGTCTTATCGTTGCAAAACTGTAACAAGCCTGTATTCGCACTCGTGCTCCCACCACCAATACCCCGCTTCTCTACTAGAACTGTAGAGATACCTGCTAAACCAAGAAAATATGCACAATGTGCCCCACATGCACCTCCGCCAATAATAAGCACATCACAACTAACATCCTCTTCCAGCGGTGGATACACCTTTTCTGCATATGTATGTGGCCAAAATAACTTCCCAGTGTGTAAGTTCATTCCGAAAAAACCCCTTCTATTCATCTGTACAGTTAGTATGAGACAAAGGGTTCTTTTTCAACCGAAAAAAGCCGTCCATTCCGCATGAATGGACGGCTTAACGATTATTTCGAACGCTCTTCTAACCACGTACCGATTGTTGGATACGTCAATTTCAGCGACGCACCACCGAACACAACAGATACGTGACCAGTTGGCAAACATACATATTGCTTATCTTTACTTGAAATGTGTGGAAGCAATCCTTCTACTTGGCATGGCATCGCGATATGATCACGCTCAGCAGCAATATTAAGCACATTCGCTTTAATATTCTTGAGATCTACACGACGACCACGAATCATAAGCTCACCTTTTACAAGCTTATTCTTATGATAAAACTCACGGATCCATTGACGATACGCCTCACCTGGGAACGGAATACCATCCGCTACCCACTTCTGCATAAGCTGCCAGCTCGTCACGAACTTTTGGTTATCCGAACGATCTAACAAGGACACATACGGGCCTGCAAAGTTCGTCAATGGCTTTAACATCTTGTTTCCGAAATCAATCATATCTGGCGGAATGTTCCCAAGCGTATCAACCGCCTTATCTAGATTGAAATATTCCTCTTTCAAAAATGAACCGTATAATCCTGTTTCTGAAAAATCAAACGGACTCGTCATAAAGATTAAGTTCTTAAGTGGCACCTCTGGATGAAGTGCTGCATAAATAGACGTCAACGTTCCGCCCATGCAGTAGCCGAGCATCGAGAACTCTTCCGCTTGTGACTTCTTCAACATTTTCTTTACTGCTTTCGCAATGTAATCTAAAACAAAGTCATCAAATTTCAGGTGACGGTCTTCAAGTCCCGGTGTACCCCAGTCTAATAAGTACACGTCAAACCCTTTATCCACTAGATACTCCACAAGGCTATTGCCTGGTGTTAAATCTAAAATGTATGGCTTATTAATAAGCGCGTATACAAGCAAAATTGGTACAGGATGCACTTTCTCTTGCTTTGGCACATATCGATATAACTTCGTTTTATTCTTCGTCCATACTACTTCTTTTGGCGTTTGACCAACGAGTGGCTCTGCGTCTTTTAGCAACACTTCCGATGCACGTTTGTAACGATTCCACGCACTCTTCACACCTTCAGGCAACGTATCTAACTGACTTTCCCACTCTTTCAGTACATTCGTCACGCTAGGCACTCCTCTCTCTTACGCATGCTTTATTTGAATCTATACCCCACTATATGTAAAGAGCATATAGGTGTGTTACATGTATAATCCGCCATTAATATTTAATTGTTGCCCTGTAATATACTCTCCGTCACGGCATAAATACAGAACGCCTTTTGCGATTTCATCTACTGTACCGAAACGCTTCTTCGGAATTTTCGACACGATTTGTTCTTTCACGTTATCTGGAATTTCCGCTACCATATCTGTATAGATGAATCCTGGGCAAATTGCATTTACCGTTACATTTGTACGAGCTAACTCAAGCGCCAATGACTTCGTAAAGCCAACCATTCCTGCTTTCGCTGCTGAATAGTTCGTCTGTCCGAATCCACCCGCTTGACCAATAATCGAGGAAATAGAAATAACACGGCCATTATCAGACTCTAATAAGTGCGATAATGAAGCAGATGTCATGTTATAGACACTATTTAAATTCACATCAATAACACGGTCCCAGTCTTCTTTGCCTAGTTTCTTGAACGTACGGTCACGTGTAATACCAGCATTGTTCACGAGAATATCTAAGCGTCCATACTTCGCTACTGTTTCTTCTACTAGACGCTTTGCTTCTTCTACGATTGAAACATCTGCTTGTACAGCAAGTGCATCATATCCTTGTTCTGTTAATGATTTCACTACTTCATCTGCTGCCGCAGCGCTACTGTTATAGTTAATTACGACTTTTACGCCTTCTTTTGCTAATGATTCTGTAATCGCTTTTCCAATTCCTTTTGCGCCACCTGTAATAATTGCTACTTTTCCATCTAAGTGTGCCATGTTCATTTCTCCCCCTATATTTTATTATTTATCTTCTTTTTTTGATTTTGTTTGTTCTTGTGCGGATTGTGTAGGTATTTGTTGAGGTTGAACGTGTTGTAATTTCTCTAGTAATTCTCCGTGTGCTTGCAGAGTGGAAGAGATTAGTTCGACCTTCCCGTCAACTGCTTTCACATCATTCTTTAGTCGTGTAAGACTGCTCTTCGTAATTCCAACTTGTCCAAGTTCGTCGAGCTTCTCTTCTATGAGCTCTTCTAGTGCGTCTACTTTTGCTTCTAAGTTGACGATTAATGAGGCAACGCTTGCAATGTCTTCTTTCGATGGGATATTCACTTTTTCTAAATAGCTTCTCGTCATATCTGTCATCATCTTCTGATGAAACAAATTCATCTCCAAGACGCTTCCCATCCATGCAGAATATTCTTCCTTATGGACAGCTTCATTCATTGCTTTCCCCCAGAACTTCTCTGTCTGGTCATACATTTCTTTCCACATTTTTAACGGGTCTAATGTGTTATTATTCGACATAGTTTCCTTCTCCCTCCTCCATAAATCGGTTCGTTCTTTTAGTTATTTTGGAAGTTTTTACCGAAATAACATGTATATTGTATCATAAACAATTTGGAATTGTCTGATTTTTTATTTGACTTTTTTCGCACCTAGGTGTAAATTACATGTAAGAACCTTTTACATTTATTTCTATATTTTTGCGAGGTGGTACATATGACAAACAACGAGTCATCGTCTTCTCCAACACCGGAGAAAAAAGAAAAAACACCTAGTGCAATACCAAAGAATTTCCTCGTTCCGTTCCTACTTCTTAGCTTAAAAGGTTGGAGTCTACACGGATACAAACTCATCCAACAACTCACTGCTCTTGGCTTCTCATCTATCGATCAAGGAAATGTATACCGAACACTACGCCAACTAGAGAAAGATAATCTCATCTCTTCTACGTGGGATACGAATGAAGGAGGACCTGCAAAACGTATTTACTCGTTAACAAAATACGGAGAAGAATATTTAGAAACATGTGTCTCTTCCTTCGAACATTATCAAAAGATGTTACGAACGTTTTTTACAATGTACACAAATGTGATGTTCCCGTTCTCTCATCAAGACAAAACTGAATCTGGTGATGATGCAGAATAACTGCATTCACGATAAATAGTTTATATTTCAAGGAGGATTTCAAAATGGCAGCGGTAAAACAAAAAAATGTATACGATACAATGTGGAATAATTGGTTCAACGCAGTAAAAGCATTAAACACAGCAGGCAAGCAAGTAGAGGAATTAACACTTGATACATTATCTCTTCAACAAGAGAACTGGAAGCGCCTTGCGACAGGTATCGATGCATTAGAACAAGAAACAAAACAATCACTTAAAGAAGCCAATACACAAATGGTTGACTATCTAAAACAATTCACAGGCGATACAAATTCAACGCAACTAGAAGAATGGAATACAAAATGGTTACACTACTTCGAAGAACTACACCAATTAACACACGCACCAGTAAAAACAATGACAACAACCCTCACACAATCCCAAGAACAATTCACCGAAACATTAAAGCAATTGGTATCTCAGCAAGAAAAGAACCGTGAAGAATTCCAAAAGCAATTCGATACGTTCTTAACAGACGTAAAGAAAGCACAAAAAGACCTTGTAGCACAATTCGAGGAACAAACGAAGCAATACGCTGGAAAAAAGTAAGCACCTTCTTTCCTTTTGGTCATATGAATATGAACAAAAAGGAGGTACCTATGGACATTTTACACAAAGCAACCCTAGTACAAGAACGAAAGTATGAGGACATCCACGTTGGGGATAAGGCTTTGTTTAGCCACACCATTACAAACGAAGATATCCAAACATTCGCGACACTTACAGGTGACGTCAATCCAATTCATTTACTTGATGATTTCGCAAAAGATACGATATTCAAAGAACGCATCGCTCACGGCATGCTTGTATCGAGTTATATATCGACTATTCTTGGCACCGACTTACCTGGAAAAAACACCATTTATTTGTCCCAAAGTGTCTCATTCAAAGCACCTGTCAAAATCAACGACACCATTACCGTCGTTGTTGAAGTACTAACAAAACGCGATGATAAGAAGATTGTCACGTTGCAAACAAACGTCTATAACCAACATGACACACTCGTTGTCGAAGGAACGGCAAGCATTAAGAAATTAGGATAGTCATTTGGCTATCCTTTTCTATTTTTTGCTACGTATTCACACATCATATCCGGCAACAATAATGAACAAGGAAGGACATTTCCTTCCCGTTCATCGACTACAAAGGAGAACACAACTATGACAACACGTAACAAATTGTTAGTTCCAGGTGCTGATGCAGCATTAGAACAATTCAAATACGAAATCGCAAGTGAATTTGGTGTAAGCTTAGGCTCTGACACAGCTGCAAAATCAAACGGTTCTGTTGGCGGCGAAATCACAAAACGTCTTGTTGCTTTAGCGCAAAGTCAATTCAATCACAAATAAATAAACATGGCTAACCCGAGTGACTCTCTCACTCGGGTTTTTTATATCATAAAAGAAATTTCCCACAAAAAATTTAATAGGAAATTCAAAAAAATCCTTGTTATACTTTAGAAATGCACAAGGCCAAGCATGCTCGGCTTTTTACTACATAAGTAAAGGAGAAAAATCGATGAATACGAATGAATTGCAAGAACTCACAAGAAATCGCATTATACCTATTTTCAACTGTATGTTTGAAATCGATGATACACTCGAATTTTATACGGCACTTGGCTTTAAGATAACTTACTACCAGAAAGCTCCGTATCGATTCGCTTCTGTGAAACATGACATTGCAGAAATAAGTTTTTACGGCGATAAAAACTACGATGCCGAAAATAAAGCTGGAGGCTGCTATATTGTTGTTCCTAATATAGGGGAAGTCTATAACGAATTAAAAACTAATTTGAAAAGCTACTACGGAAAAATCCCTACACGTGGCTTACCCCGCTTTTCTAGAGTAAATCAAACAGCGGAAGATAGACGAATCAACGTCACCGATCCAAGTGGAAATACATTAATCATTGGGCAACCTCTTGGAGATTCAACATCAATGATGCAAGCAGAAGAAGAGAGCTTAAAAGGTGTTTCTACATTTGAAAAAAAGTATAAACAAGCATATCGATTCGCCTATTCAAAAGAAGATTTCCGTGCTGCCAAAAACGTATTAGAATACGCATTTATTAAACATAGCGACGGTATTTCAAATGAGTTACGATACAAAGCAAGCGTACTGGAACTCGACGTCTTGTACACGCTCGGCCAACTAAAAAAAGCAACATCAAAACTAGCCGATATTGAGACTATTGAGTTAACAGAAGAAGAAATGAAGATATTAACGGATGAAATAGACAGGTTTATTGCATTGAAACAAGAACTTATCTGATAATTCGATCACATACATCTCACCTTTCCTTTTAATCTCTATTAGATAGCCTGCACAAAAATATTGACAAACATTTCCACTATTTATTAATATAAACATATACTTAATCGAATATTTCCAAAGGGGAGTAGCGTCAGGTTCTTAAACCTGAAACAAAGTCGTCATTTCGTGAATACTTGTTCACCGGCTTTGTTGACATAACAGATGTCTAGCAAGACCTTTGCCGTTTTTCATGGCAGAGGTCTTTTTTGCGTTCTTTTCTCTGCTGTGGTAATGGTACGGACGGATTACGTATCGCACTTTATACAAAAGAGAGGGGAAACAAACATGGATGTTTCATTAATTTTGGAATACGGCTGGGTAATTCTTGTCCTAGTTGCACTAGAAGGATTATTATCAGCAGATAACGCATTAGTATTAGCAATTATGGTAAAACACTTACCAGAAGAACAAAAAAAGAAAGCATTGTTTTACGGGTTAATGGGAGCTTTCGTCTTCCGATTCGCATCTCTATTCTTAATTTCATTTCTTGCAAAAGTATGGCAAATACAAGCAATTGGAGCGCTGTACTTAATCTTTATTTCAATTAATCACCTCTTCAAAGCATATATGAAGAAAAACAAGCATGCTCTAGAGAACAAAGCAGGTAAGAAATCCCCAAAGAAAAAAAGCGGCTTTTGGATGACAGTATTTAAAGTTGAAGTTGCAGATATCGCATTCGCGATCGATTCAATCTTAACAGCTGTAGCTCTTGCTGCAATGGTAACACCTCTTGGTATTGGTGAAATCGGTGGTTTAGATTCTGGACAATTCATGGTTATCTTAGCAGGTGGAATCATCGGATTAATTATCATGCGTTTCGCAGCTACGTATTTCGTACAGTTACTACAAAAACGTCCTGGTCTAGAGACTGCCGCCTTCGTCATCGTAGGTTGGGTAGGTGTGAAGTTAGCTGTTGCGACTTTAGCGCACGAAAAAATCGGCGTACTTAGCCCAGATTTCTCACACTCATTACCTTGGAAACTAACATTTTACGGAGTATTAGTTGGCATTGCTATATTAGGTTGGTTCTTATCACCTACTAAGAAAGTAGAAGAACAGACTAACTTACAAAAGGCTCAAAATATATAATACACGGAAACAGGAGAAATTGACGTCTCGCTTTTTGATGTAATTCTCTGGAGTTTTGGTGGAGAACTTTTCAGACATTTCATGCACGGAACGGAGAGTGGTGACTCCTGCGGGAATAGCGAGGGAAGTGAGACCCCACAGGCTTGCCGAGGAGGCTCGCTCTCGCCCGCGGAAAGCATCCACTCGGAGTGCAGTGCGTACATTCTCCCGTCTTTTAATAAAATGTTCATTTAAATTTACTCATTGTAAGTAAAAAAATAGTCCACACAATCCGCATAACACACAAAAAAAGCGGCATAACTAATAAAGAAACCGAGCGATTCGTCCGCTCGGTTTCTTACATATTTCGTCGTTTGTGAAGTTTTTGTAAAAAGTATTAACATTCAAAAAAAATATTGCTATACTTACTTCATTCTTTTGAACAAGAGGTATAACACAATGATTCGTTCTCGTATGTTAAAAATCGATCCACCGAAGTTGCTTATTATAAGCTTACTTTCCTTAATGGGAGTCGGTACATTGTTACTTAAATTACCATTTGCGACAACGACACCAATTTCATGGTTAGATTCCTTATTCGTAACAACGTCAGCACTTACGGTAACAGGACTATCCACTGTCGATCCTGCAACGACATTCACCGTTTTTGGACAAGTCGTCATTATGTGTCTCATTCAGGTTGGTGGAATTGGAGTGATGAGTTTCGCTGTACTCATCTTTATTATGCTAGGGAAGAAAATCTCCTTGCAAAGTCGTATCATCCTACAGCAATCACTTAACCAAACATCGGTTGGTGGTATTATTCGCTTATTACGAAGACTATTTGTATTCGCCCTAATCATTGAAGGTATTGCGACCTTATTACTTGCTATTGTATGGGTACCACAGTTCGGCTTAGTAAAAGGTTTGTATTTCAGTTTATTCCATGCCGTATCAGCTTTCAACAACGCAGGATTCGCTCTATTTAGCAACAACTTAATCGACTTTGTCGGTAATCCAATTGTCAATTTCGTTATTTCGTCTTTATTTATATTAGGTGGAATTGGTTTTACCGTAATGGTAGATGTGTGGAAAAGACGTTCGTTCCATAAGTTAAGTCTTCATTCACGTCTAATGATTATCGGGACACTTGCAATGAACATTATCGGAATGCTAACTATCTTTTTCTTAGAATACAATAATCAATATACGCTTGGCCCATTATCAACTGTTGAACAATGGTTTGCAGCTTATTTCCAAGCCACGTCACTTCGTACAGCAGGTTTTAATACGATTGATTTAGCTAATATTGAAAGTGCAACCGTATTAGTCATGGTCTTATTTATGTTTATCGGTGCTGGAAGTGGCTCAACTGGTGGTGGTATCAAGCTAACAACATTCCTTGTTATTTTCCTTGGTGTAGGAAAGTTCCTAAAAGGTCAGAGGAACATCGTTATCTTCAAAAAAACATTGCGTGATCAAATTGTCTTGAAGTCACTTGCCATTTGTGTCATTAGTTTAATTTTTATTTTTGCCTCTGTACTTGTCCTATCTATAACAGAAGATACTTCACTTCGAAACATCTTGTTCGAAGTCGTATCTGCATTCGGTACAGTTGGTTTAACGTTAGGATTAACGATGAAGCTATCTGCAATTGGAAAACTTGTCATTACATTTATGATGTTCTTTGGCAAAGTAGGTCCACTGACACTCGTATTCTCGTTAGCGAAACCAGATAATTCAAAGATTAAATATCCAAACGAAGAAATCCTTACAGGTTGATAAAAACGTATTGACAACTATTTCTAATCTCTATACAATGAAAATATACTTAATCGAATATTTCCAAAGGGGAGTAGCGTCAGGTTGTTGAACCTGAAACAAAGTCGTCATTCCGTGAGCATTTGTTCACCGGCTTTGTTGGCACATAGATGTCTAGCAAGACCTTTGCCGTTTTTCATGGCAGAGGTCTTTTTTGCGTTCTTTTCTCTGCTATGGTAATGGCACGGACGGATTACGTATCACACTTTATACAAAAGAGAGGGGAAACAAACATGGATGTTTCATTAATTTTGGAATACGGCTGGGTAATTCTTGTCCTAGTTGCGCTAGAAGGTCTATTATCTGCAGATAACGCCCTAGTACTAGCAATCATGGTAAAACACTTACCAGAAGAGCAAAGAAAGAAAGCATTGTTTTACGGGTTAATGGGGGCTTTCGTCTTCCGATTCGCATCGCTATTCTTAATTTCATTCCTTGTAAACGTATGGCAAATGCAAGCACTTGGAGCTCTATACTTAATCTTTATTTCTATCAATCACCTATTCAAAGCATATGTGAAGAAAGATAAAGATGTGCCAGAAGGCGAAGAAGTTGAAGAAACTTCGAAAAAGAAAAGTGGTTTCTGGATGACAGTATTCAAAGTTGAGCTTGCAGACATCGCATTCGCGGTTGACTCAATCTTAGCAGCTGTTGCCCTTGCGGCAATGGTAACACCACTTAACATCGGTACAATCGGTGGCTTAGATGCTGGACAATTCATGGTTATCTTAGCAGGTGGTATTATCGGATTAATCATCATGCGTTTCGCAGCAACGTACTTCGTTAAGTTATTACAAGAACGTCCAGGTCTAGAGACTGCAGCCTTCGTTATCGTAGGTTGGGTAGGTGTTAAGCTAACTGTTGCAACGTTAGCACATAAAGATGTTGGTATTCTTCCAGCAGACTTCTCACACTCATTAGCTTGGAAACTAACATTCTACGGCGTATTAGTAGCAATCGCTGCTCTAGGTTGGTTCTTATCACCGACAACAAAAGTAGAAGAGCAAGCTGAAGTAAAAAAAGCTGAAAATATGTAATATGTATAAAAAGGATGCCAATATTGGCATCCTTTTTTCAAATTGCTAAGTACGTTGGCTGGCAGAAAAAAGGTCTCCTAAGGAAATTTCTTGATTGTCATGGGATAAATCAAAAGCAATTAGAAAAAATGCAAAGTTGAGTAATCCGACAGCCACATGCGAATTCTATGGATTTTTTAAATATACAAAGCCTTGTCACTCTGACAAGGCTTTGTATATTTAATTATCTCTTTTTTTGATGAAAAGAACAGAAATAATGATTAAATAGATGAAAATGAAAATACATATATAAGGCTTCACAGATATACCTAACATAAAAATAAATTTATCAATGTCCACTAGAATGCCTGCTTCATCATCATTAATAGTAGTGAGTGTTAAATGATTCTCTAAAATACCTTGAGCTCTTAAGTCTACAAATCTATACGTCCCTTCAATGCCTGTGTCGAAAAGGAAATAAATTAAAAAGATAATCCCTAAAATCAATTGACCTATATATGCAGTTTTTGTCATGATTTTTCTCCTTACTTTTCATTATCAATATAAAAACCTACAACCTTCATCAATGAGCCAACCACAGTCAAACTATATTTTTTTATTCATACGTACACCAATTACTCATTATATCCTCTTTTTATCTTTCAAAAGCTGAATGCATCTTTGGCACTACGAGTGAATGATTTCCACGGACTTCTTTATTCTTTCCCACACGCATAACAACGCTTGTCCGTATCATTCTCTCCGTACACGCGTATTTCTTTTTCCAGACCGCACTCGCTACAGGTCGTAAGCTCCATTTGCGGCAACACACCTGACTCAGCTAACGGCACCCACTCATCTTCATATAATTTCTTCGTCATGCCATAATCAATGAAAACAAGCTTGTTATGTATATCTAATCCATAGTTACTACTATCTTTTAAATCAAAGCTATCAAACTTCTCATCTAATATACGATATACTTCTTCATAATGAGGTGGCAATAATGCCTGATCGTTCTCTATATCAATTTCGAAACATTGATTATTCCGAAGCTCTAGCTGTTCAACATATTGCTGAATTGTAATATTCTCATCTACATAATATGTTTTAGCAAACAGCTCACTTAGCCCAGCTTCGACCATCCACGTATATATTTCCAACTCGTTCAGTGATTGTTTGTAGCCAATTGGATGCTTATGTATTTTCACCACATACTTACCTACTCGGTACACTTTTCGCGTCGAACCTATACCAATGAAATTCCTATCTATACAATACATACGCCAGTTACTCGCTATATCTTCTATCGTTCTTTGTTTCACCTTAATTGCGAGTGTCCCCCACTGCTTCTCTTGTTCTTTCGTATACACCTCGTATGTTCCGTCCAGCATTTCCTCCATCATCCAACCTTCACAGTCAAACAAAGAAAATGGGATTGCTTCATACATCTCTCGAAATGTGTTGTATTGGCATAGTTCAAGAACTTCCACCTCTAACGTTTCACCATTCTCAGGAATTCTTGTAAACTCAATGACATCTCCTACGTTAATTTTTCGTCGCTTCTCATCGTATAATCGTACTTCATATACTTTTTTCCCTGTCTTTATCGATTCAAATGGTTCTTCATATAACCCCATTGCATGCTTCATTTCTTCCCCTCCCTTCATTCAGGATAATACAAACATAATTTTCCGACAATTAAATTGAACAAAAAAACAACCTATTACTAGGTTGTCCTATCTTGCCATATTTTTCATCGGCATAACATGCATAAGCACAATAGCCAAACAAAGAATATAATGTGTACTTACTATCAAGAAATCGCGCGTGATGAATGTCGTGATGACCTCTAACGAAACGGTTAGTAGCGAGAATAGAAGATATGTAACCCTTTCTCTCTCCGTCCATTTCTTTCTGTTCATTAATACAAAGATTAAACCAATAACCGAAAAAATCACACAAAATAAGAAAACAAATGTGCCTTTCAAATACCATTCACGCGGTTTCTGATGTTCCATTGCATACCCCTTCAAAAAAACAAATTGTATGAATATTCTACCATATATTCATACTCTTCTCACTACAATTCTCCTATCTATTTGCCCATTCTCCTTCGCAACACATAATCGTTCCTTCATCTTCATCACACCAATCACATCATCACTATGAAGATGAATTTCTTTCACATATAATCCTTCCTTACAAAACATCTCTACGAAATCAAATCCATTCAATCTACGAAAACCCATGTTGTAATCGAGGGATACAATATCCACTTCATTTGCTCGAATAAATGCCAATGCTTCTTCTACCGTGTGGGCGAGCATATACTTGTACGGGGCTGGTCTTGTATCATCCATGAAAATATTCATTCTTTTCTTCCTTTCTATATTGTGTCTATTTTGTCACTATTTCTTTACGAAAATCGTAACTTTCTAGTAGATGAATTGCAAGAATAGAGACAAGAGCGTAATGTTTGAAGTAGATATATTTACTTCATGAAAGAGGAGACTCACATCTATGGAAGCTAAATCAATTGAGTATATTGAACATATTACAGAAAACAAAAAAAATATGTTGAAGCAAACTCCACTAGACTATTTTTTACGTGCTAGTTTCGCAGGTGCATTACTTGCCTTTGTATTCGTCATGTGCATTAAGTTTGCCCAGCCTTTTCACGCTGCAGGCTCAGAAGCGACGTATTTCGTTTACTCGTTATTTTTCGGGATTGCCCTTATTCTTGTTATTTTTGGAAATGCAGAACTATTTACGAGTAATACGATGTACTTCACCATCTCTACAATGCGTAAGAAAACAACGATTGGAGATACACTAAAAATATGGACTGCCTGCTATATTGGTAATTTCATAGGCGCTATTTTATTCGCTGTGATCTTCTATTATGCTGGTATTTTCGCAAATATCCCAGATAATCACTTCTTGCATAGCGTTGTAAATGGCAAATTATCCGCTGATACAATACAACTATTTTTCCGTGCTATTTTGTGTAACTGGATTGTTTGCTTAGCTTGTTTCTTACCGACTCGTATGCAAAGTGAAAGTGCGAAGATTATCACGATTTTCTTAACCGTACTTGTCTTTTTCTCAAGCGGGTATGAACACTCCGTCGCAAATATGGGACTATTTAGCATCGCTTTCTTCACATATGGTCTAGACGTAACGTCAACACTCCATAATTTAGTTCCTGTTACACTTGGGAATATTGTTGGTGGAATGGTATTTGTCGGCATGTTCTACGGATATTTAAATCGCAAAAAATAAAGCGAGTACACATGTACTCGCTTTTTTTATACCTCTTCTTCCAGATGATTCACCGGAAAGAAGAATGATTTAATTAACATATAGAAAGGTGGAATCATAATAATGCTTCCTAGAACAAAAATAATGCATAGTGCAATGTTAGCAATGCTATTGCTTATTGCAGAATCAACGGTAATGAACGGCTCTAAAATATACGGAAGATGCCCGATACCATATCCGAAAAAGGCGAATAAGAATTGGAACATTACGCACAAGAATGCTGTACCGTACTTCTTCTTTTGATAAATAAGGAACGTTGCAATAAGGAAGAAGAAAAAGGAAATTGCAAAGACCCACCACATATCCAACATTTTCTCGTAATGACGAAGGTTATGCCCTTTTAATGCAATAAATACCCCACCACTCGCCACTAATGTCGGCAAACTCCAGAACAACGCAAACTTTCGTAACGTCACAAGAGACACACTATCATTCGCACGTGATGCATAATACGTTAAAAACGTCGCACTAATAAAGAGTACGGAAACAATCGCAAGGAACACAACACTCCATGAATAGGAGCTCGTTAATAATTCCTTTGCTAGAAAAATAACTTCTGTCCCTTCCTCGATAAGAAAGCCACCTTCTGATACGGTCAACATTGTCGACAACGAAGCTGGAATAAGTAGCCCCGTTAATGCGTACACAAATAAGTAACTTTTACTTTCTCTCGAACCGTACGCCTCAAACGCATAGAACGAACCACGCACCGCAAGCAATACGAATGACACAATCCCTGGAATAAGAAGTGCTGTTCCATAGTAATACACCGTTTCCGGGAACAATGCCACAATTCCGACAATAAAGAAGATGAAGAAAATATTCGTCACTTCCCATACAGGTGACAAGTAATCACCCATTAATGTAACTAAACGTCCTTCTTTCTTCTGCCACCTCGCATAATATGCATAAAATCCTGCCCCGAAGTCAATCGACGCAATGATTACATAGCCGTATAACAATATCCACAATACAGCAAGACCTATCAACTTTTTGCATCTCCTTTTTCCATTTACTCGTTTTTATACAAGAAAAAACAGCAGCCGTGATTTCCATTTCACAACTCCTGCTATCATTTATTTTTTTAACCTAATAACCACTATACATACAGTGTAAAGTAAATGCCAAATATAAAGCTCATATAAATGTGAACGTTATGTGTCGATTTGCTTATTTATTGCGTTCAAACAAAAATGATTTGTTACAATATTTCACTTCGTACTCTTTCATATCCATCTCCCTATCGATATGACTTACTCCAATATAGTAAAATGACAGGATTATATCACGTTTTACATACTTATAAAAATTAAGTAACCATCGGCTCGTCTTTGAACGTAATCTCTACCAATTGAACCTCTTTAAATAAATAATACGTATAATCTATATCTTCTATCTTGCTTTCTACTTGTGGATGTTGCTTGAAATAATAAGTAACCGATTTCTACATAGTCATTTTGCCCACAAATTTCACTGTATACACAACAATAAGAATTACTACTATAAATACAACAAGCATTCGTTCTATTCATTAAGATGAATATACCCCTCATATCCCTTCTAAACTTTCCACCATTATAACAGAATGAAAAAATACTTAGTGCAATATTTTAAAATCGACAAGGAATATTCATTTTTTTCTGAAATATATACTATAGATCATCTCAAGAGCTACAAAGCATCTTTGTATAAATAACAAATTGGAGGTAATACATATATGTTTCGTTCTTATAGTACACTTTGTACCGAAATTTATGATTTAACTAAGCCTGTAGGACATTCGTTGGGTGGCGACATCGAATATTACAAGGAACGCCTAGCTGGATGCGAAGGTCGTGTATTAGAGGCTGCGGTTGGTTCTGGTCGCATGATGATTCCACTCCTTGAAGCAGGCTATACAGTTGATGGTATCGATTCCTCTTCTGAAATGTTAACTTCTTGTCGTACACGCTGTGAAAAACGGGGATTAACCCCTCATTTATATGAAGCAACTCTACAACACTTCTCATTACCATTTCACTATGAAGCAATTATTGTTCCGACTGGGTCTTTCTGTTTACTTGATACATATGAAGAAGCACTCGATGCACTGCAATGTTTTCATACACATCTCGCGCCAGGTGGACGTTTATTAGTAGATCTTCTCTTACCGTACGACTGGAAGACCGGAGACATCACAACATCCACTTACCAATTACCAAATGGAGACGGAATTATACTAGAAAATAAATCAATTGAAATGGACTGGCTCCATCAACGGACTGTGTCTTACTTGAAGTATGAAAAATGGTGCGATGGATCATTAGTCCAAACAGAATTACAACGCTTTGCACTTCGATGGTATGGAATAGAAGAATTCAAACTCATTCTTAAGAAAGTAGGCTTCACCAATATTACATGCTCTGCTGATTACATATATGGACAAGAACCGTCACGTGGGGATCAAATAATAACATATGAAGCCGTACGAAAATAAAATTGGAAGCTGTTGCATTGAGATTGCAACAGCTTCTTATCTTGTTATTCTCCTTGATACTTTGCAGTCCATTTCAAGCTTTATCACTCGAAACAGTATATAAAAAGAAAAACACTCGTATTCACGAGTGTTTCACTAATCCTTCTTCCTCCATTCGATACAAGCCATTTCTCGCTTCTTCTGCTCTATCAATCAAAATCTGCTGTAATGCAGGGTGATAGCCTAAATACTGACATAACGTGACATTCTCGTATTGACGTACTTCGCGTTCCATCCCGTTCATAAGTAAACCAGTAAATAATAAATACGGGACGACAATGACATGTTTCTCCGTGCTTACGAGTTCTGCTAATTTCTCTTCAAAGCGCGGTGTCGCTGCTGCTAAGTAGCACGTATCAACACGTGTATACATACCATATTTCTCGAGCATCCATGCAATCTCTTCTAAATCATGCTTCACGTCTGCATCACTACTACCTCGCCCTACTAATAAAACAGTCGCACCTTCGGGCGGCACAGTTTCTGCATGAATACGTTCCTCTAAAATTGGAATAATCGTTTCGTGTACACCAAATGGTCGGCCATATGTCATCGTAATCTGTTGATACTTCCGCCATACGTGATGTAGTTCCTCTGGAATATCTTTCTTTGCGTGAACAGCTGTTAAAAGCAAGACAGGAACAACAGCAATACTTGTTGCGCCTTGCCTTACACATGCCGCTACACCTTGTTCAATCGATGGCTCGGCTAGTTCAAGAAAGCATATTTCTTTAATCGGCACATGCCCCATAGAAGCAATACTCGTTTCAACAAATGATTTTGCTTGTTCACATGCTTTTTTCACACGGCTGCCGTGGCAGACGAATAAGACTGCTTCCATTTATAACGCCTCGCTCATCCGAACAAGTTCCTTCGCTTCATACCATTGTAACTTTTCACGAAGATTTACAACTTCCCCAACGACAATCATACTTGGATTCGTTACCTCATTTTCCGCTACTACTTGCACAATAGTCGCAAGTGTTCCTGTTACCGTGCGTTGGTCATCTAATGTGCCCCACTGAATAAGCGCAACTGGTGTTTGTGGGTGCTTACCGTATTTCGTTAATTGGTCAACGATATACGGCAAATTGCTAACTCCCATATAAATAGCGAGTGTATCCACGCCAGATGCGAGTGCTTCCCAGTTCGTCGTATCTTCTTTTCCTTTACGGCGATGACCTGTTACAACAGCAAAGCTCGCACTAAGGTCGCGGTGGGTTACTGGTATACCAGCATAGGCAGGTGCTGCAATGCCCGATGTGATGCCAGGTACGATTTCAAACGGAATATTGTGCTTCGCTAAGCTCTCTGCTTCCTCGCCACCACGACCGAAGATGAATGGATCCCCACCCTTTAAACGAACAACGACCTTTCCTTTTTTCGCATGTTTCATAAGGAAATGATTAATTGTTTCTTGTTGCATCGTGTGATAGTTTGGCAACTTACCACAGTAAATCAAGTCCGCTCCTTCTTTCGCATGCGATAACAATTGTTCATTCACTAAACGATCGTATAAGATGACATCTGCTTGCTGAATACACGTTAGTCCCTTCACCGTAATTAACTCTGGATCACCCGGTCCTGCCCCTACTAAATATACCTTCCCCATCCGTATTCACTCCCTATTTCTCTAAAATGGTTTCTTTCTCATGCAAAACAAATCCGTTCCCTTTACGAATTTTCTTCTTCTCAAACAACGTAATTTCTTGTACATCTGGATATTTCAAAAAGTATTTTTCTAACTCTACATCAACTAATTTAAATGCTTGTTCATCGTCACTTGCCGCAATCACAACGTGAATAACGTCTTCATTCGTGACAACTTCAAAACGATATAAATCCATGTTTCTTCCCCCTTACGAAGCGTTCTCCACTAACTGTGCCAAGATTTCATCGAGCTTTGCTTGGAGTTCTTCCAGCCCAACTCTGCTAACAAATTCAAAGAATGTCTCCGCAGGTATTTTTTCGTCTTTGAAGTATGTTAATAATTCCAGTACGACCGTACCTAAGTCGTCCGCTGCAATTCTTCCTTTTAATTTCTCGTTGAATTTACCTCCATCAAGCAACGTACCACCAACGTAAATTTCAAAGGCTTCTACCATGCCTTTCTCTTTCGTCTTCATCTTAATGCCTTGGAAACCAATATCAGCAATTTGGCGTTGACCGCATGAATTCGGGCAACCGACCATATGCATACGAACTGGTACATCAAGAACAATATTTTCATCTAGAAACTCCGCAATACGAAGCATTCTTCCTTTCGTTTCTGTTAATGCTAAGTTGCAGTACTCAATACCTGTGCACGATACAGAATAACCAACGAATGAATTCGGACGTTCTTTCAGACGATCAAAAATCGGCTCTTGCAAAATCCCATCCACATTCTCGTCTGGTACGTTTGGAATAATAACATTTTGAGAGTTACATGTGCGAATCGCACCGTTTCCGTATTTCTCTGCTACGCGTGCTAATTCAATTAACTCTGCTGAATTAAGGCGTCCTACTGGTACGTTAAAGCCGATATAATTCAGTCCAGGTTGTTTTTGTTTATGTGCACCGTAGAAGTAGCCTGCATTCCAACCAACTAACTCGTTCGTTCCTTTTGTCGGTAGTGGCCCTGTGTACTCTAGCACCTTCTCCGTAAACTTCTCAACACCCCAGTCCGCCACAAGGAACTTCAAGCGAGATAGATGACGCTTCTCACGATAACCGAAGTCACGGAAGATAGTTGTAATCGCAATTGCCACTTCTTTCAATCTCTCTGGAAGAACAAAGATATTCAGAGGTTGAGCTAAGAACGGACGGGATGATAGACCACCACCAACAATTGCATGGAATCCTACTTTTCTCTCTCCATCAATTTCTTTCGTTGCCGGTGTGAAAGACAGGCAGTTGATTTCCGCATTCGCTGCATTATGAATGTTACCGCTAATCGACAACTTGTATTTACGTGGTAAGTTCGAAAATTCTTCATTGTTCTCGAAGTAATCATTCACTTCTTGTACAAGCTCTGTCGTATCGTATAACTCATTTGGATCAATACCAGCAAGTGGATTTCCTACGATTGCACGCGTAATATCACCGCATGCTCCTGAGGATGATAAGCCCGCTTTGTCTAAACGGTCTAATATATCTGGAACTTGCTCAATTGTTAACCAGTGGAACTGGATTGCTTGACGTGTTGTAATGTCGATTACATCACGTCCATAGTCACGAGCAATTTCTGCAAGCGCAATTGCTTGTTCATTCGTCATTAAGCCAGATGTTACTTTCACACGCATCATGAAGTAGCCCGCTTCTTTCGGACGTTGTAAATAAAGCCCTGCCCATTTGAACATATCCCACTGTTCTTTCGGAATGGAATCAAATCCATTTGCTGCATAATACGGAATATCATTAAAGATTTGCAGTCCGTCTTTCTCTAATTTCATTACTTCTGTCTTATTTAACTTCGGATTATCTTTCCAAAACTTATCGTATGCCATCTTACTTCCCCCTTAAATGAAACGCTTTTTCTCTAAGTACGCGACAATTTGATCGACACATTCATCAATTGTGTTCTCATGTGTATGCACCGTAATCTCTGGATTTTCTGGTGCTTCGTACGGAGAATTAATGCCCGTGAACTCTTTAATCTCTCCGTTTCTTGCTTTGCTATATAATCCTTTTGGATCACGCTTTTCACATTCTTCTACTGGACAATGAACGAACACTTCAATGAATTCATCTACTTCAAGAATGGAGCGAGCGCTATCTCTATCTTGTTGGAACGGTGAAATGAATGCTGTTAACACAATCGTCCCGCTATCAAGTAATAATTTCGCCACTTCCCCAATACGACGAATATTCTCCGTACGATCCTCATCAGAGAAACCTAAGTCTTTGTTCAAACCGAAGCGAACATTATCTCCGTCCAGAACATAACTTTGTTTTCCTTCGCTAAACAACCTTTCCGCTACACGATTCGCAATCGTTGATTTTCCAGATGCCGATAAACCCGTAAACCATAAAACAAAACTATGATGCCCATTACGCTTACGGCGATCTTCTTTTGAAATAGAGGCTGTATGCCACGTTAAATTACTCATTTCACTTCCTCCACCATACCTCTTATTAACACTTCAACTACTTCTTGTCGGCTAAATGTGCTCGGTGGTAGCTCACCGTTTCGCAATAGCTCACGCACTTTCGTACCAGATAAGATGACATGGCTCTCACTGTCATGTGGGCACGTCTTCGATGACGCCATCCCTTCACACTTCGTGCAGTAGAAACTATGCTCAAAGAATAATGGCTGTATGTCTAATTCTTCTGGCGTGAAGTTACTGAAAATTTTCTGTGCATCATACGTGCCGTAATAATTTCCTACTCCCGCATGATCACGACCAACGATAAAGTGTGTGCAACCATAATTTTTGCGAACAATCGCATGGAAAATCGCTTCACGTGGTCCTGCATAACGCATCGCTGCCGGGAATACAGCTAAGAAAACACGATCTTTTGGATAGTAGTTATCAAGCAACACACGATAACTATCCATCCTTACTTGTGCTGGAATATCGTCTGACTTCGTCTCCCCAACGAGTGGATTTAGGAATAAGCCATCTACAACTTCAAGCGCTGCTTTTTGGATATATTCATGCGCGCGGTGTACAGGATTACGCGTTTGGAAACCGACAACACGTTTCCATCCTAATTTCTCAAATGTCGCACGTGTTTCACTTGGATCTAAATAATATTCTTCAAACGATGTCTTCTGTACACGTCTCACTTGAACAACAGAACCACCAACGTATACATTTGGACGAGTGAATAATTTATTTACACCAGGATGTTCACGGTCGTTCGTTTGATACACACGAATTGCTTCTATCTCTTTATCTGGCGTGTAAATGTCTTCAACTGTTAAGACACCGTATACGTTTCCATTTGAAACGAGCTTGACACGTGAACCAATTGTTAGTTGTGCTACTTTCTCTTCTGTAACAGGTAACGTAATTGGAATACTCCATACCGCTCCATTTGATAAACGCATCTTCTCTACGACAGATTCATAGTCTTCTTGTTTCAAGAAGCCCGTTAATGGACTATACGCACCGTTGCCGATTAACTCTAAATCACTTAACGCAATCGCATCTAGTTCGATTTCTACTTGAATTCCGTCTAGCGAAACCGTCTCATCTAATCTATTTACTAATACACCGCCATGTGGTTTCATTGTACCTCTCCCTCATCCTTTACTATTCTTATGAATTTACTTGGTTTTATAGTGTTAAATACCCCCGCCATTTTCATGTATGGAGCGCCTTTCTTGACGAATAGATTGCACTAAACTAATTAATCCAATCGTCGCTAAGAAGACAGCTACGACAATTGCCACAGCGTAAAAATCTGATTGAATAAATACTTTAACTAAGACGTATGCGATAACCATTGATAGAAATGGTGCCGCGAACCATACTTTTAACATTTGAACGACAATTCCTTTTTTCAAGACGGCAGCTCCGTTTTTCGCTGATCCAATCCCAATAATGGAAGACGTCGTAATTTGTGTAATCGGTAATGGTAATCCGTATAATGCACCCGTTATCACTAATGCCGCACTCGTCGTCGAAATCGCAATACCTTCTAGTAAAGTGAAACTAGTAATCTTCTTTCCGTTTGTTTCTAGTACTTTTCTTCCTAATAGAAATGCCCCTAATGCCACGAACAATCCACCATATAAAGCTGCATCTTGCATCCCTAATAGATTCGCACTCACTAGTGGTCCTATCGCATTCGCCACATTTTTCATTCCTGCTGAAAATGCTTCCGCACAAGCAGCGAGAATAACGAGAAATGTCAGTGGTTTCTTCCACTTCGCTTCGATGTGTGGTCGCCTCTTCGTGAAAGATAAGATTCCTTTTCCAGTTACATAACTAATACCAAATGCCACAACTGGGACGATGAACCAAAACATAATGATAAGTACTAATTGCTGAATATATAACATTTCAAACGCAATTCCGACACCTGCCACAGCACCAATCGTAATCTCACTCGTCGACAATGGTATACCTAACATATTCGCAATAAATAAGGAAAGTGTCGCAGCAATTAACGTCACCACTACCACTTCTACTGTAAAAATCGTCTGCGGTGCAATACCTGAACTTATCGTCTTCGTTACTTTATCTCCGGCTACAACCGAGCCAATCACAATACAAATTCCACATAAAATCAAGGCGATGTTCTTATTCTTAATTGAACCGGATGCATACGCAACACCCATCGCCGCAGCTCCACCACTTGCTCCAATGTTCATCGCAAAGAAGAAAGCAATGATGAAGGCCATTATAATTAACATAATTGTTCTCCTCTAATCGCGGTGCAATCCGCACTCGGTCTTATCCATCCCTGACCAACGTCCCGCACGATGATCATTTGGATCAGTTGTTGGTAATGTACACATCTCACAACCGATGCTCGGATAATTTTGATCATGAAGCACGTTATACGCTAAATCATACTTTCGGACATATTCCCAAATCTCATCCCACGTCCAATGTACAAGCGGACATACTTTAAGAGATTCAAATCGGTAATCACGGTTCACATATTTCGTATACTTCCGTGTTGGTGACTGGTCCTTTCGTAACCCTGAAATCCAGGCTGTCTTGCCACTTAACGTTTCTTGCAGTGGAATGACCTTTCTCATTTCACAACATCGTCCAGGCTTATGCTTCCACAACTCATCACCGTATTGCTCTTTTTGCTCTTCTACCGTTAATGCAGGCTTCTTCATTTCAATTCTCAAACTTGGATATCGTGTTCGTACTTTTTCAATGACGTCATACGTTTCCTTGAAATGTAACCCGGTATCTAAAAAGACGATTCTCGCTGAATCATTCACTTGTGCAATTAAATCAATTAACACAATACCTTCAATTCCAAAACTACACGCATACACAATATCTTCTTTATACGTGTCATATGCCCACTTCAACACGTCTAATGCGCCCTTTGTTTCGTTCTCCTCTTCAAACTTAGGTACATCTGCTTCCACCCAGTTGTTATACGTTAAAATCGTTCTCCCCTCCAACAATTCTCATTAAGTGAATAATCTTCATTTTACCACATTTTTCTGACATTTCAATCCTACTTTTCATATCGGAATTTAAAATAGCGCGTTTTTTCAAAAAATGTGCATGAATCACAGGAAAACCAAAGAGGATTTCGGCTAGCAATAACGTATTTTATGTAGAAAAAGAGGGTGAAAAATAAACAAGACAATCGAACGCTATATTCCCTTTTTATTAAAGAAAAAATACATATGCCACAAGCAAAAGGAAAATCGAAAGTTCTCGCCCTTATTCTTATGATTTATAATTTGGGAACGGTGGGGAAATAGTAGGCAAACACATTGACTGAATGTCGGTATCTTCTATACAACAGAAGCGTATTAATACTAAAAAGGAGGGATTCTGTTGAAGAAGTTTAAAACAGCCATCATTATTTTCTTTTTACCTGTTTGTGTACTCATTCTTTTTATCGCTACTACATACGACCGGGCATTTACATATGTTCAAGCCCACTTCAATAAGACAGAGAATTTCGTCACGAAAGTTGTTACGGTAAAGGATATGTCTGTTATTTTAAGTGAACAAACCGAGTTAGGAAATACTCTCCAAAAAGAAGACCACACATACTGGATGGGAGACGAGGTATTGTCCGGCATATCTAGTATCATTCCTCACCACCTCTTTCTCACACTCGATCATCCTGAATACGAAAAACTCGAAATCACGTTTCCAACTACCACTTATCAACTAAACGGTGAAATCATTGAATTCCTTTCTGGTGAAGGAACAATTACAAAAACGTATTCAAAAGGAGAATGGAAAGAGTATAAATAAGGATAAAATCAGCTGGATTTCCAAAGAAAAAAGCAACATAAATAAAAGAAGGACACTCTTTCTTTTCCCTATATACATACTAATCACTCTAATTGTGCATTTGTACAAACTTACAAAACTATATTTATTTACCATTTTTGACATGTTAGTATATAGTCAAAATAAGAAAGGGTGATTTTTCATGACATTATTTCCGAGTATTAAGAGAGGTTTAGTATTTTTTACCACTATATTTGCACTATTGGTCTTTGGGTTATTCTCAACCAGTAAAGCACATGCAAGTAACGATGTATCAGGTTTGGGATTGTTAGACATAAATAAAGGACAAGTTAAAGTGACTGTAACAAACGATGAAACTGGGGAAACGACTGTTTTACATCCAAAAATAGTACAAGATAGTATAAAATTTCGTTCTCTTCAATCTAGCAACGACTCATTAGACGTAGGATATGAAGTGTTCGTCCCTCTTACAAATTCAAACTCTTCTGGTATCACACCTGCGACAGATGATGGTGGCGTAAAAACTTCAGGTGGTGTAACTGCTAGATTAAATGTTAACTATGATGTTAGTGCAAATAATGAACAAGTTAGATTGAATAGAGTATATGGCAGCTGGACTCCAAGCTCTAGTCTCTATTCTGTGACAAATAGAAAAGTTGATGCACATTCTGGATCTATACATGGGAAGAAAATCTCTAAAGCTCCGACATCAAACACTTTCTCTTATACTACTGGATGGGGATATAACTATAGAGCATTTGGAGATTTTATTCCAAGAGCATGGAGCAGCGCTACGGTTAAAGTATCTGGTATGACGGCAACACATACAATTAAAGTAGAATTCACATATTCTGGTTAATCCGTACAAAGAGGTCCTATCCATGTAGATAGGACCTCTTCTATTGAAATCGAAAAAAACTGCTCACCCCAATGTCTTACTCCCTCCTACTACTAATAGGGGATTTAAACCATATAGGTTTACCTTAAAATAGAAATATACAAAGCTTTTACCAATATGAAGGAGGAATCTATATGAAAAGTTGGGTTCAATTTCGATTCGCAAGACCTACCGATAAGTTTGAAGAAGTGATACATTTTTATGAAGAAGGACTTGGTTTAAAGCGCATAGAGGAATTTCAAAATCATGAAGGATACGACGGCGTCATGTTTGGATTACCTGAAGCAGAATATCATTTAGAATTCACACGACATGTAGATGGAAGTCCATGCCCTGCTCCTACGAAAGATAACTTACTTGTTTTCTATATTCCTGATAAAAATGAAATTGACAAAATAGCTACTAGATTAGCCACACTAGGATACGATGAAGTCGAACCAGAGAATCCATATTGGAAGGAAAAAGGAACGACAATCGAAGATCCTGATGGTTGGAGAATTGTACTAATGAATGCAGAGAGCTAAGATGACACTCATTTCCATTAAATATGTAAAACATAAAAAGGACTCTTACTAACGAGTCCTTTTATACATTTTCCCATTTCTCATGAAACTCCTTGTATGCCCTACTCCAATGATACGGCTGTACTTCCGCTAATGTCTTAAATGTCAGTGGTTGTCCGAGTGAAGTAATAGCTACTTTTACTTTTGGGCCCCAATAAAATAATCGTTCCTGGCATATTCCACACGGCGTCAACACTTTGAACTCTGATTTCTCATCATCACGTACAACACAGATAGAATGCGTCACATTCTGATTTAATTTATGCGCTTCTAAAATCGCTCCTGTCTCCATACATAAATTCGTTCCATCATTAATGACCTCCGGCGCTACACTCGTTAAGATTGTACCATCTTCCAATCTTACTGCAGCAGCACCACCCCATCCTTCTTGGTAGCGCTTCTCAATTAACTCTATCACTACTTCATATAGTTGCTCCTCCATATCCAAACCACATCCCCTTTCCCTTATATACAGTTTACTGTCATACCTTAAATAAACCACAATGTAGAGCACATTCAAAATAGAAAGATTTGTTTAGCATAGGATAATAAGGTTTGCAGATACATCAAATTAAAACCACCTTAATCTATTAAAAATATAGAGGAGTAAAAAAGCAGTGTGAGCAACCTCGCCCACACTTCTTTCCTTCTATCTCCTATATAAAGGGATAATATTTTTCATTTTTATCAATCAGTCGACTTACCCTTCACAGGTAACACGCGTTTCTCTACTTTTTCATACGTTACTAGTAGTCTCTTCACAAAAGAAATTCGTGGTACAAACACATATGCAAGATAAGCAGAAACAATTCCGAACAATGCTCCTACTACAATATCAACTGGATAATGTACCCCTACTAAAATACGTGAAATAGCTACACAGGACGCAAACACAAGCCACCACGCATTCCGACGAACGAGCCAGAATGACACACACATTGATACAAATAAAATTGTATGGTCACTTGGGAATGAGTTATTTATTTCTTTATCTATCAGTTTATTCACACCTTCTAACACATGGAATGGTTGGTAGTGAAAATGAAATTGACCAGCGATTTTGGCCATCCCTTCTGCCAAGATGAATGCAACACCACCTTGAATAACCATCATTCGATTTTTCTCTGTTCGTGTGAACCAATATATAAGTGTCGCCAAGATTAAGAAATACAATGTATACTCAGCGAAAAAAATCGACACTGGATTTATAGCTGGATAATGTATCCCTATATCATTGATCCAATGAAAGAGTTCAATATTTACTTCTGATAACGACATAGGTTAACCTCCTCTTTCTTAAAATACTAACAATACATGACCACCCCTAATTTCGCAACCCCTCTTCTACATGACGAAGATAGCTTTTTCGTACAAAGAAGAAGTATACACATTGAAACAAAACGAAGCTACCTAATACAATAATCCGCTCTTTCCATAAATTATACCCGAATATATTTTGCATAGATGTAAGAGCTACATAGCCATGAAGCGTCGCAATGATAATGGGTACAAAGAACAACAGTGCTAGCCGTGTCGTAATAACACGTGATAATTCCTCTTGTATTAACCCCATCTTCTTTAATCTGTCAAATTGACGACGATCATCTTCTACGTCAGCGTACAACCTAAAGTATAAGAAACTTCCAGCTGCAACAAAGAACACAACACCAATGAAGAGACCGACAAACAAGATGACACCCCCACCTTGCTTCGCAGTTGCCATCACGTATTCTCGTGCTTCAAACGTGTATTTCTCCTGTTCTTGTTCTCCAATCGCCTTCGTTAATGTTTCTCCTATTGCTTGCAAATCCTCTTCTCTTGCAATTTCATAAATGGTAACATTCGTACGACGTTCTTTCGATACATGCTCATATGCTTCATCAGAAACAACCATCTCACTTGCTGGCGATAAGCTTACTATTTTAGAGCTAGCTTTCGTATCTTGAATCGCAAATGTTTCGTTCGCAAGTGTTCGTTCTGTTTGCTTATTTGCAAGCCATAGATGAGTAGGTTCCATAAAGAACACTGCTTCATTTCCTGTTACAGATACTTTCTCTTCCCCCGCCCAATCAGCAAACTTCTCATACGTAGAAACTGGAATAACAGCTGTTGCTCTTCCGTTTTCATCTTGTTCTGTCGCGTATGTAATAGTGAACTTTTCATAAGGTAGTCTTTCCTCACCTAACATTCGCTCGATGAGCGCTTGATGTTCTGCCTCCTTCTCATTTTGGACACTCGATGCGTATTTAAAATCAAATGGATAACTTGCGTCTAACTGCTTATAACTACCTGAGATGAGGCCGACAAGTGTACCAATTGCCGAGAAAGCAACGGTTGAAATAATCGCCACAAAGAAAAACATCCTTGCATTATCTTTCATTCGATAAGCTAAATCAGACAACGAAATCAAGGTCGTTCCCTTCCAGAAGAATGTCTGCTTTTGCTTTAACTTCGTAATGATATATACACTAAGCTGTGTAAATAACAAATATGTACCAATACATACGATAATTGTTACTGGAATCATTGCTGCTATGACGAACGCTCCTTTCACAAGAAGTGCAACAACGTAGCCGACAAAGAGACAGAACGCCGCTAACCAAGCTTTCCACGTAGATGCTTTCGGTTCTGGCTTTGGCTTTCTCGTTCCTTTTAACAACTCAAGAAGATTACTATTCTTAATAGCTATGACCTTATAAATAGAAATGATAAAGAACAAGATGAAGAACGAGAGAAACGTTGTCCATATTGCCGTTATTGGCACATAAAAAGCAAGGGGTTCATCCATGCTAATAACATGTGAGCCAAATAGCAATAATAACCACGATACAGTAATACCTACGGCAATTCCCCCGATACTCGCCAATGTACCAATCATCATATTCTCTAAGAAAACTAACTTCCGTAACTGTGTATGACTTGCTCCGACCATTGTCAAAATCCCAAATTCCTTCTTCCTTGCTTTCAAGAACGCTCCCATTGAATAAAGAATAAAGAAGAATGAAAATACATAAATAATAGATTGAGCAAAGCGCATTCCAATTGTGACATACTCACCAATTTCACTTTGTGCGAAGGCTGGATGAAATGCGAAGAATGAATAGACGAAATATACCATCATAACGAATGCACTACTGACGAAATACGCCGCATATTTTCGTTTGCTGCTACGTATATTTGTCCATGCTAATTGAGAAAAAGTCATGTATACCTACTCCCTTCTTCTCTTTACTTTACATAGCACGCATTGTATCAACCATAGAACTCTCTTACACGTTTCTTACATTTTTGTCATTTAAACAACTAATTGGGACCTATACACTTCTAAGTACCAACAAGAAACATCAAAAAAGCCCCAATGACTTTTATAAGAGTCATTGGGGCACCTTATTTCTTACTTCCACTGTGCAACTTTTTCAACTGGAAGACGTACAGATGTGTAACCAGCATCATCTGCTTTACCAATTGATACTAACATAACTGGAACATAACGTTCTTTGTCTAAGCCGAATGCTTCCGCGATATTTGCTTTATCGTAGCCACCGATTGGGCATGTGTCGTATCCGTGCGCACGAGCAACTAACATTAATTGCATTGCTACAAGTCCACCGTCAACTAATACAACGTCTTTCATTGCTTCTTTTGTAATTGTCGCCGCAACACCATTAATCATTTCCATTTGACGCTCTTTTGCTTCAACAGGCATGTAGCCACGTTCTACTGCTGTGCCTAAAATTTCTTCTGCGTTCTCAAAACTTTGTAAGTCACCAAAAATAGCAATCATTGCAGAAGATGTTTGTACTTGCTTTTGGTTAAATGATGCAAGTGGTGCTAATGTTGCCTTTCCTTCTTCACTATCGATAACAACGAAACGCCATGGCTGTAAGTTAATCGAAGATGGTGCTAACGTTGCTTCTGCTAAAATTTGTTCCATTTCTTCTTTGCTAATTTTCACAGATGTGTCGTACTGACGAATCGAACGACGTCCTGTCATAATTTCTGTAAAGTCATTTGTATGTTGTGTATTCATCGGTGGATTCTCCTTTTATTTGTTGCCGATTACAAGTCGGCGATATTTTGTTCCATACGATTAAGTACATCTAAGAGTGCATCTAACTCCGCTTCGCTAAACCCTTTTAAGATTGCAGAAGCAAATTGATTATTCTCTTCTTTGAAAGATTGAATCTTGTTGCGACCATGTTCTGTTAGACGAACAAGGGTGATACGATTATCTCTAGGGCTTTTACGTCTACTAATCATGTCACTCGCTTCAAGCTGTTTTAAATGACGTGTAATGGCTGCGTTATCAATTCCAATTGCTTGTTGAAGATCTTTTTGGCTCATTTCATCTATTTGATATATTTGATACAACAGTTCAAATTTAGACTGACTAATGCTCATACATGTCCCAGACTTCGAACCAATCTCTTTGTTAAGCAAATGTAATTTATATGCAATCATCGATTCCTTCAAGCATGAATTCGTCATTTTATTCCTCCTTTTGTACGTATCGTCAATTGATTGATATATCAATGTTTGATATATCAAGTATTATAGTAAATGTTTTCTTCACATGCAAGCTATTTTATCAAAATTACAAAAAGAAAACGTACATCCAACAGAAAGATGTACGTTTTTTTTTTACAAATTAACCTTTATTCAATTCCCCGATATACTGACTGTATGCAGCTAAATCCTCTGGGAACGGTGCATAGGCGATAATACGCTCATTCGTCATCGGATGTTTCATCAATACTTTGTATGCATGTAACGCTTGACGTTTCAACACTGTTGTCTTCCCACCATATAATGTGTCACCAAGAAGTGGATGACCTAGATAGCTCATATGGACACGAATTTGATGCGTCCGCCCTGTCTGTAATTGCAAGGAAACAAGCGTTGTTCCTTCTTTTGGGAACGTCTGTAGCACTTCATAGTACGTAATCGCTTCTTGTCCATTCGGTGACACTCTTCGTCTTGTAGCATGATGACGATCACGGCCAATCGAAGCATGAATTGTATCTTTTTTCTTCTTTACAAGACCATGTACAACAGCCGCATAATGGCGTCTAATATGGCGCTCTGCAAGCAATCTATCCATGATTACACCTGCCATTGCATGTTTTGCGAAGATAACCGCTCCAGTCGTGTCTTTGTCTAAGCGGTGAATATGACGTACTTTCGTTTGAATGCCATTGCTTACGTAATAACCTGCAACAAGATTAGCTAACGTCCCTCCTTGTCCATCTTCGTTCGGATGTGTATCCATCCCTGCTTGTTTGTATACGATTAGTACGTGATCATCTTCAAATAAGACCTCTAATTCTCCATACTCAGGCTCGACACCATACTCTTCCTCAACAAATAATTGAATGTATAGACTGTCTTCTTTTTGTAGCGGCTTCGTCCAATTCGCTACTTCACCATTCACTTGTACACGCTTCTCCATGCGAAACTCATGTATTAACTTCTTGGATAATTGAAACTCTTCTCTAAAAACATCTTGTACTGCTTTCCCTTGCCAACGTGATGGAACTACTAGTTCGCACCATTCGCCTTTTCGCTCTAATTTCATCTATGTTGCCTCCCTTATTGTCTGCACGTATTATCTCAACTAATTGTATGTATTGCAACCACGCAAAAAAACTCCCTACAAGTAAGGGAGTTTCCTCTCATCGTGTGTTAGAAAAACTTTCTAAAGATTTTCGCACACACTGTCCCTGATACTGTTGTCTCTGGTGCAAACGCCGCAACGAATAAGCTAGATACACCACTCAACGATACCGTTAGTGAATCCCCTTGTGTTACAAAGAAAGTCGCAACAACATCGCCATTCGCATCTAAAAATGTAAATGCCGCAATGCCTGTCGAATCCGCATTATTCGTTAATGTGAATGTTCCTCTTTGATTGGAAAATTCAAACCAAAGGCTAATCCCAAAGAACGGAGGATTCGTTACAAATATTGCGTTGTCAAAATTATTACAGAACTCATCTACAAGTAATGTCGCTTGTGGACAACATGCCTTATTCGCACCGGTAAAGATAACATTTTTCCCGCACATATCTATTCTCTCCTTCATGCATATTAAGAGCCTTGCTCTCCCTCTCGATATAGTAAATGCATGGGAAGCGCTGATTGTCCATTACATATAACTAATTCACCAAAATTTCTCTCTTTTCTGTAGCTATATCATAGTGAAAAATCCCCTAACATAAAGGAGGAGATTTTTCATGCTACACTATGGTTTTACAATGGTATCGGGCAAACCCGATAGTACGTTACATTAATACAGTACTTCCCATGAATCACACTTGCATTCGCACCGTCGTTAATTAATACGACGGATTGAAGATCAGAAACAGAGACAGAACGCGTATTTCCTGGTTCAACGGTAATTACTCGAACAATGTTCCCAATTATTTGCACAACAATTGGATCGCTATTGCTCTCATCGTTAAAAATATTCACTGTTCCTGTTACAGGGGTATCTATTAATGATTCCCACAAGACTGAATTTACAACTTGGTTTTGGACAATAAAGATGTTCCCACATAACTCATCTCCAATAATGTCACAACTAGACGTTGGTGGAGTTGGCGGAGTTGGTGGAACTGGCGGAATCGGAACTCCAATACAACAAATATTTTTATTAGGAGAATGACATTGTTTGCTACCCACTTTCTTCACCCCCACTATCTTAAAATCGACAAACACATACATAAAGAATCTTTCATACTTAGTTTATAGAACACGATACAGATTGGTGATACCTAAATTACAGCAGGACAACTCTATTTCAATCGCCTTAAGCCTAGCCAGAATAAGGGTGAACAAACTATCAAAAGCCGATGAGAGGAGACTCATCGGCTTTCTTCTTACTATGCTATATAATGGTAGGAAATACAGTTATGTGTGATAAGGAACTTTCTTATACACCTTTGTATGCTTTACGATATACTTCTGCTAACTCTGTTACTAACGGTAATTTCGGATTCGCTCCCGTACATTGGTCTTCAAATGCACGATCTGCTAATGAGTCAACTACAGCTTCGAATGCTTCTTTGCTTACACCTTGTGCAGCAATACTCATTTTAATATTTAATTCTTTACCTAATTTAATAATCGCTTGAACTAATGATTCAACGCCTTCTTCTGTTGTACTTGCTGGCAATCCTAACATTCTTGCGATTTGTGCATATCTTTCATCTGCTACGAAATGCTCATATTTCGGGAACAATGCATGTTTTCTTGGTTTAATTGCATTGTATCTTACAACGTGTGGCATTAAGATAGCATTCGCACGACCGTGTGGGATATGGAATTCTGGTCCAATTTTATGTGCTAATGAATGGTTAATACCTAAGAATGAATTCGCAAATGCCATACCTGCAATTGCAGAAGCATTATGCATTTTTTCGCGTGCTTCTTCGTCATCCCCGTTCTTGTATGCACGTGGTAAATAGTTGAATACAAGTTCAATTGCTTTTAACGCTAATCCATCTGTATAATCATTTGCCAAGATAGATACGTATGATTCAATCGCATGTGTTAAGACATCCATTCCTGTATCTGCTGTTACATGCGGTGGCACTGTCATAACAAACTGAGGGTCAACAATTGCTACGTCTGGTGTTAACTCATAATCCGCTAATGGGTATTTAACATTACGTTTTTTATCTGTAATAACCGCAAACGGTGTTACTTCTGAACCTGTACCAGATGTTGTTGGGATTGCAACAAACTGTGCTTTCTCTCCTAGCTCAGGATATTTGAATGTACGCTTACGAATATCAATGAATTTCTGCTTCAAGTTATGGAAGCTTGTTTCTGGGTGCTCATAGAATAACCACATACCTTTTGCTGCATCCATCGCTGATCCGCCACCAAGCGCAATGATTACATCTGGTTGGAATTGACGCATCATTTCTGCACCTTTAAACACTGTAACATCTGATGGATCTGGTTCTACATCTGAGAACATTTCAATTTGCACATCATTTTTATGCTGGCGTAAATAATGTTCAACAACATCAACATATCCTAATTCAACCATTCCAGGGTCTGTTACGATAAAAGCTCGCTTAATCCCTTTCATCTTTGCTAAATATTGTGTTGAATGCTTTTCAAAAAAAATCTTTGGTGGTAATTTAAACCACTGCATATTTTTTCTGCGGTCAGCTAGACGTTTCACGTTGATTAAGTGCGCTGCCGATACGTTCTCTGATACAGAGTTCTTTCCGTATGAGCCACAACCAAGTGTTAATGATGGTAAGAATGCATTATAGATATCGCCAATTCCACCTTGTGCTGATGGTGCATTAATAAGGATACGACACGCTTTCATTCGTAAGCCAAATTCACGTTGCACCGCTTCATCTGTAGAATGAATAACCGCTGTATGACCTAGTCCACCTAGATGTAACATTTCCTCGCAACGTTTCATTCCTTCTTCTGTACTGTTCGCTTTAATGCAAGCAAGTACCGGACTTAATTTCTCACGAGACAGTGGATGGTTCGCACCAACACCAGCAATTTCTACTACTAACATTTTTGTATCTTCAGGTACATTAATACCTGCTAACTTCGCAATATAGTATGGAGACTTACCAACGATATCAGCATTTACTGCACATGTATTCTCGTTAATAACTAATTTCTCTAATTTTGCTACTTCGTCTTCTTTCGCGAAGTAACAGTTATTCGCGATCATTTCTTGCTTCACTTCAGTATAAATTTCTTTATCAACGATAATTGCTTGTTCTGATGCACAAATCATTCCGTTATCAAATGTTTTTGATAAGATTAAGTCATTAACTGAACGCTTCACATTCGCTGTTTTTTCGAAATAACATGGTACGTTACCAGGTCCTACACCTAATGCTGGTTTCCCAGTTGAGTAAGCTGATTTCACCATACCCGCTCCACCTGTCGCAAGTACTAACGCTGTTCCTTCATGATTCATCAGTTGTTTCGTTGCTTCAATAGAAGGTTTCGCGATCCATTGAATGCAATTCTCTGGTGCTCCTGCTTTCACTGCAGCTTCATGTAATACTCTTGCTGTCTCTGCTGAACATTTCTGTGCAGATGGATGGAATGCGAAGATAATTGGGTTTCTTGTCTTAATTGCAATCATTGCTTTGAACATTGTTGTTGATGTCGGATTCGTTACCGGTGTTACCCCTGCAACTACTCCAACTGGTTCTGCAATTTCAATGACACCTGTATGTGGGTCTTCATTAATAATTCCTACTGTCTTGTTGTATTTAATGCTGTTCCAAATGTATTCTGATGCGAAGATATTTTTAATACATTTATCTTCGTATACACCGCGACCTGTTTCTTCAACCGCCATCTTTGCTAGTGGCATATGGTGCTCAACACCAGCTAAAGCCATTGCATGAACGATATTGTCTATTTGTTCTTGATTATATGTTTCGAATGTTTCCAAAGCTTTTTGAGCATTTCCTACTAACTCACCAATCATGTTCGTTACTTCTTGCACTTCATTTACAACTTTTTCTTTCACAACCATATTTGTCAGCCTCCTTGGAATCAGGGACATATTTTGTCCTATGTAGACTTTTTTTGTCCCTGTTATGTAAATTTTTTTTACTAGCGATTATCACTAGTAAAGAGTAATGATTTTGTAATTTAAAGTTTGTGAAGAGTTTCACTTATTGTTGCAGTGTTGTTTTCTTCCACACCTTTACTATACACCAACTCTTCGGATAATTCTGTGTCTAATTTGTGAAATGTTTCACAAATTAGTTTTTGTATTTTTTTGTCTACTTTTGATTAGCGCTTTACAAAAACTCCCCGGCTGTGACGGATGAAAATGTGGTATAATGAATAGAATCTTAAAAAGAAAGGATTTCGATACCATGATTGCTCGAAGGAGCATTTGGCAGAGAAAAGACTTATCTTACACGTAGCTGTTTCATTTAGGTATTTCATATCTAACTAAAACAGAGAGGTAGGAGACATTATGGTTGCCAGGAGTATTTGGCAAAAGAAAGATTTATCGTATACGTAGCGTTTTTTATTTAGATCATGCCAAGAAAACATGCTAAATAAAAAAACGAAGGTAGGCGAAATTATGTGTGACAGGATTATCTGTTATTTCTTCAGCGATATATAGCGCCGTAGTTATGTTTAAAACCTTTTTAGACTAACTACATGTGGTAATATCTCGCAAGTAGTTAGTTCCAAGAACAAAACCAACTAACTACGAAAAGAGGAAATAACAATGAAAAAGATCCGATGTCAAGAGATTGGAATGATTCTACTAGGATCATTCATATTAGCTACAACCTTGTACCATATTCACTTTCAAAACCATTTAGTAGAGGGAGGATTTATTGGAATCGCCTTGATTCTGAAAAATCTGTTTGGTATTTCACCATCAATCTCCACTATTTTAATGGATATCCCAATCATTTTAGCAGCTGCAAAATTATTAGGAATGCGTATGGTTGTGAATACATTTATTGGTGCAGCATCCTTTTCTGTGTTCTATTCACTCATGGAAAACTACTCTCCATTTACAATCGATTTAACAAATTACTTGTGGGCTGCCGCAATTTTAGGTGGAGTGTTAGCAGGAATAGGATTAGGGTTGATTTTACGATTTGGTGGTGCAACCGGTGGAGATGACATTATCTCTATCCTACTAAGCAAGTATACGAAGTTAACAATCGGTCAAGTGTTCTTCGTATTCGATGCAGTGATTATTGCACTTTCTTTATATTATTTAACATGGACAGAAGTAGCATTTACGATTCTTGCAATCGCAATTTGTTCAAAAGTGATGGATTACATGTACTATTCATCAGAAGAAAAAGAAACAGAAGCTACTGTTGTTTCATTACCAAAAACAAAACAGCAGCAACACGTTGCAAGCTAATAGACGAGGAAGCCAATATGATTGGCTTCTTTTTTATATACTAATAGCGAAAGAGCCAATCACATTGGCTCTTTCATCACTTCCGTATATTTCGCCAACTTTTCCATGACAATATGCATCTTCTGTTCATACGTCGTGTCTTCAAAAAATTCACTAAGTCGCTTATAGTCATTATACTCATCTAATAGTATATCAACGTCATAGCAAGGCTTTGCTTGTCCTTTTTCTTCTGAAGAGAAAAGCGAATCACGCAATGTTTTCAAAATCATGATAGATGGTACGATTCCTTCATCTCGCTTAGACATAAGCACAAGATCATCTTCTTCTGCATCAACTGCTAGTCCATCAAAATCACGATATAATTCATACACAATCGTTGTCCAGTCCTCACTAGGATAGAAACTTCGCTCTAATCGATAACCGACAATACGATAAATATGTCCGTCAGCTTCCTTGAATTTTACTTTATCATTTAATCGAAATTTAAAATAACGAAACAACGTAGTCCCCCCTTTTCTATACTATTTGCTAAATAGCGGAGGGATATGCTTATCTTTTACTTCGGCCTTCTCAATCATAGATCCATAAAAAAACGAACAAGGTCTTATGAAGACCTTGTTCGTTTTGGTTTTCTTTCGACAAATGGTAACCACCAGTTCCAATGCCCAAGCATTTTCATCAAGCTTGGAACAAGTACCATACGAACGATTGTCGCATCAATAAAGATAGCTAATGCAACGCCGACACCCATTTGTTGCATCGGTAAAATTTCCGTAAAGGCAAATGCACCTGTCACAACAATCATAATGAGTGCCGCTGATGTGATGATTTTACTCGTTGAAACGAGTCCTTCCAGTGTCGAGTAATCGTTATCCCCTGTTTCATTGTATAACTCTTGCATACGAGAAATAAGGAATACTTCATAGTCCATACTTAGACCGAATACTAAACCGAAGATAAACACTGGTAACGTGAACATAACAGCTCCTTGCTCTAAACCAAACTGCCCACCGTTAAAGAGCCAAAATACGATTCCGATTGTAGCACTTAAACTTAAGATGTTCATCACAATTGCCTTAAACGGGATAAGTAATGAACGGAATGCAAGCATTAAAATGATGAACGTCGAGCCAAGAATAACCGCTGCTGCAATTGGTATTTCCTCAATAATTTCGTCTTCTAACTCTTGTGTGAACTTCGTCATGCCGCCAACAAAGAGCGTCATATCCTCCCGCTCGTATGTTTTCTTGAAGTCACGTACCCACGCTTTTGCCTCTGATGATTTCGGTCCATCATGCAATGTGACTTGTACGTATGTGCGATTATCTTTGACAAATGAATCGAGTACTGGTTGTACGGTTGCTCGTTGCTCTGTTTGTAGCATCAACTCTAGTGTTGTGCTGTCCACGCCGTCCATATATGTATAGAAACTCGTCACATTCTTCACGTGCTCGTCTTCCTTCACATCACGCACAAATTCCTCGATAGCAGATAGGTTCTTCTCTACTTCGCCATCTGTTTCCACAACAATTGTAGCCATTGCATAATCTTTCGCGTCTGCATTAAATGCTTCCTCATAGCGCTCATATGCAGCGCGACTTTCACTAGAACTTGGTAATGTCTCAACACCAGGGAACTGCAAGTCTGCTTGACGAATTGGTAATAAACTCACTGCGATAAAAAGAACAACAAGTACTGTCATCTTCACTGGATTACGCATGACAAACATACCGAATTTACGCCAGAAGCCTGCACCATCTCCTCCTCGCTTCAGCCATTTTTCAATAATACCTTCTTTCGTAATACGCGCACCAAGCATCGCTAGCATTGCTGGTAATAACGTTAATGAAAACAGCAAGCTGAAAATAACAACCATCATTCCACTTACTGCAATCGATTGAATGAAATCAATCTGGAAGAAGAACAATCCCGACAATCCAACGAATACACACAGTCCAGAGAACATAATTGCTCGTCCAGCTGTCGCATACGTCGCTGCAATTGCTTCTTTCACCGACAGATGTTTCGCTTCTTCACGGAAACGATTGACAAATAACAATGCAAAATCAATGGACAGCGCAAGACCAATCATCGGTGTTACATTCAATACGAAAATGGACAGGGACATATAATCCCCGATGAAATATAAAATTCCCATCGTACTAATAACGCTTAGTGCACCGTTAATAATCGGTAAGATAGATGCTAACAAGCTTCCAAATGAGAAAAGTAATACAAGAAACGCAATTGGAACACCAATTAATTCGGCCTTCTTCAAGTCCTCTTGCGACATCGCATTCACTTCGTCATTAATAACAGGAAAGCCTGTCGCAGTTACTTTTACGTTTTTATTCGATGTATCTTTTAATGTATCAGCAAATGCAAGCGCGTGTTTTATTTCTTCTTCATTCGTTGCGCCTTCGAATATCATTGCCGCATAGGCAATATCATCTTTCCATTTATCTGGAGAGTTGAATGGATGTACAATCGTATCGAGATGTTCAGCTTTCTCCATATCAGTAACGACCTTCTGCATCTCCTGCTGGAATACTTCCTTCGTCACACCTTCTTCTTTTTCAAAGACAACGAGTAACGTATTGCTTGATTGCTTAAAGTCTTCTGCCAAAATTTCTTTGGCAATTTCTTGATCACCATCGGTACGGAAACCATCACCGTGCAAAATAGATGGTAACTTCATTGCAAACATTGTTAAACTAATTGCACAAGCTAGTAATACAACAGTAAATGTCACTCGAAAACGATAAATAAACAATCCCACACGTTTCCAAAAATCCACGTCTATCCCCTCATTCCCTCTCTATTTCCAAGCGTATTGTACACGTAAATACATCCATACAAAATACATCCGCCAAATATATAACCAGCAATTACATCGGTCGGATAATGGGCAGATAAAATAATTCTGCTGAGGCCATTTAAGAAAATAAACACAATTGCTACACACGTAACAATACATTTTGCTACGTCACTGCGTAGCTTACATACGATTAAGTATGCGGCTAGTCCATATGCGACCATACTAATCATCGCATGACCGCTTGGGAAACTATACCCAACTGCATCGATAATTGGATTAATTGCTGGACGATCACGTTGTGTTAATGCTTTCACTCCGTCATTTAAGAAATGTGTCATTAAGACAGCTATCGGAAGCAAAATCATCGCTTTAAAATCTTTGTCCCGCATATAAAAGAATAGGACAGATAGTACTAACAAAATGACAACACCAATTGCTGATCCCGACTTCGTAAAATAACGGAAAAACGTATAAATGGATGATGAATCAGGTCGTACGAGTACCTCTCGAATATACGTATCAATCCACATCGGGTTATCCCCCATAATACGGAACGTTAAATAAGCGAATAGCCCAACCATAACCGTTCCAAACATAACGATATACGACGTGGGTGTGCTAGTTCGTTGCATGCTTTTTCCTCCTTGTTGTAAAGAACTTCTTATGTATGTAATCTTTCTCCATTGTAGAAACAAATATGTAGTTTGTCCAGCAACGGAAACGATAGAAAAAAAGACGACCTTCCAACACGGAAAATCGTCTTCTTATCTACTTTATTTCGTTGCGCCAAACTCATCCCAGTAACGAGCGTATTCTGTCGACTTATCACCTAAGTCTTCAATCCAACGAACATCTAATGAACTTAAGTTCTCACGAACGTACTTAATTACTTCGTTGTTCTTGTACTCATCACTATGCTTAGCAAATGCATTCTCGTCTGGGTTGATGTAACCTGTATGCTCATAGTTACGTACACTTACATCTTCTTCTAACATAAAGTTAATGAACTTCTCAGCAAGCTCTTTATTTTTCGTTCCTTTTGGAATTGCAAATGTATCCGCGAAGATTGTTGCTCCCTCTTTCGGAATCATATACTTCACATCTTTATTATCTTGTTGAACAAATACTGCATCACCAGACCATAACGTACCGATCCATGCATCTTCTGAAATAAATTTATCTTTAATTGTATTCGTATCCACTAATGGATTCGTCATTACCTTTAATTTCTTTAAATCATCAGCTGCTACTTTTAACTCATTTGAGTCTTTCGTGTTATTTGAGTAACCATTCTTAATTAATGACATACCTAATGCTTCACGGCTATCACTTAATAAGGCTACACGGTCTTTATATGATGCATTCCATAAGTTGTTCCACTCTGTTGGTGGTGTTTTCACATACTTTTCGTTGTACGCAATACCTGTAATACCATACATATAAATAACTGAGTACTCACCATTTGGGTCATACGGCGTATCTTTAATTGTCATATTCACTTTTTCAAGGTTTGGAATGTTATTCTTATCTAACTTCTCTAATAAACCTTGATTCTTCATAATTTCTACCATGTAATCAGACGGTTGGATTAAGTCGTAGCTTGCACCGCCTTGTAACTTCGCTAACATCGTTTCGTTGCTGTCGAATATATCATAATTAACTTTCGCATTGTATTTCTCTTCAAACTCTTTAATTAAATCTGGATTGAAGTTATCTGCCCAGCTGTATAAGTTCAACACTTGCTTCTCTTCCTTTGAACCTACACAACCTGATAACATTCCCACTACTAACATGCTAGCCATTGCCATAAAAAGAACTTTCGTCCACTTCATGAGAACATCCCTCCAATATAAAATATGTATGCTAGCTTGCTTATGCAACATAAGCAAACTAGGTAAATCCAATGATGAACACGAACGTCCACCATTGAATAGTTACTTGTTTCTTTAGAAAGGTAGATTACCCTTTCCTTTCGTATCACCTTTGCGGTTGAATACTTCTGATAAGCACATTAAGAACACAATCGACACGATTAAGATTGTCGATAAAGCGTTAATTTCCGGAGAAATACCTTTCTTCACTAGACCGTAAATATATACCGGTAGAGTCGTGGAACCAGGACCAGACACGAAGAAACTAATAACGAAATCATCAATAGATAACGTAAATGTTAATAACGCCGCTGCAATTATTCCTGGTGCAATTGTCGGAAGCGTAATGTGTCTAAATGTTTGCCATGGCGTCGCACCAAGATCGTTCGCCGCTTCTTCCATATCTTCTCCCATACCTGACAGACGTGCTGAAATCACGACGACAGCGAATGAAATACAGAACGTTATGTGTGCAATCATAACTGTCTTTGTACCAAGTTCCATACCAAGCTGAGTGAAAAGAATAAGCATCGATAAGCCCATTAATAGGTCTGGTACAAGGATTGGTAAGTATACTAATCCACTAATTGCCGTTTTCATACGGAATTTATAACGGTGCAGTGCAATAGCACAAAGTGTTCCGAGTACAGTTGAAATAACCGTAACCGTAATTGCAATTGTCAAACTGTTCATTAATGCATCGATAACTTGCTCATTATTAAAGAGCTTTTTGTACCAATCAAGCGTAAAACCTGTCCATTGCGTACTTGCACGTGATTCATTAAATGAGAACGTGATTAACACGCCAATTGGAATGTAAATAAACGCTAGAATGGCAGCTACATAGCCAAGCAGAAGCTTTTTGCTCAACCTTTTTCACCCCCACCTTCTACTGCTTTTCTCATCGTTACTTTGTAGTACATGAAAATAAGCACAACTGTAAAGATAATTAATACAACGGATAATGCCGAACCGAACGGCCAGTTACCTGCTGATAAGAATTGGTTCTGAATAACATTCCCAATTAACGTTGCTTTCGAACCACCCATTACGTCCGAAACAACGAACATTCCTAACGAAGAAACGAAAACTAAAATACATCCTGTCACCACACCGCTCATCGTCATCGGTAATGTTACGTGCCAAAATGTTTTTATCGGTGTCGCTCCTAAATCATACGCTGCTTCAAGTTTACGATGGTCCAATTGTTCCATTGATACATAAATTGGCAGTACCATAAATGGTAACAACGTATATACCATCCCTAAAACGACAGAAGGCGTATTGTACAGTAAATTTAGTGGCTCTTGAATTAGCCCCATGTCTAATAAGAAAGTATTCACAAGTCCTTGCGTACGTAAAATAATAATCCATGCATACGAACGAATAAGGAAGTTAATCCAAAATGGAATCGTCACAAGTAATAACAATAGCTTTTGCCATTTCGGATTTACCATCGTAATCGTATACGCATACGGATATGCAATAAGTAGCGTTAGCACAGTCGTCACTACCCCAATTACTACCGTATCAATTAATACGCCCATATAAAGTGGGTCAAACACATTTGCATAGTTATCAAAGTTAAAGTTCATGATAACTGTGCCGTGCATGCCACGTTCAAGGAAAGAATATCCTACAATGAACAAGAGTGGAACAAGGAAGAAAATAAGCAACCAAGCCGTTGCTGGTAAAGCTAATAATTTTCCTTTTTTCACGTCACGTCCACCTCATCTTCCTTGTTCCATCCAAATCCAATTATATCGTTCACTTTATAATGTGCATCTTTATCTGTTGGTTGATACGCAATAAATAGATTTTCGCCAGATTCTTCACGGATATACATTTTATGGTGGTTACCTAAGAATTCAACGTCTTCTACAACACCTGTACGCATCCCTGTATCGGACGGTGAACCAGTCCTAATTTTCTCTGGACGCAGGGCAAAGAGACGCTCTCCATCCTTCACGATATTATTCTCACCAATAAATGTTGCAACGAATAAGCTCTTCGGCTTGTAATAAATTTCTTCTGGTGTGCCAAGTTGCTCCACCTTCCCGTTATTCATTACTGCTACACGATCACTCATACTCATTGCTTCTTCTTGGTCATGCGTTACGTATACGAATGTAATACCCAAGTTACGTTGTAAGTTCTTTAACTCACGCTGTAAATCTTTACGCAATTTGAAATCTAATGCTCCTAGTGGCTCATCTAGTAGCAACACTTTCGGATTATTTACAACTGCACGTGCAATTGCAACACGTTGTTGTTGTCCACCAGATAATTGCTTCGGCTTGCGGCTACGTAACTCCGTTAATTGTGTTAAATGAAGCACTTCTTCCGCACGCTCTTTTTGCTCTTTATTTGATACACCCTTCATCTTTAATCCGAAACGAATGTTTTCTTCTACTGTCATATGTGGGAAGAGAGCATAGTTTTGGAATACCATGTTCATGTCGCGCTTGTAGGGCTCTAAGTCATTAATCACTTTGCCGTCTAACTTAATTGCGCCTTTTGATGGCTTCTCAAACCCTGCAATCATGCGTAAAAGAGTTGTCTTTCCGCAACCACTTGGTCCTAATATTGTCAGAAACTCCCCTTCTTGAATATCCAAAGATAGAGAAGGAATAATAACTTGGTTCGCAAAATGTTTTTCAACATTTTCAATCGTTATGATGTTTTTCATTAGATTGTTCGTGCAGGATACTCCGACTCATTCATCGTCGGGGGAGGAATGCACGCTTTCTCGTGACAAAACAATTCCTGCACTTCCTCCTTTCGAATGTAGTTTAAACAGGGGCCCTACGCTAGAAGGGTCCCCTTTTCGCTCGTGAAACACGATCATATAATAAAGAAATGCAACGATTACAGGTACTTACACCTACTTCAATCGTCTTTTCGCCTTATTTTTGGTCACACAAAAAGAAAGTCTAGGTACTATGATATAGTATCTAGCACTTTCATTCAACACGTTATAAGTATGTTCGTCAAAAAATGCAATACAATACGAAATTATACTAGATAAATGATAATTACACTACCGTTTTATCATATTTCTTTCATGATTTTTTGCATCCTTTTTCTCTCAAGAACATCTATTTTTTTGAAAGAAAAGAAAGTACTTCCTTTTCTTTCTTTTTTAGGTTTACTACGAAGGGATGAAAGTAACTTATAGAGATACAATCCAACCAGTCACTTTCCATTCCATGTATATTATCATTCACTTTCTATCAACCATCTTTATGTTGCGGTAGTGATTTTTTTTTGTTATTTGAATAGTTTACGAAGGATGCTAAGTGCATACTTTGTTGTTGAATAACGTACCGGCAAGTCAAATTTCGTCGTCTGCTTCACGACGCCTTTATAGTGAGAGAATGTCTGGAAGCTATACTCTCCGTGGTAACGACCAATTCCACTTTCCCCAACTCCACCAAATGGTAAGTTCGGTTGTACAATATGATAAATCGTATCATTAATACAGCCACCCCCAAATGGAATACGTGTCACCACTTCTTGTTGGATGTCTTTATTCTCAGAGAAAACATACAAAGCAAGTGGCTTCGGTCGATTCACAACTTCCTCAATGACTGCATCGATGTTGTGGTATTCTAGCACTGGTAACAGAGGACCAAATATTTCTTCTTGCATAATCGGCATGTTCCAATCCACATTATCAATAACTGTCGGCTCAATTGTTAATGTTTCTTCTTTCGACTTTCCACCAGCAACAGTTGTACCATCTTCTAGGAAGGAAAGAAGGCGATCAAAGTGACGCTTACTAACAATTCTCGTATACTCCGTATTTTCTAACGGTTTCTTTCCATATAATACTTCGATTTCTCGCTTCACATGCACAAGAAACTTCTCTTTCACTTCATGATGCACGTATACATAATCTGGCGCAATACACGTCTGTCCTGCATTCATATATTTTCCCCACACAATTCGCTTTGCTGCCAGTGCAAGGTTCGCATCGTGATGAACAATTGTTGGGCTCTTTCCACCTAGTTCTAGTGTTACTGGAATTAATTGTTTAGATGCTGCTTCCATGACCACTTTTCCTACTGAAGTACTTCCTGTAAAGAAAATATAGTCGAATTTTTGTTGAAGTAATCGCTGACTTGTTTCTACGCCACCTTCCACAACAGCAACGAACTCTTCTGGATATAGCTCTTCTAATAAATTCCTTACAACAGTAGCAACATTTGGTGTTAATTCAGATGGCTTCACAACTGCTGTGTTACCTGCCGCAATTGCTCCGATTAACGGTGCAATTGCTAAGTAAAACGGATAGTTCCACGGTGCAATAATAAGCGTTACCCCGTACGGTTCAGGGAGTAATGTGCTCGTTGAACCAACATGTGTTAACGAATTTTTCACTCGTTTCACTTTTGCCCACTTCTTTATATTCTTTAAAGTGAAACTAATTTCTTTTAGCGTCACTCCTATTTCTGTTGAAAAACTTTCAAATTCACTTTTATTTAAGTCTTGCTTTAACGCAGACATAATTTCTTTTTCGTACTTTAAGATACCGTAATAAAGGGCTTTTAATCGTAATATACGTAAATCCATGTTTCTTGTTTTACCACTATGAAAATACGCTCGTTGCTCTATCATCAACTCTTCTATTTCATGTTTCATCAGGAATTTCCCCCTTTAACTAACGTGCATTTTCGCATCTTGCGAAAATGTTAACCTGTCTCAAATGATAGCACATTTCCACCTATTTGCACGTCCGTTTTTTTCTTTTTTCGCATAAAAAAGAAGACAACTTGTCCGTCGTTGCCTTCTCTATCTTCTAATAAGAATTAGGTCGTCTCTTTATAGGTCTTCTTTTCATAGGTCGTCTCTTCATACGTTTTCTTACGATGAATACACGACGAATGGCAATTAACAGAACAACACTTACGAATGCCGTTCCAGCAGCCCATGAGATACGTTCTATCATACTAGTTCCAGGCGATAATACTTTCCCCACTGTTTTCTCAAATATCATCGCCTCAGTAGCTATAACTGGAACTGTTTGAATAATTTGTCCATTGTTCTTTACATCTAACTGCCCAATGACATCACCTTTTTTAATACCATTTATATATAAGTCTTCATTCTTTTTCTCTACTAATTTTATTTCCGTTGTAATATTTGGTTGTTTATCTTTTGGAACAAACAATTCCACACTTTGCTCCACTGTTCCTTTCACTTGCTTGTCCAGAAACACCACATTTTCTCTCCAACTTTGCTTGTCCAAGACAACTTTCTTCTCCAACTGCGAGAAGGCATAGCTAGAAATGTTACGCATATCTTCATAATATGCTGGGTTCTTCGATTGCATTACAACGTTAATAACGCGCTTGCCATCCACTTGATCAACCTCTACTAGCGTGTTACCTGCTTGATCAGTAAATCCTGTCTTCGCTGCGAAGAAATGTGGATTCTCAAATGCCCGCCCTTTGTTTCGGATGAACTTTTTTTGGTGAGAAGTTGTTACATCTAAGCTCTTCGTTCCCATCGCTTTCACAAGTACATCATGCTTCAATGCTTCTCTCGTAATAAGAGCAATATCATATGCAGTAGAATAATGTTCTGGATGATGCAAACCACTAGCAGTTACGAAATTAGTATCATTCGCACCGAGTTCTTTCGCTCGCTCTGTCATCATCTTCGCAAATGCTTCCTCACTGCCCGCAATATGCTCTCCAATCGCATACGCCATGTCATTCGCACTTAACACCATCAAAATATATAATGCCGTGTCTCTATCGACAGATTCCCCTGCTTGAAACTCAATCATATAATTACTCTTTTCTTGTTTCAAAGCATTCTCAGAAAAGACAATACGTTCATTTGCCTTTGCATGTTCCATCAAAAGTAAACCTGTCATTACTTTCGTCATACTTGCTGGGAAATGCTTTTCATGAGCTTGTTTATCAAAGATTATTTCTGCTGTCGTAGCTTCTAGTGAAACAGCTGCTTCACTCGTTAATTGCATCTCGGCATAAGCCTGCGTTGGGATGCACAGCAACATCACACATGCTAATACATATGCCATTCCCCTTCTCATTCTGTTCATCACTCTTTTCACCTTTGCTGTATCGTTTTTTGGTTAAAAAAACCATCCTCACATAGTATAGCAAACTATATTCTCTCGAAATATTTCTTTTTCATGACAAATTTAAAATATAATACAATAATAATCATTTTACTTTCTCCATGAAAAGAAAGACATGATAAAATGGAAGAAAAAGGAGTATCTGTTATGCATTGGCGAAAATACCTCTCCCTTGGAGTTCCGTGTTTCTTCCTTGGCCTCGCAATCATTCTATACGCTCCTCAAGAGAAAAAAACCTTCTCCTATCTTATTACTCTCCTCTTCTGGGCTACGTACTACCTGTGGATTCATGTAGAGAAAAAGAAACGAACTAAATAAGAAAAGACCGCCCATCACCAGGCGGTCTTTTCTTATTTAAGCATCTTCTCTACCTCTGTAAAATCTTCTTCTATCGATGCTTTATTAACGTTCGTTACAATGCTTACAAATATGATACATGCAGTAGATACGGCAAATCCTGGCACCATTTCATATAAGAAGTCTGATAATCCTAACACTTCTTTCCATATAATAACAGTACTTGCCCCTGCAATCATTCCTGTAAGTGCCCCCCACTTCGTCATACGTTTCCAGTATAGACTTAATAGAACAACTGGACCAAATGAAGCACCAAATCCTGCCCAGGCATACGCAACAAGTGCTAAAATTGTTTCGCTCTTACTATACGAGATACCGATAGCAATTACTGCAACAACTAACACAGCTAGACGTCCAACTAACACAAGCTCTTTATCTGATGCCGAACGACGGAAGAATGTACGATATAAATCTTCTGTCACTGCACTAGACGTTACAAGTAACTGTGACGAAATAGTACTCATTACCGCTGCTAATACAGCCGCTAATAAGAATCCTGAAATAATTGGATGGAATAGAAGACGAGACAATTCAATAAATACTGTTTCTGCCGCTGCTCCTACTAATGGCGTTCCTTGTCCTGTAAAGTAAGCAATCCCAATAAATCCAGTTAGCATCGCGCCACCAATTGAGAAAATCATCCATGCCATTCCAATTGCTCTCGCTTTTTTCATTTCTTTTACAGAAGAAATAGCCATGAAGCGTACAATAATATGAGGTTGTCCAAAATAACCTAATCCCCATGCTAATAGTGAAATAATTCCAATAAACGTTGTTCCTTCAAATAAATTAAATAACGCTGGATTTACTTCATAAATAATGGTTGTTGTTTCTTCAACACCGCCAACATTCCAAATTGTTACGACTGGTACGATAATTAATGCAAGGAACATAATCAATCCTTGTACGAAGTCAGTCCAACTAACTGCTAAGAATCCACCAAATAATGTGTATGCGACTACTACAACCGCAATAATCCAAAGACCTTTTTCATATCCAATCCCAAATGTATTATCGAATAAAATTGCACCTGACACCAAACCAGATGAAACATAGAATGTAAAGAAAATCATAATAACGAGACCAGATACAAGACGTAACAAATGCGACGTATCTTTGAATCGGTTCTCTAAAAACTGTGGAATCGTAATTGCATTACTCGCTACTTCCGAATAAACACGCAAGCGCGGCGCTACAAACAACCAGTTTGCATACGCACCAATTACTAACCCAATGGCAATCCATGAACTACTTAATCCAGTTACATACATTGCTCCAGGTAATCCCATTAGCAACCATCCACTCATATCAGAGGCTCCAGCACTTAAAGCTGTTACTGCGGGGCCTAAAGAGCGACCTCCAAGCATATAATCTGATAAATTAGATGTTTTTCGATATGCCCAGTACCCGATAAGTAACATGCCGAACATATAAATGACAATTGAAAAAAGCAATTGTGTATCCATGCTGTTTCTTCTCCTTTCTCTTTTTTCCCTAGCAAAAAACTTGAACTATACTAGACGAATTTCTTTATTATACCGATTTCTTTGCTTTATCACCATAATATTTTTCATTATTGTATCAATAAATGAAATTATCAAATTTATATCATCATTATTTTCTTCTTTTTACATGAAAAATCATATATAATAAGAACGTATATTCGTATACTTTAGAAAGGACAACATGAATTATGCCATCAGGAAAAACACATACGAAAATCAATCTTATCGGTCTCCCCGTTATCATTGCACCACTCGCGTTACTTCACCCACTTCACTACGAGGCAATATTTGTATACGCAGCCGGCTTTTTAATCGGGACATACTTGCTCACTCCTGACCTTGATACAGAGAGTGATTGCTACAACAATTGGGGCTTATTCCGCTTCCTCTGGTATCCATATCAGAAATTCATCCCGCACCGATCCATTCTCTCGCATGGCCTTTTAATTGGAGATATTATCCGTATTCTCTATTTATCCATTATCTTGTTCCCTCTCGCTTCATTCGTGAACAAGCAATACGGAGAAACAACGCTTCTCGTTTGGTTAGAAGAACATCGTGACGTTCTTTTTGTTCTTATTCTTGGAGTAATTACTGCTAGCACGTTTCATATCGTATTAGATAAGTTTTATAAACCAAAGCGACGCAAAAAACGGTAAGAAAAGAATTCGTTCTTTTCTTACCGTTTTTTGTCGCACAGGTAATAGAATGCACTACCTTTTTTGTGTATAATGAATCCCATATCTTGTACATAGAAAGGAAACGAACATGAGCAATCATAAACAAGACCGTCGTTTTAAAATCGCTCATCGCGAGGCATTAATTGGACTAGCTTTAGCATTCATTCATTTTATTTGGTGGTACGGATTCGCATACGGATTCGGCTCCCAACCAGTTGAGGAATATACATACATATTCGGATTTCCAGCGTGGTTCTTCTACAGCTGTATCGTCGGCTTCATCGTAATCGTTATCCTTCTAACTATTCTCGTCTACACTGTATTCAAAGATGTACCACTAGACGAAGAAGGAGATGACACAGAATGAATTATTACACCATTATCCCAATGATCTTGTTCCTTCTTTTTACTTTCGCCATTGGGATTTACACATCTAAGCAAATGAAAACTTCCACTAACTCTTCTTTCCTTCAAGAATACTTCTTAGGAGGACGGGAACTTGGCGGGCTACTCCTTGCAATGACAATGATTGCAACGTATGGAAGTGCAAGTAGCTTCATTGGAGGACCTGGAATTGCCTACAAAATGGGACTTGGCTGGGTACTACTTTCCATGATTCAAGTTGTAACAGGTTATTTCGTTCTAACAACATTAGGCAAGAAATTCGCCATTATCGCGAGAAAAATGAAAGCAATTACGTTAATCGATTATTTAAAAGGACGATACAACAATAAACTAGTTGTCATCCTTTCAGCACTTAGCATTATCGTCTTTCTTTTCTCTTCTACTGTCGCACAGTGGGTTGGGGGTGGACGATTAATTGAATCGCTAACGGGATTACCGTATACTGCTTCATTATTTATTTTCTCCATCTCTGTCGTGCTATATGTTGTAATCGGCGGATTCCGCGCTGTCGCGATTACAGACTGCTTACTCGGCATTATTATGTTATGCGGAACAGCTATTATTTTAATTGGAACGACAATCGCTGGTGGCGGTGTCACAAATATTATGCAAGAGCTTATTGAAATTAACCCTAACCTTGTCACACCATTTGGACCTGACGGCTCATTAAGCGCTCTTTACGTCAGTTCGTTCTGGGTATTAGTTGGCGTAGGTGTTGTTGGACTTCCCCAAATTAGTGTTCGTGCCATGAGCTACAAAAATACTCGTTCCATGCACCGTGCCATGATTATCGGGACAATCGTCGTTGGAACAATCATGCTTGGTATGCACTTAACCGGTGTATTCGCACGTGTTGTATTGCCAGGGATAGAGGTTGGAGACACAGTCATGCCACTTCTTGCTCTAGAAGTATTACCACCGTGGTTAGCTGGTATCTTCTTAGCAGCACCGATGGCAGCAATTATGTCGACTGTGAACTCACTCTTATTACTTATAAGCTCATCCATTGTCAAAGACATCTATATTAACTACGTGAATCCACACGCAAGTGAAACAATTGTGAAACGTGCAAGCATGACCGTTACTGCTTTACTCGGTATTTTCATTTTCATCGCAAGTATTCATCCGCCTGACTTCCTTATTTGGTTAAACTTATTTAGCTTCGGCGGACTAGAAGCTGCTTTCGTATGGCCAATAGTCTTAGGTCTATATTGGAAGCGAGGAAATGCAAATGGTGCCATTACATCGATGATTGTTGGTGTAGGATCCTATATTTTATTCGATCGTCTCTATCCAAATCCACTTGGGATGCATACAGTTGTACTACCACTCTGCTTATCGCTTGTTGGATATATCATCGGAAGTCTTGTGACAGAAAAAAAACTTCCATCTAGCTAAGGAAATTCCCTTAGCTTTTCTCATGAGTAAGAGGTCCTAAAAAATTTTTTCATTGTTTTCTTTTTCTATGCTTGCCTTTTGGGATAGAGATTTTATATTATAAAAAGGTTGATATTTTTTTGAACGTTCCGCTTTGAGTAAAGGGAAAAGAAACGAACGCAACACGTTTACCAAATATTACACCCTAGTTGCTTCGATTCTAAAAACAAGCACATCTACACATACTAACTAACTCCGGCGTCGCTTTTATTTTTTATGTTGTATGCTGTACGAACAAGACGCAATCGCATGAAACAAAGGAAGGAGTTTGTTCAAAACTCGCCTCTGTTTTCTATGCAAAAAACACTACATGACACAATCTACATTGAGGGGAGATAGATACAAAATGTGTGCAAAAAAGCATAATGCAATCCGAACTGCAAAGATGGCACGTGAATTAATGCTAGGTGACAAAGACGTTACCGCTTCTACCGTAATGGTATACAGCAATGACGGAATTAATGATGAAATCAAAATTGAGGGACTACACCCAAAGTCAAACGAAGAAATTTTCTCAACTGGCGAAATTGACTGGAACTACAGTGTTATCTACAAAATTGTTGACTTCACAGGCAAAGCTGAAATCGGAAAAGTTATCTTAGACGGCATGCACAAAAACAACGTGACGCTAAAGATCGAAAAAATCATGTGGCGCAAAGAGCCGCAACAAGAAGCTGTCAAAGTAGAAGAAGCACCACAACCTGAGCCACAACAAGTAGAAAAACCAGCTCATCCGGCACAAGAAATCGCAAAGCCAGTGAAAAAAGAAGTGGTGAAAGTAGAAGGAATTAAGCAAGAGGCACCGAAGAAGGAAGTACAACAAGAACTAGTCCGTAACGTACAACCATCCACTCCGAAAGTAGCTCCTGCTCCTGTAAAAACAGAACGAGTTGTGCAACCAGTCAAACCAATTGACCCACAAACAACGCACAACACACCAGAAATCGAAAAGAAATATAAGCGACTACTAACAAGAACGACAGAAATTTGTCGTAACTGGGATTTAGGCGCTGACATAGATGATGCAATTGAATCATTAAAAGACGAACTAGCAGCTCAAGGAGCTCCGCCATATTTAGATAGCGAAACAATTCAAACATTGCAACAGCTTCGTTCTCTAAAGAACAAAGGCATCAACTTAGAAAAGCTAGTCAAACTCGTATAACATATGCACTTATACTTACTTTCTTTGTAGCACATATTCGTGCTACTTTTTTCTTTCTATACAAAACAAAGAAGCTACACGATACTCTATCTCTCTATGTATCACGTAGCTTCTTTTATATATTTCCTCATACGATTATCCTCACTAACGCCTTGTTGATTTCATTGCGCTCTTATAAATCTTCTTATCCATTGTTACATATGCACACGTAAATGCAATTGCCACTAATGCAACTCCTACATACGTCCCGATTTCTCTTGCCGTTTCTACCGTTCCTGCAAACTCATTAAAAACCATTGGAATAATAAACATCTTTCTAATACCTCCGACTATGTAATGTTTGAACAGAACTTTTGTTCGTAAACTCATTATAAAACACCTGTTCTGTTTTTTCAACAGAAAAATAGAACAAATGTTTTATTTTTTTCACAACCTAGTAATTATGCCTTACGAACAATAAGACGTGGTAGAATACTAAATCCTTGTAGGTGTAAGAGAAACCATTACATAGCAGGGCTCACGATTTAGTAACCAACAGGCGTAACAATAGGAAAATCAGGGTTTATTGAATCTTGTACCGATAAGAATGCATGCCATTTCTCACTATCTCCTTGAATAATGATGAGGGCATGACTCGACTTTGTATTCGTTGTTGCTAATTCATACAATGTGTCTTTCCACATGGTCACAGTCACTTCTGCATCCATATCTATGTCACTCTTCAAATACCGAAAGATGCCACGTTTGATTTCGGTGGATGCTACTTCCTGTCGATCAGGGATAATGAAATTAAGTTTGTACTCATACTCTCCTGCTTTTATACCGTCCACTCGGATGCTAAATAAATTCAGTATATCTTTCAGTGGAATTGCATCTAATACTTCTTTCGTAATAATGGAAATTGGCATCGGTATTTTACCAAAACGTAACTCCTGAGCTCCTGTTAAGTACTCATTACGCCACGGTCCCGATTCCGTAATATATCCTAGTTGCTCTAATGCATCTGCACATAGTAATTTTGCATTTCTGTTCGTTGGATTTGCATAAATAACATGCTTCATTACTTCCGCTACCCATTGGTACTCTCCGTCTTCGAATGATTTCCGTGCTTTCTCTAAAATCGCCTCCTCTCCCCCCATATACTCCACATATTTCTTTGCTGATTCCTCTGGCACTAACTTATTTAAATCAACTGGATTGCTATTGTACCAACCAAGATATTTTTGATAGACTCCCTTCGCGTTATGATTCAACGTCCCATAGAAAGGACTTGTATACCACTCATCTAAACTATTTGGCAACTTTATCATTCGCCCTACATTCTCCAATGTGTATCCTTTGTTAATAAGCCGCAACGTTTGATCATTTATATATTGATAGACGTCCCTTTGTTTTGCCATATACTCGAGACACGCTTGGTTGCCAAATCGTGGCCAATTATGAACACCAAATATACTTGTTAAAGACGCACCAAATAACTCGATTGCTTGTTGTAAATAATACGCCCAAGCTACTGGATCACGAACTCTCGCACCCCGTAACGTATATAAATTGTGCATTGTCACCGTACAATTTTCCACCATACATAACGATCGTTCACGTGGAATATACATATTCATCTCTGCTGGTGCTTCTGTTCCTGGCGTTAATTGAAATTGGATACACACACCATCAATTATTTTCTCAACATACAGTTCACTACCATCATTCACAACCTCTGTTACATTATTCGTTAACGTAACAATACCCGTCGATAACTCTTTTCCGATTCCGTTATCAATGTGTCCTTTGGCATCACGGCGCAACCCTTGTCCGTACATATACACGCCGCGCCTAGACATCGCCACCCCAGCCGTAACATTCTCTTCGATGACCGCTTTCATGAAACCTTCTGGTGCATATACATCCGTATGCGGTTGCAAAATCCCCAAAATCCCGCCGTAATGATCCGTATGAGAATGGCTCAAAATAATAGCACGAATTGGAATCTCCCCAAAATAATCCGTTACTAGTTGAAAAGCAGCCCTTGCTGTTTCTTCAGAAGTAAGACAGTCAATCACAATCCATCCTGTGTCTCCTCTCACAACACTCAAATTAGCCATATCAAAGCCTCTTACCTGATAAATACGCTCGGTCACTTGATATAATCCTGCATGAAGATTTAACTTCGCCTGCTCCCAAAGCTTCGGATGAGCAGTAGCAGGTAGCCCCTCCTGCTGTAGAAACTCATATCGTTTCATGTTCCACACAGGCCAAGGATGTTTGTTCCCATCAATCGTTAAGAGCGGCACTTCAACAAGTGTATTTTTCCTTACTAACTCTTGTTCTCTTTTTACTTTCTCCCATGCAATCTTTTCATATGAATGAGCATTAATTTCGCGTGTTTTACTCGTTGCTCCTTTTCTTTCTGGTGTTAACTCTCTCATTACACTCCCCCTCCTGCCAATACACTACTATATGTCGCTACTTTGTTTTTTGCCCGAAAAAAAGAAGCATGCCTACACATGCTTCTGCTGTTCACTAACAATATGCTTTTCTGGTTGCTGTTGCTGAAGCAAGAAGAACGACACACCGATAATAACGAGTACGCCGCCGATTAAATGAGAAGAAATTAACGTCTCTTGCAAAATGAAATACGCTAACACCGTCGCACCAACTGGTTCTCCTAATATACTCATTGAAATCGTCGTTGCATTCACATAATTAAGCAACCAATTATGAATAACCGCTGCCATCGTTGGAATAATAGCTGTTGCTAAAAACAGTAGGTAATCAAATTGTGTATATCCAACGAACGGAATATCCATCACAATGTTATACAAACAAGCCACTGCCCCTGCTACGAAAAAGACAATGAAGCTATACACCCAGTGCGACAATTTACTGATAATCTTTTGCCCAATTAATAAATAACCGACAACTGCCACTACACTACAAAACGAAAGAAAATCACCGTATAATGCCTCATCACTTGCACTAACATCTCCCCATCCGATAACAACAACACCAATAATAGCGACAATCATACTAACAATGGTTACTTTCGTTGCTTTCTCTTTAAATAAGAAAAAACCTCCAATTAATGCGATAAGAGGCTGCAACGCCAAAATGATGGTAGAACTTGCCACAGATGTGTACTCAAGCGAGCCATACCAAAGTAAATAATGAAGTCCGAGGAAGAGCCCCGAGAAGAATAATACTGCATAATCTTTGCCGTTAATATTCTTCCATTCCTTCCACTTCATCACAACGACAGGCAATAAGAAAATACATGCCATCCATAGACGATACATACTAAGCGCTGATGGTGAAGCTGTCGTTAACTTCGCAAAAATCGCCGACGTTGAAATTGCAATAATCCCCACTATAAGCATAATACTAATTGTTTGATTACTAATTTTTGTGTTCACGTTGTCCCCTCTTTTTCCACTAGAAATTCTCCAGTTACATCCCCAAAAAGACTACCAATTTTATTTCTTCTTCGTGCATCGCTTGGGCTATTTTTACATGCTTGTTGCACATAGAGAACCTGCTTCCTTCTATAACACATCTTGTATACATTATTCCCCAACATATATTCTACTACTTTCAATGCACGCACTTGAAGAATATTCACTTGGCTACCATATGCCACTCCATGTATGTATTTATATTATACCTTCCTCCCCATACTTCTTTGAAACAAAAAAGTTCTACAAATGCTGTGAAGTATTTGATTAACAAGGAACATTTCTTGTTTTGCGGTGATTAATCCTTCTTTCCACAATAAAGAAGGATTAATCATTCAATAAATTTGACTTACGAAGCATCCCATTGGCTTACTTCACCAACTACCCTTCTAAATATTTCCGTTGCTTTATACCAAAACAGTATCCCTTCCTCTCATACCCGAATTTACTGAGTATAAAGCACCTTTTAATAAACTACTTTAATCTAGGAAAGGAATAAGAGCGATGTTTCTTTTTAATAATTCATTATTTCCATTACCCTACTTCACTCCACTCATTCCAGGGCCACCAGGTCCGACTGGGCCCGCAGGTCCTCCAGGCCCACCAGGGGGACCTTCTCCAATTGGATCCACTGGTGACACTGGACCTACCGGTAACACTGGGCCTCTTGGCAACACTGGGGCTACCGGTAATACCGGACCTATCGGTAATACTGGACCCACTGGTAACACTGGGGCGCATGGTATTACTGGACTCACTGGTGACACTGGACCTATTGGCAACACTGGACCTGGCGGCGGAGCAACTGGACCTACTGGCGATACTGGGCCTATTGGTGATACCGGGATTACCGGTGACACTGGACCTATCGGTAATACCGGACCCACTGGTGACACTGGGCCTATCGGTAATACTGGACCCACTGGTGACACTGGACCTACTGGTAATACTGGACCTATCAGCGATACCAGACCTACTGGTAACACTGGGCTATCTGGTAATACTGGACCCATCGGCGATACCGGACCTGCTGGTAACACCGGACCTGCTGGCAACACCGGACCTGCTGGCAACACCGGATCCACTGGTGACACTGGACTTATCGGTAATACCGGACCCACTGGTGACACTGGGCTCACTGGTGACACCGGACCTACTGGCAACACTGGACCACCAGGATCTATTCATGCAAACTTAATTTACGTTACAAATAGTCGTATACCGGGTTCTGTCACCGTTATAAACGGCGTAACTAATTCTGTTCTTTCCACTATTCCTGTTGGAAATTTCCCTGTTGGAGTAGGCGTAAATACATCTACTAACCTCGTTTATGTGACCAACTCTAATACTAATGATGTCGTAGTCCTTAACAGTACGGATAATTCCATCGTTACAACTATTCCTGTAGGAGGGTTCCCTGTTGGAGTGGGAGTAAATACATCCACTAATCTCATTTATATCGTTAATCAGGTCAGCAATTCTGTCTCGGTCATCAATGGTGCCAATAATTCCGTCCTCACTACCATCCCTGTAGAAAGTCAACCTATCGGAATAGGCGTAAATACATCCACAAATCTTATTTATGTTGCTAATTCGTTAAACAATAATATCTCGGTCATCAACGGTGCCAATAATTCTATTCTTACAACTATTTCTGTAGGAAATTTCCCTATTGCAATCGGAATAAACTCAGTAACGAACCTCATTTATGTTGCTAATGAATTTAACAACTCTATCTCCGTCATCAACGGTATGACCAATACTGTTTTTACAACGATTCCCGTAGGGAATCAACCTTTTGCAGTAGGATTAAATACATCTACTAACCTCATTTATGTTGCTAATGAGTTCAGCAATTCCATCTCCGTCATAAGCGGTGTGACCCATAACGTCATCATGACCTTACCTGTAGGCAGTTTACCTGTAGGAATAGGAATAAACCCAGTAACAAATCGAATATATGTAGCGAACAACTTGAATGATTCTGTCACAGTTATTGACGGAATCTCGAATACAGTAATTACTAATATACTTGGTGTATTGAGCCCTCTGGGGGTGAGCGTAAATCCTTAAATCATTCTTTCGTTACTAATAACAAACAAGAAAAAGGTAATCAACTAGTCATCAATAATCGACTAGCTGATTACCTTTCCTACGGATTCATCTACTCTTCTTTCATACGAAAAACAACAAAACATATCGGTTACATAGTATCTTTTCCCCTTACATTGGCATTTACTGTATATAAAATATTTCGTTATAATACGTTTAGGAGAGGACAAAAATGTTTACTATCAATGATTCATTATTTCCATTAACCTATTTTTCTCCGTCAATTCCGGGACCACCGGGGCCACCAGGCCCAACTGGACCCGCAGGCCCTCCAGGCCCTCCGGGAGACAATGCCCCCGGATCAACCGGACCTACCGGTGTAACAGGGACAACTGGGCCTACTGGCATTACTGGAGCGACTGGTGTTACCGGACCTATCGGTAATACCGGGTCTACTGGCAATACCGGAGCGACTGGCATTGTGGGACCTACCGGTAATACTGGACCTACTGGTGCTACCGGACCCGGTGGTGGACCTACTGGTGATACTGGACCCACTGGATCTATCGGTGACACTGGACCTACTGGCATTACTGGACCTATCGGCGATACCGGGCCTACTGGCATTACCGGGCCTGGTGGTGGATCTACCGGCGACACTGGACCTACTGGTGCTACCGGACCTACCGGCGATACCGGGCCTACTGGCGATACTGGGCCTACTGGTGACACTGGACCCACTGGATCCACTGGCGACACCGGGCCTACTGGCATCACTGGGTCTACTGGCAATACTGGACCCACTGGTGATACTGGGCCTACTGGTGACACTGGACCCACTGGCAATACCGGGCCTACTGGCGATACTGGGCCTACTGGTGACACTGGACCTACTGGTAATACTGGAGCCACCGGGTCTACTGGTACAAATATGATTTATGTAGCTACCGGATCGGATAATGTCCGCGTCATTAATGGTGCTACTAATTCCATTATTACAACGATACCTGTAGGAGATCTCCCTATTGGAGTGGGAATAAACCCAGCAACCGATTTAATTTATGTAGCTAATCAAAATAGTGATAATGTCTCCGTCATTAACGGTGCGATTAACTCTGTCATTGCAATGATATCTGTTGGAGACCAACCTTTTGGAGTAGGTGTAAATATATCCACTAATCTCATCTACGTGACTAATCAAGGAAGCGATAACGTCTCTGTCATTAACGGTACAGATAACTCTGTCATTACAACCATTACTGTTGGGGATCAGCCTTCTGCCGTAGGCATAAATACATCCACTAACCTCGTTTATGTAACTAATCGGAATAGCAATAATGTTTCCGTCATCAACGGGATAGATCATTCTATCATTACAACTATTCCTGTTGGAAATACCCCTGCCGGAATAGGAGTAAATCCATTAATTAATGTCATTTATGTAGCTAATTCTGGAGACAACACTGTCTCTATCATTAACGGTGCAGATAATTCCATCATTACAACCATTTCCGTAGGTGCCATTCCTGGACCAATAGGGGTAAATACATCCACTAATCTCGTTTATGTAGGTAACTTTTCAGACGATACCATCTCAATAATAAGCGGAGCGACCAATAACGTAATTATAACTTTAGCGGGAGATCCACACCCTCTCGGAATAGGAGTAAACCCACTAACAAATCGAATTTATGTAGCTGGTGAAAATGGAGATATAACCGTTATTGATGGGATATCAAACACAATTATTACGAGTATATCTATTGGAGGCGATACCCCTACCGGAATAGGAGTGAATCCTTAAAACATTCTTTACTAACAAAACATAAGGAAATCCTCTAATCAATGACAATTGACTAGAAGATTTCCTTTCTTACTTATTGCTTCACTTGCTCTTCTTTCACCACTTGACTTCGCTTCTGAATGTGTTCTTGTTCTAACTTATCTTCCTCATTATCACGAATTGTCTTCTGTAACACGAAACAAGACATTGTTAAAAACAACGTTCCAATTAAATAGTACCCTTTCACACTTAATGGCTCTTCCAATGTGTAGATACCAACTAACATACCTGCAAATGCACACACAAATGATACCCACGACAAAAATGTAAAAGCTTGCGTATTTCGTTTTCTCATCTTTTTCCCCTCTCCATTCACCATTACTCTCTACATCTTTACACTACATAATATTATATGAATTTTCAAACTATTTTGCGTAATATTACCTCGCTTGCTTATTCTTTGTTATAATAAAACATAGGCATGTATTTTTTCGCTTATTACTAATTAAGAGGGGGTATATATAATGAAATACGGAATTGTAATTTTTCCATCGAAAACATTGCAAGATAAGGCAAACTCATTAAGAAAGCGCTATGATTCACACTACGGGCTTATCCCACCTCATGTAACATTGAAGTATCCATTTGAAGCGGATGAGCATACTACTGAAGCGATTGTACAAGAGTTGCGTCATATCGCCAGCGAAGTGCAACCTTTTACATTAACATCAGGAAATGTTAGCTCATTCTATCCAACGAATAACGTTATTTATTTCAAAATTGCACAGTCTGAAGCTTTGGCAACACTAAACAATAAAATGCATGATGGTGTTCTCGCAACAGAGAAGGAATATGCATTCGTGCCACACTTAACAATCGGACAAAATTTATCAGATGCAGAACATGCGGACGTATTAGGACGCTTGAAAATGCTTGATTATCATTACGAACAAGTCATTGACCGTTTCCATCTTCTCTATCAATTGGAAGACGGATTCTGGACAGTATACGAAACATTTCATCTTGGGAAGGACTGCTAAAAAATTGAACATTGAACTTGTAACAACAAAAGAACAACTACAAGACGCATACGATGTGCGCACCGCTGTATTCGTACACGAACAACACGTACCGATAGAAGAGGAAATTGATGAGCATGATGCAACTGCAACACACATTGTGGTGTACGATAACGACAACGCAATTGGGGCTGCACGCCTTCGTCTCGTCGATGGCTACGGTAAATTAGAACGTATCTGCATTATGAAAGACTACCGTAGTGCAGGATACGGCAAACATATCGTGATGAAACTAGAAGAACTTGCACGTGAGCAAAACATGACAAAATCAAAATTAAACGCCCAAACACAAGCAGAAGGCTTCTACAAGAAGTTAGGATATGAAACAGTATCCGATGTGTTCATGGACGCGAATATTCCACACGTAACAATGACAAAGCAGCTGTAGACATTACAGCTGCTTTCATTCTTTATTAGGAGTGATACTATTGCTAACATATACTTGTACACTTTCTTTAGATGATCGATCTAAATTTATTAGTAATCTGTTTTATGCACTACGAGAAGCAAAATTTGAACACCCTTTTATCGAAGAGCTAACGGACAGCACATTGATTGTTACGCAAAAGCATTATTTTTCTGCCTCTTGCAAAATATCTTACACACTTCTACTCAAGAAAGATGCGAACCACCTCACCTTACTTACATGTGGTGGGAAGAAATCACTTTTTGAGCAATGGACTTATGGAACATATGAAAGAAAAATGGTCAGTCTTATTGAAGAAGTTGTACACAAAAATAGAGAACCAATTATGTAGCTACATAAAAATTCCGGCCACTATCGATCGGAATTTTTCACATCTATACAATATAGCGCCTCTTCTGTTTGTAAATAAAGAATAGAACCTCGACCAAAACAATGATGAAACTGAATTTCTTCATCATATTCGTTATACGGAATAGCAGAAAAGACACCATTATCTGTTAAAGAATAAACTTCTAACTTATTCGAACTACAAAATAATACTTTATCCTCTCCAACCGCAAAATCATGTGGGCGCTCAATATATGGCTCGACATCCCACTGCCTATGAATCTTCCCATCTTTCAACTGCACAAGCGGAAAGTCTGAATAATAACATAGCCATACACTATCATTCGTCACATTCATTGCATAACAATCATTAATTGGTCGAACGATTCCTTCATCTACAAATTGACCGTACTTCTGAAAAACAACCTCACCGTCTTTGTTAAAGGCGATGATACCATCTTGTGTTAATGTATGACCACTGAACACACCTTCATCAACGTAACTAATCCAAATAATATCGTCCTTATCTACTTGGCAATCTGCAATCCCTTCACCAACGTCGAATTCACTTATCTTCTCTCCTTTTTCATTCACAATTACCGCCCGATTGTCTTCTCCTTCTTCTCCCCACATAATTAATAACCAATTCTCCACTCCAATTGGCTGCACAAACAACAAATAATCTAGATTGAATTCGGTATCTATAGGGAAATATCTTTGAACAGAAGTAGTCATATTAGAATGCATAATATATCCTTCACCCTTCTCATCTATCGCCAATAGCACAAGATTATTTTCTCGGTCAATCCATATCTTTTTCGTGCTATCTTCCTTGAAATCAATTACCTTTTTAACATACATCTTTTCCATACTAGTATGTACCTTTCTATCCTGTCATGTTCTAAATAAAAATAGACTAACCCATCTCTCAGGATTAGTCTATGAAAACAATCTATTGAACCACTTTCCAAAGCGTCGTCGCTAAATCCGGTACCCAGCCAATGTGTGATGTGTGAGCGTACGTACACTCATATGTTTTCCCATTGTATGTTACTTTTTCGCCAACTTTATAACTTACACCCGTTGTCCATGCTGGGTGATTTGGAGTTGGACCAGTTACTTTTGTAGTAACACTAAGCGCAGCTGAAGCGCCAGATACATTCCCGCTTGTGTCAACTGCTTTTACTGTATATGAATATGCTGTATTAGCAGTTAAATTACTATCTGTAAATGTAGTCGTTGTTGATGTACCAACTTTCGTAGTCCCTCTATAAATCTCATATTCTCTTACTCCTCTATTATCAGTAGAAGCTGTCCATTGTAAGGAAATCGTTGAGCTTGTTTGTGATGATGATTGGAGATTACTTGGTACAGACGGTGCTGTCGTATCAGTTGGTAGTGGTGTACTATTATGAATCATCGGTCCATACGTGTTCACGAAGCCATTGTTGTAGGCAACGCCACTTTTACTTACACCTGCATCCCAGTTAATTGACCATGTCATTAATCCTTTCACTCTATTACCATCTGCCGCTAGACGATTTAATGCATTTTGTATCGCTTGTGGGTCTCTTACGTAACCGTTCGCTGCTGCATCTGGGTTCGAAGGAAGACCAAGCGCTAATTTATGTGCTGGAATCTTAACAAAACCATTTCCAGTTGCCATTTGTGTTGAGATTGTATATAAGAAATCTTCTTTTACTGCATCGTTATTTTGTGCAAGCCATCTTCCATTTGCGGCTGTCACACCGTCACCGCCTTGATTATATAGTTGTGGGTGAATAAAATCATAATAGCTATCTAGGGATTGAACATACGGAACATACTTACCACCTGTTCTTAAATACGGGAATTCTGGAGCCATTGTAATAAGGAAGTTTTGACCTTTTGCACGGTAGTGATCCTTTACAAGCTTGAGTGCCGCTGGGATTACTGTTTGGTTATCACCTGCTGTAATCGCATTTTGTTCTAAGTCGATGTCTAAACCATCAAATCCATACGTTTCCACAAGACGAATAATTTCATCTGCAAGAGGGCGCTCATCTCCTGTTCGCAACTGAATGTGCGCATCTGCACCACCTAATGAAATAATAACAGCACGACCTTGTGCATTTAATTTCGCTACTTCAGCACGAAACGCACTGTCAGTCATATTATACGGTTTAAATGTCGGCATACGATTCGTTGCATCCGCTTTCATAAATGCAACATCAATAACATTATAGCCTGCTGGTGTCTCAGATAGTTTCACATCACCACCAGTTCCTTGCTGGTACCCATCGCTTTTTGGTGCCCAGTTATGCCAATACCCAACAAGAACTTGTTTGTTCTCCAAAGATGGCATTTGAGATGCCGCATCCACGACTTGTGTTGTTGCGTTCGCACTAGAGACAAGCTGTTGTGTAGTCAACCCAATCCCTGCTGCTACCATACTTAAAGCTAATGAAACATTTAACGATTTTTTCCCCTTCATCATTCCCACTCCCTTTTATGAAATGAGGCTATATACTGCCTGTTTTATGTAAAAATAAACAACAGAAAAGAGGCGGTATATGCTAGGATGATCGATTCTACTAATCTCTCTTCCATATATGCCGTCTTGTTTTAAATTCGTTAATTCCTGTCAGAATCCTTCTATAAAAACTAGATTTAAAAACCTCTAAAAACAGCTACTAAACTCCAGAAATAGACGACAAGTTTCTCAACTTACATCCTACTTAACAGATTAGCTGTATAAATCACATAGCTAGGCCGAAATATTCCGAATAGTAGTCAAAAACCTCCTCATATAGTAAAAAACAACTAACGAGAAATTTCTTCTTCTGTTTCATTCTCCATATGAAATAAGGCACCTCCACTTGGAGATGCCTTATTTCGCAAACTGCATTAACAGTTTGTTGAACTCATGTGATTGATCAATTGGTAAGCCGTGTCCACTATTGTAAAGAGGATATAGCTGTGAGCCTTTGATTTTCTGATTCGTAAGCTCCCCACTTTTAAATGGAATAAGCTGATCGTGAACACCGTGGAAAATTGCTGTCGGAACATTAATTTTGCTTAAATCATCGGTGACATCTTCTCGTGCCGCTTCTTGTAACAACTTAATAAGTGCGTACGAAGCAGATTCGCGTCCAAGCTCAGCGAACCAATTTAATGTAGCCGCACCTAAATTTCGATTAAAAAATGTTAATGATACATCATCAAGGAACTTCGGAAGATTGTCATACATTTGATTAATAAGTGTTGTTGCTTGTTCCTTTGGGACACCGTAAGGAGAATTAGGACTTTTCACAAAAGCTGGAGACACCGCATCCACTAACGCTAACTTCGCTACATGACGTCCACCGTACCTCGACATGTAACGAATGGTAATGGCTCCTCCTATCGAAAAACCAAGTAACACGATATTTTCCAACTTTAATGCATCTAATACAACTGCTAGATCATCCGCTAAACGATTATACGAATATCCTCCCCACGGTTTATCTGATTGACCATTCCCCCGAATATCCATGCTAATACAACGAAAACCGTACTGTGGCAACACATTAAATTGATATTGAAACATCTTATGATTTAACGGCCATCCATGAACGAAAAAAATAGGCTTACTACCAGGGCCAGGATCAATATCTTGTACAAACAGATGAACGCCTTTCTCCACTTCAATATACATCGCATAGCCCCCTCATTGGACCTTTACTCCATCGTATGGCATGCAATCGCTAGATATTCGTCAACTAGTTGTCCATCTTTATCATTCGGTACAATTCGCCTCTATATGTAGGTCTCTTCTCTTTGCTCGTTCTTGTAATTGAAATAACAAATGACGAATAAATGACATGAAAGACGTATCCACTTCCTTCTTCGAAGACCACTGCATGATAAGCTCACGTTGAATGTTAATTTCGATTGGTTGAATAGTATATTCATGTCGGATATGCTTGTTCAAGCTAGATAGCGGCACAATGGTGACACCTTTTAATTGTTGTGCCAGTGCTAATGTAGAGGTGATACTTTCTGACTCCATCACTTTATTAATAATAATATTGTTCGCTATTAGATAAGGTTCTAATTCCTCTTTGCACCCTGACAGAGGCATTACAAATGGATATTTCTTTATATCTTCTATCGTAAGATTCGCTGGAACAGTTGTTGGAGAAACCATAACATATGGATCATCTCCAATGACTTCATAGCGGAAACCTTTTATAACGTTTTCCTTCCTGCAAATCGAAAAATCTGCTTTTCCAGAAGATAACCACTCTACAACTTTCCCGTAATTACCTTCGCGAACAGATAATACATACTTGCTTTGATTGAAATCCTCTGATTGCATACATTCCGCTAAACAGTATAGTGTTACAGATGGATATGTCGCTAACACAATAGTCGAAAGATGCTTGCCTTGCAACTCAGCTACTACACCCTCTAACCTTTCATATTCTTCAAGAAGGCGCTCCACGCTCACCAATAATTTCTTGCCGCTATCTGTAAGAATTGTTCCACTCCTTGAACGCTCAAATAATGCTAAAGCATAACTCTTCTCCATCTTGTTGATAATATGTGTGATAGCTGGTTGGGTCATATGTAATTCTTTCGCCGCCAAGCTAATACTTTGAAACTTCGCTACATACTTAAAAACTTGGAAATCAAACAGGTTCATCTATTTCTCCTTCTATAAAAGATATTTATATCATTCATAAATAACCTTCATTATATTTATCAATGTGCTTAGTATACACTAAGGATAGAAATTGAAGTGAGAACAACTACAGTGAACGATAAAGGAGAGATTCATAAATGAGTACGTATGTATTAATTCACGGAGCATGGCAAGGAGAATGGGCTTGGGAACTAGTAAAGCCGAAATTAGAATCATTAGGACACACAGTCGTTACACTTGATTTACCGGGAAGTGGACAAGATATGACACATCCACAACAAGTAACATTAGATGCATACGTTACGAAAGTAGCCGATGTCATTAACCAACAAAATGAGAAAGTTATTCTAGTTGGGCATAGCATGGGTGGCATTGTCATTACACAAACAGCCGAACATGTATCGGACAAAATTGATAAATTAGTATATGTTGGCGCATTTTTACCGAAAAATGGTGAAAGCCTTGGTTCAAAACTAACAGGACAAAAAGGGCCTCAATTCACGGTGAATGAAGCTGATATGACCGCTGTCCTTGTACCCGAAACGATTGAAAATACATTTTTAAACGCAACAAATGATGAAGCAATTAAAGAAGCGGCTTTCAAGAAGATGCGTCCTCAAGCATTAGCACCATTCCAGCAACAGATAAGCATTTCTGAAGAGAAATTTGGTAGTGTAGATCGTTATTACATGGAGACAACATTGGACAATGCTATTCCAATCGACTTCCAACGCATCATGAATACAGAAACACCATGCAAACAAATCATCTCGCTAGAAGCGGATCATTCTCCGTTCTTCTCGAAGCCAGATGAACTTGTAGAGCATTTACACCAATTACGTTAATACTAAAAAAGTCAGGACTATTCACATGAATAATCCTGACTTTTTTAGTTAACGGAAATTGGCTAGAAATTCTTTCAACATATTCGCCAACAATTTTTCCAAATACTATTTATATCTCCTCAATCACCTCACACTAATTGTCCCTATCTTGCTGTTCAAAGTAATCCCTTGTAATATAAAGGGAACTATTAAATTACGCTTAGGAGGCAAGCATTATGAAAAGATTGAAGTCTTTAAAATGGGAATTGATTATATTTTTTCTTAGTTTTCTTTATAATGGCTCCCTACTAACCTCAAAATTATTAGCAGGGCATACCTTCGATTGGCTGCGAGCTTTACTCACTCTAGCAAGTTTCGGTTTATTCATAATGAGTGTACAAGATATTAAGAAACAAAAAAAATATCAAACCAAATAAAAAAGCAGCCATTCGGCTACTTCATGCTATATCTTAAGATGAATCAACATGTATAGTTCGTTAACTATACACCTACAAGATACATTCATTCTACGTATCCCACAAATAAGTTAAATACTATTCAGGTATAGTCCTATTTATCACTTTTATTTCTGTTAGTTCAATTTTTTCTAACCTAGTCATCATCCCTGCCTCTTTATCTGGTGTGCAATGAGCCTCAATATACAAATCCACCCCTAAAATGATACGTTTCTTCACTTTCCATTCCCTACACGCTTTTTTCAACGAACGAATAAATACTTCAAAGTTTTCATCATCCTCGGGGAGCACTTGATCAAGATTACAAATAAAGATGAGATACCCTGGTGCTTTCATCCAACTTAAATCATTTATGCACACTTCAAAATTCGACCAGTCGTGCTTGAAGTGACTTGGAAACTTTAGCTTCCTTTCAAACTCTTGAAATAAACTATCTATATCCCGACACTTACTTCCGTCTATTGATACATAAACAAACTTATCCCTCTTATCTAGTGGATACTCTGCCATATACTCGTAAAATGCACCTTCTTCTTTCACCATTAGAGAAAATCGTTCACTCGTATCCTTCTTTCTTTCTTCCCATCCAATTATGAAGATAGTAAGGACAACAAAAAGAATAGGTATTACCCAGCCGGAAATAGGCATATCTGTTATATCCACTTCTCTCCACTCTGTATAGTTAACAATAAGTACAAAGGCCAGCCAAACCACTCCTATACTGGCACTTATAAATAACTTCTCTCGAAGAAAATCGTATATCATCTTAACAATCAGCCCACCTACTATTAACACCCTCACGGTTACCGGGAAAAATAACTCACTCTGCAAAAACGAAACTATATTTTCCACTTATACCCCTAACCTTTCAACTTTTTTATTCAATTAAAAGGACTTCTCTCTATTTACATTCCCAACACAGTGATAACCTTCGTTGTCTTGCTTTGCTCCTCAATCCATGCTTGGGAATCTGTAATCATAACAATTAATTGGTTTCTATTTTCGGCGTAGTTTTGCATGAAAGCTGCTTCTACCCCTTCATAAATAAACCCTACAACATGCCCTAATGAATGCGGATTTGGGTGACTCATTAAGTATTCTTTTATCTCTTCTAATTCCGCAAGAATTTCATTCCATGTATGTATACGTATTTCATTTATACCGCAATAATCAAACCTCTCATAGTACTTTTCAAATGCAGGCATTATATAGCCAAAATGTTCTTCTTTGAAGAAGATAGAAGACTCACTCCAATACTCTATTTCTCCTTCACCTGGAAGAATCTCAATATAATTTGTACCTTCTAGCGTATGCACGTCGTAAATAATTTCAATTAGCTCTTGTTCATACACATATTTCCCCTCACACTTAGCCACTTCTAACTTCGCCATCAGTTCTTCTTCTTTTGCTGGTATACAATGCATGACCATACAAAAACCATCTACTTCTCTTTCATTGTCCCATGTCATACATGCATCCCCTAGATGACTCATAAATACATTAAAATCTTCTACATAATCTTGTAGCAATTGATCACTATTATGAATATAAACCGTACATCTTTCTTCTTCTATCCAATATAGGTCATTCATACATTCACCAAACTCATCCCAATTCTCATTGAAATCATCTGGAAACTCGAACTTATAAGCAAACTCTCGAAACAAATTACGTACATTACTACAATTCTTTCCATCTATTATAATACATACTTCATCCTTCTTCTTCTCACCTATAGCTTCTTCTACATATTCACAAAATTCCGCTTCCTCTTGAACTAGTATCTTCAATGTTCCGTCTTCATCCTCTTCCATACTCTCCATTTTCAACTCTACATTCCCTTGAAATACTCCAATAGGAATAGCAATGAAGAAAATAAAAAGATAATCAGATATACTAGGAATAGGAGACCAACTCTCTACTACATCTGAAAGGATATTTGTATAGATATCCACGACAAACAGAACATAACATACAACGGACGTACCGACACTTATTAAGAACCTATTTTGAATGGAATAAACAATCATTAACATATAAAGTGGACTTACGATTACCATTATCAATGTGGAAAGGGTAAATATATACTCCTCCGCAAACGCCATAACCTGTTGTAACATTTTCTCACCTGTACTTTCTTTCTCTCTCTCCAACAATCATACTTTCTCATTATTCCGTAAAAAAATAATATAAAAAAAGAAAGAAAAGTAAATACTTTCCTCTTTAAACACAATCATTTACTGGGAATAAAAAATAAAAAGAGTTTCCTCATCACATGAGAAAACTCCTTCTATCCTTATTTCAAAATACTCGTACGCTCTACAAACCCTTGTGGCGTTACGTCAAATGTAATTTCCATTGCTTTAGATTGCCTGCCTTGGTTAACAAATGTGTTATTGTCATACCATTTTAGACGATTGGATTCGCGGTGGTACACTTTTACACTTTCACCGTACTCAAACATCATGTCGTTTATTTGCTCTTGGAACGCTTTCGAGTTGTCTGTTCCTTTTGCAGCGATATGTTTCTTTTCATTATTATTCTTATCGTATACAGTTACTGCCATGTAGATTTCGTCTGGGAAGTAAGAATGAATTTGGCTACTTCCTCCTGTTACATGGAATTTCTTCGTGTCATGATGAAGCGTCATCACCGATCTTTCTACATCACCAAGTCCAGTAAAGACGATACTATCACCGTACGTTACAGTAACTGGAACATCGATTACTTTCTTCGCTCCGTACACATCTTTCGTTTCTACGTTTACTGTCTGTTTTCCTACTTTTGAGAAGTTCGGCGTACGAACAAATTTCGCATATTCCAGTGTGCCTCCACCAACTACTTCTACGAAATCTTTCGCATCCATTGTCGCCCCAATTACCACGTTTTGTGGTACAGCTTTTACTTCTACTAAACTATCAATTTGTCTAAATCCTTGTGGTGTGACTTCCCAGAACGTTGCTTGCGCTTTTCCTTGCTGTGTTAAGTTGTTTTGTTGATACACTTTCAAGCGGTCTGATTCGCTATGGTGCACTTTGATAATATCACCATATTCAAATGCTAGGCCATTCAATTTGCTCGCAAAATTCTCCGAGCTTTCTGTTCCCATCGCCTCAATATGTACTTTTTCTTTCTTATTCGCATCATACACTGTCATTCCCATGTATAACTCATCTTTGAAATAATAATGAATGTCATCTTTCGTTGCTGTTGCACTTAATTTTTTCGTGTCATGATGAAGTGTTACGACAGACTTAATATCATTGCTTAATCCTTGGAAAACAAAGCTATCACCGTATACAACATTTACTGGAACTGAGATAACATTCTCATTTCCTCTGTCATCTGCTAGTTTCACCTTCATTTGTTGTGTTCCTGCTTCTTGTTTTCCAAATTCCACAATGCTTACTGGTTTCACGTTCTTCCCTAAATTTCGAACGAATTCATGTAAGTTTCGCTTCTCAAACGTCTCACCAATCAATATATTTGGCATGTTCGTTGTTGCTTCTCCGTACGGCGCTACATATGCATCTACTTGCTTCTCAACAATTGGCTTACTATCTGTCGACTCCCAAATTGGCTTCGTTAGTTCAGGTAATGCTAGCTTGCCTACTTGCTCCACTGTCTCGCTCGTTGGATGTAGTCCCCACTTCGTAAAGAACGGTACTAAGTTTTGGTTCGCTACTTTTGATGCCATATAAATGAATCGCTGTTGTCTCTCTACATCTGACTTCGGTAATTCTTCTGTCGGCATTGTACGATACAATTGATGAAGCTTCGGATAGAATTGATCACCGTAGGCTAAATGTAATTGCCAGAACATCGCTACTTGAACGAATGGGTCATCAATTTTATTATAATTTTTCCCGACCTCTGGTTGATTAAGATAGTTCATTGCCTTCTTATAATGACCATCTACTTCCAGACGAGAAGGTTGTCCAAATGCCTTTTGTACAGCTAGGCTATAAATATTCACTGTTACTTCAACTACTTCATCCCATTCCCATGGTCCTTGCTGGTGTTGGTGTCCTACTTCATGCCACGGACCCCATCCATCTTTCGTAAATTTCTCTACATTTAAGACACGATCCATCGCATTTGGGTGATAGCCAGTATGATAATTCGTCGCATACATCCACCCATCTCGATGCTGATTTTCTGCGAAATGAATAAGGTGTTCCCCTTCATTCGCAACACCAACCGCATCAGCTGACATTCCTGATAATGCATGTTGAATACGGATAGATTCATCATGCTTCTTCAGTAACTCTATTGGATTCGTATTTTTCATGTGTTTTTCCACACTTGCAAATGTAGACGTAATAAGAGATTTTTCTCCTTTTAACTCTACCGCGTACGGATCTTTATATGTCGCAAGCATCTTTTCCCAATCTGCTTTCGTATGTTTTCCTAAAATGAACAGTGGAAAATGGCTTCCACCACTTGTTACATTTACTTTTACATTTCCTGCTTTATTCGTATTAGAAAAGTATAAAGCTCCTCCATTTGGAGATGAAATGATATTTTCACCAGGCTGTAACGTGAATTTCTTCGGACTTTCTTTGTCATATCCATACGTCCCAATATATGCTTGGATAGACTCCGTTCCTTCTACGTTAATCGTTAAATTCTCATCTACTTTCGCATAAATACCTGTTGGTTCATACGGAGAAAAACTAAATTCACGTCGGTGCATATCACGCACATCTTTGACATCTCCTCTTGCCGTAAGGTTGAACGTGCGTTGCTCATAGTTAGCGTTCACCGTTCCTATCTCTTCCGTCGCATATACCTTTGGCATTTCTACTACATACGGTGCTATCAATGTAGTCATACATAATCCTGCTGCTATTAATTTTTTCCCCTTCAACATGCTGTTACCTCCTAATTATGCGTTACATGTACATGCTACATATTCCGCCAAAAACGAACAAGGGTAGTTCTTTGCATCTTTTAACTAGCTAAATCAGGAATATTGATTGAAAAAGCAAATGAACAGTTGTCCGTATAACTCGTTATATTCTACTAGCCACTCCATGAAAACAGTGAAATTTCCTTATGTTTGTACATAATGAAAAAAGGAGCGATATCGCTCCTTTCCATGATCCACGCCACTTGTTTTCTTACCTGCGTTGTTTCAATCCACCTAAAGATACATATGTACGCCTATCTATCTTCTATTTTTCTTCATAGCCTATTAGACTTATTATCCGAATATCTCTTTCATTATTACCTTGAATCTCGGTTTGAATGTAATCTCCATAATCGTCATAAATCTATCTCTATCTCCTTCCATGAATAGACGGGTTGCAGAGTGTTCTTTTTTATCTGATAGTATTTCAATCCGGTCCACACTTTGGAAATGATAAAAACATACTAGTTCATTCTCGTTTATCGTTTTCACCTCTAGAGAAAATTGGCTATAAAAAGGACAAATCATTATATCACATGCATGATTTCCTACCTCAAATGTAAATGTTGTTTCATCATACTCATATAACTCGTCTTTATCTTTCTTAGTAGGTAGACACTCAAACAAAGAAATGAAATCCAGCTCAGAAGGATACGTATTCATAATTAGCTCTCCTTTTCTATCATCTTTGTCTCAAAACTTTATGAAACATTCTCGGCTTATGCTTGTGAACAGCATTTACTAGTTCTTCCCCGAATATTGTAATACTCTTTTCCCATGGATGTCCTAAATACCCCCACTTGAAATCCTTTTGAATGAAGAAATAATAATCACCATCTGGAAAAAGCGATAGTATCTGGCCGACAAATTCATCTTTTCCAAAATTCAAATGGGAATTTACCCAATAACACTCATGTTGCCAATCGAGTGCCAGTATATATTCATTGGATAAGGTTAACTCTTGAAAGACACACCATACTTTCTCTTCCAAATCATCATATTCAGCCTCTTCAAAGCAATGAGAAATATCGTACGTAATAAATGGGCTAGAAAGTTGGAAGGATGGAAATACCGAAATACTTGGTTCAAACTTCAACTCTTTATATACCTTATCCCAAATATGGTCATACTCTTTTTCCGTTAACGGAATCCAATTCTCCATCCTTTACGTCTCCCATCTCAAATTCATTCTCTACTAACATTAAATCTGCACCATCATACCGAAGAAATGCACACGCCGTTCCTGGCTTCAAGCGAAAAGTTGGTTCCCAACGCTCGCCGAATATATACTCAACTAGTTTCTTGCGCTTTATCTTTTCAAATTCTATCTCTACCCCTTCTCCGATACAAAGAACAGCCCATGTATTGATAGATCCTATAGAGTAAAAGAGTTCTGCTATATACTCCTCTTGTTCAGGTGTAACAGCTTCGAAGATCGTATATCCGTGCACTACCTTATACGGAATGCAACGCTCCACCCGTTCCCTTTCTAACGTTTGCGATACATCAGCATTACCAGCGACGATTAATTTATTCATCCGCCCTTGAAACAAACTCATACAATCATTAAAATGACTATGCTGTCCTTCTCCTAAAAGGGTTGCACAATAAACATCTGTATAATGAACAAACCTAGCATACCCTTCCATCTCTGTATCTGTTGTTAACTCAAATTCTGCTTTTGGCTTTAATTCAAACAGCTCACCATCAAAAGAAATCCTTCTAGCATCGATACACAAGATTGCATTCCAAATCTCCAGCATAATATTTACATCCGTACCATACCACTCACTCCATTCTTCGTTATCTGGTATATGTAGCTTTACCTTACCTAAAGGATATAGCTGTTCAACCGTTGTGACCTCTAAATAATTTACTTGCTCGCTGTCATAGAAGTCATAACGATGATTTTGTTCATTTTTCGTATAATAATAGCTAGCTACATCAAGAAAAACTACTTCATGATTTCGAATCTGATCATCCTCAACTATCTTTAATTTCATTGTAATTGCGTCATTTAACATATCTATATGTATATCTAAAATAACAGCTCCACATAAATCATCAAATATCTCTGTTAGATTCATTATTCATCCCCTTAACATCCTCATAGAATCTATTCACTCCGTATATAATCTCATCAATCATATGAAATTTACGCTTCCACTTTCCATTCTCTTTGTAATTAGTCCAAAAGGCAATAAACACTTCTTTCTCTGGAAGACCGGTAATATGAAGTCGGCCTTCTTCCATCATATAACGAAAAGTATGCAACAAAATGTCTGAATGATGCCTCTCCATATACATCCATTTCTTCATCACAGACCATTCTGGATTACAACGTGCAAATAATGCTGCCCAGCCGTCGACAGGGAGTTTCACCTTATCTTCCATCCACTCGACAATTAGAGGGGAGTGGAAATGCTGTAAATGATAGAAAACTTCTGAACCGTCTAGGTTTTGTTGTTCAAGAAACGTCAGTACAAGGAGAAGCCCTTCTGCATGTGGCAAACACTTCGCTGTTAAATAAGAACGTATATGTATGTGTATACTCGTTTCTTCTTGCCAAAGTGAACGTATCCATTTCGCGGCATCGCTGCCAAACAATTTAACAAGTACTCTACTTAATACAACTTGTTCATACTTATCCCCTCTAATCAGTCGATTCGTCATAGCTTCGAACAATTCTTCCTTAGGGATGTTGTGAAGGATGCTACTGTCTCCCTTTCCTTTACCGCCATACCTAAGAACCATCGCTAACAACTGCTCTATTTCACTCTCTGCTTTTTGGGGTAGCGGATATTCAAACCATTCCATCCATGCTTTTGAATACGGAGTATGAAGTGAAAGCCTAGCCTCTCCCATAAAGTTCTCATGACCTAAATCATCAACGTTTACAAAATGAAGAGCCGTTATTGTTTCAAGATATATAGCAAAGGTATCTGCTAAATAAACAGCCTCTTCATCTCCGTCCATCCAATACACAACTGCTCCTGGTCGATGTGTTACATCAATCGCTAATCGATCACCTAATGATAGTAACGAGAATACAATCATTCCTTTGAGTGGGTAACCTTCATTTAACTCCACTAACTCATGTATATCCCACTTCAATTCGCCGTCCACTATGTCTTCTAACGGTTCTGGAAGAGTCTTATCATACGGTAACTTCCAATACAGATTTACCTCTTTTGATAGAGTTAACAAAGCTTCCCGAAACTCTTTAGGTAACGTTATTTGCAACGATTTCTCGATTTCTTCTACTTCCACTATAGAAGCAACATCATCTACAAAAAACTGTGTATCTCCGCCTAAACCAGCTACTTTTTGAATGGTATTCTGCCATTTACGTATTAGCTCTCTCATTAAAATCCCTCCATAAAAAAACCTCTACGAACAATATATCTCGTAGAGGCTCCTTCATTCTCTTAAAAGAAGAAAAATCGTTTCTTCACTACTTCTGCTTCCCAGCCATCATAATAATCAGTACTACCAAAGTGTGTAATCGCTAATTCTGCCATTCGCTTCGTCTCGGCCGATACTGCTTCTTTCGTCGGCATACAAGACTTGCCTACCGCAAATATATAAACAACGCTACCACCTTCTGTATGTTCCATCGGTTCGTATACGTCATACCCTTCCATCTGTAAATCATCTGCAATATTCTCTGCCATGTCGATCGTATCTAAGACAAAATAATGCTCTAAATAATGCTCTTTCTTCATATTTGAACCTGCTTCTGCAAGTGCTTCAATCGTCTCTATATCTTCTTGCTCACGTCGTTGTCGCTCTTCTAACAATTCCGCCATCTTTTCATTTCCTCCTACACTATTATCTACAAGCGTAGCCCATCCATCGATATGACCACCAACTTTTTCGCCTAGTTCATTCAGTTGTTGTTGGATAGCAATGATTTTTTCATAACGTACAAACATTTTCTTTGAGCAATAACACGTCCAATCTTCATACTCATCACTATACTGCAATTCGCAATCAAATCCAGCTCCCATTATGAGCGGTAATAACGCTTCTCCACTCTGTTGATTTGGCACTACTACGAAAAAATCCACAACATGTTCCTGACTGAAATCTAATCCTTCTTTATATAACGTATGTAATACATGTCCATCTTCATCATTTGGAAATCTCATTTTCTTACTCCTTCTCTAGATAACTCATCAAAAAACGATAACTTTAAGACATAACCTGAATTTAACATAATTATCCATATCAGTAAATGTAAACAGATTATTAAGTTATTTAAATATGTATTTTATCAAAAAAATAGATCAAAACAGCTTTCACATGTTTTGATCTATCTCTTCCTACCACTCTTTTGGCTCGTAATTCAATTCGCGGAATAATTGAGTACGTTCTTTCTTCGATAAGTCTCTCCATTGTCCAACAGGGAGATTACCTAACTCAATATTCATAATGCGGGTACGTTGTAATCGGCACACTTCGTATCCAAGTGCTTCACACATACGACGAATCTGACGATTTAACCCTTGCATTAATATAATTTTGAAAACATATTTCGATAGTTGTTCCATCTTACAAGGCAACGTTTTTGTACCTAATATTTTCACACCTTCAGACATATTCTTCAAAAATTCAGGTGTAATTGGTTTGTCCACTGTTACGATATATTCTTTCTCGTGCTTATTTTCAGCACGCAAAATTTCATTCACAATGTCCCCGTCGTTCGTAAGAAGGATTAAACCATCTGAATCTTTATCTAGTCGTCCGATATTGAATACTCGTAATGGATGATTTACTAAGTCAACAATGTTCCCTTTTACTTTCTTTTCTGTTGTACTTGTAATTCCAATTGGTTTGTTCAAAGCAAGATACACATTATCACGTGCCACACGAATTTCGCTACCATTTACACGAATGACATCACCTGGATTTACTTGGCTACCGATTTTGGCAACCTTCCCATTAATCGTTACTTTTCCTTCCTCAACTAATTTATCTGCACCACGTCTTGATGCTTTTCCTGACTCACTAATAAACTTATTAATACGCATAATAAACACAACCTTAAGTAGAAAATTATATAGTATAAAAATACTGGATTAAAGCTCTCTTTGCAACTATCTATGAAAAAACATGCGAATAATCCATGAAATGTCTTTCCCTTATTGATTTTCCTAATCTGAATCTATCCAATGTTTCCAATGTGTATTTGGCACACCTTGTTTAATACGTGTTTTATCTTTTTTCTCGATTGCTTCTACGACAGATTGAAAGAATACATTTTCACTTACCTTCTCATCGACTACATGCTGCCACTCTTCTGTTTCATACCATGCTTCCCAATCATCTTCCATCTCTATGTAATCCAACATCTGTGACGTACTCAACCAAAGTAATTCACGTATTTCCTTCTTTGAAGATAGCATTCTTAAGAAATATGTTGAATACGCTTCTTCCGTTCGAACCTCAATGCCAGCTTCTTCGTACTCTTGCTGCGTAAAAGAATAGGTCACATCTTGTTGTTGAATACTCACTGTTCCATTGTATAAACAAGGAATAAACTCCCCATCATCATTAAACAACGCTGTTTCTTCCTCATCTAAAAACACAATGCCATCATCCGTAAATAGATGATACGTCCCAGGAATTTTATTACTATATGCGTAAATCGAATTTGTAATGCCAAGTTTGTCTACTCCGACTACCTGGAAAATAATTATCCAATCCACTTCATCTTTTAGGAGAATGCTTATTTTCGTTTGGGCAAGATCTGTATGGAAATTATCTAACATTAAAGAGTCAGACTGCTTCTGTATCCCATCTAATAATGTAAGAATACTACTACTCATCGTCCTCTTCCGTTCCCCAATAAATATTCATTTCTTCGAAACATTCACGACTTTCCTCCAAGCCTTCTGGATCTTCCGCTCCAAGCATCGCTATCTCTCGCTTCGACAGAATAATTCGCTCATTAGGATAGCTAATTTTTCTTTCATAGAGAGATTCCAATACATGCATCTGTTCCTCTTCAAACTCAAATTCCTCTTCAAGAACTTCTTTTGCTGTTTCAAAGTCTACTAATAGTATATCTGCTAATGACCCACTATGCTCTTCGAAGTCTTCGTATGTATCCATCGAATACGCTTTATCATCTTCTATCCAAAACGCGGTTGTCACAACCGGTATCGTTTCTCCCTCTACTTCATCCAATAAGTATTGAAATGCTTCCTTTTCCGCCACTTGAATAAGTGCTTCTGATGCATCTCTTATATAATGAGTTGCTTCTTCCAATGCTTGGCATCGCTCACTATGTAAATCTTGAAATGCCACGATACAGTAATCTGGATGGAAGGTAATTGTACCGCGTGCTCCCGTACTATCTTGCATACTGTAATTGAAACCGTCCCACGAGCTTTCATTTGAAAACTCTGGATACTGAGCTGTACCAATCGCATACGCAATAGATCTTAGGACACATCCCTTCCATAGACTGTCTCTCGTTATATTAAATGTATATTTGCTCATTCTGTACATCCCCTCTTCGTTGCTTACTTCCCTATTCATATAATACGTTTGAACACTCACTCTGTATATCAATACGTACTACTAAAGTCTATCTCTCCATCATTTGAAACATTCTTTCCACAGCCAAGTCATTCCCGTATATCTCAAAATAAGAAAAATCAAAAAGGCGAATTTCTATCGCAGCAAGGGGATGCTGTAATCCTTCCTCTTCCTCTGTTTCTGGTAAATAATGAATATCCCATTCCACGGGTTCACCCTTTTTGATAGCAATGAATACTCCGGATTCGAATTGATTCACTTTTTTTACTTTCTGTATTAACTCTTCCGTGGAACAAATAACACACATTCCTTCCGAGTTCCTTGGAAACAACTCAAGAAAAGAGACGTGACCACCACCTGCTACATCAAATACATACCAATGATGACCTTCCGTATATTCGATAAGACGCGTCAATATCTCTGCAAATTGCCATCCTAAACAACAAAGCTCATCACGAAAGAACGTCTCACCACGTAACCTTAGACAAAAAGCTGTTTTTTTCATCTTCGTCACATCTTCTCTCTGCTAGAATGATTCATCATATAGCTTATTTCTATCACGTAATATTCCGAACTTTAATCATCTATTCGCAATACCCTCTAAATAGTTGAAGTAATTCTGCCAAATTCATAGGTCCACCATACCCATAAAATATAGTATTCTCCACTTTACAATGTATCCAGTCTTCATGTGTTCTCTCTTGTTCAATTGTTTCAAAAGGCTTATTTTCATTAGTTGTTCCATCATTTATTCATCATGAAAAGAAACACTGTTAAATATCTGTTTATACTCCTCTAACATGATAATAGCTAACTCACATTCCTCCGAAGAATCTCCCCATCTGAATACAAGGTCACCTTCGAGACAACGAGTTAACGCAAGCTTGAAGCAATTTATTTCTCCATCTATGTACACTTTTTCTACTAAGGATCGAATAAATGCTTCCGTCATACAATCTTTCCTTTTACTGAAGAAAATCACAAAACTGCTACAATTACTAAGCATTAGCTTCATAGCGCTATGCACATCACTAACAGTGCATTCAGCGATACTAACATAACGTAACTCTCCATCTTCTATATACTCCACTTCTGGCCCTAGATGAAAATTACGAAGGTCAACACGTCGTCCTAGTCCTTTCCATAACTTATAATAATTAAAAAACCTCGGGCTTTCATGGCCTCTTTCTGCCACACAAAGCAAGAAGAAACGATATTCCTTCATCTCTTCTTTCTCTACTAACCTTGCTATTAATTTGCTACATAAACGGAGAAATAACTCTCTTTCTTGCTTATAAAATACCATAGTACTTGTCATACTAACTAAACTTAATTTCGGGACATATCCAACATGCTTTCTAGCCATTTCTTCAAAAAAAAGATGGAAAATAAGAAAAGGCATTGTCTATTATTTCTATCCAACATCTCATTTTGTCCCCTCCATTTAGACATAATGTTTACCCATGAATGATGTGAAACACTATCAAGTCAGCACCAGCTCATATATCAATCGAAATCTTCATCATCAGCTTCTTCCAGCTCTTCTTCCACTAAGGCTAGTAAAAAGTCACCAAATGTATCTGCAATTAATTCGTATGTTTGAACTTCTAATTCAAATCCTGGAGAATAAGCCACTACTTTCGGTTCTTGTGTATCATCAAGATTGCTGTAATCTAAACAAAAAATCTCACCAAATCCAGTATTATAAATAACAAGAAGGTGATTAGGAAAATCTCCTTCCTTTCGTTCCGTTAACGTATACCAAATCGCATCTGGAGTAGATGAATTCTCAAAGTCTTCATGAATAATTCCATAGATTTCTTGCGATCCAAAATCCCCAACTCCAAATGTTTGCAGAAAATCTAAATATGAACCAGTAAACTTCAAGCCTATCTTTTCCTCGGCCAATTTTATTAATTCATGTGAAACACCGTCATTAAAATCTCCCAATTCGTCGTTACTCAAAATCAGCTCTTTTGCTCTTTCATATGATTTCATGCTCATTTTTCTCCCCACCAATCAACCTTCATTAAACTTTATACATATACTGTAATCATTTCTATCGTCGCACCATTCACATCTGTTTCAATTACGACACCTTCAACATCTTCTATATAATAGGCTCCTTCACCTTCATGATAGGTTAACCTAGGTTCAAGTTTTTTCGTTTTTTCGCTTGTTCTATCGACATTCCTACTGTAATGCTATGGCGGAGTGCACCTTTATACTTCTCTAATGTACAAATTCGTTGAAGCCTTCCCGTATTGCACTTCCTCACCTAAAAATATGACCTCCAACGTTGTTGGCTTCTCTATTCCATATTCTTCTGACAAAAGACCTTCCGCTATTTCCTCAAAACATTCAACAAGAATTCCAAACTTCGTCCTATCATGATTCCTTATATGATGCGAATGATGCCATACAATTGCTATTTTTTCTTCACGGGCCTCTGTGAATCCGCCCCATATTGAATCATTCAAACCATCGAAATTAACATGTCCACTTAAGCGTGGGTCTTGCGACAACGTATGCTTAGTCCACTGGAAAAATTGTTGCATCGTGCAAACTTCTTCACCATTAATCTCATAGACTTTATCTATCGTATTGTTTACATGTGTAAGTACTTTGTTTGTTGCTGGGGAATAAAGTATGGATATTTTTCTTCTAAATAATCTACTTGATTGTAGATATCCTCCATATGTTTCATGCTTGTATCTCCTCTATGCCCTACTATATTTATCGCTACAATCTTAGCTTTAATTTTTCTACTCAATAAGCTGATCAATCTTCGTAATAATCGCTATATCTTTCGAATGCACTTCAATATGTGCCGAGTCATATATTTGACACATAATTGCACAATTATCTTCGAAGTAATCCCACAGCTCCGTAATTGAATCGAATTTTCTTTCATGTATATCTCTTAAAAATCCCTCTATGTTTTTATCACCAATAATATACATATCCGAAACAACTTCTTTGTCCACCTCTGAAGGATGTAACGGCCAAAATCCAATTATTTTATTAGTAAAGATTCCTTTCTCTTCCACGTAAAAAGGTAAAGATACCTTCGATCTACATTTATGATATTCATATAAAGAAAACTCTTGATCCAAGAAGTGAACGACTTTGCTAATTGTGTTCATAATTATCTCATAAGAACCTTCCTCCTCATTAAATGCATTGTTCGTACTAATGATAATAGAATGCTGTTTCTTCTTCTCATACTTCTCCATCACTTCATCTCACCTTCTTCTCATCTATCTTAATCATAAAAACGGATGTTTTTCATACTCCCCGTATCCATATCTATTCAGCAGCATAGATACCTTTTCCCATGTATCTCCTGAACAATGGGGTAATAATCTAGTAATTTGCGTTTCCACTACACCTATATTGAAATCTTTCATAATGATTAGTCCTCGTCCTACTTCAACAGAAGACTTTGCTGTTACTACATCTAAATATGTAGGACTAACCACATAGAAAGTAAATACTTCTTCATGTTCTTCTTTTCCATTACTACCTATGAATGCTTCAACTGTTACTTTGAAATCTTTCTCGTATTTGCCCCATTCTTCCTCTAGAATGAACAAATCATATAATTTAGGAATAATCATCGTATTCTCCCTTTACCTTTTCTAAAAACTCCTCGAATAATGCTAAATGAAATGCATCGCCCTTCTTCCGGCGCTCGCGTTCCAGTTGAACAATGTCCTCTATCACAATGTGAATCCATCCTTGATTGCAGAATGAACACCAACGTACTACATACTCATATTCCATGTTGCTTTACCTCTCTCATCTAATGTAACTTTACGTCGGACACACGTCTAAACTAGTACAAAACAACTTTTCTGGTCAATTTATAGGATAAAAAAGACAAGCCTCTCTCAAAGCTTGCCTTCTTCTCGCTATCTAGTAATCAACTTCCCGGTCCGATTTTCTCTACTTGTTGCAGCAACGACTTGTCGATGTATATTGTACATTCTTTTCCATTAAGGCGTGGATCGTTGTCTGTTACGGCGTTGATATTCGGACGCTTGGCGAATTTGATATAGACTTTAAATGTATTCGGTTGTTCTTCCTCGTGTACGTTAGTTGTGTGCTTGTTTAGTAACTGGAAGAACGATGGGTACATCTCATAGCGTACTTTCTTCTCATTAGAACCAACTGTATAACTAATCGAATCGACTAGCGCATGATTGCTTTGTTCTGAAAGTAACTTCAGATCGATGTCTTGGAACGCAATTACCTCACGCTGTCCATCATCTACTGGCTCGGATGCGTCTTTCATAAAGCTTGAAACTTTTGTTGCGATGAAATAAATGAGTGCTATCGTTATAAAAATACTTACGACAATTGCCAGTATCTTTATCATATTTTTATTCATCTAACCTTCCTCTTTTTACGTATTACGCCCCTAAATCAATTTCAGAGAAGCGTACTAACTTATGATAATTGAATGGGTTCGTGTATGTGTCTTTCGCGTTGAAGATTTTCACGATTCCTAAGTTGTCACCGAAGATTGCAACTGGATCCCATTTAATGTGGTAGTTATGGATAACTTTATCATAACGGTATAATTTGTCACGCACAATTTTTGATGCTACTTCAAATTTGAAGTCTTTTGATGGGTACCAAATTGGAATAACGTTTGGTGATAGTCCCGGTGCGTTAAATGTTAGTGCTGAGAACGGTTTCATTTTACCATTTGGTAATACACCATCTTGTGCTTGCGATGCAATCCATGATGCAATGTATCCACCTAACGAGTGACCAGTATATTTCACGTCTTTCATCGTTGGACCATATTTCGCAAGGCGCTCTTCTACATATTTCTCTGCTGATGTTAATTGTAACTTCGCATTATTTAACATAACTGTGCGAAGGTCCACAACGTAATCCATCTTTTCCGCTGTACCACGGAATGCGAAGGCATAAGAGAAAAGACCATTTTCTGCTGGCTTTCGATAGATTTGGCCTGAGAATGATGTTGCGAAATCTGTATACGTATCTTCAATCAGTTTCCATCCACCAATTTCCTGACCTACTGCATGGTCTGAATACGCTGCGCTTGACATGTAATACATGACATTTGGCGTTGGCATTGGTTGGACGTCTGCCTTCATTTCGCCACTAGCAGGTGCTGAATCTGCCTTTGGTGCTCCCGGCTTTTCTAATACATCATGTAATTCCTTCGGTTGTTCCAATACTTCTGTTTCCATTTGGAAGTATTTATTCGCGCGAACTTCTTCCCCTGTTGCGTAGTGTGTTTCCACACCTTCATTTGTTTTTGGAGTTACCTCCGTGTTGGCATAAGCCGTTGTGCTGTAGCCCATTAGCATCGTAAATGCTAAGGTCATTGTACCTAACCTTCTCTTCTTCAACCTAATTTCCCCCTACTCGTTTGCATAAAGATTCTTGATAGCACACAAAGTATAGAAAATTCGACATAATTTATCATATTCCTTCAAAAATCGAAAAATTTTTTCGAAATAGAAAATTTTTGCTAAGATTCACAAAAAAAGAGACATAAAACAGGGAACCTTGCGTCCTCGTTCTGCCTCTTTTCTCTGCTTATGCGAACTGATCAAACAACACGCCTTTTCCTGTAATGTTGCTGAAGTTCGTGGATGGTAGATGCTTGGATACTCGTTTGTCGCTCTCTCTCTTATACCACCATTCGTCCTTCGGTTCTCGTAATTTCGTTTCCACATAGACAGGTCTAACTGGATGAAATTGCAGCGGATCGTGTAGGCGCTTGTCCGTTAACTTCACATACACATTGCTTTGGTCATAAAAAATTGGAGGTAAGTATCCCATCTTGCCACCGCCTTTCTACGTTCATTATAACATACAAACGGAATTTTCTGAAATTTTATGCTTCTTTTGTTTCCTTCTGTTATTTGATATGATTTGTTGTATCACTATTTAACAAGGGAGAGCTTTTCATGGATATCGCACATTATAATAAACAGGAGATACGACTAGAAACAATGTCTCGAGATTCCTATCAAATTATCTATGAAGCTAGTCTTCGGGATGATGTAAGTTGCGTCCATTGCCATACCCCAGTTCGGTTTTATCTTGGGATTGAGCGCGCACCGTATTTCTATCATCCAAACAAAGACGCACATGCGGCATGTTCTCACCTCTCTGTTCCTGCCAAAAAAGAAAAAAAAGAAACAGAAGTTTCGTACAAAGAACAAAATGGCTTCCGTATCCCAACAGGACGAGCAATTTCAGATACAAAAGAAGACACTGTTACATGGAAAGCGAAACAAACGGTTAAGAAGATTCCTGCTTTCATGGAAGAAATACACGAAGAGCAATATTCTCTTTCGGATGATACGAACTTTCCATTAGATAAGAAGCAATATAAAGCAGTCACAACAACAGAAGGGCCTCTCCTTATTCTTGCCGGGGCAGGAAGTGGGAAGACGCGTGTATTAACCGCACGCACAGCATATATGATTGCGAAGAAGGACATTCCAGCGAAGTCTATTATGCTTGTGACCTTCACAGCAAAGGCAGCTGCTGAAATGAAAGAGCGTATCAATCACTTCCCAATGTTAACGAGACAAGATGTACAAGACGTCGTAATTGGAACATTTCATAGCTTATTTTACAAAATCATTTTGCATCATGATTCTGTACGCTGGGGTTCTTCTCGCTTACTGAAGTTCGAATGGCAACGAGATCGTATTATGAAAGAAATAGCAAGGGAAAAGGACTTAGATGAGAAAGAATTCGCCTTTGACGCAGCGATGCAGCAAATTAGTTATTGGAAGAATACACTTACGTCGCCTGAGTCAATTAAGCCAGCAGATGAGTGGGAAGAGACCGTTTCTTACTTATACAAACGATATGAAGAAGAGAAACAACAACACGGCTACTTTGACTTTGACGATATGCTGTATGGGTGCTATGAGTTACTAAAGAATAATCCTGATTTAGTTGCCCGTTATCAGCGTCGTTTCCACTATTTCTTAATCGATGAGTTCCAAGATATTAATACCGTGCAATATGAAATTATTCGCCTATTATCAAGTCATACGAACAATTTATGTATCGTTGGTGATGATGATCAATCGATTTATGCATTCCGTGGTAGCGATCCAACGTTTATCCTTGAATTCGATCAGCATTATCCAGATGCAAAAATCATTACGCTAAGCGAAAATTACCGCTCTAGCCACCGTATTGTATCAGCAGCAAACAACGTCATTCGTCTTAATAAGAAGCGCCGTGCGAAGAAAATGAAAGCACAGTACGATAGCGACAAAACACCACTTTTCTTCTTCCCATATGATGAAGAGGAAGAAGCAACGATGATTGTGCAAGATATAAAAGAACGCATCGAAAAGGGAGCAAATCCGTCTGATTTTGCGATTTTGTATCGCACGAATACAGCTTCTCGTGCATTATTTGAACGGTTAACACAGTCGAGCCTTCCATTTATTATTGAACAAGACGCCGAATCTTTCTACGAACGCCGTATGATTAAGAGTTTACTTGCATTCCTTCGTCTTAGTGTCAATGATAATGATGAACAAGCACTGCAACACTTATTAGTATCCTTATTCTTAAAGCAATCGGCACTACAAGACGTTAAGGCACTCAGTATTTTAGAAGATTGTTCCTACATTGAAGCATTAGGAAAATTAACGAATGTACAGTCCTTCCAACAACGCAAATTGAAGAAACTTGTGCCTCTATTTAAAGGCTTACACAAACTTTCTCCTGCCGTTGCGATTGAGAAGATTGAGAAGGATATGGGGTTCTCTGATTTCGTGAAGAAGCGAGGAAATGAAGGGAATGTCATGGATAAAGGTTCTGATGATATACGTGACTTCAAAGTAGTTGCACGAAAGTTCACAACCATTAAGCAACTGCTCGATCATGTTGATGATATGATTGCGAAGAACAAAGAAATGAAGAAATTAAGCAAGCAATACAAACAAGCAATTTCCCTTTTAACTATTCATCGTTCAAAAGGTCTAGAATACAAACACGTATACTTATTAAGTATGGTGGATGGCTCCCTTCCGCACGATTACGCCTTAGAATCATTGCGTAACGGAGACCATGCACCACTAGAAGAAGAACGAAGATTATGTTATGTGGCGATGACGCGTGCACAAGAAACACTATATATTTCAATCCCGCAAATGAGGCGTGGTAGAACGACTTACTCCTCCCGCTTCCTCCAGTCATTGCAGTAAAATAAAAGGCATGCCTAACAGAAAGAATATCTAGATTCCGATATTCCGTATGGACAGTCTCCCTTCCTCTCCAGTTGAGGAGGGGAGTTTTTTTATATAAAAACGAACAAATGAAAAAGAAGGCAGGCTACATTTGTCCTTCCTTTTTCGGCCCTACCTTTTTCGGTTTACTACAACCGCAATTCCCCTTTTTCGTTAAGTACGATTGTGGTTTTTGTAATGGTCGAACAGATTGAATAAATGCATGTTTTTCATACCCTGATTTCATCATGTATATCGTCTCCTTTCCAAATATACCTCTATCATATGAAAGTAACAGCTCGTTCGTTAACCATGTCAATCAACTAACTTTGACACAATTGCTTCAATAATAGCTGCTACTCCAGCAATTGCTAGTACAAGGATAAGCGGTGAGGCAATTGTTGGATAGAACCAATACAGACAAAATAAGAAAATCGTACACCATATTCCCGTGCACCAATAACAACTAAGTAATTCCCCAAAGAATCCACGAATGGCACCTTCTTTCGGTTTCACATACGTCGTAACCGTGCCATCCTCCCCTTTTACTTCGACATCATCTAAAAACAAACTTCTGAACGGTTCGGTGATTTTGTCGAATACAATTAACCTTGTCAATCGAAATACTGCGAAAGCAAGCAACATAAACATATACCAGTTATGAATAATCATGTCGTACTCTTCCTTTCCCTCCACACTATATGTCACATACCCAAGATTTATCATATGTCCTACCAGATTTTTTGTTCCGAGTCCCGCCTTGTACAAGCCCGTTCCTGCTTATCCACCCTTTTCTGGCCCAATTCCACAAATTGGGCCGTTGTGCAGTAACCGTTTGTGCCCCTTCTCAATATTCTATTAATGTAATCAAACTTCACGATAAGGAGTGAATTCAATGGGATCAAGTCATAGTGGTTCTGGATCTTGTACTGGATCTGGTTCAAAAGGAAAATCATGTCATTCTTGTAACGGCTCTTGCGGATCAGGTAGCTGTGTATGCGACGTAGTATGTTTTATTAACGACTTACAAGACTGCGCAAACTCAAGCTGCTGTTCAAATGGGTGCGACCTTCCATTCTTAGGCGCAAATCCATCATTACCAATTGCTAACACTAGACCATTTACTTTATTAAATAAAAACGGTTGTCCATTCGAGGCATTCTTCTCGAACACTGGAGCTACAACAGGTTTAGCTCGCTCATTCATCTTCCGAGTAGAAAGCATCGACGGTTGCTGTGCAGTACTGCGCGTACTCGCAGTTGCATTGAACGGCACGGTTCAAAATCCTAGCGAACCAGGAACAGCGCTCGGCGTATTCTTAAACAATCCAGCATCTACACTTGTTGGAACAAACACATGCATCACAGTTGACTTATGCTGCTTCTGCGGTATCCAATGTTTACGTGATGTAGCACTACCTTGCATGTAATGCAAACGTAAAGCATAACAAACATTCGGTGGTAGATGAATTTTCATCTACCACCCTTTTATGATTCGTGTGTGCCGATCATTTGAATAGATTGAATATCATCAAGGCGAAGCGAAATTGGTTCTAATCGTGTTGGGATTTTCAAATAGACAACGTTATCTTTCAACTGGGCGATATACCCGATATACCAATTCCTTCTTGTATTCACACGGCATTTCACTTTTGGGATATAATGTGGCCGAGCTAGTATAAACAATACTTTCTCTTCCATTGTCATGTCCTTAAATGCTTTTCTAGCAATTACCTCTTCATCTTCTACCTCTGCATCCTCTGTTTTAGCTACTTCTACTTCTTCCACTTCTTTTGTTTCAACCTCTTCCGTCACGCTCTTCATCGTCGGTTGTTCTATCACTTGCTCCTGTACAGGTACATCTTCTTGCAGCTCTTCTAACTCTTCATAAATAGAACGCTTTGTTACTTCTTCGAATAGATGTTGCTTCGATTCCACTACTTGCTTTTGTTCTTCAACATGCTTCTGCTCAACCTCTTGTTTATCCTCAATCGGTTGCACTACTTCTGTTTCTTGTGTAGGTTGCTTTACTTTCTTATTAGGACGTGAATAAAATGATTGCTGCATATTTCGTGATACCTTCTGCACAGCTGGCTCTGTAATGTACACTAACGGGCGATTATTTCCCTTTTTATTCATACACTATTTCCTCCTTAGCCTCACTACGGTAACTACCGTTTCTCTTCTTTCTCAACATCTCCATTCGTCTTGGCAACGAAATAACTACCTGATTAGACATATATTCGCTACGTGTAACATGGCTTGCCATCGTTTGCACATAGGTGAGCTTAGGCATGTCAGTAACACCTGTTACTACCATATTCACAAAGCTTTCACTCCATTACAGATTTTCATAATTTCATATGGACGAATGAACCTGTATATGTTATCTCTTTAATTTCTTCCACCACGTTACGTTTGTTCGATACCATTCAATTGTTTCATCAAGCCCTTCTTCAAAAGAATAGAAAGGTTTCCATCCCAGCTCACGTTGTAGCTTGCTAGAGTCGATTGCATAACGTCTATCATGACCAAGTCGATCCGCTACGAATGTAATTTCACTCTTAGCCGGTTGCATTTTTTGAAGAAGTAATGCTGCTATCTCACTATTCGTCCGCTCATTATTCCCACCGATGTTGTATACTTCTCCCTTTTCCCCTTGATGCAAAACAACATCAATTGCTCGGTTATGGTCTTCAACGTGAAGCCAATCTCGAATATTTTTACCATCTCCGTAAATAGGCAGATCTTTCTCTTCTATTATGTTAGTAATAAGGAGCGGCAGTAGTTTTTCAGGATATTGATAAGGGCCATAATTGTTTGAACAACGTGTGATGCACGCATTCAATCCATATGTCTCTACGTACGAACGAACCGCTAAATCAGAACCCGCTTTACTTGCAGAATACGGACTATTCGGGGCTAGTGGTGTACTCTCTAAAAATAATCCCGTACTACCAAGTGTTCCGTACACCTCATCCGTGGACACATGAACGAATTTCTCAATTCCATGTTCATATGCTCCTTCTAACAACACGCTTGTACCGACGACATTTGTATCGAAGAAAATACTCGGTTCTGTAATACTCCTGTCCACATGTGACTCTGCCGCAAAGTGAACGATATGCGTAACCTTATGTTCTTTCAATACATGACGGAATAACGCGCTATTTCGAATATCACCGTGAACAAATGTATAATTTGGCTTTGCTACTAGCTCCTTCACGTTATCTACATTCCCACAATATGTTAATCCATCATAATTAATAAAGTGATACGTTGGATATTTCGTTGTCATATAGTGAAGAAAGTTGCTACCAATAAATCCTGCCCCACCTGTTACTAAAATTCTCATTTTGCTCCATCCCCATCGTTAAAATTAGCATCTGTATGCGCCGACAAAGGTAACTGTTGGTCCTTTGCTGATAAGATTGGCACGCTTACTGGCCATGAGATTTGCAAATCTTTGTCATTCCAATAGATCCCACTATCATGCTCTTTCGAATAATATTCATCCACTTTGTACATGACGATTGTATTTGGCACTAATGTACAAAATCCATGTGCAAATCCTCGTGGCACAAATAACTGACGGTGATTATGTTCACTTAATACATATCCTTGCCACCGCTTAAATGTTGGTGATTCATGACGAAGATCTACAATCACATCATATATTGCACCAGCTAGGACACTGACTAGCTTCGCCTGCGCTTTCGGTTCTCGTTGAAAATGCAATCCACGAAGTGTTCCTGCCTCCTTCGAAAACGAGACATTATCTTGAACGAACGTACATGTAATACCAACCTTTCGAATCGTCTGTTCATTGTACTGTTCTTTGAAAAAACCACGGTGGTCACTATGAACGGTCGGATCGATTAACTTTACATCATCAAATAACGTGTGGTTCACCTTCATGCCTATCTCACTCCTTTCTCCTCCGCTCTCATCCATGATTTAGACTTTATTATTCATATGTATAGAAAGAGATAGTTGCTACATGCCCAAAGAGGAGAGAGGGAATATTTTTCCGCTTTTGCCTAGTAGGCAACCTCGTTATACTCCATTTGAATTGCTTCTATCACACCTTTATACGTCTCGTTATCTATTAATCCATGCTCTTCTCCAATGTAGCAAGCATACTCTAATACTTTCAAAAGTGCCTTTTTATACTGACCATCCCCCTGCAAAAAACCACACCGATAACTAGCCGTCACCTCGTGCGCATAGTCTTCTAAGCCTTTCAATAAAATGGGTTGTCTCTTTGATTGTTGTCCTTGATGTAGACGAAAATAACTTAGCGTATCTGCAATATACACCGCTTTTCCTTGGCGTAATAGATGTAACCACATTGCTTTATCCACGTTACATCCGTACTCTCTCCCTTCATATGTTCCAAATGGTACATGTAAATCTCGCTTCCGAAATAAAGCGGTTGTCGGTTCTCCAATAATATTATGATTGTACATTAACAAATAATTTCCGAGTTCAATTCCGTCAACAATCGTATCTTCCTCATAATGCTTCTTGACCGTCGATGTCATTAAACGATGCATCCCACTCCCAAAGAAACATTGTCTATGAGAGGTAACGAGCTTCACCTCTTTATCCTCTAGGAAGAACGCCATCATTCGCTCTATTTTCGTCGGTGCAAACAAGTCATCATCCATTAAATAATTCACACATTCACCAGTTGCTTCTTCCAGCAAAAATTGATTATTCCGAAGCCCCCCAAGCGTCTTCGGTTGCTTCTTATAACGAATGTGCGGATAATACGGTGCATAATACTCACGAATGAGCCTCTCCGTCTCATCATTTGTACTATCATCACTAATAACAATCTCAGTATGTGGGTACGTCTGATCTATTGCCGATTCCAACGCCTCTTGCAATAGTGCCGGACGATTGTACGTCGGGATTAAAATACTAACAAGCGGCAAACCACTCTCCTTCATTTCTGCACCTCTTTTCCACCTATAAAAAGAAAGATACGGATGCAAAAATCCCCGTATCTATTACGCTTCCTTACCACCAGTCGTCACATCCGCTAAGAACGCTTCGTTCCACTCGTAGAATCGCTCTATATTCAATTCAATTAACACAAGATCATCCTTTTTCCCCGTAAAATCAAAACCGATTGTCGGCACAACTTTCAGCGGTACAGCATTAAATTCCAGTATTTCCCCGTACAACGTCTTCATGCCAAGCACTTGAATACCATAATGACAAAGCATTGTCATCGCTTTTTTGTAGTAGTTATTGCCCCGTCCTTCCTTCCCAATCATTCCTCTGCCTAATTCACCAAAGTTACGCCCCATATCTACGTTACAAAGTGCCAATGTTCCAACTCGACGATTATCATTATTCTTCTCTTCAATGACAAACATAATATCTGTTGTACTCTGCTCATAAGATAGAAACCACTTCCGCTGTTGTTCTTCCGTGATAATTGCTTGGTTAATAAAATACTTCCGAATATCATCATGATTACGTAATTGACGAATAAATTCCAAGTCCTCCACTTCAATTTCTCGGAGCCTAATCTCACTATTCTCCACAATGTGTCGAATCATTCTCTCCCCCTTATTTCGCATATGTGATAACTTGCTCACAAATATAAGTAACATCCGCTTTTGTCATTTGTAAATGCATTGGCAACGACATTAATTGCTCACTGCATCGATGCGCGTTCGGACACGTCCCTCTCCCATCACTATACATTCGATATGCTGTATTATCTTGATAATGCACTCCTGGATAAATACCAACTTGGTTGAGCGCTAGCAATAACTCATCTCGATTATTCACAAGAATCATATACAAGTGCCTCGATGATTCACAATTTGATGGAATATCTACAGTATGAATCTTACTAGCTGCTAATCCCTCATCATACCAATTCGCTAGTTGGCGACGATATGCGTTATCACGGTCTAAATACTTTAGCTGTACTAAACCAATGCCTGCCATAATAGAATTACCGTGATACTTAAAACCAACATGCTCCACATCATATTTCCACTTATAGGATCCTTTCGTATCTGTCCGAGAAAATGTATCTTTGTTAATGCCTAACCATGTTAATTTACGGCATAGTTCATCGTCTTCTTTGTCACGGAAACAAACCATACCACCGTCCGCCATTGGCAAGTTCTTCACCGCATGAAATGAATACACAACAACATCTGCTTCTTTTCCAGGTATTTCTCCTTTAAAGCGTGTCCCTGCCATATGCGCTGCATCAAGAATTAGTGCTAAATCATATTTTTGACATAGTGCCACAACTTCTTCATATTTCCCAACGCTACCACCAATTCCGACGTACATAATCGCTTTTGTACGTGGCGTAATTTTTCGTTCAATATCAGCTGGATCAAGACATAAATATTCATCTACATCCGCGAAAACTACTTTCATCTTTTCATACAAAATTGCATGATTCGTCGATATGAATGTGAGTGGCGTCGAAATAATTTCATCCTCATCCGTCCAGTTATATTTCATCTTCAACTGCTTTACCGCTAAATGTAAACCAGCCGTCGCCGAATGAACGAAATGTGCATATGGATGTCCCGTATACGCACTCCATGCTTTCTCAAATTCAATTGTCTTATATCCGATACCAGTCCAACCACTTTCCAAACATTCGCGTATTTCATTCAAACATTCTTCTACTTGAAACGTCGGCATAAACAATTGAATGCTCATCGCAACACCTCTCGTTCTGTCATCTTATTTCTTGCAAAAGACTTTCCATCTCTCCTTTTATTTTCATTAATCGATTTCTCGCTTGAACATCCATCATCGATTTTAGCGCATTCTCAATTTGGGCAACTTTCACATTTACAAGTTCCTCTGTCTTCTCTTTGTTCATGTTGAAATCATTCTTTTTCATGACTTCGCTACTTATCTCTAATTCTTCTATTAACTCATTCCATACGTTATCTTCTTGTGCGGCTACACGCTCCTCGTCGCGGCTATATACAAATGTATGTGGAACATAGAAAGTACTTCCTTTTCTAAGTGCAGTAAGTAACGTCGCCAAATCCCAGCATAGTGAATATACGTGTCCATGAAGCTCTCCGACAGAAAAAATAGCCGATTTACGGAATAGTGCCGCTGTTATTGTCCCTAGAAAGCGGTGAGATTCCGATAGAATAAACATTCCAATTCCTCGTCCTTCCACAACGCTCTCTCTCAAAAATAATTTCTTTCTTCCATGTGTTCCTTCTGCAACGATACCGTGATTACTAAAGTGAGCACTATTGGACATAACAACTTGTATCCCTCTTTGGTTATCCTCTAAGAAATATTTCATCAACCGTTCAATTCTCTGGGGATACAACAAATCACCATTACATACAAAATTCACATATTCTCCTTTTGCCATATTCATTAACACTTGTGCTTGGACAACCTGACTCGTATCTATCTCTTTGCGAACATACGTAATATAGGAAAAATGCGGCTTAAATTGCTTATTTACTAATTCCTCTATATGATTATCCTTACTTGTGTCACAAATAAGGACTTCAATATTGTCATACGTCTGGAGCACAATACTTTTCAATGTTAAATCTGCATAATCTGGATTATCTTTCGTGAACATTAAGAAACTAACAAGTGGTTGTTGCATGCTCCTCTTCACCTCCTACTCTTGCAATGTATGAAGATATTGTTGTAGACATGCTTTATAGAACATCATCTCCTGTACCTGTGCACTTGTTAGCGGGTAATGTACCATAACATGATGAATATGTGACATACATAATGCAATCGACCTCCTCTTCTTTCCTACATCTTTCAAGAAACCTTTCTTCTCCCCGTGGAAAAGAACATGCACCCAATCCGTTGTTGTGCTAACACGTAGACTTTGACGATTCCCTACTTGATTGTCGTGTGATCGAGTAAAACTTAGGGGATCTTTGATATATACCATATCTCCTTGCGCTAATAACGTTAGCCACGATGCAACATCAACAGAGTTATAATATTGTCGTCCCGCAAAAGACCCATATGGTTCGATTAAATCTTTCCGGCGAAATAATACTGTTGTTGGTTCCCCAATCCAATTAAACTCCTCTACAAGTGAATCTCCTGCTTCTAAACCATTGATCACAAGATCGTGTGGATACCGTTGATACAAACCTTCTGGAATAATTTCCCCTTCTCCATCTATAATCGGACGAAAGGAAGTCACTAGCTTATAATTCTCGTCCGTATCATCTAAGTAATATTCCATCATCCATTCGATTTTTTGCGGATGAAATAAGTCATCATCCATTAAATAATTGATGTATTCCCCTTTGGAATACTCATATACCTTTTGAAAATTCAACTCTCCACCGATATTTTGTTCATTTTTGTAATACGTAATAAATGGATAGCAGTGTAAATAAGGCTTAAGTACTTCTTTCGTGTCATTATTCGTGCTGTCATCACCGATAATAATTTCAATGTTTGGGTATGTTTGATGAAGAACACTTTCTAGCGCTAATTGTACATAATGAGGGCGATTGTATGTTGGAATGAGTACACTAACAAGCGGAAGCGGCTTTGCTGTGTTCGTTTTAAATCGGTAGTACTTTTTCATATATGAGGCTTCTTTTTCTTCCATTTCTGCTGCCTGCTGTTTTACAAGATGCGCATAAAAGGCTAGCTCTTGTTTTCCTTTCTCTCCAACGGTCGGCTTAATCATCTGAATATGGTGGATACAAGATTCAATCGCGCCTTTTCGATCAACAGTAGAACGCAAAAAACCTTTTTTATAACTATGGAAAATAAGGTGTATCCAGTCCATAATGGCGCGCAAACGAGTATCCTCTGATTTGCTTAAATTCGATTCATGATAACGACCGTAACTTAATGTATCTGGTATGTAAGCCATATTTCCTTGTGCTAATAATACAAGCCACGATGCTACGTCCACTCCAGAGCGGTATTGTCTACCACAAAATGTCCCAAATGGTTCAATTAAATCTTTCTTTCGAAACAATACCGTTGTCGGTTCACCAATCCAGTTAAACTCAGAAATAATGCTATTTCCTGCAATCCATCCATTCATTATCACTTCTTGTGCAGCACGTGGTTCTGTATATTTACTATCTGATAATTCTCTTCCATATTCATCAATTGCTCTACGATGTGATGTCACAAGCTTGATTGTTCCGAATTTATCCTGTAAGAAATACTCCATCATTCGCTTTATTTTTTCTGGAAGAAACAAATCATCATCCATTAAATAATTGACATATTCCCCCTTCGAGAGGCTGTATACTTTCTGAAAGTTCTTCTCTCCACCGAGGTTATGGTCATTTTTGATATACGTCAGATTGTGACAGCTGTTTACAAATGGTACGAGTGCTTCTTTTGTTGCATCATTCGTACTATCATCTGTAATAATAATTTCGATATTTGGATACGTCTGGCGTAGCACACTCTGTACGGCTAACGTTACGTAATGAGGGCGATTATACGTCGGAATTAATACACTGACAAGAGGAAGAGAATTGTCCTTTTCCACATGCTTCATCCCTTTCATTACCTATCTCCAAACAATGTATATTATTGTCCTACATACTTTAGAACGCCAAAAAAGGAAGTCCATTATGGACTTCCTTACCTATGTATATAAAAGAATGAGATTGATAATATCCTTCGAATCGGTAACTAAGGTATATTATCATGCCCTGTTTACCTCTCATTCTCTATGTCTATCTTACCTAACTTAGCCTCACCGCTCCATCGAATTATCTTACAAAGAAGTGACAATAATGTAAGATAATTCGATGGAGCGAAATCCAGCTTCAATAGTGACAATTTCTATATCATAAAAAAAGAGGTGTCCATAAAGGACAACCTCTTTTTTATAAAACGTGGTACCCAGAGTCAACGTGAATGTTTTCCCCTGTTACCCCACGTGATAAATGACTGAATAAGTATACCGCTGTATCGCCAACTTCTTCTGTCGTTGTTGCACGGCGTAGTGGTGCACGTTCTTCGATTTCACGTAAAATCGAGTTGAAGTCACTTACTCCTTTTGCCGATAACGTACGGATTGGACCGGCTGAAATCGCATTTACACGGATTCCGTCTTTCCCTAAATCGCTCGCTAAATACTTCACACTTGCTTCTAATGATGCTTTCGCCACACCCATTACGTTGTAGTTCTTGATCGCACGCTCGCCACCTAAATACGTTAATGTCACAATGCTTCCGCCTTCTGTCATTAATGTGCGTGCTTCTTTCGCTACTGCTGTTAATGAATATGCGCTAATGTTTTGCGCTAATAGGAAACCTTCACGGTTCGTATTTAAATACTCACCCTTTAATTCCTCTTTGTTCGCAAATGCGATACAGTGCGCAACACCGTGGATTGTCCCCACTGCTTCTTTAATTGCTTTGAAGCAAGATGCAACATCCTCATCACTTGTTACGTCACACGGTAAGACAAGTGATTCTTGTCCTTCTAATGTCGCTGCTAAATCACGAACACTCTTCTCCATACGCTCTGTAGCATATGTGAAGATTAACTTCGCTCCAGCAGAATGCAATGAACGCGCAATCCCCCAAGCAATGCTTCGTTGGTTTGCTACACCCATTACCACATATGTTTTTCCTTCTAGTAAGTTCATGCCCATTTCTTTCCCCACCTTTTTTTGAAGAATATCTCCCGTATACACGGGTAATCGTTTTGGTATCTATATCGTTTTATTATCAGTTATTATTACCTAGTGCTATAAATATATCATATTTTTATGTATTTGCAAATATATTTTACCATTATTAGAGAGGACAAGCATAATTCGATGGTTTACTTTTTTACTCTTTACTAATGAGAAGCTAGTACGAATTTCACTTTCACCAATTCATCTACAACAAAAAAGTCGCCCATCTGCATAGGCAACTTTTCTTCTCAAATTAAATAACTCATAAATGCTGTCGCTAGACCGAAATACACAAGAATACTAATCATATCATTAATTGTTGTAATGAATGGACCTGATGCAACAGCTGGATCAATATTAAAACGGTGCATTAAGAGTGGTACAACCGCTCCTGCTAATGTAGCAATTGCTAATGTTGTCAAAATAGAAATACCAACTAAAATTCCAAGAAATAAATGTCCATGCCAAACGAATACAATTCCCGTTACTAACACGCCACATACTGCTCCTGTAATAAGTCCTGTCCCGGCTTCACGGAATACTAACTTTCGCTTCTGCTCCGTATCCATTTCACCTGTCGCAATGCTTCGTACAACTACAGCTAATGCTTGCGTACCTGTATTTCCCGCCATTCCAGCAATAAGCGGAATGAACACAGCTAATATTGCGACTTGTTCAAGCGTTGCTTCAAATTTTCCAATAAGTGTCGCTGAACACATTCCTAAGAAAAGAAGGATAATAAGCCACGGTAAACGCTTCCTTGCTGCTACAAACGGATTATCGTCCGTTCGTTCCGTTTCTGATACAGCCGCTAACTTCGAGTAGTCTTCCGACGCTTCCTCTTCCATTACATCCATCACATCATCGACTGTAATGATACCTAATAGATGATGCTGATAATCAACAACCGGCAAGGCAAGAAAATCATAGTGACGCATCTTTCGTGCTACGTCTTCTTGATCTTCCTCAACGGATACTGTCACAATACGATCATTCACAATTTCACTAATCATCGTATCGTCGTCTGAAACAATTAAATCACGTAACGATACAACACCAACTAATTGCTTATATCGATTCGTCACATATATGTAATAAATAGTTTCTGCTTCCGGTGCTTCTTTCTTTAGAATATACATCGCTGAACGAACAGTTTGATTCTCATTAATGGCGATAAACTCCGTCGTCATCAAACTACCAGCTGTATGTTCCTCATAATAAAGAAGTTCCTTTATTTCACGGGCAGCTTGTACATCCATAATTGTTAACAAACTTGCAACTTGCTCTTTTCTAAGTTGATTCAAGATATCTACCGCATCATCGGCATACATATCTGCCAACATATCCGCTACGAAAAACGGTGACATTTCATCAACATACATTGGAATATCTTCCTGCTCCAAATGTTGGAATACTTCCGCCATCTCTTGTGGTGATAAATAATTATAAATTTCCAGACGTACTTCTTTTGGCTGCTTTGCAAAGAACTGCATACGATCATACGGGAGGAAGCTCAAAAATTCTTGTCTGAATGTTGATATATCCTCTTGTTCTATCGCTGTTTCAACCACTTTCTCATCAAATAATGGTTGCTCATGTTCTAACATATCATTCATGATATATCCCCCTCTCGTTTTCTCTGTTCTATTTTCCTTCTTTATGATAACATTTTACTTATGTTGTGAAACGATGTTTTCATCGATATAATAGAAATATCACAAAACGTTAATAATGTTGAAAGGAACGTAGGATGGAAAAAGGAAATTCAAAATTAAAAATTGATTATATATTACTGATTATTCTCTTCTTATTAGCTACTGTAAGTATTGTGGCTCTAATAGGTGTAGAACCAAAGTTACCAGTTAAATTACAAAATCAAAACTTCATACAAAAACAAATTATGTGGTACGGTATTGGATGCTTTGTTATCGCCGTCATCATGATTATCGACTTCGACCGTTACACGAAAATATGTTGGTTCCTATACGGCATTGGAATTGTCATGCTACTCGGTCTTGAACTCGGCATCCCTGTTATGGGTAAAGTACAGACAATTAATGGCGCGACAGGTTGGTATACATTACCAGGAGGACTTGGTAACTTCCAGCCGTCTGAGCTAATGAAAGTTATTATGATTCTCGTCTTAGGAACGATGATTTCTCAGCATCATCAATTATATACAGCAAAACGACCAGAGGATGATTTATTTTTATTAGGAAAAATTTTCGCCGCGAGTTTACCACCATTACTATTAATCGCAAAGCAACCTGACTTAGGAAACACAATGGTAATTAGTTTCATCGTTGCAGTGATGATTTTAGTAGCTGGTATACGATGGAAATATATACTAATCCTTGTTGGTAGTGTTGTAACTGCTGGTGCCACTCTTGTTGCAATTTACTTTATTAATAAAGATTTTTTCACAGCACATATCTTACAACAGTACCAACTTAACCGTTTCTATGGCTGGTTATCCCCTGAGGAATATCCAACACAGGGATACCAACTTAAGACTGCTATGATGGCGTCTGGTTCAGGTGGCTTAACAGGAAAAGGACTGGGCACAAGTGAAGTATACTTCCCAGAGGCTCATACCGATTTCATCTTCGCTGTTATCGCTGAGCAGTTTGGATTTATCGGGACAAGCATTGTTATTTGCTTATTCTTCCTGTTCATCTATCGCATGATTCAAATTGCCTTAGAAAGTAACGATCCGTTCGGTAGTTATATATGCGCAGGAGTAATCGCCATGATTACATTCCAAGTATTCCAAAACATCGGCATGGGTATCCAACTACTTCCGATTACGGGAATTACACTTCCTTTCCTTAGCTACGGAGGAAGTTCACTTGCCACCTATATGATGGCAATCGGGTTCGTCTTAAACGTCCGGTCTAGAACACAAACATTTATGTTCAAAGAGAAAGAATAGAGAACGCCACGTGCGTTCTCTTTTTTTCGTATAGATAGGCTTTGTTCGCTTATGATAAAAGAGAAAGGTGGAACGCATAATGAAACTAGATATTATTGGAGATATACACGGGTGCTACGATGAATTCCACGCCTTAACAGTGAAGCTCGGCTATGATTGGTCAGAAGGTGTACCCCTTCACCCATCGCGTATACTTGGCTTCGTTGGTGATTTAACAGACCGAGGACCAAATTCACTTGGCATTGTTGATCTTGTATGGAAACTAGTGATGGTACATAAGCGTGCCTATTATGTACCAGGAAATCATTGTAATAAATTATACCGCTACTTTTTGGGAAGAAAGGTTCAAGTTACACACGGACTAGAAACGACCGTTGCCGAATATGAAGCACTGTCTTCAGCGGGACAAACAGACATCAAAAACAAGATGATTGAACTATACGAGCATGCACCGCTCTATCATCAACTAGACGACAAGAAACTCGTCATCGCCCATGCTGGTATTAATGACGCATTGCTTGGTAAACAAAACAACAAAGTACAAACATTCGTCCTGTACGGGGATATTACAGGTGAAACGCATCCAGACGGTTCTCCGGTTCGCCGTGACTGGGCGCAACAATACAAAGGAAAAGCATGGATTGTGTACGGACATACGCCAGTTCGAGAAGCTCGCTTCATTAATCATACAGTGAACATTGACACTGGCTGTGTATTCGGAGGTAACTTAAGCGCACTCCGTTATCCAGAAATGGACGTCATATCCGTTCCATCTTCCATGCCACTTGTCGAAGAGAAATTCCGTTCATTTAACTAGAAAAGTCATAATAAAAAATCCACGGGCATCCCCCCGTGGATTTTTCTTATCCTTATGTAACAGTACGTGCCATATCCTCTGGTAATTCGGCATGCAACATTAACTGCTCATCTGTGAATGGATGTGTAAACGTCAATTGCTTACTATGCAAAGCTTGTCGTTCTATCACATCTGTCCGACCGCCGTATAAATCGTCACCAAGTAAGGGATGCCCTATATGTGACATATGCACACGGATTTGGTGCGTTCGTCCGGTCTCTAACTGTAATGTCACTACAGAGTAACCTTCACCGATACTATCTATTATATAATGCGTCACTGCCTTCTGGCCGTCCATACGCACCTCACGCTCAATAATACTCGTATCTTTACGACCAATTGGTGCATCAATTGTCCCTGATGCACACTCCACTTTTCCGTGAACAACGGCACCATACATACGAGCGATTTTATGCGTCTTTTGTTGCTTTGCTAACAAATGATGTACGAAGCGATTTTTCGCAATTAACATGAGGCCCGACGTATCCTTATCGAGTCTTGTTACAATGTGCACGGTGCTCATGAGACCGATTGTATCATAATAACCAAGCAAGGCATTCGCAAGTGTACCTGTAGGATGTTCACGCGACGGAATCGTCGGTATACCTGCCTCTTTATTAATAACTAGCACGTAATCATCTTCATATACAATATCGAGTGGAATACATTCAGCAGCCATGTCTTCACTACGAATTTCTGGCGGAAATACAACTTCTACTTCGTCCCCAGCTTGTACAATGTATCGAACCGTAACATGTTCATCATTAACAAGCAGATGACCACCTTTAAATTTAATATCCGTTAGTGCTGCTTTTGAAATATGCTTTTCTCTCAAACACTCACGTAATAGTTTTCCTGCCTCAGCAGGAGAAATAGTCCATGTTAACGTAAATGGCTTCACAACGAAAATCCTTTCTCTTACTCCGTGACAAATGATTCACGCACCCTTTTCCAGAATGGGAGTGGACGGAAACGAGCGAAACGAACTTTCTCATTCGCAACACGGAATTGAATCGACTTCACATCCTCATGGACGATTGTTCGATGATCAACTGTAATTTGAAATTTAACGTCACTAATTGGCTTTAGGACGCATGTATGATGCTTCGGAAAAACGAGTGGAGAACCAATTGTTCGAAACACACGATTATTAATGGATGCCATTTCTGTCATTTGGAACGCATCAATATACGGGTGCAAAATCGCTCCCCCGAGCGCTTTATTATAAGCGGTACTTCCAGAAGGTGTTGACATGCATAACCCGTCTCCACGAAATGTTTCAAAATGTTCCCCACGAATTTCCACGTCAAGGACAAGCGTTCCCTCTGTACTTTTGATTGTACATTCATTAAGTGCCAAGTATTGTGTTTCTTTCCCACCATCTAAATGACGGACTGTTACTTCAAGCAGTGGATACTCCACTACTTGAATTGGTGTTTTTGCAATCGCAATGACTAACTTCTCTACTTCATCAGGTACCCAATCCGCATAGAATCCTAGGTGACCCGTATGTACTCCTACAAAGCTTGTCTCTTTCAAACGATGGTTATAGCGGTGAAACGCATGTAAAAGCGTTCCATCGCCACCAATTGAAATGACAATATCTGGTTCCACTTCATCTAACTGTACATCGAAATCAACTAAATACTGTTCCATCTGTCGCTTAATCGATTCGGAGTACTCATCTCCCTTTGACTGGATAGCAAACTTCATCTTTCCAACACCCTCTGTATATGTTAGTTTTATTCTTTCTCTTTCTTCTCTGAGAAAATTGCTTGCGCTTCCTGAATTTCATGACGAATTAAAGACATCTCTTCATCTAACTGAAAAGCCGCTTCAGCTGCCCGCTGCAATCGTGCATGAATATCTTCTGGATATTGCCCTTTATATTTATAATTTAATGAATGCTCAATTGTTGCCCAGAAATTCATCGCCAATGTACGAATTTGAATTTCGACTAATACTTTCTTTTCACCTTGAATAGTTTGCACAGGATACGCAATGACAACATGATACGAACGATAGCCACTTTCTTTCTTTTGTGTAATATAATCTCGCTCTTCCACGATTTCAAAGTCATTACGCTCACGTAACAGCTCTACTACCATTTTAATATCATCTACAAACTGACACATCATACGAAGCCCTGCAATGTCTTGCATTTCTTCTAATGTTTCTAGTGGTATATTTCTTTTTTCAGCTTTATCCAATACACTTCGGATAGACTTTACCCTACCCGTGACGAATTCTATTGGTGAATGTTGTTTAAGTAGTTCAAACTGTGAGCGCATCCCTTTTAATTTCACTTTTAATTCCCCAACCGCTTGGTGATACGGGGCTAAAAACTCTTCCCAATTTCGATCCATCTTATCACCACCACTTCTTCATTACTCTTCTTATTCTAACACATTTAGCCCATAACACTTCATATTTCTGCTATTATATTGTAGAAAGTCAGCCATTCTATATGTAATAGGACGTAACAATATATCATATCTTTCAACAGGAAGGACGATTTTTGTCATGAAACAAGAAATTGAAATTGAATTCAAAAATTTAGTAACAAAAGAGGAGTTCGAATTGCTAACAGATACATTTTCGCTGCACAATTCCTTCATCTCTCAAACAAATTACTACTTCGATACAGAGGCGCTATCATTAAAAGACCACGGTGCAGCCCTTCGCATTCGAGTGAAAAAAAACACATACACACTCACATTGAAACAACCGCATGACGTTGGGTTATTCGAAACGCATGAAACATTAACAAAAGATGAAGCCATGCGTATTATCGATGAGGGGCTAATTCCAAACAGCACAATTGCGAGTCGCATTGAAGCATTAGGTATTTCTCCATCTTCCCTTACATATTTAGGAGAACTTACAACAAGTCGTGCAGAAACAGAATATGAAGGCGGTGTGCTTGTTCTCGATCATAGCCATTACTTATCATGCAACGATTACGAACTAGAATACGAAGTAACAGACGAAGCAGCAGGATATACTTCATTCATATCGTTATTAGAAACATATTGTATCCCAAAGCGAAAAACAGACAACAAGATTAAACGCTTTTTCTTACAAAAGCAGAAGGAAGCAACACAATAAGCTAACTATTTGCTTCCATATTCTCTGATTGTTACAATAAAAAAGAATAAAAGAAGGTATATATCACTCCTTCTTTTTTATTCTTTTTTGAAGTTAAAAGGCTTAATGAATACACACTATTTTAGTGTAATTAAGGTGAGGTTCATGAACGTAGAAAATACATATGAAACAAATACAATGATGCCCTATGCCAATCATATGCAACCAAAAAAGTGTGTGGAGATTTATGTTTTCTTCGATCCTTTTTGTTCGTGTTGCTGGGGAATTCAACCAATTATAAAAAAATTACGCGTAGAATACGGAGACTATTTTAAATTAACATACGTCCAAACAAACAAAGTTCTTTCGCCACTTTGTAAAAAAAGCATGAAATTAAACCAGTTCACGTATTTAATAGAACGAGCTACACATCCATCTGATCCAAATGGAGACAATAATATATGGATTACCAATCCAATTACGTCTCCGCACATTGCTTCCATTGCGCTAAAGGCAGCTGAATTACAAGGGAAAATAGCTGGAATTAAGTTCTTATATCATTTACAAATGGAACATTTCTTGCACAAGACGAATTTACAAGATATCAATATCCTTATAAACTGTGCCGAACGAGCAAATTTAGATGTCGAAGAATTCAGGTCAGACCTTCAATCAGAAGTCGCCATTCGTGCTTATCAATCCGATTTCAAAATAACGAATGAGCTACAAATATGCGAAGTACCAACAATGGTATTATTTAGCGATAATGCAGAAGAAGATGGTGTGAAGATTTCGGGTCTATATCCTTATGATATATATGCCCAGCTCTTAAAAGACATCATTAAAGAAGATATACAACCACAATCACCACCACCACTAGAAGAATACTTACAACGAAAACCACTATTCTCAACAGCTGAGTTAGCACTTGTCTACTCCATGACCTATGCTGAAGTAGAACATGAAATGAAAAAACTTATGCTTCAACAAAAAGTAAAACGAGAAAAAATAGATCAAGCAACATTTTGGCAGGTTATCGACGGAAGAGTATAAATGATGATGAAAGGGCCCTTCCTTTCATCATCATAAAAAAAGACCCAATCAAATGATTGGGTCTTTTTTGTAACGCCTTTATTGGCATTACAGGGGATGGGAGAAATTTTCACGTTCAAACAAAGGGGTATATGTGTTTGTGAAATACTTCACTCCTGTAATATTACATCATTCGACTAATTTTGACAAGACTTTAGGCATAACTGTTCACAGTTTCGACACAATGATATCGTTTTCATAGGTATTTTGTCATGTTTTATAATAAAAAGTAACTATCACAAGAAAAAGTTACTTCCTCATATGGATGTAATTGACAATACATCACCCTCAATGTAAAATATACATTACATAAGCAATATATATATTACATAGTATAGAAGGTGTAACATGAAAAACAACGTCAAGTTCACACGTATGAAGCAAGGTATTACCCAAGAACAACTAGCCACACAAGTTGGTGCAACACGCCAAACAATTGGACTAATTGAAAAAGGTGCCTACAACCCAAGTCTGCAATTATGTGTTGCAATCGCAAAAGCATTACACAAAACATTAGATGATTTATTTTGGGAGGTTGATGAAGAATGAACTCATGGATTACGAAGTTTTTATCAAATGATGAGTATAAGCAGAAGCAATTACTTGCATTTATTGCGGAAGGGGCTATTATTCAACTTGTAGGTAGTTTTTTGATATTCGCTCTTCACCTTTACTATGGGATTGATATTCTATTTATGTTCGCTATGCCAGTTATCTTTCTCTTCTATGTATTTGGTCGTTATTTATTATCAGGCATTGAATATACTGACCTCTTTACAGAAGAAGACTATAAAAAGAAGAGAAATCGATTCTTTTTTATTGAACTTCCTGGGTACACCATCACCCTCTTTGTCTTACAATTAATCCTTATTCAAGATAGACCCCTTATAGACATTATCGGGGTAACGATCACCTCAAACACCCTTCTCATCGTCGTCAGATTGGTTTCGTTACGCCGTTCTTACAAAAAGAATAGAAATTTATAACATCGGAGTGAATCTATACACTACACTCCGAGTGGATGCTTTCCGCGGGCGAGAGTGAGCCTCCTCGGCTAGCCTGCGGGGTCTCACTTTCCTCGCTATTCCCGCAGGAGTCCCCACTCTCCGTTCCGTAACTTACAGAACGAGAAGCTAACTGAAACGATAAATTTGGAAACACGGTTCGCTTTTATTTTGTTTCCCTATGCAGCGTTCGCTTTTGCAATCGTGGGGAGTATTTCATCAATTCAATACGATCTGGATTGTTTCTTTTATTTTTTGTTGTAATGTAATTACGATCCTCTGTTTCTGTACAAGCTAATGTAATTTTTACTCTCATGTTTTTTCCTCCATTATCCGTTAATAATTTTAATTACTAATTGTAAATACTGGGAGTGGATCATTAAATGTGGTCCAATCCTGTTGCATTTCTTCATCTGTTAATAAACACTTATCTATCGAATACTCAATTTCATCACGATTCATATCAATACCAATCATTACGAGCTCCGTTATCCTATCACCATGCTCCTCATCCCATTTCTCCAACAATTCAGGCTCATCCTTAATAATTAGCTTTCTTTCTTGTTCAGAATAGGATGCAATCCATTCTCCGGCACCTTGGATTGTAATAGAAGGACCTGCTTGTGACAATAATCCTGTCATGTTATTCCGAGTTGCCAACCAAAAGAACCCTTTTGCACGAATAACATCAACTGGCCACTCCTCTAACCATTTCATCCATCTTTCAGGATGGAACGGTCTTCTTCTTCGATAAACGAAAGAAGAAATTCCATACTCTTCCGTTTCCGGAGTATGCTCCTCAGTCAATTCCTTTATCCAACCTGCACCTTGACTTGCTTTGTCAAAATCAAATAAATCCGTATTTAAAACATCCGTTAATGGTACTTGAGAATGAACAGTTTCTACAATCTTTGCTTCAGGATTTAATTTTAGAAGAACCGCTTTTAATTCTTTAACATCCTCATTTTCTACTAAGTCAATTTTGTTTAATACTAAAACATTGGCAAATTCGATTTGATCAATCAATAAATCAACAACTTCACGGGTATCCAATTCATCATTTGCTTGTTTTCGTTCTAGTAACGTTTCTCCCGATGCAAAATCATGCCAAAAGCGATTTGCATCGACAACTGTTACCATCGTATCCAACTTACAAAACTCCGTTAAATTTATCTTTAAGTTTTCATCCATATAAGAAAACGTCTGTGCAACTGGTACAGGCTCAGAAATGCCAGTCGACTCTATTACGATATAATCAATATCTCCTTCCTTAACAAGCTGCTCTACTTCAATCATTAAATCTTCTCTTAATGTACAGCATATACATCCATTTTGAAGTTCTACTAACTTTTCATCTGTTCGTGAAAAACCACCTTGCTTTATCATGGAAGCATCCATATTTACTTCACTCATATCATTTACAATGACAGCTATCTTTTTATTTTCTTTGTTTTTCAATATGTAGTTTAACAATGTTGTTTTACCCGAACCTAAATAACCACTTAGCACAGTAACTGGTATCTTATTAACCATTTCCTTTCCTCCTGTGAAACCCCTACAAATAATAATCATTACGATTTACTGACGAAAAAAACACCACTTCTCAAATCGTATTCATTACGATTTAATATTAACACTATTTTTTATTAAGTCAAGTAGCTTTTATCGTATAGCACATATGTTTATATACTCCCCCCTTCTACAAAGCCTGATGTAACAAAGAATCTAGCTCTGTAAAAATGTGTCTGATCAGCCCGTTATTAATAATAAACAAAATTGTAATATCTTGACACTCGATATATTGCGTTTTATAGTATGAGTAACAATATATCGAGTGTCAAGGTATCGAAAAGGAGTGAAAACAAATGAATCCTTTATCCGAATCAACGTATTTAGTCTTATTGGCGCTCTATCATGAGCCATTACATGGATACGGAATTATTAAAAGCATTGAAGATGTTAGTGGTAGTACATTCATTATCGCTCCAGGAACACTATACGGTGTCCTCAACAATTTACAGAAACAAAAATTAATTGAAACAGTAAAAGAAGAAACATTTAGCCGAAAAAAGAAAACATACTGCATTACAGCCAAAGGAAAAGACATCTTGCAAGCAGAATTCAAACGATTCCAAAGCATGGTCCAGTTCACGGAGAAAATTATGGGAAAATAGAGGTAAAAACATGTCTAATATTGCTTATTCACAGAAAATTTATAAAACATTCGATAACTTCATAGAAGAAGAACAATGGCTCCAGCAGATGTTAGAGGAAGGTTGGATACTAATCAGTTTCAACAACGATGATCCAGACGAAGAAAACTACGAATATATATTTGAGCCTATTCCAGATGAAAAACAAAAAGATGGGACATATCAAATCGATTATCGTTCCTTCTCTAGCCAAGAGGATTTCGAGGAGTATAATAGCTTGTTTGAAGAGACTGGTTGGACAGTAATCGGATTTGATAGACGAGAAGCGAAACGTATTTTTTATACCGCTCTTCCACATGCGAAACGAACAATTTTTTCAGATACAGAATCGTATATTGAACGTGAAAAACGAAAGATGTCTAAATCGCTTCAACATATAATGGTTAGTACAACATTATCCATTATTTTATTTATCCTTTATGCAAATTACCGAAGTCCGATGGTCGGCGGTCTATGCTTTCTCATGTTTGGATCAGCAGTCCCATCCATGGCGTCTTACTATAAACACCGAAAAGCTTATCAATTACTTGTAGCGAAGCAAAATTAATTTCATGGCGAAAAAAAGGGGATTAAACTATGTTTAAAAAGCGTGCCGTAAAAAGAGAAACGAAAAAATTTGATAACTTTACAAAAGAAGAACAATGGCTTCAACAGCTATTACAAGACGGATGGATTCTTACAAACTACGATTCCGATGATACAGAAGAAAACTGCGACTATGTATTTGAACCTATTAAGCATGAAGAACAAAAAGAAGGCACGTACAAAATTGATTATCGCTCCTTCTCTAATGAAGATGACTTTGAAGAATACATTAGCCTTTTCGAAGAGACTAAATGGACAGTAATTAAAAAGAAATTGAACGAGCCAAGAAGAATTTTTTATACAGAAATCCAAAATAAAAATTCAGATATTTTTTCAGATTCAGAATCGTATATCGAGCGTGAAAAAGAAAGAATGTCTAACTCTCTTCAAAATATAATAATTGGAACATCTATGTTTATTATTTTATTTATCCTTTACTTAAATTATCGAATTACTTCGTTTGGTGGGGTTAGTTTTATAACGTTATTTTCCACAATACCATCGATGATTTCTTACTACAAACACCGTAAAGCATATAAATCACTTGTCGCACAACAAAACTAAATTGCTTATATAAAAAAGAAAGGAACTACACATATGTACTATCCACCTGCTGAAAAGAAGATTAACAAAAAATTCAATAGTTTTACAGAAGAAGAACAATGGCTTCAACATATGTTAAACGAAGGATGGGTACTTAAGGGATATCATCCAGAAAAACTACAGCCATGTACCTACTATTTCGATTCAATTCAATATGAAGAACAAAAGAATCGTACATACAAAATTGATTACCGTGTATTTCGGAAAGAAGATGATTTCCTTGAATACAAAAGTATTTTTGAGGATACAGGTTGGACACTTCTATCGATAGATAAACTATATGCAAAACACATTTTTTACACGAATCAGCCAGATGCAAATTGTACGATTTTTTCAGATGTTGAATCGTACAAGGGACGCGAAAAGCGCAAAATGGCGAGTGCACGTAACATGGTACTAGTAAGTGCTTCCTTTTTTATTGTATCCCTTTTTACAGACATTCTATATGACTGGGATCTTTACACCGCGTCAATATTAAATGTACTTTTATTTGGTTTTCCATCCGCTATCATTTACTATAAACATCGAAAAATATATCGATCACTCATGACTAAATAATATCAACAAAAATCCGACAATCACGAAGAGGAGGAATAATTCCTATGCCCAACAAACGTTCGTTAAGAAGGATTAACAAGAAGTTTAATAGTTTTACTCAAGAAGAGCAATGGCTTCAAAGCATGTTAGATGAAGGATGGGTATTAAAAGGATACAGCGCTGATGATATAGACAGTTGCCAATATGTATTTGCGCCTATTCAGCAACAGAAACAACGAAACTATACATATAAAGTTGACTATCGAATTTTTTCTAAAAAGGACGAATTTGAAGAGTATCGAAATCTCTTTGAAGATACAGGATGGACACTTCTTTCTGAAGGAATAATGTACACAAAACATATCTTTTATACAGATATACAAAATAATACGCGGCATATTTTTTCTGATTTAGAATCGTATAAAGAACGTGAAAAACGAAGAATGTCCAATGCACGAATCGATATACTAATTAGTATTATATCAGCTCTCATTCCCTTTATTCTTTACATTATTTATGAACGAGAATTCTTCATCGGCGGTATCATTGGTATATTAGCAGCAATGGGTATCCCTGCTTGTATTACTTATTACAAACATCGAAAAGCATACAAATTACTTTTAACACAAGAAAACACACATTAGTAATACTGCAAAAAAGAATCTCTAAAACATGGAGATTCTTTTTTATGTTATGCCATTTGATACGACTACCGGTCGATTGGTTAATATTCTTTCTTTTCTCTCAACAATTTTTCTCTCGTCCACGATGATTATTCCGCTTTAGCAATAATTAACCGAGTTTTCTCGTCAATTACCTATCGAAATTTGATCACTTCAACCGCTTTCTCCATCGACAATCCAAAAAGCCTCTCATAACCAACGTGATGAGAGGCTTTCCTTTATTCTATTCAAACAACAATGCTTCCATCTCATTTAACATTTCTTCGAATACAGCTAGTGCTTCTTTAATTGGCTGCGGTGATGCCATGTCTACGCCAGCTTTCTTTAATACTTCGATTGGATAGTCTGAGCTTCCCGCTTTTAAGAAGTTGTTGATATAGCGTTCTACCGCTGGTTCGCCTTCTTCTAAAATTTGCTTCGATAACGCTTGTGCCGCACTGAAACCAGTTGCGTATTGGTATACATAATAGTTGTAGTAGAAGTGTGGAATACGTGCCCACTCTAAGCCAACTTCTTCATCGATGACGATGCCTTCACCAAAGTACTTCTTATTTAAATCATAGTATAGTGATGTTAATAAGTCCGGTGTTAACGCTTCGCCTTCTTGTGCTTTCTTATGAATTAGATGCTCGAATTCAGCGAACATTGTTTGACGGAATACTGTGCCACGGAATGACTCTAAATAGTTGTTAATTAAGTACAAGCGTTTCTTCTTGTCTTCTGTTACTTTTAATAAATAGTCATTTAATAATGCTTCGTTACATGTAGATGCTACTTCCGCAACGAAGATCGAATAGTCACCATATACGTAAGGTTGGTTTTTACGTGTGTAGTAACTATGAACAGAATGTCCGAACTCATGCGCTAATGTGAATAAGTTATTCACGTTATCTTGCCAGTTCATTAAGATATATGGGTTCGTACCATACGTACCTGATGAATAAGCACCACTACGCTTCCCTTTGTTTTCATGCACGTCTACCCAGCGGTTATCGTATGCTTCTTTTAAGATATCTACATACTCGTCGCCAAGTACTGCTAGACTCTTCACTAATAATTCTTGTGCCTCTTCATACGTAACAGGCATTTTCTCATCTTGTACAAGTGGCGTGTATAGATCGTACATATGAATCTCTTCTAAACCTAGTGCACGTTTACGTAATGCTACGTAACGGTGTAATAAGTGCAAATGATTGTTTACTGTATTTACTAATTGATCATACACTTCTTCTGGAATATTATTGTTGCTAAGTGCGGAATGACGCGCATTCTCATAGTTGCGTACACGTGCATAGAAATTGTCTTTCTTGACTGTACCACTTAACGTACTAGCAAATGTGTTCTTAAACTTTCCATATGTATCGTATACCGCTTTGAACGCATCACGGCGAACACGTACGTCCGAGCTTTCTAAGAACTTCGAATAACGGACGTGTGTTACTTCTACTTCTTCCCCGTTCTCATCTTGAATTGTCGGGAATACTAAGTCTGCGTTATTCAACATACCAAACGTGTTGCTTGCTGTACCTAACGCTTCTGATGCTTGCGCAAGAAGTGCTTCTTGCTCTGCTGATAATACGTGTGGACGTTGTAAGTTAATTTCCGCTAACGCATGTTTGTACAGACGTAAATCTTCATTTTCTTCTAAGAAGCCGTTAATTTTCTCTTCTTCAATCGCAAGAAGTTCTGGTGTTACGTAACTCATTGCACTTGCCGCTTCTGTGTATAAGTTTCTAATGCGCGCATCTAACGCTTGATAGAACGAATTTGTTGTATCTTGGTCATAACGCATATGTGCATATGTATAAAGAATGCGTAAACGCTTTGTTAACTCATTTTGCGTTTCAAATGCTTCTAATAATGTCTCTGCTGAGTCACCTAATTTTCCTTTGTATGTTGTAATATGCGGAATGCTCTCTTTCACCGCTTTAAATTCTTGTTCCCACGCTTCATCTGTTGTGAAAATGTCTTCTAATTTCCACGTCATTCCTACTGGGATTTCGTGACGCTCTGGTAATTTTTTTGCCATTGTATTCCCTCCTAAAATAATGAATCTTTACTTAGTATTCGCTAATGTGCACATTTATTCCTTTGCTCTATGTATAGTGCACGTTTTACCATGTCAGAATCTTGCGAAAATATTTCTTGCAAGCAAGACGGGACCGATGGCTCATGCATCTTTTCATAGGTCGTTTCATTCCGTTTCACTAATACTCCTGCTTCAACAAGAAACAACACATATTCATCAATGGCTATTGTGTACGCAGACTCTTCTATTAGAGGTAATTGGCGCAATGAAATAATCCCCTTTCGAACTTGTGAAAAGAAATAGCGATACAACTGAAAGATTGTGATACATTCACCTATCTTTCTCCTCTTAATCATATCAATATACACATAGCTTTGCCACACATACGGAGCACTTTCAATGAAAAAAGACGAAGCTAAAGGGACACATGCTTGCGGGGGGATGTACGAAAAATGATTTTCGTATAGAAAACGCAAAAGTTGCTTCGACTGTCTATTATTTGTTTGATGCATATACATACGCCATTTCCTCTGCTTTGCACACCACTGTTGGTGATGCATATAAAGGGAGGTTGGTTTCGGTTCAAATAGAGAAAAGAGAGGGATTGACTCTGCTGGAGATGAATGTAGTTCAGCAAGGGCTGTCATTTTTGAAAAAGGATAAAGAGGGGTGATATGTAAGAAGGCTTTCGTGTCAGAACAATAATAGAGAACTTGCATTTGTTTATGGTAATACGTAGCGAACATGGATTGAAAGTTGGATAAAGAAAAGAATGAGTGTTTCTTCTGTTTCAACATATTTCCACCGAGTATCCATAATGGATAGATACCTTGTTCCCTATACATGCTTGTTCGCTTCAAAAGCGTTGACTGACTCATGAGAGAGCATTGATATTCAAGTGCAACAGGTTTATTTTGATACATGAAATATAAGTCTGGACGCTGTTTGATTGTGGGCAAATACTTCTCTATCTCTACTTCAATCCCTTGATTTTTGAGCCAATAATAGAGCTGAAGTTTTCCTTCTAGATGGTACATCGATTCATGCTCCATCTCAACATCACACGTTGCATCTTGAACGTGCGAAAAATGAAATCGTTTTTTCTTTCCTAGTCGTAACTGGACACGATGCTTACATACCGCACAATAAAACACTTCTTTCTTCCTTAACGCCGTAAGTTCGTCCCACGACCAATGCTCAAATAAACATATTTTCTTTCCTTGTTCTGTCACCGCACTCAGCATATAAACATCCTTTCCACTAGTCTTGTTTACATCTAGTGTATCACGCCATTTCTGAAGCATAATACAAAGAAAAAAGACAATCGTTAAAATTGTCTTTTCCTCTTATTTCACTATAAAACATTATAATAACGGCGAATATAATCTCGCAATCGATTCCAACAAACGTAGGAAGAATCGACGTTTCTTGAACTGTTCATTCATTAACTGATTTGAATCTAGCACATCTTGTTCAAAGTCTTCTACAAGCTTTTTCGTACTATCTGTCTGATACAAGAACGCATTTATTTCAAAGTTCAAATGGAAACTTCTCATGTCCATATTTGCAGTTCCAATCGATGCTAGTTCTGCATCAACAATCAATATTTTGCTATGCAAAAAGCCTTTTTTGTATTCATAAATTTTCACGCCTGCTTCTAATAATTCAGGGAAATACGAACGTGATGCATAAAATACAAGACGCTTATCCGGACGGTCTGGTACTAAAATACGTACATCTATGCCACTAAGTGCTGCGACTTTAATCGCCGACAAAATATCTTCATCTGGCACGAAGTATGGACTTGCAATCCAAATCGATTGCTTTGCTGATGTAATCATCGAGAAGAAAATCTTCTTTAGCACATCCCACTCATTATCCGGTCCACCAGCAATAATTTGGACGCCACCCGTGTGGCACGGAAGATCTTTTGGTGGTGCAAAGTAATCTGCTTCTACAATATCCTCTTCCGTTTCGTAACACCAATCATGTAAGAAGATGAGTTGCAAACTCTTTACCGCTTCCCCTTCTAACTTCAAATGTGTGTCGCGCCATAATCCGTAATATTTATCTTTCCCTAAATATTCATCTCCAATATTTAACCCCCCAACAAATCCAACAATACCGTCCACTACAACGATTTTGCGATGGTTACGGTAATTCATTTTGTCATTGGCAATTGGAATATATACTGGTGAAAATGCTTCGACTTGCACCCCAGATTTTATTAAAGCTCCTATATATTCGTCCGATAATTGAAAACTTCCTACCGCATCATATAAAAACCGAACTTCAATACCTTCTAATGCCTTTTGTACTAAAATATCTTTGATTTCATTGCCTAAATGATCATCACGAACAATATAATATTCCAAATGAATATGATTCTTTGCTCGCTTCAAGGCTTCAATTATTTCTCGAAACGTTTCTTCTCCGTTCGTTAATACCTTTGTATATGTATGATTTGAAATAGGTGTATTACTTAAATGTTGGGCTAACGTTAACACCCGTTGCTGATGCTCGCGTATGTATGCATGTTCTTGCGCTGGCTGCTTGTCGCTATACAGCATAAATGATTGTTCATCAACAAGCTTTTTCTTCGCATAATTTCGCTTCTTTCGGTAACTTTGTCCTACGAGTAAATAGAAGAAGAAACCAACAACAGGAAATGCCCCTAATACCATTAACCAGGCCAACGTCCTTGATGGGTTTCGATTTTCTAATGAAATAATAAATGCTACAAAGACGACCGAAATCATAAAGAGAAGGCTAATCATTCCTTCAAATGAAACGATGGAAGTTGTTGAGAATTGAGATATTGGCAGTACAAACCAATATACACGATCTAAATACAACACACCGACGAATCCTAGAACAAACACTAGAACTTTTAACCATAATTTCATAGTCCATTACCTCAGCATGTCAAATTTTACATAGAATCTGTTATTCAATAGGACTATCTTGCTACCGAATAACAGACCCCATTTGCCCCTTAAGAGGGATAAAAAGCCGATTTCACAAAGAGAAACCGGCTTAAGAGCGTAAAGAAAATGATTTTTGAAATACGTGTAACGCATTATCTAAAGCAATAACCTTACCATATTCTTCTATACGATGAATCGTTATAGTTGATTCACTACCATACTCAGAAATAACACTTAAGATTCCATCAATGTCCTCTTCTCCGTGTAACTCCTCGTCAAATTCGACGTATAAGTAGTAGCGCTTTTCAAACACATGTAAACTATTTATCACACTCTCTAATTCTAGACGATGACTTAACGAAATAATATGTTCAATGTCATCGAATCGGTATACAAAAGAGTACGGTTCTTCTTGCACATTCGAAACTTTTGCTAACTCTTCATCTAAAGTTCCGAAATGTTGCTCAAAAAGAGCCTCCATTCGTTCATCAATTGGTACATCAATTACTTTATCTGTACCAACCGGTAATTCTAACTTTTGACCATCTTTTGAAAGCTGTGCTTGTGTAACAACTACTTCGATTCCTTCCTCAAGTGCTTGTACTTGCACCCATAAAGGACCTTCTGGCATGAATTCTTCCTCTAATGATAAATCATCCATGATCTCCCAAAATAACTGTTCACTCTTCTCACGATTGTACCAAAGGTCATCTTGATCAAAGCCACGCTTCTCAATATCCATATACGAAATGTAGAATTTAACTGTATGTTCATTAATACGTTCGATATCCAATTTGCTCTCTCCCTTCTTCATGCTTACGTATTCCTTCTTCCTTTCTTCATGAAAGATTCTCTCACTTGGAAGACTTTTTATATGAAGGGAACTGTATACCCCTAAGATGCTATAGAATGAAACTGCAAACATCCATTCCATTAATTTTATCATTATATAAGAGAATAATCCAGTTTACACTTGTACTTTATTTTATGATACATAGTAGCGAATGGAAACAAAAAATCGCTTCTTTTTTCAGAAAAGAAAAAGCCTCTACACATCTATGTGTAGAAGCTTATTTTGTGTTTATTCATTCACAAGAAGCTGCGCCTGTCTTAAATGAAATGTACGCACATTTCTTGGTAAGAAACGACGGATTTCATCTTCGTTATAGCCTACTTGTAATCTCTTCTCATCCACAATAATTGGACGGCGTAATAAGCCCGGATAATCACGAATTACTTTGTAGAGCTTCTGCAGCGGCAACGACTCTAAATTAATGTTTAATTCTTGGAAGATTTTCGATCTGGTTGAAATAATTTCGTCTGTTCCACTTTCTGTCATACGTAAAATACCCTTAATTTCATCAATCGATAAAGACTCTGAAAAAATGTTTCGTTCCGTGTACGGAATGTTATTCTCCTCTAACCAAAGCTTTGCTTTACGACAAGATGTACAACTAGGTGAACTATATAATATCACCATCTCTACCCACTCCCCCAAATGAGCATTATTATATAGATATTCTATATAATGTGCTATCACGTTTATTCATATCACGATGATAGTTATTAGTGACTACTAACCTGTCGCTGAACGATAAGCAGTCTAGTAGAACCATTTACACTAACCTCTTCCTAAAGGTGTTCGTTCTCCCCTGCACATTGTTTCTTCCTTTGTGCTACATAGCACATATATTTACATAAAATAAGTATGTAGTGCGATAAGATTGAAACAAAATACAGTAAATTATAATGATTGTTAAAAGGTAATTTCTACTGTCATTATACATGACAACCAACCAAAAATATACACTTTTTTTCAAAAAAACGGAAAGAAAAATATCCTTCTCCAAAAAACGCTTCTACTTTGTTGTACCAATAGGTGTAACGCTTTCATTTTTTCGCTATTTCATCTAAAATAGAAGTACCATATAAGGAAAGGGTGGGGACATGATTTCATATGCGATTGACGTATTACTCGTAGCTACTTTCGTCATAGGAATTACCGCAATCATCGGTGTTTTTCTTAATACAATCGGAGAGAAAGTGTTCGGAAGGAAAGATCGCAGTAAGTTTGTAGACAAATCTGCCGAAATGCAAGCTGGCTGGAAACGTGTTGGCGGAAAAGGTATTTACCGCAAGAAGACATACTAATAAAACCCACAACATCATGGAATATGACAGATAACGATAGAGATACATAGAGAGCCACCAGTAGACATACACACGGGTGGCTTTTTTCATTACTTCTCCCTCACACATGTAAGAGACAAGCTTTTCATTCTTCCACTTCTCTCTTTTTCACCTTTACAATCATTTGATAAATAGAACTGTACTCGGCAAATTGGTCCATTTGATAACCGAATTGCTTAGCTAATTGGCTCACCGCTGTGAAAAATATGTTTGTAGTGGCGTCTGGTGGTATTGTTACATATGTTGGGCTAAATGATTCGAAGATGTCTGCCGGGAATAGGGTATGAACCGTTTGTGGGGTAAAGAAGCGCAAATGTGTACGATCTAGAATCCCTGCATCGACGTAAGGGAAACTACCGAGCATGAGCGGGAGTATTGCTTCTGTGTGTGTGATATTTGGGATGCTACCGATAATATATCCCGAAGGCTTCAAATGAGTTGCTAATTTACGAACAACATTCCACGGATCGCGTAAATGTTCAAGTACATCATTACATAAAATAACATCAAAATACTCTGTCGGGAAAGGTAAATCTAGCGTTTCTACATCTGTACTCTCTACACTTTTGTAATGATTCTTCGCAAGATTAGCAACGAAGTCATTAATCTCAATTCCGTACACTTCACTTCCAATGTTGCGATTCATAATTTCGAGACCTGTTGCTCCAGCCCCACATCCTACATCAAGAATACGTTTTGCATCATCTGGAACAATTGCCACAATTTCTGGACGTGGATACGTATAATACGTTAAGTCCATGCCCCATTTTTCTTTATAACGTGCACGATTTTCAAAGTACAGGTGGTTCATATTAATTTGATTCCCCGTGAACGTCGCATGGCCGTGATGATGTACAAAGGAATCCAAGGCAATGCGCAATTGGTATCCCGCACTTACTGTTCTAACACATAAATCATCATCTTCAAATGAACCATATCCATACCGCTCATCAAAGCCACCAACTTTATCTAACACAGACTTTTTTGCTAATAGGCAAAAACCAACTAAGCGTAATACCCGCTTTGATTTCCCTTTGTTTTCTGCACAATAGCAAGTAGCAAATGCATCAATACCACTAATATCTGTGTAATCAAATGGAATACACTGGCCCCCGCTTACATAATTACTTACCGGTCCTACCATACCGACTGCTTCCTTACTATACAAGAGAGAAATCATCGAATCTAACCAATTTTCCGTTACAATCGTATCGTTATTCAAAAACAACACATTATCGCCTGTTGCTATCTCTAACCCTTGATTACATCCACCGGCGAATCCCTTATTCTCCTCATTCAAGACTACTTTAAACGATGGAAAATCACTTAGGTGATCTCTCGTACCATCCGTGGAACCATTATCAATAATAATCATTTCCACTTCATCCATATTTGTATATTTCAAGATACTATCAAAACATTTCTTCGTTAAGTCCCATTGATTGTACGTCAATATTACAATACTCGTCTTCAACCTATTCACTCCTCTTTATGAATACATACAACTTATCCCTTCGTTCCCCACTCCTCTCTTATGTATTCACGTAACCCTTCTTGCCAATGTCTTACATGAATACCTAATTGATTCATTTTCTCGTGGCATAGAACAGAATTCTTCGGCCTCTTTGCCGCCATCTTATATTCCTCACTCGAAATAGGAATGACTTTTGTTGGTTTGTTTAACAATTTCATAATTTCCGCTGCAAACTCAAACCATGTACAACTGCCAGAGTTAGACACATGATATATTCCAGGCGGTGCAGCTAATAGCTTCTTTATCGCTACCCCTAAATCTTTCGTATACGTTGGGCATCCTTGTTGATCGTGAACGACATGAATTTCATCTCTCGTTTCTGCTAATCGTTTCATCGTATGAACGAAATTGCTACTACTATGTCCATATAACCATGATGTTCGCACAATCGTTATGTCACTATTTATTGCACATGCAAGCTCTTCGCCTAACTGTTTACTTTTTCCATACATATTAATCGGCTGCATTGTATCGGTTTCTTTATACGGCAACACACTTTCCCCACTAAATACATAATCCGTACTAATATGAAGAAGCTTCATCTTTCGCTTCTTCGCTTCTTTTGCCAAATAATACGGCCCGAGAGCATTAATAGCGAGTGCTTTGTCTATTTCCGTTTCACAAAGATCTACCTTTGTGAAAGCAGCCGCATTAATAATGACCCCCGGATTTAGTTGGTCAAGTACACCATTAATATGAGACACGTCTGTAATATTTAACTCTTTCTTATTTAGCGGGAATACGGTATAACCTTCCTGCCGAAACATGCTACATAATTCCTTCCCAAGCTGTCCTTCTGCGCCTGTAATAAGTACTCTCATCCTCTTACTTCCTTTTTGATGAGTGAACAAATAGCCTTCTTCAAAAGAAAGCGCCTACTAAAAGGAGCTTCCATATACATCACGAAAATGCCCATCCCTTCACCACCTCTAAATTAGCAAGCTACTTACCTACTATATTTAAAAGGTATTGACCATATTCATTTTTTTTGAGCGGTTCCGCCAATACTCGTACTTGTTCTTTCGAGATATATCCTTTTCGATACGCAATTTCTTCTATACAAGCAATTTTTAAACTTTGACGGTTTTGAATTGTCTCAATAAATAATGATGCTTGTAGTAACGACTCATACGTACCTGTGTCGAGCCATGCAACTCCTCGTCCTAATATTTCTACGTTCAGTTCTCCTTGTTGTAAGTACACTTCATTAATCGACGAAATTTCTAGTTCTCCCCTGGCAGATGGTTTAATTTTCTTCGCAATGTCCACTACTTGGTTATCGTAGAAATAAAGGCCTGTCACGGCATAATTTGATCTTGGATGAAGAGGCTTCTCTTCAATTGAAATAGCTTTTCCTGTTTCATCGAACTCGACTACACCAAATCGTTCTGGATCTTTCACATGATATCCAAATACAGTTGCTCCGCTCTCACGCGATGCTGCTCGTTCTAAAATTGTCGTGAAATTATGACCATAGAAAAGATTATCTCCTAAAATAAGCGACACTGAATCTTCTCCAATAAATTGTTCTCCAACAATGAATGCTTGTGCTAAACCATCGGGCTTTTCCTGTACGGCGTATTCAATGTGTATACCTAATTGCGTTCCGTCCCCTAACAATTCTTCAAATCGACTTGTATCAAGAGGTGTAGAAATAATTAATATCTCTCGAATACCCGCTAACATTAAGACAGAGAGCGGATAATAAATTAACGGTTTGTCATAGATCGGTAACAGTTGTTTTGACACAACTTTTGTCATAGGATAAAGTCTCGTTCCATATCCGCCAGCAAGAATAATTCCCTTCATATCGCCACCTCCACACACATGATGAATAATTGTTACCATCATTTCTACATCATATTAATAACCTAAATAGTGTAGTACAAATGGTAACTAGGCAATTGCCCTCCTATCACATTCCTATACTATCGTTTCAGCCTGTCTTTAGTTCCAAGAAAATTCCTATGAAAAGGAACGATAAATTGTTTCCATCTTTGCCGCCATATCTTCTTGGGTAAAATGTTGCTTTGCATATGCGTGTGCTTGTTTTCCTAATTTATTGCGTAATGCTTTATTTGTAAGTAGCAATCGAAGCGCTTGTATTAACTGCTCTACATTACCCGGTTCACATAACAATCCAGTTTCTCCGTGCTGAATCATTTCTACAATACCGCCACAAGTTGTTGTAATAATGGCTTTCCCGGCAAACATCGCTTCTATAATGGAAATCGGAAAATTATCATTTAATGTCGGTAATACGTAAATGGTAGATGCAGCTAAAACATTCGCAACATCTTCTCTCCTACCGAGAAACTTCACCTGTTGTAGACCTTTCTTCTTAACCTCTTTTTCTAATTGCTGCCTTCTAACTCCATCACCGACAATCCACACTTCTACACCCTCTAATTCCTCCTGCATACGTGCAACCGCTTCAATTAACAAGTCGTGTCCCTTTCGGGGGGCCAGACGAGCCACCGATACTATGACCAAGTGATCTTCTTCTGTCGAAACAACCGGGTAAAAATCAATTCCTGTGTGCACTGTCACGAGTTGTTCGTCCGTTGCCCCGTATTCGCGTAATGGTAGATGAAACGAATCACTAATCGTGATGATTTTATCTGCGGCGTGTATCCCTTGCTTCTCAATTCCAGTAAAATACGCCTCTTCTATCGATCCAGTACGTATCTTCCCAAATTTCATTCGACTTCTTGTGAAGTATCCATGAGGGGTGAAAAATAACGGTTTCTTATGCACTTCTTTCATCTGACCTAATAGAAATAGCGCAAACAAATCCTCCGCATGAATCACATCGTACTCTTCTAATGATTGATTGCGCAAAAAACGTGTAAAGGCATGTAAATAACTACTATTCTTTACTAGTTTCTCATTTTCAATATTGTACCGTTCCTTCAAGAAACTTCGTGCCTCTTTGGCTGCTTCTGGAATATACGTATCAAAATAGATAGGTGGCATTTGAACAGGGGAGAAAACATCTACTTGATGACCACGTCGCTTCATCCCCATCTGCAAGGACGTAATATAATTCGATAGACCACCTGTATTCGGATAACGAAGAAACGTTACATATAAAATATTAAGACTACCACTCTTTCTTCCTTGCAAACTATACTTCGGAGCAACAAGTATGCTCTCTTCTTCCTTCGCAACGCCGTAATAGATATCCATGACACGTACCAGACTTTCATGAAACACAGCCATCCTCGACGCTCCCTCTATATCAAAAAATACAATCAGTGTGGATAATACATCTCCCACACTGATTGATGTTTTTCTCTTATAATCCTAATTCTCTCGCCCATGTTGTCGCTCTTTCCAAATGGTACGGTAACAACTCTCCACCGCGATTATCAAAGATACGGCGTAGTTGCGTATGCAACCCTTTTTCAAGTGTACGCTGTACATACGCCATCTTAATTAACTTCATTGGGTCTGTTTTGAAGCGAATTCCTTGCTTCGCCATTTCTTCTGTATATACCTTTACACAGTTGGTACGAATTTCATCACTTCGACTTTGCCAATCTTTACGAAATGCAATTAAGATTTCTACAAGTACAACCATGTCAAACCATACAGGTGAAAATTTCGCTGCTTCCCAATCAATGAATTGAATCTTCCACGTTCCTGTTGGTGTCACGTTATTGCTACAAATGTTTTGTAGATGAAGATCACCATGCGTCACTGCTGAACCATTACCAATTAACTCTGGAAAGAAATCAGGTCCTTTTTCATATAGTTTCATGACAGACTTATAATGCGGCTTTATAATGTCTCTTAACGCTCCAATTCTCATTGCTTCATCCAGAAATTCAATCGTATTACCAACATATTTAGTCCGTTCTCTCGTCATTCTTGTTGAACTATAGACAGGAAGCCACGGTGTCCATATGTCTCTTTGCTTTGAAAATTTCTCTTCAAATGTTTTGGCATGTAACTTTGCTAGAGATGGAATAATCTTTTCAAAATGTGCCGGTTGAAATGTAATTTGTCCTCGTACTTGTTGAACGAATCCCATAAAAATCCATGTTTCATCCTTGTTCTGTTCGACTAAATAAATCGGTGGTAGAAATTCTTGTAAGACAGAATATGCTCTCATGTACAAATTAATCTCAATTTCATTTCGAGCAGTAACGGAGTGGTACACTTTGAGAATGACAAGCGAAGGTCCTGTCTTCGTATGGATTGGCACTTTATACACACTCATTCTTCTCGTTGTTTTCAAACATTCGGTGCCCATCACATCGATGGACACCTTATCCCCCATTGAATGAGAGAGCTTCTTCTCTACTCCGAACCGTTCAAAGTAATGCCTCAATGCTCTCGTATCGTACAACGATATTCATCCCTTTCGTTTTCGTTTCCAAACATTCCTCAAATGTGACCATGTGCTCCGTAGAAAAGGCATAAGGTCATCCCATGCCAATAGCGCGAATTCCTTTTTCCCGCGTAAGCCCGCGAAGAAATCTTTCCACGTCATTTCACCTGCTCGTTTCTTATGACGGAATGTTAAATAATAGCGGACGAGATAAATCCATTTCACACCGTCCTCGTGCGTTAACTGTGGTGCCGGGTTTTGGTTTGTTACGTACAAATAATAGATATATGCAAAGTCAACACCTGCTGCCCCTGTCAAACTATGCGTTAACCAAAAGCGCGGATTAATTTCGATAAACTTATAGATACCGTCACGCGGATCTTTCTTCCATTCAATCATCCCAATTCCTGTTAACCCCAACTTCTCGAAGAGTGGAACACTTAGCTCAATTAAATCCGGAAGTGTTTTACTAACAATGTGCGCACCTGTGCCAAACTCAGCAGGAAACTGGTGGTTTTTTTGAAGCGAAAACAACGCTAACAAATTCATGTTCTCATCGTATAACGTCGCAACTTTGTAAAAGCATTGGTTGTCACCAGGAATAATCTCTTGCAAAATGAGCGTACCGTATTGCCGATACGCCTCATATCCTTCTCGCAACTCTGATTCATTTTGAAGTACGATTGCTTTCTTGTTAATCTTCTTCCGAAATTCATGACCGAGCGTCGGTTTCAAAATACACGGATATTCCATATGAGGTAGTGCCTCTTCTAATTGTGCTTGCTCTTTAATGATATATGTCTTCGGACACGGAATGTTGTGCATTGTGGCTAATTCATGCATCGTATATTTATCTAATACCGCCTCTATTAATTCATGTTCTGGTAATAGAAATAAGTAGTAGTCTGCTAGTTCATTACGATATTTCGAAACGAACACAACATAATCATCTGCTCCGGTACATAAGACTGCTTTTCTCTCAAAACTCTTTCCTAAATTAAGTAAGAATGTTAATAATGCTTCTTCTTCTGTTAATGGACTAGGACATATCCCACACGTTGCAAGGCGTGACTTTCCGATTCGATACGGCTTTTCTGTATCAAACGCGTACACATCAATTCCTCGCCGTGCAAGACTACGAATAATTCCTACCCCGTTCGCACTTAAATCAAGTACAACTGCTGGATATCGATGATCCATCGAATCCCCCCTCTCATCTTACATATCTCTGATAAATCGCCGTGACATGACTAATCATCGCTTCTCTCGTCAAATGCGTTCGCGCAAACTTTTTACCATTGTCCGCTAATTTCTCTCGCGCTTCATGATTCGTCATCGTAAATTTCAGTGCACCTGCCAATTTCTTCGCATCACCTGAATCAATGAGAATACCTGTCTTACCATGCTTCACAAGTTCCGGTATCCCACCTACTGATGTAGAAATAACACATACACCACTATGCATCGCTTCAATAATAGAAACTGGCAAACTATCATTTAACGTTGGTAGTACGAATACATCCGCCTTACTTAATAAGTACGGAACATCATCCCTCGTTCCTAGAAATTCCACCATCGATAAGCCTAGAGAGCGCTTCTGTTTCTCAAGCGCTTCTCGCATCTCACCGTCTCCTACAATTAACACTTCTAAATTATCCCTCATACTTTTCGGTAACTGCGTAATCGCATCCAACAACAGATTATGTCCTTTTCGTGGACCGAGACGAGCGACACATACAATGACAAATTTCTTTGATTGTTCTTTACTTGTTCGATACGAAGGCATCCCATACTCAATCCCTGTCAGTACCGTTGTCATATCTGCATCTTTTGCCCCTAATTGCATAAGTGGTGTGCGAAATACATCACTCAAAATAACGAGATGATTCGCATAGGAAATCGCTTTTTGCTCAATGGATTTGTAGTATGCTTCTTCTAAAGAATCTTTCTTGAAAATATCGAATTTCACTCTATTAAATGTAAACATTCCGTGATTGGTGAAGAAAAGTGGTTTTTTGTATTCTTCATTCAATCTTCCTAATATGTTCGCTGTAAACAAATCCTGTGCATGAAACACATCATATTTTCGTAAATTAATGTATTTGCGAAGCATTTGTTCATACACATATAAATAGCGTTGATTCCTCAAAATTTTACTGTTATAACTGCCATAACGTTCGCTGAAGAAAGAGCGTAATGACGGAACACACTCATCACGTAACCAATTCACTTCACGGGCAGGGAATTGATTCGGTGCAACAACATCAACACGATGCCCCATTCGTCGTAACCCTTCACTTAACGTTTTAATATAATTTGATAACCCTCCTGTGTGAGGGTAGTCCCAAAATGTCGTAATTAAAATGGATAACCGCCTATTGGACATCGTTCTAGGCGCTTCTGGCTTTTCAACATGTACTTCACTGGTACTCTTTTCCTTTTCTTTCTTCTTTTTTTCTTTTTTCTCTTTCTTTTCTTTCTTGTCTTTTTTCTCTTTTCGTCCTGAACCTTTGTAATATCCATCTAACGCTTCGACAATATGTGGATATGGAAATTGGCCATCTAGCTTCATTTCCATATCCTCCTTACAATTTCAAATGCTTCTGCATACGGTACGCCAATTGTCATGCCTCTTACATTTCCTAAATGACGAACTCCTTCGTATGAACGAGGATGAGGAAAATCTCTCATTTCCACTTCATAATGCTTCAGTGCCTCAATCTTCTTATCCATTTGATTCGTCACATTGACAAAATAATTCGGCTTAAATACTTTTTCTGGCGTCGCCACGTTCCACTCGCTAGAAGACACCGTTTCAAACGTAATAAGCTCAATTGGATCACGACCTGGTAATGGCCTTGTCGCTGTTAGAACTGCTTGAAACGTAACGAGATGATCACTATTTAAATCTCCGTAATGATGCGTAAAAATTTTGCTTGGTTTATACGTTTCAATTAATTCCTCTATCTCTTTCGTTAATTCATGAAGCGGAATTAACTCTAATTCTAAATTCGCATGCTTTAGAAAGATAACCTCATTGATTCCAATTACTTTATTCGCACGCTCACTAAATTTCTGCATATGATGTACTTCTTCTTTTCTCCCTAAAGCTGTAATAACCGAAACGACTTCATGTCCTTCTTCTACTAATCTTCGTAATGTCCCTCCGGCTCCTAATAACTCATCGTCAGGATGAGCGCCAATAACTAAAACTCTCTCTGTCATGATGATTTTCACCCCTTGTACTAGACAATCTATGATATACGGTGTAAAAAGCAACCGTCATTAGCGGATACCTTCATATATTAATTAGTATATTTTCATCCTCGACGAGAGGAGCATAAAAATAGCAAATTCATTCGCTAAGACATGTATTATTTCTTTTTCTTCCGTTTGATACGTCTGCTTGACCAGCTGTCATATGCTGATGAGTCAATGCTTTTAACGTGATCTAAAAATTTATCCATCACGCCTAACTTTTTCATACCTGTCATTAATTTCGTTGGTGCCTCGTTATAAGAACTAAATGCCCTCTTATGATCAATTACTTTTAACTGCCCATCATTACTTATCAAAACATGACGTACTTCCGTGTCTAATCGCTTAAAACCAATTCTTCTCAGCTCATTTAACATCGTTACTATTTTGGCCGTTAGCTCTGGACTGATATTTCTTTCATTCTTTAAATGACGAGCAAGCGAAACTCCGTGTACATACTCCATCACGATATAGTTCGTACCATACTCATATAACTTCGGAATCACTTTCGACGATTGTCCAGCTTGCATTGCTTCTAATTCTTTTCGTTGCGTTTCTTCGAGGAAGAAATATTTCACACATATGTTAGTTTCTAATTGATATACCTCTCCATCTTTTCCATCTCCAATGAGTGGGTATTGCTTTACATCACGTCTGCTTATTTTTGATGTCTCAAAATATTTCACGTTCCTGCTCCTTTCTTCTCCCTATCTATGACACTACTCGACATTTTATGTTGGACAACGGACAGATGAAACGGACAACACCATCTATTTTTTGATACAACCACAAAAAAAAACAGTGAGTTTATACCTCACTGCCTTTTTTCTCTCTATTCTATTTCTCTTATATACACTTCCACCCAATCATATCTCTCTTAAAAGAAAGAAGAAGAAATAGATTGTGTAGAACCAGCGATGAAATAGGCATCCTTTTCAATTGCCATCCGCCAGCCATGACCTTGTATCAATCCACATGTTGCTATTCTTTCTTCTTCAAGACAAATACGAGAGACAGTACTAATCCCCTTCTCATTTTGCGTTGAAGTCGTATAAAGAGCTTCTCCGTCTCCTCTTAAATCTAAATAACTATTTTCCTGTTCTTCACTTCGACATGTACGCCATTGTATATTCTGTTGGTTGTATATCTCACCTAAACGACAAAAAGAAATATTCCCGCTCTTTCCTCGACAAGCTCCACTTCCTACAACGATATAGCCATTCGAGACGGTTATCGCTGAAACCATCTTATCGCGCTCTTTCTTAATACACCGTATCTCTCCAGTCTCTACTTGTAAGACCCAAACTCCACCATATACGGGATGAATCTTCGTTCCGATAAACAACTGATTTCTATGTAGAAAAAGGGAGCGGATCGACGGTGCATGTACACCGACATGTACAAATGGACGCACCACTTTCCACGTTAAACCGAAGTTGTGTGACATATATATCACTTTGTCACCGTGTGCAATAACAAGCCCTTCTCCGTCACTACACACATTCCAGCTAGATGCTTTCGTCGGAAACCGCTGAACATCCCAACTTTCTCCGCCATCCATACTACGAATGAAAATCCCTTCATCTCCAACACCATAAATAATCTTACCATCACTATGTAAATCTCGTATTCGTTTCGTGAACCCTGTTAATAAACACTTCCACGTATTTTGTTCTCGAAGAAACAATCCTTGATGTGTCGTTGCTAAGATGAATCGTCCATCTTGCAATCTCGTTACGGCAGTTGCGCTGAATAGTGATTTCACACAAATCCTCCATTCTGTATACAGTTCCGCTATATTCCCCTGCCCAAGAAATAGCTAATTGCCCATGCCCATTATATCTCTCTTATATAATTCCTCCTATTTCAGCAAATTTCCTGCCTCTCTCTTTCTTTCACTAAAAGAGAGGCAGCTGTAACTAAATGTGCAATATATAGTTTCGCAAAGCTTCTACCCCTTCTCGTAGTTGTACTTTCGGTTCCCATCCAAGTACGTCTTTCGCTCGTTTATTGCATAATACAGAACGTTTTACATCTCCGGCTCGTGGACCTTTTATATGAATCATTAAGGACGATTGAAATACATCTTGAACGACTTCATAAATATCTAATATCGGCGCCTCTGTACTAGACGAGAGATTGACACTGTCATTCACCTTCTTCTCTAAGCACAGCACATTCGCTTCAACAATATCAGAGACATACACATAGTCTCGTGTACATCCACGCGGCATGTCTGGATACGTCATTAGCTTTGATTCTCGCCCTGCCAAAATGTTGTTGACGAAAATTGGGATAACGCCACTTTCTCCTTCCGATACTTGCCGTGGCCCATAAACATTCGCATACCGAAGAATTGCAAAATCAAACTTAAATAACTTACTATACAATCGTATATACTGTTCACCTGCAAATTTCGTAATGGAATAAGGAGAAGCAAACTGAGGAGTATCTGTCTCAATAGATTGTTCATTACTAGTAATTTCTTTCGATAGCGCCCCACCTGAAGATACGTAAATGAAATTTTTAATTGGGAATTCTTCCACTAGCGTAATGAGATGAAGTAGACCTGTCATATTAATCTCAATATCAAAAAGAGGATTTTCTACAGAGTATGGAACAGATTTTTGCGCAGCATGATGATTAATAACCGTCGGACGACGCTTCTCAAAAATGGTCCGCAAAGCACCTTTATCCATAATATTCACTTCATAGAAATACACGTTATCACGCTTAATAAATGATTCCATATTGTCATGACCACCAGAGGATAAATCATCAACAATAATAACGGTATGCCCGTCTTTTGCGTACCGTTCACATATATGCGAACCGATGAAGCCAGCACCACCAGTTACTAAGATCGTTTCTTTCATTTACATTCCCCCCTTGATTATAAATAAGGGCATATTACGTGCATGTATAAACATTTACAGTATATTTTCAAAGGAGATAAATAATAACTCTTTTTACTAATGGACATCCACGCAAAAAAAGAAGAATCTCCGTAGTGGAAATCCCCCTCTTATCTAAACCAGTCAATTGTTGTATGTTCATCACATATAACCGCCTCAACATTCATTACTCGAATACATGGTTCGATATTCGCTTCTTTTGTATAAAGCATAGGCGTAAAGGAGTCAAACATACTTCCAACCACAAAGTTCATCTCTTCATCCATAATAAATAATTCTCCACGCGTTAAATTCCATATTTGCTTAGGGGTAACCGTTTCAGCATCTAAGAAACCGTCTTCCTCTGAAATTGGATCAACGTGGTATAGCCTCTTTGTCCCTTTCGATCTAAGGAGATTAATAACATCTGGAAGCAATGAAATAGAGATAATATCTTCGTCTGGTGGATAACAATTGTCCTTTAAGTTCGCTTGCATTTTCTCTAACAAGTCTAACCTACGCATTGTTGGATGTAACATACCACCCGATGATAAAAGTGCAAGGAGAAGTTCTTTTTCGCTATGAATCTCACTATCTTTCATCACTTGTTTCCACGACAAACGTTGGCCATATTGCAACATGTCTTCATTAATTCTATCCCACCGTCCTGTTCGTGTTGGTAGGTGATTATACATGTTAATATCCCAGTTTGAAGGCATTTGAATGAAAGGCGGTAGCAAAAAAACAGCTGATTGGAACCCTTCTGGTAGCCAACTCAACACTGGTCCTTCTCCACCGAACCTTAACTTTTTTACAATCTCGTTCACGTATACTCCCCCTTTTCTATTACTTACAATGAACGAATGTAAAGAGAAATAGTGATGAAGCGACATTTCACTAGATCGAAAATCATTGCATTATTTTTACTTATTATCCGCTATTAGATTAGTTCTTTCTAGTGGCGATTAATCCTCTTTTTCACATAATGATTGCGAATTCACAATGATTTCTTCTCGGCTCTCGACGATTATTTTTCCATTTGCCACAATTCCTTCTCGATTCGCAATGATTAAAAGCTTGTTTACACTGATAAACCCAACATACAATAAAAAACCGCCTATCCACTAGGCGGTTTTTCCATTCTTACTCGTACATTCCTTTATATGTTTTGTACTCTGCCTCTGAGCATAGTACCCAGTGGTCTGGACGGATTTCGCGTAACACTGGCTCTTCCGTTCCATAGTTATGCTCTGATGCATCATAAACGATACGTTTACGGTTGCGCTCATATGCTGGGTCTGGAAGCGGAATTGCTGATAGTAATGACTTTGTATATGGATGCATTGGACGCTCATATAAGTCTTCACTACTCGCTAATTCTACGATTCGTCCACGGTACATTACACCAATACGGTCACTAATATACTTAACCATTGATAAATCATGGGCAATGAATAAGTACGTTAAGCCTTTTTCTTGTTGTAACTTTTTTAATAAGTTAACAACTTGCGCTTGGATCGATACATCTAGTGCTGAGATTGGCTCATCGGCAATGATGAACTCCGGATCTACAGCTAGAGCACGAGCGATACCGATACGTTGACGTTGCCCACCACTGAATTCGTGTGGATAACGGTTTGCGTGTTCTCTATTCAGACCTACTGTTTCAAGTAGTTCGTATACTTTTTCCATACGCTCTTTGCCGTTTTTCGCTAAGCCATGAATATCGATACCTTCTGCGATAATATCAGCAACCGTCATACGTGGATTTAGACACGCATACGGATCTTGGAAGATCATCTGCATTTTACGGTTAAATTTCTTTAACTCTGCTTTTGATTTCTTACCGTGTACGTTATCTCCTTCGAAGCGTACTTCTCCAGATGTTGCATCGTATAAACGGATAATTGTTCTTCCTGTCGTCGATTTACCTGAACCAGACTCACCAACTAATCCGAACGTCTCACCTTTGTAAATATCAAACGTTACATCGTCAATTGCCTTTACGACTTCACCACGACCAACGTCGAAATATTGCTTTAAGTTTTTGATTTCAATTAACTTCTCTTTCTTAGCTGCCATGGTTAGCACCTTCTTTCATTTGACGAATACGGTTTTGCACCACTTCTGGCGGATCCATTGGAGGTGCATTTTCATGCAGTAACCATGTTGCTGCATAATGTGTATCACTCACCTTAAACATCGGCGGTTCCATTTCAAAATCAATCTTTAATGCACGTGGATTACGTGCTGCAAATGCATCTCCTTGTGGTGGCTTTAATAAGTCCGGCGGCGAACCTGGGATTGCAATTAACTCCGCTTCTTCACTCTCTAAGCTTGGCATCGATGCTAATAATCCCCATGTATATGGATGCTTCGGATTGTAGAAAATATCATCTGTCGTACCAATTTCTACTATCTTCCCTGCATACATTACCGCTACACGGTCTGCAACATTCGCTACTACACCGAGATCATGCGTAATGAAGATAATTGCCGCATCCGTCTTCTTCTGAATATCTTTCATTAACTCCAAGATCTGTGCTTGGATCGTTACATCTAGCGCTGTTGTTGGCTCATCGGCAATTAATAATTTCGGATTACATGCTAGTGCCATCGCAATAACAACACGTTGTCTCATCCCACCAGAAAATTGATGTGGATATTGTTTCAGACGCACTTCCGGATTGATAATACCTACTAAATCCAGTAACTCAACTGCTTTTGCACGAGCTTCTGACCTCGGCATATTTTGGTGTTTAATAAGACCTTCCATTATTTGATTACCAATTGTCATCGTTGGGTTTAACGATGTCATTGGATCTTGGAAAATCATCGCGATATCTTTCCCACGTACACCTTGTAACGCTTTTTCTGTCATTTTCGTTAAATCTTTGCCTTCGAATAAAATTTCGCCCTGCTTAATACGCCCTGGAGGATTTGGAATTAAGCCCATTAACGCTTTCGATGTAACAGACTTACCTGAACCTGACTCCCCTACAATCGCTAATGTTTCGCCCTTTTTCAAATCAAAACTAACACCACGCACAGCTTGAACTTCTCCTGCATGCGTATCAAAAGAGACACACAAATCCTTCACTTCTAATAATTTGCTCATGTTCTCTTCTCCTCTCCTTCTACTTACGCATCTTCGGATCTAATGCATCACGTAATCCATCTGCTAATAAGTTGAAACTTAAAATTAATAAACTGATTACTGTTGCTGGGATGAACAGCATATACGGATTTGTTTGTAATGCTTTTTGTCCATCACTCACAAGCGTACCTAACGATGCAAGTGGTGCTTTTAATCCTAAACCGATATAGCTCAAGAATGCTTCTGTGAAGATAGCACTTGGAATTGTAAACATCGTCATAATAATAATTGGTCCTAATACGTTCGGCACTAGGTGTTTCGTAATTAATCGTGTGTTACTAGCACCTAACGTACGAGAAGCAAGTACATACTCTTGGCTCTTTAATTTCAATACTTGACCACGTACGATACGAGACATACTAATCCATCCGGTAATAACCATCGCTAACGCAATTGTTAGAATACCAGGTTCGAATACTAAGATGAATAGGATAACTACAATTAAGAATGGAATACCAGCTAAAACTTCCGCAATACGTTGCATAATAGTATCTGTTCTACCACCGTAGAAACCAGAAATACCACCGTATGCTACCCCAATAAACATATCAACAGCTGCAGCAAGAAGAGCGATTGCTAACGATACACGTGTACCTTCCCACGTTCTTGTCCATAAATCGCGACCTAAATCATCTGTACCAAACCAAAAATATTCTGTAATCCCCTTTGCAGCATATACATCTTTTCCATCCTTATCTAATCCATTGAATGGTAAAAACGATACATTTTCTAACACAGGAATTTTCGGTGGTACTTTTGCACGGCTTAAATCTTGATCAGCAGAGTTATGGCCAGTCATGTATGGGCCAAAAATAGCTAATAACGCTAAAATAATAACAATAATTAACCCAACAGTTGCCCCTTTATTCTTAAATAAGCGGCGTTTTACATCTTGCCAATATGTTAAGCTTGGACGTGCAATTACTTCATTCTGTCCAACACCATTATTCACTACTTCGAAGAGATCTTTTGATAGTTCTTTGTTCGCTATTTGTTTCATTATTTTTTACCTCCCGCTAAACGAATACGTGGATCAATGATTCCATATAATAAATCCACAAGGAAGATAACAAAGATTAATAAGAAACTAAAGAAGATTGTTAATCCCATAATAACTGTATAATCGTTCGTTGTAATAGCTGTTACGAATTGATCTCCAATACCAGGAACAGCGAAGATTTTCTCAATAACGAGTGATCCTGTTAATAAACCAACTGCAATCGGTCCTAAAATCGTTACAACTGGAATTAATGCATTACGAAGTGCATGCTTTACTACGATAACTGGTTTACTAATTCCTTTTGCTTTCGCTGTTAAAATATAATCAGAACTCATTACTTCTAATAATTCTGAACGTGTGAAACGAGCCACTTGTGAAATAACAGATACCGATAATGCAATTGTTGGTAAGATTGTATATTCAGGCCCTTTCCATAACGCTACTGGTAACCATCCTGCTTTTACCCCGATATAATATGATAACAATGCCCCGAATACGAACGATGGTACAGAAATACCGATTGTCGAGAAGATTGTAGCTCCGTAGTCTAACCACGTATTATGACGCAGTGCTGACACAATTCCTAATAATAGTCCTAATACAGTCCCCACAACTAACGCTTGCAGTCCTAAATGTGCAGAAGGACCCATACGCTCACTAATCATATCTGTTACTTCACGGTTATCATACATAAATGATACCCCTAAATCACCTTGCACTAAATTACCCATATATTTCAAATACTGTTCTGGCAATGATTTGTCTAATCCATACTCCGCCATTAAAATTTGTTTCTGCTCCGGCGTTAATTTCTCTTGATTCGCAAACGGTGAACCCGGTAATAATTTCATTAAGAAGAACGTCAACGTTGCTATTAAGAACAACGTGATAACCATGTAACCTAATCGTTGTAGTACATAACGTCCCACAATAATTCCCCCCTTCAACTCTCTCTTTATTAATCAATTCTTATAGACAAAGAGTACATGCAAACTACTGTGCATATACTCTTTGTTTCAACCATTACTATTTAAGGTCAACCCACTTGTAACTGAATTCTCCACCAACAGCATGCATGTATAGATTTTTTACTTTGTCTTTTAAAATGTATGCTGTTGAACGTTGATAGATTGGTGAAATGACTGCTTCTGCATCTAACATTTTCTCTGCCTCTGCCATTGCAGCCCATCTCTCTGCATTATCGTTTGAGTTTTGCGCTTTCTTAATTAACTCATCATACGCAGGGTTGTCATAGTTAAAGTTATTTTGTGTATGGCCTTTAACGAACATATCTAAGAATGTCATTGGATCTTGGTAATCTGGTCCCCAACCCACCATTGTCATTTGATAATCTGATTTTGCTTCTAAATCTAACTTCTGTTTGAACGGAACTTGTTTAATATCCACCGTTAAACCTGCTAAATTCTTCTCTAAGTCACCTTTAATGAACTCAGCAATTTTTTTCGCAGACTCTGTGTCAGATGTTAAGAACTCAAGTTTCATAGTATCTTTGCCAAGCTCTTTCTTTGCTTCTGCCCATAATTTCTTTGCATCTTCTGTTGTGCCTGTCCATAAATCTCCATTTAAACTACGGAAATCTTTGCCGTTTTCATCTTTCGCAAAGTTTTGTGGTACAAAGAACTTTGCTGGTACAGAACCGTTATTTAAGATTGTTTCTGCAATACCTTGTTTGTTGTATGATAAATCAATTGCTTTACGCGCTTTCTCATTTTTTAATACATCATTCTTTTGATTGAATCGTAAGTAGAATACTGATGGATCTTGTCTCACTGCGAATTCTGCATGTTCTTTATAATTTGCTACATGCTCAGATGTTAAACGAGCAAAGTCTAATTCATTTGTTTCATATAAGTTTACTGCTGTTGATACTTCCTTGATAATTTGTGTGTTGACTTCGTCTAACTTCACAACATCTTTATCCCAGTAAGTGTCATTCTTAACTAACTTGTAACTTGTTGTTTTCCATTCGCTCATCGTGAACGGTCCGTTAAATACAAGTGTATCTGCTGTTGTTCCATATTTATCACCGTGCTCTTCTACTGCTTTCTTGTTCACTGGCAAGAATGTATAGAACGTTAATAAGTTTTTGAAATATGGAACTGGTTTTTCTAATTGTATTTCTAACGTTTTCTCGTCAAGTGCTTTTACACCAACCTGATCAACACCAACTTCACCTTTGCTTGCTTTCTTTGCATTTTTTAAATCAAACATGATGAATGAATATTGGCTTTTCGTTGCTGGATCAATTGCACGCTTCCAAGCGTATTCGAAGTCATTTGCTGTTACTGTATCTCCATTTGACCATTTTGCGTCACGAATTTTGAATGTATACGTTAAACCATCAGGACTAACTGTAGGCTCACCCTCTGCCATACCATCTACAATCTTATCGCCCTCACCCACTCGGTATAAACCTTCCATTGTATTACGTAGTGGTAACGAAGAAGCTGCGTCTTTCGCTTTACCTGAATCCATTGTTGGAATTTCAGAAGGCTCAACAATATTTAATACCTTTTTCCCACCTGTTGTTGCATCAGCTGAGTCGTTGCCATAACTACAAGCTGCTAAAAATGAGCTAGTTATTAATGATAACGAGAACAACATTGCTAATCGTTTCTTCATTTTGCATTCCCTCCTACAAATGTTAGTCTAATTAATCTACAAATCTTCCAAAAAGATTAAATAAACAGAATATTCTTTTTGAAAAACTTCCCTATATTTTCTGAAAAATCATTTCGTAATTCTCATTATACATATTTTCAGACAAATGAAAATACCTTTTTCGAATTTTGTCGAAATTATTTATAAAAAGTAAAAAAATGCAATAGTTATTGTAAGTCTTTGCTAATTCCTTTAAAATATACGATAAGAAAACGCTTTCGATTTTTCAGAATTTTTTAACTTTTTACTAACATAATAAAATAAGGGGTTCGGTTATATTGGAAAAGTATTATAAGAAAACAATTATTACATCAATTGCTATTCTCGTATTATCAGTTGTTTTTTCTCCATTTGTAGAAGGAACATCATTTGCGATTAAGTATATCAATACACTATTTAGCTTTTCGATGTTTGCATGTATAGTAGGTGGACTGTTATTTGTAGTAGGACAAGGTTTCTTTAACGTAACGAAATACGGGATGAAGAAACTTGCAAAAACAAATAAGAAAAAGCCAGTAGAATTGCTTGAAGAAGACAATCAAGATTTGAAAGATGTGTTATATGAACGAAACCGTTATTCTCTCACCATTCCTTTCTTAGTAAGTGGAATCATACTGAGTGTGCTAACTACTATTATTAGTTTGATGATTTAGACGAAGGCCTCTTTGCATTCCATTGCAACTATTGGTATAATCGTATGTAACTTATATATTATGCAATGACAAAGAATAGTACATCTTGTAACAATTCTAGAGAGCTTGTGGTTGGTGAGAACAAGTATTGAAACAAGATGGAATGGACTTTCGAGCACTAAACCGAACTTTTAGTAGGCTTTAGCGTTTTCCAGCGTTAACTGGGTTAAGATGTTTTGCTTTTTTAGCGAAATAAATAGGGTGGCACCACGGTCCATTCGTCCCTACCATATAGGGATGGATGGGCCTTTTTTATTGTACTACATTTTTTAGGAGGAAGTATATATGGCAACAATTTTTTCTGGTATTCAACCTAGCGGAGTTGTTACGTTAGGTAATTACTTAGGGGCAATGAAACAATTTGTTGAGTTACAAGAGGAGAATGACTGTTTCTTCTGTATCGTGGATCAACACGCAATTACAGTTCCACAAGATCGTCTAGAGCTTCGTAAAAACATTCGTACGTTAGCGGCATTATACTTAGCGGTAGGAATCGATCCAGAGAAGGTAACATTATTCATTCAATCGGAAGTTCCTGCACACGCACAAGCTGGATGGATGATGCAATGTGTGTCGTCAATCGGTGAGCTAGAGCGTATGACGCAATACAAAGATAAGTCTCAAAAGCATGAAAGTATTCCAGCAGGATTATTAACGTATCCACCATTAATGGCAGCTGATATTCTTCTGTATGGTACAGAAGTGGTACCTGTTGGGGATGATCAAAAGCAGCATATCGAGTTAACACGTGATTTAGCCGAACGATTCAACAAGCGTTATAACGATATTTTCACAGTACCTGACATCTTCATTCCGAAATTCGGTGCTCGCGTTATGTCACTAACAGATCCAACGAAAAAGATGAGTAAATCTGATCCGAATCCGAAATCAATGATTAACTTATTAGACGATCCAAAACAAATTGAAAAGAAAATTAAGAGTGCTGTTACAGACTCAGATGGAATCGTAAAGTTTGATAAAGAAAACAAAGCAGGTATCTCGAACTTACTAACAATTTACGCTTCATTCAGTGGCAAATCAATTGAGGAATTAGAAGCAATGTATGAAGGAAAAGGATACGGCGAGTTCAAATCAGATGTAGCACAAACAGTTGTAGAAGGATTACGTCCAATCCAAGAACGATTCCAAGAACTAATTAACTCAGAAGAATTAGATATCATCTTAGACAAGGGTGCAGAGAAAGCAAATCGCCAAGCGATGAAAATGCTCCGCAAAATGGAAAATGCGATGGGCCTTGGCCGCAAACGTCGCTAATAAAAGAAAATGGTGTCCATCTAAATGGACACCATTTTCACTTTTAATTTACTTTTTGTTCATTTTCTAATTCCCATAATTTCTCGAAGAATGGCTGTCCTTTAATAAGCCGCTCACAAAATTGACCGTGCTTCTCCGTCCAACCTATTTTTGTTTCTTCATATAAACGGTTCCATATATCCTCGAAATCTAACCCTTGAATTTCTCGATACGAAGACGGTTCCCATTCTGTGTACCAATAACGAATTTCTGGTGTATGTCTTGTCGAATATAATTGATCTAATGCCATAAATAATAATTGCTTTAATTGTCTTTCTTTACGCGTTAACCCATTCATCATTTGTGGTGCCGGTGATAAGATATGATGTTCTTTCGATTGTATCGAGACAGCGTGTGGAAAGTGATATACTTTCGCTTCTAATTGCTCCATCATGTCATGTACCATCTGTTCTTGCCTTGGAATGAGACGACTTTTTCGAATTGGAATGTTGTATCCAATTGAATCTACCGCTAATATTCCTTTTCCATCCGTTACGACAAAACAGTAGTCTAGTTGAATTCGTTCATGATTTTTACGCACATACGCTTTTTGATACACATCTTGTAAGAGCTCAGGTGGTAGTTCCATTAGTTCATTCTCGATGTAATGAAACAAAGTCGTTTCTACTTTCACAACAGGAACTTGATCTAAAAGCTCCACACTATCTTCCTTCCGCCATTCAAAAAAATGACAAACATTATATCCGTTTTCTTCACCTTCAAACCAATTTACCCATACATCATGCAGATACAACATGTTCTTACCCCTCACTTCAAAACGGTATGTATCTACCATTATGCTCACTTGGTAGATAAATTATTCCAATTAGGGAAAGATATTGATTCTTCACCAAAAGACATAGGAATTATCGATATACACGTCACTGCAAATAGATTCTTTCATCAGGAGTCTCCACCTACAGTGGCGTGTATGATACATGCTCTCCATGTTACGGAAATGAAACAAGATATTGTTTACTATATATACGATATATGCGGAAAGTATTCCTTTTTTCTAGAAAAACCTGCGCCTCATTCGGCAGAAAGAGACAGCACCATCCATAATATCTTGTGCACTCTTCCCTAGTAATTCTTTCGTTGTTGCTTTCGTATGTTCTACCGCATCCTGTACGATATGATAGCCTACATTATATCCGAGCATCGATGGATAGAAACCAAGCCCATTTAAGAGAAAATCATGCTGCTTCGTATGTTTCTTCACCTCATGATGCTTCCTCATTAATTTCTTCCACATCATTCCGGCTTCTTCTTTCGTATATAGTTTCGTCCAGTCTGCATTTACTTCTTCTCCATATCGCTCATACACAGCATACTCTGCTAACCCCTCCATTACGATGGAATCAAGTAATGTATCGTTCTCTTTCTCTTCTAGCGCATGAATCCGTACAACATGATGATATTCATGTGTTAACAATGCTTTCCACTCTTCTATTGAAATATCAGGTTCTCCAAATAAAAAGATGGATTTCCTCGTCGCAATGCCATTTTTATTTACTTTCCTTTCAAGTGCAAATAGTCGATAAAGCGGAAAGATGAATACCGGAATATCCGGGCCACTTAACCATTGACGTAATGATAAAAATTCATCTTGTAATTGTAACCAAAGACGCTTATGTTGCAGTTCTTTCACACTTTCTTTTCCACGGTCAACAGGCTCATACATTCCTTGCATCCTCAAATACGTGTACATCTCTTTTTCATCGGAAAATGGTACATAACGTAACAACTTCTTACATACCTCAAGAGGCTTATCATAATACTTTAGCAGCAAGGCGTCTGTTCGAATAATCCCCATCTTCTTCCCTCCACGCTCGTATACATTTGTTCTATTATATGAACGTGTATGTAAATTGGGAGTGTCCCCTTGAAATCATTGCATGTAGAGACTCGTTACGTATAAAATAACACGATAAATCATCACGAAAAAAAGTTGCCCTATCCATTGGATAAAGCAACTTCCTTCTACTATCTATTTATTCATACTTTTTAAATACTAATGTCGTGTTATGTCCACCAAATCCTAATGAGTTAGACATAACTACACGAACGTCTTGCTTTCTCGCTTCGTTCGGCACATAATCTAAATCACAATCTGGATCTGGTGTCTCATAATTAATTGTTGGTGGAATAATTCCTTCACGAATGGCAAGAACAGAGAAGATTGCTTCTACTGCACCTGCTGCACCAAGTAAGTGACCTGTCATTGATTTCGTTGAACTAATGGCTACGTTGTACGCATGGTCACCAAGCACAGCTTTAATTGCAGCTGTTTCATACTTATCATTTAAGTCTGTACTTGTACCATGTGCATTCACGTAGTCAATATCTGTCGGGTGTAATCCAGCATCACGAATTGCTTCGCTCATTGCACGAGAGCCACCTTCTCCACCAGGTGCTGGTGCTGTAATATGATGAGCGTCTCCTGTTGAACCATATCCAATAATTTCTGCGTAAATTGTCGCTCCACGCGCTAATGCATGCTCCAATTCCTCTAATACGACAATTCCAGAACCTTCACCCATTACGAAACCATCGCGATTCGCATCAAATGGACGACATGCTGTTTTCGGATCTGGATTCAGTGATACTGCTTTCGCTGAACAGAATCCTGCGATAGAAAGTTGTGTAATTGGCGCCTCTGTTCCCCCTGTAACCATCACGTCTGCATCACCGCGCTCAATTACTTTGAACGCATCACCAATGGAGTTCGCTCCTGACGCACACGCTGTTACCGAGCAAGAGTTAACCCCTTTAGCACCTAACATAATCGATACTTGTCCAGAAGCCATATCCGGAATCATCATTGGAATGAAGAAAGGACTTACACGACGTGCTCCCTTTTCTTTTAACGTTGTGAATTGCTCCTCTAACGTTCCCATGCCACCGATTCCCGAACCAATCCATACACCGACACGTGCTGCATTCTCTTCATTGATTGTTAGCCCTGCATGCTCCACTGCCATTTTCGAAGCTGCTACCGCATATTGTGTAAAGCGATCCATACGACGTGCTTCTTTCTTATCAATAAATGATTCCACATCAAAGTCTTTCAGTTCCGCCGCTACTTTCGCCGGGAATGCCTCTTTATCTAAGCGAGTTAATTCCCCAATTCCTGATTCTCCGTTAATTAATTTCTCCCATGTCTGTTGAACACTATTTCCAAGTGGTGTCACAGCACCTAAACCAGTTACTACTACACGTTTCTTCTGCATATTATGTTACCTCCTCTATACTTCAACCATTTTATATAGATTTCCCGTACATTTCTATTTCACTTACCTACCCCAACGAAGCGCAACTGCTCCCCATGTTAAGCCACCGCCAAAACCAACTAATACAACAACATCGCCATCTTTAATTTTACCATTCTCTAACTCTTCTACCAATGCAATTGGAATACTAGAAGCTGATGTGTTGCCGTATTTATGAATCGTTACGCTCATCTTATCTTCATCTAACTCTAGTCGCTGACGAGAAGCTTCCATAATACGAGTATTAGCTTGATGCGGTACTAAGAAGTCTACATCTTTCTTCTCTAAACCAGCTTTCTCGATTACTTTTTCACATGAATCGCCCATTTGACGAACTGCAAACTTGAATACTTCACGGCCATTCATTCTAATATGCGTATCTTGGTATAAATGTTTTCCACCACTACCATCTGCGCCTAGTTCAAATGAAAGAATTCCTTTTCCTTCACTTACAGGTCCTAATATAACCGCTCCTGCACCGTCTCCGAATAGAACAGCAGTGTTACGATCTTCCCAATCCGTAATCCTCGATAACTTTTCTGCTGATACGACAAGTACATTTTTATATGCTCCTGTTTCGATAAATTGCTGAGCTGTTATCATACCGTACATAAATCCAGCACATGCTGCACTAATATCCATTGCTGCTGCATTCTTCGCTCCAAGTTGGTCTTGAATGATACATGACACAGTTGGAAATGCATAATCTGGTGTAACAGTTGATACTAAAATAAGTTCAATATCTTCTGCCACAATCCCTGCTGATTTGATTGCTCTTTTTGCAGCTTCTAAAGCCATATGTGACGTATTCATATCATCGCCTGCAATGCGACGTTCATGAATACCTGTTCTCGTTCTAATCCATTCATCAGATGTATCTAAAATCTTCTCAAGATCTTCATTCGTTACAATTCGTTCAGGTACATAACTACCAATTCCCCAAATACCTACGCTCATGGAATAACCTCCATCTTTATAATCAATCTCTATTACCTGGTACTAATTTTATACTAAAAAAAATCATTTGTCTATTCCTTAAATACATCTTGAAATTTATTTATATGTTCTCTTTGTCTTTGCAATCCTTCTTTGATGGATAACGAACGTGCAATTGTTCGTTTCTCTATTTGTTTCACGTCTTGTTTTGGACTTTGTGTATGCACAAATGGTTCCTCACATAAAATGCGGATTCCCGCTTCCCACTCATTTTCATGAACAGATGCAAAGTAAAAACTACCTTCTTCTTGCAACGTGACAATTGCCACTGCAAGATCATCGATATACAGCACATCTGTATCCACCTCTAACGGATACAATGCATCGCTAACGGGATGCCCTTCTAATAAGCGATGATATGTCATATACGCCGGCTGCCATGGACCATATACAGTCGGAACTTTTATAATTGTATATGATTCTATTTCTTGTTGCACATATGCTTCTAACTCTCTAAAATGTACAAACTCCTTTTTCTCTGTAAGCATTGTTGAAACAACTACTGTTCTTCCAGACACATGTTGTTCAATTACTTTTTTTATACTCGCTAACTCACATTCTTCTAACGGCTTGCTCGGTTCATACAAACAACAATATGTCACGTCAACCTCTTTCATCTCTTCTAACGAATCGACATACTCGAAATTTGCATTACGGCCAATAAGGAGCCATTTCTCCTCTTCCATCGGAGTTAATTTGGTAGATGGATGATATCCATATACCTGAATATCACGTCGTAATAATTCTTCTACAATCGCATACCCAATAAATGAAAATGCTCCGAGTACATATGCAGCTTTCATACTCCTACCTCCTTACAAAAAGAAACCCTATGTTGCGTTGCTTCCATAGGGCATCGTCAATATTCTTTTTCATATGCTTTCAAGAACAAACAAATGGACGTACTACATTCATATTTACGCTCTGGCACGTAGAAAAGCAATATAATTGGTTTATCTTGTGTTCTTCTCACTTGCTCATATATGCGAGCATGCCTCTTTCCATCTACCTTCGCATGAGTAGAAAGAAATAATTGAACCGGTATCGAAGAGGTATCTTGCTCATATCCTTTGTCTTCAATCATATGCATGACATCGTCTTCTTCTAATGTATATGCTTTCTGTAAGTCTTTTACTAATCGTTTATAAAAAAATTTATTTTTCTTCTCGCGCTGAATCGTATCTTTCAACTGCAAGAGTGGATCAATGAAACTTACAGAGCGAATATATTGTGGCATACTTTTCATTAATTCAAATGCAACGAGTGCTCCCATTCCTTCTGCGATAATATGAATTTGTTTATTAAGCGTTTCTTTTTTCATTACCATATGATAGAGGTTTTTCGTTAGTCGAACTGCCTCATCACTCCCATAATGGCGGCCGTTCAAATTAGAAGAGAATATCGTGTAACCTGTTATTCTCAATCGTTCGAGTATTTTCTTTCTTCCTACATGCTGTAACCAAAAGCTCGTATTGTTCTCGACATGATGCTGAGTATCCCCTAGCAATAATATCCCAAAACCACTTGGTCTTTCTGGCAAATGAATGACACACCATTGTCCATCTTGAAGGAAATATCTTTCTGTAATCTCCATTCCCATCACACCTTAATTTGTAAGGTTATTTATATATCCCTATACAAGATATGTCATATTATGATAAAAGGAACACCTACATGGACAAAAAGGGCGATGTTTTCAAATGAATTTCCCTTCCCATCTATGGTACAATAGGGGTAACTGTGCCTTAACATATTTCCTAACTGAAATATGCTAAGACGCATGCACATCGTCCTAATAAGTAGACGATGACAAAACAACAGTTTTACTCAATAGCTCATAAAGAGGTGAAAAGCATGCGTTATTTTTGGACACTATTTTGGGCGTTCGCTTTATCTAACATGTTCGCATACGTTGTAGGTGCGATGAAAGGTATGGCTTACGATTTCCAATTAGCTTGCACATTAACAGTAATCTTTACAGTTGGTGTTATTCTACTAAGTTCTATTATTCCGAACGAACCAGTGGAACAACATCATTAAGAAAAAAGGAGTGTCTCCTCTGTAGACACTCCTTTTTCTTGTTTTTTTATCGCTCATCAATGATTGGTTTTCGTTAAACCACGCTTAGGCCTTCCCTTCCACCCAACCATACATGTACTGTTCATCCTCTAATAATGATACTCCTTTTACAGCACGGAGCGGACGGAATGTATCGATCATAACCGCTAGTTCAAGCGTTTCTTTCTTCCCAATACTTCCTTCTGTTTTCCCTGGATGTGGTCCATGTGGAATACCTGATGGATGTAGCGTTACGGAGCCAATTTCCACACCTTTTCGGCTCATGAAATTCCCCTTGACGTAGTATAATACTTCGTCACTGTTCACGTTGCTATGATAATACGGTGCAGGTATTGCTTCTGGATGATAGTCGTATAAACGTGGTACAAATGAACAAATAACAAAATTATGTCCTTCAAACGTCTGATGAACAGGTGGTGGCTGATGAATACGTCCAGTAATTGGTTCGAAGTCTGCAATATTGAATGCCCACGGATATAAGTGTCCATCCCATCCAACAACATCAAATGGATGATGATTGAAGACGTGCTTATGCAAATATTGTCGCGATTTCGTTAAAACTGTATATTTCCCTTTCTCTTCATGACTTACAAGCATTTCCGGTGTACGGAAATCTCGTTCACAGAACGGGCTATGCTCAAGTAACTGTCCATATTCGTTGCGATAACGACGAGGTGTTGTAATTTCGCTATTCGATTCAATAACAAGAAACTTCGATTCCCCCTCATTTGGTATGACACGGTAAATCGTTCCAATTGGAATATATACATAGTCACCTTGTTGGTACGTAATATTCCCAAACATCGTCTCTAACGTACCTGAGCCATAATGAACGAAGAACATTTCATCTGCGTCCCCGTTTCGATAATAATAATCCATCGGCTCTGTCGGATGAACAACACTAATCAGAAGATCATCATTTCCTAATAAATAGTGCCTACCTTGCACAACATCGCCTTTTTCTTGAAACGCTGCGGTACGAAAATGACGATGACGAAGCGCACTGTCTTCTTCATATTCAATCGCACACTTCTTATAAATAGATGCTTCAGCAATTTCCGTTGGCATATGATGGTGATATAAGATCGACTGCACACCAGAGAACCCTTTCGTTCCCATTACTTGTTCCCGAAATAACGTCCCATCTTCTTTTCGAAACTGTGTGTGACGTTTTTTTGGAATCATTCCCATTTGACGATAAAACATGAACGTACCTCCTTATTTAATCATGTTCTTCAGCACTCCTAATCCCGTTATCTCCAATTCCACCACATCGCCCGGTAACAACCAGCGATGTACCTCTTCTCCTAACTCAAGCAAGCAACCATTACCAACTGTACCTGAGCCAATAACATCACCTGGATAAAGCGTTACATCTTGAGAAGCACGCGCAATCATCTTAGCAAAGCTATAATGAATTGTCTGCATGTTTCCTTCCGTCAACACAATACCATTCACTTTAGCCGTCATCTGTAAGTCAAATACATCACCTAATCGGTAAGGCTCTAACTCATTTTTCGTTACGAGATATGGTCCGAATGACGTTGCGAAATCTTTTGCTTTTGCCGGACCTAGACCTACAGCTACTTCTTGACGCTGTATATCTCTTGCACTCCAGTCGTTCATAATGCAATAGCCAAATATATAATCCTCTGCCTTTTCCTTTGAAATATTGCGTCCCTTTTTTCCAATTACACACGCAATTTCTAATTCATAATCTAGCTTCTCTGTATTAGCTGGTTTGTTAACATACGCTTCAGGTCCAACAACCGCCCGATGATTCGAAAAATAAAAGACTGGCACTTCATACCACTCTCGTACAACATTTAAGCCACGACGTGCACGTGCATTCTTCACATGTTCTTCAAATGCATAAAAGTCACGGATACTTGGCGGTCGCGGTAGTGGCGCTACCAACGTCACTTCCTCTATCAAAAACCTCGCTTCACTCGGTACCCGTAATCCATGCCGTATTTGTTCGTAATACTCTTGCTTCTCTATATAGGTTAATAAGTCTGCTGGTAAAGCCCCTTCACTCGCAAGCTCCATATCAACGACTGTATTCCCTTCTAACCAACCTGCTCGCTCCATACCGTCTGCTCGTATAAATGTCACAAATTTCATTAGAAAGACCCTCTCTTACAACTGTTTTTTACGTTCTAATACAAATGTATCTGTATTAGAACGCGTGTATACACTGCCAGCCATTCTGCCGATTGGCTGTAATTTATCTGTATTAATTCTTCCATTTTCATATAATTCATCGCCTACAGAGACAAGAACAACTTTTCCAATAACAAGGCTACCAGCCCCAACATTCTCACCGAAATGAAGTACTTCATGCAATACACATTCCAAATGTACGTCACATTCTTTAACACGTGGTGCTTTTACCTTTGTACTTGCTTCTTTCGTTAAGTTCGCAACAGCGAATTCATCGACAGAAGCAGGAAATTCTGTCGCACATTCATTCATTTGTGTGACAATTTTCTCTCCAACAATGTTAATAACAAACTCTTTCGTTTCTTCAATATTCCGAAGTGTATCTTTCTTCTCTCCATCACTTCCACGTACCATTGGTGCAAAGCAAACGAGAAATGGATCCGCACAAATGCCTGTAAAGAAACTAAACGGCGCAACATTTGTATTCCCCTCTCCATCAATTGTTGATACAAAGGCAATTGGACGAGGTAACACGGAGCCAATTAATAACTTATATGCATCTTTCCACGGCAATGTATGTGGTTCAATATTCATTCGTATCCATCCCTTTCTCACAAGAAAAAGAAGAAGAGAATACCTCCTCTTCCCATCATATTTTTTATAAATTCCCGCGCAGTTCTTGCTCACGTTCAATCGCTTCAAATAAAGCTTTGAAGTTTCCTTCACCGAACCCTTTTGATCCTTTACGCTGAATAATTTCAATAAATAGCGTCGGACGGTCAACAATTGGCTTCGTAAAAATCTGTAATAAGTATCCTTCATCATCTCGGTCTACTAAAATATTTAATTCCTTTAACTTCTCAATCTCTTCATCTATTGTGCCCACACGTGCAGTTAATTCTTCGTAATACGAAGCTGGTGTTTGCAAGAATTCCACACCGTTCGCACGTAATTTTGCAACAGTGCCAATAATATCACTCGTTAACAATGCAAGATGCTGCACACCTGCCCCATTGTAATATTCTAAGTACTCTTGAATCTGTGACTTACGTTTTCCTTCTGCCGGTTCGTTAATCGGGAACTTAATTCGCCCACCATTTGTCATTACCTTCGACATTAGTGCCGAATACTCTGTACTAATGTCATCATCATCAAAGTGGATCATTTGTGTAAAGCCCATTACTTTCTCATAATACTCTACCCACTCTTCCATATATTCCACGTTTCCAACAACATGATCGACACCAATTAACCCTGTTGGCTCAGAAGGGATGTTACGTTCAAGTGCTTTATAACCTGGCATAAATGCCCCTTTATACCCTTTTCGCTCTATCAATGTATGAATTACATCACCGTATGTACCTATTACTGCTCGCTTTACTGTGCCATTTTCATCCGTTAATACTTCTGGAGGAGAAATCGCAATTGCACCGCGCTCCACAGCACCTTCAAATGCCTGCTCTACATCGTCTACACATAATGCAATGTCTTTTACACCATCGCCGTGAACCTTTACAAATTGTGCAATTTTACTATCTTGATTTAACGTGCCTGAGAGAACAAGGCGGATATTTTTCTGTTGCAAGACGTAAGAAATTTTCTCACGATTTCCTGTTTCTAAACCAGCATATGCAACTACTTTAAAGCCAAATGCATGACAAAAATAATGACTCGCTTGCTTCGCATTTCCAACATACAACTCCAAATAGTCTACATCTTTCACTGGAAATAAATCTTTCGTTTGGACAACTTCTTCGTTCAAGTTCTTCTCCATATTAATCCCTCCATACGTTAAGATAGAAAGCGTTTTCTTTCTTAGCATAAAATAAATATGCTTCCTTTCCCACGAATAAAAAAGGACAAATATATACAAATTATTTTTCTTCCGTCATTTCCCGGGAAAAAACGACATCAATCGTATAACGAAAAATGCAAAAATCAAGGCCATAATTTCTCACGGTGCCACTGTCCTTCCACCAATCGATACAAGAGCCTTCGATGCTTTCTCTCCTCATCAGCCTGCCAAAACTCAACTTCCCCTGCAACAACTCGGTATACAGTCCATGCAGGATACACAGATGTCGAATTTTCTTGTACATAATGAAGTTGCTTTGCTAAAGCATGATTGAAGTCATTTTGTTCATGCAAAACACTGCTTTGTTTCCCAATGAATGATACAGCCCTTGCTACTACTCCTCGGTGTAAGAAGTCTTTCTTATTCGTCTCTATATCCATCTTCTCTACTTTCCCACGAATCCTCACTTGTCTCCCAATTAGAGACCAGTAAAAAGTCAGTGCTACATGGTTATTCGCTTCAAGTTGCTTCCCTTTTTTACTCTCACAACTCGATGCGAAATACCATCCATCTTCATCAACATCTTTCAAAATTAAAATACGGGCATCTGGCGAGCCACTATAATCGATCGTTGAGAGTGTCATTGCATGTGGCTCATGTACATCATGATGCAACGCTACGTCAAACCATTCTAAAAACAAATCATGAGGATACTCGGGTACTACATCTAGATCAAATGCCGGAAATGGCCCAACAAGAGACTTACTTTGTTTGATTTTATTTCGAATACTGTCCATCTATTAACCCCTCCTTATTAACATAAAAAAAAGCCAACAAAAGTATTCTTTTCTGTTGGCTTCTCTGTTGGCTTATTTAACTATTAATTCGTTATTCTCCACATCAATCGTGATTTCTTGACCGTCCATAATCTTTCCTGCAATGATTGCACGGGCTAATTTCGTTTCGATATGACGTTGAATATAACGCTTTAGCGGACGTGCTCCGTAATTCGGATCAAATGCCGCTTCGATAATGAATGTCTTTGCTGCGTCTGTTAGCGTAATTGTCATATGCTTATCTTCCACACGTGTTTGTAATTCCCGTACAACTTTATCAACAATACCTTTTACTTCTTCAGACGTTAATGGCTTGAAGAGAATAATCTCATCGACACGATTTAAGAACTCGGGACGGAAATGAGCACGCAATTGGCTCATCACACTGCCACGTGCTTCTTCTGTTATTTCCCCGTTCTCTGTCCCACCTTCAAGTAATGCATGAGAACCGATATTCGAGGTCATAATGATAACCGTATTTTTAAAGTCTACTGTACGTCCTTGCGAATCTGTCACACGCCCATCATCTAACATTTGTAGTAAAATGTTAAATACTTCTGGATGTGCCTTTTCAATTTCATCTAATAGAACAACCGAATACGGCTTACGACGAACTGCTTCTGTTAATTGTCCACCCTCTTCATATCCAACGTACCCTGGAGGTGCACCAATTAAGCGAGACACTGCATGTTTTTCCATGTACTCCGACATATCGATACGAATAATTTGTTCTTCACTATCAAATAGAGATTGTGCTAACGTCTTCGCAAGCTCTGTCTTTCCGACACCTGTTGGTCCTAGGAAAATAAAAGAGCCAATCGGGCGGTTCGGATCTTTTATACCTGCACGAGCGCGTAATACCGCATCTGAAACAAGTTGGACTGCTTCTTCCTGTCCAATTACACGCTCTTGAAGTATTTCTTCTAGGCGAAGAAGTTTCTCTCGTTCACCTTCTACTAATTTCATGACTGGAATTCCTGTCCAACGTGAGACGATACCAGCAATTTCTTCTTCCGTTACTTCCTCACGGAGCAAACGATTATCATCTTTCGTATGAGCTATTTCTTCTGCTTCTTTTAGTTGTTTTTCTAATGTCGGAATGCGACCGTGACGAAGCTCCGCTGCTTTATTTAAATCATAGTTGTTTTCTGCCTCTTCTAATTCACGGCGTAATTTCTCTAGTTGTTCTCGAATTTCTTGAACAGCTGTAATAGATTCTTTCTCTTGTTGCCATTTCGCCTTCATCTCATTTGCCTGATCTTTTAAATCTGATAACTCTTTTTGCAACACTTCAAGACGTTTCCTACTCGCTTCGTCTTGTTCTTTGCTAAGTGCTGCTTCTTCAATTTCGAGACGCATCACTTTGCGTGTTACTTCATCTAACTCCGTTGGCATCGAATCAATTTCTGTACGAATCATAGCACATGCTTCATCGACCAAATCAATTGCCTTATCTGGTAAGAACCGTTCCGAGATGTAACGGTCTGACAGTGTTGCGGATGCAACAAGCGCACGGTCGTGGATGTTAACCCCGTGGTGGATTTCAAAACGTTCTTTTAAGCCGCGTAAAATAGATATTGTATCTTCTACTGTGGGCTCTCCTACTAATACTTGTTGAAAACGACGTTCTAAAGCAGGGTCCTTCTCAATATATTTACGATGCTCTTCAAGCGTTGTCGCTCCGATACAATGAAGTTCACCGCGCGCAAGCATCGGTTTTAACATATTCCCTGCGTCCATCGCGCCTTCTGTTTTACCTGCTCCAACAATCGTATGTAATTCGTCAATGAAGAGAAGAATACGGCCTTCACTCTTTTTCACTTCGTTTAAAACTGCTTTTAAGCGCTCTTCAAATTCACCGCGGAATTTTGCCCCTGCAACTAATGCACTCATATCAAGTGCGAAAATCGTTTTATCTTTTAATCCTTCTGGTACGTCACGACGAACGATACGTTGTGCTAACCCTTCAACAATCGCTGTCTTACCTACACCTGGTTCTCCAATTAATACTGGATTATTCTTCGTTTTACGAGATAAGATACGAATAACACGACGAATCTCGCTATCCCGTCCAATAACAGGGTCAACTTTTCCTGAACGTACTTCTTGAACAAGATCACGACCATATTTCTCTAATGCTTCATACGTTACTTCTGGATTTTGACTAGTCACGCGCTGATTACCCCTTACATCTACTAATACTTTTAACACTTTGTCTCGTGTAATTTGAAAATAATTAAACAAACTTCCAATACTTGTGGATGCTTTTTCTTCTGTTAAAGCTAATAAGATGTGCTCAACAGAGATGTATTCATCCTTTAATTTCTCTGCTTCCTTCTCTGCTCGTACGAACACTTGTTGAAGGGCATTCGTAATATAAATTTTCCCGGCTTCCACACCGCTTCCGGTTATTTTCGGTCGCTTCTGTAACTGCGCTGTTGCCTTTTGTGTAAAGTCTGTTAGATCGACACGAATCTTTTGAAGAATACGCACCGTTAATCCTTCTTCTTGTTCTAACAAAGCTAATAATAAATGAATCGTATCAATTTCTTGATGGTTATTCTCGACTGCTAGCGATTGTGCTCGCATCACTGCCTCTTGCGTCTTCTGTGTCATCTTATTAAGATCCACTTCTCTTCACATCCTTCTACACGATTTCTTCCATCTATTTCTATTATAAGATGAAAGACGAACGAAAAAAAGCATCTCCTATAAGAGGAGATGACTTCGTGTTACGGTTTTCGTTTGTACGTCCAAATTCGGTTATGGTTCGACGTTTCTGGGAATTCATCTCCTGCTTGTAAATGTACTTGCTTCGGGTGCTTCACACCACTTCCTGTTTCACCGATTTCGACATATATACCATTATTCGGTGCTTTCTGTCCTGGCTTGAATTGACGATTTTGACCCATATAACCCATCCTCTCATCACTAATTTCATTAGTATCATACCCTTCTTTCCTTTGTTTCATGTACGGACAAACCTTCACGATATCGTCACTATTTATTAAGGAAAAACCGCTCCTTTATTGCTTTTTCTACCTATTTGCTTTACGATGAAAGAAAAGAAAATGACTTTAGTAATGATTTAGTCAGATAGGAGGAAGCAAATGTCCTTTGATCGTAAACAAGCAATATTAGATGCAGCAACAGCATCTTTCGCCCATTTCGGATATAAAGCAACAACGATGGATCACGTAGCGAAGGCCGCAAAAGTGGGAAAAGGAACAATTTATACCTTCTTCAAAAACAAAGATGAACTATTCTTTGAAATTACGAAGGGTATTATTCATGACATGAAAATCGTAGCGACAGATGCAATTGATGCAGAGCTATCCTTCTTAGAAAATACACACCGTGTCCTTTACGCACTGCTTGAAATGCGTAAAACATCTCAAATTACGATGAAATTAATTCATGAAGCGAAAGAAATGGGTACTCCAACAGTAATTGAAATGATTAACCGCATCGATCATACTGTTCAATCCATTGTAAAAGAAAAACTACAACTAGCTATCGACAAGAAAAAAATCAAACCATGTGATCTTGAAGTTGTCTCGTTCCTCGTTGTAAAGGTGTACAACGCCCTTTTATTTGATTGGGAAGAAAATCACCCAGCGTTGACGAGCGAACAAGTTGCTTCTATCTTTGAAACGTACATTGTGAACGGCTTAGCAACAACGAAATAGCAAGATAAAATGCCATTATAGGTATATTTTTCGTGAAAGGATGAACGCTTTCGGTGTTCATCCTTTCACTTTTGTTTTTATCAATTTAACGGATGATTTACAACTTGTTCACACAACTTTCACATCTTCATGAAAGAATGAAAGAGGACATATACTAAAAAAACAATCAAAATGATGGACAGATAAGAAAGTATGAATTTAAGATAAAAAGAAAAAAGGGTGAGACGATGCAAAAACATTTAATTGCACTTGACTTAGATGGGACATTATTAAAAGACGATAAGACAATTTCAGACCGCTCTAAGCAAGTTCTTCAAAAAGCAAGGGAGCAAGGACATTACGTCGTTATTTCTACTGGCCGTCCTTATCGTGCAAGTGAAATTTACTACAACGAATTACAGTTAGATTCTCCTATTGTGAACTTCAACGGCGCATACGTTCATCATCCACTTGATTCATCATGGGAAGTACAACATACGCCACTTGATGTAAACATCGCAAAGAACATTATTCAAGAATGTCGTGAAATTGGTATTAAAAACGTACTAGCTGAAGTAATTGATGATGTATATATCCATTATCCAGATGAAAGCTTGGACCATATTTTCCAAATGGGTAATCCGAATATTTTCATGGGTGATCCATTAGATACGTTACGTAGGGATCCGACATGTCTCCTTATTGACGCAGACGAAGAAGAAGTCGAAAAAGTACGCACACATTTGTCGAATGTTCATGCCGAAGTAATTGATCATCGTCGCTGGGCTGCACCGTGGCACGTTATCGAAATTGTTCGAACTGGATTAAGCAAAGCAGTCGGCTTGCAACGTATTGCAGAGTACTATAACATTCCACAAGAGCGTATTATCGCATTTGGTGATGAGGATAATGACTTTGAAATGATTGAATATGCAGGATACGGCATTGCGATGGGGAATGCAATTGATGAGTTAAAGAATCGCGCGAATGATGTTACATTAACGAATGAAGAAGATGGCATTGCTATTTATTTAGAGAAATTACTGAAGTTATAATTTTGTGTAAGATGAACATACTATAACTGACACACCATGTGTCACACTCTTTCAGCAAAGGGGTTTTGAATGATGGGTAAAAAGAATAAATCAAAACGTTTTATTCAACAAAGTCATGATTCAATAACAAAATATGACGAGAAATTCCCTTATCATTTCACATTAGCCGAAGCTGAAGAAAGACAGCAAAGCACCACCAAGTCGTTCTATTCTCTGTAATACGTACGACTTAAACAAGTACGCGCATAATACTTGGATATTGTCAAAAAAAGCCAGGCGGTTTCTCCTGGCTTTTTTTATGGACCAAATTGTTGCAATGCAGACGTATGAACGGGAGTAATTTTATCCCCGTTTTTCGTGTACATAAACAAAATTAATGTACCGTTTGATGGTAGCTTTTTTTTATTGAATTGTAACGAAAGTGTAAACGTATTACCCTTCACAGGAACTTCTGCTCCGTACACTAACTCATGATGACCATCTTCTACTGAATAGTATAACTTCTCTAGCTTACCAGTAACTCTTCCTGTTACTTTATATGTGCCATCTTTTCCTTCTATTTTCACATCAGATACAGTAAATTCCCCTGTCATGTCTGCCTTTGGTTTTGGTTCTTTTTGTTTTACTGCTTTTTGTTTGTCCTCTTTTTGCTTATCTTCTTGTCTAGTCACGTCTTTCTTCTCTATCTCTTCCACCTGTGGCTTATCGTCTTTCGACACCACTTGTGATTGCTCTTCAGCTAGTGTGCATCCTACGAACAGCAAACACACCAATAGAAAAAGAGAAATTCGTTTCAACATAATATGTGACCCCATTTCGTGCGTTCATATTACATTATATTAACAAGAGTGACAAAATGATTATTATTCCTTAGCTCTTTCTAAATAAGCCCAATACTCCTACTGTTTCAACAATATTTGTAAATGCTTCCGGGTCTACTTCTTGGATTAATTTCTGCAAATCATACAATTCATAACGTGTTACCACAATCATTAATACTTCTTTTTGTTCATTTGTATATGCACCTTGTGCAGGCATACGTGTAATACCACGTACAAGCGTATTATGAATTGCCTCGCGTAATTCCTCTGGTTTCGACGTAATAATAAATGCTGTTACTTTCACATGGCTTGTGTATATTGCATCTAATACTCGTGTTGTTACATATAAAGAAATAAGTGTATATAATGCCGTCTCCCATTCAAATATCGCACCTGTCGTGATAACAATCAATGCGTTAAATAAGAAGAAATATGTACCAACTGATTTATCGTTCATACGCGACATAATCATCGCAATAACGTCTAATCCTCCCGTTGAAGCACCGTACTTTAATGTTAGTCCAACCCCAACAGCCATAATTACTCCACCAAAAACAGCATTCAGTAAAATATCATCCGAAAAATTCACTGTAGTCGGTACAAGTTCTAAGAATACTGTCATCATTCCAACACTTATAAAACTAAAGAATGTAAATGTCTTCCCAATCTTATTCCAGGCTACTAAAATAATTGGCGCATTTAAAATAATTAATACAATACCTGGAGATAGAAAAGGTGCGACCCCTTCCAATAATTTAGATAAAAGCTGAGCTAGTCCCGCAAATCCACTTGCGTACACGTTCGCAGGAATCAAAAACATATTCATTCCAATTGCTACAAGCAATGCACCAAATGTTACGACAAGGAACTTTTTTCCATATTCTGTGTAGTTCATAAGCACGTCCTCCTTGTTATATCATCATAATAATTAGTCTATTTATTTACAACGGCTTTTCTACATATTCTATACATATTTGGTTACGATAATCATGAAATCATGATAAGGAGGTCTCCTCATGTCCAAAACAAGCGATAACGATAAAAAAGCGCGTGACAATAACGCAAAAAATCACGAGAAAAATATTCTCGCAGAGAAAAACGCCCAGCACGGTAAGAAATCTTTCTCTAAAGAAGTGGACCATCTATAATTTTTTAGAAAAATCGCCCGTTTATACACGGACGATTTTTTTATATGGATTTATTCACCTTTTTTGAAGTATGTCCAACCTTCTTCTTGGTATACTTTTCCTTCTTTTAACAACTTACCCATCGCGCGTTTGAATGCCGCTTTGCTTAAGTTAAAACGATTCTTAATATCTTCGGGATGACTCTTATCCCAGAATGGCATCGCACCACCGCGGCTCTCCATGTATTCATAAATAACTTGCGCATCCTCGTCTTGTCCTTCTTGTTTACGAGGGCGTAACGATACGTTAATTTCTCCGTTCTCTTTCACATCAATGATGCGCCCTGTTACACGTTGTCCTAGACGTGGCTCTTCTTGACGCTCTGAATCATGAATGAAACCTAAGAAACGCTCGTCCGTTAAAATGTAAGATCCAACGTATAATGTACGATAAATACGGCCACTTACGTTTTTGTTATGCATACTTGGTGTCGCAGCTGTTGAAATGTCTTTCATATTATCTGTGCTTGCTAATTTTCCAATTAGACGTCCTGCACTTGTACGCTTCAGACGGCAATATAACTCATCGCCAACTTCCGGCCATACTTCTTCGTGCGCTGGTAAATCGCTTCGCCCAATTAGAACATCTTTTGATACACCAATGTCAACGAATACACCTAAATCAGGCTTCACGTCCGTTACAACTACCCAATCAAGTTCATTAATACCAATATTCGGGACATACGCCGTCGCAGCTAGTCGTCCACTATGGTCATGGTACAAGAATACGTCTACTTCTTGTCCTTCAAATAATTCTTCTTCCGTTTCATTCTTATGCATGAATACTTCTTCATGCTCATCACCTAACATATAACCGATATCTGTTATTCTTGAAACAGGCAATGTTAATTTCTCTCCTGCTTGAAAATTCATGTGTCATTACCTCACTTATATAAACTTATCTCTATTAGAATTACCATATAAAATTTGATTATATCATCATCTATGCATTTGTTGGCAATAATTATATAATATGAAGAGAAATCTTTTATTGGAGGTACATAATTATGGCAAAAGAAAGTTCATTTGACATTGTGTCAAAAGTAGATCTTCCTGAAGTACGCAATGCACTTAATGCAGCGATGAAGGAAATTAAGACTCGCTACGACTTCAAAGGAAGCAAAAGTGACCTTAAATTAGAGGACGAGGTAATCGTATTAATTTCAGACGATGAATTTAAATTAGATCAACTGAAAGATGTATTAATTAACAAGTTAATTAAGCGCGAAGTTCCAACGAAAAACTTAGACTACGGTAAAATTGAAGGTGCGTCAGGCGGTACAGTACGTCAACGTGCGAAGTTAATCCAAGGAATCGACAAAGACAACGCAAAGAAAATTAACAACATCATCAAAGATTTAAAGCTAAAAGTAAAAAGCCAAATTCAAGATGATCAAATTCGTGTAACAGGAAAAAGCCGTGATGACCTTCAACAAATTATCGCAGCTGTACGCAAAGCAGACTTAACAGTTGATGTTCAGTTCATGAACTTCCGTTAAACACACACAAAAGCTAACTCGATTATGCAGAGTTAGCTTTTCTTTTTCCTTTTTACCCATCTATTACAACATTGTCACCTTTACGTAAGATTCACCGATAGTCCCTTTTCTCTTTACATGACATAATAAACATATACAACGTACAAAACGTACTAATAACATTTATAGAGGTGAAACAAATGAAAGGAAATAATATCTTATCTTCATTATGCTACTTTAGTATCTTCTTTGCACCATTCTTACTACCAATTATTGTCTACTTTATAGCAGAAGAAGACGTGAAATATCATGCAAAGAAAGCACTTTGGACACACTTAATTCCTTACATAGCGATTGCAATTAGTATTGGCATTACATTAGCACTTGCACCTAACTTCATGAATGAAACGACAAATGCTATTATCATAATTGGATCATTCACTATTGCTGGTCTTATAAGTGTTTACTATTTCATTTGGAATATTGTAAAAGGCGTTAAACTGTTAACAGCAAAATAAAAAGTACTCCAATTGGAGTACTTTTTATTTTTCCCTTTTAAAAAACACCCATCTCATCGATTAGCCACTTTTCTCCTTCTTTCTCACGAATAACGAAGTAATATTCTCCACTATATGTTCCGCTCACTTGTGGACCAATCGTTTTGTCCTTGTATGCTACTTCATACATTATTTCATATACCTTCATATCTTCAGCCTTCATACCTTGTCCTATTTGACGAGATAAATAGGAATTCCGTACATATTCCGTCGTATCTTCTCGTATGGATAAGAGCTTTATTTCTTGCAAATTATCGAGTCCAACATCTGTATCCTTCTGCTTCGACGTCATCATAGCTAACACTTTTTCTTTGTTCTTTTCATTCTTATACGTGAAATAATCTTGCACTACTTGCTTAGGGTCTTGATTACTAACTTGTACGTTGTTTTCTTTCGTATTATTCTCTTTCGTATCGTTTTCTTTCGTACATCCGATAACAGCAATACATAACACAACGAGTATACTCAGCAAAGAAAGTTTCTTCACGTATTCATCCCCTATCTACTCATTTCTATGTATACTTATATTCTGCTTCATTACCGTATCTACCTGTTAACGTCCTATCATTTTTTTCTCACTGACCAAGGTCACCAATTAACCATGGACTTCCTTCGTTGTCACGAACAACCGAAAACATTATCCAATGCTCACCACTATCTAGCGGGCCATGATGATTAGCAGTATATTTCACTTCATACTCAGCTTCATATATTCGTACATTCTCTATTCTCGTACCGTATACTTGACCCATTCCGCGTGTCACAAACGATTTTCTTATGTTTTTTGATTTATTTTCTTTAATTGAAAGCAACTTTATCTCTTCTAGAGTGGAAAAACCGTAATCATGTTTTGATTTCTGATAGAATAAGGAGTCTGCCTTCTCCTGATTTTTTGCATGTATATATATGAAATAATCCTCTACTACTTTTTGTGCGGCTGGTTCTGCTGGTTCATTTTCAGATGTATCCGTTTCTACCTTTTCCGGCTCTTTCTTTACTACTTCCGTCCCCGTTTCTTTTGTGCATCCACTGAATACAAAACAAAAAGCTAACATAAAACATACTACCATTACACCATTCATCTACACGCCTCCACCCTTACATATTTACATATTTACCCATTTATATAATACATGACTTTTACCTTTCTCCACAAAAAAAGAACTATCCCACCAAATGGAATAGTTCTCTCACATTATTGTTTCTCTCTACGCTCACCGCGCTTCTTCATATACCAGAATAGGAAAAAGAAGAAAATAGGTACCGCAAGTACACCAGCAATAAATCCATAATTCAACCCTGTTTTCTCTCGTACAAGGAAGACATTTGATGTTTCGCGGTCCAGAATAACTTCATATCCATCGTCTGATCCGCGAACAATATCCTCTTCAAACGCACCGAATAATTGCTTCCCTTCTGGAAGTTGGTCATTCGTTAATTGTACCTTTTGTGTGCTCGTTGTGTTGTTAATTGCGACAACAGCAACTTCATCTTTATACGTACGCTTAAACACTAACATACCATCTTTTTCATATAAAAACTCAATATCCCCGTGGCGCAACACAGGTAATTTTTGGCGCATTTGTCCAATACGTGAAATGTATTCTAAGAACTTCTTATCTGGTTTAAAGTCCATTAATTTACGGTTATCAGGCGTCTCTCCACCGTTTAAGGCAATTTCAGTACCATAATATACACTCGGAATCCCTGGCGTTGTATACATATACATCAGTGCCATCTTCAAGCGAATTGCAAGATTTTCGTTCCCTTCTAACACTCGGTTTACAAAACGTCGCGTATCGGCGTTATCCATATAGTGAAGACCATCTGCATTCTCTGACGCTTCATATAAAGATTTCAATGATTGATCTGGCTTCACAAGTGCTTTCACTAACTCATTGTAATATGCATCATCCATGAATCCATCAATGCTTTCTTCTGCTTGGAAGTTAAATACAGCCGCGTCTTTGTTCACACTCTTCACTTCTTCTGTGAAACGAGACACAAACTCACTCGTTACAGCACTACTTTTCTTCAATTGAATTGCATCAATCCCAAACTCACTTACTAACCATTTACCAGCTGCAATTGCCTCAGCTTCTAAAGCTGGCATTACCATAAGTTCCACGACAATTTTCATGTCTTGTTTATGTATATCACTTACTAATGCTTTTAAGTCTTCTTCTGTACCAAAATGTTTATTTAGCTTCGTATAATCCGTTACTTTCTCACCTGCATAATCTTCACTTTGTAAAATCGGTGATAAACGGATAGCTGTATGACCCATTTCTTTCATGTACTCTAATCGTTTCGCAATACCAACAAAGTCTCCACCGTAATAACCTTCTGGATTATTGAAATTCACATCTGTATCGTTTGTATTATCCCCATTATTAAAACGGTCTACAGTTACAACATATATACTTTCATCTTGCCATGTTCTTTCTTCTGCCGTCGCAACAGCGGAACAAAGAAGCACAAGCAACAATGAAAATAAGCCAATTTTCTTCATGATTTTTTCTCCCCTACCTTCTTGAGAATGCCTGAACAAAGGTTCACTTTATTATACACTAAGCCTCGTCCTAACTTCTAACAATACAAGTTAAAAAAGGGAGTAACATTTCACATTTTTCATATCATAAAGAAAGACTAACAAGAAGGAAGGATGTTCTATGCAAAAAGAAGCAGTCTATCATTCTCCAACCTATCCATTTGTCTATGCAGTAGATGAACACACTGTTCACATCCGCTTACGTACGAAAAAGCAGGATGTGCAAGCCGTCACTTTACTATACGGTGACCAATATGAATGGTGTGATGGTGCTTGGATAACCTCCACCATTGCCATGCAAAAAACAGGGTATAACGAGTTATTTGATTATTGGTTTGTCACTGTTCAGCCACCTTATGGACGTCTACGTTATGCCTTTTCCTTACAAAGTGAGGAATCTCTTTACTATATGGAAAAAGGTTTTTTCATTCATGCGCCGACACATGACGTTTCCGCTTTCTTTTGTTTTCCTTTTGTTCATACGTGTGATATGTTCCAAGCTCCTTCTTGGACGAAAGATACTGTGTGGTATCAAATCTTTCCTGAACGATTTTGCGATGGGGATTCTACAAATAATCCTGTTGGAACCATCGCTTGGGAAAGTATGCCTCCAACACCGACGAGCTTTTACGGGGGGGATCTCGACGGTATTATCGAGAAACTGGACTATTTATATGAGTTAGGCATTAACGGTATTTATTTAACACCCATTTTCAACGCACATTCAAATCATAAATACGACACAATTGATTACTTCACAATCGATGAAGCATTTGGGAACAAAGAAATACTGAAGAAACTCGTCTCACACTGTCACGAAAAAGGTATAAAGGTGATGCTAGATGCAGTCTTTAATCATGCTGGCTACTTTTTTGATAAATGGCAAGACGTATTAAAGAATCAAGAACAATCCGCCTACAAAGATTGGTTTCATATTCATTCCTTTCCGGTTCGAACTGGGCCAGTGCCAACGTATGCAACGTTTGCCTTTGAAAAGACAATGCCAAAACTTAACACGAATCATCCAGAAGTAAAAGAATACCTCTTACGTGTTGGACGTTATTGGATAGAAGAAGCAAATATTGATGGATGGCGCTTAGACGTAGCAAACGAAGTGTCTCATCAATTTTGGCGAGAATTTCGTCTCGAAATGACAAAAGTAAAACCGTCTATTTTCATCGTTGGAGAAGTGTGGCATAATGCCTTGCCATGGTTACACGGAGATCAATTTCATTCAGTGATGAATTATCCATTTACAAACATCTGCTTAGCGTACTTTATACATGGTACATGTTCGACAGAGCAGTTTATCTTCCAACTTCATGAATTACTCTTTTTGTATCCAACGCACGTAACGGACGTTCTCTTCAATATTGTCGGCAGTCACGATACACCACGAATTTTGACATTGGCAAAGGAGCATGTAGCGAAAGTAAAACTATTACTCGTCTTTCTCTTTTCTTATCCTGGTTCACCTTGTATCTATTACGGGGATGAGATTGGAATGCTTGGTGACAATGACCCCGACAATCGACGGTGTATGGTGTGGGATGAGGCGAGACAAAACAAAGAAATATACACACACATTCAAACGCTTATTAAGCTGCGCAAAACATTTAGAAATGAGACAACTTTTCAGCTTTTAGAGAAGAAAGATTGTCTTGTGTACAAGAAAGAATGCAACGAAGAAGCATTGTTCTTTATCCTCAATAACTCCGCTTCTCCACAAACAGTTGTACTCCCGTATACGAAAGGAACCAAAATTACAAATATGTATACTGACGAAGAAATGGCATACGAGTCGTCCTCTATTTCCCTTGTCCTAGAGGCATATGACTTTGCAATTTTACACATGTAGCCTTAGCAACCGATGTGCGCTAAGGCTCTTTCTATTCCATGTCAGAAAACCTCACATAATTTTCTGAATTTTCTATTGATTTTCTGTTTTTTATCGTTTATGATACATAACAAGATAACTCATGTAATAAAATGTAACATTAGTAAAAGAAAAACATATAATGCAATTATTTATTACGTACGTAAAAGGGAGGAAGAATGAATGGAACACATTAATGCTGCAGATACCGTGTTTTTGTTTGTTGCGACTGTATTGGTTATGATCATGACACCTGGATTAGCATTATTTTACGGTGGAATGGTACGAAGTAAGAACGTACTTAGTACGACGATGCATAGTTACACCGCTATTTTTATCGTTTCTGTACAATGGATTTTGATTGGTTACTCACTCTCATTTGGACCTAGTACAAATGGACTGATTGGAAACCTTGATTGGTTCGCCCTAAAAGATGTTGGATTTACTCCTAATACCGACTACAGCAGCACACTTCCTCATAACTTATTCATGATGTTCCAACTTATGTTCGCTATTTTAACACCTGCTCTTATTTCAGGTGCCATCGCAGAACGAATGAGATTCTCCGCATTTATCATTTTTACTTTATTATGGACGACATTTGTATACGATCCAGTTGCTCACTGGGTATGGGGAGTTGGTGGATGGCTCCGAGAGCTAGGTGCACTAGACTTTGCTGGTGGCAACGTTGTTCACATCTCCTCAGGGATTTCTGGCTTAGTTCTCGCCCTTTATTTAGGGAGACGAAAAGAAGTCAAAACAGCCGCACCTCATCACTTACCATTTACCGTACTTGGAACAGGTCTACTATGGTTTGGCTGGTTCGGATTTAATGTTGGTAGTGCTTTAACCCTAAATGACGTTGCATTGAATGCATTTGTGACAACAAATACAGCTGCGGCCGCTGCTGCAATTGGTTGGATTATATGCGAGTGGTTTGTGACGAAGAAACCGACAATTTTAGGAGCAGTGAGTGGAGCTGTATCAGGACTTGTCGCAATTACACCAGCTTGCGGATTTGTCACACCCTTGTCTGCCCTTATTATTGGATTACTTGGCGGAGGGATTTGCTTCTTTGCCGTATCATGCATGAAGAAGAAGTTCGGCTATGACGATGCATTAGATGCATTCGGTTGCCATGGCATTGGCGGTACGTGGGGTGGAATTGCAACAGGTATCTTCGCGACAACGAGCGTAAACAGTGCTGGAGCTGATGGTGTCCTGTACGGTGACTGGAGCTTATTATGGAAACAACTTATTACAATTGGTGCAACATATGTATTTGCAGCAACGATGACGTTCGTCATTATTCGTGTCATCCATCTCTTCATTAAAGTACGTGTTGATGAAGAAGACGAAACAGTCGGCCTTGACCTTGCCTTACACGGGGAAAAAGCGTATCACGAGAAAGCTCTATAAGGAGGAATAAACGTGGGTTTACAAAAGATTGAAATCATTACTCAGCCATCTAAATTTGAAGAACTACGCCTCGCCTTAAGTAAAATTAAGGTCACAGGCATGACAGTATTTTCCGTTCAAGGATGTGGAACACAAAAGGGCATCGATGAAATCTATCGTGGTCGCAAACTAGCATCTACGATGAACGAGAAAATCAAAGTGGAGCTTGTTGTGGATGATTCACTTGTTTCATCTATTGTAGATACAGCGAAACAAACGTTAACTACCGGCAAAGTCGGTGACGGAAAGATTTTCTTCTATCCAATTACAAACGCTATTAAAATCCGCACTGGTGAAGAAGGGAGTGACGCAGTGTAACACTCCAAATCCCCCTATCTAACCCGAGCACAATATATTTGTTGTGCTCGGATTTTTTATATTCTATTATGCAAAAACCATAAAAAAAACGAACCCGATGTTAAATCGAGTTCGTTTCCCTTTATGTCAGCTGTTGCTCCGCAAATTCACTGTATAAGCTATGCCACTGTGTTAGTTCGTTATGCTTGCCAATACCTGTTACTTTTCCTTTTTCAATGAAAATAATCTTATCAGCATCAACAATTGTTGATAGGCGGTGCGCAATCACAAATGTTGTACGTCCTTCCATTAAGCTTGTTAATGCCTCCTGAACAATACTTTCAGATTGGCTATCTAAGCTCGCTGTTGCTTCGTCCATCATTAAGATTTTCGGATCACGTAAGAATGCACGTGCAATAGCAATACGTTGGCGCTGTCCACCAGATAACTTCACACCACGCTCCCCAACTTGTGTATCAAGCCCTTCTGGAAGCTCTTGAATAAATTCATCCGCATATGCCATTTTCGTTACTTCCCACAAACGTTCATCTGTAATACCTTCATCATCTAGTCCATAACATAAATTATCTCGAATCGTCCCTGCCATCATTGCACTTTCTTGCGATACGTAACCAATTTGGCTACGCCATGATTTCAAGGAAAGCTCGTTAATCGGCGTATCACCAATGCAGATTTCTCCCTCTGTTGGTTCATAGAACCTCTCAAGTAGCGAGAACATCGTCGTTTTACCACCACCACTTGGTCCCGCAAAAGCAATCATTTCACCTGGATTTGCTTCAAAAGAAATGTCCGATAAAATGTTCTCTTCTTCGTTATCACTATAGGCAAAAGATACATTCGATACTGTTACAGCTTTGTTTGCAATGTTCATTTCGACACCAGTCTGGCCTTCTTCTGATGACTGTTCTAGAATCTCAATAATGCGCTCTGTTGCACCTTGTGCTTTTTGCAGCTGTGTAAAGAACATGGCAAATGACGTCATCGGATAAATAATTTGGAACAAGTAAAGAAGGAATGCCACAAGTGCCCCCGTTGTCATCGAACCATCTGCCACACGCATACCACCGTAACTAATAATTATTACGATAACAAGCATCACAACAAGATACATAATTGGACCAATAAAGGCGAAAATACGTGCCTCTTTCATCCCGTATGTAAATAGACGGTGAATACTGTTCTTCCCTTTTACTTCTTCATTTCCTTCCGCAGTCGATGCTTTCATCAAACGAATTTCACTTAACGTTTGTTGAATTTCCCCTGTTAACGATGCTGTTTCATCTTGCATACCACGGGAAATAGTCGACATACGTTTTCCTAATGGGAACATAATCGCCAATGTAACCGGTACCGAGATTAACATGATAAGCGTCATCTTCCAGTCCATCCATAATAAGACGAACACTGCCCCGATAATTGAAATAATCCCTGTAATAAACTGTGGGAAATGGTTACTAATTAATTCGCGCACGATATTCGTATCATTTACAACACGGCTAACTGTTTCTCCGCTCGACTCTTTAGCAAAATAACTTACTGGTAAACGAATAAGTTTCAGCCACATCCGCTCACGAATCGCAGCGACAACTTTTTGTCCCACGAAACTTAATGCATAAATCGATACACCGTCAATGACCGCTTGGAGAATGAACGCTACTCCAATTAAGACCATTAACATGACACTTAATGACTCTAACTTAAAGCCATCAACCAAATTTTTCGTTAAAAGAGGGATTGCTAATCCCGCGACTGTCGTCAAGATACCTGTCGTTAATCCAAGTATCAGCGCTCCTTTTGGAATTTTCGATTCAACGATTAAATTCCAAAACGGTTTAAATCCTTTTTGTTGTTCTTCCATAGAAAGCCTCCATTCTATTACATATACACATATTCATTCGTATTTCCGTGACAAAAAACATATGCTTTTTTCATGTTGAAAAAGGAATTGAATCTGTTGAAGAAATGCCAGAAGGTATGTTACATGTGGATATCAGTTGATTATGAACCATTTACATTATATAAGAAGAAAGGCATTTTGTGCACCTTCCTTCTTATATGAAATACTCATTTATAAATATCTTCCGCTAACTCTTCTAATAGTTGCATATTCATAATTTCAAAGTGTCTATTCCTCTTTCGGATAATCCCACGCTCTACAAATGTATGTAAAACACGCATTAAGTGTCGGTAACTTGTCCCTAATAATTCTGATATTGCGGTTAAATTCCCATAGAAGATGAATTTCTTCTCATCCTCTTGTCCTTTTTCGAGGGTTGCAAGAATATAACCCGCTAATCGATTTTCCAGTGGATACAATAGATTAATCGAACTATTTTTTGAAAGCCTACTAAATTTCTCAGCGAGGGAACTACAAATAAAACGGAGAAATGTCGCATCGTTAAGCAATTGATCCCGAAGTTTTTCTAATGGAATACCAATACAATACGAATCTTCAATGGCTTGCACATTTGCCGATGTCTTACGAGCTTGCACTAACTCTACGTCTCCCACTACTTGTAAGCCCTCATAAAACCGTAGCAACAATGCTTTTCCGTTGCTAAGCGTATTGTACGCTTTCACTTTTCCTTCTACAAAAAAATATAAGTAAGAAATATCTTCATTTTCTTTGCAAATGTAATCATGCTTCTTAAAGAGAAATAGCTCCATCTTATTCGTCATATCCGTACTAAAAAACGTATCGATATGGTGTTTCTTCACATACTTCTCCAATTTAGATACATCATGTATTTGTTTCACCGTATCCCCTCCCCCATCCTTTTACCATTATAATGAAAAATTTCATGCTCGACTATGACATACGTCATAACTAGTTCTTCACTGCGCATGCTACATTACATGTAAAAAATAAGGGGGAATCAATATGTATTACGTACTTTCTATCTTCATCGGGATATGTATGGCGATGATGATTCCAATGAACGGCATCTTATCTACGATGCTTGGAAATTACAAAGCTAGTGTACTTATTCACTTGATTGGATTACTAGCAATTATCCTTGTACTATTCGTTACAAAATCAAAACTATCGTTGCAAAAAAGCATTCCAATCTATCAATATAGCGCTGGAACGATAGGTGTATTTACTGTTCTATTTATTAGTATGAGCTTTACAGAGCTTGGTGTCTCGATGACCATTGCATTAAGTCTACTTGGTCAATCTGTTTCTTCTATTATTATTGATCATTTCGGCTTGTTAGGAATGACAGTGGCAAAGTTTCAACCGAAGAAAATGATTGGCCTTTCACTTATTGCCTCAGGAATTATGATGATGACGTTTTATTAATGGAGGGATATACATGATGATTATTGCTTTTTTAGCTGGTGTTTCGATTGTTGTAGCACGAACAATTAATGCGAACTTAGCTCGCGAAATCGGAACATTCCAGGGAACCTTTTTTAACTTTGTGACTGGGTTATTATTCTCACTAGTTATTCTACTTATTAGTGATGAATCCCTTTCTATGTCGATGACTTCTTTCAAGTCTATTCCACCTTTCGTTTATTTAGGAGGAATCGTTGGTGTCATCACAATTGTCTTATCAAACTATACCGCACCGAAAGTTTCTGCTTTCTCTTTAACCATTTGCATCTTTGTAGGGCAACTGTTCACTGGTGTTATCATTGACTTTTTCACATTAGGAGATATATCCATTGGCAAACTGATTGGCGGATTACTCGTACTCCTTGGGTTTATTTACAATGTTACACTCGATAATAAAGACAAACTATTTAAACAACAACAGAAAAAGAATATACTAATGAATAACCAATAATGATGAAACATCTTTGTATTCTTTTTTAGAAAGTGAGGTGAATTCATTGCGTCCAATTTTCTTAGGCATTTGTGCTGCATTCTTTTTTGCTTTTACGTTTATTCTGAACCGGGCAATGGAGTTGTCTGGAGGTAGCTGGATATGGAGTGCTTCATTACGATTCATCTTCATGGTTCCATTCCTTCTCCTCCTTGTAATAGGTAGAAAAAAGTTACGTCCATTACTAGCAATTATGAAGGAAAATCCAAAACCATGGTTCATATGGAGTTTCGTAGGATTCGGGCTATTTTATGCACCGTTATGCTTCGCTTCTGCCCATGCACCCGGATGGATTATTGCAGGAACTTGGCAAATAACCATTATATCTGGTTCTTTATTAGCCCCTCTTTTTATCCAAACAATCGAGACACCAGAAGGAATACTGAAAATGAGAGGTAAGTTACCAATGAAGGGCATTGCGATGTCGCTCGTTATTCTTCTCGGTATAATTCTTATGCAAGTCGAACTAGCAACCTCTCTTTCTAGTACAGAAATGTTACTTGGTATTATTCCTGTTATTATCGCGTCTTTTGCGTATCCACTTGGCAATCGTAAAATGATGGAGGTGTGTAGCAATCGTCTAGATGCTTATGAACGTGTGCTTGGAATGACGTTAGCTAGTTTGCCGTTTTGGTTGCTCCTTTCCTTATATGGACTTTTCACAACAGGTGCACCGAGTCAAGAACAAACAATACAAGCTCTATTCGTTGCCATTTCCTCTGGTGTTATTGCGACCATACTATTCTTCCAAGCGACAGATATGGTGAAAGGCAATATGTTAAAATTAGGTGCGGTCGAAGCAACTCAATCGATGGAAGTACTCTTTGCCGTCGCTGGAGAAGTAATTCTACTATCAGCTCCTATACCTACACCCCTTTCGTGGATTGGTATGTTCATTATTATGATTGGAATGATTTTGCATAGTTATATTTCTCATAAAGAAGTTCGTATGAAAGCATTGCACACGTAACCTTTTACCATTTTATGTATAATGAAGGTGGACTTCATTTCAATGAAAAGGGTGATAATGATGGGAATTAATTTTCACGATAAAAAGAACGCCTTTACATACGCAACACGTGACGCAGATGTTTCATGGCAACAATGTATCGAGAAAATGACATCTATCCAAGGAAAGCACGTCCTTGATATTGGATGCGGCGGTGGTATTTATACGAAGAAACTACTCGAAATGGGAGCCGGATCTGTTACAGCGGTTGATTCTTCTTCTGTTATGCTTCAAACAACAAAAGCAATGTGCCGTGAGTATGAGAATGTACACTACATAGTCGGTGATGCAACTAAGATTCCACTTGAGGATGAGCAATTTGATATCATTTTATCTCGTGCTGTTATTCATCATCTCCCAAATATTCAAGCTTACTTTAAAGAAGCATACAGACTACTCAAACCATCCGGACTTCTTATCACCCAAGATCGTACAGTAGACGACTGTTCCCTTCCTGGGAGTGAACATCACTTACGAGGATTTTTCTTCGAGACTTTCCCGCATCTAGTAGAAAAAGAAAACATGAGACGGCCGTCCAGTGCTGCTATTCTCCAATGGTTACAACATACTAACTTTACAAACATTACAGAACAGAAACTATGGGAAACACGCAACGTATACACAACGAAAGAAGCACTTCTCCACGACCTTTCCCTTCGCACTGGTCGATCGATTCTTCATGAACTATCAGATGATGAAATGAATATGTTACTTCATACCATTTCAAACAAAATAAAGAGTGAACCAATTACCGAACAGGATCGCTGGACGATATGGTTTGCCCAGAAATAAAAAAGACTGTGGAACGTATTTCTCCCCAGTCTTTTCTTATTTATTTCCCAGCACGCCTTGCAAGCTCATCGTTTAACGCTTGTTCTGCTTTCACAACATCTTTCAAACTTTGCAAAATGCTCGCTTGATTTGCTTCAGCAACAACTTTCTTTAACTGTGCATATACTTTTTTCGATTCATTTCCAGAAAAGTTATCTTGTCCCTGAAAGCCCATGTATGAATTAAAAAGGGCTCTTCTTGCATTATCCGCCTCTGCTCTGGACATTTTCTTATCTGCTACTTTTGCATCTAACTCTGCTAACCGGTCTCTATGTTTCTCTTCAAATTCTACTCTTCGATCTAACATGGATTTACTTCCACGCGCGGCTACTGCTTTCTCAATCAATGCTTCTCTCTCATTAAGAACCTTTTTTAAACTCTCTATAATATCTGTATAACCGTATTTCTTCGCAATATCCTCTGCATATTTCGCTTGTGCTGTATATCCTTTTCCAAGTTTCGTTTCCTCAGCAGGATGCTTTGGCTTTGATGTACTTAATATAGCTGGTCGGTTTGTCTCACTAGCCTCTTTTGCCTTCACTGACTCTCTCACTTCATTTGCCTTATCTCCTGCGGCAACTCCTAATGGGATAAGTAGCCCTACCGCTATCATCGGAATAAGTATTTTTCGTACCATTCCAATTCACCTCCTACGTTTTGATCATTCACCTACATCTTAACCATTTCTTTCAAATTACTTACTACATAAATGAGATGAACTACTAGTCGGTCGGTATGATACGTCATGAACAAAGAGAAAAAGCACTGTTTCTATCTTATTCTGCTAGTTGTGAAGGTATTCCTGCTTCTATTTCTCCCATATTCCCGGATATCCTAAATCCTTCTCTTCATATTCTTCCTTCGCAAGGCGACGATATATCATAAAAAATAGTGTCGCACTAGCAAGTGAAAGAGGCAAAATCCCATCCTCTATGCCAATTACACGAAAGTTAAACAGCCAATGTTTCACTCCAAATATTATACCTACTATCAACGAAAAAGTTGTTAAAAAAGAATAAAGACGTGTCTTACTTGAATACCCATATGACACTTGCCACCATTTCTCCCTCGTCTTCTGCTTCATACTACTCCCCCCATGAAAAAAAGATATATTAGATATTCTAATATACCTCTTCTATACTCACCTATTAATTTCCTTTAATTGAAATATTATAGTGATTAAACCACGTATGGATTTGCCCTAGATGTGCAAGTAATTGTGGTCCTGTCATTAATTGTCCAAACCATGGTACATGGAATGCTTTCCCTTCTGAATTGACGATTTCTTGAAGCTGATTACGGTCAAAGAACTCATGCAAGAGCGATGATTTATCTTCTAAGATACTTTGAAGCCACGTTGCGACTGCCTTCGTATACTGTGGATGATGTGTCTTCGGATATGGACTTTTCTTACGGTATAGAATCTCATCCGGTAAGATACCTTCAAGTGCTTTACGTAGTAGACCTTTCTCACGGTTGTTGTGCATCTTCATTTCCCATGGGATATTCCATACATAGTCAACGAGACGATGATCGGCAAATGGCACACGAACTTCTAAGCTTGCTCCCATACTCATACGATCTTTCCTATCGAGTAACGTCGTCATGAACCAGGTCATGTTCATATAGAATAATTGACGTCGTTTCGCTTCAAGTGGGCTTTCCCCTTCTAGTGCTGGTGTTTCTGCCACTGTTTCTTCATAGCGATGCTGTACGTATTCTTTCAGTCGTAACTTTTTACGCCACTCTTCTTTTAATAATTGCTCACGTAAGTGTGTCGAGCGCATCCAAGGGAACGAATTAGCATTCAAATCATCTTCACGATGAAACCACGGATAGCCACCGAATATTTCATCCGCGCACTCACCAGAAAGACTTACGACAAAGTCTTTTTTTATTTCACGGCAGAACCATAATAGCGACGAATCTACATCTGCCATCCCCGGTAAATCCCGTACGTGTACTGCTTCAACAAGGTGATTGTATAACGTATCATTATCAATAACACAGCGATGATGCTCTGTTTGAAATGTATTCGACATTAATTCAATCCAAGGCCCATCTGCATTCGGTTGGAATGCATTTGCCTTGAAATATTTTTCGTTATCTTCGTAGTCAATCGAGTATGTGTGGAGGCTCCCTTTTCCTTCTTGTTCAAATGCTTTTGCGGCAATGGCTGTAATTGCGCTTGAATCAACACCCCCAGAAAGGAATGTACAAAGCGGAACGTCCGACACTAATTGTCTTGTAATCGCATCTTGCACAAGAAAGCGTACTTTTTCGACTGTTTCATCAAATGAATCTGTATGTGTTTCACTTTTCACATTCCAGTACCGCCATTTTTTCAACCCGTTTTTTGAAAATATAAGGACATGCCCTGGTCGAAGTTCTTCGACTCCAGCAAATACACCGTGTCCCGGAGAGCGTGATGGTCCTAAGCCAAATACTTCCGCTAAACCGTCATATCCAATCTCTGCTTTCACATTTGGATGAGCAAGAATTGCTTTTAACTCGGATGCGAAATATAGCTTTCCATATTCTTTTTTATAAAATAATGGCTTTACACCTAAACGATCACGCGCAATAAATACTTGCTCCTTCTGTTCATCCCAAATCGCAAATGCAAAAATACCGTTCAAATGATGGACACACTCTTCCTCCCATTCGATGTATGCTTTTAGCAATACTTCTGTATCCGAATGTGACTGGAATGTGTATCCTCTCTTCAGCAACTCTTTCCGAATATCTTCCGTATTGTATAATTCTCCATTATACGAAATGGTATATGTGTTATCCCCTTTCTTCCGACTCATCGGCTGTTTACCACCCTCTAAGTCAACAACAGAAAGACGTCGATGCCCAAATGCAACGTGGCAATTTAGCCATGTATTTTTATCATCTGGGCCACGCTTCGCTAAACATTTCGTCATTAGCTCGATTGCTTGCCTCTCTGTCTGGATATTCGCTGTATAGTCAATCCATCCCGTTATTCCACACATCACGCCTCATCCTCTCTTCCGTTTGAACTGAAATGATATATAACATATGCCTATTCAGTATAAACGTGAACTTTTTTATGAAAGGACGTTATAAATTCACCTAGATGTGTCTATAACGAGAAATGACAGCTACGATAGGAGGGATAAGATGAATCGTTATCAATTATTACAAGAACAACCTCGAGCATATACGAGTGGGAATGTCGAATATATAAACAATGAGTGGGTCTTCTTTGATGAGGAAAGTGATGAAGCATACTTATTGGCTGACTTTGTTAGCGAAGATTTAGAAATTCATATGAATGAAGTGTGGATACGAGCATATTTCTTTGAAGATGATGTTATTCAAATCGAAAACAAACAATACTTTCTACAACACGGTGAATACATTCGCATTCGAAAAAAATTACAAACAAGTTATCAAGAATTTCTGCATGAGTTAAGCGATGAAGCATTCACAAAATTAGTCGATGCATTAAATGAGCTTGATTATTCTATTTACGATTGCATCTATTGCCATAACTTCTTGTCCTTCCAACCGAAAGACAAAAGTGCGCAAGGTATTAACTTTTTCCTCTTTGATAATGAAGACTTAGTATGTTCCTTGCATCATTCATTCATTCGAGATGCTACTATTGTAAAGGATCGCTTTTCATTTGCCAGGACAGATGGACTTATGATGGAAATACACTAACAAAAATCAGCTATGCTTCAATAGCTGATTTTTTTCGTTATCCATACAAAAAAAGACCCGAAATCGAGTCCTTTACGATACCTTATAAGAAATGCATACCTAATGGTAAGCGTAATCCTAAAGCAACTGTTAATACTAATGATACACCAAATACTGCCCAAGCCATGCCTGTCGGTCTGCCTTTTTGTGTACGTACAAGTACCATTTCAATACCTGCAATTACTACAACTCCAAGTACTGCTTTTCCATAGTGTTCGCCAGAAATCTTTGTTAAAGATAATAAAATCCAAATTCCTGAACCAATTACAGCGAAATACAGCATACGCGCTGTCATATGTACGATTTTTTTTGTTTTTGCGTTGCCCGCCATTAGTGCCACTACAAATAATAGAAGTACTACTGCCCAAGACGTAATATGCATATGGATCATGATGCCAATCCCCTTTCTTTTCCCTTTTGCTCATCATATCATGAACATTATACAACATAGAAATATTTCGAACTAGTCTAGTAAAAATGATATACTATACTTGAGGTACTATGCTTTTAAGAAAGTGGAGGGGAATTGCATGACAACTACAAAAGGTATTATTGCATTAACTGAAACATACGGAGCAAAGAACTATCATCCGCTACCAATCGTTATTTCGAAAGCGGAAGGTATTTGGGTAGAAGATCCAGAAGGTAACAAATACATGGATATGTTAAGTGCATATTCAGCAGTAAATCAAGGTCATCGTCATCCAACGATTATTCAAGCACTCAAGGACCAAGCAGACCGCGTTACGCTAACATCACGAGCATTTCATAGTGATAACTTAGGTGCATGGTATGAAAAAGTAAGTAACATCACAAACAAAGAAATGGTTCTACCAATGAATACAGGTGCAGAAGCAGTCGAAACAGCAGTGAAAACCGCAAGACGCTGGGCATATGATGTGAAGAAAGTAGAAGAAAATGCAGCTGAGATCATCGTATGTATCGATAATTTCCACGGTCGTACAATGGCAGCGGTTTCAATGTCATCAAATGATGAGTACAAGCGTGGCTTCGGTCCAATGCTACCAGGTGTGAAAGTCATTCCTTACGGTGATATTGAAGCATTAAAAGTAGCAATTACACCAAATACAGCGGCATTTATCGTGGAGCCAATTCAAGGTGAAGCAGGCATCATTATTCCACCAGCAGGATACTTGAAACAAGTAGCAGAGCTATGCAAAGAAAACAATGTACTATTCGTTGCTGATGAAATCCAAACTGGCCTCGGCCGTACTGGAAAAATGTTCGCATGTGACTGGGATGATATAACACCGGACATGTACATTTTAGGTAAAGCACTTGGTGGCGGAGTATTCCCAATTTCTTGTGTCGCAGCAAATCGTGACATCTTAAGCGTATTCGAGCCAGGTTCACACGGATCGACATTCGGAGGAAATCCACTTGCGTGTGCTGTATCCATTGCATCATTAGACGTTCTTAACGATGAGAAACTAGTAGAACGTTCTCTTGAACTTGGAACATACCTTTTAGGAAAACTACAAGAAATTGATAACCCAGTTATTCAGGAAGTGCGTGGAAAAGGGCTATTCGTTGGTATTGAGCTAACAACAGCGGCTCGTCCATATTGCGAGAAGTTAAAAGAAAAAGGCATTCTATGTAAAGAAACACATGACAATGTCATTCGTATTGCACCACCACTCATTATTACAAAAGAAGAATTAGACGACGCATTACACAAAATTGTCGAAGTTCTATCATTAGAAACAATTCAAAACTAATAGATATACAAAAGGGACAAGGTTATCATACCTCGTCCCTTTTCTACTACTTCACTGTATTACGTAACGTACCAATACTTTCAATCGTAATTTCAATACAATCACCAGATTGCAAGAATTTCGGGGGATTGAATCCATTTCCTACGCCAGACGGTGTACCTGTTGCAATAACATCACCTGGCTCCAACGTCATACCTTGTGAAATAATTGATACAATTGTTGGAATGTCGAACATCATACTAGCTGTATTGCCATCTTGGCGTACTTCTCCGTTTACTTTCGTTACAACAGATAAGTTTTGTGCGTTTTCCACGCTACTCTTCTCTACTAGATAAGGGCCCATTGGACACGTCGTATCTAACGTTTTTCCTAGGAAAAATTGTTTATGTTGTTTTTGACGATCACGTGCTGTAATGTCATTCACAATCGTATACCCGAATATATAATCAAACGCTTCTTCTACTGAAATATCGCGTCCTTTCTTTCCAATCACAACGGCTAATTCCCCTTCATAATCTAATTTACTTGTAAGATTGTGATGAGATAATACTTCTTCCTCTGTTCCAATTACCGACGTTGGTGCTTTCGTAAATACCATCATATGCTCTGGAATATCGTCTTTACTTCCCATTTCTAATACATGGTCTGCGTAGTTCTTTCCAACGCAAAATACATTTTTACGTGGGTAAGGAATTGGCGCTTCCATTTTCACATCTGCTAATTTGTAGATGCTCTTCTCTGTTAGCTTATTATATGAATCTAGCACTTCCTTCACTAGATGAATGAACAATTCTCCCACCTCTATACATGCAATCATCGTTTCTGGAATAACAGCATCAAGACATAGTTCTTCTACTGCACGTCCAATATGAATGACTTCCTGCTTTGCTTCTTCTACTATTCCAACATGTTGCTCATCTTGTACACGAAACGTTACGAATTTCATTTTCTCCAACTCCTCTTGTAGTATGAAAGCCTCTCTTATATATTCGGAAATCATCCATGTAAATCCTTCACACCTTTAGTCATAAGTCCATATGATAACACAGAAACTAACTCATACAACAAAGGGTGTTCACTATGCCTGCATACGTAGGAATCGTCAAAATCTTGAACATGGGTGGTAGTAGTATTTTCAATATTGGAGACGTTAACTTAATTTATCCGGTCAGTAATGCAAAGACATTCGCAGGTGCAGGTTCCTTTAACACTGGAGACGGCCTAGCTGTGTATAACCAACAAAGTGTCACAAGCGTGAATGACTCTGACCTCAATGACCAAAATATCGTTGGAAATATATAAACATTCACCACCTAGAAGGAGGAAGAACCGTGAATTTCTATATTAACCAAAGCATTATTATTAACCATCTCAAAGTAGGAGGCATTACGAACTCTTCCGTGTTTCAAATTGGAAGTGTCGGAATGATTAAAGCACTCGCAGAAGGACGAAATACAGGAAACTTCACGCAAGCAGCTCCTCCACTTCAGGCAAAGGGACAAAGTATAAAAACATCAAGATAGAGAAAAATACTATTATGCAACCGCATGATCGGAGGTGGTTTCCTTGCAGGAGGAAATATACAAGTACCTTCAACAGCTACACGCATGTATCCAACAACAAGAAGCACGAATACGAACATTAGAAACACAAGTTACCACTTTACAGAAAGAAGTAGAAGAAATAAAGAAGAAGCCTCTTACGATTGAAAAAATAGAATACAAGTTTGACCAACTAAAAGTGGAAACATTAGAAGGGACGCTCAATATCGGTTTGAATCCATTAAATGAACCTACTAGTATCGAAGACTTTGAAATTACGAATCAAAAAGTGAATATTCGCATGGACGAATACAAAAATCCAACCATTGAACAAGATATTTCAAGCGACATTCATACGTATTTAACCCAACACGGGCTACCGCGCATTCGTGAATTAGAAGGAGAATATCGTATCCAATTAACAGATCAATACCGCCAATTAATGATTGAGGATATACGTGTGCAAGTGGAACCACGTATCCCTTATTACTTCTCACAAATGCAACAACATCCCGAAATTATCAATAATCCTGCACTCCTGAAAGAAACGATTCTACAGAAGATGATTCAAGACATCGATCAAGCATTCATTGCCTTTATTCAACACTTCCCTACTAATCTGAAAAAGGACGGATAAGAATGATTAACTTTCATGTCACAAATCGTGAATTATGTGTGTGCAATATTAAAGTAGGCGGTGTTACTTCCTCCTCGCTTTTCCTTATTGGAGATGCCGAAACTCTTACAATGGCTTCCTTATTCGATACACCGCCTGAATCTGTTATTATCGGGCCTTTCGTTCCACTTTCGTTATCTTAAGAAAAGAAGGTGCTTTCTTTGTTCAAACGTACGTCTCTTGTCGATGGTGTTATCGTCAACTCTTTCGCCGAGAGTTCGATTTGCCAAATTGGCGATTCAAATGAAATTGTCGCCTACGATGCCGTATTTGCTTTGCAACGACGCTTTGCATCTTTTAACGGCAATGAAGGCACGGCAGAACACGAGGCAATTTCCCAAAAAGAAATGCCATTTCCTACTTACCCAGATGAAGTACGAATGGCGGTATTTCATGAAAAGCCATTCATTCACGTTCACCGCGTTCGTATACTTGGGGTCAGCTCTTCTAGTCTTCTTCATGTTGGGTCTACGAATCGTGTCTTTCTCCAAGCAAAAATTAAACATATTCGTGAGTATGATATTTTGCCAGGGGAAACAAATAAACAAATGGCTGAACTACATGATATGTTCGACGGAATTGTACAACAGGAAAAGGAGTGAACTATATGCCAGCAGTAGTAGGAGTTGTTTTTGTAGATAAAAATAACGGGGCCATTAGTACAGGATTCTGTAACCGACTAGCGCCACGTGGAGATTTCAGAAGTGCACATGGCGCTGGATTCGATAGCGTTGGCGAACTCAAAACAATCGTCAATCATGCCAATGAAACGTTTGTGAACGACTGTGATGTGTTTGACCAAGTATTTCTCTTTGATTTATAGGAGGTGAATCTCATGCCATCCATTATCGGTGCATTTATCATTCAAAATAGCGACGGCTCCATTAATACGGGGGACTTCAACAATATCTCTCCAAAAACAGCAACGAAAGTATTCTCTGGTCAAGGGGGCGCTAACGTCGGTGACGTAACAGCTGTCTTCAACGGATTTAACGCAACAAATACATTAGATGCTGACGTATTAGACCAAGATCAAATTTTAGGCGCATAAAAAAAGAAGGTGTCCTCATTTTCATTGATGGATACCTTCTTTTTTTAACTAATTTGTTACATTCTCCAATTACAATGCCAATACATGCGCCCCGTCGAAGAAATATAAATACTTCTCTTTCACTGGCTTGTGGAAAATACGCTCAATCGCAAGAGAATACAATCTTACTTGTAATTCGTATCGCTCTTGAAGTACATCTTTTGCCATGGTAAAGTCCCCTGCGAAACGGTCTGTAATATTATCGGACTTGTAATCAAGTAAGATAAATCCATCCTCTTCCTCTACTAAGCAGTCAATAATACCTTGAACAAGAATCGTCTCATCTTCTTCATGTTCCCAGTCTGGATATGCTTCTTTCGCTGATAAAACAAGGTTGAATGGCACTTCACGCTCGATGTTGTCTACTTGTCGCATCTTCTCACCAATCTCCGTTTCGAAGAATGCTACAATTTTATCGATGTGAATGCTTTCCGCCTGCTCTTCTGTTAAGAATTCCTGATTCACCATACGTGCTACTTGCTCTTCGATACCTTCTAACGAAATATCATCTTGTATATGAAGTTGTTGCATCACCATATGCATTGCAGTACCATGCTCAGCGGCAGTTAAACCTTTCTTCTCCATAAAGCGCGGTCTCTTGCTAATTGGCATACGGCTTCGCTGCTCATATACATTTTCTACTTCTTCCGTAAACATTTGATGCGATCGTTTAATTTCCGAAACAGATTGCTTCGCACGACGTTTCACTGCATCTTCATACTCATACTCCCACGTTAAACGTGATACCACTTCATCTTTCCACTCATGCTCAGCAGGAACTGGCTTTCCTTGTTCAATAAGTGTTAAGAACTCTTTGTTTTGTTCTATCTTTTCTTCTTCAACAAGATGTAAGTCACGCTCATCAACACTATACATCTTCCACTTACATGGATATGTATATACGTCTTCTTGTACATGTGGAGATTCTTCTAGTTCAAATCCTATCGCATCTCGGTGACGCAGCAATGCTGGCCCAACCCAATCAATATACGAACTCGCTGTTGAACGGTTATAATCTGGCAATAACCATCCTGGTTGATTTGCCGTTTCGCTCCATTGTTTCAACGCTTTTTCTTTGTCTTTGACCGTTCCTAGTAAAATTAATTTCTCTTTCGCACGTGTTAACGCTACATATAAGACGCGCATCTCTTCTGCAATTAATTCCGTCTTCATCTTCTCTTTAATCGCCAACTGTGGAAGTGATGGATACGCGATACGAAGACGTGGATTCATATACTTCGAACCGAATCCAAGTTCTTTATGCAACATGAACTTACTCATGATGTCCCGGCGGTTAAATTGTTTTCCTAATCCCGCTACAAATACGACTGGGAACTCAAGTCCTTTACTTTTATGAATCGTCATGATACGCACAACATCTTCTTGCTCCCCAAGCGTCCGTGCCGTTCCTAAATCTTCCCCTCGCTCACGCATACGTTCGATGAAATGAAGGAAACGGAATAACCCACGGAACGATGTCGCTTCGTATTGTCTTGCACGGTCGTACAAGACACGTAAGTTCGCTTGACGCTGCTTTCCACCTGGCATACCACCAACAAAATCAAAGTAACCTGTGTCACGATAAATCTTCCAAATTAAATCAGATAATGCACTATTCCGTGCAACATCACGCCATGCTTGTAACTGGTGATAGAAATGAGCTAACTTTTCTTTCAGCGCTGTATCTTTCCCACCTGCCATATAGTTCTTTACGACTTCATAGAACGAACCTTGCTTCTGTTCAATACGAAGTAACGCTAATTCTTCATCCGTTACACTAACAATTGGTGAACGTAGAACAGATACGAATTCAATATCTTGAAGCGGATTATCAACGATGCGTAATAAGTTCAGCATAATTGCTACTTCAATCGCCTCGAAATACCCTTTTGCTAATTCTGCATAAACAGGGATACCTTGAATCTTAAATTCTTCCATCATTTGCGGTGCCCATGGCATCGAACGTAGTAAAATAACAAAATCACGGTACATAACTTTTCGCATCACATTACGATCACGGTCGAATACTTCATATTCATTTGCGACCATCTCTTTAATCTTCGAGGCAATAAGACGTGCTTCTAGTTGCGATGTTTCTAAATCACCGAAATCAAATTCTCCTTCATTCGACTCTTCCTCGCCACCATTCTTATTAATCACAATAAATTCAGCAGCCGTTCGGTCGCTCTCTGGATAATTCGCACCTAATTTCAATTCTGCATCGTTATCGTACATAATTTCGCCGACACGCTCACCCATAATTTGTTTAAAAATAAAGTTCGTTGCATCTAACACTTCCGCACGACTACGGAAGTTTTGTGACAAGTCAATACGAAGGCCAGACTCTTCTCCGTCCTTCGTGAAACGCTTGTATTTCCCTAAAAATAAACCAGGTTCAGCAAGGCGGAAACGATAGATAGATTGTTTTACGTCTCCAACCATGAACAAGTTACCACTTGCTTCCCCGTCTTTTGTGACAAGGCGCAGAATTGATTCTTGAACGAAGTTTGTATCTTGATACTCATCAACAAGTACTTCCGTGAACTTCTCACGATATTCAAGAGCAACCGATGAAGGAATTATCTCCTCATCTGACGATTGATCACGTAAAATTGCTAAGCAAAGGTGCTCTAAGTCATTGAAATCGACAATACCTTTCTCTAGCTTCTTCTTTGCGAATCGACCTGCAAACTCATGTACAAGATGAACTAACTTTTGGACAAGTGGATACATGTCCTCCATGTCTTTTAAAAATCGATCCGGCGCTCGGTTGAATAGCTCGTCTTTTATATCGTTAATGCCATCTTTTATTTTTTGACGGATTTTCTTTACTTGTTCAATTAAGTCTGCATCATAGTCAGCTGCTTTCACACGCTTAATCGTAGTGAACTTCACTGTCTGCATCGCTTCATATAATGCTTGCCAGCCAAATCTACTTTGGTCGATAAGCAAATCAAGAATTTTCTTATCTTCTTCTAGCGTAATTGCATACGGCGCAGGACCTGCTGGTTGCTTCGTCACTTCTAATCCTTGCTCTAATTGCTCCGACAAGCCGTGTAGCTTCAGCATAACATTATCTTGCAACATCTTACCGTATACTGTATCTTCTACTTCTTTTCCTTGTACATCATATAAATTCACAAGATGCTCTAACCATTTTGTTGGTACCGGATGCGCACGTGAATCTGTATATAATTTCAGTACCATCGTTTGTAATTCTTGGTCATCACGGTCACCCGTATAACGATCAACTAATTCGAAGAATAACTCATTATCTTCTAGTCCATACTCTTCTTCTAACAACTCTTCTAACACTTCTTCAATTAATAACTGGACTTCTGTTTCATTTCCGATTCGGAAACCAGGATCAATATCAAGCAAGTAATAATAATTACGAATAACATTTAAGCAAAATGAATGTAACGTCGAAATTGATGCACGGTTCAGTAAGCTAAGTTGCTTACGTAAATGTGTTGAATGCACATCTTGTGATAATGCTTTCTCTAACGCTTCACCAATACGGTGGCGCATTTCTGCTGCTGATGCGTTCGTAAATGTTACGACGAGTAGACTATCAACATCAATTGGATGAGCAGGATGAATCACTTTCTTAATTATGCGCTCTACTAAGACAGCTGTTTTACCCGAACCAGCCGCTGCCGCAACGAGGATATCTTGTCCATCTGCGACGATTGCTCTCCACTGATCATCGGTCCACTTCACGCCTTCTGGTTTCGCTTCCCATTTCGTCATTTCTTCAGGATCTCCTCTCGAATTTTTTCTAGTGCTGTTTTACGACTCATCGGCTTTAACTGCTTATAATCATTTTCTTCTAACGATTGATCAAACTGACAGACCGATTTAAAATCACACATCGTACACGGTGTATGTTCGCCTAATTTGTACGGTGTAATCGCAATCTCACCATCTGTAATCGAGCGACCAATTTCTTGGAATGTACGGCGCACATAATTCTTTAACACATTGAATTCTTCCTGGCTCGCAACTGAAGACATCGAGTTAAATCCACCTGTCTTATTAATTGCAGCTGAAACAATATTTGACCAACCGCTCGTTAATGTACTATCCATAAGACGTACAGACTCTTCGTCCGCAAGAAGAAGCCCTTTCATCTTAAATTTCTTCAATAACTCTTCTTCAATCTCATCAATATTCATCGTCTTATTCGTATTTAAAAATGGATTGTGCACGTGGAAGTATAACATTCCCGCTGGCAATGCTTCCTCACCAAGCCATTCATTCGCATGGGTAATGACGATATCTAAGTACGTCAACATTTGCAGTGCTAAGCCGTAGTATACTTCATCTAAATTAAGCGCACGATCACTTGATTTGTAATCAACAATACGTAATAGTGTTCCTTGTGAACAGATTGCGCGGTCAACACGGTCAATTTGTCCAACTAAATCCATTGTCGCTCCGTTTTGCAAATCAAACGATAACGACGGCAACGCTTCTTTCTTACCGAACGATACTTCCATGCCAACTGGTGCAAAGCCACTTTTCATACTGTGATCACGTAGTACGAGCGATGCACGGTGAACAACTTGTTGTAACTTTCTCTTTATATAATGGAAGCGATTCGAACTAAGAAGAATTTCACGCTGAATGGCTGGTGCTAAATAGTCCACCACGTCCACCGACATTTTCTCTAACTCATGCTTCGATACGTCGCTCCACGTCTTCTTCTCATGTAACAAGTTCTCCGTTAATGATTTCAGTGCCGAGTGGAACAGTTGTCCAATATCAGGCGCTTCTAATTTATGTAGCTCACGCTTGCGTAGCTTCAAGCCATGATTAGCGAAATGTTGGAACGAACAGCGTTTGAATGATTCCATACGCGATACACTACCACGTATTTCCTTCCCATACAGTTCCATACTCGTTTCTTTTGGCAATGTCCTTGCTTCGTTTTTGTACGTCAAACTACGAAGGACGTTGCGACTAACATGTTGCCATTCTTCATGTTCCGTGTAGAAATTATATACATCCCACCAGAAACCAACCGGATCTTCGAAGTGGTACTTCTTCCAATTTTGAAGTTTCTGCGCTAAGAACGATAGCGTCGATGTTGGATTTGAGACGAAGTCTAACTGGCGCTCTAATACGACATCATTCACATCATTCGTAATAAACTTCGCTTCATTTGCTGACGGTGGGAACATTTCTATCAAACGCTTAATTAAACTAGAAGGTAGAAGTGACTTTCCTTCTGCATCTGCCAGTGGATATGTTACGTACAACTTACGTGACGCACATGTTAACATTAAATAAATAGCAAATTGTTCATCCAACAATTGTTGCTTTCCAGTCGGCGCTAACTCTACCCCAAACTGCATTAACAACTCACGCTCTTTCTCCGAAATCATTCCTGCATCTTCAGGAATTTTCGGAATTACTCCTTCATTTACACCAATAATAAAGGCACATTGTACATGTGATAGACGAGAGTGATCAGCGTTACTAATTGTGACTTGATCAATGGAAGGTGGTACGTTCGCAAATTGTAACGTCTGTAGTCCAGTCTCCATAATCCCCTTAAATTCCTTGACACTCATCTCTTCATCGCCTAGCATTTCAACAAATTGGTCAAATAAATCGACAAGTGCATTCCATACCATTTCATGGTCTTTTGCCACAAGAAGTTGATTGTTCTCTTCTGCCTGTTGACGCATGCGTTCCAACTTCTCTGGAATACGGGATTCTTCTAAATAACGATACATTGCTTCACACATTTCTGTAATCGTTGTTGCACGCTTCAAGCGCTTCTCTAACGTATAAATTGGCGTCACGATAAGATTACGCAGGCGATTAATGCGCTCTTCTTGTTCCATCTCATCATCCGTTTTGACAGCATTCATCGTTTCAAGTGTACGATATTTTCGGTACGTCCACGGCTTCTTATCCGTCCATCTCTTTCCTTGAATACCGTATGCTAAACAGTAGTTTTCGAGGAAGTCCATTTCCTCACGAAGACGCAACCTATTTTCTTTCGCATCGAACAATAAGTCTGTCTTAACGCAACGGAATACTGCGCTCGTCCGCCAATTTTCTTGAATAACTTCAAGTGTCGATTGAATTAACTCTACTAACGGATGATGGTGCATCGGACGTTTTTCATCAATGAACAGTGGAATATCGTAATCTTCAAATACTGTCTTTAATAAATCATAGTAATCTTGCCCATTTCGATTCAAGACAGCAATATCGCGGTAACGGTACCCTTCTTTTTGCACAAGTGTACGAATCTCACGCGCAACCCCTTCTACTTCCGCGCGTCGGTTTACCGCTGAAATAAACTGTACAGACGCTTGTGGGCCATAACGATTTGTTGGGCGCACGTCATAATATTTTTCTAAATGAGCAAGTGCTTCGTTATGTTCGAACCTCCCTTGTTCATTCGATAAAAAGATATCCTCTTCAATCGTAATACCACCGTCACTCGCTAGACGACGAATACGGTCATACATGCGTGCTGTTTTCGCAAATAACTGCAAGTCATCTAGTTGTGCTTCTACTCGGTTCATATCTCCAGTTAGCGCAATCGTTACATTCGCACAATGATGCATCAATTGTTCAATAACCGCTACTTGTTGCGGGGTAAATTCATAGAAACCATCAATATAAATATGCGCTTTCTGTAAATACGTAGACGCTGGAATCTTCTCGATTAATAGACGTAAATAATCTTGAGAATCGACGTACTTATGAAGAAGCGCTTGTTCAAACTCTTCATAAATCATATGGATATCATGTAATTTATTTGAAATAATTGTTGATTTTGTCGTATTTTCAATTGTTTCTTTTAACTGAACGAGTGATTCTGGTGTAACTTGATAGTTCTTTAACTCCGAAATCATTAGACCAAGTTGTTCATAAAAACCTGCTTGATCCGCTGCCTTTCGGAATACTTTCAAATCACTTTTTCGCTTCTCCACAATTTTACGAAGGAGCATGTTCACCCCAACATCGTTCACATGATAACGACTAATACCACCTGTTTCTTGCAGTACTTTCCACGCCAAACGTGTAAAACTAAATACTTGTGCCCGAACAATTCCACCTAATTCAGAAGCATGCAGTAAATCATGCTCCGCTTGAAATGTCATCTGATTTGGAACGAGGTAAATAATTGCCTCTCCGGAAGGATTTTCGACTAACGATTTCCTTATCTCACGTAAGAGGTGTTCACTCTTCCCGCTGCCCGTTCTCCCTATAACAAACTGTAGTGACACCATATTCACTCCCTTCTTTTTTCTTCCTAATATATAGTATAGAACAGTCGTTCCTTCATATCAATGAGACCTTCGTGTACACTATTCACAAGAAGAGATGTGTAATTAATGAAATTCGACTCAAGTATGCATTTGCATGTAGGTTACTATGAAAATGGAATGGATGTAGAAGCAATTGGCTATACGATACAAGACAAAGATACGTGGGTATTTTTCTTTGAGAGTAATCAAGAACTCCCCTTTCCTTATGAATGGTTTCATACCTTTGGATACAAAATCTTCACGATTAATGCAGACAATATTAGCTATGAAATAGGATGTAAACGATTTGAAGAATGGTTAAAAGAGAATAACATGATTGAATGTACATAAACAAAAGGGCATTCTAGTTATATTTCATAACTGGAATGCCCCTCCTATTTATTAAAACTTCGTACTAATTTTCGTCAGTGGCCATAAGCGGAGATCTACTTCTCCAACAATTTGTTCCATCTTCACAAAACCATAAACACGGCTGTCTGTACTATAGTTTCGATTATCTCCAACGACAAACACATGACCTTCTGGCACATGATTCTCGCCTGTTTTCTCCATTAACGTGAAATTAGCCGTCACTTCATCTTCTTTCAAATATGGCTCTTCTGTTGCTTCTCCATTTACATATAAAACATTGTCTCTATATTCAATCGTATCACCTGGGATGCCAACGACACGCTTTACGTTATAATCACCATCTTCTCTCTCATGGACAATCACATCAAAGCGCTCTAATTTCTCTTCTACGGATTGAAACTTATTCACTGCTAAGAAGTTACCATTTTGCAACGTTGGTTCCATCGATTCACCGCTTACTACGTGCATGGAAAAGAAGAACGTCCGTATAAATAACGCAATACATAAACCAATCCCAATCGCTTTTCCATATTCCCATATGTTTTTCTTTAACTTCTTATTCTTCATCTTATCTCTCCCCATTATTATTCTACCTTACCTAAGGACGGAAATGTTGGATAATTACCCCTTTTTTATCTTTCACCTTCACTTCGGCAAAAGCACCGTTTATAAGTGTGAGTTGCGGTGGAACGTGACCGCAGTCGATATCGTATACAATTGGAACGTGAAGTTCGTCCATCAGCTCTTGGTACACATCTTCCACTATATATCCATCAATAGGTTGATTTGCTGAACTTCGACCAAACAAGATTCCTGCACAATGATTGAACCAACCTGCTAGTTTCATTTGGACAAGTGACCGGCGTAAATCAGTTGTTAACATTTCACAGTTCTCGAAATACCAAATGAACGAATCTTGTGGACAATGCTTCTCTCTAAATTCTTCTACTCTACCAAATGATGTTCCAATTAGATGGCGAATCATATCGATACATCCTCCAAGTAGACGACCTTCTATATGCACTTCTTCCCCTGAAATGGTCTTCCATTTCGTTTCTTCTGTTAAATGAAACACATGCGGAGATAGATTCTCATGTTGCCACTCTCGTTGATAGTATGGTGAAGAATGCTGTGTAATGGTCCCGCCAGTTTCAGTTGCTAACACTTGCTCCCACATCGCCGTTGTCGCGTCCATTTCTTCCCCGCGAAGATCAATTAAATTTGTCCCATGCGCCGTCGCAATACCTGTCGTAAGTGTCATTGCTAATAATAGTACACTTGTATCTGAATACCCTAATACCCACTTTGGCTCTATCTTTTCAAACTCTATTTCCTCTAGTATTTCAATTAACAATTGGCCACCCCATGGAGGAATAATTGCATCAATGTCTTCATCTTGCATCATTGCCATCCATTCAGCTGCTCGCTTCGTTGCCTTCGCTGCCTTTGCTTTCTCTTGTGTCCAAACTGTTTCTCCGCAATGGATCTTGTAGCCACGTTGTTCCATTCGCTCACATGCTTGCCTCATAATCCCATGCAATACGTCTGGCACGCCAGATGAAGGTGCCGTTACTCCAATTGTTGCACCTTTTTGGAGTGATGGATAGATAATCATATATAAGCCCCCTTTTCATACTTTGTATATGTTCCACACATAGCTGATAAATCCTTTTCCTATTACTGTTTGAAAATTACTTATTCAGCTCAAACGGTAGGAAAAATGGAAATTTACTAGTATACTAGTAAGGGATTTTTTTAGTAGGAGGACTTATTTCATGAAGCAATTACAACGTATGTTACTTGTTATTCTCTCTGTCATACTGATTACTGGTAGCTTAGCTGCTTGTACATCAAATGAAACAGCGAAGAACGATGAGCCAAAACAAGAAGAGAAAACAAAAGATAGTGAAAACAAGCTAAAAGAGCAAGTTGAAGCAAGCGTATATGAAGATGTAACGGACGAAGAATCAGATGTATCTGACACAACTGACCTAGCACACGCTGCACTTGTTAACAATGCACCACCTAAAGTAGCAAACGAGCAATCAAACGTATCTGCGAACGAAAAACGCATGGTCAAAGCAACAGTTGTAAAGAATATTGACGGCGATACAATCAAAGTTAAATTAGAAAACGGCAAAGAAGAAAATGTTCGTTTCTTATTAATTGATACACCAGAAACAAAACATCCAAAACTAGGCGTTCAGCCATTCGGTCCAGAAGCCAGTGCCTTCGTGAAACGTATGGCACCAGTTGGGAAAGAAGTAACGTTAGAATTTGACGTAAGTGATCGTGAGAAATACGGCCGTCTTCTAGCATACATATGGGTAGACGGACAAATGTTAAACCGTATGATTGTGGAACAAGGTTTAGCACGAGTTGGATATATTTACGCACCAAATACAAAGTACGTTGATTACTTAAAAGAAACACAAACGAAAGCACAACAAGCAAAACGTGGTATTTGGAGTATTGAAGACTACGCAACAGACAAAGGATACAATGCCTCAAAAGTAACATCAAACACAGCAATTGCCTCAACACCAAGTACAAAGCAAGAACCGAAACAAGAAGTTAAACCAAAATCTGAACCTAAACAAAACAACAATGTATACTACAAAAACTGCGCAGCGGCGAAAGCAGCAGGCGCTGCACCCGTACACAAAGGTGACCCTGGTTATGGTAAACATTTAGATGGTGACGGCGATGGAGTTGGTTGTGAACGATAGCATATAAAGAAAATGCGGACGTCCATTTCATTTGGACATCCGCATTTTTGTTTTTATCAATCGAACCAGACAAGTATAAACTTATTTCTTTAACAACTTTCTTACGGCGTTGAACGCTGATTTTTTTCCTTTATGTTTGAGCATACGTTTCGCTGATTTTCTCCCTCGTATTAGTTGAACGATTGTTAGAACTTTAACAACTACTTTTAATACTTTGATGACTTTGTTCACTTATCATCGCTCCCATCTTTTTCTTCTAGTATTCCCTAATGAGACTGTTATTTTCATTATATAATGAAACAATGAAAAGCGATATTTCTACATACCAATTTATACAAATATAGAAGGAACATATGCAGAATCTCCTATTTTGATATACAATAAAACTAGCGAAATAAGCACGTGTTTGTAGGAGGACTATAATGAATAGTTTTATCGTCATGCAAGGAGAAACATATCAAGAAGAGAAAGAATTAGGAGTTATTCGCTCACCGCAGCGAGACAAAGGGGATAATGTACCTCATTCATGGAAACGAATGACGGAAGTAAAAAAAGACGATCAACTCTTTCACTATGTGAGAGGAGAAATTGTCGCAATTAGTATTGCCACAGGAGATTGTAGCATAACGACGATGCACAACGAGGAACAAGGATATATCATACCACTAACCTATTATGAGCTAGAATACCCGATTAATATAGAAGAAAAATTCGATAGCATCTTACCACTTTTACCTGTTAAGTATTCAGCCTTCAAACCAAATGCACACGGAAACTCTGGCTACTTATACCCATGTAATGATGAACTAGCCATTACATTAATCGAGTTCATTAGTGATCTACATATTTACTACGTAGAGGAAGAACAACTAGAACTATCGGTAGACGAAGTCAAATTAACAGAACGAAATGTGTTGATTCCTATCCTCGCTGAAATAGAATCAACTGTAAAAACAAAAATCCGCTTAGAACAACAAAAATACAGAAAAGCTGTTATGCCCCTATGGCACAATAAGTGTGCCTTATGCAATATTGAATTACCATCCTTACTAAAAGCAAGCTATGCAAAACCGTGGAAAGATAGTACAAATGAAGAACGCAGCAACCCACATAATGGACTCTTACTTTGTCATAACCACGACGCCTTATATAAAGAAGGATTCATTACCTTGGATGGTCAAGGACGTCTGCACATTTCTTCTACGATGAAAGAAGAAGATTACACGATGTACGGATTAGCACCAAAAATGAAAATCAAACTTCATGCGGAGAATAAGCCATATGTGAAATGGCATAAGAAACATATTTTCCAAACGAACTAACCCTTGCTGGCAACTGTTCCATGAACAGTTACCAGCTTTTATTTCTCCTTAAAAACAGGATTTTGATAGTTGTCTATTAATTCGATTTCGCTATTATCGCAACACTAATTCAGCAACGTTGTCACTCATAGAACTAACATATAAACCAACAGATGAGATTTTGTCTCTATATAGAGATTCCTAGGTAGAAGAAAGATATAGAAGCACCTTTCTTCTACCTACTTTTCACCTTCATCCTCCTCTTCAAAAGTTGAAGATGCTTTCTTCTTTCTTTTTAAATAATCGCCTAATTCGTCTTCTTTCACCATATTAAACTCACGAAGAAGTGGGGCCGACTGGCGATCATGAAAAGCTGCTCGTAGTTGACCTGTGCGGAATAATTGATTTTCAAATGAACCGAGTGACAAATCGAGCTCGATGCACTGACTATTTATAAATGTCACACGTGTATATTGCTTTGGTGTATAGACACAATGTTTCACATGGACGTGAGAGATCCATGCACATTCTTTCCTTGTTGCAGACGTAGTCGGAAAGAAGAACAAATTCTTGGATGCACTAATCGCAATTGGTGACTTATGTGTTACTCCAATTAGTGCCTTCGTTCCTTCCGTTCTTCCTTTGAAACTAGAACCGAAATATGTACAGCTTTTCTTCACAATATCCGTTGGTTTTTGTGCGACGTAAAATTCATTATTCATTTCTAAGACTCGAGATACGAGGGTGTTCTCTAGTGCGTATTCTGGAAGTATGGCTATCGTATGGGAATTAATCTCGTACTCATCCAAAAATTTTGTTACAGCTTGAGCTTTCATTCAATTTCCCCCTGTACAATTTTTAGTAGATTAGACAAATATACTAGTATACATGTAAATAGTACCACTACATTCCCCTATGTAACTAGACACTTCACAAAACGTTCGGAATTTTATGGTAAAAAAGATACATTTTAGGTATATTTTTTAAAAATATATGTACTTCTTTCATTTTCTCCTATCAGCCAAAACAGCCCCACCAAGTCGTGGGGGCGACTTGGTGGGGCTGTTTCTTTCTACCTCTTATTTTGTAAACTGCGCTTCTTCTGTGGAACCTTTTAACGCAGTAGTAGAAGATTTTCCACCTGATACGATTTGTGCAACTTCATCGAAGTATCCTGTTCCTACTTCACGTTGGTGACGTGTAGCAGTATACCCATTTACTTCGCTTGCGAATTCTGCTTGTTGTAACTCCGAGTATGCTGCCATACCGCGCTCTTTGTAGCCTCTCGCTAATTCGAACATGCTGTGGTTTAACGCATGGAAACCGGCTAACGTTACGAATTGGAACTTGTAACCTAGCTTACCAAGCTCTTGTTGGTACGTCGCAATCTCTTCATCGCTTAATTTCTTCTTCCAGTTGAATGAAGGTGAACAGTTATATGCTAACAATTTGTTCGGATATTTCTCATGAATTGCGTCAGCAAAACGTTTCGCATCTTCTAAATTCGGCTCAGATGTTTCACACCAAATAAGGTCTGCATACGGAGCATACGCCAATCCACGTGCAATCGCCTGATCTAGACCCGCTTTCGTACGGAAGAACCCTTCTGTCGTACGCTCTCCTGTAATAAATTCTTGATCTACTGGATCGATGTCGCTCGTGATCAAATCTGCTGCATCTGCATCTGTACGTGCGATAAGAAGTGTTGGTGTTCCCATTACGTCTGCCGCTAAGCGAGCTGCGATTAAGTTGCGTACTGCTGTTTGCGTTGGAAGCAATACTTTTCCACCTAAGTGACCACATTTTTTCTCTGACGATAACTGATCTTCTAAATGCACACCAGAAGCTCCTGCTTCAATCATGCCTTTCATCAATTCAAATACGTTCAACTGTCCACCAAACCCAGCTTCTGCATCCGCTACGATTGGTACGAAGTAATCAATTTCTTCGCTTCCTTCCGAATACTGAATTTGATCTGCACGTTGAAGTGCTTGGTTAATACGTTTTACAACACTCGGCACGCTATTCGCTGGATATAGGCTTTGATCAGGATACATATTGCCTGAAAGGTTCGCATCTGCCGCTACTTGCCAACCACTCAAGTAAATTGCTTTTAATCCTGCTTTTACTTGTTGCATCGCTTGGTTACCTGTTAGAGCACCTAATGCGTGTACATAGTCTTCTGTATGAAGTAAGTTCCATAACTTCTCTGCACCGCGGCGAGCTAATGTATGTTCCATATCGATTGATCCACGTAGGCGAATTACATCCTCCGCTGAATATGGACGTTCAATTCCTTTCCATCTCGTATCAAGTTCCCAGCTCTCTTGTAATTGTTGAATACGCTCATTTCTCATTTCTTCTATCCCCTTTTATTAAAATTTCAATCATAGTTTCTCGTAACCTGGTAATGTTAAAAACTCACAAAATTGATCACTCTCAATAAGTTGTGTAAACATCTGTGCAGCCTCATCGAATTTTCCCTTAGTATATGCATCTGCCCCTATGTGCTGTTCAATCTTTCTTACTTCTTCTTCTTGTATCGTTTGTACTAATTCATGCGTAATATTCCGTCCATCCATTAATACACCTTTTGGATGACGAATCCACTGCCACACTTGTGCACGTGAAATTTCAGCTGTCGCTGCATCTTCCATTAAGTTGAAGATTGGCACCGCACCACGCCCTCGTAGCCATGATTCGATATATTGAATAGCTACTGTAATATTTGTTCGTAAACCTTGCTCGGTAATGTTTCCTTCTGGAATTTGTAGTAGATGTTGTGATGTGATTTTTCGTTCGTATTGTTTGTGGAATTGATTTGGTGTAGGCATGTACTTGTTGAATACTTCCATCGCGACTGGAACTAATGCTGGATGTGCTACCCACGTGCCATCGTGGCCGTCGTGTGCTTCACGTTCTTTATCTTGACGCACTTTCTCAAACGCTGCGTTATTTGCTTCTTCATCATGTTTAATCGGAATTTGCGCCGCCATTCCTCCCATTGCCGGTGCTTGACGCTTATGGCATGTCTGAATAGCTAACAGTGAATACGCTCGCATGCACGGCACCATCATTGTCACTTCCGAGCGGTCTGGGAACAGCACAGTTGGATGCTGATGGAACGTCTTAATGAAACTGAAGATATAATCCCAACGCCCGCAATTAAGACCAGCCGAATGTTCTTTTAATTCATATAGAATCTCATCCATCTCAAATGCCACCCAAATTGTTTCAATTAAAACAGTTGCTTTAATTGTCCCTTGTGGAATGTTCAATTCGTTCTGTGCAAACACAAAAACATCATTCCATAGGCGAGCTTCCAAATGACTCTCTAATTTTGGTAAATAGAAGTAAGGTCCACTTCCTTTTTCAAGCAATGCTTTTGCGTTATGGAAGAAATAAAGACCGAAATCGAAAAAGCTACCAGACATTTGTTTCCCGTCAATCACGATATGTTTCTCATTCAAATGAAGGCCTCGCGGACGAACAATCAGCGCTGCCTGCTTTTCATTGAGTGTATACTTTTTTCCTTTTTCTTCGTGTTCGATTGTCCCGTTTACCGCATCACGTAGATGAAGTTGTCCTTCCACTACATTCGACCATGTCGGTGAAGTCGAATCTTCAAAGTCAGCCATAAATAATTTAGCACCTGAATTCAGCGCGTTAATAATCATTTTGCGGTCAACTGGACCTGTAATTTCTACTCTACGGTCATGGAGTTCTGCCGGAAGCTTGTTGATTGTCCAATCCCCGTTCCGAATATGTTCTGTTTCTGGCAAGAAGTGCGGTGTATCCCCCTCATGAATTGTTGCCATACGCTCTTGACGCCATTCAAGTAGCTGTTGACGCTGAGGTTCAAATTGTTGATGCAATTTTTTCAAGAACATCAACGCTTCTTCGCTCAATATTTCATGATAGGTCTCCTTCATCTCTGCCATAACATCTAGCTGTACGATTTCCATTGTCATACGCTCATTCCTTTCGTGTTATAAAACAGTTTTGAAAACCTTATACATATTATATAACAGAATATTCCGAATGTTTCAACCCATTTTTTTGAAATTAAACGAAAAAAGAAAGAATGATGTCTGCCATACATTCCTTCTTTTCCTTTATTTTGCTGTAACAACAGCCACTTTACAGAACTTCTGGCTATTTCAGTAATCCCCATATATCATCTATCTATCTTTCCATCATAGCTTTCCAAAAATAAAATGCGCTCTACTATTGCCGGATGTGTATGACGGAAAATTTTCACAAGCATTGGTGGATCTACTTCATTTAATCCTGTCTTCGCTAACGTTTGGAATGCTTTTACCGCGGATTCATTATCCTTCGTCATCTCAATCGCATACGTATCTGCTTGGCGCTCTTCATATCTTGATACATAATTCGTGAATGGACTTATCACAAAGGAAAACAACGAAAATAGTAGCAATAAGAGTGGTATAACTGCAAATGAACCCTTTCCTTCCACTCGCATCATCTTACCAAACCGTCGTTGAATAAAACTCACTAACTTATACACAACAAAGAAGCCAACTAAAGAAACACCAAGCCCTAATCCAATTCCCCAATAAATATGTTTCTTCACATAATGTGCCATCTCATGCGCCATAATAAACAATACTTCGTTCTCGCCTAATTTCTCCAGTGTCGTATCCCACAACACAATACGTGAATTCGAACCTATTCCTGTTACATATGCATTTAACGCGGTCGTTTTTTCTGACATGTTCACCTCATACACATGATTTGCAGGAATATCTGCTTTCTCTGCCATTTCCAAAATTCGCTCTTCTAACTGCTTATTTTGAAGTGGCCTAAATTCATGATACAGCGGATCTAGCAAGACTGGCTGTACAAACGTTAGAAAGAGTGTAAGCGGAACCGTCATACACCACGCATATATCCACCAACGGCGCTTGCTTTTCTTCATTAACAACAGGAGTACGTGCATTGCGACAAACATCATGATGAAGTTCACCCAGAAATCAATCGTCATATCTTTCATCCAACTTGAAAAAGATTGCACGGAAATATGGTACGCCTTCGATAATTGATAACTAACAAAGCGAAATGGAAAGATGAGAAGAAACATGGAGATAGAAAAATAAAAAAAGTAAATAAAAAACTGTACGAAACGCTTCGACGTGATCGCTTTTGCCCACTGCTCGAACTTACTTGACACACCAAGGACCATAAATAAAAACAATACAATCCATTCAAATGGTGTCCCTAAAAAAAATAGAAAATTTTTAACACTTGAATATTCTTCACTCAGAACAAGCTCTCGTGCATTCATAAATGTTGTTGGATCTGCACTCGTTCCTTTGTATTCAACAGGAATTCCGATATCTGATCCAGTGAAGAAATATATGTACATACTAACACCAAACAACACATACAAAAGAATCGTTATATTCACAATCCTTCTCATTCTACACAACTCCTTCTACGAAAACTCATGCTCGTACTATAAGTGTAGTAGCCAAGCTACGAAAGTAGAACGCTCTCTTCACAAGAAAAAACAGCCCACAAAGTCAAAGCGACTTCATGAACTGTTCCTCATTAGCTTGTTACGGCTTGACGAAGGGCACGACGCAAAATCTTACCAGTCGTATTCTTCGGCAATTCCTCTAAAAATTCAATTTTTGATGGTACTTTGTATACCGCTAAATGTTGCTTACAGTATGCAATAATATCTGCTTCGTTTAACGATTTATCCTTCACTACGATGAAACATTTTACAATTTCTCCGTAGTTCTCATCTGGTTGACCAATAACAGCAGCTTCCACAATTTCCTCATGGTTATATAATACTTCTTCTACTTCACGTGGATATACATTGTATCCACCTACAAGTACCATGTCTTTTTTGCGATCGACAATATAGAAATAGCCTTCTTCATCTTGCTTCGCTAAATCCCCTGTGTATAACCAACCGTCACGGAGCGCTTGATTCGTATCTTCTGGCATCTTGTAGTAGCCCTTCATAACGTTTGGACCTCGAACGATTAACTCGCCTACTTCACCAACTGGTACTTCTTCGCCGAGCTCATCTACTACTTTGTTTTCCACGTTTAATACGCTTGTCCCAATTGATCCTGGCTTCCGTGGGCGATCTAATGGATTGAAACACGTCACAGGTGATGCTTCTGATAAGCCAAATCCTTCTGATACAGCTACACCAAACTTCTTCTCGAAGCTATGAAGAAGTGCAACTGGCATGGAAGCTCCACCTGAAATACATAAGTGTAGTGATTGCAAATGCTCTACTTGGCCCCCTGAATATTGGAATAAGAAATTATACATCGTTGGTACACCTGCAAATACAGTTGCCTTGTACTTATTCGTTACACGGAATACTTCAGCAGGACTGAACTTCGGCATAATAATAACTGTTGCACCGCAAAGAATCGGCGCATTTAACGACACCGTTAAGCAGAACACATGAAACATTGGAAGTGCTGCGATAACTTTATCATCTTGTGAATATTGCAAGTAAGTACCTACATCACGGGCATTACTGAAGATATTCTTATGCGTCAACATTGCACCTTTTGGTTTTCCTGTTGTACCTGATGTATACAAGATAACAGCTACATCCTCTTCATCTAGTTCTACATCATGAACAATATTTTCGCCTGTCATAATAAGTTGCATAAACGATTTCATTTTTTCGTGTTGGATTGGACTTTGTTGAGGTTGTGTTTCACATAAAATAACGTGTTCGATTAATGGTAGGAGTTGGATTAATTGCTGCATCTGTGGCTGGAATATATCTAGTGTAATAATGGCTTTCACATCACCGTTCTCTAATATGTAGCGTATTTCATCTGAGGTGTAGAGCGGGTTAACAGGAATTACTGTTGCCCCGATTCTGAGTGCACCGTGCATTCCGATTACGAAATGTGGTGTATTTCCAAGAATAAGGGCAATATGATCCCCTTTCTTGATTCCTAGTTTCACTAGAGAATCTGCAAATCTGTTAATGTTCTCTTCTAGTTGGCTGTACGTCGTCTCTTGATCCATGAAAATATATGCGGGACGGTCAGGATACTGCTTTGCTACTGCTGAAAATTGATGAACAACATTCATTCAAACAAGCCTCCTACTATACAATTCTAAATTTTAAGAATATTAATTACAATTATATTCCATCCCGTTTTTTGTCGCAACAACGTGAAAGCGGTAACAAACATTGACCAATCTGCACGAAAAACGCCGTAGCACAACTTGTTTCCATTCTTTTATTCCTCTTATTAAAAATAACACCATCAACAAATCCGCAAATTGTACATAAATCGTCACAAAAAAATCCCCATGAAGCATTTTTCGCTCCATGAGGATTTTCTCATTAAAACAGCAGGGACAAGAAATCGTCCGTCGTAATGTTACCGAAGTATTGCTGAATATTTACTTCACTTAATACTTGTTCTACTTCTGGACGCTCATATTTCACCCCAACAAGCGCATCCTCAATGTCTTTCACTTCTCCAACACCGAAGAAATCACCATAAATTTTCACACTTTCAATTATTCCTTTGTTCACTTCAAGACGTACGTCAATTTGTCCGACTGGGAAGCGGTGTGATTGCTGTATGTTGGACTTTGGTGATTTTCCGTAATTCCAATCCCAATTTTGATAACGTTCTTTCGATAACGCTTGGATGTTCTGCCAATCTTCTTTTGTTAATTTATATGTTGGAACATCTGCTATATCTTCTACTTGGAAGATTGTCTTCAATAGCATTTCACGGAACTGCTCTACCATCATTTCTTCTTGTAAAAATTCAGAAATGTTCGCAACACGACTACGAACCGACTTAATCCCTTTTGATTGGATTTTGTCTAGCTTTACATTTAATGCATTTACAACATCGTCGATTTGCGAGTTAAATAGAAGTGTTCCGTGGCTGAACATGCGCCCTTTTGTCGAGAACTGTGCGTTTCCTGAAATTTTGCGACCTTCCGCAAGAATATCATTACGACCACTTAATTCTGCCTTTACACCAATCTTCGCTAATGCTTCAATAACAGGTTCTGTGAACTTCTTGAAGTTATGGAAGCTTTCACCATCATCCTTCGTAATGAAGCTGAAGTTTAAATTTCCTAAATCATGATACACCGCTCCCCCGCCAGACAGACGGCGTACAACGTGAATACCATTGTCATTAATATATTGATGATTAATTTCTTCTGCTGTATTTTGGTTTTTTCCAATGATGATGGATGGTTCATTTATATAAAATAATAAATACGTGTTGTTAATATCTAAGTTTTTCACTGCGTATTCTTCAATAGCTAAGTTAATTCGTGGATCTGTAATCCCATTATTATCGATAAATAACATCTCTTATTCCTCCCAAATATACCCTGCATGTGCAAGTGTAATTTTTCCGTTATATACGTTGCTCGCTTCTGTTACTAATTGTGCATGATCCCCAGCATGTGGTAAGTGTGACAAGATTAATTCTTTCACGTTTGCTTCTTTCGCAATGCCTGCCACTTCTGTACTACTCATATGCCCAGCTTTTGAACCGTCTTGTCCGTCATACATATTGGAGTCTGTAATAAATAAATCAGCATCTTGTGCGAACGACACAAATGATTCTTTGTAGCTAGAATCAGCTGTGTACACAACTGTTTTTCCTCCTGCTGTAATGCTCATCGCATAACAAACAACCGGATGAGTCGTCTCCATAAATGTGATCGTAAATGGTCCAACTTTTAATTCCTTATCTCCTTCATACGCGATACCTTTCGTATGACCTTCGTGTGTTAATGATACAAATCCTTTCTCATCACGGGCATGTCCGTAAATCGGCAATTCATTCATCTGAACCATGAATGAACGAATAAGCCTTGCATACTGCAACACACCAACGTCCGCAATATGGTCATGATGATAATGCGAAATGATGACTGCATCTAACTGTTCTACTTGTATGTATTTTTGAACCTGTGCTAATACACCGCTACCACAGTCAACTAATAAGCAAAATCCTTCATGTTCGAATAAATATCCAGATGTCGCACCCTCTGCTTCCGGATAACCGCCCCAGTATCCTACTACTGTTACTTTCATCGAAATAACCTTCTTTCTATTCAGATGTACATCTATTATTGTATCATTTCTTCTTTTTTTCGCAATTTGTTATAAAACAGTATTGACAAAAATAAAACTGTTTTAATACAATGGTAATAACAAATGAGATGAGGGGCGATGAAAATGCTAGTTAAAGTGACTGAATTTTTCAGAAATTTACCTCCTAAGAAATGTGCACAATGCGGAAAAAAAATCGATGAACAACATGAATGCTACGTTAACAAGTGTGAAGACTGCTTCCAAGTAGTGTAAGCACACAATTTTTTTCATACAAAACAAGTCCCCTTCTACCATTATCTGTATGGTCACAGGGGATTTGTTTTGTTATCCATTCGTCCTCATTCCTACTCGTTGTATACTCTAAGCTACCCTCGTCCCCCTTCACGCTCCACATCCCCTGTTTATGGAAGTATAATAGTGATATGGAGGGGATTTTATGTTTATTATCATTATTCTTCTTGTGCTCGGTCCATCTTTTTTCTTTGCAACAAGAAGATGGCTACTCGGTTCAATAAACGCTTTCGTAGTCGCCTTATTTATTATTTGCTTCATGCTGTCAATAGCCTATAAAATGCAGGAACCACCGATACTCTTACTTATTTTGTTTCATACATCTTTGTATGCCAATGCTGGACTCCTGCTTACATCCATTGTATTACTCATACGAGACACCTATTATTCCGGCCATATATTCAAACTACGGCGTTTTCTTCTTAACATTGGCATCGGTATCGTTTCAATTATTCTTCTTTACTACATCATTGTAGCAATAGGGTGACAAAAAAGGTTGCCAAGCATACGCCTAGCAACCTTCTCTATTCTATCCAACTTGTTGTACATCATGGGCGAATAAGTAATCTAACACTTGCTTCACCGCTTCTTCGCCTTGCAAAATGCAATCTGGCAGACCAGATCCACTGTAAGAACTTCCCGCGATATAAATACCTGGCAGTTCTTTCTTCATGAATTTTGCTAGTTGTGCTAATCGCTCTTTATGCCCAACTGTATATTGCGGCATTGCATCTTTCCATCGCGTTACAACCGCAAATTCAGGTTGTTCCATAATATCCATCGTACGCTTCAAATCTTCTAACACAATATTAACAATTTCACCATCTGTTTGTTCCACAATTTCCTCATCACCAGGTCGACCTACATAACAACGTAATAATACTTTTCCTTCTGGTGTTGTATGTGGCCATTTGCGATGTGTCCATGTACACGCAGTAATCGTGTAGTCACTATTTCGCGAAACAACAAAACCAGTACCATCGATATCCTTCTTAATTGCGCTTTCTGGGAATGCCATTGCAACGTTCGCAACGGATGTCGCTGGTTGATGCTTGAAGAAATCAAATTGCTTATACGGTGCGAACATCTTCTGTAATAATTGGTGCGGCGTTGCAGCAATTACTGCATCCGCTTCAATCGTTTCTTTATTACTCAATGTTAACGTGTACATACCTGTATCTTCATTCTTTTCAATACGATCTACACGTACACTCTTTAACACACTTCCTTCTTCAAGACGCTCCTCAACTGCCTCTACTAGCGAACCAAGGCCACCTGTTAACGTTAAGAAGATACCTTTCTTCTTCTCGCCTTGTTTTGGCGGTGCAGCTGGTGGCATTGCTTTTCGCATCCCCCGTACGATACTACCGTACTTTTGCTCAATTTGGTGAAATTGCGGGAACGTAGCCATTAAGCTCATCTGATCAATATCGCCTGCATAAATGCCAGATAAAAGCGGCTCAATTAAATTCTCTACTACTTCATCTCCAAGTCGACGACGGAAAAATGTCCCTAGCGGCTGATCACCCTCTTCTTGAGATGGTGCCATCACAAAGTCAAAACCAGCACGGAGTTTTCCAATTGGAGAGAAGAGTCCCGAGAATACGAACGGCATGACTCTCGTTGGGATTCCCATTGTTGAACCTTCTGGAATGCCATGTAATTTATCTTTCACTAATACATACGCTTTCCCTGCTGTATTATTTACTAGCCTATCCTCTAAGCCTACTTCTTTAATTAATTTAGATGCACTTGTTTTTCTTGCAAGGAAAGAGTCAGGTCCTCGTTCAATTACAAAGCCATCTTGCTTTACCGTCTGTATTTTTCCACCTAACTTTGCAGATGCTTCAATTAACATGGTATCGATCGGTAACTGCTTTTCTCTCGCCTCTTTTTGCAAGTAATATGTAGAAGCTAAACCGGCAATTCCTCCACCAATTACAACGACCTTTTTACGAGTATGTCCCATGTACTTTCCTGCCCTTCCTTCTCTTACTTACATCACTTTTTTCAATACTGTATCTGACAATGACTCGATAAATAGTGGATGCGTATTTGGCATTGCTGGGCGGTAATACGTTGCACCAACTTTGTCAGTCGCGATCTTACATTCAATATCGTTATCATATAGCACTTCTAAATGGTCACTTACAAATCCAACTGGAATGTAAACGAATGCTTTGTATCCTTCTTTTTCATACAATTCTTCTGTTAAATCTTGCACGTCTGGTCCAATCCATGGATCAGGTGTATTTCCTGCACTTTGCCAACCAATTTCATAATGAGGAATGCCTGCTTTCTCTGCGATTAAACGTGCTGTTTCTTTTAATTGCTCTGGATATGGATCACCATATTGTAAAATTTTCTCTGGTAAACTATGTGCAGATGCAATTAATACCGCTTGTTTACGCTCTTCTACTGGCATGTTCGCATATGTATCTTTCACTTGCTCAACCCAATAGTCGATGAACTTGGGCTCTGTATACCAGCTATCGATTTCGTGAATCACAAGATCTCCTACTTTTTCAGCTGCTGCTTGCGCGCGACCATTGTATGATTTCACACTAAACGTTGAATAATGTGGTGCTAACACAAGGCTTACTGCTTCTGTTAGACCATCACGTTTCATTGCTTCTACCGCATCTTCTACAAACGGCTCGATATGTTTCAAACCAAGATATGCTTTAAATTCAATCTCATCTTGCATGCTATTTAATTTCGCTTCTAACGCTTCTGCTTGTTCTAGCGTAATACGTGCTAACGGTGAAATACCACCAATTGCATCGTAACGTTCTTTTAACTCTTGTACCATCTCATCCGACGGCTTATGACCACGGCGAATATGTGTATAATAACGTTCTAAGTCTTCTTCTTTATATGGCGTACCGTATGCCATGACTAATAAACCCATTTTCTTTTTCATGCTATCACCCAACCTAATCCTTATTTCATTAACTTTGTTGCCGAATATTCATGAATAAATGCTGTTAGACGCTTCAATGTTTCTGGATTTACTTCTGGGAATACTCCGTGTCCTAAGTTGAAGATATAACCAGGGCTCATCATTCCTTGGTCTAAAATTGCCTTCGCATGCTTTTCAATAACATCCCACGGCGCTAATAATAACGCTGGATCTAAGTTCCCTTGAACCGTCTTTGTAATACCAATTTCACGTGCTTGTGAAATTGGTAAACGCCAATCTAATCCAACAACATCAAGCGGTAGGTCATGCCATTCCTTCGCTAAGTGACTAGCTCCAATACCGAACATAATAAGCGGTACGTTGCATGTACGTAACTCAGAGAATATACGGTCCATCGTTGGTTTAATATAGTAACGGTAATCTGCTACATTTAATGCTCCTACCCATGAATCGAAAATTTGAATCGCCTTTGCACCTGCATCTACTTGTGCTTTAATATATGTAATTGTCGTATCAGCAAGCTTATCCATTAGCGCAAACCATGCTTTCGGCTCTGCATACATAAATGCTTTCGTCTTGTTGTAGCTCTTTGACGGACGACCTTCAATCATATAGCTTGCAACAGTAAACGGTGCACCAGCGAAACCGATTAACGGTACATTTAACATTTCTTTCGTTAATAATTTAATTGTATCTAATACGTATGGTACATCTTCTTCTGGTGTGATTTCTCCTAATTTTTCAACATCTTGAAGTGAACGAATTGGATTATGAATAACAGGACCTACTCCTGATTGAATCTCTACGTCTACTCCGATAGCTGGTAACGGAGACATAATATCTTTATATAGAATCGCAGCATCCACGTTATATTGGTCTACTGGTAATTTCGTTACATATGCACATAACTCAGGTTGATGTGTAATTTCGAAAAGAGAATATTTCTCCTTAATTTTGCGGTATTCTGGCTGTGAACGCCCTGCTTGTCGCATAAACCATACAGGTACATGGTCGCCTTGTTCCCCACGACATGCCTTTAAAAATGTATCATTAAACTCTCTCGTCATTTCTGTGTACCCCTCTTCTTCAATATCCCTGAAACATATATTTAGCTATTTAACTATACGTTTGAAAGTAGGAAATGTATATATATTCACTTAAATGTTCCGAAAATTGACAAAATGTATAGAAAAATAATAGAAACCCCTTACAATCATATCAAAAATAACAGAGAAAATCATTTAAATTACATACGATGTCAAAAAGATACTGTTAAGAAGAAAAAGTTTTCTCATATGTATAATCGCTTACTAAATGAGAAAACTCCTTCCTTTGTTTATCTTATTTATATGTAGCTATCATTGAATCTCTAGCTACACGATGAAAATTCATTTTATTAGCTAGAGCTATGGAGTTACTACCTTCGACTTCTCTCCTTCTTGATTTGTCTGTGGATTGTATGGTACGACGTAAAAGGAAGGTGGACGGAATGCATTTACGAACGAAACCTCGTAATGTCCCTCTCCTGTTACGGAACCTTCTAACTTCGCTTCTTCTCCGTCTACACGGTACACACGATATTCAACACGCTCATCCGGAAGTGGCGTCCATGTTATTTTTGCTGTAAATAATCCAAGTGGTGTGAATGTTAAATCTGCTTCTACATCTTTGAGTAAATCAAGACGAATCGGTGCATCTAACTCTTCTACATCATCTGGCTTCGCAAAGGCTGGTGTAGCATCCGCATCTATTTCTGATAAAATATTTTTCATCACTGTCGTTGGATAATTACTGCCACCTACTAAATAATGTTGATCGTCTGTTTTATCATATCCCATCCAGACTGCACCTACGAGATTTGGTGTATACCCAACAAACCAAGCATCTCTCATTCCATTTTTGATACCAGGAATATTCGTTGATCCCGTCTTCCCAGCTAATGCACCATTATATGTACCTGCTTTGGCAGTTCCCTCTTTCACGACTGCTTCTAACATGCGCGTCATATGCCAAGCTGTTTGTTTCGAATACACATCCACTTCTTTCTTGTCATGTTCTCCGACAATCTCTCCGTGGCGATTACGAATTTCATTAATGACATATGGTTCAACCATTTTACCGCCTTCTGCAAATGTACGATATGCTTTCGCCATCTCCAGTGGGCTATATCCTTCTGATAACCCACCAAGAGCAATACTTAGACCATTATCATCTATCCCCATATCCATCTTCTCTAAATACGTTTTGCTTTCTTTAATCCCTACTTCATTCAGCAACCAGACAGCTGGAATATTCGTCGAATTTTTGATTGCATCGTACATTGTAATATCCGTCGAATAACGATTATCGTAATTGTGTGGTTTATACTCATCAAATGTCATTTGTTCATTTCTTAACAACGAATAAGGTGTATATTCACCGGTTTCAAGCGCTGGCGCATATACAAGCGGTGGTTTCATCGTTGACCCTGGCTGACGCTTCACATACACACGGTTTAAGCCACGATTCTCATAATTTCTACCACCAATAGCAGCCTGAATACCTCCCGTCTTGCTGTCCATTAAGACAAACGAACCTTCTGCATTCGCATCTTTTCCTGGGAAGTTCTTTGGATTTTTGAACTCTTCATATGCGGCTTTTTGTGCTTTTGTATTTAACGGTATGACAATCGTATAGCCACCTTCTAACAATTCATCATACGATAAGCTATACTTCTCTTCCGCTTCTTGAATAATCATATCCGTATATGTTGCAAATGCAGGTTCTTTTTGCAGTTGTTTCGGGTGTACTGCAATCGTCTTTCCTTGGTAACGGACTGCATCTTCTGCAGTGATATAGCCATGCTTCGCCATTAACGATAGGACAACATCACGGCGACCTTTCGCTTTATCTGGATTCTTAATAGGCGAATACGAATTTGGTGCTTTCGGTAACGCTGCTAGAACAGCCGCTTCGTCCACTGTAAGTTCCGAGACATCCTTATTAAAATACGTCTTTGATGCAGATTGAATACCGTATGCACCGTGTCCGAAATAAATGTGATTTAAGTACATTTCAAGGATTTGATCTTTCGTGTACTTATTCTCTAAACTAAGCGCAATTGTTAATTCTTTTGTCTTTCGTAAAAGGGACTTATCATTTGTTAAAAAGACGTTCTTCGCTAATTGCTGAGTAATGGTACTTCCACCCTCGACTTTTGCCCTTGCCAATATATCTTTGTATACGGCGCGTGCGATTGCCTTCAAATCAATTCCACTATGCTCATAAAATCTTGCATCCTCTACAGCAACGAATGCTTGCTGCACATGAGCTGGAATATCTGAAATGGCCACTAGTTCTCTATCTTCTCGGTATAGCTTCGATATTTCATTTCCGCTTTCATCGACTAACTTCGTAGCAGATGGAAAGACAAGTTTCTTCTCATCAATTCCGTAATCACCAAGAAAAATAATCGTCATATATCCAACAAGGGATAGAACGAATACGCCGATAACAGCAGCTACACCAATGAGTATTTTCTTTATCATTTTCATTTTCATGTTCTTTTCAGAAACAATCTTCTTCGTTGTTCGCTTATTATTCATCGTTTACCTTTCCAATATGTAACATTTTTTGTTTTAGTATGCGCATTCGATAACAATTCATTGTGTATTCTCCCAGTCTATCCAATAATTGATAGTTGGCATACGCACCAACAACTGCCCCAATACCAGGAACGAGTTGCAACATTTTAATAAAATCAATATAGTCTCGATACTCAATCTGATATTTCTCCCAATCGATTTCTTCTATTTCATATTTTTTGCTATCCCACTCATCAATTGTTTGAAACACACGGTGACGATGTTCATCACTGGAAAAAGCTAATTGGAAGATATGAAGAATAAATAACCTCTCTTCTTTCTGTTTCGTATCAAAGCCATATAACGTTGCTGCATCAAATAAAAATTTAATTTTGATGCCAAGAAGAAGAGGGAAATCTGCTAAGCCTAGCATAATGCCACCAGCACCTGTTCCTGCACCTTCGACAACAGCAACTTTCGTATATTCTTTTAATTTTTGTTCAACTAATATATCACGATCTGCCAACGAAAGCCCTTCTTCACATTTTTTAATCGTTGTAATATTTGAGCCAAATAACATTACTTGTGTCATCCGCTTAATTGTTTCTGTTAGCATACGTTGTACCTTTTCAGGAATCATCGTTTGTACTTTTGTCTGCATACGTTTTGATATTCGGTTCACAAAAGACGATTTTTTCAACATTTTCTTCTGCCACTTCATTAATTCTTTCTGTACAGTTCTTTCATAAGGCGTCATCCTCATTTCCCCCTTTTAAATGAAAGAAAAGCCCTTGCTCATTAAACAAGGGGCTTCGTCTTCTTCTTCACATACAAATACGTGTACATATAGCCGAACATAAGATTACATGCCCCGGCAACAACACCAAGTACAATACTTGTTGCTACCATTATCGTGCTGGCAAAGAGGATACTAACAATAAGCATCGCCTTCCACATCAGGCGTAATAGCGCTTCTTGTTTTCGTACTTCCTCTACTGGGTATAGTGAAAGCCAAATAACATGGCGGTGATGATACCATAATGTTTGTAATTGAAAACTAATTAAATAAACAAACAGTACACTAATTGTTATTTGTACATACTGATTCGGAACAACCACCAGTAATATAATACCAACAGCTACTAAACGAATGTATACACCTACGTAATCCCCACTCCGTAACAACGTACGCACATACAAATACGAATATGTTTCCTTTTGCGAAAAGGTTATTCCACGTGCAAAAACATCTAACCACTTTCTTCGCTTTACTCGCCCTTTCATGTGCGGGACATCAGTAAACATATTTGCTACGCGGTAGAATAACGTCATACGGCGCTGCTCTTGTTCAATTAATCGTTCCCATGGTAAACTCTTTCCCTTTGTTTGGACGTATAAGTATAGTAAATATCCACCCATGATAGCTACCACAACAAACGTATATAACTGTAATGATGGTAGTAACATCGTGTATACAAGTATAAAGTTCAACCCGATACGGAGTATGGAATCGAATAATTTTCGCCCTCGTTCATAGAAATACATACTCTCCCACGCTACACATAAATTCCAACCTTTTGTTAATACAAGAATGAATAACAATAAGAACACCGAATTCATCGTTCCATTCATTTGCTTAGCATATAGTGGTATGAATAACCCAAACATCGCCACAACAAAATAAATATGCAATTGATACGTAAAGAAAAACGAGCGTGCGAAATATCCTTTTAACCTCTCTTCTAATGGGAGAAAGAACACGGCATCTGCTTCCTTCAAGAATGTAATAATTGTCCCATTCGTAAGTACGAGTGCCATGACCGCTGCAATAATAAATGCTGCTGGAAAAGTAGGTGGTAAAGTCTCAAGCCAACGCTGGTAATAGAATGCTCCCCCACCAATCGCAAAAATAAGAACGAACTTCAAATGGTCATTTAGCATGTATTTCATATACTTCTGAATTTCTTGCACAAATAGCTTAAAACGGGTTTTCCAATAACTTCGTACGTCCATCATTCTTCTTCCTTCGTCAGCGCTATGTAAATATCATCAAGCGTTGCACCTGGCATTGCAAATTGCTCTTGTAGCTCACGTAACGTTCCTTTTGCACGTACTTCCCCGTTATGCAAAATAACAAAGGAATCGCAATATCTCTCTGCTGTTGCCAAAATATGCGTAGACATCAAAATACCTGCGCCCTGCTCTTTCATCTTCTCCATTAATTGTAGAAGTGACTGAATTCCTAGTGGATCAAGTCCTACAAACGGTTCATCAACAATATATAGCGAAGGCTGAACGAGAAATGCACATAGAATCATCACCTTTTGCTTCATTCCTTTTGAGAAATGAGATGGGAACCATTTTAAGCGTTTCTCTAAGCGAAATTCTTTTAATAAAGCTTGCATACGTTCTTCGTATGTACCTTTTTCTAGTCCATACGCCATTGCGGTTAACTCTAAATGCTCTTCTAATGTTAATTCTTCATATAAAATTGGTGTTTCTGGAATAAACGTAAATTGTGAACGATACTGAGTTGGATTATCTTGAAACGATTCTCCATTAATCGTAATACTTCCTTGCTTTGGTTCCATTAAACCGATGATATGTTTAATGGTCGTACTCTTCCCAGCACCATTTAATCCGATAAGACCAACTAATTCCTTTCGATTAATCGAAAACGATACGTCTTTTAGGACAGGTGTACGCGTATATCCACCTGTGACGTGTTGTATATCTAATAAAGGTTTCATTATTTTTACCCCTTTTGTCACCTTGTCTTTCTTCTATCATAACAAACTTTTCCACAGAGAAAAACGTTATTATTTTTTGTGTATATTCTTTTCAAAACGGGAGATGATAATGGAGGAAGAGGGAAACAAGTTAACAACGCAACCACAGTAGATGACCATATTCATCGAAATGAGGTGTCTGTTAAAGACTACAAATCGTTTTCTCATCATACGTTTGTCTGATTTTGTTTCAACTAAAAGAAATGAGGTGTCTCTAGGAGAGTATATCTCGTAATTTCTTGATGTGTGTTACCACCGTTATACTTCTAACAAGAAGACATTATAAGGGGATGGTTCGCTTGAACAAGATCGTTAAGTAGCAAATAATTTGTGGCTTTTATCTTTTTGTAGATGAGGTGTTTATCGCAGAATTAGATACAGGCAATGAAGCAAATTTTCTCTGTAAATGAGGTGTCTACGAAAGGCAGTATCGATGCAGGATAAAATGATTGTGCTAGTTAACACTCCTTCTTCCGACATCTTGGCTGACAATCGTGTCTAGTCTTAAGGGTGTCGTATACAGGCAGGAAGCATTCCACATCATGCTTCCTGCCTTTTTTCTATTCACATCCTGTTCGTGAACGATGTAGCATTCCGCCTTCTACCTATGATAAAATACTGTTACATATAGACATGTAGAGAAAAAATTGTCACAAAATAGAAAGGATGAAGAAGATGACACATAACAAAGACAATTGCATTTTTTGCAAAATTGTAGACGGCGAACTTCCAAGTGCGAAAGTATTCGAAAATGAACATGTACTTGCTTTTTTAGCTCTTGATCAAGTGACAAAAGGACACACGCTTGTCATTCCAAAAGTACATAAAGAAAATCTTTACGAGTTAACACCAGAAATCGCAAGTAACTTGTTTTCTGTTGTACCAACAATTGCAAACGCTCTTAAAAATGCGTATGATCTAGTTGGATTAAACACGCTAAATAACAATGGTGCTGAGGCTGGACAAACTGTATTCCACTACCATATGCATCTTATTCCTCGATATGGGAAAAAAGATGATTTCGGAGCAAAGTGGAACAACAATCAACAAGATTACACACCAGCCATGCTTCAAGACATTGCGCATACAATTGCAAGCGAAATCAAATGATTCATTTCGCAACAAGTACGCATAGTATGACTACCAAATAAGTGAGGGAAAAAATAATGGCAAATACAAAAACATTTTTCATTGGTGCATTACTTGGAGGCATTGCAGCAGGAGTAGCAGTTGCCTTAACAACACCAAAAAGCGGAAAAGAAGTACGTGCTGATTTAAAAGATAAAAGTAATGAACTAAAAGAACAAATGCACGATTTATTAGAAGAAGGAAAAGAATTAACAGTGAAAGTAAAGCAAGTAGCTGCCGACAACAAAAACCTTCTTCTTGACGTAAAAGCAGATGTGGAAAAATCGATGAACGAATGGAGTCGTACGACATTACCAAACCGTGAGAAGATTCAAGAAGAGATTAACAACATCCAATCTTCTATCGAACAATTAGAAAAAAACGTCACAATATAAGCAAAAAGAAGGAGGAAATAAATATTCCCTCCTTCTTTTTGCCCTAAAATATCGTCTATATAAAATTTTTTCGTAATTTTTTTGATAATTCAAACAAAAGTTCTTTATTAATTTTTATTTTACTGGCATAATAGATACTAAGGGATGGAGAAATTTGTAATAAAGTGGGTGAAAGGATGAATGAGGAGAAAAAGGATTATTCAATGAAAGAAGCGTTAATCTTCAGTCAACGTATTGCGCAACTTTCAAAAGCACTATGGAAGTCAGTTGAGAAAGATTGGCAACAATGGATTAAACCATACGATTTGAACATCAACGAACATCATATTTTATCAATTGCGTATCATTTAAAAGGGGCTTCTATTTCGGAAATTGCAAAGTTTGGTGTGATGCACGTATCGACGGCTTTCAACTTTTCGAAGAAGTTAGAAGAGCGAGGTTTGCTCGTATTTTCAAAGAAAGAAGACGATAAACGTAACACATATATCGAAATAACAAAAAAAGGGGAAGAATTATTACTTCAATTAATGGAGGATTATGACCCGGAATCAAATGCAGTCTTTAACGGTGCCCTTGCAATTCGTGACTTCTATGGGAAGTTCCCGGATACAATGGACTTGATTGCGATTCTTCGTCATATTTACGGAAAAGACTTCATTGATATTTTCGAACGTTCATTAACGAACATCGAAGAGGAGTTTGAAGAAGTAGGAGATCGAATTTATAAGAAATAACCTACTTCCCATCTAACATACACTTCTTTAATTCGGACATAAGTTGTGTGTATAACCCTTGCTCTTCCAATGCTTTAATCACTTCTAACAAAGAGAGATTGGCAGGAAGAGCTTCTTTAAATGACAGGAGAAGCGGATAGAACCACAATAGCCCTTCTCTTTTTTGTTTGGCCATTTCTAGATCAATATCTGAACACCTCGTCAATAAATGCTCCACTTCTTCTTTCGTTACTCCTTTTTGAACAACTAACGCAAAGAAAGGGAACTTCCTCGTATCTAACATCATCATCATTAGCGACATGTGGTATTCTAATGTTTCCAATCTTTTTTCATATGTATCCCTCATTGCGCTCCTACCTTTCACCTTAGTATCCTTATTGTACTGCATTCCAAACGTTCGTACCATTCAAAAATTCCTCTATCACCTTTATTTCCCATTATGTCTCCTGCTTATTCTTTATCATACGAAAAAAGCTACCTTCATTACAAGGTAGCCCTTAACGTTCACTTGCCTATTTGCAGCAAATGCTTGTATGGTCATTTCCATTTACATTAGCAAACCCATGCTGCACCGACAATGATTAATAAAATGAATAAAACAACGATTAACGCAAAGCCACCATATGCTCCACCCATGCTAACACCCCCTTTTCTCTGTATCATATCGTATGCATAATTGCCCTAGATGGATTAGGCGTTTATCCTTTTGTTCGTGTTAAATATACGCACAGCCAATGATAATTAGTAAAATGAACAACACGACAACTAACACAAACCCATTTTCATATCCCATCGCTCATCACCCTTTCTGTACATCCCTATATCGTATGGCGAAATGTCCACCTTGCCTATGCGATTGCCTATCCTACCAAAAGTATAATTTTGTTAATTTCTTCATCGAAAAATTACGTATTTATATAAAAAATATGATATATTTAAAAAAGTGTACCCGTTTACACAAACTATACATATCAAAAAATTAGTAGGAGTTGTTTATAATGAAAAAAGCATTCGTTGCAATCGCAGTTAGTACAAGCTTATTCGTCTTATCTGCATGCGGAAATAATTCAGACACAGTTGTAGAATCAAGTGCTGGAAATGTAACAAAAGAAGAATTATATACAGCAATGAAAACGTCTAAAGTTGGCGGAAGTGACACATTGAAACTGTTAGTAACAGAGAAAGTGCTTGATAAAAAATACGACGTAACAGATGCTGAAATTGATGAAGAAATCAAGAAAGTTAAAGAGCAAACAGGTGAAAAATTTGACATGGCCCTTAAGCAAGCTGGCCTAAAAGATGAAGCTGCTCTAAAGAAATTCTTAAACGGTCAATTATTAATTCAAAAAGCAATAGAGGAATCTTTAACGGAAGAAGAATTAAATACACCAAAAGTAAAAGTAAGTCACATCTTAATTCAGACAGAAGGTAAAGATGCTGCGGCTGCAGAAGCAAAAGCAAAAGAAATAAAAGCAAAAGTTGATGCAGGTGAAGACTTCGCAACATTAGCGAAAGAACATTCAGAAGACGATGGTACAAAAGAAAAGGGCGGTGACGTTGGCACTATCGTTCCAGGTCAGATGGTTCCAGAGTTTGAAGCAGCTGCTTTAAAATTAAAAACAGGTGAAGTAAGTGACCTTGTAAAATCAAAATTCGGTTACCATATCATTAAAGCAACAGAGCGTACAGAATATAGCGAGTTATCAGAAGCAGAACAAAAAGCTGCAAAGGAACAAGCAATGCAAGTAAAATATAGTAACGGCGCAGCTGAAAAAATCATCCAAAAAGAATTAGATGATGCAAAAGTTGAAGTAAAAGATGACGACTTCAAAGATCTATTCAAAGCACCAGAAGAAGCAGAAAAGAAATAATCTAGCCTTCTTCGTATACTAGATGAGTTGCCTTACACAGTAGGCACATTAAAACAAACTACACAATACAAAAAGAGTGATGTCGCCTGAAGCAACATCACTCTTTTTTGTTTATGGGTTTGTTGACCATAATCCAGCAGATTTGATAAATGTACGTTTGTTTAATTTTAATTGTGCCACAACAAATTCTGCAATATCTTCTGCTTGCATCACTTTATCTGGATTACCATCTGTTAATCCTAAATCCATTGCCATATCTGTCGCAACTGTACTTGGTGTTAAAGCTGTTACGCGGATGTTATGCTTTCTTACTTCCATTGCTAATGATTCCGTTAAGCCAAGTACACCAAACTTAGAAGCACTATATGCACTTGTTAACGGTGCACCTTTTTGACCTGCAGTTGAAGAAATATTAATGATATCACCTGATTGTTGTTCAATCATGCTTGGTAATGCTGCACGCGTTGCGTAGTATACACCTAATAAGTTAACACGAATAATTTCTTCCCACTCTGCCACTTCTAAGTCTAAGAACTTACCAAATTTCCCGATTCCAGCGTTATTCACTAGAATATCAACCGATCCTAATCCAGCATGTAATGTCTCAATTGCTTTTGTTATGTCTTCACATACAGACACATCTGCAGTTGCAATTACTGCTTTTACGCCTTCCGCTTCTACTTCTTTTGCTACCACTTGTAAGCTATCTTCTGAACGAGCAAGTAAACCAACGTTCACGCCTTCTTTCGCTAATGCGATTGCAATTGCGCGACCGATACCTTTCCCTGCACCAGTAATAATTGCATTCTTTCCTTGTAATGACTGTGCCATTTACATCTCTCCTTCATAAAGCATTCACGTATTATCATACCACATCTTTCTTCACAGACACGCTAAACAAGAAATATCCCGCCGTTCCTACAGCGGGATATTTCTCATAAATGATTCGCTTCTAATTCTTTTTTCTGTTGTGCACGGCGTTCTCTTTCTTCATGCATACGCTGAACATATAATTCTCCTTCACGTTCAATGTAGTCATCGTCAATTTCTTGCTCTTTCTTCTCCGTGTACAATACCATAAATCCGCTCACAACAATCCCAACAATTACGAGATACACCCACCATGGTAAAAGCGCCATTGCTTTTCACTCCTTTATAGACAAGCTCTTTACTTCTACCATATGAGTACATATCATGAAATATTCCTTATTCTGCTGAAAATGTTGGTTTATAGAATGAACGGTTATCTAATGCAAAGACACGCTCTGTATATTCTCCTGGCTTCACGCGAGCTAACGCACGGTCCATCATATTCATCTTCGCATCTAAATTATCGATATAATGAAGAATTTCTGCCTCGCGCACCATCGGTGGTTTCGGACTTCCCCACTCTGCTTTGCCGTGATGAGATAATACAAGATGTTGAAGAATTGTAACTTCTTCTCCCTCAAGTTGTAACTCCTCGGCAGCTTTCCCAATTTCAATCATCATAAGAGAAATGTGACCTAATAAATTCCCTTCCACTGTATACGTCGTTGAAACAGGACCTGATAACTCAATTACTTTTCCTAAATCATGTAGGATAACCCCCGCATATAATAAATCTCGATTTAAACTCGGATATAATGATGAAATAGCTTTCGCCAAATCTAACATCGATACAACATGATATGCTAGGCCAGATACGAACTCGTGATGATTCTTCGTAGCAGCTGGATATTCTAAAAAGGCATCCTTATGCTTATTCAGTAAATGTCTCGTTAGACGTTGAATATTCGAATTTTCCATTTCAAAGATATATGCTGTGATTTTCTCCACCATAATGTCTTTTGAAAGTGGTGCTTTCTCTAAGAAATCCGACAATTCCACTGGTTCATTTGGTCCCGCAAGACGGATTGCTTTAATTTTCAACTGTAGACGCCCGCGATAATTTTGAATTTCTCCAGCTACTTTTACAATTGTTTCTGGTATATATATTTCTTCATCTTCTTTCGTAATACTCCATAACTTCGCTTCGATCTCGCCACTCTTATCTTGCAGGGCAACAGATAAAAAGGCATTGCCATTACTCGCTGTTCCTTTTGTGACTGATTTGATTAAGACATAATTATCAATTTGTTCGCCCACTTCATGTTCTAATAACTTCTTACTCATCGTTTTCACCACACCTTTATGTATCATTTCATCTCGTCAAAGATGCTTATAAATTGGTTCTTGTCTCACGTTGGAACAAAGATAGCAAGTGTTCATGACATGTGAAGAACAACACTTGCCTTTCCTTTGCAACCTCGTGTAATAACATTATCGCACGTTCTGTTCGTTTTTTGTCAAAGTTAACAAAACTATCATCAATAATAAGTGGATATTTCTCCACTGATTCATACGTTTTCGCCAATGCGAAACGTAATGATAAATATAATTGTTCTGCCGTTCCTTGGCTTACTTCCGTCGCTAAGAAGCGTTGACCATCTTGATGTTCTATTACAAACATCTGATCCGCCAGTGGTGCGAAGATACGCACATATTCTCCGTCCGTTAAAAAGCGGAAATACTCCTCCGCATATTTCATCATGTGCGGCAATCGTTCCTCTTGATACTTCTGCTTCGTTTCCATCAGTACTTGCTTTGCAATCGCTAATGCTCCGAAGCGCTTTATCTTCTCTTTCACTTGTGCTTTCTTTATCTCTAGCTCATGCACAAGCGATGCGTATGCTTTCCCTTGTTCCATCTGTTCAAGTTGTACCTTCATCGTTGCGAATTGTTCATGAATGGCCTTCTCTTTTTCTGATAAGGATACATATGCCTGCTCAAATGTTTGCAACTCATCATCATAATTATAACCAAGATATACATCTTTCTCTACTGAACAAGCAGATATTTGCGTACGTAAGAAAGATAAACTCTTCATCGTATCATCATACAATTCTTTCGCCTTTCCTTTCGCACGATATGCTTCTTCATTCGTAACCTCTGCTTTTTGCATTAAGTCATGTAGCTCGTCTTCCAAATGCCTTGTCGTTAATGTAAGTGAGGTAACTTGTTCTGCCCATTCTTCTATTTTGCTTTCCATTACTTTGCGTCGTTCGGAAAGTTCTTTCTCTCGTTCAATCTTTTCCACAGCAAGTGTCAAAATAGACAATGTATCCTCTTCACGAAGCGATATATTCATTTGTATATCAGCAACCTCTTTTTCAAAGCAGTCTAAAAAAGCATCCATCAGTTCCATTTTCTTTTTCCCTGCTGTCCATTCGTGTACCGTATGTTTGGCTTCTTCCACCTGTTGAATGATATATGATAATTGACTAGCACTCATCGTTTGTGGGACATTCATTTCCACACAAAGCTGGCGTGTTTCCCTTTCTATTTCAAAAGATTGTCTTTCCCATTCTTCAAACTTCTGCACGATATTATCATATGTACGCTCTGCTTGCTTATATTTAAACATCTCTACTTCTACTAATTGACGATATTGTGTATCTTGTTGCAACTTCAGCTGCTCTTCATAACTACTATCACTCTGCTCTAGTTGTTGAAGCTCACGCTTGCTTTCTCTCACTGCTTCCGCTCGGTCTTTCTTCATGAAGCCATAGAGAAATAAAAGCATACCAATTAGCACAAGAGAAACTAGACTAAGTGTTAGTTGTGTGCTGAGTAGTCCATATCCAAACAGAAACATCGCAACGATACATGTTGGGACAAGAAAGAGAATCAATTGCTGATGTTTCTTCTGCATACTTTGTTTTAATCGTTCATGCTTCTCTTTTGATTGCTGAATAAATGTAGGACTATGAAACATACTACCAGTTGCTTGTACTTTTTGTTCGTACAAACGTCTCTCATCGTCACTTAATACTTTCTCTTGCATATGACGAACATTCGCTTCACACTGTTCTAATTCATCACGTGCAACAGAGAAACTATCGTCTAATTGCTGTTTCTTTACGTGAAGCGAACGGTACTTTTCTTCTAGCTCTTTCGCACGATCTTTCACTTGAAAACTCGTATCCACTGTTGTAATAGCAGAAATTCCTGTCTTTTCTTTTATATGCTCCATGTGTTTGTTATAGCCAAGTAAAGAATTAGCAAGTACTTCTCGCTCTCTCATAAAATGTTCATACTTCTCTCGTTGCTTACTGAGCTTACGAATTATCGCTTCTTGCATCAATATACTTTCATCTATTTCTATCGTCTGAAGTGCCTGTATGAGTTCTGCTTGTCGCTTTTCATATGTCATTAGTTGCGCTTGTAATGGTTGAAGCTGTGCAAGTAACGCATCATACCGTTTCATCCCATCTGTTGGAAACGGCTCTACTTCTCCTAGTTCCAGTATAAATTCCGTGTACTTCTTCTCTTCTAATAACAGAGGTTGAACAGTTATAATTGCTTCTATCTCACGAATTGTACGTTTCACATTTTCTTTTTCATGTGCTAGCGCCTGAAGCTCTTCTGTTATATATTGCTTTGTTTCTACAAGCTGCTCATATTCAACTAATTTACGTTGCCACTTTCCGTACTCTTCATGTAACTCTTTCATTTGCTGAAGCTCTATGTTCAATTCTGGTTTTCTTCCGTTTGGCTTGTACAGCGCATCCATTTCTTTCTCTAACTTCTTTTCTACTTCTACTAGCTTATCCGTCCCAGTCATACTCGCTGAGAATAAATACTTTCCTAACTCGCCTTCGTCAATATAATGAATACGTTGTAAACCATGCAAGTCAAAAGAAAAAATGTCTTGAAATAACTGCTTATCCATTCCAGATAAAATCTTAGAAAGTACTTCTTCTCCTGCTGTCTTACCATCAGCAAAATAAACCGTTACATCGCCAGTTGCAGTTCTTCCAACTCGCTCAATTGTGACATCACCATGTTCTTTCGTTTCCACCACAATACTTCCACCGTAATTCGTACCTGTCTTTGGTTCATATCGCTGTTCTTGGTGAGACTTTGTCGGAAAGCCAAATAAAATATGACGAATAAAAGAGCGTATCGTCGACTTCCCTGCCTCATTTTCTCCAAAAAATGTATGCAAATGTGATGTCAAATCAAACGATATATCATGCAATTTCCCGTATCCGTACACAGTTATCTTCTTTATCCTCACTTATTTCCGCCTCCCTTCAATAAATCATTTAGTAAGAGCCGCTCAGCTTCTTCTATCATCTCTTCCTTTTCTTCTGCTGTTAGCGTAAGGTGCACTTTCTTCACCAAAGTATTCCCAAGAAGCGGTGTTAAGGTAGTATCTACATCCTCATACCCATCAATAACATCTAATAGCTCACGAATGAAATGATCGCCTTCTTTTAACTGCTCTCGACTTTCATAGTTTGTTGTTGCATCATCTACTCGAACAATTGCTATGAAATCATCACGCTCTTCTTCGTATTCTACTAATGTCGAAAGCAATTCAGTCGTTTCATTTATATCTTTTAAGAATGAAGAAATTGGACCATATCCAGTAAATTGAAGCGATAATACTACTCCTTTTCCCTCTATTCGCTCTTCTTCCAATAGGTTAGAACAATGTGTCGTCAACGCCTGTATATCCTCTATTCCTTCAATATTCACTTCTACTCGTTTCCATTCAATTGAAGCAGTTGGAATAAAGGTATATGTACTCCCAAAAGGCGTTAATTCAACGTAGTAACACCCTTTCTCCCCTAACTCTTTACGGTGACGGCCTTGTATATTACCTGAATAAATAATTGGCGGCTCTTCGCACAACACTTCTCGCATATGTATATGTCCAAGTGCCCAATAATGAAACTCCTTTTCTTTTAACTCTCGGATTGTAAAAGGGGCGTAGCTACTATGCGTTGTATTACTTTCCACACTGCCATGCAACATACCAATATGAAACGGGGCATGTCCACGTCTCGTATAATACGGCGTCATATTTTCCGTTACCGCACGGCTCGCATAACTAAATCCATAAATATTCGCAACGTGTTCTCCGTTCTTCCAATACTCTTTCGCTTCTACTTCTTGCTTTTCAAACACATGCACATTATCTGGCAACTGAAGTGATGCTTGATTTGCTACGATATAATCATGGTTTCCATGTATCACATACGCCTCTATTCCTGCTTTTTGAAGGCGCATCATCTCATCTTGAAACTTCACCTGTGCTCGTATACTACGACTCTCGCTATCGTAAATATCTCCAGCAAATAACACGAAATCTACATTCCGCTTAATCGCTGTTGTTACAATCTCATGCAAAGAGTGAAAAGAGCTTTCCTTCATCTTTCCCACAATTTTTTCGTGCAACATCGTTCCAAGCCCCTTAAACGGGCTGTCTAAATGCAAATCCGCCACGTGTATAAACGTTACCTTTTCCATATGTCTAACCTCATTCCACCGTGTAATATCCTTGTTTTTATTGTATCATCGCCAAAGAGCGAATGCACGTTCTCAAAAAACGTTTTTTTCGCTACTTTTACCATTTTATGAGAAAATAAACGTACAAGTAGAAAAGGGGGAATTATGATGCACATGTACAAGCTAACGGCATTTGAACCGACGGGAGAAAAAATTTTGGAGCAATCATTTGAAGCAGCAAGTGATGAAGAAGCAAAAGGAATTGGTGAGAAACTGTTGAAAGAAAAAGATGTGTATGAAAAAACACACCGCTGCATTTCTCCAGTTGGAAAGCTCGTATTATTTAAATCTTAAGGAGAAAAACGAATGAACAACATCACAGGTATATATATCACTCTTTGTATCATGCAGTTTGTCGTACTGCTAAATATAACTGTTTTCAACAGCGAATTTAATGGTATTACAATGATGATTAACAGTATTTTATTTCTCGTTGGAACTATCTTCTATGCCTCTTCCCGCCAACGAAAAAACATCAACTAGATAATCTACACATAAAAAAGGTTGCCGTCATGGCAACCTTCTATTATTTTATTTTCCTTGAAACGCTGGTGGACGTTTTTCTAAAAACGCACGCACTCCTTCACGATGATCCGCTGTTTCACGCATCTTTTGTTGCCCTTCTTTTTCTAATTTGAGAATGTTTCGAAGTGCTTCTACCTTCGAAGATGTGTAAATTTGCTTCGTTTCAATCATCGCTACTGTTGGCATACGCAAGAACATGTCCGCCTTCTCTTTCACTTTCTCTTGGAAGTCTTCTTCAATTACTTGATCTAACAACCCAAATTTCATTGCTTCTTGTGCAGTTAATTTCTTACCTGACCAAATAAGTTGCGTTGCTTTCGCTTCTCCAACGCGGCGCTCCATGAAGAAATGACCACCGCCATCTGGAATCAATCCAATTCCAATGAAGTTCATTGCAAGAACAGCTGATGCATCCCCAATGATATAATCTCCAGCTAATGCAATACTAAGTCCAAGTCCAGCTGCTGGTCCATGAATGGCACTAATAACAATTTTCGGTAGTGTGTATAAAGTTGTAACGAGTTCTGAAATGGTGTCCATTACAGGGATCAAAAATGAATTATCTTCATTTGCTAGCATTCCTTTAATATCGCCACCTGCACAGAATCCACGTCCATTTCCGCAAAGAACAACAACATCACAATCACTATTACGTACTTCTTTTAACTTTTCTGTTAACGCTTTCAACGTATCGATATCTAACGCATTCAATACATCTGGACGGTTCAACATAATTGTTGCAATACGTCCTTCATATGAAACAAGTACACTATCAGTCATGCTTGAAGCTTTCATTTTCCCCCACCCTTTCGAATAATATACTACTCCTGTATTATAGCATAACGTCCAATATTTGGTATTATATCCGAATGAAAGTTCATTCATTTTTGATACAAAATAGGCGAGAAGCACCTTAGAAAAAGTCCTTACTATATCCTATCAACGTACACTAATCACTAACATATTACATAAAATAAAGTTTAATCACATATCGTTTTTTGCTGATTGTCCTTTCCAAATAAATCTCCGATAAGCAAAAATACTTACAAAACTATAAGCAATACCAAAAATCAATAACAGAAAGAAAAGTGTTGTAGAACTCGAACCATGTACTAATTGATACATACTCTTCCCCACTAACATACCGGCTATTATAGCATTGAATATCCAAAAGTTTCGGCTAAAAATAATGATTCACCTCCAACATTAACAAACAGATCAAAATGCCTCTTCATCAAATCATGTGGTTGATTTGTTGAAAATGAAAACATTTCATGCACGGAACATAGAGTGGTGACTCCTGCGGGAAAAGCGAGGAAAGGGAGACCCCGCAGGCTTGCCGAGGAGGCTCACTCTCGTCCGCGGAAAGCATCCACTCGGAGTGAAATGTATGGGCCATCCCCATCTTTTAGTGAAAAACTTCAAATATAACTTTCCCTTTATCTTACGTCACTCTTACTAATTGTTAAATTATCTCTTTCAAAAAATAAAGTGCCCTCTTTCAATATAAGAGGGCACTTTAACGTATATAAAACAGCTGTATTTTATTTCATCACGAAATCTTTACTTATATAGCTCTTCTAAAATCTTCAATTTTGTTTCTGTATAATGCTCGAATCCTTCGTTATATGATTTTGGATCTTTCGGATTCGCAAATCGCTCAATCTTACCCGTCACTGGATGTACAAACTTACTTGATGCACCACAACCGAGGCCAATAATTGATTGTACTTCTTCCATAATCATAATGTTATAAATGCTATCTTGTCCGTCTAATGCATAACCAACGTTCTCTAAGTTACCAAGAATATTCTTCTGACGATATAAATAATACGGTGCATAGTCGTGTTTCTCCGTCCAGTCACTTGCCATATTCATCATCTCAATTACTTCTTCACGCCCGGCTACTTTGTACTTTTGTTTGTTTTGCGTCATTTCAGAAGCACGCTTAAATGATAATGTATGAACCGTTAATGATTCTGGCATTAACTTCGCTGTTTCGTCCAATGTATCTTGAAAAATCTCTACACCTTCACCTGGTAGCCCAATAATTAAATCCATGTTAATGTTGTTCATACCCATATCACGTGACAACTGGAACTTCGTTACCGTCTCTTCTACTGTATGATGACGTCCAATCGCCTTTAATGTTTCTTGATGATACGACTGTGGATTTACACTAATACGATCAATCTTCCACTTCTTTAACACCTCTAATTTCTCTGGTGTAATGGTATCTGGACGACCTGCTTCTACGGTTACTTCACGTACACTCTCTACATGTGGAAACGAACGATACATTTCTTCATATAATGCATCCATCTCTTCCGCTGTAATACTCGTTGGCGTCCCTCCACCGAAATAAACAGTCGTGATCTTCATTCCTTTATCTTTTAAGAACTGACCGATTTGTTGGATTTCGTAATGTAAGCCATCAAGGAAACCACCAACTAACGATTGATGTCCTTTAATTGCATAAGCTGGGAACGTACAATATGCACATTTCGTCGGACAGAAAGGAATACCAATATAAATACTTACTTCGTTCTTCACTTCATATAGATCAGGTACAACTGCTAATTGACGATCTACGATGCGATTCATTAAATCGATTTTTTCATCGGCAATTAAGTAGTCTTCCTTTAACTGTGCATATATTTCTTCATTTGTTAGTCCTTGTTGACGTTTCTTATGAACAATTTTCGTTGGACGTATTCCTGTTAGGATACCCCACTTTTGTTCCATACCTGTTAACTCTTGCAGGGCAGCTACAACAACATACGAAACAACACTCTTCACATGCTTGAACTTCTCTTTTTCTTCTGTATAAGAAGAAATATTTCGATCATAAGAAGCTTTTCCTTCTTTTTTAGTTGTATGCTCTACTGCTATAGCGTGAGCTAGTGCTGTATCACCAATTGTAAGGTCGATGTCAATCGTTATCACCGCATCTTCTCGCTCCGTTAACGACACATCAACTTCCTCATAAAACAAAGCACAAATTAACTCTAACGGACGTTTGAAACGCTCGTCCTGTAATCCTCTAATATCTATTTTCATCTTTTATCCACCTACTTGTCTTGACACTTCCTTTAGTGTACAGAAAGGGGCAATACAGGTCAACGTTTTATACTCTTTCTTATTATCCCCTCATAAAAGAACACCACTAGCATCCCGCAAGTGGTGTCATTATCGTTGCTTAATGATTTTATGTTGTTTCAAAAATGGCAATGGAAACTGCTTTCGAAAATGCTCCACAATCATGTATGATACACCGTTATCATCATTCGAACGCGTAATCCAATCTGCCTCTTTCTTGACGTCAACAGGCGCATTCCCCATCGCTACTCCAAGCCCCACGCTCCGAATTACTTCCATATCAGATACACTATCCCCTATTGCTACCATATCTTGCAAAGGAATATCGAGCTTCTTTCCAAGCTTTTGTAACCCACCTAATTTGGAAACGCTTTGTGGGAGAAACTCTACTTTATGATGTTCACTTTCAATCACTTGTACATGCGGAAACATAGAGGTAATACTTTGTAGCGCACTCTCTTTTTCTTCTTGTTCAAAAAAGACTACATCTATTTTTGGTGCCTCTACCGGCTCTTCACTTAACGCATGGCTAATTGAATCTACAAATTGAATAGGATAAAAAATAGGATCTGCATTTGATAGTACCGCTTTTGCCACTAATGTTGATTGAAGCTTCTTCCGATTTCCTAATGAAAAACGCTCATGTGACAGACGAATGTTGCAATTGTAATGTTCAAGCAATCGTATTAACTCCTCTGTTTCCTCTGCAGTGAAGCGACGTTCAAACAACGGATTGGTTAATGAATCTGATACGAACGCCCCACTATGCGTCACAAGAATTGTATCTAATTTCAACGCTTTTGCGACTTTCCTTGCAGATTGGAAATTTCGACTTGTCACAAGCGTTACATATACACCTTTCTCACGAACGAAATCAATTGCTTCTTTCATCCCTTTTTGTAATTTCCCTTTTGAATCCAATAGCGTGCCATCTATGTTGATTGCGAGCAATCGATATACCACGATTCTTCGCTCCTTTCTCTACGATGTAGTAGAACTTACTATTTAGAATATGAACAACGTGTACGGAATAGAACAATCTCCACTTCTTGCCTCTATAACAAGAAAAGAGGCCATCCTTATAGATAGCCTCTTTTCTTTGCCTTTTATGCGTTTCGTTCGAATGTTTTGCAGTCAGTTTCTTCTTGTCTGTCTGCATGTGCTCCTGTATGACTCACTACATAAATTTGTGTTGCACTGCATTTGTTTCCATTTCGCCAGTGCGTGCAATTATTTACTTCACAAAGCACATCTTGTGCCATGAAAAACACCCCTTTCATTTTTTAGAATAGCCAAATGAAAGGGGTGTTAACCAAAAATTATTTTTGTACGCCGTATAATGTTTCAAGTGGTTGCATGATGATTTTGTTTAAATCCATCACCAACATGTTTACACGTTGCTCTGCTTGCATTAAGGCAGAAATGTTAACATCTTGCTGAACACGTGTTACGATTGCTTGTGCTTTCTCGTTATCTTCTTCTGAAAGCTGCTCGCCTTGCATCATTTTTTGTTGAAGTTCCATTTGCATGTTACGGAACTCTTCGAATAATACTTTTGTTTCCTCGTTTGCAAATACTTTCTCATATTGTTCTTGTAACGCAATAAAGTCTTCGTTCTCCTTTAATGCATGTTGTAATGTGTACGCAATATCATGAATGTTCGTTGCCATTATGTAATCCTCCTAAAAAATACGCTTTTCTACGATAACAAAGCAGGTGCTTGTTACGAAATCAATAATAACACAATTCCTTGCACAAGCCCAATTGCCCCCCCTAGTAATGCACCTAAGTATGTAATCATTTTTAATTCTTTTCTCGTAATGCCTAGTAACATTTCTTCTAGACGTGCTGTCGGGAAAGAATCAACTTGCTCTTTCACTAACTGTTCGACTTGTAATGCGCCTAATACTTCATGTATATGCCTATGTGCATACTGAAGTACCTTATCCACTAACACCGGTATTTTCTCTTTGATAGGCTCTTTGTATGATGCAACAAGTTCATTCAATTGCTTATCCCATAATGGTGCCGTTACATTCTTTTTCACAAAGGAAGAAATCGTCGATGCAATTGCATCAGCTTGAACATATTCTTCTACTTTCTTCATATCCCATTGCTTCACATTTTCGTATTCCTTCATTAAGACAGAAGTCACCGTTTGACGCGTCCCATCATGCATCAGAAACTTCATTAGTTCTGGTTGTAACTTTTCACCTAAGTCCACATTTCCAAGTAACATTTGTGCAAAGCCACCAAGCATTCCTTTATTTAATAAGAAATCATTTGCCATTTTCGTTAAACGTTGCTTTCCTTCCTCACTCGCAAAATACGTTTGTGCTTTTAGCAAAATATATTCCGCTACTTCTGGTATCTTCTTCTCGACATTCTCTTGCCATTCACTCGGAATAATTTCGCCTACTTTCATATGACTGTTAGTATAGAAATAGCGTTGAATCGTTTGCTGAATAAAACGATTCAGTTGATTATCTACGCTCAAATAGTCAATGCCTAGCTTGTCCATCACTTCTTTCACTGATTTCTCACTTTCGAACCACTTCATTAATTCCACTTGAACAAACATCACAATTTTTTCTTTTAACGCTGGTTGCATTAACTTTGCTTCAATCGCATCTTTTGTTAGTAAATGATCCACCACCATTTTTCCCATTTGCTCAGCTAACTCAGCTCGTCGTCTTGGTATTAGACCTGGTGTAAACGGAATACGAAACTTTCCAATATATTTCGGTTCATACGGCCTAAATAACATCTTTATTGCTAAGGAGTTCGTATAACCACCAATTGCGGCCCCTAATCCTACCGTAAACAAAATTTGCATTAACGCATTCATCTGTCATCCTCCTATTTTTACATACCTATCTATTGTATAAAATACTTTCTTTTCCCATTTCTCTCTCTCCTCTACACATGTAAAAGGAAACTGGTGAATATAATTATATAATGAACAATTCGTATTTCCTACCATTCTTACACAAGAATTATCAATACGAATTTTGCTTTTATACGTAGGCAAATTCACCTCATCTTTTGCATATATAAGAATGATATCTGGCACCTATCCTATAGGTTAAATCAAATAAGAACCTTCAAATAAAAAGGAGTGATTTTTCTTGTTAACACTTGGAATATTATCATTTGACATCAGCAAAGAGCAGGAATACTTCACAGAAATTGCAAGGCGTGCGGGAAATTATAATATGGAAGTTGTATGTTTTTCCCCTAGTAACATTGAGCCAAGTACCGAAATGGTAACCGGTCTTGCATTTGACGACTCAAAAGATAAGTGGAAAGAGAAAAGTTTCCCAATACCTTCCTATTTATATGACCGTTGCTTCTACACAAAGCCTATTACGAAACGCCATAAGCCAATTGTAGAATGGCTTAAGAAACGACCAAATACGTTCTTTCTCGGCTATGGGTTACCGGACAAACTCCACATTCATCACTTAATATCCGAACATGAGTTGTTAAAGGCATACTTACCAAAAACAACACTCGTGGATACGCCACAAACAATACTTACCACGCTACAAAAAAAGAAGAAGCTCCTCTTAAAACCAGCGAGCGGAGCAGGAGGGCGAGGCATTTATTTATTCACCTTCAAAAAAGGGAACATACACGTCCACACACAAAAAGGAGAAGAACTCATTACTAAGACTTTTGAGGAAAAAGCATTTATCCGTTTCTTAACTGTTCTTCTCAAAAAACGTACGTATATCACACAGCCATTCCTATCTTTACAAGATGTGACCAACTGCCCATTCGACCTCCGTCTTTTCTTACAAAAAAACAAACATGGTAAGTGGATAACAAGAGGAGTCGGTGTACGAAAAGGAAAAGAAGATCATCTCGTTTCTAACTTAAGCGCAGGTGCTTCTATTATTCCTTACAAAGAATGGAAGCGACAATATACTCCACGAGAAGTACTTCTTATTGAAGATGCTATCCAAACAATTTCACGTATTCTCCCCCTTCATTTAGAGAATACTTCTTCACCACTATTCGAGCTCGGTATCGATATTGGCATTGATCAAAAATGTGCTATTTGGCTATTAGATATTAACTCAAAACCTGGACGGAAAGTATTATTAACTATTAATCCACCCATTAAAGAAGAGCTATATCATGCGCCGCTACAATATTGTTCCTTTTTAGCTTACCTAAACGCAAAGGAAAGAAGGTAACGACTATATGAATATGTCCTCGTATCGTATCATGAAAAAAGAAACGAAGCATGCAACAATTCTTTTACCAAAAACAATAAATATCCCACACTCTATTACGCATATTAGCTTCGGTACAACCGTCATTCCTTGTAAGTTCACCACAACAAATACACTTACTGACACAATCGCCATCCCAGCAGATCTATTTGATGCCTTGCATATTCCCTTTGAAACACTATCACCAATTTTCTTTGATGAAGACACATTACACATTGGACCACTCATTGGAATGTTCACAGCTGGGCTGACAAACTCTTCTTCTGAACCAATTGGAGCTCGTTCTTCTTTCTTTGCGGACTTATTATCACTTCATCCTACTGCATCATATAGTTTTGTCTTTAGCGTCCATAGCATAAAGTGGAGCGAAGGCCTAATTAACGGACTTTTCTATATGGACGGAAAATGGCAAGAATATATCGTTCCATTCCCACATGTTGTGTACGATCGGCTACCAAATCGTAAGACGGAAAATCACCTTCGTATTCAACGAGTCAAACACCGCCTTCAAAAAGAATATATGATTCCGTGGTTTAATCCTGGCTTCTTTAATAAATGGGATATTTACCAAAAACTAAAAACAAATAAAGAAATAAATACTTACTTACCAGAAACAGCACTGTTCACATCGTTTAGCCGTGTTGAAACAATGCTTGCCGAACATCAGCATCTATATATTAAACCAACAAACGGAAGCTTAGGCTCTCGCGTCTATCAAATTCGCTATGAACGAGAAGAGGAAGCTTATTTTTGTCGTTTCTATCAAAATAATAAAAAGAAATTGCATAAGTACCGAACTCTTGAACAACTGGTCAATCATTTATTTAAAGACCAACAACTACGTGATTTTATCGTTCAACAAGGTATTTCTCTTCTACGCTTTGATCAGCAATCAGTTGACTTCCGTGTACACACAAATAAAGACCGAAGTGGCAACTGGAAGCTAAGTGCTATCGCCGCAAAAGTAGCAAGTAGAGGAAGCATGACAACACATGTAACATTCGGCGGGGAAGTAAAATCACTTGAAGAGCTTTTCAGTGATCCAATACACCGAGCTGAGATGTATACAAAAATCTCGCAAGCAGCTATTTCATTAAGTGAAGCAATTGATAAAGTTATTGATGGATATATCGGAGAAATCGGCTTTGATATTGGCATCGACAAAGAATACAATGTCTGGTTATTTGAAGCAAACTCTAAGCCAGGACGGACAATTTTCAATCATCCGCCTCTTCAAAAATACAATTCTTTAACGAAAAACTTATTCCTATCCTATGCAACGTATTTAACCGAGCAAAGTCTTCTTCGTCCCGTCGAGATATATTCCTAACAAAAAGTCGTATGCAAGAATATCCTCTTCCTGCATACGACTTTCCTATACATATGGAACTTCTATACGATAATCTTCTCCACAAGAAGAACAATAATAAAGGTGTATACACGACGATGTTGGATCATGTTGCACACCGTCCACTTGCTCTAATATACTCATATCCAAATACGGACTATAGTTATCTAAGTAATCGACTACTTTCCCCGTATCAATCATTTCTGCCGCACATGTTGAGCACGTATACATGTTTTCATTCATTCCATTACAATTTGGACAAAAACTCATGATGATCCTCCCTACTAAATAAACGTATTTCTCCTAGTATGAAATAGATCATAAAATGCTATACGATTCTTTCATACAAGATTATTACATTAATTACCAATAAATATCATACATAGAGAAGAATCCAACAAACCATAATACTAGTAAGCAACAACCACTCAATGGATTAGAACTACTAAGTAGTTAGTTTCTACTGGTGCAAATCCAGCTAATCCAACCAAAACAAACTTAAATAGGAGATGACTCATACATGTCAAACAACAAAAGTTCAAACCAATTAGCAGTGTATGGAGCTCAACAAGCAATCGATCAAATGAAGTACGAAATCGCTAGTGAATTTGGTGTTCAATTAGGACCAGATGCAACTTCTCGCGCTAACGGATCAGTTGGTGGAGAAATTACAAAACGTCTAGTTCAAATGGCTGAGCAACAATTAGGCGGCTTCCAAAAATAATTTAACAATTTCATACAATGGCTATAAGCCCCCAGGCGCTCGCTTGGGGGCTTTCAAATATGCCGTCTATCATAGACTTTTCCATTCCACCTTATACTTACAAAAATTTCACCGCTTTTTTTGTTTTTTCTAATTGATTTACAACAAAATCGTATTGTGAAGAAGAGTACGTGAAGAAAACAATATCTACAACGAGTAATTGTGCAAACCGTGAGCTTGTAGCCGCACTACGAATGTGTGCTTCTGGAGCGCGAGCTGTAAATAAAGACACATCTGCTAACTCACATATTTTGCTATTCCCTAAACGAGAAAGGCTCATTGTTGGAATGCTTAATTCTTTTGCTGTTTTCATTAAATCTAGAACGTCTTTTGTTTCACCACTATAGGATATTCCCCAAAATAATGCCTTCTCTGACTGAGTAGCCATTGCAACAGCTAAAACATGACGATCTGAGATAGCAAAAGCCTTTTTACCTAAGCGAAGCCATTTCTGTGCAATATCTTCAGCGATGAGAAACGAAGCGCCAACCCCATATATATAGAGTACGTCAGCCTCATTCAACATTTCAACTGCTTCTTCAATGACTTCTATCTTTAATTGCCCGACTGTATCGTGTAATGTTTGGACAGTATTAGATAATGTTTTATCAATAACGGAAGAAACACCTTCATTCGGTTCAATATCGAAGTATCCTACAACTGCCGAATGGCCGATTTCTGCAAATAAACGTGCCTTCAAATCAGGAAAGCCTGTTACACCTAATGAACGACAAAAGCGAACAACAGCCGCACTACTCGCTTCAGCTTCTTTCGCTAACTGATGAATCGTCATTTTTGTCACTTCTTTTGGATGTGCAAGAATATACTCACCTATTTTTTGTTCTGAAGATGGTAAGTCTTTCAGAGCTAGTTGAATCTGTGCTTGCATACTATTTATCGTCAAATGACTTCACCCTTTCATTTTTTATGCGAACAAGTTATTTTTCATCTATTATATAGAAAAACACCTTGTTCCAAAAGAAAAACCTTATCTAATAAAAAAAGAAGCCTCCCAAAGTCCAAACTTCAACTTATGAGGGCTCCTTTCTATAAAAATTATGTTATTATTCTTGCTCCACCATTGCCTCTTTCGGTACACCGAAGAAATACGTAAGAACAAATCCTGCAGCATAACCAGCTACTAATCCAATTACATAGTTCATCCATCCTCCGTTGGCGATAAGGGGAATTAACGCAACTCCAGATGGTCCAATCGCGATTGCACCAACTTGGCCAAGCAAGCCAATTACAGCTCCACCAATACCGCCACCAATACACGCTGTAATAAATGGACGTCCTAATGGTAATGTGACACCATAAATAAGTGGTTCGCCAATTCCTAGAATACCTACTGGAAGTGCTCCTTTAATCATATTCGTTAATGATTGATTCTTCCTACAACGCATCCATAATGCAATCGCTGCACCAACTTGTCCAGCGCCAGCCATTGATAAAATAGGAAGTAATTGAGTCGCACCAGTAGCGTTGATCATTTCAATATGAATTGGTAGCAACACTTGATGTAAACCAAGCATTACTAATGGAAGGAACGATGCTCCCAACACAAAACCTGATACAACACCGCCGTGTACTAATAACCAATTAATTGCGCCAAGTAAGTTATTTGAGATAAAACCTGCAAATGGCATAATGAAGAAAATTGTTGCCAATCCAACTACTAATAATCCAATAGTAGGCGTTACAATAATATCAATAGAATCTGGAACAAACTTACGTAGTTGTTTTTCAACGATTGAGAAAATCCATACTGCGAATAATACGCCTAACACGCCACCTTGACCAGATGTCAGCGGATCACCCGTAAAAATATTTGTAATCGCCGTATCAGGTGTCACGCCAGTTAACAGCGTTACACCACCAATTACCCCACCTAGTGAAGGAGTAGCGCCAAATTCTTTGGCAGCATTAATCCCAACGTAAATCACTAAATAACTAAAAATCGCATTTTTAATAACATTCAACACCGTTACATATTGTTGCCATGTGTGAGCATCTAAATTTCCTGCTGTAATATTATTAGATAGAATAGAAGCTATACCAGCAATTAATCCAGCTCCAACGAATGCTGGAATCAACGGGATAAATATACTTCCGATTTTTCGTAGGAATGCTTTGAACGGTGTATTATTCTTTTTCTTTTGTTCTGCCTTCATTTGGGCACCTTTTGCCTGTAATTCCTCCGCAGAAGGTGTCTCATTCGTTGTGCTTCTCTTACTCTCAGATAGCAGGTTCGGAATTTCTTCTGCCACCTTTGTTACGACACCAGGACCAAGTATAATTTGATACGTTTCATCATCTACAACACCTAGTACTCCATGTATTTTTTTCACCGCTTCTTCATTAATAAGGTGCTTGTGAATTGGCGTAACACGAAGACGTGTCATACAATTTGTAAAGGTTGATATATTCTCACTGCCGCCAATTGCCTCGATAATTTCTGAAGCCATCTTTTGATATTTACTCATTATAATCACCACACTATCTATCGATTATTGAACTGCTTTACGAATAAAACCTTTTGTTTCTTCTAGTCGTTTTATTGCTTCTTCTTTTGTGAAACCAGCTAAAATCATTACAATCGCAATTTTTGGTTTGTTATCCGCTTTTGATAAATATGCTGTAGCTGTTTCATAATCACATGATGTCGCTTCCATCACGATACGCTTCGCCCGTTCTACAAGCTTCTCATTTGTTAGTTGGACGTCTACCATTAGGTTTCCATACACTTTTCCGATACCAATCATAGATGCGGTTGATAGCATATTACAAATTAATTTCTGTGATGTACCTGCTTTTAACCGAGTTGAACCAGTTAAGACTTCTGAGCCACTAAGCACCTCAATTGCAATGTTAGCCACTTTTCCAATCGCAGATTCTTTGTTACAACTTACCGCAATTGTATTAGCCCCAATAGAATTCGCATACTTCAAACCACCAATCACGTATGGGGTACGTCCGCTAGCAGCTATTCCCACTACAATATCTTTATCTGTTAACGTAATATCTTGTAAATCTTGTACTCCTAATTCTTCTCTATCTTCTGCTCCTTCAACTGCTTTAATAAAAGCTTTTTCTCCACCAGCAATTAAACCAATTACTTCTTCAGGAGCTGTGCCAAAAGTCGGTGGACATTCTACCGCATCTAATAAGCCAATGCGCCCGCTTGTACCAGCCCCTATATAAATAAGGCGTCCATCGTTTCTTCTTGCCGCAATAATATGTTCTACAGCCTTCGCGATTTGTGGCAGTTCTTTTTTCACACTTTCTGCCACACTTGCATCTTCTTCATTCATAACTGTAAGAAAATCTATTATTTTCATTTCATCTAAATTCATTGTTTTCTCATTTCGTTTCTCTGTCGTTAAATGCTCTAACATATTTATCACCCTTTTAGGAAATTGTTGAAAACGTTTTCTTTTGATAAATTCATCATAACAGCTATGAAATTTTATTTCAATTATTTATTTTTTATTTTGAAATAAAATTTTAAAAAAATGTGAACAAACCTTTGTTTTTATTTACAAATAGAAAAAGGAGAATTAGCATAATGCTGATTCTCCTTTAATTAGTAGAAGCATGATAGTTTGTCTCTCAAAAAAAGAAAGAAGTAGCATTATGCTAACTCCTCTCCTTTTTTTTCTTCTATGTTTTTATCTACTCGAACTAACACTTTATTAATACGACGATTTTGCACTTCTCGAATCGTAATCGTCAAATGCTTATAATGAAGTTGCTCCCCCGTTTTTGGTATCCGCTCGAACTTCTCGAATATCCATCCGCCCAGTGTATGATAACCACTGTCATCGTCATCTTCTAAATCCATCATTTCCATAAAATCATCTAATGGAAGTTGTGCATTGAACTCATAAAGATTTGGTGATAACTCTGTCACATTTTTAATCGTTTCATCGTGTTCATCCCAAATATCTCCAACTATTTCTTCTAAAATATCTTCTAACGTAATTAGTCCCGATGTTCCACCAAATTCATCTACAACGATTGCCATATGAGATTTATTCTTCTGTAACTCTGGAAGTAGCGTCGATATTTTCATCGATTCTACAACGTAAATTGGTGTACGTACTAACTTACGAATAGTAATGTCTCTATTTTGTACTAAATAGCTAAAGAACTGTTTATCCGATAAAATACCAATAATATTGTCGATATTATCTTCATAAACAGGAATACGTGAATAACGTTCTTCCAGGAACAAATCACGAATTTCTTCAACTGATTGATTCACTTCTACCGCAACCATATCAATACGTGGCTTTAATACTTCCGCCACTAATATATCGTTAAACTCTAACGTACGAGTAATAAGTTCCTTCTCTTCTTTATCAATGACTCCTTCTTCTTCACTTATTTCAACCATCGCTTTAATTTCTTCTTCTGTTACAAGTGGCTCACTATCTTTATTTTTAAATAACTTTGTTACCCCATTTTTAATGGCAACAAATATATATGTAACAGGCGATAATATTCTTATTAAGAAAACAAGAATACCAGAGATACGCAGGGAAAATGATTCTGCATTCTCCTTCGCTAATGATTTCGGCAAAATTTCGCCAAAAATTAAAATAAGTATTGTCATAACAACTGTACTAACAAGAATACCTTCTGCTCCTTCAAAAAACTTTGTCGCCAATGCTGTGGCGATTGCAGAAGCTGCAATGTTCACAATATTGTTTCCAACAAGAATAGTCGACAATGATTTATCGAAGTTTTCCGTTACATACAATGCATTTTTGCTTCCTCTCCGTTTTTCATCTACATAACTTTTCAAACGGATGCGATTTACGCTTGAAAAAGCTGTTTCTGCGGAAGAAAAGAATGCAGATAACAAAATAAGAATCATCAAAATAAACATTGTACTCAGTGGCAAGTCGCCCAAGAATCTTCACTCTCCTACTATATTCTTAATGAATTATATACTAACAAGCATAATTATAAGAAAAATTCACAAAAAAATACATACTTATCCTCATTTTTACACAAATAGCTGTGCAAATATGCTAATAAAAGGTAAACTATATGTTTTTTGTTAGTATACCCAGTTCTTTTAAACTAAGAATAATATTGTGGATCAACATAAAAAGATAAAAATTAACTTATAATCTATAATTATCCATATAAAAATTATATAATAAATTAAAAAGGGGATTTTTGTCGTGATAAGAACACACATTAGATTACTCGTACTAATTGTTTCACTAATGGCTATCGTTAGTGTTGGATGTACAAAAGAGCAAACAACTACCAAAAACACTATACCAAAATCAGAAATGACATCAAAAAATATTTCAACACCATTACCATCCACTGTCTTATCTACAAATCTAGATCTTGAATTAGAGCCAAATGAACATGCTCTTTATCAATTCTCGCTTGAAGAAAGTGCCTATGTTAACTTTGGAAGTGTACAATATGCTTCTAATACAGCACACATTCAAATTGATTACATGAAAGACGATAGTATCGTAAAAACACACTACTTAAATGGAAATTACAACAGCGGCTATACAATGCAAGAACTCCTGGAGGAAGGAAAATATACATTAAAAATAACCAACATTAATAACCAAGCCATGGTCGGTAATGGATACCTATACAAAAATAAAACAGGTAATACATATTCTTTCCTTAATTAATAAAACACCCCATCACTCCTCCTGAGTCATGGGGTGTTTCTCTACCTTTAGGAAGCATGTGTGACACTACCTGCTTGTTGCAACTGATACATCTTATAATACCTTCCGCATCTCGCCATTAGCTCGTCGTGTGTACCGCGCTCGACAATGTTTCCACGGTCTAATACGAGAATTTGATCTGCACTTCGAATCGTTGATAAACGGTGCGCAATAATGAAAGTCGTTCTGCCTTTCTTCAATACTTCAAGCGCTTCTTGAATGATACTTTCCGTTTCTGTATCAATACTAGACGTTGCTTCGTCTAAAATGAGAATGGCTGGATCAAATGCTAATGCTCGTGCGAATGAAATTAATTGTCGCTCTCCCGTAGACAACGTACTTCCTTTCTCAAGCACCGGCTCATCTAATCCTTTCGGTAATTTCGAAATGAATACATCTGCTCCAATTTCTTTAATTACTTTCTCAATCCGTTCACGCGAAATCGCTGGATTATCCAAGGAGATATTCGATGCAATTGTTCCACTAAATAAGAATGGATCTTGAAGAACAATTCCCATATGCTCACGGTATAATTGCTTTGGCATTTCTTTAATAGGATAATTGTCTATCGTAATATTTCCTTCTTGGAACGGATAGAAACCGAATAAGACGTTCATAATCGAGCTCTTTCCTGAACCAGTATGACCAACTAAAGCGACCGTTTCCCCTTGCTTTACATCAATATTAATATTTTTCAGCACAACGTCTTTGTTGTTATACGAGAACGATACATTTTGGAACGATACATCACCTTTGTAACGATCTATATGTGTATCATTTACATCCGTTCCTTTTTCATCTAGTAGCTCAAAGACACGCTCAGCTGATACTAGTGCTTGCTCCAATATCGCTAATTGATTCACCATTCCTGTTATAGGACTAAACATACGAATTAAATAATCGACAAATGCATAAAGTACCCCTACCGTTACAACCATTTGTCCGCTTAATGTCGTACCACCGAAGTACCAAATCATCGCCATAAATGCAATGCTTCGAAGAACTCCTACTAAATTATGAGACGTCGCAGCGTTTAAGCTAAGTAACTTATTTTGATGGCGATAATAATCATCGCTCAACTCTCCAAATTCTTTCGCTGTTTCTTTCTGTTGACGGAATGCTTGAATAATTGACATTCCATTAATACTCTCGTTAATCATCCCGTTAATATCAGATAAGCGGCCGCGAATAATGTGATTGTATCTCGAAGCGTACTTTCGATACAAAACAATCCATAAGTAAAGAATCGGAATAATTAACAAGCAATAGGTCGCTAACGTTGCATCTAGCAAGAACAATGCGATAAGAATACCTGTCACATAAATAACACCCGAGAAAAACGTTGCTAGTACCGTTACGTATAAGTCACGGATAGATTCTGTATCATTCGTTACACGCGATACAATTTTTCCAGCTGGTAATTTATCAAAATAACTCACCGGTAAACGCTGAATATGGGAGAATACATCTTCTCTCATATCTCGAATAATGCTATTTGATGCTTTTTGGAGGTAAAATGCTTTCCCATATGTGAAAATGCTCGCCATAATCATTAAACCAATATATAAAGTAGCTAGCGTTAATAATCCGTTGACTTCTGAATCATAGAAAGGCAATAACTCATCCTTACTTAACTGCACCGCACTATATTCTTTCGTTTCATTGTTACGGGTAATCGTCAACGTATCCCCGTCTATTTCTCTTGCACCATCAAAGGCAATCGCCTCATTAACAAAGTAATACGAAACTCCGACTTGTAAAATACGGACTTCTTTTCCTTTTGTCTCATTCTCTTCAAAGCGATCTTCTCGCTTATACCATTTTCCTTGATACGCTACTGCCTGATCACCTGTTGCCCCCTCATACCAAGGCTTCTCTATCCCAACGATGTGTACATCAATCATCCGCTTTGCAATAAATGGTCCCGATAACTCTGCTGCTACGGCAAGCATCAGCATCACTAATGCAAAGATAAATGTTCGTTTCCGTTTTAAGGCGTACTGAAACAATCTTTTTCCTACATTCATACATCCACCTCATTTTCCTCCATCAACTGCTGGCGTTCAAATTGTTCCTGATACCAGCCATTTCTGGATACTAGCATTTCGTGTGTTCCTTCCTCGATGATTTCCCCGTCGTCTAACACCACAATCCAATCTGCATGCTGGACAGCCGACATACGATGTGCCGTAATAATCGTTGTCTTATTTGCACGCTCTTGTCGTATATTCTCAATAATTCTCGCTTCTGTTCTCGCATCTACTGCCGATAATGAATCATCTAGAATCAAAATCTCTGGGTTTGTCGCAATCGCTCGTGCAATCGAAATACGTTGCTTTTGTCCACCTGATAACGACACTCCTTTTTCCCCTACTAACGTATCTAATCCGTCTGATAAGAACGTAATATCTTTATCAAATGCTGCCATTTTAATTGCATGTTCCAATGTTTCATCGTCAGCCTGCCCATTTCCAAGTAAAATGTTTTCTCGTACCGTTTTTGAGAATAGAACATGCTCTTGTGGTACATATCCAACCCAACTTAATACGTGGTCAACTTGAATTTTTTCAAGTGGTGTATTAGCGATAGAAATCGCTCCTGTTCCAAGTGGATACTGACGCAATAGTTGTCGCACAAGCGTTGTCTTTCCACTTCCGGTCTTCCCTACAACTCCTAACGTTTGACCACTCTTTAATGAAAGCGATACGTTACGTAAATTTGCTTTTTCTGAGCTTGGATAATAGAATGTTACTCCGTCAAATATGATGGAATCTGGCTTAGTTGGTACAAGCGTCATCGCTCCATCCTTCACATCTGGTTCATATGCTAACGTTTCATCCACGCGGTCAAGCGACGCATTTCCGCGCTGCATCACATTAATTAGCTCACCAATCGCAAACATTGGCCAAATCATCATTCCTAGATAGACGTTAAATGTAACGAGCTGTCCTAGTGTTACCTCATTCTGGAACACAAGAAACGCACCGTATACAAGACCAATTAAATAACTTGCTCCAACTAGTACTTTGATAGTCGGCTCAAATAAAGTATCTATCTTTGCTACACGAATGTTCTTCTCGTATACATCGTCAATCATATCTTTAAAGCGTTTTTCATCTTCTCTTTCTTGTACATAAGCACGAACGACACGTACCCCTGCAATGGACTCCAACACACGATCATTCATATCACCAAACGCATCTTGAGCTACCGTGAATCGTTCATGTAACTTCTTTCCGTATATCCACATCATTAATGCCATAATTGGCAAAGGAATCAATGATGCAAACGTCAACTCCCAACTAATCGAAAAGCCCATCATACATAGAATAACGAGCATATACATACTAGAATCAACAAGTGTCAAAATACCGAAACCAGCTGTAATAGAAATTGCCTTTAAGTCATTCGTAGCACGCGCCATTAAGTCTCCTGTACGATTCTTTTGATAGAACGTCGGTGTCATCTTTAACAAATGATTCATTAATTTGCCACGGAACGTGCGCTCTAATAAGAATGCACCACCGAATAATTGATATTGCCATATATACGTACTCACATAACAGATCAACATAATTCCAAGTAATAATCCAATGTACGTATACATACTACTCGCCGTCAGCGTCCCATTATTAATCTCATCTATCGTCATCCCAATTAACTTCGGCGGAATCACTTCAAGGATATTTATGACACATAAAAATCCAATTGCGATGATGTATCGTTTTTTATTTTCTTTAAAGTACCAACCTAATTTCCCTAATACAGATAACATGTTGTCTCCCCTTCCGTTTCTTCTTTTTTGCACAAATAAAAAGGCATATCGCAAATTTATACGATATGCCTTCACAGCAATCTTAAGCCAAAGAAAGAATTCTTTCTTTGCCCGTATAAAAAAGCGCACGATTACACAACGTAACCATGCGCGTCTTTTACTATGAAATCAGACATGCAAATAGGTGGTCACGTGTATCTTATTTAATTGTTTGTTTATGTTCTTACCTCTTACAATGAATAACATCACGCAAACCTCCCTTTCATGTTTTTGATATGTGTTATTGTATCACCAGTTTTTTCCTATCGTCAATACATTTATTTTACTTTTTTAAAATTTCTGAATAAAATTAACTATTTCTTTGTATACGTATTATTGTACGGAAATGAAGCAAAAAAGGAACATGAAAAAATGTGCAATATTACACAAAATTAATTCATCCACTTAAATTTCTATTTGAAATTTATTCTCATTCGTCTTACAATCATAATAATATCGTTTTGTTACAATAGTTTTTTACCTTAGTTTTATTTTTTTACATCTTTGGAGGGTCGTATAATGACTAAAACATATACATTTTTACTAAATGGCGAGTGGAGAGAAAGTGGTTCAAACGAAACAATCTCAATTCCTTGCCCATATACACAAGAAGAAATCGGGAAAGTACAAGCAATTACTCGTGATGAAGTAGATGAAGCAATTAAAGGTGCTGAAGCTGCACAGAAAGCATGGGCTACTTTATCCATTCGTGATCGCGCTTCTTACTTATACAAATGGATTGATGAGCTATTAGCGATGAAAGAAGAAATCGCTGAAGTTATCATGAAAGAAGTTGGAAAAGGCTATAACGATGCAGTGAAAGAAGTAGAACGTACAGCTGATTTAGTTCGCTACGCAATTGAAGAAGGCGTTCATATGAACGGCGAAAGCATGTTAGGCGACAGCTTCCCAGGTGGATCGAAATCAAAAATGGCGATGATTTCGCGCGTACCACTTGGCGTTATTTTAGCAATCTCACCATTCAACTATCCAGTTAACTTAGCCGCAGCAAAAATCGCCCCTGCTCTTCTTGCTGGTAATGCCGTTATTTTCAAACCTGCAACACAAGGTGCAATTAGCGGAGTTAAGATGATTGAAGCACTTCATAAAGCTGGCTTACCAAGTGGACTTCTAAACCTTGTTACAGGTCGTGGTTCTGTAATTGGTGACTACTTAGTAGAACATAAAGGAATTGACATGATTTCCTTCACTGGTGGTACAGAAACTGGCTACCACATCGCTTCAAAAGCGAAGATGGTACCACTTGTAATGGAGCTTGGTGGAAAAGACCCTGCAATCGTACGTGAAGATGCAGACTTATCATTTGTTGCAAACCAAATCATTTCAGGTGCATATTCGTACTCTGGACAACGTTGCACAGCAATTAAACGTGTACTTGTAAATGAAAATGTAGCAGATGAACTTGTTACATTACTAAAAACAGAGGTAGAGAAACTTTCTGTCGGTTCACCAGAAGAAAACAAAACAATCGTGCCATTAATTGATACGAAATCAGCTGATTTCGTACAAGGATTAATTGACGATGCACTAACTCAACACGCAACGCTTGTAACAGGTAACAAACGTGAAGGTAACTTAATTTATCCAACATTACTTGATAACGTTACAACAGACATGCGTGTGGCATGGGAAGAGCCATTCGGCCCAGTTCTCCCAATCATTCGTGTGAAATCTGACGAAGAAGCAATTGAAATTGCGAATAAGTCGGACTTCGGACTCCAAGCAAGTGTGTTCACAAAAGACATTAACAAAGCATTCTCAATTGCAAACAAAATCGAAACAGGTTCTGTCCAAATTAACGGACGTACAGAGCGTGGACCAGACCACTTCCCATTCATCGGTATTAAAGCATCTGGTATGGGTGCACAAGGCATTCGTCGTAGCATCGAATCGATGACACGTGAGAAAGTAACGATTGTTAATATCACAGAATAATAAACAAAGGAGTTACCTCATGAGGTAACTCCTTTTCTTCTATATATCCACTATTTCCGATAGATATGCGAAACTCCCCAGCTACGCGCATCCTTTTCAATTACTATGAAACTTTTACCTCTTGCTCTACATCCATTGGAATATACTTTTGTTTACGTACATAAAACTGTGGAATCATAATACCGATGAAAATAATAGCGATACCAAGCCACTGTACGGCAGATACGTTATCTTTTAATACAAGCATCGACACTAATACCGCCACAGGGAGTTCTACCGCACCGAGAATCGTTGCGATACCTGATCCTACTTTTGGCGATGCAATAGAGAAGCATATAACTGGTAATAATGTTCCAAGAACTGCTAATGCTAATCCGTATTTGAACAATCCATTCCCTAGCGAACCGTTATATAAAAATTCTGGTGAGAAAACGAACATAATTAAAATTAAAGCACCTGTAACCATGTACAAGCTGCGATTTAACGCTGGTACTTCTGTTGCGACACGCCCACTTACGAAAATGAATAAGGCAAATGCTACAGCCGACAACAATCCATACACAAGACCTAACGTATTTAATGTCGTATGCCCTTGTTCAAAAACACCACCAGCTAACAATGTTCCACCAAATAACACAGCAATAGCGAATAGCTTTTCTTTACTAGGAAATGCTCGTTCACTAATAGCTTCTAATACAATTCCAATCCATGTAAATTGGAATAACAACACAACAGCCATCGATGCCGTTACTTGCTCTAACGTTAATCCATAGAAGATCCCCGTCAAACTCGTTGATGTCCCAACGAACATTAAAAACATCACTTGCTTAAATGGTGCTTTCTTTCGCGAAAATAGCAGCGTAGCAACTAATAGAAAAATCCAGCCGAAGAAATACTGACTTGCTACTACTTCACTTGCAACAAACCCTTCGTTATATGCTAACTTTGCAATAGTTGATAACACACCATAACTACATGAACCAATCAACACTAATAATGCATACTTCCACATACTTTACTCTCCTTTGATGCTACAATCTCTTTATCACTTGTCTATACAACATAAGTATCTTGCATAATCGTACATGATTTTCTTATTTTAAGAAACATTTTGACCTTACATTCCCTGAAAAAATTTGAAGAAACGAATTGATGCACATAAAAAATATATTATGCAAAGAAAAAATATTGACAAAAGCTATTTTTCACATGTACGATAGATAAGAATTATTTTTTAACAATAACATATTAAAACCCTCATCTAAATCTCGGTGAGGTAGAGGTTGCGAGTATTAAGAGTAGCGTTTGGGAGACTATGTGGAGTCGATGATCAAACTGTGAAAGGAATAATCGCCGAAGTAAGTACAATAACCACCTTATTGACTTGCTGGGGCTGCATTGAACAAGTGCAGAACTGTCACAAGCATTTGCTTGTGGAGAGCTATCAGAGATTGATGCGGGTTTCGTTCGATACGAAACGCGTAGATATTTATTCTATGCGTTTTTTTATTTGTCCGACCCGTCCCATCATCATAGATAGACGAAGAAATAGACAAACTAACATATATCATTTTGGAGGGGAAAGCAATGCAAAACAAAAAATGGGGCGTTGGTATTTTAACTGCCATGGTTGTCGGTAATATGGTTGGGGCAGGAATTTTCATGCTACCAAGCACATTAGCAAAAACAGCAAGTCCTTTAGCAACAATTCTTACATGGTTATTAACAGGTTTCGGTGTTCTAACACTTGCGTTTGTCTTTGGAAACTTGGCAATCCGTCGTCCGGATTTAACGACTGGGCCACAAAGTCACGCGTATGCACTGTTCTCAAATAAAAAGAAAGGCCGCATCGCTGGCTTCAGCATGGTATGGGGCTACTGGGTAGCAAACTGGGCAAGTAACGTTGCCATCATTACGTCATTTGCTGGGTACTTAACAACATTCTTCCCAGTCATGACAAGCCCTGATGTACTATTCACAATTGGTTCATTCGAAGTAGAAGTAGGAAAAGGAATCACCTTCCTTATCTGTTCATCGTTACTATGGGCAACACACTTCTTACTTGTTCGAGGAGTTCACGGTGCAGGAAAAATTACATTTATTGCAACAGCGACTAAAATTATTGGCTTTGCATTATTCATTGTCGTAGCACTATTTGCATTCCAAACATCAACACTTGGCGAATGGTACACACCCGTTGTGAATCCAAACGGTGAGGCATTAAACTTATTAGGTCAAGTAAATCAGGCAGCAATTTTAACATTATGGGCATTCATCGGAATTGAATCGGCTGTACTATTCTCAAATCGTGCCAAGTCACAACAAGCTGTGAAACAAGCAACAATCTTTGGTCTACTTATTACATTAGTAATTTACTTAGCAATTACGTTATTAACGATGGGTGTTGTACCAGCAGATGTATTAAAAACATCCGACAAACCATTTGTTGATGCCTTAAATATTATTCTTGGTACAGGTGGTGGCCAAGTGATGGCACTACTTGGATTAACATGCTTATTCGGTTCGATCCTTGGATGGGTGTTACTTGCATCAGAAGTACCATATCAAGCAGCAAAATTAGGATTCTTCCCAAAATTCTTCGCGCATGAGAACGAAAAAGGAAGTCCGACACGTTCATTACTAATTACAAACTTTATGTCGCAATTATTTATTTTCTCAACGTTATCAGGCTCCATTACAGAAGCATATGATTTCGTTATCGTCGTATCGACATTAGCATACTTAATCCCGTATCTTGTCTCACCTATTTTCCAACTAAAGTTAGTCTTCACAGGTGAAACATACGATACAATTCGAGGCTCACGTACAGGAGATGCTATTTTAGCAGTACTAGCAATTACTTACTCTGTCTACGCAATTATTTCTGGATCTGGTGATATAAAAACATTCGCATTAGGAATCGGCTTATTCTTCGTCGGATTTATCTTATATCCACTAAATGAACAATATGAGCGTCGAAAAATGAGGAAAGTAAACGAAGAACAAAAAATAGCATAAGTGTTGCACATCTTTCATCTTTTCTATATACTGTTGATAATTTAATGAAAACAGTATCGATGACAAAGAGAGTACTTATATTGCCGAGCATAGCGAACTAGGGATGGTGAGAGCCTAGTGTCGAATATATAAGGAAGCGCACTTTCAAGATGCTTACTTGAATACTAGTAGGGTAAGCCGGAACAACAATCCGTTATCCATGCAAAGAGGTTCATCTTGAACAAATAGAGTGGTACCGCGGGAATTAAAACTCGTCTCTTCATTACGAAGAGGCGAGTTTTTTTATTTTAGGAGGAAAAAACAATGAATGAAAAATTAATCGTTGCATCTTGCCTTTCTCATGCGTTAGACGGAGCATTACACGAAGAACGTATTTTAGCTTTACTAGAACAACCGAAACATGCTATTCACGGTGATCTTGCTTTTCCTTGCTTTGAACTGGCGAAAACATTACGAAAATCACCAGCAGGAATTGCATCTGAGTTAGCTAATACATTGCAACACAAGCTCGTTTCCCATGTAGAAGCAGTTGGCCCATATGTAAATTTTTTCTTACATCGACATATTGTCAGCAATACCGTTTTAACGCACATTTTAGATGAGCGGAATCGATACGGAAATTTGGCCATTGGAGACGGACAACATGTTCCAATCGATTTATCATCTCCTAATATTGCTAAACCTTTTTCAATGGGACATTTACGCTCTACCGTAATTGGCAATGCAATCGCAAATATTATGGCAAAATGCGACTACAAGCCAATCAAAATCAACTATATTGGCGACTGGGGTACACAATTTGGCAAACTCATCGTCGCCTATAAGAAATGGGGCTCTCCCGAACAAATAAAGCAAACCCCTATTAAAGAATTACTAAAGCTATATGTTCACTTTCACAAAGAGGCAGAGAAGTATCCAGCATTAGAGGACGAAGGACGTGCTTGGTTTAAGAAACTAGAAGATGGTAATGAAGAAGCTCATCACTTATGGGGATGGTTCCGCAGTGAATCACTCATCGAATTCAACAAAATATACGACTTACTAGGTATTTCCTTTGACTCGACAAATGGAGAAGCTTTCTATAATGATAAGATGGATGAAATTGTAACGTTGCTAGAAGAAGCACACTTACTTATAGAAGATAATGGTGCACAAGTTGTTATGTTAGAAGAACCTCTCCCACCTTGCTTAATTAAAAAATCTGACGGTGCAACATTATACGCGACACGTGACATAGCGGCCGCATTATATCGCAAACGTACCTACAATTTCGCACAAGCAATTTACGTCGTTGGCGGCGAGCAACGTCTTCACTTCCAACAACTATTCGCCGTCTTACAAAAGTTAGGATTCGACTGGGCGAAGAACATGATACACGTACCATTTGGAATGATTTTAAAAGACGGTAAGAAAATGTCGACTCGTAAAGGAAAAGTCGTACTTCTTGAAGAGGTACTAACAGAAGCTATTCACATGGCAACCCAAAACATTACCGAGAAAAACCCAGCACTTACGAAGAAAGAAGTAGTTGCACGTCAAGTTGGGGTTGGTGCAGTCATCTTCCATGACTTAAAAAACGATCGTATGAACAACATTGAATTCTCGTTAGAAGATATGCTCAAATTCGAAGGAGAAACAGGCCCCTATGTCCAATACTCATATGCACGTGCTTGTTCAATTCTTCGAAAAGCATCACATACTCCTGGGCAAGCGACAATACAACTAGAGGATGACTTAAGTTGGACGATTGTGAAGCTACTGCATCACTTCCCAACTATTATCCAGCAAGCACACGACAAATTAGAGCCATCCATCATCGCCAAGTATGTAGTAGATCTCTCCCAAGCATTTAATACGTACTACGGCAATGTTCATATTATGATCGAAGATGAACAACTCCAAAGTCGTCTCGTTCTTGTCGAAGCTGTTGCGATTGTTTTGAAAGAAGGATTACGACTCCTAGGCATTGCTGCTCCTGAAGAAATGTAAAAAACTTGGAAATATCTCCTTGATGCTGACTAACAAAGCATGACATAATAAAGCTACTATCTCTATGCTCAGAGAATAGTAGTTTTATTCGTAAAGGAGATTACATATGAAGAAGTACTTAATAACCTTAATTTCTCTGCTTATTCTAGGATTAGCGTATATGATATCAGCTCATTTATATATGCATCACGTCGCAAAACAACTACCAACAAAAGAAGCGGATTATTTAATCGTTCTAGGTGCTGGTATAAGAGGCGATGAACCTTCTCTTTCTCTGAAATATCGATTAGATACAGCAAGTGAATACATGAAAGAATCTCCAACAACGAAGGTCATTGTTTCTGGAGGAAAGGGCAATTCACACGCTTACTCAGAAGCAGAAGTAATGGAAAAATACCTCGTTTCAAATGGAATTTCAGCTGAACGTATTATCCAAGAAGACAAAGCAACGAACACACAAGAAAATATCTCATTCTCAAAAGAGTTATTACCGGATGATGCAACAAATATCGTTCTCGTAAGTAGTAATTATCACGTTGCACGTGCAAAGCTACTAGCAGAACGACAAGGATTAGCAGTTGAAACATTAGCTTCTGCAACGCCTAACTCCGTTATTGTTCAATTACATGCAAGAGAATATGTTGCACTCGTTAAATCATTCTTTTTAGACTAATAAAAAAGAGCTACTTCATTGAAATGAAGTAGCTCTTTTTACTTACTTATTAAACCATAAAACTGCTAATGTTCCTTCTCCTGCATGCACACCAATTGTTGAACTAATTGGGCAAATATCTATAGCAAGACTTGGGTATTTCTCCACCAACATTTCTTTCCATTTTTGTGCATCTTGCAAACGATTACCATGTAAGATAGCAAGACGATTAATTGCTACTTTCTCATATGCAGATGCAAACTGATCCATTAGGCGCTGCACTGCACGTTTCTCTGTACGAACTTTATCAAACATTTGGAATACGCCTTCTTTAATCGTAATAATTGGCTTAATGTTTAACATTGTTCCTAAGAAAAACTGTACTCCGTTCATACGTCCGCCTTTGTACATTTGTTTCAAGTTACCAAGTAGAATATAGTTTTCTAACGCTGAAATCATTCCTTCTATATACGTAACAATTTCTTCTACTGTTTTGCCTTCTTCTTGTAACTGTAATCCATCTTGTAACATATACGTCATCGCATAAGACATCGCTTTCGAATCGATTGCATGGTACTTAATCCCAACCATTTCTGCCGCTTGTCTACTACCAGCATACGTTCCACTAATTAGGCTTGATACGTGAATCATAATGACTTGTTCGTATTTTTCTTGTAACTCTTCATACAACGTTACGAATTTTCCAATAGGTGGTTGTGATGTCGTAGGCAATTCTGGGTATTCACTAATTTTTGTATATAAATTATCAGGTGTAACAGTAAGACCATCTTCATATATATCTTCTCCAAAGATAATAGACATTGGAACAACGTATACATCTGGATGCTGCTGAAGTTCTTCCGTTATATGAGCTGTACTATCTGTCACCCATGCAATCTTTTTTTTCATTCGACTTTCTCCTTTAAGTAATAAGCTAAATGTCCACTCTCCGTCTATGTTACTATATATTCTATATAAAAATCTACAATGTACGACATTTTTTCTACAGACATACTTATTCTAAAGTGTTATACCATAAAAAGGCAAGTGTTCCCTCTCCTGCATGCACGCTTATTGTTGTACTAATTGGTGCAATATCAATCTGAATCGATGGATTTTCTTCTAGTAATTTCGCTTTCCAATAATGTGCATCCTCTTCTCGGTTTCCATGTAAAATGGCCACCTTTTGTACATGATTTACTTTAATCGATGCACTACTTCTCTTCACGATTTCTAAGAAAGCACGCTTTTCTGTGCGAACTTTCTCAACAACTTGAATGACACCCTCGTTAATTTGAATAATTGGCTTAATACTAAGCATTGTTCCTAAGAAAAACTGTGCACCGTTCATACGTCCACTTTTGTGAAGTTGCTTTAAGCTCCCTACTAAAATATAATTCTCAAGCGATGAGATAACACGCTCCATATAGGATGCCATTTCCTCTATTGATTTACCAGCTTGCTGCATACGAATGCCATCCTCTATTAAATACGTAATGCCATATGACAATGATTTCGAATCAATTGCTGTATATGCTAAACCAACGATATCCGCAGCTTGCTTACTAGATGATAACGTTCCGCTCAAGGCATCTGAAACGTGAATCATCATGATATGATCATATTTTTCTTTCAACTCTTCATATAAGGCAACAAATGTACCGATGGATGGTTGAGATGTTGTTGGGGAAATAGAGGAATCGTTCATTTTTTTATATAATTCTTCCGTTGTAATTGTAATACCGTCTTCATATTGTTCGTCTTCAAAAATAATGGTTAACGGTACAACGTATACATCTGGATTATTCATTAACGTTTCTGACATATAAACCGTACTATCTGTTACCCATGCAATCTTTTTCATATATCTTCGCTCCTTTTTATAACCTAGTATTAAAACCTATTATTATAATCTTATTTTATAACCAAGTATTAATCAACGGATTTTTTATCAAAAATACGAAATAAGGCATTAGAACAACGAAGAGAACCTCTAGCATTATTTACCTAGCTAGAGGTTCCTTTCCTATCCTTCTTCCTTTTGTAATCCCACATCTGGATACTCTTCTACAAGAATTTTACGATATTTTTCATAAGTAGCTTCATCCAATACATAATCTCTAATGTTATGAATACACCATGGTCTCGTTTGATTTGCAACACCAACTACATAGCCTGCTTTCTGAAATTCAAGTGATTGTGAGATATCATAAAAATGAAATCCATCAAAAACATCTTCTCGCCACTCTACATCATACTGCGTTGCCATCAACAAGCCATCAATCGCTTGAACAGGTATAAAACGATCACGCTTAAATTTTTCCGTTTTAAACGATAACAGTTGATAGAGTCCCCATTTATATTCCAATACTTGCCCAATCAATTCCTTTCCCTCACACCATATACCGTTCTCCGGTAATTCTTTACATCCTATGACTCCAAGAAGCCCAAGGTCCTTATTCAAGGTAAAAAGGACAAGCATCTCCATAAAGAAATATGGATTCATAATAAACGTATCTTGGTGTAAATATACTTTATATTTCGCCGGAAAAGAAAGTGCTTGATTGTACGCACTTGTAAGGCTTTTTGCATGACGTATTGGAAGAATGTGCATGTGAAAACCAGGTGGTATATACACACTTTTAATTTGCTTTTCACATTGTTCAAATAGTTCTTCATTATTCACACAAACAACGAATAAAACAGTCATCTCTTTAATCATGAAATCCTCCTTTCTTGTCCTTTATACCGGCTTCACTGCCTCCACCACATATTGATACGTAATTGCGTCTAATAGGAACGTCGTACCGATTTGATGTTTCGTACATACGGCATGTAAGTCCGCCATGAATTTCCCGTACGTATCGGAATACGATAACACTCGCTCCACATGACGAATGGCAAGTCCAGCTCCTTCAAATAAATGAATAATCTCTTTATACGTAAAGAAGCGAATATGGGTCTTATCCATTAATCCCATTTCCTCGTACGTCCAATCTCCATTAAGAAGAGATTTCACTACTGAAATATGTGCAACATTAGGAATACTCGTCAAAATCATGCCGCCTGGCTTTATATATGGTCTTACTTTTTCTACAACTGCCCACGGATCAAATAAATGCTCTAATACATCGCCAAAAATAATACAATCAAATTGTTCTGCCTTATATGGCAGCTCCATCGTTTCAATATTTCCTACGATAACATCATCTAGCTTTAATTTTGCAACCGAAGCCACGTCTTCAAAGGCTTCAATCCCTGATACACGTATTCCTTTTTCTTTAATTGCAGCTCCTAACCCACCTTTTGAACATCCAATATCGAGTACTTCCTTCCACCCTTCTTTTATCCGATTCAGTAAATGTGGATTAGCTCCTTCGTAATAGCTATCTCCTTTCTCTTTATAGAGAGAAGAATTTTCTTGTTCCATACGCTTCATCCTTTCTACGTGTCTCCTGCACATACTATGTCGCCTTCTTCTTTTTTGAGTGTGTCTATGCACAACCTTATCCCTAAAAAATAAACTCCAGAGAATGTTCTCTGGAGTTTATATCTTATTCCTCTCGAATTAAACTGCGATTTTTCAAAAATACGTTCCAAAAAATAAGGAAACCTGGTAATAAAACAGCCACACCAGCTGCATATACAATTAATAAAGTACGGAATGTTTCTACCGTTGTAAATCCATCTGTTACTGTCATAATTGGGTACACAATATACGGTAGATGGGCCGAACCATATGCGAAACTGGCAATACCATACTGCAATACAATTGCAATCATCGCAAAACGTGGCCAGCCAACATTCTTCTCATTTCGTAAACTCCACCAAAGCGCACTATAACCAAGGATGAAGCAGAACAACGAAATCATAAAAAGAAGCAATTTATCTTGTAAGTTAGCCATCAACCAACTTGCAGCTGGATCCATTACACCTAATGCTACAATAGCCATGAGAAGAGCAACTGGTCCTAAAAACAAAGCATTGCGACGATATATAATGTATGTATCTTCTGATCCTAATTCACGAGAAAAATCAGCTAAAAATAAGGCAGATAAAAACAATTCAGAAGCTAGACCAAATAACATATATGCGTATATCGTCGGGCTCGAAAATACTTTCCCCAAGTCCAGTGTTTCTACCCCATCAACAACACTAATAAATCCACCTTCTGTTATAGGTAAGACAATGATTAACAACATTGGGACAAGTAACCCTGTAATCCCCGAAACAATTCGTAGTAACTTGCTATATTTCTCAAAACTATGCGAGAACACCATAAGTGAACTTCTTAGTACAATAAGTACTAAAATTAATGTTACAGGTACGAACATAGCGGTCGCGAAAGAGAATGCTGCTTTCGGAAAGAAGACCATAACGGCAACAACTAAAAACACAAGAAACGTGTTCGTTACCTCCCACGTTGGAGATAAGAAGCGATTTGCTATTTTTCCTGCTAATGTTTCATGATTCGCATATACCATCGACCAAAAACCAGTCCCAAAATCAATCGCTCCTAAAATGCTGTATACAGAAAGTAACGTCCATAAAATAATAATGGCTAAATCTGCTTCATACATGATTTTTTCCTCCGTATGTTTCTAGCTCTTTTGCAAGAGGATGACGCTTGAAATACGAAATTAATACAACTACTGTCAAAATTGCTAGGACAATATATAAAATAACGAATAAGAAATATAGTTCCCCTACATAATCAGCTCGTGTTGCTGCATTTGTTACACGTTGCACCCCGTAAATTGTCCAGGGCTGACGACCGCTACAGCTAAAAATCCAACCAAATTCAATTGCAAGAATTGAAACAGGACCGAGTGATACCACAAGCCACAACAACCATTTTGGCAACTGTACAGATTGTTTCCGTTTATATAACCACCACATAAATAATGCGAACAGAACAATACCAAACATAAGAGAACCAAGCCCTACCATTAAATTAAACAACACATGCGTATAAAACGGTGGCCATGTTTCCCTTGGAAATTCTTCTAATCCTTTCACGACTGTATCAAACGTGCCACCTGCCAAAATACTAAGTGCCCCAGGAACTTCCAATCCATATTCCATTTCAAGCGTATCTGGGTTCACAAATCCACCAATCGTTAACCCTGCATTCGCTTGTGTTGCAATTAATCCTTCTGCCGCCGCTAACTTTTCCGGGGAATGTTCATGCAACATAACAGCCGAACTATGACCTGAGAACATCATAAGTGTTCCTGTTATAGCTGCTACGACTAACGAAACATACAGTCCCTTTCGATAATAACCAAACTCTTGATGCTTTGCCTTTCTTCGCAACAATTTAAATCCAGCAAGTGCAGCTACAACACACGCTCCTGTAGCGAATGCTGTAATAACAACGTGCCATGAACTAACAAAGAAACTTGGATTAAAGAAAGCTCTCCATGGATCAACATTATAAATTGTGCCATCATCTGCAACCGAGAATCCTGCTGGTGTATTCATCCACGTATTCGCCGATGTAATTAATACAGCCGAAGCCGTTGCCCCAAACATTACAAAGAACAACGAGATAAGACGTAAGTAACGTGGTAACTTATCCGCTGCGTACACATAAATCGACATGAATAATGCTTCTAAAAAGAAGGCAAAAATTTCAATTTGAAACGGAACTGCAATAACTTGACCAACGATTTCCGCAAATCCAGGCCAAAGAAGTGATAATTGTACCCCTACAATCGTTCCAGTTGGAATGGCTACTCCAAGCAAAATTGCAAATCCTTTCGTCAATCTCTTCGCCATAATTGCATAATTATTATCTTTCTTTACTTGATACAAAATCTCAAAAATAAAAATCATTAATGACAAACCAATTGCCAACGTCGCGAAAATAATATGAAATGCGAGTGAGCTTCCAAAGAACATTCGCGCTAATACTACTGTATCCATGCCTCTAACTCCTTCACATGTTTTAGCAGTATTTTCCTACATTTCCTGTTAAATTATGCATAAGAAAACAAAAGAAAAAAGCAGGAAGAGATTACTTCCCTGCTTTTGATTTACTACCTTTTTTCGAACGATATGTTTTTCCTTTGTTATCATCCCCGCTAATTGGATGGGATGTCGATGCGGACGGTGATCCTTGGTTGCCACTTCCACGACTGCCATTTCGACTTGTCATGCTACTCTCCTCCTATTGATTTTTCGTTTGACGTGCTTTCTTTGATGATGTTAATTCAATTGTTTCGTTCCCTTTATGCTTTGCTGAACCTTTTGCTTTTGTCTTTCCCATTTAGTTGTCCTCCCTTCCACTTACGAATAGATTGTCACATTTTTTCTCGTTTATACGGTATTCTTCGGTAGGAGTTGCAAATATTAAAGACATAGTAAGGAGGGATAACAATGGCACATGGACATACGAAAAAAGGAAAACAACGTAGCTCTGTAAATCAATTCGGGCACTCTGAAGAATCAGCTCATTCAAAGAGTGAAAAGATGGAAGAACATCATCAAGCTTATATGCGCAAATTAAAAAACAACAAGTAAGAGAGGGAACTATCCATGAGTAACGATGCTAGAGGTTCAAAGAAAAATCGTCCAAGTGACGCAAACCACGTTAGTGCAAAGGATAAAGCAAAACAACGACGTAAATCAAAACAAAACGAGCAACAATAGAAACAAGGCTTAGGATTTCTCCTAAGCCTTTGTTTTCTTATTCCCCTGATTGCCAGTGATGATTTATAACACTCAAACTATTTCTTTCCATTCATATCTTTCTAACTAAGATAATTGTTTACGCACAACTCCATGATAAAACTCCATGTACATACGTAACTCCGTAACTAAATCATTCACTAATTTCACTGCATTCTCAGCTAATTCCCCGTCTTCAAGAATGAAGTTCTTATCAACAACAACTTGCTTCGGAATAACATTCGCGTATAAACCACGACTAACAATACGCATATTATTTAATGCATTCATACCGCCCTTACCGCCACCACCAACAGCAAATAATCCTACTGGTTTATGCGTCAATTCACTTCCTAAGAAATCAAGAGCATTTTTTAATGCACCACTCATTCCGCTATGATATTCTGGCGAGCAAAGGATTACACCATCTGCTTCGGCTACGAGCTTTTGTAATGCTTGTACTGATTCAACTTCTCTTTGCTCACTCTCACCATTATATAAAGGTAATCCTGCTGTACTTAGGTCAAATAATTGTGCATTGTGATGCTTCTCCATCCATTTCGCCGCAAGTCGTGTACGTCCAAACGTGCGAGGCGTTCCATTAATCACTACTAATTTCATGATTTTCAACTCCTTCTATAAGTATTTAGTCCCCTCTTCCAACAGGATAACATTTTTCTTATTTTCAGAAAATTATTTTAACTTATAATTTACTTGCTATGAAATGCTTTTCATAACGTATAGTGACATCATGATACAACTAAGCTAACTAACGAGGTGGAATAACATGAAGAAAATCGTATTTTTTGATATAGATGGAACGTTACTAAATAAACAAAATAAAATCCCACAATCAACGAAAGATGCTATTAACACACTACGTGAGAATGGCGTTTATGTTGCTATTGCAACTGGACGTGCTCCGCAAATGTTCGAAGATATTCGTGAGGAGCTAAACATTGATTCTTATATTTCGAACAATGGACAATACGTTGTCTTTGAAGGAAAAGAAATTTACACCAATCCAATGCATACAGAAGCTCTTCATATGTTAGCAGAAGATGCAGCAACACATAAACATCCAATGCTATTTACGAATGAAAAAGAAGTCATTATTACACACGAAGATCATCCTCATGTGAATGAAAGTTACTTACACTTAGGTTTAGACTATCCAGCAGTAAATAAAGACTATTATAAAGACAACGACTTATTCCAATGCTGTGTCTTCTGTGAAAAAGGAGAAGAACAATTTTACATGAATAAGTACCCTCAATTTGATTTCATCCGTTGGCATGATTTATCAATTGATGTATTACCAAAAGGCGGTTCAAAAGCAGAAGGAATTGCAAAAATGCTAGAATTAACTGGATTCACACAAGAAAATACGTATGCATTCGGTGATGGCCTAAATGACTTAGAAATGATTGCATACGTTGGAACAGGCGTTGCGATGGGGAATGCAGTAGAACCGTTAAAAGAGGTTGCTAATCATATCACAACAAGTAGCTGTGAAGATGGTATTTATCATGCATTAAAGACATTTGATTTAATTTAACATAGACAAAAAGAGGTAGTAATTAATTACTACCTCTTTTTGTCATACTGTTTTTCGTTTAATTAACTCGTAAGGTAATTCAATATCTCTTATTTCATTACAATCACCTGTTAACTTATGATGAATGATATTCAATGCGTGCATCCCAACTTCATGAATAGGTTGTGCGATTGTTGTAATATCCAAAGCTTCTGCAATAGGTTGATTATCAAGGCCAATAATCGCCAATTCGTTCGGTATATAGATACTATTCTTTCTGGCTTCTGTTACAATTCCAGCTGCTACCGTATCTCCTGCCACTAACAATGCTGTGGGACGTTCACCCATCTTCATCCATTTATGCACGAGCTCGATTCCGTCATTCATCGTTACATAATTAGTAAAAATCCATTCTTCTCTCAGTTGCTCCTGTAAACGAAGGTGCGCCTCTTTATACGCTTCAAAGCGCTGTGAATTGTTAAAACTATTTATCCTGGCTACAACTATTCCAATATGTCGATGCCCTTGTTCAATCAAATAATCAATTCCTGTAGCCGAAGCTGCATACGAATTAATATATGTCGATGAGATTTCATGCTGATTGGACTTCTCACATGCAACAATTGGACCGTAACGTGCATACTCTGTTACATGATCCCATGTATTTGCTTTCGAACAAATAATAAGCCCATCTATTTGTTTATGTTTCAACATCTCAAGAATTGAAATTTCCTCTTCCTTCTCATAATTAGTAGGACAAAGCAAAATACGATAGTTATATGTATGTGCCTCCTGCATAATTCCTTCAATTAATCCGGCAAACCAAGGATGATCGATATATGGAAGGATAACACCAATAATATTTGTTTTTCCTTTGACAAGATGAACAGCATTTACATTACGTGCATAACCCATCTTCTCAATGACTTCATGTACAATTTTCCGCTTTTCTTCACTCACATAAGGATGGTTATTTAATACGCGTGATACAGTTGTTATCGAAACACCTGCTAGCTTCGCAATTTCTTTAATGTTTGCCATCAAATCCCCCCTTTTCATATCATACATGAAAAAAAAATTTTTTTCTGCTTGATATGAAAATGTTTTCATCTTCTATAGTAGACATGAGGAGAATATTCCAGTCATTGGCGTCATCTCTATAGCGTAACATTGATTGATTAATTCTCTTCTTTCTTAGATCTCTCCTACATCATGAAATGTAAGAACATGCCCATCTGGATCAACGATAGAGATAGACATTCGTTCCCTTTTATAAGGTATTTCGTAATAATCTAATTTCTTCATAAATTCATTCATACCACGAACAGAAATTGCAACATATACTCCTTCATCTATATGCTGTGGGACAAGTTGCAAACGTAATTGCCCCGAACCAAGGTTATACCATACGCCCGGATAAGAAAATGAAGGTCGATCCTTACATACCGAAAAACCAATAATCCCCTCATAAAAATAAAAGGATTGTTTCAAATTTGTCACCGGCAACGTCACATGCATTCTTCTTTCCCTCCTTTTAAACTTCTTACACGTGAAAGGCATATTTTATCTATAAATCCGAATACGATACTTAATGTAAAGCTTCGTTTGGAGGTGCATGATATGACAAATAAACATACACCAATGAAAACGTACGTCCCTTATCATGGGAAACATGATCCTTGTCCGTCTATTGGCAAAAACTTTTACTCCACTCCCCCTCATTTATATATGGGATTCCAACCACCAAATTTACCACAATATTCACCGAAAGAAGCACTACAAAAAGGAACACTCTGGCCTGCTTTCTATGATTATTATGACAATCCATATAAGACAGGAGGAGCAAAACGTTGAATGAAACATTACCAGATGAATTTTATGAATGGATGACAGAACTACAAGAATATGACTTCGTTTTAGTAGAACTAACCCTCTATTTAGATACACATCCTGATGATATTAAATGTATTCAGCAATTCAATGAATTTTCCTACAAAAGACGGCTCTTAAAAGAAAAGATGGAAAACAAGTATGGGCCACTCCAACAATATGGGAATAGCTATTCAAATGCGCCGTGGCAATGGAGCAAAGGTCCATGGCCATGGCAATTATAAAGGAGGGAACATATGTGGATTTATGAGAAGAAATTGCAATATCCAGTACGAGTCAGTACATGCAATCCAATGCTTGCGAAGTATTTAGTTGAACAATACGGCGGTGCAGATGGAGAATTAGCTGCAGCCCTTCGATATTTAAATCAACGATACAGTATCCCTGATAAAGTAATTGGCCTTCTTACTGATATCGGTACAGAAGAATTTGCTCATTTAGAAATGATTGCAACAATGATTTATAAATTAACAAAAGACGCGACACCAGAACAAATGAAAGCAGCTGGATTGGACACCCACTATGCCTCTCACGATAGCGGCCTGTTCTATCATGATTCTGCTGGTAATCCATTTTCTGCAACGTATATTCAGTCAAAAGGTGACCCAATTGCCGATTTATATGAAGATATTGCCGCAGAAGAAAAAGCTCGTGCAACATATCAATGGATCATCGATATGTCTGATGATCCAGATTTAAATGATGGATTACGGTTCTTACGCGAAAGAGAAATTATCCACTCACAACGTTTCCGTGAAGCTGTTGAACTATTAAAAGAAGAACGTGATCGTAAAATTTATTTTTGATTCTTTAAAGATCTATCACCATATAATCTGCAACGAGGAGGGAGAAATAATTGAGAAAAGTACTTTTATTCGGTGATCCAGGTATCGATGATTCCTTAGCAATTATGTATGCACTCCTCCATCCCGACATTGAATTAGTTGGGATTGTTGCTGGATATGGGAATGTCTCACGCGATCAAGCAACGAAAAATGCTGCCTACTTACTCCAACTTGCCAAGCGCGAAGATATCCCGATTATCGCAGGTGCAATCAGACCTTTGAGTGGAGAAGTAAATGTATACTATCCAGAAATTCATGGCCCAAGCGGTCTTGGCCCCATTCGTCCCCCAGCAAATTTACAAGTAAGAATATATCCGTTCCAAACTATTTTCTCCCTTGTGAATCAATACAAAAATGAATTAACAATTATCGATGTTGGCCGCTCTACAAGCCTAGCTATTACATTCCTCCTCGGCGAAGAAACAATGAAAAAAGTAAAAGAATATTATATAATGGGCGGTGCTTTTCTTACTCCAGGGAATGTAACTCCCCTCGCCGAAGCGAATGTATTCGGCGATCCAACCGCTACCCAAATCGTACTCGAACAAGCACAAAGCGTAACCATGATTCCATTAAACGTAACAAACAAAGCCATCATTACTCCAGCGATGATTGACTATATTCTCAAGCAAAACCACGCAACATTTGAATTTTTAATTCAACCTATTTTCCATTATTATTTCAAGTCCTATCAAAAACTCCAGCCCGGTTCAAAAGGAGCTCCTCTCCACGACTTAGTAACATTTAGCGCCTTATCAAACCCATCCCTTGTTGAATATACGTACCGAGAAGTAGAAGTGGTCAGTACAGGTAGAACTGGCAATACGCGCGGTCTCACAGTAGCTGATTTTCGCCCTCGCTCCCAAGAAAAATCACACAAAAAAGATACCCGTATTGGCCTCAACTTACATACAGATGCATTCGTTCAAGACTTTATTAACATTATGTCACGATGAAAAAAAGAACACGAGGCAACGCCTCGTGTTCTTTTTTCCTTACTTTCATGTAACTTTATTCGCCTCTACAGGGAAAACAGTTTCTACTTGAAAAAGATACTTATTTGTAATCAATCTTCCTGTCTTCTCTACCTACTCCGCAATAAAATGATACATTCTCTCTTTTTACTAACGATTTTCTTTATCTAATTGAACACTCGTTAATGTGGGTTTCTAAATTAGGATATTCTATCATAAGAACTTATACCTCTCCACATAGAAATCGACCTATCTCCTATACAAAAACCTCTCGTTCATTTGTTTTCAAAATGAAACGAAAGGTTTCGATCTATCTTGATTATTTACTTTGCTTTCCTAACAGTGTCACAATTGTAATTCCTGCTACAAATGTAATGACGCTTGCTACTAAATGAACCGTACTCATTGCAAATCCTGGGAAAATAACCGCTAATGAACCAAGTACAAGCCCAATAATAGCTGCATATGTCATATATCCATAACGTACCATTAAGAAACGGATTCCACGGCTACTTACAATAAAACCAACAATAACTCCAGCTCCTATTACGGCAATTAGAGGAATATTAAATGTTGATAGTGCATTAATTGCCGTTGGATATACACCAATTAATAGTAAGACAAACGAACCACTTACTCCTGGTAATAGCATTGCCATACTTGCTAGCCAACCGGCAAAGAATAAACCAATACCATTCTGAATCGTTAATTCTGTAATCGGTGTTCCTGTTTTATCCGGTGTAAAGAATGCCATTGATGCAACTAATACAGTTCCTATAAAAATCATCATAAAGTGTGGTACTTTAAAATGATTCTTCGCATCTGCTTCTTTCCATAACAAAGGAATTACCCCAACGATTAACCCTAAGAAAAAGAACTGTGTTGGTCCCTTATGATATTCTAATAAATAACTAATTACACGACTAAGCGCTAATAGCGCTGCTCCAACCCCAATACCTAAAGGAATTAAAAAGCCTAAATGACGTTTCCAGTCCTTACTGAAAAAGCCATTAATTGCATCAAGTAATCGGTCATAAATACCAAGTACTACCGCAATTGTTCCGCCACTAACACCAGGAATTAAATCACTAATTCCCATTAGTAGACCACGATAAAGATTCTTCCATTCCATATTTGTTTTCCTCACTTTTTTTCTCTATTAAATAAGATTCCTCTTATTTCCTTATTGCTTATAAACGACTTTACCAGTATAGCAAGAAAGGGTGAAAGAGGACAACAGTTCAAATGGAATAGGCACGTACCATGACTTAAGAAAATTATTATAACAGGAACACACTATACTTTAAGCGAATATGTACTTCTATAGCGAAGTACACTCAATAGAAGTTTACTTTTATTGAAGAAGGGAGTAGAACAAATGCTAGAACTTCAAGGAAAATACAACAAAGCAAAAGTATTTACAAATAATGTGGAAGAAATAGCCGCAGAACAAATTAAAGAACTTTGCGATCAAGAATTTACAAAGGACAGTAAGATTCGCATTATGCCTGATACACATGCAGGAGCAGGATGTACGATTGGAACGACGATGACCATCCAAGATAAGATTGTTCCAAATCTCGTTGGCGTAGATATTGGCTGTGGGATGGAAGTTGTCGTCATTAATAAGAAAAAAACTGACATTAATTTTGATCAAGTAGATGAAACAATTCGTAAATATGTCCCTAGTGGCTTTAATATCCGAGAAGGACGACACCGCTTCTCGAAGCTGATTGATTTCCGAAATGTGCGAGCACCATTTAACTTAAAACGCGCGCAAAAAAGTGTTGGTACACTTGGTGGGGGGAATCATTTTATCGAATTAAACGAAGACGAACATGAGAATGTCTATATCGTTATTCATAGTGGTTCGCGTAACTTAGGAAAACAGGTAGCTGAGTACTACCAACATCTCGCTTACAACCAACTACTAAACGTAACATCAATAAAGCAAGAGTTAATTGACAAGCTGAAAGCAGAAGGACGCGAATCAGAAATCCAAACAGAACTAAAGAACATTAAACTCCCTGAAATCCGTAAAGACTTAGCTTACTTAGAAGGACAGGGATTTAAAGATTACATGAATGATATGAAAATTGCTCAAAAATATGCGGAATTAAATCGTAAAGCAATGATGGATGAAATTGTCACTCGCATGGGCTGGGAAACGGTTGACCAATTTACAACGATTCATAACTACATCAATATTGACAATATGATTTTACGAAAGGGTGCAATTTCCGCCCAGCAAGGCGAACGCGTCATCATTCCAATTAACATGAGAGATGGTTCTCTTATCGCTTACGGAAAAGGAAATCCAGACTGGAACTTCTCCGGCCCACACGGTGCAGGCCGGATTATGAGCCGAAAGAAAGCGAAAGAAACGCTAGACTTAGCTGAATTCCAGCAAACAATGTCTAACGTATGGACAACGTCCGTTGATGAGAATACACTAGACGAAGCACCGATGGTATATAAACCCATCGATGAGATTGTAGAAAATACGAAGGACGCTATCGATATTAAACATATTATTAAACCAATTTATAACTTTAAGGCGAATTAGAAAAAGCCTGTAGTCTCTATAGAATCCGTAGAGACCACAGGCTTTTCTTCCATTCTTCTTATTCACCTTCATATTTTATATGCGGTTGCTGGTGTAATATCCAATACTTCCGTTACAATATCTATTTGGAATGTGTCTCCAATTAAAAAGGAATAGGCCATTATTATCTTAGAACCCCTTTGTACCACTTTTTTAATATAATCTCTCTGCATCTTACATTAACCGCTCTAGCACATTCGCCACACCGTCTTCATCGTTCGTACTCGTAACTAGATATGCAACTTCTTTCAACTCTTGAATTGCATTTCCCATTGCAACTGGATACTGACAAGCTTGAAATAATTCCATATCATTCCAATCATCACCGAATGGCATCACGTAATCCATCGATATATGATGACGGGTACATAACTCCATTACTTCCCTCTTCTTCGTTACACCATGTGCCATGATTTGAATTAATGTTGCTTCATCCGTACAGACCATACTGACTTTATCCTTGAATTGTTGATGTAACATTTCATACTTAGGATAGTCTGAAATTAATAATTTGGAAGCTGGTATACTCTTTAATTCCTCCCGCGAAACGACAATTGGATTCACAACGGCGTTCATTGCTTTACTGTAATCTAACGTTTTTGTGCTGTACCATCTATCTTCTGACTCTACAGACAGAGCTACATCATCATGAAGAACTATATATTCAATAAGTTCATGTGCAATAGATGGTTCAATCGGATAATGTCGTCTATAACTTGTTGTATACTCCTCAATTAATGCACCGTTATAGTAAATGATAGATGCAATTTCTCGTAGTTCCTGAGGTAAAAAAATACGAACGAACCTCGGTGCTCTAGCTGTTGCAAAAATAATTGTCATTCCATTCTTATAACAAGTAAGAATTGCTTGTTCACATCTCTCTGACACTTCTTTTCTTGAATTTAATAAAGTCCCGTCTAAATCCAATACAATTGCTTTAATATCCGCTTTACAGTCCATTCGTCCATCCCCCCATACTATGTATTTCTCCTAAATACACTACTTCTTTTTCCATATTTTAACAACCTGTTCTGTGCTTGTATATTCCTAACCTACAAGAAAAAAACCGCTGTCTCCAGCGGCTTCACACATACTTCCTATGCACGGTCTTTCCGTCATACGTAAAGAGCACTTTCTTATTCTCTAACAATGTTTCTAAATTCACCGATCGTCCCCATAGTGTATAAATGTGAGGCAATACTTTCTCTAGGTACTTCAAATCTAATTCAATGCCTTCATAAGAATGTTTCAAATACAATTCACCATTCTTCAAGTAATCTCCGTCTTCGACCATAATATATGGAAATCCTCCGTTTGTACGCATATTAACGAGCTGATCACGAACATGTTCCCACTCTTTATCAACTACTTTATATTCACGGCCTTGACGCTGGAATAAGTACATATCCTCTCTATAAACGAGTTCCTTCGTTAAATAATTACGGATAAATGATGTGTCACTTTCGATTTCACGGACTTCAAACATCTTCTCCCGGCCACGCCCTGGCTTTGCACCGTATCGGACCATCTCTTCATCAGGATTGTTATAACGCTCTTCAATATCTTCGAATATTTTAATTCCTAAATAGTACGGATTAATACTCGTTTTAGACGGTTGCACAACACCTGCATTTAACTTCGCAAACTCAATCGATTCATCTGATGTTAAATCCATTTCACGAAGAATACGTTGATGCCAATAAGAAGCCCAGCCTTCGTTCATAATTTTCGTTTCCATTTGTGGCCAGAAATAGAGCATTTCTTCTCGCATCATCGTCAAAATATCACGTTGCCACTCTTCTAGCTCCCGGCTGTATTCTTCAATGAACAATAATAAATCTTTCTCCGGTTGTGGTGGAAATTTCTTTTTCTTCCTCGCTTGTGGTAAATCAGACTTCTTCACTTTCTTCTCATCTAACTTCCATAAATCATCGTACGGAGAGAATTTCTTCTCTTCTTCCACATCAAGATATAAATCATCTAATGACCATGATAACTTACTACGCATAAGCGATGGATCAATATGTTCTTGAATTGCCAACACTGCATCGAGAAACTCTTCTACTTCCCTCTTTCCATATTGATGTTCATATGCTTTTACTCGGTCGGCTGTAGCGGCCATACTTTCAACCATATCCCGTTTCGTATTAGAGAAACGAACATTATTTTTAAAGAAGTCGCAATGCGCTAATACGTGTGCGACGATTAATTTATTTTGAATCAACGTGTTCGTATCAAGTAAGAACGCATAGCATGGATTTGAGTTAATAACTAACTCATAAATTTTGCTTAATCCTAAATCATAATGTAACTTCATTTTAAAAAATTGTTTTCCGAAACTCCAATGAGAAAATCGCGTCGGCATGCCATACGCTCCGAATGTATAAATAATATCTGCTGGGCATATTTCATAACGCATCGGATAAAAGTCTAACCCAAATCCTTTTGCAATTTCCGTAATTTCATCAATCGCATATTCTAATGCTTTGTAGTCACTTGCTTTCATAGGCCCCTCTCCTTTTCTCTGCTTTACTCTAATGTATGAATAAGCACATCAAAAGATGAAGAGCTTCTTTACGCGCATGAATCTTATTACGTTGATATAATGGTAATAACAACCAATTAAAACAAATGAGGTGTATATATTGCTTTCTACTCCTAATCACTTACAAGCTGATTGCGAAAATTGCTTTGCCTTATGTTGCGTTGCACTTCCTTTCGCAGCTTCTGGAGATTTTGCCATGAACAAAGACGGTGGTATACCATGTTCGAATTTACAAGCAAACTTCAAGTGTGGAATTCATAAAGACCTTAGAGAGCAAGGATTTAAAGGGTGTACCGTCTTCGAATGTTTCGGTGCTGGGCAAAAAGTTTCTCAACATACCTTTAACGATGTAAGCTGGAAAAAAAATCCAGAGCAGGCAAAGAAGATGTATGATATCTTTCCAATTGTACAACAACTACACGAAATGCTCTTTTACTTAAAACAGGCACTATCATTAGAAGCTACCCGCCCCATCCACGAGGAACTTCGTTTAGCCTTTGAAGAAACAGAGCATTTATCTAATCTTGATGTAGAATCACTTCTACACATACATATCCCACTGCATCGTACAACAGTGAATGATTTACTCATCCAAACAAGCGAACTCGTATGGATGGCATCTGGCCTTAAAGGGAAACGAAAAAATCATCAACGAGCAAATTTTATTGGTACAAAATTAAAAAATGCAAACTTAGCAGGCGCTAACTTGCGAGGGGCTTGTTTCATTGCAGCTGACTTACAAAATGCAAATTTGAGAATGGCTGATTTTATTGGGGCAGACTTACGTGATACAAATCTTAGGGGTGCAGACCTGACAGGCAGTATCTTTCTTACCCAAGTACAGGTAAATGCAGCAAAAGGAAATGTCCAAACGAAATTACCATCCTCACTCGTCCGACCATCACATTGGAAATAGGGATGAACGAGATTATATCATTGTTAATGGTATGAAAAAAGGAGAGCTTTCTTTAGCCCTCCTTTCCTCATCTATTTTAATAATGCGTATACTTTCTCTACTTCTTGGGACGTCATCGCTTTTCCATGTGTACGTTGTACGTACTGTAGTAATGCTTGTTCTTCTCGCTTCCTAGCAGAGAATATCTTCACTTCATTACTACGCATATTTATTTCTGCATCTTTATGCACGAAGTACACAATTCCCTTCACTGGAATACTTATATTCGCTTGCTTTAACAACGCATATACACGTTCTACATGAGTCCCAACTTGCTTCAATGGATTATATAATGTCTTCGTATATGGTTTTCCTTTGTAATCAATTTTTTTCTGTGACCAATCGTTATCAGCCACTTGGCCGATAATCTTACCGCTTACGTTCTTTGTTTCAATAACAAATACACCTGCTGGACCTATAACAACATGATCTAACTGGCTACTTTTTCCGTTTATCGTAACAGTCGTATCACCTACTACTTTGTATTGCTTTGATAGTGAAGCAAGTAGCTTTGTCGTTTTCTGCTCCCCTTCAACACCCGCCCGCAAAATCTTTGCTTGCTTCGATGCTTTTCTTCGTATAAGTTCACAGCTAACGGCAATGCTTAAGAACAGTCCTTTTACAACAAGCCGATCATACCCTACATATACCGATAAACCAATTCCCACTAACGTAAGGAGAAGAAACACATAGCTCGCAATGCGCCATAACCAATATTTATGTGTTAAACGTAATGTCATTCTTTTACCTCTATTTTCTTATAATATGCTTCATTATATCATCATTTTCCTATATTCGTGGAGGCATTATCGTATCACCTTATGTATATCTTTGGTAAAATAAGGACAATTCAAAAAAGGGGATGAAAAGATGGAGTTTCCAATGCTACATTCAGAGCGATTATTATTAAGGAAAATGGATGAACGTGATATAGATGCGTTATATGCCTATTTTTCAAAGGATATCGTCACACAATACTTTGGCATGGATACATTTAAAGAAGTAGAAGATGCGCGTAAATTACTCGATAGCTTTGGGCAAACATTTGAACAAAGAAGAGGATACCGATGGGGAATTGTGTTAAAGGAAACAAACACATTAATTGGGACGTTTGGTATTCATAGCCTTCTTGCTTTGCATAAGCGTGCAGAAATTGGCTATGACTTACACCCTGACTATTGGCATAAGGGATATGCAACAGAAGCGTTGGAAACGGTTCTTACATTTGGATTCAATAAATTAGGTCTTCACCGCATTGGTGCGATTATCTTCCCAGCTAATACCGCTTCAAAGAATCTTGTTCTAAAACGAGGATTTGTAGAAGAAGGAACCTTACGAGATTATATTTTTCAACATGGAAAGTCACACGACACTATCATTTATTCACTTACAAGAAAAGAATGGGATTTAAATAAGTAATACACGACGTTGCACCCGTGCATCGTCTTTTTTTCATTAGTTTTCTCATCTAAAAAAAATCTATACCCCTATCACATCATTTCCTCCCTTAACAAAATATTTCTGTTTTTTTCTCTTATAACTTCACCAAACTAGAAGTAACTCCATTAAAGGAGGAAATAAATGGTGCATTATAACGAGTATGATAAAGCGTTGTTTTTCACGTATAGTTGCAACTGGGAACAGTTAATGCTCTTGATGGTACAAACAAAAGATGAATTATTCTCAAAGCGCATTGAGCATTTCCTACACGCGTTCAAATACGAACGCGACCTCTCTGTTGTAAATGACAAACTTCAACTCCTATTTCAATATATAGACCATGCCCAACAAGCGGAATATCCGTTTGAGGGAGAAATACCAGAACAACTTATGTAAAAAGAAGAGGGAATTCCCTCTTCTTTTATATTTATCAGTATAATGAACGTTCATTGGCACATACTACATACAAGGTTTTCGCGACTAGTTCATAATTTAGGATGTGATACATTGAAACGAAAGATATATATATCCATACTTATGCTCTTACTACTTAGCGCTTGTAATATCAATCATCATAACAATGATGTCACAGAAAAGGATCTTTCTCATTTACTACAAAATATCGAAGAAAAACATAATGCCAAGGGAAAAATCCCATTTCACGGTGTAAAAGATACGAAAGGAAAAGTAAATATCTTAATTGTCGGAGTTGATTCAAGAGATAATGAAAGAGCTCGCTCTGATGCAATTATGATTGCACAATATAATCCAAAAAACAAACATGCCAAGCTTGTTTCTATTATGCGTGACTCCTATGTTGAGATTCCGAACTACAAGAAACAATTTCATAAAATTAATACCGCTTATTACTTAGGTGGCCCTGAATTATTACGAAAAACGATTAAAAAGAACTTCAGCATTGATGTAGAACATTTCGTAGCAATTGACTTCAAAGGATTTATTAAAATAGTGGATCTCGTAGCACCAGATGGAATTGAAGTAAATGTAAAAGAAGCCATTATTAAAGATATGGCTCTTAACTTACAACCGGGTCTGCAGCGTCTACATGGAAAAGAATTACTTTCTTACGCCCGATTCCGTCATGATGGAGAAAGCGACTTCGGCCGTGTAAAACGCCAACAGGAAGTCTTAACCTCTCTCAAAGAAGAGTTTGTGAATCGATTAGGAACTGTTGATGGTGTCTTTAAACTTCCGACTGTTGGGGAAGAAGTACTTAACTATATTGATACAGATATGAGTATGAAATCCCTCCTTTCATTAGGTGGCAGTGTTCTATTAAATAAAGTAGAACATATTGAAACAATGCGAATTCCACTCAATTCTGCATATCGAAATTCAAAATCTTCTCATGCTGGTAGTATATTAGAACTTGATTTCTTAAAAAATAAAGAAGCACTAAAAGAATTCCTCGTAGATGAACCAGCTCCAGTAATTAGAGACAAAGGCAAATAAACAACGGACGAGTAAATACCCGCAGTAGAATACTGCGGGTATTTACTTGATAGCATCTACTATATATTTTGCATCCTTTCCAACCCCACAAATAAGCGCTGAACCACGTTGATATTGCCATGGTAACCCGATATAATATAATCCTTCCACTGGACTTATACCTCTTATATGAAAGGGAAATCCACTCTCATCTAACGCCCCCTCTACTTGAATCCATTCATAATGAGGAATAAAGCCTGTTGACCAAATAATTGTTTCAGCGAACATTCTGCTACCATCATCAAAAATAACTTCTTTTCCTTCTGCTTGTATAACCTTTGGTTTCCCTTTTACTTTTCCTTCTTTTAGTAGTTTTTTTAATTCAAAACCAAAGATAGGATCTTTTCTCTTTCGAAACCATCGACCTCTTCTCGTATCAATCCCTGCATATAATAACCCAATCCTATCTAACCAAACAAAAATACTCCTTCCTAATAACTTTGTCGGTAAAAAGGTAGAGGGATGACTTGTCGCAATTGTCACATCATGTGTATCAGCCAGTTCAACTGCAATTTGTGCACCTGAATTCCCACCACCGACCACAAGAACAGACCCTTTATTTACTTGATCTGGTGACTGATACGTAGCCGAGTGCAGTTGATACACCTCCTCATATAAGTTACTCGAAATAGCTGGAATAAACGGTTTCTGAAAGGCTCCTGTTGCGATAACTACATTATTTGCGCATAGTACCCCTTTATTGGTAACAACTTCAAATATATCATTCACTTTTACAACTTTCTGTACAGTTGTTTCTAATTGAACTGGAAATGAAAAATGCATTGCATACTTTTCCAAATAATTAGCTACTTCGTCTTTTGTCGGCAATGCTTCTACGTCACCTTCCATTGCCATTCCAGGTAATGCACTATATACTTTCGGTGTAAATAACACTAATGACTCGTATCGCTTTCTCCATGCGTCTCCAATACGTTCTTCTGCACCGACAATAATGAAATGATACCCCGATTGCTTCAAATAATAAGCAATGCTTAAACCAGCTTGCCCCACACCTATCACAACAATATCGTACATACTGATTCCACTATCCTTTTTCTTCCATTATAAATCCCTCTACACGCATAAGGGAAGATATATCCACATAGAAATGGCTACTTTCATTCTGTTTATCACAAGATGAAAGTAGCCATTTCTCTTTATTGATTATCTATTATGCACCCTTTGATGCGCTTTGTTCTTTCTTTTCGTCAACTGGTGTTGCACATTCATGTAAATGTTTATCTAATGCTTTCATATATGCTGCTTTCTCTTCTGCAGTCCACTCTAATAAACTACTCATGCAATCAACAATTGCTTGTTTCCATTTGTATACCCACTTAATGTTAAACAGAGATGTACCTGTTCTTCTCATGAAGAAGTCGATTGGTGTTGCTGTCATTTCCTCTTCAATTGCATATACAACCGTCGCGTAAATATCAGCTGGTAAGCCAAATTCTTTCGCTTTTTCAGCATGCTCACTTACTAATGCGTAGACTTTACTTACGTTTGATCCATAGAAACGAGCTAATTTCTCTGCTTCTTCAGTTGTAAGACCAACTTTTGCTCCTTCTTCTACTTGTTTAGCAACATATGCTTCAAAGTGTGTAGATCCACCAACATCACCGCCAGAGATTGGCATATGTTTTGTTTGAGATGAACCGAATAACACTTGCTCTTCTTCTTTAAATTTAGTAGCAACAAGATCTACTACCATTTGCGCCATATGACGGTATCCTGTTAACTTACCACCCGCGATTGTAATAAGACCTGAATCAGATGTCCAAATCTCATCTTTACGAGAAATTTCAGAGGCATTTTTACCTTCTTCATAAATTAATGGACGAACACCAGCCCAGCTTGATTCAACATCTTCCACTGTTACTTTCACAGTTGGGAACATGTAGTTAATTGCATCAATGATATACTCGCGATCTTCTACTGTCATACGTGGATTAGCCTTGTCCGCATCGTAGAATGTATCTGTCGTTCCTACGTATGTCTTGCCATCACGTGGAATAGCGAACACCATACGTCCATCTGGCGTATCGAAGTAAATCGCTTGTTTTAATGGGAAACGTGATTGATCAATTACTAAGTGAACACCTTTAGATAATTGAAGAACTTTTCCTTTTTTCGAGTTATCTTTCTCACGTAATGTATCTACCCATGGACCTGTTGCGTTCACGATTTTCTTCGCATACATTGCGTACTCTTCTCCAGTTAATTGATCTACTACGTTCACACCAACTACTTTGCCATTTTCATAAATAAATGAATCTACTTTTGCGTAGTTAATTGCTGTTGCACCACGTTTTACTGCTTCTTTCATTACTTCAATTGTTAATCGAGCATCGTCTGTACGATATTCTACATAATATCCGCTACCTTTTAATCCTTCGCGCTTTACTAATGGCTCACGATCAATTGTCGTTTGAACGTTGAACATTTGACGACGTTCCTTCTTCTTAACACCTGCTAAGAAATCATACACACGTAAACCAATTGATGTACTGAATGCACCAAATGTCCCGCCTGTATGGAATGGTAACATCATCCACTCTGGTTTAGTAACATGTGGTCCATTTTCATATACAATTGCTCGTTCTTTTCCTGTTTCCGCTACAACATTTACTTGTAATTGTTTTAAATAGCGTAGACCACCATGAACAAGCTTCGTCGAACGGCTTGAAGTACCCGCAGCAAAGTCTTGCATCTCAACAACAACTGTATTCATCCCACGCGTTACTGCGTCTAATGCGATACCAGAACCAGTAATTCCTCCACCAATTACAAGAAGATCCACTTTTTGCTTATGCAACCCTTTCAATACTTCCGTTCTTTGTTTGCTTGAAAATAATCCACTCATCACTAATTCCTCCTAGTAAAGTAAACACGTTGTTCTATATGTTTAGACTCTCTTATATAAAACATTCGTTAAATTAAATTTCCTTATTCTATTTGCTATCTGTATACAGACTACAAAAAAAGAGACCACAAATCACATTATGATATAGACATCATAATGGTTTGTGGTCTCTCCTAATCTCCAGACAGATATTAACTTATCTTTAGTATATCACACTCTGTTCTTATTTAAAAGCTTGAGCTGCACGAATTGCTTTTTTCCATCCACCATATAATTCGTTGCGAGTGTCTGCTTCCATTTTCGCGTCAAATGAGCTATCGATATTCCATTGTTTCGCAATTTCTTCTTGGTTGTTCCAATATCCTACTGCTAGACCAGCTAAGTATGCTGCACCTAATGCAGTCGTTTCGTTAATTACTGGACGATCAACTGGTACACCTAACATATCACTTTGGAATTGCATTAAGAAGTTATTCTTAACAGCGCCTCCATCTACACGTAATGTGCTTAACTCGATGCCAGAGTCAGCTTCCATTGCTGTTAATACATCTTTTGTTTGGTATGCTAGCGCTTCTAATGTTGCACGTACGAAGTGCTCTTTCGTTGTACCACGAGTTAAACCGAATACTGCACCGCGTACATCACTATCCCAATATGGTGTACCTAAACCAACAAATGCTGGTACAACGTATACACCTTCTGTAGATTCTACGCGCTCTGCATACATTTCGCTATCTTTTGCATCTTTAAACATACGTAATCCGTCACGTAACCATTGAATTGCAGAACCAGCTACAAAGATACTTCCTTCTAATGCATACTCCACTTTACCATCTAAGCCCCATGCAATTGTTGTTAATAGACCATGCTCAGACTTAACGGCTTTTTCACCAGTATTCATTAACATGAAGCAGCCTGTTCCGTATGTGTTCTTCGCCATACCTTCCTTGAAACAAGCCTGACCGAATAATGCCGCTTGTTGGTCACCAGCTGCACCTGCAATTGGTACTTCTTGACCGAAGAAATGGTATGCAACAGTTGTTCCGTATACTTCAGAAGATGGACGTACTTCTGGAAGCATTTTCGCTGGAACTGTTAAAATTTCTAACAATTCTTCATCCCACTTTAATTCATGAATGTTGTACATTAATGTACGAGAAGCGTTTGAGTAATCTGTTACGTGTGCTTTTCCACCTGAAAGTTTCCAAATTAACCACGTATCGATTGTACCGAATAATAATTTCCCTTCCTCTGCTTTCTCGCGTGCACCTTCTACGTTATCTAAGATCCACTTCACTTTCGTTCCAGAGAAGTACGCATCAATTAAAAGACCTGTTTTGTTACGGAATAAGTCGTTGTGACCAGCTGCTTTTAACTCTTCACAAATTTCTGACGTTTGACGTGATTGCCATACAATTGCGTTGTACACTGGTAGGCCTGTTTCTTTATCCCACACAACTGTTGTTTCACGTTGGTTCGTAATACCGATACCAGCGATTTGATCGGCATGTACGCCGGACTCACTAAGCACTGTTGCGATAACCGCTAAAATAGAACCCCAAATTTCATTTGCGTTATGCTCTACCCAACCTGGCTTAGGGAAGATTTGTGTGAATTCTTTTTGAGCTGTATGAACGATTTCACCTTGTTTGTTAAATAAAATTGCTCGTGAACTAGTTGTACCTTGGTCTAATGATAAAATGTACTTTTCCATTAAAAATACCCCCATATAATTAATAGTTTAATTTCATATCTCTTCTCTCTCTTAACAAAAAGAATGAATACCTACTTTACTTAAATAATAATTGGAATAAAAGCGTACCGACTGCTCCTCCTACAAGTGGCGCAACAACTGGAATCCATGCATAGCTCCAATTAGAAGAACCTTTTCCCGGAATCGGTAAGATTGCGTGCGCAATACGTGGACCTAAATCACGAGCAGGGTTAATTGCATATCCTGTCGTTCCACCTAATGATAAACCAATTGCTACGATGAAGAAACCAACAATTAGAGGATTTAATCCTTCCGTGAATGAGTTTAGTCCAATCGCATTTAATCCAAATACTAAGAACATTGTTCCAAACATTTCACTTAAGAAGTTTGAAGGTGTGTGTTTAATAGCTGGGCCTGTTGCAAATACTCCAAGTTTTGTTCCTGGATCTTCTGTTTCTTTCCAATGTGGATAGAAGAATAAAAATACAAATGTTGATCCTAAGATTGCTCCAAGTAATTGACCTGCTACATACTGTGGAACAATTGACCAAGCGATACCGCCTGAAATTGCAGCTCCTAATGTAACTGCCGGATTTAAGTGTGCCCCACTTCCAAAGAAACTAGAAATATATACCCCGAATGCAACCGCAAATCCCCAACCAAGTGCAATAACAATCCATCCTGCACCATTTGCGAATGATTTCTTCAAGCTAACGTTTGCACAAACACCAGCTCCTAGAATAATTAAAACCATTGTACCAATTAATTCCCCAATAAATGCCGTCAAAGCATTTCCCTCCCTAAACTTCATGGTGTTGTGACTGGAGCAATGAATGGCTCTTCATTTTTGTAAAAAACAAAAGAGACCCTGCATTTAACGCTATAAAAACTAGCGTAAAAATGTGGATCTCCTTATTTTCTCCGTCACTATTATTAACTTATCTCCATGTTAATCGATAATGAAAACGCTGTCAATGGTTTTTGTTATTTATTTTTTTACAGATTAGAAAGTTCAGAATATAAGAGTCTTTCTCCTCTCATTCCTAAAATAGCATAACTCTCTCTTACTTCTCGTAATATTTCCACAGTTCACGATTAGATGTTGTAATGGCTGTTGTACCAGCTTCAATTGCTCTCTCTACGTCTTCAACCGTACGAATAAATCCACCGGCCAAAATAGGGATCTTTGTCTTTTCTTTAATCTCATTAATGATAAATGACATTGCTCCTGGTAGTACCTCAATGAAATCAGGCTTTGTTCTTTCTAATAATGCGTAACTTTTATCCACTGCCCCGGAATCTAATAAGAAAATACGCTGCACGGCTATCACACCTTTTTGCTTCGCTTTTAAAATAACGTTCGCTTTCGTAGACATAAGTCCATATGGTTTAAACTCTTGGCATAAGTACTCTGTCGCATATGTATCGCTTTGCAACCCATGAATTAAATCTACATGCAAAAATATTTTCTTCTTATATTGCTCTGCCATCTTCATAATGTTCTTAATTTGTGCAATATGTAAATCAAGTACGACGATATATTCATAAGAAGTCGTCAATAACTTCTCGAAATCTTTCATTCCCCTAGCAGCAGGTAAAATCTTCTGTCCATTAAACATACTAATCCCTCTCCATCCTTTAACTTACATAAAGAAAAAGCAAAGAAATGTTTTGCTTCCTTTGCTTTTCCTCCTGTTTTACGCCGTAACTAATGCTTCTACCTTCTCCATGAATGATGCAGAAATTTCTTCTAAATTCTCTTCACTATGTGCTAAAGAATTACCTTTCACACCGAAGTAAAACTTAATCTTTGGCTCTGTACCTGAAGGACGTAAGCATACCCATGATCCATCTTCTAAGAAATATTTCAATACGTTTGAAGATGGTAATGTAATAGCTGTTGTCTCTTTTGTCACAACCTCTGTACGAATGCCTACTTTATAATCTTCCACTGCCACAACTTTACGATTTGCGAAAGCTACTGGTATCTTTTTTCTAAATGCAGCAAGAATACCTGCAATTTGTTCCGCGCCTTCTTTTCCTTTTAGTGTAAGTGACTTTAGTCCCTCTTTATAGAAACCATACGTCTCAAATACTTCTACTAATCCTTGATATAACGTCATACCGCGTTTCTTATAGTAAGCAGCCACTTCAACCGCTAACAATGTTGCTTGCACAGCATCTTTATCACGAGCAAAATCGCCAATTAAATAGCCATAACTTTCCTCATATCCAAATTGGAAACTATATTCACCTGTTTCATCATATTCCTTCATTTTCTCCCCGATGAACTTGAATCCTGTTAACGTATCAATTGTCAGTAAGCCAAATGATGATGCAATATCACGACCTAATTCAGATGTTACGATTGTTTTGCATACGATACCGTTTTTTGGAAGAATTCCTTGCTTCTTCTTCTGCGATAAAATGTAATGCACTAATAAAGCACCTGTTTGATTCCCTGTTAGAACAACATATTCACCTTGTTCATTCTTCGTTGCAATCCCTAATCGGTCCGCATCTGGATCTGTGGCAATTAATACATCTGCATCGATTTTTTCTCCTTCACGAATCGCCAATGCAAATGCGCTATGTTCTTCTGGATTTGGAGATTGAACTGTTGAAAAATTAGGGTCTGGAACTGCTTGTTCTTCTACAACCGTTACATTTTTATACCCGAATGCATCTAGTCCCATTGTTACTGGTTTTAACGCTGTACCGTGAAGTGGGGTAAAGACAATCTTTAAGTTATCACCAATTTCCTCTGCAAATTCTGGTCGAAGTGAAATCGTTTTTAACTTTTCTACATATGTATAATCTATTTCTTCCCCAATCATTTTAATTAATCCAGCCGCTTTTAGTTCTTCCTCTGATTGTACAGAAATAAGTAGCTCATTTTCAATATCATTGACATACGCGATTACTTTATCTGCTTCTACTGGTGGCAACTGCGCTCCGTCCTCACCATATACTTTGTAGCCATTGTACTCTGGTGGATTATGACTCGCTGTAATAACAATACCGCCGAATGCATGTAAATGACGAACTGCAAATGACAATTCCGGAGTTGGACGTAGCTCTTCGAATACATACGTCTGAATACCATGAGATGCTAACGTCTTTGCCGCTTCCATCGCAAATTCAGGTGATTTATAACGAGAATCATATGCAATCGCAACACCACGCTTCATCGCCTCTTCTCCGAAAGATGCAATATATTTCGCAAAACCTTCAGACGCTTTACGAATTGTATATACATTCATGCGGTTTGGTCCTACTCCGATTTCCCCGCGCATACCGCCTGTCCCAAACTCCATATTACGGTAGAAACAATCTTCTAATTCTTTCTTGTCATCCACCTTTGCTTCTAGCAACTGCTTTAACTCTTCATCTAAATGAGGAGTTGCTATCCACTTCTCATATACACTAATCCAACTCATTTCTCAACCTCCATATACCCTATTTTTTCTATAATTTATTTTATCATAATACTGCAGAGTATTTTTGGAACATTTATTTTTTTAACTTACACTTTTACTATCGTTTACAATTTCATCCTGTACCTTTTATAATATAAAAGAGTATTCTCTATTATAGAATGTTCACTTTCTTTTGAACATACATAGAAAGGAAAAAACAATGAAAACAAGGAAGAAATTAGAATATACACTATTTATTGCATGGGCAACAGCTTTAACAGCCACACTAGGTAGCCTTTATTTCTCAGAAATTCTTGGATACATTCCGTGCAACCTTTGTTGGTACCAACGTATTTTCATGTATCCAATGGTAATACTATTTGGAGTAGCACTCATACGAAAAGAAACGACGATTCTCCATTATGCAGCACCACTTGCATTCTTTGGAAGCTTACTATCTGCCTATCATTATTTCACCCAGAAGGTACCTTTTTTCCAAGAAATCGCTCCTTCATGCGGGCAAGTTCCTTGTACTGGACAATACATAAATTGGTTAGGATTCATTACAATTCCGTTTTTAGCTTTAATAGCATTCCTTATCATCATCGTAGCATGCATCTACATGCTGAAATTAGAAAAGGAGATGAACTAACATGAAAAAAATGTTGGTTTTCACAGCTATTTTACTGGCTGTACTAAGTAGCCTAGCCTTTATTACGAATTCACAAAACGAAGAAAAAACAAAAGGTAGTCCGTTTGGTGACAAAGATCTTCACCAAGAAACGATTAAACAATTAGACAATCCACATTACAAAAATCAGGTTATGTTGGAGGACTTAAAAAAAGCGTTAACTAACAAAGAAGACATGACAATCTATTTCTATCAACCAACATGCGGACCGTGTCAACAAACATCCCCAATTGTTGTTCCATTAACAGAGGAAATGGGGATTGATTTGAAACTATTTAACTTACTCGAATTTAAAGACGGTTGGAATACATTTAATATCGATAAAACCCCTACAATTGTTCGATATAAAGATGGGAAAGAAGTCGACCGAATTGTCGGGTTAAAATCAAAAGAAGAATTCAAAACATGGTTTGAAAAGACAAAATAAAAGAAGCCATTAATGGCTTCTTTTATTTTATGTATGACTAAATTAATAAAAGGAGTTAACCATCATGTTGAGAAAAACAATTCTTCTTTGTAGCGCTCTTTTACTTCTTAGTGGATGTGAAATGTTTAATACTCCACTAAATACATTACAACCACCGAAATTAACAGAAAAACAAGAAAAAATAAAAGAAGATATCTTAAAGCAACTTCCTCCCAATAGCAAGATTGCGGATCCCATTCAAACCGGTCAATCACTTCCATTATATAACATGGTCGATTTAAACGGGGATGGGAAAGAAGAAGTAGTTGTTTTCCATCTTACACCGCAGCAACAAGCCTATTCATTCAGTATTTTTAAAGAAATAGGTACACATTGGACGAAGGTTAGCACATTAAATATCGCTACAAAAAATATTGATAAAGTGTTGTTCAAAGATATCACTGATGATGGGAACAACGACATTATTTTAGGCATTGGAGAAGAAACTAGAAGCAAAAACGTATTTGTATATCAATTAATAGATGACCAAATTCATACTGTTCTAAACGCACCTTACGAAGAACTCATTGTAGAGGATATGGATAACGATGGAAATACAGAACTATACACGTTAGCAATCCAGCCGAAACAAAACAAAGACATCGAAAAAAGACGAAGGAAATCGATGTTCCTAAATAAATATTCTTTCGTTAATAACAGCCTACAAATTTATCATCAACTTCCTATTCATAACGATAAAAATGCTTATTATTTCCTTGAAAGTGGCACAATTGCCCCAGACAAAAAAGGTATTTTGTTATATACATATGAATTAGCTGATCCAGTAAGGAATTTAAATATTTACTATGAACAAAATGAAAAATTAGTCGCGATACCAAATCAATCTCTACAAATGTTTCAACAAAAGCCTTTTTCTACTGAATCAAGAGATATCAATAATGATGGCATCATGGAACTTTCCATCCCGATGTTAAAAGATGAGCATACAGCCGAACAATATTTAACAAATCAATTGCCCTTTATCACTGGTTACTACCAATGGGATGGGAAAGATGAATTCCGCTTAATAGAAAGACATTATTATGATACAAATCTTTCCTATGATTTCACTATTCCAAAGGAGTGGCCAACCAATTTAAAACTTACAAGGAAAGACAATTCCATTCACTTTGTTGATGGAAGGACAAATAAAATATTATTCGACATTCAAGCAATTCCAATTGAGAAATGGGATGATAATTCTAAACAATACATTTTAAAACAAACAAGTCACCATGTCTTTGTTTCAACATTCCAAACGGACACATATCAAAAATTTTTCCACATACAGGAATAGAAAGGAGTTTTTATAATGAACAATATTTTAATTGTTGAAGATGAGGATAGTATTCGCGGATTTATCAAAATTAATTTAAAGCGTCACGGATTTCATATCCTTGAAGCTCCTTCTGGAGAAGAAGCTCTTTCCATTCTTCACCAACAAAAGGTCGATGTTATCTTACTCGATGTCATGTTACCAGGTATCGATGGATTTGAAGTATGTAGAAAAATACGAGAACAAAATGAAACAATTGGTATTATTATGCTCACTGCTCGTACACAGGAAGTAGAACGTGTCCATGGCTTAGCTCTCGGTGCAGACGATTACATGAATAAGCCATTTAGCCCAACAGAGCTAATTGCTCGTATTCAATCACTGCTTCGACGTATAAGCGTTCATGGGAAAGTCCCTATTGCAACAAAACAGACAGAATTCCCACTAAATCCAAAAACAAAACAAATTACGATGAATGGAAAAATAACTGATTTAACTCCTACCGAATTTGCATTAATCCAATTGTTAATGCGAAATAAAAATCAACCGCTTAGCAGGAATGATTTACTAGATGAGGTATGGGGATTAGACTACCCTGGAGATACCAAAATTGTAGATGTAAACATTAGACGTATCCGTCAAAAAATCGAAGAAAATCCATCCAATCCAAAATGGATTATTACAGTATGGGGGTATGGTTATCAATGGGCAGAAAACTCCAACTAAACAGCCTAAAGAGTAAAATTGTTGGACACTATATGCTCGTTATCTCTATTACCCTCTTACTAGTGGGCGTTGTATTCTCCCTCTTTATGCATTCGTATTACTATGTTGGTATTGAGCGGACACTAACTAGCTATTCCGATGTTACCTCATCCGTTATTAAAAGCTTAGGGATTTCAGATGAAGAATCATTGGAACAAGAAGCTACTTATTTATTGAATGTAGTAAAGAATAACGATACAACTGTACAAATTATCGATTTAAACCAATCCGTCATTACCTCCTCTAGCGGTTTTGAAGTAAAGGAGAACATAGATACAATCGACGTCCAACAAGCAATACAAGGAAATCGTTCGTCTTGGCAGGGAAGGAATGAAGCAACAAATGAACGAATATTTGCCGTATCTACTCCTATCGTTAGCCATGATAAAACAATCGGTGTTCTACGCTATATAACATCCATTGAGGCGACGAAGAAGATTTTACGTAACATTTATACTGCTTCCATTGTTGTAGGTGTTTGTATTATGGCCATTGTCTTCTTAATTAGCTTTACGCTAGCCAATTCTATCACGCGGCCAATCCGAACAATGACAGAAGCATCCAAGCAAATGGCACAAGGTAGGTTCAATATTAAATTAAATGAGGATTATGAGGCCGAAATTGGGACACTGGCTAAAACATTAAATTATATGGCAGACGAAATTGTCAAATCCGATAATGTAAAGAATGAATTTATTTCTTCTGTTTCACACGAATTACGCACTCCTTTAACGAGTATTAAAGGATGGAGTGAGACGATGCTATTAGGTGATTTGGCAGATAAAGAAGAAACAAAATTGGCTTTTAACATCATTTCTTCTGAAACGAATCGGTTAATTGGGCTTGTGGAAGAGCTACTCGATTTCTCCCAATTCCAAGCAGGAAAAATTAAATTATCATTAACAAACGTATCGTTATCAGATATCGTAGACGAAGTGATTTTCCAATACCGTCTCAAATCGGAGAAGAAGAACATCCACTTACAATGCTTAATCCAAGCCACGCCATTTATCTTGGCGGATCAAAATCGAATTAAACAAGTCTTAATTAATCTAATTGATAATGCGATGAAATATTCCCCTCCACATACGAAGATTACTGTCGTTATCAAAGAAGATAGACGTAATGCCATCCTTCAAGTTATTGATGAAGGCATCGGTATTTCTTCTGAACATATTAAGAAAGTAAAGCAATCGTTTTATCAAGTCAATGCGAACAAAGAAGGAACTGGACTCGGCTTAGCCATCGTACAACAAATTGTCCAGCTACATAATGGTACCTTACGTATTCATAGCCATCCTTCTAAAGGAACAGCCGTTACCATTTCATTCGCAAAAAGTATACAAAAAAAGAGAGAGTCTCCATTTTCTTAATAAATAAGGAAAAAAACACATGGCATGTGATCATCCAAAACTGCTGACACTATAATTGTGAAGGAGGAATGATTCTATGCCAGAAGTAAGATGTAGTGTAGCCAACTGTGCACATTGGGGACAAGGGAATTTCTGCAATGCTAATTCCATCATTGTTCAAACAGAAGCATACGAATACGGTGACCAAGGGAACAACACATTTACAAACGCAGTACTAGATGGGCAACTACAAAGTTCTGCCGTTCATAGTGGCGAAACATGTTGTCATACATTTAGACCACGTTAATAACAAAAATAGACAGAAAATGAACTAAAGACTCATTTTCTGTCTATTTTTGTTAGAATATTTAGTAAATAATATCTGGAAATATCTTGGATTATCTAGTTTTTTCTTTATAATAGAATTATGAAAAGAGAAGCCTGTGCAACCATGTCATACCTCATACTTTTTATAAGCACGATAACCAACTAACTAATGAATAGGAGGTATGGCATGACCATACAAAATGCAGAGATAGAATCTCTAGATATCGAATGGATTGATTTAATGAAGCAAGCCAAACAACTAGGGCTTTCTCCTCAAGACGTCCTACAATTCTTGCAACAGGCAACCGAAGAAAAATAGTTAACTAGAAAACAATTAACCAAATTAGGTAATTAGCTAATTATTCACAATATTTACTTATCCTTCTGATAAGCATATGGTATAATGATAAAATAATGAATCAACGAAGAAGGGATATGTAAAAAACATGATTGGAGAACGCATTAAAAAATATAGAATGCAACGTGGTATTTCTTTAAGCGAACTAGCCGAGAAAGCAGGAGTAGCCAAATCATATATTAGCTCCATTGAACGTAACATTCAACAAAATCCATCGATTCAATTTCTTGAGAAAGTAGCCACTGTTCTTGCTCTACCGGTGAACGCTCTTCTTCATGATGAAGTAATAGAAGATGACTCTCTTGATCATGAATGGACACAACTAGTGAAAGATGCGATGAATTCTGGTGTATCAAAGGAACAATTCCGGGAGTTTCTCGAATTCACAAAATGGCGCAAAGAGAACAAATAAGATATTTGTATCTTTTTAATACAAACTATACACATAACAAATGTTATATAAAAAGATAAGGCACATCCAACGAGAGATGCGCCTTATCTTTTTATATAGGAAGGTACCAATTCATATTTTGTATCATTCGGTGTCGTATATAACAAATACTTATTACTTCCTACCGTATACGTACCTTTTCCATCAGTTGCATATACTTGGTATCTCGTATTCGCTGGAACCCACTGCATCGCAATCGGTTCACCTTTTTCATTGTAAGAATATAGCTTCATTGGCCTTAACGTCTCTACTCGGCCAATTTGAAATTCATCGACCATCTCACCGTCCCACGTCATTACATGGTAACCACTACGAGCAGCAAATTCCTCCACATTTCCTTGGAAACGTGTCACAATAACTGGTGTACCTACAGCAACTTGATTGAATAGCCAATATACATCATTATTATGCATACGAATACAGCCATTTGTTACATATTTTCCAATTGAACTTTCACGAATATTTCCATGTATTCCATACATATGTCCGCGATTATGTCCGACCTTTAATCCAAGCCACCTTTTTCCAAGTGGATTGTTGGCTGCTCCTCCTGGAATATTCTCTTTATACCATGGACGATTTTTAATTTTATTCGCCAGTGTAAATGCTCCTTCTGGCGTTGGTGTATCTTCTTTTCCTGTTGCCACTGGAAATTGCCTAATTAACGTACCATCGTCAAAATAATATAATTGATTGTTCACTTTATTAATAATAATCATCTGATCTGGGCCATCAGCATGAACGCTTAATTGCGGTGTAAGAAAAACGAGTGCTAGTACCATAAGAAAAATAGCTTTCTTCATATGAACACTCCCTCTATTTAACCTTACACTTGTAGCTTTCGCTTACCGCAAAAAAGTATGATTTCCTTTTTTAGCCGTTCACAATAATTCCACCATTCAAATGTAAAATTTGACCTGTCATGTACGAAGAATCGTCTGAAGCTAAATACACGTAAGATGCCGCTAGTTCATACGGTTGGCCCGCTCGTTTCATCGGCACATCTGTACCAAACATCGCAACTTCGTGAGCAGGGAAACTAGAAGGAATGAGAGGTGTCCAAATAGGACCTGGTGCTACTCCATTTACTCGTATACCTTTTGACACAAGGGATTGTGACAAAGAACGTGTGAAACTAACAATAGCTCCCTTCGTAGCCGAATAATCGAGGAGCTTTTCATTTCCTTTATACGCAGTTACAGAGGTCGTATTAATGATACTTGCTCCCTCTGTGAAATGTGGTAAACACGCCTTGGCGAAATAAAAATACGAGAACACATTCGTCGCAAATACTTTCTGTAGCTGCGTTTTCTCTATATTCTCTAATCCATTTTGTGGTTGATGTTCTCCTGCATTATTTACTAAAATTTGAATACCTCCGTACGTATCCATCGTTTGTTGCACAACAGATTGACAAAAAGTCTCATCACCAATATCTCCTGCAAACAATACACATCTTCCTCCATATTGTTCAATGAGTTGCTTCGTCTTCTTCGCATCCTCATGTTCATCTAAATATACAATTGCTATATTCGCGCCTTCTTTCACAAAAGCAAGTGTAACTGCCTTACCAATTCCACTATCTCCCCCTGTAATAATTGCTGTTTTCCCTTGAAGTTTGCCACTTCCTTTATACTGCACGTTATCGGTAACTGGAATTGGATTCATTCGTGCTTCTATTCCCGGTTTCCTCGTTTGATGTTGTGGCGGTTGTCCTTGTTCACGATTCATTGAATGGTTCATCAATATCCTCCATATACTACAAAATATACAAATTATTGTTTCCTTAACAAGTACACTTATCCCACGAAAAAGTTTTTTCGTTGTTTTTTATGTGCATTTCCAATAAATAACCCTTGATTATTAATCAAAAAACGAATACTATATATAATTGTTGGTTAAATCATTCGTAATAAAGGAGCTTTCATATGTTTAATATATTTAAATTAAAAGAAAATGGAACGACCGTAAAAACAGAAATGTATGCTGGTTTAACAACATTCCTAACGATGGCATACATCATTATTGTCAATCCAATCATTTTAAAAGACGCTGGTGTACCATTTGAACAAGCATTTACAGCAACAATTATCGCAGCATTAATTGGTACATTATTAATGGCATTCTTCGCTAATTATCCAATTGCTATTGCACCAGGCATGGGCATTAACGCATACTTCGCTTATTCTGTTGTTGGTAATAACGGTGTTACATACCAAGTTGCTTTCGCTGCTGTTTTTGTAGCAGGTTTAATCTTTTTACTTCTATCCTTTACATCATTCCGAAAAAAATTAATTGAAGCAATTCCACATTCATTAAAACATGCAATTGCAGCTGGTATCGGTTTATTCATTGCCTTCTTAGGTCTTCGTATGGCAGGCGTTATCGTTGCAAATGATGCAAACTTAATCGGACTAGGTAACCTTCATTCAAATTCTGTTATTTTAACATTCATCGGCTTAACAGTTACCCTTTTATTAATGTGCTTAAATGTGAACGGTGCATTATTTATTGGAATGGTTGTAACAAGTGTCGTTGCTTTCTTCATGGGTGAGTTAACGTTTGGAGGTGCGATTACATCGATGCCTTCCTTACCAGAAGGACTTATTATCACAAATCCAATTGATGCATTCTCAGATGTCATTGAACATAGCTTATACGCTGTTGTATTCTCATTCTTACTCGTAACAATTTTCGATACGACAGGTACATTACTTGGTGTTGCAAGCAAAGCGAATATGTTTAAAGACGGTAAGTTACCTCGCGTTGAACGTGCATTACTATCAGATTCTATCTCTACAACAGTTGGCTCAATGTTCGGGACAAGCCCATCAACTGCTTACGTAGAATCTTCTGCTGGTGTAGCCGCTGGTGGTCGTACTGGTTTAACATCATTAGTTGTAGCTGTTCTATTCCTTATCGCAGCATTCTTCAGCCCAGTAATCGGTGCTATTTCAGGACTTTCAGCTATTACATCTCCTGCCCTTATCGTAGTAGGCTGCTTAATGATCGGTTCCATTAAAGAAATTGAATGGGACAAAATTGATGAAGCATTCCCGGCTTTCTTAGTTATTTTATGCATTCCACTAACATCAAGTATCGCAACTGGTATTGCATTAGGATTTATTTTCTATCCGTTAATGAAGATTGCAAAAGGTCAATTCCGCACTGTGCATCCACTTATTTACGTGTTTGCTGTGTTATTCTTCTATCAATTAGTCTTTTTACCACATTAATAATGTGAAATAAAAAACTACCTCCACTTAGGAAGGTAGTTTTTTATTTCGTTCTCTAGTAGAATCTCACTGTTTATTAGCCAAAAGACATAAACAAGCTAAACTTCCCTTGCATATAGTAGCTAATAAGTAGAATATAAGGGGGTGTTTCCTATGGGATGCGGATGCGGTGGCAAAAAACCTCTTCCAAAAAATAGCGGCACACAAACGGCTAGCACAACACAAACTTCAACGAGTACGAAAAAATGATTTAATCATACAGTGATTACTAGAAGAAAAAGATAGTCTCGATATCCATCGAAACTATCTTTTTCTTGTGCTATTATTTCAATTTAATTCGTTGTAATCTCAGTGCATTTAGTACAACGGATACCGAACTAAATGCCATTGCAGCTCCTGCTAACCATGGCGCAAGGAATCCTGCTGCCGCAACTGGAATACCTAGCGTATTGTAGAACAATGCCCAGAATAAGTTTTGACGAATATTTCGCATTGTTTTCTTACTAATAAAGATTGCATCTGCAATACTTCGTAAGTCACCTCTCATAAGCGTTACATCTGCTGCTTCCATCGCAACGTCCGTACCTGTTCCCATTGCCATTCCAATATTCGCCACAGCTAATGCCGGTGCATCATTAATACCATCTCCGACCATTGCCACATTCTTACCTTGTTCTTGGAACTTTTTCACTTCATTTGCTTTATCTTCTGGAAGAACTTGTGCACGAACATGTTCAATACCAACTTGTGCTGCGATCGCTTGTGCTGTTCGTTCATTATCTCCTGTAATCATAACTACTTGAATACCTAACTCCTTCAGCTTGGCAACTGCTTCTTTTGATGTTTCTTTAATTGTATCTGCAACTGCAATCATACCTGCATACTGTCCATCAATTCCCACAAGCATTGCCGTCTTCCCTGCTGTTTCAAGCTGTTCCATTTGCTCATATGCATGCTCTGCTACAATACCTTCTTGCTGCATTAACTTACGTGTTCCTATTACAACTTCTTTTTCTTCTATTTTTGTACGAATACCGTAACCTGGAATCGCTTCAAATTCACTTGTTTCACCAAGTGTAATTCCTTTCTCTAATACTCCTTCTACAATTGCTTCTGCTAATGGATGCTCAGAATTGCGCTCAGCACTACCGACAATACGTAAGAAGTCTGTTTCAGTGATTGCAGCTTCATGAAATACATCTGTTAAAGCGGGCTTACCTTGAGTTACTGTTCCTGTCTTATCAACAAGAACTGTATTGATTTTGTGTGTCGCTTCTAAATGTTCGCCACCTTTAAATAAAATGCCATACTCAGCTGCTCTACCTGATCCAGCCATAATAGATGTTGGAGTTGCTAATCCTAGCGCACATGGACATGCAATAACAAGTACTGCAATTAATTTCTCTAACGCACCCGCAAAGTTTCCTGGCTCCACAAGGAAGAACCAAACAAGGAATGCCACAATTGCAATTCCAACAACAATTGGAACGAATACACCTGAAATGACATCTGCAACACGCTGGATAGGTGCTTTTGATCCTTGTGCTTCTTCTACTACTTTAATAATTTGTGCCAATGCTGTATCTTTACCAATTTTTAATGCTTTAATTTTTAACGAACCGTTTTTGTTCACTGTTGCCCCGATTACTTCATCACCAGATTGCTTCTGGATTGGAATACTTTCACCAGTTAACATCGATTCATCTACCGCTGACGTTCCTTCTAATACGATACCATCAACCGGAATTTTCTCACCTGGCTTTACAAGAATTGTATCGCCAACAATTACCTCTTCAAGTGAAATACCTACTTCTCGACCATCGCGAATAACAATAGCTGTCTTCGCTTGGAGTCCCATTAGTTTCTTAATTGCTTCTGAGGATTTTCCTTTTGCAAGAGATTCAAATAATTTACCTAATATAATTAATGTTATTAATACTGCACTCGTTTCATAATATAGCGAAATATGGTGCCCTGGAGGCGCGACTAATGTTAGATACAGACTATAAAAATACGCAGCCGATGTTCCTAATGCAACTAACACATCCATATTTGCACTCTTATTGCGAAGTGCTTTATATGCCCCTACATAAAACTGCTTTCCAATGTAAAATTGAACCGGTGTCGCAAGGATAAACTGTACCCATGGATTCATTAATATTTCTGGTGACCAAATCCATGATGTAAATGAAAAGTGAGTAACCATCGTCCATAATAAAGGGATAGATAGAATAGAGGAAATAAGGAGCTTTCGTTTTTGTTCCTTAATAGCATCTTTCTTACCCTCTGATGACGCACCTGATTCCTTCGTTTTGATCGTAGCTCCAAATCCTAACTTTTCTATCTTTTGTACAATCTCCTCGATACTAATTTCACTATCTGAATACTCAACGTGTGCTGTTTCTAACGTCACATTAACATTTATTTTAGAAATACCATTTTGTTTACCCACGACTTTTTCAATTCGATTGGCACATGCTGCACACGTCATTCCTGTTATAGCCAAATCCGTCGCCTGCTTAACAACCCCGTACCCAAGGTCTTCTATCTTCGCTTCAATTGATTCTAAAGAAGTTTGCTTTTCATTATAAGAAATCGTAGCTTTTTCTAACGCAAAGTTTACGTTCGCTTGCTCGACACCATCTAATCTACTCAAACCTTTTTCAATACGATTCGCACATGCAGCGCATGTCATTCCTTCGATTTTCACTGATGTATTCATCATCTGTATCCCTCCATACCCCCTAAGGGTATATTTTGGTGTATTTTTTTGCGTCTATCTTACCGATAGACGCAAACTATACATTTTATTACGCAATAACTGTATATCCTTGATCTTCAATTGCGTCTTTCACTTGATCAATTGTTACATCTGTATTCGATACATCTACTGCTACTTCTTTCTTCCCTAAATCAACTTTACCCACTACACCTAATTTTGTAAGTTCTCCTTCAACTGCTGCTACACAATGACCACAAGACATACCTTCTACTTTTAATACTGTTTGACTCATTTTATTTTCCTCCTATTATTTGATTAATTTATTCATCGTTTTTAACAGTTCATCGACTACTTCATACTCACCTTTTTCAATACGCTCAATAACGCACGTCTTCATATGGTTCTCGAGTATTAGCTTACCTACTCCATTTAAAGCAGCTTGCACCGCAGCTAGTTGGTTCAGCACATCATCACAATACGTATCTTTCTCAATCATTCCTTTTACACCTCGAATTTGTCCTTCAATTCGATTTAAACGATTGATGAGATTTTTCTTTTCTTTCGCACGATCGATTTGCGATGTATTTATATGCGAACAACATGACTTTTCTTCTTTTGTCTCATCTTTCTCACATTGCGACATATTTATCACTTCCTTTAAGCATGTATGTCAATAGTTGTATATTTACTGCAATTAGTTTGTGTATATAACCAGCTTTGAATATACCCCCCTTAAAAATCATTATCTACACTTATGTTATACCATACCCCATAGGGGTATGTAAATAGACTTCTAATAAAAATATTCAGAAATTTATACCCATTTTTGTTTCTCAACAAAAAAGAGCTTCATACGTTATATGAAGCTCTCTCTATCGTATTTATTTATTCAGCCACTCAGATAGCGGCTCAAACTGTTCTTTCGCATCATTGTATCCTTCATTATACAAAGCTTCTAGTCGCTCAGGATTCCGTTCCACTCTTCCCACTTCTAATTTCCTCTTCGGTCGCAGGATAAAAACGTTCCCTTCTCGTTCCTTTTGTTCCATATAAGTAACTGTCTCATTGTATACACGGTATCGATTATATAACGAATCTGCTAATCCTTCATATCCCTTTAATTTTTGTTTTGCTACCCAGAACATACTCGATTTTTTCTTTACATATCCTTCATTCCGAGTAAGAATGACAATATTTCTCTTATTCCCATCTTGTTCTGACTTTTTCAATGGAATTGGATCACTAATTCCTCCATCTAACAATGTTTTCCCTTGAAATTCCACCATAGGTGCGACAAATGGTAACGAGCTTGATGCACGAAGGATTGTTAATAAATCTTTATTTAACTCATCTTTATCATAATAAACAGCCTGTCCCGTATGACAATCCGTTGTTCCAACCACAAAACGTTGCTCGCTATGAATAAACGCTTCAAAGTTAAAAGGTACATGCTTCATTGGTAAATCATGAAACAGAAAATCCATTCCGAATAACTCTCTCTTTTGAAAGAATCGTCGATACGATATGTAATCTGGATGCGTAATATAGTCAATATTCGTCATTTTATTTCTTTCTTTTTGCTTTGATATATAAGAAGAACCATTACACGCACCAGCAGATACCCCTATAACGTATGGAATATATAACTCTTTTTCCATAAAGAACTGTAATACCCCTGCTGTGTATACACCTCTCATGCCACCTCCCTCTAATACTAAGCCAATTCCTTTCATTGAATCCCTCATTTCTAAAAGCAAAAATCCTTGTCTACAACGAAACAAGGATTTTTTATTTTTTTATTTCTCTTCTGGATAACGTAACATGATTAAACGATAAATATTCGATACTAACACCTTCATAATAGCGTAGAATGGTACTGCTAGAATAACTCCTAACACACCTGCTAAACTACCCGCAGCTAAAATAATGAAGATGATTGTAATTGGATGCATCTCTAACTTATTACCCATGATTTGTGGAGAAATAAAGTTACTTTCAATTTGTTGAGCAACCGTCATAACAATTAATACATATACAACCATCATTGAATTATCGTCTGCTAGTGCCACAAACAATGCCGGAATCGTTGCTAGAATTGGACCTAAATAAGGGATAACATTCGTAAGCATCGCTGCAATTGCTAATAACAACGCGTACTCAATTCCAATGATCCAGTAGCCAATAAGTAACAATGTTCCGACACATGTACTTACTAACACTTGCCCTTGAATATAAGAGCTGATTGTGTCATCCATCTGAGTTAAAATCGCTCTCCCATTTTCGCGACGATTTTTTGGAAGGAAACGTAATAAGTTAACTGGTGCCTTTTCTCCTTCTTTTAATAAATAGAAGAGTACAATTGGTACTGTCACGAAAATCATCACAACATTCGTTACAACACCGATAAATCCAGTAATATTAGTCGTTATACCTTTTAAGAATTCCGTCGCATACCCTGTTGCAGTTGAAATAATACTATCTAAGTTAAAAGCAGAAGTTTGTTGCACTTCCATGAACCACTTCGAGTCCATCACATCTTTTACCATGAAAGTAATTTCGTCTGCAAAAGCAGGAATTTGATTGATTAAATCTGTAATTTGCTTCCACAAAATTGGGAATACCGTAATAATTAATAGTGTAAATAACGCCGCGGCCCCTATGTAAATCAGTAAAATAGACAACGTTCGCGGGATTTTCTTCTTCTCTAAGAAGAAAACAATTGGTCGGAATAGATAATACAATACCCCTGCAATTAATAACGGGAAGAAAATTGTATTAAACAGAACGACAATCGGTTTAAAGATGAAGTCTATCTTCGTTCCTAAATAAACAATCAGGAACACTAGTAGAATTCCATAACACGCTCGGAAAAATTTCGATTGGAACATTTCATACCCACCTAATAATTCTATTTTTTCTATTATTGTACACGTTTGAAATTATATTATAAAGAGAAAGTTGTACTATCTTTTTCCACTATCTCCATTTTCACACCCTTACCGATCATCAGAAACGATATGAATATCGATGTTTTTTGTTTCACGCATAATTGTATTCACAATAGAACCTTTCGTAATTTCCTCCCATCTTGTTCTTGCCGATTGCCCTAGTAGAATTTGTGTTACTTGTAATTTTTTCGCTATGTCGCTAATTGCCTTTGCAGCTGTGCGATGACTCATTTTTTCTATTAAAAAAGTTGCATGAAATTGTTTGGAAAGCTTCTCCCATTTACTAACGATTTCTCGTTTCACTTGTGACATATCTTCTATTGCATCCCGCTCCACCGTTACAATATATAACTCCGCATTCAATCTATTTGCCATTCTCCATCCACGGCGAATAAGCTTTTCCGCAGTTGGCCCATTTTGGACACATACTAAAATACGCTCCTTTATCCCTGTAACATGGATTTTCTCGTCTACATCATCGGCAACTTCTCGCAGTGCCAATTCTCTCAATGCACCTAAATTATTTAATGTAAAAAAATTGTGCAAGCTACGCTCAATTTTTTCCTTCTTATATATCTTTCCTTCTAGCAACCTCTTTTGCAACATTTCAGGCGGAATATCAATTAGCTGAATTTCATTCACCTTTTGTAGCAATGTATCTGGTACACGTTCGCGAACTGCTACACCCGTAATTTGTTGGACAATATCATGCACACTTTCTAAATGTTGAATATTCATTGCGGAAAATACATCTATCCCTGCCTCTATAATCTCTTCAATATCTTGAAACCGCTTCGAATGTTTGGACCCTGGGATATTCGTATGTGCAAGTTCATCAATTACCACAATATGCGGGGCACGCTTCTTAATTGCTTCAACATCCACCTCTTGGAATGCTTTCTCTTTATACATAATTATCTTCATAGGGACTTGCTCTAAGTCACCTATCATTTCCTCTGTTTCTTTCCGTCCATGCGTTTCTACATATCCAATAACAATATCCATACCTTCTCGATATAAATCATGCGCATCTTGTAACATTTTATACGTCTTTCCAACTCCTGGCGCGGCCCCTACATATACCTTCAACTTCCCACGTTTACTCTCCTTAATTTCAGCTAAATATTCTTCCGGTGTCCTTCGTTGCATACCCCATCCTCCTATACATGCAGGAATACCCCAATCTGTAATAAGACTGAGGTATTCCTTCTCTTCATTATTTCGTTAATTGATCTAGCGCAACATTTAATTTCAATACATTCACTTTGTCCTCTCCAAAAAGTCCTAAATCTTTCATTTCAATATGTTGTGCTACTAATTGATTCAATGTAGCTTTGTTCATTCCTCTTTCTTTCGCCACATGCTCTACTTGTACATAAGCAGCTGCTGGACTAATATGTGGATCTAATCCCGATCCTGAGTTGGTTACTAAATCAATTGGCACTTCTGATACTGGTACTGTCGGATTGGCTTTTTTCCACTCTTCTAACGACTGCTCTGTTCTCGCTACTAAATCTTTATTCGAAGGAGCGTAGTTATTAGAACCTGAGGAATCCCCTTTATATTCTACGCTAGACACACGTCCATGGAAGTATCGTGGGCTTGTAAATTGCTGACCGATTAACTCCGAACCAATGATTTCATCCTTTTCATTATAAATGAAACTTCCTTCAGCCTTTGCTGGAAAAATGGCTTGTGCTACACCTGTTACCGCTAGCGGATAAAGGAAGCAACATAAAACAAGCATAACAACTGTTAAACGGAGAATTGGTCCAACTATACTTTGTTTCTCATTCATTCTTCTCGACTCCTTTTCTTCCTATATAAATAATGCGACGATTAAATCAATTAACTTAATTCCGATGAACGGAACAACTACTCCACCAAATCCGTAGATAAATAAATTGCGACGTAGCAATGCATTTGAACTCATTGGCTTATATGCAATTCCCTTCATTGCTAGCGGAATCAACAATGGGATAATGATAGCGTTGAAGATTAACGCTGATAGAATCGCAGAAATAGGAGAATGTAAGTGCATGATATTTAATACTTCCATCTCTGGAATAGCTAACATAAACATCGCTGGGATAATTGCGAAATACTTTGCAATATCGTTTGCAATACTAAATGTCGTTAATGCTCCTCTTGTCATTAATAACTGCTTTCCAATGGAAACAACTTCAATGATTTTCGTTGGGTTCGAATCTAAATCAATCATATTTGCTGCTTCTTTTGCAGCTGCTGTACCACTATTCATCGCTAAACCAACGTCTGCTTGTGCTAATGCAGGCGCATCATTTGTACCGTCTCCTGTCATTGCAACTAACTTTCCTTTTGCTTGCTCTGTTTTAATTACTTCAATCTTATCTTCTGGTTTGCATTCTGCAATAAACTCATCTACACCTGCTTCTTTGGCAATAGTTGCAGCTGTTAATGGATTATCACCTGTACACATAATCGTTTTAATACCCATTTTACGTAATTGATCGAATCGCTCTCGCATACCAGGCTTTACTGTATCTTTCAAATAGATTAATCCATACAAATGGCCATTTACAGCTACCGCTAAGGGTGTCCCACCTTCTGCCGCAATTTGATCAGCCTTCTTCAGTGTATCGTGTGGAATACGTCCACCTTGTTCCTTCACCCACTCAACAATCGCTTGCACTGCCCCTTTTCTTACTTTTGTTCCATCTCGTAAATCAATACCACTCATACGCGTTTCTGCTTTGAATGGTACAAATTCACCACCATTAATCATCGCTTCATTATATGGATATGCCTTACTTTGTACATAATCAATAACCGAGCGCCCTTCTGGTGTCTCATCTAAAATGGAACTAACTGCCGACCATTTTGCCACTTCATCAAGACGTTCTTCACCAACTGGCACAAGTGTATATGCCATACGATTACCGAATGTAATTGTTCCTGTTTTATCCAGAATAATTGTGTTAATATCTCCCGCAGCCTCTACTGCTTTACCAGACATCGCCAATACATTAAATTTCGTTACACGGTCCATTCCAGCAATACCGATTGCAGATAACAATCCACCAATTGTCGTCGGAATTAAACAAACGAGTAGCGCGATCAAAATCGCAATATCTAACTCAAATCCTAAGTAACTAGTGAAAACTGGTAACGTCACAACAACAATCAAGAAAATAAGTGTTAAACTCATCAGCACTGTATGGAGCGCAATTTCGTTCGGTGTTTTTTGACGCTTTGCCCCTTCTACTAATGCAATCATCTTATCGATGAACGATTCTCCAGGATTGCTTGTAATAAGAATTGTTAATTCGTCACTGACAACCATCGTGCCGCCTGTTACTGAACTGAAATCTCCACCTGCTTCTTTCATAACAGGAGCTGATTCACCAGTTATGGCTGATTCATCAACCGAAGCCAAACCTTTAACAACTTCCCCATCACCCGGAATCATCTCACCTTGTTTAACGAAGACAATATCACCTTTCTTCAATTCTGTTGATGCAACCTTTACAAGTGTTCCATCACTCTTCATCAAATTAGCGTGAATTTCTTTTTTCGATTGTTTCAATGAATTAGCTTGCGCCTTTCCACGTCCTTCTGCAAGTGCCTCTGCAAAGTTCGCAAACAATACAGTAAACAATAGAACAAGTGAAACAATTGGATTAAACCAAGCCGGCACCATACTGCTTTCTAGTGATGTAAATGGTAAAACAAGTGTGATAAAGAATCCGATTTCTACAGCAAACATAATTGGATTTTTTATCATCACAGCTGGATTCAACTTCAACACAGATTGCTTTAACGCTTGCCGTACAATATCTTCTTCTAACATTCTAGCTCTCTCTATTCTTTCTTCTTCACTAACTGCTTGATTTACTACTTGAAGACGCTTTTGTTGCTCTATATAAGATGGTTTACCCATTGCTATATCCTCCGTTCCCTTATTTCAAAGTCAGAAATTCTGCGATTGGTCCTAACACTAAAGCCGGGAAAAATGTTAATGCACCAACTAATAAAACTGTACCAACGAAAATACCACCAAATAAGCTCGTATCTGTTCGGAATGTTCCGATTGTTTCAGCTACAACTGGCTTTGATCGAAGTGACTCTGCCACTGCCAACATCGTCACTAAACCGAAGAAACGACCTAAGAACATGAGTAATCCAGTTGAAATATTCCAGAATGTTGTCGCATCTCCTAATCCTTCAAACCCTGAACCATTATTCGCTACAGACGACGTATACTCATACATAACTTGTGATATACCATGGAAGCCTGGATTTGAAATCGTCTCACTTCCTAGTGGTGTCCATAACGCAACCGCAGTAGCTCCTAAAATTAATAACGGTTGGAAAAGTAATGTCAACGCGATCAACTTCATTTCTCTTCCTTCTATTTTCTTCCCTAAAAATTCCGGTGTTCTGCCGACCATTAATCCCGAAATGAAGACCGCAATTATCACATACATCATTACGTTGATGAAACCTGCGCCAATTCCACCAAACACGGTATTAAGTAACATGTTTAACAACGTAATCATTCCACCAATTGGTGTTAATGAATCATGCATCGCATTTACTGCCCCTGTTTCAGCTGCTGTTGTAACGACAGAAAAGATAGATGACTGTACAACACCAAATCGTGTTTCTTTCCCCTCCATATTCCCTTGCGTAGCATCCATTCCTAATGCACTAAGCGCTGGGTTACCTTGGAATTCAGCATATAACGACGTACCAACACCAATTGTGAACAAAATGAACATCGCTGCGAAAATAACTCTTCCTTGCTTCTTATTGCCAACCATTCGTCCATAAGCAAACGGAAGAGAAGTTGTTACAAGCATCATTAAGATTAACTGTAAGACGTTACTAAGCGCTGATGGATTTTCAAATGGATGGGCTGAGTTTACACCGAAATGACCGCCCCCATTGTTTCCTAATAGCTTAATAGATTCAAATGCTGCAACTGGCCCCCTAGCAATTACTTGCTCGACACCTTCTACTGTTGTTAGCACAACATTTGATCCCAACGTTTGCACAACACCAAATCCAACGAACACAATCGCCGCAATAAAGGAAATCGGTAAAAGAACACGTGTAATTGAATAAACGAAATCCGTCAAAAAATGACCTAATTTCCTCCCTGCTAATCCTCTAATAAATGCCATCGCAATCGCTAAAGTCGTTGCTGGAGCAGCAAACATTAAGAAAATCAGTACCATTTGTGATAAATGAGATAATGCACTTTCCCCACTATAATGCTGTAAATCTGTATTTGTCATAAAGCTAATCGCCGTATTAAATGCTAATGTTGGTTCCATTCCTTCCATTCCATTTGGATTTAACGGTAAAAAGTTTTGGAATCGAAAAACAAAATACGCCACAACAATCATACATGCATTTAATAATACAAGTGATAATGCGTATTGCTTCCAACCTTGATGAAACGTTTTAATGCCACTTAATTTAAAAATTGGTTTCTCTATCCAACCAAATGCTTTATTTAATCGTTCGTTCTTATACTGAAAGGCTTTCTCTAAATACATACCTGTTGGCTTTGCTATAACAATAAAAAGGACAAGAATGATAACAACGGATAATAAAATACTAGTCAATGTCTGTTCCCCCTATTAAAATTTCTCTGGATATAATAATGCATAGACAAGATACACCGCGACTAATCCAACAATCCCTAATAACACCATCATCATTTCTTATTCCCTTCTTGAATTACTTTATTTGACCACCGGATTAACCCTACCATTGATACGACTAACGTTATAAAAATAGCTCCCATAATGAGATCTAACATATATTACGCTCCTTTTTTACGTTTTTGTAAATATTTACCATTAAAAAAGACAACAAAAAGACACTGAGGTATTACTCAGTGTCAAAAAAAGGCACATTGTAATCCTCTCCCGAAACGCTTACGAGGTTAGCTGTCGGATTCGGGCCTTGGAAGTAGCCCTATCTTTTTCAAGAATTCACCCCAAGTGACAAAACGTCACAAAATTGGTTCCCCCGCTCTAATAATAGACTCAGCGATTTATCGAATTATATGCTGTTAAGTTCGTTATCGTACTAGGTATTAACCCATGTTAAATAAATATTTCATACCCTACACGCCCCTTCTCTCTGAACGCTTACGAAGTTAGCTGTCGGATTCGGGCTTTGAGAGTAGCCCTATCTTTTTCAAGAATTCACCCCAGGATGATTAAATCATCGATTCGGTTCCCCCGCTCCAAAATGGATTCAGCGATTTACGGTATTTGTATTATGAACGAAATTATACTCCCACTAATTTGAGTTGTAAATAGATTTGTTTCCTCTTTTTTCTATTTTTTTATTTTTTGCAGAAATGGCATTTATACTAGCTATCTACAAACTTTTCTTACAATAATATCTATCCTCACTCCTTCTTTTACCATTTTCATCCATTGACTACCTACTAATTATTTTACTAAAATAATTATATAGAATAAATAATCATCCGGAGGTATAAAAATGAGCACGACTATAGAAATAAATCAACAAAAAAACTCATCAAAACACCCACCTGGATTGTACCTACTTTTCTTCACAGAAATGTGGGAACGCTTCAGTTACTATGGAATGCGCGGTATTCTTATTCTTTATTTAACGACAGCTGTTGTAAACGGCGGATTAGGATATGAAGCAGCTATCGCATCTACAATTTACGGTTTTTATACAATGTCATGTTACCTGACTCCGGTTCTTGGTGGATATATAACAGATACATTTATGAATAAAAGACTTGCCATTACCATCGGTGGTATTACAATGGCAATCGGGAACCTTGTTCTCTTCTTTGATCAAGCACATTCAGGATTTTGGATCGGTATCGCTTTATTAATTATCGGAAATGGATTCTTCAAACCTAACATTTCAACATTAGTTGGGGAATTATATGAGGAAAATGATAAGCGTCGTGACTCTGCCTTCACGATTTTCTATATGGGAATCAATATTGGGGCTTTCTTTGCACCATTAATATGTGGATTCTTAGCAGAGGATTTATTCAAAACGAACATAGATGGTGTTATTTCTTACGGATTTAAATACGGATTTTTAGCAGCAGCAATCGGAATGCTAATCGGTCAGTTACTATTTAACCTACTTGGAGATCGTTATTTAGGTGACATCGGTAAAACAAGAACGAACCAAAAAGTAGACACACAACAAATTGACAAAAAAGTACCACTAACAAAACAAGAAAAACAACGCACATGGGTTATTTTAATATTAGCTGGATTTGTTATGTTCTTCTGGATGGGATTTGAACAAGCTGGTAACTCCTTATCTATTTATACGAGAGATTTCGTTGATCGTAGCGTAAATGGATGGGAAGTTCCTGTTTCTTGGTTCCAATCACTAAATCCATTGTTCATCGTGTTATTAGCACCTGTGATGTCTCTTCTTTGGGTCAAATTAGCGAACTCAAAACGAGGCGACTTAAGTATTCCTGTCAAAATGGGACTTGGTATGATTCTACTTGGAACTGGATTTATGGTGTTAGTATTAGCTGTTATGCAAACAGGTAGTGATCCTGCAAACAATGTAATAAAAGCACATTATATCTTTATGGTCGGTACGTACTTCTTACACACATTAGGAGAACTATGCTTATCACCAGTAGGTCTATCAATGGTTACAAAGCTTGCTCCTATAAAATACGCTTCAGTCTTAATGGGTGCATGGTTAGCAAGTACAGGTGTAGCCAATTTCTTAGCAGGTCTGTTATCTGCTTATACAAATACATTAGGATTCTTCCACATCTTTTTATTAATTGGTGGATTAGCAATCTTATTAGGGATTATCCTCATTCTTATCTCTAAAAAATTAGTAAAAATGATGGAAGTATAGTAATACACAGAGGGCCTCTATTTCTTTGGGAAGTAGAGGCCCTTCTTATATTTTCGAAAATAATAAATTGGCAACATTTTTTACTAAAAAACTGTTGTACTATTCATATAAAAGGAGTATCATTCTGTTGTTCAAAACTGAAAATATGTTATTTTAAAACACTATGGAGATGAAAAACAACATGTCTAAAACAGCCAAAGCAGAATCTATTCCTGATGCTCTTTATAAGCTTTTATCCCTTTTAAAGGTAATAAAATTAGAGCATATCATCCAATTTACCGCATTATTTATAGCATCAATTATTTATGCACTAGCAATGAATATTTTCATTATTCCCCATCATATGTTAAGTGGTGGATTCGCTGGTATCGGGATGATTATTGGTTATATTACCGGTCATGATATCGGCGCATTAATCTTTCTATTAAATATTCCATTATTCTTACTAAGCTATTTTCACCTAGGTAAGAAGTTAACGCTTTTAAGTGTATTCTCGATTGGTACTTCTTCCATTGCAATGAGTTTTATTCCTGTACAAGAAGCAACACACGACATTTTACTTTCGGCCGTTTTTGGCGGCGTATTATATGGTGTATCACTCGGTATTATTTTCCGTTTTTCATCTTCTATGGGTGGATTCGATATTATCGGACTAATCATCTCAAAATATAAAGATGTTTCTCTTGGTATTATCACATTTACATTTAACTGTATCTTACTTGTTATTGCAGGATTCATCTTTGGATGGGACATGACCTTCTACACAATTATTGCCCAGTTCGTCTGCACTAAAGTAATTGATACTATCCATTCCAAACACGTCAAATTAACAGTAATGATTGTGACAGAGCATGGCTTAGAATTAAAACAAGCATTATTAGATCGATGCAGTCGCGGTGTCACAATGGTAGATGCAGTTGGCGCTTATACGAATACAAACAAAAAAGTCCTGTATACCGTTGTTACACGTTATGAGTTAAGTGACGTGAAACGACTAATTCGAACAGTCGATAACCACGCCTTTGTAAACATCACACAAACCGTTGAAATCATGGGACACTTTAAACGAACATAATAGTACTATTCATTTCAAATTGGATCTTTTCATAAAAAGGTCCAATTTTTTTATATAAGAAAATAACGCCTCTATTACAAAACTGTAAGGCTCCTGTCATTTCATTCAATAGTTTCTACTCACCTTCTATCCTACAATAAAGACAAGAACAACAAACATAACCAAAAGGAGAGATATGACATGAAAAAAGTATTCGCAATGATTATCGGATTAATGGAACTAGTTGTAGAAGGAAATAACGTAGCCGAAGATTTAGGAATGAACCATTCACTTTCATAAGAAGGAGTTACCATGTTTCAAATAACCGAACAAATAAACAATACGTAAAAAAGCTTGGAATATCCAAATTGGAATCCAAGCTTTTTTTGCTATATGCTAATTTGATATTTTCGTAAATGAAATTCTTGCAGAAACTCCTACTGTAGCTAATGCGACTAAAGAAGCTCCAGACGGCGATTGTACGCGGAACGTATCTCCAGCATTACATGAAACAATTGTCTGCCCTGTTCCTTCTATTCCACCTAAGTTCACAACGTACGCCGTACCACCTCCAGCAACATTCGCCGCATTACGTTGTAAAGCAAAAGATACAGTTGTTAATAAGAGAGCCGAGGCAACGATATCATATGAAATTAAATATATACCTGCAGTCCCCACTGTTATCGTATCAAACGTACCATTAATATTAATATTTGCAGTAGACACATCAACATTTGGGAATGTAAGAAGACCATTTGCTGCTACCGTTTGGTTACTCGTGCTTGCAAAGAAACCATATTCTCCAAAGGCAGTAAATCCGGTGGCTCCCGTTGCTCCTGTCGCTCCGGTTGCTCCTGTGACTCCTGTCGCTCCTGTTGAACCTGTTACTCCTGTGGCTCCTGTGGCTCCTGTGGCTCCTGTGGCTCCGGTTGAGCCTGTTACTCCGGTGGCTCCTGTTGAACCGGTGGCTCCTGTCGCTCCTGTCGCTCCTGTCGCTCCTGTGGCTCCGGTTGCTCCGGTTGAGCCTGTTACTCCGGTGGCTCCTGTTGAACCTGTGGCTCCCGT